>CAVSKR010000001.1:0-564564 GCA_963728635.1 uncultured Chloroflexia bacterium
TTCGCGCAGAGCCTGGAACGAGCGCGACTGGGTGGCGTTGGAGGTGACGGGCAACGCGTGGGCGATCGCGCGGATCCTCGAAGCGCACGTCGCGCGGGTGATCGTCGTCTCGCCCAACGACACCGGCATCCGACAGGCGCGGGCCAAGACCGACCGCCTTGACGCTCGGACGTTGGCCAAGCTGCTCTGGGCGGGCGAGCTCGACGGGGTGTGGGCGCCCGATGAGTGCGTCAGGGTGATGCGCCGCCGGTTGGCGCGCCGCGCGCAGCTGGTCCGGCGGCGCTCCCGGGCTAAGAACGAGATCCACGCCGTCTTGATGCGCTGCCTCAAAGACCGCCCGCCGGCCGCGGACCTGTTCGGCGTGAAGGGCCGCTGTTGGCTGGCTGACCAGCAGCTGGCGGTCTTCGAGCGCGAAACCGTCGACGCTGGCCTGCGCCAGGTCGACTTCCTCGACACGGAGATCGCGCAGGTTGACCAGCTCGTTCGCCGCTGAGGCGCTGGGATGGCCCGAGGTCAAGCGGCTGATGACCGTTCCCGGCGTCAACGTCATCGTCGCGGCAACCTTCATGGCCGCTGTCGGCGACATCCGCCGCTTCGGCGATCGGCGCTAGCTGACCGCCTACCTCGGCCTGGACCCTACGCGTCCGCCAGTCTGGCGCGGGGCCCGCCAACCACGGCCATATCTCAAAACAAGGGTCCAACAGCGCCAGGCACGCGCTCGTGGAGGCGTGCTGGTCGACGGTTCGCCAGCCCGGGCCGATGGCCGCGTTCTACGCGCGCATCAAAGCCAAGCGCGGGCACTCGATCGCGATCGTGGCCTGAGCCCGCAGCTCGCGTGCCTGTTCTGGTGCCTGCTCACCCGCGGTGAGGACTACGCCTTCGCCCAGCCCTCGTTAGACCAAGAAGATGCGACGCCTCGAGCTCACCGCGGGCGCCCCACGCTGGCAAGGCGGCCGCGACGTCTGGTCGACCAACAAGGCGATGCGCCCCGCCGAACGCGAACTCGCCCTCCAAGCCCAGCGCCTCGAGCGCACGGTGGGCGACTGGCAGCGAGCAAAGCGGGCGCGAGCGCGACACCGGGGCGCGCATCACAAAAGCCCTCTAAGGGCAAAGCCGCGCGGCAGACCACAAGCCCCTGACATCTGCACTTCGCTACGTCAGTCACTCGCGCCCACCCACGATGATCGTCGCCGCGGTTACGTGCCGGGGCGACCGGGGGGGTACACCTGCGATGCGGGCCAGCCGGAGGTTTTGGCAGCCGGGAGCCCGCGCAGTCCTGGTCCCTTCGGTCTCCCCAGGCGTTTGAAGGGCTCGCGGCGCGTCAGCCCGCTACCGCGGGCGCGTCGTCGGTAAGTGGTGAGTCCGGTGCCGGGCGGTCCTGGGCGTACTGCAGGATCACTGAGGCGATGCCTGCCACGGGGACCGCGAGGAAGACGCCGACGATGCCGGCGAGGATGCCGCCGGCTGCGAGCGCGACGACGATCACGGCGGGATGCAGGTGCACGGCGCGCGACATCAGCAGCGGGTAGAGGAGATGGCCCTCGACCTGTTGGACGAGCACGATCGCGCCGAGCACGAGCAGCGCGTCCACCGTGCCGCCGGAGACGAGCGCGATCAGCACGGCGAGCAGTCCGGCTACTCAATGCGCCGATCAGCGGCACGAACGCGGCGAAGAACGTGATGACGGCCAGCGGTACGACGAGCGGGACGCCGATGAGTGGGGGAGCGCGATCGCGATCAGGATGGCGTCGACGAGGCCGACCATGGGTGATCCCGCGGACGTAGCCGGCCAGCGCGGTGTAGACGCGCGTGCCGACCTCGTCCGCGTGGGTGCCGGCTGCGCTCGTCGGAAGAGGCCGCACCACCCACGCCCATATCTGCGCGCCGTCCTTGAGCAGGAAGAAGCACAGCAGCACGGCAACGATCAGGCCGGTCAGCACCTCGCCGAGGAGGATCGCGCCGGAGCTCAAGGCCGCGCGCGAGTGGGCCGCTGTTCTCGCGCAGCCCCTGTGAGGCCTTCGTCCACGCGGGCGCGGATCTCGCGCTCGCTGAGGTTGAACGGGGGCTTGGCGAGCTGGTCGGTGGCCTGGCGCACGCCGTCCTCGGCCTGGGCTCGGCAGGTCGCCGAACTGGCGGGCGAGCCAGGGCGCGATCGCGGTGAGGACCGCGGCGAGGGCGAGCACCGCCGCGAGCATGGCGATCACGGCCGCGAGCCCGTCTGGCACGCGGTGGATCCTTCAGCCAGCGCACGACCGGGAGCAGCAGCGTGCTGGCGAGCAGCGGCGACGATGATCGGGAGCACGATCACGCGCAAGTGCACCAGCGCGTACATGACGACGAACACGGCGCCGGCGATGGCCAGGAAGCGCCAGCTCGCGGCGGCCGCGGTCCGATACCAGCCGGGCATCGCCGCGTCCCCGTGCGGCCGCGCGCCGTCCTCGCCGGTACGAGCGGCGCGCGCGCCCACGGCCGGCGGCTGGCTGTCTGCTGTGGCCATCGCTCGGCCCTACCCAGTCAGCGGGGGGCGAGATCCAAGCCCCGGTGAGTTGGCGTCCATGGCGAGAAAAGCCCCCGGCCCAGAATGGCTTGTCACGCCGCGGACTTCACACCGGGGACTGGCGCCGACCGCGATTGCGACTGCGCTTCGTGCACGGCCGTGAGCCGTGCGACGGCGCCGCGGATCAGGCGTGAGACGTGCATCTGCGAGCAGCCGATGCGCATGCCGATCTCGGTCTGCGTGAGGTCCTCCTCGAAGCGCAGACGGAGCGCTTCGCGCTCGCGGTCTTCGAGGTGAGGGAGCAGCCTCGCGAGCGTGGCCGCGTCCTCGGCTGCGCTGAATCCGGCCTCCTCGATCTGGAAGCGGTCGATTCGACGCCGGCCTTCGGGCTGGCCGCTGCTCACCGGCTGCTCGAGCAGCTCGGGACTCCGCGCGTGCGCCGCCGCTCTCGCTTCCCGGACGGCCTCGATGCTCACGCCGAGCGCCGCGGCGATCTCGGAGGTGGTCGGAGAGCGCCTGAGCGTGGCCTCGAGCTCGCGCTCCGTCCTGACGACGTCCTTCAGCGGCTTGCCCTTGATCTCGTCGGTCAGGAGGCTGGCGCTCGCCTGGCTGATGGCGCAGCCGCGGCCGGTGAAGCCGACGCGGTCGACGACGCCGTCCTTGACGCCGAGCATCAGCGTGATCCGGTCGCCACACAGCGGGTTGGAACCCTCGTAGCGACGCGTCGGCATCCTCGATCACCCCGAAGTTGTGGGGCCGGCGGTAGTGCTCGAGGATGTAGTCGCGGTAGAGATCGTCCATCGGCGCATCGAGTGTAGCGCGAAGATCCAATCCCGACCAGCGGGGTCGGGATCATTTGCGACATGCGCCGCGCCGCGCGAGGTGCGTCCCCGCAACGGACCGTTGGGCGGGCTCGCTGGTACCAACCGGCGAGCCTCGCGGCGGCCGTTCGGGGCTATCGTCGGGGTTCGGTGACGACGAACCTCGTCGGACGCTCTCGGTGTGGCGCTCGGCGGCATGGCGCAGAAGCGCGGCCTGATCCCGCGCCTGCCCGCCGGCGACCGCCTGCTCGCCGATGCCGCGGTCTGGCTGACCGGCGAGTACGCCGACGCCGTGCGGTCGACCCACCAGCGGACCCTCGCCTCCGGGGAGACCGCGCTCGCGGTCGACCTCCACCCGGCGGTCCGCCGCTCGTGCTGACCGCCGTCGGACCAGGGCGCGTCAGCGCGTGACCGGCGATACCGGCGTCGTCGGGCCCGGCTACCACCGCTTCGTCGGCCGCATCCTCGAGCGCCTCGGGACCGAGATCGGGATCGACTGGACCGACGGCGACGGCGCGACGGCGTTCGCCGACCGCGCCGGACGTCGAGCGGCTCTACCTCGGCTGGCTCGGGCCACGGCTGTCGCGGGCCCGCGTCAAGGTCCGGCCGCGGCGAGCGCGGCGTCCCGCTCGGGATCCCGCCGGGACCCCGCTTCGCGACCGACCGGCGCTCGCCACCGTCATGGGACCGCGCGACGAGGCCTGGCTCGAGGCGGCCATCGCCGACCCGCGGGTGGCGCTCGACATCACGCCGTGGTGGGCGGACGCGACCGACGCCAGCTACCTGCTGAACCGCGCGCTCGTCCTGATGTGGCTCGAGGTGCGCTGGCGAACCCCGGCGATGGAGGGCGAGGCCGACCTGTTCGACGAGGTCCACCGATTGCTCGTCGCGCGCCTACCCGATCGACCCGGATCTCGCCCTACCCGTGGCACGCCTGGACCGAGCTGACCGCGCTGCGCGGCGTCGACGATCCGATGGCCCGCCAGGCCGCGACCCAGGCGACCAAGGAGCCCGAGCCGGCTCCGCCGGTCGGCTATCGGCGCGACCCGGTCAGGATCACCCACGAGAACTGGTCACTCGAGGTCCCGGGCGAGTACGCCGAGCGGCGAACGCCGGATGAGTGGTGGGCAGGCGGCGCCGGCCGGAGCATCACGCTGGCGGCGACGACGACCGGCGACCGCCGACGGCGCGCCGATGTCGGCGCAGGCGTTCATCGAGCAGTTCGCGGTCGACCTCGGGCCCGATGCGATCGCCCATCATGCCGGGCGGCGTCCTCGGCCGCGCCCGGCTGATGACCGACGCGTCGTCGGGCGTGGAGGTCGGCGTGCTCGAGGGCTACTCCGCGGTCACCGGTTCCGGCGCCGCGATCCGCATCGAGTTCGACGACCCGGCCGACTGGCAGTGGGCGCTCGACATGTGGAGGTCGCTGGCGCCGGGCTGAGCTGTGCCGTTTGCGCAAGCACAACAAGTCGTTAACAGACCGTATCCCCTGACGCGCCGACCTTGCGGACGCCACTGGCGCGCTGCTACGTTGCGAACGCTCGCCGTCGTCGAAGACCGCGAGCAGGCGTGATGACGCAGTCCGCTGGGGAGGTTACGCGCGGCCGATCATAGCGTCATGTGGAGGTCCCGACCGGAGTCACTGCGTCGAGGTGCAGACGACGGGCATCGGCCGGATGCGGCAACGATTCGGTATGAGGAGTGAGGTCATGCCCAGGATGAGATCGGGCGCCATCGTCGCGGTGGCCGCCATGGCAATCGTCGTTGCCGCGTGCAGCGCCGGATCTGGCGGCTCGAATGCCGCCAAGACTGCGACCAACGCCGCGGCGGTGGGCGGCATCGACGCCCTGGTCACGGCCGCGAAGGCCGAAGGCAAGCTCAACGTCATCGCCCTTCCGCCCGAATGGGCCAACTACAAGGGCGTCATCGCGGCCTTCAAGGCCAAGTACGGCCTGACGGTCGACGAGCAGCAGCCGGACGCCAACAGCCAGGAAGAGATCGACGCCGCCAAGAACAACGCGGGCACCGACAAGGCACCCGACGTGTTCGACCTCGGTGTCAACGTCGCCCTCGCGAACCTGGATGTGTTCGCGCCGTACCAGGTCGCATCGTGGGCCGACATCCCGGCCAATCTCAAGGAGTCCACCGGACTGTGGGTCAGTGATTACGCCGGGTTCATGTCGATCGGCTGCGATGCCAACAAGGTCGCCCCGCCCGCGACCGTCAAGGACATGCTGAAGCCCGAGTACAAGGGCATGATCGCCCTGAACGGCAACCCGAAGGCCGCATCGGCCGGCATGCACGGCGTGGTCATGGCGTCGCTCGCCAACGGTGGGTCGGCGGACGACATCAAGCCGGGCGTCGACTTCTTCAACGAGCTGAACACCGCCGGCAACCTCCTTCCTGTCGACCCCACCCCGGCCACGATCACGTCGGGCCAAACGCCCTGCGTGATCGACTGGGAATACAACAACGCTGCTCTGACAAGCGAGCTGACCGGCCAGGGCATCGACTGGAAGCTGTCGGTCCCGACCGATGCCGACCCGGTCGCCGCGTACTACCTGCAGGCGATCAACAAGGACGCGCCGCATCCTGCGGCCGCCCGGCTGTGGCAGGAGTTCCTGTACACCCCGGAAGCCCAGAACGAGTGGCTCAAGGGCTTCGCCCGGCCTGTCCTCCAGGAGAAGATGGTCGCCGACGGCACCATCGACCAGGAGGCCCTTGGCAAGCTTGCCCAGGCGGAAGGGACACCCATCGTCCTGACCCAGGACCAGGTCACGAAGGCCTCGGAGTACCTCACCGCCAACTGGAGCATCGAGCTGCCGTAGTCGTCCCGGCATCGCCTGGGATGAGCACGAACGATGACGACCGACGTCGCATCGGGGAAGCGAGCGGGAACCGGCCTCGCCACGGGCGGGGCCGGTTCCGAGCGCCCACGGCGCGCGACGGTCTACCTCCCGATGCTCCCGTTCTTCGGCTACGTCACGCTGTTCCTGCTGCTGCCCACGCTCATCGTGGTGCTGGGCGCCTTCCAGACCGAGGGCGGCGGCCTGACCCTCGACAACCTGCGGACCGTGCTCACCGAGCCGCGGTTCCTCCAGGCGTTCGGCCGGTCGATCCAGCTATCGCTGGTGACGGCGCTGGTGGGAGCGGTGCTGGGCGGGCTGCTCGCCTGGGCCGTCGCCAGCGGCGGGCCGGGCGGCGCGCTCCGCCAGTTCGTGATCGCCGCGTCCGGCGTGCTCGCGCAGTTCGGCGGCGTGATGCTGGCCTTCGCGTTCCTGGCCGCCTTCGGCTTCAACGGCCTGGTGACGATGGCCCTCCGCGACTCGGTCGGCATCAACCTGACCGAAGACAGCACGTGGCTGTACGGGATGACGGGCCTGACGCTCGTCTACACCTATTTCCAGATCCCGCTGATGGTCATCGTCTTCCTGCCAGCCCTCGACGGGCTCCGCCAGGAGTGGTACGACGCATCGGCCAGCCTGGGCGGCTCCAGCGGGTCGTTCTGGCGGCACGTCGGCGGGCCGATCCTCGCCCCGAGCATCCTCGGGGCGGTCCTGCTCCTGTTCGCGAACGCGTTCTCCGCCTACGCCACCGCCGCGGCCCTGGTCAGCCAGGGCAGCCCGATCGTGCCGCTCCAGATCCGTGAGGCGCTGACCAGCGAGGTCGCCCTGGGACAGGAGAACATCGGCAAGGCCCTTGCGCTCGGGATGATCGTCGTGGTCGTCGTCGTCATGGGGCTGTACGCAGTCGTGCAGCGCCGAGCCGGCACGGTGGCTCCGGTGAGACGGAAGCCGCTCGGGCACAAGCTCGCACGTTGGGCGCTGCTCGTGCTCGTCGGCGGCTACCTCCTCCTGCCGCTATCGCGATGGCCGAGTTCTCGACCCGCGGGCGATTTCGGGACGCGTTCGCTCGATGCGTGGATCGCGATCGCGGACGACCCGAACCTCGTCGAGGCGATCATCATCACGATCGCGATCGCCGCCCTCACCGCCGTCGGGATGGTGCTGCTGCTCGTGCCGACGATGGCCTGGACCTACATCCGGGTCCCGCGGCTGAAGCGTGCGGTCGAGTTCCTGTGCCTGCTGCCGCTGGCAATCCCGGCCGTGGTGCTGGTCGTCGGGATCGTGCCGATCTACTCGATCCTGAGCCGGGCGACACGCGGGAACCCGCTGACGCTGGCCTTCATCGACATCATCCTCGTGCTGCCATACGCCCACCGGGCGATCGACGCCGGGATGAAGTCGATCGACGTCCCGACGCTCGCCGAGGCGGCGCGCAGCCTCGGCGCAAGCTGGCCGCGGGTCATCTTCCAGGTCATCGCACCGAACCTCCGCGGCGCGATCCTGTCGGCCGCGGTCATCTCCGTCGCGCTCGTGCTGGGCGAGTTCACGATCTCGTCGCTGCTCAACTACGACACGCTGCAGGTGGTGATCAACCTGCTCGGCAAGCGGGACGCGTTCGTCGCCGTCGCGGTCTCGCTCGCCGCCCTGATCTTCGCGTTCCTGCTCGTCCTGGCCATCGCCATCCTCGGCTCGGAGCGGCGACGCACGGCCGAAGAGCCGCTCGCGGAGGTGCTTGCCCCATGACCACCGCTCCTGCCGCCGCGGCGACGGGCACCCGGGCGGGCGTCGCCGTCCAGCTGCTCGAACTGCATCGCTCGTACGGAGCGGTCCGCGCGCTCGACGGGCTGACCCTGGAGCTCGCGCCCGGGCGAGCTGGTCGCGCTGCTCGGCCCGTCGGGCTGCGGCAAGACCACCGCGCTGCGCGCCCTGGCCGGTCTCGATGAGTCGGACAGCGGCCGGATCCTCGTCGATGGCAAGGACATCACGAACGTGCCGGCCAACCGGCGCGACATGGGGATGGTGTTCCAGGCCTACAGCCTGTTCCCGAACATGACCGCCCGGGACAACGTCGCCTACGGCCTTCGACTGCGCGGGATGGACGGCCAGGGCCGGCGGCGGCGCGCGGACGAGATGCTCGAGCTCGTCGGCCTGCTCGCCCAGGGCGGCCGGTATCCGTACCAGCTGTCCGGCGGCCAGCAGCAGCGCGTCGCGCTGGCGCGGGCGCTCGCCATCCAGCCCCAAGGTGCTGCTCCTCGACGAGCCGCTCTCGGCGCTCGACGCGAAGGTCCGCCGGCAGCTCCGCGAGGAGATCCGGCGGATCCAGATCGCGGTCGGGCACGACCACGCTGTTCGTGACCCACGACCAGGAGGAGGCGCTTGCGTTGGGCGACCGCGTCGGCGTCATGTCGGCCGGGCATCTCGAGCAGATCGCGCCGCCGTCCGAGCTGTACGACCGGCCACGCACCGCGCTTCGTGGCCGAGTTCGTGGGCCTCACGAATCGGATCCGGGGCATCGCGCGCGACGGCGCCGTCGATCTGATCGGCCAGCGCGTGCCGCTCCTCGACGGGTCGGCGACCTCGGGTCCGGTCATCGCGCTCGTCCGGCCCGGAGGCGATCCGCCTCGCCCCCGACGCGAGTGGTCCGGCACGCGTGCTCGCGGTGAGCTTCCTCGGTTCGGTGAGCCGCGTCCAGGTCGAGCTCCCGACGGGCGAACTGGTCGGCGTCCAGACCGACGTCGAGGAGGCCGGGCAGCTGGCGCCCGGGACGGTCGTCGCCGTGACATTCGCGCCGTCGCCGGTCTTCGCGGTCCCCGATGCCGGGGACGCGGCGTCGTGGCCGCCTCGCCCCTGCGCCGTGGCCCCCGCCGAGGCGTCGTGACCCGGATCCTCGAGGCGGCCCGCGAGGTCGACGTCGTCCACGAGACCGACGTGCTCGTCGTCGGCAGCGGCCCCGGCGGTCTCTCGGCGGCACTGGCGTCCGCGCGGGCCGGTGCTCGGACGACCCTGCTCGACCGGTACGGCTGCTTCGGCGGGAACATGACCCAGGTCGGCGTCGAGAGCATCGGCTGGTACCGCCACGAGGAGCACGGTCGAAGGCGAGGGCATCGGACAGGGAGCTGGAGGAGCGCGCGGCAGCGATGGGCGCGGCGAGCCCGGAGAGTCAGTCGCTGTCGATGGGCATCAACGGGGAGCGGTTCAAGTACGTCGCCGACGTCCTCGTCGAGGAGGCCGGGATCACGCCGATGCTCCACCGACTGGCCGTCGCACCGATCGTCGAGGACGGCGCCGTCCGCGGCGTCATCACCGAGAGCAAGTCCGGCCGCGAGGCCGTCATCGCGAAGCGCGTCGTCGATGCCACGGGAGATGCCGACGTGGCGGCCCGTGCCGGCGCGCCGTTCCGCACGACGCCGCGCGAGGAGATGCTCGCGGCGTCGGTGATGTTCTCGATGACCGGGGTGAACAAGGGCCGCTTCCTCGACGCCGTGAAGGCCGATCCGCAGACCTACCGGGACTGGGCGGGCAATGCGGAGTGGGACATCGAGACGACCGGCAAGGAGGACGAGCTGTTCTCGCCGTTCCTGCGCAAGCCGTTCAGGCAGGCGGTCGAGGCCGGCCTCATCCCGAAGAACCTCATCACGCTCGCCGGCACGTGGGGCACGATCAGCGACCAGGGCGACCTGACGTACCTCAACCTCATCCACCTCGCCGGCGTCGACGGCACGAGCGCGGACGACCTCACCCGCGGCGAGATCGAGGGCCGCAAGCAGGCGATGCACGCGATCGACGCCCTGCGCGCCTTCATGCCCGGCTGCGAGGATGCGACGCTGCGCAACTTCGGGATGACCATCGGCATCCGCGACACCCGCAAGATCGACGCGCAGTACAACCTGACCGAGACCGACGTCCGCGAGCAGGCCCGGTTCAACGACGCGATCGGGATCTTCCCCGAGTTCATCGACGGCTACGGCGTCCTGATCCTGCCGACCACCGGACGCTACTTCCAGGTGCCGTATCGCGCGCTCGTGCCCAAGGGCGTCGGCAGTCTGATCGTGGCCGGGCGATCGATCGGGGGCGACAAGGTCTCGCACGCGTCGGTGCGGAACATGATGTGCTGCACCGTCAGCGGTCAGGGAGCGGGCGTCGCGGCGGCGGTCTCGTTACGCCTCGATCAGCCGCTCGACCGGCTGGATGTGAGCAAGGTCCAGGCCGAGCTCGACCGCCAGGGCGTTCGGATCCACTGAGGGGTCGTGCTCCCGGCGGCGACTCGCCGGCGGCCTAGGCCTTGAAGACGCGCTCCACTTCGCGCAGGCCGCTGGCGAGCTTGTCGACGTCATCGGTCGTCGTGTAGACGCTGAAGCTCGCCCGGGCGGTGGCCGCGAGATCCAGCCGCTCGTGGAGCGGCATCGTGCAGTGGTGACCCGCCCGCACCGCGATCCCGTACCGGTCGAGCACCTGGGCCACGTCATGCGGATGGATGCCCGGTAGGTTGAACGGGATGACGCCGCCCCGGCGGTCCGGGTCCATCGGCCCGTACAGCTCGATCGTCGGCACCTCACGCGGCAGGACGTCGAGGGCGTACGACACGAGCGAGCGCTCGTGCGATCGGACCGCGTCCATGCCGACGTCCATCAGATAGTCCGCCGCGACGCCCAGCCCGATCGCGTCGCCCACGGCGGGCGTGCCGGCCTCGAACTTCCATGGGATGTCGTTGAACTCGCTCCGGCGCAGGTGCACCTCTCGGATCATCTCGCCACCGGCGAGAAACGGCGGCATCGCCTCGAGCAGCTCGCGCCGCGCCCACAGCGCGCCGGAGCCCATCGGAGCGAGCATCTTGTGGCCGCTGAATGCGTAGAAATCACAGTCGATCGCCTGCACGTCGACGGGGATGTGCGGCACGGCCTGCGCGCCGTCGACCAGGACGAGAGCCCCCGCCGCATGGGCCATGTCGACCATCTCGCGGACGGGATTGATCGTCCCGAGCGTGTTCGACACCTGGGTGAAGGCGACGAGCTTGGGCCGCAGCCGCAGCAGGACCTCGAAGACGTCGAGCCGGAGCTCTCCGGCGTCGGTGATGGGGATGAACTCGAGGTCGCCGTCCTGCTCCTGGACGAGGAGCTGCCACGGGACGAGGTTGGCGTGGTGCTCCATCTCGGTCAGCACGATCGCGTCGCCGCGCGCGATGTTGCGCCGGCCCCACGAGTAGGCGACGAGGTTGATCGCCTCGGTCGCGTTCCGCGTGAAGACGATCTCGTGGCTGTCCGGCGCGTTGATGAACCGCCCCACGGTGGCACGTGCGCGCTCGTACGCGGCGGTCGCCTTCTCGCCGATCGTGTAGATCCCGCGGTGGACGTTCGCGTTGTACTCGCGGTAGTAGTCGCTGACCGCGTCGATCACGACCCGCGGTTTCTGGCTGGTCGAGGCGGAGTCGAGATAGATCAGCGGATGCCCATTGATCTCCTGGTCGAGGATCGGAAAGTCGCGCCGCAGCGCGACCGGGTCGAGCGCTGGTCGGTCGGACGCCTCGATGGCCAATGCCGTGCGCCCGCCCTAGCGGGCAGCCTCCACGGGCTCGCGGTCGAGATCCGGGTCGAGCTCGGGGCCCTTCGGGACCTTGAGCGCCTCGTCCGGGGCCGTGACCTCCAGGCCGGCCTCGCGCAGGATCGGGCCGTAGCCCTCGTCCTCGAGCTGGAGCGCCAGCTCCCGGCCGCCGCTCTTGACGATGCGGCCCTGGGCGAGGACGTGGACGACGTCGGGCTTGATGTGGTTGAGCAGCCGCTGGTAGTGGGTGATGAGCAGCACGCCGAGCTCCGGGTTGAGCATCGCGTTGACGCCCTCGGCGACAATGCGCAGCGCGTCGATGTCGAGGCCCGAGTCGGTCTCGTCTAGGATCGCCATCTCGGGCTCGATGACGGCCATCTGGAGCATCTCGAGCCGCTTCTTCTCACCGCCCGAGAAGCCCTCGTTCACGTAGCGCGACGCGAAGCCCTCGTCCATCCGCAGGAGCGCCATCTTCTCGCGCATCTTGGTGCGGAAGTCGCGCATCGAGATGCCGCCCTTGACCGGGTCGGTCGGGTCGATGTCGGCGTCCTTGTCGATGCCCTGGAGCTTGGCGTTCAACGCGCTGCGGATGAACGACGCGACCGACAGGCCGGGGATCGCCGTCGGGTACTGGAACGCCAGGAAGAGGCCGAGCCGCGCCCGCTTGTCGGGCGACAGCTTGAGGATGTCGCGGCCCTTCCAGAGGACCTCGCCGGCCGTGACGACATACGCCGGGTGCCCCATCAGCGCGTAGGCCAGCGTCGTTTTGCCCGAACCGTTCGGACCCATGATCGCGTGGACCTCGCCCTTGCCGACGGTCAGGTCGATGCCCTGCAGGATCTCCTGGTCGGGTTTACCGAGCGGCGCGACGCGCAGGCCGCGGATGACGAGGTGCTGGTCGGTGGTGGCGGTCGACTGGTCGGTCACGTGGTGATCAGGGCTCCTTCCGGATCGTCGATGGCGACCACGCGCGGTGGCGCGAGGTCGGCGAGGGTCATCGAATCGAGGGTCGACGTGATCGCATCGCGGACGCGGACCCACAGGATGTTGACGGTGCAGCGCGAGGAGCGATCGCAGGTCGTGGCGTGCTCCGGGTCGTCGGTCGCGCAGAACATCGGGGCGATCGGGCCTTCCAGGGCGCGCAGCACCTCGCTCATCGCGATCGATGCCGGCGGGCGCGTCAGCTCATAGCCGCCATGGGCACCGCGGGTGCTTACGACCAGACCGGCCTCGCGCAGGTTGACGACGAGCTGCTCGAGATAGGCTCGTGGCAGATCTTCTTCCGCGGCGATCCCCGCCAGGCTCGCCGGTCCCGTCCCGTAGTGGCGCGCCAGCTGGACCATCAGGCGCACGCCGTACTCGCCCTTGGTCGAGAACGACACCGCGCCCGAGCCGTGATAGGCGGGCCGGGCGACGGGCGTTGCGACGGGCGTGGGTGTGCTGTCGGTCGGAGCGGTCAGGGTCGATCCCCTCGTATATCCGAGTGAATTCGTCGGATATCGAGTCTAGAGCCGGCGCGCCGGGGCGTCAACGCGAACCGGCGTCGCCGCCCGGATCCGCCGGACCAGCTCTGCCGCCTGCTCGTAGCGACCGAATGACGGCATGATGTAGGTGCCAGAAACCCGCTCGCCGACGGCCACCAGCAGGTCCTCCGTCAGCCGCAGACCCACCTCAGCGCCACCATCGCCTGCCCCGTGCAATTCGGCGCGCGTCGCATCGGGGATCGTGATGCCGGGCACCTCGTGGTGGAGGAACTCGGCGTGGCGCGCCGACTGGAGCGGCAGCACCCCGAGCAGGACCGGGAGCGGGAAGCCGCCCGGGCCGAAGCGCCGGCACGCCTCGCTGAACATCGCCTCGACCTGCGCGATCGAATAGAGCGGCTGGGTCATGATGACGTGCGCCCCGGCCGCGACCTTGCGCTCCAGCCGATCCCACTCCGTCGCGGCGTCGGCGGCGGTCGGGTCGAGGGCGCAGGCGATCGTGAACGAGGCTGGTTGTCCGATCGGCGAGCCGGCGGCGTCCTCGCCACGGTTCAGACGAACGAGGATCTCGACCAGACCGATCGAGTCGACGTCCCACACGCCGGTCGCCCCGGGCAGGTCACCGATCCGCGGCGGGTCGCCGGTCAGGGCGATGATGTTGCGGACCCCGAGGGCGTGGGCGCCCAGCAGCTCCGACTCGATGGCCATGAGGTTCCGGTCACGCGTCGTGAAATGGACGATGCATTCGAGATCGAGGTCGTGCTGGATCCCGAACGCGACGGCCAGCGCGCCCATCCGGACACGGGCCATCGCGGAGTCGCTGATGTTGACCGCGTCGACGCCGGCGTCCTGGAGCAGGCGCGCCGCCTCGATCGTCCGCTCGATGCGAACCGAGCGGGGCGGATCGATCTCGACCGACAGGACGTACCGACCCTCGGCCAGGGCACGCGCGAGCCGCGACGGGGGCGGCGGCGCATCGGTCGCGGCCAACGCCCCGACCTCGGCCCGGATCGTGCTGGCGGACGGGGCCGTCGTGGGGGCCGCCACTGGGCCCGGAGGACCCACCCGCGCATCGATCGCGACCCGCATCGCAGCGATGTGCTCGGGCGTGGTGCCGCAACAGCCGCCGACGATGGCCGCGCCGGCGTCGAGCATGTCCCCCACCATCTGCCCGAGGTAGTCCGGCCCGGCCGCGTAGACGAACTGGCCTTCGATCCGCTGGGGCAGGCCGGCGTTCGGGAGGATCGCCCGCCCCGCCGGACCCATCGCGACGAGCGCGTCGAGACAGCCAGCTGGCCCGGCCCCGCAGTTCACGCCCAGGACGTCGACGTCGACGCGCCCGGCCAGCGCATGAACCGCCGGTGCCGGGTCCGTCCCGTCCGCGAGCGCGACAGCCTCGCCGAACGTCAGGAGCGCGACGATCGGAAGGTCGGCGGCGACCGAGCGCGCCTCGTCGATCGCGATCGCGAGATGATCGGTGAGCACGAAGGTCTCGAACCAGAAGATGTCGACCCCGCCCTCCAGCAGCCCCTCGATGCTCTCGCGGAATGCGTCGCGCACAGCGGCGTCGGACAGATGGAGGATCTCGCGGGTCGGCGCCCCGAGCGGGCCGATGGACCCCGCGACCAGCACGTCGCGACCTGCCACATCGCGCGCTTCGCGAGCGAGTTGCGCGCCGCGCCGGGCCAGTCGGCCGGCCCGGTCGGCCAGACCATGTGGCGCCAGTCGGACGCGATTCGCCCCGAACGTGGCGGTCTCGATGACGTCCGCTCCGACCGCCAGGTACTCGCGGTGGATCGCGCCGATCAGGTCCGGCCTCGTGGCGACCAGGTCGTCCAGCACCGCGCGTTGCGGGATGCCGCGGCTGAACAGCAGCGTGCCCATCGCCCCGTCCGCCAGCAACGGGCCGGAGGCCAGCCGATCGCGGAATCGCACGCGGGCGTCGCCGGGCGTCATGTCGGCTCCCGTAGGTTGGGGGCCAGCCATCGTTCGGCCTCGGCGATCGGCACGCCCTTGCGCGCCGCGTAGTCCTCCAGCTGGTCGCGATCGATGCGTCCGACCCCGAAGTAGTGGCTGGCCGGGTTCCAGAGGTAGTACCCGGATACCGATGCGCCGGGCAGCATCGCGCATGATTCGGTGAGCTGGATACCGGCCCGCTCCTCCGCCTCCAGGAGCTCGAACAACGTCATCTTCTCGGTGTGATCCGGACAGGCCGGGTAGCCGGGCGCGGGCCGGATGCCCTGGTACCGCTCCGCGATCAGCTCGACATTGGTCAGCGTCTCGTCCGGCGCATAGCCCCACAGCTCGCGCCGGACACGCTCGTGCAGTCGCTCGGCGAATGCCTCGGCCAGGCGGTCCGCGAGGGCCTTTGCCAGGATCGCCGAGTAGTCGTCGTGGGCCTCGGTGAACTCGGCGACGATGCCGTCCGGCCCATCGAGGCCGTGGCCGGCCGTGACCGCGAACGCCCCGATGTGATCGGCCAGACCGCTCGAGACCGGGGCCACGAAGTCGGCCAGCGCGACGTTCTCGCGGCCGTCGGTCTTGGCCATCTGCTGGCGGAGCGTGCGGAACGTGGCGAGTGGCTCGCGCCGATGCTGGTCACGCCAGACGACGATGTCGTCCGTGTCCGCGTTCGCCGGCCAGAAGCCGACCACGCCGGCCGCCCGCAGGCGCTCGTCGGCGACGAGGCGGTCCAGCAGCCGGCGGGCGTCGTCGTACAGGTCGCGCGCAGCCGCCCCGACCGTCGGGTCGTCGAGGATGGCGGGGTAGGCCCCGCGCAGCTCCCACGTCGCGAAGAACGGCGTCCAGTCGATCCGCTCGACGAGCTCATCGAGCGGGTAGGCATCGAACGTCCGGAGCCCGAGGAACGACGGTCGCGGCGGTGAGACCGTCGCCCAGTCGATCGGGACGCGATTGGCGCGCGCCTCGGCGATCGTGAGGTAGCGCTCCTTCGCCTGGCGGCCCGCACGATCGCTGCGCACGGCCTCGTACTGCTCGCGCACATCGGCGGCGTATCCCTCGCGACGCTCGTCGTCGATCAATGCCCCGGCGACGCCGACCGCACGCGATGCATCGAGGACGTGGACGACCGGCCCCGAATAGGCCGGCGCGATCTTGACCGCGGTGTGCGTGCGCGAGGTCGTCGCCCCGCCGATGAGCAACGGGGTCGTCATCCCCAGACGCTCCATCTCGGATGCGACGTGGACCATCTCGTCCAGCGATGGGGTGATCAGCCCCGACAGCCCGATGAGGTCGGCATCGTGCTCCGCGGCCGTCTCGAGGATCCGGGCTGCCGGGACCATGACGCCGAGGTCGATCACCTCGTAGTCGTTGCAGCCGAGGACGACCCCCACGATGTTCTTGCCGATGTCGTGGACGTCGCCCTTGACGGTCGCCGTCACGATCGTGCCGGCTCGACGGCGCGTTCCCTCGCGCTCCGCCTCCAGGTACGGCACGAGATGCGCGACCGCCTTCTTCATCACGCGTGCGCTCTTGACGACCTGGGGCAGGAACATGCGACCGGAGCCGAACATGTCGCCGACGACGTTCATCCCGTCCATCAGCGGCCCCTCGATCACGTCGAGCGGTCGCTTCGCCGCCTGGCGCGCCTCCTCGGTGTCCTCGACGATCCAGGCGTCGATGCCCTCGACGAGCGCATGGGTCAGGCGCTCGCCGACCGGTCGTTCGCGCCAGTCCAGGTCCTCCGCCGGACGGTCCATGCCGGCGGTGCCCGCGTAGCGCGTGGCGATATCGAGGAGCCGCTCGGTCGCGTCCGGGCGGCGGTTCAGCACGACATCCTCGACCCGCTCCTTGAGCTCGGGCTCGATGTCGTCGTACACGGGTAGCACCCCGGCGTTGACGATCGCCATGTCCAGGCCGGCCGCCTTCGCGTGGTACAGGAAGACCGAGTGGATCGCCTCGCGGACGAGGTCGTTGCCACGGAACGCGAACGACACGTTCGACACGCCCCCGGACGTTCGTGTTCCGGGCAGCTCGGCCTTGAGGCGCCGGACGGCCTCGATGAAGGAGACCGCGTACGCGTTGTGCTCCTCGATGCCGGTTGCGATGGCGAAGATGTTGGCGTCGAGGATGATGTCCTCGGGCGCGAAGCCGACGACCCCGGTCAGGAGGTCGTAGGCACGTCGGAGGATCGCGAGCCGCCGATCGACCGTGTCGCCCTGGCCCCCCTCGTCGAATGCCATCACAACGACCGCGGCGCCGTAGCGCCTGCACAGCCGAGCCTGCCTGAGGAACTCCGCCTCGCCCTCCTTGAGCGAGATCGAGTTGACGACGCCCTTGCCCTGGAGCTGCTGGAGGCCGGCCTCGAGCACCGACCACTTGGAACTGTCGACCATGACCGGGACCGTCGCGATGTCGGGCTCGGCGGCGATGCGGCGCAGGAAGCGGGTCATGGCCGCGACCCCGTCGAGCATGGCCTCATCCATGTTCACGTCGATGAGCTGGGCGCCGTTGGCGACCTGCTCGCGCGCGATGTCGACGGCCTCGTCCTCGCGATCCTCGGCAACGAGCCTGGCGAACTTGCGTGAGCCGGTCACGTTGGTCCGCTCGCCGACGTTGACGAACGTGTTGCCGGGCGGCGGGATGACCACCGGCTCGAGCCCCGCGAGGCGGGTCACCGCGGGCGGCCGGACGAGCGGACGCGGCGGCAGGCCCGCGACGGCGGCGGCGATCGCCGCGATGTGCTCGGGCGTCGTCCCGCAGCAGCCGCCGGCGATGTTGAGGAGACCGTGCCGGCCCCACTCCCCGAGCGCCTCGGCCATCTCCTCGGGCGTCTCGTCGTAGCCGCCCAGCTCGTTGGGGAGGCCGGCGTTCGGGTAGGCCGAGACGGGCCGGTCCGCGATCCGCGAGAGGACGTCGAGGTGCTCGCGGAGCTGGCGCGGCCCGAGTGCGCAGTTCAGCCCGACGACCAGGGGATCGGCGTGGCGGATGCTGTGCCAGAAGGCCTCGACCGTCTGCCCGGACAGCGTCCTGCCCGACGCGTCGACGATCGTGCCGGAGACGATCACCGGCAGCCGGTCGCCGAGCTCGTCGAACAGCGACTCGACCGCGAAGATCGCGGCCTTGGCGTTGAGGGTGTCGAAGATCGTCTCGATGAGGAGGATGTCGGCGCCGCCTTCGACCAGGCCCGCCGCGGCATCGCGATAGGCCTCCTCGAGCTCGGTCCAGGTGACTCCCCGCGCGGCCGGGTCGCCGACGTCCGGGCTGATCGACGCGGTTCGGTTCGTCGGCCCCAGCGCGCCGGCAACGAAACGGGGTCGGTCCGGCTCGGCGGCTTCGGCCGCGTCGGCCGCGGCGCGAGCGAGCCGGGCGGCCGCCGCATTCATCTCGCGGACGACCGTCGCGTCGAGACCGTAGTCGGCCTGGGCGATGCGCGTTGCCGTGAAGGTGTTGGTCGAGATGATGTCCGCCCCGGCGTCGAGATACGCCGCGTGGACGGCGCTGACGGCGTCGGGTTGCGTCAGCGTGAGCAGGTCGTTATCGCCGCGCAGGTCGCGCGGATGACCGCGGAACAGATCCCCCCGATGGGCCGCCTCGTCCAACCCGAGCCCCTGGAGCATCGTGCCCATGGCGCCGTCGAGAACGAGGATGCGCTCCGCCAGCAGGCCATGGAGTCGAGCGCGCCGGTCGGAGCGCGTGAACGCCCGAGGCCCGTGCGAATCGCCCGCGATCGTCGAGCTTCCCGGTGGCGACAGCGTTCGAGTCGACACAGCGTTTCCCCCAAGGCATGCGCGGCGACTGGACGCGGCCCACGGACCGGACGACCTGGTCGTTTCGAGGGAGCTCCGACGGGAGTGTCCCTTATCTCGCAGGAAGACCTGCCCGGACTTGGCACCTTGCCGACGTCGCGTCGGTAGGTTGTCGTGGCATCGACGGGCCGGTCCCTCCGCCACTCTGGATAAAGCACTCTTCGGTTGTGCCGGGGATGATGCCCGAGCGGGCGCAGACCCGCAAGGGGACCGCGGGCAGACGACGGCGCGCCGGGCAGGTCGTGGCTCGGCGCGCCGCTGTGCGTGACGGTGTTTGGGTGCGGGGAAGCTAGCGCGTGCGGTTGATCACGGCTGCGAAAGCCTCACGAGCCTCCGCTCCATCGGCCACCTCGCTCAGGTCGCGGCTGCGCCCCTGGGCCGAGAGGGTGAGACCCTTCGAGCGTTCCGCGAACCCTGCGGCAGCCGACTGCACGTCGGTCGCCCGCTCCCGTGTCGCGCGCCCCCGGGCTGCGCGCAGCCCTTCGAGTCGCGCCAGATCGATCTTGCCCATCTCAGTTGATCACGAACCAGGCGATCCACGTGGACGCCGTCACGGTCGTGTTCAGGTAGATCGTGAATGATCCCGTGGTCGGGACCACGGCCCGCACATACCGTCCGGTGCGGTTCGAATGCAGCACGGCGAAGACGCGGCTCGAGGTCGTGGTGCCGGCCAGGTTGACCTTGATGCTCGACCTGCCGGCCAGGATGGTGGCACGACCGGATCGACTGAACTGGACCTTGCCCGTGACCGCCAGACCGACGTCGGTCGCGGTATCGGCCACGGCGCGAACCCCGGCGCCACCCGGGCCGCCCACGGCCACGACGCCGTCGTCGCCGATACCGACGACGCCAGCGCCACCACCGATGCCGATGACGCCGCTGAGCCCGCCGGTCCCGACCACGCCGTCGTCAGGGCTGTCGCCCCAGACGCCGGAGCCTTCGTACTGGGGATCCGCCGGGAACGGCGCCTCGGGAGCCCAGCCATACACGCCCGTAAAAGCGGTATCGGTCGCGATCCCGGTCTCGCTGCCGGTCGAGGCCAGCAGCGCGGCCGCGTCCGGGTTGGTGGTTCGGACCTTGAACGCGACGATGCCCGCGGTGGATTGGGTGATCGACGTCTGGGCGGTCGTCGGGTTATCGACACCCTTGACGACGTCATTCGGATCTGCCGCCGCGGCCGTGAGCGGCATCGCGGCCGAGGCCGCCATGGCTGCCGCGCCGCCAGCGGCGGCGGCGAGGAGTGCGCGTCGGGAGCGCGGCTCGTTGGGGTCGGACGCCATCAGGGTCCCTCCAGCTCGATGGCAGGAGGTCGACCCCCCGCCTGTCGGCATAGTGCCACGGTCGCTTCCCCGGGTCGAGGAACAAGACCGCACGAGATGGTCCTAGGGCCGCAGGCCCCGATGGTGCTCCTCGTCGTGGTCGACCGCGTTGCGGATCAAGCCCGCCACGTCGAGGGGGCCGAACGTCGTGTGCTCCCCGGAGCGCGCCCAGCCGCCCTCGTCGAGCGCGCCGATCGTCGCCACCGTCGACCGGCGTTCGGCGGCGAAGCGCGCGAGCACGCCCTCGAGCCCCAGGTCCGGCTCGTCCGGCCAAGGACCTGGCTCGGTCCAGTCCCAGCGCGGTTCGGCGACCGTGGCGAGGTCCCGGAGCCGGGCCTGGTGGACGCCGGTCTCGACGGCGATGAGGTGGCGCACCACCTGCTCCGGGGTCCACTCGCCGTCCGGGGTCGGCTGGGCCACCGCGGCCCGCGCGGCGCCGGCCAGGCGATCCGGGAAACCCGCCAGGGTGGCGATCAAGGACCGGGAGGACGAGGCCGTCATCCGTCGGTCGCCAGCATCTCGACCTTTGCGCGCCGCCAGGTCTCGGTCGCTTCCACAGCGTTGAACAGGTAGAGATGGAGCCCTGTGATCCCCATGGACGGGTCCGCGATGCTGGGGGCGATCCCCTCCAGCAGCGCATCGGGTCGGTAGAAGCCGCCGGACCGCACGAGGCGTGCCACGAACCGGACGTTCTTGGCGAGGAACCGGTGCGTGTCGGCCACCCCGATCCGTGCCGCCAGGGCGAGCAGCTTCTGGGGTTCGGCCACGCCGGGGACGCCGATGTGGACCGGCAGTGACAGGCCCTCGGCGCGGCGCGCGCTGAGCCAGGACGAGATGGCCGCGGGGTCGAAGCACAGCTGTGTGGTCATGTACTGCGCGAACTCCGCCTTGGCGCGGAGGGCGTCGAGCAACGGGCCGTCCGGGATGAACGCGTGGCCCTGGGGATAGGCCGGGATGCCGACGTGGCGGAACGGGTGGCCGATCTCGGCCAACCCGCGGAGCAGCGCCAGACCGTCCACGTAGGCACCCGGCTCCTTCTCGTCGCCACCGACGACGAACGCGCGATCGACCCCGCCGTCATCGAGCACGGCGACGAGATCCACGAGGTGTGCCCGATCGCGAACCATGCGCGCCGACAGGTGCGGGACGACGACGAAACCCGCAGCCTGGAGCCGGCTGGCCAGGTCGACCGTCGCCTCGAGGCCCTTCGTCGGCGATGCCGTGACCGAGACCGTCGCGCCGGGCGGCAGGTGCCCGGCCTGGTCCATCGCGTTCTTGAGCGGGATCAGCTCGAACGTCGGTGAGCGCAGGAGGTCCCCGAGTGCGGCGCGCGAGGCGGTCGTCAGCCCGGCGTGGCGGCGGAAGAGCACGCTCAGACTTCCGAGTCGGGCATCGAGGCCTTGCGGCGGATCATGAACTCGAGCAGGGCCTCGTCGGTGGCCTGGTCGAGCGGTGGAGCTTCGTACTCGGCGAGCATGCGCTTCCAGATCGCGTTCGCCCGCTGCGCGGCGTCGAGCCCGCCGTCCTCGCTCCATTGCTCGAACGAGTTGTTGTCGGCCACCTCAGAGCGGTAGAACGCCGTCTCGAAGTTGGCCAGCGTGTGGGCCGTGCCGAGGAAGTGCTGGCCAGGGCCGTTGGCCCTGATCGCGTCGATCGCCTGGCCGTTCTCGGACAGGTCGACGCCCTTCACGAACACGGCCATCATCCCGCACTGGTCGGCGTCCATGATGAGCTTCTCGTAGCTGACCGCGAGGCCGCCCTCCAGCCAGCCGGCCGCGTGGAGCACGAAGTTCACCCCGCCGAGGACCGTCGGCTGCAGGGTGGCCGCGCTCTCGTAGGCGGCCTGCGCATCCGGGATCTTGGAGGCGCACAGCGCGCCCCCCGAGCGGAACGGCACGCCCAGCCGGCGGGCGAGCGATGCCATCACGTACAGGACCAGCGCGGGCTCCGGCGTGCCGAACGTCGGCGCGCCCGACTGCATCGACATCGAGCTCGCGAAGCTGCCGAGCACGAGCGGCGCGCCGGGACGCACCAGCTGCACGAACGTCATCCCCGCGAGGGCCTCGGCGAGGGTCTGCGCGGCGACGCCCGCGGCCGTGACCGGCGCCATCGCACCGGCCAGGATGAACGGCGTGAGCAACGTCGCCTGGTTCGCCTCGGCATAGGCCCGCGCCGAGCCGAGCATCGTCGCGTCCCACACCAGCGGTGAGTTGGCGTTGATCAGGCTGAGGATGACCGGGTGGTCCTCGAGGTAGTCGGCGCCGAACAGGATCCGCGCCATCTCGACCGTGTCGCGCGCCCGTTCCGGGGCGGTCACGGAGCCCATGAACGGCTTGTCCGAGAACCGCATATGCGCGTAGACCATGTCGAGGTGGCGCTTGTTGACCGGCACGTCCACCGGCTCGCACACGGTCCCGCCGCTGTGGTGCAGGTGGGGCGAGAGGTACGTCAGCTTCACGAGGTTGCGGAAGTCCTCGATGGTGCCGTACCGCCGGCCCCGGTCGAGGTCGCGCACGAACGGCGACCCGTAGTTCGGTGCGAACACCGTGTGCATGCCGCCGATCTCGACGTTGTTCGCCTCGTTCCGCGCGTACTGCGTGAACTGGCGTGGCGCCGTCGCCTGGACGATCTGCCGGCACATCCCGCGCGGGAACCGCACCCGCTCGCCCTCGACGTCGGCGCCGGCGTCCTTGAGCAGACGCAGGGCGTCTGGATCGCCGCGGAACTCCACGCCGACCTCTTCGAGGATGGTGTCGGCGTTGTGCTCCAGGAGCGAGAGCCCTTCCTCGTTCAGGACCTCGAACGGCGCCAGGGTCCGGGTCAGGAACGGCATCCGCTCGACCTGGTGGCTGAGGCGCGCCGCGCGCCGCCCCTCGCGACCCCCGCTCCGCCTGGTCGGGGCGTTGTCGGTCATCGGTCGGCCGCCGGACCGCTGCGCACGACCGGGCGACGACGGCGACGCCCCTCCGCCGGTCGATCGGTGACGCGATCCGCGGTCTGCGGACGCGGCGGCAACGTGACGACTCGCTCGAGGTGCGGATTGGGGGCGGTGCGATGCGGGATCGCCATGGCCTCGACGAAGTGCTCCTGGAAGCGCGGCTCGACCGCCGTCTCGATCTTCTCGACGCGCCGGACGACGCCCTCGATCTCGCGCCGTGCGGCACCCGACAGCAGCGCGATCAGCGCCCCGGTCCCGGCGGCGTTGCCGGCGGCCCGGACGTGGTCGAGGTCGCAGTCCGGGACGAGGCCCAGCACCATCGCGTGGAGGGGGTCGATCTGGCTGCCGAATGCGCCGGCCAGCCTGACCTCGTCGACGGTGTCGCGGCCGAGGTGATCCATGAGCAGACGCACCCCGGCATAGAGCGCGGCCTTGGCCAGCTGGATGGCCCGGACGTCGTTCTGGGTCACGACGATGCGCGGCCCACCGTCCGTCGGCTCGTGCAGGACATAGCTGAAGGTGCGTCCGTCTGCGACGACACGCGGCGTCCGCGTCGCGGTCGAACCATCGATCACGCCATCCGCGGTGATCACCCCGGCGAGGTACAGCTCCGCGACGACCTCGATGATGCCCGAGCCGCAGATGCCCGTGACCCCGGTCCCCGCGGCGCCGACCGCGTCGGCGAAGCCCGGTGCATCCGACCAGGCATCGACGCCGATGACCCGGAAGCGCGGCTCGAGCGTGTCCCGGTCGATCCGCACCCGCTCGATGGCGCCCGGTGCGGCACGCTGGCCCGAGCTGATCTGGGCGCCCTCGAACGCCGGGCCCGTGGGGCTGCTGGCCGCCAGGAGGCGGTGCCGGTCGCCGAGCACGATCTCGGCATTCGTGCCGACGTCGACGACCAGAGTCATCACGTCTGCCCTGTGCGGTTGCTCGGCGAGGATGACCCCGGCCGTGTCCGCGCCGACGTGGCCCGCGATGCACGGCAGCACGTAGACCCGCGCGCCGGGATGCGCGAAGACGCCGATCTCCGCTGTCGTCGTCGAGACCGCCGTGTCGGTGGCCAGCGCGAAGGGCGCCGAGCCGAGCGGGGTCGGGTCGATGCCGAGCAGCAGGTGGTGCATGATCGGGTTCCCGACGATCGCGAGCTCCAGGATCTCGACCCGCTTGATATCGGTCTTGTTGGCAAGCGCCGCGAGCAACCCGTCGAGCGCCTTGCGCACCGCCGTCGTCAGCTCGACGTCGCCGCCCTCGTGCATCATCACGTACGACACGCGGCTCATGAGGTCCTCGCCGAACCTGATCTGTGGGTTCATCGCGCCGGCGCTGGCGAGGACGTCGCCGCTCACCAGATCCACCAGGTGCCCGGCGATCGTGGTCGACCCGACGTCGATCGCCACGCCGAACGCCCGGTCGTGGAAGCCCGGCCACACGGCGATGACATCGCGGCCGCCGTGGACCGCGACCGTCACGCGATACGACCCGGCCGTCAGCGCAGCCTGCAACCCCCGAACCACCGACAGATCGGCGCGCAAATCTGCCAGATCCCACTCCGCCTCGAGGGCAGCGAGCAGCCGGCCGAGGTCGCCGGTCGGTGTCGCCAGGTCGGGCGGGGTGACATCGACCGTGTGAAGCCGCACGACGGGATCCATCTCGAAGGCGCGGGCACCGAGGTCCTTGCGCACGACCTGCCGGTGGACCTGGCTCTCGGGCGGCACATCGATGACGGCGTCGCCGAGCAACACGGCCGTGCACGACAGACGCCGGTCCGCGGCCAGGTCGTGCTCGTCGCGATAGGCCGTCTCGAGCGGGCCCGGCTCGGCAAGGTGATCCGGAGCCGACGTGATGCCGTGCTTCGCGAACGTCCCGAATGCCGGGGTGACCGTGCATCGACCGCAGATCCCGCGGCTCCCGCACACGGCATCGATGTCGACTCCGAGCGAGCGCGCCGCATCGAGCACGGTCGTTCCGGACGGCACGCGACCGCGCCGCCCCGACGGCGTGAAGATGACCTGCGGATCGGCTGCGGCGCCCGGGGCCATGGGCCCGTCGGTCAGCGAGGGCCCGGGACGTCGAGCCCCGGGACGTCGACACCTGGAACATCGGCCGAGACGGCCTGGCCGGTGCCGTTCGAGGCCGCTCCGCGACGGCGATTCACGCGGCGACCACCCGCTTCACCTTCGGGCGGGACGATGCGGAACTGGCGGATCCAGCGCGTTGCGTCCTGGTCGTTGCCCATCAGCACGTCGCTGGCCATGACCGCGTGGCGGACGCCTTCGGCGATCGGGTTGGTGATGGCCGATGTCAGGCCCGACGCGATGGCCATGCTGAGGAACGTTCCGTTGATGCCCTCGCGGTTCGGCAGCCCGAAGCTCACGTTGGACGCGCCGCAGGTCGAGTTGACCTTGAGCTCATCGCGGAGACGGCCGAGGATGTGGAAGACCTGGCGGCCGGCGCCGGCGAGCGCGCCGATCGGCATCAGCAGCGGGTCGACCACGATGTCCTCGCGCGGGATGCCGTGGTCGGCCGCACGCTCGACGATCCGCTTGGCCACGCCGAATCGGACATCCGGATCCATGCTGATGCCGGTCTCGTCGTTGCTGATCGCGACGACCGCGCAGCCGTACTTCTTCACGAGCGGCAGCACGCGTTCGAGGCGTTCCTCCTCGCCGGTCACGCTGTTGAGCAGGGCCTTGCCCTGGTAGACGGCGAGCCCTGCCTCGAGCGCCTCGACGATCGACGAATCGATCGACAGCGGGAGGTCGGTCAGTGACTGGACGAGCTTGATGGTGTCGGCGAGGATCGCCGGCTCGTCCGCCAGTGGGATGCCGGCGTTCACGTCGAGCATATGCGCGCCGGCTTCGACCTGGGCGAGCGTGTCGCGCTCGACGCGCGAGAAGTCGCCCGCCTTCATCTCCTCCATCAGGACCTTCCGGCCGGTGGGGTTGATGCGCTCGCCGATGATCACGAAGGGCTGGTCGTCCCCGATGACGACCTCACGCGTGGCCGAGCTGACGACGGTGCGGGTCATGCGTCGGGCTTGCCCTGGGTCTCGTCGTGGGCGGGCGCGAAGACCGGGCCGCCGTCGACGCCGCCCGACTGGATCAGCATCGCGAGCCGGTGCTTGTCGTAGTCGGCCTCGATCCGCTCCGCCTCCGCCGCGACCTCCTGGTCGATGTCGTCGCCGCAGCGCTGCTGGGTCCGGCGCCACTCGCCGATGTAGTCGTTGTAGGCACGCTTGCCGGCACGGCTCGCGGCCTTGTCGATCGCGACCTGGAACCGCGGGTGCAGGACGATCTTGCTCTGCCGGCGGCCCTCCCGCGCGGTGACCTGCGCGGGGATGTCGCGCCACCAGATGACCGTCATGGTCCCCACGTGTCAGTGCCCTCCCAGCTCGATGACCGGCGACACGGCCGGTGCCGGCAGACCCGCAGCGATGGCCGCGATCGTCGTCCCCAGCTGGCCATAGCCGGTCCGCCGCTGCTCGTAGGCGAGGCCGAGCCGTCGGGCGGCCCGCCGCGCCGATGTCGCCAGCACCGGGTCGTCGGTCTGGGCGAGATAGACGAGGCGGCGGTAGTTGCCGAAATACTGGTCGCGCAGCTCGGGATGCCGATCGAGCCCCAGCCCCGTGATCACGAGGCGCTCGAAGTTGCGCGCCAGGAAGTCGGTCAGGAAGAACGTCGCGGGCTCGTCCTCGACCATCCGGGCGAATTCCGGGCTCGTCGCGTAGAACTCGTAGCAATGGGCGCCTGCCAGGCGCTCGACACCCTCTTCGGCGATGACCGGGTCGAGCAGACCGCCGGTGCCGCAATCGGCGTACGCGACGAACACGCGGTCGTAGCCCGCCCGACGGCGACGGATGCGCTCGCGGACGGCCGCCGGGATGCCACCGGGACGGTTATGCAGCGTGGCCGGCAGGCAGGTGATGTCGACGTTCGGGATATCGCGCGTCAGGGCGACGAGCTCGCGAGCGAGCGCCCCGCAGCCGACCACGAGGACGCGCGGGGAGTGGCGGTCAGGCCGGGACGCTGGCACGCTTGGTTGCACGTCGCTCGTCGATGAGACGCCGCGCTGTCTCGGCGGCCACGCCGGCGTCACGGCAGTAGGCATCGGCCCCGACCGCCATCCCGAACTCCTCGTTCAACGGCGCGCCACCGACCAGCACGATGTAGTCATCGCGCATCTCGCGGTCCTTGAGCGTCTGGATGACGACCTTCATGTAGGGCATGGTCGTCGTCAGCAGCGCCGACATCCCGAGGATGTCCGGCTTGTGCTCGGTGAGCGCGTTGATGAACTTGTCGGCGTCGGTGTTGATGCCGAGGTCGACGACCTCGAAACCGGCGCCTTCGAGCATCATGCCGACGAGGTTCTTGCCGATGTCGTGGATGTCGCCCTTGACCGTGCCGATCACGACCTTGCCGACCGGCTCGGCGCCGGTCTCCGCGAGCAGCGGGCGGAGGATCTCCATGCCGGCCTTCATCGCGTTCGCCGCAAGCAGGACTTCGGGCACGAACAGGATGCCGTCGCGGAAGTCGATGCCGACGATCTTCATGCCGGCGACGAGCGCGTCGTCGAGCACCTTCGTGGCCGAGAACCCGCGCCCGAGGAGGATGTTCGTCCCCTGGACGATCTCCTCTTTCATGCCGTCGTAGAGGTCGTTGTGCATCTGCTCGACCAGCTCGTCGTCCGACAGGGCGGTGAGGTCGATGTCCTGATAGTCGTCGGTCATGGGTGGAGCTCCAGGGATCCCGCGTGGGGAGAGACCGGCCGCGGGGGGTTCCACATCGTGGAACCGTGCCGTATCATGGAACCCGCGACCGCGAATCTAGCCCACGAAGGGGTCACGTGTCCAGCGTCCAATCCATCAGGCGAGCCTTTGCCGTCCTCGACGCGCTCGACGAGGGGCCGCTCGGGGTGACCGACGTCGCCGAACGGGCCGCCCTGCCGAAATCGACCGCGGCCCGGCTGCTTGCCACGCTCGTCGGGGAGGGGGCGGTCGAGCAGGTGCCCGGCGAGACCTCCTACCGCCTCGGGCCGCGACTCGTGACGCTGGCCGGCGGGTTCAGCCTGGTCCGCTCACTGGCGGCCGTCGGCAGACCTATCCTGGCGGATCTCGCGGCGGCCTCCGGCGAAGCCGCCGGGCTCGGCGTCCCAGATGGCGACCTGATCCACTACATCGACCAGGTCGACACGCCCAACCCGGTCGTGGTCCGCGACTGGACGGGCGCCCGTGCGCCGCTCCACGCGGTCTCGTCGGGGCAGGTGCTGCTGGCGTTCCGCACCCCGGCGGCGATCGAGCGCTATCTCGCCCAACCGACCCTCGAGCGGTTCACGCCGCGCACCCTGGCCGAGGCCGATGCCGTCCGCGAGCGCCTGCGCGATGTGCGGCGGCGCGGCTACGCCTGGGCGGTCGAGGAGTTCGATGACGGGATCGCGTCCGTCGCGGCCCCGATCGCCGACGCCTCGGGCGAGGTCATCGCGGCGGTCCACCTCCACGGGCCGTCATACCGATTCCCGCCGGCTGGCCGGGAGGCAAAGCTGGCTCAACTCGTGGTGACGGGCGCCGCCCGGATCGCGGCGGGCCTGCGAGAGCGCTAAAGCGACCGGCCCGGCCTCGCAGACCCGGGCTCAGTCGGGCTTGGTCGCCGTCACCGGCTCGAGATCGATGGTCCGGACCTGGCGGGTCTTGCCGGCCTCGGTCCGCACGACAGCCGAGGGGATCACGCCCTTCGACAGCTTCTCGATGACGGCGATCTCCCCGGAATACAGGCCCGTCCCGGTGATGCGGACCCGTCCCCCGACGGAAAGTCCTGTGCGGCCCTTGCCCGCAGTCAGATCGATGATGGCGACGGTGGGCCGAACGTACGGCGCGTCATCCGGCAGCCCTGTGGGCGGCGGGGGTCGATTGGCTGTCTTGGGCGGGGGGTATGTGACTTTCCGTCTTGCCATCTGTTCTCCTGCTACTCGGATGCGGCCGACTTCGCGGCCCGTTTCACCTTGGCGGCCTTCGCCTCGACATCTGCGGCGAGCTCGGCGGCCTCTTCGGCCGCTGCCGCCTGGGCTTCGTCCAGCGTATCGCCGATCGTCTCAGGGCCGTTCCCAGTGGCCATCGAGCGGACCTCGGCGGTGACCTTCGAACGCACGTCCCGCGTCCGCGTCTCGATCTCGTCGCCAAGCTCGCCGAGCTTGCGGTCCACGCGATAGCGATCCCGGAAGGCCGACCCGGCCCGCGACATGTACCACGCGGCCGCACCGGCAGCCACGGCGACTCCGGCGATCACGCCACGGATGAATCCCATCGGGTCACCCTCCTCTCGGGCGCGGGTCGATTGCGCGCGCTCGGACGCGAGTGTAGCGCCAAGCGGTCAGTCACCCGCCACCGCGGACCCGCCGGATCTCCGCGCTGATCGCCGGCACGATGGCGTGGACATCGCCGATGACCGCATAGCTCGCCCGGCGGAAGATCGGCGCCTCCGGGTCGTTGTTGATCACGAGGATCCGCTTGGCCGCCTTCGCCCCGACGATGTGCTGGATCGCGCCGCTGATGCCACACGCGATGTACAGGTCGGGCGCGATTCGGGTCCCCGTCTGGCCGATCTGCTGGGCGTGAGGTCGCCAGCCGAGACTCGTCGCCACGCGCGAGACACCGACGGCCGCTCCGAGCAATCCCGCGAGCTCGTCGAGCATCGCGAAGGCCTCGGCGCTGCCGAGCCCACGGCCGCCACCGACCACGACCTTGGCATCGGCGAGTGAGACGCGGTCCCCCGCCGTCTCATCGTGGCCCACGATCCGCGCACGCACGTCCGCATCGGTGATGGCAGGTTCGACCCGGGCGACTGCCGCCGGTGCAGCCGAGGACGACGGCTCGAGGGCGGGCACGGCGTGCGCCGCGACGGTCAGCATCCGCGGTTCGCCGTCGAGGAACGCCTCCTCGAGCAGGCTGCCGGCCCAACGCTGGCGGGTCAGCCGCCAGCGGTCTCCGGGCTGGACCGAGACCACGTTCGCCGCCATCGGCACGCCCAACCGGGCGGCGACATGGGCGAGGACCTCCGTGGCCCGTTCGCCGCCGGAGCCCACGATCGCGCCGTAGGAGCCGGCCGTCGCCACCTGGCTGACGGCCGCCGCCCAGGCGGCGGGAGCGTAGGCGGCGAGCCGCTCGCCCGCGACCAGATGGGCGGTGCTCACGCCGTAGCGGCCGAGTCCGGCAACCGCCGTCGCGGCACTTTCGGCATCCGCGGCGCTCGCGACGACCACCGCGTCCACCTCGCCACCGGCGTCCTTGGCGACACCACCGGCGAACCCCAGGGCCTCGGCACTCAGCCGGTCGGGCGCGCCGTCGGCAAGCTCGACGAGGACGAGGACCGCGGTCACAGCACGCCCAGTTCGCGCATCAGCTCGACGACGCGCGGCGCCGCCTCCGGGCCGTTGCCCAGGATCTCGACGTGCTGCTCCTGCTCGACGGGGAGCTGGAGGCGCTCGAGAGTCGGGCCGCCCGGCCGTCGCTCCGGGACGATCCGCTCGATCTCCTTGCGCTTCGCGCGGAGGCGACCCGGCACGGACGGATAGCGCGGCAGGTTGATCCCCTCGCGGACCGCGACGACCGCGGGGAGGGGCAGCTCGTACACATCGGCGCCGCCCGAGACCTGGCGGCGTGCGGTCGCGACGCCGTCGCGCACCTCGAGCGCCTTGATGCCGGTCACGATGGGTCGGTCGAGCGCGACGGCGACCCGGATCGCCACCTGGTAGCCACCCGAATCGGCCGACTCGTTGCCGGCCAGGATCAGGTCGAACGGCCCGTCCGCCGCTTCGAGCCCCTTCACAGCGTCGGTGATCGCGCCCGCCGTTGCGACCGGGTCCCAGTCGGATCCGTCGGTCTCGAGGTGGACGGCCCGTTCGATGCCGACCGCCAGGGCATCGCGCAGCTGATCGGCCGCCTCGGCCGGGCCAAGTGTGAGCACGACCGACTCGCCACCGTTCGCATCGATCAGCCGGACGGCTTCCTCGACAGCACACTCCTCGTGCGGGCTCACGACGAAGCCGAGGTACCGGGTGTCGATCGACAGCCCGTCCTCGGCGAGCACGATCCGGCCGCCGGTGGCGGGGACGCGCTTCACGAGGACGAGGATGCGCATCGGCGCGGTCAGCTCCTGATCCGCTCGTTCTCGGGGTCGAACAGCGGGGTGGCCCCCGCCACGGCGACCGTCACCGGATAGCGCTCGCCGAAATACTCGACCAGGAGCTTCGTGCCTTCGACGGCCTGTTCCGGCGGCAGGTAGGACATCAGCAGATGCTTGCCGACCGAAGGCCCGGACCCCGCGCTGGTGACGTATGACCGCCGGCCCTTCGCGTCGACCAGCGGGGTGCCGTCCTCGGCGAGGATCGGCTCGCGGCCGAGCATGTAGCGCTTCACGCCGCTCTTCGACGTGGGGTCGTCGACGGTCAGCGTGCACAGGATCGCGGCCGGTGCCGCGTCGCGCTGCCGGAGGTAGGCCTCGCGGCCGATGAAGTCCTGGTCCTTGACGGTCGGCCGCGCCATGCCCGCCTCGACCAGGTTGAAATCGAGCTCCAGCTCCGCGCCATGGGCGCGATAGCCCTTCTCGAGGCGCGACGTGACCGCGTAGGTCCCGATCCCGACCGGTACCAGACCGTGCGGCTGCCCGGCCCCCCAGATCGCGTCCCAGACACGCAGGCCCTGCTCGATCGGGACGTAGATCTCCCAGCCGAGCTCGCCGACGTAGCTGATCCGCGAGGCGAGTGTCCGAACACCGTCGATATCGACGATCTTCGAGGTCAGGAACGGGAAGCCCTTGTGGCTGATATCCGCGCTGCCGTCGGCGGCCGCACCGAGGATGTCCCGCGCCCGCGGGCCCCACAGGCCGAACGTGGTGAGCGCATTCGTCAGGTCCTGCAGCTGGGCGGAACCGTCCGCGGGCATCGCGTCGCGGAAGATCTTCCTGTCGCGCATGCCCATCCCGCCGCCGGTGACGACCCGGAACCGGTCGTGGGCCAGCCGCATGATCGTGAGGTCGGCGAGGATGCCGCCGGCGCTGTTGAGGAGCGGCGTGTACACGGTCCGGCCGGGCGCGACGTCGACGCGATTGACGGCCAGGCGTTCCAGGGCCGCGAGCGCACCCGGACCGGTCACGTCGAAGATCGCGAACGCCGACAGGTCGACGAGCCCGGCCCGATCGCGCATGGCGAGGTGCTCGGCGTTGATGATCGGCGACCACCAGCGCGACTCCCACTCGGCCTTGCGCGGCATGACGCGGTCCCCGTACTCGCCGAGGAGCGACTCGTTCGTGCCGTACCAGTACGGCCGCTCCCAGCCCGCCGCCTCGAAGAATTGGGCACCCAGCTCGACATGGCGGTCGTAGGCAGGCGACAGCCGGATCGGCCGGTTCGACGCCCACTGCTCCTGCGGATGGACGATGCCGTAGGTCTTGTTGAACCCCTCGCTGGCCCGCGCCGCGATGTGCTGGGCGGTCTTGTGGTGGTCGTAGAACCGGGCGATGTCCGATCCGTGCGGATCGATCTCGGGCTCGCCGGTCGTCATCCACTCGGCGATTGCCTTCGCGATCCCCGGCGCCTCCTTGATCCAGATCGCTGCCGCCGACCAGAGGCCCTTCACCTCGGGCGTCTCGCCGATGATGGGGTTGCCGTCGGGCGTCAGCGACAGGAGGCCGTTGATCGCCAGCTTCACCCCGACCGACTCGTCGCCGACGATCTCCGGAAAGAGCTCGAGGGCGTCCTCGAGCTGCGGGTCGAAGTCCTCCTGGGTGAAGGGCAGCATCGTCGGGGACAGGGCCGACGCCTCGATCGACGGGATGTCGTCGGCGTCCATCAGGATCGCGCGGTGCGCGTACGAGCCCACCTCGAAGCCCGTCCCGTGCTGGCGCTCGTACATGTTGGTGTCCATGTCGCGCACGATCGGGAAGCCGACCTCCTTGGTCGTGTTCTCGAACTGCGGCACCGGACCGATGTCGATCATCTGGTGCACCGCCGGCGTCAGCGGGATCGACGCCCCGGCCATCCGGGCGATCCGCGGGCTCCAGACGCCGCAGGCCACGACCACGGTCTCGGCGGCGATATCGCCCTGATCCGTGCGCACGCCCCGGACGTGACCGTCGACGACGTCGAGACCGGTGACCTCGACGCCCGCAGCGACCGTGAGCGCGCCCATCTGCTGCGCCTTCTGGCGCATGAGCGTGCCGGCCTGGAGCGAGTCGACGATGCCGACACCGGGCGAGTAGAAACCGCCCAGGATCACCGACTCCTCGATGAACGGGACCATCTCCTTGACCTCGGCAGGGGTGAGCAAGCGGCCGCCCTCGATCCCCCACGAGGTCGACGACGCGATCCGCCGCTTGAGCTCTTCCATCCGCTCAGGTGTCCGGGCCACCTCGATGCCGCCCGTCTCGTCGTAGACGCCGAGTTCGCGGTACTGGCGGGCGCTGTCGACCGTGAACGCGGTCATCTCCTTCGAATGGTCCGTGAGGAAGATGAAGTTCGAGGCATGACCGGTCGATCCGCCGGGGCTTGGGAGCGTGCCCTTGTCGAGCAGCACGATGTTGCGCCAGCCCTGCTCCGCCAGGTGGTACGCCATGCTGTTGCCGACGATTCCGGCGCCGATGACGACGACGTCCGCCCGCGCCGGGAGCGCGCTCATGCCGACCCTCCTCCTCCGACTGCGTCCGTGTGCTGGAGGAGGATACCCGGCCACCGACCCGACACGCGGCACGACCCTTGACCCGCTCGCAACGCGGTCGCATCCTCGGCGCTCCGTGGAGTCGGCGTACCTGAGGGGACCTGTGCCGAGCCTGTTCATCGACGGAGCGTGGGTGGCGTCCGGCGACGGCGCCTGCAGCCCGGTCGTCAACCCGAGCGACGCGTCGGTCATCACCGAGGTCGACGTCGCGACCGACGATCAGGTCCAGGCCGCGATCGCCGCCGCCCGCCGGGCGTTCGACCGGACCGACTGGCCGCGGACCCCGACCGGCGAGCGCGCCGCGCTGCTCGACCGCGTGGCCGGCCTCCTCGATCGCGACCGCGAGGAGCTCGCCCGGACCGAGACGCTGAACACGGGCAAGGCGATGCGCGAGAGCCGCGCTGACATCGACGACGTCGCGCGCGTGTTCCGCTACTACGCCGACTTGGCCGACAAGGAGGCCGGCCGCCTCGTCGACACCAGCGAGCCGACCGCCCTCAGCCGGATCGTCCACGAGCCGATCGGCGTGTGTGGCCTGATCGGGCCGTGGAACTACCCGCTCCTGCAGCTGTCGTGGAAGATCGCGCCGGCCCTCGCGGCCGGGTGCACGGCCGTCATGAAGCCCGCCCACGTGACGCCGATGACCGCGATCCACCTGACCCGGCTGCTCGAGGAGGCGGGCACGCCGCCCGGGGTGGTGAACCTCATCCTCGGCCCGGGCGAGCGGGTCGGGCAGGCGCTCGCCGACTCCCCGGAGGTCGACCTCGTCTCGCTGACCGGTGGCATCGAGGCTGGCCGCGCGTTGATGCGGGGCGCGGCGGTGAACGTCAAGCGCGTGGCGCTCGAGCTCGGCGGCAAGAGCCCGAACATCGTGTTCGCCGATGCCGATCTCGACACGGCTGTCGACAACGCGCTCACCGCGGCGTTCGTCCATTCCGGCCAGGTGTGCTCCGCGGGCTGTCGCGCCATCGTCGAGTCGAGCATCCACGACGACTTCGTCGCCGCGGTCGCAGAGCGAGCCGATCGGATCCGGCTCGGGCACGGCCTCGACGACATGACCGAGGCCGGTGCCCTCATCTCCGCCGAGCACCGGGCCAAGGTCGAGGCTCATGTCGCCGATGCCCTCGCCGCCGGGGCGCGACTCGTTGCGGGAGGCCGACGTCCGGACGAGCCCGACCTCCAGGCCGGCTTCTTCTACCGGCCGACGGTCTTCGCCGACGTGCAACCCGACATGCGGATCGTGCGCGAGGAGGTGTTCGGGCCGGTCATGACCGTCGAGCGTTTCACGACCGAGGACGAGGCGATCGAGCTCGCCAACGCCACTGACTACGGCCTCGCCGGCGCGGTCTGGACGGCCGACGCGTCGCGTGCGCAGCGGGTCGCCGGCCGGTTGCGCGCAGGGACCGTGTGGATCAACGACTACAACCGCTACGTGCCGCAGGCGGAGTGGGGCGGCTTCAAGCGGTCGGGGATCGGCCGGGAACTTGGCCTGAGCGGTCTCGACGAGTACCGTGAGGCGAAGCACATCTGGCAGAACACCGCGCCTGGTCCCACTGGCTGGTTCGGAGGGTGACCGCGTGACCGCGACGATGGACCCAGCGACCCCCGAGACGCGGACGAACGGTAAGCCGACGCTCGCCGTCCGCAACCTCTGGAAGGTCTTCGGACCCTCCGAGCACAAGCTGATCGGGACGCCCGACGCAGAGCTGTCGCGCGACGAGCTCCGCCGCAAGACGGGCTCCACGGTCGGCCTGCGCGACGTCACCTTCGATGTCCGGCCCGGCGAGGTGTGCGTCGTGATGGGCCTGTCGGGCAGCGGCAAGTCGACGCTCGTGCGCTGCATGACCCGCCTGATCGAACCGACCGCGGGCGAAGTCATGCTCGATGGCGAGGACATCGTCAAGGCGAGCCCGGACACGCTCCGGGAGCTGCGCCGGCGCAGGTTCAGCATGGTCTTCCAGCACTTCGGCCTGCTGCCGCATCGACGGGTCATGGACAACGTCGCGTTCGGCCTGGAGATCCGCGGCGAGCCAAAGGCCGCCCGTGAGGATCGGGCGCGCGCGATGATCGACCTCGTCGGACTCCAGGGGCACGCTGACAGCTATCCGGACCAGCTGTCCGGCGGGATGCAGCAGCGGGTCGGCCTGGCACGCGCCCTCGCGGTCGACCCCGAGGTGATGTTCTTCGACGAGCCGTTCAGCGCCCTCGACCCGCTCATCCGGCGCGACATGCAGAACGAGGTCCTGCGCCTCCACCACGAGGTCGGCAAGACCATGGTGTTCATCACCCACGACCTGGCCGAGGCCCTCAAGCTCGGGGACCACATCGTGATCATGCGCGACGGGGCGGTCGTCCAGATCGGCCGGCCCGAGGAGGTCGTCGGGGCGCCGGCCGACGATTACGTCGCCGACTTCGTGAGCGACGTGCCGAAGAGCCACGTGCTGACGCTGCGCTGGATCATGCGACCCGTCGAGCCCGGTGACCCGGTCGACGGACCGGAGTTCCCGGCGTCCGCCGTCATCCGCTCGTGCCTGGAGACAGCCGCCTCGACCGAGAAGCCGATCCGCGTCGTCGAGGACGGTCGCCTGCTGGGGGTGGTCGACCGTGCGCGCATCCTCGCCGCGGTGGCCGACACCGTCGGCGAGCGGATCATCGACACGATGGCAGGGCGGTGACCGCGACCGCGGTCCCCCTCCGCGCTCGCGGGATCGGGGCGCTGCCGAAGCGCACCTGGTTCCTGTTTCTCGTCATCGCGGCCGCGGTGCTCTACGTCCTCTTCCAGGGGACGATCGTGCAGCCGCGCGCCGACGATCGACCGTTCTTCCTCTGGCTCAACGAGATCCGCGACACCGTCCGGGACAACCGCAACAACCCGATCTTCACGCTGCTGTTCGGCGTCCCCCGCGTCGTCATCGACACGCTCGTCACGGTCCTGACCGGCGCCCTGAAGGCGATCGGCTGGCCGGCGCTGGTCATCGCCGCGGGCGCGCTCGGCCTCGCGGTCGGCGGGATGCGCCTCGCCGCCGGAGCCGCCCTCGGGCTCCTCGCGATCGGCGTGCTCGGCCTGTGGAACTCCGGGGTCGAGACGCTGGCGGCCGTCTCCGCGGCGGTCACGATCTCGTTCCTGATCGGCGTCCCGATCGGCATCCTGTCGGCCCGCAACGATCGCGCCCGGGCGATCATCACGCCGATCCTCGACGTGATGCAGATCATGCCGACGTTCGCCTACCTGGCGCCGTTCGTGCTGTTCTTCGGGATCGGTCCAGCGGCGGCCGCGATCGTGACGCTCATCTATGCCATGCCGGCAGCGATCCGCATCACGTCGTTCGGCATCCGGAACGTGCCGGCCAACACCGTCGAGGCGGGTCGTTCGCTCGGCGCGACCGACCGCCAGCTCCTGACGAAGGTGCAGCTCCCGGTCGCACGACCCGCGATCGCGCTCGCCCTCAACCAGACGATCATGCTGGCCGTCTCGATGATCGTGATCACCGCGCTGATCGACGCGCCGGGTCTCGGCCGGGACACGCTGCGCGCCCTCATCCGCAACGACGTCGGCTCGATGTTCGACGCGGGGATCGCGATCGTGCTCCTGGCGATCGTCCTCGATCGTCTGACCGAGAAGGTCAGCGAGCGCCTCGACCCGCGAAAGCGGGCGCTGGAGCGGAGAGGGCCACTCCCGCGCCGGGTGTGGCAGGGTGCCATCGCCCTGACGGTGGCGGCGGTCGTCGTCGGTCTGGTCCTCCCTGCTGCCCGCACCTTCCCCGATGCCATCGAGCTCTCGTTCCGCGCACCGGTGAACGCCTTCGTCGACTTCCTCCGCAGCGACGTCGCGTGGCTCAGCGGTGGGCTGAAGGACGCCGTCAGCTTCGGCATCCTCAATCCCGTCCAGACCGTGTTCACGCAGTCGCCGTTCTGGCTGACGATCGGCGTCATCGCCGGGATCGCGCTCCTCGTGTCGGGGCGGCGCCAGGCGATCACGGCCGCGGTCGCTTTCCTGCTGATCTTCGCGATGGGCCTGTGGCAGGACGCCATGGAGACGCTCGTCCAGGTCCTGGTCGCGACGGCCGTCACCTTCGCGATCGGGCTGGGTCTGGGCATCATGGCCGCTCGCAGCGACGGGTTCTCCAGGGCGCTGCGACCCCTCCTCGACGTCGCCCAGACGATGCCGTCGTTCGTGTACCTGCTGCCGGCGTTCGTGCTGTTCGACCCCAGCCGCTTCACCGCGATCTTCGCGGCGATCATCTTCGCGCTGCCACCGGTCATCCGACTGGTCGAGGTCGGGATCCGCACGGTGCCGACGACGATCGTCGAAGCCGCGGTGTCGTCGGGCTCGAACGCACGACAGCTGCTGACCAAGGTGCAACTGCCGGTCGCCGGACCGGCGCTCCAGCTGGCCGCCAACCAGGCCGTCATCCTCGTGCTGTCGATGGTGGTGGTCGGCGGGCTCGTCGGTGGTCAGGCGCTCGGCTACGACGTCGTTGCCGGGTTCTCGCAGAACCGTCTGTTCGGGATGGGCCTCGCGGCCGGGATCGCGCTGGTCCTGATGGGCATCGCTCTCGACCGGATCACGCAGGGGGCGAACGCACGACCACGGCCACGGCAGGGTTGACGCGGTTGGAGGTTCCGCTCGCGCCCGGCTTGGCCGATAATCCACGGACCCCGGCTCATCGCGGCCGGTCAGGAGGAGGACCAAGAAGGATGCGTGTCATCACGCGGTCCCGCGCGCTCGTCGCGTCGGCCACCCTGGGCTTCGCACTCGCCGCGTGCAGCGGAGGGGGCAGTGGCACCAGCGAGGTCGTCGACATCGCCGTAAATCCGTGGGTCGGATACGAGGCGAATGCGGGCGTCATCGGGCATCTGCTCAAGAGCCAAATGGGCTTCACGGTCGAGTACAAGGACCTGACGGAGCAGGTCTCCTGGGAAGGGTTCGAATCGGGGGCGGTCGACGCCATCGTCGAGAACTGGGGTCACGAAGACCTCGCCCAGACATACATCACCGACAAGAAGGTCGCGGTCGATGCGGGCAGCACCGGCATCGACGGGATCATCGGCTGGTACGTTCCGCCCTGGATGGCCGAGCAGTACCCCGACATCACCGACTGGAACAACCTGAACAAGTACGCGGACCTGTTCAAGACCTCCGAGTCCGGCGACAAGGGCCAGCTGCTCGATGGCGACCCGTCGTTCGTCACCAGTGACGAAGGGATCATCAATGGGCTCGGGCTCAACTACGAAGTCGTCTACGCCGGCAGCGAGGCCGCCTTGATCGAGGCGTTCCGCAAGGCCGAGCAGGACAAGTCGCCGCTCATCGGCTACTTCTACTCGCCGCAGTGGTTCCTCAACGAGGTCCCGCTGGTGCACGTGAACCTGCCGCCGTGGACCGAGGGCTGCGACGCCGATCCGGCCAAGATCACGTGCGACTACGCGCCGTACAACGACCTGAACAAGATCATCAGCAAGAACCTCGAGGACAAGGCGCCCAAGGCGGCCCAGTTCATCAAGAACTTCTCGTGGACCGCCGAGGACCAGAACGCCGTCGCCAACTCCATCACCAACGAGAACATGTCTCGCGAGGACGCCGCCAAGAAGTGGGCGGACGCCAACGAGGCGAAGTGGAAGGCGTGGATCCCCGCGTCCTGACCCAGTCGTAGGCACGATGGCGGCGCGGCCGACGGCCCGCCGCCATCGTCATGTCCGGGGCCCGACGACAACGAGGACCGCCCGTGGCGAAGACCCCCCGCATCGTGATCATCGGCGCCGGGATCGTCGGCTGTTCGCTGGCCGACGAGCTGGTCCTGCGCGGGTGGTCCGACGTGACGGTCGTGGACCAGGGGCCGCTGTTCAAGACGGGCGGCTCGACGTCACATGCGCCCGGGATCATCTTCCAGACCAACGCCTCGAAGACGATGACCGAGTTCGCCGGCTATACCGTCGAGAAGGCGCGCTCGCTGACGCTGGACGGCCGGTGGTGCCTGAACCCGGTCGGCAGCCTGGAGCTCGCCCTCACCCCGGAGCGGCTGGCCGAGATCCACCGGCGCCGCGATTTCGCCGAGTCGTGGGGTCTCGCCGGGCGCGTCATCGACCCGGACGAGACGGCCGCGCTGTGGCCGCTCGTCGATCGCTCGGCGATCGTGGGGGCGTACCACGTCCCGTCCGACGGCCTGACCGATTCGGTCCGTGTCTCGGAGGCCCAGGCGCGCCGCGCGACGGAAGATGGCGCGACATTCCTCGGCGACCACACCGTGACCGGCATCCGGACCGACGACGGCAGGGTCCGCGCGGTCATCACGGACCGCGGCGAGATCCCGGCCGACATCGTGGTCTGCGCTGCCGGCATCTGGGGACAGCGCATCGGAGCGATGGTCGGGATGACGGTCGCGCTCCAGCCACTCGCCCACCAGCTCACCTGGACGACGGTCCTGCCGGAGGTCGTCGCGATGGGCATCCCGCCCGACGCGGAGGCGCTCCACCCGAACATCCGGGTGCAGGACCGGGACATGTACTTCCGCGAGTACCCGGACCGCCTCGCGGTCGGCGGCTACGGACACGTCCCGCTGCCGGTCGACGCGGCGGACCTGCTCCACCCGCGCGATGCGCCGGTCATGCCGTCGGTCCTCGAGTTCACGCCCGACACGTTCGCCGAGACATGGTCGTGGGCCGAGGAGCTGGTGCCCGCGCTCCGCCCACCCGAGGCACGGATCGAGCGCGGCATCAACGGGATCTTCTCGTTCACGTCCGACGGCTTCCCGCTCATGGGCGAGTCAGCCGATGTCGGCGGCTTCTGGCTGGCCGAGGCCGTGTGGGTGACCCACGCGCTCGGCGTCGGCCGGGCGATGGCCGAGTGGCTGGTCGACGGGGGCTCCGCGACCGACCTCCATGAGTGCGATCTCAACCGCTTCGAGAGACACCATCTCGCGCCGGACTACATCCACGACCGCGGCATCCAGAACTACGTCGAGGTCTACGACATCGTCCACCCACTCCAGCCGATGGAGGACCCGCGCCCGATGCGGACCTCCCCGTTCTACGAACGGGAGCAGGAGCTCGGCGCCTACTTCCTGGAGGGTGGCGGCTGGGAGCGACCCCACTGGTACGGGGTCAACGAGGGGCTGCTCGGCCGGTACGGCGGCGAGATCCCCGGGCGCAACGCCTGGGCGACCCGCTACTGGCATCCCATCGTGGGCGCCGAGGCCCGGGCGACACGGGATGACGTGGCGATGTACGACGTCACGCCGCTCAAACGGATCGCTGTCGAGGGACCCGGCGCCCTGGCGTTCCTCGATGGCCTCACGACCAACCGCCTTGACCGACCCGTCGGGAGCGTGGTCTACAGCCTCATGCTCGATCCGCGCGGGGGCATCCGCAGCGACCTGACGATCGCCCGACTCGCGCCGGATCGATTCCAGGTGGGCGCGAACGGCCAGCTCGATCTCGACCTGTTCACACGCCGGGCACCGCGGGACGGCACAGTCGCCGTTCGTGACCTCACCAGCGGCACCTGCTGCATCGGGTTGTGGGGTCCGCGCGCACGCGACGTGCTGGCGTCGGTGACCACGGCCGACGTCTCCAACGATGCATTCGGGTACTTCAGGGCGCGCGACCTGTGGATCGGCACCGTGCCGGTCACGGCCCTCCGCCTGTCGTACGTGGGCGAGCTCGGCTGGGAGCTGTACACGACCGCGGACATGGGCCTGAAGCTGTGGGACACGCTCTGGGCGGCGGGCCAGGAGCACGGGCTGATCGCCGCTGGCCGGGGCGCCTTCGGGTCGCTTCGCCTCGAGAAGGGCTACCGCTCCTGGGGCGTCGACATGACGACCGAGCACGACCCCTATGAGGCGGGGCTCGGGTTCGCCCTCCGCATGGACAAGGGCGATTTCGAGGGGCGGGACGCGCTCCTCGGCAGGAGCGCGGAGACCGCCGAGCGCCGCCTCGTGCCCCTGGTCATCGCAGACAAGGCGGCCGTCGTGATGGGCAAGGAACCGGTCCATGTCGATGGCCGGCCGGCGGGCTACGTCACGAGCGCCGGATACGGCTATTCCATCGATGCGCCGATCGCGTATGCCTGGCTCCCGGCCGATGCCGCGCAGCCCGGGCGATCCGTGACGATCCGGTACTTCGGCGAGGACGTCCCGGCCACCGTCGCTGCCGACCCTCTGTTCGATCCAGCGATGGAGCGCCTTCGACGTTGACGGGTCAGCCGTGGGCCCGGCAGCCCAGCCCGATCGACCTCACCGGCATCGAGGCGGTCATCTTCGACAAGGACGGCACGCTCATCGACTTCCACGCGATGTGGGGCGGCTGGGCGCGCGAGCTCGGGGCACGCCTGGACGCCACGATCCGGCGACCCGTCTCGCTCGACGTGTTCGCCACGATCGGGTTCGACCCGTCGACCGGACGGGTCGCGGCCCGCGGGCCGCTGGCGACCGAGACCATGGCCGGGATCGAGGAGACCGTGGCCCGCGTCCTGCGACGCTGGTGCCCGAGCATCTCGGCGGCGCGGCGCGCGACCGAGGCGGCCTGGTTCGCTCCGGATCCGGCGGCCGAGGCCGTCCCGCTCACGGATCTCGGTACGTTGTTCGACGACCTCCGCGCCGACGGCCGGCGGATCGCCGTCGTCACGACCGACGACCGGGCACCGACCGATGCCACGCTCCGCGCGCTCGGCGTCCGCGACCGGGTCGAAGCGATGGTGTGTGGCGACGACGGGTTCGCCGTGAAGCCGGAACCCGATGCCGTGTTCGCGGTGTGCCACGCCTTCCGGACCGAACCCGGTCGGGTCGCGGTCGTCGGCGATTCGCCAGCGGATCTGGCGATGGCGCGCGCCGCCGGGACCGGGCGCGTCATCGGGGTGCGGAGCGGGGTCGGCAGCGACGCAGACCTGGGCGACGCCGACGCCATCATCGACTCGATCGGCGTGCTGTTGCCCTGACCCTCCCCGTACAGATGGGCTATCGCCCCGAACGCCACCGGACCGTACCTTCCCTATGCCGTCCGACGTGCGGATGGCCGGGCCCTGCTCGTGCCCTGGGAGGTCGCGCCCCAACCCATGTCCACCGTCCCGGATCGACCCGCACCCGACGGGCGTCGAGCGACGTCGCGGCGCCCGGCGACGACCGACCCGACGCGGGCTGACGCTCTCGGGCGGATCGCGGCAAAGGTCAGCGGTCGGCGCGACCTGACCGGCCTGTTCGACGACATCATCGATGAGGCATTCGCCCTGTTCGGCGTCGACCGCGCGGCCCTGTGGACCTACGACGCGACGGCCGATCGGCCGCTCGAGCTGGCTGCCCAGCGTGGCCTGCCACCGGTCATCATCGAGGCGATCAACTCGCTGCCGAAGGACGCGCGCACGGCCGGGATGGATGCGCTGCGGACTCGTCGCGTGCGCGTGCTCGACCGGGCGATGCGCACGACGACACGCAGTCTCCGCGAGGTCTACAGGGCGATCGGGGTGGGGTCGGTCTGCTTCGTGCCGCTCATCTACGGTGGCGACGTCCTGGGGCTCCTCGTCCTGTACCACCGCGAGGCGTACGAGTGGACCAGGACCGAGCGCAGCCTGGCGCGCGCCTTCGGCGACCACATGGCGACCGCGATCGGGACGGCCAATCTGGCCGACTCACGGCGCGGCCTCGCCGATCGCCTGTCGTCGATCGCGGAGCTGGCCGGGCGCCTCAACGGGTTGCACGACCGTGCGGCCATCGCCGCGGCCATCGTCGAAGAGGCCAAACGGCTCATCGCACACGACACGATCCGCGTCTACCACGTCGACCACGCGACCGGCATGTGCGAGCCGATCGCCTTCGAGGGGACGTTCCTCGGCTCGACCGAGCCGGACATGGAGAAGCTGCGCACGCCGATCGGCCAGGGCCTGACCGGATGGGTCGCGGCGAACGGCCGGCCCCTTCGCCTGGGCGACGCCACCCGGGATCCGCGCAGCGTGGTGCTGAGCGACACCGCCCGTCCGGAGTCGATGCTTCTCGTGCCCATGGTCCAGGAGGATCTCGTGCGGGGCGTCATCGTCGTCTCGGAGCCGGGCATCGACCGGTTCGACGCCGACGACGAGGTCACGCTGACGATCTTCGCCGCAGCTGCGGTCCAGGCCGTCATCAACGCCGAGAACATGGAACGGCTCGGACGCCAGCAGGCCGAGATGGAGCTCCAGCTCGAGGGGCAGCGCCGTCTGCTCGACGTGAACGAGCGGCTCCTGTCGACCCTCGACCCGGCAGGCGTGCTGGAGCTCATCGCCGATTCGCTCAAGGTGATCGTGCCGTATGACTCGCTCACGATCTACCGGGTGGACCGCGAGGCCGGCGTGCGACGCGCCGTCATCGCCCGCGACCGCTTCGCCGACGAGATCCTGGCCCACGAGAGCCCCCTCGGACCCGGCATCACTGGCTGGGTCATCGACCACGCCGAGGCCGTGCTCGCGAACGAGGCGCATCGCGATGCCCGGTCCGTCCAGGTGCCCAACACGCCGTTCGAGCCGGAGTCGATCATGGTCGTGCCCCTGCTGGTCAACGGCGAGACCATCGGGACGCTGAACATCGGCCGCCTCGGCGAGTCCGAGGCGCATTTCACGCGCAACGAGTTCGAGCTGACCAAGCTGTTCGCGGGCCAGGCGTCGATCGCCATGCAGAACGCCCAGACCCACCGCGACGTCCGCGTCCGCGCCGAGCAGGATGCCTTGACCGGGCTGCGCAATCACGGCGCGTTCCAGCGCGAAGTCGGAGCCGCGGTCGAGGCGGGCCGCCCATTCGCCGTCCTGATGCTCGATCTCGACGCGTTCAAGCGCTTCAACGACACACTGGGTCACCCCGCGGGCGACGGCCTGCTGGTCGAGATCGCCAAGGCGATGACCCGCGCGACGCGCGACACCGACCGGCTGTACCGCTACGGCGGCGACGAGTTCGCGGCCATCCTGCCCGGCGCCGATCGCGTCATCGCCCACGAGGTGGCCGAACGGATCCGGCGCGCGGTCAGGGAACGCACTCAGGGTAAGCGCCGCACCCGCGAGCAGCGCCTCAGCGTGACGATCAGCGCGGGCGTCGCGTGTTACCCGGAGGACGGACGAACGAAGGACGAGCTGGTCGCCGTCGCCGACCGTGCGCTCTACGTCGTCAAGGAAAGCGAAGGCCGCGAAAGACCGGAACGGACCCGTGCCGATCCGTACCTGCGGGCGCTCGACGAAACGGCCCTCGCGCTGCTCGACCATAACGATCAGAACGGCCTCCTTGGGGCGATCCTCGATCGGGCGTCGGCGCTCCTTGGCACGCCCCATGGGTGGGTGGATCTTGTCGATCCGGAGGGGCACCGACTCATCCTGCGCGTCGGGACCGGAATGTTCGCAGGCGCCCAAGATGAGTCCATCGCTCTCGATGAGGGCATCGGCGGGGAGGTCGTCCGCACGGGGCAGCCGTTCGCGGTCGCCGACTACGAAGCCTGGCCCGGGCGATCGGCGGATGTTCCGACCGGCTTCGGGGCGACGATCGCGGCCCCACTGAAGTCGGCCGGTCGCGTCATCGGCGTGCTCGGACTCGCCGCTGGCGTCTCGACGCGGGCGTGGTCGGAGCGCGATCTGGAAGCGCTGTCGAGCTTCGCAAGGCTCGCGGCGATCGGTCTCGAGAACGCGCGACTCGTCGATGTCGCCCAGCGCGGGGCGCTCTACGACACGACGACGGGGCTCCCGAACCGTGAGCTGCTGTCGGACCGCATCGCCCACGCGATCGCCGGCCACCTGCCTGACGACGACGCGTCGATCGGCGTGATCCTGCTCGATCTCGACCGCTTCAAGGTCGTGAACGAGACCCTCGGGCACGTCGCGGGCGACCGGCTGCTGATGGCGGTCGGCCAGCGCCTCGTCCACAGCCTGCGGCCGGGTGATACGGTCGCGCGCTTCGGCGGCGACGAGTTCGGTCTGGTTCTCGACCCGGTCGCGGACGCCGCGGAGGCGCATCAGATCGCGGATCGCATCTCACGCGACCTGCGCGAGCCGTTCCCGCTCAACGGCCGGGACTGGTTCCTCACCGCGTCGATCGGCATCGCGCTTGCCACGGCGGGCCGCGGCACGCCGGACGAGCTGCTGCGCGAGGCCGAGATCGCCATGGTCCGCGCCAAGGGCGACGCCAGCCATCGTCATTTCCTGTTCGAGCCGTCGATGAGCGATCAGACGCTCGAACGGCTCGATCTCGAGAACGACCTCCGCCGCGCGCTCAAGAGCAAGGAGCTGCGCGTCCACTACCAGCCGATCGTGTCACTCGTGGATGGGGCGGTCGTCGGGTTCGAGGCGCTCGTGCGCTGGCAGCATCCGACCCGCGGCCTCGTGCCGCCCCTGGCGTTCATCCCTATGGCCGAGGAGACGGGCCTCATCGTCCCGCTCGGGCGCTGGGTGCTCGAAGCCGCGTGTCGACAGGCCGCGATCTGGAATGCGACGCGGTCGAGCAAGGGGACGCCACCGCTGTTCGTGTCGGTCAACCTGTCCGCTCGGGAGTTCACCCAGGCCGACCTGGTCGACGAGGTCAGCGAGACGTTGTCACGAACGGCTCTCGAGCCCGATGCGCTCGAGCTGGAGATCACCGAAAGCGTCCTGATGGATCAATCCGAGGCAGGGATCCGCGCCCTGCGCGACCTGCGCGGGCTCGGGGTGCGGCTCGTGCTCGACGACTTCGGCACGGGCTACTCGTCGCTCTCGTACCTCAAGCACCTGCCGCTCGACACGATCAAGATCGACCGGACGTTCGTGGCCGGCATCGAGGAGATCGCCGATCGCTCCATCGTCGATGCCGTCATCGCGCTGGCGCACGGCCTGGGCATCGGCGTCGTCGCCGAGGGCATCGAGACGGAGGAGCAGGCCGATCGACTGCGCGAGCTGGGCTGCGACCTCGGGCAGGGCTACCTGTTCAGCCGCGCCGTACCGGCCGAGCAGACGTGGGCGCTGCTCGGGTCGGTGCCGACCGCCGTGCAGGTCGCTGCGGCAGGCAGCCGACCGCGACGGTCGCGCACGAAGGCGCTGCGCCGCGCCGTCTGACGACCGTCAATCGCGGTTGCCCAGCAGGCGGAGCAGGAACAGGAACAGGTTGATGAAATCGAGGTACAGGTGGAGGGCGCCGAGGACGGCCCCCTTCTCGGTCGAACCGGTGTAGACCGCCAGGTCGCCATTCTGGATGCGCTGCACGTCGTAGGCCGTCAGCGCCGTGAAGATCACGACACCGACGATCGAGATGATCCAGGAGATCGTGTCGTTGAGCAGGAAGATGTTGATCACGCTCGCGACAAGCAGCCCGATGACGCCCATGAAGAGCAGGCCACCGAGGCCGGCCAGCGAGCGCTTCGTGACATGGCCGTAGATCGCCGCGGCGCCGAACATCGCCGATGCCGAGACGAAGGCGGTCACCACTGATCCCGTGGTGTACGCGGCCACGATCATCCCGACCGACAGGCCGAGGGTCGCAGCGAAGACGAAGAACAGGCCGAGCGCGGCGGTCGCGCTGATCCGGCGGATGCCGAGCTGGATGCCGAAGGCGATGCCCAGCTGAGCGATGATCAGGATGAGCCAGTTCGCGCGGGCGAACTCGATCAGGCGCGTCATTGCCCTGGACGAAGTAGGCGACACCGGCGGTGACCGCCAGCCCGACGAACATCCACAGGAATGCCTGGGTCAGCAGCGCCTGCTGCGTGCGCGCGTCGGGGATCGTCCGCGACGGCGCCCCGGCCGGCGTCGCCAGCGGGCCGCTGGTCGGATTGGAGGTGGGGTTGTAGGGGTTGGTGGACCGCGGATCACTCATGCGGCTCGGTGCTCCTCACTGCAGGAACGGGGTGGGACGGTTGGAGAAGACTTCAGGAAGACGGGTCGGAAGGCACGCTCACCACATGAGGCCCGCGTCGCGCGGATCCCAGCGCTCGGCGAGCAGGGTGACCTTGACCTCGTGCTCGACGACCGATTCCACCTGTTCCTTGACCTGGGCGATCATCGACCCGGCGTAGGGGCAGAACGGCGTCGTGAGGATCATCTTGATCTCGGTCGAGTCGGGACCGAGCAGGATCTGCTTGATGAGGGCGAGCTCGACCACGTTCATGCCGATCTCGGGATCGACGACCGCGCGCAGCGCGTCGAGGATCGCGAGCTCGGTGGCTCGCCGCTCCGGGTCGAACGCGGGCGCTTCCGCCGTGGTCGTCGGCGCTTCCGCCGTGATCGCGGTGGTGGGGTCGTCAGTCGTCTTGGTTTCGGTCATCGTGCGAACAGCGTAGCACCGACTCCGAAGGAGGCCATCTCATCCGTTCGTCCGGTCGAGCCCGACGCCGAAAGCCGGATCAGCCCGTCTTGAGCACGATCCCGGGAAGCCGGTACCGGGGTGGCAGACCGGCCGCCTCGGCGTCGCTGTAGCCGGGTCCGATCAGGGACCCGTCCGATTCGAAGAAGTCGGCGTACCGCTCACGGTGTGCGCTCGCGTACGTGAAGGCCGCGGCGACGCCGACGCGGCGCAGCTCGGGATGGTCGGTCAGGATGCGGGTGAGGTCGTAGCCGTTGGCGCGGAGCTCGAGCAGCTGGCGCACGGTCAGCCGCGACCCATAGCAGAACGGTTCACCGTTCATCACGAGCGGATCCTGCTGGACCCACTTGATCGTCATCGGGCTCAGCCGCCCTTGTAGATGAGCTGCAGGAACGCGTTCCGCTTGCGCGCGTCGCCGGCCAGCCGCCGATGCCAGCGGTACTGCGCGATCGCCTCGTCGATGGCCCGCTCCGCCTCCACCGACTCCTCCGACGAGACGACCGCAGGGAGCGCCGCCCGCAGCCCCTCGCACAGGTTGATCAGGTCGTCGAGCGGAACACGCTTTCGGCGGTACACCGGCGCGGTCCAGTCGGCGTACTCGCGTGCGGGGGCCGGATCGCCCGCAGCGACGGCCAACGCCACGCGGTCCGCGAGGAGCTCGGCGTCACGCAGTCGCTGCCGCAGCCCGACCTCGTCGTTGCGTTCCCGAAGCGTCGGATCGCGATCGAGCGCGGTCGCCAACGCCATCGCGCCCAACTTCGAGAGTGCCGCGCGGATCCGTCGCGCGGCTTCCGGCGAGCCGGCTGTCGAGTCGAGCGGCGGACGGCCGAGGCTTGGGTGGCTCACGATCGGAGAGTCTAGCGCCCGCCCGGGCACGTCGCCATCCATCCCGCGGCTACGATGCGTGCGTGGACGAGCAACCAACGAGTGGCGAGCCCGAAACGCCCCTCGAGCCCGGCGAAGCGGACCTCGAGCCCGGCGAACGGCGCCTCGACCGTCCCCCCTCCGATCGGTACACGGCCGCTGCTCCGTCGCCGACCCCCGACGACACCGGCTCGCCGGGGCGCGCGCTGACCTACGCCGTGCTCGCGGCCCTCGTCGGGGCAGCGGCCATCACGCTTGGCGGTGGTCTCCTGTCGATCACCGCAGGCTTGCTGGTCATCGCAGCAGCGCTCGGCTGGGCCGTCGCGGCAGCGCTGTCGTCGCGCCCGCTCGACGGCGGTCGGATCAGACGCAGTGCGTCGGCCGCGGGGCTCGCCGTTCTCGGGGTCGTGCTCGGGCAGCTCGGCCTCTGGCTGGTGGCCCGCCAGGAGGGCGGGACGCTCGGTCTCGTCGAGTACCTCGGAGAGGTCTTCGGGATCCTCGTCCCTCTGCAGCTGGCGATCGCCCTGGTCGTCGCCTCGTGGCGGGCGCGATGAGCGACTCGGGCGACCCGGGCGACCTGCGCGCCCCGGGCGACCTCGCGTTCCGGCGACCCACCGAGGCCGATCACCGGCGGATCGTCAGGCTCGTCGACGAATGGTGGGGCGGTCGCCGCATGAGGGCTCTCCTGCCACGCCTGTGGTTCCAGCACTTCACCGGCACGTCGTGGATCGCGGAGACGGGTGAGGGAAAGGTGGCGGGATTCGTGGTCGCCTTCATCAGCCAGGACGATCCGACGACCGGCTACGTCCACATGATCGCGGCCGACCCCAACCGGCGACGGAGCGGCATCGGCCGAGCACTCTACGAGCGCGTGTTCTCGGATCTGTCTGGCCGCGGCGTGATCCGCGTCAAGGCGATCACCTGGCCCGGGAACCGCCAGAGCGTGGCCTTCCACCGATCCATCGGCTTCCGCGTCGACGACGGTCCTGGCTCGCAGAACCTGTACGGGACTCCCGCCTACGCCGATTACGACGGCGATGGCGACGACCGCGCGGTCTTCGTCCGCGACCTCTGAGGAATCGCCCGCGGCGATCCGGGAACCGATCGATGGCGGCCGGTGTACATCTCCAAACGGGTCACCCTGTCCGACCTGCCACGGGAAGGAGTCCACCGATGCTCCGCCGGATCGCCGCCGTCGTCGCCGCGATTGCCATGCTCCTTGTCTTCGCCATCCCGGCGATGGCCGGCGGCTGGGCCGAGATCGAGGCCGACGCGCAGACCAAGGTACCGACCGAGGACACGCCGTTCGAAGTCGGCTTCACGGTCCTCCAGCACGGGGAGACACCCGCGCCGTGGGAATCCGCGACCGTCCACTTCACCGACGCCGCGACCGGTGAGTCCTTCGACGTCGTGGCGACCAACGACCGGGCCGACGGCCACTTCGTGGCAACGGCGACCGTGCCGCACGCCGGCTACTGGAGCTGGCAGGTCACGCTCAGGGACCTCGAGAGCCAGCACGTCCCCGTCCGCATGACGGTCCTGACGGCCAGCGGCGCGACACCGGCATTCGATGAATTGACGGTCCTGTCGGCGGTCGATAAGGCGAAGATCGACGTCACGAACTCCATCACGGAGCGATTCGCGCCCGACATCGAGCGCCTCGACCGACAGGACGACGCCTATCGAGCCCGCCTCGACTTCCTCGGCGCGGAGTTGAAGGACGTGACGGCGGACCGCGACGCGCTCGCGGCACGGGTCGACGCCATGGAGGGTGTCGGCGGGCTGCCGCTGCTCGCGGTGATCAGCTTGTCGGTCCTTGCCGGTTCAGCCGCGGGCTTCGCGATGGCCTGGCTGGCGGGCCGGAAGCCGGTGCGCGAGATCCCGGACGTGGCCCTCAATCCATCCCAGCGCGGAGCCGACCCGGGGTGACCTGCTCGTGGAGGAGGCGGCCGAAGCGCCCGACCCGGTCGGGCGCTTCGCCTGTCTCGACCCACCGAGCGACGAGCTTCTCGCCCTCCTCGTAGGCGAAGACGTAGAGCCGCGAGAGCGGGTCCTCGATGAACTCGAGCCGCTTCGCGGCCACCTCCGCCGAGCACCGGCCGACGGCCCGGAGGTATCTCAGCACCTCCTTGTGCGATCCACCGTCGGCGTGACGCCGCAGGGCGGCCTCGTCCACCGCGGCGTCGAGGATCTCGCGGGGTGCGACCAGCGCGACGGCTCGCTCGGCGATCTCACGCGCGGCGGTGCGGTCGGCCGCGAGCGCAAGGCCGGCCCGCTCGAACAGCTCGATGAGGAGCTCGGCGCGCTCCTCGAGCGGTGACGCGAGCCTCGTCCCGTAGCGGGCCAGGCCCTCGCTGACAGGGCCCTCGGGCGTGTTCGCGAGCACCATCGACACCTCGAGCCGGTGGCGCTCCTCGACCAGGTCAGCCTCCTTCCAGGACAGCTCGAGGTGGTGGCCCGGGGTACGTCTCGTGGGCGACCGTGACGACGAGATCGGGAGCGGTGACGGGCAGGTCGACGTTGATGTCGATCCGCGAACGACGGCCGCCCTCGTACCAGTTGTAGGCGATCCACGGCTTGTCACGCACGATCGACACGCGGAGGCGCTCGCCATCTGGCAGCCCTAGGTCGCGCCGGGCGCGCTCGCGGAACCGCTCGACGAGCCAATCGGCCACCGACGGCAGCCGGTCGACCGATATCTCGAGCTCGCGGTCCCACGCCTCCAGGCGATCCGCGACGGAACCCTTGCCGGGCAGCAGCTCATCGATCGCCGAGGCGGCGGCGTCGAAGGTCGCGTCGTCGTGCCGCCGCGGCGCGAATCCCATGCACCGCGCGACGTACTCGGGGTACAGCAGCGGCTCCCCGGCGAGCGCGCGGACGTGCGCCTCGAGAGCATCCAGTTGCGCCGTCAGCCACTCCTTTCGATCCTCTTCGTCGACCTCGCGGGCGACGCTCGCGGCGAGAGATGCGACGTCCTCGCGAAGCCGGCTCGGCGGTCGCAGCTGCTCCATGTCGACCCGCGCCTTGAGGTCGGCCGGCCCGTAGTACGCATCGACCAGACCCGGCATGTGCTGGTCCAGCCGGAGCCCGAGCAGGATGTAGTCCGTGGCGATCGAGTCCGGCGCCGGGATCGTCCGCATGCCGCCGACGGCCGAGACCCTCTCCGGAGCCGGTGTCATCGCTGCATGCGGTCGGGCCGTGGGGCGCGGCGCTCCCCATGGTCGCGATGGTCGTCCGCCCGCCGGCGCGCCTCGGCGAGGCGTTCTGCGAGCGTCGGATCCGGTGGGAGGCCGGTTCGGTCCGGCGCGCGGTCGGCCGGGCGCTCAGGCTCCACCGGGCGCTCGGGATTCGCGGACGGCGCGGGAGCCGCGCCGCCCGGGCCGACCCCGCCCGACTCCCCGACGAACGGCATGTGCTGGCGGTCGACCGCATCGAGGCTCATCCGCAGCGCGGCGGTCTTCTGGGTCGCGACCTCACGCACGTAGGACGACTTCCTCGTCGGCCGTCATCGGCCGGCCGCGAACGATCCCCTTCGGCTTGCCGACCATCAGCCACGCGAGATGGTAGCGGTCCATGCTGCCCCAGGCCGTGGCCAGGAGGTCGTCGGACAGCTGGAGCCAGACCTGCATCGCGCCGAGCGAGGGCTGCGCCACCAGGCGGTCGCCCTCGTCGATGAGCTGGCGGGTCCGCGCGATCAGCTCGTCGCGGGTCATGGGAGTGCCGCCTCCCCGTCCCGGATCATCGCCTCGCGCTCCTCGCGTGCGCGGCGCGTCCACGGACCCGGCGTGCCCGCGCCGATCGGCTTCCCATCGAATGCGGTCACGGGCAGGATCCCGGCCACGCTCGACGACAGGAACGCCTCATCGGCCGAGGCGAGATCCTCGCGCCGCAGCCTGGCCTCGACCGGCCGCAGGCCGACGCGCGCGGCCCAGTCGAGCAGCCAGGATCGCGTCGTTCCCGGCAGGATCGCGCAGTCGAGCGAGGGCGTCGCCAGCTCCGGCGTCCCGCCGGCCGAGCCGCGGACCAGGAAGATGTTGGCCGACGTCCCCTCGGACAGGTGATCGTCGATCGTCAGGAACAGCGCGTCGTCCGCGCCCGCCCGACGGGCCTCGAGCCGCGCGTAGACGTACTCGGCCCGGGACGTGGTCTTGAGGGTGGCCAGCGGGTTGCGCGGGTCGCGCCGGACGGACGACGCGACGAGGTGGAGCCCCTGCTCGAGATGGTCGGCCGGGGCAGCCACGACGGGCCAGGCCTGGATGGCGATCGTCGCGCGCGCGTCCTCGTTCGGCGGGAGCACGCCGCGCGTGCGGAACACGCCACGCGACACGGTGATCCGGAGCGACGCGTCGGCGTCGGCGCCGTCGAGCCCGTCCGCCGCCAGCAGCGCCGCGATGCCGGTGGTCACGTGAAGATCGACATCCTCCGGCAGTTCGATGTCGAGCCCGTCGGCCGATCGATGGAGGCGCGCGAGGTGGGCATCGATCTCGGTCGGGTGGCCGCCCCGGGCGCGGAGCGTCTCGAAGACACCGTCCCCCAGCTGGAACCCGCGATCGAAGACCGAGAGGTGCGGGCCGTCGGCCGGCAGGATCTCGCCATCGACCCAGACGTGCCGGGGCCGTCCGTCCCCGGTCGGCGTCACGCGATCTCCTCGCCGCCGATCGCCGAGAGCGGCCCGTGGGCCTTGGCGACGGTCTCGTCCCACTCGGCAGCCGGGTCACTCGCCCAGGTGATGCCGCCGCCGACGTGCAGCGTCAGCCGCCGACCGTCGGCGACGAAGGTGCGGATCAGGATGCTGGTCTGCATGGCGCCGTCCGGCCCGATCCAGCCGAGCGCCCCCGTGTACGGCCCGCGCCGGACGGGCTCCAACCCCTCGAGGATCTCCATCGCGCGGATCTTGGGCGCCCCGGTGATCGAACCACCGGGGAAGCTCGCGCCGAGCAAGTCGAAGGCGTCGCGGCCGGCGTGCCAGCCGGCCTGTGACGGTCGAGACGAGGTGCTGCACCGCGGCGGTCCGCTCGAGCCGGCAGAGGCGAGGGACGCGCACGGTGCCGGGCCGGCAGACCCGGCCCAGGTCGTTCCGCAACACGTCCACGATCATCACGTTCTCGGCCCGGTCCTTGGCGCTGGCCAGCAGCTCGCAGGCGAGCGCCCGGTCCTCCTGCCGATCCCGCCCCCGCGGACGGGTGCCCTTGATCGGATCGCTTGCCACGTCGCCGACGGCATCGACCGACAGGAACGGCTCGGGTGACGCCGACAGGAGCGCGCGGGGCCTGCCGGTCTCGGGCGACGGCCCGAGGTCGAGATACGCCGAGAAGAGCGACGGATCGCCGGTCCGGAGGTGGCGATACGGCTCCCACGGATCGCCGTCGAACGGCGCTTCCAGACGTCGCGTGAGGTTCGCCTGGTAGATGTCCCCGCGCGCGATGTGCTGCCGGATCGTCTCGACGCCGGCCTCATACGCCGGGCGCGACAGGCTCGACCGGAAGCGCAGCGGCTCCGCGCGGGGCGGCACCGCGGGCGGATTCTGGCCGGGCGTCGTCAGTCGGGCATGCACGTCGTCGAGACGCCGGGCCAGCCGGCGCGCATCGCCGTCGAGGGCTCGACCCGCCAGCCACGCGTGACCGGTTCGCCGGTCCCAGGCCACGACCCAGTCGTGGAGCCCGAGCCGCAGCGGCGGCAGGCCCTGGTCGTCGAGCGCGATCGAGGGAAGCCGCTCGAGCGCATGGCCGAGGTCATAGCCCAGGAACCCGACGAGGCCACCGAGGAACCGCGGCGCATCGGCCGGGACGACCGGTGTCGGGTCGAGCCGCGCGAGCAGCCGGCGCGCGACGGCGAACGGATCGGGGCCGGCGGCGGGCGCGTCCAGCACCGCGACCGGGTCGGCGGTCAGGTACGTCCAGCGTGCATTGCGCCCGGGTCGGGCGCTCTCGAGCAGTGCGAGGCCCGGCAGGTCACGGAACGCCTCGGCCGCATCGATCGGGCGCAGCGCTGCGACTCGATCGGGCAGGCGCCGGAGGCGCAGCGTCGACGAGGGCGAACCGGGCTTGTTCGGGCCGACCGGGATCACGCGGGCGATGATACGGCCGGTCGACGCGATGAGCCGCGGACCAAACCGCGACCACCCCCGCCCGCTACCCTCCTACGGATGCGAGCACGTGACCTCGGGATCAGGTTCGGCATCGGCACGCCCGGGCCACTCAACGCCATCACCGACGTCGCCGGCGTGACGGTCGGCCACACGACGCTGATCCGCGGCGACGGGCCGCTGAAGGTCGGGAGAGGCCCGGTCCGGACGGGCGTCACGGTCGTCTGCCCGCGCGGCGAGGCGTCCCTCCGCGAGGCGGTATTCGCGGGTTGCCATGTGCTCAACGGCAATGGCGAGATGACCGGCCTCGAATGGGTCCGCGAATCGGGCATGTTGACCTCGCCCGTCGCGATCACCAACACGCACAGCGTGGGGATCGTGCGCGACGCATTGGTCGCCGCATCCGTCGAGGGCAGCGATGCGCGCTGGTCGCTGCCGGTCGTCGGCGAGACGTATGACGGGCTGCTCAACGACATGAACGGCTTTCACGTCACCGGGGCCCACCTCCACGCGGCACTTGCGCAAGCCCGCGGTGGCCCGGTCGAGGAGGGCGCGGTCGGTGGCGGTACAGGCTCGGTCTGCCACGAGTTCAAGGGCGGGATCGGGACCGCGTCACGGGTCATCCCGGCGGAGGCCGGCGGTTACACGGTCGGCGTCCTCGTCCAGTCGAACTATGGCAAGCGACCGTGGCTCCGGGTCGACGGGGTGCGGGTCGGCGAGGCGATCCCGCTCACGGAGGTGCCAAGCCCGAACGAAGAGCGCCCCGGGCTCCCGTCGGCAGGATCAGGGTCGATCATCGTCGTCGTCGCCACGGACGCACCGCTGCTCCCCCACCAGTGCCAGCGGCTAGCCCAGCGTGCCGGCCTCGGGATCGCCCGCGTCGGCGGTACGGGGCGCCACACGAGCGGCGATCTATTCATCGCGTTCGCGACCGGCAATCGGCTCCCGACCGGCTCGGGCGATGACGACGACCCGATCGGGCTCGCGACGTACGACGTCCGCGCCGTCGGACACATCACCATCGACAAGCTGTTCGATGCGGTGATCGAAGCCACCGAGGAATTGATCGTCAATGCGCTCGTCGCCGCGCCGACCATGGTCGGGCGCGACGGCATCACCGCCCACGCGCTCCCCCACGACCGGCTCGTCGAGGTCATGCGCGCCGCTGGTCGCTGAGCGGCGCCCATCGGCCGACGCGCGATCGAGCGCCCTCGCGGGCGCCCGATCTCGGCGCCAATACCTAGTCGGCCACCCCGACCGCGACCGGCTTCTCGATCGGCACGCCGATCAGGCTGCCGTATTCGGTCCACGAGCCGTCGTAGTTGCGGACCCGCTCATACCCGAGCAGCTCGTGGAGCACGAACCACGAGTGGCTCGACCGCTCACCGATCCGGCAATAGGCGATGACGTCCTTGTCGGGCGTGATGCCCTTCGCCTCGTACAGCGCGGTCAACTCGTCGGGTGCCTTGAACGTTCCGTCCTCGCGAACGGTCTGCGCCCACGGGATCGATGCCGCACCCGGGATGTGACCGGCGCGCTGCGCCGTTTCGGACATCCCAGGCGGCGCGATGATCTCCCCGTTGAACTCCGCCGGCGACCGGACGTCGACGAGCGCAAGGTCGGCGTCGCCCAGGCGGGGCAGGATGTCGTCGCGGTAGGCGCGCAGCGCGAAGTCGGGCTCGGGCAACTCGTAGCCCGTCGCCGCGTACGACGGAACGTCCGTGGTCAGCGGCAATCCCTGATCGAGCCAGAACTTGCGCCCACCATCGAGGATGCGGACGTCGCGATGTCCGTACAGCTTCAGCTGCCAGTACGCCCACGCGGCGAACCAGTTGTTGTTGTCGCCGTACAGGACGATCGTCGTGTCGGGGCCGATCCCCGACTCCGACAACAGCCGGCCGAAGTCCTCCCGCGTCGCGATGTCGCGGCGGACCCCGTCCGAGAGCTGACTCGTCCAGTTCCAGGCGACGGCGCCCGGGATGTGGCTCTGCTCGTAGCTCGTCGTGTCGACATCGACCTCGACGAGGCGCACATTCGGGTCGTCCAGGTGGCTCTGCGCCCAGGCGGCGTCGACGAGCGCGCCGGATGGGGTGGTTGTGTCGTGGTGACTCATGAGGAGCAGCCTTCCCTTCGATCGATTCGCTGGGGTGAGATGGGACGGGAGCGGTCGAGGTCGCGGCGGTCGAGGATCAGTCCGCGGACGTGGGTCTGTCGCGACGGCTGAACTCGGCGAGCCGCTCGGTACAGTCGACTGCGGCGCGCTGCGCCTGGCGGACGATCCACGGATCGACGCGGCTCGAGTCTTCGATCATGAGGGTCGGTCCGGTCGGTCCGTCGGCGACGACGATTCCCGAGCTGTTGCGGTAGTCCGCCATCCAGTTGGCCTGGAGCTGGAGCGCGACATCGGCCACGACCGGCAACGGGAACAACCAGTCGAGGTAGGAGGCGTTCAGGCGGTCGGCGACGTCCGCGAGACGGACCGGGCGGGCGCGTTCGAGCCTGGCGATGAGGTCGATGACCCGGATCGTGGTGAACGGATCGCCCGACTCGCCGACGGTCGGCGGCACGATTCCCGGGTCGGGCAGACCCGCCGGAGCCGGTCGCAGTGGCCCGAGTCCGATGGTCGCTGGTGCGGCGTCGGTCACGTCGGGCCAATCTCCGAGCAATTCAGTAGGGATTAGCCCGAGTCTAGCGCATCGCGAACGAAGCTTCACCAGTCGCCGACCCTGCCCGCAACCGATCTGCGGCATCCTTGCGGGTGCCGGACACCGTCCGGCGCCGTTCGCGCGGTTTGCGCGGCCGAGCGTCCCTGCCACGCGAGCACGATGACACCGATGGACACCGACCAGACCCCGACCCAGCCGACCTCGGACCACGAGCCGCCCGACGCGACCTCCCTCACGTCGGGTCCCTCCCAGGCTCCGACGTCATCGGCGGCTGGCCGCGGTAGCCGGTTGGCGGCCATCGGCGCGATCGTCGTCTTCGCGCTGGTCGTGACGTTCACTGCCGGGATCGGGGTCGGTCGCCTGGTGTCGCTTCCTGGCGGCCCGGGAGACACGACCCCGAACCCTGCTGCCTCCCACAAGCCCACCGAGTTCAGCCTCATCCGGGAGGCCTGGGACACGTTGCACCAGCAGTTCGTCGGTCGCGACACGCTCGACGATCGAGCCCTCATCTACGGCGCCATCGAGGGCCTGACCCAGGCCGTCGGGGACACCGGGCACACGGACTTCATGACCCCCGAAGAGCGCGAGGAACGCAACGACTCGCTGTCGGGCTCGTATGTCGGCATCGGCGTGCGGATCGAGCCCGACGACGCCGGGCTGCCGATGGTCATCGGGGTCTTCGATGGCGGTCCCGCCGAGGCGGCGGGAATCGCACCGGGCGACGTGATCATCGAGGTCGACGGCCGATCGACCGAAGGAAAGGCGATGGACGAGGTCGCCGGCTGGGTGCGCGGCGAGGCCGGCACGACGGTCGAGGTGACGATCCGGCCGGGCACCGGCGCGGCAGAGCGGACGATCTCGATGGTCCGTGCCGACGTCCCGATCCACCCGGTCTCCTGGACGATGGTGCCGGGAACCAAGACGGGCCTGATCCGGCTCGACCAGTTCTCGAATGGCTCTGCGGACGACGTCGTCGAGGCGTTGAAGGCGGCCCGGGCCGAGGGCGCGACACGGATCGTCCTCGACCTGCGCGGCAACCCGGGCGGCTACGTCAATGAAGCCGTCGGCGTCGCCAGCCAGTTCCTGTCGACGGGCCTCGTCTACATCGAGCGAAATGCAGCCGACGAGCGCACCGAGCACCCGGTCTCGCCGAACGGCGTGGCGATCGACCTGCCGCTCGTGGTCGTGGTCGATGGCAACACGGCGAGCTCGGCGGAGATCGTCTCGGGCGCGCTCCAGGACGCGACGCGCGCCAAGATCGTCGGCCAGACGACGTTCGGGACCGGGACCGTGCTGGGCGAGTTCGATTTGTCGGACGGGTCGGCGCTCCGTGTCGGGACGGTCGAGTGGCTGACCCCCAGCGGCCGGCGCATCTGGCACGAGGGCATCGCCCCGGACGTGCCGATCGCGCTGCCCGAAGGCGTCGTGCCTCTCGGCCCCGATGACATCGCGAAGCTGACGGCCGCGACCGTCGACGCGATCGACGACACCCAGCTCGCGAAGGCCCTCGAGGTCGTCGCCGAAGAGCAAGTCGCCGCGACTCCCTGACGCGGGTATTGCCGCCGACGCGCGTCGCGCGGCTGTATCGCTCACAGCGACAATGTCACTTGACAACCTGGCGGCAGCAGGGTATATATCGGCTATCGATATATCGACAGTCGTAAGGGTTGGGCTCTATGCAACGGAAGATCCCTGAGTTCGGGCGGTTCGCCGAACCGTCGTTGCTCATCCTGGTGAGCCTGAGTGACGGGCCGAAGCACGGCTACGCGATCATGCAGGACGTCGAGCAGGGCAGCGGCCGGCCGATGGGGGCCGGCACCCTCTACGCGGCGCTCGCCCGGCTCGAGGAGCAGGGCCTCATCGAACCACTGCCAGCGGTCGACCGGCGCCGGCCCTACCGCCTCACCGGGGTCGGGGCGTCGAACCTTGCGGACCAACTGCGCGGTCTAGCGAAGTTCGCCCAGAAGGGTCTCCGCCAGCTCGGCAAGACATGACCGCCCGGTCGCTCCTGATCCGCTGTTACCCCGCCCGCTGGCGGGACCGCTATGGCGACGAATTCGAGGCCGTTCTTGCAGAACGTCCGCTCGGGCCATTCGACGTCGCGGACATCCTTCTCGGCGCCCTCGACGCGCAGCTTCGGTTACGTGGACGCGGCGCCCATCTCGCCCAAGGAAGGGGACTCTCCATGTCGCTTCGCATCGGCGGCTTCGCCGCAATCGTGGGCGCCGCCCTGTTGACGGTCGCGGGTTTTCTGGGGTCTGGTCTGGTGCTGGTCGATGCCGCTATCGCCCCCGTTCTCCTGGTCAGCGGGCTGGCCGTGCTGCTCGTGGCTCTCGCCGGCCTCAGCGCGTTTCAGGCACGCGCGCACCCGATCCTGATCTGGCTGTCGTTCGCGGTGACGGCGATCGGGACGGCGGTGTCCCTGGCCGGGTTCGTCGGGTTAGGTCTCGCCGGCGATGCCCTCTGGGTCGTGTGGTTCCTCGGCAGCATGACCGCGCTCGCTGGGTCAGCGCTGTTCGCGATCGCCACGTATCGGACCGCGGTGCTGTCGCGCGCAGCGGCCGCGCTACTCGCAGTCGGCTCCGGCCTGCCGTTCCTCGGATTCGCCACGAACAGCGAGGTTCTTTTGCCGGCGGCCATCATCTGCTTCCTATTGGGCTGGTTCGGCCTGGGAATCCAGGCGATCCGGCTCGACCGACCGGTGGTCGAGGCGCGACCCGCCTGATCGGAACGCACCACGATCACGGCATGCCATCGAGGGAGCGCCGTGCGCCGCAGCTTTGATCTGGGTGAGCACGGTGGCTAGGACCCCTCGGCTTCGGTAGCCGCCAGATACTCCATCCTGAGCAACTCCGAAACGGAGCGGGCCTCGGCCCACTCCCGGGATCCCATCAGACGGTCGGCTTGCGTGCGCCTGGCGGCCTCCCAGGCCAGCCGCAGCTCCTCCCGAGTTGCGAGGCGAATGGCTTCCTCGTACCGGTCGCTCGCCACGCGAGCGGCCTCCGCCCTTAGATCCCCGGGGTTCGATGTTGAGCGCCGTTCTGCAGCGAGCCACCGGGCCGCCAAGTGTTCGATGTCTGCTTCGGTCGGATCCACGGACGGGGCTAGGTCGTGTCCTTCGGGAAGCCCTTTCCCTCAGCCTCGTGGAAGCGGTCGCGAGCAACCGTCTCGGCGGACTGGGCATCGACGACCGCGTTGTTGGCTCGCGCCTTGTCGCCTTCCGCGGTCGTCGCCAGCAGCTGTGCAGCCTCCGCTGCCTGGGTCGCCGCACTCTTGGCCCGCTCGGCGGCGATCCTCGCCCGCTCCGCGGCGTCCGACGCGGCCTTGACAGCCGCCTCGGCTTCAAGCGCTGCCTCGCCCGCGGCGGATGCGGCCCTTAGCGCCAGAGCGGCGACAGACGCCGCGGACTTTGCCGCTGCCGTGTCCCGTTCAGCTGCACGCCAATCGCCGAGCAGGTCGGCTGCGGAATGGTGGTCGGCATCCTTGTCCTTCGCCACGCGAAGCAATCCTCCCGCATTGATCGGGTCGGGGCCGGGTCGGTCTGTACTGTATCGGACATAGGAAGTGGGCTGGACGCCATGAACGACCTCGCGAACCCTGGTGCAGGTGATATCGAGCCGAGGGCGCGCTGAACGGGCAGGTCGGGGCATCCATGTGCCCTGCCGCCAACTGGGTTGGGTCGACGTGGTGGGTCGCGACCAACGTGCGCCCGCAGCCGGACACGTAGCATCGCGCGATGGGGAGATTTGACGGCAAGATCGCATTGATCACGGGCGGCGCCGGGGCGATCGGCCGCGCGACAGCGGGCCGCTTCCTCGCCGATGGCGCTCGCGTGGCGATCGCCGACCGGGACAGCGTCGCGCTCGATCGGGCCGTGTCGGAATTGGCGATCGACGTCTCCCGCGATCGCATGCTGTCGAAGACGGTCGACGTGACCGACGATCTGAGCGTCCGCGATCTCGTCGCCGACGTGATCACGGCATGGGGCCGCATCGACGTGCTGTTCTGTTGCGCCGGGGTCCTGCTGCCTGGTTCGGTCACGGACGCGACCGTCGAGGATTGGGATCGGTCGATCGCGGTCAATCTGACCGGCCCGTTCCTCGCCTCCCGGCACGTCGTTCCGACCATGCTCGAGAACGGCGGCGGCTCCATCGTGCACATGGCGTCCACCTCGGGGGTCGTCGCGGAACAAGGGATCGCCGCGTACTGCGCGAGCAAGGGCGGGGTCGTGATGCTGGCGCGGCAGATGGCGGTCGACTACGCCCGCCAGGGCATCCGGGTCAACGTCGTCTGCCCGGGCTGGATCGACACCCCGTTCAACGATCCTGCCATCGAACGCGCCGGCGGACGCGCCGCCGTCGAGCCCTTCATCGACGTCATGGTGCCGATGGGCCGACAAGGACGGCCCGACGAGGTGGCCGATGTGGTCGCGTTCCTTGCGTCCGACGAGGCTCGGCTGATGACCGGCGCAGTCGTGATGGTGGACGCGGGTCTCACGGCGATCTGAATCGGGCTCGGCGCCACTCGGCGACAGCTGACAAATCGAGCCCCCCGTAACTGTCGCCTGGCCCCATTGCTGTGCATCACAACCGCTCGTAGCCTCCGCCGACGCGTGGGTCCATTCCACGATGAGGGAGGCGAGGATGAGCGAGGCGGTCTCGACGCCGGGTATAGCCGGTCAGGCCCCGGCCCAGATCTTCAGCCGCGAATCGTCCGGGCTGGTTCGGGTCGGCTCTCCGTGGCGGATGTTGCTCCTGAACGTCGCCAACATCGGCGTCGTCTACATCATGTTCACGTACTGGGCGCATCCGGCGGTCTTCCCCCAGAGCAACCTGCTGATCGCGATCCCGGTCGCGGCTACGATGGCGATCTTCTTCAACCTGCTGTACGGCATGTTCTCGGCGATCATGCCGCGGACCGGCAGCGAGTACGTCTTCCTGTCGAGGACCTTCCACCCGGCGATCGGGTTCATGGCCAGCTTCGCGGCGGCCGCGAGCCAGTCATTCTGGGTCGGCATCGGCGGCTACTGGATCAGCCAATTCGTCCTGGGGCCGTTGTTCACCTCGTATGGCGCAGTCACCGGCAATGAAACGATCGCGTCGATCGGCGCGACCGCCAGCGATCCCCAGACACACTTCATCTTCGGGACGCTGTTCGTCATCCTCGTCGCGTTCCTCAACATCCGTGGCCTGCGGGCATACCTGCGCTTCCAGGACATCAACTGGGTCATCGGGGCGCTGACCGGCCTCCTGCTCATCGTGATCTTCCTGTTCGCGTCCTCGGCGGCATTCCAGGCGGGCTTCGATCGATACGCCACCGCCGTCGGGATCCCGACCTACCAGGGCACGCTGGACCTGGCAGCCGAGAGCGGCATGCCGACCGGGTTCAGCCTGCGGGATACGCTCGGGATCATCCCGATCATCTGGCTGATCGCGTGGGCATCGACCTATATGGGCGGCGAGGTGCGGACACCGGTCAAGACCCAGCTCCGCGCGACCGTTGGCGGGATGCTGCTCTACGCCGGTATCGCGTGGGGCCTGTTCTTCGCCATCTCGCGCCCGGTCACCACCGAGTTCAACCAGGCCCTCAGCTGGCTCAGCTACAACTACGCGGGCGACCAGGCCGTCGAGGCGTATCCCGTCTTCATCCTGTACGCCGGCGTGCTCATCGACAACCTGGCGCTGTTCCTGCTCGTTGGAGCGGGCCTCGTGCTGTGGAGCTACCTCTGGATCCCGTCGGCGATGCTCATCGCGACCCGCGCGATGTTCGCGTGGTCGTTCGACCGGCTCATGCCCGAAAAGCTGTCGGAGGTCCACCCGCGCTACAACTCGCCGTGGGTGGCGGTGATCGTCGTGGCGGTCATCGGCGAGCTGTTCCTGATCCTGTATCACCTCGGCGTGTTCCAGTTCCTGACGCCGGCCCTCGCCTACTACGGAGTGTTCTGGCTCGTGGCTATCTGCGGTGTCCTCTTCCCGTTCCTGCCCAAGACACGGCCGCTGTTCGAGGCGAGCGCGGTGAACTGGCGGATCGCCGGGATCCCGCTGATGTCGATCTGCGGCGCGATCGGGCTCGTGTACTTCTCGATCGGCCTGTATTTCATGCTGACCACAGACCTGCTGTTCCTCAACAGCCCGTCGCAGCTGATCACGACGGCACTCCAGTTCATCGTGCCTCTCGTCCTGTTCTTCGTGGCACGTGAATATCGCCGCCGACAAGGCCTGCCGATCGACGCGGCGTTCCGAGAGATCCCGCCCGAGTGACCGTCGGCGACGAGCGCACGATCTTCTATGTCGCCGACATCCATGGCTCCGACCTCTGCTTTCGGAAATGGCTCAACGCCGGTCGCTTCTACGGCGCCGATGTCCTGATCATCGGCGGAGATCTGACCGGCAAGATCCTGCTGCCGATCTATCCGACGGTGGGCGGCAACGGCACGTGGACCGCGACGTGGAAGAGCCGCTCGGTCCGCCTCGAGACGCGGGCCGAAGTCGACGAGCTCGTCCGAACAGCCCGAGGAGAGGGCGCCTACGGGTACGTGACCACCGTCGATGAGATCGCGGCGGTGCGTGACTCGCCCGACCTCGAGCGCGACCTCTTCACGCGCCTCAAGATCGAGGCCCTGGAGGGCTGGATCCGGTTGGCCGATGAGCGCCTCGCTGATGGGGCCGTCCGGGCCATGGTCATGGCGGGCAACGACGATCCGCCGGAGATCGACCCGATCCTCGGCGCCTCACGCCACCTCGAGGATGTGGGTGGCACCGTCGTCGAGATCGCCCCCGGCATCCACATGGCCTCCCGCGGGGAATCGACCCCGACCCCGTGGCATACACCGCGCGAGCTGCCCGACGACCTCCTCGGCGAACGGGTCCGCGAGACCGTCGATGGTCTGCCCTCGCATGGCGTCACGATCTGGAATCTGCACATGCCGCCGCATGCGACGGGTATCGACGAGGTACCCGAGCTCGATGCCGAGCTGCGTGTCCGCTACGACGCGACCGGGGAGCCGCGGATGCAGGCCGTCGGCAGTGCCGCCATCCGGGGGCTGATCCTCGAGCGCGAGCCGACCCTCGCGCTCCACGGCCACATCCACGAAGGTCGGGGACGGTACCGACTCGGCAAGACCGTGGGGGTCAACCCGGGCAGCCAGTATCAGGACGGCGTGCTGCTGGGTGTGCTGGTGCGCGTTTCCGCATCCCGTGGGGTGCGCGATCTCGCGTTCACAGCCGGATGACCGGCGTCCTGGCCGACCCGGTCGAGGAGACGCGGCGGATCCTCGATGCCGCCCGAGCCGGCGCAATCACAATGCGCGCCATCGGCGGAATCGGCGTGGCGCTCCGGTCGCCGAGCATCCGGGCGCTCCAGCCGGTGCGCACCTACCACGATATCGATCTCGTAGGCGCCGCCCCGCGCGCGCCGATCGAGGCACTCATCGCCGATATTGGCTATGTGCCGTCACGCCGGTTCAACACCCTCAACGGAGCTGAGCGACTCTTGTTCCACGACGCCACCGGCCGGCGGATCGACGTCTTCCTGGACACCCTCCGCATGTGCCACGAGCTGCCTTTCCGCGACCGCCTCGAGATCGACCCGTGGACGCTGCCACTCGCCGACCTGCTCCTCAGCAAGCTGCAGATCGCGGCGCTGACCGATCGTGACGCGCAGGACGCCGCGGCCCTTCTCGCAGACCACGAGCTGACCGAGGACGACGCCGGGATCGGCCTGACCAGGATCCGTGCTTTGTGCGCCACCGACTGGGGCTGGTGGAAGACGGTCGACGGCAACCTTCGACGGCTGGCCGAGCGGTGGCCGGCGGATGCGGCTGCTGCGTCGCCGGACGCGCGCGTGATCATCGGGACCGCCCTCGTTCGCGCCGACTCGCTCCGCGAGCGACTCGCCTCGGCGCGGAAGTCGGTCGCGTGGCAGCTTCGCGCAGTCGTCGGCGAGCGCGTGCGCTGGTACGAAGAACCGGAGGAGGTCCGCTAGCTCACCGCCGACGCCGCAGGGATGGGTTCGCCCGGCACCACCGGTGAGTCGGCGTCCGACTGACCGTCGAGGACGTCGAGGATGCGGAGCGCCAGGGTGAGATCGAAGACCGTCGACGGATCGCCGAGCGAGCGCCCGATGAGCTGCTCGATCCGATTGATCCGGTACACGACGGTGTTCACATGGATAAAGCAGCGGGCCGCGGCCCGACGCTGCACGCGGTCCTCGTCGAGATACACGCGCAGCGTGCGGGTCAGGTCGGCACCGTGACGGCGATCGTGCTCGACCAGCGGTGCGAGCGTGCTCCGCGCGAATGCCTCGAGGTCCCCCCGGGACGATGCCTGCAAGAGCAGGCCATATGGTCCGAGCTCCTGGGCACCGATGACCGATCCCCGGCGACCGAGCTTGAGCATCACGTCCAAGGTGCGTCGCGCGGCGGTGAATGCCGGGGCGTACGCGTCGGGTCGGTCGCATGTCTCGCCCAGGGCGATGGTCACGGAGCCCGGTCCCGCGATGGCCTCCAGCGTCGCGCTCAGCTCAGACGCCAGCTGGCGACCGGTGCGGTCGTCCCGTACCTTCTGCGTCGCGAGGACGACGATCGAGCCCCCCTGCAGGACGGCGAGACTCCGCGGAGCTCGCTTGGCGAGGTGCTCCCGCACCAGCGCAACGAGCTGCCGCTCGAGATCGTGGGCTGCTTCCGCGACAGCGGTGTCGGTGGCCGCGGTCGGTAACGCGGGCGCATCTGGCGCAACCGCCGCGACGTCGATGACCAACAGGTCGTGGGGCCGGCCAAGGTCGTGACCGAGCCGCGCCACCCGGGCGGCCATCGACGGCTCATCGGGATATGCACCGGTCAGGAGGTCGGCGATCGCCTCGCCACGCAGACGCTCCTCGACCTCCAGGGTGGCCCGGATCTTGGCGAATTCCAGAGCCACACCGGTGACAGCGACATCGACGAGCGCGCGGTCGATGTGGCCGAGATCCTGCTCCGCCGAGAGCAGCAGGTGGCCCGCGACCTCGCGACCGACCCGGACGGCCACGGTGAAGGGCTCAGGGTCAGGGGACGAGTCGACGAGGGCACGCCAGTCTTCGCTGCCATCCGGTGACGCGCCGGCGATGGCCCGCCGGATGTGATCCTGGATCACGACCCGACGCCCGAGATTGGCGGCGAGCACGCCTGCGATCCCGGCCGGTCCGCCGTCCAGCAGGACCTGCTCGGCAAGGCGCTGCTGGACTTCGAGGGAACGGCTCAGCTCTCGGTTGGTCTCCGCCAGCACGCGCCCGAGATGGACCTCGTTCTCGTAGCGACGGGCGTGATCGATCGCGATGGCCGCGTGGCCGGCGAACGCGGCTAGGAGGTCGGCGTCATCGGGGCCGAACGTGTGGCCTCGCTGCGTGGCATGCAGGTTCAAGGCGCCGATCGCCTCGCCCCGGAAGATCAGCGGCGCGCAGATGACCGCTCCGAAATCGTACTGATCGAGGGCCCGAGCCCGATGCGGATACGTCGCGTAGTCGTCGACCCAGATCGTCCGCTGGGCCAGGATCGCCTGCGTCGACAACCCCTCCCCGAACTCGAGCTCGAACCCATTCATCTCCCCCGGCCGACCGGACACGGCGACGACCCGGAGGCGGTGGCGATCGCGCTCCCACAGGAGCATGTCCCCGCTGTCGGCGCCAAGCAGGCTACGGGCGTCATCCACGATGGCTTCCAGGACCGTCGCGAGGTCGAGCGATTCGGTGACACGGCCGGCTGTTGCCAGGAGCCGCTCGACCTGCTCGCTGCGCCTCCGGTCACTGTCGGCGATGGCCCCGGCCGTGATATCGACGATGGCCGACGCGAGGGCGTCGGCCGCGTCACCGCCAAGGCCGACCTTTTCGATGGCCGCCCCGATGGCGGACCCGATCGCGGCCGGAATCGACCCGTCCGTCGGCGTCGGCAACGCGGGGGCGCGATGCGATGTCGATGGAGCACGCATCAGAGTGGCATCTTAGCGTCAGCTACGGACCCACGATTGTGGTCGTGCCCCATGGCTTGGTGCCGGAATCTATGGCCAAGCCACGTACGGGCACTTGCGAGCGGCTGGTAGCGTCGGGACCTTCCCGCCGGTGCTGAGACCGGTCGGCGCGCGTCAGAGCCGGAGGTCCGTTGAGCACGAGTCCAGACGTCCTCGTCATCGGCGGCGGCATCGTCGGCAGCGCGACGGCGTATCACCTCGCCCGGCGAGGCGTGTCGGTGACGCTGCTCGAGGCCAACGAGCTCGCCTATGGCGCGACGGGTCGGAACCTGGGCTACATCTGGGTGCACACCCGCCGGCCCGGTCCGGAGCTCGAGCTCGTCATGCATCTCCGGCGCGAGCTGGATGGGCTCCCGGAGGAGCTCGACGCGGACTTCGGCCTGCGCATGGACGGCGGCCTCCTGTACGTGCACACCGAGGAGCAGTTGACGACGCTCCGCGAGTTCGTGACGCAGCGCCAGGCCGACGGCGTCGACATCCGCCTCATCGATGGCGATGAGGCGCGGTCGATGGCGCCGATCCTGCCCGAGACCGTTATCGGCGCCTCGTTCTGTCCGCTCGATGCGCAGATGGAATCGAGCCGCTACGTCCGCGCTTTCGCGGCGGCCGCCGAGCGCGCCGGTGCACGAGTGATCGAGGGCACCAAGGTCCGCTCGTTCCAGCACGACGCCGGCCGGGTGACCGGCGTGATGACCGACGGAGGGGCGATCACCCCGGGCACGGTCGTAGTCGCGGCCGGCGCATGGACGCCGACGTTGCTCGAGGGACTCGGCGTCGAGCTACCGATCTTCCCGATGCGCCTGCAGATCGTCCAGACCGAGCCGATGGACGCCAGCTCGGGCCTGTTCTGTACGGGCCCGGCGCGGTGAAGCAATACCTGATCTTCCGCGAGCTCCCGTCGTTCAGGCCCGAGGCCTGGGCGAACGAGGCCGAGACGCGTCACGGCAAGTCGCTGCTCGAGGCGGTCTGCCAGCGCAACGACGGGTCCTACCTGCTCGGCTGCGCGATGGACTACCCGGGCTTCGTCTGGGAGCCCGATCTCGCCGGCGTCGCGCTCGTCACCGAGAGCATCCCCGCGATCATGCCGGCTCTCCAGGGCGCGTCCTTCGCGCGGGCGTGGGCGGGTGTTCTGCCGTACACGGCCGATAACCTGCCGATCGTCGATGCGCTGCCGGGCTTCGACAACGCCTACGTCGCCGCCGGCCACGTCTTCGGCAACGGCGCGGGACCGACGACCGGTCGGCTGGTCGCGGATCTCATCTGCGGTGGGGAGCCGATCATGGACATGAGCCCGTTCCGGGCCGACCGCGCCAGTCTCGCCGGGATCCACCGCCGCGAGCGTCTGGTAGATGGCGGGCGAGGCCGCCCCGCGGCGCATCGCGTTCATCAACCCGTTCGGCACTGCCGCCTTCGACGCGATCATCGAGGAGACGCTCGTCCCTTACGCCGGCGCCGGTACGAGCGTCGATGTCATCCACCTCGACGGCGTGCCCGCCAACATCGACTACTACTACCCCAAGCACCTCATGGAGCTGGCGATCTTCCGGGTCGTCCGCCGTCTCGAGGACGAGGGCTACGACGCGGTCGTGGTCGGCTGCTGCTACGACCCCGGCGTGAAGGTCGCGCGGGAGCTGGTCGACATCCCGGTCGTCGGACCGCTCGAGGCGGCGATGAACCACGCCTCGTACTTCGGCCATCGCTTCACGGTCATCACCGACCACCGCAAGGCCGTGCCCTGGCTGGAGGACCTCGTCCGGCTCCACGGAGCGGCGAACTGCCGCGGCGTGCGCGCCATCGACTGGTACATCACGGACATGATCAAGGACCCGTCGGCGGTCGCCGACGATGCCGCCGCCCGCTCGCTCAAGGCGCTCGACGAGGACGGCTCCGAAGTCATCATCCTCGGCTGCACGATCATCGCCGGCTGCCTCGAGCGCGAGATCATGACCACCGGCCGCCACCGCGAGCTGCCGATCCTCAACCCCAACCTGCTCGCACTCAAGGCGGCCGAGACGCTGGCCGACCTTCACCGTGCCGGCAAGTACGCGATCAGCCGTGCCGGCCAGTACCAGCGCCACGAGCAGCACGACGCGGCCGAGGCAGCCGATGTCTGGCGTCGCTGGAAGCTCGTCGACATCGACGACCCCGAGGCGGGCGCATGACGGTCGAGACCCATACGGTCGAGTCGACCGCCCGGCGCGTCGTTGCCGACTACCTCGCCGTAAATCGCGGTGAGCGGTTCGCCATCGTCGTCGATGACCGGACCGACGCCGAGATCCCGGGCGCCCTCGCCGCCGTCGCGCGCGAGCTCGGCGCGGAGCCGATCGTCGTCGAGTTCGAGCACCTCGAGCGGAGCGGCGCCGAGCCGCCGGACTTCGCGGCGGCCGAGATGCGCGCCGCCGACGTCGTGATCTGCGCGGCCAGCACGTCCCTCTATCACACGACGGCCAAGGCGGCCGCGCAGCGAGCCGGGGCACGCGGTGACTTCAACGCGCCGTACCGCGCCGACGCCTGGCGGAACGGCGCGATGACCGCGGACTTCCTCGCGATCCGCGAGCAAGCCGAACGGCTGGCCGCCCTGTGGCGGAAGACACGCGAGGTCCGGGTCACCTCCCCCGCCGGCACGGACCTGCGGGCGACGGTCGAGGGACGCGAGCCGATGGCCTGGCTGACGGGCATCTGCCGGAACCCGGGCGAGGTGTCGGCGTTGCCCGGCGGCGAGGTCTCGCTGCCGCCGATCGAAGGCACGTCCGAGGGGATCGTGGTCTGGGAGCGGGTCGCGTCAGACCTGGGCGCGCTGGAGGCGCCCGTGCGCATCGAGGTCCGCGGCGGTCGCGCCGTGGCGATCGACGGGGGAGCGGCGGCCGACCGCCTGCGCGAGATCGTGGCCACGATCCGCGACGCTGACAACGTCGGCGAGATCGGCATCGGCCTCAACCCGGCGGCACGCATCGCCGACGAGATCACCGAGGCGAAGAAGGCGCTCGGCACGGTCCACATCGCTCTCGGCGACTCGGCCAACGAGTACGGCGGCCTGGTCGAGTGCGAGGTCCACCTCGATGGCCTCGTGATGTCGCCGACGGTCGAATTCGACGGGCGGCCGGTCGTCGTCGATGGCCGGCACGTGTACGAGCGGTGACCGCGTATCCAGGCCCGAAGGCCAGGGCGATCATCGACCGGATGCGCGCCGTCGAGGGCGCCGGCCCACGGACGGCGACGGGCGATCCGCTCGTGGTCGACCATGCGTCCGGCTCTACGCTGGTCGACCCGGACGGGAACTCCTTCACCGATCTCGCCGGCAGCTTCGCCGCGTCGACGATCGGCCACTCGCATCCCGACGTCGTCGCGGCGGTCGCCGCGCAGATCGGTGTCGCCAGCCACGTCTCGTCGGCCGCGGTGAGCGAGCAGCGGGTCGGCTTCGAGGAGGACCTCGTCGCGATCGCGCCGGCCGGACTGGATCGCGTCCTGCTCGGGATCAGCGGCGCGGACGCGAACGACACGGCCCTCAAGCTCGCGCGGACCATGACCGGTCGGCGCGAGGTGCTGGCGTTCTCCGGCGGCTACTTCGGTCGGTCGGGTGGGGTCGTCGGCGTCAACGGCAAGGCCGCGTTTCGCACGAGCGTCGGACGGGATGCCGAGGCGCATTTCCTGCCCTACCCCGACGCCTATCGCTGGCCACCCGAGCTCGGCGGACCGGCGCTGGCCTGCGAGGGTGCCCTGGCGCTGGTTCGAACGGCACTCGAGGACCCGGCGTCGGGGATCGGACCGCTGGCTGCGATCGTCATCGAGCCCGTGCAGGGCAACGGCGGGATCGTCATCCCACCCGACGGGTTCCTGCGGGGCCTCCGGGACCTGTGCGACACGCACGGCATCCCGCTCGTGTTCGACGAGATCCAGTCGGGGTTCGGGCGGACCGGCCGGCTGTGGGCAGCCGAGCACGCCGGCGTCGCGCCCGACCTGATGACGGTGGGCAAGGGGATCGGCGGGGGCCTGGCGCTGTCGGCCGTGACGGGGCGAGCCGAGGCGATGCAGCACTGGTCGGCTGGGACGCACACGTCGACGTTCCTGGGGAATGCGGTGAACCTGGCGGCCGGGCGGGCGGCGATCGCGGTGATGCGCCGTGACCGCCTCTGGGAACGCTCGGCGCGGCTCGGCGCGTCGCTTCGCGAGAAGTTGGCTTCGGAGATCGGCGCGCATCCGCGCGTCGGCGACGTCCGCGGCCTGGGGCTGTTCATCGGCATCGAGCTCGTGCGCGATCGCGCGTCGCGCGAGCCCGACCGGGAGGCAAGCGCCGCCGTCCGCCGGCGGGCCTTCGAACGCGGGGTCGTCCTGGCAGGCGCCGGCCGCTACGAGAACGTGGTGAAGATCAGCCCGCCGCTGACGATCGACGAGGACCAGGCGGTCGCGGCGGTCCAGGTGGTGATCGAAGCGATCGAGGAGCTCAGATGATCGAGACCGGGACCGGCGTCCGCGAGGTCCTCAACTACATCGACGGCGGCTGGGTGCCCAGCAGCGGCACGATATTCGAGAGCCGCGACCCGGCGACCGGCGAGCTCGTGGCGACGGCGACCGCTTCCACCATCGATGACGTGTCGGCCGCGATCGATGCCGCGAGGCGCACGTTCGACGAGACCGGCTGGTCCACCACGGCGGGCAAGGAGCGCGCGGCGATCCTGTACGAGCTCGCCCGCCTGCTGCGTGAGGAGTCGCCACGGCTCGCCGAGCTCGTGGCGCGCGAGATGGGCAAGCCGATCCGCTACGTCCGCGAGCGCGAGATCGAGCCAGCGATCGACCGGATCCTGTTCTACGCCGGCGCCGCCCGACTGATCCGCGGCGAGGTCACCAGCAGCGCCCCCGGCCACCTGCTCAACCTCGTTCTGAAGGAGCCGGTCGGCGTCTGCGGACTCATCACGCCGTGGAACGATCCGGTCGACCTGCCGCTGCGCAAGATCGGCGCGGCGATCGCGACGGGCTGCACGTTCGTGCTCAAGCCGGCGAGCGACGCTCCGGCGTCGTCGATGGCGATCTTCGAGCTCCTCGACAGGATCGAGGCGCTGCCACCCGGCGTCGCGAACGGCGTCGTCGGCCAGGGCGAGGTCGTCGGCGAGGCGCTCGCCGCCGACACGCGTGTCGACAAGATCAGCTTCACCGGCAGCAGCGAGGTCGGGCGGCGGCTGATGGAGCTCGGTGCCCGCAACTTCAAGCGGATCGCGATCGAGGGCGGCGGCAAGGCGCCGGTCATCGTCTTCCCGGACGCGAACCTCGAGAAGGCGATGGACGCGGTGGCGGTCGGGATCTTCCTGTACGCGGGCCAGTCGTGTACCGCCGGGTCGCGGCTGCTCCTCCACCGCTCGATCCACGACTCGTTCCTGGACGGCCTGATCGCCAGGGCCAGGGCGCTGCGGATCGGCTCGCCGCTCGACGAGGGCACCCAGCTCGGACCGATGGTGTCGGAGCGCCAGCTCGAGCGCGTCCTCGGGTACGTCGAGCGCGGCCGGTCCGAGCAGGCCCGCCTGATCTTGGGCGGTGAGCGGCTCGGCGGCGAGTGGTCGAACGGCTTCTACATGGCACCGACGATCTTCGATGACGTCCACGCCGACATGTCGATCGCGCGCGAGGAGATCTTCGGGCCGGTCCTGTCTGTGATGACGTTCGACGACGAGGCGGAGGCGCTCGCAGTCGCCAACGACAACCCGCTGGGGCTCGGGAGCGCGGTCTGGACGACCGATCTCGATCGCGCGATCCGGCTCGCCCGTCGGCTGCGGGTCGGCGATGTCTGGGTCAACACCCACTACGTCCGTCTCGCCGAGAGCCCGTTCGGTGGCGTCAAGGGCAGCGGCATCGGTCGCGAGCTGGGGATGGAAGGCCTCGACGAGTACCTCGAATCCAAGCGCGTCTGCATCGACAGCAGCCCGACCTTCCACATCCGCTGACATGGCGGCGCGTCGCCTGCCTTTCCGTGCGGACCCGGCGCCGAACCCCCCACGGCGCCGGGTTCGCGTCACATTCGATGGCAAGGCGTACGAGGGGTTCGAGGGCGAGCCGCTCGCGGTCACGCTGCTGGCGCACGACCGACCGATCCTGTCCCGGAGCTTCCGCTTCCACCGACCGCGCGGGCTGATGTGCAGCACCGGCCAATGCGGCTGGTGCGAATGCGAGGTCGATGGCGGGCCGAGCGTACGGTCCTGCCAGGTGCCCGTGCGCGACGGGCTGGTGGCGCGGGGCGAGCACGCATGGCCGTCGGTGGGTCGCGACCTGTTCGGGTGGCTGGACCTCGGATCGCGCCTGGTTCCGCCGACCTTCTACCACCACCGCTTCCTGCGGCCGCGGGCTTTGCGCAAGCGGTACCTCGATGTGATCCGCGGGTTCGGCGGTCGCGGCCGGCTTGGGGACGGGTCGCGCGAGCGGCGGGCGCACGCGGGTCGCCCGCGAGCTCGAGGTCGCCGTCCTGGTGGTCGGTGGCGGGCGGTCGGGCGTCGCGGCAGCCGAGGCGGCGGCAGCGCGCGGCGAGGAGGTGGCGCTCGTCGAGGCGGTCGCGGGACGGGCACGCGCGGCGCATCCGGACATCCGCCTTCTCGACGGCGCGGCCGCCGTCGGCTGGTACGACGGTGTCGTCACGGCGATCGACGACGAGACGCTCTGGTCGATCCGCGCGGGATCGGTCATCGCGGCGACCGGGTCGTACGAGCGCGTCCCGTCGGTCCGCGGCGCGGACCGGCCCGGTGTGATGGGTGCGCGGCTGGCGCGCGAGCTCATCGAGGAGCATCGCGTCCTGCCCGGCGAGCGACCGATCCTCGTCGGCGACGCGACGGACCTGGCAGCGTTGGGGGCGGCGTTCGCCGCCGAAGGCGTTCGACCCATCGGTCCGGTCCCGACCGGCGCGCTGCGGCGCGTGCTCGGCCGGCGGCGCGTCTCCGGCGCGATCCTCGACGCTCGACGGGCATGCGCGGCGCGAAGCCGCCGATATCGTGGTCTTCGGCGATCGCACCCCCAACCTCGACCTCGCGCTGGCGGCCGGCGCCGCGGTCGAGCTGCGCGACGGCGTCCTGGCTCCGGTCCTCGACGAGGGGGGTCGGACGTCCGTGCCGGGTTTGTCGGTGGTGGGGTCAGCGGCGGGGCGGCGCGCCGTCGCCGCATGTCCGCCGGCGCCGCGGCTGCCCCGACCGGCCGGACGCTCGTCTGCTTCTGCGAGGACGTCCACGCCGACGAGATCCACGCGCAGGTCGCGGCAGGCTACGGCGACCCGGAGCTCGTGAAGCGCCGTACCGGCGCACTGACCGGGCCGTGCCAGGGCAAGTACTGCCTCCAATCGTTCTGCGGCGCGATGGCCGCCAGCGGCGCACCGATCGACGGCCTCCCGACAGCGCGGCCGCCGCTGCGGCCGACCCGGCTGGGCGACCTGGTCCCGACGGCCGGCGACGGCGCGGCGACGGATGACGCTGCCGCGAACTGCCGACGTCGTTATCGTCGGGGCGGGCATCGGCGGTCTCGGTTTCGCCCGGGAGCTGGCCGCCCGCGGCGTCAAGGACATCGTCGTCCTCGAGCGCGACTACCCCGGCGCGGGCGCGACCGGTCGGAACGTGGCGCGCATCCGGCGGATGCAGCTCACCGAAGAGCTGTGTCGGGTCGCGATCGCCTGCCAGGACAAGTACGAGCGGATGGGCGGCGAGCTGCGCTCGAACGTCCTGTTCTACCGGCTCGGCTACGCATGGATCCTGTACGAGGCCGGCGAGGTCGAGCGGATGAGGGACGTGGTCGCGATGCACGCCCGCCTCGGGATCCGCAGCGCCCTCCTGTCCCCGGAGGACACGCTCCGGCACCTGCCCGTGTTCGAGGGCGGCGAGCCGGTCGCGGGCTCGGTGCTCAGCGACGACGCGATCGTCCATCACGACGCGGTCGTCTGGGCGCACCTCGATCACCTGGCCGGGCGTGACGTCACGATCCATCCGCGGAACCCGCGTCACCGGGATCGAGCAGACCGACGGTCAGCGTCCGCGCGGTCGTGACCGACCAGGGCCGCATCGAGACCCCGGTCGTGCTCAACGCGGCCGGTGGCTGGTCGGGCGAGTTGAACGACATGGCCGGTGTCCGGATGCCCAACCGGCCGCACCGGCGCGAGGTCCTCGTGACGGCGCCGCTGCGGCGATCGATCGAGGCGGCGGTGACCTTCTATCGACCCAGCGAGGGCTGGTTCAACCAGACGCTCCGCGGCGAGGTCGTGATGGGCGCGGTCGATCCGGACGAGCCGGCCGCCGTGAACCAGCGCTCGTCGTGGGCAGTTCCTGCAGCGGACCGCGGCGCTGATGACGCGCAAGGCGCCGGCCCTCCGCGACGTGACCGTCATCCGCCAGTGGGCGGGGATGTACGACATCACCCCGGACCACCTGCCGATCGTCGGCCCGACGGCCCAGCTCGAGGGCTGGTGGCAGGCGCTCGGCTGGAGCGGGCGCGGGATGCTCCTGGCGCCATACCTGACCGAGCTGCTCGCGGAGCACCTCGTGACGGGCACCGCGCCGGAGATGCTCCGACAGTTCCTGCCCGACCGCTTCCCGCCGACCGACGGGGAGGCGCACCTCGAGACCGACTACTACTCGCGCTACGGCCCGAGTCCGAGCGGACAGCCGAACTTGTAACGCCGCCGAATACTCGCGCGCCGCGCACTCATGACTGGTTCTCGGTCAGCGATGCCGAGCAGGAGCGTCGGTTCCAGGCGCGGATCAACGACCCGGCCAAGAGCTGGAAGCTCAGCCCGATGGACCTCGAGGCGCGCTCACGGTGGGTCGAGTTCTCGAAAGCGAAGGACGAGATGTTCCGCCACACCGACACCGATGACTCCCCCTGGTGGGTCGTCGAGTCCGACGACAAGCGGCGGGCCCACCTCAACTGCATCACCCACCTGCTGAGCCAGGTGCCGTACGAGGAGCTACCGGACCAGAAGCTCGTCCTTCCGCCCCGCCAATCCGAGGATGGCTACGTCAGGCCGCCGCGATCGAGCCAGCGGTACGTGCCCCAGGTGTGGTGACGGCGGCAATAGGGATCATGCGCGCGCGAGCCTCGTGCGGCGGCTCGGGGTTTGTCGACTTCTTGTGAGCCGGGCATGTCGTCCAGCACTCTTGGAGACGTCGCTGTTTGTGTCGTCGGCCGAGCCGACTCAGGCCCCCTGGAGCTCCTCGGCAAGAGCGAGCTCGACGTTCGCCTTGTCGGCGATGGTCCGGGCGAGATCCTTAGCTTCGTGGGCGAGCTCGAGAACCTTGGGGTCGGACGGATCGAGTCCTTCCTTGGTCGCCTCCAGATCCTTCAGCCGGTCGGCGTCATCCTGGAGCGACTCCGCTGTCGCGCGGAGATCGTCATCTGCTTCACCCACGCGGCCACCTCCTCTCAGCCCCTCTCCGAACGCGGATCAGTCCACGAGCCGTCACGGTAGACGTACCAGACTTGCGTGGTCTCCCCGGACAGCTGGCGTGCGCGCACGGTGGCGTGAGGATAGCGGACGCGGAGCCGCGACTCCAGCTCAGCGATCGTCGCGGCGTCCTTATAGACAGAGTCGACCGCTTCCACGAATGAGGCGTCGTTGGCTGGATTGATAATCAGCGTCGCAGGCATGGCGCGTCTCCGGTACGCCATAAGGCTGGACCGAGCCATCCGAGATGCAAACCCTCCTCGCCGTCACGATGACCCGCCAGTGCCTTACGTCTGCATCACGCGCCGGCGACTGGGTTGCGTGTCACCCGACCGCTATCTGGTCATCGTGGTGGCCGCAGCTGGCGCGCACGACGAGCCGTCCGGGCAGGTAGGTCGTCCCCGCGGGCGGCTCTCCGCGGATCCGCGCCGCGAGCCGGCGGGAGGCGAGGAGGCCCATCTCCTCCGCCGGGAGGGCGATGGTCGTGATGGGCGGGTCGACGTACGCACCCGCGTCGATGGCGCCGTAGCTCACCAGCGCCAGGTCGTCGGGGAGGCGCACCCCGACGCTCCTCGCCGCGTCGATCACCCCGAGGGCCAGCTCATCGGCGACCGTCGCGATCGCGCTCGGCGGCGCAGCCCTCGTCAGCGCCATCGTCGCCGCCGCGACGCCGTCCTCGATCGCAAAGCCGTCACACATGACGACGTCGACCGCCTCGAGATGGCCGCCTCCCACGGCCTGCTGGAAGCCGCGATGGAGGGCCGCCATGTTGGGGTACTCGAGCGACGGGGTTATGAGCGTGACCCGTCGATGGCCGTGGCCCGCGAGGTGCATGGCGAGCTCGAGCCCGGCGGCGGGCTCGTCGAACCGGAACGAATCCTCGACCTCGGTCGGCTGGTCGCAGTACACGACGGGGATGACGTCGTCGGAACCGTGCGCCTCGACTTCATCGTGGACGAGCCGTCCCATCGAGACCGCGATGATGCCGCGGACCCCTGCCGTGACGAACTGTCGCATCTGCAGCTTCGACCGCACCACGCTGTCATCGGTCGCGGCGACGATCGTGAGCATCCCGGCCTCGGCCGCCCCGCGCTCCGCGCCGCGGAGGAACGGCAGGTAAAACGCGGTGTGGGCCGCGATGAGGACGCCCTGGGCACGCATGGCTCCGGTGTACCGGGGGCGCGCCTGCCACAGGCCCGTGAACTCCCTGACCGTGGCCGGGGCGCCGCGGCGGACGGTGATGAGTTCGCGGGCGTCAAGCTCCAGGTACGCCTGGCGGACCGTGTGGTGATGGATCCCGAGCTCCGCTCCCATCTCGCGGATCGACGGCAGGCGTTCGCCGGGGGCCAGGGCTCCCGTGGCGATCAGCCACGTCAGCTGCTCCTCCAGCTGTCCGGCGATCGTGACCGCCGAGCCGCGGTCGAGCACGATGCCAGTGGGTACCGCGGGTCGCATCCGCTTGACACGCACCCAAGTGTTATACCATGTTATAACAGTAGGAGGAGCGGCCTGATGCTCGCTGCGAACCCAACTGGCACAGGTCCGCGCATTGATGCAGCTTCGTGCTGCGTTTGGGGAGGGCTTCGATGAAGCGATTGGTCCTTTGTACTTCGATCGTTGTGAGCATCCTTGCTGGCTGCGGCGCAGCCACTCCGAGCGCGGCACCAACGCAGGGCACAGCTTCGACGCCGGCGCCAGTCGCTGCGTCAGCTTCGCCATCCGCCGCCCCACCGGCGAGCGTCGTGTTCCCGTCGTGGTACACGGGCGGAGGGAACGGCGTCGGTATCCTCTCGGCGGGCAGCCAGACGACCACATCGTTCTCTCCCGGTTTCACGTTCACGGTCCCGGAGGGCTGGGTCAACACCAGCGATGAGGCCGGCTTCTTCGGGCTGTTCCCGGACACGCCTGCCAACCAGGCCGAGTTCGGTCGCTCCGAGGGCCTCGCCCATGAGATCCACATGGGGCCGCACAACAACCCGTACTTCACCTGCGACGCGTGGGAGGACAATCAGGGCGCGACGGCGGCCGAGATCGTCGCCGCCATGGCGGCCAACGACGCCCTTGCCACATCTGAGCCGCTCGACGTGACGATCGGTGGCCTGGCTGGCAAGCAGATCGACGTCCGGCTCGATCCCGGCTGGACGGAGAGCTGCCCTGGCGACCCGCCGGGGTTCGACCTCGGGGACACGCGGGCTCGGGGGATCCTGCTCGACGCCCCCGATCGCGGCGTCATCGTGATCTTCGTCGGCTCGTTGCACTCCGCCGATCACGAGGCGTTCCTGGCCGACGCGATGCCGATCGTCGAGAGCTTCCAGTTCGATCTCAACCCGTAGGCGTTGTTTCGGTTCGCAGAGGGTTCGATCTCCGAACGCCTGCACCGTGAGCTACCGAGCGCGCTCGACGCGCTGCGCGAACACCTCGAGGGAGCGGTGCCGGCGCCCTAGAACCGAGCCGTCAGGGTTCCGCGTCGCGCTCCCTGACAGGCTCACCGGCATCGACGACGACGTCATCCGGAAACGTGACCTCGAGTCTCGGCGCCTGACCCGACACGCCCCGCACCGGCTTCGCCTTCACCACCAGCTCCTGCGCGGGGGGCAGCGTCCGGAAGATCTGCTGGTCGAAGCCGACGATGATCGAGCCGATCGTCTGGCCGGTCGGCCCGCGGCGCTTCTTGCTCACGGCTTGGCGGGCGGCAGGACGAACGGGGCTGCGTGCACGAAGCCAGTGTCGGCGAGCTGGTCGATGAGCGCCTGTGCCACGTCGGCACGCGTGACGCGTACGCCCGGCCGTAGCTGTCGGTCGAGTCGATAGCCGCGCGGGTCACCGTCCGTGACCAAGGGCGGCCGGAGTGCGGTCCATTCGAGGGCGGACGCGGCGAAGATCTGGTACTCGCGCTGCTTTGCCCCGACCACGTGACGCGCGAAGCGGCGGACGAGGCGCGAGGCGATCCGATCGAGCGCCGGCTTCCGGTCGCCGGGAACGTCCACCCCCGCGCCCGACAAGGCGACCAACCTTCGCACCCCAGCCGCCTCCATCGCGGACACGACGTTGCGCATCCCGAGCGCAAGCGCCTCCTCGTCGTCCGGTGTGTTGGACCTCGGCCCGACCGCCGCGATCACCGCATCGACGCCCTCGAATGCCTCGCCGACCCGCGCCGCCTCTCGCACATCACCGACGACCAAGGTGAGCCGCTCTTGCGGCTCGAGGCGCGCAGGATCCCTCACAAGCGCGACGACCTCGTGGCCTGCGGCGACCGCTCGCTCCAACGCCAGGCCCCCGATCCTGCCGGTCGGACCGAGGATCAGGACCCGCATCTCGCCTCCGCGCTGCCAGGGCGCCCGCCCAACCTCACGCCGGCGCCGAGACCACGACCGGGACGTCCGCGTCCGGCCCCTTCCGCCGGATCGCGAGCGCGGCGAAGCCGGCCACGATCGCGATCCAGCCGGCAGCCACGAAGGCCACCGCGTAGTCGCCGACACTCTCGCGGACGATGCCGGCAGCCCAGGCGGCGACCGCCGCGCCGACCATGTGCGAGGCGAACACCCAGCCGTACACGACGCCGACGTTGTGTGCCCCGAACCGATCGGCGACGAGCGCGACGGTCGGTGGCACGGTCGCGATGTAGTCGAGCCCGAACAGGACCGCGAACGCCGCGATCGTCATCGTGTCGTGGACGAACGGCAGGAACAGCAGGCTGACGCCTCGGAAGCCGTAGTAGACGAGCAGCAGCTTGCGCGGGTCGAGCCGGTCGGTCAGCCAGCCGCTGCCGATCGTGCCGATGAAGTTGAACACGCCCATGACGGCGAGCGCGCCCGACGCCGCAACGGCCGTGAACCCGTGGTCGACGGCATGCGGGATGAAGTGCTGGCCGACGAGACCGTTCGACGTGGCGCCGCAGATGAAGAACGTGCCGGCGAGGAACCAGAAGTCCGACGTGCGGATGGCCCGTCGCATGACCCCGGGATCGGGCCGCCGGGCGGGGGCGAGCGCGCCCTCGGGTGCCCCGCGCGGCCGGGCGCCGACGTCCGCGGGATCGTTGCGCAGCCAGATGAGAACCGGCACCACGAGGATCGAGTGCGATCACCCCGAGGACGACCGCCCCGAACCGCCAGCCGACTGTCACGGACAGGGCCGTCAGCACCGGGAAGAACAGGAGCTGTCCCGCGCTGGTGCTCGCGCCGAAGACGCCGACCACGAGGCCCCGATCCTTGACGAACCAGCGTGTGGCGACGGTCGGGCCAAGGACGCTGGCCACCAGCCCGGTGCCCAGGCCTGAGACGAGGCCGAATAGCAACGTGAGCTGCCAGATCTCGCGGACGAGGCTCGTGGCCAGGAGCGCTGCCCCCGTCACCGCCAGGCTCAGCAGCACGACGTTCTTAACGCCGATGCGACCCATCAGCCAGCCACTGATCGGCCCGGCGAAGCCGAACACGATCAGGCCCGGCGGCCGCGGCGAACGACACCGACGCGGTCGACCAGCCGGGCTCGTCGATCATCGTCAGCAGGAAGGCGCCCGGCGCCGACCGCACGCCCGCCGTGACCAGGACGACGATCGCCGTGACGGCGACGACGACCCAGCCGTAGAAGAACGCGCGGCGCATCACCGGATGCTACCGCTTGCCACTAGCGAGAGGGCCTAGAGCAGCTCCCCGTGGGCCGAGCCTGTCGGCTCGCCCTCGCGTGGGCGTGGCTCCTCGCCGGGCGCGTAGTCGGGCTTCGGCTCTGACGACCCCGCCTCGTCGCCGTTGCCCGACTCGAGCACCTTCAGCGGCGCGCCGGCCTGGCCCTCGATCGCGCCGACGCCGAACGGCACCCACTTCGACGGGTCCTGGAGTCGATGCGCCTCGGTGTTGCCGCGCGAGTGGACCTCCTCGAAGCCCTTCGGCTCGATCCACATCCGCTCGCCCTCGAGCAGGCCGAGCACGCCCGACTGGCCGGGCTCCGGCCGCTCGTGCTGGCAGTAACGGCACGCGGCCATGTCGTGCTTGCGGTACGTCTCGGGCTCCTCGTAGGTCGTGATGTAGCCCTCGTAGTTGCGCAGCACGACCTTGTGGTCCGAATACGAGATCAGGTAGTTGGGCATGACCGGGATCTTGCCGCCGCCACCGGGCGCGTCGATGACGTAGGTCGGGACCGCGTAGCCGGAGGTGTGCCCGCGCAGGCCCTCCATGATCTCGAGGCCCTTCCCCACCGGCGTCCGGAAGTGCCCGGACCCTTCGACCAGGTCGCACTGGTACAGGTAGTACGGCCGGATCCGGTTTGCGACGAGCTGGTGCACGAGCGCTCGCTGGATGTGGACGCAATCGTTGACGCCGGCGAGCAGCACGCTCTGGTTGCCGACCGGCAGCCCCGCCTTGGTCAGCTTGTCGGTCGCGCGCGAGACCTCGGGCGTGATCTCGTTCGGGTGGTTGAAGTGGAGGTTGATCCACAGCGGGTGGTACTTCTCGAGCATCTCGCACAGCTCGTCGTCGATCCGCTGCGGCAGGAACACCGGCACCCGCGAGCCGATCCGGATGATCTCGATGTGGGGGATCTCGCGGAGCCCGCGCAGGATCGACTCGAACAGCTTCGGCGCGAGCGTCAGGCCGTCGCCGCCGGAGATCAGGACGTCGCGGACCTGCGGCGTCCGGCGCAGGTAGTCGAGCTGCGCCTCGTGGTCCTTGCGGTTGAAGTTCTGGGTCGGGTCGCCGACGATCCGCGACCGCGTGCAGTACCGGCAATACGACGCGCACTGGGTCGTGACGAGCATCAGCACACGATCGGGATAGCGATGGACGAGCCCGGGCACCGGCGAATGGCGGTCCTCGGCGAGCGAGTCCTCCATCATCGCGGTGAAGGCCTCGTGCTCGCGGCCGGTCGGGATGACCTGGCGGCGGATCGGGTCGTCCGGGTCCTTGGGGTCGATCAGGCTGATGAAGTACGGCGTGATGTCGACGCGGAACTTGTCGGTCGCCGACAGGCCCTCGCGCTCCTCGTCGGTCAGCTCGAGGATCCCCTCGATCTCGGCGAGCTCATTGACCCGGTTCGACAGCTGCCAGCGCCAGTCGTTCCACTTCTCGTCGGGGACGTCCTCGTAGATCGGCGCTCGGCGGCTGACGGCCGGTCGACCATCCGGACCCAGCGCGCGTGCCGGGTCGGTCAGGTTGACGAACGGCGCCTCGGCGGCGACGCGCGCGGCATCCTGGTGCGCGACGGCGGACTTGATCTCGTGAGCGTCCAAGCGGGCTGGCCTCCGGGTTCGGTTGTCTCGCGCGCGGGAGTGCATAGAACTTATGCACTCTGCAAGTCGCGGCATGATAGCGCCCGCGCATGACGCGGGTCCAGCGCCCGATGGTCCCAGGAATGGGCGGTCGAGCATTGCAAAGCTCCGATTGCGGAAGCAAGATGAACTGTCGGTCGCAGTCCGAACCAGTGGGAGGAGCGCAGAGATGGCGCATCCGAACGAGGATTTGATCCGTCGCGGCTACGCGGCGTTCGGGACCGGAGACATGGCGACGCTACGGGAGCTCTTCGCCGACGACCTCGTATGGCATGTCGGGGGACGCAGCCCGATCACGGGGGACTACAAGGGCACGGACGAGGTCCTCGGGTACTTCGCGCAGCTGGCCGAGCGGTCCGGGGGGACCTTGCGCGTCGACATCCACGACGTGCTGGTGAACGACGAGCACGTGGTCGCCCTGGTCAAGGTGAGCGGCGAACGTGAGGGGAAGACGCTGAATGACCACGGGGCGCAGGTCTTCCACGTGCAGGGCGGCAAGGTCACCGAATCGTGGTTCCACCCCGGCGACGCGTACGCTGGCGACGAGTTCTGGAGCTGACCTGGAATCAGTCTCGTAGCGCGCCGATCAGGTCGCTGTAGCGGTCCGTCCAGGGCCGACGGCCGTCGGCATGCGCGGTCCGCCATCGATCGCCCTCGACGAGACCGGCCAGGTCGGCGAACGAGCGCCCGATCACGACCCATTGCGACGGGTCGGCGAGGTCCGCGAGCTCCGGCGCCGGAGAGTCGCTGCCGATGATCGACACGAAGCCGAGCTCGCGGGCCGCCGCCGCCACGATCGGCTCGAGGTCGAGAAAACGATTCGAGACGTGGACGGCGATCACACCGCGCGGCGCCACGGTCCGCATCGCGACCTCGAACGACTCCACCGTGAGCAGGTGGACCGGCACCGCGTCGGACGAGAACGCATCGAGGACGACGAGATCGAACGCTTCCGCCGAGGTCGACTCGAGCTCGAGCCGGCCGTCGCCCACGGCGACATCGATCGAGGCGGGCGAGTCGGCGAGGAACGTAAAGCTCGCAGGGTCGCGGGCGATGTCGACGACGGTCGGGTCGATCTCAAAGAAGCGGAATGAGTCCGTCGGGCGGCCATAGGCGGCGATCGCGCCGGCGCCCAGTCCGACGGCACCGATCCGCAGCGACGAGCGCTCGGCCTGGAGGGACTCGATCACCTCGCCCAGCGGGCCGGCCCGGTGGTAGTAGCTCAGCGGCTCGCCGGCCAGCGGCCCCTCGAACGTCTGGCGACCGTGGATGGTGGTCCCGGAGGTGAGGACATGCAGCTCGGGCCGCGGCTCGTCGACGCGGTAGACGCCGTAGAAGCTGCGATCGAGACGGATCACGTCCGGCGCCCCGCCGACGCCGGCGGCGACGGCGACACCGATCGCGACGATCACGGGGATGCCCGCGTAGCCCTGCCAGCCTGACCGGGAGACGAGCAGGACGGCGAGCGCCAGCACGACCAGACCCTCGAGGGGCACGCGGAAGAGGATCGGTGCCGCGATGCCCATGGCGATGCCGCCGACCGCCCCTCCGAGCGCGACATGGAGCGTGTACCCCGTCAGGTGGACCGGAGTTGGCCGATCCCCCGCAAGCCGGCCGTGGAGCGCAAGCCCCGCCGCGCCGAGCGTTGCCAGGAGGAGGGCGATCGACGGGCCGATGGCGAGGTCGACCACGTCCAGCCGGCGCAGCGCGACCAAGAGTGCGAGTGGCAGGAGCGCGATCGCGCCGACCGTGGAGCCGATCGGTTCGGCGCGCGCATACGCCAGGATCAGCGTCGCGAGATAGACGACGAGCGGCCCGATCCAGAGGAATGGCACGGCGGCGATGTCGGTCGAGATCTCGGTCGTGGCGCCGATCAGGAGCGCGGCCGGGACCGCCGCCAGGGCGACCCAGAACGCCCTCTGACGACCCGATGGCCGGGTCGCCGCTTGATCATCCGGTTCGCCGCTTTCGGCGGCTGTCGTGGGCTCGTGGCCTGACCGCCGCACCACGAGTGCGGCACCCGCCGTGGCAGCCGCAAAGACCGCGAAGCCGATCGACCACCAGCGCGCCTGATCAGGCAGATCGAGGTTGGGCTCGACGAGCGTGGGATACGCCACGAGTCCGATCAGGCTGCCGGCGTTCGATGCCGCGAAGAGTCGGTAGGGCTCTGCCCCGCCGGGTAGGGCCGCGAACCAGCGCTGCGTCGCCGGGCTGGCGCTCGAGAGCACGAAGAATGGGACACCGACCATGGCAGCCAGGACCAGGACCAGCCAGAGCGCCGTCGGCGCGTCGCTCGGTGGCCGGGCGAACCCCGGAACGGCCAGCGGCGCCAGGACGACGAGCCCTGCTGCGGCGATCACCAGCCCGACCTGGAGCCACGCATGCCGCCGAACCCCGAGGGACGAGAGGCCCAGGTGCGCCCAGGCGTAGCCCGCCAGCAGCGTCGACTGGAAGAAGACGAGGGCCGTCGTCCAGACCGCGCTCGTCCCGCCATAGGTCGGCAGCAACAGCCGCGCAACCAGCGGTTCGACGAGGAAGGCGAGGGCGGCCGCGAGGAACGCGACGAGGACGAACAGCGCGGTCTCCGCCCGGGAGACCAGTGGGGCTATTCCCCGATCACGGCCCAGAGCAGCCCCATCATGATGAAGAAGCCGCTGAACAGGGCGATGAGCCCGAGACCGCCGTACGGCGTGCTCGCCCCGACGTGGGGAACGAGCTGCAACCCGATGCCGAACGCGACCGCCCACACGATGAACAGCAGCGTGAACAGGAACTTGGCGTTCGGATTGGTGACCCGGCGGACCCAGCGGGCGCCACCCTCACTCGACATCGCTGCCTTCAGGATGATGACGATCATCAGCGTGACCACGGCGATGCTGATCCCGAACGGGATGGGCTGCTGGAAGGCCACGAGGAACAGCTGCATCTCGCAAGCGATGCTAGCAGATGGGCCGTCGCGTCCGTGGCGACCAGCGCGACTGGTCGGCGACTCGCCACAATCCGCTGATGAACCGAATGGACCAGTGGGCCCTTCCGATCCTGGTGTCGGTTGGGGTCGCCCTGCCGGTGGTCATCGCCGCGGCTTCTGGATCACTCGTGGTCCCGCACAACGACGACTTCAATTACCGACGCGTGGCTCTCGACCTCTACCACGACGGGAAGATCCAGCTCACCGGCTGGACGGTGATGTCGCTTATCGGCCAGCTACTCCTGATCCAGCCGTTCCTCTGGCTCTCGGGCGGTGCACCCTGGGCGTTCGGGATCCTGACCTCGATCGTTGCGTTCATCGGGATCGTCGCGAGCTACGTGCTCGTCCGATCGATCCTGAGCGCCCGAGACGCGTTCGTTGCCGTGCTCATCGTCATCGTCTTCCCCGGGTTCCTACTAAACACGTCGAACTTCATGACGGATGTCCCGGCGTATGCCGCCGAGATGGTCTGCATAGTCCTCGGAGCACCGGCGCTTCGTCGCGAAGAGCCAAACAGATGGCGCTGGCTGACCGCATCGCTGGCCGTCGGCTGCTTCGGGTTCAGCATCCGTGAGTTCGCGCTGGCGGCACCCGTTGCAGTCCTGGTGGCGGGATTCATCTCGGACCACCGCCACTGGCGAGCCTATCTCCTTGCGGGGGTCGGGGTCGCGATCGTCTGTGGCGCCATCTATTTCGTAACGTCGGAATTGCCGGGCCAGGGCGAACCCGTCCTCACACCTTTCTCGCCGACCAATGTCGATCAGGTGCGGAAGGCAATCGCCACACTCGCCCTGGGCGTTTCGCCTTTGCTCGTGGTCAGCTCGGCTTGGTGGCTCCGGCGGGCCAAGGCCATCGACTGGGTTGCGGGCGCTGCCCTTGGCGCGATCTTGTTCAGTGGCAGCCTTCTATCTCTGGTGTCGGGGACCATCCCGCAGATGCTCGTGGGCAACCTGTTCGTCCAGGAGGGGGCTCCTGGGTCCGGGGCAATGGCGGGTGATCGCCCCCCATTGTTCATCTCCCCGGTTTGGGAGACAGTCAATGTCGTCGCCCTGTTCGGAGCGATCCTCATGTTCGCTGTCCTCGGTGCGGTGGTCGGCACCGCGGTCCGCCAGGGTCTCTTGCGCCACCCCCTGGCCGCATTCGCTCGCCTAGATCCTTGGACCAGGCTGCTGCTGACCTTCACGATCATCTTCGGGACCGGCATGACGTTGTTCGGCCTGGTGGCTTCGATGTTCGATCGCTATCTACTGCCCCTTGTCCTGCCGATTGGGGTGCTTCTTGCGCTTCGACCTCAGTGGGCTAGTCGCAAGGCGATTCAGGCCGCCCACAGGCGAGGTCTATCCATTCCAGCTGAGGTCGGGGCGATCGTCTTGGTGGGATTGGGAGCGTCAGCCTTCGCGCTTCTTCTGAACTCTTCGGCGTTTGACGCAGCGCGGTGGCGCATGGGCGAGGTGGCCGTCGCGCGAGGCTTTGCCCGACAGACCGTGGACGCCGGCATGGAATGGGTCGGATACCACGCCACCGGTACCGCGAACGTCTTTGCGCCGCAGACGTCCGCAGGCACTTGGTACTCCGCCTGGTGGCCCTCGCATCGAACCTGTGCTTTGGTCTCTTCTTCGCTATTAAATCTTCCGGGCTTCACGTTGGAGCTCGCCGACACCCAGGCCTACAGGCTCCTGCTCGTCGGGGGGCCGGAGACACCGCTCTATCTGTATCGGGTCGCCAACCCCGGCTGCGGCTAACCCCGCTTCTGCGGCCAGGAATTCGTCATAGCCCCGGATATAGTCGGCCGGGTCGTACGGGTGCGAGGCGAGGACGATCAAGGATCGCGTCCGGCTGAGTAATCGAACTGGCTGCCCCAGGTCATCGGCGGGAGATAGAGGGCCCAAGGCCGGATCGTCGAGCCGCACCTCGTCGCGCAATCCAAGCCCATCGTCGACCAGCACCGACAACGAGCCGGCGAGGCAGAACATGAGTTGGTGACAAACCCGATGGGCATGCTCGCCACGGACCTCTGCTGACGGCACGCCGAAGACGGAAAAGAGCCGTGTTGGCGTGAAGGGCAAGCCCTCGGAAAACTCGAGCGCCGTAAGGCTGCCACGCATGTCATCAGCGCGGCGGAGGCGGACAAGTTGCGCGCCCCCCACCAGGGGCCGCTCGGAAAGGACGTCCTCCACGTCTGGCGCCGTGACCGAGGACCCACGAAGCACGTTCTCGGCACCCGCGTAGCCGTGGATCCGAGCCGGATTGCCATAGACGACCGCATTCGGCGGCACATCCTTCGTGACGACCGCGCCGGCACCAACCATCGCGTTCCGCCCGATCTTCACGCCCGGAAGGATCGTCGCATTGGCGCCGATCGAGGCGCCGTCGGACACCACGGTCTGCAGGAAACGCTCTGGGTACTGCTTGCTCCGTGGCCCCTTGTCGTTGGTGAACGTCGCATTGGGGCCGACAAATACATCGTGTCCAAGACGCACGCCGTCCCAAAGCTGTACGCCCGACTTGACCGTGACCCGGTCACCGACGACGACGTCGTTCTCGACGAAAACGTGGTCGCAGATATTGCAGTCAGCACCGATGACCGCACCAGGAAGAACGTGAGCGAAGGCCCAGATCCTCGTTCCAGCACCCACACTCGAGCTCTCACAGAGCCCCGAGGCATGCAGGAAGACCCCCGCAGGGACCTCACCCATCGTTCTTACCTTCATAGAACTCGTGGGTCGCAACGAGTTCGAGCGGTCGGTTCTTGCTGTTCTCATAGGCGCGCCAGACGTACGAACCGACCACGCCGAGAGCCAGCAGGATCGCCGATGTGGAACCCACGATGGCGATCATCAACGGCGTGTATCCAGGTTGGTGGATCGCGCCGATCACGTACCCGATTGTGACGACCAGCCCGACGATGATCGACACCAGTACGCCCACGAACCCAAGCACCTGAAGAAGGATGATCGGCAGGTCCGTGAACGCATAGATGCTGTCGAACAAGTAACGCAGCTTTCGGCGGGCCGTCCATCCACTCGTGCCCGAATGCCGTGGCTGGCGCACGTAGGGAAACTGTTTTCGGCGATAGCCGATCCAGTAGAGCAATCCGATCATGCTGGTCCGCGTCTCGGGAAAGGCGACGATCTTGCCCGCGATCGCACGCGTACATCCGAAGACGTCGATCCCACCTGTGGGGATATCTGGATTGATGAACCTCTGATACATCCGCCAGTAGAGGCGCGAAAAGAAGGCCGAAGCGGCGGGGTCGTTCCGACCCACACGTTCCCCGACCGCGATATCGCATTCGTCGGCTTCGAGTGCATCAAAGAAGGACGAGACGACTTCGACTGGTTCCTGAAGGTCCGCCGCCATCACGGCGATGTAGTCGCCACGGGCCACGGCCAGGCCGGACCGTATGGCCGAGAACGAGCCGAAATTGCGGGACAGGCTCAGCACCTGCGAATCCAGGCATCCATCTGCCAGCACCTGTCGGAGGACCTGGAGCGAGTCGTCTGGCGATCCATCCACGACAAATACCGCCTCGAGCCCGCCGCCGCGTGCCCGGCCCATCGCCACCAATCGATCGACGAGCGCCGCCAGAGAGTCGCGGTTGCCGTACACCGGTACGACGACGGACAGGCGGATCCCATCGATCCCGCTCACCCCGCAGAAACCTCCCTCAGGACGGCGCAAACCCGGTCGATCTCATCTTGGGTCATTGTCGGGAAGCAGGGAATGGTCAGGACCTCGTCTGCGGCTTGCTCTGTTTCCCTCAGCGACGTGACCCGAGACGGGGCTTGGAGGCCGGCCTGACGGTGATCGGGGATGGGATAGTGGATGTCGGTGGCGATAGCGGCAGCCTCGAAATCTGGCTCGGACTCCGGGTCGATCCCTCGCACGAATCACTGCGAGATGCGCCACGGTCTCGCAGCCTGCACCGGTCACGAGTCGGATCGAGGGTCCGCTGATCGCGGCGGCGTACTGCCGAACGATGGTGCGTCGGGCCTCGTTGATGTCGTCAAGCAGCGGCAACCCAATCCGCAAGACGGCGGCCTGAATCTCGTCTAGTCGGCTGTTTCGCCCACCCGGCTGCGCCACGATGTACTTCGAGCTCCAGCCGTATTGCCGGATGGACCGGACGCGGTCGGCCAGCGCCGGATCATTCGTCGCGATCGCCCCGCCGTCGCCGGCAGCCCCCAGATTCTTTGTGGGGTAGAAGCTGAACGCGGCGATATCGCCGACCGTCCCGACCTTGCGACCGTTCACGATCCCGCCGAGTGCCTGCGCGCAATCCTCGATGACGGCAACCCCCCGGGCATGGCAGAACTCGACGATCTCCACAACTTCCGCGACGTTGCCATAGAGGTGAGTGATCATGACCGCCCGCGTCTGTGGGCCGATAGCCCGCTCGAGGGTGCGAGGTGTCATTAGCATCGTGGTCGCATCAACATCGGCGTAAACGACGCGGCACCCGACGATCGCGGCGGCGACGCTGGAGTAGGCGCCGGCGTTAGCAACGGTAACAATCTCGGCTCCCGCGTCGCAGCCGATCGCCAGAAGTCCAAGGACTAGCGCGTCGGTCCCGTTTGCCAGCCCGACGGTGTTAGCGGCCCCTAGGTACTGGGCGAGCTCTCGCTCGAACGCATCGTGCTCGGGACCCATGACGTACCGACCATTTGTCGCAACACGATGAAGTGCCTCTCGCACAGCTGGATCTGAAGCGATCCAACCGTCGGCCAGGTCGTTGACGGGAATTCGGCCCGGTTCCCGTCGCCGGTTACCCCCCGCTCTAGCAGCCCTCACCGGCCACCCTATAGAGATACAGCGGGTTGTCGGAGCCGAAGAACAGCATCGTCCTGTAGGCAGCCAGGTTTATGTGCTCGAGCGTGAATCCCTCGATCGACAAGGGCGACGACGAAACCATCGCGCACAAGCGGAAATTCGGCCACAAAGCCGCGTACCACGTTTCATTGCTGGCTTGCTGCTGAAACGGGACAGCCAGCCCGGTCGAATGAAATCCCACCCACTCGTACCCCGCGTCAATGGTCTCGGCGGATATCCCTCGACGGACGGCCGCTTCACCCATAGACCACCGTGCCGCGTCGAACGCATTACCGTTCAGTAGGAGCGCGACCGACGTCGAGGCCAGAATGATGGTGAGCATTACAGCGATTACGACGGGAGATCGCGCCCGCGGAACGGCCAGATGCTGCGTGGGCTCGGCCGATGGCCGCACAGGATCGAAACCGGTGGGTCGAAGCAGAAGAAGCACAACCATGGGAAGCGCCACCGGCCAGAGGTATCGATCGTATGTGTATACCGCCAATCCGTATGCCGTGATCGCGGCGCCATAGAGCAGAACGAATAGCAACAGCGCTCCGCTCATTGAACCGATCCAGCCGATTGGGTCGCGACGAAGTGGCACGCGGATGGCGGCACCCGCGATCCCGCCGAGCACGCCAGCCAGCGCGATCCCTGCCACGAGCGCGAGGAGATTGAGGACTTCCCACGCAGGTGACGCGAACAGGAGTGGTCGGTTGCCCGCCAGCGCGAGCTGTCCGAGCGCACCTTCTGGCTCCAACAGGTTCCCAACAAGCGTTCTCGGGATCGCCCCGCCGAACAACGTGCCGATAAAGCTCGCCGACAGCGCGCACCCAACCAAGACGCCGGTCACCACGTCCCCGATACGCCAGCGGCGCCACCACCACGCGATCGCTAGAACGATCGCGGGGGAGACGACGAACGCCAGCGTCAAGAAGGCCTGAAGCACCTTCTCCAGCGTGTACATGGTGGGCGAATTGAGGGTCACGGCGAAATGACCGGGCAGCGCTGCCACGACATAGTGAACGACAGCCCACGCGACAACCACGACTATGGCGGCTGTCATATATGCGAGCCACCGACGTCGATCCGCGATGAAAGCTGACGCCAGAACAGCGAGCGGCGCCGCGAGAGCGAACTCTCGAATGCTAAAGGTGAAACAGCCCACGATCAAAGAGGCGACCAGCCACCACCATCGCGATCGGCCTCGCCGCTGGAGGGCGTTCGTGCCTAGGAGCAGGCACGTGATCTCCCCGGCCATCGCCGGAATATCCGTCATGATCGTCGTACTCGTTAGCAGGAAACCTGGGAAGAGCACAAGTAAAAACACGGCCAGTGTCGCCCGACCAAGAGGGAGCACACGACCAGCGAGAATGAATGCACCTGTAATGGCGATGGCCGTCGATATAGTCCCGCGAGCGCGAAAGCCCAGGGCGCGTCTCCGGAAAGGACAAGCAACGGGACGATGAGCACGAGCTCTCCAACAAAGCCTGTCACTGCCCAACCGACCGGCAGGATCTGCCCGGTCCGGTAGACGCCCTCGGCTATCAGGCGATAGTCATAGTCGTCGTTATGCGGGATCAGCAGGGATCCCGAGAGCCCACCCTACGACCAACGGAAGAACGACACCCGCCACCAGCAACCCGATGAGCGGCCACGGCGACCGGAGGTTGCGAACACCTTCCCTTATCGCTCCGCCGGACCGCGCTAGGTCACCGTGTCCGTGCGCCATTGCTTTGAATGGGGCCACCCGCGCTAGGACTGTGCCATTGGCGCTCAGTGCGCGTGCATGGTTGGCCCTCTCGATCGGCCGCTCGGATGGAGTTCGCCGCCTGCGATCAAGCCACAACAGCGTGGCTAGCACCATCAGGGCACTGCCGCTTACACCCGCGCCGATCAGCACCTCGATTGGAAATAGGTTCTCCTCAATGACATGAACTCCCGCCGCCACCGGGACAAGTTGGCCACCCAAGGCACGAAACGGCGTCACCGCTTGGCCATCGACCGAGATCTGCCAAGCAGGCCACCAGGCTCGGTCGATGAAGACATACCCTGGCTCGTTGGTCTCGACGTCGAGCACGGCGCGCCCTGGATCCCAGCTCCGAACGGGCAACGAGACCGCCGATGCGATCGCCGTCTGCGGGTCGAGTCCAACATCGACTGGTTTGAGTCCTGACGCCACAGAACCCCGAGGAACATCGACCGCGTTCGCCGGGAGCCAGTACGGTGGCTTTGTCGCGTTGTCAAGGCGACAAACGTGGGCGTCCCAGGCCTGGTCGTAGGCGACTTCGCGGCCGGCGGCACACGGCGCCCCGAAGATGACCTCGAGATCGACGCCGACCGCCGGACCCACGAGCGATGTCGGATCGGCCCACATCGTTCCAAGCAGATCGACCGGCCCACGAAGCGGCAGTGACGCCTGGTTATAGAGGTCGGCAAATCCGTTCTCGAGCTGGTCAGGAAACCCGCCATAGAACGGGACGCCGATGGTCACCACCCGATGAGGATCCTGCGCCCGGACGGTCCGTACGATCGAACTGTCGTCCATCGAGAATGCGTCGCTTCCCAGCGATTGATTGATCGAGGGCACAAGGACGCCTAGCGGGATGGCGACTAGCGCCACCGCCAACAGCTTTGCCGTCTGTCGTCCGGGCCGCCGAACGAGAACCCAGACGAAGAGTCCCGCGATCACGACCTCAAGGACGAGAGGCCAAGGACGGGTGAGTGCGTCCTCCGCTAGACGCCTGGCGATCGTCGGGTCGGCAAACCCAGACGAAAGGGAGTCGAAGAGGCCCGGGGCCAGGAACACCATCGCGACGACGAGCACGTAGCCAAGGACCGCAAGGGCGATCGTGACAACGGGTGCGTGGAAACCGCGGATGCGAGTCAAGCGTGCCACGCCGATCCCCGCTCCGATCGCGAGCACCAGGTCCAGGATCAGGTAGTAGCGAACGGGGTGTCGAAGGCCATTGAGCACCGGGATCTGGGCCCAGATCTCGGGCCGAAAGACACCGATGATGGGAATCGCAAGCGCAAGCGCTGCGACGGCGATGAGGGGTCGTCCTCGTCGAGTTGCGAAACCGATGATCGCCAGTGCGATCACCGGCAGACCGACGTACGCATAGCCTTCGAGGATCGCCCATGTCCCACCCGGGTACCAGGACTTGAGGAGATCCCAAGCCGGTGCTCCTGTCGGGACGAGTGCATTCGCGAACGCGATCGCAAGGAAGTCGAAGGGTGTGAATGAGAACCTGAACAGATCGTCGGGCGTGAGACCGGCGCCTCGCGGCGAGTAGTAGGTCAGGAGGAGCGTCGGCGCGAGTTGGGTGGCGCCGACGGCAAGCCCCAACAGGCCGAAAGCAATCGCCTGCAGGAGACCCTGCCGCGATCGAGACTTGACGAGGACGAGGCTGATCGCGGCCAGTCCGGTCATGACCCAGAACGGTGGGTGCAACGCCAATGCCTGCACTCCCCAGATGACCCCGGCGAGAACCACCATCCGCCAAGTCGGGGCCCCGCGACGCCAGAGCACCGGGAGTAGGACCCAAGGCATCCAGGAGTATTCGACCAGGACCTGTGTCCACTCGAGTTTGGCGACGATGCCCCCGCACAGGACCGCGACCAGTACGGTGGTGAGTGCGCCCAGCCGGGAGCCCGCCATTCGGAGGGCGATGAGTCCAGCACCCAAACCGGCGAAAGCAAGGTGAAGGATCCGTGTCACGTCGAGCGCGATCAACGGCGGCAGCTGGTAGATGATCCAGTTTGGCGGGTAGAAGGCACCGATCTGGCCTTCGGCGTATCGCGGATAGCCGATGCCGATGCGGTCGTCCCATAGCGGTAACCGACCGTTCCGAAGGGATTCGCTGAAAAAGGAGGCCAACGGAAAGTCCGCAGGCGTCATGTCGTAGTTCCAGAGCCAGGGGCCTCCGAAGCCGGAAAATCGACCGGCAATAAGCGCCGCGATCAGCGCCGCGACGGTTAGTCCGAGGGCGGTCAGCCGGTTTCCCGGTTGCATGAGCGAACGGAGATTGACAGTCGACCGGGTTCTAGGGGCAGTGATCCCCGGGACGAACCTGTTAATTCTCGCCGTCCCTTCACGATCGACGGTCGACTTCATGGCCGGCGCGGTCACCGCGAGCCGAAGGCTCCCTGCGACTCGGCGCCTCCAGGCCCAGGCGAGGAGGCCCACGACGGCCATCAGTCCGACCGCCAGCCCGAGCAGGGCGTCCCATGGGAACAGCCGCTCGGCGATGAGGTGTCGCCCCGCACTGACCGGGATGAGGTGGCCCCCCAACCCGCTGAAGGTCGACACGGATTCGCCGTCAAGGGTGACCTGCCAACCGGGCCACCACGTCCGATCCATGAAGACGAACCCTTCCGAGGGAGCATCGACCTCGACTGCCGTCGCACTTTGATCCCAGGAAAGGACGGTCGCCTGGGAGAAGCGGCCGATCACCGTGGTCGGATCCACGATCGCGACCCGAGGCGCGACAATCCCGTTACCTTCGATGATCGTGACCACCGCCTCGGCTGGCAGCCAGTACGGCGGCCGGAGCGCTTGATCGTCTCGGCAGATCGCGGCGCCCGACGCATTGTCGACGGCTGCAAGCTTGCCGATGCATGAACCCGAGAACGACACAACGGTGTCGAGTCCGATCGCTCGTGCATACGGCGAGGTCGGGCCAGCTGCTTCCAGGTCGGCGATCAGCTGCTCGGCCGACTCGAGTCGAAGCGAGAGACCGAATTGGGAGGTGTAGACGTGAGGATCCCGTTCGCCGACACCGGCGAGATGGCTATGGAAACCGCCATAGAACGGCTCGCGCGTGGCTAGTACTTGCCGTGGCGCCAGTCCGCGAACCGTGGCGAGCAACGGCGATCCCTCCATCGAAAACGCAGAGCTCGGAAGCGACTGGTTGATCAATGGGCTGAGGAGAGCCAATGGCAGCGCGATCAAGCCGATCGCGATGAGCCGAGCGACGATCGACCGACCGCGGTCGCGCAACAGCAAGATCGCCGCGCAGGCAAGGGCGATCTCCATGCCGATCGGGAACAGCGGCGTCAAGGCCTGGACCGCCAGCTGCCGGACCTGCTGCCCCTGACCCGGCGTCAAGTATGGATAGAGGGTCGGGACGAGGGCCTCGAACACAGACGGGGCCACCACGACCATTGCCGTGACCAAGCCATACGCGACGATCGCCGCCACGACGACGATCACGCCGATCTTGTTGGAGCGATTCTGGCCGAGTCGCGCGACGCCGAGACCGACCGCGACGGCGAGAACCAGGTCGAGCACCATGTACGCCCGGATCGGATGACGCAGGCCGTTCAGGCCGGGGATCGCAGCCCAGAGATCGGGCTTGAAAACCCCCACGATCGGGATCGCCATGAGGAATAGCGTCAGGACCAGCAACGGCCGTGCTCGGCGGGTCCGAAGGCCAAGTACAGCAAAGAGCAACGCGGGCAGGCCGATGAAGGCGTACACCTCCAGAGTCGCCCATACGGCCCCGCCCGGATACCAGGACCGATGAAGATCCACGCCCTCGAACCTGATCGGCATGAACGCGCTTCCGAAGGCCAGTGCCAGGAAATCGAACGGCGTTGCCGAGTACTCGAAGAGCGCGCTCGCCCCCACCCCTTGAGCGCGCCACGAGAGCGTGGTCAGGATCGCCATCGGAATCAGCTGGACGGCCCCGATCGCAGTGCCGACGACACCGAAAAGAGCGATCCGCCCCGACGTCCTGCGACTTCGTGCTTGCATCAAGAGAGTGACGACAACGATCAGACCCGTTAGGACCCAGTACGGCGGGTGACCACCTAACGCCTGGACGCCCCAGAGGACGCCGGACATTGCCACCAGGCCCCGATCGGGCACCGGCCGGCGCCACAGGATGGGCAGCAGGACCCAGGGCATCCAGCCATAGACCGTGATTACTTGGGTCCATTCGAGCTTGCTGACGATCCCTCCGCAGAGCACCGCGACGAGCGCGGCGGCAACCGCACCAAGGCGCGAACCGCTCAGGCGAAGAGCGATGACGCCAGTCCCGACACCCGCAAGCGTGAGATGCAGGATCCGTGCCAAGTCGAGCGCGACAAGAGGCGGGAGCTGGAAGATCAGCCAGTTCGGCGGATAGAACGCGCCGATCTGCCCTTCCGCGTACAGCGGAAATCCCATGCCGATCCGATCCTGCCAGAGCGGCAATCCGCCCTTCGCCAACGCCTCGTGGAAGTAGACCGCGAACGGGTAATTGGCCAGCGGCATGTCGAAATTCCAGAGCCAAGGACCGGACAGTCCCCTGAATCGATCTGCGATCAGAGCTGCGGCAAGACTCGCAGCGAACAGCCCCAGTAACGTCCCCGGCAGACGGAGGTGTCGCCGCTTCGGGGGAGGTCGTGAGACTCGCGTCGAGTCCGCCAGCCGCCGGACCGACAGCGACGACTCAGGGGCAGCCTCAGGTCGCTCGGGACGTGAGATCGCTAGCTTCTTGAGTGTCACGGGCGCAAATGCCGGCACAGGTGACTTCGTCGGCGCGGCACGCCTTCCTGCGAATCCCATCGACGGCCATGGGATTGCTCGTACTCGAACGAGCCCCGCGTCGGTGGCGAGTGCCGTACCAGGACCCGTCGGAACTGGGCGATCCGCGCCGGGATCCGAACGCATCTCGTCCGTGAGGCCGTCTGCAGGACTGCCGCCCTCAGGGCCAGCTCCCCATACGCCCACAAGTCGCATCACCCCGACCGCGACGAGGGTAGCGATCGCGAGAACCGCGGCCGACCCAGCCCCGACGAGCTTGACCTCGGTGGCCGCTGCAGAGTTGCTCCAGAACTGGAAGGTGCTGTCCCAGGAAGGCAGCAAGGACTGGTATGTCCACGCGGACCCGCTCGGGAGGCGCATCGCCGAGAGGGCCGGATAGAGTGCGAGCGACGTTATGACGACGACGGCCGACATCGACCACAGCAGGCGTCTAGGCCTGCCCGACAGGACACCAATGACGGCTACGGCTGTGGCGACGACTCCGTAACCGGCGACGGGCAATGCCACCGATTCGAGCGGCATCGCGCACACAGCCGCACCTGGGTCGACGCGATCCACCCCTCCGAGGATGCACAGGGGACCTTTGAAGACCCATAGGAGAACCGGGAGAGCCAATGCGGCCACCGATGCGACCCGAGCGACCGTGACGGTCCTACCCTTTGGCCGATCGAGGAGCTCGGCGACGACATAAGCGAGGAGGATGAACGCAAAGGGCAGAGCGACGTGGTAGTGGTAGTTGAACGTCACGCGATCGATGCGCGCCCACGGCAGCCAGAGCGCGAGGAACACGATGACGAGGAAGCCAAGCGGCCAGCTGCGGCGACTCCATGCCTGCCAAGCGCAGGAAGCAAATGCTGCCGCGGACAGCCATGTGAGGAATGGGTTGCCGACGCCGAGGATCGTTGCCTGGAGCCCGTCGTCGAAGTTCTCGAGATAGCCCCACAGCGGCTTGAGGTCGAACGGCCAGGCCCACCACGGTGAACCGGCGCCATGCGCAAAGCGGAATTCGTCGTGGTACCGATACATGGATGCTTGGAGGTCCACGAATGTCTGGCCCCCATGACCGGCCGGCCAACCGGGGAACAGCTGCGGTCCGCCCGCCGTCGAGACCGCCCATGGGATGAAGGTGAGGACGTAGATCGCCAGCGGGATCAGAGTCAATGAGGCCATTGCCCAGGCGAACGGCGCGCCTCGATTCGCTCTCGGCTGGGTCCACGCAGGCGCAGGCGTCGTGGCCGTCCGGCCTGCGCCACGGACCATGGCGGCTGCCAGGACCGCGGTCAGCCCGAACATGATGAGGATGAACACGACGTTCGGCGGTTCTCGAGCGACCGCGACATATCCCAGGATGCCGGTCAGGCCGACCATGCCAGCCAGTGCAATCCGTCGCCCGATCGTCGACCGCAACAGGATGAGGAGTATTGCTGCAGCGATCGCGTAGGCGCCGACCCATTTGGACGCCAACCCGAGTCCGAAGAGGATCCCAACCGTCGGGAGGCCGACCAAGACCTCGATCCGTCCCCGCCGACCGACGCCGTTGCTCCCGATCAGGTGGGCCAGGAGCGTTAGCCCCGCGACAGCGAAAAGAGCGACGTAGACATCGTTCATCGCGATCCGCGATTGCTGGAACAGTAGTCCGTCCAGAATCAGCATCGGTGCGAGGACGAGGCCGACGGCCCGCCTTCGGAACAGCAATCTCGTGAGGAGATAGAGCACCCCGGCGGTCAGGGCGCCGGCGATGACACCCGGCAGGCGCCAAGCGAACGCATGGCTCCCGACGTCGACCGTGGCGTACCTCCCGTCGGCCCCGAACGCGATGGCCCGTTGCCGATCATTTGCCGGGTCGTTGGGTTGGACATCAAGCACCCATGCAGAAGGCGCGAACGGCAGCTTCGCATCGGCGAATACCACGTTGCCGTGTGGCTCGACCACGTAGATGGTCGACGAGCCGTTTGGTGCAACGCCAAGGACATGAAGCAGATTGGTCGGACGGTCCCATTGGATGCCGGAGGCAGGCCCGGGAATCGGGAACTCCTCTGCCGCCGACAGCGCTCCGTCAGGTGCGATCGAGAAGGTGCTGAGGCGCGCAGCGCCCGTCGCGACGTAGAGCGTCGGCACCTGTAGCAGATTGCGTTCGCGCCGCCCCTGGTCGCCTCCGTCCACATACGCGATCGCGACGGCACCGCCGCCGATCGTGAAGGTTTGGAGCTGGGTCATCGTTTCCGTGTGGACCGTCACCAACCCAGTCGGCATGCCTAGGACAGCCTGATGTGATCCTGCGGGCCCGATCGGCACCACGGATCGAAGACCAGGCAGGTTGATGCTCGAGACGACGCTCGCCGTCGGAACATCGATCACCGACAGGCGATCACTCGAGTCGAAGACCGCGACGCGTCCGGCTTCGACCGGCCACATGTCCCGGACGCCACCGGGCAGTTGACCGACGGGGACCGCCACCGCAGATGGACCTCCGGACTCCATCGCACCCAGGTCACCCGATGTCACGACGAAGACCGCGCCTGCCTCCGTGCCGACCAAGATCTGATGGTTCGCCGTGTCGACTGCGACAGCGGTGGCGCCTGGTACGGGCAGCGTCCACAAGGAGCCGAGTGCACCACGGGGGGCGACGGCAACACCCAGCCCCGTGGCAAGGATCACGCGGTCACCGGATAGGCCCGTCGGCGAGGTTGCATCCGGGTAGGCGGGCTCGAACGCGACGTCTGCGACCGATTGCTCCACCGAGCCAGTGGCAGTCACCTGGTCGCCACCGAACGCGGCGAGGCCCCCCGCGATCAGGTATTTGGCAAGGTGTGGGTGCGTCACTTCGGAAAGGTCGGTCGGCAGGCCGTATCGCCAGTCCTGGAGGAACTCGGCTGCTGCCGTGGCGTGCCAGCGCTCGTCGAAATACATCGTGCGGGGCGTCTCGAGCCGGTAGATCCGCGTCACGAGCACGATGAGGATTAGTCCCGCGAAGACTGCGAGGTCCCGTCGATCCAGCTTGCCGGGACCATCGGGCTCGACTCGGCGTTCGTCGGCCATTCGCCGGGTCGGCCACCGAGGGCGCCGCCGTGCTGACCACCGGTCGCGCACAGCCTGACGCACCCGGCTCCCCAAGAAGACGCGGTCCGGACCCACGACCTCCGTTGCTGTAGCTGTCCGGCCAGCGACGGCGTATTCCGGCGCTCTAGGTTCGCTTCGAATGGGATCGGCGAAAACGTGGACGTATGTGTGCCGCACCCGGTCTCGGACTCCAGTGAAAGCGGGCCAGGCGACGCGTCGCACGAAGTACGCGAGGAGAATCAGGAAGAGCCCGATGTGGAGGTCGGCGATGATCCCGACGACGAAAGGCTCCCGAAACAGGTCCCCAAACGGCAGGCCGCGAAGCCCTGGTGTTGCGTACCCCTCGAAGGGCAACGTCAAGATCGCGTGCAAGTTGGCCACGTTGGCGACTGCCAGCGCGATGTACCACCATCGCCACCTCAGTGATCCCGTGGCCACGAGCGCGCCCGTCGCAAAGGCGGGGAACAGGTAGCGCTCGTGCACCCGGGTCGGCAGAACGAAGAACGCCACCGCAATCAACGTGAAGCTGATGAAGAGCGTTCTTGGGTCATCTCGCACCAGTAGCGTGGCGACGATCAGGCCCGCGACCACGAGGAACATCGCTGCGCCGAGCTGGGCGGCTGTGATCGGCCCAAGGACCGCCAGCGAGTCGAAGGTCCAGATCAGGTCCCCGCCCACAGCGCCCGTAAGCGGCTGAGGGCCGATGAAAGCCCATCCGTTGAACGCGTTGACGGTGAGCACGTTGTAGAACTCGGCCGCTGAGCTGACCACGCCAAGCAGGCCGGACACACTGCCGATCACCGGGATCTGGCCGAGACCAGGAGCGGCCCTTGTGGGCAGATCGAATGGCAAGATCGTAGCGAGGCCGACGACAAGGCCGACGAGCGCGCACGAGACCAATCGCGATGCACCTTGCCGACGGGTGAACCAGCCATCGAGCCGTCGGTCCAGTGCCGCGATCCACGCCCTCGGTTTCGGAACAGGCCCGGACCCACGGGCGATGAGATGGCGGCGCAGCAGCACAGCGCCGATGACGATGATCCCGATCGCGTACTGGGGCTTGGTCACAGTGGCCAGCACCACCATTGCGACCGCGGGTTCACTCCACCCACGGATTAGCAACAGCAATGCCCCGAGCAGGAGCAGCGCCCCGATCGCGTCGACCTGGCCCCAGAGCGCGGAGTCATACCAGCTGACCGGCACGAACAGGTAGAGACTCGCTGCAACGATCCCGGCTCGGTCTCCGCGCCACCCTGCCGCGGCACGGTAGAGGAGCCAGGCGATCGCGATGTCCGCCGCGATCGCAGGGAGCTTGACCAATGCTCCGATGACGTCCGTGGCCACCATCCCGGTCGGGCCAGCGATCCCATCTCCGATCGCGCCGATCAGCCACAGAACCCATAGATAGCCAGGCGGGTAGTCGGCGAAACCGGCGTTGGCGTAGAACCCGCCAGGCCCATGGTCGGCGAGCGTCTGCGCCCACAGTTTGTAGAGCCGGAGGTCGGAGTTCAGCCCCTCACCGGGGAGCCAGGCGTACGCAATGACCAACCGCAACGCAATCCCTGCCAACAGGACGAGCGCTACGGTCGATAGGTGGATGCCGAACCGGGAAGAACTCGCCTCCCGGACCTCCTGCCCGGCGGCCGGCGGCGGCGGGATCAAACTCACACGCGATGTCTCCGTTGGGCGTCAGTCGGCAGGGGGCCGGGGATAGCGTGGCACCTACGCCTCGCGCCAGCAATGCAATTCGTACTTGTCGTGCGCCCCACCAACGTATGCGCGAAACCGGTCATCGCGTACCATGTTCCGGCCGCATCAAACCTCCTCTGGGGCCCAAATGACGCACCCTGACAGCAGCCTGCAAATTCGGTCACGACGCCGCCTAATCTATTGGCTGTTCGTCGCCACCTTGGTCGTCCTCACGGTCTCGGCCTGTGGCGGCAAAAGCCCAGCGCAGCTGGCCCAGGACGCCTTGAACGCCGGTATCGCCGCTCATACCGCTGGGAACCTGCCGGAGGCGCAGAAGCAGTACCAGGAGTGCCTGAAGCACGAGATCACGAACAAGATCTGCCATTACAACTTGGGTCTGATCGCTCAGACCAGCGGCGACCTCGTAACCGCCGAGAACGAGTATCGGATCTCATTGAGCGCCGATCCGGACTACACGCCGTCCTTGTTCAACCTCGCGCTGGTTCGGACTGCCGCCGGCGATCTCACCGAGGCGATCACGCTCTACACCAAGTACACGCAGCTCCTGCCAAATGACGCTGGCGGCCATCTGAACCTTGGCCTGCTGCTGGTCCAGAATGGCGACCTCGAGGCCGGGCAGAAGGAGATCGAGGCGGCGATCGCCCTCGACCCGACGATCTCTGTGCCGCTGCCGTCCGTATCACCAAGCGCGACGCCGGCGGCAGAGCCCAGTTCGTCACCCAGGACCGCAGAACCAAGCGCTAGCTGAGGCTGCCAAGCCTCGCGTTCGAAGGGGTCCGTGGCCGGACCCCGTACGTTCACTCGCCAATCACGATCTGGCGAGATCGTCCGCCTCTATTCAGTTTGTCCGGCAATCGGTGCTCGTCGCTTCTGATCGCAACTGCCCACGAAATCGTGCTAGCTGTGAACTGCAAGCACACAAGATTGTTCCTTTCCCCGAGACCACACGATAGGGGCGAGGTCGCCTTGGACCCAGCTACCGAACCCGCGGCGCCGTCTCGTGGCTACGTCGATCGTGGCGTCATTCGGGGAGGTCATGGATCGACCCCAGCGGTTTGCCCTGCTGGGGTCTCCCATTGCCCGCTGGCTGTAAGGGCCAGCTCCGCCACGGCTCTACGAGGTGCAGATGGCGAACACCGTGCCGATCGTCGAGCCGCTGTTGTCATCCCACTCGACGAACCATCCGGTTGGGGTATCGCCGGACTCGGCGAGATCGGTCGTGCTGCCGCCCTCCGTGGGTGCCGACGTCAGCAGGTCGCCAGGAGAGGAGTCGGTGGTTGTTCCACCGCCGCCAAGGGCCCTCGCGGACCCTGCACAATCGACCCCGACTGAGTCTGCGCCGCCTGCGCCGGAAGCCGTGACAACTGTCACGTTTGCCGTGCCGCTTGCGCCGGTGGCGCCCGGGGCGCCCGTTCCGCCAGCGTCACCGGTTGCGCCCTGAACACCCTGGCTGCCGGTCGCGCCGACCGGACCACCTTCAGGCCCGGTCGGGCCGACTGGCCCGAGCTCACCGGTGTTGCCCTGGATGCCCTGCCCTGTAGCGCCCTGAACGCCTTGGTTGCCCTGTGAGCCGGTGTCGCCCTGGACACCCTGGCTGCCGGTCGCGCCGACCGGACCGCCGTTAGGCCCAGTTGGGCCAACTGGCCCGAGTGCACCGGTATTGCCCTGGATGCCCTGCCCCGTGCTGCCCTGGACACCCTGCTCGCCGGTGGCGCCCTGAGCACCGTTCAAACCCGGAATGCCCTGGCCGCCGGGCGATCCGGTGTTGCCCTGGACGCCCTGAGAACCCGTAGTTCCTTCGACGCCCTCGGTGCCCGTGAAGCCCTGAATGCCCTGCTCCCCAGTCGCACCCTGGACACCCGCCCCGGTGTTGCCCTGGAGACCCTGATCACCGGTGGCGCCCTGGATGCCCTGGCTGCCGGTCGCGCCGGCCGTGCCCGTGTTTCCTTGGAGACCCTGATCACCGGTGGCGCCCTGGATGCCTTGGCCACCGGTAGCGCCGGCCGTGCCCGTGTTTCCTTGGAGACCCTGATCACCGGTGGCGCCCTGGATGCCCTGGCTGCCGGTCGCGCCGGCCGTGCCCGTGTTTCCTTGGAGACCCTGATCACCGGTGGCGCCCTGGATGCCTTGGCCACCCGTAGCGCCGGCCGTGCCCGTGTTTCCTTGGAGACCCTGATCACCGGTGGCGCCCTGGATGCCCTGGCTGCCGGTCGCGCCGGCCGTGCCCGTGTTTCCTTGGAGACCCTGATCACCGGTGGCGCCCTGGATGCCTTGGCCACCCGTAGCACCGGCCGTGCCCGTGTTTCCTTGGAGACCCTGGTCGCCGGTGGCGCCGGTTGCGCCGGTCGAGCCGGTGGTTCCCTGGATGCCCTGGCTGCCGGTCGCGCCGGCCGTGCCCGTGTTTCCTTGGAGACCCTGATCACCGGTGGCGCCCTGGATGCCCTGGCTGCCGGTCGCGCCGGCCGTGCCCGTGTTTCCTTGGAGACCCTGATTACCGGTGGCGCCCTGGATGCCTTGGCCTCCGGTTGCGCCCTGGACACCCGCGCCGGTATTGCCCTGGACACCTTGACCGCCGGTGGCGCCGCTGGCGCCCGTGGCGCCGGTGATGCCCGTGGCGCCGCTGGTGCCGGTCGCGCCTTGGACACCCGTATTGCCGCGAAGGCCCGTGACGCCCTGGACACCCGTGTTGCCCCTCACGCCTTGGCTGCCGGTGTCGCCCTTCGGGCCCTCTTCGCCATCTTCGCCGTCTTGACCATCGTCGCCGGTGCTGCCCTTAACACCGGTGTTGCCCCTCAGGCCGGTGGCGCCGGTTGCGCCCGTGGCGCCCTGGATTCCCTGGCTGCCGGTGGCGCCCTGAACACCCTGGCCACCGGTGGCGCCCGTGGCACCGGTATTGCCGGTCGCACCCTGGATGCCCTGACCGCCGGTCGCGCCAGCCGGGCCGGTGGCTCCGGTCGAGCCGGTGTTGCCCTGAAGACCCTGGCTGCCCGTGGCTCCGGCCGTGCCGGTGTTGCCTTGGAGACCCTGGCCACCGGTGGCACCAGTGGGGCCAGTATTGCCCGTGGCGCCGGCCGTGCCGGTGTTGCCTTGGAGACCCTGATCCCCGGTGGCGCCGGCCGAGCCTGTGGCGCCGGTCGCGCCCGTGTTGCCCTGGATGCCTTGGCTACCGGTGGCGCCGGCCGTGCCGGTGTTGCCTTGGAGACCCTGATCCCCGGTGGCGCCGGCCGAGCCCGTGGCGCCGGTCGCGCCCGTGTTGCCCTGGATGCCTTGGCTACCGGTGGCGCCGGCCGTGCCGGTGTTGCCTTGGAGACCCTGATCCCCGGTGGCCCCGGCCGAGCCCGTGGCGCCCGTGTTGCCCTGGATGCCTTGGCTACCGGTGGCGCCGGCCGTGCCGGTGTTGCCTTGGAGACCCTGATCCCGGTGGCCCCGGCCGAGCCCGTGGCGCCCGTGTTGCCCTGGATGCCTTGGCTACCGGTGGCGCCGGCCGTGCCGGTGTTGCCTTGGAGACCCTGGTCTCCGGTGGCGCCGGTACTGCCGGTCGTGCCCGTGTTGCCCTGGATGCCCTGGCTACCGGTTGCGCCGGCCGAGCCCGTGGCACCGGTCGCGCCGGTGTTGCCCTGGAGACCTTGATCCCCGGTGGCGCCGGCCGAGCCCGTGGCGCCTGTGGTGCCGGTGTTGCCCTGGATGCCCTGGCTGCCGGTTGCGCCGGCCGAGCCCGTGGCGCCGGTCGCGCCGGTGTTGCCCTGGATGCCCTGGCTGCCGGTTGCGCCGGCCGAGCCCGTGGCGCCTGTCGCGCCGGCGTTGCCGGTCGCGCCGGTGTTGCCCTGGGTGCCCTGGCTGCCGGTCGCGCCGGCGTTGCCGGTCGCGCCGGTGTTGCCCTGGATGCCCTGGCTACCGGTGGCGCCGGCCGTGCCGGTGGCGCCGGCCGTGCCGGTGGCGCCGGTCGAACCGGTGTTGCCCTGGATGCCCTGGCTACCGGTGGCGCCGGCCGTGCCGGTCGAACCGGTGTTGCCCTGGATGCCCTGGCTACCGGTGGCGCCGGCCGTGCCGGTGGCGCCGGTCGAACCGACGGCACCGGTCGCACCCGTATTGCCCTGAGCACCCTGGGTGCCGGTGGCGCCCGTCGCGCCCGTGCTGCCCCTCGTACCGGTGGCGCCTGTGGCACCGGTGTTGCCTTGCGGTCCTTGCGGGCCCTGTGGCCCCTGCGGCCCCGCCGAGCTGATGAGGACGGGGGTCGTATTACCGGGGCAATCGTCGGGATCCGTGACGATGATCTGCGCCGTGCCCTGATTGTTCTTGACGCACGCATAAAAGACCGCCGCAGACGCGGCAGGAGCGAAGGTCGACAGGAGCAGTCCGAGGATCGAGGCGGCCAGAACAAGGCGTCGTACTGGCGGCGCGACCCGATCGAGCATCCCTGCTCCTTCCCCACCGGTCCAGCGCCACCCCCGCCGCGCGTCCCGACCGGTTGCGCAAGCCTGCGCACCGACGACAGCCTCGACATGGGAATACGTGGGCATCGAGCGCTGTGTCGCCGACGACTGTACGCGACAACCCCGACCGAAGTCCATACCAAACCCCACCAGACGGCACAAAACAACACATTTGTAACTTTCGTCCGCCGCCATAGGCCGAGGCCTTATGAAGAGGAAAGCGCGCGCGCGCGCGAGGGAGCGCAGTGAGCACATGTCGTCGAGAGCTCGATGTGGCGCCGTCCCGCATACGATGACCCCTGATGTCTCCCTTCGACCGCCTGGGCCGCTTCGTCGTGCGCCGCGCACGGCTCGTGGTCGCGGCATGGGCCGTGCTGATCGCGATCGCGCTGCCCTTCGCGCCGCAGGTCCCCGACGCGCTGCGGGCCGGCGGCTTCATCCGGGACGATCTGGAATCCGCGCGCGCGAAGGCGCTGCTCGAGCAGGAGCTCGACGTCCCGCCGTCCGCGCTGGTCGTCGCGTTCCACAGCGATGACCTCACCGCCGGCAGTCCGGAGTTCGAGTCGGCCGCCGCGGCCGCCATGGTCGACATCCCGACCGCGCCCCACGTCGTCCGCGTCATCTCCCATCTCCTGCAGCCGCGCCAGGTCTCGGCGGATGGCCACACCGCGTACGACGTCGTCCTGCTCGACCTGCCGGCCGACGACTCGCCCGACGCCCTGCCGATCCTCCGCGAACGCCTGCGCGCGGCGCCGGGCCTGACCGTCGAGCTGGCGGGCGGGCCGGCCTTCTACGGCGACGTCCAGGAGGTCAGCGAGCGAGACCTCCAGCGGAGCGAGGTCATCTCGCTGCCGCTCGCGGCGCTCGCGCTGCTGCTGGTCTTCGGATCGATCGTCGCGGCCGGGGTCCCGCTCGTCGTCGGCGGGACGAGCGTCCTCGTCGCGCTCGCGGCGATCTTCGTGGTCGCCTCGTTCACGCCGATGAGCATCTTCGTCCTGAACCTCGCGACGCTGCTCGGGCTCGGGCTGGGGGTCGACTACTCGCTCCTCCTCACCAGTCAATTCCGGGAGGAGCTGGCGAAGCGGCCGGCCGACGAGCCGACGCGCGTCCAGGAGGCTGTCCGGACCACCGTCGCCACCGCGGGCCGTGCCGTGTTCTTCAGCGGCCTGACGGTGCTGCTCGGCCTGCTCGGTCTCGTCCTGTTCGAGTTCATGATCCTGCGGTCGGTCGGGATCGCCGGGGCCATCGTCGTCGGCTTCGCCGTGCTCGCGGCGCTGACCCTGCTCCCCGCCCTGCTCGCGCTGTTCGGCCAGCACCTCGATCGGCTCGCGATCCGCCGCGTGGACGCGCGACCGACCGCGGACGGCCCGTGGGCCAGGCTCGCCCGTCGGGTGATGCAGCGACCGCTGGCCGTCCTCATCCCGACGCTCGCGCTGCTGCTCCTGCTCGGGTCGCCGTTCCTGCACGTCAAGTTCAACTCGCCGGACGCCAGCATCCTGCCTCCCGAGCTCCCGTCGCGCGCGGCATTCGATCGCCTGCGCGATGCATTCGGGGAGGGCGAGTTCGCGCCGATCGCCATCGCGGTCCGGACGAACGGGGACGCGACGGCGGCCGAGAACGTGGCGGCGCTGTTCGACTACAGCCGCCGCATCGCGGCCGACCCGCGCGTGACCCGGGTCGACAGCCTCGTCGACGTCGACCCGCGTCTGACGCTCTCCCAGTACCAGCTCATGTACGCCGATCCGAACGGTCCGCGCGACCGGTTCGTGGCGACCGCCTTGGGCGCGACGACCAGGGCCGACCTCACCGCGTTCACGATCACCACGCCGTTCGGCCCGAACCGGGACGAGGGGCGGGCACTCGTGCGCGACCTCCGGTCGGCCGCCGGCCCTCTCGCGGCTCCGGCCGGGACGACCGTCCTCGTCGGTGGTGGCGCGGCCGACGTGGCCGACGTCGTCGATGGCGTGGCGGCCGACTTCCCGCGCACCGCGATCTTCATCATCGTGACGACGTACATCGTGCTGTTCGCGCTGCTGCGGTCGGTGATCCTGCCGGCCAAGGCGCTGCTGCTCAACGCGCTGTCGCTGACGGCGAGCTTCGGCGCCCTGGTGTGGATCTTCCAGGACGGCAACCTGTCGGCGCTGCTGGGGTTCCAGCCGGTCGGGTTCGTCGAGACGACGCAGCCGGTGATCCTGTTCTGCGTGCTGTTCGGGCTGTCGATGGACTACGAGGTCTTCCTGCTGTCGCGGATGAAGGAGGTCTGGGACACGACCGGCGACAACACCGAGGCGGTCGCCCGCGGCCTCGAGCGGAGTGGCCGGATCGTGACCTCGGCGGCGCTGATCGTCGTGGTCGTGGCCGGCTCGTTCGCCTTCGCCGACATCGTGCTGATCAAGGCGCTCGGGCTCGGGGTGGCGATCGCCGTGGCGCTGGATGCGACCGTCGTCCGGGCGCTGCTCGTGCCGTCGACGATGAAGCTGCTCGGTCGCTGGAACTGGTGGATGCCAGCGTCGCTGGAACGGTTCGTGGCCAACCGCCTGCCCGCGTCCGAGGCCGAGACCGAAGCGGCGGCGGCCCGATGAGACGCCTCGCCGCGCTGACCGTCGCCATCGCCCTGGTCGCGGGTTGCACCCCGGGCGGCTCGCCGATCCTGGCCAACCCGCCGGCGCCGCGCCCGTCGATCGCGCCACCGAGCGCCAGCGCCGGTGCCGCCCGCCGATCCGCTCCCCGTGGTCCTGCCTCGGGACGACGGCCCGCACGATCGATTGACCGAGTGGTGGTACTACACCGGCCATCTCATCGGGAGCCGGGACAACACGGTCGCCAGCTACTCCGCGAACCCGCCTCGCTTCGGCTTCGAGTTCGTGATCTTCCGCGCCGAGCGCGGTTCCTTCCCGACGACGTGGGCATCGCACCTCGCGATCACCGACGAGACCGGCGACTCGTTCCATTACGCCCAGCGCGCCGAGATCGGCCCGCAGGTCGACCGCTCACCACGCAGCAGCAATGGCACGCCAGGCGGCTTCGACCTCGAGATCACCGGCGCGGATCCCAGCCGTCCCGAGACAGCGGGGCGACCGCCGTGGCAGATGAGCGGGCGCAACGGCTCGGATCGTCTCCGGGCGACGCTCGCCCCGGACGAGGCGTCGGCTGCCGGCATACCAAGCCTTTCGTTGTCTCTGTCGCTCGCCACCCGGAAACCACCGGCGCTTCACGATCGCGATGGCTGGATCGATTTCGGGCCCGCGGGCGGTTCCTACTACTACTCGCGCACGTCGATGGCGGCCGAGGGGTCGCTGCTGCTGGGCGAGACGACGTACCGCGTCGTCGGCGACGCGTGGTTCGACCACCAGTGGGGCGATTTCATCAGCGTCGGTGGCGGCGGCTGGGACTGGTTCGCCGTCAACCTCGAGGACGGCACCGACCTGACGCTGTCGCTGGTGCGTGACGCCGACGGGTCCTATCCGCTCGTGTACGGCACGCTCGTGGACGCGAACGGGACGACGCGTCACCTCGAGCGCGACGCGTTCACCGTGACAGCGACCCGGCGAATGGACGAGCCCGACGACCGGCGCGACCTATCCCGCCGCCTGGTCCATCGCGATCCCCGGGGAGCGGCTCACGATCGAGCTGGAGCCGACGGTCGCCGCACAGGAGCTCGACACGCGTCCCTCGACGGGCGTCGTGTACTGGGAGGGATCGCAGGTCGTCACCGCGCGGCGCGGCTCACAGGACCTGACCGGTGAGGGGTATGTCGAGCTGACCGGCTACGGGCCGTCCGGCGTCGCGCCCTGAGCCTTACTCGGCAGCGGGACGAGCGGCGGCAGCTCGACGTCGGCGCTCGCCGCGAGACCGCGCGACGCGGCGTCGAGATCGGTCAGGCCGACCATGAGCGCGAGCATCTGCCGGCCGGCGTCGACGTAGGCGCGCTCGTTCGCGAGCGACGCCGACAGACCCTCGTCGGCGATGCGGGCGATCGATGCATAAAACGCGGCCAGCGCCTGCGAGACGGCGTCGCCCTCGTCCCACGTGCCGACCGCCGGGGCGAGTCGATCGCCGTAGGAGGCATTCGAGGCCAGGCCGCGAAGGAGTGGGGCGATCTCGGCGGATGAGGGCTTGGCCGCCGCGAGCGCCGTGGCCAGCAGATCGGCATCGGCCAGGAGACGCTGGTTGACGACGGTCGATTGACGGAGCGCCGACAGCGCCGATGGGGGCACGCCCGGTGCCACGGGCGGTGGAGCGGCGGTCACGACGGGTGCGGCCGACGGAACGACGGCGACTGATGGCTGGGCCACGGGGACGACCGCCGGCGGAGCCTGGATCGTCGACGACATCATCGCCACGCCCACTCCGCCGCCGCCGATGGCCAGGCCGGCGACCAGCCCCAGACCGACGAACCCGCTCACCTTCAGGAGCGGGACACCGGCGACCAGCCGCGTCCCGCAGCCGGCGCAGCGCGAGACGCCAACGGCCAGTGGCCGGGTGCAGCGCGGGCACAGGAAGATGTTCGCGTCGGGGACACCGATCGCGACCGGCTCCTGCGCCGTTTCGCGGCTTCGCTCGAGTGGACCGTGGAGTGCGTCGATGGTCATGACGTGCCCAGTCTGCGTCGGTCCGGTGCGAATCCCAGTCGGACGAAAGTCCCTCGCGCCCCGGTACGTCGAGAACCGGCCCCGCGGCGCGACCTAGCCCAAACCGCGTCGTCTAGTCCTAAAGCGCGTGGACCGGACCCGACATCGTTCGAGGGACGAACGCCACCTTTAGAACGGACTTACGCGATGCGTCGAGCTCCAGCTGCAGGTCCAGCTCGCCGCGCTCCCCGACGAGACGCCAGGCGGCCTCTGTCGTGCCGTTGCCCGCAGTCGGCGCCCCCAGCGTCACGGGTCCGAACAAGGCTTCGGCAGCCCGAAGCGCTCGCTCGATCGCAGCCCGATCACCCGGCACGGCGAGTCCCACGTCCGAAGGCCACGACGGATTGGGCTCGCCGAGGAGCTCGGCGAGCCGTTCCGCGATGACCCGCAGCTTGACGGCGGGCTCGGGAACCGAGGTGATCGTGAGCTTCTGTACGCGTGGCCTCTTCTCCGGGCTGAGCAGGATTTCGATCCGCACGCGGCCGCGATCGCCATGCAGCCACCAGGCGAGGTGGGCCGGGGAATCGGATTCCGGAGCGACCGATGCGTCCGGTCGCAGGCTGCCGTGGACCTGGCGAAGCCGTTCGAGCTCAGCGCGGCGACGAGGCAGTGGCTCGTCGAGATCGACGTTCATCGCGAAGAGGGCGCGCGCCTCCTCCTCGTCCCAGCGTTCCAGGAGGCGCTCGACCGCGGTCCGAGCATGGGTCGTCTGCGACCAGGGACTCACTCGCCGGGCCCGCGCGGCCTCCTGATCAACGAGGGCGGCAACGGCCTGGCGGACCGGAATGAGCATTTCAACGTAGCGCGCATTCGCGAGAGCGACGACCCCTATCCCGGAGGCGGGATGCCAGCCCATCTGCGACCCATAACCCGGATAGCCGCCGCCGTGGGCGACGATCCGACCGAGGCCGAAGGTCGTCGATCACCGATAGGCCGTAGCCGTAGCCGCCGGAAATCACTGTCGGGGCCGCATCGGCCGACTCTCGTGTCAATTCGGGAGCAAACGATCGACGAACCTGTTGCATTTCGCGTCGGCTGGCACGGGACAGTGGGTGCCGATCCGGCGCATCGCGCGGTGGGAAAGCGTCCGTGAAGCCGCCCACCCAGCGAGCGAGGTCGCGCACCGACGAGAACGCCCCACCCATGGAGGCGAGGGCGCCGTACGGATCGATCGGCTCCTCGAGCCAGGCGTCGTCCCGGCGAACGTAGCCGACCGCCAGTCGCCCGTCGGGAATGTCGGCTCGCTCGAAGGTCGTCGCAGTCATGCCGAGTGGCTCCAGGATCCTCTGGGTGACGAAGTCCCGGTACTCCAGGCCGGCGGCGCGGGATACGACGCGGCCGAGGATCCCGTACCCGAGGTTGGAGTACTCGAATCGCGTGCCGGGTGTCCAGGCGAAGCTCATGCCCTCGCGCAACAGGTCCGCGAAACGGTCGAAGGCGAGCCCCTGCTGCCGGTCTCCCCACGGGTCGTCGGTCGCGAGGCCCCCCGACATCGTCAGCAGGTGTTCGATGGTGATGGGCGGCGAGTCGGTGCTCGGGCCATGGACGCCGGCCAGCTCCGGGACCCATGTCGCGACCCGGTCGTCGAGCCTTAGCCGGCCCGCATCGCGCAGCAGCAGGACGGCCGCCGCGGTAAAACTCTTGGTCATCGAGGCGATCCGGAACACGGTGTCCTGGTCGGGCCGCAGGTCCGCCCCGTCACGGAGGGTGCCGAGCCCTCGAACGTGAGCGAGTTCGCCATCGATCACCACCCCATAGACGATCCCCGGGGCAAGCCCGCGCGCGGCAAACTGCTCGAAGATCTGATCGACTTCGGCTATTCCCTCAGCCAACGACACCCCGCCTATCCCGCGTAGTCGACGAGCGGCAGATGGCATCGGGTGGAGTGGGCGGGGCTCAGTTGCGTAACACCCGGTTCCTCGATCGTGCACCGCTCGATGGCATATGGGCAGCGCGTGTGGAAGCGGCAGCCCGACGGCGGGTCCAACGGGTCGGGCGCATCACCGCGGATCGTCGTCTCCGGCGCGCCGCCCAAACGTGCCACGCCAGGCACGAGCATCGATGCCCGAAGGGCCGCCAGATACGGATGAGCGGGGCGGTGGAAGGCGTCGGCTGCGGGGACATCCTCGACGATCATCCCCATGTACATCACGAGGATCCGTTCGGCGAGGTGGCGGACGACCTCGAGGTTGTGCGAAATGACGATCAAGGTCAGGCCGAGCTCGGAGCGCAGGTCGCCGAGCAAGTTCAGGATCTGGGCCTGGATCGAGACGTCGAGAGCCGATACGGGCTCATCGCAGACGAGCAGGCGCGGCTCGACGCAGAGCGCGCGGGCGATGCCGATCCGCTGCCGCTGGCCGCCCGAGAACTCGTGCGGGTAGCGCGCCTGATTCACTGTGCCCAAACCGACCAGATCGAGCAGGCGAGCGACCCGCGCCCGTCGCTCCATGGCTGTCCCCAGTCCGCCGATCTCGGCCGGTTCGGCGATGATCTCGCCGACCGTCATCCGCGGATCGAGCGACGTGAAGGGGTCCTGGAAGACCACCCCCATGCGACGCCACATCGGGCGAAGAGCGGCCCGACCGAGATGCGTGATGTCCGTTCCGTCGAACATCACGCGACCCGAGTCAGGTTCGAGGAGCCGTACGATGCAGCGTGCCAGGGTGGACTTGCCGGAGCCCGACTCCCCGACGATCCCGACCGCCGCCCCGGCCTCAACTGAGAACGACACCCCATCGACAGCCCGAAGCACCTGCGGACGACGCCTGAACAGGCCCTGGCGCACCGGGAAATGGCGGACTACATCGTCGACGACGAGCAACGGCGACAAGCCCGTGCGTCCATCCATCAGGCGCTCCGTGCGGCGGAGCCGGCATCCCTGACTGCGCGCGCGTGGACAGCCGCGTGAGCATGTCGGGTCGGCACGTCGAGATGACACGCGAATCGGTGGGCGGGCTGATCGACCTCAGACACGAGAAGCGGCGTCACCGTCCTGCACATCTCGAGTGCGGCCTCACACCTCGGCGCGAAAGCACAGCCCTCGGGTTCGTGCTCGAGGCGCGGCGGGCTGCCCGGGATCGGGCGCAGCCGACCGCCGATCCCAAGCGACGGCAGCGAGGCCATCAACCCCCATGCGTATGGATGTGCCGGACGCCCGAACAGATTGGACGTGGGGCCCTCCTCGACGATGGCTCCGGCGTACATGACTGCGACGTGGTCGCAGATGCGATCGACGACCCCGAGATCGTGAGTGATCAGGATGACCGCCGTGCCCGTCCCGCGAGTCAACCGGGCGAGGAGGTCCAGGATCTGAGCCTGCGTGGTCACGTCGAGCGCGGAGGTCGGTTCGTCCGCGATCAGTAGCGCCGGCCGATTGATCATCGCCATCGCGATCATGACGCGCTGCCGCAGCCCGCCGGACAATTCATGCGGATAGGCGCCGAGGCGGCGCTCGGCAGCCGGGAAACCGACGTCCGATAAGGCCTCGAGGACGCGCCGGCGCAGTTCGCTATGGCCGACCCGCTCGTGCACCGTGATCGCCTCTCCGAGCTGGTCGCCGATGGAGCGAACCGGGTTGAGCGACGACATCGGATCCTGGGAGACCAAGCCGATCCGGCGACCGCGGACGTGCCGCAGCTCGCGCTCCGGCAAGCTGAGCAGATCGCGGCCCTCGAACCAGGCCGTTCCGCTGACCGTCGCGTTCGCAGGCAGCAAGCCGAGGGCCGCTCGGCACGTGGCCGACTTGCCCGAGCCCGACTCCCCGACGATGCCGAGCACGCGACCGGGCTCGACGGCGAGGGAGACGCCGCGCACGGCGTGCACGGCGCCTCCTGCCCCCGTGAAGCGGACGGCTAGGTTCTGGATGTCGATGGTCGGCAATCAGGGACCTGCCGCTGGAGGCGCATATCGACGACTCACGGACAGCGCCCGAGGGTCGTAAGGTCCAGCTGGTAGACCGGATGGATCAGGAGTCCGCAGTAGCCGTCGGCCACCATGGTCACTCGGACCGAGTTCACGAGAGGCGCCCACGGGGCATGGTCGCGCATGATCTGCTCGTCCAGTTCGTGCCATGCGGTTTCCGCTGATGGGTCGAGCGAGGCGGTCAGCTCGTGGATCCGATCGTTGATCGACGACTCGTTGAACATCGCGCGATTCTGATTGTTCGTAGGCGTGATCCGCGTGCCATCCAGCAGCACCCCGATGAAGTTGTCAGGGTGTGGGTAGTCCTGGAACCATGGATCGATCCCCGACGGGACCCGATTGGCCACGGTCGTCGTGACCGAGTAGTGAACGGCACCCGGCGCCAACTCGACCGCAGCCTCGATCCCCACGTCCTTCAGCTGCGCCTGGATCGTCTGGGCCATGTCGGACAGGCCGGCTTGGTCGTTGCCCGTCCGGATGGTGATCTTGATGGGGAGGGGCAACCCCGACTCGGCCAGGAGTTGCTTGGCCTTCTCCGGGTCGCCAGCGGCCGGGTAGATGTCGGCGTCGGTCCAGCCGGCCATCGTGGGTGGAAGGATCTGGTCCGTGACAGCCGCCTGAGAGGGGCCACCCAGGACGCGCTGGATGTCGTTTCTGCTGATCGCATAGTTGATGGCCTGGCGGACCTTGACGTTGTCCAGCGGCGGCTCCTGCGTGTTGAGCCACAGATACGTGACCGTGGCGATGGTATCGGCGAAAACGCGGCCGGCGAGCGTCGTGTCCGCTAGTGCCTGGCCTCCATCAGCCGCGGGAATGAGGTCCATGAACGTCGCAATCTGGCCGGACCGGATGACAAGGGCCGATTGAGTCGGATCGATCGTCGTATCGATCGTGATCTTGTCAAGCGCGCCGCGCTCGCCGAGGACGTCTGCGGCGTAGTCCGGATTGCGGACGAGGACCAGCGCCCGCTGTGGTGTGTACGACTCGACCATGTACGGGCCGGTCACCAGGAGGCTGCCGTCTTCGATCGGCTCGATCGGCGTCCCGCTCGGGACCGGGCAGCTGAACGGCATCGTCAGGCGGGCAAGGAACGAGGCCGGGGGATCGGTCAGCTTGAAAGTGATCGTGTCACCGGCGACGGTGATGCCGGACACATCGTTCGCATCGCCGGCCATGTACGCGGCAGCGCCGTCGATCGCGGTGAAGAAGCCGGCCCCGGGCGACGCCATCGCGGGGTTGAGCATCCGCTCGAAGGTGTATTTGATGTCGGCACCGGTGATCGGGGCACCACCCTTGAATTTCGCGCCGCTACGCAACGTGAACGCATAGGTCGTTCCGTCGTCCGAAACGACGGGCAGGTCGGCAAGGCCGGCCTCGATCTTTGCTCCCGCCTCTCCGGACGCATCGGGGTAACGAACCAACGTCGTGCACGTGGCGTACCCGATCTGCCAGGTTGTCTGGAAGTACCAGAGGGCAGGCTCCAAGTGGTCGATGCCACCCGCGGCCAGACCGACAGTCGCATCGCCGCCCTTGGTGGCCGGTCGGCGCGAGTCGTTTTCGGCCGGGGCGCTGCCACTCGGGGCGCTGCCACTTGGCACGCTACCGCTCGGCACGACCCCGCTCGGCGCGACCGACGTCGCAGTTGGCCCGCAGCCAACCACGACCGCAACGAGGCTCAGCAGCGCCAACCACGTCACCGACCAGCGCCGACGACCCCGGTGCCGTCTCAGAATCGCATCCATGTCCGTCCTCCATCGTTCACGAGCCGGGCCCAGCCGACACGCTATGCCGTATGCCGCACCCGTGGGTCGAATGCGGCCTGTGCCAGATCTGCAACCGTGTTGGCGAACACGGCCATCAGCCCGGCGAGAGTGATAGCCCCCACGGTCATCGGGTAGTCGAGATTCCGGATTGAGCTCACAGCCAGGAACCCGATGCCCGGCAGGCCGAAAGCCTGCTCAACGAACAGGGCACCTCCGAGCGTCGCGCCGACATCGAGGCCGAGCAGGATGATGATCGCGGGCGCCACGACCGGTCCGATGTGATAGCGGACTACCCCGCTGGTCGACAAGCCTTTGGCTCTCGCGACGAGCACGTACTCCTTGTTGAGCTGCTCACGCACGAGCGCACGAATGAAGCGGGCGTAGAACGCCGCGAACCCAATCGAGAGCGCCAGCGCCGGGAGCACGAGATGGCGCAGCCATTCGGAGGGCGACTCTCCGAACTCCCGGTAGCCTTGAATGGGGAACACGGTTACTGACCGGCCAAGGTCGATTCCGAACAGCAACCCCTGGCTCGGCTGGAATGCCAGGAAGTACACGAGCATCGGCGCCACCCAGAAGACGGGCGCGGAGATACCGACTTGGCTGAGCGTGGTGAGCAGTCGGTCAAGCCGGCTCCCGAGCCGGAGGGCCCCGGCTAGCCCGAGTGGGATGGCCAGCGCCATCCACATCACGGCAGCGAGTCCGACCAGGGCAGCCGTAACGCCCGCCGCCGGGATAAGAAGGTTTGAGACTGGTTGGCGATAGGCGAACGAGTAGCCGAAGTCGCCTCGCGCGACGCCGCCCAGGAATCGAAGGTACTGCTCATAGATGGGCCGATCCGTGCCCAGGATTTCCGCGACGCGCGCAACCTGCTCCGGGGTTGCCGTCCGACCAGCGACACGCTGCTCGGGGCTCGCGCCCGTAGCGGCCGACACCACGAAGAAAAGGGCGTACGCGATGAATGTCACGAGAAGGACCTGGAGAATGGCGGCGGCCAGCCGACGGCCCAGGAAGCCGATCATGTCCCTCCGCCCGGCATGAGCCTTTCCCGGAAGGAGTCGGTCAGGATGTTGAGTGTGAGGGTCGTGCCGACAAGGGCGAGGCCTGGGATGATGGCCACCCACGGCTGGATCCGGTACAGGCCGGTCGTCACGCCATCAGCCAGCATCTGCCCCCAACTCGGAGCCGGCGGCGGGACGCCGAGCCCGAGATAGGACAGGCCCGCCTCGGTCAAGACGTTCACGGCCACCACGCTTGTCGCGTACACGATGAGGGGCGCTGCGAGCTGGGGCAGCAGATGCCTGCCGAGGACACGTCGATCGGAGGCGCCGGCCACGATCGCGGCGTCAACGAATGCCTCGTTCCGAAGACTCAGAACCGCCGAGCGCACGATCCGCGCCGGGTAGTACCACGTGAATAGCGCGATGACCACAACCACGTTGAGCAGCCCAGGGCCGAGAACGGCGGCGAGGCCGATGGCGAACAGGAGTGAGGGGAATGCCATCGCAGCCTCGGTGCCGCGCGACACCACGGAATCGATCCGACCGCGGAAGTAGCCGGCCAGAAGGCCCAGTGGTACCCCGATGAGGAGCGCGATCGAGGTGGCGGCGAAGCCGACGACCAGCGTCACGCGCGCCCCGTAGAGCAGCCGTACGAACGTGTCGCGCCCGAGGCGGTCGGTCCCGAGCACAAAGAACGCGCCCGCGGGATCGGGCGTGCCATCAGCCAGTAGTGCGCGCGAGAGTGGCGCGAGCGGGATGCCGGCCGGTGTGAGGCCACCGCTGAACGGCTGTTCGGGGCCGTGGCCGGTCAGTGCCTCGGCGAGCGGCGCACCCACCGCGGCCAGCAAGAAAACCACGACCAGCATGGACCCGGCAACGATCGCTGACCGATCGCTGCGTGCAGTCCGACGGCCAAACCGGAGCAAGCGCGGGGTAGCGGGGGCGACCTCAGCTCGCACAGCACCTTCCGAGTTCGGTGATGGGAACTCGATCCTCGGTGCATTTTCGCGAGACCGAGGCTATGCAACCGATTGCATGAAAACGTACCACCAGTGTCCGTGCATTGCAACGCATCCGCAGACGGTGGCTCTCGCCCATCGAGCCTGCTCGTCGCGACGCGTTGGACACCCAGACTGAGACTCAGTATCATTCGGTGCCATGACCGACTCGACCGCTGTCCAGGACGCGCTCGACGAGGCCGGCTATCGATTGACGGAGGCGCGTCGCTCGATCGCCGACCTGATCGCCGCGCGCGACGGGCATTTCACGGCAGCCGACCTCGTCGCGGACGCTCGCAAGCGGCGGATCGGAATCGGTCGCGCGACGATCTTCCGGACGCTCGACGTCCTCGCCGAGCTCCGCGCCGTGGAGCGCCTCGACCTGCCGACCGGCGAGCATGCCTACGTCGCCTGCGAGCCCGTGCACCACCACCACGTCATCTGCTCGAACTGCGGCGCCGGCCGTGACGTCGATGACGCCGGCTGGCGGGCCGTCGTCCGCGATATCGAACGTCGGACCGGCTACCGCATCGACGACCACCGGCTCGAGCTGTTCGGGCGCTGCCCGGCATGCCAGCAGAGAGGCGTCGCCTGATGCCGATCGCCGCGCTCGCCGTGTCGTTCGGCGCATTCGCCTCGGCGCTGATCGGCGGCTGGCTGGCGATGCGCGCGGTGCGCTACGTCGGGGTGATCATCGCCGTGGGTGCCGGCATCCGGATCGGCGCGGCCTTCTTCGATCTCATCCCGGAGTCGGTCGAGCACCTCGGGTCGATGGACCTCGCCATGGTCTGGGTGGCGCTCGGCTTCCTGGCCTTCTATGCGGTCGACAAAGTCACATCACTTCACGTGGGCCACGAAACGGCCGCCGAGCTCGACCATGACACCGTCGCCCATCAGCACATCGGCGTCGTCGGTGCAGCCGGCATGGGGATCCATAGCTTCCTCGACGGTGTCGCCCTGGCCGCCGCTCTCGCCGTCGGCGGAGGGATCGGAGTGATCATCGCCACGGTCGTCATCGTCCACCGCTTCAGCGACGGCATCGGCGTGGTCAGCTTCCTCCTCGCCAGTCGAGCCTCGGCGAGCACGGCCTGGCGATGGGTCCTTCTCGTCGCAGCTGCCCCCGTCGTCGGTGTGTTACTCGGTTCGGTCATCACGGTGCCGGACTCGGTGCTCGGCGCGGTCCTCGGATTCTTCGCCGGCTTCTTTCTCTACGTCGGTGCCGCAGAACTGCTTCCAGAGGCGCATCGGCGCGGAGGCTCGACTGCCGTGGTCGCGGCCACACTGGGCGGCGCGCTGGCGATCTACCTGTTCTCAGTCGCAGTGGGAGCGATCGGCGGCGACGTCCACTAGGCTCACGAACCGGTGATGAACTCGCCGCCGTCGACGCTGATGATGTCGCCGTTGATGAACTCGGTGCCCTCGCCGGATAGCGCGAGAATCGCGTTCGCGACGTCCTGCGGCGTGGTCATCCGGCCGGTCGGGTTCCGCTTCAACGTGATGTCGATCATGGTCTGCGCCTCGGGGATCTTGAGCAGCGCCGGGGTCACGGTCACGCCCGCCCGGAGGGAGTTCGCGGTCGCACCGGTGTTGTGCCGGGCCAGCTCCATCGCGAGCTGGCGGATGTGCGACTCGAGCGCCGCCTTGGCCGATGAGACGACGCCGTACGACTGCACGACCCGGGTCGATCCCTCCGAGGTCATCGCGTAGATCTTCGAGCCCTGGCCGAGGAACCCGCCGCGCCACAGGTCCTGCACCCAGTAGACGAGGCTGTTGGCCATGACGTCCTGGGTCATCTCCATCTTCTTGCGATCGACCGCGGCCTTGGGGTCCTCGGCGAGGAACGGCACGAGCGAGCCGAAGGCGAGCGAGTGCATCAACACCCGGACGTACGGCTCACGGCCCTCAACTCGGGACGTGTCGAACCGCTCGCGCAGCGTCTGAAGCGCCGCGGCCCGCTTCTCGTCGTCGGCCGCATTCATATTGATATAGAGCGCCTCGGAGCCCGCGGCTTCGATGCCCGACTTGACCTCTTCGACATGGGCGAGCGCAGCGCGGAAATCGAGGTGGATCCCGAAGATCTTGTAGCCGGCCTTGGCGAGTGTGAGGGCCGTCGCCTCGCCCATTCCAGACGACGCGCCGAGGATCAGCGCCCAGCGCTCGCGTTCATCGGTCATGTTCGGGCGGGCCTCCGCGTACTGGGGGTCAGGGCGGCCCGAGTCTAGCAGCGGCCGGCACGCCGAGACCCGGTCGCGTGCAGGTCTGCACGGCCGGTCCGGGAGTCCAGGCCTAGACGATCCCCTCCCCGCGCAGCGCCGCGATCTCGGCCGCGTCGAAGCCCGCCTCCGTGAGGACCTCGTCGGTGTGCTCGCCGAGCAGCGGCGGGGCGGACCGGATGGCGCCCGGCGTCGTCTCGAACGTGATCGGGATCCCGACCTGGCGGAGCACTCCGAGCGCCGGATGCTCGATGTCGACCGACATCCCGAGCGCCCCGGCCTCGGGCGAGTCGAAGGCACCGCGGATGTCGGCGATCGCGCCGTTCGGCACCTCGGCGGCGTCGAGGGCGGCGGCCCACTCGGCGGTCGGTCGGCCGGCCAGGCGCTCGGCGATGAGCGGGCGAAGCGCGTCGCGGTGCTCGACCCGATCGCCATTGGTGGCGAACCGCGGATCCTGGGCAAGTGCCGGCAGGCCGAGCGCCTCGCAGAACCGTGGCCATTGCCGCTCGGACCCGACGGCCACGGCCAGCTCGCCATCGGCGGTCGGAAACGTCTCGTACGGCACGATGTTGGGGTGGGCGTTGCCACGCCGGCCGGGCGAGCGGCCCGTCACGAACGCGTTCTGAGCCTGGTTCACGAGGACGGCCAGCGTGGAACCGAGCAGCGAGACGTCGACGCGCTGACCGTCGACACCCTGACCACTGTCCGCGCGCGCGAGAAGGGCGGCCAGGATGCCGATCGCCGCGTACAAACCGGTGACGACGTCGCTGATCGCGACGCCGACCTTGGTCGGCCGCCCACCGACCGCGTCGGCATCACCGGTGATCGACATCAGCCCACCGACGGCCTGGATGACGAAGTCGTAGCCGGGTCGGTCGGCCGCGGGACCGGTCGGCCCGTAGCCGCTGATCGCCAGGTGGACGAGTCGCGGGTTGATCGACCGCAGGGCGTCGTCGTCGAACCCGAGCCGGTCGAGCGCCCCAGGCCGGAAGTTCTCGATGAGGACATCGGCGTCGGCCAGCAGCCGGCGCAGCACGGAGGCGCCCGCGGGTGACTTGAGGTCGAGCCGGACGGCGCGCTTGTTGCGGTTCACGGCAAGGAAGTAGGCCGCCGTTCGCGTGCCGCGGTCGAGATCGCCGACCCACGGCGGGCCCCATCCGCGCGTGGCGTCGCCATCGGGCGGTTCGATCTTGACGACGTCGGCCCCGAGGTCGGCCAGGATCATCGTCGCGTACGGACCGGCGAGCACGGTCGAGAGATCGATGACCCTGATCCCGGACAGCGGACCCGGGGCGAAGGCGGGGTCGGGGTCGACCGGCATGGCGGCGATGGTAGCGCCGCGGCGGCGCCTTACGAGGACGCAGTCGGCCCGGTCAGGATGGCCCCGGCGAAATCTCGGGCGACGAGGCTCGGCTCGTCGGGCGGCATGTCGCCGTAGTCGGGACTGTCGTGCTCGACGGCTTCGATGATGTGATCGATGTTGGCGCGGTTGACGATCAACGTGCCCAACCGCTGGCGGTGCCATTCGCCGCCCATCTGGTAGTCGAGGACCGCGTCCGTCAGCGGGACCATCGCGCTGCGTCGATGGAGCGCGGCCATCGCATCGACGAACGGCACGGTGTGCAGGTTGCCGCGGACCGTGTACGGCCCGATCGCGACGGCAACGGATGTCAGGCGGGTCCGAGTCCGGCGGGCCAGATCCCCGCGCGGGCCGGTCGCATTGACGAGCAGGAGCTCGTTGCGCGGGACGATGACTTCCTTGACCTCGATGACGCCCGGCGTTGCGAGGGACTGGACCATCACGTCGACCAGCTCCACTTCCTCGTGGTCGTTGAGCATGTCGGTCAGGCGCTCGGCTCGGAGCCGGATCCGGCCGAACAGGGTGCAGTCCTCGGCAAAGGCGACGAAGTCGACCATGGGATAGAGGACGGCCGCGCCCGGATGCCCGCCCTCCGGGATGACCCCGGGAGCGGGCGCGCGTTGGAAGAAGAGCGAGAGGCGCCGTCCCAGACTGTGGATCATGGGCCCATCGTGGGTGCCGCCTGTCGCGGCCACCCTGACCCGGAGGTACTTCCGTCCCGTCCTCGGTGACCGGTGGCACCGGTGCGTCGCCGCACGTCCCGCCCGGGGGTAGCCCGAAAGTACCGGCTCCCCGTTCCGCGCTAGCATCCGGCCATGAGCGAAACCCACGTCCCGACCCTGATGACGGTGCATGCCCACCCGGACGACGAGACCATCGGGACGGGCGGCACGATGGCCAAAGCGGTGGCCGCCGGCCGCCGTGTCGTGCTGGTCACCTGCACTCGTGGCGAGATGGGCGAGATCGTCGTGAAGGACATGGACACCCCGGACAACCACCGGCGCCTCGGGGAGATCCGCGCGGGCGAGCTCGAACGGGCGATGGGCGTCCTGGGCGTCACCGAGTGGGAGAACCTCGGCTACCACGACTCGGACATGATGGGTCGGGCCGGCAATGCCGACCCGCGCTCGTTCTGGCAGGCCGACATCGACGAGGCCGCCCGACGGCTGGTCTGGCTGATCCGCCGCTACCGGCCCGACGTGATCACGACCTACAACGATTTCGGCGGGTACGGCCATCCGGACCACATCCGCACCCACGACGTGACGGTTCGCGCCTACCCGCGCGCCGGTGACCCAGCCTGGTACCCGGAGCAGCTGGCGCCGGAGCACGGCGGGACGGGCCCGTCGTCCGAGGTGGGCGGCCTGGCCCCGTGGACACCGTCGAAGCTGTACGAACAGGCCATCCCGGCCTCCGTCCGGACCGCCATGGCCGAGCGGATGAAGGAGCTCGACAAGCCCAACCCGTGGGCGCCGCCGCCCGATGCGACACCGGAGCAGCTCGCCGAGTTCGAGGCGTACCAGGCGCGGATGCTGGTGCCGGATGAGTCCGTCACCACCTGGATCGACATCTCGGGCGATCCGGTCGAGCGCAAGTGGAACGCGATGCGGGAGCACGTGACCCAGATCGCCCCCGACATGCCGTTCATGACCTTCGGTCTCGACGGCTGGCGCGAGCACTGGTCGAAGGAGGCGTACATCCTCCGCGAGTCGACGGTCGACACCCCGAAGCCCGAGGACGACCTGTTCGCCGGCCTTAGCGAGGGCGTGCCCCTGCCCGTCTCCTAGATCCGGATGGCGAACTCCTGCTCATCATGCGCCAGGACAACTGAGACAACGCCGGATCCGCCCCTCTTGACCGACAGGGGGAGCTCGTTCCGGCCCAGCCAGTGCGCGACACGAGCTGGGTCGGCCGCCAGCGACAGGCGCCGCAGTCGGACATTGCCGCACGGATGATGAACAGGAGCGGCGCCGGGCAGGCGCACCCCGTCGGCCCACTCGATGAAGAACGGTAAGCCTGGCTCGGCCGTGGCCTCATCGAGACCTGCGCTCCGCCACCGGAGGACATCACCAGCTGGTGTCGTTCGAGACCCCTCCGCGATTGACAGCCCGAGGCGCCGGCCAACCTCGGTGATGGCCCGGGTTCGGACGGCCCACCCGAGCGGCCGCCCTGAGGTAGCCCCGAGGATCCATCGGCCAAAGGTGCTCAGCGCGGCGGCGTCACGATCGACGACCGCAACGAGCTCGACATAGGCGTCCCCTAGCGGGACGACCCGGTTCGCTGTGCCCCACCCCGGGTGACGCCCGCCCTCGATCGAGGTCAGGCCGTACCGAGCTTTGACGATGGCCCCCGCGGCGGCGAGGTCGTCGACCGGTATCAGGACATGGTCGATCGCGAGTGGCACCAGCTCACGGCCCTCAATACGGGAGCATGCCCCGCGAGGCGTCGAACACCTGGCCCATGACGATGCGGCCGCTGCCGCCCGGGTCCATGAAGTTCGGCTGCGCCTTGTCGAGGATGATGTGCGGCCGCATGTGGACCTGGCGCAGCTCGGCGCCATGGAAGGTCAGCTCGAGGGTGATGCCCTCCATCGTGAACTCCGACCACGTCTGGTCGAACACGAAGTTGCCGAGCGCGTACCAGATCGGCTTGCCCTTGTAGACCTCCATCGCCGCCGCGTAATGCGCGTGGTTGCCGATGATCATGTCCGCCCCGGCGTCGATGATGTCGCGGGCGAGCTCCTGCTGGTTCGCGAACGGCTTCGAGCGGTACTCGACGCCCCAGTGCGGGAAGACGATGACCACCTCGCGCCCCGGCCTTGCGGGCCGCCTTGATGCCGTTCTGGACGCGCCGGATGCTCAGCTGGGAGCTGCCCGGGTCGTCGGGCGCCGCGTAGTAGCCGCGGGCGATCGCGTCGAACGCCAGCACGGCGACCTTCGTCCCGTTGGCCTCGAGGATCGCCGGCGCGCCGGCGGCCTTGAGGTCCTTGCCGGCTCCCGAGTACTTCAGGCCGCGCTTCCGCAGGTTCGCGATGGTCTGCAGGATGCCGTTGTCGCCCGCGTCGCCGATGTGGTTGTTGGCGATCGACACGTAGTCGAAGCCGGCGTTGACCAGGCCGTCGATGAGACGCGGGTCGGCGGTGAATGCCGTCCCGCTCGTGTGATAGCTGAAACGGTTGGGCGCCGGATTCTCGAAGTTGGCGATCGCCAGGTCCGCGCCGGAGATCACGTCCCGGACCGCCCCGGCATTCCCGGTCCGCCGTGTCCGGGGTAGGTCCCAGCCCATCGGCGAGCAGTCCTTGCAGCGCGAGGTGATCTCGGCCGTCCCGCCATCGAACGGGAAGTCGACGCCCTTGCCATTGATGCGGACCGTCTGGTAGACGCCCCGGTCGAGCAGGATGTCGCCGCCGGCGAACAGCGTCCAGGTGCCGGCCGGATCGAACGCGGCGTCGCCGGTGCCCGCCGGCAGCTCGGCGCGCAGCGTCCAGTCGTCCGCGTTCTTCACCCGGTCGACGCCGAACAACGCCTTGTCGCCCCAGGCCAGCGCTCGGACGCCGGGAGTGACGTCGGCGGCGCGCAGGAAGGCCAGGCGCTTGCGATTCTTGGCGAGGTCGCGCGTCAGCGTCGCGGCGTCCTTGGCCAGGACCAGCCTCTCCGGGTCGGACGGGCGCTGGACACGGAGTGCGGCCAGGATCGCGTCGGCCTCGTCGCTCACGAGCGCGAGCGCGTCATATCTGTCGCTCGAGCCGGCCAGGACCTCGGCGAGCTCCTTGCGGTTCGTGGTCGTGGCCGTACCGCGGAACTGGGTGACCGGCACGATCGCGGCCTGGACCGTGCCCGGCGTCGGGACGGGCGTGGCGGTCGGCGCTGGCGTCGCGGCTGCGGTCGGCGTGGGAGTCTGGACAGGTGTCGGTGAAGCGCCGTCGCCGAGCGCAGCCGAGGCGGATGGCGGCGCTGACGCGCCGGCCGCGCCCCCGAAGCCGAGTTCCCCGCCGCTCATCGGCACCGCGATGCCGACCACGAGCAGGCCGGCGATGACCAGCACGGGCAGCCGATTCAGCGAGGACCGCTGCATGGCGGGCATTCTGCCAGAGGCCAAAGGAACGCCCCGTCCGGGCGGGCGGACGGGGCGTAGGGAAATGCGAATGATGGCGGACCCGACCGGATTCGAACCGGCGATCTCCAGCGTGACAGGCTGGCATGTTGGGCCGCTACACCACGGGTCCAGTTGCGGCGAGGCCGGACTATAGCAGAGGGACCCTGCCTTGTCAGACGTCCCGCCTATACTCGGCGCTCATGCCAGACCGCGTGATCGACCTCCGCAGCGACACCGTTTCGCGACCCACCGACGCCATGCGTCAGGCGATGGCGACGGCCGAGGTCGGCGACGACGTCTTCGGCGACGACCCCACCGTCATCGCGCTCGAGGAGCGCGCCGCCGACCTGCTCGGCAAGGACGCCGGGCTGTTCGTGGCGACCGGCACGATGGGCAACCTGGTGTCGATGATGGCCCACCTGTCGCGCGGCCAGGAGGTGATCGCGGGCGGCGAGCATCACCTCGTGATCGACGAGGCCGCCGGCCACGCGGTCATCGTCGGCGCGAGCGCGCGGACGCTCGAGGACCGCGCCGATGGGACGCTGGATCCGGCCGAGATCGATGCCGCGTTCCGCGATCCGAGCGACGTCCACGAGCCGCTGTCCGGCCTCGTGACGCTCGAGAACACCCACGCGCACTCGATGGCGCGGCCATTGACGCCGGCCTACCAGCGCGAGGTCGCGTCGGTCGCCCGACGGCATGGCGTTCCTCTCCACATCGACGGGGCCAGGTTCTGGAACGCCGTGGTCGCGCAGCGCGAGGACGGCGTCAGCGCGCGGGACCTCGCCGCGCCGGCCGACTCGGTCACGTTCTGCCTCTCGAAGGGGCTCGGCTGCCCCGTGGGCTCGGTCGTGGTCGGGTCGCGCGAGTTCATCGCCCGCGCGCGACGCGCGCGCAAGATGGTGGGCGGCGGGATGCGCCAGGCCGGGGTCCTGGCCGCACCGGGGTTGGTGGCCCTCGCCGACGGACCGGCCGGCATGATCGATCGCCTCGCCGACGACCACGCCAACGCGCGCCGTCTGGCCGAGGCGCTCGCCGACATGGACGGCGTGTCGAGCGCGGGCGGCATCGCCCAGCCGGCCCCGGGCCGCCTGGACCCGGAGCGCGTCAGGACGAACTTCGTGCTCTTCAAGGTCGATCGCGACCGGCGCGGCTTCCTCGACCGGCTCGCAGCGCGGAACGTGCTGATGGTGGAATATGCGCACGGTCAGGTGCGGGCCGTCACCCACCATGACATCTCGGCGGCCGATATCGATACGGTCATCCGGGCTGCGCGCGAGGCCCTGGCCGAGACGCGGCCGATGGCGCCGGTGGATGGTCCAGCCGAGCGGATCCCGACGACGGCCTGACCCAGCCACCACATCGCGGACCGGCCCACGCCGCCGCGCGCAACATCGACCCCAGGAGCTCCCGCGTGACCCTATCCACCGACATGACCGGACCGGCCCTGCCCCGGCCGGCACCCGCAGCGGATCGCGGCCCGCTCGACGACCGTTTCTACGACCTCGTCGAGGAGCGTTTCCGGCGCCTGATGCGCGACAACCCGGTGGCGGCGACGTACTTCGGGATCCACCTCTACGACGACGAGCTCGGCGACGGCGGGCGCGAGACGCTGCTGGGCGAGATCGCCGCCGACCGCGAGCACCTCTCGACGATCGAGGGGCTCGACACGTCGGGGCTGTCGGCGAGCGTCCGCTTCGAACGCGACCTCGAGATCCACAACCTGCGGCGCTCCCTGTTCGAGGCCGACGAGCTGCGCATCTGGGAGCGGCGCTCGCTGGCGCTCGACACGATCGGCGATGGCCTGTTCCTGTTGTTTGCGCGCGACCATGCCCCGCTCGCCGAGCGCCTCGAGGCGATCGCCGGTCGGCTGGAGGCGGTCCCGCGCCATCTCGACGAGGCGCGCATGCGCTCGTCCGAGCCACAGGTCCGGCTCTGGCAGCGCATCGAGATCGAGTCGGCCGGCCAGTTGCCCGCGCTGATCGACGAGCTCGTCGCCGCCGGTCGTGGCGTGCTCGCGGGAGCCGAGCTCCGACGACTGGAGCGCGCCGCCCAGGCCGCGACGGTCGCCGTCGACCTGTTCACGACATGGATCGAAGGCACGCTCGCCTCGGGCACCGACGAGTGGGCGATCGGTCGCGAGCGGCACGACCGGATGGTCGGGCTGCGCGCCTTCGACGGTCTCGACGCCGACCAGATCCTCGAGCTCGGCCACCAGCGTCTCGCGGAGGAACGCGCCGCGCGGCAGGCGGTCGCGCGCGAGATCGATCCGGGCGCCGACGAAGCCGACGTGATCGCACGCGTCAAAGAAGATCACGCCGCGACGTTCGCCGAGGCCCTCGAGGAGTACCAGGTCGCGATGCGTCGGGCCCGCGCCCACCTGGTCGAGCGATCGCTCGTCACGGTCCCCGACGACGAGCGGATCGACGTCATCGAGACGCCCGACTACCTGCGCAACGTCATCCCGTTCGCGGCGTACTTCTCGCCGGCGGCGTTCGACGCCGAATCGAAGGGGATCTACGTCGTCACGCCGGCGGTCCACGGCAACGTGAACGCCCTGCGCGAGCACAACCGGGCCGGCATCAGCAACACGAGCATCCACGAGGCGTACCCGGGTCATCACCTGCAGCTCGACGTGGCTCGGCGCCATCCGTCGCTGACGCGCCTCCTCGCCGACGCGCCGGAGTTCGTCGAAGGCTGGGGGATGTACTCGGAGCTGATGATGCGCGAGCACGGCTTCGACGACGCGCCGCATTACCGGCTGATCCTCCACACCGATGCGATCTGGCGGGCGTGCCGGATCATCCTCGACGTGCGGCTCCACCGCGGGGAACTGTCGGTCGACGAGGGCATCGACTTCCTCCTCGAGCAGACCCGCTTCGAGCGGGACAACGCTCGCTCCGAGGTCGAGTGGTACACGTACCGCCCGACATATCCCCTGTCGTACCTGCTCGGGCGGACCCTGTTGCTCGAGCTGCGCGCCGACGAGCAGCGCCGCCTCGGCGACGCGTTCTCCCTGAAGGACTTCCACGACACGCTGCTGCGCAACGGGTCGCTGCCGATCAGCTTCCACCGCCGCCTGCTCGCAGGCGAGGGCACCTGACCGGGTGCTCGTCATCCCATCGCTCGACCTCGAGGGAGGTCGGTCGCGGGTCGTGTACTGGCCCGGCGCGTCGGCCGGGATCGGCGCTCCGACCGATCGGCCCGATCGCATCGTCGAGCGGCTCGTGGCCCAGGGGGCGACCCTCGTCCATCTCGTCGACTTCGATGGTGCGCGGAGCGGCTCGCCGGCCAACCTCGACGCGGTCGGCGCGGTCGCGTCCCGCTCTGCCGTCCCGTTGCAGCTCGCCGGTGGCCTCGATTCGGCCGAGGCGATCCAGCTGGCCTTCGCCGCCGGCGCGACGCGGGTCGTGCTGACGACGGCCATCGCCGATCGGCCGGACGACCTGCGCGCCTGCCTCGCTGTGGCGGGCGACTGGCTGGCGGTCGGGCTCGATCCCAGGCCCGAGCGCCTGGCGGCCTTCCCGTGGCGGCGACCGGTCCCGCCGACGATCGAGACGCTGATCGGCGAGCTCACCGGGGTCGGTGTCACCCGGTTCGTCCTCGCCCACGGCGGCACGCAGCCGGACCTCGAGCGGGTGCGATCGGTCGTTCGGTCGTACGATGCGGAGATCCTCGTCGCCGGTGGGGTCCGCGATATCGACGGCCTCCGCCGCGTCCGCGACACCGGCGCCACCGGCGTCATCCTCGGGGAGGCCCTCCTCTCCGGTGCCATCGACCTTCCCGCCGCCTTGGAGGCTGCCGCATGATCCGCCGTCCCATCCGATCGCACGTCTTGCTCGCGTCGGTCATCGCGATCGCCGCATGCACCGCCTCGCCGGGCGCCTCGGCGCCGCCCGCGGCGACCCCGGCACCGTCCGTCGGCGCGGGCGGCGGAACGGACTGCCCGACCACGCAGCCCGCCGCGCTGCCTGCGGGCGAGACCCGCTCGGTGACGATCGAGACGGCCAAGGGGACCATCACCCTCGGGCTCCAGGCGGACCTCTCCCCGATCGCAGTCGGCAATTTCGTGGCGCTGGCCGAATGCGGCTTCTACGACGGCGTCGTGTTCCATCGGCTCGTGCCAGGCTTCGTGATCCAGGGCGGCGACCCCGATGGCAACGGCACGGGCGGCCCGGGGTACGCCATCGCCGACGAGCCGCTGGTCGGAAACTATCGACGGGGAACGGTCGCCATGGCGCGGACACCGGCTCCCGATTCGCAAGGCTCCCAGTTCTTCCTCGTCCTCGACGACGCGGCCGAGCCCGCATTGGCGTCCGCCGAGTTCCCCTATGCCATCCTCGGGGAAGTGACTGCGGGGATGGACGTCGTCGACGCCATCGCCGCGATGCCCAACGGCGGCGGCCAGTCGAATGCCGCGCTCGAACCGGTCGCCATGGACCGCGTCACCGTCACCGAACCCTGATCCACAGCCGAAGGAGAACGCACATGACCAAAGCCACGATCGCGACCGACATCGGCGACATCGAAGTCGAGCTGTACGACGAGTCGGCCCCCAAAGCAGCGAAGAACTTCATCGACCTCGCCACCAAGGGCTTTTACGACGACGTGATCTTCCACCGCGTCATCCCAGGCTTCGTCATCCAGGGCGGCGACGGTCAGTACGGCAAGAAGTCGTCCCTCGAGCGTGGCCGTGTCGGGACCGGCGGCCCGGGCTACAAGTTCGAGGACGAGCCGGTCAAGGGCGACTACCAGCGCGGCTCGCTGGCCATGGCCAACTCGGGTCCCAACACCAACGGCAGCCAGTTCTTCATCTGCACCGACGACCTCGCCGGGCGGCTGCCGAAGAACTACACGCTGTTCGGGATCGTGACCAAGGGCCTGGACGTCGTCGACAAGATCGTGTCCGCCCCGCGCGACGCGCGCGACCTGCCGAACGAGCCCGTCGCGATGACGTCGGTCACGATCCATCCCGATCAGGGCTGACCGCATCAGGGCTGACCGCCGGACCGGCACGCACCGCGTCGATCGCCGCGAGGATCGCGTCGGCTGACCGATCGGCGTCGTCCTCGCGGGTGTTCCAGCCGGACACCGAGATGCGCAACGCGGGCGTTCCGTGGAAGGTCGTGCCGCCGAGCCAGAGGACGCCGTCGGTCTGGATCCGGTCGATGACGGCCTTCGTCGTCGCCTGGTCGCCGACCGCGACGAGCACCTGGTTCAGAACGACCTCGTTGACGATGCGGACGTCAGGATGGTTGGCCAGCCGGCGGGCGATCCGTGACGCGAGATCGCAGCCACGCTCGACCATCTCTGCGATCCCGGTCGCCCCGAGCGACCGGATCGCGGCGTAGATCGGGAACGCCCGCGCCCGGCGCGACATCTCCGGCACGTACTCGAACGGGTCACGCTCCTGACCCGGCGCCGGCGGAAGGTAGGCGGCCGCCAGCCCCATCGACGCGCGGTGGGCCGCCGAGTCGCGGACGAAGACGATTCCGGCGTCGTACGGCACGTTGAGCCACTTGTGCGCGTCGGTGCCCCACGAATCCGCGCCATCGATACCTCTGACGAGGTGGCGGAGGCGCGGGCTAGCAGCGGCCCACAGACCGAACGCGCCGTCGACGTGGAGCCAGGCGTTCGGGTGTTGACGGACGGTCGCGACGATGCGGTCGAGAGGATCGAACGCCCCGGTGTTCACGTCGCCGGCCTGGGCAGCCACGATCGTCGGCTCGTCGCGCCCACGCAGGGCATCGGCCAGCGCACCGGCGTCCATCCGGCCCTCGTCATCGGATGCGATCGCTCGACCCGACCACGTCCGAGGCCGGTGTACCGGAGCGCATTGAGGAGCGAGACGTGGACATCGTTGCCGACCACGACCCGGACCGGCGGCGCGCCTTGCAGGCCCTGCTCCTCGACGTCCCAGCCGGCCGCCCGGAGGACCGCATGGCGCGCAGCCGCGATGGCCGTGAAGTTGGCCATCGTCGCGCCGCTGACGAAGCCGACAGACGTTCCGTCCGGGAGCCCGAACAGCTCCACGAGCCAGTCGGCGACCACCTCCTCGACGACCGACGCGGCCGGGGTCGCGAGGTACAGGCCGACGTTCTGGTCCCAGGCCGACGTCAGCCAGTCGGCCGCCAGCGCGGCGGGCACGGAACCGCCCATGACGAACCCGAAGTAGCGCGGCCCGCTGATCGCGATCAACCCAGGGTCGACGCCGGCGGCCAGCTCGTCGATGACCGTGACGGGATCGGTGCCGTCTTGCGGCAGGGGGCCACCGAGTCGGCGGCGCAGGTCGTCGGCGGTCAGGCCGGGCTGGACCCCGACACGACGGTCCGGAAGCGATGCGCGGTAATCGATCGCCAGGTCTGCGGCGTGCCGGAGGAGGTCCGGTGTCCCGGCGTCAGGATCGGCTGGCAACGTGGTCGTCGTCGGCTCGGTGGCGTTCGTCGTCATGCCCGTGAACCCTCCCGGTGAGGCCCTCCGCCCGCACGAAGGTTAAGGAATTTACACTGTTCCGTATGCCAAAACCCTTGGAAAACGGCCCCTCGACAGGTAGGATATAGAAGCTGCTCAGTCAGCCAAGCTGCCCCAGCGTCAAGGTCATGGGTAGGTAGGGTCAGGGTAGTCGGTTCAGCCGACGTGATAGATGCTCTTGGCGCGTGGCAGAAGAGTCCGCTTCGGCGGGCTCCTTCACCGGGACAGCATCGAGGCGGCTCCTTCGGGAGCCGCCTCGTGTTTTATTCGCGGGCGCTGTCGATCCGCCCTGCCCGCTACGACACTCACTCGATCGTGAGTGTGCCTTTCATGCCGCCCTGGAAGTGCTCAGGGAACGTGCACACGAAGGTGTAGCTGCCGGGCGCAGGCGCATCGAAGGTGATCTCGTCTGAGTCGTCCCCTTCAATGAGCCTTGTCGCCGCGATGATCCCGGGGTCCTCGTCGTCCAGCCAGTCGTTGTCGTCGCCAGCGGCGATGCCGTTCGCGAGGACGCTCTCCGCCTGCCCGGGCTTGACGAGGACCCAGTTGTGACCGACCTCGTCGTCCGGGATGGTGAGGTTGTTGAACGTCAGCGTGATGATCGCGCCGACTGGCGACGTCAACGTGTCCTGCGCGTAGTGGAATTCCTCGGCGCCCTTCGCGGTGTCGATCGAGAGGGCGACCTCGACCGGTGGTGCCGGCGTCGGCGCGCCTGACTCGACCGGCGAAGGCGACTGCGTGGAGGGCGCTGGCGTCGACGTCGGCTCGGGCGTCGGCGTCGCCGGAGGCGGCGTGATCGGCACGAGGGTCGCGCCGCTGCAGGCCCCCACCAGCACGACGCCGAGCACGAGGACCAGGACCGGCCCGACGGACCGCACGGCCGGGCGCATCAGGCTGCGGCCGGCGACTCGCTGGGGCGTCCCCGATCCCGTCGCCAGTAGCGGCGCAGCAGGAACGCCACGACGATCAGGCCGACCGGCATGCCGATGGCGACGGGCAACACTCCGCCAGGGTTGGTGTTTTGGAACGGCTGGACCGTCAAGTGGATCCCGGGGCTCGTCACTGGCAGTGTCGTCTCACCCGGCGCCCCCGGTTTCACGATCGCGGTCATGTAGACCATGTAGTCGCCGTCGAGGATCGCTTCGACCGTCCACGACTGCTCGGCACTCTCGCCCGGGTCGATCGCGTCCACCGCCTGCGTCCGCTCCGGGGACCAGTCCTCCGGGTCGACCGGATCGCTCTTCTTCAGGTTGATGATGTTCATGGCCACGACGAGGTCGGGTGACGCCACATCGGCGGTGTTGGTGACCGTCGTCGTGAATTCGATCTCGTCGCCCGTTTTGACGACGATCGCGTCCATGTCGATCTCGAGGGCGATGGTCGGCGGGTCCCCGACAGCGGGGAACGTGACCGCGGCCGCCGACACGGTCATGCCCAGGACCCCGCCGATCGCTAGGATGGCCGCACTCGTCGCGGCCAGGCCGGCGCCCCTCGACCGGCGGAGCGAGCCGAACACGCGCGGCGACCCACCCTGCAGCTGAAGCCGCGGTGCCGCGTACAGGAACAGGATCCCGACGATGACCGACGCCGCCACGATGGAGCTCACGAGGTAGGTGTAGCGCTCGCTCGGGGCGCGGTTGTTCACGATGAACTTCTCGAGGAACTCGCTCGTCGCCTGCATCGGATCAACCTGCTGGAGCGCATAGCCGAGCCCGCCCTTCTGCGCCTGACCCGGGAACTGCGTCGGGATGAGGAACAGCAGGTAGACGAGCAGGCAGACGAAGAGGCTGGTCCGGTTGGACCGGGACCACATGCTCACGAGGACACCGAACCCCCCGAACGCCATCGCCAGCAGGGTGCCCAAGCCGAACACCCAGAGCAGGGCCGCGCCGAGGATGTCGTCGCCTTTGCCGAGGACGATGACATACGGCAGGGAAAGCACCAGCGCCACCGGCCACGGCGAGAGGGCGGCAACGAACTTGGCGAAGACGATCTGCCGTCGGCTGGCAGGTGACAGGAGCAATGGCTCGAGCGTCCCGCGTTCTCGCTCCCCGCTGATGCTGTCGGCGCCGACGACGAGGCTGAGCAGGATTCCGAACGAGATCGCAGACAGGAGCGTCAGGAACACCATCTCCGCCGGCGGGATCAGGCTGAGCTGGCTCTCGACTTCGCGCGCGATCGCCGTCGCCGACATAAGCACGCTGAACAGGATCAGCAGGAACAGCAGCCGTCCACCGAGCCACAGGTCGGTGAGCTCCCTGCGCAGCATCAGCCACCACGTCGCGCCAGGTCGTGAGCCCGCGATCGGCTCTGCCGGGACGTTCTCCACGCCGCTCATCCGACCCCCTCCGTTCCACCCATGCCGAACCACCTTGGCCGCGGTGCGACAGACTCGAGCCCGAGCCGCGGCGCGGCGTACAGGAACAGCACGCCGAGGATGACGAGCGTCACCGTGACCGGCGCATAGAGCAGCGGCCACAGCTCCTCGACCGGTCGCACGTCGACGAAGCCCTTGAGCAGGAACTGGCGTGCGGCCTCGAGTGGATCGATGGTCTGGACCACAGCGCCGGCGGCGGTCGTCTGGAACTCTCCCGGGAGCTGCGCGGGAAGGAGTGCGGCGACGTAGATCAGAAGGCCGACGAAGAGGCTCGTCCGACTGCTGTTCGACCAGATGCTCACCAGCATGCCAAGACCCGTAAAAGCGACCGTGGTGAGCGTGCCCAGGATCGCTCCCCACATGACACCCGGCCACAAGGCAAGGTCGCCCTGCGACAGCGTGATCAGGTACGGGATACAGAAGGCAAACGCGAGGGGCCACGGGGACAGCGCCGCGAGGAACTTGCCGAGCACGATCTGACGACGTCCGGCCGGCGCCAGCAGGAGTGGTTCCAGGGTGGCGCGCTCACGTTCGCCACTCAAGCTCTCCGACGCGATGACGAGTCCGATGAACAAACCGAACGTGATGGCCGACTGGATCATCACGACGATCATCATCCGGGGCGGCGTGAGACTCAGCTCGCTGTTCGTCGCGAGGAGGAAGGCAGTGATCGACATGAGCACGCCGAAGAGGATGAGCAGGTTGAGCGCCTTGCCGCCGATCCACAGATCGTCGAGCTCCTGGCGGAAGACGAGCCACCAGACCGGTCGATCGGATCGGTCGGAGGTCGGTGCCTGCGATCCAGCCGTTGCCGTCGCAGTCATGCGATGGCCTCCGCGGTGAGTTGCAGGAACACGTCCTGAAGCCGGCCGCCGGCGACCTCGAAACCGGTGATCGCGATGTCGGCGCGGATCAGCGCATCGAGTACACGATTTCGCGCCGCCCCATCCGCCGACCCACCCGCATCGCCGATCTCGATCGTGAGCCAGCCGCTCGGATCGCGGTCGACCGTGCGCGCGACGCCGGTGGAATCGATGGCGGAGGCTGCCGCATCGACGAGCTCGGCGGGCACGCGCGCGCGCACGATGTTCCGGGTGGTGCCGTCGGCCACCGACTTGCCAAGGACCTCGGCGACCGTGCCCTTGGCGACGATCTGACCGGCGTTCATGATCACGACGTCGTCGCAGATGCCCTCGATCTCCGCGAGGAGATGGCTGCTGAGGACGACCGCCGCATCGCGTTCGCGAGCGATCCGCCTGATCATCGAGAGGAGTTCCTGCTGGCCGCGCGGGTCGAGACCCAGCGTCGGCTCGTCGAGGAACACGACACGCGGATCGTTGACAAGGGCCCGCGCGATCCCCAGGCGCTGGCGCATGCCATGGCTGTACGTCTCGATCAGGGATTCGCCGCGGGCCCGCATGCCGACGATGTCCACCAGGTCGAGCGCGGTCTGGCGGGCCTCGGCTCGACGCCTTCCGTAGAGCTGACCGTAGAAGGTCAGATAGTCGACGCCGCTGGTGTGGCGGGGAAAGCCGAGCCCTTCGGGTAGGACGCCGATCCGGCGGCGGATCCGGTCGGGGTGATCCGACGTGATGCCGTCGACCGCGAAGCTGCCCGACGTCGGTTCCAGGACCGTGGTCAGGACGCGGATCGCAGTCGTCTTGCCGGCGCCGTTCGGACCGAGGAACCCGAGCACCCGCCCTCGGCGCAGCGAAAACGAGAGCGACCGCAGAGCACGTCGAGGTCCATAGGATCTATGGATGTCATGGGCGACGAGGATCGGCTCCGAATCCGGGCCCGCCGAACCATCGGGCTGCATCGCGCTCCCTCCTGCGCTGGTGACGGGCAACCGTTTCGGTCGCAGACCGTGAGGCCCCCACTCGCGACCGCATCGAAATGTAGCAAACCACCACCGAACCACAATCACCCTGTCGAGGTCGTGGAGCCTCGGCGCACCACCACAGTCGCTTGTCGGCGTCTGCCTGTGTACATGCTACTTGACGGTAGCCTGTTTCGGATGCAGGATACGTGCTACCGGTAGATAGCACGTACCGGCGTTCGACAGGGAGATGTCCGATGGCCGTCCTCACCACTCACCGACACCGCCGTATCCAGTCCATCACCCTCGTGATGCGGGCCATGATCATCGGCCTGACACTCGCCACGGCCGCGATCCACGCGACGCTCGGCGGCACGCTGTTCCTCATGAATGCGCTCGGGTACACGGTGCTCGCGATCGCGCTGGTCCTGCCTGGTCCGGTTGCGCGCATCCGCTGGCTGACCCGCTGGGCACTCATCGGCTTCACGGCCGTGACGATCGGCGGCTGGCTGATGTTCGGAGCGCGATTCGATCTCGCGTATCTCGACAAGGGCATCGAAGTCGCGCTGATCGGCCTCCTGCTCCTCGAGTCGTGGATCGTCGACGCCGGTCCGCTCGGCGCGGTCCGCCGGGTGCGTCGCATCGCGGGTTCGATCCTCGCCTGACGCGGCGGCAACCACAACGAACGGCCGGCGGCCATCGGACCGCCGGCCGTTCGACGTCCGCAACAGGGTTCCCCGGCGTCGTACACTGGCGACGGCGCGCTCCCGCGCCCGACTGCCAGACCGAGCCCCCACGCGGCGCGGCGATGCGGCGGTAAAGGGGATCCGGATCCTCGGGACGAACCGGTCGACCATCCGACCGGCCGACGACGTGGCGGTGTGGGCGCGTGCGTCGACGGCCGTGACGGAGAACAGACCGATGACCACCGACAAGGCCTTCAAGCGGGTCGTACGTGCGCGCATGGCCAAGACCGGCGAGCGATATGCCGCCGCCCGACGAACCCTGGTCGAGGGGACCGAGAACGGTCACCGAGCTGAGCCAGCGGTGGACGCCGCCGACGCCGCCACCCCATCCGGTTATCGGATGCGCGGCGGCCTCCATCCGGAGACGGCAACGCTGGCCAACGTCCTGGCGAATCAGAGTGTTGTCTCGGGCTTGACGGGCGAGCCCTTGACCGAGGCCGCGATCCTCGGCATCGGCGGCGGCCTTGGCGCCGGCTACATCCTCTGGGAGTTCCAGGCGGAACACCGCGGCAAGATCCACCGCGGTCCTGTCCTCACCCTCGGATTCCAGAACCAGTGGCAGTACCCGTCGATCCCCGGCTGGACGGGCAAGACGCTCGATCGGCTCGGCATCGAGCCCGACACGCACGAGACCGGCGGCGCGAGAGGCGCTCGCGAGGCGCTCGATGCCCGCCTCGAGGCGGGCTTGCCGGTCATCACCTTGGTCGATCTCCAGTCGATCGGGATCTGGGGCCAGCCCGACGACCTGGCGGGGCACCAAGGCCTGGTCATCGTCGTCTTCGGGCGTGACGCCGATGCCTCGTACTTCGTGGATGATCGTGGCCGGAACCCGTTCCGAGTGTCACCGGCCGTGATGGCCGCCGCGCGCGGAAGGATCGGCTCGTTCAAGCACCGGATCGTCGCGCTGCGAACGCAGCCCGGACCGATCGCGGCTGAACGGCTTCGGGCAGCGATGCGCGCCGGCCTCGAGGACCAGGTGGATCACCTGCGATCCCAGTCCGACTCCTTCTCGCTCCCGGCCTGGCGCAAGTGGAGCCGTCTGATGACCGACGAGCGGAACGCCAAGGCGTGGCCGCGGGTCTTCGCCGACGGCCACGGCCTGTTCGGCTCGCTGTCGGCCCTCCACGAACTCGTCGACGGCCAGGTCGGGCCATCGGGCGGGCACTTGCGGGAGCTGTATGCCGCATCACTCGATGAAGCGGCCGTCGCGCTCGACAACCCTGCGCTCGGCGACGCGGCGCGGGCATGGCGGGGCGTCACCGACCAGTGGGAGGAGCTGGCCGACGCGGCCGTCCCGCCCGATCTCGACGGTGCAGCCGAGGCGGTCGAGGCGGTGGAGACACTTCACGAGGCGGTGATGGCGGGCGAACAGGGTCGGTCGCGTGTGGCCGCATCCGCGGAGACCGCGTGGGCGATCCGGGATCGTTACGCCGACGCCTTCCCCCTGCCTCCGGACCGCATCGCGGCGATCCTGGAGGATCTCGGCGACCGGATCGGCGCGATCCACCAGGCCGAGGTCGACGCGCTCGACGTGACCGCCCGGGCAATCGGCAGATGAGGTCCTAGAGGGCGGCGGTCCGCTCCTCGGCCAGGCGCTCAGCCGCGACGTCGATCGCGGCGCGGAGGTCGGAGGTCGTCGATGGGCTGGCCCAGCCGATGGCGACCCGGACGAGATCGGACGCGCCGAGCTGGTACTCGCACGCCGCCCGGACGCGCTCGACGATGTTGATCGCGGCGATCTCATCGGTCTCCGTCAGGAGGATCGCGAACCGCGTCCGCGCGATCCTTGCGATGTGATCGCTCGAGCGAACCTCGACGGCGAGGGTCCTGGCGAGCTGCGTGAAAAGGCGCTCGGAGACGTCGACGCCCCATTTCCGAGCATGGCGGTCCAGGCCGACGAACTCGATCAGGACGACGGTCGCGGGCCGCGCGTAGCGGTTGACGCGTGCGACCTCGCTCGAAATGACGCGGTCCCACAGGCGGGGCCCGTCGGTCCCGGTGAGCGCGTCGTTCCAGCCGGACGGGATCGAGGGCAGCAACCCGCCATCTGTCCCGCCGTCGATGATCTCGACCTCGTTGTGATGCGGGTCGTTGTACACGCGATCTCCAGTCGCCGCCGCTGAGCGCGGCGGGCGTTCCGATGGTCGCTCGAGGAGCGGTGTGCTGACTCGTCCCGATTGGTACCGTCCGCGACGGCGAAGGTCCGGGGCTGGCGGCGCGCATTCAGGGCCGGCTGTAGCCGAGCACCCGCAGCTCCACCTCGCCGTCCGGTGCCGCGCTAAACCGAAGCGTCAGCTCCTCCTGTGTGCCCGGCCCCAGGAGGTCGACCTGGAGCTCGGCGGTCTCCGTCTCGCCCGCGACCGTCGCGGTCGCCTCGACCACGATGGTGGCTGCGGCCTCGCCACCATCATTGCGGACGGTGATCGGCACCTCCCAGCCGGCGTCGGTCACCTCTGCCTCGTCCGGGTGCGCAACGACCGAGACGGCGGGCGGTGTCGCGGTCGAGACGGCGGTCACGGCCAGATAGCCGACCAGTGCGACGATCACGACCGCGCTGACCCCCAGTACGACCCACTCAAGCCAGTTCTGCCTCATCCGGCGCCGCTCCCCTGATTGCTCCCGCCTCCACCGACGCCGACGATCAGACGGCTGCCGGCTGCCCCGAATGAGGCGACGATCGCGAGCATCACCGTTTGCGCGAGCACGGCATGCAGACTCGCGCCTTCGGTGGAGCCGAAGGCCCACAGGAGGACGAGCGAGATCAGCAATGCGAGGGCGTAGGCGGCGACGGTCTCACCGACCGGGGTCTCGAGCGGCCCTCTGCCTTCCCGTGGCCGCGACCCGACACCGCCTCGGAAATCCGCGTAGAAGACGATCGCCAGTCCGATCCCGAGCCCCGCGAAGACGGCCACGAGGAGCTGAAGGGCTGAGGATTCAGCGGCGAGGATGCGCACCTCATCCGTCGGGGCGATGTTGAGCGCGAAATAGAGCGCGCCCGCACCCGCGACGAGGAGTCGGCCGAGCGCGCCCAGGCTCGTCGGATCCCGCCCAGGCCCGCCTTGGTCCCCGGTTGCCTGGCCCATGACCGTCGACGCCAGCGACATCCCGAACGCAACGGGGATCGTCTCGATCGCGATCCGCCCGACGATCGCCGGCAGGCCCACGGACGGATCGAGCCGGCCCAGGACTGCCAGTGCCACCGCCGCGACGATCACCGACAGCCCCATCGCCTCGATGGAGTCGACCAGGAGCTCCAGCCACGTCCGATCACGGCGGAAACCCGCGAGCGCGTTGAAACCGACGACCACCGCGAATCCGATCGCCAGCAGCACCAGGAGCTTGTCGGCGCCGAGCACCGCGCCGTCGTCCCAGACCTCCATGGTCCAGAGCAAGGGGAGCCCGACGAGGAAGCCTCCGGCGATCGCGGTCAGAAGCTGCCGCGCCGTCTGCGCGACCGATCCGCCGTCCGTCTCCCGGCGTTTCCGCTCGCCTGCCATGGCCGCAGGATAGGCGCTGAAGGGGGCGCCCTCACTGGCGCGATGAGCCCGTCAGACGTTACAGATACCGTCCGATCGCCATTGTCAGAGCGGCCAGGAGGATCAGAGGCAGGTCGATCCGAGTCGCGAGGTGCATCCGTCGATCCGCGCGTTCGAGGCGTCGTCGCTGCGCCTCGCTCGGCACGCCGTCGCCCGCAGCCAGCTCGTTCCGCACAGCTGTCTGCGCCGCCACGCTGGGACCGATGAGGACCATGCCGCCGACGAACGCCGCGATCGCCGCCAGACCACCGATCGTGAACGCCAGTCCCGACGGCGACGAGACCCACGTCGGGTCGAGTCCATTGGAGTCGCGCCAGTACAGCGCCGCGCCGCTGAGGACCGTCAACGCCGCCACGATCGGGAAGAAGACTCCCAACCGTCGACAATTCATCAGCTGGTCCATGAACGCCTGGCCGGCGGTGCCCAGGGCCTGCGCGGTCGGGACCAGGAAGAACGAGCCCACGATCGCGCCGCCGAACCAGGCCATCGCCGACCCGACATGCACGACCCGCAGCAGGATCAAGGTCGGATCCATCAGTCGCTGACCTCCGTTCCCAGCGCTGTAAGCCGGCCGCGCGCAACCGCCGGAGCCTCGGCGGTGCCCAGCCAGATCGCCCAGACCGGATAGGCGACGTAGGTCCCGAGCCAGCTCATGAAGCCGATCCACACCCATGGCGGTGCAGAGACCATGTCATCGAGACCGAGGATGATCCCGGGCGCCGTCGCGACACCGAACGTCATCAGCGCCCCGGCGGCAACGCCGAGGACCCGTAGCCTCCGCGGCCACCCTGCCGCCTCATCCGCGCGCCGGTTCAGGACCACGAGCCATGCCCCGATCCCCGCGAACCCGAGGCTCGAGACCAGCCCGGCAAGGAGGAAGCCCGTCGTGCCCGAGACGACCAGCGCCGAACCGACGACGGTGATCGCGGCACCGACCATGGCTGCGCCCACCGCGACGTCCGCGACTCCACCCTGGACCTGCCGACGCAGCCGCCAGGCGAGCCAGCCACTCAGGACGCCCGTCGCCGCGTTCCCGATGTCGTTGATGGTGCCGAACGGCGGCCCGACGGCGAAGAAGGTCGCGAGGCAGGCTGCGCTGCCGGCCGCGACGACGCCGACTGCCAGGGCCAGGGACCCTGTGCCCCGAGGGTGAGTCTCGTCCATCATCGTTCTCCTCACTGCGATGTGGTTCATCCAGCCGCAGTATCATTTGCCTGCCACCAGTAGTCAATAGATTCGGAGACAGATTGCCCCGCTCCTACAACCTGGGCCGGCGGGCCGCACCGAAGGCCGATACGCGCGCGCGGATCGTCGGCGCGGCCCTGGAGATCTATCGCGATCGCGGGCTGGCCGGCGCATCGAACCTGGCGATCGCCCGTGCGGCGGACGTCGCTCCGGCGACCGTCCGCAACCACTTCCCGGAGCCCGGGGATCTCGCCCGCGCGGTCTTCGAAGGAGTGCTCGAGGAGCTCCGGATCCCGACGCCGGCGATCTTCGACGGTGCCGCCGGCGTGGCGGAGCGCGTCACGCGGCTCGCCGAGGAGTTGTCCGGGTTCTACGAACGGAGCGAGCCCTGGTGGCGCGCCTACGAGCGAGAACCGGACCTGATCCGAGCGTGGAGCGGGGGCGTCGACCAGTACTACGCGGACATCGAGCGGCTGATGCGGGCCGCGCTCGGGGAGCTGTCAGACGACGAGCAGGCGGTCGCGGTCGTGGCGTCGGTGATCGGGCCCCCGACGTTCTTCGCCCTCCGTGCGCGGGGCCTCTCGACCGACGAAGCCGTGTCGCTGACCCTGGAGCTTGCCCTTCCGTGGCTCGAGCGGCGCCTCGCGAACGCGTAGAGCGCGGTCGGGGGTCGCGCACGAGGCAGGTGCAGAGCCATCGCCGCCGAGATTCGGCGGCGATCGGGGCTGCGGGCGGAAGGCATATCATCGGCCCCCATGTCACTCGCCCGCGTCCAGTTCTTCTCGATCTCGCTCGACGGTTTCGGCACCGGCGAAGGTCAGAGCCTCGATGAACCGTTCGGCCACGCCGGCGAACGGCTGCACGAGTGGATGTTCGTCACCCGCTGGTGGCGGCGGAACGACGCCGAGCCCGGCGGCAGCGGCGGCATCGACGACGCGTTCCTGCGGCTGCACGATCCGGGGATGGGCCCCGAGATCATGGGTGCCGGGAAGTTCGGCCCGCCCGGATGGCAGGAAAACCCGAAGTGGAAGGGCTGGTGGGGTCCTAACCCGCCGTTCCACACACCGGTCTTCGTCCTCACCCATCACACGCGCCCCTCGATCGAGATGGAGGGCGGCACGACGTTCCACTTCGTCGACGCCTCGCCTGCCGAGGCGCTCGAGATGGCCCGCGCGGCTGCGGGCGGTCAGGACGTACGCATCGGCGGGGGTGCGACCGTGATCCGCGAGTTCCTTGCCGCACGGCTCATCGACCACATGCACATCGCTGTGGTCCCGATCCTGCTGGGTCGGGGCGTACGCCTCTGGGATGGACTGGAGGGCCTCGAGAAGGACTACGCGATCGAGTCGACCTCGTCACCAAGCGGCGTGACGCACGTGACCTTCACCCGCATGGGCGTCTGAAACCGAGTTTCACGCCCTGCGCATGGACCGGTAGGGAGTGAAGAGGACCGGCACGTCGCTGCCAGCCAGCTTCGCCCTGAGCTCTGCGCTCGGCTCACCGAGCAGCTCGCCGTGAACCACTGAGACCGTCGCCAGGACCGCGTCGAACAAGTGGCCGAGATTCGCGGCGTGCTCCATCGCCGCCTCGGAGTCCCGGTACCGCTCGATGAACATGCATTCGGACTGATCGCCGTTGAGGTAGAGGTCGTATGCCAGCGTGCCAGGCTCCTTCGCTCGCACGAGCTCCGTCGCCTGATCGGACAAGCGCAAGTACTCGTCGCGCTTGCCCTCGTGAAACTTGAAACGTGCGATGCCCAGAAGCTCACTCACGGCTCAGTCCTCCGAGATTCGGCGATGAAGGCTTCCGTTCCCTGTGGGAATAATGCTTGGAGCACACGGAGTTCCCCCATGCAGACGCGCTCGTTCCCCTCCACCCCGGAAGGCCGCTCCCCTGCCGGGGCCGAGATCCGGTACCTGATCGAAGGCGAGACCGGCGGCATGATCCACTCCACCGTCCCACCAGGTCAGGTGAATCGGGCGACCGTCCACGCCACCGTGAGCGAGTTCTGGCACGTCCTCTCGGGCGAGGGACAGATCTGGCGACGCGACGGCACTGGTGAGGAGACGACCATTCTGGAGAGAGGCGTTTCCATCGACATTCCCGTCGGGACGGCATTCCAGTATCGCTGCACCGGTGGCGAACCGCTCCAGTTCCTCTGCATCACGATGCCGCCCTGGCCCGGCGACAAGGAAGCGACCGTCATCGAGGGGCCATGGAAACCGACTGCTCCCGAAGGTTGACGACGGACCCGTCATTCGTCCGGACGCTGAGGACCAGGATCCACACCGATCGAGCAGCGCTCATCGAGGTCTTCCGCAGACGGCCGCGTCCGAACAGTAGACGACGTTGCCGCCGACGATGGTGGCGACGACCTCGAGCGCGCGAATCGCATCGGGCCTGGACGTGGCGATATCGCCACTCAAGATCGTCACGTCGCCCATGGTGCCGGGCGCCAGATGACCGCGTCGTGCCTCGTCCCCGATGGCCCATGCGGCATCGACGGTGACGGCGCGCAAACCCTGTTCGGCGGTCAAGAGCTGGTCGACGCTCCATGCCGGCGCATTCGGACTCGTGCGGACGCGTCCGTCCATCCCGGCCGCGATGTGGTCGACCGGCCGGCCCATGGCGTCGAGGAGCTCCTGCTCCTCGAACGTCCACGGCGCGTCGGTCGCGGAGGCGACGTGCAGGCCGGCGTCCACGAAGTCGCGCCAGCGGTCCAGCAGGGGCAACTGCTCACCTGGGTCCGTCCGGTCGAACTCGGCCACGACCCGCTCGTCGAGCAGCCAGTCGTTGGCGCCGTCGAAGTGGGTCACGATCGCGATGTCCATGGCGACGAGGCGGGCCAGCTGCTCGTCCGTCACCTGCATGGCGTGCTCGATCCGGTGGTGGAGGGGATTGGGCCCGGTGGGACCGATCGCCGCCTCCAACGCGTCGAGCACGAGTTCCACGGCGGCGGAGCTCATCGCGTGGACCGAGACCTGCCAGCCGGCCTCGTCTGCCCGGCCGATCGTGGCGGTGAGCTCGGCCGGATCCCAGTTGATGGTGTGGCCCCAGCCGTCGTCGAGATGGATCTTCAGCCCCTCGACGCGGAGGTGGTCGTCGACGGGACCTGGCTCGCGCGAGGTGTACCAGTCGCCGAGGAAATCGCGGTCGAAATTCAGGGCGAGGTAGGCGTCGACCCGGAGCGGCAGGGCACGTTCTTCCGCGAGGGCTGTGAGCTCCTCGAGGCGCTCGGGGTTGACCCACTGCTCGGAGATCGAGGTCCAGCCGCGGCTTGCGGCCGCGTCCATGGCCTCGGCCGGCGATTCGACGCGGTAGTACTCCCGGTCCCCGATCCAGTGGGCGTGGGCGTCGATGAAGCCCGGGTAGGCGACGTTGCTCCCGAGGTCGAGGATCTGTGCCTGATCCCCGGCAAGAGCGAGGACGTCCTCGCGGGTGCCGGCCGCGCTTACCTTCCCGTGTGCGATGAGGAGGGCCTCTGCGACGGGCGGCTCGTCCATCGTCACGATCCGTCCGATGAGGACCACGCCTCGCCATCGGCGGGGCTCGACGATGCCAGCCCGGCGCTCGGCGGGGCCACCGGGGTGCTGGCAGGAGAAGCCGTGGCTGCGGTTCCGCAGCCTGCGATTGCCACGACAACCAGCGCCGAAGCCAACCGGCGACGCAATGCGGGGCGCTCGTAGCAGACCATGGGAAGCCTCCTCCTGGCACTCGACACGGACCGGAGACAGCGGCGAGGAGAGCGCCGGCGGGGCATGCCCTCACCGGCGCTGTACGAATTGAGAAGCAGCCGAAGATCAGGGATTGATCTCGAGTGAGTCGATGATCGCCTGCTCCTCCGCCAACGATTGGGCGGATGTTCCGGCGAAATCGTTCGTCTCGACCAGCACCCGGACGCCACCGACGTCGAGCGTCCATATGTGCCACCGCTGGCCGGGGCCCTGGGCGTAGATGTGGCTGTCCATGGGCCGGTACCTGAAGCACTCGCTGATGTCGTCCGGGACCAGGAGGTCCAGGTACTTCCCCGAGTAGCCCGCGAGGGTGACGTCGACGGGATCCGTGACGTCGAGGGAGGGATGGTCCACGAGGGCCGTCACCAGGTCGTCGACCGTCGGGCCGACGGGGACGTCCGCGTCTGTCTCTGCCTCTGCCTCGGTCTGGCACGGATCGCTGAACAGCCCGCCCCCGCGGTAGAACCCGAAGTAGGCCCCATCGGGCGCGTCGTTGCCACCGATCGACACGCCAAGCTCCTCGAATCGCTCCCAAGACGCCGGAGCGTCAAAGTTGAACGTGATCGAAGCGGCGCGCGCGTCCTCGTCGTCGAAGCCGCCTGGCCCGAACGGCGTGAGCGTGTGCGCCACGAGCGACGCGGTCGGCTCCTGGGTCGGCAACGAGGGCGTGGTCGGCTCCGGCGTTAGGGATGGCGTTGGAGCGGAAGCCACACTCGGCGACGCGGCTGCCGGGCTTTCAGTGTCTGGGCCCGTCGAACAGCCGGTGACGACAGCCAAGGTGACGAGGAGGGCTGCAAGCTTGTGGTTCATCTCGACTCCTTCAGGGCGACCCGAGGTCACGCTGTGGGTGACGGCGCGGGTCTAAGTCGATAGATGCCGTCCGCACGTCTGGGGTTTGGCGGACGCAGCTTCTCGCGCGACCAAACCATCAACCCGCCGCTGGCATCTGGACACACGACAGCACCGAGCGACGGCGCGTCGCAGCAAGCGAGCGCTACGATCGAGAGCCCGAGGACGACGTGGACGCAGTGAGGACGGCAGCGAGCGGTACGATGTCGGCCGACGACGCGCTCGTTCGGCGCGCCCGCACCGGCGACGCGGCGGCATTCGAGGTCCTCGTCGATAGCCGTATCGACCGCTGCTACCGCCTCGCCTGGTCGATCCTGTCCAACGACGCCGACGCAGCCGATGCCACCCAGGACGCGCTCGTGTCGGCCTGGCGGCAGCTCGCCTCGACTCCGCGATCCCGCGACGTTCGACGGCTGGCTCAACCGTATCGTCGCGAACGCCGCATTGATGGCACGCCGACATCGTGTCCGACTGCGGGAGGTATCCGTGCGTCCCGCCTACCCGGGCGACGAAACCCCGCAGCCCGACCCGCGGCAGGACCCGCAGGCCCGCACCGAGATGGACGAGTTCGTCGACAGCGACGCGATCGCGCGCGCCTTCGACCGGCTACGACCGAAGGACCGGATGATCCTCGTCCTCCATCACGTCGAGGAGCGGCCAGTGGCTGAGATCGCGCGGTCGCTCGGGATTCCCGTCGGGACGGCGAAGTGGCGGCTCCACGCAGCCCGGACCGCGCTCGAGAAGGCGATGGAGGCCGAGGCATGAACGGCCGACGCATGACCGACGCCCAGATCTCCACGGCCCTCCGCGCCCACCTTCCGGCGCGGGCAGAGTCAGGCTTGCGCGAGCGGATCCTCGACGCCGCCGAGACCACCAAGCAGCAGCGAGCCCTGCCGTCGTTCATCGGAGCGCTCAGCGAAGCTGACCCGGTCAGCCGCCGACGCAGCCTGCTCATCGCGGCAGCGCTCCTGGTGGTGCTGGCAGTCGCGAGTGCCGCGGCGGTCGGGGCGTGGCGCCTCCTCCAGCGGGACCCCATCGACGAACTGAGTCTCCAGCCGCCGGCCGATGTCCCGGCGTTCGTCCTCTCGAGCTACGAGCGGCTACCCCAGCTGCCGCCGCTCGCCCTGACCTGGCACGACAGCGACTCGGCCAGGGGCCGCATCTATGTCGATCGGTCGGGCGCGGTCCGATTCGATCGTTTCACGTCCGCCGAGGCGGCTGAACCCGCCAGCTACAGGATCCTCAGCCCCGACCACCGCATCAGCGGGATGGCGCCCGTTGAGTCCGAGCCGGTCTGGGTCGAACAAGGGCACGAGGCCATCGGCGAGGACCCGCGGGTATTCCTCCGAACCGTCCTCAGCGGTGACGAGGGGCCGGGCTGCGAGATGGAGCGGGAGCCGAGCAACGTCGGGAGTGGCACCGTGGCAGCGGGCTGGCGATACGTCGGTCTCGAAGACGTCGCGGGGCGCCCCACGCACCATGTCGCGTGTGCCGGCGACCTCTGGATCGACATCGAGACCCGGCTCATCCTGCGCACCCAAGGTCCAGCGGTCGATGACGCTGGTCAGCCCATCCCGGTCGAGTTCACCGAGGTCACCGAGATCGAGTTCGGCGAGCAGCCCGCAGCGCTGTTCGAACCGCCGGAGGGCGTCACCCGAATGTCGGCGGAGGAGTACAGCGCCTACATCTGCGCGCGGGATCTCCCGAACGAGATGGCGCCCGGCATCTCGGACTGTCCGTCGACTGAGGAAGCGGAGGCAACGCCGCTGCCCGACCCCTCGCCGACTCCGATGCCCACCGCGCCTCCCGGCCCGAGCGACTGCGCAGTTCCGCCGGGAGACCCGAGCGAGCCGATCGGTCCACTGGCCTGGACCCCGGAGAGTCTGAAGGGCGACTGGCCCGCGCCCGTCCGCCCCGAGCCGGCCGGAGGCGGGAGCGTCCTACCGATGCCCCTCACGCATCTGGACCCCTCGGGCGACACCGGATCCGATGCGTTCCCCTGCATCGACATCCGCGGGGTGATGGCCGACACCGGCGAGGTGCACCTCAAGCTCGACTCGGGCCAGCCGGTCGCGGATCCCGCTGAGAACTGGATCGCGTACGGCGTTGTCACCGATGAGGATGGCGACGGCGTGCCCGACTGGCGATACGGGATCGATAACACGCCCGGCGAAGCGTGTGATGAGCTGCGCAACCGCGGGTGGCGGACGAACCTTCACACCGGCCAAACGGATGCTGACTGTGAGCATGGTGATCCGGTCTGGTGGAACGGTGGCGGCTTCAAGGGCGGGTATCCGCGCTATCCGCGCGGATCGGATGCCGGCTTCCGGTTTAGCGGCGCCGTCGAGACCACACAAGGATCGCAAGGATGGGGCTTCGAGCTGGGCATGCCCTTCTACACGTGGGCGTCCGTGATCGTGAATGGCCGGGTCGTGGCGACCGACTACGCCCCTGACACCGGCTGGCTCGTCCCGACTCGCGGTGGGAGGCCGGGGGGCACGTTCCTGCTCGGGGATCCATTCCCGAACCTCTCGATGACCGTTCCGGAAGGCTGGACCATGAATTCGGATACGATCTTCGTAGAGGTTGCTAGCGAGTTGCGACGCGTCACATGTGGAGACCTTCCGCGAGACTATCCGCGAGACACGAGTTATCAGGCGGATTGCGCCCACATTAGGTTCGATGTGATCGACGACCCAGAGGAGCTCTGCGACGACACGATCGAGCCGCCACTCGGGTCCAGCTTCGAGGATCTCGTGACCTATGTCGCGGGTCTCCCGACAGTCGTTTCAGAGAACGTGACGGTCGATGGCTACCGCGGGATCCACATCTCGCGGCCCGAGGACCTCGGAAACTGTGTCCTGTGGTCCTACGAAGACGTCTGGATCCTCGACGTCGACGGCGTTCGCCTGATGATCGGTTCGGTCCCCCATGGGGACCTCCTCCATGGCGACGTCCCCGAAGAGGCAGTGAAGGCCCAGATCCGGCAGATGGTGGAGTCGATCCACTTCGAACGCTGACGGGCCAGGGGTTCCGCGGTCTTCCCTCGAATCAGCTTACCCGGCAGGCAACGAGTTTTACGCTCTGCGAGCGTAGTGGCCAGGGGTTCGTGTTCACAGCACCTTATCGAGTAGACCTTCGGACCGGAAGCCGAAGGTCTAGCCACGCTCAGCGGGTATCATCGCGGTCCGCGCGCCTGTAGCTCAGTGGATAGAGCGTCGGCCTCCGGAGCCGAAGGTCGCAGGTTCGAATCCTGTCGGGCGCGCTCGAATCCCTAGTCGGGCGTGCGACCTTTCGCGTTGGCGGCCATCGGCGCCAAGGTCCGGCGCAACTCGCATGACTACGTATCAGACGGTCGGCGTGGACGAGGCGCCCGACATGACGGGGTCGACCGCGCGCCGTGCCACCGCCGCTAGGGCCTCGACGAAGGCGGGATGGGCGTTGAGCGATTTGATCCGGTGGAAGCTCAGCCCGTGACGTTCCGCCTGCTCGCGGGCGCCAATGTCGACGTCGTAGAGGATCTCGAGATGGTCGGCCAAGAACTGGACTGGCACGACGAGCACCGACCGTCGACCGGACGCGGCAATCTCCGGCATGAGATCGGCGAAGTCAGGCTTCATCCACTCCCCCGGCTCATGCCCGGCGCTTTGCCAACAGAACTGCCATCTGTCAGCCGAGATCCCGACCTTCCTGGCCACGGCCTCGGCCGTCTCGCGCAGCTGCGCCAGATAGGCGGGCTCCTGTTCGGCAACGCGTCTCGGGAGGCTGTGGGCGGTCATCAGAACGGCGACGTTGTCCCGCTCGTAAGGCGAGAATCGATCGAGCGCTCCGCGGACGCGATCCGTGAGCGCGCCGACGAACGCCGGCTCAGCGTGCCAGGGACCCGCGACCTCGACCTTCGGCGCCCGATCACCGAGCTCAGCCCGGGCCTCGTCGATCGCTTTCGCGTAGCCGCTCATCAGCAGCGGCGAGTACTGAGGTGAGAGGATGATCGCCGCCACCGGCTCAATCCCGCGCGAGGCAAGAGCCGCGAGGCCAGCGGTGATCGACGGCTCCGAGAAGCGCATCCCGACTTCGACCGGCCAGCCGAGCGTCGCCTCGAGGGCGGCAGCCTGGGCCCGGGTGATGTCGATGAGCGGCGAACCACCGATCACCCGATACCGCCGGGTGAATTCGTCGACGAGGTCTGGGTCCGGCTCGCGCCCACCACGAACGCGCGCAAGGTAGCCGCGGATGTCCTCGCGCTCCAGTGACGCCGGCGAGCCATACGTCATCAGCAGGACGCCCCGGCGCTGCTCGCGGCTCACGCGAGGGCGCCGGCGCCGACCGAGTCGCGAGCCGTCTCCTCGTGGACGAACTCGACGAGGCGCCGAAGCAGCCCCGTGTCCGAGTCGGGCAACACGCCGTGACCAAGGTTGAAGACATGACCTGGCCGGCCGTCGGCCTCGGCAAGGACCGCGCGGGCGCCCGCTTCGGTCGCTTCCCAGCCGGCCAGGACACGCGCCGCGTCGAGGTTGCCCTGGATGCCGCGGTCGTGGCCGATCCGTCGCCAGGCATCGCCGAGCGAGACTCGATGATCGATCCCGATGACCTCGCCACCGGCTTCCGCCATGAGCTCGAGGAGCGCCGCCGTGCCGGTCCCGAAATGGATGGTCGGGGTGCCATCGAGGCCTTCGAAGATCCGTCGGACGTGCGGTTGGACGAACGAGGCGTAGTCGGCTGGGCCGAGGCCGCCGACCCAGCTGTCGAACAGCTGCACGACCTCGGCTCCGGCCTCGATCTGGGCTCGCAGGTACGCCGCGACCATCGTCGACAGCCGCTCCATCAGGTCGTGCCAGGCCTCGGGCTCGCGGTACATGAACGCCTTGGCGATCGCGTAGTCGCGCGACGGCCGGCCCTCGATGAGATAGCAGGCGAGCGTGAACGGCGCCCCCGAGAAGCCGATTACGCCGGCTTTGCCGTCGAGTTCGCGCCGGACGAGACGGACCGCGTCGAGCGTGAACGACACCTCCGCGGGGTCGAACGGCCGCAGCGCTGCGACGTCGGCGGTCGAGCGGATCGGCCGGTCGATGATCGGGCCGACCTCGGGCTCGATCCGAAGGTCGACTCCCATCGGCTCGAGCGGCAGCATGATGTCGGCGAACAGGACGGCCGCGTCGACGCCGAGCTGGCGGACGGGCATGAGGGTGACCTCGGCGCACAGCTCCGGCGTCTTCGCAAGCTCGAGGATGCCGTAGCGGTCGCGGAGCCGCCGGTACGCGGCGAACGAGCGGCCCGCCTGGCGCATGAACCAGACGGGCGTGGCGTCGACCGGCTCGCGTCGACAGGCCCGCAGGAAACGATCGTTCATGCCGCGAACGCCGTTCGAGCGGCCTCGAGCGTGGCCTCGATCTCGGCCGGCCCGTGAGTCATCGACACGAACCACGCCTCGAACTGCGACGGCGGCAGCAGGATGCCCTGATCGAGCATCGCGCCGAAGAAGCGGGCGTAGGCATCGCGGTCGGACGCAAGCGCCTCGGCGGCGTCGGCCGGCAGCGTCGGCCGGAAGAAGACCGTCAGCAACGACCCCACCCGGGCGACCGCCACATCTCGCCCCGCGCTGGTCGCGGCCTCGGTGAGGCCCGCTGCGAGCGCCGCCGACGACGCCTCGAGGGCCGCGTAGCGCCCCTCGTCCAGCTCACCCAGCGTGGCGATGCCCGTGGCCATCGAGAGCGGGTGGCCGGAGAGGGTGCCGGCCTGATAGACGGGACCCGCCGGCGCGACGAGATCCATGAGATCCGACCGGCCGCCGTACGCGCCGATCGGCATCCCCCCGCCGATGATCTTGCCCAGCGTCGTCAGGTCGGGCGTGACGCCGAACCGCGCCTGCGCCCCGCCGGACCCGAGCCGGAAGCCGGTTATGACCTCATCGAAGACGAGCAGGGCGCCGTCGGCGCTGGTGACCTCGCGGAGGTACTCGAGGTAGCCGTCAAGCGGTGGGATGACTCCGACGTTCGCGACGACCGGCTCGACGATGACCGCAGCGATCCGGCCGGGCTGTGCCGCGAAGGCTCGGGTCACCGCCTCGGCGTCGTTGTACGGCAACACGATGGCCGTGGCCGCGACCGCGTCGGGCACCCCGGCGCTGCCGGCGATCGCCTGCGTCGCGAGGCCGGAGCCGGCCTCGACGAGCAGGCCATCCGAATGGCCGTGGTACGAGCCCGCGAACTTGACCACGAGATCCCGACCGGTGGCCGCACGGGCCACGCGGAGGGCGCTCATGACCGCCTCGGTGCCCGAGGACGTGAACCGGAGGCGCTCGATCGACGGAATCGCCCGCCGGATCGCCTCGGCGAGCTCGATCTCGAACGGGTGGGTGGCGCCGAGGGCGAACCCGCTGCGCGCGGCGGCGGCGACCGCCTTGACGGCGCCGGCGTGCGCGTGCCCGAGGATCGCCGGACCCCAGGCGCCGATGTAGTCGACATAGCGCCGGCCGTCGGCGTCCCAGACGAACGGCCCCTCGCCCCGCTCGAGGACGATTGGCGGCCGGCCGACCGCTCGGAATGCTCGGACCGGGCTGTTGACGCCACCAGGAAAGAGAGCATCCGCCCGTTCGACCAGGGCTGCGGTGCGAGTGCCGCTGCCGATCTCGGTCGTCATGGCGCACCCAGGAGAGCGAGGATCTCGTCCATTGGACGGTGGATCCCTAGCAGGATCGGGGTGTCGCTGACGGTCGAGCGCCGGCTCTCGGTCGCCCGCAGTGCCCGGACGAGGTCGCCGAAGGCGACGAGATCGTCGGTCTCGTAGGCGACCACGAACTCCTGCGAATCGAGCCCGAATGAGTACGCCAGGGCCTGGCGGATCATCGGGTACTCGTGGCCGACCCGCATGTGCTCGTTCATGATCCCCTGGCGGGCCTCCTTCGAGAGGAGGTACCACTCGGTGCTCTTCGTGAACGGGTAGACGATGAGGTAGCGGGAGCGGTCGCCGCCGAAGAGCGACTGCTCCTGGTCGGTCGGCTTTCGAACGTACTGGGACAGACCGATCCGGCCGATCAGCGAATGGCGGACGGTCAGCCAGCATCCGAGCCCGGCGCGCAGGAGTCCAGCCGCTGCCGTCTCCAGCGCATCGACCGACGGTGCTATCCGCCAGAACAGGAGGTCGACGCCCGGCTCGAGACCGACCGACGAGTAGCTGATGCTGCGGACCTCCTTCAGCTCGGCCGCCGCCACGGCCTCACCGAAGCGGCAGCCGTCGTCGCGGCGCTCCTCGTCCGTCCGGCGTCGCCAGGCCGGATCGAGCCCGAGGGCGAGCGCCTGGATGTAGGTCTGCTCGTCGCCGCTCATCGGCCGCTCTCCTCGTGGAGCCAGGTCGCGAGGTCCGCGGCAGCATAGGTGATGACGATCCCCGCGCCGGCCCGGACGATCGCCGTGACCGCCTCGGTCATCGCCCGCCGTCCGTCCAGCCAGCCGCGCTCGGAGGCGGCGGCAATCATCGCGAATTCCCCGGAGACCTGATAGGCGGCGATCGGCACGTCGAATTGGGCGCGAGCCGCGGCGACGAGGTCGAGCCCCGGGAGCGCCGGCTTGATCAGCAGAATGTCGGCGCCTTCCGCGACGTCGAGGTCCATCTCCCGGAGCGCCTCGCGGCCGTTGGCCGGGTCCATCTGGTAGCCGCGCCGATCGCCGAAGGCGGGCGCGCTGTCGGCCGCCTCCCGGAAGGGGCCGTAGAACGCGGAGGCGTGCTTCGAGGCGTAGGCCATGATCGGGGTCTGCTCGAACCCTGCCGCATCGAGGGCGGCACGGATCGCGCCGACTTGGCCGTCGATCATTGCGCTCGGTGCGACGATGTCGGCGCCGGCTCGCGCCTGGGTGACCGCCGTCTCGGCCAGCCGGACGAGCGCGGCGTCGTTTTCGACGCTCCCGTCCGCAGCCAGCGGCCCGCAGTGGCCGTGGTCGGTGTATTCGCACAGGCATGTGTCGGCGATCGTGACGAGCGGCAGCTCGAGTGCCCGGATCCGGCGGAACGCGTCCTGGACGATCCCGTCTTCGGCGGATGCTTCTGTACCCAGCGGGTCCTTCGACTCTGGCAGACCGAACAGGATGACGCCGCCCACGCCGAGCTCGGCCAGGCGCGCGGCTTCCGCGGCGGCGAGGTCCGGCGACAGCCGGGCCTGACCGGGCATCGAACTGATCGCGTCGCGGCGGCCCGCGCCCGGTTGCACGAACAGCGGAGCGACGAGCATGGATGGATGAACGCGGGTCTCCCGGACCAGCGCCCGCAGCGCGGGTGTGCGCCGCAACCGTCGGGGTCGGACGGGCAGCGATGCAGAAATGGCGGGCGGCGCGGACGAGGGCGGTGCTTCGAGATCGAGCGTCATGAGATCTCCTGCGGGTTGAGGGCCAGGGCACGTGCGGTAGCCGCGGCAAGCGCGACCGAGTCCGGAGCTGGGGAGCGGGCGAGAATCCGGAACCCCGCCGCACGGGCTTCGTCGGCCGTCTCGGGACCGATGCAGACCGAGGGGATCGAGAGGACATCGATCAATTCGTCGCGCGCGAGCTTGACCAGGCCTCGGACCGTCGAGCCGCTGGTGAAAGCGACGGCGGCGAGCGGTCCATCCGAGAAGGCCTCCCTCAGCAGGAGCGCCGACGCTTCAGGCGCCTCGCGCGTTCGGTACGCGACGACGTCGTCGACCAAGGCGCCACGCGCCCGCAGCGCCATCGCCAGCTCCTCGTCGGCGAGGTCGCCGCGCACGACCAGGACCCGATCCCCATGCGCGACCGGCAGCTCGATGGCCAGCGCCATGGCGCTGCTCTGGCTCGGCTGGAGCGCAATCTCGATGCCCTCGCGTTCGAGCACCCGACGCGTCGCGGGCCCGATCGCCGCCCACGACGGCGCTCCCAGCTCGGTCAGGATCCGCTCGGCCGCCTTGAGGATCGCCCGGGCGCCGTTCGCGCTCGTGATGACGACCCAGGCATACGTGTGCAGGAGCCCTGCGGCCGTATCGAGGTCTCCATGTGGCGGTTCGAACTCGACCGCGATCGTCGGAACCAGGACGGGATCGAGTCCCGCGTCCCTCAGGGCCGAGGCGAGCTCGTCGGCCTGGTCGGCAGCCCGCGTCACGAGCACCCGGCGCCGTCCGGACCGCGCCGTCTCCGGACCGACGGATCCGGCAGCACGGCGGATTCGGCCACCGGGGTCGAGCTCTGCTGCGAGCTCGCGGCCCAGTTCCTGGCCCGTCGCGGCCGGCCCACGACGGCGAGTCACGATCGTGTCCGAGCCGTCCGGGCTGGCGTAGCCGCCAAATAGCTCGAGCTCCTCGTCGGCGATCGTGGCCAGCGCTCCGATCGGGGCGCGGCAGCCGCCGCCGGACGCGCTCAAGAAGGCCCGCTCGGCCTCGACCGCCAGGCGCGTGGCTCGATCATCGATCGTGCCGGTCAGCGCGAGCAACTTGGAATCGTCTCCCCGAACCTGGATCGCGATCGCCCCCTGGCCCGGCGCGGGCGGAACGATCTCGGGCTCGAGACGCTCGGCGATCCGGTCACCGAGGCCCATGCGGTCCAGTCCCGCGCACGCGAGGACGAGCGCATCTGTCTCGCCCTCATCGAGCCGGCGGAGCCGAGTGTCGACGTTGCCGTGGAGCGGATGGACGACGAGGTCCGGTCGTCGAGCAAGCAGGAAGCCCGTCCGCCGCGGACTGTCCGTCCCGACGCGAGAGCCCGGCGGCAGATCGGCGATGCGCCGCTCCGTCGCATCGTCCCGGACGACGAGCGCATCGCGAGGATCGGCGCGCGGAAGATACGCGCCGATCCGGAGTCGCGGATCCTCGTCGGTCGGAACGTCCTTGGCGCTGTGGACGGCTAGATCCACGCGTCCGTCCAGCAGCGCCCGCTCGATCGCGGCGACGAACGCGCCCTCTCCCCACGCTGTGTCAGGAGCCCGACGGTCGCCCTCGGTCTCGATGATCACGACCCGGCTCGCATGACCCCCTCGTGCCAGGGCCTCGTGGACGAGCCTCGCCTGGGCCAGCGCCAGCGCGCTGCCCCGCGAGCCGATCGCGATCTCCGGGCCGTTCACAGGGCGAAGATGTCCCGGATCGTTCGCTCGTCACGACCGTCGGCATCCCGGCCGAGGCGCTCGAGGGGCTCGCGGAAGAGGCGCGTGGCGAGGTGCCGGGTCATCTGTTCGATCGCGTCTCGCGCCTCGGGTTCCAGGTCGGGAAGTCGCCGCCACAGCGCCGCGAGCTCAGCTTCACGTTCCTGATCCACATGCCTGACGAGCGCCTCGGCGGTGGCGCGCCCGTCACGGGCGTTCAGCCAGCCGAGGAACTGGACCGTGGCGCGATCGACGAGCGCGTCGACGGGGGCGCGCGAGCCATCCTGTGGTGTCGTGGGGTCGGGATCGGCGAGCACCAACGCGTCGGCCGGGACAAAGCGCGGACCCAGCGCCTCCGGCAGCCCTTCCGGCACTGCCGCCGGCACCGACAAATCGATGACGACGGTCGGGCTCGCACTCAGTGCATCGATTGTGGCCGCGCCGATCGGCCACGGGCCGCCGAGGGCGACCATGACGACGGCGAACTCGGCAATCCGTACGCCCGGGTCGAAGGCCACGATCCGAGCGCCGGTTGTGGCGGCAAGGGACTGGGCGCCCTCGGCTGAACGGTTGGCGACCGAGACCGATGCCCCAGCCGCGACGGCTGCCGTCGCGGCCAGCTGACCCATCCGGCCCGCGCCGACGACGAGGATGTGGCGACCCCGCAGCGGCCCGACCTGTCTCTCGATGATCGACAGCGCGACATCCGCCAGCGAGCGCTGCGGGCCTTGACGCCACGACCGGGCCCGGCGCCCAGCCTGCAGGGCGACCGCGAAGAGTCGCTCGAGCGCGGGGTCGAGCGCGCCGGCATCGCGGGCCGCGTCAACCGATACGCGCAGCTGGTGGAGGATCTGATCCTCCCCGACAACAACCAAATCGCGCCCGACGGCGACGGATATCGCATGGTGGATTGCCGGCTCGCCGATGAGCGCCCTGCCGCCCCGCGGAAGGTAGGCGGCGAGGGCTAAACGGGCCGGATCGTCCGGGCTGACGACATACGCTTCGACGCGGTGGCACGTAGAGAGCACGAGCCCCTTGTCGGTCAGTTCGTCGCGGAGTCGGGTTGCGAACAATTCGCGCTCAACCGCAGGGACCTGGCGGGCGTGGGTGACGAGCGCCACGACGGCGGACGACGCGGCCTGGCTCACGCCTCTCGATCCTCGTCCACGGCAGCGGCGGTGGGCAACCCGCGCCGACGCGAGCCCGACTCGCGGGTGTGGCCCGTCATCGTCGCGACCAACAGGCGGTCCATGGCGCGCTCGGCGGTCTCGAGAAGGTCAGTCGTCTCGGCTGTATCGAATCCGCGTCTGCGGGCCGCAACCGCGAGCTCGTGGTGGAACGGTGCGCGGAAGCGGAGGAAGCCCTCGACGGTCTGGCTGAGGGAGAGACGGAGCGTCGCCGCGACCTGCCCGTACTCGGCGGCTGTAGCCGACGCCGCCTTCAGGTGGTGGGCCGCGGTATCCGGTTGCGTGCTGTCAAGGTATTGGAGAAGGCTGGCGGCGAGGACCTGGCCTCGCTCGCGGAACAGGATCCGCTGATCGTCTGTGAGCTTGAGAACCCAGGGAAGCTCGGGGGCCGCCTCCCGGCTCGCCCGGCGGTATGTCCGCGCGATCCTGCTGGGCGAGAGCCCTGCGCCACCGATAGAAGGCCGCCGTGATCGATCAGCCGGGAGAAGACCCTCTAGCGCAGCCCGCGAGAAGCGTCGATGGCCGCCCGGCGTTGTGAACACCCGAAGACGACCGGCATCGCTCCAACGGCGCAGTGTGGCGGGCGAAACACCAAGGACGCGGCTGGCCTCCGACAGGCCTACCCAGTCCGGATCCCGGGATGTGAGGCGGCTCATGAAACCTACTCAAATCTACCAGAACATCATCGACTCGCTCAATGTAGCACGGCGGAGGCGTTGAGTTCTCGCGTTGCTACGTATTGGAGCGGCGCGGCCAGGCGCGGTGTTGGGATGGGCATCTGACTCACCCCGAAAGCGGCGAGGCGGCAGGCCTGTCGCGAGTTCAGACGGTGGTGAGTGGCCTATCGGTAGGGCACCTGACTCCTGGATCAGGCGATCGTCAGACAGCGATTGCGCGCTGCGCACCATCGCGGCCTGCCAATCGTCCACTCCCTCGATCGGGATCGACTTCATTCCGACGTGGGTACGCGAACGTTCGAATCCTGTCGGGCGCGCCATTTCATCCTTTTGGGGCAGTGCCAGCGCCAATCCGTGCGCGTAGGCCGCCGCGGTCAGCCGGACACCCACGATCTCCAGGCCCGCCCGCGGCTTTCCATCAGCCGATCCGGCCCACACCAGCCTGGATCGCCGGCACCCCGTCAGCGGCGTAGGTCCCGCCACACGACGACCGCTGCGATTGCGCGAAGAGGTGCCATCACGATCAGGTACGGAAGCGCGAAGAGCCACCCGAGGGCGAGGCTCAGCGGCGCCATCACGAGGGCCAGCGCTGCGCCACGAGGCCTGCCCTGCCTGAGCCACCGGCCGATGAGGACGTCGACGATCGAGACTGCGATAAGCAGCCACGCGAGGGCCCAGCCAAGTGGCGTCAGGCGATCGGTCCCGATCTCCGGGTACGGGCCGCCCAGCAGCCGCCAGCCGAACGGGCTCATCGGCAACTCACCCCGCTCTCGGTGGTACAGGAGGACGGCCAGGGTGGCGATGACCCAGCCGACGCCCGGCACGGAGTAGATCGACCCCAGGACCCGATGCATGTGCGCCACCGCCTTCGCTTCGGACTGCCCCTCAAGGTTGCCGGGCTGCGTTGAGGCCCCCGCGCCGAGCCTGCCACATGCCTACAAGGACCAGTCCCGCCCGCACGGGGACCCCGATCAGGAGGAGCGGCAGCGCGAACCCGAGGCCAAGAGCGAACACAACGGGGTCGACCAGAAGCGCCAGTTGGACACCGCGCCGCTGTCCGCGCCAGAGCAGCAGCCCGGCCACCACGGAGACCACTGAGGCCGCGACGAGTGCGAAGCCGGCTGCCAGGAACCCTGTTCGCCCCAGCTCCTCGACCGGCCCTGAAAGGGCTCGAAACGAGAACATCATCGGGAGGTAGCCGTTGTCGGTGTAGAAGGCGAGGACGACGGGAACCGACGCACCGAAGGCAAGTCCGAGGAAGACGTACAGGGTTGCCGCAAGCCGGAGCCAACCAGTGCCGGGGGCCGCTGGCTCAGCGGATGCCACGACGATGTCTGGTCCCTCGTACCGCGTGCGCTTGCCCAGGATCATCCAGGCCGCGTAGCCGATGGCGGTTCCGGCCATGGCCAAGAAGGTATCTGTGATCCGGGCCTCGCCCCCTTGAAGGACGGCGAGGGTGCCGTAGACGGCGAGCCATGCGACGCCGAATACGACCGACGTCGCCACGGCGCGGCCCGGCGAGCGCAGCAGGAGCCAAGCCCCGACTGCAACCGTCGCAATCCCGAGGACGAGGGTGACGACGTACCCGTCCGGTTCGGTGCGAAAGACGAACGTGATCACGATTGAGAACAGCGCGGTCGCCAGCCACGCGATCCCGAGCGCCCTGAACCTGGTCATCGACCCCTTCCCTTCCTGTCCCCTGTATACGCCGTATACCGAGGGGTGAGTCTACGACGTATACTCCAGCTGTGCAAGCCCCTGGATCGTCCCGTCAAGCACTGTCAACCGACGCGGTCGTTGACGCTGCGCTGCAGATGGCCGATGAAGGCGGACTCGATGCCGTCAGTCTCCGCAGACTCGCCTCCAAGTTCGGTGTCACGCCGATGGCGCTCTACCGACACGTCAGGGACAAGGACCACCTCCTCGACCTGATGGCGGGTCGCCTGCTCGACGAGCTCGACGTGGCGACCGAGAGGGAGTCGACGTGGCAGGAGGAGTTACGCCGTCTCGGCGACAGTTTCCTTGCGCTCGTCGCTGCCCACCCGGCGGCACCGTTCCTGCTTTCGCGCCCATTCGAGTCGCCCGGGTCGTTGCGGGTCAGTGTCGCGCTCTTCGAGATCCTCGATCGAGCTGGGTTCGATCCGCGCGACGCAGTCCACCTCCTGCAGGCGCTGACAGGCATGCTCCTGGGCCCGGCGGTCCACCGCGCCACGTACGCGGCAGCAGCTGCCAGGAAGGGCTCGAGCGGACCGAGCGAGCCACCCGGAATGGCCACCGCGGCCGGGGGAGAGCCGGACTGGCGAGTCGACCAGCTGACTGCCTGGGCCGCTGGTCCCGACTCCGATCGCCTGGTCGTCGAGCTATGGGTCGCAGGAGTTCAAGGACTTGCCGCGAGTCAACCGCGAGCAGGCGCCTGAGCCGGCCTCGTTCAGCCGGCGCGCCGCTCCAGCACGAAGACCGGGAGCACTCGGCTCGTCTTGCTCGGGTAGGCCGCGAACTCCGGGTAGAGCCGGGCGTGCTCGTCGTAGAGCCGCTGGCGCTCGTCGCCCTTCGCTTCGCGCGCGACGACCTGGAATGGGACGTTGGCGGTTTCGAACGTCGCTTCAGGGTGCGCGACGAGGTTGTGATACCAGGCGGGGTGCTCGTCGGCGCCGCCCTTCGTGGCTGCGATGACGAAGTCGTCTCCGTTGCGGTGGTAAGTCACGATCGCAGTCCGATCCTGGCCGGTCTTCGCCCCTTTGGAGGTCATGATCGCAAGCGGACGGCCGGCCAGCGGCCCGGACGACGGGGTGCCGCCGTTCGCGCGGAGGTCTTCGATCATGTTGCGGGTCCAGGCATCTGGGTCCCAGGTCGTCATCTGATTTGCCTCCCGTTCGGGATGTAGCGGGCCTCGCGGGATCGCGCCCGCGCTATCGGTCGAGTTCGACCGGTGTCACTTCGAGGGACACGATCGAGCCATCCCGCTCCACCCCGACCGGCACGCGCCGGCCGACCATCTCACCGACCATGACCCGCTGGAGATCGCCGACACCCTCGATCGGTTTGCCGTCGAGCTCGACGATCACGTCGCCGGCGCGGACCCCGGCGGCAGAAGCCGGGCTCCCATCGAGGAGTTGGATGACCTCGAGCCCCCGGCGGCGTCCGAGCCGCTCGGCAAGGGCCGCCCTGAGCGGGCGCGTGCCGCCGACGACCCCGAGGAACGCCCGCTTGACGCGGCCGTGGTGCATCAGCGACGTGAGGATCGCTCGTGTCCCGGTGTTGATCGGGACGGCCAGGCCGAGCCCGATCCCGGCGACGGCGGTGTTGATCCCGACGACCCGGCCACGGCTGTCGGCCAGCGCGCCACCGGAGTTGCCGGGGTTGAGCGCGGCGTCGGTCTGGATGACGTTCTCGACGAGCCGGCTCGCCCGGCCGTCGCGCGCCGCAAGCGACCGCCCGAGTGCGCTCACGACGCCCGCGGTCACGCTGCCCGCAAAGCCGAGCGGGTTGCCGATCGCGACGACCAGCTGGCCGACCTTCAGCTGGTCGGCATCGCCGAGCGGCGCGGCGGTGAGGCCGTTGCCCCCCGCACGAACGACCGCGAGATCCGACAGCGGGTCCCGCCCGACGACGTCGAACGTGATTTCCGTGCCATCGACGAACGTCGCAGTCCCGCCGCTCGCGCCAGCGACGACGTGCGCCGAGGTCAGGAGGTAGCCGTCCGGAGTGAACGCGACGGCCGAGCCGGCGCCCCCACCCCAGCCGTTGTCACGGCGAACCCGAAGGCTCGCCACGGACGGGATCAGGCGCTCGGCCGCGGTGCTGACGGCAAGCGAGTACGCGTCGAGCGCATCGCGGTCGTCGATGTCGTTGAGGGTCTCGTCCGCTGCGATCGCGGATCGTTCGACGACCATCGCTGGGTTACGCCTCCCCGGACGCGCTGGCTGTCCCGCCGACCGACACCGTTCGCTCGTCGGTGCCGCGGACGACCTTGATCTCGAACGGCATCGGGTTCGAGGCGATGGCCTCCTGGAGCTGGTCCGCTTCCGTGACGACCGTTCCCGCGATCTCCACGATCAGGTCGCCGTCGCGGATCCCGGCACGGGCGGCGGGGCTGTCGTCCTCGACGCCTCGGACGAGAACGCCGTCACGCTCGGGGAGCCCGACCGACCGACGGAGGTGGCGGGCGACTCGGGCCGGAGCCACGGCGATCCCAAGCCGGGGTCGCTCGACGGACTCCCCGCGAGAGAGTGCCTCGACTCGCGATCGGAGCGCGCTGTCCGCCGGAAGGGCCAGGTAGAAGCCCTCGCCGATCCGATTGGTGTTCAGTCCGATCAGGCGGGCGTCCGCATCGAGAAGGGGTCCACCGGACGAACCGGGAGCCATCGGCGCCGTGTGCTCGAGGCTGCCGCCGATCTGCCGGCCGCCGGGGCCGCGGAACGCTCGCTCGATCGCACTGATCGACCCGAATGTGACCCGAGCGCCTCCGCCTGGCGTCGCGGCGCCGGCGAAGATGATCGACCCGGCCGAGGGGCCGTCGCCGTCAGCCCAGGCAAGCGGGACCGCCCCGGCCGTGTCGACTGCGATGACGGCAAGGTCGCCGTCGACGTCGATGCCTGCGAGGCGGCCGGTCGCGGTGCGGCCGTCGGCGAAGGTCACGCTGACCTCATCACCACGGACGTTGTGCGCGTTCGTGAGAACCTGGCCGTCAGCGAAGACGACGCCGGACCCGCGAAGTCTCGAGCCGATGCCGACGATCGAGGGCGTCGCGGTTTCGGTGAGTCGGGTCAAGGCCTGGGAAAGCTCGTCGAGAGCGGTCATGAACGGAAATCTCCTCGCCGGGTCAGGGCGGCTTGCGGTAGTGAGTTGTCAGTTGCGACTTGCAACATACTACGCCGATGAACACCGTGCAAGCGTCGACATCCCATACCATGGCCAGCGTGAGTGAGACGACGACGCCCTATCCGCCGGCCCGCTCCGAGGGCCCCCCTCGAGGCGGCGCTGGAGCGCGTCGGCGATCGCTGGAGCCTTCTGCTCGTCGACGCGCTGCTCGCCGGCGGCCGTCGGTTCGGCGAGCTCCGCGAAGAGCTGCCGGGCCTCGCCCCGAACATCCTCACCGAGCGGCTCCGGCGGCTGGAGCGCGAGGGGATCGTGATCGCAACGCCCTACTCGACGCGTCCGCCGCGGATGGAATACTCGCTCACCGGCGACGGTCGCGACCTGGCGTCGGCGCTGCGCTTGCTCGCCGACTGGGGCTCGCGACGCAACGAGCTCGGAGACCCCCTTCGGCACGATCGCTGCGGGACGCCCCTCGAAGCCCGCTGGTATTGCCCGACGTGCACCTCCGCGGTCAGCGACGCGGAGACGGGCGGTCGCGAGACGCGGGTCCTCTGACCTCAAGGAGTCGGCGCCGCGGTGGTTCCTGTCGGAGTACCTGGTCGACGTGCCTCCCATCGACGGATAGGGCCGCTCCGTCAGCCCGGTGAGGCCGGCGCCCAGGCATAGATGTCGTATGCCGCCCGCTTGTGGGTCACCTGCCAGACGAACGTGCCCTCGAGGTCGATGATCCAGAGATCGTTCGACGCGCGCTCGCCGCGCCGGACGAGGAGATGCGATCCATCGGGCGACCAGGCCGGCATCGTGATGTCTTCGGAAAGATCCTTCGGGGTGACCGCCTTGGCACCCGTTCCGTCCGGCTTGATCAGTGAGATGAGCGCCGCGGCGTCGCCCGAGGCCGCGTAGCCGATCCACTCCCCGCTCGGTGACCAGGAGGCGCCCCACCTGTCGCCGAACTCGGTGACCTGAAGCGCCTCGCCGTCGACGCCGTCGACGATGAACAGCGCGTTGCCGTCCGCGCCGTGCCCGACTCGCCATGCGGTGAACGCGAACCGACGGCCGTCGGCCGAGAGCCCGGTCCCGGTGATCTCCGTCTTTGTGCCTTCGGGGTTGAGCTGACGCAGGCCGTTGCCGTCGGCCGCGATGACGTAGACGTTGCCGGCGTGGTGGAAGCCGTTGTCCGTGTTCTCCCCGAGGTCGCCGTGGAAGTAGATGTGCGACCCGTTCGCGGACATGCCGATCGGATCGATGCCCAGGACGCCGTCGGGCACCGGCGTCACCTGGTGGAGGTCGGTGAGGTCCGTCTTCGCCGTCCACACTCCGGACCGCGTCGGATCCGTCTCGTCCCACCCGAAGAACGCGACGTGGCGTCCATCGGCGCTGCCGAATCCGGGTGCAAGGCTGAGGGTCGGGATGTCGGGCACGTGGACGACCCGATCGCTGCCGTCTGGATCGAGCGTCGTGTATGCGAGGGCGGCCGCGGTCTCGGTCACGGTCCAGATCTGCGACCCGTCGGCCGACCACCGGATGCATGCGCAGCCCCGCGTCTCGAAGAGCGCGTGCTCGTTCCCGCCATCTGAGTCGACAGTGAAGTACCGCTCGACCTCGTCGCGGTCGACGCGCATGTAGGCGATCCGGCCCGGCGGGACCTTCGAGACGTCGTTGGAGGGCGTCGCAGACGGGGAGCTCGCACCGGCTTGCGTGGGGTCGGCGCCGGCCGAACTGCCGAGGCCCGCATTGCAACCGGTGAGGGCGAGCGCGAGGACGACGATGACGGCTTTCATGGCGTGGTGCCTCCTGCTTTCGCCCACCAAGGCGAGCGGGGCATCACGGTTCGTTCCATCTCGGTCGAGATAGGAGCGCCCGGCCGCAGATCCTGGCGCTCGTGCCGAACGGCCGACGGTCGAGGCCTAAGCTGTGGCCGATGGCGTCACCGCAGACCGGCATCTTCGCGCTCGGCACCGCGTCACACGCGTACCTCGAATTCGAGCTCATCGCACCCGCTGAAGCCGCCGCGGCGTTCTCGCTCGTCGCCTCCCTCCGCGAACCGCGGACGACGATCGGCGGGGTCAACCTCGTCGCCGGCTTTCGACCGGAGACGTGGGCAGCGGTCGCCCCGGACGCTGCTCCACCGGGCGTCATCGGCTTCAACGAACCGCTGGTCGGCCCGACCGGCGTCGTGCTGGCATCGACCCAGCACGATGTCGTGATCTGGCTCACCGGCGCGGCATACGACGTGGTCTTCGACCTGTCGCACGGCATCGTCGCGGCGCTCGAGGGCCACGCCGTCCTCGCGCACGAGATGGTCGGCTGGCCGTACCACCACGACCTCGACCTGACCGGCTTCATCGACGGCACCGAGAACCCGACGCTGGTCGAGGCCACGAGCGTGGCACTCATCCCGCCCGGTTCGCCAGGCGAGGACGGCTCGATCCTCCTTCTACAACAGTGGAAGCACGACGCGATGGCGTGGGAGGGCCTGCCGGTGCCCACCCAGGAGGAGATCATCGGCCGCCGCAAGGCCGACAGCGCCGAGCTCGACCCGCCGCCGCCGACCTCGCACGTCGCACGCACGGACCAGGACGCTTTCGGGAAGATCTTCCGGCGGAACATCGCCTATGGCACCGTTGCCGACCACGGCACGATCTTCGTCGGCTTCAGCGCGGAGCAGCGGATCCTGGTCACGATGCTGGAGAGCATGGTCGGCGTCGGAGATGGTCCGCCCGATGCGCTCACGACGGTCGCCCAAGCCGTCTCGGGTGCGTACTACTACATCCCGTCGGCCGACCGGCTCGCTGCCCTTGGTGCCGAGCGTCCAGCCTGAGGGATCTGCCCGGGGCGTCCGAATCTGCCCGGTGGCGCGTTAACTAGGGCGAGTGTTCCTCTTTCCCACTCGATCTGGCAGGGGCTTGATGGACGACAGTGCCTCGCTCGCGACCACCGCCACGGGGCTGGCGAACGATGACGATGACCTCGCGCTGGCGGCCCGGACCGATCCGGCCGCATTCGGGCTCCTCTACGACCGGCACCGGCTCGCGGTCTACCGCTACCTCCGGACGCGGACTGCGAGCGCCGACGACGCGGCCGAGCTGACCGCGGTCGTCTTCGAACGGGCGCTGGTGGCGATGCCGCGATACCGACCATCCGGCGGCGGGATCCTCGCCTGGCTCCTGCGCATCGCCAGGAACGCCGCGATCGACGCGAGCCGGCGCGTCTCGTCGGTCCCGCTCATCGCCGACGTTGCCGACGAGCGCGCGTCCGTCACACCCGAGGACGCGGCTCTCGTCAACGAGCGCCGCGCGCTCCTGCTCACGGCGGTGAACGGGCTGCCGGCCATCCAGCGCGAAGCCATCGTCCTCCGCTATGCCGCGCGCCTGACGGCGCGCCAGATCGGTGAGGTCCTCGGCAAGACCGACCAGGCCACGCAGAAGCTCCTCAGCCGTGCGCTCACGGCGATCAGGGAGGACTACCGTGTCGACGATTGACGCCCGCTGGTCGGGTCCGGCACCGGCCGGCGCGCTGGATGCAGACCTGCTCGACCTCTTTGCCGTGCAACCACCGCCGGCCGTGATCGACCGGCTCGACGAGCGCGTGGTCCGAAGCCTGCGGGCCTGGACACCTCGTGCCGTCGGCCGCTCTCGCCTCCGTCCGGGGCGCAAGGCCGGGATCGCCGGCTTGCTCGCGGCCGCCCTCGCAGTCGGGGGCGCGACCGGCAGCCTCCATGCCCTGTACCTCACCCTGTGGGGGCCGTTCGACGTCCCGTGGCACCGCGGCGTCGAACTGGGCCTGTCCGAGGTCGTCGATGGCTACCGGGTGACGCTCGATCGGGCGTATGCCGACTCGGCCCGCCTGGCCCTGGCGATCTCGGTGGTCGACGAGGACAGGCGTCCCGGGACGACGCAGCTCATGGCGATGTCGGCGGTCGTCACCGACGAGGCGGGCGAGTATTCGGGCCTGGGCGCGAGCTCGAGCCCGGACGGTCCGTACGCCGCGGTCAACGTCGCCTGGAAGGTCCCGCCCGCGGTGCCGCTGCCGGCCGGTCCACGAAAGTTCCATGTCGTCGTGCCTTTCATCATGGTCCGCGACGACTCGACGCCTCCGCCGGACGCCGACGGCGACGCCGACGGCGACGGATGGTGGCCCTGGCGCGAGCACGTCGGCCCATGGACGTTCGACTTCGAGCTGGACGTGGACGGTGGCACGGTCGTCACGCCGAACGCGGTCAGCGAGGTCGACGGTGCCGAGGTGACGGTGTCGCGGTTGATCGCGACGCCGAGCATCGTCCGCCTCGAGATGCACGTCGGCGGCAACCTCCCGCCCGGGGACTGGGCGCCTGTCGGCCAGGTCCGCCACAACGGCAAGACACTCGCCTTCGTCGTCAGCTCGTTCGAGCCCGACGGTTCGATCACAGTCCTCACCGACGGAGGCGTGTCCGACGCGTCAGGCGCGTGGACGGTCACGGTGGACGAGCTGGTCGGCTCCGGCGACGTCCGGCCGGCTGGCCCGTGGGTGATCGAGTTCAGCGCACCCTAGGTCGTCATCCGATGACGTTGCGCTCGACCACGGGGCGACCCGCTGCGATTCGGTCGAAACCGAAGATCGACAGATCGAGCGTGCGGTACCGACCGTGGACGATCAGCTCGGCGAGCGCCCGGCCCACGGCCGGGGCCTGCTGGATGCCGTGCCCACTGAAGCCGTTCGCGAAGAGCAGGTTCTCGATCTCGGGATGGCGGCCGATGATCGCGTTGTGGTCGAACGTGTTCACCTCGTAGTAGCCGGCCCACGCGTTCGTCAGCCTGATCGCGTCGAACTCGGGGACGCGGGCGGCCAGCGCCGGCCACAGCCGCGCCTCGAACTGGTCGCGATCGACCTCGAGCGGGAGATCGGGCAGGTCCTCGTCCACTGACGGGGCGATGCCCGCGATGAACGCGCCGCCCTCCGGACGGAACCAGGCGCCGCTCGTATCGATGACGAGCGGGCGCTCGTCGGTTGAAGCCTCGGACCGGGCCTCGAACACGAACACCGAGCGTCGCCGGGCCTCCACAGGAAGGTCCACGCCGGCCATGGCGGCGACCTCGCGTGCCCACGGTCCGGCCGCGTTGACGACGGTGTCGCACCGGATGGAGCGACCGTCTGCGAGGGCGACGGCCAACACCCTCCCGCCCGACAGGCCCATGCCCGCGACGGCCCCGGTCACGAGCTCGGCGCCCAGCTCGCGCGCCCGGACGCGCAGGGCCCGGAGGAGCGCATAGCCGTCGAACCAGCCTTCGCCCGACAGCCCGAGCGATGCCAGCGCGATGCCATCGACCGCCATCCACGGGAAGCGCGTCGCGAGCTCGCCCGGCGTGAGGAGGGCGACGTCCGCTCCTTCGCTGCGCTGGACCGCGACGTTCTCCTCGAGCGTTGCGGCGCCCCCGGGCGTGGCCAGGTACAGGTAGCCGGCCTCGTGCAACGAGACATCGACGGTTTCCCGCAGCCAGCCGAACGAGTACTGCGACATCCTGATGTTCTCTGGCGTCGAGAACTGCTGGCGGATCGACGCCGCGGACAGGGCCGATGACGCGCGCCGAAAGGTCGGATCGCGTTCGACGATCGTGACCCGCCCATCGAAGGCCGGGTCCTCCAGGACGGCCGACGCGACCGCGCCTCCGATGGCCCCGCCGCCGATGACGACGACCTCGTGCGAGCGCGTCACTGTCGGTCCGTGCCGGGCGCCTCCAGTCGGGCGCGCAGCAGGTCCGTCCCTGCGGGGTCGGAGACGCGGCACGACCAGGCGGTCCCGTCGCGCCAGACGTCTGCGACGACCGTCGCGCCGGCATCGACGGCGCGGGCGTACTCGAGCCGGATCGTCCGCGGGATGGCCCTGACCGCGGCCACGCCACCCGCGCCGATGACCCCCTCGTCGAGCCAGTCGGCGTAGACCGCGTTGTTGACGTGGTCCATCGGGTCGAGCTCGTGTGGCCGGGCCTGGAACGTGGTCCGTGCCGCTGTGGCGGGAGGATCGACCAACGCGACACGCGCGAGCTGGAGGGCCGTCTCCGGAGCCCAGAAGATTCCGTCGAACTCTTGCGGCACACGGGTGGGCGACCCGCGGGCATCCAGGAGGACCCAATCGACGTGGAGCCAGGCCACGGTGGCACCCGACCCGTCGACGAAGTCGGTCCGCCGACGCGCCCACACCCGACGCCAGCCGACCACCTGGGTCGTCCCGACGAACTCGTCACCGACGCCCATCGGGCCGAGCACGGTCACCTCGGCGGCCCGCGCGAGCCAGGTCAGGCCGCGCTCGGCGTACCAGACGCGCGTGAAACCCCGAGCGGATGAGTGGTACCAGGCGAGATCCTGGGCATAGCGCAACAAGACCGAGGTCCGGATGAGCCCGTCCGGAGCGGCCTCGTCGAAGCGGACTCGGTACGGCGCGGAGCAGGTATCCGGACGCCGCGGCTGGTCGGTCACCGCGCTGCCGCCAGCTCGTCGATTGTCTCGAGCGCGAGGACTGTCGTGCCGGCGCTGGGCGCGGTCGACCGCGCGAGCCGGACGGCGCACGAGCGCTCGGCATCGAACACGACGAGAGCGACCCGGAGCGCGCTGTCTTCGTCCTCGGCATGCGCGCGTGCGTCGTCGAGCTGATGAAGGACGTCTGCGCCGATGCCCCGCGCGCCCCACTTGCAGTCGTACGCCTCGGCGTCGTCATCGCGCTCCACCGTCACGTCGTACGGGTGGATCTCCGCGCGGACGCCGTCGAAGAGGATGCGCCGCTCGCGCCTGACGGCGGCAGCGCCGACTCGCCGGGCCAGCAGCCGAGCCGTCAGCTCCTCCACGATCGCGCCCCGGAACTGGCTTCGGGCGGCCTCGCCCCGTTCCGCGACCTCGGTCGACACGGCCAGCACCGTCTCGGACCTGGCGCGCATGGCGGGGTCGACGCCCGGGCCGAACAGGGACGGGAACATCGCCATCCAGTGGGTCAGATCGGTCGATCCGCCGTTCATCACGGCACGGGCGAGGATGCGCTCGTCGTGACCGGCCGCGGCGAGGGCGTCGGCCGCCCGCGCGACGAGGGGATCCGCCTGGATGCCGGCGTACACGACGGCGCGTCCGTCGCGGGCCGCGTCCTGGAACCTCACGGTCGCTCGCCCAGCGCGAGCAGGGTCACCTGCGGAAAGGTGGACAGCCAGTCGATCGCGCGGTGTGGATCATCGATGCCCCCGATCTCGTCGATGGCGCGCTGGATGGCGTCGTCGACCGGCGGATCGACCGCCTCGGCGCCACGCGCCGCGGCGACCGCGTCGAGCCGCTCGCGCCATGCCTCCGAAAGGTCCTGGACGTACGACCACTCGTCATCGATCTCCTCACCGAGCTCGGCGAGGGCGGCATATGCTGCGAGCGCCCGCTCGATGACAGCCTCGATCGTGGTGTCGATGCCCTGGGTCACGCTCGAAGCGTACGCCGCGAAGGCGTTCGCCGATCAGGGGTTCAGGGGTGGCGCGGGTCGCGGTGCCTGCGAACTGCTGTGCGGTGGGTCAGCGCTCGCGCGCAGCGACCGTCTGGTGGGCGGGGGCTCCAGGGCGCCCCTTTCGGGTCCGCTGCCGGTCTCCGGGCGCCTCGCGCTCCGAGCGACGCAGGAGCGTCTCGAGCCGGCGGCGCGCCCGCTCGTCCCACGCGCGTGAATACGCCTCGGTCGCATCGGTCCTGAGACGGGCCGCCTGCGCCCGCTCGCCTTCCGACTCCAGCACCGCGACGCGATCCAGTATCGCGCGGTACAGAGCGGGCAGGTCCTCGGCGGGAGAGTTTGGCTCCATCGAGGATCACGATGGACTCCGATGGTCCGGGCTGGAATAGCCCACCGGTCCCGCCCAGCGGCCGCCGAACGGGTCAGCCGTCAGTCCCCGCGATGAGCCCCACTGCGGATCTCGAAGCTCCGAAAGCTCCCGGTGGCGGCTCCCCAGGTCGTCGCGACACGATCCACCTGCGCACCCGCGGGGCCACTCTCGAGCGTGTCGAGCAGGGCTTCCAGCGCGGGGCGAGGCCCCTCTGCCACACAGAGGACGGATCCGTCCGCACCGTTCGCGACCCAGCCGGTGAGCGCGAGATCCATGGCCCGCATCACGACGTGGAAGCGGAACCCCACGCCCTGGACACGGCCGTGGACCGTCGCGTCCAGCCGCTCCTGGCTCATGCAGCGCGGCGGGGGCGCGGCCAGGCGAGCGCGAGGTCGTCCAGGACGAGCTCGGGAGAGACGTTCCCGGCGACGAGGACCGCGGCGTTCCCCAGCCGATCGAGGAAGCCGCCGAGCTCGTCCGGTCGCAGTCGCGCGGCGAGGGCGCCGGTGTCGTCGAGCGCCGCCACGTCACGCACGGACCGATCGAGTCCCCGCTGGCACAGCGCGAGGTCGCGCGCGACGTCGGTCCACAACCCGATGAGCGCCTCGGCCGCGCGACGGCGCTCCGCCGCCGGGGTCCGCGCCGGGCCGACCGCTTCGAGTCCGTCCTCGCCGTCGTCGGGGTCGGGTGCCGGCTCGGGCGCCCGCCGGCGCATGCCGCGGGACCCCTTGGCGCCGCCGGGCGTTCCGGGGGCCGCGTCGCCGGACGACGACGCCGAGCCAGTGACGGCCAGGCCGGTCACGGCCGCGATGGCGGCCGACTGGGCGACGAGCGCGCGGACCGCCGCGAGGCGATCGCCCGGCCGGGCATCCGCGAGGTCGAGCAGCGATCGACCGATGGCGTCGCGATCGCGCAGAGCGTCGGGCGTCCGGACCCAGGCGAGCGCCAGCCCGGGCCGGCCGCCCGCGATGCGTGCAGCACGGGCGGCGACCGGGGGTTCGGCGGCTCCCTGCTCGGCGAGGATCGCCTCGATGTCACGGACCCCGACCGGCCCGAGTCGGATCCGCGCGCAGCGCGACCGGATGGTCGGGAGCAGCGGCTCCTCGGCATCGGCGCACAGGACGATCGTGGTCGCCGCCGGCGGCTCCTCGAGCGTCTTGAGCAGGGCGGCTTGCGCGTCCTCGTTCATGCGGTGCGCGGCTCCGATGATCGCCACGCGCGCGCCACCCTCCATCGGAAGCAGGGCGAGCTCGCCGATGAGGTCGCGGATGCCGCGTGCCTTGCCCGGCCCGCCGATGACCACCTGGCGCCCCGGCCCTTCCGGACCGAGGTGGTGGATGTCCGGATGGTTCCCACCGTAGGCCAACCGGCATGCCCGGCACGCCCCGCATGGCCGAGCGGCGGGATCGGGAGCCGTGCACAGGAGACCCGCGGCCAGGTCGAGCGCAAGCGTCGTCTTGCCGATCCCTGACGGGCCGACGAGCAGCACCGCGCCCGGCGCCCCGACGCGGATCATCGCGCCGATCGCGGTGAGCGCGGCCGGATGGCCCCGGGTCCGAGCCCCGTCCATCGGGGAATGCGTCAGGACGCGGGCTTGGCCGTCGTGCGGCGGGTGGTCCGGCGCTTCGGCGCGCCTGCCTCCGCGGACTCCGACCCGACGGCGTCGTTCGCGGATCCGGTGGCCGCGTCGTCAGCGGCCGCGGCGGTCTTGCGGGTCGTGCGACGCTTCGGCGCGGCCGCCGCTCCGGTCTCGTCGGCCGAGCCCGCCGCCTTGCGGGTGGTCCGGCGCTTCGGCGCCGCGTCCGTGTCCGCGGCGGTGGCCGTGGTCCTGCCCGTGCCCGTCTTCGCGGTCGACGCGCGGGTGGTCCGGCGCTTCGGCGCCGGCTTCTCGGTCACGCTCGCGTCCTCCGCGGTCGTCGCCGGCACGTCGCCCTCGGCGATCGCGTCGAGCTCGGGTGCCGCACCGCGGGACGCCGTGTCCGCCGGCGGAGCCGACGGTCGCTGGCCGACCTGGGCCCGAAGCATCGCCTCGAGCTCGGGCGGCACTTCGCTCCATGGCTCGGCCGAGCCGGATGGTCGAGCCCCGTCACGAAGCGGACGCTGGTCCCGGCCTTCGAAGCCACGACCGCCGCGCTGACCCTGGCCGCTGCCGCGGCCCGTGTCGGCCACGCGGCCGCTGACATCCGGGTACCGGTTGATGCCGCCGCTGCGACCCCCGCCGTAGCGCTCGCGCTCGACCGCGGACTGATAGGCGGCCCGGCCGCCACGCGGGCCACCGCGGCCACCGCCCTGCCCGCGGACGCCTCCACGCGCACCGCGACGCTGCTCCGCGATCAGGTATTCCGGGATCTCCGGCTCGTCGAAATCCTCGTCATCGGCGATCGGGGACAGGTTCGCCGCCGGTGGCGCCGACGTCCCCAGCTGCGAATCCCAGACAGACCCGAACGGGGTCGAGCGTGGCCGACGCGGGGCGTCGACCGGCTCCTCGTCCTCGTCCTCGACGGGCTCGAACCGGCTCGCTGCCGGCGCCCGCTCGGGCGCCGTCGGGGCGGCTGCAGCGACATCGTCTCGTCCGCGACCGCGACCGCGGCCGCGACCGCCACGGCGGCGCCGCCGGCGGCCGCCGTCGTCGAACGACTCGGCCTCGGCCTCGGTCGACTCCGTCGCCTCAGCACTCTCGGCGCCCTCGGCCGCCGGGGAGGCCGGGGAGCCCAGGTCGTCGAGGGTGAACACCTCTGCGGTCGCGAGCTCGGATTCGGAGAGGCCGCCGCCGGCCTTCGACAGGCGCTCGCCGGGGAGCGCGGTCAGACCGTCGCCCCCGGACCCGTTCGTCGACGCTGCTGCTGCCGGGCGCCGGCCCCGCCCGCGGCTCGCCGACGCGGCGACGGCTGGCTCGCCCTCGCCGACCCGGCCGCGGCCACGACCGCGTGTCGTGCGGCCACCGCGGCCAACGCCGGTCCCCTCGGTCTGCTTGTCGGGGACCTCGGTCATCGACAGGTCGGCATCGTCGCCGGCCACGCGCCGGCCCGAACGCGAGCCCTTCTCGACGCGCGCGAGCTGGGTGATGTCGGTGAATTGGTCGGCGACCTCGATCAGGTCGGAGCTGGTGTTGCCGCGAAAGCTGATGACTTCGCAGCGAACGCCCATCTCCTGGACCGCCCGGATGGCGGGGGCGAAGTCACCATCCCCGGACACCACGATCGCGATGTCCAGGTTCCGCGCGGTCTTCATCATGTCGACCACGAGCTCGATGTCGAGGTTCGCCTTGACCTTCCCGTCGCCGTACTTGCGGATGTCCTTGCTGACGACCTTGTAGCCGTGGCGGCGCAGGAAGTCATGGAAGTTCCGCTGGTTCTCGTTGTCCGGGTCGAGGCCCGTGTATGCATACGCGCGCACGAGATCGCGCCCGGCCGAGGCCGACTTGAGGAGCGTGACGTAATCGATGTCCACGCCGGCGGCCTTGGCCGCATAGAAGATGTTCGCCACGTCCACGAAGACGGCGACGTTCTTGCTCAACTGTGACTCCTTGGAGCTGGTTGTAGATGCCCGGCCGGCGCGATCACGCTGCGCGGCGGGGGCGGATGTTCAAAAGCGGCGCGTGGTGCTTCCCACCGCGGCCACGGTTCGTTGGATGCGCGGACCGGCCGGGGTGAACCCCAGCGCCGCCCAGCGGCCCTGGGCCGCCGTATCGTCCGGTCGGGCCGCCTCGACGAGGGTGCAGCCCTTGTTGCTGGCCGAGCGGATGGCCTCCTCGAGGAGGGCACCGCCGACACGTTCGGCGTCGTGGTCGGGATCGACGACCAGGAGGTCGATCGTCCCGACGAAGCCGCCGGCACTGACCGACGGACGGAGGGCCAGGACGGCCCCACCGACGACGTGACGCTGGGTCTCGGCCACGAAGATGCTCGCTTGCGGCAGGTACACGAGCTGCCTCAGCAGATCGGCGGCGTCGAGCGGGCTCGATCCTCGATCCACGCGGCCGTCAGCGTCGCTCAGCGCGACGAGACGGTCGATATCGGTGATACGGGCGGCTCGGACCAGATATTCCACGCCGAAGGTTCACACCTCGCAGGACGGCGACCGTTGCCCCTCGACCGGGGCCATCCCGACCCTGGGCCGGGACCGGGGGCCCGCTATCCCGCTTGCCGCCGTGCGTGACGCTGCGGCGAAAGGGACGCGACCGACCGGTATTGCATTCGGGTCGCCAGTGCTTATGATACGGCATCGTTTCGGCGGTCACCTGCGCGCCGCTCGAGGACGGTCCTGCGACGTCTCCGTCACGCACCACAGCTTGCCCCGTCGGCGCCCTGGGAGGGCACCGTCGACAGGGACGAGCGTATGAGGGTGGACGGAGGTCTTCGCATCTCCGGACCGAGCCGGGGCCAGTGTCGACGATCGACGGTCGTCCGGGAGGAACCGGGCGATCCATCATCCAGGAGGAGTGTGCATGAACAAGAGCAGAGTCGGGGCGCTTGCCGCCGTCGCCATGCTCGCCTTTGCGGCGTGCGGGACGACGGGCGGAGGCGCGAGCAAGGGCGAGATCGAGATCTGGTCCTCGCTTCCCCGCCAGGGTTCGAGCAAGGCCCAGACGGACACCATCGTGAACGCCATCAACATGGCGATCGAAGAGAAGGGTGGAGTCGTCGGGGGCTACAAGATCGTCTACAAGGACGTCGACGACTCCACGGCCGCAGCCGGCAAGTGGGACGAGGCGACCGAGATCAAGAACGCGAACGACGCTGTCGCCAATGACAAGGTCATGGCGTACATCGGGACGTTCAACTCGGGGGCTGCCAAGCTCTCGATCCCCATCCTGTGCCAGAAGGGCATCGTGATGGTCAGCCCGGCCAACACCTACCCCGGCCTATCGAAGGCGGGCAAGGGTGAGCCGAACGAGCCGGATGTCTACTATCCGAACGGCTGCGCGCGGAATTACTCGCGTGTCGTCGCGGCCGATGACCTCCAGGGCCTCGCCGGCGCGAAGTGGGCCGCGAAGCTCGGCGCCAAGAACGTCTACGTCCTCGACGACACCGAGCTTTACGGCAAGGGCATCGCCGACGTCTTCAACAACGAAGCTGCCGGTGCAGGCCTGACCGTGCTCGGCCGCGACGGGATCGACGGCAAGGCGACCGACTACAAGGCCCTCGCCGAGAAGATCAAGGCCACCAGCCCAGATCTCGTCTACTACGGCGGCATCACCCAGAACAACGCCGGCAAGCTGTGGGTCGACCTGCGCGACGCCATGCCCGATGTCCTCCTGATGGGACCTGACGGCATCCTCGAGCAGGAATGGATCGACGCCGCCGGCGCAGCCGCGGAAGGCACGTACATCACCTTCGGTGGTCTGCCTGCCGATCAGCTGACCGGCAAGGGTGCCGATTTCCTCAAGAACTACAACGCCAAATACCCAAATAACCCGCCCGAGGCGTACACGGCCTATGGCTACGAGGCGGCTGGTGTCGTCCTCGCGGCGATCGAGCGGGCCGCGGCCACCAATCCTGCGGACAACGCGGCACTCCGTGCCGCCGTCCTCAAGGAGGTCATGGGGACGAAGGACTATGACGGTGCTCTCGGCAAGTGGAGCTTCAACGCCGAAGGCGATACGAGCCTGACCGCTATGTCGGGCAACATCGTCAAGGACGGCAAGTTCGCCTTCGACAGCGTCATCGAATAGTCGCCGGCCCGCCGGGCCACGACTACCCGACCGACCGTTCGGCAAAGCCGGACGGTCGGTCATACATCCAGCTCCGGAACGGTCTTGAGGAGAGAGCGTGGAGGAACTGGTCAGGGCACTGACGATCGGCTTGACGAACGGTCTGATCATCGCCCTCATCGCGATCGGCTACACGCTGGTCTACGGCATCCTCGAACTCATCAACTTCGCCCATGCCGACGTCTTCATGCTCGGCACGGCGTTCACCTATTTCGGCACCAACTTCATTGTCGAATCCCTGGGGATCCCGGCCTCGTCGCTTGTGGCGTTGCTCGTGACATTCATCGGCCTGCCGATCGTGATGCTCCTCACGGCAGGCATCAACGCAGGCATCGAACGGGTGGCCTACCGGCCGCTGCGCAACGCCCCACGACTCGCACCGCTGATCAGCGCGATCGGGATCTCGTTCGTGCTCCAGAACATCGGCCTGGTCATCCTCGGCCCGTCGCAGCTACGGGTCCAGGACGTGCTCCCGACGACGCGCCTCGTCGACTTACCGAGTGGCGCAGCGTGGTTCGGCGTGGACGAGCTCGTGGTCGTCCTCGTCACCCTTCCGCTCCTCCTCGGCCTGCGCTGGTTCGTGGGTAGTACGCGCCAGGGAAAGGCGATGCGCGCGACGGCACAGGATCGCGACGCCTCCGGCCTCATGGGCATCGACGTCAACCGGACGATCTCACTGACTTTCCTGATCGCGGGCGCGCTGGCCGGGGCGGCCGGCCTGGTCGTCGCCCTGTACTACCGGCAGACGTTCTTCCAGTACGGGTTCCAGTTCGGACTGCTGTCGTTCACCGCGGCGGTCCTCGGCGGGATCGGCAACCTCACCGGCGCGACCCTCGGCGCCCTCGTCCTCGGGCTCATCGCGGCGTTGTCCGACCGCTTCCTCGAGGCCAAGTGGACGACGGTCATCGTGTTCGGCATCCTCATCCTCGTCCTGGTCTTCCGGCCCACGGGGCTGCTGGCCGAGAAGCAGTCGGAGCGCGCCTAGATGACGACGGCTGTGCGCGCCCGGAGACCGACGATCCCGAACCCGTTCGCCGGCATGGAGCGGCGGCGACGCGACATGACGATCGTGGCGATCCTCCTTGTCGTCGCGGTCGTGTACCCGATCGTGTACCGGTCGCTCGAGTCGGCCATCCCATTCATCCCGTGGCCCGGCACCGCAGTCCTCATCACGTGCGCGACGTTCGCGATCCTCGCCCTCGGGCTGAACATCGTGATGGGCTTCGCCGGGCTGCTCGACCTCGGGTATGTCGCGTTCTACGCGATCGGGGCGTATACGACCGCATTCCTCGCGTCGAGCCACTTCGGGATCCACATCAGCTGGTGGCTCGTCATCTGGCTCGCGGTCGCGGCCGCGGCCGTGTTCGGCATCCTGCTCGGTGCGCCGACACTCAAGCTGCGCGGCGACTATCTCGCGATCGTCACGCTCGGCTTCGGCGAGATCGTCCGGATCGTCTTCCGCAACCTCGGTGACTTCACGCTGGCGCTGCCGGCCTTCCTCGGCGGTGCCATCCTGATCGGCCCGAATGCCAATCTCACCGGCGGCAATGTGGGGATCAACCCGATCGACCCGCCGACGATCCCCATCCCGGGACCATGGGGCAACGCGATCATCTTCTCGAACCAGAACGCGATCGCATCGTGGTACCTGGTCCTGGCCTTGCTGATCATCACGTACGTGGTCTGCGTGCGCTTGCGCGATTCGAAGCTCGGCCGGGCATGGATGGCGATCCGCGAGGACGAGACGGCCGCGGCGGCGATGGGTATCAACACCGTCACGACGAAATTGTTGGCGTTCTCGCTGGGGGCGAGCTTCTCTGGCTTCGCCGGCGCATTCACCGGCGCCTACCAGACGGCGATCTTCGCCGAGACGTTCAACTTCAACGTGTCGATCCTGGTGGTCGTCATCATCATCCTGGGCGGGATCGGCTCGCTCCGGGGCGTGGTGATCGGCGCGTTCGCGGCGCAGTACGTCAACCAGACGCTGCTCGCGTTCCTCGGCACGCGGATCTTCAACGACCCGCTCAACGCGCTCGGCGACGCGACCGGGATCGAGCTCCTGTCCGACTTCAACCTGGCCACGTACAACTACCTGATCTTCGGGATCGTGCTGGCGATCATGATGATCAAGCGCCCCGAGGGCCTGTTCCCCGATGAAGGGGCCAAGGCCGAGATGCACGGCATCGGCGTCGCCGCCGAAGTGACGGCCGGGTCGGCGGAGCTGCTCGCCGCGGCAGAAGAGGACGAGGTGGTCGCGCTCGGGGACGTCCCCATCGATGACGCGACGGAGATCCCGGACTCCCTGCCCGACGTCCTGCCGGACGTCCTGACCGATCGTGGCGACCTGCTCGATCGCGACGACCCGGAGAAGCCCTCATGACGGCGACCGCGGGCACGACCGCAACGCAGCCCGCCGGCGACCTGCTGGTGGCGACGGACTGCTCGAAGGTGTTCGGCGGCCTCGTCGCGGTCAGCGACGTCGACTTCACGATCCCGACCGGCAGCATCGTCAGCCTGATCGGACCGAACGGCGCGGGCAAGACGACGTTCTTCAACATGATCACCGGCCTGTACGTCCCGACCAAGGGCACCATCCGGTTCGATGGCCGCGACATCACCGGCAAGAAGCCCCATGAGGTCGTCCGCGTCGGCATCGCGCGGACATTCCAGAACATCCGCCTGTTCGGCAACATGACGGCCGAGGGGAACGTCCTGGTCGGGCTCCACCATCGGCTGAAGGGGCGCTGGTTCGGGGCGATCCTGCGCACCCCGGACATCACCCGGGAGGAGGCCGAGGCGCACCAGCGCGCCGGCGAGCTGCTCGACCTCGTCGGGCTCGGTCGACGGGCGGATACGCTCGCCCGCAACCTCCCGTACGGCGACCAGCGCCGGCTGGAGATCGCGCGTGCGCTCGCGACCGCCCCGAAGTTGCTCCTGCTCGACGAGCCCACAGCGGGCATGAACCCGGAGGAGACGCGGCGCCTCACCGACTTCGTTCGAGAGCTCCGCACCCGCCTGGGGCTGACCGTGCTGCTCATCGAGCACGACATGAAGGTCGTGATGGGCATCAGCGACCGCGTCACGGTCCTCGATCACGGCGAGAAGATCGCCGAAGGCTCCCCCGCCGAGGTCCGTGCCGATGCGCGGGTCGTCGAGGCCTACCTCGGTCGCGGCGCGGCGGGGGGCTAGACGCGATGCCTCTGCTCGAGCTGCGCGACGTCCACACCTACTACGGGAACATCCATGCCCTCAAGGGCATCTCGCTGCACATCGAGGTCGGCGAGATCGTCACGCTCATCGGGTCGAATGGCGCCGGGAAATCGACGACACTCAAGACGATCAGCGGGCTGCTCCGTCCGCGCGAGGGCGAGATCTGGTTCGAGGGCGAGCGCCTGGACGGGACACCGGCCCACGACATCGTGGCCAAGGGCATCAGCCAGTCGCCCGAGGGACGGCGCATCTTCCCGCGGCTGACGGTCCGCGAGAACCTCGAGATGGGCGCGTTCCTGCGGCCGCCGGGAGCGGAAAGGGCCGCCGACTTCGAGCGGGTGTATGGCCTGTTCCCGAGGCTCAAGGAGCGCCTTGGCCAGAACGGCGGAACGCTGTCGGGCGGCGAACAGCAGATGCTGGCGATCGGGCGCGCGCTCATGGCGCGGCCCAAGCTGCTCCTCCTCGACGAGCCGTCGATGGGCCTCGCCCCGATCCTGGTCGAGCAGATCTTCGAGATCGTCAAGGACATCAACGCCGGTGGGACGACCGTCCTGCTCGTCGAGCAGAACGCGCTGATGGCGCTTGGCATCGCCGCCCGTGGGTACATCCTGCAGACCGGCGAGATCGTGCTGCATGACAGCGCCGCTGCGTTGAAGGTCAACCCCGAGGTCCAGAAGGCGTACCTGGGCAGCTGACCGCCGCCTGGCGGCCGATACGCTACCGTCCTGACGATGCCGGGTCCCATCACCTCGCTGGTCCTCGCCCGCCTGCGCCGGCGAGCCTCCACCGCCGCGATCTCGGTGGCGTCCGTCGCGGCCGCGGCGGCGCTTATCGGCATCGTGTCGGGCATCGGCCTCATCGCGTCGGACGCCACCGTGCAGAGGACGCTCGGCGCCGGGGGCGCAGACCTGCCGGTCGTGCGCGTGTCGCGCTTCTCGCCGAGCGGCGCCGATCGGGCAGAGGCCAAGGCGAGCGCCGAAGCCGCACTCAGCACCCGCGTGGGGGGCTTCACCGGGCCCCTCGTGTCCGGGCTCCTCGGCCACGAGCTCGCGGACCTCGAGGCCCCGGTGTTCGAGCTGATCGTCGCCGTCGACGATCCGGAGACGTGGGTGACGCTGACCGACGGCCGCCTGCCGGCCCCCTGCCAGGACGGCGAACGGTGCGAGGCGGTGCTCCTGTCGGAGAGCGCTCCGGACTTCGACTTCCGGACCGCCCGGCCGGCTCCCGGGGTCGAGCTGGCCATCGTCGGACGCGGCACCCTCCACCCGGCCATGCCGTTCGGCGATCTCGACCAGCGCGGGCCGTTCGGGAGCCGCCCGATCGGCGGTGGGGAGTATCAGACCGGGCGATCGAGCCCTGCGGTCATCCTGGTGAACGGCGTCGAGGCCATCGCCGAGGCTGCCGCCTTCGATCGGATCGGCCGGACGTACGTCTGGACGGCGCCGCTCGCCGTCGAGCGGGTCCACCCGTGGACGGCCGGCGCGTTTCGCGATGCGACCGCGGCGCTGGCCCGCGATCTCGCCGCGGACGACACGGCGTTCACCGTCACGAGCCCGATGCCGGGGCTGGAGACCGCGCTGGCTCGTGCCGACGCCGCGCGCGGGCGCCTCCTCATCGTCGGGTCGCTCGGCGTGGCGATCCTTCTCGCGTTCGGCGTCTTCGTCGCGCTCGTCATCCGCGACGACGTCGCCGCGGAGGTGGCCAGGCTCAGAGCGGTCGGGTCCCGCCGGCGCGACCGGATCGCGTTCCTCCTGCTCGAGTCGATGATCCCGGCGGCGATCGGCGGCGTCGTCGGCTGGGCCGCTGCGGCCATCGTCGTCGGGGCGCTCAGCGCGTGGTCGGGCTCCGATGCCGGCGCCATCCTGACCGGCGCTTTGCTTGGACCGACGCCCCTCGCCGCGGCCCTGCTGGTGATCGCGGCGGCGATCGCGGCCACGGTCGTCGCGACCGCGCCCGGCATCCCTCGCGCGGGCGGTGTCCGGATCGCGACCGCGGTGACGCTGACCATCGCCATCATGCTCGGCTGGCAGGCTGGCGACCAGCGGGCCACTGGACGCACCGGCCCTCGCCGGAGCGATCGCCAGCCCTATCGTCGTCCTGCTGCCACCGACCCTCGCCTTCCTGGCGGCGCTGGTCCTGACGACGGCGCTTCCCCCGCTGCTGCGCGCGGTCACCCGCCGGACGACGGGTGCCCCACTTCCGATCCGCCTGTCCCTCCTGTCGATCGCGCGCGATCCCGGCCGGCCGGCCGCGACCGTGACCCTGCTCGCCTTCAGCCTGGGAGCGATGGTCTTCGCGACCGCCTGGTCCGCGACGCTTCGGCGGGGGAACGATGACGCCGCCGCATATCGGTCCGGGCTCGACCTGCGGGTGACGGAGCTGGGGACCGCACTGTCCATCTCGAAGTCGGTGGTGCCGGTCAGCAGGTACGAGAGCCTCGGCGACGACGTCACCGCCGTGCCCGTCCTGCGCGAGACCAGCACCACGCAGCCCGGGGCACGGGTCGAGATCCTCGGGATCGATCCGACCGTGCTCCCGACGCTGCCCGGCTGGCGCGCTGACTTCTCATCCACGCCGATCGGCGAGCTCGCCGACCGGCTGGCGGTGCCGGAACCCGCCGGTGGGTGGCGGGTGACCGGGCATCGGTTGCCGGCGGGCGTGGCCGACCTGGAGGTGCGTTTCCGGTACAGCGGTCAGCCGGTTCGCCTGGACGCGGTCGTGTCGACCGATGGCGGCGACGCCGCGATCGTCCCCCTCGGCACGATTCGGGAAGGGATGACCTCGGCGTCCGCCCGATTGCCCGACAGCGGGGTCGGGGGTCAGCTCACCGCGCTGATCTTCCGCACCGATCAGCTCATCGCAGGCCCGCAGCACCAGGGCGATCTCGTGACCGGCACGGTCGCGTTCGATGGGCTCGACGGCCTGGTCGCGGACGACCCGATCGATCTCGAGATCTTCACGGTCTCGTCGGTCGTGATCCGCGCGCCCCAGGCTGCGGACGGGCTGGTCCTGCCTGCGATCGTCAGCCCGAACCTCGCCGCCGACGCCGCCGCGGACGGCAGCCTCGACCTGCACGTCGGAGGCGGGACGGTCCCATTGCGAGTCGTCGGGACCGCGGCCTGGGCGCCGACCATCACGGATGCGAACCCGAGGTTCGTCATCCTTCCCCTCGACCCGCTGCTCGTGGCGGTGGCGTCCGCGTTGCCAGGGGGTGGGCGGCCGACCGAGATGTGGATCACGGCCCCCACGGCCCAGCGACTCGATGACGTGCGCGACGCGCTTGGTCAGACGCCCTTCCGGTTCGCCGAGGTGACGGCTCGGTCCGATCTCGTCGCCGAACGGGCGGGCGATCCGTTGACCCAGGCGATCGTCTGGTCGCTGCTCGTGGCGGCCATCGCCGGCCTCCTGCTGTCCGTGGGTGGGCTGATCCTCGGGGCCGTCACGGACCTGCGCGACGAGCGCGGCGAGCTGGCCGACCTCGAGGCGCAGGGCATCCCGCCGTCGTCGTTGCGCTGGCACGCCCTGGCCCGCACTGCATGGCTGGCGATCGGCGGCGGGATCGCCGGGCTGCTCGCGGGGCTCCTCCTGGCAGTGGCCGTCACCGGGGCACTCGCCCTCGACGCCGAGGGTCGCCTGCCGATCCCGCCGCTGGTCGTCGTGCTGCCGCCGTTCCAGATCGCCCTCGTGGTTGGTGGTGTCGTCGCGCTGGTCCTGGCGATCGCGGCATGGCTCGCGCGCCGCACCTACGGGCGAGCGACGCTCGGCGAACGACGCGGTGGCCGCGCAGTCCGGTCGCGCGGCTCTGCATGGACGGCCGGATCCGAGCACGTCGATGGCTGAGGCGATCGTCGCGTCTGGCCTGATCCGGATCCACCCGTCGCCCGGTGGCCCGGTGGCGGCGCTGCGTGGACTAGACCTGCACGTCGACGTCGGCGAGGTCGCGGCGGTGCTTGGTCCGTCGGGCTCGGGCAAGTCGACGTTGCTGCGCCTGGTCGCCGGTCTCGATCGGCCATCGGCGGGGCGATTGACCGTGCTCGGCCGTGACCTGACCGATGCGAGCGACGCGGAGCTCGACGAGCACCGACGCCTGCGGGTCGGCGTCGTCGAGCAGCACTACCGACGGGCCCTGTCGCCATACGTGACGGCGGCCGACGCGATCGGGCTGCCGCTGGCGCTGCGCAGCGTGCGCGCCACGGAGCGAGACGCCCGGGTCGCGGAGCTCCTGGAGCGGGTCGGCCTGGCCGACCGGGCCGGCGCCTATCGGCACGAGCTGTCCGGCGGCGAGCAGCAGCGCATCGCGTTCGCCGTCGCACTCGCGACCCGGCCCGCATTGCTCCTTGCGGACGAGCCCACCGGGGAGCTCGATGGGGCGACCGCAGAGACGGTCCTCGATGCGTTGCGCGACCTGGTGCGCAGCGAGGGCACGACCTGCCTCATCGTCACCCACGACGAGCTCGTCGAGCGGATCGCGGATCGGGTCTTCTTCCTCGCCGATGGGCGCGCCATCGCGGAACGTGTGGGCCGCCCGGGGTCGGAGCCGCGGGCCGTACGGGATGCGCAGGGCTGGCTCGCCCCGCCGCTCCCCGAGCCGAGCACGCCGGTCGCGCCCTCGATCCGCCCGGAGGCCGGGGCGGATGCGGTGCTGCTCGAGGGGGTGGTGCGCCGGTACGGGACCGACGCCGTCGGATCGCTGGGCCTGCCGCCGACCACGGCCGCATTCCGGCGGAGCGGCTTCCACGTGGTCACCGGGCCGTCGGGCAGCGGCAAGACCACGCTGCTCCGCCTCGTGGCCGGCCTCGACCGGCCGACCGAGGGCCGGGTCGTCACCCTCGGCACGGACCTCGCCGATCTCGATCGCGACGCGCTGGCCCGGTTCCGGGCGGCGCGCATCGGCATCGTCGACCAGGTCCGCGACCTCGTGCCGTTCCTGACCGCACGCGAGAACGTCGAGCTCGGCCTGGCCATCCGGGGGTTCGCACCGCAGGAGGCGCGGCCCCGCGCGGCAGCGGCCCTCGTGAGCGTCGGTCTCGGCGACCACCTCGAGCGCGCCCCGGACGGGCTGTCCGCCGGCGAGCGCCTGCGGGTCGCACTCGCTCGCGCGCTGGCGGCCGATCCGGACCTGCTCATCCTGGACGAGCCGACGGCAGCGCTCGATCGGGCCGGGGCGCGAGCGGTGGCCAGGCTCCTGGTGAACCTCGACGATCGGGTCACGATCCTGGCCACCACGCACGACCCGGCGCTCATCGAGGCGGCGAGCGACCGGCTGGACCTCGTCGCCACCGCGGCGGCCGGCTGACCCGTCGCTCAACGGTAGTGCGGCTCCCGCGTCATCCGATAGACGGCACGCGCCAGGATCCCGAGACCGATCCCCGTCAACCACAGGCCGGGTCCATTCGTGAAGACCTGGGCCGGCTCCGCGAACCGGAACGCCCCGAGACCGAGCAGCTCGAACACCCGCCAGCCGAGACCGATCCAGCCCACGACCGCGAGCAGCGCGTACGCCTCCCAGCGGTCGATCGGGGTGGGCCGGTCGCCGACCGCGTAGGGCAGGGCGACGAGCAGGAGGGTCGCCACCCCGGCCAGCAGGGCGAGGATGCCGCTGCCCTCGAGCGCGTTCCCCTGCAGCGCCGGCAAGCCGCCCGGTTGCGCCAGCTGCCACCACGGCAGCACGCAACCCACCAGGATCACGACAGCCCCGACCGCGGCGAGGGTCCGGCCCCCGCCCAGGGGCCGCCGGTGCATGGTCACGCCTCGACGGCCTCTTCCTGCTCGGCGCCGGCGCCCGCGCCGTAGACCTCGGGCTTGAGCACGCCGACGAACCGCAGGTTCCGGTAGATCTCGCCGTAATCGAGGCCGTAGCCGATCACGAACTGATCTGGGATCTGGAACCCGATGTAGTCGACGGGGATCTCGACGAGCCGTCGGGCCGGCTTGTCGAGCAGGGTGCAGATGTGCAGCGTCCGCGGGTTCTTGCCGCGGAGGTAACGGATGAGGTAGTTCAAGGTGAGGCCTGTGTCGATGATGTCCTCGACGATCAGGACGTCCTCGCCCTCGATGCTGGCGGACAGGTCCTTCAGGATCCGCACGAGCCCGGACGATTCGGTGTTGCTGCCGCCGTACGAGCTGACCTCCATCAGGTCGATGCGGAGTGGCAGCTCGATCGCACGCATCAGATCCGCCATGAACGGCAGCGATCCCTTGAGCACCGAGACGAGCGTCAGCGTCCGCCCGGCATAGTCGGCGGTGATCCGCGCTCCCAGCTCGGCGACCCGCTCGGCGATCTGCGTCTCGGTGAGCAGGACGTCGGCGATGTCATCGCGCAGATCGACGGCGCGTGCGGTCATCGACCGGTGGTCTCAGGCTCGGCGTTCACGGCCCCGGCGTTCGCGGTCCCGACGCTCCCGGCGGGGGTGGCCTGACGGACGCGCCGGCGCCCGGTCCCGAGCAGGCTCGCGGCGAGCGGCATCGCCGGGGGGTGCGCGACCGGTTCCGGGGCGATGTCGTCGAAGGCGTGCGGCAGCGCCACCTGGCCCGATGTGCCCGACAGACCGTCGACCAGGGCGTGCTTGCCGTACTTGAGCATCAGCGCTCGGAAGTCGCGCGCGTAGAACAGCTTGACGTTGACGGACGGATAGAGCTCGCGGAGCCGCCGCAGCTTCCGATTCTTCTTGCGGACGAGCTTCTGCCGGAGCGTCGTCATCTCGAGGTAGCAGTCCAGGTCGGGCAGGTAGAAGTCGGGCGAGAAGCTCTCCACGACCGCGCCCTCGAGGTTCCAGAGGATCGGGAATGTGTCGGGTTCGTACTCCCAGCGGACCGCATAGAAATCGAGGATGCGTGCCATCTCCGCTTCGCTGGCGTGTGCGAATGGCGTGCGGGAGTCCATCGGCCTTCAGTCTACCCGAGCGACCGTCCACCCCGTATCGAGCACGACCTGGGCCGGGTCACGGTGCGTTGCCACCGATACCCCCTGGGGGTATGATGCGCCCATGGCCACCAGCACCTCCCGCCGCGCCGCGCCGCCGGACCCGAGTCACTTCCGGCACAGCTACACCAAGGACACCGCCCAGCTGATGCGACGCCTGTCGCGCATGGAGGGCCAGGTCCGTGGCATCGCGCGGATGATCGAGCGCGAGGAGTACTGCGTCGACATCCTCCAGCAGACCGCCGCCCTGCGAGCCGCCGTCGACGCCCTGTCGATCCTCGTCCTCGAGGACCACGTCCAGGGCTGCGTCCGCACCGCCGCGGAGCGCGGCGAGGCCGACCAGTACGTGGACGAGGTGATCGACGTGGTGCGCCGGACGCTCGGCCGGCCGGTCCGGAGCCCGACCCGCTCGTCGTAGCCCGGCGGTACCTTCGGCGGGTGCTCCCGCCCGCTCGGGGGATGTCGCGTGGACGCACCGCCAAGCGACCATCGAACCCGCATGACCGACCCGGATCGGATCCTGGCGCCCGCGATCCCGGCCGTCGCGCCGAGCATCGCTCCACCACCGCCGTTCGCTGAGCGCCGGCGGCGATCACGCCGTACCGCGGATCGGATCGCAGACGAGGAGACCCGGCTGCTCGCGATGGCGCTGGACGTGCTCGCATCAGAGCGCTCGGCGGAGGCGCGACTGGCCGACCTTCTCGACCTCCTCGCGGACACGGTCGGCGCCGCTCGCGCGGCCGTCGTCACAGATGCCGAGCCACGCCGCGTAGCCGTCGCGGCATCGGGTCCGGACGACGCGATCGCGGCCGCGGACCTTGCCCACTGGCTCGATGCCGCGGCCCCGCGTTCACGCGCACAGCGTGCTGCCGCCAACCCGGCGGAGGTCGTGATCGCGACCCGCAGCGACGGAGCTGCCGGCGGCCGGCGGCGCTCGACACCGGGTGTTCCGGCCTTCGCCTGGCTGCCGATCCCGGCCGCGGGGAACGTCACGCTCGGGTTCGCATTCGCGCGGTCGGCCGACACCGCCGGGCTCGGCGAGCGGCTGCCGCCGGCCCTCGCGCGGCACGCGGCCGTCGCCCTGGCCCTGGTCACCGAGTCGATGAGCACCGAGCGAGAGATGGCATCGCTCCGTGCACGGGAGGCCGAGCGAGCCCAGTACGTCTCGACCGTGGCGCACGAGCTGCGGACGCCGCTGACCGGGCTGTCCGGCTACCTCGACCTGATCCTCGAGGGACACGTCGACGATGAGGCGATCCAGCGCGAATTCCTCGAGCGCGGCCGCTCGATCGTCGGGTCGATGACGGCGCTGGTCGGCGACCTTCTCGAGCTCTCGCGGCTCGAGTCAGGGTCGCTCATGCTCGAGGTCGAGCCGTTCTCGGTCGCCGAGATGCTGCATACCGTCGGCGCGGCCCTCCTGCCGATCGCGATGGAGCGCGACGTGCCGCTCATCACGACCCCGCCGACGCGCATCCGGACGGCCACCGGCGACCGCAGGCGCGTCGAGCAGATCGTGATGAACCTTGCGGCCAATGCCCTCAAGTTCGGCGCCGACGGCGCGGAGGTCGAGCTGACGGCCCGGTTCGATGGGCCCGCCGCGGTAATCGTGGTTCGCGACGAGGGACCGGGCATCGGGGCGGAGGATCGTGCCCGGATCTTCGACCGTTTCTATCGCATGGCCGACCACGAGCGGATCACGGGGACCGGTCTCGGGCTGTCGATCTCGCGCGACCTCGCGCGCACGATGGGCGGCGACCTCGACGCCGCCAGCCAGCTGGGCACCGGCTCGGCGTTCATTCTCGTCCTGCCCGGTCCGAGCACGCCCGTCGATCCGGACGCGATCGCCGCGGCCACCGCGGCTGCGGTCGAAGAGGAGTCCGATCGACTCGAAGCATTGGCCGCGGTCCGCGCCGCGGGATCGCGATCCTCGACCGGGCGGAGAAACGCGTCGTCGATGTCGCGCGCAGGGGTCACAGCCGCCCTCCGCTGACGCATTCGGGTCGTGACTTATCCACCAAACCCGCCCTCATCGGGGACTTCGTGGATAAGGGGGTTGACGGTCCGCGGCCCCGGCTCGTACGGTCCCATCCCGCACTGGGGCGACGCGAGGGTAACGCGGTCCGCGAGGGGCTCGGGGAGACCCGGCCACGAACCGGATGGATCGCGGAAGACCGGACGATCATCGCCGTCGGTGCGAGAAGAGTCGACGCCGGGAGCGGTGGCGCGCTGCGTGGTACGCAGGCCAAGGAGGCGTACCGATTGGATCGCAGGCGCGAGCCGCTCCCGACGCGCGTCCAGGACACCCCGGCCCTCCCCGCCGCGTATGACGCCGCCCTGCAACGCGGTCTCGACGACCTCGGGATCGAGCTACCCGAGGCGGCGCGTCAGGCGATCCACGGCCACATCCGGCTGCTCCTGGCCTGGACTCCGGCAATCAATCTCACTGCGATCAGGGAGCCCTCGGCGGTCGCGACCGGCCACGTCGTCGACAGCCTGACCGCCCTGGCCTGGCTGCGCGCTCACAGGATCGCGGGGCTCCTGGACCTCGGATCCGGCGGCGGATTCCCCGGGCTTCCGCTCGCCGCCGCGGAGCAGAGCCTGGCGGTCACGCTCTTGGAGCCGGTGGTCAAGAAGGCCCGGTTCCTGGAAGCGGCCGTCGAGGCGACAGGGCTCGCCGGGCGGGTCCGGGTCGTCGCCGCCCGAGCGGAGGACCTGGCGGGCGACCCCGACCGGCGCGGTCAGTGGCCGGCCGTCACGGCGCGGGCGGTCGCCCCGACCGCGCACCTCATCGAGCTGGCGTTCCCGCTCCTGGGTCCGGGCGGGGCACTGATCGCCTGGAAGCGCGGCGACATCACGGCCGAGCTGGCCGCCGCGCGACGGGCGATCGAGGGGCTCGGCGGAGGATCGATCGACGTCGTCGACGTCAGCGTCGACGGACTCCGCGACCACCGTCTCGTCGTTGCGGTCCGCGGGCCGACGGGGCGCGTCCCGGACGGCTACCCGCGTCAGCCCGCGCTTCGGCGACGACGGCCGTGGTGAACGCGACCCGGCCGGCGGGCATCGACTGCTACCCTCTTCGCCGATGCGCATCGCCGTCCTGTCGGACATCCACAGCAATATCGTGGCCCTCGATGCGGTCCTCCTCCACGCCGGCGAGGTCGATGCGATCTGGCACCTCGGAGACGTCGTGGGCTACGGCCCGGAACCCGACGCCGTGGTGGCCCGCTTGAGCGAGCGCAAGGCGACCGGTGTCCGGGGCAACCACGACGCCGCGGCGATCGGCGGGCGCGAGATCGACTGGTTCAACCCCGAGGCACGCGCCGCCGCGGAATGGACCCGGGACACGATGTCGGCGGTCAGCCGCGCCTGGCTGGCCGGCCTGCCCGAGCGGCTGACGATCGACGACATGACCCTCGTCCACGGCAGCCCGCGCGACCCGCTCCGTGAGTACATCACGGACCCCGACGTGGCGGCCGACAATCTGGGCGTGCTCGAAACCCAGCACGGGCTCCATGGCCATACCCACGTGCCGGTCGCCTGGAGCGCGACGCCGGAGGGCGTCGCGCTCGTCCAGGCCCGGGACACCACGGGGCTCGAGCTCGGCGCGTATCGAACCCTGCTCAACCCCGGCAGCGTCGGTCAGCCACGCGACGGCGACCCGCGGGCGGCCTACCTGGTGCTGGACCGCGAGGCGGGGCGCGTGACGTGGCACCGCGTCGCCTACGACATCGAACCCGTCCAGGCGGGCATCCGGGCGGCCGGCCTCCCGGCGCGGCTCGGAGCACGCCTGGCGATCGGCGTATGAGGGACGCCCCGTGATCGGCGGCCGTCGGCCGCTGCAGGGTCGCAAGCCCGGCGACAAGCGGCTCCGCGTCGAGCGACCGCACGCGCCGTTCTTCCGCTACATGGGCAAGGGCCAGCTCACGGCCAAGGAGGCCGCGAGCGTCCCGACGACGCCCGGCGCACGACTCGTCGCCCGGGTCCGGGCGATCTTCCTCGGGCGGCCGCTCCATCAGGAAGAGGAGGCCGGCGAGCGACTGTCCAAGCCGAAAGCCCTGGCGATCTTCAGCTCGGACGCGATCTCGTCGTCGGCGTACGCGACCGAGGAGATCATCCTGGCGTTCATCCTGGGCGGTGCCGCCCTCGCGGCACTGACGTGGTCCCTGCCGGTGGCCATCGCGATCGCGGGCCTGCTGGCCATCGTCGCCTTCAGCTATCGCCAGGTGTGCATCGCCTACCCCAACGGCGGTGGCTCGTACTCGGTGTCGAAGGCCAACTTCGGTCGGCTCGCCTCGCTTGTCGCGGCGTCGGCGCTCCTGATTGACTACAACCTGACGGCGGCGGTGTCGACGTCCTCCGCGGTCGAGCAGATCGTGTCGGCCTTCCCGGCCCTGACCGACGTCCGCGTGCTGATCGGTGTCGGCGCGCTCGGCCTGATCACATTGGCCAACCTCCGCGGCGTGAGGGAGGCCGGCAACATCTTCGCCGTCCCGACGTACCTCTTCATGTTCAGCGCGTTCGCGATGATCGCGATCGGCGCGTACCGGATCATCGTCCTCGGCGAGGTCCACACCCCGCCGCCGGAGGTGGTCGCGGCGACCACGGAGACGGCCGGGGCCGCCGGGCTCTTCCTGCTGCTCCGGGCTTTCGCATCCGGAGCCGTCGCCCTGACCGGGACCGAGGCGATCGCCACCGGGGTGCCGGCGTTCAAGCCCCCGGAATCGCGCAACGCTGCGACGACGCTGCTGGTGATGGCCGGCGTCCTGACGATCCTGTTCGTGGGCATCACCTTCCTGGCGACGAACTTCGCGATCTATCCGACCGTCCCGGAGCTCTTCGGCGAGGTCCAGCACAAGACCGTCATCGCCCAGGTCGCCGAGACGGTCTTCGGGAATTCCATCCTGTTCTACCTGTTCCAGGCGTTCACGGCGCTCCTGCTCTTCCTCGCCGCGAACACGAGCTTCGCCGCATTCCCGCGACTCGCCGCGGTGCTGGGCGAGGACGGCTTCTTCCCGCGGCAGTTCAGCCTCCGCGGCGACCGCCTGGCGTTCTCGATGGGGATCCTGCTGCTGGGCGTGATCGCGGCATCGTTGGTGATCATCGCCGGTGGGCGGACCCACGCCCTCATCCCCCTGTACGCGGTCGGGGTGTTCATCGACTTCACGATCAGCCAGGGCGGCATGATCCGGCACTGGCTGCGGACGCGCGAGCGTGGCTGGCGCTACCGCCTGGCGATCAACGCCGTGGGCTGCGCCGCGACCGCGGTGGTCGCGGTCGTCGTCACCACTGTGAAGTTCCTCGACGGGGCGTGGTTCGTGGTGGTGCTCATCCCGATCCTCGTGAGCATCATGCTGTTCATCCGACGCGAGTACGACGATCAGGAACGGGAGCTGCACGTCCGCGAGGACATCGTCGTCGAGGGGCCGCATCGCGAGCAGCGCGTCGTCATCCCGGTGAACGGCATCAACCGTGCGGTCATCCAGGCCGTGCAGTTCGGTCGCACGATGAGCCGCGACGTCCGGGCTGTCTTCGTCACCGAGGACCACGAGCACGGTGAGGCGATCCGCGAGCGCTGGGAGAGGCAAGTCCCCGGTGTGCCGCTGGTCATCGTCGAGTCGCCGTACCGGGCGGTCATCACGCCCGTCCTCGCCTACCTCGACGTCCTCGACCAGGCCTGGCCACCCGACAAGGAGGCCCCGATCACGATCGTCGTCCTGCCCGAGTACGTGGCGCGCCACTGGTGGGAGCGGCTGCTCTACAACCAGACCGCCAAGCGGCTCAAGGCGGCCATCCTGGGACGCGAGCACACCGTCATCGCCGACGTGCCGTACCGCCGCGAGCAGTGACGCGCCCGGGCGGGAGCCCGCTCGGTGGTATCGTGGCCGTGCATGCCGGAGATCGACACAGAACCATTCCACCGCGCCGTGGTGGCCCTCAATGGCGGCCCGAGCGACGCGCGGATCGTCCGGCTGGTGGCCAGCACGGCCGCCAAGACCAAGGCCGAGCTGATCGCCGTGCATGTCGTCGAGATCGATTGGACACTGCCGCTCGATGCGGACATCGCCGGCCGCTCCGAGGAGGTCCAGCGCGTGCTGGATTCCGCGGAGGCGATCGCCGAGGGTTTCAAGCTCACGATGGAGCCCGTCCTGCTCCAGGCACGAGATGTCGCCGCGGCGATCGTCGATGAGGCGACCGAGCGAGGTGCCGACCTGCTGGTCGTGGGCCTGCCATATCGGAAGAGATTCGGTGGGGAGTTCGCGATCGGCCGGACGATCCCCTACATCCTGCAGAACGCGCCATGCACCGTGTGGGTCGTGCGCGAGCCGATGAGTGAGGAACCATCGTGAAGATCGTCATCGTGGGCTGCGGCCGGGTCGGTGCCTCCGCCGCCGAGATCTGGGACGCAGCCGGTCATGAGGTCATCGTGCTGGATATGTCGAACCGCGCGTTCGAGCGCCTGCCTTCGTCGTTCGGCGGGACCGCCGTTCGCGGCGACGGCACCGACGAGGATGTGCTGCGTCGCTCGGGCGCTGAGGGCGCCGAGGTCTTCCTCGCCCTGACCGAGGGCGACAATCGCAACGTGATGGCCGCGCAGCTCGCGGTCGAAGCCTTCGAGGTCCCGCAGGTCATCGCCAAGATCAACGACCCCGTGCGGGCGACCGCCTACGCCGAGCTGGGCATCGCCACCCTGTGCCGGACGGGCCTGATGGTCGATGCCGTGAATGCGCACCTCGGTTTCCCACCGTCCGGGTTGTCGGGGATGCTCGCGGCCAGTGGCCATCACCCGGGCGGTGACCACCACGCCGATCCACCCTCATCCCAAGTCGAGGTGCGCGACGCCTCGGATCCCGTGCCGGCTGCACCCGGCGCGACCAGGGAGGCCTGACCGTGTTCGTCCTCGTCGTCGGTGGTGGCAAGGTCGGCTACTACCTCGCGAAAGAGCTGCTCGACTCGGGCCACGAGGTGGCCCTCATGGAGAAGGACCCGACACGGGCGCGACAGATCGCCGACGAGATCGGCTCGATCGTCATCCCGCATGACGGCTGCGAAGGCAAGTACCTCGGTGAGGCCGGCGCGAACCGCGCCGATGTCGTGGCCGCCGTGACCGGCGACGACGAGGACAACCTCGTCATCTGCCAGATGGCCAAGCATCATTTCGATGTGCCGCGGACCATCGCCCGGGTCAACAACCCGAAGAACGAGGCGCTCTTCCGGCATCTCGGGGTCGACGAGCTGATCAGCCCGACCAGGATGATCCTCGGCTCGATCGAGCAGGACATCCCGGTCCACGAGCTGCTCCACCTGGCGGCCCTGGGCGAGGGCGAGCTCGAGCTGATCGAGGCGCACCTGCAGGCCGGCTCGCCGGCAATCGGTCGCGCACCCCGGGATCTCGAAATCCCCGAGGGCTGTTCGCTGTTCGCGGTGATCCGCGAGGGCATCGCGTCGCCCCTCCGACCCGACACCATCCTGCGCGAGGGCGACAAGGTCATCGCGATCGGCAAGCAGGAGTGCGAGGACCTGCTCCACGGTCAGCTGATCGGCGATCCGGAGGCAGCACCGACGCGCTGACGGGGTGCCGCGGCCCAGGTGTTCAGGAACGTCAACCGTTTCCTAGCGTAAGACTCTTGACAACGTCATTGTCAGGGTTCTAGCATCTTCTTGTGTCCGCCAAGCCGGGCGCGTTGACAGAAACCCATCGACGGTGCCGCCCGTTTCGGCGCACCGCGAACGACGAACACCAGGAGATGCATGCCATGACACTCGTCCGTCGGACGTCCCCCATCGGGGACTTCCTCACCCTCCGCCACACCATGGATCGATTGCTTGACGACGGCTTCGTTCGACCGCGCGCGTGGGGTGTCGCTTCGGGCGCGATCAGCGGTCTTCCGGTCGACATCCATAGCGGCCCGGACGCCCTCGTCGTCGACGCCTCCCTCCCCGGCTTCCGGCCGGAGGATGTCGAGATCAGCGTCGAGGACCGCACACTGACGATCCGCGGCGAGTCCCGCACCGAGCGTGAGGACACGGCCGGAGACACCCTCGTCAGCGAGATCCGCCGCGGCTCCGTCCGCCGGACGATCCGGCTGCCCGAGGGCCTCGAGGCCGACAAGGCGACCGCGACGTTCGAGAACGGCGTCCTCCACTTGAGCTTCCCGAGGGCTGAGGCCGTCAAGCCGCGCCAGATCCAGATCACCCCGACCATCGATGGCCACGCCGCGAACGAGACGCCGGTCGAGTCCGGCGCCACGCCGAACGCCTGACATGGTTGCGTCCCCGCGGCCGGAGCGAGACCCGGAGCGACCCGTCTACGTCATCAGCGTGGCGGCGAGCATCGTCAGCGTGCATCCGCGCACCTTGCGGATCTACGAGGACGAGGGCCTGCTCTGCCCGGCGCGGACGCCGACCAATATCCGGCTCTACAGTGAGAACGACATCCGCCGCATCCTGTGGATCCGTCATCTGACCCGGGAGCGGGGTGTCAATCTCGCCGGCATCCGCATCCTGTTCGAGCTGGAAGAGCGCCTCGGCGCGCGCATCCTCGAAGCCCTCTACGCCGAGGGCGTCGGCGACGCCTCTCCGACCCGTCCCGTCCAAACACCTCTCCTCGATCGATCGACGGCAGACCGTTGACCGACCGACCGTCGATCCATCCGTCGGTGGGGCACCGCCCCGCCGGCACCGCCCCAGCACATTAGGAGATCCATCACGATGGCCAAGCGACCGTCAGCCCCGGTCGAGGGAACGCAGGACGGGACCGAGACAGGTCCCCGAGACCTGCCTCTCGTCGCACTCCGGGAGACGGTCATCTTCCCGGAGATGATCGTCCCGCTCCAGGTCGGCCGCGAGAAGAGCGTCAACGCGCTCAACGCCGCGGTCGCCGAAGGCGGACCCATCGCCCTTGTCACGCAGCGCCAGGCCGAGCAGGAGGACATCAACGACCCCTCCGAGCTGTTCGGCATCGGGACGCTGGCCAAGATCGCGCAGGTCGTCCAACTCCAGGACGGCACCGTCAGAGCGATCGTCCAGGGCCAGTCGCGCCTTCGGCTGCGTGGCTTCAGCCAAACCGAGACATACCTCCGGGCGTCCATCGAGGAGCTCCCAGACGAGTCGCCCGACGGGCTCGAGGTCCAGGCGCTGATGCGCACGGTCCAGGCCCAGATCGAGCAATACGTCGCGAACGGCGCCCCGGTCCCGCCGGAAGCGGCCGTCGCCGCGCGCAATATCAGTGAGCCCGGACTGCTTGCCGACATGGTCGCCTACAGCCCGGACATGTCGACCGAGCAGCGCCAGGAGCTGCTCGAGACGATCGACGTCACCGAGCGCCTCAAGCTCGTGTCCAACTTCCTCGCGCATCAGGTCGAGATCCTCGAGCTCAAGGGTCGGATCCAGTCCGAGGTCAAGTCCGAGATGGACAAGACCCAGCGCGAGTACATCCTCCGCGAGCAGCTCAAGGCCATCCAGCGCGAGCTGGGCGAGGACGACCCGCAGCAGGCCGAGATCAACGAGCTGCGCGAGAAGGTCGAAGCGGCCGGCATGCCGGACGAGATCAAGGCCCGGGCGATCAAGGAAGTCGACCGGATGAGCCGCATCCCGTCGGCCTCTCCCGAGGTCGGCGTCATCCGGACGTACGTGGACTGGCTGATCGGCCTGCCCTGGAACGTCGCGACCGACGACCAGCTCGACATCAAGGAGGCGGCGCGCATCCTCGACGAGGACCACTACGGCCTCGAGAAGATCAAGGAGCGCATCCTCGAGTACCTCGCGGTCCGGACGCTCGCCGACCAGATCCGCAGCCCGATCCTCGCCTTCGTCGGACCGCCCGGCGTGGGCAAGACCAGCCTGGGCAAGAGCATCGCTCGGGCGATGGGTCGCAAGTTCGTGCGGATGAGCCTCGGTGGCATCCACGACGAGGCCGAGATCCGCGGCCACCGGCGGACCTACATCGGTGCGCTGCCCGGCCGGATCATCCAGAGCATCAAGACAGCCGGCTCGAACAACCCGGTGTTCATGCTCGACGAGGTCGACAAGATCGGGATGGATTTCCGGGGTGACCCATCGTCCGCCCTGCTCGAGGTCCTCGACCCGGAGCAGAACAACTCGTTCCAGGACAACTACCTCGAGGTGCCGTTCGACCTGAGCAGGACCCTGTTCATCGCCACGGCCAACCTGCTCGACCCGATCCCGCCGCCGCTGCGCGACCGGATGGAGATCGTCCAGCTGCCCGGCTACACCGAGCAGGAGAAGATCGAGATCGGCAAGCGGTTCCTCATCCCCAAGCAGCTGACGAACCACGGCCTCAACGACAAGCGCATCGAGATCACGGACGGCGCGATGACCGAGCTGGTCCGCTCCTATACGCACGAGGCCGGCGTCCGCAACCTCGAGCGCGAGGTCGCCAACGTCATGCGCAAGGTCGCCCGGCAGGTCGCCGAGGGCCGCAAGCGCAAGACCGTCGTCGACGAGAAGAAGCTGGCCGAGTTCCTCGGACCGCAGCGGTTCGAGTACGGCGAGCTGGAGGCCGAGGATCAGACGGGCGCGGCGACCGGTCTCGTCGTCACCGAGGTCGGTGGCGACGTGGTCGCCATCGAGGTGACCCGCATGGAGGGCAAGGAGGACTTCATCCTCACCGGCCAGCTCGGCGAGGTCATGCGCGAGAGCGCGCGGGCCGGCTTGTCCTGGACGCGCGCCAATGCGCGTGAATTGGGCATCGACCGCGAGGTCTTCGAGAAGAACACCCTGCACATCCACGTCCCCGCGGGCGCGATCCCGAAGGACGGGCCGTCGGCAGGCATCACGATGGCAACGGCGATCGTGAGCGCCCTGACCGGCATCCCGGTCCGCAAGGACGTGGCCATGACGGGCGAGATCACGCTGCGCGGTCGGGTGCTCCCGATCGGCGGCCTGAAGAGCAAGATCCTGGCCGCCCACCTGTCGGGGGCCAAGACCGTGATCATCCCGAGGAAGAACGAGAAGGATCTGCGGGACATCCCCGACGAGATCCGCAAGTCGATGAAGCTCATCCTCGTCGACTCGATGGAGCAGGTGCTCGAGGCGGCCCTCCGGCGCAAGCCGAAGCCCCTCGTCGCCGAGCCACCGAAGATCGTCAAGGGTGGTGACCCGCTCGATCCCGAGCCCGAGACCCGGGTTCGCCGAACGAATTTCCCCCCAACCGATCAGCCCCCTGTGGTCGTTGAACGCGGCCATTAGACGGGCAGATCGAACAGCCTTGGGCGGCAGGATGACGTTCGGTGCGAAGGCGTCGTCGAGTAGCAGAGCGAACGCACTCCGACGTGCGTGAGCGAGCAACGCAGACGACAACGCACGCACCGGGCGTCAGACGCCGCCCCCTGGTCTGAGCCATGGACTACAAGGACTATTACGCGGTCCTGGGCGTGCCCAGGACCGCGACACAATCGGAGATCAAGAAGGCCTACCGGAAGCTGGCCCGTGAGCACCACCCGGACACGAAGCCCGGGGATGCGGCGGCAGAGAGACGCTTCAAGGAGGTCAACGAGGCGCATGCCGTCCTGTCCGACAAAGACAAGCGGGCCCTCTTCGATCGCCTCGGCTCGGATTGGGAAGACTACGCCCGCGCCGGTGCGACGGCGGGCGCAGCGACCGGCGGTCCGACGCGTTCCGCCGGCGATCCATTCGCCGGATTCAGCGGCTTCGGGGGACCCGGCGGCAACGTCCGATATGAATTCCACACGACAGGCGACGCCGGCGAGTTCAGCGACTTCTTCCAGGCGTTCTTCGGCGGCGCCTCCCAGCCGGTCTCCGAGACCGGGCCCGGGCGAGGGCGCCGGCCGACCGGCGGTCCGTCCTTCGAGGACATCCTGGCCGGGATGGGCCTGGACCGAGACGGGAGCGTCCGTGCCGGCGGCGCACCACCGAGCACCGGGCGACGGGCCGCCGCTCCGGCCCGGCCCAGCGCCGAGGCGGTCGCGGAGATCACCCTCGACGAGGCGTACCACGGCACGACCCGGCTAATCGACGTCGAGGGAAAGCGCCTCGAGGTCACGATCCCGAAGGGCGCCGACACCGGCAGCCGGATCCGCCTGACGGGCAAGGCGCCCGGCGGCGGCGACCTCCACGTCGTGGTCCGCCAGCTGCCGGACCGGACCTTCACGCGCCGCGGCGCGGACCTCGAGAGGGAGGTCCCGCTGACGCTGCGGGAGGCCCTCCTCGGGGCCGACGTCCACGTCCGCACCCCAAAGGGTCGGGTGCTGCTCACGATCCCCGCGGGCACACAGCCCGGGCGGACGTTCCGGCTTAGCGGCCAGGGCATGCCCCGCTTCAAGGCGGCCGGCTCCGGCGACCTGTACGTCAAGGCCAAGGTCGTGCTGCCGACCCATCTGACAGAGGACGCCCGGGCGGCCGCCGAACATTTCTCCACGCTGGTCGACCAGCCAGACCCCCGATCACGAGAGAGCTGACCGATGCAACTCGACCGTTTCACGCAGAAGGCCCAGGAGGCCATCATCGCCGCCCAGGAGACCGCCCGACGGCTCCAGAGCCCCGTCCTTGACGCCGAGCACATGCTCAGTGCGCTCGTCGAACCCGACGACGGGATCCCGGCGGAGACCCTCCGGCGGCTCGGCGTCGATCTGCCTGCCTTCCGCGGCGAGCTCGCCGCGGCCCTGTCGCGCCGCGCCCGGATCCAGGGTGGCTCGCTGGCCCTCGACCCTCGGGCGAAGACCGTTCTCGATCGCGCCGAGGCGGAAGCCCGGCGTCTTGGCGACGACTACGTCTCGACCGAGCATCTGCTCCTCGGCATTGCCGAGGCCGGCGGTGACGCCCAGGCGCTGCTCGACTCGCACGCGGCCGGCAAGGAGGCCGTCCTCCAGGCGCTCCAGAGCGTGCGCGGCGGCCAGCGGGTCACGTCCCAGAACCCGGAGGGCACGTACGCCGCCCTCGAGAAGTACGGCCGCGACCTCACGACCGAGGCCCGCGCCGGCAAGCTCGATCCGGTCGTCGGCCGCGACGAGGAGATCCGGCGCGTGATCCAGGTCCTGAGCCGGCGCACGAAGAACAACCCCGTGCTCATCGGCGAGCCGGGTGTCGGCAAGACCGCGATCGCCGAGGGGCTCGCCCAGCGGATCGTCCGGGGCGACGTGCCCGAAGGCCTCAAGGGCAAGCGCGTCGTCGCGCTCGATCTCGGGGCGCTCATCGCCGGCGCCAAGTTCCGCGGCGAGTTCGAGGAGCGGCTCAAGGCCGTCCTCAAGGAGATCAAGGACAGCGACGGGCAGGTCGTCCTGTTCATCGACGAGCTCCACACGGTCGTCGGAGCCGGCGCCGCCGAGGGCGCGATGGACGCCTCGAACCTGCTCAAGCCGATGCTCGCGCGCGGCGAGCTGCACACGATCGGAGCGACGACGCTCGACGAGTACCGCAAGCACATCGAGAAGGACGCCGCGCTCGAGCGGCGCTTCCAGCCGGTCCTCGTCGACCAGCCGACCGTCGAGGAGACCATCAGCATCCTGCGTGGCCTGCGCGAGCGCTACGAGGTCCACCACGGCGTGCGCATCACCGATTCGGCGCTCGTGGCCGCGGCGACGCTGTCCGATCGCTACATCACCGACCGCTTCCTGCCCGACAAGGCGATCGACCTCGTCGACGAGGCCGCCTCGCGCCTGCGCATGGAGATCGACTCCATGCCGATCGAGATCGACGAGCTCGAGCGGCGGCGCATCCAGCTGGAGATCGAGCGCGAGGCGCTGCGCAAGGAGCCCGACGACGCGTCGAAAGCTCGACTCGAGGCGCTCGAGAAGGAGCTCGCCGATCTCGAGGAGGAGTCCGGCGGCCTCAAGCAGCGCTGGGAAGCCGAGAAGGCCGCGATCGGGGCGATCCGTGCGACGCGGTCCGAGCTGGAGGCGCTCGCGACCCGCATCGAACAGGCCGAGCGCGAGGCCGACTTCGCCACCGCGGCGGAGCTGAAATACGCCACCCAGAAGGCGCTGCAGGACACTCTTGCCGAGCAGGAGGCCGCCCTGGCGGCGCTGCAGGGTCCCGGAACCCTCCTCAAGGAGGAGGTCGGCGCGGACGACATCGCCGAGATCGTCGGAGCGTGGACGGGTATCCCGGTCAACCGCCTCATGGAGGGCGAGACCGCCAAGCTCATCAGGATGGAGGAGCGGCTGCACGACCGTGTCGTCGGCCAGGACGAAGCGATCCAGGCCGTGTCCGACGCCGTCCGCCGTGCACGGGCCGGGCTCAAGGATCCGCGCCGCCCGATCGGTTCCTTTCTGTTCCTCGGCCCGACCGGCGTCGGCAAGACCGAGCTTGCCCGCGCACTCGCGGAGTTCCTCTTCGACGACGAGAGCGCGATGGTGCGCATCGACATGAGCGAGTACATGGAGAAGTTCGCCGTGTCCCGCCTGATCGGCGCGCCACCCGGCTATGTCGGCTACGACGAAGGTGGCCAGCTGACCGAGGCCGTCCGCCGCCGGCCCTACCAGGTCGTGCTGCTCGATGAGATCGAGAAGGCCCACCCGGACGTGTTCAACGTCCTGCTGCAGGTCCTCGACGATGGTCGGCTGACCGACGGCCAGGGCCGGACCGTCGACTTCAAGAACACCGTCGTGATCATGACGAGCAACGTCGGGTCCGCGGCGATCGCGGCAACGAATGCCCGCGCCGGCGACGCGGCGTACGAGCAGATGAAGCGCGACGTGACGGAGACGCTGCGCTCGCAGTTCCGGCCCGAGTTCCTCAACCGCGTCGACGAGGTCATCGTGTTCCACGCCCTCACCGACGACGACCTGGCGGCCATCGTCGAGCTGCTGCTGGCCGAGCTCGAGCGGCGCCTTGCCGCCCAGGACCTCACGCTGGAGCTCACCGCGACGGCGAAGGCGCTCATCGTCCGGGAGGGCACGGACCCGTCGTTCGGGGCGCGGCCGCTCAAGCGGACCATCCAGCGACTCGTCGAGAACCCGCTGGCTCGCGCGCTCGTCAGCGGCGAGTTCCGGCCGGGTGACACGATCACCGCCGATGCCGATCTCGCCTCGGGTGCGCTGGTCTTCTCCAGCGGAGGCGCGACGGTCGTCGCCGATGGCGGACGGCGTGATGCCCGCTCGAGCCAGGCCGAGGATGAAGCCGTCGGGGCGGGCACCGGCCGACGGCGTGGCCGGCCGGACTCACCGCTCGACCTTCCGCCGACGCGCCCGCGGCGCGACGACGGCGAGCTCGTCAACTAGCCGCGCGGCGACCCGGCCCGATGCGGTTCGCGGACGTCGAGGAGCGGCTGGCAGTCCTGCCCGATCCGCTCCCGGCGCCGCTCGACGCGCTGATGCCGGTCCCGCTCGACGGGATCGAGCGGCGCTGGAGGCCCCCGACAGGGACGACGCCGGGCCGCCCGGCGGCGGTCCTCGTGCTGCTGTACCCGGACGCCGACGGCGACGCACGGGTCGTCCTCATCGAGCGCCCGACCGTCGACGGTCGGCATCACTCGGGCGAGGTGAGCTTCCCGGGCGGCAAGGCCGAGCCCGAGGATGACGACGCGATCGCCACGGCCCTGCGCGAGGCCGCGGAGGAGGTCGGCCTCGACCCTGACGCCGCCGATGTCCGCGTCGTCGGCGCGCTCGAGCCGTTCTGGATCCCCGTCAGCGACTTCGCCGTGACGCCGATCGTCGCCCTGGCAGCCCGTCGCCCGGTGCTCGTCGCGGCCCCTGCCGAGGTCGTGCGGGTCCTCGAGCCGCCCGTCGCCACGTTCCTCCCCGACGCTCCCCTCGCGATGGTGGAGCGCACGATCCGCGGCTTGCCGCTGCGCTACGGCCACTACGAGGTCGACGGCCTGTCGGTGTGGGGGATGACCGCGCGCGTCCTCAGCCAGCTCGGTGCCGTGCTCGGGCGGCCGGGCGAGGATGGCATCCCGAACGCCACGCGCAAGCCGGCCGACGGGGACTGACGTCAGGGCGGAACCAGCCGCGCCGGTCCGGCGTCGAAGCGACGGCCCGACGGCGCACTTGTGGCGGCCCAAGGGACCTGCGTACCACCTCGGTGGTCCGCCCAAGTGCCCGGGTGCCGGTCCCCATGGCATCCGGACGGGAGGTCGCGCGATGCGCACGCCACTCCTGTCCCTGGTCGCCGTCGCCCTCGTGGCGAGCGCGTGCTCCGGGGCAGCGTCCAGTCGCAATCCAGGTGCCTCATCGGCACCGGGCCACCACCAACCGACGATCGCACCCTGGCCGGGCGAGCCAGAGCCCACGCCTTACGACGGCGTCACCTATCGGGATCCCGGCGTCAACCCGTACGTCGACCCGGTCGAGGATCGCGTGTCGACCTTCGCGCTCGACGTCGACACGGCGTCCTACACGATCGCGCAGCGCTACATCGACGACGGCTTCCGGCCGGATCCGGCCAGCGTCCGTGTCGAGGAGTGGATCAACGCCTTCGAGCAGGGCTACGCGCCACCGCTCGACGACACGTTCTCGATCGTCGCCGATGGCGGGCCGACGCCGTTCCTGGACCGCGATGAGGTCCTGCTGCGCATCGGGCTGCAGGCTCGCGACGTGCGCGATCGCGCCCGACCGGACACGGCGCTGACCTTCGTGATCGACACCTCGGGGTCGATGGAGCGCGAAGGCCGGCTCGAGCTCGTCAAGGACGCGCTCGCACGACTCGTGGACGGCCTCGGCCGCGGCGACACCGTCGCCATCGTCACGTTCGGTGACGAGGGGCGCGTCCTGCTCGAGCCGACACGGGCCACCAGCCGGGACGAGATCCTGGGTGTCATCGGGGAGCTCCGGCCGGGCGGCTCCACCAACCTCGAGCACGGCCTGCGCCTCGGCTACGAACTGGCGCGTTCGTCGATGACCGAGAACGGCATCGACCGCGTCGTGCTGGCATCCGACGGCGTCGCCAACGTCGGCCTGACCGACCCCGAGGGAATCCTCGGGAGCATCCGAGAGGATGCGGCAGCCGGCATCGAGCTCGTCTCGGTGGGCGTCGGCATGGGCAACTACAACGACGTCCTGCTCGAGCAGCTGGCCGACCAGGGCGACGGGTTCTATGCCTACGTCAACGGTCCGGACGAGGCGCACAGGCTGTTCACGGAGGACCTCACCGGGACGCTCCACACGGTCGCGCTCGACGCCCGTGCGCAGGTCGAGTTCGACACCGAAGCCGTGGCAGCCTACCGCCTGGTCGGCTACGAGAACCGTGACATGGCCGACCGCGACTTCACGAACGACACTGTCGACGCCGGCGCCATCGGGGCCGGCCACAGCGTCACGGCCCTGTATGCCGTGCGCCTCAACGACGACGTCGGTCGCCAGCACCACATCGCGACGGTCCGGCTGCGCTGGACCGACCCCGACAACGACCGGGCCGACGAGATCGTCCGCGAGGTCCGCACGAGCGACCTCGCCCGCTCGTTCCAGTCGACCGACCCATTCTTCCGCTTCGACGCCGTCGTGGCCTCGACCGCGGAGGTCCTGCGCGGCAGTCCGTGGGTCGGTCATCTCGCGCTGGGGGACGTGGCCGAGGTCGCGTTCCACGAGGCCGAGGGCCTTCCCCCGACCGATGAGGTCCACGCCTTCCTGGATCTGCTCGACACCCTGGCCCGTATGGACGGGTAGCGGGCTTTTCGCCGAATCCCTCCGCGGGCAGGGGCAGGAGGAGGCCCCGGCCTGCCGTCACGACCCGGTCAGGCCGGTTCGCCGGCCTCCGGGTCGTGACGTACCCGCGACCTCGTCGGGGCGAGCTCCCCGACCGCGCGTTCCACGGGCTCACCGAGCCTGACGGGACCGTCGACGACGCGGCCCTCGAGGACGTCCCGGACCGCACTGTCATCGGCGCCCGTGAACTCGACGACGAATGCGCGCATCTCCGAGTGCTCGGTCCACGCTGCGTGGGGCACGTCGGCCGGCCACAGGACGGCCTCGCCGGCCGCGACGCGCGTCGCCTCCTCCCCGACACCGGCCCAGCCGCCGCCCTCGATGACGATCAGCCACGAGGTGTTCGGGTTGGTATGCGGCTCGATCCGTGCGCCGCGGGCGAAGGCCAGCTCTGTGACCGCGCCCCGCCCGTCAGAGTGGAGCGGCTGGCCGGTCACGCCCACCGTGCCGGGCGGGCCATCCGGGCGCCTGTGCCCGACGCCGAACCGCCGGACCTCGATCGGCATCGCCGTCTAGCGTCGCCGGCGGCGCTGGCGGCGTGGACCGACCCGGCGCCGGATGGTCGCCTCGGGATCGGCGAACTTCTGCTTCGTGAAGTAGCGCTGGCGGGCCAGCCGCTGCTCGTGCGCGCGCAACAGGGGCGGGAACCGCCGGAAGCGGATCCAGACGAGCGTGCCGAGCCCGATGATCCCGGTCGCCAGGACGAGGATGAAGTCGAACTGGAACACGGCCTCGATCAGCAGCAGGCTGAACGTGATCAGACCGGTCCACCACAGCCACTCCCACAGGTCGACATAGGGCGGGTGCCGGTGGAGCGCCTTCGTCCGGACGTTGTAGAGCACGATCAGGACGATCAGCAGGACGAGGGCGGCGATCCAGGTCGGGTAGAACAGGTCCGCGAAGTTGCCGCTGTTGAACGACAGGAACAGGTAGTCCCAGGGCGCCAGGGTCACAGGTGCCTCCCTGTGGGCGAGCGGGTCGGTAGGTCGGTGGGGCGGAGTATGCCATGACCGGACGCTATACTCGGCCGAAGCGGTCCGCTCCCGTCGGACGCGCGTGGGGAGGAGGAACGCCCGGGGTGCGTGCCCTGCTGTCAGTCGCGAACCGGGAGGGTATCGCGACGCTCGCCCGGGATTTGCGCGCCCTCGACGTGGAGATGTTCGCCACCGACGGCACCCGCGATTTCCTCGCCGGCGAAGGCATCGACGTCGCCCCGGTGACCGACCTGACGGATGGGCAGCCGACGATCGGCGGGCAGGTCAAGACATTCCACCACGCGGTCTACGCCGGCATCCTGGCGCGTCGCGACGTGCCCGAGCAGATGGCCGACCTCAAGACCCAGAACATCTCCCCGATCGACCTCGTGATCGTCAACGTCAAGCCCTTCGCACCGGCCGTCGGGGTCAAGCTGGTCGGGCTCGACGAGGCGATCGAGATGATCGACGTCGGCGGAGCCGCGTTGCTCGGGGCGGCTGCCCGGAACTCGGCCGGCGTCGCCGCCGCCTCCGACCCGACCCATTACGAGCGGATCGTCGGCGAGCTCAAGGAGCTCGGACAGGTCAGTGCCGAGACCCGCGCGCAGCTCGCGGCCGAGGCATTCAGCACGGTCGCCGCCTATCACGCCGAGATCGCCGCGTACCTGAACCAGATCTCCGGGAACACCTTCCCGCGCCGCCTTGCCCTCGTCCTCGAGAAGGTCGACGACCTGCGCTACGGCGAGAACCCGCACCAGCGCGCGGCGTTCTATCGCGAGACCACGCACCGCAGCGCGACCCTGGCCGATGCCTCGCAACTGCAGGGCGGTCGACCGTCGTTCAACAACCTGCTCGACCTCGATGCGGCGTACCGGATCGCCCGCGACTACACGGCGCCGACGGTCACGATCGTGAAGCACACCGACCCGGTCGGGCTGGCATCGCACGACGAGCTCGTCGAGGCCTACCGGCACGCCCTGGAGACGGATCCCGTGGCGTCTTTCGGCGGGATCGTCGGGGTGAACCGCGAGCTCGACGGGGCGACGGCGCGGGAGATCGCGGCGAACTCCTACGAGGCCGTCGTGGCGCCGGGCTTCAGCCAGGCCGCGATCGGCATCCTCAAGGCGAAGGCCGGACTGGAGCTGCTCGCCGTCCCACCCGACCCGACCGACGGGATGCGCGACTACGGCATCGCGAGTCTCGACTTCAAGCGGGTGGCCGGCGGCCTTCTCGTCGAGGACCTCGACGACCTCGGTCTCGATCGCGGCCAGCTCCAGGTCGTGACCCGTCGCCGGCCGACCCTCGAGGAGCTCACCGATCTGCTGTTCGCGTGGCGGGCGGTCCGCCACGTGCGATCGAACGCGATCGTCCTCGCGCGCAATGGCGCCACCGTCGGGATCGGGGCCGGCCAGGCCTCGCGGCAGGTGTCGGTCGAGATCGCCCTGCGCCGGGCCGGCGACCGGGCCAAGACCGCGGTCATGGCCGCGGATGCGTACTTCCCGTTCCCGGACGGGATCCAGGCTGCGGCGACGGCCGGCGTCACCGCCATCATCCAACCGGGCGGCTCCATCCGTGACGAGATGGCGATCGAGGTCGCCGACAGACACCACCTGGCAATGGTCTTTACGGGGAGACGGCATTTTCGCCATTGAGTGGGGCCGCCAACCGGTCCGGGCGCGGCGTTGTGCGCTGCGCGCGTTCGCTCACGCACCTCAGCGTGCGCTCGCTCGCGTGCTCGCACCCGCCTTGCGCGCGAACCGCCTTGCTGCCCCTGACAGTACGGTCTGATGGAGCAACTTCTCGCGCTCGAGATGGTGCGCGTGACCGAGGCTGCCGCGATCGAGTCGGCGCGGTTCATGGGCCGCGGCGCCAAGGACGAGGCGGACGCCGCGGCGACGAGCGCGATGAGAAAGACCATGGACGAGATCGAGTTCGCCGGTCGCATCGTCATCGGCGAAGGCGAGCGCGACGAGGCGCCGATGCTCTACATCGGCGAGCGGGTCGGCAAGACCGGCGCCGAGCGGGCCGAGGTGCCGAGGATCGATATCGCCGTCGATCCGCTCGAGGGGACGAACCTCGTCGCCCACGGCCAGGCAGGCGCGATCACCGTGCTGTGCGCCAGCGAGGCGGGCGGCCTCACCAACGCCCCCGACACCTACATGGACAAGCTGTGCGTCGGTCCGATCGCGGCCGGCAAGGTCGACATCCAGGTCAGCCCCACCGAGAACCTGGGGCGCATCGCCGAGGCGCTCGGGCGCAAGGTGTCGGACATCACGGTCGTCATCCTCGAGCGACCGCGACACGACGACCTGATCGCCGAGGTCCGAGCCGCCGGCGCCCGGATCAAGCTCATCGGCGACGGCGACCTGTCGGCCGCGATCTCGTGTGCGGTGTCCGGGACCGGCGTCCACGCAGTGATGGGCATCGGTGGTGCACCGGAGGGCGTCATCACGGCCGGTGCGCTGCGCTGCCTGGGAGGCGAGATCCAGGCGCGGTTCCGCTACCGGTCGCCCGAGGAGCGCGAGCGGGGTGCCGCGATGGGCCACGGCGACGAGGACCGCGTCTACCGGACCGAGGACCTCGCGCCGGGCGAGAACCTCGTGTTCGCGGCCACCGGCGTGACGAGTGGCGATCTGCTCCAGGGCGTCCGGTTCTTCGGCGGCGGCGCCCGGACCCACTCGCTGGTCATGGCGTACCAGGCCAAGCAGGTCCGGTTCGTCGACACCGTCCACATGTTCGATCGCGACAGCCCGCCCCGGGTCCGACTCTGACGGCCGCGCCTCCCGCGAGGCTCGGCCTCGTTCTCGGTCTCTTCGCGTGCATCGTGGTCGCCGGGCTCGCCAGATGGATCGGCGGCGCCTTCCAGCTCGGGCTCGAGACCGCGATCGCCCTGGCGCTGGGCCTCCTCCTGGGGGCGTCCGCCGAGATCCGGGCGCGGCTCCTGCCGGGCGCCACGATCGCGGCGCGCTACGCGCTCCGCATCGGGATCACGCTGCTCGGGGCGCGGCTCACGCTGGGTCAGCTCCTGGCCACGGGCGCCGGGAGCATCGTCGCGATCGCGTTGACCGTCGGCGCGGCGCTCCTGCTCGGGACATGGCTAGCGCGGCGGCTGCGCATCGTCCCGCCACTGTCCGTCCTGATCACGGTCGGCATGGCGATCTGCGGCAACTCGGCGATCCTGGCGCTGTCGCCGATCATCGGCGCCCGCCATCGCGAGACCGCCTACGCGGTCTCGACGATCACGCTCTTCGGGTTGCTCGGGGTGCTGGCCCTGCCCGTCCTCGGGCGGCTCCTCGGCCTCGGCGACGCGACATTCGGGACCTGGGCCGGGCTGGCGGTCAATGACACGGCGCAGGTCGTGGCAACGGGCTATGCCTACTCCGCGCCTGCCGGTGACGTCGCCACGATCGTCAAGCTGACGCGCAACCTGGCCATCCTGCCGGTGTTGCTTGGGGCGACCTGGTGGGCGGCTCGATCCCTCGAACGTGCCGGAGATGCGCCGGCGCCGACATCAACCCTCGCGATGGTCGCCCGCGCGGTCCCCTGGTTCGTCCTCGGCTTCGTCGTCTTCGCAGCCCTGCGCTCGGCCGGGCTGCTCGACGGCGCGCTCCCCACCGGTGGCACGCTCGCCGACCTGTGCTCGACGCTCGCGTCGCTGCTGATCCTCGTCGCGCTCGCCGGGGTCGGGCTGGCCACCGACGTCCGGGCGATGCTCGGCGTCGGGCCGCGGCCGTTCGTCCTTGGCGCCTCGATCTGGATCGCGATCGGCATGCTCGGGCTGGGCGTCGCACGGGTCTACCATGGCTAGGCCTATGGACGTGGAGCTGATCCTGACCCCGGGGCTCGGTAACGGCGCGTTCCTGCTCTCCGCGGGACGGGAAACGGTCGTCGTCGATCCACCGCGCGACGCGTGGCGCGTGATGGCCGCCGCGGAGGCTCGTGGCTGGCGGCTGACGCACGTCCTCGAGACCCACGTCCACAACGATTACCTTTCGGGCGCCCTCGAGCTGCGCTCGTCGCTCGGTGTGGAGATCCTCGCGCCAGCCCGCGGCCGCTACGCCTTTGCGCATCGACCGATCGACGACGGCGGCGCCCTCGAGATCGATGGTCTGCGGCTCGCGGCACGCGCAACGCCAGGGCACACGCCTGAGCACCTGGCATGGGAAGCGTGGGCGGACGGTGACACGGCACCGTCGGCCATCGCGACCGGCGGCAGCCTGCTCGTCGGGAGCGCGGGACGGACCGACCTGCTCGGAGCCGATCGCACGGACGAGCTGACCCGGGCGCAGTTCCACTCGCTCCGTGCGCTCGCGACGCTGCCGGACGACGTCGCGATCCTGCCGACCCACGGCGCTGGCAGCTTCTGCTCGGTCGGACCGGCCGATGCGGCACGCACCACGACGATCGGCCGTGAACGCCGGTCCAATCCTTTGCTGGGAATCGCCGATGAGGGCGCCTTCCGGGCCGCGCTGCTCGACGGCCTCGGGCCGTACCCCACCTACTACGCGGAGATGGGGCCGATCAATCGGGCCGGGCCGGTCGTCGTGGGACGGCTCGCGCTACCCAGGGAGATCGGGCCCGATGCCGTGCGGGCCGCGGTCGCGGGCGGTGCCCACATCGTCGATGCCCGATCGCGCGAGGCGTTCGCCGCCGGTCACATCGGGGGATCGCTCAACATCGAGCTGGGTGATTCGTTCGCGTCCTCTGTCGGGTGGTTCGTGCCGTTCAACGCGGCCCTCGTGCTGATCCTGCCGGACCCGTTCGAGGGCGCGCTGGAGGAGGCCGTGACCCAGCTGTTCCGGATCGGTTACGACCGGATCGAGGGCGTGCTGGCCGGTGGCGTCATGGCCTGGGCAGATGCCGGCGGGACGGTGGCCTCCTATCCGGTCGTGTCGGCGGCCGCGGCGGCCGACGAGCTCGGTCGAGGGGAACGACCGCACCTGCTCGACGTTCGCTACCCGCACGAGTGGCGCGACGACGGGGTCGTCCCGGGTTCGATCGAGCTGTCGATCGGCGACCTCGCGGATCGGCTCGATACGTTGCCGCGCGACGCACCGATCACCGTCATGTGCAAGAGCGGCTCCCGTGCGTCGATCGCCGCCAGCATGCTCGACGCCGCCGGTTTCGATGTCCGGCTGGTCGCCGTGGGAGGCGCCCCCGACATCGCGGCGTCGCTCGGTGCGACCGGACGCGGGACGGCGCCGACGCCGACGCGATGACCACGCTCAAGACCACGCTCGGGGAGGCGAGCGCTCGGGCGCTGGATGCTGCCGATCCGCTGGCCGGCTGGCGCGAGCGGTTCCTCCTGCCGGTGGGCCGTGGCGGCCGACCCAAGGCGTACCTCGCGGGGATGTCGCTCGGTGCCCAACCGGTCGGTGCGCGCGATGCGGTCGAACGCGAGCTCGAGCGCTGGGCCGAGCTCGGGGTCGACGGCTGGTTCGCGTCGGGCGGCGGCTGGCTCGAGGCCGATGGGGCGATCCGGGAGATGGCGGCTGGGATCGTGGGGGCTCGACCGGACGAGGTCGGCACCGCGAACACCCTGACCGTCAACCTGCATCTCCTGCTTGCCGGCTTCTATCGGCCGGAGGGCCGTCGCACCGCGATCCTGATCGATGCGCCGACGTTCCCGTCCGACCGATACGCCGTCGACTCGCACCTCCGGCACCACGGCCTCGATCCGGCCGACGACCTGGTCGTCGTCCGCCCGCGCGAGGGCGAGGCCACCCTGCGCACCGAAGACCTCGAGGCGGCCATCCATGACGACAGAGATCGGCTCGCGCTCGTGCTACTCGCGGGTGTCAACTACGCCACTGGCCAGCTCCAGCCGATCGAGCGACTGACGGCGGCCGCCCACGCCGCAGGCGCCGTCGTGGTGTGGGATCTCGCGCACGCCGCCGGGAACGTGCCGCTCGCGCTCCACGACGCCGACGTCGACGCCGCCGCCTGGTGCACGTACAAGTACCTGAACGGCGGCCCGGGCGCGCTCGGCCAGTTCTTCGTGCACGAACGGCACGGCGAGGCGGCGTCGGCCCGACGGCTGACCGGCTGGTGGGGCAATGACGAAGCGACGCGTTTCGAGATGGCCGAGACCATCGACCCCGCCCAGGGTGCTGACGGCTGGCGCATCTCGACCCCGCCGATCCTGTCGCTCGCCCCGATCGGGGTCTCGCTCGCGCTGTTCGATGGAGTCGGCATGGCCGCACTGCGCGAGCGGTCCGTGGCGTTGACCGCGTACCTCGAGGCGGCCATCGACGCGCTGGTGCCCGACGCCGAGATCATCACGCCTCGGGATCCGACAGCGCGTGGCGCGCAGCTCTCGGTTCGCGTCCCTGACGCTGCGAACAGGCTCGCCGCGATCGAGGCGCTCGACGTCGTCGCGGACTTCCGCGAACCGGATATCGTCCGTCTGGCACCGGTCCCGCTGTACTCGACCTACCACGACGCCTGGCGCGCCGCGCGAGCGCTGGCCGATACCACCCGAAGGAGCCCCGGATGACCAAGATCGGCTACGCGGCCATGATGGAGCAGTTCAGCCCGACCGAGCTGCTCGACTGGTGCGCCCAGGCCGAGGGAGCCGGGTTCGAGGCCGGCTTCATGGTCTCCGAGCACTTCCACCCGTGGACCCCGCAGCAGGGCCAGTCCGGCTTCGCCTGGGCGTTCATGGGCGCGCTCGGCCAGCGCACATCGCTCCGGTTCGGGACGGCCGTGACGTGCCCGGGCTTCCGCTACCACCCGGCGGTCATCGCCCATGCCGCGGCCACCCTCGGCGCGATGTACCCGGGTCGCTTCTACCTGGGCCTGGGCGCGGGCGAGGCGCTCAACGAGCACGTCGTCGCGCCGGTCTGGCCGGAGGTGCCCATCCGCAGCGCGATGATGTTCGAGGCGATCGAGGTCATCAGCAAGCTGTTCAGCGGCGAGGTCGTGCGCCACGACGGCAAGTTCTTCACGCTCGAGCGGGCCAAGCTCTACACCCGCCCGCCGGACGACCAGCGGGTGCCCATCTATGTGGCCACCGCCGGCCCGGTCAACGCCAAGAAGACCGGCAAATTTGCCGACGGGCTCATCACGGTCGGCGCGGCCGACGAGAAGATGGAGATGATCTGGGGCAAGTTCGAGGAGGGTCGGGCCGAGGTGGGCAAGCCGGCCGGCGGTCCTAGGTTCCTGCAGATCCACATCTCCTGGGCGCCGACCGAGGAGGACGCGATGCAGAACGCCCTCGTCGAATGGCCCAACGGCGGCATGGCCTTCTTCCCCAAGCAGGACATCAAGAACCCCGAGGACTTCGCCGGCATCGCCAAGCTCGTCCGGCCGGAGGACTTCAAGAACCGGGTGATGATCAGCAGCGACCTCGAGGAGCACCTGCGGCACATCCAGCACTACGTCGACATGGGCTACGACGAGATCCACCTCCACAACGTGGGGCGGAACCAGCCCGAGTTCATCGAGGCGTTCGGAAAGGACGTCCTGCCGAACCTGCGGCTGGGCTGACCGCTAGCCGGCCGAGGGACGCCACCTCCGGCCGGCTGCGTCCCAGAGCCCGACGACGCGGACGGTCCCGGGCGGCTCCTGCGCCGCCACGCGCCGGCGGGCGGATTCGACGCTCTCGGACCAGCCCGGGGGCACGAGACGCGGGGCGAGGTCGGCGAGCGGGGCGAGCACGAACAGACGCTCTCCGAGGTCCCGGTGCGGGATTTCGAGCCGCTTGGTGGCCTTGGCCGGATCGACCTCGGCCTCCACGGAGCCCGCCTCCGGCGAGCGCTCGATGTCGATCCGGTGGCGTCCATACACCAGCAGGTCGAGGTCGAGCTCACGCGGCCCCCAGCGCCGCCGTCGCCGCCGGCCGGCCGCGCGCTCGATCGTCTTGAGTCGGCCGAGGATGCCGAGGGCAGCCTCGGCGGGATCCCTGTCGTCGTATCGGATGTCTGCCGCGATCGCGGCGTTGCGGAACTCCGGCTGGTCGGTGACTCCCCACGGTGCGGTCGCGTAGAGCCGCGAAACAGCGTCGACCCGCACTCCGGGGAGTGCGGCGATCGCCTCGACCGCGGATGCCAGGGCCCCGGCCGGGTCGCCGACGTTGGATCCGAGGCCGACATAGGCTCGGACGGTCCGGCGGGCACTCATCGACGGCACCTTACTATCCAGCCATGGCGGCCGGATCGACAGGAGCCTGGTCGGGAGTGCTGCCGGTCCGCATACCGGCGCAGGGGTCGGCATGACCGAGGTCGATGTCGCCGTCCTCCACCAGGAGCCCGGCGACGATGCCGGTGCGCTGACGCGGGCGACCGCGGCCGCGCGGCTGGATGCCGCCGAGCGGCACGTGCGTGGGTTCCTCGAGGCCGGCGCGACGCGGGCGAGGATCCACGCGGGCCCCCCGGACGGACGGGCGTTCGGGGCACGGCTGCGCGATCTGGTCGCCGAGCTCGGAGATGGCGGCCTGGTCGTCCTTGGCTCCGGCGCCGTGCCCCTCGCCACCGCGTGGGACCGTCGGGAGCTCGTGGCCACGGCCGCCGGGGACCGTCCCACGGCACTCACGAACAACCGCTACTCGGCCGACGTCATCGCCGTTGCGCGCGCACGCGACGCCCTGGCGAACGTGCCGGATCTGCCGACGGACAACGCGCTCCCGCGCTGGCTCGAGGAGCACGCCGGGGTGCCGGTCGACGATCGGCGCGGGCGGACGAGACTCGGGATCGACATCGACGGACCACTCGACGTCGTGCTGCTCGGGGGTCGCTGGCAGTCGTCGCTCCGGGCAACGGACACGGCCCGCGTGCGCGCGATCATCGGTGCCGTCCGGTCGGTCGTCGCCGAGTCCGCCGCCGAGCTGATCGTGACAGGACGGGTCTCGGCCACGAACCTGGCCTGGCTGGAAGCGCGAACCTCGTCGCGGACCCGGGCACTCATCGAGGAGCGCGGCCTGCGCACGCGCCGTGCGGGCCAGCGGCCGGCGGCATCCGTTCTCGGCGCGCTGCTGGACCGTGACGGGCCCGAGGCACTCGGCGACACCCTCACGCGGCTCGGTGACGCCGCCGTCATCGACACGCGTGTCCTGCTCGCGCACCGGTTCGGTGCGGACGAGGCTGGCTGGCCGCTTGCGGAGGACCGCTTCGCATCCGATCTTCTCCTCCCGGCGAGCGTCGAGGATCCCTGGCTGCACGCCCTGACGGCGTCTGCCGTGAACGCGCCGATCCCCATCCTGCTGGGCGGCCACACGCTGGTCGGGCCTGGCCTGCGTCTCGCGCTCGGTCGGGCGCGTGGGCCGGCCTCCCGATCTCGCGGGGCATCGGCACCGTGACGGACCTTCGACCCGATCTGCGGCGGGAGGGGCCGACCGATCTCTCCGGCGTCGGCGAGGACGCCGCCCTCGTGGAGCGGATCCGCAACGAGATCCGACGTGGCGGGCCGATGCCGTTCGCACGATTCATGGAGCTCGCGCTGTACGACCCTGACGGCGGCTACTACCGGTCGGCCGACGCCCGGCCCGGTCGTGGCGGCGACTTCCTGACCGCGCCGGAGCTGCATCCCATCTTCGGCGAGATGCTCGCCCGAGCCGTCGTCCAGGCCTGGGAGCGCCTGGAGCGTCCCGACCCGTTCGTCGTCGTCGAGCACGGCGCCGGCGACGGTGCGCTGGCGGTCTCCCTGCTCCGAGCCGTGCGGGACACCGCGCTCGGGGCGACGATCCGCTTCCGGCCGGTCGAGGTCGACGAGGGGCGGAGGCAGGCGTTGCAGGATCGCCTCGAGACGGCCGGTCTCCTGGATCGGCTCGACACTGGCCCGGTCGATGCCCCGTTCGATGGCGTGGTCCTCGCGAACGAGGTCCTCGACGCGCTCCCGGTCCACCGCGTCCGCCGTCTCGGCGGAGGGCTGCGTGAGCTCGCGGTCGATGTCGCGCCGGACGGCGCGTTCGTGGAGGTCGACAGCACGCCGACATCGACGGCGCTCGCGGAGCGGCTCGTCGCCGAGGACATCGAGCTGGTGGAGGGGCAGACGGCGGAGATCTGCCTCGCCCTCGACGGATGGATCAGGCGTGCCGCTGCTCCGCTGCGGCGCGGGCTCCTGCTTCTCATCGATTACGGCGCCCCCGCAGCCGAGCTCTACGACCCGACCCGTCGCCGCGATGGGACCCTTCGCGCCTATGTCCGGCACCAGGTCCACGACGATCCGTATCGCTTCGTCGGGCACCAGGACCTGACCGCGCATGTCGACGTCACCGCGGTCGAGCGGGCCGCGCTCGCCGGCGGGCTCACGACGATCGGGATCACGACCCAGGCCGAGGCACTGATGGGTCTCGGGATCGAGGGGCGCCTGCGCGAGATCCAGGCCGACCCGGCGACGACCTTCGAGGACTACACGCTGCTGCGAGCGGCCCTGATGCGGCTGCTCGACCCGGCCGCCATGGGTCGATTCCGGTTCATGGTCTTCGGCCGCGACTGGCCGGCCGGCGCCGATCTCGACCTGCTCGGCTATCGACTGCCGAGCCGCCCGCGAGGCCGGGGCGACTAGGGCGAATGCCGTATTGCCCCGGCGGGGGTCGTAGCGTCAGTCTGACGGTGGTCGTCGCACGACCGCACCGTCACGGGGGGCGCGACGTGAACCTGCACGCGCGCTCGGCGCGTCGCGCTCCCCGCTTCGGTGTCACGGATGCCGCCGGCACAGTCCATGCCGTGCGGCCCCACTCGGATCGGCGCCCCTCCTCTGCCGATCCTGCCGCTCCCACGGCGAGGCGTCCCCCAGCGCCTCGCCGACCCTGTCGCGGCCCGTTCGCAGGCGTACTCGCTGATAGAATGGCCGTGCGTGGAGGCTCCGCGGAGCCGACCCTGCCCGCCGCCTCCGACTGGTCCCGAAGGGAGTTCGATTGGCACAGCTCTGGTACGTCGTGGGCTTCGCCTTCGCCGGCGTGACGTTCGTCTTCCTGACGATCGGTGCCGCGTGGCTGGTCTCGCACCGCAACCGCGGGGACGTCCACAAGGGTCTGCCCTATGAGTCGGGCATCGACACGTACGGCGACACCCACGGCCGCTTCGGGCTGTCCTTCTACATCTACGCCCTGCTGTTCGTGGCCTTCGACATCGAGGTGATCTTCATCTACCTCTGGGCGATCGTCTTCCAGGACCCGGCCCTGAACCCGGCCGCGCTGTTCATCAGCATGGTCGTGTTCGTGGCGATCCTGCTCCTCGGCCTCGCGTATGCCTGGCGGAAGGGAGCCCTGACGTGGCGCTGAAGACGAACCCGGACGGCCTGGGCGCCGGCGCCTCGGACGAGACGCAGATCGGGTCGGATGTCCCGGCGCAACCCGCCCTCCCGGCGACCCGCCCGTCCGACGCGGTCGCGAATCCGATCGTCGTCCGCAACACGCTCTGGCAGGCGGCGGACCCATCGGCGTACGACGGGGGCCGTCCGACCGACATCACCCACCTCGCGGAGCTCGAAGCCAGCGGGGCGGGCCGGCGTGACGATGCGCGCTGGAGCGGGGTGCTCGAGGTCATCCCCACCAAGGCCGACTACGTGCTCGACCTCATCCGGATGAACAGCCTCTGGCCGCTGCTCTCGGGGCTGGCGTGCTGCGCCATCGAGATGATGTCGGCCGCGACGTCGAAGAACGACATGGACCGCTGGGGCATGTTCCCGTTCCGGGCGAGCCCGCGCCAGGCTGACGTGCTCATCGTCGCCGGGACGCTGACCACCAAGATGGCTGGGCCGCTGGTCCGCCTCTGGGAGCAGATGCCGGAGCCGAAATGGTGCGTCGCGATGGGCGACTGCACGTGCTCCGGTGGGCGGTACAAGCGGAGCTACTCGACGGTCGAGGGGATCGATCGGGTCATGCCGGTGGACGTCTACGTCCCGGGTTGCCCGCCCCGGCCGGAGGGCCTGATCTACGGGATGATGAAGCTCCAGCAGCTGGTCAAGGACCGTCGCGGTCATTGGCCGGAGCGAGCGATCGGCCCGACCGTCCCCGAGCAGGTCTGACCGTGGATCGAGCGTTCAAGGCCCGCCTCGAGCGGCGCTTCGGCGAGCAGCTGACCGGGCCGATCCGGCAACGCCACGACGAGACCGAAATCCGGATCGGGCCTGGTGACGTCACCCAGGTCATCACGGCACTCCACGACGAGCCCGAGTTCGGCTTCGAGTTCCTGGCCGACCTGGCCGGTGTCGACACGGGTGACGCCATGCAGGTCGTGTACCACCTGTGGAGCCCGACGACGCCCGACTGGCTGCGGGTCATCGCCGACGGCCTCTCGCGCCAGGACCCGCGCGTCCCCTCGGTGACGTTCATGTGGAAAGGCGCCGAGTGGATGGAACGCGAGGCATACGACATGTTCGGCATCACGTTCGAAGGCAACCGCGACCTGCGCCGCATCTACCTTCCGCCCGACTACACGAGCTTCCCCCTGCGCAAGGACTTCTACCTGGCGGACGACGCAGCCCGCTCCCCGGGGGCGGGCGTCCGACCGATGGAACGGACCCATACCCCACGCGAGACCCCGGCGACGGCGAACGTCCGTCGGGGCGGTGCGTGAGCTCCCGCGCGAACGGCAAGGACCTGCGATGACCGCGACGACACCACGACGGCATACCCGACCCCACGATCACGGCCGCGACGAGTCGTTCGCCGGAACGCCGGACGACCCGCGCGTCCAGCTCGATCGGGACCTCGGCGTCTTCGAGCCGGTCCCGCCCTACCCGCCGCGCACCGAGCGCGAGTCCGAGTTCTACTCGCTGCGCGACGGCGAGATGTTCCTGAACATGGGGCCCCAGCACCCGTCGACCCATGGCGTCCTCCGCGTCGTGCTCAAGCTCGACGGCGAGAAGGTGGTCGACCTCGATCCGGTCCTCGGCTACCTCCATCGCGGCGTCGAGAAGCTGTGCGAGAACGCCGACTACCACCAGGCGATCTGCTATCTCGACCCGCTCGAGTACGTGAGCTCGCTTTTCTGCGAGTGGCCCGGCGTCATGGCGTTCGAGAAGCTGCTCGACGTCGAGGTCCCGCGACGCGCGGAGTACATCCGCGTCCTGTCGGCCGAGCTGAACAGGGTCGCAAGCCACGCGCTGTTCCTGGGTTGGATGGCGCTCGACCTCGGCGGCCTGACACCGATCCTGTGGTCGTTCATCGAGCGCGACGAGATCGTCGAGATGCTCGCCTCGCTGACCGGCCAGCGGATGCTCTTCAACTACTTCCGGATCGGCGGCGTCAACGGCGATCTCAACCACGAGTTCATGAGCCGGCTCGGCGACTGGATGAGCAAGGCGACCGAGCAGATCGAAGCCGGCAACACGCTCCTCAACGAGAACGAGATCTTCGTCCGGCGGATGCGCGACCTGGGAACGATCGATTCCAAGACCGCGTTGCGGATGGCCATGAGCGGGCCGAACCTGCGTGCGACCGGCGTCCCGTTCGACGTCCGGCGGGCGCACCCCTACAGCGTCTATCCCGAGCTCGACTTCGACATCCCGACTCGCTCCGAGGGTGACTGCCTCGCCCGCTATCTCCTGCGGATGGACGAGATCAAGCAGAGCCTGCGGATCATCGACCAGTGCCTCCACCAGATGCCGGATGGGCCGATCATGGCCAAGCTGCCGCGCCTGTTGCGGCCCCGCCCGGGACGCGCCTACGCGGGCATCGAGGGGCCGCGCGGCCAGTACGCCGCGTACGTCGTGAGCGACGGCACTGACCAGCCGTTCCGGATGCGGATCCACGACCCGTCGTTCATCCACCTGCAGGCTGTCGGCGTCATGGTCCCGGGTCATCTTGTCGCCGACACGATGGCCGTGATGGCCTCTCTGGATCCCATCATGGGCGGCGTCGATAAATGACCGTGATCGGCCGGTCGTGGAACCGGCTCACGCTGCCAGGGAAGATCGTGTTCACGGTCGTCCCGTTGTTGCTGCTGCTGACGATCGGGGCGATCGCGCTGATCCTGATCTTCGGGCAGGCGATCATCGACATCCTCGTCGCCAACCTGCCGATCGTGCGCTTCGTCGTCGCGATCACGGTCATCCTGGTCATGACCGTCCCGACCGCGTTCCTGATCATCTACATGGAGATGAAGATCATCGCGCTGATGAATTTTCGGATCGGGCCAGACCGTGTCGGGCCGTTCGGGTCGCTCCTGTCAACGGTCCACGGGTTGAAGGTCCTGATGAAGGAGGACTTCACGCCGACCGGCGCGGATTCGCTGGTCTTCACGTGGGCACCCGTCGTCGTCTACCTCGCGAGCGTCATGACGCTGCTCGTCATCCCGTTCGCCCCGGGGCTGTTCGGGTACGACCTGAACCTGGGGTTGCTGTACTTCTTCGCGATCGGCGGGCTGTCGGTGGTCGGCCTGCTGATGGCCGGCTGGTCGAGCTACAACAAGTACTCGTTGCTCGGTGGGTTGCGCGCCGCGGCCCAGGTCGTCAGCTATGAGATCCCGCTGACCCTGTCCGTCGTCGGCCTGATGCTGCTCGCCGGGACGATGAGCCTGAACACGCTCGTGCTGAACCAGAGCGGCTGGTTCACCGACTGGTACATCTTCCAGCAGCCGCTCGGCGCCCTGATCATGTTCATCGCGGTCACCGCCGAGGCCAACCGTACGCCGTTCGACCTGACCGAGGCCGACTCGGAGATCGTCGCGGGATTCGCGACCGAGTACTCGGGCATGCGCTTCGGGTTCTTCTTCTTCGCCGAATACGTGAACGTGTTCATCGTCTCGGCGCTCTTCGTCACGCTCTTCCTCGGTGGCTGGAACGCGCCGTTCCCGTGGCCCTGGCCGATCGCGTTGAGCATCGACCCGGCGTCGTTCAACATCGGCCTGCTGTTCATCCTCGGCCTCGTGCCGGTCGTCCTGACGCTTCTGTTCGCCGCCCCGTTCTACCTCCTCAGCTCGCGCATCAAGTGGTGGCAGGCGCTGCTCATCGGGTTCGTCCTCGCGAACCTCTTCATCGTCGTCCTGCTCGGCGCCTGGGCCTACATCGGGCTGGACTGGGTGGCCGGTATCCTCTGGTTCATGCTCAAGACCTACACGCTCGTGTTCACGTTCGTGTGGATGCGCGGCACCCTGCCCCGGGTCCGGATCGACCAGCTGATGGACTTCGCGTGGAAATGGTTGCTGCCGGCGTCGCTGCTCAACCTGTTCGTGACCGCGGGCGCGATCGTCGTCATCAAGGGGCTGGGTCGATGAGCTTCGTCCCCGGCCTCGGCATCGTGAAGGGCATGGCCCTGACCCTCCGGCGCTTCTTCGAGCCGAAGGTCACGGTCATGTACCCGGAGGTTCGGCTCGACGTCCCGCACAAGTTCCGCGGCCGTCTCCAGTTGCTCTACGACGAGTACGGCACGCTCAAGTGCGAGACCTGCTTCCAGTGCGCGCAGGCCTGCCCGATCGAATGCATCGACATGGGCGGGATCGACACGCGCGGCCGCTATCACGTGCACTGGGGAGCGCCCGAGACGTACGGGGAACGCCGCGAGGAGTCGGCCATGCGCCGCTCGGGCCGGCCCGTCCCGGACCCGGCGTACCAACCGTTCGAGCCGATCGCGATGGGCGAGGTCGACCGCATCCTCGAGGAGTACGACCACGACCCGGCGCGGATGCTGGACATCCTCGAGGCGACCCAGGACGCCTACGGCTATCTCCCGGTCGCAGCGCTCAAGCGGATCAGCCACGCAACGGGCGCCTGGTACGCGATGATCTACGGCGCCGCGAGCTACTACGCGCACCTCCGCTTCGAACCGGCGACGGCAAGCGAGCAGGCGGCAGCGGTCGCCGAGCATCGGCCGGCCGAGGGGACCTACCTGTCGGCGCTCGGCGCGGCCCTCGAGGGAGGCGGTCGCCCGGGCGCGCCCGCCCGCGCCTGACCATGGTGACCCTGCTCAAGACCCCGGCCGACTGGCCACGGATCCTGCTGGCCCGGGCCGACGCGAAGGACCCGACCGACCTCGATGCCGCAGTCGCCGCTGGGGCCTTCGACGGCCTGCGGCGGGCGATCCGCGACCTTGGAGGGAGCGCGACGATCGCGGCCATCGCGGCTTCAGGCCTGCGCGGTCGGGGCGGTGCGGGTTACCCGACCGGCGACAAGTGGCGGACGGCGGCCGACACCGATGCCGACCGCCGGTACGTCGTCGCGAACGGCTACGGCGCCGACCCTGCGTCGCACACCGATCGGACGCTGATGCTGCGCGACCCCTTCGCGGTGATCGAGGGGACGGCGATCGCGGCCAGCGCCATCGGTGCGACCGAGGCGTTCATCGCGGTCCGTGCCGAGGACTCCGACGTCATCGCCCGGCTGTCGGCAGCGATCGGCGCGGCCGCCGATGCGGGCTTCATCGGCCCCGACGTCCTCGGGTCCGGCCGCGACCTGTGGCTCACGGTCCGTCCGGTCCAGGGCGCGTACATGCTCGGCGAGGAGACCGTGCTACTCAAGGCGCTCGAAGGCAAGCGCGGCCAGCCCGAGCAGAAGCCGCCTCATCCCGCCACTGTCGGCCTGTTCGACCGCCCCACGGTGGTCAACAACGTCCAGACGCTGGCCGCCGTGCCGTGGATCGTGCGCTCCGGCGCGGACGCGTTCCGGGCGACCGGCTCGACCCGCTCGTCGGGCACTGTCCTCGTGCAGCTCCGGGCGCCCGGCAGGGAGGGCATCGCCGAGGTGCCGCTGGGCACGCCGCTGCGCGAGATCGTGAAGCTCGGTGGGAAGCTGCCGGCGGGCCGGACGCTCCAGGCCCTCCTCATCGGCGGGCCGTCCGGCGGCCTGCTTCCGCCCGATGCGCTCGATACCCCATACGACTTCGGGACTCTCCGCGAGGCCGGCGCCCACCTCGGCTCGGGCTCGGTGGTCGCGGTCGACGACCGAACGAACCTGCTCGAGCTCGTCGGCGTCCTGACGCGGTTCTGCTCGAACGAGGCGTGCGGCAAGTCGATCCCCTGCCGGATCGGCACGAAGCGGCTCGCGGAGATCGTCTCGCGCCGCGAGGACGGGCTCCTCCGACCGGTCGACACGCAGCTGGCGGCCGACCTGGCGCACGACATCGTCGAGTCCGCCCTGTGCGACCACGAGCGGCTCGCGACACTCCCGCTCACGAGCGGGATGCGATACTTCGGGTCCGACTTCGACCCCGCCAACCGACCCACGCCGGTCGCGACCGAGGCCGCCCGATGATCCAGCCGTCCATGAGCACGTCGGCATGACCGACACGCTCGCTCGCCCAGAGCGCCTGCCCTCCGCCCCGGCCGAGCCGTCGGCGTCGCCGGACTCGCTCGCCGAGCGCCTGCTCGACACGCAGGCCCCGCAGCGGCCGCAGTCGACGCCGCGGATCCGGATCGAGGTCGACGGCCGCGTCGTGGAAGGGTTCGAAGGCCAGACCATCCTCGAGGTCTGCCGCGACAACGGCATCGAGATCCCGACGCTGTGCTACGAGCCCAAGCTGCCGGGGTTCGGGGCGTGCCGGATGTGTGTCGTCGAGGTCGAGGGCGAGGAGCATCCGCCGATCTCGTGCTCGCGCTCCTGCGAGGACGGGATGAAGGTCCAGACGCAGACCGAGGAGGTTCGCCGGCTGCGCCGAACCAACCTCGAGCTGATCTTCTCCGACCACAACGCCTACTGCCTCCCGCCCTGCCAGAACAAGTGCCCGAGCCACATCGACATCCCGGGCTTCCTCAAGGCCAACGCCGAGGGCGACTGGCGGGAGAGCACCCGGATCTTCAAGCGGACGATCCCCTTCCCGTCGGTGCTGGGGCGGGTCTGCCCTGCCCCGTGCGAGGAGCACTGCCGGCGCGACGAGGTCGACGAGGCGATCGCGATCCGCGATACGCACCGCTACGCGGGCGACCAGGTCCTCAAGTCGATGCTCGACGACGGGGTCGATCCGCCGGTCCCGTTCGAGCGGCAGGCTCCGTCCGGTCGGCGGGCGGCGGTCATCGGCTCTGGGCCGGCCGGCATGGCTGCGGCCTACTACCTGCTGATCGCCGGCCACGACGTCACGGTCTTCGAGCGCGACCCGTCGCCGGGAGGCATGCTCCGCTACGGCATCCCGCAGTACCGGCTGCCCAAGGTCGAGGTGCTCGAAGCGGAGTACGAGTCGATCTCGCGGCTCGGCGGCAAGGTCGTCTGCAACGCCGGGCTCGGCCGCGACTTCACGCTCGATGACCTGACCAACCAGGGCTTCGATTCGGTCGTCGTGGCGATCGGCTGCTACGACACGAACGAGCTCGGGATCCCAAACGAAGATGCGGACGGCGTCATCGACGGCCTCGAATACCTCCGAACGGCCACCCTCGGCCTGCCCTATCCGGAGCACGTCGGCAAGCGCGTCGTCGTGATCGGCGGCGGGTTCACCTCGATGGACTGCTCGCGGACATCGATCCGCCAGGGTGCCGGCGAGGTCACGCTCGTCTATCGCCGCGACATGAAGGACATGCCCGCGGCCGACGAGGTGCACGAGGCGCTCGAAGAGGGCGTCACCGCCATCTTCCAGGCCGGGCCGACGCGGATCATCACCGACCCCAAGACCGGCAAGGTGACCGGTGTCGAGTTCATCCGGATGCAGCTCGGCGAGCCCGATGCCTCCGGGCGACGACGGCCCGAGCCGGCGGCCGGCACGGAGTTCACGATCCCGTGCGACCGCGTGCTGCTGGCCATCGGTCAGGGCCCCGAGCTCGACTGGGTCGGGACGCCCGGCAACGAGGGGCCCGAAGCGACCAAGCAGCGCCGCCTCAAGGCGGACGCAGTCACGTTCTCGACGGGCCGGCCCGGCGTCTTCGGCAGCGGCGACGTGCGGATCGGCGCCTCAACTGTGGTCGAGGCGGTGGCCGAGGGCCGGCGCGCGGCCTATGCCGTCGACGCCTACATGAAGGGCATGGACCTCGACGCGATCCGCACCCGCCAGACGCTGGCCGAGCCGCAACCCGAGTTCCTTTCGATCGTGCCTTTCACCGGAGAGGTCAAGGAGCCGCGCTATCGGATGACGCCGCTCCCCGCCGAGGCGCGCAACGACAGCTATATCGAGTACGAGCTGCCGTACACGCGCGAAGCCGCGATGGCGGAGTCGACCCGGTGCCTGCAGTGCACCTGCGAGGCGATCGGTTTCTGCGACCTGCGGCGACTCGGCATCGAGTACGGCACGACGCTCAAGACTCTCGAGCCGCAATACCACCAGGGCGCCGGCTACCGGAGCGTGACCGAGAACCGGTTCACCGGCATCAACCACGACTACATCCGCGACGACTCCCACGCATTCATCCTGCGCGAGCCCTCGCGCTGCATCGATTGCGGGCGCTGCGCGAACGTATGCGCCGAGGTCGTCGGGGCGGCGTGCTACGACTTCATGCGCATCGGCTTCGACACGCTTGTCACGACCCCGCTCGACATGAGCCTCAACGACACCCCGTGCGTGTCGTGCGGTCGCTGCGCCGAGACGTGCCCGACGGGCGCGCTGATGCCCAAGCCGCGCATCCTCGAAAAGTACGAGGTCGACGAGAGCCGCTGCATCCTGTGTGGCATCTGCGTCGATGCCTGCCCGTACGACGCGCTGCGCGACGGTGCCGACATCGAGCTCGCCCATACCGGACGCTCGGAGCCGACGATCGACCTCATGGCGCTCGCGGCGATCGACCGCGAGACCGAGGTGACCTACATCCGGCGCGAGCGTGACTGGCTCGCCCGGGCACAGGCCGAGGGCCGCGTGGTGGATCAGTCGCGGCTGCTGCCGATGCTGCCGCCGGCCATCGGCGGCGTGCCCAGCAACGGCGGGCGTTCGAACGGGAACGGTCACGGCCACAGCCACGGCCATGACGGTCACGGGGCGGTCGCCGCGCTCGGCCCCGGCCGGCACGAGTAGACGTGCGCGAGAAGCTGCCCCAGATCATCTTCGCGCTCCTGGTCATGGGCGCGGTCCTCGGCATCGCTGCCCTGCTGGTCGTGGTCCTCCACCAGGACTGGGAGGACGCCTTGCTCTGGATCCTCGCGGCCGTGATGCTCGGCGCGGGACTGCTGGTCGTGACGATGCGCGACATCATCCGCTGCGGCCTGGCCATGATCGTCTGCTTCCTGGCACTGGCCGGCATCTACGTGCTGATGGGCGTGCCACTCCTCGGTGCGGCCCAGGTCATCGTGTACATCGGCGCGATCAGCGTCCTCGTCCTGTTCGCGATCATGCTGACCCAGACCAAGGACGCCCCGAGCCGGCTCGTCTTCCAGACCCAGGCCGGTCCGGCGGCGATCGCATCGGTCATCGTCGCGATCGTCATCGCCCTCGCCGTGGGTGCCACGGACTGGCAGGAGGTCGCCCGTCGAGCGCGACTCGACACCAGCGAGATGTCCCGGGTCCTGTTCGAACAGTTCGTGTTCCCGTTCGAGATCGTGAGCGTGCTGCTGCTGGCCGCGGTGATCGGCGGCGTGTTCCTGGCCAAGCGCGAGCCGGGCGGTCCGTCGTGAGCAACAGCCTCGACACCTACCTGATCCTGTCCGGGATCCTGTTCGCGATCGGGACGTTCGGTTTCCTCGCGCGGCGCAACGCGATCAGCATGCTGATGTCGATCGAGCTGATGCTCAACGCGGTCAACCTCGCGATCGTGGCCTTCGGCCTGTTCGGGCGCGGCCCCGACGCGATCGCCCAGGGCGCGGTATTCGCACTGATGGTCATGGCCGTCGCCGCAGCGGAGGCGACGGTCGGGTTGGCCATCGTCATCGCGATCTACCGCAACAAGCACACCCCTCTGGTCGACGAATATGACGCGATGAGCCAGTGACCATCGAGGCGCTGCTGCCCCTGCTTCTCGTCCTGCCGATGGCGGGCTTCCTGATCACGGCCCTGATCGGCCGGCGGCTGGGCAAGGGGGCGCACTGGATCCCGGTCGGGGTCATCTTCCTCGCCTGGATCGTCGCGATGCTGGCGGTATGGAACGTGTTGACCGGTGCGGCCCCGCTGCTGCCCGGCTCGGAGGACACGCACGGCTACGTCGTCGGGCCGTGGGAATGGATCCCGGCGGGCGGCTTCCACGTCGAGCTCGGGATCCTGGTCGACCCGCTGACCGCCTGCCTGCTCATCGTCGTCACGACGATCGGCCTGCTGGTCCACGTGTACTCGGTCGGCTACATGAGTCACGACCCGGGGTACTGGCGGTTCTTCGCCTACCTGAACCTGTTCATGTTCTCGATGCTGTTGCTCGTCCTCGCCGACAACTGGCTGGTCGTGTTCGTGGCATGGGAGCTGGTCGGCCTCTCGAGCTACCTCCTCATCGGGTTCTGGTACCGCAAGCAGAGCGCCGCGCTCGCGGCCAAGAAGGCGTTCATCGTCAACCGCGTCGGCGACGTGGGGTTCGCGCTCGGGATCATGGCGATCTTCCTCAACACGGGCACGCTGAACGTCCGCGAGTCGATCGAGATCCTGATCAACCCGACCCTCGTCGCCTTCCCGGTCCCGGTCCCGATCGTGGCGTTGCTGGTCTTCGCCGGTGCGATGGGCAAGAGCGCCCAGTTCCCGCTCCACGTGTGGCTGCCCGACGCGATGGAGGGCCCGACCCCGGTCTCGGCGCTCATCCACGCAGCGACGATGGTCAACGCCGGCGTGTACCTCGTGGCGCGTGCCAACCCGTTGTTCGCGGCCGCGCCGTCGGCGATGGTCGTCGTCGCGGCCATCGGCATCTTCACCGCGATCCTGGCCGCGTCGATCGCGATGACGCAGACCGACATCAAGCGCGTGCTCGCGTACTCGACGCTCTCCCAGCTCGGCTATATGTTCGCGGCGCTCGGGGTGGGAGCGTTCACCGCGGCGATCTTCCACCTGATGACCCACGGCTTCTTCAAGGGTCTTCTGTTCCTCGGATCGGGCTCGGTCATCCATGCCGTCCACGAGGAGCAGGACATGCGCCGGATGGGCGGCCTGGCGCAGAAGATCCCCATCACCTACGCGACGATGCTGGTGGGCTCGGTCGCCATCTCCGGGATCCCGCCGCTGGCCGGCTTCTTCTCGAAGGACGAGATCCTCGGCGAAGCGTTCAAGTTCGGCTTCTACTGGGTCTGGGCGATCGGCTTGTTCGTGGCGCTGCTCACAGCCTTCTACATGTTCCGGCTCATGGGTCTGACGTTCTGGGGCTCGTTCCGCGGCCCCAAGGAGATCTGGGATCGCGTCCACGAGTCGCCGGCGGTCATGACCGTCCCGCTCATCCTGCTGGCCATCCCGTCGGTCCTCCTGGGCATCGCGCTCGGTCTGCCGTTCGGCGACAGCACGCTCCACCATTGGCTCGAGCCGGTCTTCCACCACGCGACCGAGATGCTCCACCTGCCGCACGAGCCGTACGCGTTATTCGGCATCGACGGCGGCCTGATCCTCGCCAGCGTGACCGTCGCGGTCGTCGGCCTGATCCTCGCCTGGCGCTACTTCGGTGTCGACCTCGGCGGGTTGCGCATGCCTGCCCGGCCGGAGCTCGTCCGCGAGATCAGCGCCCGGCCGGGGCTGTCCTTCCTGTACCGCGCATCGCTCAACAAGTGGTGGTTCGATGACCTCTACCACCTGCTCTTCATCGTGATCGGCGGGCGGCTGGCGCAGGCGATCTGGTGGTTCGACCGGGAGGTCGTCGACGGGACCGTCAACGGCATCGGCAGCACCACCATCAGCGCCGGTCGCGGCCTCCGGCGCGTGCAGACCGGTCGCGTGCAGAACTACGCACTCGGGATCGCCCTCGGGCTCATCGTCATGGCCGGCTCGTACCTGTTGCTCGCGGGGAACGGCGGATGACCAGTCCCTTCGGGATCCTCACGGTCGTGACGTTCCTGCCCCTGATCGGGGCGCTGGTCGTCGCCGTCCTGCCGAGCAGCTGGACCCGACCGGTCGCACTGGCCTTCGCGTTGGCGACCTGGGTCGTCTCGCTGCTGCTGCTCGTCGGCTACCTGCCGAACCGCGCCGGCAGCCAGTTCCTGTTCCTCGAGACGTATGACTGGATCCCGCTCTTCGGCATCCAGTACAAGCTCGGTGTCGACGGCCTGTCCGCGGCTCTCGTCGTCCTCACGACGACGCTGACCTGGATCTGCATCCTCGCGTCGTGGGTCCCGATCCAGACCCGGATCAAGGAATTCATGATCTCCTTCCTCGTTCTCGAGGTCGGGATGATCGGGGTGTTCCTGGCGCTCGACCTGTTCCTCTTCTACATCTTCTGGGAGATCGTGCTCGTCCCGATGTACCTGATCATCGGGATCTGGGGTGGCGCCAATCGCGTGTACTCGACGATCAAGTTCGTGCTGTACACGCTCGTTGGGTCATTGCTGATGCTCGTGGCGATCCTGGCGACGGCGTTCGCCTACCAGTCCGCGACCGGCTCGTGGACCGGCGCCTTCGACCTGATCGCTCTGCGCGCACACGTGCAGACCGCCGGCTTCGCCCCGGTCCTCCAGCTCGGGGCATTCCTGGCGTTCTTCCTGGCATTCGCGATCAAGGTCCCGATGTTCCCGTTCCATACCTGGCTGCCGGACGCGCACACCGATGCACCGACCGCAGGGTCGGTCATCCTGGCCGGGGTGATGCTCAAACTCGGGGCATACGGGTTCCTGCGGTTCGCGCTGCCGCTCTACCCCGACGCGGCGCACACGTTCGCGCCGATCATCATCGTCCTGTCACTCATCGCGATCATTTACGGGGCGATCGTCGCGCTCGTCCAGCCCGACCTGAAACGTCTGGTCGCGTACTCCTCGGTGAGCCACATGGGCTTCGTGACCCTCGGCATGTTCGTGTTCACCGAGCAGGGCATCCAGGGCGCCATCCTCCAGATGCTCAACCACGGCCTCATCACCGGCGGGCTGTTCCTGCTCGTGGGGATCATCTACGAGCGGACCCACGACCGGACCATCGCCAAGATGGGCGGGCTCTCGGCCCGGATGCCCGTCTGGGCGCTGACGTTCGGGTTCTTCGTGTTCGCGTCGGCGGGGCTGCCCGGGCTGTCCGGGTTCGTCGGGGAGTTCCTGAGCCTCCTCGGGACATTCGTCGTCAACCCGCCCGCCGCGGCGGTCGCGACGTTCTGCATGATCCTGGCGGCCGGCTACCTGCTGTACATGTACGGCCGGATCGTCTTCGGCGAGGTGTCCGACTTCATCGTCGGCCTGGGCGGCCACATCACCGATATGACGCCGACCGAGATCCTGACGCTCGTCCCGCTGGCCACGCTCATCGTCGTGTTCGGCCTCCAGCCCGGGCTCCTGCTGACGCTCGTCCAGGGTTCCGTCGTCGACACGATCGGGGCCGTGCGTGACGGCGTCCCGCTGGCGATCGGCACCGAGGTCGTCGTGATCGCTCTCGGATCGATCATCGTGCTCGTCGTCGCGCGCACGATCGCCGCCGCGATGGGCTCGCGCGCGGAGGGGGCCGGCGTCGTGGCCGAGGGCGGGACCGCACGGTGAACGGCGCCGATCTCACCGCGATCTCGCCCCTCATCGCAGCGGTCCTGACCGCGGCCGCCGTCCTGCTCGTGGACCTCGTCCGCCCGGGCCGCAGCGGGCCGGCAGTCGCCACCGCGCTGGTCGGTCTGGCGATCACGGCGGTGGTGACCATCCAGGTCGGCATGGGCACGCTGACGGCGTTCAACGGGACCTACAAGGTCGACGCGCTCAGCACGTTCCTCGACATCCTGTTCATCGCCATCGTGGCGATGACGATCGTGTTCGCGCCCGACTACCTGCTGCCGCGCAATCTGCCGATCGCTGAGTTCGCGACGGTCCTGATCTTCGCGATGAGCGGGGCGATGCTGATCGCCGGGTCGGCCGACCTGCTGCTGCTGTTCCTCGGGCTCGAGCTCATGGTTTTGCCGGGCTATCTCCTGGCCGGCTACCACAAGACCGATTCCTACTCGACCGAGGGGGCGATCAAGTACTTCCTCCTCGGCTCGTTCAGCTCCGCGATCTTCCTGTTCGGTGTGGCCTTCATCTGGGGCCTGACGGGGACCACGCTGATCAACAGCTCCGACCCGACCCAGCCCGGCGTCGCCCAGGCCCTTGCGTCGGTCGTGGCGGGGACGGCACCGCTGTCCGCGGGGCTCGCCATCGGGCTCGCGTTCCTGACGACGGGCGTCGCCTTCAAGATCGCGGCTGTCCCGTTCCACTACTGGACCCCGGACGCGTACCAGGGCTCGCCGACGCCGATCACCGGGTACCTCTCGGTCGGGCCGAAGATCGGCGCGTTCGCGCTGATCCTTCGGCTCTTCGTCGAGGCCCTCGGACCACTGGCGGAGTGGTGGCTGCCGGTCATGATCGTCCTGGCCGCTCTGACGATGACGCTGGGCAACCTCGTCGCGCTGACCCAGGACAACGTCAAGCGGATGCTCGCGTACAGCTCGATCGCACACACCGGGTACATGCTCGTCGGGCTGGCGGCCTACGCCGGCGGAGAGGTCCTCGGGCTCGAAGGGCTGCTCTTCTACGGCGCGGCCTACACGTTCATGAACCTCGGGGCGTTCGCGGTCGTCTCCGCCGTCCAGAAACGGGCCGGCGTCACGTCGTCGCTCGAGACGTTCTCGGGCCTCGTGCGCCGGGAGCCCGGCCTGACGATCCTCATGACGCTGTTCCTCTTGTCGCTGGTCGGCATCCCGCCGCTCGCCGGGTTCTGGGCGAAGGCGTACGTCATCCTCGCGGCGGTGCAGGCCGGTGGCTCGCTGACGGTGCTCGCGGTCCTCGTCGTCCTGAACGCGGCGGCCGCGGCCTTCTACTACCTCCGGGTCGTCGTCTACATGTGGATGCGCGATCCGGTGACCGACGCGCCGCCGCTGACCCACGGTGCACTGCTGTGGGGCGGGCTCACCACCGCGACCGTGCTCACGCTGGTCTTCGGCCTGTTCCCGTCGGTGTTCGAGATCGTGCAGCACGCTGCCGCCGCGATCTCGACGCTACCCGGCGGGGGCTAGCCCTTCCCCAACCCCGGCCGCCGTGCCAGCGCGGACAGCAGGCGGCCGACCTCGTGTGCGCCGGCGATGCGCAGGTCGGCGACGGCCAGGAGCTCGGCTGGTGCCGGGCGGCTCGCACCGTGCACGGCCACCGTGATCCCGACCTCGACTCCGCGGTCGGCACGCGCCTCATCGTCGACGCCCGGCACCCCCCTGCGCGCCGCGATGACGGCCTCGAATGCATCGATGTCGCTCATCTCGTCGCCCAGGGCGACGATGCCCCCAGGTCGATGACGCTCGATCAGCCGCTGGACCGCCTCGCGCTTCCCGCCCGCCTCCTCCGGCCGAAGATCGACGACGGAGCGCCCGCGGTAGTGCGCGAGCCCGTGGACCAGGCCCTCACGGCTCTCGACCGTGGCGATCGCCGTGACGACGGCCGCCCGAGCCGCCGCGACGTCGTCGGCCTGGCGGACATGGAAGGCGACCGATGGGCCCTTGCGTTCGACGAACAGCCAGCCCGGGCCGCCGAGCTCCGCAGCCACGCCGGTCGCGAGGATCTCTGCGGCATCGCGATGGACGTCGTACGCGGGGTCGGCGGTCGGGACCAGGCCCTCGGCACGGGCGCCCCGAGCCAGGACGGCGCGCTCGAGGCCATGGTCGCCGAGGTACTCGACGCCACCGACCCGCACGCGGGCCGCGACGTCGGCGACGATCCGGCCTGTCAGGACCGCCACGTGCAGCCGCTCGGGTCGTGGGGTCGCGATGCCGCCGAGCCTACGCAGCGCGCGCTGCGCCAACGGTTCGATCCGCGCGACGGCCGGGTCCCGTGAGCCGACGGCGAGGGTGCCATCGAAGTCGACGATGACCAGGAGCGGCGGTCTCGCCGCGACGAGGGCATCGAGGGCCGCCGCGATCTCCGGGCCTGTCGAGACGGCCGGCGCCGGCTCGCCGGCCGGGGTCACGGCTGGACGTCGACCCCCGGCAGGATGGTCCGCAGGCCGCGCGCCATGATGTCCGGGCCGATCCCGCCGAGCGCGCCGTCACGGATGATCCCGTCCTTGTCGATCCAGAAATGGACCGGCAGCGCGACGGCATCCCAGCGCAGGGCGGCGCTCCCGTCGCTGTCCAGCCCGAGTGGGAAGGTGGCACCGAGCTGTTCCGCGAACGCGGCCACGATGCCCTCGTCCTCCTTGACGTCGACGGCGATGACGACGAGCCCGTCGTCCGCATGGCGGCTCGAGAAGCGGTTCATCAGCGGGAATTCGTCGACGCACGGCGGGCAGTAGGTCCCCATGAAGTTGATCCAGACCGGCTTGCCACGCAGGTTCACGAGGTCGATGACGCCGCCGCCGACCTGGGGGACGACGAGGGTCGGCGCGGTCTCGCCGACGTGGAACGCCTGACCGTCCGTGCCCGACGGGGACGAACCGGCCGACGGTGACGGGCCGCCGGAGGCGCTGGGTGTGGCGCTCACGACCGCCGTCGGCGACGCGCTCGGCTCGACGCCGAGCGACGCGGACGGCTGGGGCGGCGGCGTGGGCGCGGCGCCAGGTTCGGGGGCGAGAGCGATGATCCCCCCGATGACCAACGCTGCGGCCGCGACGCCGGTCAGGAGACCGGCGATGATCGAGATCCGGGGCCACATGCTGGCGCGGAGGGTACCAGTACGGACGGCCCTCGGCGTGACGACGGAGCCCACGGTACGATGCCGCTCCCATGGCCGGCCCGACCGAACAGATCCGCACGCGCGTGCTCCCCGCCCTGCTCACCGCGTTCGGCGTGACGATCCTGTCGGCGGGCCTGCTGACCTATTCGGTCCCGGTCGAGGCGGGCAGCCCGTCGACTCCGACGCCGTCGCCCGTGCCGTCGACCGCCGTCGCTCCGACGCCGACGCCGCTCATCACCCTGCCGCCGATCGGGACCGCCCGCCCCACGCCGTCCGAGGCGGTGCCGACCCCGCCGCCGGACCGGGTGGCGACGCGCGTCCGGGTCGCCGACCTCGACATCGACCTGCCGGTCGTCCGCGGCAACGACGGCTATCCGTACTGCAACGTCGCCATGTACCTGCCGGCGCTGTCGCAGCCCGGCTTCGGCAAGGCGACCTATCTGTACGCGCACGCCCGTGAGGGCATGTTCCTGCCGCTCCTGCGCACGAAGGGCTTCGACCAGCGCGGGCTCGTCGTCGACGTGTGGACCAGCGACGACTGGCTCTTCCAGTACCGCATCACCGAGGTCCGCCGCGACCAGGACGTGCAGGACGGGCTCGATGACCCGGCGGCGGCGGTGACCGAGCAGCTCTGGCTGCAGACCTCGCAGGGCCCGAACCGCTCGTTCGGGTACACACAGGTGATCGCCGAGCCGATCGGATCCCGCCCAGCCAACCACGCGACGGCCAACCCCAGGGCGCGTCCGGTCGTCTGCGGCTAGGGGCCCTAAATCCAGCCGATCCGGCGCAGGAAGACGGCGGCCACACCGGCGGCTGCAACCGCGAGCGCGGTGACGACCCAGAAGCCGGCCGCCGCCTGTCCGGCAACGGCGGTCCCGGCCTCACTCATGCCGAAGATCCCGCCGACCGCGCCGACGCCGGCGAGGATGACCGTCACGCCGGTCAGGCGCTTCATGATCACCGACAGGTTGTTGTTGATCTGGGTCAGGTAGACATCCAGCGTCGACGACGCGAGCTCGCGGTAGTTGTCCAGCTCGTCGGTCAGGCGGATGACGTGGTCGTACACGTCGCGGAAGTAGACGATCTCCTCCTCATCGATGAGCTGGATGTCGCGGTTCGTCAGCTGGGCGAAGGCCTCGCGGGTGGGACTGGCGGCACGTCGGACCTCGATGAGCTCGCGCTTCATGGCGAACAGGCGCTCCAGGGCGTCCGACGTCGGGGCCACGATGATCGCGTCCTGGATGCTGTCGATCGCCTCGCCCAAGTCGTCGACGAATGGGAAATAGCCATCGACGATGTCGTCGCTGACCGCCCAGAGCAGGTGGTCGGGGCCCTGCGCCATGACGGGCTTGGGCCCCGAGCGCAGGTGACGGCTGGCGCGCGGATCCCAGCCGTTGTCGTGCACCGTCAACAGGAAGCCGAGGCCGAGAACGAGGTCGATCTCACTCGCCACGAACCGCTTTCCGTGCGTCAGAGCGAAGAGCACGAGGTGGACGACCCCATCGGTCAGTTCGATCTTCGCGCGCTGGTTGCCTTCGAGGACGTCTTCCACGATCAGTGGATGGAGCTTGAGCGCCGTGCCGACCGCTTCCATCTGGTCCGGCGAGGGGTCGGTCATGTCGACCCAGACCGTGGTCTTGGGATCCTCCAGGTACCTCGGCAGGCCGGCCAGCGCCCGGTCACCTTCGGATTCAGCGAGGGTGTCGCCGGTCAACGCGGCGATCCGGACGCGGCCCGGCGATCCGGACGACACGGGTGCGTGGCGGCGGGGGGTCATCGGCTCGCCGGGACCGCCCGTCACGCGATCAGAGGATGAGGTCGGGCTCGGGGCGGCCATCACCGGCCAGCATACGCGCGGCCGTTCGGCGGCGTCCGGCACCGCCGCCGAGCGCGAGGCCCGGTGGCACCGCGATCAGCGTCACGATCGCCGCCACCACGAAGAGCCCGACCATGATCGACGCAGCTTCGCGTGATGCCCACGTCTCGAGTGCTTCGACGACGAGCGGGTCCTTGAGCGGCCGGTCACGCAGTTCCGCGGGGATGAAGGCGAGGTACGCGTCGGGCGTGGCGTAGACCTCGGACGAGAGTCGGTCGATCGTGGTCGAGCCGTAGGCGGTGAGCACCGCCAGCCCGACGGCCATGCCCAGCATCCGGGCGACCGTCACGACCGACGATGCCGCGCCGAAGGCTTCCCGCCCGGCCAATTCGACCGCTGCCGCCGAGCGCGGCGTCACCGACAGCCCGAAACCGAAGCCGAACGCGGCCAGGGCCAGGGCGGCGTCGCCGATCGAGGTCGCCGGTGTCCAGCGTGACATCGTGAGGAGGCCGGCCGCGGCGCAGGCCAATCCGACCAGCGTCACCACCCGGTAGCTCGCGATCCGGACGACGAAACCGGACAGCAGGGCGCCCACCGCGGTCGCGCCGGCCAATGCCCCGAGGGCGAGACGCTGCTCGTCCGGCCCGCCGTACAGGACCCGGTCGACGAAGACCGCCCCACCGATGATCGCTGTCGCGAACGCATAGCCGGTCAGGAGCGACACCAGGGCGGCGGCGCTGAACGCGACGTCGCCGAACAGGCGGACGTCGAGGAATGGGTCCGGGCCGCGGGCCGCGAGGGCGATGGTCAGGGCCGTCGCGACCAGCGCGATGGTCGCGAGGATGCCTGTGAACTCGCTCGGCTCCAGGGACGCCTCGGGGTCCGGCGTGGCGCCGATCAGCGTCAGCGCCACCAGCCCGGTCGCGAGCGCGAGGCCGAAGATGGCGGCGCCGACCAGGTCGATCCGGCCGCTGCGCCGGGGGGTCTCCCAACCGGGAGACGCCGCCCAGGCGAGGAGCATGGCACCGATCGCGATCGGCACATTGGCGAAGAAGATCCATCGCCATGCGGGGCCGAGGACCGCGGCGAGCGCCGAATCAGCCCACCCGGCGCCGGCCAGCGCCGAGGCCGGGTGGATCGCCGAGAGGATGGCGGCACCCAGGAACGGCCCGGCGGCCATGCCCAGGAACGTCAGGGCGCCGACGGCACCGAGAGCCCGGGCCCGCCCGTGGCCCTCGTACAAGTGGGCCGACGCTGCGGTGCCGACCGGCACGAGCACGCCACCGCCCACGGCCTGGACGACACGGCCGCCGATCAGCTGGTCGAGGTCCTGCGCGACACCGGTTAGCACCGACCCGACGGCGAATATCCCCAAGGCCGCGATGAACAGCCGGCGGGCGCCCCACAGGTCGGCCAGCCGGCCGGCGAGAGGCATCATCAGGATGTACACGAGCAGGTACGCGTTGATGATCCAGCTCGCCTTGCGGAGCTCGATCCAGGCCGATGTCCCGTTGGCGGCGACAAGGTCCGCGAGGATCGACGGGAGTGCGACGGCGGTGATCATCAGCTCGAGCCCGGCCAGGAACACCCCGGTCCCGAACACGGCGAGCAGCACGGACCTCGAACCGGCACCCATCGGCGGGAGTGTAGTCGGGGCGCAGCTCCAGGCTCGGCACGCGCCCTTGACACCTCTCCGTTCGGGGCAATAGCATCAACGCCCGTTGATATCAACCGTCGTTGATGCGACGTCGACGTCCCATTCGGAGCTTCCATACCCCATGCCGACCCCCGCGCGCTTTCGATCCACGCTCGCCTCGATCGTCCTGCAGCCCGAGGACCTCCGCGAGCTGCGCGCGTTCCACAAGGCCCTCGCCGACGTGAACCGCCTGCGCATCGTCCGACGCCTCGCTGAGGGCGAGGCGAGCGTCGCCGACCTCATCGCGCACGTCGGCCTGTCGCAGCCGCTCGTGAGCCATCACCTCAAACGGCTCCGCGTGGCCGGCCTCGTCGAGACGCGACGTGTCGGTCGCGAGACCATCTGCACCCTGCGCCCGGAGGCCTTCGGCGAGGTTGCCGCCCGCGAGCGCGCCATCCTGGGCATTGCCAGTTGACGATCTCGAACCAGACCCGCGACCGGGTCAAGGGCGCCTTCGAGCCGATCGCATTGGCGATGGGCCGCCTCGGGCTCACCCCCGACGCCCTGACGCTCATCGGCTTCGGCATCACTGTCGTCGGCGGGGGCCTGGTCGCGCTCGGGTTCTGGACCGTCGGCGGCCTTTTCGTGCTCGCCGGCGGCGTCTTCGACATGTTCGACGGCACGCTCGCCCGGGCGACCGGCAGGGTCAGTCGCCTCGGCGCGTTCCTGGACTCGGTGTTCGACCGGTGGGGTGAGGCGCTCGTGTACCTCGGCATCGTCGCCGGTGCGGTCCTGGGCGGCCACCAGCGTGTCCCGATCCTGGCCGCCGCGGCGATGGGCGCCGCGTTCTTGGTGAGCTACGTCCGGGCGAAGTCGGAAGGTCTCGGCTTCGCCACCGGGACGGGCATGGCGGCGGTCGGGATCATGCCCCGCGAGGTCCGGCTGGTAATCCTGGCCGTGGGCCTGGTCCTGACGGACGGACCGAACATCAAGGCCATCGAGTTCGCCCTCGCGATCATCGCCATCGGCGCGACCATCACGACCATCCAGCGGATCCTGCATGTCCGCGCGCAAGCCAACCGGGAGGCTTCGAGCCGACCGACCGAACAGGAGCACACGTGAGCACCAACGGCAAGAACGGCAACGGCAAGGGCGGCACGACGCCGTCGAACACGTGGGCGGGCGCTGGCCGGCGGGGCGACGGCAAGGTCCGCGTCGCGATCGTCGGCGTCGGCAACTGCGCCAGCAGCCTCGTCCAGGGTCGCTACTACTACGAGAACGCCAGCGACGACGACTTCGTCCCGGGGCTCATGCACGTCAACCTGGGCGGCTATCACGTTCGCGACATCGAATTCGTCGCCGCCTTCGACATCGACAAGAACAAGGTCGGCAAGGATCTCGGCGAGGCGATCTACACCAAGCCCAACAACACCATCGCCTTCCATCAAACCGGCAAGCTCGGCGTGACCGTCGAGCGTGGGATGGTCCACGACGGCCTGGGCAAGTACCTCAGCGAGATCATCGAGAAGGCGCCCGGGGAGACCGCCGACATCGTCGGCATCCTGCGCGAGCGCGAGGTCGACGTGATGGTGTCCTACCTGCCGGTCGGCAGCGAGGAGGCCACCAAGTGGTACGCGGAACAGGCGCTGCGGGCCGGGGTCGGCTTCGTCAACGCGATCCCGGTGTTCATCGGCCGCGAGCCGTACTGGCAGCGGCGGTTCGCCGAGGAGGGCCTGCCGGTCATCGGTGACGACATCAAGAGCCAGGTCGGCGCGACGATCAGCCACCGCGTGCTGACCCGGCTGTTCATGGACCGTGGCGTGCGACTCGACCGCACCTACCAGCTGAACTTCGGCGGCAACACCGACTTCCTGAACATGCTCGAACGCGAGCGGCTCGAGTCCAAGAAGATCAGCAAGACCAACGCCGTCACCTCGATGCTCGATTACGAGCTCGATTCCGATGACATCCATGTCGGGCCTTCCGATCACGTGCCATGGCTGCTCGACCGCAAGTGGTGCTACATCCGGATGGAGGGCACGACCTTCGGCGACGTCCCGCTCAATGCCGAGCTCAAGCTCGAGGTGTGGGATTCGCCGAACTCGGCAGGCGTCATCACAGACGCGATCCGCTGCCTCAAGCTCGGCCTCGACCGGGGCCTGCAGGGCACGCTCGTCGCTCCGTCAGCCTACTTCATGAAGAGCCCGCCGCGCCAGATCCCGGACGACGTCGGCCGGGAGCGCGTCGAGGCGTTCATCCGGGGCGAAGACTCCGAGACTCTGCTCGGGACCGAGAAGCCGACGACTCGCAAGCTCCGCAAGCTTGCAGGCGCCCGCACAGGCGTACCGGCTCCCTCAGCTAGATGATGATCCTCGCGCTCCGAAGACCGAGGGGGAGCTCCGTCGACCCCATCGGCCTGAGGATTCCAAGGCAGAGCTCGTCGACGCCATTGGCCCGAGGATTCACGACAACAGCTCGCCAGTGACGGCGGGCGAGGGCCCGCAGCCGGCGGCGAAGACCGCGAGGTCGTCCGAACGCCGGCTCGAGGCACCGCACCGGCGCCGGGGCGCAGGCCCCCGCATCGTCGAGCGGATCGCCGTACTCGGCTACCGCGCGACGTCCTGGCTGCTGGCGGTGTTGCCGCCGCGCCCGGCGGCGGCCGTCATCGGCCGGTTCTCTCAGCTGTCGTACCTGGCATGGCCGACCAAGCGTCGCTGGTCGAACCGGAACTTCGGCCACGTCCTCGGCCTGCCACCCGACCACCCGCGCGTCCGCGCCGAGGCGATGCGTGCCTACATGGGCTACGGCCGCTATCTCGTCGAGCTGATGCGGCTCCCATCGCGCCCGCCGGAGGAAGTCGCGGGGCTGGCACCCGATATGGATGTGGACGAGGTCCGCCGGCTGTGGCGCGAGGCGCCCGGCGGCGGGATGATCCTGGCGGTCGGCCATGTCGGCAACAACGAGGCGGTCGCCGCGGCGATCGCCCACCACGGCATGCCGATCAGCGTCGTCGCCGACGATTTATCGTTTCCCGAGATCTTCGAGATCCTCCGCCGCCAGCGCGAGCAATGGGGCGTGTCGATCATCGCGTGGCGGAACCTGCGGGAGATCTTCGGGGTCCTGCGCCGGCGCGAGATGCTCGGATTGCTGGTCGACTGGGGCTATCGGTCGGATGGCATCCCGGTGCGGCTGTTCGGCGCCTGGACGGCCCTGCCGGCCGGGCCGGCGACGCTCGCGGCCAAGACGAGCTCGCGCATCCTGCCGATTAGCATCCGGCGCCGGCCGGACGACACGTTCAATGTCTCGTGGCCCGAGCCGATCGAGGTGACATCGTCGGACCCCGCGGAGCTGTACCGGGTCACCCAGGCCATGGCCGACGCGCTCGCCGCCACCATCGCCGCGGCACCCGACCAGTGGTACAGCTTCAAGCCGATCTGGCCATCGACGCCGGAGGAGGCCGCCGACCTCGAGCGGCGGGCGACCCTGATGCAGTCGGGCGTGGCCGATCCGGGGCCGGCGCCGGAGTTCGCCTGATCGTGGAGGGTCTGGGCCGCAGACTCCAGAGCAGGGCCCTCCGGGCGGCCTCGTGGCTCGTCTGCCGGCTGCCGGAACGACCGCTCATCGCGCTGGCGGAGCTGGCCGGCGATGTCTGGTATCGCATGACACCCGCACGCGCGGCGCGGGGGCGCCGCAACCTCGCACGGGTCGCGTCCTGGTCGGACGCGCATGACACGGGGACAAGGCTCGCCCGCGCGGCCGCGAGCGACCCTCGCGCCCTGGAGCGGCTGCTCCGCCTGGCATACCGCCACGCCGCCCGCTACTACCTCGAGGTCGCTCGCACGCCCGCCCTCAGTCGCGAGGATGTGCGGTCGCGGATCACGATCGAGACCGTGGAGACCGTCGAGGACGCGTTCACACCCGGTCGGCCCGCGATCTTCGTCGGGCTCCACTTCGGCGCCATCGAACTGCCCGCGCTGTATCTCGCCTCGCGGGTCGGTGAGGCGGTGGGGCCGATGGAGACGCTGGCGGACCCGGACCTACAGGAGTGGTTCGTGCGGACGCGCGGCGCGGCGGGCGTGCGCATCGTCGGCCTGCGAGAGGCGCGCCGGGAGCTCACCACCGCGTTGCGTGCCGGGACCAACGTCGGGCTGGTCGGCGATCGCGACCTGACCGGCGGCGGCACGCTGACGGAGCTCTTCGGAGCCCCGGCTCGTCTGCCCTTGGGTCCTGCGCTGCTCGCGATCGAAACGGGCGCGCCTGCGTACGTGGTCGGCGTCCGCAGGACGACGCCGGGACGCTACATCGGGCGGCTGGAGCCGGTCGACGTCGCGACCGAGGGGTCCAGGCGGGAACGTGCGGCGGCGACCACCGCCTCGATCGCCCGTGGCTTCGAGCGGATCGTGATCGACGCCCCGGAGCAGTGGTGGGCCGTGTTCTTCCCGATCTGGCCCGACCTCGAGGTCGACGGCGCGGACACCGCGTCGACGTGATGGAGCGCCCGGGTCGCGCCGACCTGCACATCCACACCGTGGCCTCCGACGGGATCGCCGACGTCGTGGCGATCGTCGAGCACGTCGCGACGCGCGGCGACCTCGACGTCATCGCGATCACGGACCACGAGCGGATCGATGCCGCCCTCGCAGGGCGTGCGATCGCACGCGATCGCGGCCTGCCGGTCGAGGTCGTGGTCGGTGAGGAAGTGACGACGCTCGGCGGCCACCTCCTGGCGCTGTTCGTCGAGCGGTGGATCCGGCCGTACCGAAAGCTCGGTCGCACCATCGCCGACGTCCACGAGGCGGGTGGCATCGCGATCCCGGCCCACCCGCTCGTGCCGTATCCGCTGTGCGCCCAGGCCTGGGTCCTGCGCCGGCTGCTCGACGACCCGGACGAGGCGGTCCGACCGGACGCGATCGAGACATTCAACCCGACGGCGCTCGGCCGCCCGTGGCACGATCGTGTCGTGCGGTTCGCCGACGATCACCGACTCGCCCACATCGGGAACAGCGACGCCCATGCGCTCGAGGCGATCGGCCAGGGCTGGACGACGTTCCCCGGGCACACCGGCGACGACCTGCGCTCGGCGATCGCGGCCCGGGCGACAGAGCATGGCGGGTCATTCCACAGCGCGACCGGCCAGGTCGGGGTGTTCGGGCAGCAGCTCAGGAAGCGTGCGGTCGACGCGCGTGACGAGGTCGCCGGTCGGATCCGGCGCACGGGGACCGGGCGGGACCACGGGTATCCGGGTGGTCGGGCTCGACCCCCGCGCTACGAATTGACCGACGACGCGGCGGACCACCCCCCGGGTGCCGGAGAGCGACCGTGAAGATCGGCCTCGTCTGTCCGTACATCTACCCGGCAAGCGGCGGCGTCGCGCAGCACGTCCAGTTCCTCTACCAGAGCCTGCGCCAGCGCGGTCACGACGTCCGCATCCTCACCGCGAGCCACGGTCCGCAGCGGGCCTCCGAGGGCGACATCATCCGGCTGGGCGTCGGCGTCTCGGTGCCGATCAATGCGTCGGTCGGCACGCTCACGTTCTCGCCGCGCTACCTCAGCCAGATCGGCTCGATGCTCGAGCGGGAGCAGTTCGACATCCTCCACTTCCACGAGCCGTTCGTGCCGTTCCTGTCGCTCTTCCTGCTCCGCGAATTCGACGAGCGTGAACGTCGCGACCTTCCACGCGTATGCCGGTTTCTCGCCGTCGTACGAGTTCGGCAGCCGGGCTCTCCGCGGCTACGCCGAGCGGTTGCACGGCCGGATCGCGGTCAGTGCGGCCGCCCGCCATTTCATCGACCGCTTCTTCCCCGGCGATTACAAGGTCATCCCCAACGGCGTCGACGTGGGCCGGTTCGCCAATGCCGTCCCGATCGCACGCTGGCAGGACGGCACATCCAACGTGCTGTTCGTGGGTCGACATGAACCGCGCAAGGGCCTGCTGGACCTGCTCAAAGCCCATCGGATCCTGCGCAAGACCGGCTCCGACTCGCGCCTGCTGATCGTCGGCTCGGGCCCGCAGGAGCGGGAGGCGCGTCGCTACGTGGCCACGCGTGGCCTCAACGGCGTCGAGTTCCTCGGCCGGGTGTCGGACGCCGAGAAGGCGCAGCTCTACAAGACGGCCGACGTGTACGCATCGCCGGCGACCGGCGGCGAGTCATTCGGGATCGTGTTGCTCGAGGCGATGGCCGCCGGGACGCCGATCGTCGCGTCCGACATCCATGGCTACAAGGGCGTCGTCCGACGCGGTCGCGAGGGCCTGCTCGTCCCGCCGCGACAGCCGCGCGAGCTGGCGATCGCGATCGATCGGTTGCTGCGCGATCCGGCGCTCCGGGAACAGATGGGCGCGGCCGGTCAGGCCCGCGCAGAGGAGTTCTCGTGGCCGCGGGTGACCGCCAAGGTCGATGACTACTACGGCTTCGTGATCCGCCGGCTGGCGGCGTCGGGCTCGCTGCCGGATGGTTTCCGGGCGGAGATCCCTCAGGCGCCCCCGCCGGTCCGTGCCAGACCGCTGCTCGCTCCCCCGTCCGGCGACGAGCCGGCGGAGCCCGCCGAGCCAGGAGAGCCCGCCGAGCCGCCCGTGCCCGAGGCCGCGTTCGTGCGTGACTCGGCGAGCGCGAGGCGCCAGACGGAGGCCGAGTAGGCCACGACCAGGCAGGTCACGGCGATGGCCAGGGTCAATGCCAGCAGAATCGGGCTCAGCAGCGGAGCGGGCGGACGCGCTGCGGTGTTGACGGGGAACTGGAACGCGTACAGGTAGGTGGGCAGGAAGCCCTGGTACGCGTTCACCACGGTCGACGGCAGCGGCAGCGCCGACAGATTCGGATACCACACGACGAACCACGCCGCGGTCGCGACCCCGAGTCCGACGACGAAGCGACGCGCATCGCGGGCGGCCAGCACCTGGCCCGCGAGATAGAGCAGCGGCACGATGACGACCAGCGCGATCGGCTCGACCGGGATCCCGCGCCAGGTCGTGATCGGCGTGTCGGGGACGAACGCCGCGCCGATGAAGCCGAGGCCGATCGCGACGGCGCCCAGCACGATGCCCCCCATCGACGGGCTGCGAGCGCCCTCCTCGGCCTCGGCGGCACGCTGGAGACCCGCCACTGCACGCCATAGCACGACGCCACCGACCGCGACGACGGCGAGCAGGGCGGCGGTCCGATAGGTGAGCAGGACATCCGGGATGACCGCGGGGCAGGCCTGCGAACCCGGGTTGACGATGGTCACGCCGACCAGGGCGCACAGCGGTCGCGAAAACAGCCACATGGCCGCGGGTGCGACGATCGCCACGGCTCCCGCGATGCGCACCAGGAGCCACGTCCGGCGCGAGGAGCCGTGCCACAGCTCGGCCGCGAGGTACGCCAGGGCGAGGATCAGGAACGGCAGTGCCGTGTAGTAGTGGTACTGGAATGCAGGCCGATCGATGCGCGCCCAGGGCACCCACTGTGCCGCGAATCCGATCGCGATGAGCGCCAGGGCCGGCGAGCGACGCCGGAAGGCCATCACCGACACGAAGACGAGGCCGACGATCCCGAGCCACCAGATGACCAGGTTGCCCGAGTCGTAGATCGCGGCACTGGTCCCGCCGGCGAAACCTTCCTGGTAGAACCACACCGGCTTCAGGTCGAACGGGAAGGCCCACCACGGCGACGACGCCGGGTGCGCCGAGGTCAGGCCGTTGTGGTAGTCGTACATCTGCCTGGTGAGGTCGATCAGCGTCTGGCCACTGTGCGCCGCAGGGAAGCCATCCCACAGCCGATGGTTCTCGATGGCCGTCCACGGCAGGTACGAGGCGATGTAGACCCCCACCGGGATCGCGATCAGACAGACCGTCGCCCAGACGATCGGCAGGCCCAGCAACCAGCCCGGTCGCAGCCAGCCGGTCGGGGCCGGATCCGGCGGGTCGAGAAGGCGCTGGGGATCGTCAGGACGCGGCGGAGGCGCGAGCGGACCGTAGCCGAGCGTGCCGCCGAACCGGAACGCGGCGTAGACCGCCACGGACGCCAGGCCCGCGGCGATCGCGGCGAGCAGCGGCGTGACCGAAATGGGGCCGACCACGACCGCCTGATCGAGCCTGCCCACCGCCAGCGCACCGAAGAACAGCACCGCGCCGAGGGCGCTCGGAGCGATCAGCGCCAGCCACATCTCCTCGTCCGTCCACTTGATCGGATGGAAGATCGCCACGACGACCGCGAGCAACGTGAGGGCGATCATGATCACCAGGAATGGCAGGTTGCCGTAGCCCGGACCGGCCATCGCCAGGTAGCCGAGGGCCCCGGTGATCGCGATGAGACCCAGGATGGCAAGCACACGTCCGAGGGCGCTGCGCACCAGGAGCAGCAGGACGAGCGCGCCGATCGCGTATGCGGCCACCCACTTCGATGCGAGGGCCAGGCCGAGGAGCAAGCCGATGATCGGCATCCCCAGCCAGAACGCGGCGCGACCCTGCCACCAGCCCGTCCAGAGCGCGGCGAAGAGCGTGTAGGCCGCGACGATGAACAGGCCGACGTACGCGTCATTCATCCCGATGCGCGACTGGACGAACAGCATGCCCTCCACGAGGGAGAGGCCACCGACGGCGAGGGCCACGCTCCTGCGCTGGAACAGGATCCGCGCCAGGACGTAGAGGCAGGCTGCCATCAGGACCCCGGCGATCACGCCGGGCAGGCGCCACGCGAACGCATGGGATCCGACGTCGATCGAGGCGGACATGCCGCCGGCGTCGAACACCAGCAACTGCTGTCGGTCGTCCGTCATGTACTCGGGCTCCACGTCCATCGCCCACGCCACCGGCTGGAACCCGTCGGGCAGCACCGCGTCGGCGTAGACCGCGTCCGCGTGCGGCTCGATCACGTAGACCGTCCACCGATCCGGCCCGTACCGGTCGACGCCGTCATCGACCGGAGGTCGACCGAGGATATGGACCTGCTGGCTGGCGGCGTCGTAGGCCACGCGCGACCCGAGGCCGGGCAGCGAATGCCCGCCCTTGTCGACAGGTCCGTCGGCCGCGTCGTCGCCCGACACCACGACCACGCGATAGCCCGGGTCCTCGACCGAACCGGTCGAGACGTACAGCTTGGTGTCGTCGATGCCCGTCACGAGCGCGATGCCGTGTGCGCCGCCGTCCATCGTGATCGTCGACGAGGTCGCACCTGTCGAGGGGTCGATGAACGACACGCCTTCGGTCGTCGCCACGGCCGCTCGCGGCCGATCGACGATCTCGATCCCGGGGAGGCGCCCGTCGGCGATCGCATCCTCGACCTCGGTGCGGCGCTCCTCGCGGCCCGGACTCCCGATGACGACGGTCGCGTCGAGCGCGGCATTGGCGATGCGGGACTCGTAGTCGAGCGCGTCGCCACCCAGCAGCTCGGCGAGCACGTCGGCCACGGCCGCGGGGTCGGGGATCGCGGCCGGGTCGGCTCGGATGACCGGCCCCGCGCCGGCGGTCGACAGGTCGGCGATCCCCACGAACTCGGTCTTGCCGAGGATCTCGCCGCTGCTCCCGTCGATGACGGTGAGGTCGATGTCCGACGCCGCCAGGACCGTCCCCTCGTCCGTGACGAGAATATGAGTGACGGGGTGGCCGACCGACGCCAGCTCGACCGGGGCGAGGGCGGCCTCCGGACCGCCCAGGCCGATCAGGTCGAGCTCGACGGTCGAGATGGTGCCATCGTCGTCACCGAGCAGCAGACGCGGTTCGGCGGGATCGATGGCCAATGCGCCGACGCCGGCTGCGCTGATCCGGCCGACCGTCTGGCGGGTGCGCAGGTCCTCGGTCCGGACTGTGTCGCCGGTCGCGATGTGGAGCCGTTCGCCCGCTCGGCCCGTGCCCGGTTCATCGCGGCGGTGCTCGATCGCGACGGCGCGGACCGGATCGCCGAGCCGGCTCGTCGCCGCGACCCTGTCTTCGCCCCACAGGACCAGGCCGCCGGCCATCGCGTACTTGGCCAGGTGCGGGTGGGTCCATTCGTAGATCGCATGCGATTCCCCGTACCGCCAGTCCTGGAGGAACTCCGTGGCGGTCCGCGCGTGGTAGACCTCGTCGAAATGCATCTGGTATGGCTCTTCGAGGCGGAACGTCCGGAGCCCGAGGGTGGCGATGACCAGAACGACCAGGACCCAGGCGTCCAGCCGATCCAGCCGCCCGCCACGCTCGCCGATCAACGTGCGGCTGCGATCGGCCCGCATGGGGACGGTCCGCAGGCGATCGCCGATCCAGCCCCTCAGGCCCGTTTCTTCGAACCGCGCCGGCTCCGACCACGTGGGCATCGTGACTGGGACGGGCGGCGCGGTCCCCGGGACCAGGGCGGGCCCAGCGCCAGGTCTGACCCGCTCCCCGCGCGGCTCGTCGCTCGTCGGGGCTGACGCGGCGCGCACCTCCGCAGCCAGGCGAGCCATGGCCGCCGGCCGCAGCTGGAGCCAGGCCCATGCGAAACCGACGGTGTGCAGGGCGGCGATCAGGGTCACGCCGATCTCCGACCGGATCAGCGACCCGATGCCGAGCCAGTCCGCGACCGGGTTGAGGACCGGATCCTTGGGCGGATAGATCGTCGTGAGGACGACGTACATGTTCGCGAACGTCGCGATCGCCAGGATCACGTAGGCGATCCGCCACCGCGGCGAGACCGCGAACAGGATCGCTCCCAGCGCGAAGAACGGGAACCCGTAGCGCTCGTGCACCCGGGTCGGGGCCGCGAAGAAAGCCAGGGCGATGACCGCCAGGGCCACGAGGATCGTGAGGCGGTCGGGGCGCCGCCAGACGGCCCACATCCCGGTGACGATCGCCAGGACCAGCAGGGCAGTCCCGATCAGCACGGCAGGGATCGCCCCGAACTGCGCGACGCCGGCGCCGCATGCGTTGCCCGCCACGACGGCGTCGCATACCCACTGACCGCTGTTGGCAAGGCTGTTCCCGAGGTCGCTCGGGACGACCGCCCACGCGTTGTAGGCGTTGACCGTGACGTACGGGTAGCCGCCTCCGGCGACCGCGATCTGATCGATGAGTCCGGAGGTCAGGAAGGGCGCCTGCGGCGTGAAGCCGATCACGCTGAGCCCGAACGGGAGGCACAGCGCCAGCGCTGTGAGGTAACCCGCCAGACCGGTCGTGAGGATGCGCACCGGCTGACCCGTTTGCACCTCCCAACGCCGGAACCGGCCTTCCGGCAGCGCGGCGTCCACCGCAGGCGGGCGGAGCGCACGCCGGATCGTCACGACCGCGACGATCGGCACGAGGATCCCGAGCTGTGGCTTCACGATGGCCGCCACCACCGTGAAGATCGCCGCCCGCTCGGGCTGGTCGCGCCACAACGAGCGCAGGCCCAGGAGCAGGAAGAGGACACCGACGGAGTCGACCTGGCCCCACACGACGTTGTCGAACCAGAAGACCGGGTTGACCATCACGACGCCGGCACCGAGCAGCGCCAGGCGCTGCCGGCCGCCGAGCTCGCGGATCATCGACCAAACGAGGTAGCCGAGGCCGAGGTCGGCCAGGATCGGCGGGATCTTGATCAGGTCGCCGATGCCACCGGCCGCCCGCCCGATCGTCCCGACGAGCCACAGGACGTACATGTAGCCCGGCGTGTAATCGTGGAAGAACTCGCGTTGGTAGAACCCCGCCAGCCCGTTGCGGGCCAGGTCGTCCGCCCAGAACCGGAACGACACGAGGTCCGCGTCGAAGCCGGAGCCTGGGAGCAGGTATAAAAGGATGAACCGGAGGGCGAGTCCGAGGGCGAGGACGATCAGGACCGCGCCGACGGTCCCCTGCATCCCGGTCGACCGAGGCGGCGCTCCCGTGCCTCGCTCGGACGCACCGAAATCGGGGCCAGTCACCGGGGAGATCGGCTCCTGCACGAGCGGGGAAGGTAGATCTGAGCGTAGCACAGGGTCGCCCGGGCGACCCCGGACGGGACATGGCGGCGAGCGGGCCGGCGACGATCGCCGCGGCCGTGGCGGCCGGCGTCCTGCTCGCCGTCGCGGCGTTCTGGGTCTACCGCGTCACATATGCCGAGCGCTACTACGACCACTTCGTGTGGCAGGCGGCGGCGTTCCTGGAGGGTCAAGCGGCCATCCGCTACCCGGTCGCGACGACGGCGGAACGCATCGGCAACTGGTTCTTCCAGGACGTCCTGCCGGTCGGGCGGATCGATGGGGTGGGTCGCGGCCTGATCCCCTTCCCGCCATTGCCCGCCCTGCTGCTGGTCCCGTTCGTCGCGGCCTTCGGGTTCGCGACCGACGAGCAGCTGCTGTTCACGGTCCTCGCCGCGACCGATGTCGCGCTGTGCTGGTGGATGATCGGCCGGTTGCGGGTGTCGACCGTCGTGCGCCTCGGCACGACCGTGTTCTTCGGGTTCGGAACGGCGTTCTGGTACACGGCCCAGAACACGACGACCTGGTACCAGGCCCACATCGTCGCCGTCGGGCTGACGACGCTCGCCGTCGGGCTGGCGCTGGGCGCGGACGAGTCGGGTCACGTGGCAGTGGGACGCCCGGACGACAGCGGCCGTGACAGGGCCCCCCTCGGCATCGATCGGCGCGGTTTCGCGATCGGGTTGCTGTTCGGTCTCGCGACGACGGCCAGATTGACGGTCATCCTCGCCGCGCCGTTCTTCATGCTGGTCGGTCCCGGTCGTGGCTGGTGGCGCCGGAGCTGGTCGGTCGGGGTCGGGGCGGCCATCCCGGTCGTGGCCCTCCTGGCGTACAACGTCGCCACGACGGGGCACGTGTTCCACCCAGCATACGATCACCTCTATCAGCTCGAGGCGCGTGCGTATACCGGGCTTGGCTACCACCCCGAGTGGGCGGCCGAGGATCCGCGCTACCTGCCGCAGAACCTGGGGCTCATGCTGTTCGCGGCCCCGGAGATCCTCCCTGAGCGGCAACGCGACACGCTCGGCATGATGGACCGGCCGTTGTGCACGGCGCCCGGCGCCAGCCGCGGCCTGTTCGACGTCGCGTGCCCGCTCGCCCTTCCGCGCGACATCGGCATGAGCATCCTCCTGACGAGCCCGGCGTTGCTGCTGGGCCTGGCCGCCTTCCGGGATCGGGTTCGTCGACGGATCGTGGCGGCGGCGGCGATCGCCGTCGTGCTGGTGACCGTCGCGAACCTCATGCACTTCAGCCAGGGCTGGGTCCAGTTCGGATACCGCTTCGGCAATGACACGGTACCGTTCGCCCTCGTGCTGGTGGCGCTGGGGTTCTCGCGGCTCGTCGACCGGGTTCCCCGGCCACGCTGGGCGATGCCGCTCGCTGTCGGCCTGATCGCGATCTCGGTCGCCGTCAACGCCTGGGGCGTCGTCTGGGGTCGGCTCCTCGGGTGGTGACGCGCTCATCGTTGACGGCATGGCTGCCCGCCGTCCTCGTCGGGATCGGCGCCTTCGTCGCCGCCAGGATCGCGATGCTCCCCGGGCTCGGCTACTGGGATACCGCGGAGCTCCAGACCGTCGCACCCCTTCTGGGCACGGCGCACCCGACGGGCTTCCCGACCTATGTGCTCCTCGGCTGGGTCGCGAACCTCGTGCTCACGCCGTTCGGGGAGCCGGCCCTCCGGATGAACCTGTTCGCGGGTCTCAGCGTGGCCGTCGCCGTGGCCGTGGCGGTCGATCTGGTTCGCGCCCTGACCCGCTCCGTCCCCCTCGGGATCATGGCCGGCATCGGCCTGGCGCTCACGGGCATCGTGTGGGACATCGGCACGCACGCGGAGGCGCACGCACTTCACCTCGCGTTCGTGGCGATCCTCCTGCGCCTCCTGGTGGCGTGGGAGGACGGAAGGCGCGATCGCACCCTGGTCGCGGCGGCGATCGCCTTCGGCCTGGCGGCCGGCAACCATTCCCTGACACTGTTGCTCGGCCCGTCGATCGCCCTGTACGTCCTCGCCGTCGACCCGGGGATCCTGGGCCGACCGCGCTTCATCGCCGGCTGCACGGCGGCGCTGGTGCTCTCGGTCGTCCTCGTCTACCTCGAGCTGCCGCTCCGCGGCGGGCCGCTCCGGACGCCGGGCACGCTCGTCTACGGGCGCCCGGACACCTGGGATGGGTTCTGGTACGTGGCGCTCGCCGAGCAGTTCCGCGGGAGCGTCGTCGGGCCGTTTCAGGATTTGCCCGGCAAGGTCGCCGCGCTGGTGGATCGCACGGTGATCGCCTTCGGTCCGCTCGCAGCTCTGCTGCCGGTCGCGTTCGGGGTCACGGCGATCAGGCGGCCGGCCTATGCGCTGCTCAGCGGCACCGCCGTCCTGATCACGTGTTTCTTCGCTGCCTCCTACGTGAACGCGCTGATCGAGCGCTATTACCTCGGGCCGGTGCTGATCGGCTGGACCTGGCTCGCGATGCTCGGAGCGGGCCTTGCCACGCTCGCCGGGATCTCGATCGAGGGGCAGCGCCGGCCGGATCGGGTGATCGCGACGGCGCTGGCCATCCTGATGCTGGTTCCGACCGCCGCCGCCGCGCCGGCACGCCTCGACAGGTTCGATCGCAGCGGCGATGTCGGGGCTCGCCTGTGGGTCGAGCACGCGCTCCGGGTCATGCGCCAGGATGCCGTCATCGTCAGCTGGTGGAGCTACTCGACCCCTCTGTGGTACGCACAACTGGTCGAGGGTCGGCGCCCCGACATCGATATCATCGACGACCGGACCCGGCTGGATCGCAACCTGGGAGACATCTACGACGTGATCGATGCGAACCTGCCGACGCGACCCGTGTACGTGATCCGTATCGAGCGGAACGAGATCGAGGGCCTCAGGGAGCGCTACCTGCTGGACGTCATCGATGGGAGTGAGGCAAGCGTGCTGACGCGGATCATCGGCAGCCGCGAGACCGACGAATGACGGAGACGGCAGGGCCGCCGACACGGGTCGCTCGCCTCTCCTTTTTCTTCCCGGCGCACAACGAGGAGGCAAACATCGAGGGTCTCGTCGCGGAGGCGCTCGACAGACTCCCGGCCATCGCGGAGACGTTCGAGATCATCGCCGTCAACGACGGCTCGCGCGACCGGACCCGGGCCCTCGCGGACGAGTTGACCGCGCGCCACCCGGGTGTCGTCCGGGCCGTCCACCACCCCACGAACCTCGGCTACGGCGCTGCGCTGCGCTCCGGCTTCGGCGCCGCGCGGTACGAGCTGGTCGCATTCACCGACGGCGATCGCCAGTTCCGCGTCGAGGACGTGGCGCGCCTGACCGAACGCCTGGGCCAGGCCGACCGCCCGGACGTGGTCGTCGGCTTCCGGATCCGCCGGGCCGATCCCCTCGTCCGCACGCTGTACGCGCGCGCGTACCGGCTGGCCAATCGGATCTTCTTCGGCCTGCAGGTCAAGGACGTCGACTGCGCCTGCAAGCTCCTCCGCCGCGAGGTTCTCGACGACGTCCGGGTCGAGTCGGAGGGGGCGTTCTTCTCGGCCGAGCTGCTCATCAAGCTCCGGGCGGCTGGGCGCAGCGTCGTCGAGGTAGGAGTACCCCACTATCCGCGGACGGCCGGCTCGCCCACCGGCGCGAAGCCGCAGGTCATCCTCCGTGCCGTGCGCGACTTCTGGCGGCTGCGGCTGGCGATGTGGGTGAACCGGGGGAGGGCGCTCCGCCGCGGCCGGCCGATCGTCGCGGGGGACGACCGGGCCGTCGGCTAGCTCTGGCGGCCCTCGGCGTCGGGGTCAACGTCGAGCGAGTTGACGAAATCGCGGAACACGTCGAGCCGCGGGTCCACGATCCGTTCACCGGTCGACTCCAGCGTCTCACCCCCGCCCTCGCCCTCCTCGCCGAGACCGCCGTCCGCGCCCAGGCCAGCCTGGTCGAGCACTGACGGGACCGCGAAGATCGGCGCACCCACGCGCACGGCGAGCGCAAGCGCGTCGGAGGGTCGTGCATCGATCTCGCCGACGTGGCCGTCGCGTTCCACGAAGAGCCGCGCGTGGAACGTCTCCTCGGCGAGGTCCGAGATGATCACCCGCGCCACCCTTGCGTCGACTGCCTCGAGGGTGCTGGCGAACAGATCGTGGGTGAGCGGGCGCTCCGGCGTCAGGCCCTGCAAGCGCATCGCGATCGCGCTCGCCTCCCACGGACCGATCCAGATCGGCAGATAGCGCTCCCGCCCGGTCTCCTTGAGGATCACGACGTGGCGGCTCGAGAGCATGTGGACTCGGACGCTCTCGACGACCATCTCGACCAATCCGTCGTCCATGAACCGATTATCCCACGGTGCGCGGGGGCGGACGCCCGCCGCCACGGGCGAGCCGGACGAGCAGCGCGACCGCCGCCCCGAAAACGAAGCCGCCGATGTGAGCGAAGAACGCGACGCCGCCGACCTCTGTCGGGGAGCTCACGCCGAGCGAGCCGAGTCCGTCGAGCAGCTGGAGGACGAACCAGAAGCCCAGCACCAGGGCGGCTGGCACGTCGATGAGCTGGAAGAAGAAGACGAGGAAGATGGCGGTCGTGACCCGGGCCCGAGGGAAGAGGACCAGGTAGGCGCCGAGGGTCGCGGCGATGGCGCCCGATGCGCCGATGGTCGGGATCGTCGACGTCGGATCGATGGCGACCTGGGCCAGCGCGGCCACGATGCCGCCCACCAGGTAGAACACCAGGAAGCGCACCTGTCCGAAGCGGTCCTCGATGTTGTTCCCGAAGATCCACAGGTACAGCATGTTGCCGCCGATGTGGAGCAGGCTGCCGTGCAGGAACTGGCTCGTGACCAGCGTCGCGGTCTCCTGCGAGATCAGCGACCCCGACGTCAGGGCCGCCACGAGCTCCGCGGGCACCACGCCCCACTCGGTGACGAACAGCCCCAGTGCCGCGTCCCCGCCGTCGGCCATCATCCCGAGCTGGACCGCGAAGACGACCGCGCACGCCGCGATCAGCCCGAGCGTGACGAGCGGGGTTCGCCGGGTCGGGTTGGCGTCGCGGAGCGGGATCACACGGTTCGGTGCGGGCTACGAGCTGGGAGACGCGGACGGCGACCCGCTCGGCGCGCCCGAGCCGGACGGCTCGGGGGAGGCACCGTCGGTCGTCGGCACGGCCTGGAGGACGGCCTGGTTCACGGAGTCGGCCGACAGCCACACCAGCGTGTCCGGCGCCTCCTCCACCCCGGCGATGACGTACATCGAGCGAAGATCCAGCCAGCCATCTCCCTCGGCGAGCCTGTACTGGGCCACGAAGTCGCCGCTGCGCTTGTCGTAGGCGATGAGCCGGGCATTCTCGCGGTCGTAGGTGTACACGTGGCCGGAGTTCCGCTCGCCGGCGCCGGCGACCAGGACCTCGGTCGTCTTCGGGCGCAGCAGGTCGTCACCAGCCTCGCCGGGCTCCCAGGCATCGCTCTTTCCGGAGGTGTAGCGGTCGAGCACGCCGTTCTCCGTGATGTACATGTCGCCGTCGATATAGATCGAGGTCATCTTGTCGACCGCGCGGGCGGTCGCTAGCCAGGCCGAGGACTTCGCGGGGAAGCCGCCTCCGTCGTTGGCCGGCGGGTAGTGCCGGATCTGCTGTTCCGACGGATCGATGACGTAGAGGTTGTACAGCCCCCGGCTCGGATCGCGGAGGTACGTGCCGATGCCGAGGATGTCATCGCCCCAGCCGGTCGCACCGTTGACGGTGATCTTGTTCGTCGTGCCCTTGCCGGCGTCGTTCGATGCCCGCCAGCGCCACAGGACGTTCTTCGCGTCGAGGATCAGCAGGTCGCGGCCACCGACCGACAGGAACTGCGGGGCGGCCATCTTCAGGTTCCCCACGGATCGCCCGTTGCGCGCGATGTTCGTGGCACGCTTGCGCTTGAGGTCGACCCGATAGACCGCGTTGGTCGCGCGGTCGATGACGTACGGGGCGCCGTCGTAGCCACGGACCAGAGTGCGGAGGTCGAACGGGGCGGCGCCCTCCGCCGGCGCGAACGTGAACAGCGGCGTGGACGCCACGAGCACCACGCCATAGGCACGATCGAGCAGCGCCACCACGTCCTCGCGAACAGGGTCGACCACGCGCGTGCTGATGCGTGCATCCTCGGCCTTCTCGAGCTCGTCGTAGGCCTCGGTCAGCAGCCGGATCGCGTCGTCGCGACTGTCGGTGATGAGATCGATCCCGGGACCGGACACGAGGGCCAGGTTCGCCTTGGCCTTGTCGAGCGCGTCCTGACCCGCGTTGACCGAGCTGATCGCCTGTTGCTGGCGCTGCCCGCCGAACGCCCAGACCGACATGGCGAGGCTGCCGACCACGACCAGCAACGCGATGACCGCGATCGCGGCGCGGCGCTGCGTCTCGCGGCGCGACGCCAGGGGCGTCACGCGGCGGTACGCGGGCTTCCGTCGCGGCAGGATGTCGTGCAGACGGGCGATGAGGCGCTCCAGCGCGGTCCCCGCCACCACCCTCGCGCTGTCCGCCGCCGCCGACATGGCGGCGCCAGCGGCCTGGACGTTGTCGGCGAGGGGGATCGGCGAGCGGTCGGGCGCACCGGCGAGCGGCTCAGGCGGACGGACGGGGACAAGGACCCGGCCGCGGGTCGTCGGGGCGACCTCGGTCGCCTCGAAGGCGATCGCGCCGTCGCTGCCGGCGCCCTCGGCAGCGCGGAACCGCTGGTGGAGGTGCTCCATCGCGGACTGGGGATGGAGCGTGACCATCGCGTCCTTCAGCTCGTCGGCGCCGAGCTTGGCCACGATGTTCGGGGAGATCAGGACGAGCGAGTCGCCGACCGTGACCTCACCTCGCCAGACCTCGGGCTCCAGGCCGTTCGACGGCAGGCCGCGCTCGCGATGCGGATCGGGCAGGGTCGACAGGCGCGCCTGGCGGATGAGGTAGGCCTCGGCCGGCCCGACCGTCGCGACGTACATCTCGTTGCCACGGACGACGCCCACGCCGACACCGATCGGCCCGTTCTCGCCCGCCACCTTCAGGCCGAGACGGTCGGCCTGGTGGAGGAGGCGCTTGTTGGCGGTGGCGATCGCCTTCTGGAGGCAGACACGGATCCCCGCCGACTCGTCGTAGTAGTACTCGTTGCGGATCGTCTCCGCCGCGAGGCGGGTCGCCTCGAGCGCGTGACGCGAGCTCGTCCGCGACGTGACCAACAGGTACAGGTTGCCCTTCGACCGGGCGACCGAGCCGACGCTCGGCTCCACGACCACGAGGGTATCGGGCGAGTCGTCGAGGCGGTCGTGCTCGGCGACGATCCCTAGTTTCAGTTGGAGTCGGGCGGCCATGCGGGCCTCTCGATAGGGGTGTGGTCAGGCGACGGGACGATCCCTGGCCGGATCGGCTTGACGCTCGCCCCGAGAGATGGCTGGCAGGTCGGGTGGATTATACGCGGGCACCTCCGCGCCGGACGTGGACCCGAAGGTCCCGGATGCCGATCCCCCCTGGAGCTGTCGCGAATGCCGAGACGAGCTCGCCGGCGCGCAGTCGGAGCTCCTGGGCGACGATCGGTGCGTCCGCCTCGACGTCGATCCAGAAACCCTCGAGGCGGACCACACGACACGCGCCCGCCGCAGCCGGCACGCGCTCCGCCACGATCGCCTCGAACGTGGCGATCGCCCGGGCCAGCCGGAGCTCATCCTCGAGCCCGAGCGCACGAGCCGCATCGGGGATCAGCTCACCGATCCGCCGCATCGGTCGACGCCGTGGCGTGGTCACGCTCCGGCTCCCGTGCGCAGACTCGCGTGTCGAGCGTCCGCCGGATGGACCTCGGCGCCACCCCGGCCCGGGCGGACCTCCCAGCCCCGGGCGATGGCGAGCAGGCCCGGGTCCAGGTCGTCCGGGGTGGTGGTCGTCACGAACGCCTGGGGCAGCTCGGCGATCCTGCGCACGAGGTGTGCCCGCCGCTCTGGATCGAGCTCGCTGAAGACGTCGTCGAGGAGCAGCAGTGGCGGGCTCCCGTCGAGCTCGGTCAGAAGATCGAGCTCGGCGAGCTTGAACGCCAGGATCGCGGTGCGCTGCTGACCGCGGGATGCGAAGCCCGCCAGGTCGCGCCCCGCGAGATCGAACGCGAGGTCGTCACGGTGCGGCCCGATCACGGTCGACCCGTTCCACACCTCCTTCTCCGCGGTGTCGATGAGCCTCCGAGCGAGCGCGTCGCGCGGGCTCTCGCCGGCCTGGGCCGGGGCGTTCGTGACGTAGCGGAGTGTCAGCCCGCCGGCCGACGCCTCCTCCGGTGCGATCTCGCGGTGGGCCGCAGCCAGAGGTGCCCCCAGGGTCTCCAGCAGGCTCAGACGCGCCGCGACGACCCTGCCGCCCGTGTCGAGGAAGCTCTCGTCCCAGAATCGCAGCTCCTCGCGCGTCGCCTGCTCTTCGCGGATGGCCCGCAGCAGGCTGTTGCGTTGCTGGAGCGTCCGGCCGTAGGTGCTGAGATCGTCGGCATACGTGGGAAACCGTGCGGCGGCAAGCGCGTCCAGGGCTGCCCGCCGGAGTGACGGCGAGCCGACCACGAGCAGCATCTCCTCGGGGGCGAACAGCACGACCCGCAGGTACCTGCCGAGACCGCTCGCGCGGCGTCCGACACCGTTGACGCGAATCCGCTTGCGACCGCCAGACCCGTCGGCGCCGGACCGCTGGACGGCCACCTCGAGGAGCGTCCCCGCCGACCCGGCCCTCGACCCGGGCGAGATCCTGGCCCCAGCGGATCAGCTCTCCGTCGGAGCTCGTCCGATGCGACCTGCCCCACCCCAACAGGGCGATCGCCTCGAGCAGGCTTGTCTTGCCGGCTGCGTTCGGTCCCCAGATCAGGTGTGCGCCGGGCGCGAACGCGACCTCGAGCCTGGCGTATCCGCGCAGATCGAGAACCGAGAGCGAATCGAGCGTCGCGATGCTAGGACGTCGTCCGGACGGGCATCACGACATGCACGTAACGGTCGTCCCCGACCGGCTTGAACACGCCCGGTGAGAGCGGCCCGTTGAGCTCGAGGGCGAACTGGTCGGCCGCCACGTTGGTGAGCACGTCGGCGAGATAGCGAGCATTGAACGCGATCGTCGTGTCGTCACCCTCGACGGCGGCCTCGACCTGCCCGACGTGGTCCCCGACCTCGGCGTTGGCGCTGACCGTCACGCCCGCGTCGCCGTCGCCGCCGATCTGGAGCTTGACGATGTTCGCCGACTCGTGGGCGATCAACGCGGCCGGTCGGACTGCCCGCAGGAGCTCCTCCCGATCGAGCACGGCGCGGGTGGCGTGGGCCTGCGGCATGACCTGCTGGTAGTTCGGGAACTGCCCGTCGATCAGGCGGCTCACCAGGTCGATCCCGTCGAGATGGAACAGGACCTGGTTGCGGGCGCTGGCCAGCACGACCTCGACCGGGTCGTCGACGTCCGCGAGCACCCGGGCGAGCTCGTTGAGGGCGCGGGCCGGGATGACCACGCTGGTCTCGGGCACGGGATCGAGGATCGGCAGGGTCTTGACCGCGATCCGGTAGTTGTCGGCGGCGGCAAGGGTCAGCTGGTCACCCTCGAACCGTGCCAGCACCCCGGTCAGGATCGGTCGCGCCTCGTCGCTCGCGGCGGCGAACGCGGTCTCCGCCAGGGCGCGCCGCAGGACGTTCTGCGCGATGCGCGTCGTCGGTCGTTCGCCGGCGGTCTGGATCGCGGGGAACTCCTCGTCGCTGATGCCCTTGATATGGGTCTGGAACCGGCCGGCCTTGACATGCAGGGTGTCGCCGGCGGTCACCTCGAGCTCGACCTTGTCGCCGGGCGGGAGGGAATTCACCAGATCGGTCAGGAGCTTGGCCGGGACCGTCGTCGCACCGTCCTCGTCGATCTTGCCGGGAACCCAGTAGGTGATCCCGATCTCGAGGTTGGTGGCGGTCAGCTTGAGACCGGCATCCTCGGTCTTGAGCAGGACGTTGGCCAGGACCGGGAGCGTGCTCCGGCTCGATACGGCCCGGCTGACGACGGACAGGCCGCGCGCCAGATTCTCCTGCATGACCGAGAGTCTCACGTCGGGTTCACTCCGTCTCGCATCGCTCGAGGCCGCATCACGGGTGACGGCAGGTCGGGTCGGACGGAGGTCCGGAGCGATCCCGACCGGGGTCGCAGAGGTAGGTGGGTATCTTCTCTCTTTCTTCTTACTCCGTCATCACCGTAGTAACGCTGTGGAGGCCGTGGACGCGCGTGCTCGAACGTTCGGGTTGAGCGAGTGGACGGGACGTCGGACGACGTGGACAAGATCGGGTGGTTCGGGGAGGCCACGGTCGACGGGCTGGGGATATGCGCCGCCCCGTCCGGGTCCGGACGGGGTTCGACGACCTCGCGCGTCCACATGCGAGCGGCGGTGCTCCACGCGATCTCCGGCGGATCCCGCCGCTACTCGGCGTAGATCAGCTCGCGGACGGCAGCGATCTCGCGCCGCAGCTCGTCGTTGTTGGCGATCTCACGCGAGATCTTGTCGCATGCGTGCAGGACCGTGGAATGGTCGCGGTTCCGAGCTCGGCGCCGATCCGCAGGAGCGAGACGTCGGTCTCCTCGCGCATCAGGAACATGGCGATCTGGCGCGGCATCACGATGGCCTTGTCGCGCTTCTGGCCCTGGAGCGCCTCCATCGGGACGCTGTAGTAGTCGGACACGGCCTTGGCGATGCGCTCCGGGGTGACCTGCCGCTTCTTCGGGTTGTACAGGACGTTCGAGAGCACGGCCTGGGCGAGCTCGATGCTGATCGGGGTCGCGCCCATGCTCGCGAAGGCCACGATCCGGTTCAGGGCTCCCTCGAGCTCGCGCACGTTCGACACGACCTTGCGCGCGATGAACTCGACGACGTCCGAGGTGATCGGGACGGCGCCCTCTTCCGCCTTGGCCCGCAGGATCGCGATGCGGGTCTCGAGGTCCGGCGCGGTCAGGTCGGCGATGAGCCCCCACTCGAAGCGCGACCGCAGCCGCTCCTCGAGGGTCAGGATCGCCTTGGGTGGCCGATCGCTCGAGAGGACGATCTGCTTGCCGTCCTCGTGGATCGCGTTGAACGTGTGGAAGAACTCTTCCTGGGTGCGTTCCTTGTCGGCGATGAACTGGATGTCGTCGATCAGCAGGAGGTCGATCCGCCGGTAGCGCGCGCGGAACTCGTCGATCTTGCCCTGCTGGATGCTCGTGATGAACTCGTTGGTGAACTTCTCGGAGGTCGCGTAGACGACGCGCTTGCGCGGGAACCGGGCGATGACCTGGTTGCCGATCGCGTGCATGAGGTGGGTCTTGCCGAGGCCGACGCCGCCGTACAGGAACAGCGGGTTGTAGGCGTGGCCGGGTCGTTCGGCGACCGACAGGCTGGCCGCATGGGCCAGCCGGTTGGCCGACCCGACGATGAAATTGGCGAACGTGTAGCGCGGGTTGAGGTTGGTCGCCCCGCCCTCGCCACCGACGCGGGTCGGCTCGACGCGGACCTGCGGCCCCCGTTCATGATGGGAGCGGCGGCGCGACGGCGCCGTCGTCGGGGCCGCCGTCCGACGCCCCCGTCGGGGGCGCCCCGATGACGAACTCGACCTGGACGCTGTAGCCCACGATCCTGGCCAGCGTCTGGCTGATCAGCGAGCGATAGCGCGTCTCCAGCCAGTCCTTCGCGAAGCCATTCGGGACGGCGATCCGGAACCGCTGCTCATCGACGTCGACGAGTTGGGTGTCGCGCAGCCACGTCTCGTAATTGGCTGGCGACAGCGAGACCTGGAGCTCTCCCAGGGCGGCTCGCCAGACCTGCTTGGCGTCCATTCGTTCGATAGGACCTGCGTACGGGTTGACGGTAGATGGATGCGGCGGCCACGGTCCCGGGATGAGTGCGAAGCGCGCGGACCGTCCGATCGACGTCCATCCGACGAGGCCGGACGACCGCTGCCTGCGCCTCCTCCATGAGGCCTGCTGGCGTCTCCCGCGTACGTCTCCGGCGCCGAGGGCCCGGAGAGGATAGCACCGCGCCAGACGGCGTCGCAAGGCAATTCTGCATACCCCCTGGGGGTATCCGTGCGAATGCCGACGGCTGTCCTCCGGCGACCCCCGGGTCGGGTCGTCGGCGATCATCCGGCGTGTGGCCGGCGGGGCATGACCCGCGCGATCCCCGTTTGACACCCCTTCTGCGAGGTCCTATCATCCGCCGGACGACGACGCGCCATGTGCCCTCAGGGCACCGGCGCGTTTGCGTGCCTCTAGGGGAGACGGAGAGACCGTCCCCGAGGCCGGATGGAGAGGATCCCGGACCGTCCCGATGAAGCAGACCTACCAGCCCAAGAAGCGCCATCGCGCCAAGGAGCACGGCTTTCGCGCCCGGATGAAGACCACGGCGGTCGGCGCGTCCTGGCCGCTCGTCGAGCTCGCGGTCGGAAGCGGCTGACGGCCTGACCATCGGGCGCGGCTCGACCACGCCGCGGCTCGTGATGCTCTCCCGACCGCAGGACTTCGCGGCGATCCAGGAGGCGGGAACGACCCGGTCCCACGCCTTGCTCTCCGCCCGGTTCCTGCGGACCGACCTCGAGACGACCCGCTTCGGGCTCGCGACCGGCCGGCGCCTCGGCGGGGCGGTCGTCCGGAACCGTGTCCGTCGCCGACTCCGCGAGGCGCTCAGGGTGATGGCGCCCTCGTTCCAGCCCGGCTGGGACGTCCTCATCATCGCCCGGCCGGCGATCGTCGAGGCCGACCACGACGCGCTGGTCGGGGCGTTGCGTCGAACCCTCGTCAGGGGCGGCGTGCTCGGAGGTTCAGCCGATGAAGCGGATCGGGATCGGGCTCATCAAGCTCTACCGGGTCGTGTTCGCGTGGCTGCCGCCGTCCTGCCGGTTCGAGCCGACCTGCTCGCACTACACCGAGCAGGCGATCGAGAAGTACGGGCTGCTGAAGGGGAGCTGGATGGGGGCCCAGCGCATCGCCCGCTGTCATCCCTGGAACCCGGGTGGATATGACCCCGTCCGCTAGCGAGGCGCCCGCACGTGACCCTGTCCCCCGCCTGCGCCGGATGTTGCCGGCGCTCCTCCTCCTGGTCGTCATCCTGGTCGTGGCCGCGTGCGTCCCCGGCGCCCCGGGTGCGCCGGCGCCCGTCGCCGTCGCCGCCGACGCCGCCGCTCGACGCCGGCCCCCCCGGCGCCGACCCGATCAGCCTCCTGGCCTGGCTCTTCACCCCGATCTTCCAGGCGATGTTCATCGTCCTGGTCGCGGTCTACGTGTTCCTCGAGGACCTCGGCATCCCGGGCGCCATCGGCTGGGCGATCGTCGTCCTGACCCTGGTCGTGCGGGCCATCGTCATCCCGCTCTACCGCAAGCAGCTGGTCTCGCAGCGCCGGATGCAGCTGCTCCAGCCCGAGATCAAGGAGATCCAGCGGCGCTTCAAGGGCGACGCGATGAAGGCCCGCCTCGCGCAGCAGGAGCTGTTGAGCGAGCGCGGCATCAACTCGCTCGCGGGCTGCCTGCCGCTCCTCCTGCAGATGCCGCTGCTGTTCATCATCTATCGGTCATCCAGAACGGCCTGACGAACCAGGACCCGCGAGCGATGCTCAAGGTCTTCGGCGTCCAGGTCGTCGACCTCGAAGTGCCAGAACATCATCGCAACGGCGTCATCGACGCCACGCGGCCGTGCATCGACGCCGGTGGTCCCGTTCCTCGGCAACGTCGCGCCAGCCGCAGGCGCTTCTTCTCGGATCGCCGGCTTCGGCCTGAGCGTCCTGGCCATCCTCTCGGCGCTCCTCCAGCTCGTCCAGTCGCGGATGATGCTGCCGCCGGCCGACCCGACGAACGACGACCCCAACACCCGGATCCAGCGGCAGATGATGCTGTTCCTGCCGCTGATCTCGGTCGTCGTACGGCGGCTTCCTGCCGGCCGGCCTGTTCATCTACTGGATCGTCGCCACGATCTTCTCGATCGTCCAGCAGTACCTCATCGTCGGCTGGGGCGCGATGTTCCCGTTGTTCGGGCTGGACACCAGCGTTCGCGCGCGATCACACCCCGCGCTTCCCGGTGTCCATGCCACCACCACCAGAGCCCGGCAAGCGTGCGGCCATCCTGACCGACGCCGAGAAGAAGACGACGGCCGCTTCGACGATCCGCCCCCGCGAGCGGGGCCGTCAGGGCCGACGAGGGAGACGACGCTGACATGAGTGAGTACCGGGAATTCACCGGCAAGACCGTCGAGGAGGCGCTGAAGGCCGCCCGCGAGGCGTTCGGCGCGGAGCTCAACGACCTCGACTTCGAGATCCTGACCCCGGGCAGCCGCGGCGTCCTCGGGATGGGCGCCGAGCCCGCCCGGATCGTCGCCGCGCCGCGGCCGCGCTCGGCGGCGCTGCGCCCAAGCGCGAGGCCGCCGCGGCCGTGCCGCTGCCCCCGCCCGCCCGCCCGCGAGTTCGGCGATCGCGACCGCGGCGATCGCCCGGACGCGGGCCCGCGCCGTGACGACCGCGGCGATCGCGGTCCCCGCCGCGATGACCCCGGGGACCGCGGTCCGCGACGTGACGATCGACCGCGCGAGGTCGGCGACGGCCGACCGCGCCGCCCGCCCCGAACGAGCGGAACGGCCGCGACGGACCGACCGGCCCGACCGCGGCCGCGCCGCGACGACCGACCGCGGGACGACCGCGGTCCGCGCAGCCCGCGGCGGGTGGAGCCGATGTGTCCGCGTCGGAGGCCGCCGAGGTCGCCGCCGCCCGTGGCTCGCTCGCCGCCGAGCGCGCCGACCTCGAGGCCGCCGAGGCCTCGCCCGAGGCGCTCGCCGCCGGCAAGGCGATCCTCGAGACCGCTGATGACCCACCTCGGGTTCGACGCCAAGGTCGAGGTCGAGACCGGCGAGACCAGCCGCCTCAACGTCGTCGCCGAGGGCGACGAGAAGGAAGCCCTCGGCGCCCTGATCGGGCGCAAGGGCGAGCGGCTGTCGGCCCTGCAGCACCTGGTCAACCTGATGCTGTCCAAGGAGATGGGCTCCTGGACGCGCGTCCTGGTCGACGTCGAGGACTACCGCGGCCGCCGCGAGCGCCAGCTCCGCGAGCTCGCGGACCGCGCCGCGGCCCGCGTCGTGGAGACCGGCAAGATGCTCCAGCTCGAGCCGATGTCGGCGCTCGAGCGGCGCTGGATCCACCTCTCGCTGCGCGACCACGCGGGCGTCGCGACGCAGTCGATCGGCGAGGAGCCGAACCGCCGCGTCGTGCTCGTCCCGCGGGGCGGCTGAGGGCCGGCCGGGCCGGCACGCCCCGACGCCGTCACGCGAGCCCCGCGTTCGACGTCTTCGAGCACCCGATACGACCAGAGCGCTTGCCCACGGCTGCTAGGATGTCGCCTCCATGACCACGACCACGCCCGATACGGTCCTGATCGACACGCCCGATGTGACGCGTCGATCCTCGACCCGGCTGCGCTTCGCCGTCGCGTTCCTCGTCGGCCTGATCGCCTCGATGGCCATCGGCGCCGGGGCCCTGTACGCCTATGACCGCCAGTACGCCGGGCGGGTCCTGCCCGGCGTCGCGATCGGGTCGCTCGACCTGTCCGGGCTGGACGCCGTGGCGGCCGGCGCCGCGATCCGTCAGGTCTACGGCTACCTGGGCGAGGGCTCGCTCACGTTCACGACACCGGACGAGCGAGCGGACGGTCACCTTCGCCGAGATCGGCCGCGGACCCGACGTCGACGCCATGGTCGCCGAAGCCCTCGCCGTCGGACGCGACGGCAACGCCGTCGAACGGATGATCGCCGACGCGCGGACGGCGCTGCGCGGCGTGGCGCTGACGCCGACGCGTCACCTTCGATGCTGACGCGGTCGCCGAGCACGGCTGTCATATCGCCGATTCGCCTCGCGCGTGAACCACAGGATGCCTGGGTCGTCGGTCGTCGACAAGGAGTTCGCCGTCGTGCCGGCCGTCGACGGCCGGTTGGCCGACCCGGCGGTGCCGGTCGAGGCCGCCCTCGCCGACCTCGGTGAGCTGACGGCACCCGCGCGAGCTCACCTACGAGATGCCGCTCAGCAGCGTCGTGCCGGCGACGACGACCGACGAGGCCACGAAGGCCAAGACCGATGCCGAACGGATCACCGCGCCGATCCTGTTCGGTGGGCAGGCCCAGGACCAGCAGATCACGACCGCTCGGCTGCGGAGCTGGCTGTCCTTCGGCCCGACTGCCGACGGCGGGTATGGCGTCTCCATGGACACGGCCGACCTCGAGGACGTGCTCACGAAGGTCGCCAAGAGCGTCGACCGGACGCCGGTCAACGCCTCGTTCACCACGAGCGGGTCGCGCATCACCGGCGTGACCAAGAGCCAGACGGGCTACAAGCTCGACCTCGCGGCGACCGAAACAGCAGGTCCAGGACCTCATCGATGCACGCGCGGACGGGGCGACGACCGCATCGCTCGAGCCGGCCATCAAGGTCACGCAGCCGCGCGCTGACCACCGAGGAGGCCCAGGCCGCGCGTCCGAAGATGCGCCAGATCTCGCAGTGGACGACGTACTTCCCGGTCGGCGAGAAGAACGGTTTCGGCGCGAACATCTGGATCCCGGCCCGCCTGATCAACGGCTACGTCGTGGCGCCCGGGGCGACGTTCGACTTCTGGAAGGCGGTCGGCCCGGTGACGCGAGCCAAGGGCTACCGGTCGGGCGGCGCGATCATCAACGGGCGCACCGAGCCGCAGGGCGCCTTGGCCGGCGGCATCTGCTCATGCTCGACGACGCTGTTCAATGCCGCGGCCCGCGCCGGCTACAAGATGGGCGCCCGGCGCAACCACTACTACTACATCGACCGCTATCCGGTCGGCCTTGACGCGACGGTGTTCATCAGCGCGTCGGGCTCGAAGCAGACGATGTCGTTCACGAACGACACCGCTTACCCGCTGCTGATCCGCGGCCTCGGCTGGAAGAACGGCGGCAGCGGGTACGTCAAGTTCGAGATCTACAGCGTGCCGACCGGCCGGAAGGTGTCGTTCGCCACGGGCTCGAAGCGCAACTACCGATCGGCCACCGACACCGTCGAGTACACCTCGAGCCTGCCGTCGGGCGCCGCGAAGCGGATTGAATATCCCGTCGCCGGTTTCCAGGTGACGGTCGTCCGCACGGTCCGGGACAAGTCCGGCAAGGTCATCCACAAGAACACCTGGTTCTCGAACTACGCGCGCATCACCGGGGTCACGCTGATCGGCCGGTGAGCCTCGTCCACAGCCGCTCGAGCCGGTGCGACAGCCCGCCCCGAGGCTCGTCCGCCACGATCACCGCACGGCCCCGCAGGCCCTGGGCGATCGCCTCCGCCTCGGCCGCGCTGACGCCGAACCGCCGGAGTGCATAGCGCGCCATCTGCACTGCCAGTTCGCGCTCGCCGTGCACGGCCTGGACCTTGCCCCCGAGCGAGCGCAGGTGGGCGGCCTCGGAGTCGCTATGGGTCCGCGCCACGATATCGACGTTCGGGTTGAGCGCGCGGACGCGCTCCACGATCAGCCGGGTCTCGTTCGGATCGGATGTGGCCGCCACCACCAGCCGGGCATCACCGATCCCGGCCATCTCGAGCACCACGTGATTCGCCGCGTCGCCGTAGATGGCCGTCACCCCCTGGGACCGTAGTCGATCGATCTCGTCGCGCTGCTGCGTGACCACCACGAATCGGAAGCCGCGACGTGCCAACGCCGGACCGATCAGCCGCCCCACCCGGCCGTAGCCGCAGATGATCGCGTGCAGCCGGAGCGCCTCGCGTTCCTCGGGTTGAAGGCGCGTCAGCTCCCCAGCCCGACGAGCCATCAGCGCCTGGACGACCCGGTTCCGCCGCAGGCTCGCCTCGAGCGGCGTGATGAGCGCGAACAGGAGCGGGTTGATGGTGATCGACAACAGGGACCCCGCCACGATCAGCTGGTAGCCCTCGTCGGGGAGCAGTCCGAGCGACCGGCCGACCGTCCCGACGATGAACGAGAACTCGCCGATCTGGGCGAGCCCGGCGGCGACCGTCAGAGCGACCTTCGGCGCATAGCCGGCCGCGAGCACGATCACGAGCTTGGTGACGGCCTTGCCGACCACGATGAGCGCCAGCACGGCCAGCACAGGGAGCGGGTTGGCGAGGAGATAGGTGGGGTCGAGCAGCATCCCGACCGACACGAAGAACAGCACCGCGAACGCGTCACGCAGCGGCAAAGCGTCGGCGGCAGCCTGATGGCTCATGTCGGATTCGCCGACGACCGCCCCGGCCAGGAACGCACCGAGCGCGAATGACACGCCGAAGACGCTCGAGGACACGAACGCCAGGCCGAGCGCGATGGCCAGGACCGTGAGCGAGAAGAGCTCGCGCGATCCCTCCCGCGCGACCACGAGCAACAGCCACGGCACCAGCCGCACACCCGCGACCACCATGAGGATCGCGAATACCGCCGCCTTGCCGAGGGCGATGACGATCTCCACGAGGGGATCCCCCGCCCCGCCTGGCGGCGCATCCCCGCCCAGCGACGGGGCGATCGCCGGCAGGAGCACGAGGACGATAACCGCGAACAGGTCTTCGACGATCAGCCAGCCGACCGCGATGTGACCCTGGGTCGTGTCCTGCTCGTTGCGGTCGTCCAGTGCCCGAAGCAGGACGACGGTGCTCGCGATCGACAGCGCGAGCCCGAGGACCAGGCCGCCGCCGACGCCCCACCCGAGCGCCTGGCCGAGCCACAGGCCCAGGATGACGCCGACGATGGTCTGGATGATGGCGCCGGGGATGGCGATCGAGCGAACGGCCAGCAAGTCGCGGATCGAGAAGTGGATGCCGACCCCGAACATCAGCAGGATGACGCCCAGCTCGGCAAGCTCGGTCGCGATCTCGGGATCGGCGACGAGCCCGGGGGTGAACGGACCGATCGCGACGCCCGCGAGGATGTACCCGACGATCGCGGGCAGGCCAATCCGCCGCGCGGCCAGGCCGCCGACGAGGGCGGCAGTCAGGCCGATGGCGATTGTCGAGATGAGAACGGGCTCGTGGTCCATGGCTCTTCCCGGTCGATCGGGGGTGGTGCGCAGGACTGGCGCGGGTCCGTGCCAGAACGACGGCTGGTGGCCGCCTCACGATACCCGACGCCGCATGCCGGACATCGTGCGACCGAAAGAGCGGGTGGTCGCCGGTCGCGGCGGGGCCCGTATCCTTGCCCGATGGACGTCGAACGCGAGCGGGCGACCATCCCTCCGCCCTCGAAGGATCGGCGCTGGGACATCGATGAGCGCGGCGAGGGCGTCGCGGACGCTGCCAGCCAGGCGCGGCGCATCGACGACCTGCGCGCCCACGCCGAACGCGGGGGATGGGTCGCCGAGGAGCCCGATGTTCACCTGTGGCCGCATCTCGAGCGGGCGATCCTGGAGCAAGGTTCGACCTGGATCTCGGCCGACCAGTCGATCGACGGGGACGGACGGTTGCTCGTGGACCTCGTCCATGCTCCGGTCGACGGCGACCGACCTCGCGCCCTGATCCAGGCAGACGCCCTGCGGTTATTGGGACTCGTCATCGAGGGCGCGACGTTCGTGGCGATCGAGAAGCGTGACGCCGACGACACCCTCGTGATCGACATCGTCACAGGCATGCTCGACGACCAGACGCCTTTCAAGGCGCACGGTCACACGCTCAGGGTTCGGGTGACGAGCGCCTGACTCGCCAGGGGTGTCTCGTCCTGTCAGGCGGCGCTCGCCCGGGCCGGCGCGATCTCCCACGCGCGCGACTCGACCGGCACGCCGGGCTTGATCCGAATGTAGAGCGCGACCCCGATCGCCGATGACGCCGCGCAGAGCAGCAGGCCCGTCGTCACGTCGACCAGGCCGACCTGCAGCAGGGCGCTCATCAGGAACGCCGCGACGATGCCGCGGGCGCCGGTGAACGCGTTCCAGCCGGCCATCGCGGCGGCACGTGTCGCGAGCGGCGTCTGGTCGCTCACGACGGCGGCAATGCCGACGTCGATCGAGGCGCTCGCTGTACCGGCCGCGATCGCCGCGAACCACAGGACGCGCACATCCGGCGCCAGCGCGTAGGCAACGAGCGACGCCAGCCCGACCGCGCCGCCGACGCGGAGCGCGACCAGCGGGCCATGGCGGTCGGCCACGGTGCCCCACACCAGGAATGCGATCGTCGTCGAGGCCGCCGCAAGGATGCCGATGACGCCGACGTCCGACAGCGACAGGTCGAGCCGGTCGACATGGACGAGCGCATACAGCGGGACCGCCGCGATGAACCCGCCGCCGTAGAAGCCCTGCGCCAGCGCCATCCGCGCGAGGACCGGGCGCTCGCGCAGGGCCCTGAGTGAATCGCGCGCGGAGAACCGGGGCGCCCGGTCGTCCGAAGCCGCCCGCAGCCCGCCGTAGGCGAGGGCGCAGGCGATCCCGATCACGCCGGCGATCGCGACCGCCGACGGTCCGCCGAGTCGATCGGCAAGAATGCCACCCGCGAACGCCGCCAACGCCCCAGCGGCCGCCCGACCCATTCCGATGACCCCGACGACGCGACCGCGCAGTCGCGAAGGATACATGGCGCCCCACAGGCGGAGGTGGAACGGCCCGCCGAACGAGACGCTCAGCCAGAACAGCACGGCAACGAGGACCATCACGACCGGTGTCGGGGCGATGAACAACAGGACGAGTGACGTGGCGCCGACGCCGCGGATCAGCGACAGCTCCCGCGGCGAGCGCGGGCCGAAGCGCCCGGCGAATGCACCGAGGAAGTTCGCGACGAAGGGGGCCGCGGCGAGGGCCGACAGCCCGAGCGGCTCGAGGCCGCCACGACGGGCGATGGTCGGCAGGAGCGCACTGATCAGCGCCATCGTCACGCCGACACCAATGGCAGCGACCAGATCGAGCGCCAGGTTGCGCCCGATCGCCCGCTGGGACGGCGTTGGATGGAGTGACGGCCGGAACACCACGTACCTCGAAGCAGCCCTGCTGGCCTGCGAGGTGAGCTGACGGGCTCGGCGTGGGTCCGCCGACGCGGTGGGTCCGCGTTTCGCCCCAGAGAGTGGGTCCCCCGTCCTCGGATGAGGAGGTTCGGCCAGGGCCAACGATACAGCTCCGGACCCCGACACGAGATGTGCCGATGGTCCGGGGCGGGAGGGAGGTTGGGCCGGTGGGTCGGACCGGTCAGCCCGGGCGATTTGCCGGGTAGTCGACTCGTGGTAGCATGCTGAATAAACCGAACCGACGTTCGGTCCTGTGGGGATGCGTGGTTTCGACAGGGCTTGGTTGTCGGAGAGTGCGAGCCGAGGTGCCGTCAGGCCTCGTTAAACAGGCGGCAAAACGAAGTACCTGGCAACCGCCAGTCGACTCTCGCCCTCGCTGCTTAGGCAGTAAGGTGAGCGTGGAAGCTACCTCCGCTTCGCGGGTAGTGGAAGCGTCACTCAGCGAAGCTGCGATCCGGATGAGCGTCGCGTAATCCGGAGTCAAGCCCGATCTAGGGACACGTGACTGGACCGTCCGGCAGGGTGCCGATGCCCGATCGGGCGGTCGACGACAAAGCATCGGACACGCTCGTAGTGGTCTCCGACGAAGGGTCTTGGACGGGGAGTTCGACTCTCCCCCATCTCCACCACTTTCGCTTGAACTCACCGGCCGTCGCGCCGGGAGCCGTCTTCCGTGACCCTCGTGTGGATCTCGCTGACCACGGCGCCGAGGGGGCCCGCGGGCCGGTCCGGTGGTGGAAGCCGCCGCAGGACCTCGCGAACGTCCGGCGAGGCCCGTCGGAGCGCCCAATCGACCTCATCGGCGACCGCACGAGGATCGTCCGGGGCGGCGAGGCTCCTGGCTTTCGCTGTGTAGGCGGGGACGCCACGCGCGTGTGATGCCATGTGGGCCGTGGCGACCGCGTGACCAGCCGCCCGCGCGGCCGCGACGGCGGCCGGATCGGCTTCCTCGCGGGCTGCGGCGTGTGCGGCCACCGCCAAGGCGCGGGCGGGTCCGATACGCAACTCGCCCCTCGCAAAGGCGCGAGCTCCTTCGACCGCAGCGCGAGGCCGCGTGTCGGTCGGGGCGTGCGTTTCGAAGAGGGACAGCGTGTGCTCCGCGCAATCGGCGGCCCATACCGCCAGCACGCGGCGGTCATCCTCGCTCAGGGTCAGGGCGCCCGGCTCACGTTGCATGACCCGAGGATTCTGTCCCATCCGCCCTGAGCGCGACCGCCCCGAACGCGACCGCGCCACTCGCTACGCTTGTGCGATGCAGGTCTTTCGCCCGTCCGACATCCACCTCGACGAAACGTCGTCACCAGATCGCGGCTTCGCCGGAGCATCCGCGCCCGGTGCTTCGGCGACCCGTTCGCTTGCGCGCCTGCAGTCGGCCGACGGCGGACTGCGCAGCGGCGTCTGGGAGAGCGGAGCTGGTACCGCGGACTACGTGTTCAGCGTCGACGAATGGGCCTACATCCTCGATGGCGCGGCGACGGTGACCGCCTCGGGCGCGACCCACGAGCTTCGGGCGGGTGACGTGTTCTATACGCCGGCCGGTGAACGCATGACATGGGTGGTCTCCGGTCACGTCCGCAAGGTCTGGGTCCACCGCCGGCCGCCGCTGGTCGGTCGGATCAGGCGGAAGCTCGCTCGCATGCTCGCCCGCGCCAGGTAGCGCAACAGCGCGCGCGGCTACGATGCCGGCATGCGGCTGACGGCCTGGGAGGAGGAGCGGCTCCTCATCTTCACGGCGGCCGAGCTGGCCCGCCGACACCGCGATCGCGGGCTCCTCCTGAACGCCCCCGAGGCCATTGCGCTGATCTCCGACGCGATGCTCGAGGCGGCACGCGCGGGCGCCAGCTACGCGGAGGTCGAGGCCGCCGGACAGGACGCGGTCCAGGCCAGCCAGGTGCTGCCCGGGGTGGCCGCCCTCGTGGGCGATGTCCGCCTGGAGGTCCTGATGGACGACGGGGCCCGGCTCGTCGTGCTGCGAGAGCCTCTCGGGTCGTCCGGCGAGGACGCGCCCGGCCATGTCCGGCCGGCGACGGCGACCCCCTCGGCCGACCAGCGCGACCGCATCGAGATCGAGGTCCGGAACACCTCGCGGCGCGTCGTCCGCGTCTCGAGCCACTACCCCTTCGAGCGCGTCAATCGACGGCTCGAGTTCGATCGCGCGGCGGCCACCGCGTGTCGGCTGGATATCGAGGCGGGGTCCACCGAGCGCTGGGCTCCCGGCGAGACGCGGACCGTCCGTCTCGTGCGCGTCCGATGACGCGCCTCTCCCCCGGAGAGCGGCTGGCACGCTACGGCCCGACCGCCGGTGATCGCGTCCGCCTCGGCGACACCGACCTGTGGGTGCGCGTCGCGGAGGACCGTCAGGCAGCCGGCGATGAGCCCATCTGGGGCTATGCCAAGACGATCCGGCCGAGGTCGGCCCAGGGTGGCGCGTCGCCATCGGAGCTCGATGCGGTCGTCGCCGGCGCACTCGTCCTCGATCCGGTCATCGGCACGGTCAAGGCCGACATCGGGATCAAGGATGGGCGGATCGTCGGCGTCGGCCGCGCCGGCAATCCAAAGCTCAGCGACGGCATCGAACTCGCGATCGGACCACACACGCAGCCGATCATGGGCTACGGCCTGATCGCGACGCCGGGCGCCATCGACAGCCACGTGCACCTGATCTCACCCGAGCTGCTGCCGGCCGCGCTCTCGGGCGGAGTCACGACGCTGATCACCGCCGGTTTCGAGGAGCCGCCGTGGGCGATGGCCCGCACCCTCGCCGCCGTGTCCGACTGGCCGCTCAACATCGGCCTCCAAGCGTGCGCTCGCGCGGAGGACGACGGACCGCTCGACGCGCTGCTCGACGCGGGCGCGTGCGGCTTCAAGATCCACGAGGACTACGGCGCGTACCCGGAGCTCATCGACCACGTCCTCCGGTATGCCGACGCGCGCGACGTCGCGGTCGCGCTCCACACCGACGGACTGCACGAGAGCGCGGAGCTCGAGGACACCGTCGCCGCGATCGCCGGCCGGACGGTCCACGCCTATCACGTGGAAGGCAGCGGTGGCGGCCACGTGCCCGATGTCATCGGACTGGTCCGCGAGCCGAATGTCATCTGCTCCTCGACCACGCCGACCGTCCCCTTCGGGGTGAACGCGGCGGTCGAACAGGTCCCCATGATCGTGCTCAACCACGGGGCGTCGTTCGCGATCGAGGAGGACCTGGCGCTCGTCCGCGAGCGCGTCCACCCAGCGACGATGGCCGCCGAAGGACCGCTCCACGAGCTCGGGGCGATCGCGATCGTCAACTCCGATTCGCAGGGGATGGGCCGGATGATGGAGACCGTCCGACGGACCGTCCAGCTGGCGCATGTCATGGGTTCGTGGTCGGGCACTCCGCCCGCCGCGGACCCGTTCGATTCGACCGAGCGCGTCCTGCGCTATCTCGCGAAGGTCACGATCGAGCCGGCGATCACCCATGGCATCGCCGACCACGTCGGTTCGCTCCGGCCGGGCCGCCTCGCCGACATCGTCCTGTGGGAGCCGGCTTACTTCGGCGTCAAGCCCGCGCTCGTGCTGAAGGCGGGCGTCGCGGCGTGGGGCGCGCTCGGTGACGGCAATGCGACGGTCGAACGGGCCGAGCCGACGCGCTATCGACCCGACTGGGGTGGCCGGCCGCGGGCCGCGGCATCGCTGTCGGCGACATTCGTGTCGCGTGCCGCGACAGGTTCGCCCGAGCTGCGGCGCAACGGCCGGGAGCTGATCGCGGTCCGCGGAACGCGTCGGCTGACGCGCGAGTCGCTGGCGTTGAACCGCAGCGTCGCCGCGATCGAGGTGGACGTCACGGACGGCCGCGTCACGCTCGACGGACGGCCACTCGCCGTCGAGCCAGTCGGGGAGGTGCCGCTCAGCCGCCGCTACCTGCTGCGCTGACCGCGGGACCGGGACCTAGCGTCCGCGCTGCGCGTCGGCCAGCTCACGCGCGATGTCGCGTCTGGCGTCGCGGTCGGCGATGTCGCGCCGGCGGTCGTGGAGCTGCTTGCCGCGTGCCAGGCCGAGCTCGATCTTGGCCTTGCCGCGGCTGAGGTAGAGCCGGAGCGGCACGATCGTCTGGCCCTTCTGCTGGGCGCGCCCGAGCAACTCGTCGATCTCGCGCCGGTGGAGGAGCAGCTTGCGATTGCGCTTCGGGTCGTGGTTGTACCGGTTCCCCTGCTCGAACGGCGCGATGTCGGCGCCGATCAGCCAGGCCTCGCCCTTGTCGATGCGCGCATAGGCGTTGGCGATGTTCGCCTTGCCGGCGCGGACCGACTTGATCTCGGTGCCGGTCAGGACGAGTCCGGCCTCGAAGGTCTCGTCGATCGTGAACTGGTGGCGGGCTTTTCGGTTGAGGGCGACGGTTTGGTCGGACATGGGAGCCGCCTCTGGCGTGCCTGTGGTGGATTTGCGCACGAACGCCGGCCCTATACGGACCGGCGTTCGAGTTGCTTACCCACCCACAGGGTGTCCGACTAGACGGCCATCTCCTGCGAGGTGGTGCAGCTACGCGTACTGTCGATCACTGCACATCACCTCCTTTCGTTCCGCGAAACCGTACCCGAAGGCCGTCGGGAGCGCAAGGAGCCATCAGCGGCGTCCACCGGCGGGCACAGCCGCATCCGCACCGAGGACGTCGAGCGCCCGCTCGAGCACCGGGTCCTGGCTCGGGACACCGACCGCCGGGATCTCGACCACGACGTCGGGCTCGATGCCGCGGTCGTGGATCCAGCGCTTGTCCGGTGTCAGCCAGCGCGCGATCGTCAGGCGGAATGCTCCACCGTCGCCGGCCAGCTCCTGCCACTGCTGGACCGTGCCCTTGCCGAAGGAGCGCTGCCCGACCAGGGTCGCACGGCCGCTATCCTGGAGGGCGGCGGCGACGATCTCGCTGGCCGACGCGCTGCCGCGATCGATGAGGCACACCAGCTCGATGGCGGGATCCGTGGCGACTCCGCCCGGGATGGCATCGGCGGCGATCTGCGTGCCTTTGGCGTCCTGCTCCCAGAAGATCTGGCCCGAGCCGATGAACTGGCTTGCGACCACGCGAGCGGCGGTGACGTAGCCCCCCGGGTTCCCGCGCAGATCGAGGATGAGCCTTGTGCGTCCGGCGTCGACGTGATCCCGCACGACCTGGGTCAGGTCCTCGGCGGATCGATCGGAGAAGCCTTCGAGCCGGATGTAGCCGACCGCGCCTTCCGCCAGCTCCCGGGATGCGACCTCGCGTTCCTGGATGACGTCGCGGACGATGCGCAGGACGAACGGCCTGTCCTGACCGCGCTGGACACGCAACTCGACCGCAGTGTCCTTGGGGCCGCGCATGCGCTCGCGCGCGCCGTCGACCGTCAGGCCGTCGAGCGCGACGCCGTCGGTCGCCAGCACGAGGTCGCCCGGTCGCAGACCGGCCTTCTCGGCCGGCGACCCGCCGATCGGGGCGACGATGACGAGTCGACACAGCGGACCGAGCGTTGCGCAGCCTTGGGTCCCATCGGCCGCCTGGGTCGCGATCTCTGCCCCGATGCCCTCGAACTGCCCGCTGATCCCCTGCAGGTTCGAGCGGAACTGGTCCGACGTCAGATACGAGGAATAGGGATCGTCCAGGGAGTCGATCATCCCGCGGATGGCGCCCTGGACGACGACATCGCGATCGACGTCACCCCCGGCGTATCGCTCCTGGATCGTGTGGTAGGTATCCCAGAACGGCCTGAATGCCGTCCCGTCGGAGCCCGGGGTCCCCGGCTCTGCGGCGCTCTGGCGGCCCATCGAGTACCCGCTCAGGAACAGCGCGCTGCCGGTCATCAGCGCGACGACGGTCACCGCGACCGACAGGATCGGGACTCGCCGCGAGGGCGTCTGGACGGGATCGCGCGGCGCGCCTGTCACCGCCTGCCGATCCTCGTGACCGAGCTCACCTGGGTGCATGGCGGTATCCGGTTCCCCCTCGTGTCCTTCGTTGGCGGATCGGCTGACGGGGCGCGACTGGGACCAGAATCTACAACGCACGCCGAGGACGGGCCCCGGGTCGAAGGTACGGCCGACGGGGGCGACCCCGGAGGGACCTAGCGGATGAGGTAGGTCCGGACCGACACCCACGAGCCGAGGATGCCGAGCCCCACGCCGGCGCCGACCACGAGCGTGACCAGGTCCCGTGTCAGGGAGCCGATCTCGAGTGGCAGCACCTGGAAGAACCCGACCATGAAGCCGTTGAGCGGTTCGGCGGCGCCGGCCAGGATGGCGAGCGTGACAGCCGCCCCGAGGAAGCCGACGAACGCGCCCTCGAACACGAACGGCCAGCGGATGAAGGCGTCCGACGCGCCGACCAGCCGCATGATCTCGATCTCCTCGGCACGGGCCACGACCGCGAGACGGATGGCATTGATGATGATGAACAGCACGATCAGCCCGACGCCGATCAGGATCCCCGTGCCGACCGTCCGCAGGACATCGGTCACGGTCAACAGCCGTTCGACCATGTCCTCGATGTTGATGACGTTCCGGACGATGGGGTGCTGCGTCGGGTCCAGCGCGTCGCCCACCGCCTTGAGGGCGGACGGATCGGTCAACTTGACCTCGATGCTCGCGAAGAGTGGGTTGCTGTCAAGCTGCTGGGTCAGGTCGGTCCGGCCCTGCTCGTCCATCCGCTGGCGGAACCGTTCGAGGGCCTTGTCGCGGGTCACAACCTCGACCGACGCGACATCGGGTCGCTGCGCGATCTCGGCTGCCAGGGTGTTGATCTGCGATTCCGTCGCGTTCTGCTGGAGGTAGGCGACCACCTCGACCTTCTGCTCGGTGAACTCGAGGCCCGCCAGCAGGCCGGTCTGAATGATCCAGAAGCCGGCGAGCAGCAGCAGCATCAGGACCATGGTCGCGGTGGCCGCCAGGCTCATGAGCGCGTTGCGCCAGAAGCCCTGCCAGGCGCGCTTCAGGCTGAAGAAGAGGAATGCCAGCACGCTCGGTCAGTCCTCCCGGTGGTAGGCGCCACCGACCTCGTCGCGGATGACCCGACCCTCCTCGAGTGCGACGACGCGCTTGCGCAGGGCGGTGACGACCTCGGCGTTGTGGGTCGCCATCAGCACCGTGACGCCGAGCTCGTTGATGCGGAGCAGCAGCTGGAGGATCTCCCAGCTGATGAGCGGGTCGAGGTTGCCGGTGGGCTCGTCCGCGATGATCAGGCGCGGGTCGTGGACGAGGGCCCGTGCGATCGCCGTGCGCTGTTGCTCGCCCCCGGACAGCTGAGCGGGGATCTGCCTCGCCTGTGCGGTGAGGCCGACGATCGCGAGGACGCGGTCGACGGCCGGCCGGATCAGGCGGCGGGGATGCCCGGTGACCTCGAGCGCGAACGCGACGTTCTCCCAGACAGTCTTGGTCGGCAGCAGCTTGAAGTCCTGGAAGATGATCCCGATCTTGCGGCGCATGCGCGGCACCTGCCGGCGCGGGAGGCGGGCCAGGTCCTGGCCGTCGAGGACGACCTCGCCCCGACTCGCGACCTCGTCGCGGATCAACAGCTTGATGAGCGTCGACTTGCCGGCCCCCGACGGCCCGACCAGGAACACGAAATCGCCCTCGGGGATGACGAGGTCGACATCGCGCAGCGCGACCTTCCCGTTGGGGTACTGCTTCGTGACGTCGTGGAGCACGAGGACCGCGCGATCCGGGGCGGCCTGATCGCGGCCACGGTCCAGGATCCGACGACGAAGCGAGCGCGCCGCCGAGGGCGCTGGGGCGATGGTCACTGGCGACTCCGCGGGCGAGAACGGGTGGCGATCGACGGTCGCCACCGGGTTTCCTTCGGTTCGACCCCGTCCGCGGGCACGGCAGCGGGAACCACGTCGGCATCGAGGCTATCACCGGCCATTCGGGCGGGCAAACGTCCAGGCGGGCTACCTGGACCGGGACGATGGTCCGGTCCGGTCGGGTCTAGAGCAGTCCGGGGGAGATCGGCAGATAGCGCGACAGGTCGACGAACGGCCGATCCCAGCACAGCAGGACGGGGAACGGCTCGAGTCGGAACCCCGCCTGGAGAGCCCCGATGACGGCTCGATCGGCCGTGCCGGGCAGCCAGACGGCGAATGCGCCACGGGGCGTCACCTCGGTCGTGAGGTGACCGAGGATCGGGGCGACGAGGTCGGGATCGCGGCTGGCGACCGGGCCGACGCGGCCCGCCTCGGTCGCGTAGCCATAGGCCAGGGGCGCCCCGTCCGGGCCCGAGTACAGCCAGGCGCGACGGTTCTCCTGGCGCAGATAGCGGTGGTCGATGGGATGGCTCACGCCGAGGGTCTCGCGGTCGAGCGCATCGACGACTGTCATGAGCTCGTCGTGTCCGTCCGCCGCGACGCGCTCGAAGGGCGTCGCGCGGATGCCCGGTGGCAGCGGCCCGAACGCATCGGTCCGCGTCGGCACGCCTATCAGGTTCAGCAGCGGGACGCGGGGCACGATCCCGAGCGACGCATAGAGGGCATTGCTGATCGGCTGGGCGCTGTCCGTGCCGGTCGCCCGGACCGTGGCGCCGTCCGCAGCCGGAGCGATCCGCGCGAGGAGGGTGCGGCCGACCCCGCCGCCCTGGATCTCAGGCAGCACGAAGCACATCGACAGGAACCACAGCCGCTCGCGGACGACGGCCGCGGCGAAGGCGACGATGCGATCGCGCCCCGTCGCCGGGTCCGATCGGGTGGCGACGACGAACCGCTCGGGATCCGTCGACTGGAGGTGGGCATAAAGCCGGACGAGTGGCGCACTCTCGGCCTGCATGTCGGGCTGGTTCAGTCGCCCGATGTAATCGTTGATCGACGCGCGCCAGACGTCGGCACACGACTCGAGCTCATCCGGGCGGACAGGCCGATACGACAGCGCGCCCCGGACCGCAGGCCCAGGGCGCACGGTCACGCCGCGTCGCCCTCCGGATCGCTGGCGCGCCACTCTCCGCCGGTTGCCAGGCGCTCGAGCTCGGCCGCCATGAAGCCATCGAGGTCGCCGTCGAGCACCGCGCTCGTGTTGCCGGTCTCGTGGCCGGTGCGCAGGTCCTTGACCATCTGGTAGGGGTGCAGCACGTAGCTCCGGATCTGGTTGCCCCAGCCCGCTTCGACGTGCTCGCCCTTCAGGGCGCGGATCTCGGCCTCCTTCTCCTCGAGGGCACGCTCGAGCAGTCGTGCCTTCAGGACCTTGATCGCGTTCTCCTTGTTCTGCGTCTGCGACCGCTCGTTCTGGCTCTGGACGACGATCCCGGTCGGGTTGTGGGTCAGGCGGACCGCGGAATCGGTCTTGTTGACGTGCTGGCCGCCGGCGCCCTGGGCGCGATAGGTATCGACCCGGATCTCGTCCCAGTCGAGCTCGATCTCGACGTCGTCCTCCGCTTCCGGGAGGACCTCGACGAGCGCGAACGTGGTCTGGCGCCGGTTCTGCGAGTCGAACGGGCTGATGCGGACGAGCCGGTGGACGCCGCGCTCGGCCCGCAGCCAGCCATAGGCACGCCGGCCCTCGACCTCGACGGTCACGCTCTTCAGCCCGGCCTGCTCGCCCTCCTGCTGGTCGATGATCTCGGTCTTGAAGCGGTGGTTGGCGGCCCAGCGCAGGTACATCCGCAGCAGCATCTCGGCCCAGTCGGTCGCCTCGGTGCCGCCGGCTCCGGCGCTGATCGACAGGATCGCCGAGCGCTCGTCGTGCTCCCCGGAGAACAGCAGGGCGGTCCGCTCGCGAGCGAAGTCCTTCTCGAGAGCCGCGGCATCCCGGTCGAGCTCGGCCTCGAGCTCGGCGTCTGCGCTCTCGTCGAGCAGCTCAAGGGCGGCCTCGAGGTCGTCGGCGCGCGCCAGCAGGCCTTGCCACATCTCGATCTCGGATCGGAGGCCGTCGGCCTCCCGTAACACCCTCTGTGCCCCGCGCTGGTCGTCCCAGAACCCGGGTTCCGTGGTCAGCGCATCCAGCTCGGCGACGCGGTGCTGCTTGGCGTCGAGGTCAAAGACGCCCCGAGGTCGACCGGATCCGTTCGGCCAGGCCGCGGATGGCGGACGCGTCCACCTAGTTCCGGGCCTGGAGATCCTGGAGCAGGATCGGGCGCAGCTCGATGAGCCGCAGCGCCGTCTTGCTTCGGGCGACGACGGGGTTCACGCAGGGGCAGTAGCTGTTGTGCGGACAGACGCCACAATTGCCGTCGCAGTCCAGAGCAGCCGCGTAGCTGCAGTTCCGGCAATCGCGCTCGCACGCGATCAGATCGACGAACGCGGCATCCTCGGCCTGCTTCAATGGACTCCCTCCAATTGCGGCGCTGGGCACAGGCGGCGGGGGCTGGGAGACCTGCCGGGGGACTCGGGCGGTCCAGGATCGGCCGGTTGGCCCAGTATAGGCGGCCAATCCCCCAGCGCCAAGAGGGTACTTTTTCGGCGGGGCCCTACGGCGATCCGCCGGTGACGAAGTAGATCACCAGGGCGCCGAGCTCATGGACGATGGCGTCGGCCCGCCGGAGCGTGTCGCGCTCGAGCGGGCTCGTGCGCGTGGGCGACCCGTGGGCCTTGATGCCCTGGTCGGACGCCATGCGCAGGACGCGGAGCATGTGGCTCGGATCGGACACGAACACCCCGCTCTCGAGCCCACGGTCGGCCATCACGTCGGCGACCTGCCGGATCGCCTGGAGGGTCGTCCGGCTCTGGTCCTCGGCCAGGATCGAGCCTTCCGGGACGTCGTGCTGGATCGCGTAGATGCGGGCCGTATCCGCCTCGGTCGTGCGGTCGCCCTCGGCCTTGCCACCGGTGACGATCAGCCACGGCGCGACGCCGTCGTGATAGAGCTCGATGGCATGATCGAGCCGGGCCTTGAAGATCGGTGACGGCCGGCCGTCGTACTGGGCGGCGCCCATTACGATGATGGCGTCGGCGGTGGGACGCTCGTCGCGATTGCCCTGGTCCCAGATCCGGTACGCCGCGTAGCCCATGAGCGCGACCGCGGCGATGAGCCCCGCGAGGATCAGTCGGACGAGGGCGCGCACGGTTGCCTCAGCCGATCAGCGGCCGTGGCACTTCTTGTACTTGGCCCCGGAGCCACACCAGCAAGGATCGTTCCGCCCGATGCGGGCACCCGTCGGCGTGTAGCCCTGGCGGGCGCCTCCGGCGGCGCCACCCCCCGGACCGTCACCGCCGACCAAAGGCGTGTCGCCCACCGACTCGCGCACGTTGCGTGCCACAGGCGCGGCGGGGAGCGAGCCCCGGACGACTGCGGAGCCTGGGGCGCGTGCTGCGCCGGATGTTGTCGCAGCCGCGGCACCCGCCAGCGTTGGCTGCTGCACCGCCCCGGCGCCGTTGCCGCTGCCTGCCCCGCCGGTGAGCGCGGCGGCGCCCCGCGCCAGGGATTGGCTCAGCGCCGCGTCGGGGGGAGGCTGCTTCTGGACGCTGACCCGGAAGATCGAGGACGCGACACCATGGCGGATGAGGCCGCGCAGCTCCTCGTACATCCTGAACGCCTCGCGCCGGAACTCGTTGAGCGGGTCCTGCTGGGCATAACCTCGCAGGCCGATGCCGCGGCGCATGTCGTCGACCTCGGTGAGGTGCTCGACCCACAGCGAGTCGATCGTGCGCAGCAGCACGATCCGCTCGACCTGGGCCCAGTCCTCCTCCCCGACTTCGGCCTCGCGTGCGTCCAGGCGGTCGTCGGCGAGCTCGCGGACGTAGTCGCCGATCGCATCCCGTCCGCCCTGGTCCCAGAGCGTCTCGACGGATGTCTCCGGGCCGCCGAGGCCCATCGCCGTCAGCGCCGCCGACAGGCCGTCGATGTCCCAGGCATCCGGGTCCTCTCCGGCGAGGTGGCCCTCGACGAGCGTGTCGATCTCCTCGTCGAGGAACGCCCGCACGGTCTCGGTCAGATCCTCGTTCTTGAGGACCTTGTCGCGCTCCGCGTAGATCGTCTCGCGCTGCTTGTTGATGACGTCGTCGAACTCCACGACGCGCTTGCGGATGTCGAAGTTGAAGCCCTCGACACGGCTCTGGGCGCTCTCGATGGTCTTCGAGACCAGGCGCGACTCGATCGCCACGTCCTCCTCGAGCCCGAGCCTCTCCATGAGGCCGGTGACCCGCTCCGACGCGAAGCGCTTCATGAGGTCGTCATCGAGGGACAGGTAGAACCGAGACGATCCCGGGTCGCCCTGCCGGCCGGCGCGGCCGCGCAGCTGGTTGTCGATGCGGCGCGAGTCGTGGCGCTCGGTGCCGATGATGTGGAGGCCACCCGCATCCACGACGCGGACATGCTCGTCCTCGGTGAGCGCCTTCGCCTCGTCCAGCGCCTGCTTATAGGTGTCCGCGTCGACCTCGGCCGGGTTCAGTCCCTTGCGGTGGAGGGCCTCGGACGCCAGGCCTGCCGGGTTACCGCCGAGCAGGATGTCGGTGCCGCGGCCGGCCATGTTCGTGGCGATCGTCACCGCGCCGGTGCGGCCGGCCTGCGCGACGATCCCGGACTCCTTCTCGTGGAACTTGGCGTTCAGCGTCTCGTGCTTGATGCCGCGCCGCTTGAGCATGGCCGAGAGGATCTCTGACTTCTCGACGCTGATCGTGCCGACGAGCACGGGCCGACCGGCCTCCTGCATCTCGACGATCTCGTCGATCAGCGCGTTGAACTTGGCCTTCTCATCGCGGAACACGAGGTCCGCCTCGTCGGCGCGGACCATGTCGCGGTGCGTCGGGATCGCGACGACCTCGAGCTTGTAGATCTTGTGGAACTCCTCGGCCTCCGTCATCGCGGTGCCGGTCATGCCCGACAGCTTGTCGTAGAGGCGGAAGTAGTTCTGGAACGTGATCGTGGCGAGGGTCACGCTCTCGCGCTGGACGCGCAGGCCCTCCTTCGCCTCGATCGCCTGGTGGAGGCCCTCGCTCCAGCGGCGGCCCGGCATCTGGCGGCCGGTGAACTCGTCGACGATGACGATCTCACCCTCTTTGACGATGTAGTCGCGGTCGCGCTTGTACAGCGCGTGAGCGCGCAGCGCCTGCTCGAAATGGCGGGCAAGCCGCGGATCGGCGTCGTACATGTTCTCGACGCCGAGGAAGCCCTCCATCTTGTGGATGCCTTCCTCGGTCGGGCTGACGGCGCGGTCCTTCAGGTCGATGAAGTAGTCGCCGCCCTCCTCGGCCCCCTCGGGACGTTCCTTGAGGCGTGGAACGAGCCTCGCGAACGTGAAGTAGAGGTCGGCCGACTCCTCCGCCTGACCCGAGATGATCAGGGGAGTCCGCGCCTCGTCGATGAGGATGTTGTCGACCTCGTCGACGATCGCGAAGCTGCGCTCGCGCTGCACGCGCTGGGTCAGGTCGACGACCATGTTGTCGCGCAGGTAGTCGAACCCGAACTCGTTGTTGGTGCCGTACGTCACGTCCGCGCCGTACGCCTCGCGGCGCTCCACCGGGCGGAGGTTGATGAGTCGCTCGTCCGACGTCGGGTAGCCGGGCTCGAACAGATACGACGCGTCGTGCGTGATCATCCCGACGCTGACCCCGAGGAAGTCGTAGATCGGGCCCATCCACTGCGGGTCGCGGCGGGCCAGGTAGTCGTTGACGGTGACGATGTGGACGCCACGCCCGGTCAGCGAGTTCAGGATCGCAGCAAGCGGCGCGACGAGGGTCTTGCCCTCGCCGGTCCTCATCTCCGCGATGCGGCCCTGATGGAGCACCGCGCCACCGATGAACTGGACGTCGAAATGGCGCATGTCGAGCGTCCGCTTCATGGCCTCGCGGGTCATCGCGAAGACCTCGGGCAGGACGTCGTCCAGCGCCTTCTGGAGGCGCTCGTTCTCGCGCGTGCGACGCGCCTTCGTCAGCTCGCGGCGGCGCTCCAGATCCTCGTGGTGGAGCTCGTCGTCGGACGGCTCCTCCGGCTCGGCGGCCGCGCGGACCTCGTCACGGATCTCCGCGAACTGCGCACGCATCTGCTCGGGCGACATGCCCTCGAATTCGGCTTCGAACGCGTTCGCCTCGTCGACCCAGGGTTGGATGCGTCGGAGCTCGCGGTCGTTCGAGTCGACGAAACGGGAAAGGAACTTCATGGGAGCGTGAGTATAGGCCGAGGAGGGCCGAATCCCGGTCCGGGGCATCGGATCGGGGCCCGGCGGGTCGGCGATGTCACTCCCAGTAGCGCTTTCATGACGAATGAGCGTGGCCGGGTGCTGGATTCGACAGTTGCTGTCGATTCTGCGGGTCGATCGTGCGCGTTCATCGGGAAACCGCTACTGACACGGACATTTGCGCCCCGGGGCCGGCCCGGGCCCTCAGGGAGCCGGCGAGACGATCGGCGATGGGGTCGGCACGGCGCGTGTATCCCAGAAGCCCGTGCCGTACCCCGCCACGAGGACCGCGAACGTGAGGACGGCAAGGCCGAGCCAGAACATCACGGACATGAACCGCGAGGTCGGGTTCATCTCGGGGTTCTTGAGGTCCGGGAGGCGGCGCCGGCGGAGACCGCTGCCCCAGCGCGGCGACCGGAGCTGGGCCTGCCAGTCCGGCTCCGACGGCCGCGGCTCGAGGCCGCCTTCGTCATCGCGTCGGTGGAGCTGGAGGCTCATCGGTCGGATGGTACGGCTGCGGCCAGGGTGTCTGGTGAAGGCTCCCCGTCGTCTTCGCCGCCCTCGCCGTCCGCCTCGCCGGATCGGCCGCCCTGGACGTCTCCGCCCTCGTCCCAGAGCAGCATCTCCTGCGTGAACGACACCTCGCTCGAGAACAGCGCCCCGACCGACTCGCCGCGGTGGATGCGCTTGATGGCCTCGCCGATGAGCGGCGCGACCGACAGGGTCGTGAGCTTCGGGATGCGCTTGGAGGGTGCCAGCGGCACGGAGTCGGTCACCACGACCTCGCGCAGCGAGCTCTCGCGGATGCGCTCGATGGCGGGGTCGCTCAGGACGCCGTGCGTGGCGCACGCGTACATCTCGGTGACGCCCTCGCGCTCGAGCGCCCGGACGATCTCGACGAGGGTCCCGGCGGTATCGATCTCGTCGTCCACGATGATCGCGCGCTTGCCGCGGACCTCGCCGATGACGTTCATGAGCTCGGCCCGGTCGAGATTGCCGATCCGCCGCTTCTCGATGATCGCCAGGGGGGCGTCGAGCAGCTCGGCGAATGCGCGTGCCCGCTTGGCGAACCCGAGGTCCGTGACGACGACCAGGTCGTCGAGGCGCTTGTCGATGAAGTAGCGCGACAGCATGTGGACCGCGGTCAGCTCGTCGACCGGGATATTGAAGAAGCCCTGGATCTGGCCCTGGTGGAGGTCCATGGACAGCACGCGGTCGGCGCCGGCCACCGTGATCATGTCGGCGATGAGCCGGGCCGTGATCGGCACGCGGGGCTGATCCTTCTTGTCCGACCGGCCGTAGGCGTAGAACGGGATCACCGCCGTGATCCGCCCGGCCGACGCGCGCTTGAACGCGTCGATCATGATCAGGAGCTCCATGATCGACTGGTTGACGGGATGCGAGGTCGGCTGGACGAGGAACACGTCCTTCTCGCGGACGTTGTCGAGGATCTTGACGAAGATGTTCTCGTTCGCGAACTGGAAGACCTCGGCCTTGCCGCACTCCATGCCGAGGTAGCGCGCGATCTTGCGCGCGAGTTCGGGGTTGGCGTTGCCGTGGTAGATCTCGAACTGGTCCGCGTACAAGGACGCGCCCTCCCGCTGGCCGAAGACCGTCACACCGCGCCGCCGCTCGGGCCTGCCTGACCGGGGCCACCCGTCACGGGGGCGTCATCGTCGCCGATGCCATCGCGGTCCGCAAGTCCGGGCCGAAATGCGGCGATCGCGGCGACGCGGTCGCCCTCGGCGAGGCGCATCACGATCACGCCGCGTGCCTGCGACGAGTAGCGGTTGATCGTGTTGGTCTCCGTGCGGATGACCTGGCCGCCCTGCGAGATGAGGACCAGCTCTTCATCGGCCTCGGTGACCTGCTGGACCGCCGCGACGAGGCCGGTCTTGCGGCCCTCGAGCGCGATCAGCCGAACGCCCTGGCCGCCGCGGTGCTTGCGCCGGAACTCGCCGATCCCGACCCGCTTGCCGTAGCCCGTCTCGGTCAGCACCAGCAGGTCCGCCTCGGCCTCGACGACGCTCATCGCGACGACGCTGTCGCCTTCCTTCTTCAGGAGGCGGATACCGATGACCCCGGCCGCGTCGCGGCCCATCGGCCGGACCTCGTCCTCCTCGAAGCGGGCGAGCATGCCCTGGGCGGTGGCGATGATGATGTCGTCCTCGCCGGTCGAGACGTCGACCCAGGCCAGCTCGTCGCCGTCGGCGATGGTGATGGCCCGGATGCCCGTCGCCCGCACCCGCTCGAATTGCTCGAGCGGGGTCTTCTTGATGATCCCCTTGCGGGTCGCGAGGACGAGGTAGTGGCCGGGCTCGAAGTCCGGCAGGACGATCGTGGCGACGGGCACCTCGCCCGATTCCACCTGGACGCCGGGCAGGTTGATGATCGCCATGCCCTTGGCCTGGCGGCTGGCATCCGGGATCGCGTGCACCTTGGCGCTGAAGACGCGCCCGCGGTTCGTGAAGAAGAGCGCCCAGTCGTGGGTGTTGGCGACGAGCAGGTGCTCGACCGCGTCCTCCTCGCGGGTGACGTGGCCGATGATGCCCTTGCCGCCGCGGTGCTGGCGACGGTACGTCGCGACCGGCTGGCGCTTGATGTAGCCGCGTCCGGAGATCGTGACGACGACGTCCTCGTCGGCGATCAGGTCCTCGTCGGTCATCTCGCGGCTCGAGTCGTCCGCGACGCGAGTGCGGCGCTCGCCCGCGTACTTGCGCTTCAGCTCGACGAGCTCCTCCTTGATGATCGTGAGCACCCGGGCCGGATTGGCGAGGATGTCCTCGAGCTCGGCGATGAGCTGGATGACGGCGAGGTACTCGTCCTCGATCTTCTTGCGCTCGAGGGCGGCCAGGCGGGCGAGCCGCATGTCGAGGATCGCCTGGGCCTGCAGCTCCGACAGGTCGAAGCGGGCCATGAGGTTGTCCCGCGCGATGTCGACGTCGGCGGACTCGCGGATCGTCTTGATCACCGCGTCGAGGTGGTCGAGGGCGATCTTGAGACCCTCGAGGATGTGCGCCCGTGCCCGCGCCTTGCCGAGGTCGAACTCGGTGCGCCGGCGGACGATCTCCTGGCGGTGGGTGATGTAGTGCTCGAGGACGCTGCGCAGCGGCAGTGTCTGCGGCTGCCCGTCGACGAGGGCCAGCATGTTCATGTTGAACGCGAGCTGCATCGGCGTGTGCTTGAACAGGTTGTTCAGCACCTTGTGCGGGTTGGCGTCGCGCTTGATCTCGACGTAGATCCGCATCCCGTCGCGGTCTGACTCGTCGCGCAGGTCGGCGATGCCGTCGAGGCGCTTGTCCTTGACGAGGTCGGCGATCTTCTCGAGCAGGGCTGCCTTGTTCACCTGGTATGGCAGCTCGGTGACGATGATCGCCATCCGGTCGCCGCGGACTTCCTCGAATGCGACCTGGGCGCGCATCACGACCCGGCCGCGGCCGTGGGCGTACATCTGGCGGATCGCGTCGACCGTCTCCCACTCGCCGGTCAGGATGTTGCGCTGCTTCTCGAACCGGAAGATCGTGCCGCCCGTCGGGAAGTCCGGTCCGAGCACGAACTTGCACAGGTCGTCCGACGTGAGCTCGGGGTCGTCGATGAGGGCGATCGTCGCGTCGACGATCTCACCGAGGTGGTGTGGCGGGATGTTGGTGGCCATCCCGACGGCGATCCCCGTCGACCCGTTGACCAGCAGGTTCGGGAGCTTCGCCGGCAAAACCGACGGCTGCTTCTGGGTGCCGTCGTAGTTGTCGACGAAGTCGACCGTCTCCTTGTCGATGTCGGCGAGCATCTCGGCCGCGATCCCGGTCAGCCGCGCCTCGGTGTAGCGCATCGCCGCCGCGTCGTCGCCGTCGACCGAGCCGAAGTTGCCCTGTCCGTCGACCAGCGGGTAGCGCATCGAGAAGTCCTGGGCGAGACGGACGAGGGCGTCGTAGATGGCGCCGTCGCCGTGCGGGTGGTACTTGCCCATCACCTCGCCGACGACCGCCGCGCACTTGCGGAAGGAGCTGGTCGCCGACAGGCCCATCTCGCCCATCGTGTAGAGGATCCGGCGGTGGACCGGCTTCAGGCCGTCGCGCACGTCCGGCAACGCGCGGGCGACGATGACGCTCATCGCGTAGTCGAGGTACGAGACGCGCATCTCGTCCTCGATCCGGATGGCTCGGACGTCGCCCAGGTTGTCGGTCACGGTCGGCTACTCCTGATCAGGTCAGCGGCGGTTCGGGATGATGCGTGGGGTCCGGCAGCTCGCCGAACCGCGAGGCCAGGCCGGCGGCGGCCGAGGTCGACTGCGCGCCGGGACGACGCCGGATCCCGGTGAGGCGAGTCCGGATGTCGTCGGCGTCGGCGGCGTCAAGCTTGGACAGGCTGTCGCGGATGACCCACGCGCGATGGCCGTCGTCGGTGGTCGCGGCGCGGTCGGCCTCGGCGCGGAGCGCCTCGGTCGTGCGTGCGCGATCCACCTGCGCGAGCGAGCGGTAGGCCCACGACAGGGCCTTCTGCACGTCGGGCTCGGCGTCGCCGATCAGCTGGCCCAGCAGCGGCAGCGCGTTGTCGACGACCTCCGGTCCCCGGGCAGTCCGCCGGTTGCCGTGCGTCATCGTCGCGATGGTCGAGCCCACGAGGCGGCGTTCCCACCGTGACGGCGAGAAGACCAATTGCTCGAGCTCCGCCCAGCGATACGGCTCGGCGGCGATCCCGGTGCCGTACGGATGGGCCAGGTCATCGACCGTGATCCAGTCGCCCGCCTCGCGGGCGCCGCGGCGGAGGAGCTGCCATGTCCGCTCCGGGTCCGCGGCGAGCGTGCGCTCGAGGAGCGCAAAGGCGAACCAGCGGGCCTCGAGGTGTTCCTCGCGGAACAGCCGATCGGCGATGAAGAGAAGCGGGGTCGGGCGGTCGCGGCGGGTCGCCTGTCGGAACCCGCGGATGACCGCCGCGAGCAGCGGCCAGCGGACGCCGTGGATCGTGCCGATCCCCGGCGCGACGAACTGCTGGCCGGCGAGGTACTCGGGGTCGGCGAGGGTGGCGAGGCCCTCCCGGAGCGTGCGGGCGAGCGCATCTGGATCCTGGAGATCGTCTGCGAGTCTCGTGCCGAGGGCCTCCGCGGCCGCCTTGCGATCCGCGACGAAGGCGAGGGCGCGGGCCGTCGTGGGACTCGTCGGTCGCGAGGCCTCGGCCACGGCAGTCATGAGACCCCGTCCACGGAGCCGGGCGACTCAGACGTCAAGATTCTGCACCTTGCGAGCCTCGGTCTTGATGAAGTCCTTGCGCGGGCCGACCTTCTCGCCCATCAGCATCGTGAAGATCTCGTCCGCCAGCGCGGCGTTCTCGGAATCGACGCGGAGCAGCGTCCTGGTCTCCGGGTTCATCGTCGTCTCCCAGAGCTGGTCGGCGTTCATCTCGCCGAGGCCCTTGAACCGCTGCACCGAGAGGTTCTTGACGTTGAACTCCTTGATGATCCGCTCCCGTTCCTGCTCGCTCTGCGCGTAGCGTGTCTGCTTGCCGGTGCTGACCCGGTACAACGGCGGTTGAGCGATGTAGAGGTAGCCGGAATCCACGACCTCGGGCATATGGCGGTAGAAGAACGTGAGCAGGAGCGTCCGGATATGGGCGCCGTCGACGTCGGCGTCGGTCATGATGATGATCCGGTGATACCGCAGCTTCGACGCGTCGAAGCTCTCCCCGATGCCGGCGCCGAGCGCGATGATCAGCGGGCGGACGTTCTCGCTCGAGAGGATCTTGTCGAGCCGGGCCTTCTCGACGTTCAGGAGCTTGCCGCGCAGCGGCAGGACGGCCTGGAATCGCCGGTCCCGGCCCTGTTTGGCGGAACCCCCGGCCGAGTCGCCCTCGACGATGTATAGCTCGCTCCGCGCCGGGTCCCGTTCCTGGCAGTCGGCGAGCTTGCCCGGCAGCGACATGCCGTCAAGTGCGCCCTTGCGGATGACCAGGTCCCGTGCCTTGCGGGCAGCTTCGCGGGCCCGAGCGGCCGTCAAGCATTTCTCTATGATCCGCCGACCGTCGGCAGGGTTCTCGTCGAGGTACTGCCCGAGGCTGTCGGCCACGGCCGTCTGGACCTGCCCCTTGACCTCGGGGTTGCCGAGCTTCGCCTTCGTCTGACCCTCGAACTGCGGGTCGGTCAGCTTGACGCTGATCACCGCCGTCAGGCCCTCGCGAACGTCCTCGCCGGACAGGTTGGTGTCGTTGTCCTTGAGGACGCCGGCCCGGCGGGCCCAGTCGTTGAGCGAGCTCGTCAGGGCGGCGCGGAACCCCGTTACGTGGCTGCCGCCGTCGGGCGTGTTGATGTTGTTCGCGAACGCGAGGACGTTCTCGGTGTACGTGTCGTTGTACTGGAGCGCGACCTCGACCGCGGTCGAGCCCTCCTTGCGCTCGACGTAGATCGGGCGACTGTGGAGGGTCTCCTTGTTCCTGTTGAGGTGCCGGACGAACGACTGGAGGCCGCCTTCGAAGTAGAAGGAGCGCTCTCGGTCGACTCGCTCGTCGATGAGCGTGATCCAGACGCCCTTGGTCAGGTAGGCCGACTCACGGAGCCGCTGGCTGATGACCTCGAACGAGTATTGGATCGTCTCGAACACCTCGGGGTCCGCGCGGAACATCGTGAGCGTCCCTCGACGCGTGCCCTGGGGCCCGATCTTCTTGACCGCAGCCTTCGGCTTGCCGCGCTCGTACTCCTGGGCGTAGACACTGCCGTCCCGAGCCGACTCGACCCGCATCCAGGCGGACAGCGCGTTGACGACGCTCACGCCAACGCCGTGGAGGCCGCCCGACACCTTGTAGCCACCGCCGCCGAACTTGCCGCCTGCGTGGAGGACCGTGTGGACCACCTCGAGTGCGTCCTTCCCGGTCGAATGCTTGCCGACCGGCACCCCACGGCCGTCGTCCTGGACGACAACCATGCCGTCCTGCTTGATCGTGACGTGGATCGTCGTCGCATGACCCGCCATCGCCTCGTCGATCGAATTGTCGACGACCTCCCAGACGAGGTGATGGAGGCCGCGCTCGTCAGTCGACCCGATGTACATGCCTGGACGCCGACGGACCGCCTCCAGCCCCTCCAGGACCTGGATGCTCGCCGCCGTGTAGTCGGCACCGCCCGCGCGACCCCTCTTGCCCCGCCCGTTCGTGCTGGGCAGGCTCTTGGCTTCCTCGGTCACGCGGTCCCTCCGGTCAGGCGCTCGTACAACCGCCCCAGTTCTTCGTCGCTGTAGTACTCGATCACGATCCGACCCCCACGCCGTGACCGCGCCAGGCTGACCTTGGTCCCGAGCGCGCGACGCAGGTCCTCTTCGACCTGCTCGAGGTCCTGATCTCGTGTGGGCGCCGGGTTCTCCGCGGCGGGCTTGGTTTCGCCCCCCTTGGGTTCGCGGAGCCGCCGAACCAGCTCTTCGGTCTGGCGGACCGAGAGGTCCTGGTCGACGACGGCGCCAAGCACGTGATCCTGATGCTCGACCGAAAGGCCGCCGAGCGCGCGACCGTGACCCTCGCTGATCCGGCCATCGGCGATCGCCGCCTGGACGATCGGCGCGAGGTCCAGGAGACGCATGGTGTTCGCCACGGTCGATCGTGCACGCCCGACGCGCAGTGCGATCTGCTCGTGGGTGAACCCGAAGTCGTCGATCAGGCGCCGGAAGCCGTGCGCGGCCTCGATCGGATCGAGATCTTCGCGCTGCAGGTTCTCGACCAACGCCAGCTCGAGCCGCTGCTGGTCATCGAGGTCGCGGACGATCGCCGGGATGCGGTCCAGACCCGCCGCGGTCGCAGCCCGGACGCGCCGCTCGCCAGTGACCAGCTGGTAGCCGTCGAGCGTCTCGGTGACGAGGATCGGCTGGAGGACCCCGTGTTCGCGGATGCTTGCGATGAGCGTGCCCATCTCGGCTTCGCGGAAATTGCGGCGGGGCTGGTTCGGGTTGGGACGGATGCTGGCGAGCGCGATCTCGGTCGGCCCGCTGCGGCCCTCGTGTCGCTGCGGGATGAGCGCCGACAGACCTCGACCGAGCCCGTGGGTCCGCTCGTCGCGAACGGTCATGAGACCACCGCCACGTCGGGCTCGCGTATGACCGGGATCCCGACCAGTGCACCGGCCGCGTGCCGGGCGTTCCGAGCCCTGAACTCGGATGCCAGCGCGGCGTACGCGAGGCCGCCGCGGGACTCGGGCGCATATGTGGCGATCGATCGGCCGTGACTCGGCGCCTCCGACAGCCGCACGCTGCGCGGGATGACCGTATCGTACACCGTTCCATCCAGATGGCGCCGTGCCTCGGATTCGACATCGGCAGACAGCTTGGTCCGCGCGTCGGCCATGGTGAGGACCACCCCGTCGATCGCCAGCCGAGGATTGAGGTGGTCGCGAACGAGGTCGATGGTGGCCAGCAACTGGGTCAGTCCCTCCAGGGCGTAGTACTCACATTGGAGCGGGATGAGGACCGCATCGGCGGCGGTCAAGGCGTTCACGGTCAGCAGACCGAGAGATGGTGGGCAATCGATGAAGATGACGTCGTAGTCGCCGCTGACTGGCTCGAGGAGCCGACGTAGGCGGCGTTCCCGGGCCGTGGTTCCTGCAAGCTCGACCTCCGCCCCTGCCAACGCGATGGCTGACGGGACGACATCGACCCCTTCGGATGATCCCCGGACGATCAGGTGACGCAGGTCGACGCCATCGATGATGCCGTTGTACGACGAACGCTCGAGAGTCGATCGATCGATCCCGAGACCGCTTGTGGCGTTGCCCTGGGGGTCGAGATCGATCAGGAGGACTCGGTCACCCGAGAGCGCGAGCAGGCTCGCCAGGTTCACCACCGTTGTGGTCTTACCGACGCCACCTTTTTGGTTCGCGCACGCGATCGTCCGCCCCACTCAGCGATCCGCTCGGAACAGTTTCACAGGTTCTGATTCTACCATTGACGCCGGTCCGACCTCGGCTCATAAGGCTGCAGCGGGGACGCTTGTAAGCGTGCCAGGCGGCGCGTAGCTGCCGCTTACCCGCGGACCTCCGATGCCCGCTTGTTTCACGTGAAACAGGCGCTGCGGCCCTTCCTGTGCCGTTGGCCGGCGCCGGCGGCAGGGGCCGTTGCCCGTTCGGGGACTCCGTGGGATACTCCGCCGAGACGTCGCCGCCGAATCGGTCGTGATCGATAGCCGGGCAGGTGGGCGCGCGACCTTCTGGCCGCTTCGCCGAGGAAAACGACCCGTCCGATGTCCTTGCTACTCGCTGCGGTCGGGGCGGTGGTGACAGCCCTGATCGAACTCACCGTGACCCCATACCTCCGGATCGGGTCGGCTCACCCCCACCCCGTCCTCGTGCTTGCGGTCATCGTCACGATCGCCGTCGGCCTCGAGGCCGGTCTCGTCTGGGCCTTCGTGGGAGGGCTCGCTCTTGATGTCCTGGCGTTTCGACCACTCGGCTCGACGGCATTCGCGCTCCTGCTCTGCGTCGGCGGAGCCTCACTCCTCGCCCGCTCTCTCGCGCACCTCCGACCCATCGTGCCGATCATGGCCGTCTTCCTGTTCAGTCTCGGGTACTCGATGATCCTGTTCGCGACATTCGGCGCCCTTCGTGTTCCGCCGCCGATCGCCGACCCGTTCGCCTTGGTGTTCCCGGGCGCCGTGTACGACGCTGTGCTCGGGGCGATCATCGGGCCATTGACCGTGGCCGTGCATGATCGGCGCATGGAGCAGGAGCGGGTCGACTGGTGAACATGTACCTCGACGGGCGCCCAGCCCCGGAGAGACGGTTCTCGCGGTTCGTCGTCTTCGGGCTGGCGGTCGTTCTGGCACTCGGCACGCTGACGGCGCGGCTGTTCTACCTCCAGATCACTAATGGGACCGAGTACAGCGCGATCTCCAACCGCCAACGGACCGTCGACGAGCCGATCCCTGCGCCGCGCGGCTACATGTACGATCGCAAGGGTCGGCTGCTGGTCACCAACGTCCCGACGTTCGCGGTCAAGGTGCGGCCCGCCGATCTGCCGGACGCGCTGCGAGACGATGTCGTCGCCCGGCTCGGGGCGCTTCTGGCGATGGATCCGGCCGAGATCAACGCGACGATCGACGGGAATCCCGGCTCGGCCTTCGATCTCGTCCGTGTCGCACAGGACGTGGACCCCCAGACTGCCCAGCTGATCTCGGAGGCCGGCTACGAGCTGCCGGGCATCGAAGTCGCGGTCGAGGCCCGTCGGGAGTACACCGATGGCGCCTTGATGTCGCAGCTCCTCGGCTACACCGGGCCCGTCTCGGCCGAACAGCTGCCCGACCTGCGCGACAAGGGCTATCAGCCCGACGACCTGCTCGGGAAGGTGGGACTGGAAGCTCAATACGAGACCGAGCTCCGCGGGACGTACGGCGCCCAGACGGTGGCCCGCGACAACACGGGCCGCCGAACACAGGTGCTGCAGACCGTCAGAGACGCGGTCCCGGGGGCTTCGCTGACGCTCACGATCGACACCAAGGCCCAGCGGAACGCGCAGAAGGCTCTGAAATGGGCGATGGACAAGGTCGGGATGAAGCGGGGCGTCGTGATCGCGATGAACCCCCAGACGGGCGAGATCCTCGCGATGGTGAGCCTCCCCACGTACGACAACAACAAGTTCGCCCGTGGGATCAGTGCCGCCGATTACGAGAAGCTGCTCAAGAACAAGGACAAGCCGCTCTTGAATCACGCGATCCAGGCGCATTACGCCCCGGGATCGACCTACAAGCTCGTGACGGGCACAGGCGGCCTGGCAGATCGCGAGATCACCGAGTCGACGCGGCTGATGACCAAGAGCTTCCTCACGCTCGGCGATACCAAGTTCTATGAGTGGAACCGGCGTGGCTGGGGTGCGTGCGACATCTACTGCGGGTTCGGGCATTCGAGCGACACGTTCTTCTACCAGGTCGCGGGGATGCTCGGGATCGACCGGCTGGCCTATTGGGCCCGGCAGTACGGGTTCGGCGAGCTGACCGGCGTCGACCTCCCGGGCGAAGTCGAGGGCATCGTCCCGGACAACGCCTGGAAGCAGGATGCCCTCGGTGCGCCCGTGTTCCCGGGCGAGACCTACCAGGCCGGCATCGGCCAGGGCTATGACGCCGTGACCCCGCTCCAGCTGATCAACGCGTTTGCGGCGCTCGCCAACGGCGGGACGCTCTACCAGCCGCAGATCGTGCGGGAGGTCATCGGCCCGAACGGCGAGATCGTGCGTCCATTCGAGCCGAAGGTGCTCCATAAGCTGGACGTGAAGCAAAGCGTGCTGCGCACGATGCGGCGCGCCGCGCGGGAGACCGTCACGCTGCGCCATACATACAACCTCGTCGATCTGCCGATCAAGATCGCCGGCAAGTCGGGCACGGCCGAATTCGGGACTCCGGACTCGCAGGGTCGCCTGCCGTACTCGTCGTTCTTCGTCGGGTTCACGCCCAGGGACGCTCGCAACGGCTCGTTCGACGACCACGATTCGGAGCTCGTCGTGATGGCGTTCGCGCACGACTCCCGGACGAGGGGTAACGCCGCGACCGAGATCGTGAAGTACTTCTTCCAGCTCCACTACGGGATCCAGAAGGATTACCGTCTGTCGGAGAACATGGAGCGTACGAACTTCTACTCGAACGACTGATGGGCGTCATCCGAACCGAACCCGCGCGCATGACGGACTGGGCGGCGAGATCCGTCGGAGCCGCATGGCGCGCGTTCGACCTGCAGCTGGCGACCTACGCCGGCCTGCTCGTGGCGATCGGCCTCGTGATGGCCTACACGAACAGTGTCGAGAACGGCTCGACGCCGTTCGAGGCCGGAACCACGTTCACGCGCGGCCTGATGTGGGCGGGGATCGCGAGCGTGGCTTTCGTGCTCGCGACGGCGTTCGACTATCGCTGGCTCAAGACGCTGTCCTGGCCGGTCTACGTCCTCCAGCTCGGCCTGCTCGTGCTCACGCTGGCGATCGGCGACGGGGTCGGCAACTCTGCCCGCTGGATCACCTTCGGCCCATTCACGTTCCAGTTCAGCGAGCTCGCGAAGGTGCTGATGATCATCGTGCTCGCGAACTATCTGGCCAGCCGCCATCACAAGCTGGACTCGCTCGCGACGGTCCTGGGAGCCTGTGTGCTCGTCGTGCCGCCGTGGCTGCTCGTCATGCTCCAGCCAGACCTCGGGACGTCTCTCGTCTTCATCGGCATCCTGGCCGGCATGCTCTGGATGTCGGGAGCGAGCATGAAATGGCTCGCGGTCCTGGCTGGGGCCGTCGTGGCGATGGTCCCGATCGCGTGGACGTATGTGCTCCGCGACTATCAGAAGGAACGGCTGACGTCGTTCCTGAACCCGACTCCCGATGTCTCGGATTCGGGCTACCAGCTGTACCAGTCGCAGATCGCCGTGGGATCGGGTGGCTGGTTCGGACGCGGCCTGACCAATGGCACGCAGGCCCAGGGCGACTTCCTGCCCGTCCAGACCACCGACTTCGTCTTCTCGGTGCTGGCGGAGGAGCTCGGGTTCTTCGGCGCGATGGTGCTGTTCGTGCTGTTCGCGTTGCTCCTGTGGCGGGTGATCGTCGCGGCTTGGCGATCGCGTGATCCGTTCGGGACGCTGTTCGCGGCCGGCATCGCGTCGATGGTCCTGTTCCAGCTGTTCGTCAACGTCGGGATGGTCATGGGCATCATGCCGATCACGGGCATCCCGTTGCCGTTCGTGACCCACGGCGGGGCCTCGCTCGTAAGCATCGCCATCGGACTCGGCATCCTCCAGAGCATCAACATCCGCCAGACGCGCGCCGAGTGGTGAGCGGCCGCTGATCGAGCTCGAGCGAAAGGCCCGGCTGCGTGGACCGAATCCCGCGCGGCTGGACTGTCAGCGTCGCCTGAACAGGCCTCGTCGCTCCGTCGCATCCGCATCGGCCGACCGTCGGCGCCCGGCGCTCCGCAGGATCGCGTCGATCTCGTCCCGGTATGGTCGGCCGATCGGCATCCGATCGAGCCATTCGATGTATTCGACGTCCGAACGCGCGATCTCGCCGAGCGACCAACCGGTATATCGCCCGAAGGTCATCACGCTGCCCGACGGGTTGCCCGGCGGCGGCCCTGCCGCGCCGGTGCCATCCGACGCGTGCATCGATTCGTCATACCCTCCGCCGACCGACGAGCGCCCACTCGACCAGTCGCGCGAGACGGTTTCCGGTGGCGTGGGCGACCTCGAGCCAGACCGCCCGACCGCCGAGCCGGCCGGTGGACCGGCGTCGCCGCGCCGCGCCATCGCCGCCTGGATGGCGCGTTCCCGATCGAATGCCGCACGCCGCGCGGGATCGCCGATCTGTTCCCAGGCCATGTTGAGCGCGGCCATGCGCTGGGCGGATTCGGCCCCGGTGGCGACGTCAGGGTGGTATTTGCGTGCAAGCCGTCGATACGCCGCGGCGATGACCTCGTCCTCGGCTTCGGGGTCGACCTGCAGTGTCTTGTACGGGTCGGGCGCCCCGTCCGTCACGACGTCGACCTGCCAGGGATGCCGGGGTGGACGTCCAGGCCGAGGCCGGCGATCGAGGCGGCCAGCGCCTCCGACGAGTCCGGACTGAGGCGTCTGAACAGGTAACGCGTCACGTCCCGCATGGCGGCCGCGATCGGCAGGGCCAGGATCGCACCGAGCAGTCCCCCAAGTGACCCGCCGATGACGATCGCGAACATCACGAGGGCGGGATGCATCTCGATCGCGTCGCCCTGGATCTTCGGGACGAGCACGTTGTTCTCCACCTGCTGCACGAGCGTGTACAGGACAAGGGCGGCGATCACCGGCTCCAGGCCGGCCGTCGCCGCCAGAAGCACGGCGGGAACCGCAGAGATGATCGGCCCGATGATGGGCAGCAGCTCGAGGATCCCGGCCGTCACCGAGAGGAGGACGGCATATCGCCCGAACACGGGATCGACGAACCGGCTCAGGAGCAGCAGGCCGACGAACGTGAACAACCCGACGGTGACGCCGAGGACGAGCTGCGCCCGGACCCATTGGCCGAACAGCCGGCGGACGATGCGCAGGACGGCCCAAGCGTCGAACCGCCAGGCGGCCGGCAGGCTTCGATCGAACTGCTGCGTCAGCGACACGCGGTCCTTGAGCAGATAGAACACCCACACGGGGAGCAGGATGTAGCCGAAGATCGCACCCACGAAGCTCGTCGCGCCTGTCAGGATCGGCAGGAGGGAGGTCGGGTTGAAGGACGGCGCGCCACCCGATCCCTGGCCGAGCGACGCGATCATCGAGTCGATCCATTCGCGGACGGCGTCCGGGAGCGCCAGGCGCGCATAGATCTCCGAGAGCCGGTCGAGCTGCGACTGCAGCTGGGTGGCGAGGCCCGGCAGATCCTGCAGGAACTGGACGAGCTCACTGATCAGCGGCGCGAGTGTAAGGTTGACGAACTCGACGATGAGGACGACCGCGATCACGTAGACGATCAGGATCGCGATCGTCCGGCGGACGCCGTGGCCCGCCAGCCAGCGCACGGGTGGATCCAGCAGGTAGACGATCAGAAGGCCGACGACGAACGGCCGGACCGCATCGCGGGCCATCCACAGGAAGACGCCGACGACGATCGCAGTCACGATCAGGACCGCGACGCGCGGCGAGATGGGCGCGAAGCGCGGCGCCTCAGGTCTCGCCGCAGGATCGACGAACGGGGGAGGGGGCAGGTCCGCGACCCACCGTGTCGCCGGGTCGGAGGCTGGCCGTTGGGGCTCGGCGGGAGTGGGCCGATCCGGCTCGTCCATCGTCCGGCAGACTAGCAGACGTGTCTCACCCACCCGAGCACGTCGATCCGTCCACGCCCACGCCCACGTTCGAAGCGCCCGCGCCCGCGCCGACGCCTGTGGCCGAGCCGCGGCAGCGCTGGCGTCTCGTCGTGGCACGGTCCGCAGACGCGCCCCCACTCGCACAACGCGAGGTGGCTGAGGCGTGGATCGCCGCGCTCGACGCGGCAGGGCTTCCCCTCGTCCCGGCCGAGGGCAGCACCCGCTCCCGGCCGCGCATCTCGTTCGGAGCGCCGCTGCCGGTCGGCATGGCAGCCGAGGGCGAGCTGATCGATGTGGTCCTCGTCGAGCGCTGGCCGACCTGGAGGGTTCGCGAGGCGCTGACCGGCCACCTGCCGGCGGGCTGGCGCATGGTCGACCTGTTCGACGTCTGGCTGGCGGGTCCGCCTCTCGCCGGCCGCGTCGCTGCCGCCGATTACCGGATCACGCTGGCGGCGGGGTTCGACGCGAGCGGCATCGAGCGGGCCGCCGCGGACCTGCTCACCACCGAGACCCTGCCACGGGAGCGGGCCAAGGGAGCGGGCACGGTGACGTACGACCTACGGCCGTTGCTCATCGACCTGGCGGTCGACCCCGGTCCGCCGGCCGTCATCCGAACGCGAACCCGATTCCATCCTGAGCTGGGCACGGGCCGCCCCGACGAGGTCGTCGCGGCCCTTCGCGATCGGTGCGCCGCCCCGTTCGAGGCCTCCTCGATCGTCCGCGAGCGCCTGGTGCTGGCCGACGACCTGTGACGGCGCCCGAGGCGCCGGTGATGGACCGGTCGTCGCTGCTGCGAGCGGCCGTCGCCCTCTCTCCTGAGCATTGCGATCAACGGCCTCCTCGGCGGGACCGCGGTCCTGGTCGGCCTGGCGAGTGGGAGCCTGTCGCTCCTGGGTTTCGGCCTGGATGCCGCGATCGACTCCGTGGCGTCGGTCGCGCTCGTCTGGCGGTTCCGGACCGAGGTACGCGAGCCACATCGAGCCGAGCGGATCGAGGCCCTTGCCGAGACGGCCGTCGGAGTGGTCATGCTCGTGCTCGCGGCATACCTTGGGTTCAGCGCCATCGGTGCCTTGGCATCGAACGCCGCGCCCGAGCCGAACGACATTCGGACGGTGCTCCTGATCGCCGCCATCGTCGTCCTCCCGCCCCTGGCGATCGCCAAGTACCGCGTGGCCCGGCGGCTCGGCAGCGGGGCGCTTCGCGCGGATAGCGTCCTGACCGCGATCGCCGCAGTGCTCGCCGTGATCGGCCTCCTGTCTCTGGCGCTCGAGGAGGTCGCCCACGTCACATGGGGCGATGCCGCCGGCGCGCTGGTCATCGCCGCGATCATCGCCCGCGAGGGGTGGGCGTCCATGCAGGTGGCCCGCTCGAGCGTGACACCTCGGGCTTGAGCGCGGCCCTCGATTGACCGTGAGCGCCGTTCGGCCGTAGACTCCACCGTCCGCGTCCCGGCACCGCCGGGCGTCATCCCCTGTCCGACAGCCCGATCGCCACGCGCGTCGCCCGCCGTCGTCAAGAAGTCCTGAGGATCCATGTACGCAGTCATCGAGACCGGCGGGAAGCAGTACCGCGTCGAGGTCGGCACCGAGCTCGACGTCGAGCTGCTCGACGCTGAGCCCGGCAAGACCCTCACGTTCGGCCGCGTGCTGCTGGTCGCCGACGGCGACGACGCATCGATCGGTCGCCCGGTGGTCGACGGTGCCGCCGTCAGCGCCGAGGTCGTTCGCCAGGGCCGCGGCGAGAAGCTGATCGTCTTCAAGTACGGCCCGAAGACGCGCCGCCGCGTCAAGAAGGGTCATCGCCAGGAGCTGACCACGCTCCGGATCAGCGACATCACGCTCAACGGCAAGAGCGCCGCGAAGACCGCCGCGAAGGCGGCGACGGACGCCAAGACCGAGCGTCAGCGCCTCGAAGAGGCCGCGGCCGCGCAGGCGGCGAAGGACGCCGAGCTTGCGGCGAAGCTCGCAGCGTCGGCCAAGGCACCGGCCAAGAAGGCCGATGCGAAGGCGAAGGCAGCACCGAAGGCGGCTGCCACGAAGGCTGAGCCCAAGGCCGAGACAAGGACCGACACCAAGGCAACGGCCAAGGCCGAAACCAAGGCTGCACCGGCCAGGAAGCCCACGACGCGCGCGAAGGCCGCGGACGCCGGGGCGACGAGTGCCAAGGCGGCGGCCGCCAAGCCCGCCCCGAAGAAGCCGGCCGCCAAGCCGCGCGCCACCAAGAAGGACGAGTAAGCGACATGGCACACAAGAAGGCCGGCGGCAGCGTCAAGAACGGCCGCGACAGCGTCGGCCAGCGGCTCGGCGTCAAGATCGGCGACGGCCAGGCCGTGACCGCCGGCGGGATCATCGTCCGCCAGCGTGGCATGACGTTCGCGTCGGGCCCGGGCACGGGCCTCGGCAAGGATTACACCGTGTTCGCGACCGTCACCGGGACGGTCAAGTTCGAGCACGCGACCAAGAGCAAGAAGCGCGTCCGGGTCGAGGCGGCCGACACCGCCCCGTCGACCGCCTAAGGCCGCATCGGCGGCCTGCGACCGGAATAGCCGGCGATCACCGGCTGGGCGTTGGCCCGGCACGGACGACGTCGGAGGAGAAAGAACCCGTGAAGCCCGAGATCCATCCCAAGTACTACGAAGCGAAGGTTCACTGCGGCTCGTGCGGCCGCGAATGGACGGTCGGCTCGACCCGACCCGAGCTGCGCGTCGATGTGTGCAGCAACTGCCACCCGTTCTTCACGGGCACGCAGAACATCATCGACACGGCCGGACAGGTCGAGCGCTTCCAGAAGCGCCTGGAGCGCCAGGTCCGCAGCTAAGCGCACCCTTCGACGCCATCGACGGCCGGCCCACGGGTCGGCCGTTCGGATTCCGGCCCCGGTACCGATGGGCGGACCCTGTTCCCGGCCATGGCCGGTAGACTTGCCCGTGATGTCAGCGCAACCGGCTCCGCTGGCGGCGGACGGCGGCCGTCGCGGCGGTCCTCCCGCGGTCGCCTACGGAGGCCAGGCCCTCATGGAGGGCGTCCTCATGCGCGGTCGCAATGCGATCGCCGTAGCGCTGCGCCATCCGGACGGTCGGATCGTGACCGCCACCGAGCGGCTCGAGTCGCGGATGCACACCTCGCGCGTGGCGAAGTGGCCCCTCGTCCGCGGCCTGGTCGTCCTGTACGAGACCCTGGTCATCGGCACGCGCTGGCTCATCCGGAGCGCGAACGTCCAGGCCGAGGAGGACGACGTCCAGCTCGGCAAGGGCACGATCGTCGTCACCCTGCTCATCACGTTCGCGGTCGCCATCGCGATCTTCAGCCTGCTGCCGCTCTTCGTGTCGAGCGTCGCGACGTCCGGCGCCAGCCAGGGCTGGGCGCAGCCGGCGCTCGAGGGTCTGATCCAGGTCGCCCTGTTCCTGGCATACCTGACGTTCGTCTCGCGAACGCCGGACATCTTCCGGGTCTTCCAGTACCACGGCGCCGAGCACATGACGATCCACGCCCTCGAGACCGGTGACCCGCTGACGGTCGACGAGGTCCGCAAGTACCCGACGGCCCACCCCCGCTGCGGGACGGAGTTCCTCGTCATCCTCGTGCTGCTTTCGATCTTCGCCTTCTCGCTGGTCGGCAAGCAGGAGCCGCTCGTGATGGTCGCGAGCCGGTTCCTCGGGATCCCCGTGCTGGCGGCCGTCGGCTACGAGGTCCTCAAGCTCGGCGCGCGGTTCCGCCACATCGCCCTGGTGCGGGCGATCATGTTCCCCGGGATCCTCGTCCAGATGATCACGACGAAGCGCCCCACCGACGACATGATCGAGGTCGCCATCACGTCGATGGAGGAGGCGCTGGTCGCCGACGGCAACCCGATCCCAGAGGGTTCGACCGTGTTCGAGCGTCATCCGCTCGAGCTGCCCTCGAAGGACTCCTCGCCCGAAGCGACCGATGGGGTCGCCGCCGCCAGCCCGGGCGAGCCACCAGCGCTCACATGAGCGACCTCGACGCCAAGCTGGCCGAGATCGCGACGCAGTACGACGACCTCCAGGCAGAGCTTGCGCGACCGGAGGCCATGGCCGACCCGAACGAGATCCGCCGCCTGGGACGCGAGCTGTCGCGCCTCCAGCCGACGGTCGATGCGTTCCGTGCCCTGCAGGCGACGCGCCAGGAGCTGGCGGGTGCCCGCGAGCTGCGCGACGGCAGCGATGGCGACGACGAGCTGCGCTCGATGGCTCGCGAGGAGATCGGCCGCCTGGAGGCCGACGAGGCGCGGCTGCTCGAGGAGCTCCACGTCCTGCTCCTGCCGCGTGACCCGAACGACGATCGCGACGTGATCCTGGAGATCCGCGCCGGGGCCGGGGGCGAGGAAGCCGCCCTGTTCGCGGCCGAGGTGCTGCGCATGTACCTCCGCTATGCGGCCCGGCACAAGTTCGCGACCGAGGTCCTGAGCCTGAACGAGACCGGGATCGACGGGATCAAGGAGGCCATCGTCCAGGTCCGCGGCGATGGCGCGTACAGCCGCCTCAAGTTCGAGGGCGGCGTCCACCGCGTCCAGCGCATCCCGGCGACCGAGTCGAGCGGGAGGATCCACACGTCGACTGTCACGGTCATCGCGCTGCCGGAGGCCGACGAGGTGGAGATCGCGATCGACGAAGAGAGGGACCTCCGGATCGAGGTCAAGCGATCGTCCGGCCCTGGCGGCCAGTCGGTCAACACGACCGACTCGGCCGTGCGCATCACGCACCTGCCGACCGGGCTCGTCGTCGAGATCCAGGACGAGAAGAGCCAGCACAAGAACAAGGCGAAGGCGATGTCGGTGCTCCGCTCCCGGCTCCTGGATCTCGAGATCCAGCGGCAACGCGCGGCGGAGTCGGCGACCCGTCGCTCGATGGTCGGCTCAGGCGATCGGAGCGACAAGGTCCGCACCTACAACTTCCCGCAGGACCGGGTGACGGACCACAGGATCGGCAAGACCGTGCACAACCTGCCGGCGGTCATGGCCGGCGATCTGGACGATCTGATCGACGCGCTGATCATGGCCGACCAGGCGGATCGGCTGGGGGAGGTCGGGACCGATGACGCAGCTTGACACCGCGCCCGTCCGGTTCCTGCCGGCGCGGGCCGCCCCGATCGTGAAGGCGACCGACCTCGGCTCGGTCCAGGTGCTCAAGCATGGCAACAGGTTCCTGCTGACAGATTCGTTCGGGGACATCCATCCGGATTCGCGCGGGCTCGGGCTGTACCACGGCGACACCCGCGTCCTCGCCTGCTCGGTGCTGCGGGTCGGCGGCAGCCGTCCGGTCCTGCTCCAGACATCGGTCGGTGCCAACTACCGCGGTGGCATCCAGCTGACCAACCCGTCCGCCGACCGGAACCCCGACGCGAAGGTCCATCCGGTCGACGGTCTGGTCGGGCGGACGATCGGGATCAGCCGGGAACGGCTCATCGGCGCCGACGGTGTCACCGAGCGCGTCAAGATCGTCAACCACGCCGGGAACCCTGCATCCGTGCCGGTCGAGCTCGATCTGGGCGCGGACGGCGCGGACATCTTCGAGGTGCGCGGCTACCCGCGCCGCGGGCGGGGCCGCCTGCTGCCGCTGGCGGCCACCGATCGGCGCATCACCTTCCGCTATGTCGGTCTCGACGACATCGAACGGTTCACGCACCTCGCCTTCTCGGAGCGGGCCGAGTCGGTCGAGCCGATCGACCGCCTCGCTTCGGACGGCTCGGATACCGGTGCTGCCGTTCACTTGCGCTGGACGTTGACGCTGGGGCCCGGCGAGACGCACGTGCTGAGCTGGACGGTCTGGTGCACGGATCGGCCCGCACCGCCGGACGTGGCCGACGAACCCTTGGGTCAGGCCGATCAGGCGGCCCTCTTCCCGCCGATCCCGCGCGTGTCCGGCGACGAGGGTGCCGCGGCGTATCACGCCTGGGAGCGCGGGACCGCCTCGGTGGTCAGCGACCACGAGCTGTTCAACCTGGTGATCAAGCGATCCGTGGCGGATCTGCGGCTGTTGGTGAACGACGGCCCGGGCGACGACCAGCGCTATATCTCGGCTGGCGTGCCCTGGTTCACCACGCTGTTCGGGCGCGATTCGCTCATCTCGGCGTTCCAGGCGCTGGCGTTCCGGCCACAGATCGCGGTCGAGATCCTGGAGGTGCTCGCCGCCTACCAGGCGACGGAGGACGACCCGTTCCGGGACGCCGAGCCGGGCAAGATCCTCCACGAGCTGCGGACCGGCGAGATGGCACGCTCAGGCGAGCTGCCACATACCCCGTACTACGGGTCGGTCGACTCCACGCCGTTGTGGCTGATCCTGCTGGGAGCCACCTTCGACTGGACCGGGGACCGCGCGATGGTCGATCGACTCTGGCCGAACGCGCTGGCGGCGCTGTCCTGGATCGATACGTACGGCGATGCCGACGGCGACGGGTTCGTGGAGTACCACCGCCGCTCCGAACGTGGCCTCCTCAACCAGGGCTGGAAGGACTCGAGCGACGCCATCCGCGATCGGAACGGTCGGGAGGCGGTTCCGCCGATCGCGCTCGCAGAGGTCCAGGGGTATGTCTTCGACGCCAAGCGCCGGATGGCACGTCTCGCGGCGATCCGTGGCGAGACCGAGCTGGCCGCTCGCCTCGACGCCCAGGCCGACCAGCTGTCGACGCGCTTCGAGTCCGCATTCTGGATCGAGGACCGCCGGTTCTACGCGATCGGCCTCGACCGCGACAAGCGGCAATCCGACGCGATCGCCAGCAACGCCGGCCAGTGCCTGTGGTCCGGCATCGTGTCACCGGAGCGGGCCCCGGACGTCGTCGAGCAGCTGCTTCGCCCCTCGATGTTCTCGGGCTGGGGCGTCCGGACCTATGCCGCCGACCAGCCCGGCTACAACCCGATCGGCTACCACACAGGGACGGTCTGGCCGCACGACACGTCGCTCATCGCCGCCGGCTTCAAGCGCTATGGCTTCGACGATGCGTCGAACCGCCTCGCCAGCCACATGATGGAAGCCGCGCAGGGCTTCCAGGACTATCGACTGCCGGAGTTGTTCTGCGGATTCGATCGCACCGATGCCCACACGCCGGTCCCGTACCCGGTCGCCTGCTCCCCGCAGGCCTGGGCCGCGGGTTCGTCGTTCCTGTTCCTCGAGACGATGCTGGGCCTTCGTGCGCATGCCGATCGGCACGAGCTGGAGCTGCTCCACCCCCATCTCCCCGACTGGCTGGGCAAGGTCACGCTGACCGATCTGCGCGTCGGCGACGCGTCGGTCGACCTGCTGTTCCACAGGTGGCGCGGCACGACCAGCGCCGAGGTGTTGCGCAAGGTCGGCGACGTCGCCGTCACCATCCGACTCTGACGCCCGCTCGATGACCGCGACCCGCGCCCTGGTGGAGGCCGGCACCGAACGCCTGCGCGCGGCGGGCTCCGATACCCCGCGACTCGATTCCGAGCTCCTGTTGGCGTTCGCGATCGGGGTCGACCGGACGGCCGTCATCGCCCATGGTGACGCGCCCGTCGGTGTCGGCGCCGAAGCCCAGTACCTCGCCCTGATCGACCGACGGGCAGCGGGGGAGCCTGTGGCATACCTGCGGGGCATCAAGGAGTTCCACGGGATCGCCCTCTCGGTGGATGCGCGCGCGCTGATCCCGAGACCGGAGACCGAGCTGCTCGTCGACCGCGCGATCGCCGAGGTCATGGCCGCCCTGACCGGCGGCGCGGAACGAGCCGGGCCGCTCGGCGTGGTCGACGTCGGGACCGGCAGTGGCGCGGTCGCCGTGGCACTGGCCATCGCCCTGCGCGCGCGGCGTGTGCCACCGACCGACGTCGAGATCACGGCGGTCGACGTGTCGACCGCGGCGCTCGCTCTGGCACGCGAGAATGCCGTGGTCCACGGGGTCGGGGATCGGATCGTGTTCGATTCGGCCGACTTGCTGCCGCCCTCCGCCCGGTCTCGTCCGTACGACGTCCTCCTCGCGAACCTGCCATACGTCCGCGCCCCCGAGCTCGATGCCCTGGCAGGACGGCCGGTCAGCACCAGCTTCGAACCGAGGCTGGCACTCGACGGCGGTCCGGACGGCCTGGCGGTGATCGGACGACTCGTCGACCAACTGCCGTGGGGCCTCGCCGACGGCGGGGTGGCGCTCCTCGAGATCGGCGCCGACCAGGGCCCGGCGATCGAGGCGCTGATCGGTGAGCGCGTGCCGGGCTGGTCGTGCGAGATCGTCCCGGACCTTGCCGGTTTGCCGCGGGTCGTCGTGCTGCGTCGAGGCACGGCGTGACCGTCGCTGGCGTGGGACCGTCGCTGCTGCCGGCCACGCTGCCGGTGACGCCGCACCCGGCCTTCCCCATCCGCCTCATCGCGCTCGACATCGACGGCACGATCATCGGCGACGACCAGGCGATCACGGCCCGGACGCTGGAGGCGGTCCGCCGGGCGATGGAGAGGGACGTCGCAGTCTCGCTCGTGACGGGCCGAATGGTGTCGTCGGCGATGCGGTTCGCGACGGAGCTCGGGCTGACCGGCCCGGTCGTCGGCTACCAGGGCGGCCTGATCCGTGCCATGCCGATGCCCGACACGCGTCGCCTGGGGAAGTTGCTCTTCCACACGCCGCTCCCCGCGGCGGCGGCACGGGACATCCTGACGTGGACGCGGGCGCACGGGCTCGATCCGCACGTCAACCATCTCGAGCGCTTTATCCTGCGCGCCGACGACCCGCGCGCCGACGACTACTCGGCGTTCATGGGCGCGAGGGCCGAGCTCGTGCCCGACCTCTACGAGGCGATCGACCATCCCGTGACGAAGATCCTCGCCGTCGGTGAGCCGCCCGTCCCGGTCGAGATCGCCCCGCTCGCTCGGGCCGAGTTCGCCGGCAGGGCCGACGTCACGATCTCGCACCCGCGCTTCCTCGAGTTCGTCGCGCCGGGCGTGTCGAAGGGCCGGGCGATCCGTTTCCTCGCCCGTCGCCTGCGCATCCCGCTCGCCGCCACCCTCGCGATCGGCGACCAGTGGAACGACCTGGAGATGCTCGCCGAGGTCGGGCATGGGACGGCGATGCCGAGCGCGCCGCGGGAGGTCCGGGCGGCCGCCCGCTATATCGCCCCGCCCCTCGCGGACGATGGCGCGGCACGCATGATCGAAGACCTCGTCCTGGCCTCGCCGCAGGAGATCCTGGCGAACGCAGCCCGACTCGCGCGGGCCTCGCTGGAGGTGGCGCGATGACCGCTCGCGTGCTCCGCGACGACGCGGCCGGACGCGACGTCGCGATCGAGATCCTGGGCGGTGGCGGCATCGTCGCCCTGCCGACCGACACCGTCTACGGAATCGCCGTCGCGGTCGCGACGCAGGGCGGCATCGAGCGGCTTTTCGAGGTCAAGCGTCGACCGCCGGACAGGGCGGTCACGCTGCTCCTCGACGACGCGACGCAGGCGGCGCGTGCCGGCGTGATGACGCCGGCGGCCGCGGCACTTGCGGCGGCGGCATGGCCCGGTGGGCTGACGATCATCGTGCCGCAGCGGCCCGACGTGCCGTGGCCGTCGGCGCTGACCGGAGGAGCCGCGACCATCGGGCTCCGGGTGCCGGACCACGACGCCCCGCGAGCCCTCGCCCGCGGTGTCGGGCCGCTGCCGACGACCTCGGCGAACGTCTCCGGTCTGCCCGAAGCCCGCGATGCCGACGCGATCGTGGAGCAGCTCGGAGACGACATCGATCTCGTCCTCGACGGTGGGATCGCGCACGGCGGCCCGGCGTCGACCGTCGTCGATTGCACGGGCGCCCTGCCGGTGATCGCGCGTGCCGGCGCGGTCCCGGTCGCCGACGTCGCCGCGATCCTCGATCGGGCCGGCGTCGAACACGATCTCGGCTAGGCGAGCGGGTCAGCCATTCCTGCCGCGAGCGTCGACCGGCCACGTGCCGGCGAGCTCGCCGCCTCGCACCACGACGAACGAATCCACGAGGTTGACGACCGGGCAGATGTGGTTCGGCACGACCATGACGACGCTGCCGACCTCCGGCATCGGAGCGCCCGCATCGAGGTCCACCATCCCGTGGTAGTCGGCGACGCGAGCAACGGCGGCACCGCCCAACTCTGGGATCTCGCCGTGGCCGGGCATGTAGGGCGCGACGTCCTTGCTCAGGATCTTGCCGCCGGCGTCGACCACGAAGCGGCGTTCCGCCTCGTTCACGCTGACGACGCGGGTGGCGACGACCGCCGCGACCGCATCCGGCGCGATCGAGCCCAACACGACCTGCTGCCGGTCGCCGAATACGTACGTCCCGGGCCGCTCTTCGGTGATGGCACCGCGCGCTGAGTCGACGGCCGTCGGGGTCGAACCGGCGCTCACGACTCGGGCTTCAACACCTACCGCGCCGAGGGAGCTCGCGGCCGCGGTCAGCGACCGGACCTCGTCCTCCGCGGCGTCGACGCGGGCCTCCGGACCGGCATAGCCGTGGCCGCCATGCGTGAACACGCCGATGACCGCGAGCCCGAGGTCGCGCGCGGTCCGGGCGATGTCACCTGCGCCCGGTGGCGCCACGCCGCTCCGTCGTCCCCCGGAATCGATCTCGATGAGCAGCTCGACGGATTCACGATCCGGTCCCAGGGCATCGGCGACCGCGCGGACGCCGCGGGCTGAATCGACGCCGACCCGGAGTCGACTGCGACGTGCGAGTGCCGCCAACCGGGCTGCCTTCGGCCCGAGTGGGACAAGCGGGTAGGCGATGAACAGGTCGTCGAGGCCGGCGTCCGCGAACACCTCCGCCTCGCCGATCGTCCCGACCGTCAGCCCGGCTGCCCCGGCGACCACCTGACGGCGGCCGACCTCGAGGCTCTTGTGGGTCTTGGCGTGCGGGCGAAGATCGACCCCGCGGTCCGCCATGATCGTCGCCATCCGGGCGACGGCCGCGTCCATCCGGTCGAGATCGACGAGGACGGCCGGGGTGTCGATCGCCTCGCGAGCCGACGGTGACAGGGATGGGACGGCGATCGTCGGGGTAGGCATGGATCCTGGATCGACCTCGTGCTCGATCGGGGTGACGTTCGTGGGAAGATACCCCGAGCGTGCCGCCGGGCGAGGCGGCCCGGTGGGGGCGCCGCGGGCAGGAAGGAGCCGGCACCGAATGACGATCTCCCAGCGGCGGGGCCTCGCGCTCGAGTCGATCGCCGAGATCGATCCCGGGCTGTGGGAGGCGATGCAGGGCGAACGCCGCCGCCAGCACGACAACATCGAGCTGATCGCGAGCGAGAACTACGTGTCCGCCGCGGTCATGGAGGCGCAGGGCAGCTGGCTCACGAACAAGTACGCCGAGGGCCTGCCCGGGAAGCGCTACTACGGCGGCTGCGAGTTCGTCGACATCGCCGAGACCCTCGCCCAGGAGCGCGCGCTCGCGCTGTACCCCGGGGCGGAACACGTCAACGTCCAGCCCCACTCCGGCGCGCAGGCGAACATGGCGGCCTACTTCAGCGTGCTCGAGCCGGGCGACCGCATCCTCGGCATGAACCTGGCGCATGGCGGGCACCTGACGCACGGGATGAAGCTCAACTTCAGCGGCAAGCTGTACGAGGTCCACGCCTATGGCGTCCGCCAGGAAGACGAGCGGATCGACTACGACGCGATGGAGGCCCAGGCGAAGGAGGTCCGCCCCAGACTGATCGTCGGCGGTGCGAGCGCGTATCCGCGACTGTGGGATTTCGAGCGGATGGCGACGATCGCCCATGGCGTCGGGGCGCTGCTCTTCGTGGACATGGCGCACGTCGCCGGGCTGGTCGCGGCGGGCGTCCATCCGAGCCCGTTCCCGCACGCGGACATCGTCACGACCACGACCCACAAGACGTTGCGTGGGCCGCGCGGCGGGATGATCTTCGCGCGGGCGGAGCTGCCGGATGGCATCGACCCGGCCGACTTCCCGGCGCTCAAGGGCTCGCTCGGTGCCGCGGTCGACAAGACCGTCTTTCCCGGCGTCCAGGGCGGGCCACTCATGCAGGTCATCGCCAGCAAGGCGGTCGCGTTCAAGCTGGCGGCGGAGGAGCCGTTCCGCGAGGACCAGCGCCGCACGGTCCGCAATGCCGCGGTCCTTGCCGAGACACTCGCCGACCAGGGCGCCCGCGTCGTTTCGGGCGGCACCGACAACCACCTGATGCTCGTGGACGTCACCCCGCTCGGCGTGACCGGCAAGGAAGCCGAGCATCTTCTCGATGAGATCGGGATCACCGTGAACAAGAACGGCATCCCGTTCGATACGTTGCCACCCAACACGGCCTCGGGCATCCGCCTGGGCACGCCGGCCACCACGTCCCGTGGCTTCGGCGAGGACGAGATGCGGAGCGTCGGCCGCATCATCATCGAGGCCATCCGGTCCCGCGCCGACGACGCGGTCCAGCGTCACCTGGCCGGCGAGGTCGCCGACATCGTCGCGCGATTCCCTGTCCCGGGGCTGCCGGCAGCGTGACGATCGCGCTCTCGGCCGCCCGGTCACACTGGTGACATTCATCGAGGGGGTCGGCGACAGCTTCCTGCCCATCGTTGCGGTCTTCGTCCTGACGGCCGTGGTGGCGCTGCTGCTGACGCCGCTCGTCCGACGCACGGTCCGCCGCTACGGCATCGTCGACCGGCCCAATGCGCGGCGCGTCAACACGCGGCCGATCCCACGGGCGGGTGGGATCGCGATCGCCGCCGCCTTTCTCGGCGTCGCGATCCCGTTCGTGGCGCTCAACGAGGCGAATGGCTGGGTGCCCACGCCGCTCAATATCGAGCTGAACGATCTGATCGCCCTGTTCGGGGGCGGGCTTGCCGCCGCTCTCATCGGCACCCTCGACGACCTGTACGACCTGCGGGCTCGGTGGCAGCTGCTCGGCCAGATCGGGCTGGCCCTCGCCGCCGCCGCGCTCGGCATCGGGATCGCCGTCGTCAATAACCCCGTCGGCGAGGGTGTCATCCGGTTCAGCGCGCCGTTCTCTGTCGGGTTTACCGTCTTCTGGATCGTCGGGATGATGAACAGCATCAACTGGATCGACGGTCTCGACGGGCTGAGCACCGGTGTCGCCCTGATCGCGTCGCTCACACTCGGCCTGATCAGCCTCACGACGCAGGTGAGCCAGCCCCTCATCGCGGTGCTGTGCTTTGCGCTCGCGGGTGCTCTTGCCGGCTTCCTGCGCTGGAACTTCCACCCGGCCAAGATCTTCACGGGCACGACGGGCGTACAGTTCGTGGGCTATACGCTGGCCGTCCTTGCGATCCTCGGCTCGGCCAAGGTCGCAGTCGCCCTGCTCGTCCTCGGCGTCCCCATCATCGACACGTTCTGGATCATCGTCGGCCGGGTCTCGCGGCGCCGCTCGGTGTTCGCACCGGATCGGTCGCATATCCATCACCGGCTGCTGGACCTCGGGTTGTCGCATCGCGACACGGTGCTCGTCATCTACGCCATCTGCGCCGCTCTCGGGATCCTCGCGCTGCTCGTCCAGGAAGTGACGCAGGCGTACGCGTTCATCGTCGTGTTCTTCGTGTCGGGGCTCATCCTGTTCGGCCCCACGCGCGGGGCGTTCCGGCGGCCCGAGGAGCTCGAGGCCGAGTCCTATGAGGTGGGCCCCGACACGAGCCCGGACAGGACCAAGACAGGCCACGCGTAGGGCGTTCGCGACACCGATGCCCGCGAGCAACACCGCCTCCTCGTGGGTGTCGGCGCGGACACTCGCCGGTGCTAGCATCGGGCCCGACGAATGCCCATCGATCTGCCTGTCGTCCTCCTGATCGCGGCCGTCGCGCTGGTCGTCGCCTCGACCGTCGCGCGGCGGGCCGGCGCGCACGCCGATCAAGCGGCCGGCCGCCGTCGCGTCCCGCAGGCTGACCGGCGCGGACCGTTCGGGGCTGTCGTGGACGTCCTCGACCGGTCGGTCGCCGTCTACACGGTCCGATCACGTCTCGGCATGTCGACCCTCACGCGGGAAGAGCGCCGGGCAGCCGACCAGCGGGCCGCCGCCATCGCCCATGCCGAGGACATCAGGAGGGTCCGGATCGGAGCTCCCAACCGACTCGTTGTCGCCGGATCGGGAGGCTCGGTGGGCCAGACGGCGCCATTCGGGGCCCAGCCCCGATCGACGCTGTCGGTGGAACTGCTCGCGGCCGGCCTCGGCCTGGTGGTCATCGTCGGGATCGTGATCGGGATCTGGCCACGGGAGCGTGGCGGGGTCCTGTCGGCCACCGGTCTCCCGGCCGTTTCCGCCGCACCCAGCCCCGTTGCGACGCCCACGCCGACGGTCTCTCCGGAGCCCGCCGCGAGCTGACCCTCGCTGGCGACCCAAGTCGCGCAGCTGCTACACTTTCGCTGCCTTGACAGGTCGTCGATGATCGAGCCCGGCCGGGGTGGGGCGTATGCCGTCCTCTTCTCGGAGATCGGGATCACACTCCTGGTCACGACCCTGCTCGGCGTGGTGGTCGGCTACTGGGCCGACGAGCAGCTCGGAACACTCCCGATCTTCGTGATCGTCGGCTTCCTCGCCGGCGCCGGAGCCGGGACGCTGATGATCTACCGGCTGATTAACAGGTTCCTCAAGACGATCGAATGACCCCGCCGACCGGGCGGGAGGAGTAGGACCGAGCGCGGCGACAGGCCGCGCTCCTGTGTGTGGAGGGAGCGTTGTCGAGCGAGCAGGTCGCGACCGATGCGGGCGGCCAGGCCCAGCCAGCTGCCTCGGCGCCCAGGAGCGGACGAGCCAAGTGGCTCGGGCTGCTCGGCCTCGCCATCGCCGTCAACGTCGTCGCGTACATCCTCGTCCCGCCCTTCGACAAGGAGCATCCGACCGAGGCATGCGTCTACCCGGCCTGCTTCATCAACGGCACGCTCGAATTCCCGGCGCCGCACACGCTCTTCGGCGAGCACGCACCGGCCGACGCCCTCGTGACATTCACGCCGAGCATCAGCAACACGATCCTCACCCAGTGGCTGGTCATGGCCCTCGTCCTCATCGGTTCGATCCTGCTCATCCGCGGCAGCACGATGATCCCGCGCCGCGGTCAGAACCTGTTCGAGTGGTTCTATGAGTTCCTGAGCGATTTCGGGACGGGCCTGGCAGGCGCGGCGTCCAAGCCGTATATCCCGCTGTTCGTCGCGTTCTTCCTCCTGATCGTGTTCTCGAACTGGATCGGTCTGGTCCCGCCGGTCGGTCGCATCGAGCTTCTCCGGGCGCCGTCGAGCGACGTGAACATCACCCTTGGGCTTGCGCTCGTCAGCTTCCTGTTCTTCGAGTTCGAGGGTTTCCGCAAGCTCGGCGTGCGCGGCTATCTCAGCAAGTTCTTCCCGATCTACGAGTTCAGGAACGGCGTCGGTGCCGGGGTCATCGCGATGTTCGTCGGCCTCGTCGAGCTCATGCTCGAGTTCGTCAAGCCCGTCACGCTGTCGATGCGACTCTTCGGCAACATCTACGGCGGCGAGGTCGCCCTCGGCGTGATCACGGCCCTGACGATCACGATCATCCCGGTGGCTCTGTTCGGGCTCGAAGTCATGCTCAACGCGATCCAGGCGCTGATCTTCAGCGTCCTCACGCTCATGTTCATCGTGCTCGCGATCGAGAGCCACCACGACGCGGAGGGGCACGTGGCCGAGGAGGCCGTCGACACGATCGAGGGAAAGGAGCCCACGCTCCAGCCCGCGCACTGAACCGACCCAGCGCACGTCCACAGCGGTCCCAATGATCCCGGGCCAGCGGTCCGGGGAGTAGGAGGAAGTCTCGACATGGAGAACATCGGCGCCGGCATCGCCGCCCTCGGGGTCTTCGGCCCCGGCATCGGCATCGGCATCCTCGCAGGCCTGTCGGCCCAGGCGATCGGGCGCAATCCCGACGCAGCCGGCCAGATCCGCGGCATCGCGATCATCCTCGCGGCCTTCGCCGAAGGCCTCGGCGTTCTCGCGATCGTCGTCGGCCTGCTGGCCATCTTCATCAAGGTCAGCCCGGCCTAGCCGACGGACGGAGAAGCCATCGTGGACCTGTTCGCCGTCATCGGCGACATCGGTCGTGACGTCGTCGGCCTGACCGCCGAGGCGGGCGCCGAAGAGGCCCTGTTCCAGATCAACCTGTTCTGGGTGATCGTGAGCGCGGTCAACTTCATCGTGTTCTTCATCCTGATCTGGACGTTCGCGTTCAAGCCGGTTTCCAAGATGCTCGCGGATCGGCGCGACCGGATCGAGCAGGGCCTCAAGGACGCGGAGCAGGCCAGGGTCGATCGTGAGAACGCCGAGGCGGAGCGTGTCAAGACGCTCGCCGAGGCGCGCAAGGAGGCGAACGACATCCTGGGACGCGCCCAGCGGGTCGCCCAGGAGACGCGCGACGCTGACATCGCCGCCACGCGCGAAGAGCTCGACCGAATGCGCGAGCGCGCGACGAGCGAGATCGAGGCGGAGAAGCAGCGGGCGATCACGGAACTGCGCGGCGAAGTCGCCGACCTCGCGATCGCGGCGGCCAGCCGTGTCGTCGGCGAATCGCTGACCGACGATCGACAACGGCGCCTCGTCCAGGAGTTCCTGGCTTCGTCCGTCGACGCGGACGAGAAGAACTGATGGCCCGTCGCGATAGCACCGCGCGACGGTATGCCGAGGCGGCATTCGAGGTCGCGATGCGCGACGACACGCTCGAGTCCTGGCGAGCCGAGCTCGACCTCGCCGCCGGCCTGGTGGGCGATGAGCGGGCGCTGCGCGTCCTGGCGAACCCAGCCATTCCTGTCGACAAGCGCGCAGACGCGCTCGACGAGATGCTCGGAGACCGTGTCTCCCAGCCGGTCAAGAACCTCATCCAGCTGATGCTCCGCCGAAGCCGCATCGAGGAGCTGCCCCGCGTCGCCGCGGAGTTCCGGCGTCTCGATGACGCCCGGCAGGGCATCACCCACGCAACCGCCACGTCCGCGACCGCGCTGACCCCGGACGAGGTCCGGGCTCTCACCGCGCGGTTGGAGCAGTCCACCGGCGGCCGCATCGCACTCGACGTCGAGGTCGACCCCAGCCTACTGGGTGGCCTGGTCGTGCGCGTCGGCGATCGCCTGATCGACGGGAGCGTCCGGGGTCGCCTCGAGCGGCTGCGGAACCAGCTCATCTCGGGCGCCCTCTAGGAGATCCCCATCATGGCCATCCGTTCCGACGAGATCACCAGCATCATCAAGTCCGCCATCGACTCGTTCGACTCGGGCGTCGAGACGCGCAGCGTCGGGACAGTGGTCGAGGTCGGCGACGGCATCGCCCAGATCTACGGGCTCGATGGCGCGCTGGCGTCCGAGATGCTCGAATTCCCGAACGGAGTCATGGGCCTGGCCCTGAACCTCGAGGAGGAGACGGTCGGCGCGGTCATCCTCGGCGATGCCGCAAAGATCAAGGAAGGCGACACCGTCAAGACCACGGGTCGCGTGGTGGAGGTCCCGGTCGGCGCCGCCCTGCTCGGTCGCGTCGTTGACCCTCTGGGTCAGCCCCTCGACGACAAGGGCCCGATCGCGGCCAAGGCCACCCGTCCGGTCGAGCGCATCGCGCCCGGTGTGATCGTCCGCAAGTCGGTCGACACGCCGGTCCAGACCGGCATCAAGGCGATCGATGCGCTGATCCCGATCGGCCGCGGCCAGCGAGAGTTGATCATCGGCGACCGCCAGACCGGCAAGACCGCGATCGCGATCGACACGATCATCAACCAGAAGGGCAAAGGCCTGGTCTGCATCTACGTCGCGATCGGCCAGAAGCTCTCCACGGTCGCCAACACCGTCGCCGTGCTCGAGGAGAACGGCGCGATGGAGCACACGATCGTCGTCGTGGCCGGCGCCGAGGATCCGGCACCGTTGCAGTACCTCGCCCCGTACTCCGGGGTCGCGATGGGCGAAGAGGTCATGGAGAACGGCGTCGAGGTGGAGGGCCAGGGGCTCGTCAAGGACGCCCTGTGCGTGTACGACGACCTGTCGAAGCACGCGTGGGCGTACCGCGAGATGGCGCTGCTGCTCCGGCGACCGCCCGGCCGCGAGGCGTACCCCGGCGACGTCTTCTACCTTCACAGCCGCCTGCTCGAGCGCGCCGCGCGGCTGAACGACGAGAACGGCGGCGGGTCGCTGACGGCGTTGCCTATTATCGAGACGCAGGCCGGCGACGTGTCCGCCTACATCCCGACGAACGTGATCTCGATCACCGACGGCCAGATCTTCCTCGAGACCGACCTCTTCAACGCGGGGCAGCGGCCCGCCCTGAACATCGGGATCTCGGTGTCGCGGGTCGGTTCCGCGGCCCAGACCAAGGCGATGAAGAAGGTCGCGGCGCCGCTCAAGCTCGACCTCGCGCAGTACCGCGCGCTGGCCGCATTCGCGCAGTTCGCGTCGGACCTCGACAAGGCCACCCGCGACCAGCTGACGCGCGGCGAGAAGCTCTCCGAGATCGTCAAGCAGCCGCAATACCAGCCGCTGCCCGTCGAGAAGCAGGTGGCGATCCTGTACGTCGCGACGACCGGCAAGGTCGACGACGTGCCGACGCCGAAGGTCAAGGAGTTCGAGACCCAGTTCTACCGCTTCCTCGAGACAGAGAAGCCCGAGATCCTCAAGGAGCTCGGTGAGACGAACGCTTTGACCGACGAGATCTCGGCCGCCCTCGACGACGCGATCGAGCGCTTCCGCGTCGAAGTCTTCGGGATGGACGCCGCCAAGGCGGCGCCGCCCGCGAAGGCGAAGCCGCAGGAAGGGTCGATCTCGAGCACGCCGGCCCCGACCGCGGCCGCGGCCGACGCCGTCAACCCGGACGCCGTGGCCGACCCGGACGACGCCCAGCCCGCGGCAGCAGCGGACGAGCCTACGGACGCTGCCGAGAAGTGATCACCGCGTGCGGTCGCCAAGGACCACGGAATGGCTAGCCAACGCGATATCCGGCGCCGCATTGGCGCCGTGAAGAACATCAAGCAGATCACGCGAGCCATGCAGTTCGTTGCCGCCTCGAAGCTCAAGCGCGCCCAGGACTCGACCCTCGCGGCCCGACCCTACAGCGAGGTGATCGACGAGGTGCTGGCCGACCTCGCGACGGTCCTCAGCGGCGAGGACCATCCGTTGCTCGCCGAACGCGAAGGCGGCAAGCGCCTCATCGTGCTGGTCACGACGGATCGCGGCCTGGCGGGCCCGCTGAACACGAACACGATCCGCTTCGCGGCAAAGGAGATCACCGAGCAACCGGGCGACCTCGCGGTCGTGACGGTCGGGCGGAAGGGCCGGGACTCGATGCGCCGAGCCGGCGTGCCTCTCGAGGCCCACTTCGCCGGCTTCGGCGACCGGCCGGTGTTCGCGGACGTGATCCCACTCGCGCGGCTCATCACCGACGATTTCCTCGAGGGCAAGGTCAGTCGCGTGGACATCATCTACAGCCGCTTCGTCTCGACCCTGACCCAGAAGCCGGACATCGATCGGCTCCTCCCGATCGAGCCATCGGAAGATACGGAAGGGATCCCCGGCAACCAGTTCATCTTCGAGCCGAACGCGGCGACCGTGCTCCGGGAGCTGCTCCCACGCTACGTGGCGACCCGCCTGTTCCAGGCCGTCCTCGAGGCCAAAGCGAGCGAGGAATCGAGCCGGATGGTCGCCATGAAGAACGCGACGGAGAACGCCGAGGACCTCATCGAGGACCTGACGCTCTCGTACAACAAGGTCCGTCAATCCAACATCACCCGCGAGATGATCGAGATCGCGTCGGGCGCCAACGCCCGCTGACGCGCCAGCACTGACCCAGGAGGCATCCCACCCATGGCGACCGCCGCACCGACCGCGACCGGTCGGGTCATCCAGATCACCGGACCCGTCGTCGATATCGAGTTCCCCGCCGGCCAGCTGCCGGCCATCTACAACGCCGTCGAGATCCTCCGGGACGGCCAGGATTCGCTCGTCTGCGAGGTCCAGCAGCATCTCGGCAACAACTGGGTCCGCTCGGTCGCGATGACCACGACCGACGGCCTGGCCCGCGGCGTCCCCGTGCGCGATACCGGGGCCGCGATCACGGTGCCGGTCGGCGAGGCGACCCTTGGTCGCGTGTTCGATGTCCTTGGTCGACCGATCGACAACAAGGGCGACGTCGATGCCGCGGTCCACCTTCCGATCCACCGCCAGGCGCCCGCCTTCGACGAGCAGTCGACCGAGGTCGAGGTCTTCGAGACCGGCCTCAAGATCATCGACCTCATCTGCCCGTTCAAGAAGGGCGGCAAGATCGGCATCTTCGGCGGCGCCGGTGTCGGCAAGACCGTCATCATCCAGGAGCTGATCCGCAACGTCGCCCAGGAGCACTCCGGCTACTCCGTGTTCGCGGGCGTCGGCGAGCGCAGCCGCGAGGGCAACGACCTGATCGCCGAGATGACCGAGTCGGGCGTCCTTGCCAAGACCGCATTCGCCTTCGGTCAGATGAACGAGCCGCCCGGCGCCCGCCAGCGGGTCGCCCTGACCGGCCTGACCATGGCGGAGTACTTCCGCGACGAGGAAGGCCGCGACGTCCTCCTCTTCATCGACAACATCTTCCGCTTCACCCAGGCGGGCTCCGAGGTGTCGGCCCTGCTCGGACGGATGCCGTCGGCGGTCGGCTACCAGCCGAACCTGGCCACAGAAATGGCCGGGCTGCAGGAGCGCATCACCTCGACGAAGAAGGGCTCGATCACGTCGCTCCAGGCCGTGTTCGTTCCTGCGGACGACTACACGGACCCCGCACCGGCGACGACGTTCGCCCACCTCGACTCGACGATCCGCCTCGAGCGATCGATCGCCGAGCTCGGCATCTACCCGGCGGTCGACCCGCTCACGTCCACGTCGCGCGTGCTCGACCCGAACGTCGTCGGTCAGGAGCACTACGAGGTCGCGCAGGAGACGAAGCGCGTGCTCCAGCGCTATCGCGACCTCCAGGACATCATCGCGATCCTCGGGATCGACGAGCTGTCCGAGGACGACAAGGCGACGGTCGCCCGCGCCCGACGGCTGCAGCGGTTCGCCAGCCAGCCATTCTTCGTGGCCGAGGTGTTCACGGGCCGGCCGGGCGCATACGTGTCGATCAAGGACACGGTCGCGTCGTTCAAGGAGATCCTCGAGGGCAAGACCGACACGCTGCCCGAGCAGGCGTTCTTCCTCGCCGGCACCGTCGAGGACGTGCGCGCCAACGCAGAGAAGCTGGCGTCCTGATGCCACTGCAACTCGAGATCGTCACGCCCGAGAGGCTCGCCTACTCCGACACGGTGGACTCGGTCCAGCTGCCCGGGTCGGAAGGTGAGCTCGGGGTGCTGCCGAACCACGCGCCCCTGATCTCGACTCTCGGGGTCGGGGAGCTGCGGATCCGCAAGGGTGGGTCCGAGGAGTCGTTCGCCATCGTCGGCGGCTTCCTCCAGGTCCGCCCGGACAAGGTGGTCGTGCTCGCGGAGACGGCCGACATGTCCAGCGAGATCGACCTCGAGAAGGCGCAGGAGGCTCGGCGCGAGGCGGAGAAGGCGCTCGAGTCCGGCTACCACGAGGGCGCCGACCTGGCGGCTGCGCGCGCCGCACTCCAGCAGGCGCTCCTCCGGATCCGCGTCGCGGAACGGCGACACCGCGAGGGTCCACGGCATCGGCCGTAACGCGGGACGATCACGTGGCTGACGCGCGAATCCTCAGGCCGATGGCTCGCGGGGGCGTCGCCTCGGCCTTCGGAGCGTTCGATGGCTGATGCCCGTCCCTTTCACTGGGAGTACGTCCCCGAGCCGGTGACCCGGGAGGTCTTCCGGGTCGAGGGCGGGCGGCCCCTGGCAGGGTCCGTGGCCATCAGCGGCGCCAAGAACGCCGCGCTCAAGATGCTCGCTGCAGCCACCTTGACCGGCGAGCGCTGCCGGATCACGAACGTGCCCGAGATAGAGGACGTGCGGGTCATGGCCCAGACGCTCATCGAGATCGGCGTCGTGGTCGACCATCCCGAGGACAACGTCTACGAGGTCGCCGCCGGCGACGTCGAGTGGCAGTTCGTGCCGCTCGAGGCGGCCGCCAAGATGCGCGCGTCATTCATGCTGCTCGGCCCCCTGCTGGCGCGCTTCGGCCGGGTGATCATCAGCAACCCCGGCGGTGACCGGATCGGCCGGCGGCCGGTCAACCTGCACGTCGAAGCGATGCGCACGCTCGGCGCCCAGATCGAGTACCGCAACGGCTACTACTTCGCCACAGCGCCCGGTCGGCTGCGCGGCGCGGAGATCCGTTTTCCGTTCGTGTCGGTCATGGGTACGGAGAACGCCATGCTCGCGGCGACCCTTGCCGACGGCCACACGGTGATCCGCCCCGCCGCGCAGGAACCCGAGGTCGATGACCTCATCGCCTTCCTCCGGAAGATGGGCGCGGATGTCGAGCGGACGTTCCCCGACACGATCGAGATCGAGGGCAAGAAGCGCTTGCGCGGTGCCGATCATCACGTGATCCCGGACCGCATCGAAGCCGGCACCTTCATCGTCGCCGGCGCCGTGACCGGTGGCCGGATCACGCTCACGGGCGCACCCTGCGAGCACCTCGGTGCCTTCGTCGATGCCGTCGGACGAGCCGGTGTCGACGTCGTCTGCGGCACGGACACGATCGAGGTCGATGGCAGGGCACTCGACGACCCGGGATTCCGTGCCGTCGACATCGAGACGGGCCCGTATCCCGGGCTCGCGACAGACCTCCAGCCTCCGACGTCGGTGCTGCTGACCCAAGCGCACGGCACGTCACATGTGGACGAGACCATCTTCGAGGACAGGCTCGAATGGATGTCCGAGCTGCGGCGCATGGGCGCTCAGATCGAGATCGTGGACCCGCATCGGGCCGTCATCACCGGTCGCTCGCAGCTCCAGGGCGCCGATGTCGAGATCGGCGACCTGCGCGCCGGCGCCTCGCTGATCCTGGCCGCGCTGGCCGCCGACGGGTCGACCGTGATTCGCGGTGCGCACCACGTTCATCGGGGCTATGAGAACATCGAGGGCAAGTTCCTGGAGCTCGGGGCCAGGATCGAGCGCCTCGCAGAAGGGAACGACACCACCTCCCCATGAAGATCGGCATCGACCTCGGCACGGCCAACGTGCTCGTGTACGTCAAGGGCAAAGGCATCGTCATCACCGAGCCGTCGGTCGTGGCTGTCTCGGACGACAACCGCATCGTTGCCGTGGGCGAGGAGGCCCGCGAGATGATCGGGCGGACGCCCGGCAACATCCAGGCCATCCGGCCGATGAAGGACGGGGTCATCGCCGACTACGTCATCACCGAGGCGATGTTGCGCTTCTTCATCGCCAAGGCGACACGCGGGCGGATCGGGTTCAACCGGCCCGAGGTGATGATCAGCGTGCCGGCCGGCGTGACCTCGGTCGAGAAGAGGGCGGTGCGGGATGCGGCGCTCAAGGCAGGCGCCAAGGAGGCCTATCTGATCGAGGAGCCGCTCGCCGCCGCGATCGGCGCGAACGTGCCGATCAGCGGGCCGTCCGGGAACATGATCATCGACATCGGTGGCGGGACCAGCGAGATCGCGGTGATCGCGCTCGGGGGCATCGTCGTGTCGCATTCGCTGCGCGTCGGTGGCAACAAGTTCGACGAGGCGATCGCCACCTATATCCGCAAGAAGTACAACCTCATGATCGGCGAGCGGACGGCCGAGGAGGTCAAGATGCAGATCGGGACGGCCCTGCCTCTCGAGCGCGAGCTCACCATGGAGGTCCGCGGCCGCGACCTCATCGCCGGCCTCCCGCGCACGATCCCGATCACCTCGTCCGAGGTCATGGAGGCGATCGAGCAGCCGCTCCAGCAGCTCGTCGCCGCGGTCCGCTCGGTTCTCGAGCAGACGCCGCCGGAACTGTCGTCCGACATCATCGACAAGGGCATGGTCATGTCGGGCGGCGGTGCGCTGCTGCGGAACATCGACAAGCTGCTCACCCAGGTGACCGGGGTGCCGTGCCACGTCGCCGAGAACTCGCTCGACTGCGTCGCGCTCGGGACCGGCCTCGCCCTCGAACACTTCGACTTCTTCAAGAAGTCCTTGGTGCAGCAGATCTAAACATGGTTCCGGCCGCGGATATCGACACCGCGCGGCCCGCGGGTGAGCGCGCCTTCGTCGATCTCCACTGCCACACGTCCGCGTCGTTCGATTCGCTGGCGGACCCGGTGAAGGTGGCGCGCGCCGCGGCCGAGCGGGGTGTGACCCACCTGGTCGTCACCGACCACGATCGCATCGACGGGGCGCTGCGCGCCCGCGATTCCGCACCCGACGGTCTGACGGTGATCGTCGGGACGGAGGTCCGCACCTCCGAGGGCGACCTCATCGGAGCCTTTCTCCTGCGCCCCGTCCCGCGAGGCCGATCCGCCGTCGACACGATCGCCGCCATCCGCGACCAGGGCGGGCTCGTCGGGATCCCGCATCCGTTCGACCGGTTCCGTGGCTCGCTCATGCGCGACGCCCGCATGGCGTCCCTGGCGCCCCTCGTCGACTGGATCGAGGTCCACAACGCCCGGCTCGTCGGCTCCGGCAACGAGCGCGCCGCGGAGTTCGCCGCCGAGCATGCTCGTCCCGGCGTGGCGGTGACGGATGCGCACACCGTCACGGAAGTCGGGGTCGCGTACACGGTCCTCAGGGGCGATCCGTCGACGCCTGATGGGATGCTCGCCGCGCTGCCCGGGGCCGAGCTGGTCCGGGGCCGCGCCAGCTATGCGGTCCGCCTGTGGACTCCCGTCGCGAAGCTCCTCCAGCAGGCCCTCGGCAACGGGCGCGGCGCACACGGAGCAGGGGTGTGAGCGAGCCCCGGCAGGACCATCGACCGATGGCCGGTGGGACCGAGGAGTCCGTACCTTCGGAGTCGATGGAGGCCACGCCCGCGATCCCACCGCGCTCCGCCGTTTCCGGCGCGTCCGTGCCGGCGCGTCCGTCGCCATCGGACGTCGCGACGCCCGGACAGGGCGAGCCCGACGCGGAGGGCATGTCGCTCGCACGGCGGCTCCGCCAGCCGCGCACGATCCTGTCGATCGCCGTCCCCATCGCCGTCATCGCCGTCTTCGTCTCGATCAACGGCGCCCAGCTCTCGAAGGTGCCCAGTCTCGTCCTCGGGGCGAACCCGGCGCTGGTCCTGGCGGCGTTCCTGATCTTCTATGCCGGGTTCCCGCTCCGCGGCCTGCGCTGGGCGACGCTGCTGCGCGGCACCGGCCAGAAGGTCTCCACGAAGGACTCGACGGAGATCATCTTCCTGTCCTGGCTGGTGAACTGCGTCGTGCCCGCCAAGCTCGGCGATGTCTACCGCGCCTACCTGCTCAAGATCAACAGCACCGCGTCGCTGTCGCGCACGTTCGGGACGGTGTTCATCGAGCGGGTCCTGGACCTGTTCGCGATCGCGATCCTCGGTCTCGCTGCCGGCTACTGGAGCTTCCGGAGCGGTCTGCCGCCGGCCATCCAGATCGTGTTCGGCATCGGGGTGGTCGTCGTCGTGGTGCTGGCATTCGCGTTGTTCACGATGCGCAACTTCGGCCGCCAGATCATCGTCGCGCTGCCGCTGCCGCACCAGATCCTCGAGCTGTACGACCGGTTCGAGGAGGGCGTCTTCGGCGCACTCGTGGCCCGCCATCTGCCGAAGCTCGGCCTCATGACCGGCCTGATCTGGATGACCGAGGCGATGCGCCTGTTCCTCGTCGTCCAGGCGCTCGGCTTCGCCGATGTGTCCCTCGGCCTGTCTGGCGCGGTCTTCGTCGCGCTCATCGGCTCGCTGCTCACCGCCGTGCCACTGAGTCCGGCCGGGCTCGGGATCGTGGAGGCCGGCGTCGTGGGTGTGCTTCACGTGGCCTACGGCGTGCCGCTCCCCGAGGCGACCGCCATCGCGCTTCTCGATCGCGTCATCAGCGTGTTCTCGATCATCGTCCTCGGCTCGATCGCCTACGCGCTTTCGTCGAAGCCGCGCGGCCTCGGGCGGATCGACGGTCCCGCCGACACGTCAACTGCATCGACGCCGGCGTGACGGGACGTCCGGCCGGCTCGGTGCCGCTCGGGCTCCCGCGCGGCAGGTCGGAACGCGCTCCGGACCGTGTTCGGCGAGGCGCGCGAACCGTGCGTGAACACGGGGGCGTACTTTCGTACCACTCGCCGCTCGTCGGTGGACCCCATCCGACCGACGATCACCCCACCGCTCCTCTCCGTTCCCGCAACGCGCCGCCGCGTGGCCGTCCGGTACCAACGGGTGATACAGGCGTGCCCCCGCCCTCCGCATCATCGTGGCATCGAGGCACCGGACAGGCGGAAACGGACCGCACGCGGCACGCCCGTAGGAGCGCCCAGGCAGCATGACGACACAGAACGGCCGAGCGTTCAATGAATGGCTTCGGGCACAGCTCAAAGCCAAGAAGATGTCGCAGCGGCAGCTCGCCCAGCAGTCGGGAGTCGATCACTCGACCATCTCCCGCTTGATCCGTGGCGACCGCATGCCATCGCTCGGCACGGCCACCAAGCTCGCCCGCGGGCTGCGTGAGCTGCGCGACGACGCGGACACGCCCCAGTACCTGGGCCTCGTCGCCGCCGGAGCGACCAACCCGACCGCTCGTGTCGAGTACGCCCTGCGCGCAGACGACCTCCTGTCCGAGCCGCAGGTCCGGCAGATCATGGAGTACTACCTGGCGGTGCGGATGCGCCGCTTCGGACGTGCCTTCCCGGGGGGTGGCTCCACGGGGACCGGGACGACCGGCGAGCGCAGCAACGAACGATCCGATCGCCCGATGGGTGCCGCCGTCGGCGGTCGGCCGATGTCGACCGGGCGAGTCGGCGGTCTTGGCCCGACCGGTCAGGTCGGCGTGACGGCCGTGAGCACCGTCCGATCCGTCACACCTCGCTCGGGCCGGAACCCCGGCCGCTTCTAGAGAATCTCAGGGCACGACCCGGATCGCCCTCCACCGTCCGGGTCTCGGGGACAGCGAACGCCGGCGTCTGGGGCGCCGGCGTTCGCGATTGCAGCCACCCCCGGACATCGGTCAGTCGGGCCGCGCGTAGACCGATACCCAGCGACCCGGCGCGGCCTCGAACCGGTCGAGCAGGACGCCCCAATCCGGGCCGCCTGCATCGGGAGCGACGAACGACTCGGCAGGACCGCCACAGTCGGCGCCGACCGCGTCGCGGAAGAGCTGGTCGCACAGCAGGACGAGTCCCTCGGGGCGCGCGGGCATTGCCACTCCGCTCCCAGGTGCGAGGCCATCCGGAGTCTCGGCGAGGACTGAGCCGGCCGATGCGGACGAGGGGATAGGCGACGGCCTCGGTCGACTTGAAGTCCGGGAGCGACCGTAGGAGGCTTGCCCGATCGCGTCCCACGCCGCCATTCGCGAGCGCCTCATCGATGCGCGTGGCGGCACGGTCGGCGGCCGGGAAGCCACCGTCGGGATGGGCCGGCGGCGGGAGATGCGTGACGTTCCAGGCGACCAACGCCGCCACCATCGCGGTCGCAGCCGCCGGGCCGACCGGGGCGCGCACCTCCCGGACGAGCGCCGCGGCGCCGAGACCCACGAGCACGAACACCATCGGATCCGCGAACGCGTGGTAGTGGTCGTTCGGCAGGCCCCGCACGACGGCCGCGAGGCTGGGCGCGGCGATCGTCAGGAACGTGATCGACCAGAGGAGGCCCAGCCCGAACCAGCGGACGACGAACCGCTCGGGATTCTCGATCGCCCCGCCAGCGCCATACGACGATCGCGATCACCACGACCGTGGCGAGCGCTCCGGCCGCGAACCCATCGACGATCAAGCCAGTCAGCGGCCAGCTCACGACGCGGAGCGCCACGATCCCGAACCGGACCGGGATGGCCACATCGCTCCCCTCCCGACCCGTGGACAGGTACTCGGTGGCCGCCTCGAGCTCCGAGAAGCCGGTCGTCAGCTCATTGACGATCAGCGGCACGTAGGCGGCGACGAAGATCGCCAGGATCCCGACCGGTACCCAGGCGAGGCTCCGCCGGCGTGCATCGGCGATCAGGGGGGCCGCGACGATCGGGAGCAGCGCGAGGCCCAGGACGTGACATTGCATCGTGACGGCGGCCCCGACGGCGGCGACCAGCCACCATCGACGGTCCCCGCCCGACCATGCCCGCCAGGCAGCGCCCAGGGCGACCGCACTCGACAGGGCGATCAGGTTCGGGTTCCAGATGAACGTCGACTCGTCGACCGCGGCCGTCGATACGGCCATCGTCAGCCCCGCGGCGAGCCCGGCGACCGGCCCGCCGATCGAGCGCGCCAGCCACCAGACGACGCCGACCGCGGCGATGCCGGCGAGGGCGATCAGCAGGACGACGGCCAGTGGCGAGTCACCCCCGGTCAGTGCCGCGGCAGGGGACAGGATGTAGTAGTACCAGGCGCCGTGATGGACATCGCCGATCGAGGTCGGCGGGCCCAGCAGCGGCACGATCCCATCGCGCACCAAGGTCCTGAGGACCAGCATGTCGTGTCCCTGGTCGCCATCCCAGGTCCCACGCGTTGCGAGGTCCGGCAGGCGGAGAAGCGCAGCGAGCAGCAGCAGGCCGGGCAGAGCCAGTCGATCCACCAACTCGATCCGACCGCCGTCGGAGACGACCCGCCGATCGGTCACGAAGCGGCCATCCGGCTGCGGGCACTGCCCGCCAGCTCGAATGCACGCTTCGGCAACGGACGCAGCGGCTTCCCGGCCCACAGTGCACGCGCACGTCCCATGTTGATGGCGTCATAGCCCGCGTCCATGCCGGGCGTCTCGAGGATGTAGGTCGCGTCGATGAGGCGCGGATGGCGCAGGACATGTGCCAGGCCCTCGGCGGGGATCCGGCCCGCCGCGAGATGCTCGTGGCGATCGCTTCGCGAGCCAAGTGCAGAGCGCGTGTCGTTGAGGTGGACGAGGACGAGCCGGTCGAGGCCGATGCGTGCGTCGAATCCCGCCAGGAACGCGTCGACCACGGCCGGGTCGCCCACATCGATGCCCGCACCCCAGGCATGGGCCAGGTCGAGGCAGAACCCGACATCGCCGCGATGGATACCGCGCGTCTCCAGGAGTGCCGCGATCGCGCCGAGCTCGTCGAGCGACGTCCCGAGGCCGCCCCCGCCGCCGACCGAGTTCTCCAGCACGAGCATAGGCCGCTCGGCCGATCGGTCGTCCGCACCTTCGCCAGTCCCTTCGTTCCGGGCGAGCACCTCCGCGATCCCGTCCACCAGCCGGGCCATGCCCACCTCGACACCGGTGCCCCGGTGCGACCCGACGTGGACGTTGACGTATCTCGCCCCGAATGCCGGCGCCCCGGCCAGCTCTCCCGCCAGCATCGCCACCGATCGCTCGAAAGTGGCCGCATCCGGCCCGGGCAGGTTCACGAGGTAGGAGGCGTGGATCGCGACCGGCCGGATGTCCAGCTCCGCCGATCTCGACCTGAAGGTCTTGAGCTGCGCCGACGGTTCCCGGCGGCGGCGCCAGGCCGTCGGGTTGTCGGTGAAGATCTGGATCGCGCTGGCTCCGATCCTATGGGCGCGCTCGACCGCCTTCACCATCCCCGGCGCGAGAGGCAGGTGCGCGCCGAGCCGTCGACCGTCAGGCAGCATCCGGCGGTCAGCGTCGCCGGCCGTTGCTCTTGTCTCGCCCCGTCGTGTATTCGCCGCCCACGATCGGCTCGATCAGACCGAGGTCGCCGTCGTTCCGCGCGTACAGGATCGCCACATGCTCCGTCTCCGCGTTCACGAACACGAAGAACTGGTGGCCGAGCTCCTCCATCGCGGCGACCGCGTCCTCCTCGAACATCGGCTCGATCGCAAAACGCTTGGTCTTGACGATCCGGCGCTCGTGCCCGGGCTCCGCTGTCCCGTCGGCGAGGTCGCGCAGGATCCGTTTCTCTTCTTCCGGGCGCGCCCGCAGCCTGGGCTTCTCCTTGTAGTCGACCGCCTGTCGCTCGACTTTGTCGACGACGTCGTCGAGCGCGGCCTGATAGCTGATGCCGACCGCGTGGCTCCGCAGCGTGCGCCCGTCGATGACGAGCGTGACCTCCGCGATATGAGCGTCGGACGCGCTGCGGTGCATCTCGTTGGAGAACTCGACGATCGCGTCGGTCCGATCGTCGAGCAGCCGTTCGAGTCGATGGAGCTTGCGCTCGGCGTAGCTGCGGACGCGGTCCGGGACCTCGACGTTCTTGCCCTTCACGATGGTCCGCATGCATCACCTCCGGGCTCTCGGGTCGTCATCCGAGTATAGCCCGGAGGCCCCGGCAATCCCGGTCAGCGCTCCCGTGCGACGGTGATCGCAGACACGCCGAGCGCACCGGCGGCCTCCAGAGCCGAGGCACACGCAGCGAGCGTGGCGCCGGTCGTCACGACGTCGTCGATCAACAGGATCCAACGCCCGCGGCACGCGGCAGCCGAACGGCCGTCGACCACGAAGGCGCCCGAGACGTTGTGCGCCCGGTCGCGCCGGTCGAGGTCGAACTGGGCGGCCGTCGCGCGTGCTCGGGTGAGCAACGGGAGGAAGGGGAGGCGCAGCTCGTCCGCGGCCCGCCGCGCGATCAGCTCAGCCTGGTCGTACCCGCGCCGTCGGGCGCGGTCCTCGTGGACGGGCACGTGAGTGACCACCTCGGCGCCCACACCGGCGGCAGCCCAGCGGCGGGCGACCGCCCGGCCGAGGGGCTCGGCGAGGCGCTGCTCGCCCTGGTACTTGATCGCGTGGAGCGCGTCCCGCGCGACGCCATGGAACGCCGCGCACCACTCCAGTTGAAGGAGCGGCTCGGGGACATCCCCGGGCAGGCCGATCGCGACGCCGGCAGGGTTGGTCAGCCGAGCGTCGAGGGCCCGCTCGCAGCGCCCGCAGATCGGAGGGCCCTCCGCGTGGCAGCCGACGCAGTTCGCCGCCAAGGCGGCATCGAGCGCTCGAGTCGCCGCCGTGCGAACGAGAGACGTGAAGGTCGCCATGCGTGCAGGGTGGCTGGCATCCCTCCACCGGCGCTCACCGGTCGATCACCAGCCACGTCTCCGACGCTGCACCGCAGCGATCGAGGCTCAGGCGATCTGGATGAGGTCGCCCACCTCGGTCCCCGATGCGGCGATCGTGCCGGCGGGGAGCTCGAGGACGCCGCGCGCGTCGCGCACGAACGGTACCAGCCCGGTCCATGCCTTGAGATCACGGTGGGCCGCGACGACGGGCCGCGCACCATCGGCGTCGGCGGCTCCGACGAACACGGCATCGATCGGGAATCGCATGAACATCATGTGGATCCCGTTGGAGTCGGGTAGCCACAGACCGGCTCCGGGCGGGAGTGGCACCCGGCCCATCAGGCCCATGAACTTCGCCCAGAGCGACGCGGCGACCTCGACGTCCGAGGCGAGCTCGCTCCCGCGGGTGCGATTGCGCGCGGCGGTCACCGGGCGCGCAAGCCGGCCTAGGTCGTTGCCGAGATTCAAGACGATCAGGATGATCGCCGGCCCGAGGATGACGATGAACAGAGACGGGAAGATGCAGCCGACGAGCGGGAAGAGCATCTTGATCGGCGCCTTGGCCGCCTGTTCCTCGGCCCGCTGGCGGCGCTCGATCCGGAGCTGCTCGGACTGGACCTGGAGCACCTTGGACACCGATACGCCGAGCTGCTCGGCCTGGATGATCGCGCCGACGAAGTTCGTCAGCGGACCGACTTCCGTGCGCGGGACGATGTCGCGCAGGGCGTCACGACGCGCCTTGCCGACCCGCACCTCGGCCAGCGCCCGACGGAACTCGTCGGATAGCGGACCCTTGAGCTTCTCGACGACCTTTGCGAGCGCGGCGTCGAAACCGAGGCCCGCACGCACCGAGATCGTCAGCAGGTCCAGCGTGTCCGGGATCATCAGCAGGATGGCCTTCTGGCGCTTCTTCACCCGCCCGCCCAGCCAGAACTCCGGGAAGATATATCCGAAGAGCGCGCCCGCGACGGCGAGCAGGTATCCGATCGGGAACGGGAACCCGAGGAGGCCGACGACGCCGAACAGGACGCCAAAGAGCACCGCGCCGATGATCGCGCCGACGGCCTTCACACCGAGCCAGTCGGCGACGCGGAGGTCGCCCGGGTTGCCGGCGAGCGCAAGACGCTTCTCGGTCCGCTCGGTGAACGACGACGAGGCTGCACGGGACATCCGCCCCGAGAGGCTCGCGACCATTGGACGCAGGGTCCGCTCGATGAATGGCTGCTGGAGCTCGAGCTCCTCGAGGTTCTTGGCCTGCATCGTGCCGAGCTGGGTCAGCCGGGCCTGCACGGGGTCGACCGGCGAGCCGCCCGCGAGGCCGATGACGATGAGGAGGATCGCACCCGCCGCGAGCGCGGCAACGACGATGGGCATGATGTCCGACATCGACTAGACCTCGATGTCCACGATGCGCCGGATCATCATGAACCCGATGAACATCATGAAGCCGCCGAAGAACAGGATGATCACGCCGGCCGGCAGACCGGCGATCGCGGGCGGATTGGCGAACATCGGATCCATGAACCCGGGCGCCGCGACGAACAGGAACCCGGCAAGCGCGATCGGCAGGAAGCCGACGACATAGCCGGACAGGCGCTGCTGAGCCGTCAGGGTCTTGATCTCGCCCTTGATGCGGATCCGCTCGCGGATCGTGTACGAGATCGAATCAAGGATCTCGGCGAGGTTGCCGCCGACCGTGTGCTGGATCGAGATCGCGGTCGCCATCAGCTCGAGGTCGTCGGACCGGACGCGCCGGACCATGTTCTCGAGCGCCTGCTCGAACGGCAGCCCGAGGTTCACTTCGCGGATGACCCGGCTGAATTCGGTCGAGATCGGGGGTCGCGACTCACGGACCACGAGTTCGATCGCCTGCAGGAACGACGAACCGGCGCGCAGTGCATTCGCGATGAGCGTGATCGTGTCGGGCAGCTGTTTGTTGAACGCGTTCAGGCGGCCCCCCTTCCGGCGATTGAGCCAGAACCGCGGCAGCAGGAAACCAATGAACGCGCCGATGAGCAGCGCAATGGGCGTACCCAGTGCTTGGAAGAAGAAGCCGAGGATGAAGAACAGGACCGGCACACCGATGATCGACCCGAGCCAGATGAACAGGAACTCGGATGGCTTCAGGCGCAGGTCGGCTCGGGCGAGCTCCCGGGCGAGGTTTGCCCCGAAGTCTCGACCCTCGACGACCTTGTTCAGGTTCGCCAGAGCCTGGCTCTGGGCGATCAGGTCGCTGATCGGGCCCTGCCCCGTCGAAACCGCCTTGGCGCCCTCGCCCCGTCCGGAGGCGTAGCGCTCCAGCCGGTCCGAGATGCCCGAGTTGCCGGAGCTGGCGATGCCGAACGCGATCAGGATGACCGCCAATGCGGCGACGGCGGCGACGGCGATCGTCACTGGATCCACGATGTCCTCCTCCGCCTCAGTACGTGAAGCCGAAGAGACCGGGCGGCAGGTTGATGCCCATGATCTCGAACTTCTCGACGAACTTGGGCCGGATGCCGGTCGCCTTCAGGCGGCCCTGGATCTTGCCCTCGACGACGCCCGTCTGCTCGAACACGAAGACGTCCTGCATGACGATGACGTCGCCTTCCATACCCTGGACCTCGGTGATATGGGTGATCTTCCGGGTCCCGTCCTTGAGGCGGCTCTGCTGGACGATGAGATCGACCGCGGAGGCGACCTGCTCGCGGATGGCCCGCAAGGGCAGGTCGACGCCAGCCATCAGCACCATCGTCTCCAGCCGGGCGAGCATGTCGCGCGGGGAGTTGGCGTGGCCGGTGGACATCGAGCCGTCGTGGCCCGTGTTCATCGCCTGGAGCATGTCGAGCGCCTCGCCCGACCGGCATTCACCGACGATGATGCGATCGGGGCGCATGCGGAGCGCGTTGCGCACGAGCTCGCGGATCGGGATCGCGCCCTTGCCTTCGATGTTCGGCGGGCGCGACTCGAGCGTGACGACGTGCTCCTGGCGGAGCTGCAGCTCCGCGGCGTCCTCGATCGTGACGATCCGCTCGTCGTTCGGGATGAACGACGACAGGACGTTGAGGGTCGTGGTCTTGCCGGAACCGGTGCCACCGGACACGAAGATGTTCAGTCGAGCCTCCACGCATGCCCGCAGGAAGTCGAACATGTCTGCGGTGGCGGTGCCGAACCGGATGAGATCGTCGACGGTGAAGGGGGACGCCGAGAACTTCCGGATCGTGATGACAGGTCCGACCAGCGAGAGCGGTGGGATGATCGCGTTGACACGCGAACCGTCGGTCAACCGCGCGTCGACCATCGGCGAGGACTCGTCGACGCGCCGACCGATCGGGGCGATGATACGGTCGATGATGCGCATGACGTGGTCGTCGTTCTGGAAGACGACGTTGGTGAGCTCGAGCTTGCCCGACCGCTCGATGTAGACCTGGCGCGGGCCGTTGACCATCACCTCCGTGATGGACTCGTCGCGCAGCAGGGGCTCGAGGGGGCCGAGGCCGATGATCTCGTCCGTGATCTGCTCGAGCATCCGGACGCGCTCGGCGCGGGTCAGCGCGAGGCCTTCCTCGTCGATGACCTTGCCGAAGATCTCCTCGATCTGACGGCGGACCTCGACCTGGTTGGACAGGTCGAGCTTCGGATCCAGGTCCTGGATGACCCGGTTCTGGATCCGGAACTTCACGTCCCGGAAGGATTCCCGGACCGGCGCCTGCGACTGGAGACGCGGCATGGTGGGAACCGGTGGCGGCGGCCCACCGGCCGGCGCCGGCACGTTCGAGACCGGCGGCCCAGCCGCTGGCGTCTCGCCGGAACTACCCGGTCGAGCGCTCTCGATCCGCTTCAACAGGGACATGACCTACACCCCTTCTCGCCACGATGGCCGGATTTGAGCGGCCTGATCCATCACCGACGATCAGCGCCATGCGAACAACGACTTCTTCTGTGCGGCCTTGCGGCTGTCTTCTGCGATGGGCGCGACCTGCTCCCGTTCGCCGACAACGGTCCGCGCGAGCCGGAGGATGTCCTGGGAGACCTGCGCCTCCCGGTTGCTGAGGAAGAACGGGACGCCCCGGTTGAGGGCGTAGACCACGCTCCGCCCATCGCTCACGATGGTCTCGTCGACCTTGCGTCCGATCGAATGCTCGACGTCCGCCACGCGGATTCCGAGCGCCGAGTCGGCGCGGTTGAGGATAAGGCGAACCTTGCCGCCATCGTATCCGAGCTGGTCGGCGACCTCGAGGAAGAGGCGCATGTTCTTGATGCTCGTGATCTCAAGGCTCAGCATCGTGAGGATCGTATCCGCCGAGTCCAGGATCGCCAGCGTGGTGTCGTTGAAGAACGCCGTGCAATCGACGACCACGAGCTCATGCGTCTGGCGGAGCGCCTCGATCACGCGCTTGATGCCAGCCGGGGTGATCAGCTCGGCCATCTCCGGACTGGGAGGAGCGAGCAGGACGCGGATCCCGGCAGAGTGATTGATCACGAACGTATCGATCGACTCCACCTCGTGACCGGCCTGTTCGAGCTCCGGGACAAGGTCCGCGATCGACTTGTTCTTCGGGTTCAGGTTGAGCAGGACGCCGACGTCGCCGAACTGGAAGGACCCGTCGACGAGAACGACCTTCTTCCCGAGCTCCGTCGCCGCGGCGACGGCGAGGTTGACGGCCACCGTCGTCCGGCCCACGCCGCCCTTCGGGCTGAAGACGGCCACGACCTGCCCTGGCTCGCCAGAGGGCGTCTGGCTCGTCGCCGTCCGCGGCCCGCCGGTCTCGGCTGCGGCGACGGCCATGCGGGTCATCTTCTCCCGCTCGCGCGTGAACACCTGCCGGATCGACGCTGTCAGCTCGTCGCTGCTGAAGGGCTTGACGAGGAACTCGCGCGCGCCCGCGAGCATCGACCGACGCAGGTAGTCCGACTCGCCCTGGACGGACATCATGATGACCGACGCCGTTGGCAACGCCCGCGCCAGCATCTCCGTCGTGGCGATCCCGTCCATGTCCGGCATGTTGATGTCCATCAGGACGACATCCGGCGTCAGCGAGGTTGCCAGTTGCAGCGCCTCGGTCCCGGACGCGGCAGCCCCGACGACATCGATGTCCCCCTCGAAGCCAAGGAGCTTCGAGAGGTGGTCGCGCGTCTCCGGGATGTCGTCGACGATCAGGACACGGATCTGGTCGGCCATCTGAGGGTCTGGCTCTCGTCCTTACTGTTCGGTTGACGCCCGACGGGCGCGGGACCGGCTGGGTCCATCGCGCCCGTCGCGCTTGGTCATGGGTACCGGCGACCGGCCGGTGGTGAGTGGCTAGCGCCGGGCCTGCGCCGGCAGGACGGTCTCGATGAGCTCCGGCGGCAGGACGCCGTAGCGGTCGACAAGCGACTTGAGGATGATGCCGGTGGTCGGGTCCGGCAGCGGCGGAGGATCGATGGGCTGGCCGGTCGCGGGGTCGATGAAGTCATCACCCGACCGCAGGATCAAGGTGATCTCGCCGTCCATCTGGGCGAACTTGATGACCTCCGCCTGCTGGGCGTCGACCGAAAGGGCGACGATCTCCTGCTGACCGGTCAGCGCTGTGCCGGTCTCGCCGTGCGCGGGCTGGCCTTCCTGGCCCTGCGCCTGCGCGGGCGGCGGCGGGAGCAGCGTGCCGAGGACCTGCATGCCCTGGAGGAGCAGCTTGACGCTCGTGCCGTTGATGCCGGAGACGACCGTGAAGGTGTCGTCGACCGGGTTGGTCGTGATGACGGGGAACTTGTCGGCGCGGATGCCGACGACCATGTCGACGTAGTCGCCGGTCTTGATGACCGTGCCGACACCCGTCACCTGGTCGACCTGGACGGTGATCGCGCGCATACCCGGGGGCACCTCGATGTCAAGGATCTGGTCCGCTTGGCCGCCCGTCAACGTCGGGCGGTGAGCGCGGCGTCGGCCACGACCGGCTCGCGGACGGTCTTGCCGAGGACTTGCGTCGGACGTCGCGAAGGCGTCCGCGTCCGGCCCGCGATTGGGCTTGTCCTCGACCTTCACCTTGCTCCGCCGTGATCCTGCGCACCGAGCGGGATGTCAGCGGCAGCGACGACGGTGTTGCAGCGTCCGGTGACTCGGACTGGTCCGTCGGGGCCGCCGGGCCCTGCAGGAGCAAGACCGCGATGAACGCGACGATCGCCAGGAAGACCCCGACGAGCAAGACCAAGCGATTAGAACGCTTCAAGAGAGCTCTCCCCGAGTCGTGGTGTGACAGGTGGCACCACTGTAGCATCGCGAAAGAGGCGCGCGACTATACCAATGGGCTAGGACCCCGTGGTAGGAAACGGCAGGAATCCGCGCACCCTGCAAGGTCGATTGCAAGGTTCCACGGCGGGCATCAAAAGGCCCGCCGGACGGGCGTCCGGCGGGCCCACATAAGAGGACGAAACGAGCGATCAGACCGCGTTACCGATAACGCTGAGCTTGTCGCTGATCTGGCTTCCAAGGAAGATGAGTGCGACGATCGCGATGACCGCGATAAGCGCGAGGATGAGTGCGTATTCGGCCAGGCCCTGTCCGTCCTCGTCCCCACGGAGTCGGTCCAGGATGGACACGACACGAGTCGTCATTCTGATTCACCTCCTTTCCACGAAGGGTGCCGTCAACGTACGTCCCGCCGCCGCGATGTCAATAGGCTGCTCGGGTCAATGCGGGCGTGAACGCACCGGAGACGGAGAGACCGCCGTGCCACAGGGACGCCGGCGGTCTCGATCGGTTGGTAGCTCGGCTAGACCGAGTTGCCGACGGTGCTCAGGATGCCGCTGACCTGGTTGCCCAGGAAGATCAGCGCGATGATCGCGATGATCGCGATGAGGGCGAGGATCAGCGCGTACTCCGCGAGGCCCTGGCCTTCGTCACGACGGAACGAATCGATAAGAGCAAGAAGCTGCGTCATGGATGGATACCTCCTTTCCGTAGAAAGCTCCCCGCTGAACGGAGGCCACGAGACCCTACGGTCGCCCATTGCGTCTGTCAACTCGGCCGATGTACCTAGCGGTGCGTCGGCAAAACGAAAGACCGCCGGTCATTCGACCGGCGGTCCGTCCGTTGTCGGAAGTCGGTGCTAGACCGAGTTGCCGACGGTGCTCAGGATGCCGCTGACCTGGTTGCCCAGGAAGATCAGCGCGATGATCGCGATGATCGCGATGAGTGCGAGGATCAGCGCGTACTCCGCGAGACCCTGGCCCTCCTCGTCACGGCGAAGCGTGGCGAGGAACGAGGTGAAGAGCGCCATTCGTAGGTGCCTCCTGGATGAGTACTCACCCCCAAACGAGGGCTGCGCCACTATATGAAGCGCTCTTCGATCCCGATACTGAGACGATGGTACCGGCGGTCGCCTCGCTGCACCGGTACTCGATCAGCCCCCCGTCGCGCGGTCGATCGCGATGCCGATCGCAGTCAGGGCGTCAGAAACAGTGCCGCCGAACACGACGAGCCAGACGGCCGTCAGCGCGCTCGAGATCGCCAGGATGAGGCCGTACTCGACGAGGCCCTGCCCGCGGTCGCGGAGGCTCATGCGCCCGTCGTCGGAGTCGGGGTCTCGAGGGCAGGCAGATCGGTCGCAAGATGGAGGTGTCCGCCATCGGCCATCAGCTCGGCCTCGACACCGACCGACGCGGCGCGGTCCTGGATCTCGCGCCATGTCGTGCCGGGGAGCAGCACGATCGACGCCCGTACGGCAGCCGCGGCGGCCTCGCGCTTCGCGGTCCGCCGATCCTCGACGAGCGCGGCGAGGGCAGGCGGCAGGTCCTTGCCGGCCTCTTCGGTCGGGATGGCGATATCCGTCGTGGCCGTCGGCTCTGCCGCGACGGCACGTGTCGCGACGACGTCCGCGGTCAGCCGATCGCTCCAGTCGAGCTTCATCGAGATCGCGTCCGGTTCGGCGCCGAGATAGCCCGCCAGGGCCTCGTCCAGGATCCGGAAGAGCCCGCTCTCGAGATCCATCGGCAGGCGCTGGTCCTGACCCATCGACTCGAACTCCACCGGGATCCCGGCCCGGCGGCTGCGTTCCCGGGTCGCCCTCCGGAGTGTGGGGACGAGGCCGAGGTCGTCCAGCACCATCGGCCGGACATCGAAGATGAACGTCTTGGTGGCATCGAGGGTGTGCTGGACCATCGAGACCAGGTGCTTCACCTCTTCGGCAGACGCCTCCGGATCCCTGCCGACCAGGCGCTCGACGATCTGGGCTTGCAGGACGATGTTGGTGAGGCTCTGCGCCGGGCCGTCGTGCATCGCCCGCGCGATCTCGCGTCGCAGGTCTTCCTGGGCGCCCATCAGCAATCGAGCCACCGCGGGGGGCATCGGTTCGTCGCCACCACCCTCGCCGCCGCCCGCCGCGTCCGCCTCGACGCCGCTCAGCGCGTCGATGTAGCTCACGACCGCGTCGCGATAGCGAGCCAGCGCGCGGCGCTTGCCGTCCAGGACCTCGACCTGCGTTTCCATCAGCGCCGCCCGCTTGCTCAGGCCGACCAAAGCGGTGGTCTGCTCGAGACGCTCGCTGACATCCGAGCTGCCCGTCAGCCCGGCCAGCTTGTCGGTCGCGGCTGTGCGGCGGGCCTCGTGCCGCGCGGCCTCGGTCTTGGCCTGCGAGATGAGCAGGTCGACTTCGTCCAGCTCCTTGTCGAGCGTGAGGAGGTCGTCGGCAAGCCTCGTCGACAGCGCGTCGACGCCCGAGGTCGGCTGGGTCGCGGTGTCGTTGGCCATCAATCCTCTGGCATCCGGATCCAGCCCTGGCGCATCGCGTAGACCACGGCCTGTGTCCGGTCGTTGACCGAGAGCTTGCGCAGGATCGAGCTCATGTGGTTCTTCACCGTCTGCTCGCTGATGGTCAGGGCGTAGGCGACCTGCTTGTTGGTCATGCCCTGCGCGATGTTGTCGAGGATCTCGACCTCACGCGGCGACAGCGGGGCGAAGATCGGCGCGGCCTCCTGGCCGTAGACCGCCAGCTCGCGGAACTCCTTGAGGACCCGCGTGGCAACGGCCGGCTTCGAGAAGACCTTGTCGTTGATGAGGAACTCGCCGTCGGCCACGCGCCGGATGATCGTGACGAGATCGTCCGGGCCGACGTCCTTGAGGATGAAGGCTGCCGCACCGGCTTTGATGGCGTCGAACAGGGAGTCTTCGTCCTCGTTGACCGCCAGGACGATGATCCCCGTCGCCGGCAGCTCGCGCTTGATGCGCTGTGTCGTTTCGATCCCACCGGGCGACGGCAATGACAGGTCCATGAGGATGATGTCCGGCGACGTCTCGAGGGCACGGTCGACCGCGCTGCGCGAGTCCTCGGCCTCACCGACCACTTCAAGGTCCGATTCCCGAGAGAGGATGTTGGCGATCCCGACCCGGAACAGGGCATGATCGTCGACGATCAGGATCCGGGTCATCTCGCCGGCGGCGCGGCGGTCGGGACCACCCCGACGCCTATCCGGCCCGCCGTATTCGGTTGCGCTCATCCGTTCTCCTTTGCTCCCGTCAGGTCCCCCGTCGGGATCGCGAGCCGGACCACGGTACCGCCGTCCGGTCGAGATCGTACGTCGAAGCGGGCGCCGATCAGCTCGGCGCGCTCGTTCATGACCTGCATGCCGAAATTCCGGCGGCCGCGTTTGGCCACCGTGCCCATGTCGAACCCGCGACCATCGTCGCGGATCTCGATGGTCCATTCATCGCCGGTCACGTCGGTGCTGACCATGACGGTCGACGCACTGGCGTGCTTGCGAACATTCTGAAGAGCCTCCTGTGCCACGCGCAGGACGACCGTTCGCTGTCGATCGTCGAGACGATCGCTCGGCGCGCGAAGATCCGTCGTGACGCCGACCCGTGTGGCCGTTCGAAGGCCATCGACCGCGTCGACGAGGGCGACGTCGAGGCCGGCTGCGTCGACCGTCGCCGGTCGCAGCTCGGAGATGAACTCGCGGACATTGGTCAGCTCGCGTCGAAGCAGGGCGCGGAGCTGGCGTAGCCCGACCATCGCCCCGGCCGGGTCGCGCTCGATCAGACGCTCGATGTCGTCGACCTCGAAGATCGCGTTCGTGAGAGCCTGGGCCGGCCCGTCGTGGATCTCGCGCCCGATCCTGGCTCGCTCGGCGTCAAGCGCCTCGAGGACCATCGCGGCGGCGTCCATCGGGTTCGGAGTATAGGGCTCGGTCATGGGGCATTCCCGGGGCAGCCGATCTCATAGACGGTCGTCGTTGCGAGCGGATCGATGCCGATGCCCGCGTAGGGCCCGAGATCGATCGGGGTGAAGCACTCCGCCCCGGGAAGACCGGCCTGAAGGTCGCCAGGCCAGTGCGCGCCCTCCGGGCTCGTCAGGATCAGGTAGCGCGTGCCGGGGAAGCTCTCGGTCAGGTCCAGCACATCCACGGGGGGCTCGTTGGGCAAGGCGAGCGTCGAGACCCGCTGCGTCTCGGCCACCCAGATCGGGAAATTGCTCATCAGCCGGATGCCGGGCTCGTCCAGGGGGTGCCCGGCTGCCACCATTCGCGGCCCCAGCGCGTCGTAGGTCGCAGCCGTCGCCCTGGAGCCGGTCCCGAACGATGGCAGCAACGCGACCGAGAACAGCGCAGACGCGGCCACGCTGCCGACCAACCCCACCCACGAGATCTGCTTGGTCCAGGCCATCCGGCGGCCGAGCCGGATGATGGCCGCATCCACGGCGAGCACAGCGGAGAGCACGATCAACGCGTGGACAGGGCCCGCTGCGTGGAGGAAGGTGCCCCACTGGGTCGCGGCGGGGAACAGCAGGCTCGTGATGAGGAACATGATCAGGCTGATGACAACCAGCGGGCGGAGCACCGCACCACGACCCTGCCAGGGCAGGGCGAGCAGACCCAGGAGAGACATCGGGAGCCCGAGAAGCACGAGGACGTTGAAAAGGTTGTGGCCCAGACCGATCAGGCGGAGTTGGACGAGGCCTGCGGGTCCGATCGCGAGATGGCGGGCGAGAGTCGGTGGATCCTTCCACGCGAAAATGTCGAACCCGCTGAGATAGAGGGCGTTGGTGATCGCCTGGCCCGGTAGCGGGCTGCCGAACTCGTTCAGGTTGCGGTAGGCCCACGGAGCGAAGACAAGGACGGCGACGACCGCGACCATGCCGATCAGGCGAACACGCATCGATGCCGACCCGTCGACGGACCGCCAGGCGAGGACGACCCAGATGAGTGCGAGCCAGACGGTCTCGTTCCGAGTGAGCGCGCCCAACCCCAGCAAGAGTCCCAGGGCGATGAGGCGCGCATCGGTGGCACGAGCGCCTCGTGGATCTCGGACGATGCGAGTCATCAGAAGGCACGCGCCGAGGACGATGAGCGCGAACAGCATCGTCGAGTCCGGCAGGGCCGAGTTGAGCACCAACGGCAGGTAGACCGCGCTCGTCAGACCGGCTCCGAGCGCCACCCACCTCATCCGCTGCGGGTCAAAGCCCCGCTCCTGGGAAACATCGACGGCGAGGCGCCACACGAGCACAGGGACGAGCGCGCCGAGGAGGACGCTCGAGACCTGCGCGGCAGCGAACGTGGGGCCGAAGACCGCCATCGGAATCGCGGCGAGGAACGTCGGCAAGGGTAGCCAGACCTCGAATGCCGGTCGCGGGAACTCCAGTGGCGGGGTTGCATAGCTCCACAGGGCATCTGACACGAGCCCGCGACCCTCTAGCAGGTTGCGCGCGACCCCGACGTAATACGCGGTGTCCTCAGGCTTCGGGAAGACGATCTGGGCGGCGAAGAAGACGCGGACAAGCACGCCGACCACGAACACCAGCCCGGCCGACATCAGCAGTTCGCGCCGGTTCACGACCCGGCCTCGACCGGGAACACCGCGAGCCGCGTCGGCCGGCCGGCCAACAAGATGGGCTCACCGAGCCACGATGGGCGAATGTAACCGTCGAGGATCGGGGCGACGGGGACCACGCTGTCGTCGCGGTCGATGACGAGCCACCGGATGTCGTAGGCGAGCATGACCTCGCGGATCGTTTCGAGGGGATCATTGACGAGGACGACGCCGCCACGTCCGGTCCAGTACTTGGTCCCGGCCGCATCGATCGACATCACGCGATCGCTCGCTGGCGCCTTCGCCGCGGTCAGTGCCTCGGCGACCTGGCGGAACTTGGCGCGACTGTCGGACCAGACGCCATGGACGAACGCGGACCCGACGATCGCGGCGCAGAGCGCGAACACGAGCGTTGCGCCGGTGAAGGCGGACGTCGCGGTCTCGGCGCGCCATGTCGGGCGTCGGGCGGCGACCCAGGCGACCGCGACTGCGATCCCCTCGAGCGCCAGGACATACGAATGCGGTGCCAGCGCGACGGCCGAGTGGATGAAGGTGCCGCCCGGCACGTGGACCGCGCTGACCAGAGTCGAGAAACCGAACAACAGCGCCGCGTACAGGAAGAACGGCCCGAAGTCGAGGGAGCGGCGTCGCATCCAGCCACCGATGACCATGAACGGGACGAGGACGAACCCTCCGACAAGGGTCGCGTAGATCATCACCGCGGCGACGAGACCCCCGAGGCGCGTGGCGACGAAGGGGCCGATCCCCATGCCGAGTAGGTGGTCCAGCGTCGCCGGCGTGGTGATGCTGTTCCACTCGGCGATGTCGCGGATGAAGAACACCTTGCCCGATGCCGCCGATGGCGAGATCGAGCCGAAGACCGACAGCTGGCGGATCCACCACGGCGCCATGGCCAGGACGAACAGCGCAACGCAGGCGACTGCCGCCGTCCAGGGGATCGCCCGCCGCCGCCAGCGGTCCCAGAGGAACGCGCCACCGAGGGCCGCGAGGACGAGCAACCCGTCGTTGCGCGACAGGGTCGCGAGACCAGCGAGGAGGCCCGCCGCGGCGAATGCCCTCGACGACCCTTTCAGCCCTCGGGCGCCCATCCAGAGTGATGCGAGGACCAGTGGCTGATAGAGCGAGAAATTGTCGGGCTGGACCATGTAGACCACCGACATGACGGGGATCGCCACCAGGACGCCCGCTCCGATCGCGACCGACGCCGATGCCGACGCATCCCGCGCCATCGCCCATGACAGGGGCGCCGCGATCGAGCCGATCAGCGCGAACGGCAGTGCCGACGCTATCGGGCTTGGACCGAGGACCGCCAGAAAGGGGATCTGGACGACCGACGCCAGCGGCATCCAGTGGGCGTTCGACGGGATCGGTAACGTCGGGTTGGCCGGGATCGTGCCGCCGACCTCCGGGAAGATCCAGATCAGGTCGATGTTGAAACCGTGGCCCGCAACCAGGCCGCGGGCCACATCGACGTAGTAGAAGGAGTCAGGGTAGGCAGGGTCCGGGAAGTGCCACACGAGCACGAGTCGGACGACGAGGGCGAGCCCGTATAGGACGATGGGGATACGCACGGCCGGTGCAGCGTAGCACCGGGTCCTGGTCCTTCCGACCAGTACGAAGGAGCTACCGGAGACGGCCGAATCGTGACCTTCCGATGGTGCTCCTCCAGAGCGTCAGGCGTGGCTCGCTCTATGCGGCGCGAACCCAGCCAAGCTCAGGATCCGTGATCGACCTCGGTCCACTGTCGGCCGGCTGCCGGACCGTTCGGCCACGACGGAGCGGTTGCTCGACGTACTGGTACAAGACGACAGCCAGGAACCCCGAGAGGGCTAACGCGACGCCCACCCGAAGGACCGGATGGGACGCTTCAAGTACCTCGTTCAGGATCATGAACACCGGGACGTGGACCAGGTAGAGCGAGTACGAGCGCTCGCCAAGCCACCCGAGAGCGGGAGAGGCGAGGCCCGTCCAGCGCTGCTCGCGTCGACATGCGCTCACGACCACGCCTAACGAGGCGATCACGGCGATCGTGTAGCCCGAGCCCGACCATACCGGGTTGACCAGCGGCACGGCCGCCACCGCAAGCAGGGTGATCATCGCGACGGGCCCGATCCACGGTCCAGGTTGCCATGCTGGCCAGCGCGTACGGGTCGCCGCCAGGGCGCAGCCCACAAGCAATGCGTCCGCCCGGGTATCCGTCCCGAAGTAGATCCGTTCGCCGGGCGCCCCTGAGTCGATCAGGACGGCCCGGACGACCGTCGAGCCGACGGCCAGCCCCGCAAGGACGCCGATGATCGCCCAGCTCCCCGGGTGTCGGGAGCGCGTGAGCAACAGGAAGCCAAGCGGCGCAACGAGGTAGAACTGCTCCTCGATGCTCAATGACCAGGCGTGGTTCCACCAACCCATCGGATCGCCCGTCGCGCGCGCCCAGTTCGCGATGTACGCCAGGGTCAGGACGGAGTCCTCGATGATCCAACGAGGCTCCCCGCGGAAGACAGCGATCGCGCCGACCAGCGCCATCACGGCGATAAGGGCCGGGACGAGGCGCCGTGCGCGTCGGATGACGAAGGCACGGATGTCCAGGCCACCCGTCGCTTCCCGCTCTGCGATCAACAGCGACGTGATCAGGTACCCGCTCAGGACGAAGAAGAGCGTGACCCCGACAACACCGCCGGACACGATCGGCACGCCAGCGTGAAAGGCCAGGACGAGGATGATCGCGAGACCGCGGACACCCGAGATGGCTGGTTGCCAGGGGAGTCGCGTCGCCGACCCCCCAGCGCGACGTGATTCAGGCAATCGCAGACCGACCCGATGTTTCCAGGCCGGTCTCGCCACTCGCTCGGCACGATGCCAACGGCGACCGGGCAAGTCACCGTGCCGCGAGCCCTTGTCAGGCTCTCGCTACCCCAGAAGATCGCATCGTCACGCGCGGACGCGTGGAAAGCAAGCGGGTTCGTGCCCGAATGCACCACTGCGACGCAGTGATCCTTAGGCGGGCGTCCTCGCGATGAACAGCACGTTGAAATGCAGGAGCGAATAGCTGAGGTGCTCGATGCGCCACCCGGCCAGCATCTCGCGTACCTCGCTGGGGAGATATTCGTTGTGGAACGGCTCGCTGTGCGGACACGTGCTCGACAGGAACCGGAGCTTCCAGATCATCGACCGGGCCGGCACTGACCCCACGAGGACCCCGCCAGGCTGCAGGACCCGCTTGAACTCGGATAGCGCCTGCGCTGGATCCGGGATGTGCTCGATGACCTCGGTGCACAGCACCGTGCCGAATGTTCCGTTCGCGAACGGCAGGTGCTCGACATCGCCGTCGACGACCCTGTGGTTCGGTAGGCGATCCCGGAGCAAGGCGACGTTTCGGGGATTGATGTCGACCCCCACCGAGCCCGCGGGCAGGTGACGGAGGTTCAGGCCCGTCCCACACCCGGCATCGAGGATCGGGGCGTTCGGAGTCGCGTACTTGGCGATCAAGCGCCGGACGACCCGTGCGCGATTCCGATGGAAGAAGGCCTCGAGTCCTCGGAGGTTGTCGGCGACGTCGACCCAGTCGTAGGTCTCGACGTCGCGGTAGTAGTCCTTGACCCAGTCGGACCAGGCGGCCGAGCCCGGTTCCAGGTCGATCCCGTGCGCGGCGTGGTCGTGCTGGTGCATCACTCCTCCGAGTCGTGGCGACCAGCGCAGCTTCAGGGTTCGGCCCTCCCTCATGCATCCACTCGAAAGTCCTAAGACTGATCAGCATAGTCTCGGGGCCGACGATGGAGTGGGCGGGATAGCCCTTCTGGCGACTCGACGCGGAGGACCCGGCAGCCGAGACTCGCCGGCATGGCCGATGGCATGTGGGCAGTCCTGGGAGTGATATTGACGCTGATCGCCGGCTACGCGACGGCGTGGCTCGTCCGACACGAGATGGCCGTGCGCCGGTTCCGCGCGAAGGCATAGCCAACGGGGTCAGGCCACCGATGTTGAGAGGGGCACCGTCCCCAACTCCGATCGACCCTGCGGACCAGCGCGTGAGACCGCGATACCTCAGTCCCAGACAAGGTGTGGTAGCCAGGGGACGAGGTCGTCTTGAGGCATCGGCCGGTAGTAGGTGAAGGGCCCATAGAAGGTGGTCGTGTCGTTCGCGAACAGCACGCCAACCGTCGGGCCTGAGGCTATGCGCGCCACACGCCCATAAAGGGTGCCGAACTGCGTGTAGCTGCTCGCGATGGCTCGGTATCGCTCCAGCCCTTGTGTGTCCCCGATCCGCCGTGCCGTCTGAGCCGCGAGCTGCGTGGCGGCGTGGAACGTCGGGTTCTCGTCGGCGGCGTCGAACAGCGCCGTTGCCTTCGACGGGTCCTCGACCGCTTCTAGGTAGAGCAGGTACACCTCGCGTTCGAACCCGTGGAAGTCCGCGAGGGCAGCCCGGGCACCAGCGATGTCGCCGACCTCGGCATGCAGACCCCACGCGGCGTCCGGGGCGGCGAGTGCCGTAGCGACTGCATCCTCGTAGATGGTTGCCAGAGGAATCTCGGTATCCCAGATAGGATCGCTGACGAGGGACGGGACGCTGAAGGAAGCCGCGAGTGCCTCGACGGCTCCTTGGCGATCGCCGATCGCTAAGCGAACGTCGGCGACTGCCAAAGCGACGTTGGCGTGTTGGGGCCCAAGCCGAAACGCGTGCTCAGCCGCATCGGCCGCAGCTTGGCGATCGCCGAGACGTTCATAGACCGCGGCCAGATTTACCCAAGCGATGGGGTAATCGTCTGCCGCGGCGGCCGACCAGAACGACGACGCCGCCAATTGCAATGCGCCCGAGCGCGCTTGACTAAGGCCCGCAGCAAGTCGATGGATTCCGAGTGAGGGGTCGCTCTGCGCCACCGCCTCTAGCGCCGTGCTCGCCTCGGTCCATCTTCGTTGGTTGAAAGCGTTTACCCCACTCTCATAGCGCGCGGCCTGCAGCTGCGACCAGGCCAGAAACGGCGTTAGGACGACGATGCCGGCAAGGGCCGCGAGAGCGATGGCCTTGGGGACCCGCAGGTCCGGCCGCGATGCCGCCGCCCCCGCGTCCAGGATCGCAACCGGCAGAGCCCCCGCTGCGAGGACCGCGGGAGCGTTCGCGAAAAGATCCAACTGTTGGTGACCCACGAGGTAGCCGATGACAAAAACGCTGACGAAACCCCAGCGACGTCGATCGGGATCCTCAGAGCGTATGCCGGCACGGATGACGCGGGCCACCAACAGAAGGCAAACGACGCCGACAATGAGCCCGACGACCCCGAGCTCAGCCGCGGTGTTCACGACGATGTTGTGGGCATGTGGGATGTAGACGTCGGACTCCGGATGCACCGTCGAGCGGATCCGATCCAATGGCCACATGCCGGGCCCGACGCCGAACAGCGGATCCTCGACGAACATTCGCCCGGAAGCGCGCCAGAAGGTCAGGCGCAGGTCCGCCCCGCCTGTGAGCAGCCGTCGTTCCAGGACAGGCCAGAAGAGCACCACGGTGAGGACGGCGGCCATTCCCACGGCCAGGGCGGCCATTCGCACACGTCTGTCACGCAGGACACGGGTCATGCTCGGCCCACGCCTTGTCGCGACGGCGGCGATCGTCAGGGCCACGACACCGGTCAGAAGGCCGACCATTCCCGCCCGGGACCCGCTCAGGAATGCCACGGCGAGTACGCCACTGACGAGTATTCCGAGGACGGCTAACCGCCGTCGCCCTTGGACGCCGATCACCCCGAATGATCCCGCCAAGAGGAGCACCGCAACGGCCATCGCGGCGTTCGGGTTGGAGTACGCGAGGGCCTGGTCGTTCGGCCGAAGCGGGGGGATGGCGAATCCGCCGACGGCTGACCAGAAGCGCCACCAGTCGACTGCGACGAGTGCCAGGTAGGCGACGATGATCGATGCGCAGAGGACTGGGATCGCCGCCAGTACCCGTGTTCGGATCACCCGGTTGCGGAACAGCGCGACCGAAAGACCGTACAAGCTACAAAGCAGGAGTGCGTACGCGGCGAACTCGAGGCCCCACCGTGGGGCTCGGGACAGGATAGCCGCGGCAACCATCGTGGTGACGGCGAGTGCAAGCCCTAGCCACATTTCCGTCCGTGGGCGCCAGCCCGGCCGGACGATGGCGACCACGGCCCAGGCGCCTGCAGCCGCGGCGGCCACGGCTACATCCAGGAACCGGGCCCGCGCATAGAAGACGGCTGCACCTCCCCCGAGTAGGACGACCATGGCAAATGCTGCCGCGCCCAGGATGCCCGCGAAGCGCGTCCCTATTGGGTCGGTCGCGTTGTCCTCCGCAATCACAGCACGGCGGCCCGCACGCCCTCGATGACGCGATCGATCTGGGAGTTCGAGAGCCCTGGCCAGATCGGCAGGCTGATCGCGCCCGCATACGCCGCTTCCGCATTCGGGAACTGGCCCGCCCGGTACCCAGCTTCCCGGTAGAGCGGATGGAGATGGAGCGGGATGAAATGGACGCTGGCGCCGATGCCGGCCCCCGTGAGTGCTCTGATCGCGCGGGCTCGTCGCGAGGCGAGGACGTGGAGAGACGACGGGAGTGCGTCGACACCTGGCAGGGCCGGGTCTGCGATCTCGCGCGCGCGGGCCTCCGGCCCGAGGCGGATCACAAATAGGTGCCACGCATGTGCAGGATTGTCGGCGCCGCCCGGGAGAACGAGGCGACCTTCGTCGGAAAGATCAGCCAGGCCGTCCAGATATCGCTGAGCGATGGTCGCGCGTGACGCCCGCAGTTCGGCCGCCCGCCCGAGCTGGGCGAGGCCGATGGCCGCCGCGAGGTCGGTCAGGTTGTACTTGAAGCCCGCGGCCTCGATCTCGTAGTACCAGGACCTGCTGACGTGTAGCGCTTCCATGCGTCGCGGCCGATCCCGTGCAGGCGCATCGACCTGGCTCGATCGGCCAGCGCGTCGTCATCGGTGACGAGCATCCCGCCCTCGCCGGTGGTGATCGTCTTCGTTGCGTAGAAGCTGAACGCGCCCGCCCGGCCGAGGGTCCCGGCGAAGCGCCCATCGAACCCGGCGACCGGAGACGGGAATGCGTGCGCCGCGTCCTCGATGACGGCGGATCGCGACGCCGGCCGCGTCCGAGCGACGGCCGAAGCGGCAGGTCGGCCGGCAGCCCGCCGACATGGACGACCTCGACGGCCCGCGTGCGGGCTCGTGATCGCCGCAGCGACAGCGGCCGGATCGACGTTGGCGGTCGCCGGGTCAACGTCCACAAGGACCGGTCGGCGCGCGCAGGTAGAGGACGGTCTCGGCCGATGCCGCGAACGTGTAGGTCGGGACGATGACCTCGTCGCCCTCGACCGACACCGAGCCCCTCGAAGCGCGAGATGGAGTGCGCGCAGTCGCGCTGTTGACAGCGACGGCGTGCGCGCGCCGACGTACGCCGCGAACGCTTTCTCGAACTCGAGCGGCCCGGGGCCCGTCGTCAGCCAGCCGGACTCGAGGACCGCGAGCGCGGCATCGCGTTCGGCGCCGCCGATCGAGGTCGGTGGAAGGGGATGCTCGCGCGATCAGTCACGCGGGCGACCCGGGCTGGCGCGGGATCCAGGCGATCGCTCGAGCGTCCGCGAGCGCCTCCCGCGCGCGTCGTGGTCGCCGGTGGCGCCGACCGCGACAAGCTCATCGAGCGCCGCGATGACCGGTCCGGGCCGAGGTCGATTCGGCTACGGGTCCGGACGCGGAGCACCTTCGGGTGCGGGTCGGCTCGATCGCCTCGGCCTCGTAGAACAGCGACTCGTGGAGCTTCTCGCCCGGCCGCAGGCCGATGTACTCGGATCGGGACGGAGTCCGGATCGCGCCCGGCCAAGCCGCGCGAGGTCGCGGGCAAGGTCGACGATCCGGACTGGCTCGCCCATGTCGAGCACGAACAGGTCGCCAGGGTCGCCGATCAGCGACGCCTGCAGGATCAGCCGCGACGCCTCCGGGATGGTCATGAAGTAGCGAGTCATCTCGGGATCGGGTGATCGTCAGCGGCACGCCTTCGCGGAGCTGGCGCTGGAACGAGGGGACGACGCTGCCCGATGAGCCGAGCACGTTGCCGAACCGGACCGACACGTACGGACGCCCGATGCGCGCGCGCCGCGGCGGCGACGGCGAGCTCGGCGAGGCGCTTGGTCGCGCCCATCACAGACGACGGCTCCACGGCCTTGTCGGTCGAGACGAGGACGAACCGCTCGACCCCGCTGCTCCAGCGACGCGCGCAGGGCGGCCAGCGTCCCGCCGATGTTCGTGTAGACCGCGTCGGCTGGGTGATGTTCCATCATCGGCACGTGCTTGTAGGCAGCGGCGTGCAGCACCATGACCGGCCGGTCGTCGGCGACGACGCGGCGCATCGCCTCGAGCGCGCGACGTTCGCAAGCCTGCTCTCGAGCCGTGCACGCGGCCTGCCGCTCGTGCGCGGCGTGCCCGAATCGCGCTCGCGCGAGCAGCGCCAGCTCCCGCTCGATGTCGTAGAGCGGTCCTTCGGCGCGGTCGAGGAGCACCAGGACGCGCCGGATCGAGATCGAAGACTTGGCGCGGCAACTCGGACCCGATCGACCCGCCCGCGCCGGTCACGAGCACCGACTTGCCGCGCGACCAGGTCGCGTAGGCCCGCCTCGTCGATGACGACGGGCTCACGCCGCAGCAAGTCCTCGACCTGAACCTCTCGGATCGCGGCCGCACCAAGGCGTCCCGAGACGAGTTCGACGAGTGCCGGCACCGTGCGAGTTTCGAGCCCGAGCGAGGTCGCGTCCTCGACAGCCCGTCGGACGACCTCGCCGGATGCGGAGGGGATGGCGATCAAGAGCCGGCGTGCTCCAGTCACGCGCGCGATGTCGGCGAGCTCATCAAGGGACCCAAGCACCTTCTGTCCCACGCAGGATCTGGTTCCGCTTGCGGGGGTCGTCGTCGACCAGCCCGACGATCCGCATCCCTAGGCCGTCCCTCGCGGAGGCGATGGTGCGGATGACCGTCGCGCCGATGTCGCCCGCCCCATAGACGAGTGTCGGCACCGGGCCGCCGCCACTCGGTCGATCCGCGACCGCCGCCGATCCGGATCACCGGGCCGCCAGCCTTTCCACTCCATCGACGCACGCACCAGAAAGCGCACGCCTCCCATTCCTGCAAGCGTGAGCAACCCTTCCAGCACGAAGAACGACCGCGGGAACTGCCCCACCTCGGTGACCGTCCCGGGGACCCGGAGGGGGACGAGGAGGCCGTAAAACACCAGGAGCCCGACGACCGACCCAGCCGCGACGACGACCGCGATGCGCGCCAGCTCGCCGACGCTCGCATATGCCCACGCTCTCGAGTACAGGCCGCCGATCACGTTGATCCCGGGCCGGACCGCCAGCGGGAAGAGGGCAGCCGGGAAGTAGATCAGGGCCTCGTCGACGAAGCGCAAGGAATCGAAGCGCAAGATCATCGCGGCGACGATCGCAAGGGCAATGACGGCTAGGTCGACGACGAAGAGATGGCGGCCACGAACGCCGCCGAGGGCGGACATGGCGGCCAGTCTAGGGGCGGTCGGTGCGCCGGAGCACCTGCCCGATGGTCATCCCCAGCACGGCCAGGTCGGTGCGACTCGAGCGAACGGCCAGGTACTCCACGTCCATCGCAAGCTTGACCGGCAGCACGACCTCCCGGTATGCCCGATCCACATCTTCGGCCGTAACGTCGACCCGGCCACGTGACCGAGCCAACTCAAGAGCGCTGTCGGCCAACACCGACTCCTCGTCGCGGTAGGTGAGCGCCGTCGGACCTGTGATCCCAGGCAGGGCAGTAAAGACGCGGGCGTGTACCGGATCGGCAAGGTCGACGTATCGCGGGTCCTCCGGCCGGGGTCCCACAAGCGCCATATCCCCGCGGACTACGTTCCAGAGCTGCGGCAGCTCATCGAGCTTGGTTCGACGGAGGATCCTGCCAAGCCGTGTGACGCGAGCATCTCCCAGGGCCGTGACCCCAGGCCCGGCAGCTTCTGCTCCTGCGCGCATCGAGCGGAGCTTGTACAAGGTGAACGTCCCGCCCGGGCGGACGCGGACAGCCCGGTGGAACGCGGGCCCGCGCGACGTGAGCCGGATCGCCACCGCGAGCGCGAGGATCAGGGGGCCCAACGCCACAAGGAAGCCGAGCGCAAGCCCCCGCTGGATCAGAACGGGCATCGCAGGCGACCGATGAGGTGCGAGCGGAGGGGCGAGATCGAGTGCAGAAGGGGATAGAGGATCGGGGTTGCGCGGCCAAGCCGGCGCGCGAGGGGAGGCGCGAGTGTGTACGCACGCAGGTCAAGGTCCCAGCCAGGAAAGAGTTGAGTGATCCGGCCGTACGTGACCCCGTGAACTCCCTGATTGAACGGGTTGTCCATCCGCAGGTCGTGCCAGACGAGCCAGCCACCTGGCCGGAGCACACGCGTGATCTCCTTCGCGACAAGCTCCTCGGTGTCCTCGGTCGGCAAAGAACTGAAGAGGGTGATCGCAGCGGCCATATCGAAGCTGTCAGCATCGAATGGAAGGTTGGTCGCAGACCCGACGACCCACATTCCTTCCGGCCGCCGCCGACGAGCTAGCTCGATGCTCGGCTCAAGGAGATCGATCCCAGTCCAGCTGACATCCATCCCGCAAGAATCCGCCAATACCTCTAGATCGCCCTCTCCGCACCCAACGTCCAGGATCCGCGTCTCAGGGCCGGTCGCGCATTGGCGGAGCAACGCGAGAAGGGCCCGCTCCGCGTCCCGCTTCAGACGATCAAATCCGCGGTTCGACCGATCCCAAAGCTGACGCCGACCTTCGAGAGCGTATCGAGCGTATGTATCGCGAACCAGCGACTCATCCTTCGGGCCCCCGTCGCTCAGCATGGCGGGACCATACACTCGCCGGGATGCTTCCCTCGCAGCCAGATTCCCAGCCGACCGTCTCGATCGTTATGCCGGTGTTCAACGAGGAGGCGTTCATCGAGCAGTCGTTGGACGCGATCGACGCCCAGACGTATCCCGCCGAGCTCATCGAGATCGCGATCGTAGATGGCGGTTCTTCCGACGAGACACTTCGGATCGTTCATGACCGCGCAGCCGCCGATCCGAGGATCAAGGTCCTCGGCGGCCCCGGCACAAACACACCCAGCGCCATGAACGTCGGTATCTCTGCCACAGAAGGGCGTTTTCTCGCCAAGGTCGATGGCCACGGCTGGATCAATCAGGGCTTCCTGGCTGAAGCGATGCGGGTTCTCGAGCATGAACCGGATGTCGGATGTGTCGGTGGTGAGATCGTCCCGATCGCAACGACCGACATGGCTCTCGCGAATCGAATCGCGCGATTCTCCCGGTTCGGCGTCGGCGGTGGTATCTACACGGCGGCTCGGGTGGAACACGACGCTGACACCGTGCAATGTGGCGTCTATCGTCGATCCGTCCTGGCCGCGGTCGGGGGCTTCGATCCCACGCTGCAATTCGGCGAGGACGAAGAGGTCAACCACCGGGTCCGCAAGGCCGGGTCCCGCATCGTGTTCCTCCCAACGATGCAGTTCATGTACGTCGTTCGACCGACCCTTGGATCACTCTTTCGGCAGTACAGGAACTACGGTCGGGCCCGTGTCGCGGTCGTGAGGAAGCACCCGTCCTTCCTGCGCGTCAAGCATCTAGCTCCCGTGGTGCTGCTGGTCTCTGTCATCGGGGCGCTGGGACTGGCCATAGCCGGTCAGGTGTGGGCACTTGCCGTCCCGTTGGCGTACGGACTGGCCGTGATCCTGATCGCTGCGGTCTTGAGTGCGCGTCATCGGTTCAGCAAGCCATGGCTCGTCGCAGCGAGCCTCCTGTCCCTCCATATCGGCTATGGGCTGGGCACGCTCATCGGGGTCGGTGATGTGCTTCGGCCAGCTCGGTAGGCGTCGACGCCAAGTCGCCACGCCGATCTGGCGAACCCTGAACCTGGGCGGAGCAACACGGAGCTTGCCAACGCCCTGAGGGCCAGGAGTGCCAGACCGAGCGCGGCCCCGGGTCGTCCGTACCATCGGCCCAGGTAGACGACCATGGACGGCCCGTGAAGCGGACCGAAGTGATAGTCGCGCCCCGTGCTACCTGCCACCAGATGGTGGACCACCGCGTCCGGCACGAAGCGGATCCGCCAGCCCGCCGCTCGTGCCCGGCGACACAGATCGGCGTCTTCGAAGTACATGAAATATCGATCGTCGAAGCCGCCGAGCTGGACGAACTTGCCCCGGTCGACTGCCAAGCATGCCCCAGAGATCATCGTCACCTCGGTGGCCCGCTGCTGCCGCGCGGCTTCGTACTCGCGCCCGATGGAGGTGGATCGAAGGAACCTGCCGACGATCGGGAGCCGAGCGATCGCCTTGGCGACGACGTGTAGCCCCAATGCGCGAACGGTAAGGTCGTCGGGCCTGGGAAGGAGCCCGACGGACCGCTGGATCGTCTCGTCCGGGTTGAGCACCAAGGGTCCAGCGATCGCGCGGCCTTCGAACATGTCGACCTCATCGACCAACGCCGCGACTGCGCCCGCTCCAAGCACGGCGTCGCTGTTGAGAAAGATGACGACCTCGCTCTCGGTGAGCGACGCGCCTCTGTTCGCCGCCGCGCCAAACCCAAGGTTGCGGTCGTTTGAAACGACCCGGACTCTCGGGTCGCCCAAGGCCGCCATCCGGTGGCCGATGTCGTCCGCGGAGGCGTTGTCGATCACCAGGACCTCAGCAGCCCCAGATCCCAGCGCCGATCGAACGGCGCTCTCGGTGAGCGATGCGGTCCTGTAGTTCACGACGATGACCGCGGAGCGACCACTGATGGGGCCATCGCTCATCGCAGGACTTCCCGTCGCTCGAGGTAGTGGCGTGTCACGACGTGGTCGACGAATCCGATCTTGAGCTCCCACGTCTCGCATGCGGTGCCAGACATTCCAGTCGGCCGGTTCGTGCAGTCGCCATGCCTCGAGGTCATGCCGAATGAAGCCAAGTTCTCGGTGGAACAGAACCGCAGCGTGGACGATGCGGCCGACCCGCAGTGGAGCGCTTCCAACGGATTGCCAGACGCCTGGCTCGACTTCCATCTCCGCCACGCCGTAGGCGAAATCAAGGTTCCGCTCGCGACAAGCCTCGATGAGGACCTCGACGTGATCCGGTGTGAACTCGTCATCATCGTCAAGCGGTGCGATCCATTCGCCTTTCGCTAGTTCTAGCGCGCGATTCATCGGCACTGTTCCGGCCACCATCCAGCGGAAGTCGGGGTCAGAGGGGTATGCCCCGCGCTCGGCGAGGTTCTCAAACCTGACCCGGGAATCACGGACAGAGCGGACTGCGGCTTCCGTCGCCGCGTCGCATCGATCCCCGACGACCACGACTTCGATGTTCGGGTAGGTCTGTGATAGTGCCGACGCGATCGCTCGATCACGAACCATGGTGCCGCGGTTGTATGTCGCGATCCGGACGGTGACCAGTGGCGGCTCGCCGGGCACCCAGAGGACCGGGCGTTCGATCCGGACCCGATCGAGCTGCCCTCTGCCCTCGCGAACCTCTCGCCGCTGACGGATCCAGACTCTCAGGCCGCCATTTCGAAGGATGCTCGTGATCCGCCGGGTCGATCCCGGCCGGACGACCGTGAGCAGGACGATGCCAGCCGCGGCAATCAGCGTCAGGGCAGCGGCGACCCCGAGGGTCGGGACCGGGCCGAACCCGCTCACCAGCGCGATCGCAACCACGACGACGCCCCCACTGATTCCCACCCCGTAACCAAGGATCGCCGCCACAGCCGCCGCGCGAGGTGGTATGCCGGCGCGGGGAAGGGTCAGCCACGGCACGATCACGAGATTCGATACGGCCAGCGTCACGAGCGTCGCGACCGCCGGCCCTGTCTGCCAGCCGAGCGACGCCAGGACGATGCTCAGGACGAGACTCACTAGAGCCTCACCGAGCACGACGGGGACGAGCGTTCGATGCGTCCACGTGGCCATCGCGTGGAGAACGAGGACGTGGGCAGGCACGTTCAATGCCCAGGTCAGGCTGTAGATGCGCAGGACATCCACGGCCAACGACTCTGCTGTCCCGATCCATGCAATGAGGATCTGCGGGTGCCAGAGCGGCGATGACCGTGAAACCGAGCCCCCCGAATGCGGTCGAGACCCTGATGAGACGGGCCAGGAGACGCGCCGTCGACGGCTCTTGCCGCGCGATACGGGGATAGCTGGAATCAGTCAGCGCATAGAGCGCCGACAGGGCAGTCGCCGGAACGATCGCACCCACGGCGTATGCCCCGGCCGCGACAGCCCCGAAAAACCGACCCACGATCGGCACATCCGTGCCGAGGCTGAGCTGTGTTCCGATCGAGATCAACCACAAAGGCCCGGCGAACGAGATCGATCGGCCGACTGCTTTCGTCGCTCCGCCCAGGCCAAGGAACGAGGGCTCGGCTCTTCGGACCGCCGCGATCACCGGCACGGTCCCTGCCACGCGGCCGAGGACCAACGGCGCCGCAGCACCAACGAGCCCCATCGTGGGGGCGAGGACGAGGACGACAACGATCACCACGGTCGCCTGGACCAGCGCACCCGTGGCAATCACGTCGAAGCGTTCGAGACCGCGCGCCATGCCGTGGAGTGGGCTCGCGGCCAACGCCAGCCCGACCTCCAGCCCGATCAGGACGGTCGCGGTCGCGGCCGTGGCCGCCGAATTCCCCTCGAGTCCGAGTAGCGCTCCAGGGACCCATGCAAGGAGCACGGTCCCGATGGCGATGCCCGCACCCGATGCCAGCCCGACGAACGTCGAGCCCCGAAGGTCGTCGCGAGCCTGATCCGGGTCGGATCGATGCCGTGCGGCCGCGCCGGCTGCGCCGAACATGAGACCGCCGTCGAGAAACAGGGCAAACGCGCGCAAAGCGGCAACTGTGGCCCAGACGCCGTACGTTGTCGGGCCGAGAACCCGATACAGGACGGCGGTCGTCGCGATCCCACCAATCGCCAGGGCGAGCCACGCCCCCGCGTTGGCGATCGCCATCCCGCGGAGGCTGCGATCTTGGACGAGCTCGGCGTTGATCTGGCTTTCGGCCACCGTCACGTCGGCTTTGCGGGGCGCCGATCCCCGGGATGCCGCGCCCTGATGAACCGGGCCGGGATACCGGCATACACGCCTGCTTTGGCGATCGGAGTATTGACAAGGGACATCGCGCCAACAGAAACGCCATCGACGATGGTGACGCCTGGCAGGACAGTCGATCCGGTCCCGATGACGACCCGCGCCCCGATCACGACCGGTTGCGTCCACGATAGCCCGACCATCCTCGACGTGCGGGTAGGTATGGGTATCGACACCGAAGTCGTCGGACGTGGAGTAGACCGCCGCCCTTGACGATACCGTCGACCAGGCCCTCAGCGTGATGTTTCCGTAGAGCAGGGCCCCCACGGCGATGTGGTTGTGGCCTTCGAGATCGATCCCCGTCAGCCCAGCCGAAAGGACCGCGAAGTCGTCGATCCGGACCTCCTCGCCGAGCCGGATCCGCGACGCGCCGTAGAACCGCGCATGGCGACTGATACGGGCCGATCGCCCGACAGATACGAAGCCGATCTCGACGACCTCTGCATCGCTTAGAGAAACTCGAGCCGGTATCCATCCTCGGCACTCTACCGGTCATGGTGCACGGCGACAGCACTCATGAGTCATGCCTATTGACGTCATGGGTCCCTCGCACGACGATGTCGCCCCGTCACGCCAGGGTCGAACTTGATGGCTCGGAAATCGACCGCAGTCCGACGCATGTCGGCGGCGATCATGATCACCGCGATCCTGTTGCCGACAGGCTTCGGCCCGGTCCAGGCCGCCCCGCCGGTCGAGCGCGAATGGATAGTGTCGCTGGAACCGGGGGGCGACATCGGGGCCCGCGCCCGGGCCCTCACCAAGGAGGTCGGGCGCTCACCGAAACACATCTACACGATGGCGCTTCGGGGGTTCTCCTTCCGTGGTACCGAGCAAGCCGCCGCGCGGCTTGCTCGCAAGGCGGGCGTCCGCCAGGTTGTCCGATCCGACCCCGTTTCGTTGATCGCGGAATCGACGCCAGCAGGGATCCGCAGGATCGACGCCCGCCATGCCACAGCGGTAGACGCCCACGAATCGGGCTTCCGAGGCGCCGGTGTTTCGATCGCCATCCTCGACACCGGGGTGGATCTGGACCACCCCGATCTCGCTGCCAATATCGACGCGGCCCGTGGGAAGAATTGCATGGGCGCCGGACAACCCGAGGATGGGCACGGGCACGGCTCACATGTCGCGGGAACCGCAGCCGGTGTCGCCGACAACGGGATCGGCATCGTCGGTGTCGCGCCGATGGCGAAGATCGTCCCGATCAAGGTCCTCGACGATACGGGCAACGGCTCGACGGCGACAGTCGTCTGCGGCATCGACCATCTCGTTGCCCTTCGGCAAGACGGCGATCCGGCGAACGATGTCCTCGTCGCAAACATGAGCCTCGGAGAGACCGGCGGGGCCGGGCACTGCGTCGACGGGGCGATGAGGCAGGCCATCTGTACCGCCGTTGGGGCCGGGATCACCTTCGTCGTGGCCGCCGGTAACAGTACGGTCGACGCGGACACCTTCTTCCCGGCGAACTTCCCGGAAGTCATCACGGTGTCCGCGTCGATGGACACGGACGGCGAGCCGGGAGGACTTGGCGGCTGCTCGTTCTTCGGCCTTTTCTGCGACGACCAGCTGGCGTTCTTCAGCAACTTCGGGGCCTCGGTCGATGTGACCGCTCCCGGCGTGGGTGTGCAGTCCACGTGGAAGGACGGCGGCTACAGCAGCAGCGACGGGACTAGCATGGCAAGTCCCCACGCCGCTGGCCTCGCTGCGCTCGTCGTCGGCGCGCGTGCCGGCCTGTCGCCCGCCGACGTGCGGGCGATCCTCATCGCAGGTGGCGAATGTCCCGATGGGACGTGGGTGAATGGCGATGGCAACCACGACTGCGTCGGGCAAGGACAGCGGGGCGGCGATACGGATGGGATCGCCGAGCCAATCATCAACGCACTGCGATCCGCCCAGCTGACCGCGACCTACGACCCGCTGCCGACCGTATCGATCACCTCACCGGCCGACGGCGCCACGGTGAGCGGCTCGGTCTCGATCGTCGCGACGGCCACCGACAACGCCCGGGTCGACCGCGTCGTATTCGCAGTCGATGGGGCTGCGCTCTCGACGGACACCGATCCCGCAGGTGGATGGACAGGGTCCTGGGACTCGACTGGAGCGCCCGATGGTCTCCATTCCGTCACCGCGACCGCGTTCGACGACCTCGGCCAATGGGCCGTCGATACGAATAGCGTGCGGATCGGACCGCCGCCGGGCGATTGGGTCGGCGCCAAGGGCACGGCAGGCTGGATGCTCGCCGCTTGGAACGATCAGACCGATCGTGGATCGCTGCCGAACGCCACCCTGCAGGTGACCCAGGGAGCGCGCTGGCTCTGGGGCGTGTTCGGCGACGTCCGTGCCCTGGAGCGGGAAGACGAGGGAGAACGTCGAGCCGCTGCCTGGTACGACAACACCGAGCTCCGGCTGCGGCTTGATTTCAATGCTGCATTCACCGGTGACCTTCACCTGTATGCGATCGACTGGGACAACCAGGGTCGTCGTGAGCGGATCATCGTCGATGATGGCTCCGTCCAGACCATCGACATCGCGTCATCCTTCGTCGACGGACGGTGGATCACCGTCCCTATCAGCGTTGGCAGCGGCGAGAGCGTGTCGGTGACGGTCACCAAGACCGGTGGCCTGACCGCTGTCCTCTCTGGGCTCTTCCTCGGTGGAGCCGGGGTGCCACCACCGATCGCCCCGCAACCGACAGGCGCGGGAGATTGGGTCGGAATTCGTGGTGCGGACGGCTACGACCTACTCGCCTGGCATGACGCGATCGACCTCGCGGCAATGCAAGGCCGCACCGTGTCCCTGCTGCAGGGGGCTCGCTGGTCGTGGGGTGCCTCCACGGACCTTCGAGCACTGGAGAGCCCGGACGAGTCGCAGCGCCGTGCGACGGCGTGGTACCACTCCACCGAGCTCAGGGCCCGTATGGACTTCCCGACGGCTTTTGCGGGGAATCTGCACATCTACGTGATCGACTGGGACGATCAAGGTCGCCGCCAGCGGATGACCGTCGATGACGGCCGCGGGCCGCAGGTAGCCGACATGACGTCGACCTACGTCGGCGGCGCTTGGGTCACGTTCCCGATCCAGGTCCCAAGCGGCGGGTCTGTCGCGATCACGGCAACCAAGACGGCAGGGCTCACCGCGGTCATGTCCGGGATGTTCCTCGACGGGGCGGGCGGTCCGAGTCCGAGTCCGACCCCAACCCCAACGCCGACCCCAACCCCAACGCCGACCCCAACCCCAACGCCGACCCCAACCCCAACGCCGACCCCAACCCCAACGCCGACCCCAACCCCAACGCCGACCCCAACCCCAACGCCGACCGCGACACCAGCCCCTACGCCTGCACCGACTCCAACTCCCACGCCGGCGGTGACGCCGACGCCAACCCCGACGCCAACGCCGGCTCCGACCCCGACACCGACGCCGCCGGGGCCTGGCCCGGAGTTCCAGGGTGACTGGGTCGGCCGGGTGGGTCGGGACGGCTACATCCTTGGTGCGTGGAATGACTCGGGTGATCTCCGTTCCGTCGCTGGACCCGCGCTGACCGTCAACCAGGGGTCACGGTGGATATGGGGCACGTCGACCAGCCTGCGTGCCCTGGAGAACGAGACCGAGAGCCAGCGCCGCGCTGCCGCGTGGTACCACTCGACCGAGCTCCGGCTGCGGCTGACGTTCACCAATGCCTATAGCGGCGACCTGCACATCTACGCGATCGACTGGGATTCCCAGAGCCGCCGCGAGCGGATCGTGGTCAACGACGGAACGACGACGACGACGGTCGATCTCGCCAGCTCGTTCGTCGATGGGGCTTGGCTCCATGTCCCGGTCAATGTCCCGGCCGGGGGTGTGGTGACGATCACGGCGACCAAGACCGGCGGCTTGACCGCCGTCATATCCGGTGTGTTCCTCGGTGGGGCGGGTGCGCCGCCGGCGGCACCGGTACCCGGTTCGGAGCTCCAGGGTGACTGGGTCGGTCGCCTAGGAACCCGGGGGTATGCCCTCGCCGCGTGGAACAACAACTCGGACCGGCTCAACATGCCGCAGGTGGCACTGGCCATCCCACAGGGGACGCGCTACCGATGGGCGTCAAAGTCGACCAGCCTGCGTGCCCTGGAGAACGAGGCGGAGAGCCAGCGCCGCGCTGCCGCGTGGTACCACTCGACCGAACTCCGGCTGCGGCTGACGTTCACCAATGCCTATAGCGGCGACCTGCACATCTACGCGATCGACTGGGATTCCCAGAGCCGCCGCGAGCGGATCGTGGTCAACGACGGAACGACGACGACGACGGTCGATCTCGCCAGCTCGTTCGTCGATGGGGCTTGGCTCCATGTCCCGGTCAATGTCCCGGCCGGGGGCGTGGTGACGATCACGGCGACCAAGACCGGCGGCTTGACCGCCGTCATATCCGGTGTGTTCCTCGGTGGGGAAGGTGCGCCGCCCTAGACGGCATCCCGGATGACGCCGGCGATCAGGTCGATGTCGTCCACGGGAAGACCCTCGAAGAGTGGGATGCACAGGATGCGATCGTGCAGAGCGTCGGTCACGGGCAACGGTCGGGTGCTGAAGGACGCGAATGCATCCATGGCGTGGCACGGCTTGAAATAGCGCTTCGTCTGGACTGCTTCTGTTGAAAGCGCCGTCTCGACCTTGTCGCGACACGTCCGGTCCGTGAACACCAGGGCGAAGTCCTTGAAGGTCGACCGGTCCTGAGGCCGGACCCGTTGGTACGTGATGCCCGGGACGGCGTCGAGAATGACCCGATACGCAGCGATGTGGCCTTCACGGATCGCCAGTGCTTCGTCGACGCGGCGCATCGTCAGCAACCCGAGGGCCGCATGCAGCTCGGACATCTTGCCATTGAGGCCGACGAGCTTCGAGTTGTAGTCGCCGAAGAAGCCATATCCGCGAAGGAGCTTGATGCGCTCGAGCAATGCAGGATCGCTGGTCGCGATCAACCCCCCTCGCCCGTCGTTACCGGCTTGGTCCCTGAGAGTGAGAAGACCTCCGCGTCGCCGAGGCCGCCCACCTTCACGCCGTCTCGTGATGCCCCATACCCGTGCGCAGCGTCGAACAGGAGCCGTGCGCCATGGGCGTCGGCGACGAGCACGAAGGCCCTCGGCGTCGGCTGGGTTCCCGAAGACATGCGTCGCGATGATGAGTGAGACGTCGCCCGTATCGGACGCCGCCGCATCCGCATCGGCTGGATCCATCGTGAAGGCATCCGGATCGATGTCGACGAAGACGGGTCGAAGGCCATTCCAGAGGACCGCGTTGATGGTGGAGTTGAACGTGAATGACGGCACCAGGCACGTGGAACCGCGAGGGAGATCCATCGCCGCGATCGTCAGGGTCAGGCCGATGTCTCCGCTGACCACCACGCGTGTCGGGATCCCGAGGTAATCGCTGGTCAGCGACTCGAGGCGCTGCGCCATCGGCCCGAAGTTCGACAGCATGCGACTGCCCCAGATCTCCTCCAGGAGGGCCGTGTACTCGTCGAGGGGCGGCAGCTCGGGGCGGGTGATCGGGATCACGATCGAGCTTCCACGACGAGTGAGCTGTCGGATCGGGTCTCCAGGTCGCGGAGCGCAGGGTCGTCGCTCTCGCCGAGCGGGAGTCGCCTCACGTCACCGAACCCCGCGTCGCGCAGTCGGAGGGCGAGCTCCTCGAAGTCGTAGAGGTACTGGTGGCCCCAGTCGCGCACCGCCACGTTGATCATGCGCACGGGTGTATCGATGTGGGCGTACTCGGGCCAGTTGATCCACTCCTGGCGCGCTCGCCAATCGCCGCGATAGTCGGTGATCAGGCGCTCGAGGTCGGGCGTCGCGATCCGGACGACGCCACCCGGAGCGAGCACCCGCCGCCACTCTGCAAACACTCTCTGGGCGGTTTCGAGGGTGAGGTGTTCGACGAGATGCTCGGAGTAGATCGCATCCACGGTCCCGGGCTCGATCGGGAGGCCCAAACGTAGGTCGACGAGGATATCGGCGGGAGGCTCGAAATCGACATTCACCCACCCAGGGATCGGTGCGTGTCCGGAGCCGAGGCACAGCCGGATCGGGCGCGAAAGCTCGCGGAACTGACGCCGCGCGGCGGAACGCAGGATGAGCCCGCGCGCCGCCGAGGTGCCGCCCGACGCGATCGCCGCCAAGGTCGACGTGCCGCGCTTGGCGATCGTGGTGGCGAGTTCGCCTGCGGTGCGTTTCAAGCGGGGTGGGACGCGCAGTCGCGTGTCTGGGCTGGTTCCGTTCATGGTCCTTCACAGTAGCGACCGGAGGAAGGCATGGCGGCTGACCCGGTCATCCCAGCCATGGCATGACCATCGGTGCATCCGAGCACCGGCCATGCACCGCGTAGACTGCCCCAGATGTCCAGCCCGACGCTGACCGCAGCGACGCCCGTCCCGTTCTCGCAGCGTTGGCGCTCGGGTCTCCGGGTCCTCGCCGATGACCTCCGGCTGGATGCGGGGATCGTCGCGATCTTCCTCGCGTCACGGTTCCTCGTCGTGGTGGCGGCGCTCGTGGCAGAGACGCTCATCCCACGCAACCCAGGGCTCAACCCGGGCGCCGATGGCCCGATCATCCGCAGCCTGACGAGCTGGGACGGCTGGTATTACCTGGGGATCGTGGGCGGTGGCTACCAGGCCGATCCGGTCGTCGGCGCCTATTCGAACGTCGCGTTCCCACCGTTGTACCCGGCGCTCGTGAAGGTCCTGTCCCTGCCATTCCCGGCATTCGCGGGAGTCGTGGCAGTCGTCGTGTCGAACGTCGCGTTCCTGCTGGCCCTGGCGCCTCCTCGTCCGTCTCGGGACGCCGTACATCGGACGCCGGCGCGCGACGCTCGCTGCAAGCCTGCTGGTCATCTACCCGTTCGCGTCGGCGTTCGCGATGGCCTACACCGAGAGCCTCTTCCTCCTGCTGATGGTCGCGTCGTTCCTGGCCGTCGAGCGCGGCCATCGCGCGTGGGCGGGGGTGTTCTTCGCACTGACCGTGCTGTGCCGGCTCCAGGGGCTGGCCCTGATCCTCCCGCTGGCGATCCTCATGCTGCGCCAGGACGGCTGGCGTCCGAAGGCGTCGCTGGGCTGGCTGCTGCTCGGACCGCTCGCCGCTGCGGCCTTCCTCGCGTACATCGCCACCGTGACTGGCAGCCCGACCGCCTTCCTCGATGCCCAGCAGGCCTGGGGCCGCGAGGGCCTCGGCGGGGCTGCGCCGGACAAGACCCTCGGCGCGGCGTTCAGTCCGTACCTCGGGGCGCTGCTCATCACGTTGCTCGCGACCGTGTTCCTGCTGGTCTTCGTCCGCGTCGACCGCATCCCGATCGAGTACGCCATCGTGCCGGTCCTGTTCATCGCCGCGGAGCTCTCGAGCGGATCGCTCGAGGCCGTGGGCCGGATCACGATGGCCGGCTTCCCCTTGGTGTGGATCCTTGCGAACCGCCGCTCGATCTTCGCGCGTCGAGCCTGGCCGATGGTCTCTGCCGGCCTCTTCGCGATGGTGGCGGTGCTGTCGTTCGGCGGATACTGGGTGCCGTGACCAGCGGCCTGACCCTCGTCCTGCCCGCCTTCAACGAGGCCGAGCGCATCGATCCGGCGCTCGACGAGCTGTTCGGCTATCTCGCGTCGGCGCGAGGGCGGCGGGCGCGACGGCGCGCTCGGCGCGTCGGCGCTCCCGGAAACGATCGATGTCCTCGTGGTCGACGACGGGAGCTCCGACGACACCGCGGCGCGGGTCGAGGCGCGGCCGGAGGCATCCGGCTCGGTGCCGGGCGTCGCGCTGCGCGTCCTCCGCGTGCCGCACGGCGGGAAGGGGGCGGCGGTGCGGGCCGGCATGCTGGCGGCGGCCGGGGAACTGGTCATCTTCGCCGATGCCGACATGGCGACCCCGCCCGACCAGATCCCGCTGCTCGTCGGCGCGCTCGCGGACCATGACGTGGCGCTCGGGTCGCGCATCCAGGCCGACGGCTCCGACATGCGCGCGACCCAACCCGGTTACCGCCGCCTCCTCGGCAAGGCCTTCCACCTGTTGGCATCGGTGTGGGTCGTCGGCCCGGTCCAGGACACGCAGTGCGGGTTCAAGGGGTTCACCCGGGCCGCCGCGCAGGACCTGTTCGAGCGGCAGCGCATCACGAGCATCGTCTTCGATGTCGAGGTCATCTACCTCGCCCGGCGCCGCGGCTATCGTCTCGCGATCGTCCCGATCCGTTGGTTCGACAAGCGCGGCTCGCGCATGCGGGCCCGTCCGGGCCTGGCGGTGCGAGTGGCGTGGGACCTCTTCCGCATCCCGCTCATGCACCGAGGGAGCCGCCGAAGCGCCACCGAAGGGGCGTGATGGACCGCCAGGCCCTCTCAGCGTTCGCGCGCGCAGCACTCCCGGTCGTCGCCATCCTGTCGTTCATCGCCGGCCTCGGAGCGACCCTGGCATTCGCGGGAGAGACGCTCGGGTTCGATTTCCTCGCGTACCACCAGGCCGCCGTCCGCCTCCTCGATGGCCAGCAGCTGTACGACATGTCGTTCACGCAGACCGGCGGCTTCGGCCTCTTCTACTACCCACCGACGTTCGCCCCGTTGCTCCTGCCGTTCGGGGCGCTCGAGGGTGGGACTGCGACCTGGCTCTGGATCGCGATCTCGATTGCGCTTTTCCTCGTCGGAGTCGCTCTGCTGCCGGTGTCGCGCACGGTCCGATGGTCGATCCTCTTGCTCGCCGGCTGGTCGTTCCCGTTCGTGTACGCGGTCAAGCTCGGCCAGGTGGGTCCCATCCTCTTCGGTCTCCTCGCCCTGGGCTGGCGCTGGATCGATCGGCCCCCCTGGCTCGGCGTTAGCGGCGCCCTTGGCGCGGCGATCAAGATGCAGCCAGGCCTGATCCTCGTATGGGCGGTCCTGACCGGTCGCTGGCGGGCTTCGGCGATCGGAGCCATCACGCTGATCGCGCTGGCGCTCGTCGCGACGCTGCTCACGGGCATCGGGGCGTGGGGCGATTTCTTCACGCTCCTGCGGACCGTCAGCGATCCGATCACGACCGAGCACAACTTCACGCCGGGGGCAGTGGCGTTCCAGCTGGGCGTGACGGCGGATGCCGCCTCCCTGATTCAACTGGCCAGCACGGTAGCCGTCGTCGTCGTCCTCATCGCGGCCGTGCGGTTCGCGACGGACGAGGCGTCCTATCTCATGACGGTCATCGCGAGCCAGCTGGTGTCACCGATCCTGTGGGATCACTACGCGATGCTCCTCCTCCTACCGGTCGCGTTCCTACTGTCGGCGGGCCGCTGGTGGGCGGCCCTGATCCCGCTCGCGACGGCATGGCCACTGGTGGGTCTCACGCCCCCTGTGATCTATCCGCTCGCCTTCTGGGTGACGCTGATCGTGACGTTCCTCGTAGGGCATGCAGCCCGTGATCCGCGTACCAGCCTGGGCGAGCGGTGGGCGGCATGACAGCGCGACTCGACCGGGCGACATGGGTCGGGTTTGCGATCGTCGCCGCCAGCGCCATCCTGTACTGGCTCGCGAACAGAGCCTTCGATGCGCAACGCGGCGACTTCTTCTACCTGGCCGACGCCTTCCTGCACGGGCGGACCTGGCTGACCGTCCAACTCGGGCCCGCCGACGTGATCCCGGTCGACGGACGCTTCTACGTGCCTTTCGCTCCGTTCCCGGCGATCGCGCTGATGCCGCTGGTGCTCCTCATCGGGCCGCTTCGCGCCGACCAGATCGAGTCGGGGGTCAACGCGGTCCTCGCGGCTGTGGCCGTCGGGATGTGCTGGTGGACATTGGGGCGGACCGGTGTCGCGCGGCTGTCGGACCGCGCGTGGCTCACCGCGCTGTTCGGGTTCTCGACGCAGATCCTGTGGGTCACGACTCGTGGCGGCGTGTGGCATACGGGCCACCTCATCGCCACGATCCTGACGTTCGCCTGCCTGGTCGAGCTCTTCGGCCGCCGCCGAGCATGGCTCGTCGGCCTGTGTGCGGGGGCGGCGTTCCTGACGCGCGCGCCACTCGCCTTCGCGGTCCCGTTCTACGCGTTGATGCTCCATCCGACCGTCGATGAGCGCTCGCTCACGCCCGTGCTCAGCGCAGCGGGCGCGTACGTCGACAGGGCGCGAGACGCGATCCCATGGAGGAAGTGGGTCCAGCTCGGCCTCGGCGTGGCACCCGCGGTCCTCTTCTTCTTCGCGTACAACCAGGTCCGGTTCGGCACTCCGCTGGAGTCGGGGTACGCCCTCGCGACGCTGCCGGACTGGCTGGAGCGGCAGCGTGAGATCGGCCTGTTCTCGCTTGCCCACGTGCCGATGAACATCGACTTCTTCCTGCTCCACCTGCCGCGCCCCTTGGCGACCTGGCCGTTCATCCAGCCCGATGGTCTGGGGATGTCCGTCCTTCTCACCAGCCCGGGGCTCCTCTTCGCGCTTCGAGCCGACTGGCGCCAGACCCGGACCTGGTGGCTTGCCGCGGCCGCGATCGCCGTCCTGATCCCGACGCTCCTCTACTACGGGGGCGGGTGGCTCCAGTACGGCTACCGCTACTTCCTCGACTCGGTGCCGTTCGTGATCGCGCTATGCGGCCTGGCCGCCGCCGACCGCGAGGAGATCGGCTGGGGTTGGAAGGCGCTGATCGCCTTCGGTGTCGCCGTCATGGGCATCGGCGTGTATTGGGCGTACCACCTGTGATCGGGCCCCGCGTCCAGCGGCTCGTCCTGGTCGCGTTGGTCGCCGTGCTCTGCGCGGCCATCGCGATCGAGACGATCCAGCTGTACTTCATCATCGACGGCCAGTCGGCGATCGGAACGGATCTCGCCTACTACCGATTCGTCGCCGAGCGGTTCATGGTCACCGGCGTCTACTACACCGAGCAGCAGCTCGCGGGTCCGTACGTCGTCCAGACCCAGGTCCACAACCTGTACCCGCCGCATGCGCTCTACCTGTTCATCCCGTTCCTCTACCTGCCGGACATCCTTTGGTGGGTCCTGCCGCTGGTCGTCCTCGCATACGTGATCTGGTGGTGCCGGCCGACCCCTTGGGCCTGGCCCGTCCTCCTGTTCCTCCTCGCCCTGCCGAAGGGTCCGGCCCAGATCCTCTTCGGCAACACCGACATGTGGATCGCGGCGTTCGTGGCGGGTGCGGTGCGCTGGTCGTGGCCCGGCGTCCTCGTGTCGATCAAGCCGTCGCTCGCGATCTTCGGTTTCCCTGGCGTCCTGTCGCGTGCCTGGTGGATCGGGGCAGCGGCGTTGATCGTCATCAGCATCCCGCTCTGGACGTACTGGCTCCAGTACCCAGCGATCACCCAGAATTCGAGTGCGCAACTGTCCTATTCCTTCGGCAACTTCCCGTTCTTCGTCGTGCCGATCGCCGCCTGGATGGGCTCCTCACGCCGGGGCGACACGCCCGTCAGCCGGTGGTTCCTGGCGCTGCTCGGGCGCCGACCGCCAGATCAGAGCTGACAGTCGGGAAGATCGCTCCGGACGTGGATCGACGCCTGGGCGTCGCGATACTCGAGACGCCAGCCATCCGCCTCGGTGAGCCAATGCGAGAGTGGGCCGGTGACCGGCATGAGTGCGATCTCGACGGCCTGACCATCGAGCCACGGGCGCGGATCGCTCGTGACCGCCTCGACGGCAGCCTGCTCCCTGAGCGGAGCCTCGGCGGAGTTCCCATACGCCCCGACCTCGCGACCGGTCATCTCGAACACGTAGCCGGCCCATCCATACGCCGGCAGGATCCGGCCCGAGCATGGGTGCCCCTCGAGGACGTCGAGTGCGACGACCGGCTGCCGATGCGCGATCGCGGCCGCCTGGGCGGACGGCGTGATGAACGACCAGCCCACCGCCAGCATGGCGAGCGACGCGATGGCGGCTGTCGCGACGAAGGGCGCCGGTCGGAGGGCGGACCGTGCCTGTGGATCCGTCATGCCGCCGGCCTTGATCCCCAGCCATCGCGCCACCGATGGCCCGATCGCCGGTGCCGCGGCGGCCACGACGACGAGCGCGGCGATCGGCAGGAACCGCACGGCCCCGAGTGCCGCGAACGTCCACGCCGCCGCGGTCAGCAGAAGGAACGGGTCGCGCACGCGACGCGGCAACGTGGCGACGAGAAGGAGGGCGCTCGCGACGAGGACCCGGGCGACCAGCAGCTCCGGCGCGCGGAAGTCCGGTGAGCGCCATTCGATGATGTCGAACGAGAACGCGCTGGCCACCCCACGATCGAACGGATACAGGAGCAAGGCGGGGCCGTACGGGTTGAGCGCCACTGCCCCGAGTGAGGCCAGGGCGGCGAGCGCGATCGGAGCGACCGGCCGTCGCGGCCAGACTCCCCAGCGCGCCCCGATCGGCAGGGTCAGCAGGCCGGCGGCCAGCATCGCCACCATGCCGAGGACAGCGCTCCCATGGAGGTTCGCCCAGAGCAACGCGAGAAGTGGCAGTGCGAGCAGGCTGCCGCGCGTCCCCAGCCGGAGATGACGCGCGATCGCCACCGCCGTCCCGAGCACGAACAGCACGTCGAGGGTCTGGCTGCGCGGCGCCCACAGCGGCAGCGATGCGACAACGCCGAGAACGACCAGGGCGGCGCGCCCGATCGGCGGGATGCCCGGGGCGGCGGTCCCGATGAGCGCCCACGTCGCGGCGACGACCCCCGCCGTGATGGGCACGACGAGCAGGCTCGTGCCGGTCGGACCGCCGGCGTCGTATGCGACGGCCATCAACACGTCCCACAGCCAGCTGTGCGCCACGAAGCGGTCGCCCGCCGTCAGCCAGCTGAACGGCTCGAGTGCCGGGATCCCCCCGGCCACGACGGCCTTCCCGATCGAGATGTGCCACCACGCGTCGGGGTCGACCTGTGGCCGCCACGTCGCGACCCACGCCGCCGCGAGGAGGATGACGGCGATCGACCGGCCCATCGGCCCGTCGTCGACCAGCACTCGCCCGAGCCGCGCCCACATGCCGTCCCGATGGTAGGTGAACCACGCGGCCCTCACAGGCATGACAGACTCCGCCGATGCGCCGAACCCCCGCCATCCTGGGCATCTTCATCCTGTCCGGCGCCGCCGGCCTCGTCTACGAGATCGTCTGGTCGCGCCAGCTGGTCCTGGTGTTCGGGAACACGACGCAGGCGGTCTCGGCGATCCTCACTGGCTTCTTCGGCGGGATGGCCATCGGTGCCGCGATCGGCGGCCGGATCGCCGACCGCGTCCGCTCGCCGTTGCGCATGTACGGGTATCTCGAGCTGGCGCTGGTCGTCGTCGTCCTCGTCACCCCACTGACGTTCCAGCTCATCCACGAGGCGTACCGCGGGATCTACCCGGCGCTCGAGTCCACGCCATTCCTGGCCCTCGCCCGCCTCGCATTGGCGGTGCTCGCGCTGGCGCCAGCGACCGTGATGATGGGCGCGACGTTCCCGGCCCTCGTCAAGCACGTCGCTCGCACCGCGGCGCTGAGCGACGCGTTCGGCAGGCTGTACTCGGCGAACACCATCGGTGCCGTGGTCGGCACCCTGGTGGCCGGCATCGTCCTGGTCGAGCTGCTCGGCCTGTCCGGGGCGCTCCTCGTCGGTGCGGCGTGCTCCGGGGTCGCCGGACTGATCGCCCTGTGGCTGGCGCGTGGCGAGGGCGCGGAGGTCGTCCGGCGGGAGGCACCAGCCCGCCCCACGCCCACCGGCCCCCGGCCGACGATCGCGCTGGCGCTCGCCATCGCCTTCCTGTCCGGCGTGACGTCGCTCGGCTACCAGGTCACCTGGACCCGCCTCCTGACCTCGGGGACCGGCGGCTACACCTACGTCTTCACTGCCGTGCTGGCGCTGTTCCTGGCCGGGATCGCGCTCGGGGCGGTCATCTTCACGCGCCTTCGCCCGCGAATCACCAGCCCCATCCGTGTGTTGGCGATCGCGCAGCTCTCGGTCGCGGTGCTTGCGGTCCTCGGTCTTCTGCTCGTGATCGAGTCACCGCGCGTGCTCGATCCCGGCGATCCCGTGGCATCGGTCCGCGCGCTGGTCCTCGCGGCCGTCGTCGTCGTGCTGCCCGTGTCGACGATCCTCGGGATCGCGTTTCCGACGGCGTCCACCCTGCTGCGCGACGAGCTCGGTGAGGCAGGTTCCGAGTCCGGTGCGCTCCTCGCGTCGAACACGACCGGCGCGATCCTCGGCAGCCTGGTCATCCCGTTCGTCCTGATGCCGACGATCGGCTCGCCGGCGATCGTGGTCGTCCTCGCCGTCATGAACGCTTCGCTCGGCGTCGTTCTGGCTTGGCTGGCCTCACCCCGGTCGCGCTGGCTCTCGAGCGTCGGGGTCGGCCTCATCGTCGTCATGGTGGTCCTAGCGGCACGGCCGGGAGCCATCACCCAGCCGAACGTCAGGCTGATCGAGTCGCTGGGTGGTCGCATCTTCGCGTCCGACGAAGACGAGATCGCGTCGGTCCAGGCCGGGCGCCGGTCGTCCACGGCCGAGCTCTGGGTGGCGGGCACATCCATGACGCTGCTCACGGTCGACGCGAAGCTGATGCCGATCCTGCCACTCATCGCCCGGCCGGACTCGCAGAGGGCCCTGGTCGTCGCGTTCGGCATGGGGACGGCGTTCCGGTCGGCCTTGATCGCCGATCTGCGCACCGACGTCGTCGAGCTCGTCCCGTCGGTCCCGCGGATGTTCGACTGGTATTACGCGGACGGCGAGGCCGTCCTGGCCGACCCCGACGGGCGCCTGATCGTCGCCGACGGCCGCAACCACCTCGAGCTCGCGACGGAGTCCTTCGACATCATCGTGACCGACCCGCCGCCGCCCATCGAGAGCTCGGGCGCGTCGGTCATCTCGTCGTACGAGTACTACCTCGCCGGCCACGACCACCTGACGCCGGGTGGGGTGATGATGCAGTGGGTGCCGTTCGGCGCACCGGAAGCCGAGCTCAAGGAGCACATCCGGACGTTCGCGGCCGTGTTCCCGGAGATCCTGATCGTGCGTGGTGCCGGCGGCTATGGGTTCTACATGCTCGGCTCGGACGAGCCCGTCCAACTCGACCGGGAGACTGCCGCGACGGTCCTCCAACGGCCGGGCGTGCTTGACGACATCTCGTCGGCGTACGACTCACCGGCCGCGGATGTCGCCGACTGGCTCACGGTCATCGAACGTCAGATCTGGCTCACGAACGAGGAGGCGCGCGCGTATGTCGGCGACGGCGTCCTGATCACCGACGATCGGCCGCGTCCGGAGTATTTCCTGCTGCGCCGCTGGCTGGGGCTCGACGGCTAGGGACACCGGTTGCGCTTGCAACCACCTACGGCGTCCGATGCTATCCTCGCGACCATGACCGCCCCTGCGCTCGACGCGGAGCCTGCCTGTCCAGGATCCCTCGAGGCCCGACCCCGACCAGCTTCAGAACCGGCGACCGCGTACGCCGAAGAGCGTCCTTTCGACTCCATCCCCCGTGCGACCTGGGATCGACTCGCCGCGCTGAACACGTGGTCGACGCCATTCTCCGCATGGGCATTCCATCGGGCGTGGTGGGATGCCTACGGTGACAATGCCCACGACCAGACACTGGTGGTCTGCCGGAACGACGGTTCGAACGCCGCAGAGCCGATCGCGATCATCCCCTTGATGCACCGGCATGAGGTCGAGCCGACCGATGCCGTCACCCATACGACGATGCGCCACGGGTCCGGCCTCCGACTGACGCCAGTCGCACCGACCGCGACCGCGATCCTGTTCGGAGCCTCATACCACGCGGACTACGCGACGGTGCTCGCCGACCCGTCGGACCTGCCGTCCGTGTCGCGCGCGGTCGCGGCGTACGTGGCGAGCCCGGCCAGCGGCGATTGGGACGTCGTCGACCTGCGCCGGTTGCGCTGCGCCGACCCGACCGCTGCGGAGCTGGCCGCGGCCCTGGGTCCGCTGGAGATGGCGAACGGCTGGACGCTGAACGTCGAGCGTGAGGATGTGTGTCCTGTCGTGACCTTCCCCGAGGGTGTCGACATCGAGGGCTTTCTCGCGACGCTCGGCAAGAAGGAGCGCCACGAGATCCGGCGCAAGGTGAGGCGAGCCGAGGCCGTCGGCGAGGTCCGCCTCGTCGACTCCATCGATCCGGGGGCCGACCTCGACGTCTTTATCGATCTCCATCAGCGCCGCTGGGGCGCCGACGGGCTGTTCCCGCCGACCCGCGGCGGCGACCAGAGCCGCGTGCTGTTCCGGCGCCTGTTCGAGCTGTTCGGGCCGGGCGGGCCGCTCGTGCTCAGCACGCTTTGGGTGGGGGACCGACGCATCGCCGCCGGCATCCATTTCGAGACCGCGACCGACCTGCTCTACTACAACGCCGGCATCGATCCTGAGGCCCGCGAGCTGTCGCCCGGCGTCCTGATGATCCACGCATACGTCCGGCGAGCGCTCGAGCGTGGGATCCGCCGGATGGACTTCCTGCGGGGCGACGAGCCCTACAAGTACGAGTGGGGTGCCGTGGACGAGCCGGTCCAACGCCTCCTCGTCCGCCGGGGCGCGTGATGGGCACCGGTCACACACGACTCGATCCCTGCTTCGAGACCGTCCCTCGCAAGGCACCGACGTCCACGGAGCGGATCCGCGTGGTGGAGGTCCTCGCCACGGGAACGAGCGGCGGCGCCCAGGAGCACCTCTTCGGACTGGTCAGCCGGCTGGATCCCGATCGTTTCGACGTGTCGATCGTGGCGCTATCGCCGGGGAGCGCCGTCCGCAAGATGCAGCGGGCGGGCTTCGACGTCCTCGTCGTCGACGAGCCCGACGACGCGATCGCGGTCGGAGCGCTCGCCGCGTACCTGGTCGACGCCCGGCCCGACATCCTGCACAACCACATGTACAGGGCCGAGCTCGTCGGCACGCGCGCGGCGATCGCCCTCGGTGAGATCGGTCACCGTCGTCCGTACGTGGTGTCGACCGTCCACTCCAGCCGGGTCCGGTCCGAGGAGGACCGAGAGATGCTGCGCCTCCTCACACCGCACATGGACCAGCTGATCGCCGTCTCGACGATGATCGAGGCCAAGCTCGAGCAGGAAGGCCGGACGACCGCTCCGATCCGCCGGATCTACAACGGCGTCGACCTCTCGCGCTACGACCACACCGAGCCGTGCTGCACGCTCCCCGAGGAGTACGGGATGGAGCCCGGGTCGCAGATCGTGGGTGTCGTCGCACGACTCGAGCCCGAGAAGGGGCATCCGACCCTGCTCGAGGCGTGGCCGGCCGTTCTTCGCTCCGTTCCGGACGCCTACTTGCTGATCGTCGGGGAAGGATCGCGTCGTGAGGCCCTGGAAGCTCTCGCGCGGGAGCTGCGGATCGCCCACCGCGTTGTCTTCACGGGCCGGCGCGACGACGTGCCGTCGGTGACCGCCGCCCTGGACGTGGCGGTCCTGCCCTCGTATCGCGAGGCGCAGGGCCTGTCGATCCTCGAGGCGTTGGCCTTGTCGCGACCCGTCGTCGCGTCCAATGTCGGTGGGATCCCGGAGATGATCACCGACGGGATCAACGGCCTGCTCGTCCCGCCGCACGACCCCGACGCCCTCGCCGCGGCCATCATCCGGCTTCTGACCGACCATCCGTTCGCGGATACGCTGGGTCGAGCGGGACACGACATGGTCCACGACCGCTTCTGCATCGACCTGATGGTCGACGCCGTCCAAGGGATCTACGAGGAGGGCGCGCGCTCCGTCCGTCCGAGCCGCGTGGCCGCCGCGGTCTGACTCACCCGACTGGGACCATCGGGGTGGTGCCGAGGGGCAACGCACCGCATAGCATTCCGGCGTGTCGCTGCGCGCCCTGTGGTCATTCCTCGCGATCGCGCTGCCCGTCCTGGCCGCCCTCCTGGCGCCGCTGTCGACGGTCGACCTGACGTACCAGCTGCGTGCCGGCGCGGACATCCTCGCGACCGGCGCGATCCCGGCCAGTGACACGTGGACGTTCACGATCACCGGGACGCCCTGGTTCGACCAGCAATGGGGCGCGCAGCTGATCCTGCGGATCGTCGAGCAGCTCGGTGGCTGGACGGGCCTCGTCCTGCTCCGGGCCGGTCTGACGGCGACGATCGTCGGCTCGGTGTTCTTCATCGCACGTCGACGCGGACTGGACGCACGGACGGCCTCCCTCCTCACGCTCGCGGCCTTCGTCGTTGCGGCACCTGCCATGGCGCTCCGACCGCAACTGTTCGGGCTTGCTCTTTTCGCAGTGCTGCTCGTCGTGATCGAGGTTCGCCACAGCCGTCCCCGCGCGCTGTGGCTGGCGCCCGTCATCGTCGCGATCTGGGCGAACCTGCACGGGAGCTTCTTCATCGGACCGTTGAGCCTGGGTCTGGTGTGGCTGGCGGACGTGGCCGATCGATCCGATGCGGCGCGCCGGAGCCTGGCGGTCGCCGCGATCAGCGCGGTGGCCGCCTGCATCACGCCGTTCGGTCCGGCGGTCTGGGCCTACGCCGCCGGCCTGTCGTCCAATCCCGGCGTCACCGGCCTCACCACCGAGTGGCAGCCGACCTCCCTCCGAACCCCCGCGGGCGTGCTGTTCTTTGCCTCAGCGCTCGGGGTCGCGGCAATGCTTGCCCGTCACTCCCGCCCGACCAGCTGGCGGACCCTCCTTTGGCTCGCGGCGTTCTTTTTGATCGGCGCCTACGCGGAGCGGGGCGTCGCGTGGTGGGCGCTCGCCGCCGCCGTCGCCGCCGCGGGCCTGATAGAGCCCGCTATGGCTCCTGACCGGGTTGAGCCCGTCCTGATCCGACGCCTGAATGCCGCCACGGCTGTGGCGATCGCCATCGTTGGGATCGCGCTGTTGCCGATCTGGCGACCCCTCGACCCCGGGACACGCGCGCCGGCCGGTCTTCTGACGGATGCCCCGTCCGGGGTGACGAGCGCGCTGCGGGAGGTCGTCGGGCCGGATGACCGGATCTTCAACCCCCAGCGCTGGGGCTCGTGGCTGGAGTACGCCGCGCCAGGGGCCTCGTGGTCGTGGATTCGCGCGTCGAACTGTTCCCCGCCGCTTTGTGGTCGCAGTACGAACGCATCCGGAGCGGCGCGCCGGGCTGGCAGACGGACCTCGAGGCGATGGCCGTCGACTACGTCGCCGCCATGCCCGCGGAAGGCGCGTTCCGCGACGGTCTCCTCGGGGCCGGGTGGACCTCGGCGTATTCCGGCCCGGACGGGTCGTTACTGGGGGACGACCTGGGGTCATGACGGCGAGCTCGAGGTCGGGCGTTCTCGACGCGGTGCGTGCGATCGCGTGCGTGATGGTGGTGGTCTGCCACATCTCGTTGTACCGAGGCGACGGCTCTCTGCTCGGCCTGAAGAACGGCGTGATGCTGTTCTTCGCGCTCTCCGGCTATCTCTTGTACAGGCCCTTCGTGACCGGGACGGTCGATCTCCGCCGATACGCCACGCATCGGGTGGCGAGGATCCTCCCGGCGTATCTCGCCGCGCTCGTCGGGGTATCGATCCTCACTGGCGACATGGCTTTCGTTCGACAGCCGTTGACGTACCTGCTGTTCCTCCAGAACTACGACCCGACGCTGTGGCAGGGGTTCCTGGGTGTCTCATGGACGCTCGTCCTCGAAGTCCTCTTCTACCTGACCCTGCCGCTTCTCGCGGCCCTCCTGGGCCGATCGCCGATCCGGTTGTTGGCACTGGCCGCGACGTCCTACGTTGGCACGACATGACGTTCAGGTCTGCTCGCGGGACACGACCCGTTAGGCTCACATCAGCACGTTTCCGACGATGATCTGGGCCTTCGTGCGGGGATGATGGCGGCTCTCCTCGAGGGTCGGATGTGGTGGGCTCGCCATCCGGCGGTCTTCCTCGCTGGCGTCGTCCTCGTGCTGCTGGGAACCCAGGTCTACTGGGCGTCCCTCGACCTGCCCTCGGCGCTCGGGTCGTTCTTCATCGTCGCCTGGGCGATCGAGCGACGGCCGCATCTGGGCCTGCTCCGTCCTGCCTTGATCGCGCGGCCCTGACGTATTCCGCGTACCTCTGGCCGTGGACGTCCTCAAGGAGATCGCATCGGTCCCTGTCGCGCTGCTCGCACTCCTCACGATCGTTTAGGCAATCTTCCTCTTCGTCGATCGGCCGATCCTGACGTGGCGCGCCCAGGCGGTTGGTCACCTTCGGCACGATCCCGGCCATCCTACCGCCTTCTGGACCGGCCAGCGGCAACCAGGCGCCAAGCGAACCCGTCCGATGACCGGACGCGTGCTGGCCATCGGTGCCCGCGATCTCAGCCCTCGGTGGCGCGGCCCGATCGCGCTGACCTTGGCGGACTCGCGTGGCTGGCGAACGACCTCGTTCTGGGTTTCCATATCGGCCGCACCAAGATCACGGTGGACCCTACACGTATCTTGATGACGGGAACGGCTGAACGCGGGCAATCATCTGTACGAGCTGCGCCCCGGCGATCGATGGATCTGGATCAACCCGCCGTTCTGGACGGTGCCGTTGCTGTCGCCGCCTCTGATCGGCGTGCTGTGGCGACCACTCGCGGCGCTTCCATCCGACAGCGGCCTCCTGCTGTGGCAGGCGCTCACGATCGGGACCATCGGCGCGACCGTCGCGGCATTGATGGTGCGTCTCCCCATTCGAGCGTCTGCTCCTGGCGATCCCGCTCGCGGTTCCGATCGGGTTCGAGATGGATGTCGCGAACGTCACCGGCCTGCTCCTTGGTGGATTCGTCCGGCTGGTGGCTCTTCGCCCGTCACGAACGAAGTCGGCTTCCTGATCGCCGCCATGGCGCTCGTCAAGATCGCGCCAGCGGTCCTCGCCTGGTGGCTGTTCACGCAGCGACGGTGGCGCGCGGTCGCCTGGTTCGTCGGCGGGGCGCTGCTCCTGCTGACCGTGGGCATCCTGGGTTCGTCCCTGGAGATGCATCTGCGCTACCTGTCCATCGCCACCGAGACCGTCAGTGGAGGCAACAGCAACCTGAGCCTTGCGGGCTTGGCTCGGCGATCGGTGTTCCGCTGCTGATCGCGACATCCCTGCCGAAGCTGGCGCTCGTCGTGGGTGCGATCGCGATCTGGCTGCTTCGCAAGCGGCCCGGGGCAGCCTATGTCGTCGCGATCGTGACCGCGATCTTCGGTTCACCCGTCGTCAACTTCAACACCCTGGCCCTGTTGATGGCAACCCTTGCGCCGTTCGCCTGGCCCGTCCGAGGACCCGTTCAGGCGCAGCCCGCGGAGGGTCGTCCATCACCGCTCCCCAGCACGGGCGGTGTGTGACCAGCGGTACCATCGGTGGGTTGCTCGCGTGCACCGGGGTGCCAGACTGACGAGATGGTTCCTGATACCGGCAGAGGGCCGCTTGTCGCTGTCGTGATCCCGGCGCTCAACGAAGCGGGCAGGATCGGTCGCGTGATCGACAAGCTGCCCCAGGACGGCCGCTTCGAGGCGATCGTCGTCGACGATGGCTCGACGGACGGAACGGGCGATGAAGCCCGCACGCACGGGGCCGCGGTCGTCGTGCGCCACGAGACAAGGGGTGGTGTCGGGAGCAGCGATCCGCGATGGCTGGCTCACCGGGGCCGAGCGCGGAGCGGACCTACCTGGCGCTGGTCGCCGGGTGATGACCAGCACGAACCGGCGGAGCTGGCTGGGGCATTCGATGCGATGCTCATGGCCGCAGGTGCCGACTACGTCCAGGGATCCCGGTGGATGTCCGGCGGCGGTCGCCGGCGAACGCGGCGGGTCGCGGCCTGGGACGCGGCTCGTATCCGCTGGCCTTCAGCCTACTCGTGCGGACGGCGCGTGACAGACGCCACGAACGGCTTCCGCATCTTCCGGACGGAGCCTCCTGAAGGATCCGCGGATCGACCTCGAGCAACGCGTGGCTAGACGAGCTACGACCTCGAGCCGTACGTCCTCTATCGAGGCCCTGACGCGAGGCTACAAGGTCATCGAGTACCCGGTTACCGTCCGTCTACCACGCAGGACGGATGCGCGTACACCAAGATGCGTGGCATGCAAGCGACTGGTGGCGGCTGTTCCGGCCCGGCACTCATGCTTCGAACGGGGGTGAAGTCGATGATGCGCGAGCGGCCGGAAGCGCTCGTTCGGGGCACGCCGGATCCTCGTCACCGGCGGGGCCGGCTTCGTCGGCTCGGCCGGTCACGCGGCGGCTCGTCGATGCCGGGTGCGCAACGTGACGGTCCTCGATGACCTGTTCACCGGCAAGGCCGACGCCATCCCGACGGGTGCCACGCTGATCAAGGGGTCCGTCACCGATGTCGAGCTCGTCAATGAACTGGTCGCCGACCAGTAGCCTCATCTTCCACCTCGCGGCGAGGAACATCATCGCCTCGACCGCCGAATCCGCACTCTGACTTCGAGTCGAACATCGGGGGCACCCTCAACATCCTCCTGGCAGCGCAAGCGAGCGCGGCCGGACCGGGTGGTCTACACGTCATCCGCCTCGGTCTACGGCAATCCGCGCATCGATCCCGATCAACGAGGACGACGCGTCTGGATGCCACTGTCGCCGTACGCCGTGAGCAAGCTCGGCGGCGAGCACTACTGCACGGCGTTCGCGGAAAGCTACGGCGCTGCCGCGTTGCGACCGTCCGCTACTCGAACGTGTACGGTCCGGGCCAGCGACCTGACAACCCGTATTGGGGCGTCGTTTCGAAGTTCCTGGTCGACGCCCACGGCGGTGTTCCGCTTGTCCGTCCACGGCGACGGCGAGCAGACGCGCGACTATACGTACATCGACGACGCAGTCGATGCGACGCTGATCGCCGCCGTCCATCCCGCGCGCGGAGGGCGAGATCTTCAACATCGGCACCGGGATCGAGACGTCGGTCAATCGATTGGCGGCGGCCGTCGGGGAGGCGCTCGACGTGGAGGTCGCGCTGAACCACATCGACCGCCGCGACATCGACAACATCCGGCGTCGGGTCGTGAACATCGAGAAGATCCGGCGGATGCTGCGGTGGACCCCGCAGTGGACCCTGGAGGCCGGTCTCGCCGAGACCGCGGCCTGGTACAAGGCATCCGGCTTCGCGCGAGAAAGGGCCGCCGAAACCACCACGACACAGGGTCGTCATGACGGACCAAGCCCTCGATGTGGTCGTCCTCGGCGGAGGCGGCCACGTCGGCCTCCCGCTGAGCCTGACGTTCGCGGACGCAGGGCTGCACGTCGGCATCTACGACACCAACCAGGCGACGCTCGATCGGATCGCGGCCGGCGAGATGCCGTTCCTCGAGGCCGGCGCCGACGAGCTCCTCCGCAAGGTGCTGGCGAGCGGTCGCCTGGAGCTCGGCACGAGCGGGACGATGATCGAGCGCACCGGGGCGCTTATCGTGGTCATCGGCACGCCGGTCGACGAGTTCCTCGGACCCTCGATGACCGTGTTCGAGCGGGCGGTCGACCAGATCTCGCCGCACCTCCGGGACGGCGCGCTCGTCGTCCTGCGGAGCACCGTCTATCCGGGCACGACCGCGTACGTGACCCAGCGCCTGCGCGCCGCGGGCTGCTCGGTCGATGTCGCGTTCTGCCCCGAGCGCATCGCCGAGGGCCACGCCCTGGAAGAGCTGCATTCGCTCCCACAGATCATCGGGGCGGACGACGACCGGGCGGCCGAGCGGGCGACCGAGCTCTTCCGCCATCTCGTCTCGAAGACGGTCCGAACCTCCACGAAGGAAGCGGAGCTGGCGAAGCTCTTCACCAACACGTGGCGCTACATGAAGTTCGCCGTGGCGAACCAGTTCTTCATGATCGCCGACCAGGCGGGCGTGGACTACACGAACGTCCTGCGCGCCATCCGCGAGGACTACCCGCGGGCGGCGGACCTGCCCGGACCGGGTTTCGCCGCCGGCCCATGTCTGTTCAAGGACGCGATGCAGCTCGCGGCGTTCACGACCGATCATTTCCCCATGGGCCAGGCGGCGATGCAGGTCAATGAGGGCCTGCCCGCCTACATCGTCGTCGGCCCTGGAGCGGCGCTATGACGGCCTGCAGGGCAAGACCGTCGGCATCCTCGGCATGGCGTTCAAGGCGGAGTCGGACGACACCCGCGCCTCGCTCTCGTACAAGCTGCGCAAGCTCCTGTCGTGGGCCGGCGCGCGCGTTCTCGCGACAGACCCGTACGTCCAGGACGATCGCCTCGTGACGCTCGACTGCGTCCTGCGCGACAGCGACATCCTCGTCCTCGGGGCGCCACACCGGGCCTATCGCAACCTGGAGATCGGCGGCAAGGACGTGGTCGATGTGTGGGGCGTCCTCGGTCAGGGCATCCGGCTCTGATGCGGATCCTCGTGACGGGGGCGGCCGGTTTCATCAACGGCTATCTCGTCCCGGAGCTCCTCGAGGCCGGCCATGAGGTGATCGGCCTCGACGACTTCTCGAAGTACGGCCGGCTGACCAAGTCGTACGACGACCACCCGTGCTACCGCTTCGTCCAGGGCGACGCCAAGGACACCGCCCTGCTGACGGAGCTGGCCGCCGACGTCGACCAGGTGGTCGCGTCGGCCGCGATGATCGGCGGGATCAGCTACTTCCACGAGTTCGCATATGACCTCATGGCCGAGAACGAGCGGATCCTTGCCTCGACGTTCGATGCCGCGATCGCCGCCCACCGACACGGCCACCTGCAACGGATCATCGTCGTCTCCTCGTCGATGGTGTACGAGTCGGCGACCGTCTTCCCGACGCCGGAGGGCGCCCAGCTGACGTCACCCCCGCCGATCTCGACGTATGGCTTCCAGAAGCTCGCGTCCGAATACTTCGCCAAGGGTGCCTGGGAGCAGTACCAGCTGCCGTACACGATCGTCCGGCCGTTCAACTGCGTCGGCATCGGTGAGCGTCGCGCGCTGCGTGACACCGACATCATGTCGGGCAACGTGAAGCTCGCCCTCTCCCACGTGGTCCCGGACCTCGTGCTCAAGGTGCTCAAGGGACAGGATCCCCTGCACATCCTCGGCGACGGCTCGCAGGTCCGGCACTACACGTACGGTGGCGACCTGGCCCATGGCATCCGGCTTGCGATGGAATCCGACGCCGCGGTCAACGAGGACGTGAACCTGTCGACGGACGCGTCGACGACAGTCCTCGAGCTGGCGACCGCGATCTGGCACAAGGTCCATGGCGCCGAGCGCGAGTTCCGGTTCGTCTCCGACCCGCCCTTCGAGCACGATGTCCAGATGCGCGTCCCAGACGTCCGCAAGGCGAGGGAACTGCTCAGCTTCGAAGCGACCACACCGCTCGATACGATGCTCGACGAAGTCATCCCCTGGATCAGAGGCGAGGTGGACGCCGGCCGGCTGTGAGCCGGCTCCTGCCCGAGCTGTACGACGCGCGGTTCGATGAGCGCGAGGTCAGCGCCAAGGACGCGGTGTGGCGCGAGATCGTCGCGTACCTGCAGCGCTTCGTCGACTCCGGAGGCGCCGATCCTGGATCTCGCCTGCGACCGCGGTCATTTCGTCCGCTGGATCCGACGGCACTGAGCGATGGGCCACGGACATCCGTGACATGCGCTCGGCCCTGCCGGAGGACGTCCGGTTCGTGCAGGCCTCCGGGCTGGATCTCACCTCTGTGATCCCGAACGGCTACTTCGGCACGGTCTTCATGAGCAACTACCTCGAGCACCTCGAGACGAGCGACGCGGTCGTCGAGCAGCTCCGGGTCGTCCGCCAGCTGCTCCGCCCCGGCGGCAGGGCGATCGTCCTCCAGCCCAACATCCGCCTGGTCGGGCCGCGCTACTGGGACTTCATCGACCACAAGGTCGCCCTGACCGAGCGCAGCCTGCTCGAGGCGGCCGAGCTGGCCCAGCTCCACACGGTCGAGCTGATCACCCGCTTCCTTCCGTACTCGACCAAGGGCCGCCTGCCGACCGATGCGCGGCTGGTTCGCGCCTACCTCCGTTTCCGACCGGCCTGGTGGCTCCTCGGACGGCAGACCCTCCTCGTCGCCGAGGCGCGGGCGTGACCGGCCCGGAGCTGTCGATCGTCATGCCCGTCTTCAAGGAGGGCGAGGCGGTCGAGCCGGCACTCCGCGCCCTGGCGCGCGACGTCCGCACGCCGCACGAGATCCTGGTCGTATACGACTTCGACGAGGACCCGACGGTCCCGGTGATCGAGCGGCTGGCGGCCGAGCTGCCGGCCGTCCGCGGGCACCGCAACGACCTCGGGCGCGGCGTCCTCAACGCGATGAAGGCCGGGATCGCCGGCTCGACCGGGCCGTATGTCCTGATCACGATGGCCGATGGCTCCGACGAACCTCGACTCGTCGATTCGATGGTCGCGCTGGCCCGTGACGGCGCCGATGTGGTCGCCGCCTCGCGCTACATGCCCGGCGGTCGGCAGATCGGCGGACCGCCGTTGAAGCGCCTCATGAGCCGGACGGCTGGGCTGACGCTGCACTGGTTCGCCGGCGTGCGCACCCACGACCCGACCAACAACTTCAAGCTCTACGCCCGGCGGTTCCTCGACGCGATCACGATCGAGAGCTCCGCCGGCTTCGAGCTCGCGCTCGAGCTGACCGTGAAGGCGACGCTCGACGGCCGCACCGTCGCGGAGGTCCCGACGACCTGGCGCGATCGGACGGCCGGCGAAAGCAACTTCAAGCTCCGCAAGTGGCTGCCGCAGTACCTGCGCTGGTACCGGCGGGCATTCGTCGGTCGCTGGTCGGGCGCCGCCCGTTCGGCCGAGCCATGATCGAGACGGCTGCGGCTGGCGATCGCAACGGATCGGCCTGCCGGCATGGTTCGTGGTCGATCGATCTGCTGTGGATCGTGAAACCGGACGTGCTGGGGATCGACGCCCGCCACTACCAGAACGCTGCGGTCGCGTGGCTCACAGGCGGTGACCCGTGGGCCGTGACGGAATCCGGGATCCCGTACGCTGCCGGGCCGCACACGCTGCTCTTCTACGCCCCGACCAGCGTCCTGCCGCTGACGGCATCGACGTGGGTGTGGCTGCTCGTGGGTCTGGCGGCGTCGGTGCTGGCTCGTCCGTCGTCTCGAGCTTCCGTGGTGGTGGCTCCTGTTCCCGCCCCTCTTTCACGGCGTCTGGAACGGCAACCCGCAGACGCATCGCCTTGGCGTTGCTAGTACAGGGCAGCGTCGCCGGCGCCGTCCTGGCGGTCGGCCTGAAGCTGTACGCGGCGATCCCGCTGCTTGCCCGCTGGCGCCATCTCGTCATCGCCGGTGCCGTCCTGGCAGTCGTTCTGTTGGTCCTGCCCTGGCAGCATTACCTCGATCGAGGTCTGGGCGTCGGCAGCAACCATCCAGACCGCCTGGAACGGGAGCGCGTGGCGGCATCCCGGTTCTCATCCTGCCCACGCTCGTCGGCCTGTGGATCCTGCGGCGTCAGGGTGCGGAGTGGTTCGCGGTCCCGGCCGTCTTTCCGGCCACGCAGTTCTACTACGTGGCGATGGCGCTTCCCGGCCCTGGTCGGGCGGCCGGTCATCGCGGCGCTCCTCGCCCTGCCGATGGTCCTCATGGTCCCGCTCGTCGTGATCGGACTGGCGATCCGGGAAGTGGCGACCTCGCGCAGGGCTGGCTGCCTCGATCACGGGATCGGGCGCGCCCTCGATGAGCCGGCGCCGCGCTTCGGCGAGGATCTCGGGCGGGATGGGGCGCACTGAACCTGGCACGAGGCGATCGGTCCGCGGATCGCCGTACTGCGACGCGATCCGACGCAGGGATTCGGGCGAGGGGACGAGCACAAGGGAGCGCGTCGGGTCGACCCCTGGCGGGAGCGGTTCGAGCGCGACCGTGACCAGGGCCCGGGTCATGTCCGCGCGAGCGAGGAATAGCTCGCGGCCGGCAAGCAGCAGTCGCCCGTTGAGGATCAGGGCCGTCGTGGCCCACACGGCAAGCCCGACCGTCGTGAACAGTCGCTTGCGCCCGACCGCCGTGCGCTTGATGCCCCGGACGAGCACGCCGGCCGCGACGATCGCGAGGACGGCCGGGGAGTAGAGGTAGCGCGTGTACTCGGCCTGTCCCTCGAAGAGGTGGGCCCGGATCAGGGCCGCCAGCGCGTACTGCGCGACGATCGGCGACCGCGATCCCGACGACGCGCGGTGAGCGCAGCCGCCGCGGATGGCGCGACCCGACGGCGACGATGATCGCGAGGAGGACGAGCAGGCCCGGCCTCGGGCGGGACGCCGGCCACGACGCCGAGCACCGTCGCTAGGCCATCGGCCACGAAGCGGGGGATCGAGGCGATCGCGGCCAGCGAGAGCGGATCCCGGTCCGGGTTGACGCCGTAGCTGACCGAACGCGAGGTACCAGGCGAGGAAGGCCGCCGCCGGCACGACGAGATACGGGACGTACGGCCGCCAGCGCCGGTCGAGCGAGCCACTCGATGCCGACAGCGATCGCCACGACGACCCCGACACCGGACGTGGCCAGGGCCGCCGAGCAGGAGGAGCGCCACAAGCCAGCGCGCGACCCGGCCCCGGTCGGGCCCGTCGGTGACCTCCATCGCCAGCAGGCCGAGCAGCGTCGAGCCGACGAACGTGATCTGGAAAGCCCCAGTACAGGTTCTCGAAGCCACCACCGAGGAACAGGACGATGGTCGCGCCGATGAGGGCGAACCGCGGACCCGCCGACCGTTCGGTGAGGCGGTACACCAGGGTCGCCACGACCAGGTGCAGCACGATCAGCACGACGTGGAAAGGCACGTACGACCCGATCCCGACCGTTTCCACGACCGCCCGGTAGAGCAGGACCGGGAAGGTCACCCAGTGCTCGTTGTGCGGGGTGAACCACGACCTCGGGTCCCCGAGCGAGCGTTGCTCGATGAAGGCCCATTCGTCCGAAAAGAACGTCATCCCGAAGCCGAGCCACAGCAGGGTCACGGCGGCGAACGCCGCGATCACGGCGAACGCGACGACCGAGCGGTCCGCCAATGGCCCCCGGCGCGCCTCGATCCCGGTCTCCGTCACGCCGTCCTCGACGGCCCGCCGGACGATCTGCGCAGCGCGAGCCACAGGGCTGCGATCGTGCACGCGGTCAGGACGATCGATCCGATGATCGACATTGGGCCGCTGTGGGGCAAGGTCCGTTGCAGCAGCGCGTTCGCGGGCGCCGCGCTGAGCAGGTTCAGGGTCAGCGCCGCCCCGAGAACCAGCCAGAGGACGTACGCCCGCCGATCGTAGATGACGAGCAGCAGGAGGATGACCGCCGCGAAGGCGTACCGCTCGTGCATCTGCGTCATGAACGTGAAGAACGTCAGCACCGAAGCGGCGAGCCCCAGGATGAGCCGCTCGGGCCGCGGATCGCGGATGATCGCGAGGCCGATTGCCGCCGAGAAGAACGCGGTCACGGCATACCCGATGTGGCGTAGTGCGAACGGCCCGAGGAATGCCACGTCGTCGCGGATGAAGTCGCCGCGTGCCGCCGCCTCCTGCAGCAGCCACCACGGATTCCACGCCCGCACCGACGCGATCGCGAACACACCGCTGGAATACTGTCGGACGTTGTCCAGGTACCCCGCCGGTCCGCCGTCGGCAAGGAACGGGATCCACAGGACCGCGATCACGCCCACGCCGATGATCGCCGCCCGCAAAACCTCGCGGATCCCGCCAGCAGTCCAGAACCAGGCCGCGAACGGGACGATGAACGGGATGGCCTGTGGCTTGGTCATGAGTGCCACCGCGAGGAGCGCGGCAGCCACGCCGTTGCGCCCGTAGAGCGCCGCCACGAGCGCGCCGAGTCCACTCAGGGCATAGATCGAGTCGTACTGGCCCCACCACGCGCTCACGTAGAACACGACCGGATGAAGCAGCACGGCCGCCAAGCCGATCGCCGCCCAGCGTGGTCGCCCCCGCAGCGCGTAAGCGACGAGGGCCGCGATCCCGAAGTCGGCGATGGTCGCCGGCAGTTTCATCAGCACCCGGATGGCAGGGTCGGACGAGTCGGCGACCGTCGCGAACGCGGGCTGGATGACCGCGAGCGCCGTCCACACGTAGGCCATCACCGGCCCGAAGCTCACGGGCCCCGCGTCGGTCTCGCCATACAGGGAACCGAGCCCGCGTGTCGCGATGTGATGGACCCATCCGACGAACTGGTCGAGGTCACCCACGAGCCCCGGCATGGGCAGCAGCCACAGACGGATGAGGATCCCGGCGGCGAGGGCCGCCAGGACGATCAGGCGGTCGGCGCGGCGCCAGCCGGCCGCCATCGACTCAGACGCGGCTGGTCCGCCAGTAGCGCTCGGCCGGCCCGGCCACATCGCCGACGACCCCGAGCGCCGCACCGTACGACCTGACTGCGTCGGCCATGGCGCGCGTGCCGTCGAACAGCCGCTCGATCTGGCTCTCGTAGATGTTGATGCCGGTGATCTTGGATTCGATCTGGTCGCCGATATCCGCGAACGCCGGGAACAGGCTCACGCCGGCGGGTAGTCCCGCGAGCGCCTCGGGGCCGAGCTGGTCGAGCGTCCGGAAGTCGTTCCACATCGCGTACGGGAAGTCTTCGTAGAACACCACCGTGCCGGCGTACTCCGGCCCGGGCATCACCCAGCGGGTCGACGAGCGGAGCAACGCCACACCCGCTTCGCGGCAGAGCTGATGGTCGACGTGTCCACCGACACCGAGCGGCAGGTACACCTGCTGCGGCTCCAATCGGTCGATCTCGCGCTGCAGGAGAGCGAACGGAAGCGTGTCATCATCGCGCGGCGGCCCGAGGAGTTGCTCGTCACCTGCGTACCCGCGGAAGACGGCGTCGGGCAGGTCGAGGAAGACGATCGACGCCTCGGCGAAATACGCGTATCGCTCATCCTCGAGCCGGCGCCTGGCCATCAGGTCGCCGGCCGCCGCTGCGTCGACGACGTCGTCGGTCAGCACCGCCCCCTGGGTCGGCAGATCGTCGATGACCGGCTGGCCGGCCAGTGACTCGTTGCGGATGCTGGCCCGTCGATACCAGGACGACCGCTGCCAGAATCGCTTCGCGGCCGCGTCGGCGTCGACCTGCGTCGCCTCGAGGCCCTCTGCGTCTGCCACCCAGGCGGGCGCGATCGGGTAGTCGGGCAGGATCGCGCTGCGGTTGAACGCCTCGGTCGAGGGCCACATCGCCTTCGACCCGAAACCCAGCGCCTCGCGCTGATAGGACGTCAGGCCGTCGTTGCCTCCGTTGCCAGAGAAGACCGTGATGATCGTCACGGTCTGGCCGAGCTCCCGGAGGCTCGCGATCAGGCCCCCGCACGACAGGGCGACGTCGTCCGAGTGGGGCGCGACGAACACATGGGTCATGGCCGGCCGAGTATACCGAGGGGGAACGTGCCCGGATCAGAACCAGCGGCGCCGGCCGTCGGCGCGGGAGTTGGGCTCGTCGTTCGGGAAGCCACCGGGTCCGATGAGCGGCACGAAGACAACCGCGCCATGCGGCGTGTCGCGCCAGTCGTCGCCGTGCCGCACGACGAGGGTCAGGATCTGGTGATCGCGAGGCCCGACGGGGATGACCAGCCGTCCGCCGTCGGCGAGCTGGTCGCGGAGCTCGATCGGGATCGAAGGAGCCGCCGCCGTCACGATGATCCCGTCCCATGGCGCGCCGGCGGGATCGCCGAGGCTGCCGTCAGTCGTCCGGATCGCGACCGTGCCGGCCAGGTCGAGTGCGTCGATCCGCTCGCGGGCCTTGTCCGCGAGGACGGCGTGCCGCTCGAGGCTGGTCACGTCCGCCCCGAGCGCAGCGAGGATCGCGGCCTGGTAGCCGGAGCCGGTGCCGAGCTCCAGGATGCGGTCGCCCGGCTGGGGCGCCAGGAGCTCGGTCATACGCGCGACGACCCACGGCTGGCTGATGGTCTGACCGGCGTCGATGGGGACGGCCTCGTCCGCGTAGGCGCGACTCTGTCGGTCGCCATCGATGAATATGTCCCGCGGGACCTCGGTCATGGCTGTGAGCACGCGCTCGTCGCGGATGCCGCGCGCGCGTAACTGGTCGTCGACCATGCGCCGCCGATCGTCGTCAGCGCCCATCCACAGAGAGTAGACCCGACGACCGGGCCCGACGAAGCGGCTAGGACGGGCTCGGCGAGGCGCTGGCCGCGGGTGTCGCGCTCGGCGCGACCGATGCTGCTGCGCTCGGGCTCGCCGAACCGCTCGGGCTCGCCGAGCCACTCGGGCTTACCGAGCCACTCGGGCTCGCGCTTGGGCTTGCCGAGCCACTCGGACTCGCGCTGGCGCTCGCGCTTGGGCTGGCCGACGGCGTCGGGGTCGGCAGCGGGCGGAGGAGGCCGCCGCTCCCCAGCAGCAGGCCGTTGAGCAGGATGAGGGCGAAGACCGCCACGGTCGCGATGACGTACCACTTCGACACGTCGTCCTTGACATGGACCGCGATCTCGGACGGCGTCGGCGCCCGAGTCGTCGCCGTCGCGGCGCCGCTTCGACGCTTGGCCGCCGACGAGCGACGCTCCGCCGCAGTCTCCGCGACCGGGACGGGCGTCCCGTCGCCGCCGATCTCGCGCACGGCGGCGTCGTAGTCGTCGATCTCGGCCTCCTCTGCCTCGATCGCCTCCGCCTCGGCCTCGTCGAGCAGCTCGCCCTCGATCTCGTCGACATCGGCGTCGTCCAGCGGCTCGCCTCCCTCGTCGTCATCGAGCTCGTCGTCGATGTCGTCGTCGATGGGCTCGAGCGGCTCCTCGGGCGCGCGGTCACGGGGTTCGGTCACGGGTGTGTCACAGCTCCTGGCGCTCGACGCGGGCCGTCAGGTCTGGCGCCGCAGACGGGCAGCAGGATACCCGATAGCCGATCACGCCTCGCGGAGCGCCGGCACGAACCAGCCTGCCAGCCCGGCCAACGTCGTGACGACCCCGAATGCGGCGATCACCGTCGTGACGCCGATGACCTCGGCGAGCACGCCACCCAGCCCGATCGACAGCGTCATCGCCCCGAAGACCAGGGAGAACCGGAACCCGATCACACGACCGATGAGGTGCTGCGGCGTCCGCTCCTGGAACAGCGTCTGGCTCGGGATGACGAAGACCATGTTGGCGATGCCGATGCCGAACGCGAAGGCGAGGACGACGCCGAGGTTGCCCGACAGCGCCATCAGCGTCGTGAGCAGCCCGAGCACGGTGTAGCCGGCGATGATCATCCGGCCCTTGGCCAGCCGCGCCCCGATCAGCCCGATCACGAACCCGCCGATCAGGTTGCCGGCGCCCTGGCTGCCCTCGATGAAGCCGTATACGGCCTGCCACTCGAAGCCCTGGCTGCCGAAGACGCGCTCCGCGAAGACCGCCGTCTGGCCGATCAGGACGCCGATCGTGAGCTGCGCGACCACGGCTTGCAGCGTGTTCGCGAGGAGGACCGGCTCGTTGCGCAGGAAGCGCCATCCCGCGACGACTTCGCCGCGGAACCCGGTCGGTGCCGGTTCCCCGGTCGCATCCTCGCTCGCCGGGCGTGCCATCGGCCGTGGGATCAGCGTGCTCAACAGCAGGGCGGAGGCGAGGTAGGTCGCGCCGTCGAACCAGAAGGCGACCGACACGGCGTTCGCGACGAGCGCAACGAAAAGACCGGCCAGCGGGAACCCGATGACGTCGGCGATGGTCTCGCCGACCCACAACGCCGAGTTGGCGGTCAGCAGCTCGTCCTCCCGAACGAGCCGCGTCAGGATCGCCACGCGGGCGGGCCGGAAGAAGATCGAGATCGTGGTCAGGAGGAACACGAGCGGGTAGACGAGAAGGATGTTGGTCGACGCGGCGATCGGCATGATCACGACGACGGCCGCGCGAAGGATGTCGCTGACGACGAGCACCTCGCGGTGGTCCCAGCGGTCGACCAGGGTGCCCGCGAGCGGGCCGAACAGGAGGTTCGGGAGGGTCGCGGCGACGAAGACGAGCGCAACCGCGATCGGTGAATCGGTCACCACGAAGACGATCGCGGCGATGGCCACCTGGTGGACCCGGTCGCCGAACAACGAGATCAGCTGGCCCGACCAGAGCGCCGTGAACGATCCGTTCAGCGCGAGCCGGACATACGGGTGGCGCCGGAGCCGTGCCATGACCTCCGGGGAGAGGCGCGGGATCGGCAGCGTCGGAGCTGTGGGCACGGGCGGGGCGGTGCCTGCACCAGGTCCACCGCCACCGACCGTCGCCGCCCCCGGCGCGGCGAGTCGTTGCCGGCCGGCGCCGAGGACTGTCGGCCGATCGAGCGCCGCCGAGCGCTCGAGTCCGGGCGTGAGGCCGGTGACACCCCGCTCCCCGGCCAGTCGTCGGCGCAGCTCCGCGTCCTCGGACTCCTCGGTCGGGGTCGGGACGCGGACGACGCCTGCGAACAGGAAGAACGCGAGACCGAGGGTCAGGAACACGTCGCCCAGCGAGTACACGTTCTGGATGAATGCGAGCGGCACGGGGATGACGTCGCCGAGGATCAGAAGTCGCCCGAGGAAGTCGGGCGCGGCGGCGTCGACGACGGTATGGAACGCCCGGTCGACGTCGGCCTCGGTCAGGCCGGCCGCGATGAGCGCCGGCTGCCAGATCGGCATGAACCCGTTGTTCGCGACGATGACCAGCGTGTTCGAGAGCACGCCGAGGAACGCCAGGCTGAGACCCGGGTAGGAGCGGTTGATCCAGAGGGCCGCCAGCAGGACGACGAACGCCGCAGTGAGCAGCGGCAGGCGGAGCGTCTCGACGATGTCGATGCCCGCGCCGAGCGCCCACTCGGTCGCGTAGCGAAGGACGACGGCGGCGAGGAGCAGCCCCGTCCAGCGCAGCTGGATCTCGGCGAGGTTCCGGAGCCGTCCCCCCGCCAGAAGGCCGAGGAGGAGGCCGAGCAGGATCCCGCCGATCAGCATCGCGTCATGATGCTGGAGCGGGCTTCCGCTTCGTCAGGCCTGCTCGGGTGCCTGGGATGAGGCCGGCAGCGTGCCGGTCGCGGGTGGCTCGGCCAGACGCGTGGCGGCCGCCTGGCCGAGGAGCGGGATCGGTCGCGGCTGGACGGTGCGGCCCGGATCCGAGACGCCCTCGACGTGGTGGGTCTTGACGAAGGCGTCGACCACGACCGGATCGAACTGGATGCCGGCGAACTTGCGGAGCTCGGCGAGCGCCTGCTCCGCCGTCAGCGGTGTCATGCGATACGGGCGGGCGGCGGTCATCGCCTCGAAGGCATCGGCCACGTGCAGGACGCGCGCGAGCTTCGGGATCTCGTCACCGATGAGGCGATCCGGGTAGCCCGAGCCGTTGTACCACTCGTGGTGGTGGCGGATGATCGGCAGCTCGGGGGCGAGCTTGTTGACCGGGGCGATGATCTGCGCGCCCAGCACCGGGTGCGCGTTCATGATCATCCGCTCGTCCTTGTTCAGCCGCTCCTGCTTCAGCAACACGCGGTCGGGAACGCCGATCTTGCCGACGTCGTGGAGGAGGCCACCCCACTCGAGCGCCTCCAGCTCCCCGTCGGTGACGTGCATGACGCGCCCGATGTCGACGGCGATCTCCTTGACCCGATGGCTGTGCTTCGCCGTGAACGGGTCGCGCTTGTCCACCGCCTCGGCGAGGGCGCCGATCGTCTGGGTGAACATCTCGCGCATCTCGATGAAGCGCTGGTACGCGAGACGGGTGGAGTACAGGGGTACTGCGAAGAGGGCCGTCGCCCACCACTGCACGGCGTACACGATGGTCATGAGCCATGACAATGGTGCGAGGGCAACGACGCTGCCAAGGATGCCGCGAGCATCGCCGAATAGCACATCGCGCGGCGCCTGACCGGTGCGAAGTCCGAGCGCGATCGAAACGAGCGTCAGGTTCGCGGAGATGAAAAGGGTTGCCGCGACCATCGCGGTCGCGAAATCCCATGCGATGCCTGATCCAAAGGGGAGCATGACCTCTCGGACACTGCCGGCCAATACCGCGGGCAGGACGAGGACGGCGTGGTTGGCTAAGGTCCCGTACCACGGAACCCGGCCGCGAAGCTCGCGAAGTTCCGTGGTGCCGAGTGCTGCCACCCATCCAGCGACAGCAGGGCCGCCTAGGAACATGGCGCCCATGATTGGCGCGATTGCTACGGCCTGCTGTGTCCCACGAGGTAGCAAGACGGGAAACGCAGACCCGATGACAGTGAGCACTGTCCAGTAGAGGATCCCCAGGGCGTGTCCGAGCGCGGGCGAACTCGTAGGTGCGCCGACCTCGATCGCGATTCCGGGTTTTGGGGGAAACAGAAAAGTCGCGGCCATCAGCGCAATAGCGCCGATGACCACGACGGCTGTGACGTATAGCTTGAGGGATTTGGGCATCGCTACCTGACCACCACTCTCACTCTAACGGCAGACCCGTCAGTGGAGTAATGGTGCATCCGTACTAGAAGGCCCTAAGAGAAGCCCCTCCAGCAAGGGCGATCATCGCCACGCTAGCGAGCGTAAAGATGACGCGAACGAATTCGGTCCCTCATTTGAGCTACGCCTCTACCAGGGCTTTGCGGACTCGGGTGCCACGATCGACCTCCTTCGCGGCCTCCGTGCTCTGGGAACACGAAAACCGACCTGACTACCAGTCGGTCGGTTGCACTAGTCGCTCCGCCGCACCCTAAGTGCCCATTTCAGGTGCGGCATCGCTGCGTCCGGTATTGACGGTTACTTCCTAGTACTGGGGTACTAGTAAGTGGGCCGGACTTTAGGTATCCGCAACTGAACCGGTCAATACGGCACCTTACCTATCTGTCTAGACCGATTCGAGAGGTGGCGGCTCCACGCCCATCTCATCACGCATGAAGGCGGCGTAATGCGCGTACTGCTCTGCGGCCGCCGAATGGGCGCCTGTGACGCGGTAGAGGCGCAACAGGCACACCTCGATCTGCTCGGCGCTCGGGTCAATCTCGAGCGCCCGCCGAGCGACTGTGATCCCGCGGTCATAGTGGCCCGATGTGAAATCGTCGAGCACGGAACGCTCGACGATCTCTAGGTATGTCGCGTGGAGAGTGTCGCGATACGCGGCCGCCCACTCCTCATACTCAAATTCAAGAGCGAAACGACCGCGATAGAGCTGCGTCAGGCGATCCACCTCGTCTGGGCTCGGACGACTTGGCAACTCGCGAATCAGTTGTCGGCACTCGACACTACGGCTTGATACCAACTCCGAATCAAGCCAGACCACGTCCGAGTCATGATGGACATAGCCAGGAGACAGATCGTCCGAGTAGTTCTCCTCAAAGACCCGGCGTAGGAAGTAGACGGTCTGATTCAGGGAGTTAACCGCAACCTCAGGGTCGAGTTCGGGCCACAGCGCATCAAGGACCTGGTCACGGGTTGCTGATAGATCTGGGCGGGTAATCAGGTAGCTGAGCAAGGCCAGCACTTTTCGCCTGATCGTGGAGCCTAGGACGAGTCGGCCCCCGATGTCCAAGGAGATTCGGCCTTGGTCCTCCACTCTCACGGCGTCCGCAAGTCGCCGCGCGAGCGAACGACCTAAGCCGCCAGCCTCTGGGCGCCTTCTGGCGGATTTAGCCAGACGACGAAGACGCGCGATGTCGCTGCGATCCCCTATGGACTCGAGTAGGCGCGCCGCTGGCAGGTTGAGATCGCGAGTGTCATGATCCAGCTCTTGTCGAAGGGCAGTCCTCCAGCGCTCCGGATGTAGGCCAGCCGTTGAAGAGATGAGGCTGAGCGACGCCGCGCTGAGGCTCGGCAAATGTGGAATCAAATCCTCGGCCAGAAAGCTTAGGTGCCATGGCGAGGACTTCTCGATCACGGCTATTGTCCGGTCGAGTTCTCCGTGACCTGCCAGGGTAGAGAGGAGAAGTTCGCCTTGCCGCCGAACGCCGGTCGCACCATACGCGGCCGCAAAAGTGGTCGCATCGCGAAGCAGCCGCGTCGCGGAGGGATCGCGTCGAACGAGTGCCACGTGCGCTTCGGTCATGCGAATGGCTGGCGTCGCGCCAACCACGGTCGGGATTCCCTGTGGGTAGGCGGCTACCTCCTGCTCCGCAGTAAGGATGTCGCGCTGGCGGATCGCCATTCTTGCGCGAGCCAGTGTCAGTTGACGGCGGTCTGCGACCGTTTGGGTTGACTGATCTCCAACTCGATCGAGAAGCGACCACGCCATTGTTCGGGACCCGAAAGAATCAAATGCATCGGCCGCGTCCGCGAACGCCTCGGTAGGGATGTACCTACTGGCGTCGGACGTCATCCCTGAAACAAGGTCGGTCGCCTCCTGCATGCGTGAAAGTCGCAGGAGCACTGAAGCCTGGAGAACCCTTGCAGCTGAATGTTCAATTGCCCCAGTCGTCCCCTCCAGGGCCTCGAGGGCTTCAGTGGCCTCGTCGAGGGCATTGTCGACCCGGTCCTGAACTAGCGAGTTCAATGCCAGGTTGAGCATCGTTACCCCGAAGTGGTGGGAGCTTCCACCGCGTTGCGCTTGCGCCATCGAGCGAAGTCGGCGGTTGACCGCATCAAGGTCTTGCGCGTCGGTTATGTCGAGAACGGTATGCGCCGCCTCCGCGATCGCGCGCAACCGGGGGTCGTTGGTAAGGGCGGCCAGCTCACGGCCGAGAGCGATTGCCCGCTCCCCATCGCCGAAATTGATAGCCAGCGTGATCAGATTGAGCAGCGCGTGGTCTCGCTGGACGGGATCTGTGACTCCTGAGTCGAGGACGGCTTGGCTGGCGGCGATCGCTGCCTCGTAGTCGCCATGCTGCATGTCGACTCGACTGATGATCAGGTCGAAGCCGGGTGGCCGTTCATTGACGGAGATCGGGCCGATGAAAGCCTCCGCCAAGGCGTACTGCCCATTCCCCATGATCGTCGGGATGGCCCCGGCGACCACGCCGAGCATCGCCTCGATATCGCCGGCCTCTCGATAGTGATGAGCCGCGACCTTCCAGTCGCTGGCAGCTGCCGCCGCAGCGGTCCGGCGGTGGAGCGCCGCTACTGCATCGGGCCCGTCCATCGACCGAAAGCGCGCCTCGAGGAAACCGCGGACCAGCGGGTGATAGCGCTGGTGAGTCCGCGGCCCGCCTGACAACCGGCTGAGCAGCGTGAGCCTCTCGGCCGCGGCCATCAGCCGAGCGACATCCACCGAATCACGGCCCGATGCGACCTCGGCGAGCTCCGGCGTCACGACCTGCAGGATCGAGGTCTGCATCAGGAAGCGTTGCAGATCCTCCTCGAGGTCACCGACGACTTCCTCCGCGAGATAGTCGTACAGCTCGTGGTCAGCTCCGGTGAGGGTCCGCACGAAATGACGGATCTCGGCCGGCGACCGATCGCGCAGCGCTGCCTGGACGAGCTGCAGCGAGGCGATCCATCCCTCGGTGCGCACCGCAAGGTCCGCGAGGATGTCGGGATCGATCCGCCGGCCGTAGGTCTCCGTGAACAGCTGGGCCGTTTCCGCCGCATCGAAGCGCAGGTGGTCGGTGCCAAGCTCGGCGACATCGCCCACCGCGCGCAGCTTGGAGAGCGGGATCGCAGGAGCACGGCGACTGGCGAACACCAGCGTGAGTCGCTCCGGCGCGCGGGCCACCAGTTCGCGCGCGAGGTACCGAACATCCGCCGCATCGTCGACCAGATGGAAGTCATCGAAGACGAGTGCCGCTCCGCCCGCGGCGATCGACGGCAACTCGCGCATGAAGCTCTCGATGACCGTCTCCCGTGACGGGCCGCCACCGGCGACGACCGTCGCGAGGAGGTCAGCGGTCGCCTCCGCGAAGCCAGTGTCGTGCTCGCGTCCGGCCGCGATGAGGTGGTGGAGCAACGTGACCCAGTCCCGATCGTCGGGATCCAGCCGATACCAGAGCGTCCGAATGCGCGTGCGCCTGGAGAAGTCGGCAAGCAGCGTCGTCTTGCCGTACCCGGCATCCGCGAGGATCAGCACGACACGGCCGTGGACCTTGACCCTGAGCCAGTCGAGCAGGCGCGGCCGCTCGAGCGTCTGGTCGCGGAGCGCCGGACGTTGGACCTTCGCGATCTGGATCGGGTAGCCGCGGCCTTCGTCGCTCAGGTGGGCACTCCTGGACGGCTGCGTCTGGGCCGGGCGATCCGAGCCCCCGGAGATCGGCGCTTGCCCCGTGACCGACCTGCGAGGCGGGATCGTGCCGGGCCGCGCGAACGATATCGACCCCTCATGTGGGGTGTCAACGGAGCCGATCGTAGGTCGGTCGGGCATGGGCGCCATGGTGGCGCCCGGGACTCATCCGCCGATTAGCTGCGAGTCAGCCCTCGTATTCGAAGCCGATCTTGAGCTCGACGCGGTACTCGACGATCTCGCTGTCCTCGACGACAGCGCTCGATTTCACGACCTCGACCGTCTGGATGTTGCGGACGGTCTTCGAGGCGGTGGCCACCGCCTGGCGCGCGGCGTCACTCCACGATCGGGGGCTCGTCCCGACCATCTCGCGGATGATGATGACGCCCACGGTGCACCTCCCAGGATGGCGATCAGTCGGGTTCGAACGAGCGGCCATCATGCCACGCGGCCGACCCGTTGCCGGGGCCGACCCTGCTGCGTCTCGACATGAGCCTGACGCCTTGCGCCCCGGAGGAGAATCGACGCGAGCGCGCGGCGGAGGGAGGGCTCGATGAAGCTCAAGAACCTTCTGGTCGTCGCGGCAGTCATCGCCGCGATCTTCGGAGTCGCGCTCGTGGTCGCCAGCGGACCCTTGCTCGCGATCTACGGCATCACGTTGGACAAGGCGGGAACGGTGGTCGCGCAGCTCCTCGGCGCGGCGCTGATCGGCTTCGCGGTCCTGGACTGGCTGGCGCGCGACGTGACCGATCCGCAAGCGCGCCAGGCCATCGTGCTCGGGAACCTGGCCGGCGAGGTCGTCGGGTTCGTGGTGATCCTGCTCGGCCAGTTGGCGGGCGTCGCCAATGCCCTCGGTTGGACGACCGTCGCGATCTATCTCCTGCTGGGCCTGGGATTCGCCTACGTCCAGTTCGCGCAGCGAAGGAGCGCCTGACGGCGAGCGCAGGGCTCTGCGGGATCGATCCGATCTACCCCTCGTCGTCGGGAAGCAGTGGCCGCACCGCCAGCGTGTACAGCTTGTTGTCGGTGCCGCGGAGGACGAGGCCGTTGAAGCCACCCTCGAAGTCCTTGACGTCGAGCAGGGAGATCTCCTCGGTCGTCAACGTCTTGTGCGGGAACTGCAAGCCGTTCGGGTCCGCGTCGGCCTTGAAATCGGCGACCGTCAGGTCGGTCTACGGCCAGTCGCGGATGTCAGGGGCGGCGATACCGGGGCTGTCGATCAGCGTGGCACGGTACGCCTCGGGCGTGTAGACGTCGGTTGCGATCGAGCCACCCTGGTCGAAGTCGGCCAGCCGGTCGGCGAACTTCTTGAACGCGGTCCGGGCGGCCGCGTCAGGGCTGCTCGGGTCGTCGAAGCCGAGCGCGTAGATCGACACGGTCTTCTGGATGCCGCCGGCGTCGAGCGTGAAGGTCGTGGTGCCGACGTCGGTCACCATGTTGTTCTCGTAGTTGGGACGCGCGACGGCGAGCCCGCCCTCACCCAAGGCGAGCAACAGGAGCTCCTGGATCTCAGCGAGGTTCCGTCTTGACGATTTCGGCATCCGTCGGGTGCCAGACGACGGAACGCGAACCTCGCACCGCCCGAGAATCGCGAAATCCGTATCGAACCCCTTGACGGCGCGCGTATCTTCACGGCTATGACCCGGGCTCCGCCCGGACCACACCGGGCGCGCGCCCCCCAGATGCCCAGCGCTCCCGGTTCAAGGGGTCCGGGCGCCTGCGCGCCCGGGCACCGTCACGGCGTCCGAGCGTGGAGGGTGTTGGAGGGTGTATCAGGACCGGAACTTGACCTGTCGCGATTGCGCCGAGGAGTTCATCTTCTCGGCCGGCGAGCAGGCCTTCTATGCCAGCAAGAGTCTGGTCAACGATCCGCAGCGCTGCCCGTCGTGTCGCGCCGCGGCCAAGCGAGCCCGCAACAACGAAGGGCCGCGCGAGTTCCATGCTGCGATCTGCGGGGCCTGCGGGGGTCAGGCCGTCGTGCCGTTCGCGCCACGGAACGATCGGCCGGTGTACTGCAGCTCGTGCTTCGACAAGGTGCGCGCCGGGACACTGGATACGCCCGCGCACGTCTGACCTCCCGCGATCCAACTAAGCGAGCGGGGCTGATCCGGCGAGGGGTCGGCCTCGTGGCTTGAGCTTCGCTGCGCTTTCTGGGGCCGACCTGCCTGCGACGCGCAGGGCCCATGCGGTGATCCTCACCACGTCGAATTGAGAATGCACGGTTGGGCCGGCGGTCTATCCGCGCGCGGCGCGGTCTATGGTTGCCAAAGGAGGCCCATGTATGCATGACCTGCAACCCCTCGTGGGCGAGTGGACCATCGAGGTCTCGTTCGCGTCCGGCAGCGGAACCCTGTCCTTCCAGTGGCTCGATGGCAAGCGGTTCCTCATCCAGCGCTGGACCGTCCCAGTGCCCGAGGCGCCGGACGGCATCGCCATCATCGGCGCCGACGGTGACGCCTACGTCCAGCACTATTTCGACTCTCGCGGCGTCCACCGGACCTACGGCCTCAGCCTCGAGGACCGGGTGCTCAGGCTCTGGCGCGATGGTGACGACTTCTCGCAGCGCTACAGCGGGACCCTCAGCGACGACGGCGCGCGCATCGACGGAGCCTGGGAGATCGCCGAGGACGGCGTCACCTGGAAGCACGACTTTGATATCAGCTACCGACGCGTCGCTTAGTCATGCCCCGACTCCAACGCAAGACCTTCGACGACCCCGATGAGGCGCGGACGTTCCCAAAGGCTTCCGCCGCGCTGGTCTCGCTCGACGAAACGACCGTCGGCCTGGGTCGATGGGAGCCCGGCTGGCGCTGGTCGACCCACCTTGCCCCGATCGCGGGAACTGCGTCGTGTCAGCTCCATCACCTGGGATATGCGTTGTCCGGGACACTCAGGGTGGCGACCGACGACGGCCACGAGCTGGAAATCGGCACGGGTTCGGTGTACGAGATCCCGGCGGGTCACGATGCGTGGGTCGTGGGCGATGAGCCCTTCGTGACCATCGAGTGGACCAGTTCGCGCGTCGTCGGTGTCGGCCCGGAGGGGCCAGGCGATCGCGTGCTCGCCACCGTCATGTTCACCGACATCGTGGACTCGACTGCGACCCTGGAGCGGATCGGCGACGCGGCCTGGCAAGAACTCCTGCATGCCCACAACCGGCGCTTCCGCGACCAGCTCAACACGTTTCGTGGTCGCGAGATCGATACGACCGGCGACGGGTTCCTCGCGATATTCGACAGTGCCACGAGAGCGGTCCAGTGCGGGGTTGCGATGATCCGCGCAGCCAACGAGATCGATCTAGCCATCCGGGTGGGGCTTCACACCGGGGAAGTCGACCTTGTGGGCGACGGCGTGAGGGGGGTCGCGGTCCACACGGCCGCTCGCGTGCTGTCTCGCGCAACGCCCGATGACGTCTTCGTCTCGTCCACGACGCGTGATCTCGTCGTTGGGTCCGGCTTGGAATTCGAGGACGCGGGCACACATGACCTCAAGGGCTTGACCGGAGTCCGTAGCCTCTTTCGCCTCACCCGTCGGAAGGTGACGCAGTAGCTAGTTGACCTCTGCGAAGCGTTCGCCGGCGTAGGAGACGAACCGGGTCTGGCGCTTCTTGAACCAGAGCTGGACCTCGCCGGTCGGTCCGTTGCGGTGCTTCGCGAGCTTCAGGTTGACGACCTCGCCGTCTGTGTCCTGGTCGTCCGAGCCGCGCTCCTTGTCGCGCCACAGGAAGACGACGAGATCGGCGTCCTGCTCGATCGCGCCAGACTCGCGCAGGTCGGACAGCCGCGGCTCCTTCGACTCGCGCATCTCGGGCTGGCGTGACAGCTGCGAGAGCGCGATGACAGGCACCGACAGCTCGCGCGCGAGGGCCTTGAGGCCGCGCGAGATCTCCGACACTTCCTGGACGCGGTTGGCATCGCGGTTCGTGGTGGTCGCCTGCATCAGCTGGAGATAGTCGACGACGACGAGGTCCAGGCCACTCTCAGCCTGAAGACGGCGCGCCTTGGTGCGCAGCTCCATCGCCGAGATGTTCGGCGTGTCATCGATATACATCGGGGCTTCGGACAGCGAGTTCATCGCCGGGGCGATCCGCGCGAAATCGAGCTCCTCGAGGAAGCCGGTCCGCAGTCGCTGCGAGTCGATGTTGGCGACGCTCGACAGGAGCCGGAGCACGAGCTGCTCCTTGCTCATCTCGAGGCTGAACACGCCGACGCTCTTCCGTTCCTTGACCGCTGCGTGCTCGGCGATGTTCAGGGCGAAGCTCGTCTTGCCGACCGATGGCCTCGCGGCCACGACGATCAGGTCGCTCGGCTGGAGCCCCGTCGTCAGCGCGTCGAGGTCGGTGAAGCCGGTCCGGACGCCGGAGATCTCCCCACGGTGGGCGTGCAGGTAGTCGAGTCGGTCGTAGGCGTCGTGCAGGAGTGCCTTCAGCGCGCTGAACCCGGCGTCGATGCGCTTCTGGCTGACGGCGAACAGCTCGGCCTCGGCCCGGTCGATCGCCTCCTGGATCTCGGCCGGATCCTCGTAGCCGATCCCTGCGATGCGCCCGGCGGCACCGATCAGGTTTCGCAGCACCGCCTTGCGCTCGACGATGCGCGCGTACTGCGCGGCATGGACGGCGGTCGGGGTCTCGTTGCTGAGACTCGAGAGGTACGCCCGGCCGCCGACAGCCTCGAGGTCCTCGCGGCGCTCGAGCGCCTCCGCCACCGTGACGATATCGATCGGCTCGCGCCGCTCGAAAAGGTCGAGGATGGCCGCGTAGATCCGCCCGTTGGCCTGGCGGTAGAAGTCCTCCGGACGGAGGAACTCGGCCACCTCCACGACCGCATCCCGGTCGATGAGGATGGCGCCGAGCACGGACTGCTCGGCTTCCAGACTTTGCGGCGGCAGGCGGTCGATCATCGGTCCCCGAGATGAATGCGAAACGAAGGCCTCACTGTCGCGGAGCGACACACCCATCGGCTAGGGCCTTATCCCCCAACCTCATCCACGACTTCCGTCCGCCCGGTTAGCCCCCTGTGGGAAACCTGTGGACAGCGATCAGAACTGAGAATCCAGAACTGAGAATCGGATCGCAGGGCGTCCGAGGCCAAGGCGACGACCGAGCACCGGAGCGAGCGCACTGAAGGTGCGTGAGCGAGCGCGCGGAGGGGGCCAACGCCGGCCACGGGCGCGTCGGTGGCGCCGCCCGCTAGTCCAGCTTGCGGATGACGCCGATCAACTTGCCCTGGATCCGGACGTCGTCGTAGAACTGGGCGGGATACTCAGGATTCGCCGGCTGGAGTCGGATCTTGTCCTTCTCCTTGAAGAAGCGCTTGAGGGTGACCGCGTTCTCCTCGACCTGGGCGACAACGATGTCACCATTGCGGGCGGTCGACTGGGGGCGGATGAGGACGAAGTCGCCGTCCGCGATGTGTGCCTCGATCATCGAGTCGCCCCGGACGCGGAGGACGTAGGCATCCCCGCTCGGGGCGAGCATGTCGGGGACCGCGAGGGTCTCCGACGCGTCCTGATAGGCCTCGATCGGTCCACCGGCTGCGATCTCGCCGATGATCGGCACGACCCGCGAGTCCGCGGTCGTCGCCTGTGGGACGAGCTCGCTCGAAAGACCGAGTCGGATGGCGGCGGTCGGCGTCAACCGGATCGCCCGGCTCTGCCCTTCTCCGCGCTCGAGGTAGCCGTCGCGCGCCAGCATCTGGAGGTGATGGTGAACCGCCGAGGTCGAGGCAAGGCCGACCGCCTGCATGATCTCGCGCACCGAGGGCGGATACCCGCGCGCACGCAGCGTGGCGGCGATGAAATCCAGGATCCTGACCTTGCGTTCGGCGTCGTGCTTCGTCACTCGCGCCTCCTTGTGAGCATCATACCGAACGAACGTTCGATGTCAAGGTCGAGGCGGGCGGGCTGCACGCGCATCGCTGGTAGACTCCCCGTCCCCGAGCCGAAGGAGGGCACGTCGACGATGGCCAGCAAGCGCAGCACCGGGCGAGCGTCCGTGGGTCGACTCGTCTCCCTGCTCGCATTCCTGCCCGTTGCCAGCCGCGTGCCCGACTACGCCCGGCTCATCGGGGCGCTCGTGCTCGACGAGCGGATGCCGGCAGACCGCAAGGTCCTGCTGGGCGCGGCGGCCGGGTATCTCGTCATCGGTCGCGACCTCGTCCCGGACACGGTCCCGATCATCGGCGGCCTCGACGACATCGTCGTGGTGGTCCTCGCCGTCGACCTGTTCCTCGACGGCGTCCCGCCCGAGCTGCTCCAGGAGAAGCTCGACGACCTGGCCATCGACCGCGCGTCCTTCGATCGCGACGTCGCCCAGATCCGGCGCTTGACGCCGGGCCCGGTCCGTCGGACCATCCGCCGCGTCCCCGGTTTCATGACGGCCGCCGGACGCGCCATCGAACGATCCGGCGTCCTGCCTCGAGCGCGCGCCTGGATCAACAAGGAGGGTTCCAGCACTTGAAGGTCATCCTGACCAAGGACGTCCCGACACTCGGCAAGAGCGGCGAGCTCAAGCAGGTCGCCGACGGGTACGCCACGAACTTCCTGATCCCGCAGTCGCTCGCGGTGCCCGCGGCCGGCGGGGCCTATCGCGCGTGGCAGCACGACATCGCGAGCCGCGAGGACAAGCGCAAGCGCGAGCGCGAAGACGCGGAGATCGCCGCGACGCGGATCGCCTCGACGACCCTCACGATGGGCGTCAAGGTCGGCGAGGGCGGCAAGCTCTATGGCTCGATCACATCGAAGGACATCGCCGACGCCCTGGCGCGTCGCGGCATCGAGATCGACCGGCATAAGATCGACCTCGAGGAGCCGCTCAAGTCGCTCGGCACGTACAAGGTGGCGATCAAGGTCCACGCGGGCATGACGCCCGAGGTCACGATCGTCGTCGAGCCGAAGGGCTAACGCGGGCGACTCCTCACGGGGCATCCGCCAGGCGCCAGACGCTGACGCCGTCGGCGGTATAGACCATCTCGAACAGCCGACTCGCCGCGAAGTCGGTCGGCTCCTCGGCGCAGTCCAGGACGCCGCCCGCCGACAGCACATACGTCGCGCCGTACCTGGTCATGCGGTCGCGGGCGACCTCGGGCCCCTCGCAGTAGATCGCCTCGATGTCTGCGGCGCGCGGCTCGGGGTCGTAGCCGAGGTTCGAGACATACGGGCCGAACGTCGTGATCCGCAGGCGACCGCCGAGATCGACCGGGTTGTTGATGAAGTCGTCGGTCGCGAAGATCGCGCGCTGCGGGGTGTTCGCCTCGATCCAGCGACCGGCCGCGGCCTGCGCCTGACTCATGACCACGGCCGGGTGCGTCGCGTGGTGGGCGGCGATGAGCGCGGGTGAGATCGCGCAGACCGCGATGACCGCCGCCGCCAGCGGTCGAGGCCAGCGGTCGATCAGCCAGGCAGCCGCGATCGCGGCGGCGATCCACATGATCTGGAAGTACTTGTTCATGTCGAAGACGACCGCGCTGACCACGACCAGGTTCGGGACGAGGAACAGCGCCAGCGTCCAGCTCGCGAGGAAGGCGCGCGACGGCAGACGATCGCGACCCCTCGACCAGATGAAGGCAAGGACCGCGAGCACGACGGGAATGCCGAGGTTGGTCAGGTAGAAGAACGCGACGGCTCCCGGCCCGTCGACGAGGCGCGCCTCGCCCCAGCCCTGCACGGTTCGGAAGGAGCCCTCGGCGCTCTGGCGCAGCGCAGCCGGGAGCACGTAGGGGAGTGCCAGCACGACCGGCCCGATGAACAGCGCCGCGTCCCTGAGCAACGACTTCTCGCGCCACCGGCCCGTGGTCAGGACGAACAGTCCGGCGATCAGGTAGGTCGCGGGGAACGCGTAGAAGTGGAACGGTGCGAGGAGGGCAGCCAGCAGCCCAGCCACCAGCACCCCGGCGGGCCGCCGTCCCCAGCACGTGACGACGAGCAGGATGACGGCCACCAGCCCGGGCAGCCCGAACGTTGTCGCGCGGTGCGGTAGGAAGCCGGTCCCGAACACCGATGCGATCCGGAAGTACGGCCAGCTGTCGGCCCACGAGTTGTCGTAGGGACGCTCGACGACGAGCGTCGTGATCGATGTGCTCTCGGCCATGACGTCGCCGACCAGGCGAAGCCAGCCCATGCCGCCGCCGGCGCACACGAGCAGCGTCGCGATCGTCGCCACGCTGCGCCGGCCCGTGAGCCGCTCGGCCAGCCCCCACACCACCAGCGCCAGGACGCCGGCCATCAGCGCGCTCGACACGAAGTACACGGGGATGATCGGCAGGTCGGCAGCGACCGCGGCGATCGCGCCGTGGAAGTCGGCGAACCAGTGGTAGGTGAGCGGCACGCCGGCGAAGTAGGGGACGTCCGGTGGGAAGTTGCCGTGCACGATGCTGTTGCCGATCGCGACGTGGACCAGCAGGTCGCTCCAGTTCCAGCCACCCGACACGAAACCGTCGTTGGTCTCGCGCCATCCGTTGACCCCCAGGACCGCGAGGACGACGAGAGCGACCGCGACCGCGATGATCCAGGCTGGCGCGTCGTCCCGCACTGCCCGACCGAGGCTCCGCGGGATGGCACCGAGCGGTGGCAGCGTCACGGGCGCCAGCGACGGTTCCCGCATCCGGGCGATGACCACCGTCGCCATCGCCAGCAGGGCCACGGCGACGAGCACGGCGAAACGCCCGAAGCCATCGAGCTGGGCGACGAACCTGACCGTGTGCGCCGACAGGTACACGCTCGTGACGACCGCGATGCCGACGGACCCCGGCCGCGACAGGTCCGGGGCGACGCGTCGGACGATGACCCAGCCCGGGACGGCGAACAGCCACGGCCACACCGCGACGACCGCGAGGGCCGGCACGAACCACGCCAGGAGAAGCGAGCCGGCGAGCCCGAGGAGGATGACTGTGACGGTCGTCGACGGCAGGGGCTCGACCCCGAACCGATCGTCGGCGGTTGGCTGCACTGAGGGCGGATGATACCGACCGTGACCGAGCGGACGATCCTCCACGTCGACCTCGATGCCTTCTTTGCGGCCGTCGAGCAGCGCGACCGTCCCGAACTGCGCGGCAAGCCGGTGATCGTCGGCGGCGTCCCGCCGGGTCGCGGTGTCGTCTCCGCGGCGAGTTACGAGGCGCGGGTGTTCGGCGTTCGCTCGGCGATGTCGTTGACCGAGGCGGTCCGCCGCTGTCCCGACGGCGTGTTCCTGCCCGTCGACGGCCGCCGGTACCAGCAGGCGTCGCGGGACGTGATGGCGATCCTCCGTCGGTTCACGCCACAGGTCGAGCCGATCTCGATCGACGAGGCGTTCCTCGACGTGACTGGGTCGCGGCCACTGTTCGGCGAGGGACCGCAGATCGCGGCGATGATCAAGGCCGCCGTCCGGGATGACGTCGGACTGACCGCGTCGGTCGGTGTCGCGACGACCAAGCTGGTCGCCAAGATCGCCTCGGACCTGCGCAAACCGGACGGGCTCGTCGTCGTGGCGCCGGGTGACGAGGCAGCATTCCTCGCTCCGCTGCCGATCTGGCGGCTGTGGGGTGTCGGCGAGAAGACGGCAGCCGTCCTCGCCGAATACGGGGTGAGGACTATCGGCGACCTGGCCGCTCTTCCGCCCGACCAGCTGACGCGGCGGTTCGGCAAGCACGGTGGATCGCTCGCCCGACGCGCCCAGGGCATGGACGACGACGTCGTCCACGAGGGTGACCCCGCGAAATCGGTCGGCCATGAGCACACGTTCGATACGGACACGCTGGACGCCGAAACCATCGAGAGAACGTTGCTCGCGATGAGCGATGGCGTGGCCGGACGACTGCGATCGGCCGGCGTCCGCGCGTCGACCATCGCAGTCAAGGTGCGTGACTCGTCGTTTCGGACCATCACGCGGCAGCGCACGTTGCGCGAGCCGACCGACCTGACCGAGCCGATCTATCGGGCGGCTCTCGAGCTCGCCAGCCCGGAGGTTCGTGGGATCCGTGTCCGCCTCCTGGGCGTCACCGCGTCGAACCTCGGTGAGCGCGAGCAGCTGACGATGTTCGCCGACGAGGATCCGCGGCGCCGGAAGGCGATCGAGGCGGCCGACACGCTCCGCCGGCGCTACGGCTCCGGAGTGGTGACGCGCGGTCGGCTGGTCGGGTCGGGCCTGCCGGCGCCATTCGAACGCGATCCGCGGAATCCGCTCGACCGCCGCGCCCGCGGCGTCCCGACGGATGCGATCGAGCCGGATCCGGACGCTCCAGAGGCTCGTGACACCCTAGCTGACACGGACGTCGACGACATTCGCCCCGACGACTCTTGACATCGAACACCTGTTCGGTCTAGTGTCATCACATCGAACAGATGTTCTGTCGGCCGCGTGCCCTGGTCGACGGCTTTCAGACCATCCACTCGGTGCCATCTGGGTGGTCGATGCCAAGGCGGGAACGGGCCGGATCTGCCGGTCTGGGGGACCCGCCGGCATCGACCGAACCAGACACCGGGACTCGAAAAGGAGCCAGACATGGCATTCATCCGCGTAGAGCCGGTCCCGGTCCACGTCCGCACCGATTGGTTCAGCGGCCGCCCGCGTGAGATCACGTGGGGTACCGAGCGACTACCGATCACCCAGCTCTCAGCGATCCGCGAGGAGGCGGCGGCATACCCGGTCATCACCGGCCCGCGCACGCTCTTCGAAGTCCAGACACCTCGCGCGCGGCTGGCCCTGGCCTACCAGCACCGCTCCAAGCGCTGGACTGTGACTGGCCTGGACGAACTCAAGGTGGCCTAGCCCGCGCGTAGCCGCGTATTGATATTGAACGCCGGCGGCGAAACCCTCCCTCGACCGCCGGAAGCCGTTGGGAGGGGTGGAGGCGCCGGTACCGCCTTCACCCCTCCGACGCGGCTCAGTCCCCGCGCGAACGTTGCGGGCGGCAACCTACAATCGCGCGGTGGATCCCGCTGAACGTACGGGTCGCTTCCGCGACCTGTCTCTCGATGACTTCACCGACCGCCTCGCGTCGCCGGAGCCGGTTCCCGGCGGAGGGAGCGCATCGGCCGTTGCCGCAGCCCTCGGCGCGAGCCTCCTGACGATGGTCGCGTCGTTGACCTCCGGCAAGCCCAAGTACGTCGATCACGAGCCGATGCTTGCCTGGGCGATGGAATCCGGCCGTCGCCTGTCGGACCGCTTCCTCACGTTGGCCGATGACGATGCCGAGGCCTACGCCGGGTTCTCGGCAGCACTGAAGATGCCACGCGAGAGCGAGGAAGAGATCGCGGCACGGACCGTCGCGATGCAGGCCGCCGCGCGACGTGCGTCGGAGGTGCCACTCGCCTGCGTTGAGTCGTGCGTCGACCTCGTCGGGGTGGCCGAGGCATTGGCGGGGCGCAGCAATCCGAATGCGGCCAGCGATGTCGATGTCGCGGCACTCCTGGGCCAAGCCGCGGGACGTGGAGCCGCCGCGAACGTGCTGATCAACCTGCCGTCGACAGGGGACCCGGAGTTCGAGGGCACGATGACGGCACGCGTCTCAGAGCTCCTCTCGGTCATCGAGGATCTCGCATCGCAGACGCACCAAGTGGTCGTGTCGGGCGAGCGCCGCGACCCGCTCGAGCGGGCCGAGCCCGCGTGATCGACGCCTCGACCGGTACCGCGCGGTTGCTCGAAGGCGGTCCGATCGCCGTCGAGATCCGTGCCGCCGTTGCCGAGGACGTCGTGTCGTTCACGACCCAGCAGGGTCGCCCCCCGGGACTGGCGGTCGTGATCATCGGGCGCGACGCGCCGTCGACCGTCTACCTCGAACAGATCCTCCGCGGCTGCGCAAAGGTGGGCATCGACGCGCGGTTCGCCGAGCTCGAGGGCGAGGCGACTGAGGCTTCCATCGTCGCGGCCATCCGCGGACTCAACGCCGACCCGACGGTCGATGGGGTCATCGTGCAGATGCCGCTGCCCCCCACGATCCGGCTCCGCGCCGTCATCGACGCGATCGACCCCGACAAGGATATCGACGGCATCCACCCGCTCAACGCCGGCCTGCTCCGGCTCGGCTACGACGGGTTCCTGCCCGCCACGGCGCACGCCGCGGTGGAGATCCTGCGGCGCACTGGGATCGAGATCGCGGGCAAGGATGCGCTCGTCATCGGTCGATCCGCCGTCGTCGGGATGCCGGTCGCATTCCTGCTCGTCAGGGAGGACGCGACGGTCACCGTCAGCCACCGGCGAACGCGCGATCTGCCCGGCCACCTGCGCCGCGCCGACATCGTCGTCGTCGCGGCCGGTCATCCCGGGCTGGTCACCGGGTCGATGCTCAAGCCCGGAGCGGTCGTCGTCGACGTCGGGATCAACGTGGTCGATGGGCACATCCGCGGCGATGTCGACTTCGAGTCCGCCCGACGGGTCGCGTCGGCCATCACGCCCGTACCCGGCGGCGTGGGACCGCTCACCAACGCGCTCCTGCTGACCCACCTCATCCGCGCGGCCGAACGCCAGACCGCTGCGCGCAGATCGGCCCAGGAGGATCGATGAGCTTCCCGTCCGACCTCGACATCGCCCGCTCTGTCACGCCGCGGCCGATCGTCGACATCGCCTCGGATCTGGGTATCCACGCCGCCGAGCTCGAGCTCTACGGACCGACCAAGGCGAAGGTGACCCTCGAGGCGATCACGCGGCTGGAGGCCGAGCGCCCGCGAGGCAAATACGTCGTCGTGACCGCGATCACCCCGACCCCGCTCGGCGAGGGAAAGTCGACGACCACCGTGGGACTCGCCCAGGGTCTGAACAGGATCGGCCGCCGGGCGTCGGTCAATATCCGCCAACCGTCACTCGGACCCGTGTTCGGGATCAAGGGCGGCGCGGCCGGTGGTGGCTACAGCCAGGTCATCCCGATGGAGGACTTCAACCTCCACCTCACCGGCGACGTCCACGCGATCGGAGCCGCGCACAACCTGGCCGGCGCGTTCATCGACAACAGCCTCCACCACAAGAACCCGCTCGGCATCGACCCGCACGGCATCCTGTGGCCGCGGGTCCTCGATATCAGCGATCGGGCCCTCCGTCATGTCGTCATCGGTCTCGGTGGGCGCGAGGACGGCGTCCCGCGCGAGACGGAATTCGTCATCACGGTCGCATCCGAGGTGATGGCCGTCCTGGCTCTCGCCACCGACCTCTTCGATCTGCGCGCCCGACTCGGCCGGATGGTTCTCGCGACACGGCTCGACGGGTCGCCGGTCACCGCCGAGGACCTGGGCGTCGCCGGCTCGATGACCGTGCTCCTGCGTGACGCGATCAAGCCGAACCTGTTGCAGACGCTCGAAGGCGGCCCGGCCTTCGTCCATTGCGGGCCATTCGGCAATATCGCCCACGGCAACAACTCGATCATCGCGGACCGCCTGGCGCTGGTCACCAACGACATCGTCTGCACCGAGGCCGGGTTCGGGTCGGACATGGGTGCCGAGAAGTTCTTCGATATCAAGTGCCGGGCGTCGGGCCTCGCCCCGGATGCGGCCGTGGTGGTCGCCACCGTCCGGGCGCTCAAGATGCACGGCGGCGTCGGCAAGATCGTGGCGGGCAAGCCCCTGGACCCCGCGCTGCTCGAAGAGAACGTCGATGCGGTCCGGGTCGGCGCCTCCAACCTCGCCGCGCACATCGGGATCGTCCGGAAGTTCGGGATCCCGGCGGTTGTGGCCATCAACGCGTTCCCGACCGACACACAGGCCGAGGTCGAGGCGATCCGCGAGGTGGCGCTCGCCGCCGGTGCCCGGGACGCGGTCGTCGCAACCCATTTCACGAACGGCGGCGCAGGCGCCACGGACCTCGCCGAGGCGGTCTGGGCCGCGTCCGAGGATCCGTCGCGCTCGTTCCGGTTGCTCTACCCGGACGAGGCACCGCTCGGCGAGAAGATCCTGACCATCGTCAAGGAGATCTATGGGGGCGACGGCATCGAGCTCACGCCCACCGCCCAGAAGTCGCTGAAGCTGTACGAGTCGATGGGCTTCGGCCACCTGCCGGTGTGCATGGCCAAGACCCAGTACTCGATCAGCCATGACGCGGCGCTCAAGGGCGCACCGTCTGGGTTCACCGTGCCGATCCGCGAGATCCGTCTGTCAGCCGGCGCCGGGTTCGTCACGCCGCTGTGCGGCGAGATGCGCACGATGCCCGGCCTGCCATCGGAGCCGGGTGGCAAGAAGATCGACATCGACGCTGACGGGAACGTCGTCGGCCTGTTCTAGATCCCTGTCCGAGGCACGATCCGTCCTCCGGCCCGTCGACATCTGACCTCCTTCCGGGTCCGCGCCGAGACCCGAGTCCATCCGGATCGGGTCCGAGCCCGTACGCATGGGCGTGACTCCATCGACTCGCGCCCCTCGTTTCGCCGCGCCCCTGGCTGCGGCCACCACCGGTTTCCTTGCCGCGGCTTGCGCCGTCGCCATCGGCCACGTCATAGCAAGCCTGATCGCGCCGGCCGCGTCGCCGTTCCTGGCCGTGGGCAGCACGCTCATCGACCTTGCCCCGCAGCCCCTGAAGGCGTTCGCGATCGCCACGTTCGGTGAGCGCGACAAGGACGCCCTGCTGATCGGTGTTGCCGTGGCGGTCGCGATCGGCGCGGCCGGCATCGGTCTGCTGGCCCTGCGCGACCGCCGGCTGGGCGCCGCAGCGGTCGCCGTCTTCGGGCTGATCGGGGCCGGGGCGGCCCTCGCGCGTCCCACGGCGACACCCGTGGCCGCCCTGCCATCCCTCGTCGGTGCCGCCATCGGTATCGCGATCCTGCTGTTCCTCCTGGAGAGGATCCCCGGCCGACGCGTGACGGATGCGGATCCGACCCGCCGTCGGTTCCTCGTCGCGGCAGGCGCGGCCGGGGTGCTCGCTGCGACCGCCGGAAGCTTCGGACTCTTCCTCGGACGGGCGCGCACCTCGAACGTCAGCGCTGTCGAGGTGCCACTCCCCCTCGATCCGGCACCGGCGCTGCCCGCCGGGGTGGACCTGAAGGATCCGGCCATCTCGCCGTTCTTCACACCGAACGACGATTTCTACCGCGTGGATACGGCGCTGCAGATCCCGGCGGTCGATGCGTCGACGTGGTCGTTGCGGATCCACGGCATGGTCGACCGCGAGGTCACGCTGACGTTCGACGAGCTGTTGCAGTTACCGACGATCGAGCGGGACATCACGCTCGCGTGCGTGTCCAACGAGGTCGGCGGACCGTACATCGGCAACGCCCGCTGGATCGGCGTCCCGCTCGCCACGGTCCTCGAACTCGCGGGCGTCCAGGATGGCGCCGACCAGATCGTGTCGCGTTCGGTCGATGGCATGACGATCGGCACCCCGACGGCGGTCGCGCTCGACGGCCGCGATTCCATGCTGGCCGTGGCGATGAACGGCGAGCCCCTACCGCCGGTCCACGGGTTCCCCGTGCGCATGGTCGTGCCCGGACTATACGGGTATGTGTCCGCGATCAAGTGGCTCGTTGACATCGAGCTGACCACGTTCGACGCCTACGACCCGTACTGGGTCGAGCGCGGCTGGGCCCCCGAGGCCCCGATCAAGACGATGTCGCGCATCGACACGCCGAAGCCGCTCGCCACCCTCCCCGCGGGGTCGGTCACCATCGGTGGCGTCGCATGGGCGCAGCACCGGGGGATCGATGGCGTCGAGGTCCAGGTCGACGATGGACCATGGCTGCCGGCCCGCCTAGCCGCGGTCGATTCCATCGACACCTGGCGCCAGTGGTCGCTCGAGACGACGTTCGAGGCCGGACGGCACAGGTTGCAAGTTCGTGCCAGCGATGCCTCCGGGGTCATCCAAACGGAGGCCCGGGCCGAACCCTTTCCGAACGGAGCCACAGGTTGGCATTCCGTCGTCGTGACGGTCGCATGAGGTAACCGTCCCTACCGGGACCGGGCATCAGCGCCACGTCAACCCTTCGCCGCCGGCACGTCGCAAATGGCGATGTCATGCAACAGGAGAACCGAATCGTGCAAATGAACCGGATGGTCCGAGGCGCCGCAGGCCTCCTCATGGCGGGGATGATCCTCACCGCATGCAGCAGCACAGGTGCTGCCACCACCGCCCCGACGACGGCCCCGATCGAGTCGATGGCCCCGGAGTCGATGGCGCCGGAGTCGATGGCTCCCGAGTCGCCCTCGGCCAGCGCCATGGCCGACGCTCCGTTCGGTGCCGCGTGCGCCGCGGTCCCGGCCGACGGTGCCGGCAGCTTCGACGGCATGGCCACCGCCCCGGTCGCCACGGCCGCGTCCAACAACCCGGTCCTGTCGACCCTGGTCACCGCGGTCACCGCGGCAGGTCTCGGCGACACCCTCAACTCGACCGAGGACATCACCGTCTTCGCCCCGACCAACGACGCGTTCGCGGCGATGGACAAGGCGACGCTCGATGGCGCCATGGCCGACCCGACGGGTCTCCTGACGACCGTCCTCACGTACCACGTCGTTCCCGGCCGGCTGTCGCCGGACGAGCTGGCGGGTACGCACAAGACCCTCCAGGGCGGGGATCTCGAGGTCACCGGCAGCGGTGAGTCCTTCGAGGTCAACGGCTCCGCGATGGTCGCCTGCGGCAACGTCCAGACGGCGAACGCCACGGTCTACATCATCGACGGCGTCCTCCTCCCGCCGGCGAGCTGACCGAACGGGTCGCTCCTGCGACCCGTTCGTCTCGAGACGGCCGGGGTTCCACCAGCATCGCGCTGGCTGGGATCCCGGCCGTCGGGATTCAGTCCTGGACGATGGCGGTCGATTACGACCGCCCGACGCCGGTCCGGCGGAGCACCCCGACGACACCGATCAGGATCCCAAGCACGAAGATCGCGATCGCGAAGGGGGCCAGGGCTTCCATCATCGAGACCGGAGTCGCCGGGGCGGCGGTCGGGCTCGGCCCTGCCCGCGGCGGACTCGGTATGGCCGGGGGAGCGGTCGCCGGCGGCCCTCCGCCGCCGAAGGTCTGGACCGCGTCGGCCAGCATCGCCTGACCCTCCTGGGTCGCGAGCGCAGCGTGCGGGCTGCACAGCCCGACCGAGTACAGATCCTCCGCGCGGAAGGCGATGAAGATGTACTCGGCCCCGACCGGCAGTGGTGGGACGGAGCAATCGGCTCCACCGCCGACGAGACTGAACCCGCCCGGGTGCAGCCACACCCGCGGCTCGATGATCCCGCCGCCTTTGAACCAGCGGGTGACGGTGACGGGATACCCACGGCCGTCGCGCGGATCGACGATGCCGCTGAAGACCACCGCCTCGGGCTGGACCGCGGAATCCGCCATCGAGATCATGGCGCACGAGCACGCGACGGCCGCCCGTGGCATCGCCAGACCGGCGAGTGACAACCCGACGACGAAGACGATGACCCCAGCCAGATTCGGTCGGCGCATGCCCGGATGACGCCCGGACTCCCCGTGAAGTTGCGCCGGCCTCAGAGCGTCGCCGTCGCGAACGCGAAAGCCAGGGCGACGACGAGGCCGAGCCCGACGCCGAGGATGCCGGCCCCCCACGCGAAGACGTCGATCGGACCCAACGGGTCGGTGTCGTCGTGGGCGTGATCGTCGTGCCCGTGGTCCTCGCCGTGATCGACGGGCGCGTGGTGAGCGACCGCGCCTTCGTGGCCGGGCAGATCGCTGTCGTGGCGGTCGGTCGTCATCTCCCGCGCATTGTGGCAGACCGCCAGGGCGCCGGGCCTCATAGACTCCTGCGGTCATGACCGATCCCAACGGCACGAGCACGCCCGCCTCGGACCCGTCGCTTGTGGCCAGCCTTCGTGAGCTCGGGCACGACGGCCGGATCCTGTTCGCGCTCCGGACGATGCGGATGTTCGGGTACGGCTTCCTGGCCGTCGTCCTCGTCCTGTATCTGGCCGCTGCGGGCCTCGACCCTCTCGCAATCGGGGCGGTGCTGACGCTGACGCTCGTCGGCGACACGGCCGTTTCGCTGTGGCTCACGACGCATGCCGACCGGTACGGGCGGCGTCGGGTGCTCGTCATCGGCAGCCTGCTGGTGGTCGTCGCCGGGATCGTGTTCGCCGCGACGAACTGGTTGCCGCTGCTCATCCTCGCCGGGGTCGTGGGCGTCCTCTCGCCGACCGGGAGCGAGGTCGGCCCGTTCCTCGCGGTCGAGCAGTCGGCGTTGAGCCAGGTCGTGCCGGGCAGGCGCCGGACCGCGGTCTTCGCCTGGTACAACCTCGTCGGCTATGTGGCGACCGCGACAGGTGCGCTTGCAGCCGGGCTGATCGGCCAGATGCTCATCGAGGCAGGGTGGCCGGAGCTCGATGCGTATCGCGCGGTCGTCGTCGGCTACGCGGGGATCGGCCTGGCGATGGCCGCGATCGCCTCGCGACTCGGCCCGGGCATCGAGGTCGTCACGCCCGCAGCGGGCGACGACGGCATCACCCGGCGCCTGGGTCTCGGTCGCTCGAGGTCGACCGTCCTCCGGCTCTCCGCGCTCTTCTCGATCGACGCGTTCGCGGGCGGCTTCATCCCGCAGAGCCTGATGGCGTACTGGTTCAGCCTGCAATTCGGCGTCGGCCCGGCCGAGTTGGGCGGCATCTTCTTCGCGCTAAACCTGCTGGCCGCCGTCTCATCGCTGTCGGCGGCACGGATCGCCGCGCGCATCGGCCTGATCGAGACGATGGTCTTCACGCACCTGCCATCGAACCTGTTGCTGCTGCTGGTGCCGCTCATGCCGACGCTCCCGCTGGCGGTCGGGGTGCTGCTCGTCCGTTTCAGCCTCAGCCAGATGGACGTTCCCACGCGCCAGTCGTACGTGATGGCGGTCGTCGAGCCGGACGAGCGGTCGGCGGCGGCCGGGGTGACGGGGATCGCGCGGACGATCGGTGCGTCGATCTCCCCTTCGATCTCGAGCGTCCTGATCGCCAGCGCCGGCACGGCCGCGATCCCGTTCTTCGTGGCCGGTGGCCTGAAGATCGTCTATGACCTGCTGATCTATCGCGACTTCCGCGCCGTGCGACCGAAAGAGGAGGCTGGCTAGGGGCTCGCGCCGGCGGACCGACGTGGCTTGATGATGCGGAGCCAGATCCAGACCACGATCAGGACCACCAGGACGCCGAGGATCGCGTACTCGAACTGCTTGATCACGGCGCCGATCGACTCCCAGTTCGCACCGAGCTGGACGCCCGCAAAGACCAGCAGCGCGGTGAAGGGCAGCGAGCCCAGGAACGAGAACACGATGAAACGCCCGAGCGGCATGCGCGCCACCCCCGCCGCGAAGGACACCAGCGACCTGATGACCGGGATCATCCTGCCGAAGAAGCTGGCAGCCTCGCCGTATCGGGCGAAGAATGCCTCCGCGCGATCGAGATCGGTCCCGGAGATGCCGACGAAGCGACCCCAGCGCTCGATAATGGGCCGGCCGCCCCACGCGCCGATCGCGTACGCCACGAGCGCCCCCAGCGTGGCCCCGATCGTCCCGGCCAGCACGACCAACCAGTACGACCACCGCTGTCCCGTGAGTGGCTCGACCGCGTCGCCCGTCCCGACCAGGAAGCCTGCGAACGGGAGCACGAGCTCCGAGGGGATCGGGATGATCACGCTCTCGATGGCGACCCACAGAGCGACCCCGAGATACCCGACGGCGTCGTAGATCTGGGTGACCAGGTCTCGCACCGGCCCGTTCAGGAAGTCGAACACGGCCGGGAGCATAGCGGACTATCCTCGGCGTCGTGACCGACCCCATCGTCCTGACGGGCGCCGATCTGTCGATCGCCGATGTCGAGGCGGCTGCCCGGCACGGGGTCCCGGTCCGGCTCGACGAGGCGGCGCGCGGTCGGATGCAGGAGGCGCGCGCCGTCATCGACGCCCTGGTCGCCGAGGGCGCCGTCGTCTACGGCGTCACGACGGGGTTCGGCGATCTCGCGACGACCTTCATCGCGCCCGACCAGGCCGGTCGGCTGCAGGAGAACCTCCTGATGAGCCACGCGGCCGGCGTCGGTCCGGCGTTCCCGCGCGAGGTCGTCCGGGCGATGCTGCTCCTGCGCGCCAACACGCTGGCGCTCGGACACAGCGGCTGTCGGCCGCTCCTGGTCGATCGGCTGCTGGCATTCCTCGAGCACGGCATCCACCCCGTCGTCCCGGAGCAGGGCAGCCTTGGGGCGTCGGGCGACCTTGCGCCCCTTGCCCATCTCGCCCTGCCGCTGATCGGACGAGGGGAGGTCGAGCTGGACGGTCGTGTCCTGCCGGCGCGCGACGCGCTCGCCGCCGCGGGGTTGCAGCCGCTGGAGCTCCAGGCCAAGGAAGGGCTCGCCCTCCTCAACGGCACCCAGATGATGGGCGCGCTCGCCGCGCTGTTCCTGGCCGACGCGGATCGCCTGGTTCGCACCGCCAGCGTCGCCGCCGCGCAATCCGTCGAGGCGCTGCTCGGGACGGATGTCGCGTTCGCGGCTGCCTACCAGCTGGCGCGACCGCATCCCGGGCAGGTGGCGGTCGCGACGGAGATGCGCCACCTCCTCCGCGACAGCGCCCTGCAGGAAGCGCATCACGGCTCCACGCACAAGGTCCAGGACCCGTACTCGCTCCGCTGCGTCCCGCAGGTCCACGGCGCGGTGCGTGATGCGCTCGATCACCTCCGGCGCGTGCTCGACATCGAGCTCAACTCGGCGACCGACAACCCGCTTGTCTTCCCGGGCGGCGGGGTCGCCGACCCGGGCGCGATCGCGACCGGGGGCGGCCAGGTGATCAGCGGCGGCAACTTCCACGGCGAGCCGCTCGCGCTGGTGCTCGACTACGCGAAGTTGGCGATCGCCGAGCTCGGCTCGATCAGCGAGCGTCGGATGGCGTTGCTGGTCGATCCGCGGCTCAACGGCGGGCTCTCCCCGTTCCTCGCGGCCTCATCGGGCGTGGAGTCGGGAATGATGATCTACCAGTACACGGCCGCCGCCCTCGTCTCCGAGCACAAGGTCCTCGCCCACCCCGCGTCGGTGGATTCGATCCCGACCTCCGCCAACCAGGAGGACCACGTCTCGATGGGCTCGATCGCAGCGCGGCATGCGCGCGCCGTGCTCGAAGGGGTCGAGCGCATCGTGGCGATCGAGCTGGTCATCGGGGCACAGGCGCTCGACCTGCGACTCGCGTCGATGGCGCGGGGCGGCGGGGGGGCCCCCGCGCCGGGCGCCGGGGTGGCCGAGGCGCATGCGCGGATCCGGTCCCGCATCCCGCATCTCGATCGCGACCGCGAGCCGGGACCGGATCTGGCGGCGGCGACCGCGCTGGTCCGCGATGGCGCGCTCGTGGATCTGGCAGGGACCGGCCGGTCAGACTCGGCCTGATGCGTCAGCCGGTCGGGACGCTCCGCCGCCAGGCGCGCGACTCGACGTCATGCTCGGGGTTCCTGGTGATGCCGATGCGCTGCAGGGCCGCGTCGATCTCCTCGCGATAGGGCCCGCCCTCGCCACGCTCGGCGAGCCACACGAGATAGCCCGGGTCGACGCGCGCGATCTCGCCGATCGACCAGCCGAGATGGCGGCCGAACTGGAGCACGCTGCCGGAGGGCCGACCGGGTGCCGGACCGGCGCCACCCGTCCCATCGTGTGGCGCCGGCGTCTCCCGCGCCGCCTCGTACTCCGCCCGCGCCTCGGCGGTCCGGATCGCCTCGAACGCGGCATTGATGCGCATCATCCGCCGGGTCGCACGATCGCCCGCGAGGTCGGGATGATGGCGCCGCGCCAAGCGGCGGCGCGCCGCGGAGATCGTCTCATCGCTCGCGTCGCGAGCGACGCCGAGGACGAGGTAGGCGTCCTTGTCCGATCTTTCAGACATGCGTGTCTGGCACACCCCCTGTCGCCCGGCGGCGCGACTCGGACCGCACCAGACCGGATTGGAGTGCACTCTACCAACACTGGCTCCACGGTGCCGGGCCGGGCGGACCTCGGCGAGACGCGAGCCCCGAGGGGGCCCGGGACTGGCTTCAGCCCAGGCGAGAACCTCGCTTCCAGGGCGGCACGATCTCGTCGCGGCCGACCGGCGGGCGCACGCCCGACCTGCTCAGGATGGCGTCGATCTCGACGCGGTACGGCGAGCCTTCAGGCCGTTCGCAGAGCCACACCAGGTAACCTGGGTCGACGCGCGCGATCTCGCCGAGCGACCAGCCGATGTGGCGACCGAAGTCGAGCACACTGCCCAACGGCCGACCGGGCGGCCGACCGGCTCCGCCGGTCCCGTCCTGCTTGCCGGCGACGCGCCGGGCTCGGTCGTATTCTGCGCGTCGCTCCGCAGTCCGGAGAGCGTCGAATGCGGCGTTGATCCGCATCATCCGCGCGGTCGCCGAATCGCCGGCCACATCCGGATGATTCCGTCGCGCCAACCGCCGGTGCGCTCTGGCGATCGCCCGGTCGTCCGCACCGGACGTGACGCCCAGGACGACGTATGCGTCGCCCTCGACCTGATCCAACATCGTATGGCCCCCGGAGAGGCAACGCCCCGAGCATTGCCGTGGGTCGGACTCTAATCGGCCGACTCGCAGATCGAAAGGGGTCCGACCGAGGCTTCGGCGCGTCGGCGCACCTTAGACTTCGCCGAGCGATGACACGCCTCGATGCCGAACGGATCACGATCGTCGACGTCACGGACGGGACGTCGTTTGCGTTGCTGCCACGCTGCGCGGACCCGGGCTACGACCACCGCTCGTGCGACTACTGGGAGGACGCCGACCGCGGGTCGAAGGCGATCCGGCTGGACTGGATCGAGCCTCCCGCCGCGAGCGCCGAGCCGCCGCCGCCGAGCGACTCCGCGACGGCCGCGAACCCGTTCCTCGCTGAGGCCCGGCAACGGTCGGCCAACCCCTTCGCGCCGGCGGGCGCCGGTGGCGGAGGAGCCAATCCGTTCCTCGCCGATGACGATGCCGCCGACGACAACCCGTTCGCGCCGCGCCGCGCTCCCAAGCCGATGGTCGGTGAAGGGGCACCGCCGAAGCTGCGGCTGCTGGGCCGCGGGCTGTCGGTCGTCGGCAGCTACGCGAAGGTCCTGCTCGTCGACGATGTCCCCGCCGCGTATTCGCAGTTCGGGCCGCTGACCGCATATCCCCGGGCGATGCGGACGCGCGAGCTGTATCCGGCCCTGCCGGAGTCTCCCTTGCCGGCCGTGATCACCTGCATCGCATCGACTGCTGCGGCGCGGGGCGCCGGCCTCGCCCGGAGCCTGGTCGAGGCGGTCTGCGACGACCTCGGGCGGCGCGGCTTCGCGGCGGTCGAGACGTACCCGGAGATCGGCGCCCGGCCCGATGCGACGAGCGCCGCCACGCCTGCGTTCTGGGAGACGGTCGGGTTCGCGGTGGCCGCGCAGGACGACCGTTTCCCTGTCATGCGCCGCGAGTTCGGGTGACGGCGGCGCGAAGGCGACGCGCCTGGCTCGTGGCCGGGTTCGTGGTGACGACGACGCTCGCGGCGGCCTGCATCCCGCCCCGGCCATCGCCGACCCCGGCGCCCGAGCCGGCGAGCACACCCACCTCGACCCTCGCCCCGGCCAGCGCCAGCCCGTCGGGCGTTTCGTCCGGCGTGGTGGTGGACTCGTCGCTCCTGGAGCTGCTGCCCCGGGACGTCGACGGCGTGCCACTGAACCCGGATCCCGATACCGCCGCGGAGATCGCTGCCGATGGCACGATCGGGCTGTTCGTGTCGGCGATCGCCTTGGCGGCCGCCTTCGGGCCGATCGCGACCGATACCCCCGCCGATTACGTCGTGGTGACGGTGGCCCGACTCAAGCCCGGGACCTTCGATGAGCTGTTCTTCCGTGGCTGGCGCGACACGTTCGATGCGGCCGTATGCGAGCAGGCGGGCGGTGTCAGCGGCAACGCCGAGGCCGACATCGAAACCCATCACACCTACATCGGGACGTGCGCCGGCGGGGTCCACACGTACCACCTCCACCTGCCGGCGCGCGACGTCATCGTGTCGATGCAGAGCACCGGGGAGGGACGCTACGGGGAGCGCGTCGTGGCCGGGCTGACGGAGTAGCCTGAGTCGATGACGACGACCAGCGGACCGCGGCCGGTCCGCGCGCCGCGCGGCCCCGAGCTGACCTGCCGCGGCTGGGCGCAGGAAGCGGCTTTGCGGATGCTGATGAACAACCTCGATCCCGAGGTCGCCGAGGATCCCGACCACCTCGTCGTCTACGGCGGGACCGGGCGAGCAGCGCGGAGCTGGGAGGCGTTCGATGCGATCGTGCGCGAGCTGCGCGCCCTCGCCGACGACGAGACACTCCTGGTCCAGAGCGGCAAGCCGGTCGGTGTCGTCCGGACCCACGAGTGGGCCCCGCGGGTGCTCATCGCCAACTCGAACCTCGTCGGGAAGTGGGCGACATGGGAGGTGTTCCGGGAGCTCGAGCAGGCCGGCTTGATGATGTACGGGCAGATGACGGCGGGTTCCTGGATCTACATCGGGACCCAGGGCATCCTGCAGGGCACGTACGAGACGTTCGCCGAGGCGGCCCGCCAGCATTTCGGGGGGTCGTTGCGCGGGACGCTGACGCTCACCGCAGGTCTCGGCGGGATGGGCGGCGCCCAGCCCCTTGCCGTCACGATGAACGAGGGCGTCTGCCTCGCGATCGAGGTCGACGAGGCGCGCGCTCGACGTCGCGTGGAGATCGGCTACGTCGATCGGCTGACCCATGATCCGGCCGAGGCCCTTCGCTGGGCACGTGCCGCGGCCGCCGATGGCGAGGCGGTGTCGATCGCACTCGTCGGGAACGCCGCCGAGATCGAGCCGGCCTGGGCGGCGGCCGGGGAGCGGTTCGACATCGTCACCGACCAGACGTCGGCCCATGACGCGCTCGGTGGCTACGTGCCGGCCGAGATCGGTCTCGACGACGCGCTGACCCTGCGCGCGACCCAGCCCGATGAGTACCAGCGCCGGTCCCGCGCGGCGATGGCCGCTCACGTCCGGGCGATGCTCGCGTTCCAGCGCGCGGGGGCGATCGTCTTCGACTACGGCAACAATCTCCGGGCCCAGGCCCAGGACGCGGGAGTGGCGGACGCGTTCGACTACCCGGGTTTCGTCCCGGCATTCATCCGTCCCCAGTTCTGCGAGGGCCGTGGTCCGTTTCGCTGGGCAGCGCTATCCGGCGACCCGGCCGACATCGCGCGCACCGACCGCGCGGTGCTCGAGCTCTTTCCCGACGACGCCGGCCTGCGCCGCTGGATCGAGATGGCACGGGCACGGGTCCCGTTCCAGGGCCTTCCGGCGCGGATCTGCTGGCTCGGCTATGGCGAGCGGTCGCGCGCCGGTCTCGCATTCAACGAGCTGGTCGCCTCGGGCGAGGTCAGCGCGCCGATCGTCATCGGCCGTGATCACCTCGATGCCGGGTCGGTCGCCTCCCCGAACCGCGAGACCGAGGCGATGGCCGACGGCACCGACGCGGTCGCCGACTGGCCGCTCCTCAACGCGTTGGTCAACACCGCGGCCGGTGCGTCATGGGTGTCGATCCACCACGGCGGCGGGGTCGGGATCGGCTACTCGCAGCACGCCGGGATGGTCGTCGTCGCCGACGGCAGCCCGCTCGCCGCACAGAAGCTCGAGCGTGTCCTGACGACGGACCCGGCGATGGGCGTGCTGCGCCATGTGGACGCGGGCTACGAGCGGGCCATCGAGGTCGCCCGCGAGCGCGGGGTCCGCGCACCGATGTTGGCGGAGGGTTGACCGCTCCGCGTCACGAAATGACCACCTGACGGGCGGGGAGTCGGACTAGCATCAACGCGTGCTGGTCGAGTCCGTCCCGAACGTGTCCGAAGGCCGCCGGCTCGACGTCATCGACCGGTTGGCCGACGCTGTGTCGGGGGTGCCGGAGGCGTCGCTTCTCGACCGGACGAGCGACGCCAGTCATAACCGGTCGGTGTTCACGATCGCCGGAGAGCACGATGCGGTCACGACCGCCCTCGAGCGCCTGGTGGCCGCGGCGATCCACGAGATCGACATGGACGTCCACGAGGGCGAGCACCCCCGTATCGGTGCTGTCGACGTCATCCCGTTCATCCCGCTCGGGACCACGACGATGGACGATGTCATCGACCTCGCGCGAGCCTTCGGCGAGCGCATCGCCACCCGCTTCGACCTACCCGTCTACCTCTACGCCCAGGCGGCCGTGCGGTCCGACCGCGAGCGCCTGGCCGATGTGCGCCGCGGTCAGTACGAAGGGCTCAAGGCCGAGATCGACCAGCGCGGGCGGGAGCCGGACATCGGGCCACCGCGCCTCCACCCCTCGGCCGGGGCGGTCGCGGTCGGTGCCAGGCCCTTCCTGATCGCCTACAACATCAATCTCGAATCCGACGATGTCGACCTGGCGAAACGCATCGCGCGTCGGGTGCGCGAGTCGGGCGGAGGTCTGCCGAAGCTCCAGGCCAACGGCTTCGAGGTCCGGGAGCCCGAACGCGGCCACCCGCTCCGGGCGCAGGTCTCGATGAACCTGCTCGACTTCGCCGTGACGCCGCTCTGGCTGGTCTGGGACGCGGTCCGCGACCTCGCTGCGGAAGACGGCATTCGCCCGGCCGAGTCGGAACTCATCGGGCTCGCACCCGCCGCGTCGTTCCTTGCCGTGGCCGAGCACGCCGGCGTGGGACCGGATCAGCCGATCGAGGCGCGCCTGGCTGCTGCGGCCGAGTACATCAAGCTGCGCGACTACTCGCCCATGCAGATCCTCGAGCGGCGGCTCGATGCCGCGCGGAGCATTGCCGGCGCGGCGTCGCCCGGCGAGGGCCCCCGTCCGTCGTGAGCGGCGGGCCATTTCGCGTCATCGAGGGCGGCCGGACCGGCGACCCGACTCCCGGCCTGCTCATCGTCGGCGCGCAGGAGATCGCGACCCTGGAGGGAGGCGTCCGGCGCGGCGCGGACCAGGGCGACATCGGCCGGCTGGTTGCCGAGGACCCGGGGTCGCCCGAGGCGCCGGCGGTCGCGGTCTGGGAGGGCCGGATCGCAGCTGTCGGGCCGCGCTCCGCGGTCGAGGCCGCTCTGGCGGCCGACGGCTTGCCGCTCCCGCGCTTCGCGCGGATCGACGCTGCGGGCGGGTCGGTCACGCCCGGACTCATCGACCCGCACACGCACCTGTTGTTCGCGGGGTCACGCGAGGACGAGCTCGTCCTCCGCCAGGAGGGCGCGTCGTATCTCGACATCCTCGCAGCCGGCGGCGGGATCCTCTCGACCGTTGCGGAGACGCGCGACGCGTCGGAGGGGGCCCTGCTGACGCACGGTCGACGGTGGCTCGACGAGATGCTCACCCACGGGGTCACGACGATCGAGGCGAAGTCGGGCTACGGCCTCGACCTCGAGACCGAGCTCCGCCTGGTCGAGGTCGCGTATCGACTCGGCCGGGAGGGTCCGATCGACGTCGTGCCGACATGGCTCGGCGCCCACGCCGTCGCCCCGGAGTTCCGCTCTCGACCGGACGGCACCGAGGCGTTCGTCCGCCACCTGATCGACGAACAGCTACCCGGGATCGCCGCCCACGGACGCGCGCGGTTCGCGGACGTCTTCTGCGAGACCGGCGTCTTCACGGCGGATCAGTCCCGTCGGGTGCTCGAGGCGGCCCGGGCGTTCGGCCTCATGCCGCGGCTCCACGCCGACGAGCTGGCGCCATCGGGCGGAGCCGAGCTCGCCGCTGCGCTCGGGGCCGCGTCGGCCGACCACCTCGCCACCCCGTCCATCGACGGGATCGCGGCGATGGGCGCCGCCGCCGACGGCGGTGAACCGGTGGTGGCGACGCTCCTGCCGGTCACGACATGGTTCCTCATGAAGGATCACCACGCACCGGCCAGGGCGTTCATCCAGGCAGGCGTGCCGGTCGCGATCGGCACCGACTTCAATCCGGGCACCTCACCGACACCCAACCTGACGCTCGCGATGTCGTTCGCCTGCATCAACCTCCTGATGTCGCCGGACGAGGTGCTTGCCGCCGTGACCATCAATGCGGCGCGGGCTCTGGCCCTCGAGGACGAGATCGGATCGATCGAGGTCGGGAAGGCGGCCGACCTGGTCATCTGGCGGGTGCCGACCAGCGCGCGGATCCCCTACCACCCGGGCGCCGACCTGGTGCGCACGGTGATCAAGCGCGGTCGCGTGGTCCTCGACCGACCGTAGTGGCGCTTGCGCGCCCGGCGCCGGCGGGACGCGCGGTCAGGCGCCCTTGCCGCGGGACTCGAGAAGGACGGTCACCGTCTCGGCGGGCAGGCTCGATGCCGTCACCGAGAGCTTCGGCTGGGTCACGGGCTCGGCGCCCATCTCGTGGAAGAATTTGGCAAGGACCTCTGCGCAGTCCCGTTCGTCCTCGCACAACGGCATCGGGACCACGATCTTAGGGTCCAGCTGCGCCATCAGGGCTGCGGCTTTGGTCGGGCTCAGCACCCCGCCGAGCGGCACGCAGGCGATATCGACCGGGCCGATATCGCCGATCTTCTCCTCCGACAGCAGGTGCCCGATCTCGCCGAGATGGATGGTGTGGATCCCGTCGACCTCGACGACGAACGAGACGCCCTTGCCGTTCTGCGCCCCACGTGCGTCGTCGCGGTACGTCCGCACGCCCGTGACGAGGACCTCCTTGACTTCGTACTCGCCCGGACCGTCGAGGATGAACGCGTCATCGAGACTCGAAGGGACCAGCGTCGACCCGTCCCGCGAGACCTTGCCCTTCGGCTTGCCGCGGGCGACCGGTGCGTCATCGGGATGGCTGAACGTCACGACATCGGCCGTGATGCCACGGCCGGTCGGCCCGACCACGGACTGATAGGGGTCCGCCACGACCACGGCGTCCTTGCCGCGCAACCGGACGCAGGTCCGGCCATACCAGGTCACTTCCATCGCGCCGATTCTGACATAGCACCCGACACGGGCGCTCATCGCCAGGTCAGGCGCACGACCGGACAAGGAAAGACCGGGAGCGCCTGCCCAATCGGCGCCCCCGGTCGGAGGGAGGGAGGATGGAACCCTAGGGTTCGTCCGATCGCTACGCTACGGTGCGGTGATTCATGGTCGAGCCGTGAAGCGGTTAAGAAAGCGACATCGAGCCTGTTCCGGGCTCGAAACCAAGAGCGTGTGACAATCCGGCCATGAGCCGACATTCCCGCTATTCCACGCTCATCCTCGTCGCCGTCACCGCTTTCCTGGCCGCGGCGTGCGGCAACGCGACCCCGTCCGCGACACCGCTACCCAGCACCTCGACCGCACCCTCCCCGACCCCGGCCGGATCGGCCGATGTCGACGCCATCTACGCCGACATCAACGAGCAGGTCCGCGCGATCCGCGGCCTCGACGAGAAGAAGCCGATCGCGCCCACGATCCTCTCGCCCGACGAGCTGTCGACCGTGATCCGGACGACGTTCGACCACGACTACCCGCCGGCGCAGGTCGCCGCCGACGAGCAGCTCTACAAGGGCCTGGGGCTGATCCCGCTCGACGCCGACCTCGAGGCCATCTTCGTCGACCTCCTCGAGAGCCAGGTCGCCGGGCTGTACGACCCCGTCGGCGAGAAGCTGTACGTCCTCTCGAAGGAAGGCGGAGTGGGCCCCGTCGAGGAGGTCTTCTACTCGCACGAATACGATCACGCGCTCCAGGACCAGCACTTCGATCTCGAAGCGCTGTTCGAGGGCATGCTGGACCAGACGGACCGGCTCCTCGCCCATCAGGCGATCGTCGAGGGGGACGCGTACGTGCTGATGACGTACTGGCTCCAGCAGAACCTCACCCCGGCCGAGATCGGCGAGGTCATCACGGCGTCGAGCGACCCCGAGCTGCAGGCCGCGCTCAACCGCATCCCGGCGATCGTCCAGGCACAGATTTTGTTCGCGGCGACCGAGGGCACCACGTTCGCGTTGCAGACGCAGGCCGCGGGCGGCTGGCCGGCCATCGACGCGGTCCTCCGCGACCCGCCCGCCTCGACCGAGCAGATCAAGCATCCCGAGAAGTACGCCAGCCGTGAAGCGCCGATCGAGGTCGACCTGCCCGATGACCTGGCGTCGCGGATGGGCACGGGTTGGTCGCTCGTGCAGGAGAACACGATGGGCGAGCATCAGACCTCGATCTGGTTGGGCTATCCGACGATCGCCGCCGCGACGGACGCCTCGGCCGGCTGGGGCGGCGATCGGATCGCCGTGCTCGGCGGACCGAACGAGACGTGGGCGATCGCCTGGCAGACGGTCTGGGACACGACCGCCGACGCGTCGGAATTTGAGGTCACCGCCGAAGCGGCCGTCGCGAAGTCGGGCGGTCCTGGCTCGATCCTCCCCGGTGAGGGCGGCACGACCCGATGGGTCGTGATCGGCAGCGATGACGCGACCCTCGGCAAGGTCGCGAACGTCCTCGGGCTGGCGGGCTGACCGGCCTACATCGCCTCCGGAGCGGAGATCCCGAGCAACCCGAGGGTTCGCGCCAGCGTGAGCTGCGTCGCGCGCGCGAGGGCGAGCCGCGACGCCGATCGTTCCGGCTCGTCTGGGTCGACCACGCGCGCGTCCCGATAGAAGGCGTGGAAGGCCGTCGCGAGTTCGAGCGCGTACGCCGTGATCCCCTGGGTCTCCTCGGCGACCACCGCATCCTCGACGACCTCGGGGAGGCGGACGGTCGCGCGTGCCAGCGCGGCCTCCGGACCTGCCCCGAGGGTGCCGGTCACAGAGGCCGCCGGCACGAGCCCGGCCTCGTTCGCTTTGCGAACGATCGACGCGATGCGCGCGTGGGCGTACTGGACGTAATAGACCGGGTTCTTGCTGGCCTCTTCGAACTCGCCGCGCTCGAGCGCTTCGCGGTGGCCGCGCATCTGCTCGATGTCGAAGTCGATCGCGGACGTGGCCGCGCGCGACGCGAAGAACCAGCGTGCCGCGTCGACGCCGACCTCGGACAGGAGCTCGTCGAGCGTGACGTAGTCGCCGGCCCGCTTGGACATCGAGACCTCGACCCCGTCCCGCACGAACCGCACCCAGGAGTACAGGTGCATCTGCACGTGGTCCGGGTCGTAGCCCATGGCCTCGGCCGCGTTCCGCACCCGGGCGACGGTCCCGTGGTGGTCGGCACCCCAGATGTAGATGAGGTGATCGAAGCCCCGGCTGAACTTTTCGGTCACATAGCCGATATCGGCGGCGAAGTACGTCGGCTGCCCGTTGGAGCGATAGATCACGCGATCCTTGTCGTCCCCGAAGGCGGTCGACCGGAACCAGACCGCACCGTCCTGCTCGTACACGTGTCCGCGTTCGCGTAGCCGCTCGACCGCGCGGTCCACCCAGCCCGCGTCGTGGAGAGACCCCTCGGTCGTCCACACGTCGAAATGGACGCCGAGCGCCTCGAGGCTCGCCTCGATGCCCTGCCGGACCACGCCTGCGGCCCAATGCCCCACGATCGCCGCGGCATCGGCACGGGACGTCTCGGCCTCCACCCAGACCGTCTCCGGCAGCCTGCGATACCAGGTCCGCGACGTAGGCTCCGTGGTAGCCATCCTCGGGGACCGGCTCGCCACGCCGGAGGGCCACGATCGAGGCGCCCAGGTTCGGGATCTGCCCCCCGGCGTCGTTGAAGTAGTACTCGCGCGTGACCCGCTGGCCGCCCGCCTCGAGCACTCGACCGAGCAGGTCGCCGATGAACGCCCCTCGCGCGTTGCCGACATGGAGGGGGCCGGTCGGGTTGGCCGACACGAACTCCACGTTGACCGACCGGGCCGAGACCGGTTCGACCCGGCCCCACTCATCGGGCGCGGCGAGAATGCCGTCGACGACCGCCTCGAGCGCCGCTGGCTTGAGTCGGACGTTCAGGAAGCCCGGCGGCGCGACCTCGACGGCCTCCACCGGGGAGGACGGCTCGCCTGTCGCGTCGCGGACGAGCTTTGCCGCCAACAGCGTGGCGATCTCCATCGGCGCCTTGCGGTACGGCCGGGCCAGCTTCATCGCCAGGTTCGTCGCGAGATCGCCGTGATCCGGATTGGCCGGGTGCTCGACCTCGACATCGGGCGGCGTGGCGTCGCCGTCCAGGGCCGGCAGGGCGCCGTCCGCCACCGCACGTTCCCAGGCGCGACGGACCGCCTCGCGGACCTGCGTGCGCATGGGCGGCGGGATCACGGGTGGGTCGGACCTCCGGGGGCCGGTCGGATGCTGGGGAACGGCGCCCATCGTACCGGTGCGGGTCATGGGTCGTGCGTCCGGGGGTCCTGGGAGGACCCTTCGTTGCTGGCTCGCAACGGTTTCGCGGTCCCGTGGGCGGTAGATGGCAGAGCGGTGCGGTTGCAGCTCACCGTAGGTACTAGACCGGGCAGTACCTGCATGGGAGTATCCGGGCCCGGTCGGTGCACGGACACCCTTTCGAGGGAAGCAACCGACGGGGGACCATCTCATCGAGGCGAAAGCCTCTGCTCGGGGACCGTCACATGTCGTCTATTCGTTTTGGCGCCCGACCGCGCCTGGCCCGCCACCTGTCGTGGCTGGCCGTCCTTTCCCTGACGTCGGCGGCACTCTTCGTGCCGACGGCCTCGGTCAGCGCCACCGCCCCTGGCAACAACGGGACGGTGAAGATCGAGGATTCGGTCGATCCGAAGGAAGAGCCCGCCAATGATCCGCACGTCTGCCAGTTCAGCATCAAGTTCCACTTCGCGGATCCCGCCCAGTCGGGCGACTGGTTCATCGAGTCGTGGCCACCCACCGGTGACAAGACGACCGTTCTGTCGGGCACATACGACACCGACGGTTCCGGCTTCGATCGCGAGCCCGACCAGGGCTACTTCTCGCTTCCGGACGGCCATTACAAGCTCAACTGGAGGGGCGACGAGGAAAACCTGTGGAAGCACAAGGTCTTCTGGGTCGAGTGCCAGCCAGAAGAGGAAGAAGAGGAAGAGGAAGAGCCTATCGTCACGCCCACCCCGACCCCGACCCCGACCCCGGATGACGAGGACGAGGAAGAGGAAGAGGAAGAGCCTGTCGTGACGCCCACCCCGACCCCGACCCCGGATGACGAGGACGAGGACGAGGAAGAGGAAGAGACCACGCCGACGCCCGATCCGACGGACGGCGAGCGCCAGGCAAGCATCCTGATCGCCAAGGTCGACAACAAGGGCACCGCTGACCCCGATGACGACGAGGCGCTCGACGGCGCCACGTTCGAGGTCCGCGCCGACGACGGTGACGAGGTCTTCGAGACCGACCAGGACGAGCTCGTGTTCGGCCCGGCCGCCACATCATCGGATGGCATGCTCGACACCGACCTGATCGACGCTGGGATGTACTGGATCGTCGAGACGATCGTGCCAGCCGGCTTCATCGGCATGGACCCGATCCTCGTCGAGCTCAACACGGATCCGTCCGTGACCTGCGCCTGGGACTTCGGCGGGCTCATCGAGTGCGAGGCCAACGAAGGCGACGTCTCGGAGCTCAGCTGGACCATCGTGATCGTCGATAACACGCCCGAAGGCGAGACGCCCCCGAACCCGCCGACGGGCGGGGTGGGCGGCGCGGTGGGGACGCCTCGCGCGACCCTGCCTGCCACCGACACGCTTGACGGCGCCGCCTCGACGGCTCCCGTCGGTGAAAGCTGGCGGCTCGTGCTCCTGGCGATGGCGGCCTTCCTGACCGCAGCACTCGTGCTGACCCCGGCTCGCGCCGCGGTTCGCCGGGACCATCGCATTCGCTGACCCCGCGGGTGCCGGGGGGCACCCGGGCCCTGAGCAGCGGACGACCGCCGCCCGACGTGGGCTGCGGTCGTCCGATTCACGGGTCCTCGGCACGGTGCCGGATGGCACCGAATGTCGGGAGATTGACCGTCTGAAGTCGCCGAAAGTACTAGACGCCGACCCCTGACCATGGGACTATCCGCGACCTCGGGTCTGTGCGCGGGGGCGCTGTTTCCGAGACCGTCATCGCCCTCGAGAGGCCGCGGCCTCTTCGTACATTGGGGACCGGATCGAATGATTGCCCAAGCGCGTTCCCGCCTCGGTCGACGGGTGGCCTGGCTCGCAGTGATCGGGCTCGCCGCCGCCGCCGTCCTGGCGCCCTCCTCCACGGCCCTCGCGGCGCCATCGCAAGACACGATCACCATCTGTCACAGCACGGGTTCGCACGGTAACCCCTATGTCGTCCACCACCCGTCGAAGAGCGGCGATGTCAGCGGACACGCCGATCACACCGGACCGGTGTGGTTCCAGGGGATCCAGGTCGAATGGGGAGACATCATCCCTCCGTTCACGTACCCCGGTGGCAGCTTCGCGGGGCTGAACTGGACGGTGGCCGGCCAGGCCTTCTACAACAACGACTGCAACCTCCCGGCCGCGGCGACGCCGACACCTACCCCAACGCCCACGCCAACGCCAACGCCCACGCCCACGCCCACACCGCCGCCTGGCGCGACCCCGACACCCACGCCGATCGCCCCGCCGACGGGTGGCGTCGGTGGTGCAACCGGCACGCCGCCGGGGGATCCCGCCGACCCGACGCTTCCGTCGACCGCCACGCTCGATAGCCAGGCCACCGGCTCGACCGGTGACGGCTGGCGCCTGATCCTTCTCGCAGTGGCGGGCCTGCTCGCCGCTGCACTCCTGCTGACGCCCGCGTCGGCTGTCGTCCGGAAGGACGACGCCTCCCGCTGACGTCGGCCTCCCTGTGGGGTCCCCGAGACCCGGGCGGAGCGCCGCGCTGTCCGTGCGCCGCTCCGCCCACCGTCTCGAGTCCTGAACCACCGGGTGGCCAGTGGGCCTCCCGGTCGTCGTCGTTCCGGCGTTCTTCGCTCAGGTCAGGAACTGCGCGCCTGGCTCCACGAGGTGGACCGGGCCGTCGTAGATCGCCGTGACCGAGTCGACCGTCGCCGTCGGGTCGAAACCCATCTGCAGATGGGTGAGCAGGACCCGACCAGCGCGGGTCCTGGCGGCGAGCGCCCCGACCGCCGGCCCGTCCAGATGCATCGCGTCGGGCGTGACCGGGCCGGGCCCGAATGACACCTCGCTGAGCAGCGTGTCGCCGGCCCGGACGAGCGGATCGAGATCCTCCGCCCGGCCGCAGTCGCCGGAGTACACGACGCCGACGCCGTCGCCATGGACCGAGACCCGGAATGCGTGGCTGTCCTGCGTGTGGGTGACGCGGACCGCCTCGACGCGCAGTGCTCCGATGTCGATCGAGCCGACCGTGATGGGCTCGACATCCAGCGACGCGGCGGTGAAGCCCGGCTCGTCGTGGAGCGCATCGAGGCGTGTCTCGAGTCCGGCCGGGGCGATCACCCTGACACGCCGGGTCGGCTGGAACTGCCACCGCAGGTAGTGGCGCAGCGCGACGAGGTCGATGAAGTGGTCCGGGTGGAGATGACTCACGAGGACCGCGTCCAGCGAACTCGGCTCCAGGCGGGCCGCCAGCCGCGGGAACGCTCCCTGGCCGAGGTCGAGGACGATGGCTGTCGAGCCAGAACGCACCAGGTACGCCGCGCCTGCCGATCCGGGGCGGTCGCTGTAGGCCGGTCCGGCGCCGAGGACGTCGAGCTCGATCGCGGACGAGGTTCCGGCGGGCATGGCCGCCAGCCTATCCGACGCGGATTGGCGTCGTCCGTCCGATCAGTTCCGCGGGGTGCGCTTGGGCGTCGGTTGCGGCTTCGGCGTGCTCTTCTGCCCACCCGGAGCGCCGGGCTCGGGCGGCCCCGCGTTCGGCTCCTTCGTCGGCTTCGGTGTCGGCTCCGGAGTCGGGGCCTTGGTCGGCTTGGCCGCCGGATCCGCCGGCTTGTCGGGGCCGCCGCCGTTCCCGCCAGAGCCGCCGCTTCCGCCGCCGCTGCCACCGTTGCCCCCCTTGAGCGGCCCGGCCGTGTCGATTCGCTCGATCGCCCTGTCGCTGCGCTCCACCGCACGATCGGCGGCGCGCTGGACGGCTTGGGAGATCGCGTCGGCAGCACCCTCGGGGACCCGCAGCGCGAGCGCCTGCAGCACCTCGACATTGCGGCCGACACCGGTCTCGAGGATCGCCATCGCGACCTCGTCCTGTGCAGTGATCGCGGCATCCGATGCGGAGTCGACGATCCGCGCGTAGGCGGCCAGGGCCGCAGCGGCGCCGGCCGCGTCACCCGAGAGAGCAGCCTCCGCGGCTTCCCGAAGCCGGACGTCCAGGCGGGCGAGCTCAGCGACGGCCCGCCCGGAGGGATCGCTCGGCAGGGTCAGGGTCTCTATCCAGATGCGCTGGTCATACAGGGCGCCGCCCGGTCGCGCTGCCAGGGCCGTGCCGGCCCCCAAGCCCAACACGAGCGCCGCGGCGAGGAGCGCCGTCATCGGACGCCGCATCCGCGAGCGGGATGACCGGCGGCCCCGGACCGACCGACCTTCGATCGACATGGCGCCCGGCAGGGCCGTCGCGGGCACGACCGTCAGGGCCGCGTCCGCCCGCGCAAGGTCGGCCTGCCGATGGGCCACGGCCAGGACCCGTGCCCGCATGCGGGACGTCGACACGAGGTCAGGCGTCAGGCGCGCATCGGCATACGCGTCAAGACGCTGCCGCAGTCGTGCGTCCCCGGCCATGAGATCGATCATCCTGTCGTCCATCAGCCGATCCGCCCCCGTGTGTCGACGACACGCTCGTCACCGGCACCTGGCTCATCGATCCGGAGCTGGCGCCGCAGGGCGGCGATGGCCCGGAACTGGAGCCCGCGGATGGTCCCTTCCTGCTTGCCCATCACCGCCGCCGCTTCGCGGGCCGACAGGCCGGCGAAGAAGCGCAGGGCGATGGCTTCTCGTTGCTCGTCCGTGAGTGCGGCCAGTGCGACCGCGACCTCGTCCAGCTCCTGGCGGGCGACGGTGACCTCGTCGGGTCCGGCGTCGCCGCCGGCCTGGCCACTCGCGGTGTCCAGGTCGAGATGGTCGTGACGCGTGCGTACATGGTCGATGACGGTGTTCCTGGCCAGCTTGAAGAGCCAGCCCCCGAACGGGATGCCCCGCGCCTCATAGCGCGGGAGTGCTTCCAGGGCCTTGACGAAGACGAGCTGCGTCAGGTCCTCCGCGTCCGACGGGCGGTGGACGCGGCTTGCGATATAGCGATACACCGGCAGGTGATAGTGATCGAACAGGAGGCCGAACGCCCAGGCGTCGCCCCCGCGAGCCTCCTGTACCAGCCGCTCGATCGCGGTCTCGTCGAGCGTCACAACGAACGTCCCGCGATGGCGTTAGGTGCGCCGGGGATCCCGATCGTGACGGGGTCGCCCCCGCGCCGGAATGTCAGGGCCTCGAAACCGGCGTCGCCGGCGGCCCCATAGCCGTCGGCGAGCCCCCATGCGAAGTGGTCGGCGCGATGGGCATCCGACCCGACGGTCACCGCGCGGCCACCGAGCTCGCGGAACCGGGCGACGAGTCGCCGGCGAGGGGTAGCTCTCGTTCGCCACATGGCGCAGACCGCTCGTGTTGATCTCGAGCGCCGTCCCGCTCTCGACAAGGGCGACCAGGATCCGTTCGTACAGCTCCGGAGCGGCGGCCAGGTCGACCGGCGTGACGTGCGGCATCAGGAAACGCTTGATGAAGTCGATATGGCCCAGCGTGTCGAACAGTCCGGACCGGGCAGCTGCCTCGACCTCGTCGAAGTACGGCGCGACGATCTCGGCGAGCGACCGACCGCTGACCCAGTTCGCGACGTTGGCCGCCGCGTACGGCGATCCCTCGTAGACGTGGGCCGAGCCGATCACGAAGTCGTAGGCGTGGGTCGCGAGGTGATCCTTGATGTCGGCGGCCCACTCGCTGTCCCACGTGATCTCGACCCCGAAGCGGATCGCCACGCCGCGATCGGCCCAGCGCTCGGCGGCCTCGCGCACGACGCGCTCCCGCTGGGCGAAGGTCGTGTAGCCGTACGCGGGCGTCCCCGGCGCGAAGTCGACGTGGTCGGTGATCGCGATCTCCGCGATGCCCCGTTCCACCGCCGACGCGGCGAACACGTCGATCGGGACGTCGCTGTCCTGCGACAGGTCCGTGTGGAGATGCGCATCGAGCGGCAGATCGCGCGCCTGGCGGTCGATCATCCCCCGTTCCCCCGTGCCCGGTTCACCCCGAGATCACCCCGAGCTCGCGGCCCACCGTCGAGAACGCCGCCAGGGCGTGGTCGACGTGATCGTCGGTGTGGGCGGCGGTGACGATCGTGCGGATCCGCGCCAGGTCGATGGCCACGGTCGGGAACACGACGGGCTGCGCGAAGACGCCCTCACCCATGAGCCGGTCGCTGAACCGCATCGCCACTTCCGGGTCGCCCATCATCACCGGTGTGATCGGCGTCTCGGACCGGCCGGTGTCGAAGCCGAGACGTTTCAGCTCCTCCTTGAACCGTCGCGTGTTGGCCCACAGCCGCTCGAGCAGCTCGGGCTCGTCCTGCATGACCTTGATCGCCTCGCGACAGGCGGCCACGACGGCCGGTGGATGGGACGTCGAGAAGAGGAAGGGTCGCGCGCGCTGGGTCAGGATCTCGCGCAGGGCGGTCGACCCCGCGACGTAGCCGCCGAGCGAGCCGACCGCCTTGCTCAGCGTGCCGACCTGGATGGCCACGCGACCGTGGAGGCCGAAGTGGTCGACGCTCCCACGGCCGTCTCGACCGAGGACGCCGGAGGCGTGGGCGTCGTCGACGAAGACGGCCGCACCGGCCGCCTCGGCCGCCTCGACGATCCCGGGGAGCGGGGCGATGTCGCCGTCCATCGAGAAGACGCCGTCGGTGACGACGAGGATCAGGCGGTACGGCTCACCGGTTCCCTCGCGGCCGACCTCGATCGCCTCCTCGAGGATCGAGGTCAGGGCCAGGACGTCGGCGTGCGGATAGATCTTGCGCGGCGCCTTCGACAGCCGCATGCCGTCGATGATGGAGGCGTGATTGAGGCTGTCGCTGACGATCAGGTCGGTCTCGCCGGTGATCGTCGGGATGACGCCGGTGTTGGCGGTGAAGCCGGATTGGAACGTCAGGACAGCGGGCGTCCCCTTGAACTCGGCGAGCTCCGCCTCGAGCGCCTCATGCATCGACATCGTGCCGGCGATCGTCCGGACCGCCCCGGAGCCGACGCCGAAGTCGCGCACCGCGGCCACCGCCGCCTCGCGCAGCCGCGGGTGATGGGTCAGCCCGAGGTAGTCGTTCGACGAGAGGCTGATGACGCGCTCACCGTCGATCGAGACGATCGGACCCTGGGCCGACGCCATCACGCGCAGCGATCGATACAGGTGCCGCTCGCGCAGGGCGGCGACCTCGTCCTCGAGGAAGCCGAGCGGGTCGGTGTGCGGGGTCGTGGTCATCGTGCGGTCGGCTCGAGCGTGCATCGGATGGGCATCGTGGTCACCTCACCCGATCCAGTCCATCACCACTTTGCCGGAGGCGCCGGTACGAGCGGCGGCGAACGCGGCCTCGTGGTCGCGATAGCCGAATCGGTGGGTGATGACCGGTGAGATGTCGAGGCCCGACTTGAGCATGACCGACATCTTGTACCAGGTCTCGTACATCTCTCGACCGTAGATACCCCGCAGCCGGAGCTGGTTGAACACGACGCGGCTGACATCGATCTCGATCTCGTCGGTCGGGATGCCCAGGATCGCCATCCCGGCCCCGTGGGCCATGTTCGCGAGGGCGTCGCGCAACGCTCCGGGATTGCCCGACATCTCGAAGACGACATCGAAGCCCTCGACCATGCCGAGCTCCCGCTGGACGTCGCCGAGGGACTCCGTCGTGGGATCGACCACGCGGGTGGCGCCCATCGTCGTCGCGAGCGCGCGACGCGTGGCGTTGGGCTCGCTGACCACGATGTAGCGGGCTCCGGCATGACGCGCGACCGCAGTCGCCATGAGTCCGATCGGACCGGCGCCCACCACCAGGACGTCCTCGGCGAGGACCGGGAATGCGAGCGCGGTGTGGACCGCGTTGCCGAACGGATCGAAGATCGCGGCGACGTCCTCGTCGATGCCCGGCCAGTGGTGCCAGACGTTGGTCACCGGGAGGACGACCTGCTCGGCGAACGCGCCGTCTCGTTGGACGCCGAGGCCGACGGTGTTGGCGCAGAGGTGCCAACGGCCCGCTCGGCAATGCCGGCATCGCCCGCAGACGACGTGACCCTCCCCGCTGACGATGTCGCCCGGCGCGATGTCGTGCACGTTGCTGCCGATCTCGAGCACCTCACCGACGAATTCATGGCCGACGATGAGTGGCGGCGCGATCGTCTTCTGCGCCCATGGATCCCAGTCCGCGATGTGCAGATCGGTGCCGCAGATGCCGGTCTTGCGGACACGGATCCGGACGTCGTTGATGGTCATCGGCGGCTCGGGGACGTCGAGCAGCTCGAGGCCAGGTTCTGGTGCGGTCTTGACCAGTGCCTTCACGTCTGGAGCGTACCGCGGGGCGCGGTGCACGAGGGCAACTTCGGCCGCGCGGCGCGCCGGATGTCGCACAACGCGACGTTGCTCATAGCGACGCCCGAGCATCAGGGTCAGTCGGGTCGTCCGGCCTCCGACCAGTCGATCACCGGGTTCTCGACCGTCCCGATGCCCTCGATCTCGCAGCGCACGCGGTCGCCTGGCTCGAGGAAGACCGGCGGGTCGCGGAACACGCCCACTCCCGACGGCGTGCCGGTCGCGATGACGTCGCCCGGCTCCAGGGTGACCGCCGCGGTGATGAACTCGATCAGCGCAGGGACATCCCAGATCATGTCGGCAGTGGTGCTGTCCTGCATCAGGTGCTCCGTGCCGTCCGGCGTGATCCGCCAGCTGCGCAGGCGCAGTCCGCCGGTCGGGTCGAGCTCGTCTGCCGTGACGAAGACAGGGCCCATCGGCAGGAAGGTGTCGCTGCCCTTGGCCCGTAACCACTGGCCGTCGCCCTTCTCGCCCTCCCGGAGCGCGACCGGGACGCCCTGCCAGTCGCGGGCGCTCACGTCGTTGAGAACGACGTAGCCGGCCACATGCGCCATGGCGTCCGCCTTCGACACTCGCTTCGCCGTCCGACCGATCACGACGCCGAGCTCGACCTCGAGGTCGAGCGCGTGCGTGCCGTCGGGCCGGACGATCGCCTCGCCGTCCGCGATCACCGTGTTCGAGAACTTGGAGAAGAGGAGTGGCCGGGTCGGCATCTCGCGGCCGCCCTCGGCGGCATGCTCGCGGTAGTTCAGCCCGACACACACGATCTTGCCCGCGTCGATCGGGGCGAGGACGGTCAGGCCCAGGCGCTCGACGCCATGGGCGCCCCTGAGCGTGTCGGCCGTTCGGCGGATGAGCGCGAGATCGTCGCCATCGAGCAGCGCAGACGTGATCCCCCACGCGGGCATCGGGATCACGCGATCCTCGGCCGTGATCAGGCCGACGGTCTGTCCGTCCTGCGGGTCATCGAACAGGCACAGGCGCATCCGGGACGACCGCTCAGCTCGGGGAGGCGGCCGGCGACGCGCTCGGCGTTGTCGTTGACGCGCTCGGCGCGGCCGATGGGCTCGCGGACGGCGCCTCGGACGGTGCCGCCGAACCACTCGCGCTGGGCCCGGCCGACGGGCTGGACGACGCCTCGCAGAACTTCTCCGGGTTCGTCCGCTCGCCGTAGCGCGCATAGAAGTCGAGGATCGCGGCTTGGTCGATCGTCTCGAGCGGCAGCACCCGGTCCCAGACCAGCGCCGCGTATGGCCACGCCATCTGGTCGAACCGGGCGATCAGCGGACCCGGCGATTGCCCACCTGGCTCGAAGCCGCACAGCGGACTCGCCGGGACCGCGTCGTACAGCGCGCGCAGCGCGGCCTGATCGGCTTCGACGCCGCGATACAGGACCACGAGACCGCCGTGCTCGAGGTTGTGGACCCAGCCCTGCGGGATGACCGCGTCATTCGGTCCGTACGGGCGGGCGGGGAGTGGCCCGATGCCCGCGCCGGTGTAGTGCCGTCCCGACGCCGGCGGGCAGTAGGTGTACTTGACGGCCGTGCCTGGCGGGACGTGGGTGTTGCCCATATCGGGCTGGACGAAGCCGGGCTGTGGCGATGCGTCCGCGGCCGGGCTGGACGTCGGGGACGGCTGCCACTCCGTCGAGCACGCGAAGGCGGGCTGCGTCGCGGCGGCGAACACGCCCGCACCGACGATCGCGATAACGGCGACGCCTGCCGCCGCGAGGAGCCAGGTTCGATAGCGCTCGACGAACGATCGGCGTGGCGTCGGTCGTGCGCGCTCGCGCCGACCGGCTCGCTCCGAACTCCGCTGCGCGGCAGGGTGCTTGTCAGGCGTCCGCGTCCCGGAGCTTCCGGACGGACGCTGCTCGGGAGCGCCCGGGCGTGCCCCGGGCGGCTGGCCGGACGTGCGCTGACGCCGGCGTGATTCCTTGCTCAATGGTGATGCCTCGGGTGGTCGGAAAGGGTCGCCGGATCGGTGTCGGATCCGGCGGCGACGAAGACCGCGCCACGAGAGGGTACCTGCGCGGCCCCGATCACGCGCGCGCCGGGCGTCAGGCCTCGGACAGGTAGCGCCGCACCTCCGGCCGCAGCAACCCGCGGAACAGCAGGAGGCCGAACGCCGCGGTGAAGACGGGCAGAGCCGGATGCACGGGGCTGACCGCGAGCAGGACCACCAGCGGGACGGTCAGGCTGGCGAGGCCGATCGCGAGGGTGTACGCGGCCTGCTTGCGCTGGAGCACGAGGGTCGTCGTGAAGATCGTGTAGGCCAGCAGGATCATGACGACGATCCCGGGGAGGCTGACCGGTGCCGAGATGGCCTGATCGACGACGAACCGCAGGCTCAGGCCGATGCCGGCCAGGATGAGCACGGCGTATGCGAGGAAAAGCCGGATGCCGGCCGGCATGTCCCGGATCGAGGCGACCATCGCGGCCGATCGTAGCGCCTCCTGCCACGCGCAGCCCGTGCCGACATCCCCGCATTGACGTCGCCGCGGGCGCCTCACTACGATCGACTAAACCGGTTTGGAAGGGCCGACCCATTCGCAAGGACGCCGAACTGCCTCCCAAGCGGACCCGGATCGCTGACGTCGCCCGCGAGGCCGGTGTCAGCAAGACCGCCGTGTCGTTCGCCTTCAACAAGCCGGACCAGCTCAGCCCGAGCACGGCGACCCGGATCCTCGAGGTGGCCTCCGCCATGGGGTACCGGCCGCATCCGGTCGCCCGCATGCTCACCCAGCGTCGGACGATGTCGATCGGAATCGTGACGCCACAGGCTCTGTCGACCACCTTCGCGAATTCGTTCTTCGGCCAGTTCTCGGAGGGCGTCGCGCTCGTCGCGGAGGAAGATGGATACGGGCTGACGTTCATCGCGCCGGACCAGGGTTCGCTGGCATCCGCCCTGGACCGCGCCCTGGTCGATGGTCTCGTCGTCGTCGGCCTGCCGGGGGACCACACCGAGATCGACCGGATCCGCACCGCCGGCATCCCGATCGTGCTGGTCGACTCGACCGCGTTACCGGATGTGCCGTCGATCCGGGTCGACGACGAGCGCGGCGCGTACGAGGCGGCCGCACATGTCCTCGACCTTGGGCACCGCGACGTCCTGCTGCTCGTCATCGCGCCCCCCGCCCCGTACCCGCCAGCGAGCGACCACGGCGTCGGCCCCGACCGGCTGCGCGGGTACATCCGCGCGTTCCGGGAGCACGGGCTCGACTTCCCGGAGCACCGCCGGCTGTCGGCCCCGTCCACGATCGAGGGCGGTCGCCGCGCCTTCGCCGCCGCGTGGGCGTCCGGGCTCCGGCCCACGGCCGTGATCGCGATGAGCGACGCGATCGCGATCGGGGTGCTCTCGGCCGCCCGGTCACTCGACCTCCGGATCCCGGCCGACCTGTCGATCGTGGGCTTCGACGATATCGATGTCGCGGCCCACACCGACCCGCCGCTGACGACCGTCCATCAGCCCATTCGACGCAAGGGCGAGGCAGCCATGCGAGTGCTGTTGGACCTCGTCGAGGACGGGCGGGGCAAGCCGCCGGAGCCACCCCGACTCGATATCCACCTCGTCGTCCGGGGTTCGACCGGGCCGCCGGTGATCGGCTAACGGACAACTGGCGTCACCCGATCGGTTCCGCGCCAGATCTGGTGACGCCAACGGCCTTTGGTTCGCTACCATGGACCGCTCGATGGCCCACCGGGAGGAGAGGTGCTCTCATGGCGACGATCACGTTCGACCACGTCGTAAAGGACTACGGCGATGTCCATGTCGTGAAGGACATGAACGTCGAGATCGCAGACGGTGAGTTCATGGTGCTCGTCGGGCCATCAGGCTGCGGGAAGACGACAGCGCTGCGGATGATCGCCGGGCTTGAGGAGATCACCGGGGGCACGGTCAAGATCGGCGACAAGGTCGTCAACGACGTGGCGCCCAAGGACCGCGACATCGCGATGGTTTTCCAGAGCTACGCCCTGTATCCGCACATGTCGGTCCGCGAGAACCTCGCCTTCGGGCTCAAGCTCCGCAAGATGCCCAAGGCCGAGATCGAACGCCGGGTCAAGGAGGCGGCCGAGACCACCCAACTCACGAACCTGCTCGACCGCAAGCCCAAGGAGCTCTCCGGCGGCCAGCGACAGCGCGTGGCGCTCGGTCGGGCGATCGTCCGTGAACCGGCGGCGTTCCTGATGGACGAGCCCCTCTCCAACCTCGACGCCAAACTGCGCGTCCAGACGCGCGCCGAGATCGCCCGCCTCCACCAGCGACTCAAGACCACGACGGTCTACGTCACCCACGACCAGGTCGAGGCGATGACGATGGGCCAGCGGATCGCCGTGATGAACGAGGGGATCCTCCAGCAGGTCGGCCCGCCGCAGACGCTCTACGACAGCCCCGTCAATCGATTCGTGGCGGGCTTCATCGGCAGCCCCTCGATGAACTTCATCGAGGTCACGGTCGAGGGCTCCGGCGACAGCGCGCGCTTGGTCGGCCCGGGCGACTGGGCCGTCCCGGTCCCGCCGCGCTTCCGCAACGGAGATGCCACATCCGGGCGCAAGCTCGTCGCAGGCTTCAGGCCGGAGCACCTCGACATCGGCGATCCGAGCGGCCACCGCGCATCGTTCCGGGCGCGGGCCGATGTCGTCGAGTACCTCGGCAACGAGGAGCTCCTGCACGTCAACGCGGCCGACCAGGACATCGTGGCGATCGTCAATTCGAAGCATCACGTAAAGCCCGGCGACCTCGTCGACCTGATCATCCCGCTCGACCTGCTGCACCTGTTCGATAGCGAGACGGGCGAGGCCCTCCGCCCCAAGTCGACCGCGTCGGCCGGCTGACGATCGGATCGCTCGGTCGGGCCGACGCTCGATCGGGCGGCCGCAGGCGGCGCCCGTGATGCCCCGCCTGCGTCAGCCGGCGGTCGGACAGTTGCGTCTTCGTCGAGGAGACCGCGGGTGACGATCGAGACCCCGGCATGGGTGCGCGATGCCGTCTTCTACCAGGTCTTCCCGGACCGTTTCGCGAAGAGCGACCGCGTGGTCAAGCCGGGGCCCCTCGAGCCGTGGGACAGCCCGCCCACGGTCTACGGGTTCAAGGGCGGCGATCTGCTCGGCATCGTCGAGCACCTGGACCACATCGAGGCCGTCGGGGCGAACGCGATCTACCTGAACCCGGTCTTCACGTCCGCGTCGAACCACCGCTACCACACCTACGACTACCTGGCGGTCGATCCACTGCTCGGCGGGGACGACGCGCTTCGTGAGCTGCTCGATGCGTGCCACGCGCGCGGGATCCGCGTCGTGCTCGACGGGGTCTTCAATCACGCGAGCCGCGGGTTCTTCCCGTTCAACCACGTCCTCGAATCGGGCAAGGCATCGCCGTACCGCGACTGGTTCTACTTCAACGTCGAGGATCTGGAGGCGGGTCGCCCGATCCGCGCCTATCCGCTCGAAATCGCGCCAGTCGACCTATCCCCTTTGACCGCCGACCAGATCGCCGACCAGATGGCCGGTCGAACTTCGCTCACGTCCCTGGGGTATCGGGCGTGGTGGGACCTCCCGGCCCTGCCGAAGGTCAACACGTCGAACTCGTTCGCGCGCGAGTACCTGCTCTCGGTCGCCGAGCACTGGATCCGCTTCGGCATCGATGGCTGGCGACTCGACGTCGCCGAGGAGGTCCCCGACGACTTCTGGCGGGAGTTCCGCAGCCGTGTGAAGGCGATGTCTCCTGAGGCGTACATCGTGGCCGAGATCTGGCACGAGAAGCCCGGCGATCTCGGTGGGGACATGTACGACGCGCTCATGAACTACCCCCTCGCCACGGCGATCGTCTCGTTCACCGGCGCGTGGCGCCTCGATAGGCGCGTCATCGCCCAGCACACCACGATCAACGCGATGGTCCGCGACGACGACGCCCCGACGTTCGCGGTGCGCCTGGAGCGCGCGCTCTCGATCTACGACCCGGCCGTGACCGCGGTCCAGCTGAACTTGCTCGACAGCCACGACACCCCCCGTTTCCTTTCCATGGTGAATGGCGACAAGACCGCGCTGCGGCTTGCCACGCTGATCCAGATGACATTGCCGGGTGCGCCGCTCATCTACTACGGCGACGAGATCGGACTCACCGGCGAGCTCGACCCGTACAACCGGCCGGCTTTCCCATGGGCCGATCCGGACGGCTGGGACCGCGACCTCCTCGGGTACATCGCGGGAGCCGTCGCGCTGCGCCACGGCCAGCCCGTCTTGCGCGGCGGCGGCTTCCGCGTCGTCGCCGCCGAGTCGCGTTTCATCGCCTACCTGCGCAGCGATGAGGCGGGCTCGGCCCTCATGCTCGTCAATGCCGGCGACGATGCCTGCCAGGTCGAGCTCGTCGTGCCGGAGCTCGACGGGCGGACCCTGACGGCACAACGCTGGGCGGGCAATCCCGCAGCGTCGTTCCCTGATCCGCTGACCGTCCGTGACGGCAGGCTCGGCATCTCGCTCCCGCCGCGCGATGGGGCCGTGCTCGTCGCCGATTGACCGGGTCCGTTCATCGGCTGGACGTGTTCCGCCTCTCGCCGTCGTCCCGCCGCATGCCAATCGCCTGAGCACAGCGCCCGCTCCCGCATATACTTCGCGGCCTGTGGCTGATCTCCCAATCGACCTGGAGACCGGGCTGTCGGAACGCCTGGCCCGGATCCTCGATGTCGAGGGCAAGATCCCGCGGGCGATCGAGGCGCTGGGTCCGGTGGAGGGACGAGACGTCGTCGTCGTCGATGGATCCGCCGGTCTTCGCGCTCGGCAGCTCACCTCTCTCGGCGCTCGGGTCACGCTGGTCGACTCGAGCGGTCCCGCCGCGTTCGACGCGCCCGACGCGTCGGCCGACGTCGTCGTCGGGATGTGGTCGCCGTTCCGCGGTGCCGGTTCAACCGATATCGATCAGGCGGCCCGGCTCCTGCGACCCGGCGGGCGGCTGCTGGTCATCCACGACTACGGCCGCGACGACGTCGCGCAGCTCAGGGGCGACCTGCCGGAGTACGGCATCTGGACGCGCCGCGATGGTCCGTTCCTCACATCCGGGTTCAAGATCCGCGTCCTCCACTGCTGGTGGACGTTCGCCTCGCTGGACGAGGCGCGCACGTTCCTGGACGCGGCCTTCGGGGAGGTCGGGCGTACGGTCGCGGCCCGTTTGACCCGTCCGCGCCTGTCCTACAACGTCGCGGTCTACCATCGGACCCTGGGAAAGGAGCACGCATGACCGAGCGCCGCGTCCGCCAGGATCAATACGCCGAGCCGCCGCCTCGTTACATCGACCCTGACGACGACCCGGGATACGAGCCCGAGGAACGTCGGCGCCGCATCTCGCCCGGCGTGATCTTCTTCGTCGTCGCGGTGATCGGGTCGATCGCCTACATGGCGTACGTCCTCACCGTCCGGGAGGCCACCCAGATCCCGCTGCTGGCGTCGGGCGCGGTCGTGCTCGCCATCGTCTTCGGAGCCCTCGCGCTGTTCTGCCTGCGGTCGATCCTGCGGGCCGGGCTCGAGCGCGGCAACGGCGGGACTACGATCCTTACGGCCCTCGTCGGGGGCGGCGCGGCGATGGCCGCATCGGGCTTCGCGGCGGCCGCGATCATCCTCTTCCAGCTCGCCATCCGACCGGCCTGAGAGGGACCCTCTGCTAGACTCGGGCACCGGCGCGACCGCACGCCCCCATCGTCTAGAGGCCTAGGACGCCACCCTTTCAAGGTGGAGATCAGGGGTTCGAATCCCCTTGGGGGCACTCCCGCTGTCTTTCGAAGAATGGCCTCACGGCGGGCATCCACTCGATCGACGCGAGTGGCCGGTCACGGACGACCACCCGCTGGACCACGATCCGGCTCAGTTCCTCACGCCGCGCGGTCGAGGCAGAGTCGATGGCATCGGGTAACTCAAGGACCCGCGCCCGATAGGCATCGAACGTCCTGATGCGGTCACCGTCGGGTAGCTCAGCCAGGGCGAATCGGGTCGCGTCCCGCGCAGCCTGATAGTCGGCATCGTTCAGGTCGCCCCAGGCATGTTGCTTCTTGAGCTGCTCGAGGCGGGTCTGCAGCCGGGCACGCTGGCGACCGGCGCTGGCGACCTCCGGCGTCTCCAGGAGGCGTCGCAGCTCGGCCCGCGCGGCGTCGATGAGGGTCGCCGGAAGGACCGCGCGCGCGATCGCGGCTAGGACCTCGGCCTCGATATCGTTCGCAGGGCTGCGTCGGGCGCGGCAGCCGAGCGTCGGGCAGCGGTAGTAGCGCCGTTCAGTGCCGCGCTGGAGGTGGGCCTCGCCGCGCATGCGGGTCCCGCACGAGCAGTACACCAGCCCCCGCAGGACGTAGTGGCGAAACGGTCGGGGCTTGTTGCCGACGCGCGTGCGCGCGGAGATGGCGGCGATCGTCCGCCGGTACTCGGCTTCGGTCAGGATCGGCTCGTGGCGCCCCGGGCGCTCCTCGCGGGCCGCGCTTCTCGACCACGTAGCCGAGGTAACGGCCGTGCTGCAGCGCGAGATCGAGCGCAAGGAGCGCCTCCTCGGCCGGAGAGTCCAGATCCTGGCCAAGGGTGTCGCCGACCTCATGCAGGCGGGCGAGATGCATTACCGCCGCAACGTCGGCGTGCATGCGTTCCCGGTCGACGGCGTGAACTGCCTCGCGGCCACGTACCTCGAGGAGGGGCGCGACAGCTACACGTATCGCTATGCGGTGTTGTGCGGCGGCGAGGCGGCGAAGCGCGCGTTGAACACCGCAGCCCTCAACCCAGGTGACTCGGACGAGCCGGGATCGCGTCGCATCACGATGGCGAGCTACGCGGAATACGCCGACTTCGTCGATCGTCTCCCCGCGTACATCAAGGACGTGACCGGCGACCTGGAGAAGCGAATCGACGAGGCGGATCGTGCCGACACCGCGGCGCGGAAAGCGGGACGGGAGCTGGCAGCTCGCGATCGCCGAACTAGGGCTAGGGGCGTCAGCGAGCCTTCACTCAAGGGGTCGCTGCGAGTGCGGCTCGGAGGTCCGCGAGCGACGGAACCGGTCCCGGAAGGCGATGGATCATCCGATGGCAGTTCGCGCAAAGGGCGATGAGATGGCCGCCGCGAATAGCCGCCTGCACGCCGGTCTTCGTGGCGTCCGTCGTGTGCAGCGGCACGCGATGATGCATTTCGATGTAGTCGCGGCCGAGGGTGCCATACGTCGCCTCGAAGTCGAACGCGCAGGCCTCACAGGCCAATTGGCCCGTCCGAGCGCGGAGCTCCGCGATTGCGCGACCTCGTAGGAGGCGGGATCGGCGGCGCTGCTTCACCGTCCGCGACACCTCCGTTCCTTCCTCAACGATCACGTCGCGGTAGTTGCGCCGACGCTCGCGCGTGATTGCCGCGCCTGAATGGCCCTCGGCGCGAAGGGCGGCCTCCGTCGGCTCGGCCTCGGCGAGGTAGCGGCGACCATCGGGGGTGATCGCGAATGTTCCTCGGGCTCCACTGGTGCTGACGTAACCGAGGTCGGCGAGGCGTTTGTGCGACCCGAGAAGGTTCCTCACTTGCTGGCTGAACCGACTGTCACGCCGGCCTCGGTGAGGAGCGAGGTCCGGTCCTGAAGGTCGCATGCGGGTGGTGAGGTCCGCGATGAGCTCGGATGTCGTCAGTCCGCCGGGGTTCTCAGCCAGCGCCCGAAGGGTCGGCAACCAGAGTTCGGGTTCCGAGTAGTACGTCATCGGGTTGTGGCCGTCCTGCTACGGCGACGAGGGGCGTTGCGTCAGTAGTTCGTAATCGTAAGGTGCGACGCCTCGCGGTCGTTGCGCGACTTGATCGTCCACATGTACGTCTTGTCCGCCGCCTCGACCCGCCAGCGGTCGGATCGATAGAGCCGACGGATCATGGGCGTGTCCTTGATCACCACCATGACGTTCGCCGACAGGCCCTCGAGGGTCTGCTGCAGCCGCTCCTGGTCGCGGCTCCCGAAATGCATGTTGTCGTAGTCGCTGAAGTCACTGTCGTAGGGCGGGTCGATGAACAAGAAGTCCGTCGGGCCTGGCGCAGCCTCGGCGAGGAACGGCCCGAAGTCCGCGCACCGCCACGTCGTGTTCTGCAGCCGCGCCAGCATCTCCGCGCTGAAGAGGACGTTCACCTTGTCGGTCAGCGACTTGCGGTTGTAGGTGACCCCGCCGTAGGGGACGTTGAACTCCCCGCGCGAGTTGAAGCGGAACATGGCCGCGTATGTGAACTCACGGAGGAAGAAGAAGTCCGCCAACCGGGCCTCGTTCCAGGTTCCCGAGAGACGCACCCGGTTGTACCGCGCGCGGATCGCCATGTAGAACGCTGAGCGGACTGCCCCCTCCACGTTGTCAAGCAGGTCAACGTCGCTGAGCTGCCTGCCGAGTGCGATCTGGATCTTCCGCATCCGCTCGAACTTGGCGGGCAGATCCTTGGTGAGCCGAGCCGTGAAGGCGGCATCGAGTCCGGGCCCTGCGAGCGCCACGACTCCATTCAGCCATCGAGCATGCCAGTCGGTGCGTACCGCCGCGAGACCCGAAGCACCCGCGAGGAACTCGTCGGCGAGGGCCTGGTACAAGTCGTCGCGCGACCGGAGCGCATCCCAGGCATCGGCAACGCCCTGCACGGCGACCCGGAAGCTCCATCGCTCCTCGGCGGCCGCCCGATAGATCTCAAGAAGGTCCTCGGCCGCGTCGTTCGCCCAGGCCTCGACATGGTCTGGCACAGCAAGCAAGACCGATCCGCCGCCGACGAATGGGTCGATGAACCTGCCCGTAAAGGGCGGAGCCGCAGCCGCGATCGCCGCAAGTTCCTGGGACTTCCCGCCCGGCCACTTCAAGAACGGGGTCAGGGTTGGCGAGGCCGCCACTCGGCCGATCGGGAGGTCGAGGACCCGCACTTGGGCGTTCACGCGGCTCGACCTCCAGCTGGACTCGCCAAATCGGCGGCCGTGCTTGCAGATGCCGCGCCTAGCTGATGTTGGGGCCCGGCCCCGGCCACCGACAGAGGCTTACCAACAAGTTTCGTGCCCAGTTCATCCACATGGCGCCCTCGCTCGTGGATGACACGAGAGGCGATGTGGACAGGTCGAGATGCCTTACCGGCGATCGTGACCAGCGCCATCGGTGCTCCTCGTCTTCACGGTGGGGCGGCCCGTCCGCCCGAGGGACGTCCGTTCGTACCTGGCGACTTCCGCCTCTTCCACGAGCCAGTCGCGCCCGAGCTTGGTGGCTCGGAGGCGGTGCCTCCGGATCTGCGCTCGGAGCGTGTCGGCCGTAATGCCGAGCCGCGCCGCCGCGTCCCGCAGGGTCAAGAGGGCCACGTTCTGCCTCGTGATCGGAAGTCGCTACAGCTACGCTAGCAGGTACATTTCGTCAGCGCCAGCCCGCTCCGGCGAGCGCATCTCTATGGGTCGTGCACCACGCCGGCGGCGATCGGATGTTCGGTTCTCGCGCCGATCAGAGGACCGTTCGGCGCGGCTCGAGGCTTGGCACGGCGAGCCAGCCCTCGGCGCGCCCGCTGTAGATCAACTGCTCGGTGGTCAGGCCCGACCGGGCGCGCAAGTCGGCGAGGTGGCGCTTCGCGGTGCTCGGCCGGACGCCGACGCGTGTCGCCGCCTGGGCAACGGATCCGCCGCTCGCGACAAAGGCGGCGAGCACGTCGACCTGGCGGGCCGTCGGCGTTCGCGGGAGCGTCCCTCGCAGGTACCCGTCTCTCAAGCCGGACTCACCTGGCTTCGGGTGATGAGCCCGAGGACCACCGCTGTGACTGCGAGGATCGCGCCGATCTGGTCGGGCTCGAGCGACAGGCCGAACGCCACGACCAGGGCGATGACCGCCTGCACGAGGGCGAGGACCATCGCGGGCTCGCGGCCCCAGATCGTGCCCGGCTGGCTGTTCATCGCTCCTCCGCTCACTTCACGCGAACGATGCCGCCCGGGTGGATGAGCCCGGGGTTGGCGCGATACTTCGCGTTCTCCAGGAACGCGAGCAGCGCGGCCAGGGTCAGCCCGTGTGCCGTGGCGATCTCGCTCAGCGTGTCGCCCGACTTCACGGTGACCGTCACGATCGGCGGCCGGAGGATCGCGTTCGCCCGGGCGATGACATCGGCGAGGAACGCCTCGCGGCTCGCCTTGGGACACGGGCAGGACGCCCGGTTGACCCTGTTGATGTCGCTGTGGCCGTGGACGGTCGTGCGGTTGATCGGCAGGCCCGTCGCCTTGGCCATCGCGGCGATCCGGGTGGCGCAGAACTGCTTCTGCGCCTTCGTGATCGGGTGCGTCGAGCCGTAGCCCACGCACTCGAACTCGAGCCAGTACGCCTCGTTCGCGTTGTAGCCCTTCGCGCGCAGGGCGAGCACCTTGGCGACACCGGCGTTGGCGGTGTTCGGGCTGGCGACGTCGCCGTTCGACCAGGCGGCGTACTTCGTCGGGTCGATGGCCTCGATCGCCCAGCCGTCGCGGGCGACGTAGTAGTGGGCGGACGGACCGTTCGAGCCGGCTCGGTTCGCGTAGTTGCGCTCGTCTCGTGCCGCCTGGTGCCGGTCGGGGTTCGCGGCGGTGCGGCGGTTGCCGGTGATGTGGATGCAGGCGAGGATCGGCGCCTTGAGCCGCCGCCCGGCCCCCCGGGTAGGGTAGCCGTAGGCCTTGTTCGTCAGGAGGGCCGTGATCGTCGTCACTTCACACCCCGCCAGAGAGCCCCGGCCTCGAGTCCCAGGAGCGCGAGGATGGCGCCCAGGAGCGGCAGGAGGGTCCCGGGCGACATGTCGTAACCCGGGATGACGGCGTCGAGCACGAGGAGGACAACGAGGACCAGCGTGAAGGTCGCGGCGGCGCCGATGCGGGCAGAGCTGTAGATGTCGGCCCGGGTCCGGCGCTCCGGTGCATCGTCACGATGCTCATTGCTCATGCCGGCGCAGTCGGTCAATCCAGGCATCGACGAGGGACGGGAGCAGCCAGCGATCGAGGGCGACGCCCATGGCGACGCCGGCGAGGAACGCTACCGCAAGCTCGACCCCGCTCATCGGTCCGCCACGGAGTTGACGGCGCGGACGTACCCGGCGGGGGGAACCGGGAGTCGGTGTGGATAGGACCAGCGCGCCGTCATGGCCCTAAGGGTGGAGCCCTCTCGCTCCGTTTTCTATTCGGTCGATTGGGCCATGTGGTGTTCGCGCGGAGGGCTTCGCGTTGACGGGAGGGGTATCCATAGTCGGACTATGCATACCCCGAACGACTCGATAGGCTGCCGACATGATCCGACCCTCAGGCACCCCCACACTCGAGGCCGGTGGCTTGTGGCGCGACGTCGTCAACTTCCTTGGCGAGGGCGAGATTCGCCCTGCTATCTACATGCCGCTCCTCCAAGAGGTGCTCCCAAAGTGGGGACCTTGGACGTACTTCCTTGGTCAGGCGGCCGCGAAGATCAAGCGGCCGAGGGACGGAGAGGCGGTCGCCGCCGATGCCGCTCGTGCTGAGCTCGCCTGGCGGTTATGGACCGAACGCCGCGAGGGGCTGCGGGCGTACGCCGAGAAGATGGCCAAGCGGCCGGTCGACGATGCCGAGCTCCACGGTTGGTGGATCAACGATGACCGCGGCGACGATCGTTCGCTGTGGTCGGGCGGGTATCGGGAGACCAAAGTCACCCGCCTCTTCGAACGTTGCCTGCGCCTCGGCCCTGACGAGATGGCGATCATCCACCGCTTCCCCGACAGTCCGGTGCATCGGGATGACCTGTGGCTCATCGCATGGCTGAACAAGGATCTCGATTGGCTCGCAGACCTCGAGCGGCTGCGGACGCTCGCCCGGAAGACCTGGCCGGCCGACCCCCGCGATCGCGTGATGTGGACGCCCGACGACCTGACCTTCGTCAACGGCCAGTTCGAGGAGCAGGCACCGTCCCTGATGGCCCCCAACGAGGACGCTGCTGCTATCGACCCATTCGAACTAACGGTCTGGAATGACGAGCAGAACCTTGGGATCGGCCTCGACGGACTGCGGTACTGCTTGCTCGTCCTGACTCGGGCGACCGTGATCGACTTCGCCGACGAAGTCATCGAGCGGAGCCGCCGCCCGTCTGCCCGCGGCTCCCTGTCTTGCCAGGAGTGCGGGTGCTTCGTCGGCCGGCGTGCTCTCGGCTACGGCCAACTCTACTGTTCCGATCGCTGCAAGAAGCGGGTCGCCAAGCGCCGTTACCGAGCGCGATCGCGGGTAGCACAGAGCGGCCCGCCAACGCTGCGCGTGGTCCGGTAGATCACTTCGAGCCGCCCCTGGAGGGGGCTCCGTCACGGGCTCGGGCAACCGCTCGGCCAAGATCCAGACCAGCTGCGCGGTCGTCGTCGCCCCGACCTTCATCCGTGCATTCGCGAGGTGGTGCTTCACAGTCGAGTGCGACAGCCCGAGTCGATGGGCGGCGGCCTTCTCCGATCCCGCAGCCACCACCGCCGCGACCACGTCGACTTCACGGTCCGTCGCGCGTTCGGCCCGGCGCCGACCTCTCACGCCAGCCGCCTCGCCGCCGCCAGCCACTCATCCCGACCCTCGATCGGGACCTCGTAGGTTGCTAACGCGTGCCCAACACCTGTCGGGCGCGCCAAACGAGGAGCGTAGGCAGCTGCTTGGCGCGACACGACGCACTCATAGTGTCGGGAGGGAGGTCGTCAGCCGCTGGACGGTGTGCTCGACGCGCGATTCGAACTTAAATTCGCGCTCGTACCAGCTGCGGTCCTTGACCTTCGTCCAGCCGGCCCGTGACCGATCGCGGAAGGTAGACGTTCGATCCTTGAGGACGATCCCCTGCAGCAGAGATTCGGTCGTTCGAGGATGGGCGGCGATCTCCTTCACAACGTCCAAACGTGGTTGGCCCTAGGCGCTGGACCCGCGACGGTTGATTGGGCGTCGATGCATTCCCGTCACCTCGGGTAGACCAACGTCCAGAAGCCAGCGAAGAGCGACGAGCAGGATCGCAACTCCGAGGATCCCGTAGATCGCCTGGAGCGGCGGCTCGTTGCTGTAGCCGATGATGGCCACCTCGACCGCGACCCAGATGAGCAGACCAGCCCCGACGACGAAGGCGGCGGTCGGCGCGAGCGGATGTCGTAGCCAAGCTAGACGAGCCGCGATGAGCGGGCCGAGTCCCAGGACGCCGAACAGGATGAGCCCCGGCACGAAGTAGGTGTCAAAGGGCGAGCCGGCGAGCGCCGACAGGGGCAGCGGCATGATCTCGCCCCTCGGGGCGAGCATGAGGACCAGGCCGCCGCCCAGCGCGCCGATGCTCAAGATGACCTCCAGCGCCAGAGCGCTCCTCGCGACTCGGCTCAATGGTTGTCTGGTTCGATCGGACTGCACCTGGTTACCTCCCTGGTTAACTGGCAGCGACAAGTTCTGGACCGAGGGACCGGTCGTCGTCATCCCTGGGCCCCTCGGATGCAATGCCGAAGCCGCCGAACATGGCCCAACCCTCGATCCGCAGAACCGGCGCATCTGATGGGCGATTGATCTGGGGCGAGCGTCGCCCACGCCGCCGAATCCCATCACCTTGGCTCGAGCCGCCACGACGCAGGAATGAGGATCTGGGCTCCACCGTTGAAAGCCTGGACCCGCAGGTTCGCTCCCTTCGGCGCAAGTGTGGCGCCACGGAGATCGAGAATGCCGCCCCCGTACAGGCAAGAAAGACTTCCACCTCAGAAGGCCTGAGCCGTACTCCTGAAGTTGAGCGGACCAAGGATGCTGGCAAGGGTGACTTCATCGCTCGCCGCGTGAGGCGCATCGATGACCTCGCGCTTCCGTCGAGTGCGAACGCGACGCCCGCGGTCTGAACATGAACATCGTGGCAAGCACGAGCCCAGCGAGGCGCGCGAGCGTGCGCTTCAGCACTGGCCTCCTTGCATCGTGAGGGTGTCATCACCATCGCCTTTCCTTGGTTGCGCTCGGGCTCGACGTTCACGCCCGTTCTATCAATTAACACTGACCGCGCAGCGGCACCGCCGATAGAGCCATATGGCGGCTGATCCGGGCGGTCTGGCCCTGTCGAATTCGAGCGTCAGCGGCGAACCTGTTCGTGGCGCATCACGCCTCGCAACCGCTGCCAACAAGGTGTCTCATGCACGCACGATCGATCTCCAACCAACTAGCCGTCGTCGCCACAGTCCTTGCCGCGGTCGCGGCGACTGCCGGGCTGATCGTGACCGGCCTCTACCGCGATGCGCCCAACTGGGTGCAGCAGGCGCGCGGAACAGATCTCGCGACGCTGTTCATCGCCGTTCCGGTCCTCGTCGTGGCGCTGTGGACGGCTGGGCGGGGTTCTGCCGCGGGACGTCTGGGTGTGGTTGCCGGACTCCTATACCTCGTTTACAACTACGCCATCTTCGCCTTCTCGGTGGCGATAAATCCGCTCACCGCGGTCCACGTCGCCATCTTCGGCCTTTCGCTCTGGAGCCTTGTCCTCGGCGCGCGGATTGCCGTTGACGACAGTCAGGCCGCGACTGGTCGTCTCAACCGCCGGGCGTCATCAGCACTCCTGATCGGCGTCGCCGGGATGTTCGGGCTGTTGTGGCTCGGCCAGATCGCAACAACAACCATGACTGGCACATTGGCTCCCGATCTCGTTCGAGCGGGCATCTCCACCAATCCCGTGTACGCCCTCGATCTCGCCTTTTTCCTCCCATTGTGCGCCGTGGCCGGGATCGGGCTCCTTCGGCGAAACGGCGTCGCCGCCTACGCACTGCCGATGCTGATCTGGGTGCCGCTGATGGGCGCCGGGGTTCTTGGGGGCTTCGTCCTCGCAGCTGCGGCTGGTGACGAGGTCCCGATCGTCGTGGCGTCGGTGATCGGCGCTCTGTGCGTCGCGTCCGCGAGCCTCGCCGTGGTCGCGATCGTCCGACCGTCAACTCATGTAGTGGACCTGACGCATCGTGCCGGAGGCGAAACCCGCCCGGCACAGCTCGGAGGATGAAGCCATGTTCGTCGTCGAACGACTGATCGCCGCTGCCGCCCTGTTCGTGGCCGCACACTTTGCGATGGGTTACCTCAACCCGAGCGCCGGCGGAAGTGGGGGCGCTCTCATCTTCCCGTTCGCGACGGACGCTCCGTCGCGCTGGGCCTTTGGCGGGCTCGACGGCGGCGCATTCGTGTTGCTCATCCCACTGATGATCGGGCTCGCCGGCATCGCCGTCCTGGCCTTCTTCCTCGGAATCCTCGCGACCTTTGGCTTGCTGGTCCCCACGAACCTGTGGCGGCCGCTGGTCCTTATCGGCGTCGTCTGCTCCGTGACGCTCCTCGTCCTCCACCCGAGCGTGTGGGTTCTGTTGCCCCTCGCGCTCAACGCCGGTTTGGCGTGGGTGGCCTGGACATCAGCCTGGGCGCCGAGCGCTGCTTAACGAGCGCCGCCGCGCTGAGAACGTCTGGCGATCGACTCGTTGCAAACCCGACGGGCTGCTTGAGGGCTGCCTTTCCCAGCGGGCTTCGCTGGCCGGCGCTCGTTGCAGCCACCTCGGAGGCCCGCCGAAATGCCCTGGAGTCCCGGACGTGAGCCCGAGCGCCGTTGACGCTTCCTGCTGCACCCGACGGTCCGGGCTCCGTGTCATTCGGCCCCCGGCGTGGGGGGCGAATGGCCATCAGATGGGTCGGCATGGCCCATTCGCCGAGCGCACATCCTCGGGCATGCTGGCTTCAGTCAGAACCATATAGCAGAAGTCAGTAAGGATGGAAATCATGAACGGTCGATTGAAGGTCCTCGGAGTCATGCTGGCGGTCATCGGCCTCGCGTTCATCGCGGGCGGTGGGTTTGCCTATTACAAGACCGACCAGGGAGCCAAGTCGCTGCAGGCGTTCAGCGCGGCGCAGAACGTCACCCTTAGCTACAACGAATCGGGACAGCTGGTCGACCGCGGCGAGACCGAAGGCGCCGCGAAGATCATGTCGCTCCTGACGAACGACTGGGGCTACGCGGTCAACGCAGCGGAGCTCAATCCGAACGACCCGCTGGTCAACACCGCCAGTGAGTACATGTACCAGATGGCGACGATCGCCTACCACACCCTCAACGGCACGACGACTGTCGTCCTCGACGAGGCAGTCACGGCCGAAGACGGCACGGTCACCGCAGCGGGCACCTACGAGTTCGCGACCGACGGCCGTTACTGGACCGACTTCGACCGGGTGAACCCCATCGAGGCCGCCGCCCGCGGGCAGGTCTGGACCGGTACGGCACACGCGCTCATCGCCGAGCTCGGGGTCGGCAGCGTGACCGCCTCGGCTCTCCAGATCGGCCTGGGGATGGCCGCCCTCCTCGCCGGCCTCGGCGCAACGATCCTGTTCACCGGCCTCGGCCTGGTGTGGGCGACGCGAGCTGAGACCCGGCATGTGAAGGTTCCGGCTCTGCGACCGGCGACCTCACTGGCTTAGGAAGCCTCGACCGGGTCGCGATCCGGAACGCAGACCATCCATGGCGTGGGCTCTCAGGAGCCCACGCCGTTCAGCGCGTGGCCGGCCGACACCGCCACGCGAGGGTCGCGTCAGCCACACAATTCGTACTTGCTATTGTCGTGCGAGATGATCGATCCGAATTCCGTTGCGCCGCGCAGCCTGAAGGAAGTTCAGGCTGCCCTCGATGCGGCGGTCCGCGGTATCGCCGGACTGACATCGGTCGACGACGCCCTTCAGGTCATCGTTGATGGCGTGCGCCCGCTGGTCAGCGCTCGGTATGCCGCCCTCGGGATCGTCGACGCCGATGGCCGCATCGAACGGTTCATCACAAGCGGGATGGACGATGAGACGCGACGGCAGATCGGCGCCCTGCCGGAGGGGTACGGCCTGCTGGGCCTGATCATCCGTGAAAACAGCTCGTTTCGGATCGCCGATCTGAACGTCGACGACCGACGTTATGGGTTCCCGCCGAACCACCCGCCTATGACGAGCTTCCTGGGCGTGCCGATCACGATCAAGGGCATCTCGCTCGGGAGGCTGTACCTCACCAACAAGGTCGGAGCTACCGAGTTCAGCGACGAAGACCGGTCCCTGGTCGAGACCTTTGCGCTGCACGCCGGGATCGCGATGGAGAACGCGCGGCTACACGAACAGCTCCAGCGGCTGGCGGTGGTGGACGAACGGGAACGCATCTCCAAGGACCTGCACGATGGCATCATCCAGAACATGTACGCCGTCGGGCTATCGCTCGAGGACGTGCCCGAGCTCATGAACGAGGATCCGACCGAGGCCGCGATGCGAGTCGAGCGAGCGATCGACGCGATCCACCTTTCGATCAAGGACATCCGCAACTTCATCTTCGGGCTGCGGCCCGAGCTGCTGGAGGGGGCATCGCTGAACGTCGGGCTGGCTGCATTGGCCGACGAGTACCGCCACAACATGGTCGTGGACCTGGAATTGCGGCTCCCCGACGCCGTCCCCGAACCGCCGGCTGAGGTTACGGGTCATCTCCTCGCGATCGTGGCCGAATCGCTGAGCAACATCGCCCGGCACTCCAACGCGACTCGCGCAAGCGTGGCGCTGAAGACGACAGCAAGCGGGCAGAAGCTAGAACTGGCCATCGAGGACAACGGCATTGGCTTCGACCCGGCAGGCGTGGTGAAGCTCGGGCACCAGGGCCTGGCCAACAGCCGTGAACGCGCTGCCCGGATCGGCGGCGGGGTCACCATCGAAAGCGGACCCGGAGCGGGCACGCGGGTGGTCGTTCGGGTCCCCGTCGAAGCCACATGAGGCGCGCTGGTGTCTGAGACTACAGCGACGCCGAAACGTCCATTGACCCTACTCCTCGTCGACGATCATGAGGTCGTGCGCCAAGGCCTTGCCGCACTCCTGGGCCGCCGAGAAGAGTTCGACATCGTCGGCGAAGCCGGCACGGTTGCGGAGGCGATCGAGGCCGCGCGGAGGTTCCGGCCCGATCTCATCGTCATGGACGTTCGACTGCCCGATGGCTCCGGGATCGAGGCGTGCAGGGCGATTCGAGCGGAACTGCCCGACACGCGCGTGGTCATGCTGACGAGCTACCCGGACGAGGATGCCGTGCTCTCGGCGATCATCGCTGGGGCGAGCGGCTACCTCCTCAAGCAGGTCCGCGCACGCGACCTCGTGGCTGCGCTCGAGGCTGTCGGACGAGGTGAATCGCTGCTCGATCCGGCGGTGACGGGCCGGGTCCTCGAGCGCATCCGGCGCATCGCAACGGGTGATCAGCCCGATGCGCTTGCTCAGCTGACGTCCCAGGAGCAGAAGATCCTGCTGCTCGTCGCCGAGGGCAAGACGAACAAGGAGATCGCGGCCGACGTCTTCCTGTCCGACAAGACGGTGAAGAACTACGTCAGCTCAATTCTTGCCAAGTTGAATTTGGAGCGGCGCGCGCAGGCGGCCGCCTACATGGCGCACCTCCGTGAGACCGATCGCGGCACCGACAGCGGGAACTAGCCCAGGTGCCCGACAATCGACGGGCCGATCGGCCCGCCACAAGCGGCCGTTCGACCCTGCCAGCGCCGCGTGCCCGCGGGCATCCTTCACTCATACGGAGGATGACCTTGAAGACAGAACGACGACGACGAGCCCCAGGCGATGAAGGTCCGCAACGGGCCGCGGTCTGGATCGATCACGACCAGGCGGTCATATCCCGGCACGGAGTGGACGACTCGACCGCCACGGAGTACCTCGAGCGCTCGCCGGGCGAGACCGAGCCTGCATTCGAGCTTCGAACGATCCGCGAGATCATCGATCGGGACCGGGTCGTGGTTTCGGGTCCGGCCGGCGCCAGACTCGCATTCGAGCTGGCCTACACCGCGATGACGCATCGACCCGATCGGCTCGTGGATGTCGAACCAGAACCGCCCACCTCGCGGCACGGTGGTCGAACCCGAACCTGATATGAGTGGTCTCTCGCGCGCAGGCCGTTGCCGGCATCAGGTACGGGCACCAGGTCTACGTCCATCGCGCTGCCGCGACGTCATCGGTCCTGCTGGACGCGCTCGTTGCGGGCGTAGCGTGGGTCGATTTCCAGACGACGCACCGCCGCCCGGTCTGCTCCGCCGCGATTATCGTCGTCCCCGACCCGGCGAGCGGCTCGTAGACGAGGTGGCCCGGGTTCGAGCTGAGCCGAGCGCGCGCGCTGCGAGCTGGACCGGCTTCATCGTCGGATGGCTCTCGCACCGTCTGGGTCGAGAGATCTCCGACACGGATGCGTCGACCCTGATCGTCAACCGCGACACAGCTGACCGGATAAGTTGAATGGCACGATCGAAAGACCCCCCCTCCGAGCATGGAACCGGGAGGACGATCGCCCTCGTTCTCGACGCGATGACCGCAATTCCCTGGTTCTGGACGGCACCGCTGGTCCGCTCGTGGCACCTCCGGTGGGGCGCCACCGCGGACGAGGTGCGCAGTGCGATGCCGGGCGACGACGTCATTCCGAGGGCGCAGTTCAACGCGACCAGGGCCATCACGGTCGACGCGCCACCCGAGCGGGTGTGGCCATGGATCGTGCAGTTGGGCTACGGCAGGGCGGGGTTCTACACCTACGACCTCATCGACAACGCGAGTCAACGAGCGCCGAGCGGATCCTCGAGGAGTATCAGCACCCTGCTGCTGGCCCGAAGCGCAGCAGCCGACGCCTGATAAGTCTCAGCTGCCCGGAGGAGCCGGACGTTGAGCGCGACCGACAGGACCGGAATACATGGCATGCGAGGGTCGCGTGGCGAGATCGCGAACGGAGCACGACTACCGGGGGCTATTCGGCTATCTGCTCGCGACTATCGCGGTCGTGGTCACGATTCTCGCCGCGGGTTTTGCGAGCGTCGACCCGCCCGCCTGGTGGACGGCGGCATTCGAACGTGGCGAGCGAGCGCCCACCGACGACAGTGGGTACGGCCCGTTCGTGCTCCTGTTCTTGGCTTGGTCGGTCATCGGGGGCGCAGCGATCCTCGCCGCTGTCCCAGTTGTAGACATCGGCAATCGCATCGGCGCTCAGTACCTTCCGATTGCCATCCTGGGCGAGGGCGCGGGCGCGGCAGCAACCGTGGCGTTCTTTGTACTCCTAGGCCTCGCCAGCGACGCGTGGAATTTGCTGGCGGCCTCTGTGTTGCTGGGCCTGCTGGTAATCGTTCTCGTGGGAATCCTTATCCACCGGCTCAAGCGGCGCTGGCGGCGCGGTATCGCTCCGACGGGCGATGACCGATCGGCGGGAAAGTAGATCGACGTCTGGTGTCTTGCCCCGATCTGGCGTCGGTCGAAGGGCGACGCCTCGCGCTCGTACCAGCTCACCTCGTCCCAGCCGCCCGGCGCGTTAGCCGGATGTTGGGCGGCTGCGCCCACGGCGGTATCCGTCGTGCGCCTTGTTATGGTGTGGACGTTCTGGGCTGATGACATCGAACAGCGGGACGCGGAGGAGAGGGCCGATGGCTAGAGCAACAATTCGCCATCGTCGGGGTAGGGCGTCGCGGATTCTCGGAGTCGTCGCGTTTTCGGCCCTCGTCGGGGCCTGTGGAAATCAGGCCGCGGCGACCGTCGCGCCCGCATCCGTGCCGTCCAATACACCGGCGGCGAGCTCTGCCCCGAGCGAGACTCCATCGGCGGCGCCCAGCATCGCTGCGTCCCCCTCGGCGACGGCCGGGAAGCTCTGCGCTCGCGAGTTCGAGGCGTGCCCGCTGCCTGCCGGGACCTACCGCGCCGCGCCATTCGAGCCTGGATTCACGTTCACCATCGAGGGCGACGACTGGACCAACCACCGAGCATGGCCGCATGGTGGTGGTGTCGGTTACAACGACGGCGCTTTCTGGTGGATTACCGGGGCCACCGTGGGCATCGTCGATGGAAAAACGGTCGAGATCGGCGACGGGACCGATGGGGTGATCACGTATCTGAGGGCATTCGAAGACTGGACGATCCAGAACCCCCAACCGATCACGATCGATGGCGTCTCAGGCGTGTCCGTGGACGTCGTCGCGGGACCGACGCCACAACCGGGCATGATGCGGATCCCCGAGGACTCGTTCAACACCGACCCCAACGAGAGGATCCAGTGGATCCTGTTGGAGAAGGACGGCCAGGTCGTCCAGTTCCTGCTCAATGCGTTCAACAAGGAAAACTACGATGCGGTGAGCTCGAGGATAAAGCCGATCATCGACAGCGTCGCCTGGGAGTAGCCACCGGCTACCCTTCGCTGACGAGACTCACCCGAAGTCCTGCGGGGCCGCGGTTCTCTCGATGAGCAGACCACGCCCGAGACTCCCCGGCCGTGGGAAGGACCGCTAGAGCTCGCCCGACTCCATGAGCTCCTTGAGCGTCACGAAACCTCGCTGCCACTTCTTGCCATACCACCGGATGAAGGACTGCTCGAGTAGTCGAGCAGGACCGCGGAGCGACATCTCGATCGACGCGTCCACCCGTGTCCCCAATTCGACGGGCTCAAAGTCGAGAGTGACCTCGAACGGTGCGTTCTTCGATGTCCCCATCATCGCTGCCCGCAGCGGGGGGTCATAGACGGTGACGACAGCATCGTTCTCGGTTCGGAACCATCCGATCCGGGCCGTCGCGCGGCGCGTTGACCCGACGCCACGAGGTGCCTCCGACGTCCACCACTCCTTGACATCGACCGGAAACCACTTCTCTGTGTTCTCGACGTTGGTCAGAGTGGCGAAAACATCGTCGATCGGTCGATCGATGGTGACCGAGCGGAAGACTCGGGATGCCATGGGGTCCTCAGATTGCTCCTACCGCATCAGTGCGCGGCGATGTTCGACCGAGCCAACCGTACGGCCACCAGGATGAGCACGCCCATCGCGCCAACCTGAACGAAGTCGAGCGCTCGGTCGTGCACGGCGAACTGGGCCACGGTCGTGCCGACGATCGCGATCGGCAGCCAGCGCGAGACCGAGCCCGACCGGAGCAAGGCACCGGCGAGGATGAGCGTCCCGACCGTATAGAGCAGGAAACCGAGCATCTGGGGGAGCAGCACATGCTCAGGGTTCGCCACGGCGTACTCGAGGACGCGTGTGCCCTCGGCGACCGGCAGCGCGGCAGTGTCCGTGACGTACCACGTCATGGCCGCGAAGGCGAAGGCGCCCATCGCGAACAGCACGCCCCCAAGGGTCGTGACGACGGCGCCGATGTTCGCAATGCGGGCACCGCGGTGGGACGCGAGCAGACACACGCAGAGCGACAACGAAAGGCCGATCGCCGCGAAGGAAACCGCGTCGATGAGGATCGCGGTCCAGATCGCGTCCCGGACAGGTGCCAGCTCCTGGTACACGAATGAGTTGCGAACAGGCCACGGCCGGAAGAGCAGCACGATGGCGACGACTCCCGCCGCGAGCGCCAGCGTCGCGGCGACGATGAGCGTGCGTCCTCGTGCCGCGCCGCCGGTGATGGATTCGGAGCTCGCCGTCGACAGGGCTTGTGCGTACGTGGTCATCAGGTTCCCTCCACGGTTGCGTCGGGTTGACGGCCGGACGCTACGGAGTCGAGCGAGCGCAGTCATCGTGGTCAGCGCGTGAACATTCCTCCGTACTGACACGGATTGCGTCCGGAGTGCGGGGGCCTAGAGTTGGCGGATGGTCTGGCCACGACGGATAGCGGCTGCGGTGGCGATCCTGAGCGGGGCGCTCCTGCTGCTGAGTGCCACGTTCACCTTGGTAGCTCCGAGCGCGGCGTCGATCGTCAACCTCGCCCTCGGACTTGCTGTGGCGCCGGTTTCGGCGGTCCTGGGCGTTGCCATCGCGGGTCGCCCAGCAGCGCCGCGGGTTGGTGTGCTGCTCGCAATCGTCGCGCTCGCTGTCTCGGCCACGGTCGCCCGGGAGACGGGTGGACAGTTCCTCGCAGTCCGTCCCGACCAGGCAGCGTCCTTCTCATGGCTCGTCGCCCTACTTGCTGAGGGAGCCGTGTGGGTCCTCGTCGCGATCGGGCTCCTGCTTCTGTACTTCCCGAACGGGCGACTACCAGGACCTCGGTGGCGGTGGGTCCCGAGCACGGCGATCGTTGCGGCGATCGTGACGCAGGCGTTCGGCGCGTTCGACAGTGGGCCGTTCCGTCCGCCCCTCGAACATCTCGATCGACCGTTCGGACCGCCTCCTGTGTGGCTCGAAGTGCTGGGGCTCGTGGCCTTCGTCAGTCTGCTGGCGGCCGTGATCGCGTGTGCGATCTCGCTGGTTCTCCAATTCCGCCGGAGCGACCGCAAGGCGCGCGCGCAGATCAAGTGGCTCGCACTCGGCGGGCTCGGCGTCACGCTGTACCCGCTCGTCTGCGGCGTCGAGATCCTGGTCACCGGCAGTCCGGGCTGGGTCAGCGCCGCAGTTGGCGTCGCGGGCCTCGTGGGCGTTCCGGTCGCGACCGCGGTTGCGATCCTTCGACACGACCTCTACGACGTGGACAGGGCCGTTGCCGGTACCGTCGTTTGGGGCGTGCTCACCGTGGTCCTGGTCGGGATCTATGGCCTGACGACGGTGGCTGCCGGCGTCGTGCTCGGCCGGGAGTCCGCGGTCGCAGCGGCGACGGCTACGGCGATCTGCGCGCTTGGCCTGGCGCCGACCCGCCACCGCCTCCAGCAGGTCGTCGACCGCCGGCTCTACCCGCGTCGACGGGCTGCCTTCGAAGCGCTCGATGGGCTGTACAGCGAGGCGAGCGCCGGGCGCGCCCAACCCGAAGCACTCCAGGGCGTGCTCCGGGCTGCGTTGCGCGACGAAGGGCTCGTCGTCGGCTTTCGACTGCCAAGCAGCGACGAGTACATCGATCTCACGGGCAAGCCCGTCTCGGTGACCGGGGGGTGTCTTGTCGAGCTGGGTGGCAGGGCGATCGGGGTGCTCGTGCCGGGTCCCGACGGGTCGTCCGAGGGGCTGTTGCGCGAGGTGGCCGGTCGGGCGACGGCGCTCGTCGAGATCGTCAGGCTCCGGCTTGAGCTGGCGCATGCGCTGCGGGACGTCGAGGCCAGCCGAGCACGCCTGGTGCAGGTCGGCTACGAGGAGCGGCGGCGGCTGGAGCGAGATCTGCATGACGGCGCCCAACAGCGCCTCGTGTCCCTCGGCATGGCCATCCGCCTCGCGCAACGGCAGCTCGATACGGGCACCGTTGACGTGCCCGGTCTGCTCGACGAGAGCGTGGCTGAGCTGTCCACCGCAGTCGCCGAGCTGCGACAGATCGCCCAGGGAATCCGGCCGAGCAGCCTCGATGATGGTCTCGAGGCAGCCGTGGCCCGGCTCGTCCAAAACGTGCCCGTCGCCCTGGAGATGCACGTGCTCCCCGGGCCGCTACCGGACGACGTGGCGACGACCGCCTACTTCGTCATCTCCGAAGCCGTCGCGAACGCCGTCAAACATGCCGACGCGAGCCGCATCGGATTGCGCGTCATTCGCGAGGACGGCCGTGTGGTCGTCCAGGTCAGCGACGACGGCCGGGGCGGAGCCCGACTGCCCGAGGGATCCGGCATCGCCGATCGGGTCGCGGCTCTTGGCGGCTCGCTTGCGGTGACCAGTCCGGTCGGCCGTGGCACCACAGTCGAGGCGACGCTCCCATGCGCATCGTGATCGGGGAAGACTCCGCGCTGTTTCGCGAGGGTCTCGCGCGGCTGCTGGAGGACGCAGGGCATACGGTTGTGGCGAAGGCCGGTGACGCGCCATCGCTTATCGAGGCGGTCGAGCGCACTGGGCCGGACCTGGTCATCGTCGACATCCGGATGCCACCTGACCGGACGGACGATGGAGTTCGGGCTGCCCGGATGCTGCGGGAAAGGCACGCCGATCTAGGCATCGTGCTGCTGTCGCAGCATCTCGAATCCCGCCATTCCGTGGAGCTTGTCGCCAGCGGCCATTTCGGTTACCTGCTGAAGGACCGCGTCTTTGATGTCGATGACTTTCTCGACGCCCTGCGCCGCGTGGCCGCCGGCGGCTCGGCCCTCGACCCGGAGGTCGTTTCGACCCTGCTCGGTCCGACCCGTCGGAGGGACCCGCTCGCTCTCCTGACACCGCGCGAGCGCGAGGTCCTGGCGCTCATGGCGGAAGGGCGGACGAACGCCGGCATCGCGCAGCGCCTGTTCCTGACCGAGCGCACGGTCGAGAGCCACGTCGCAAGCATCATGTCCAAGCTCGGGCTAGCCGCGTCGGCGCACGAGCATCGACGTGTTCTCGCGGTGCTCGCATGGCTTGGCGTCACCCAGACGAACGCGACACTGGCCTAGCCCGCTTGACTCGATGGCCTCGATGTCGCGAACGGCTTGGGGTGCGAGCCGCCTTCCTGGGGTCGGAATCGAAGTCGGCGCAGGAGCTGGGCGTTCGCCGCGACGATGATGGTCGACGCACTCATGGCGATCGCGCCCACCGCCATCGGCAGGTCGAAGCCCCACGGAACAAGGACACCCGCAGCGATCGGGATGGCCACCACGTTGTAACCCGTCGCCCAGATCAAGTTCTGGATCATCTTCGCGTAGCTCGCACGCGACAGCTCGATCGCGCCGACCACATCGCGGGGGTCGCTCCTGACCAGCACGATGCCGGCGGACTCGACGGCCACATCAGTCCCTGCCCCGATCGCGATGCCGACATCGGCCGTGGCGAGAGCCGGCGCATCGTTGACCCCGTCGCCGACCATCGCGACCTTCCTGCCACCCTCCTGGAAGCGACGCACCGCGGCCGCCTTGTCGCCCGGGAGGACCTGCGCGGCGACTTCGTCGATTCCCAGTCGCCGAGCGACCGAGTCGGCGACCGCCTGACTGTCTCCGGTGATCATGGCGACCTTGACGCCCATCTCGTGCAGGCGGTCGATGGCTTCCTTCGACTCTGAGCGGATCTCGTCCTCGACGGCGACCGCCCCGATCACCCGATCGCCGGAGATGACATAGAGGACTGACGCACCGACTCCCGCCCACTGATCGGTCTTCGCCCTGAGTTCGGGTGGGACGCTGGCGCCGAGCTCGGCCAACAGGCGCGGGCCACCGACATGCACCGTGCGGCCACCCACCGATGCACGAGCGCCCCTTCCGGCCAGCGCCTCGAAGCCCTCGGCTGGATCGAGTCCTGCGCTTCGACCGCGCGCGCCGGCGACGATCGCGCGGGCCAGCGGATGCTCGGAGTCCGCCTCGACGGAGGCGGCCAGATGGAGCAGCTCGGCTTCGCGGGTCCCAGCAACCGTTGCGACGTCGGCCAGCACCGGCTCACCCTTCGTCAACGTGCCCGTCTTGTCGAAGATCACGACGTCGAGTTCTCGCGCGCGCTCGAGCGCCAGGCGATCCTTGACCAGCAACCCATTCCGGGCGCCCAGCGACGTGGAGATCGCGATGACCAGCGGGATCGCGAGGCCAAGAGCATGCGGGCAGGCGATCACGAGCACGGTCGCCGTCCGGATGAGGGCGCCCTCCGTGTCTCCGAGCGCGATCCACGCGATGAGCGTGATCACCCCGGCGGCCAGCGCGACATAGAAGAGGAATGCCGCCGCGCGATCGGCGAGCGCCTGGGCGCGCGAGGCCGAGGCCTGCGCCGCCGCGACCATTCGCATGATCCTTGACAGCGCCGTCTGCTCGCCCACGGCCGTGACCCGGACCCGAAGGGAGCCGCCCGCCGCGACCGTTCCCGCGACGACCTGATTGCCCGGCTCTTTGGGGATCGGGCGCGATTCGCCCGTGATCATCGACTCGTCGACGTCTGCCTGCCCGTCGACGACGATGCCATCGACGGGAACACGGCCGCCGGGCCGTACCAGCACGACGTCCCCGGTCGCGAGCGTGTTCAAGGGGACCGTCTCCGTCCCCGACTCCGTCACACGCTCGGCCGTATCAGGGAGGAGCTCCGCCAGTGCTGCGAGGGCTCCGCGTGCCTGGGCGATCGAGCGCATCTCGAGCCAATGCCCGAGCAGCATGATCGTGATCAGCGTCGACAGCTCCCACCAGATCTCGACCTCGAAGAGACCGAGCGTGCCCGCCCAGCTCGTGACAAAGGCGACCACGATCGCGAGGGAGATGAGGGTCATCATCCCCGGCTTGAGGTCCGCCAACTCGCCTCGCGCACCGCGCAGGAATACGAGCCCGCCGTAGAGGAAGACGATCGTCCCGAGGACGGCGGGCAAAATGTCGGAGCCCGGGAACATCGGGATCTCGTAGCCGAGCCAGACCTGGATGTCGTGGCTCAGCAGGACGACCGGGATCGTCAGGGCCAGGCTCAGCCAGAACTTGTCCCGGAACATCGCGACCGAGTGGCCCTCGTGGCGGTCATGTGACGCGCCGTGTTCGGCGTGACTGCTGGCATGGCCGAGGCTGGCCGCGTGATGGATGGCGGCGTGACCGGCCTCGGCTTGCGGCCCTATGTGGCGCAGGTCCTCAGGCCCTTCGGCTGCTTCCCCGCGTGGGGCGGCATGGTCCTGGTGGTATCGATGATCCATCTACTCGCCGACCCTCTCGGTCCTCCGTGCGGACCGCCAGCATACTCCCATGGAGTATCCAAAGGCCAGCCCTTCAGACGGACCGAAGGGCTGGACGCGGCCCTGCGATCGGTCACGCGGCGGCCGCAGACCGGCGATCGTGAGCATCACCGGTCGATGCACCGCTCGTGTGGATGGCAGATTGGCGGCCCGCGGCCGGTGCGTGGAGGCCGCGGGCTGCGATCAGGAGTCTCGAGCGAGTTCCGCGCCGGTCGGGCGAGCCGGCCGTCAGGCGTTACGCTTGCTCCGGCGCCGCCAGATCAGGATGCCGGCAACCGCGAGGACGATTGCTCCCCCGAGCGCGATCGGCACCACAGGCGCGGTCTCGGCCGCGGCAGGGTCCGGGGCCGGTTGTGGGACGACGGGCTCACCCAGGCTCGACCGCACCTGGCCGAGCGTATTCGCGTCGACGCCCATCTGTTCACAGGTCCCGGTGCGTAGGAGATCGCCTTCCCGGTGAGCGACGATCAGCCACGTCTCGCCGGCCTGTGGGGACCAGTCGACCGAGGTGATGACGGTCGGGTCGGCGGCCGGGCGCTGGATCGCCACACGCCGCGTCGGCTCGATGCCCCACCACTTCGTCGCGTCGACGATCACCCGGTTCGGCTCGGCCGCAACGACCACACCCTCGAGCACGACGGTGTCGCGTTGGCCGTCGAACGCCTGGAACTGCGGGGGGAGGCAGGATGCGAGTGCCGGAACGGGAGCCGCGAGTGCCATGACCACGAGCGCGGCCGCCGGCCAGAGGAAGTGGCGTCGAGACATGCGGGGTACCCTTTCATACGCGAGCGTTGGTCTGCAGACGAGCCGCAGGCAGGACGGGTTCCCACAACGACTACTGCTGGGCGCTCGGCCTCACGCGCCACGCGATCGCCGCTCTGACGACTCGCGAGACCATTTCGGATCCGTCGTGGCCGGACCGGGACATGATCCTTGCGGAGATCCACGGCACTATGCGCGCCTAGAGGGTGATGTTGATCGGCCAGTCGACGTTCCGTGAACCTATTTGCGATACTTCAAAGACATCGCGCGTGGCTCGCCGTGTAGGCGGTCGCGGCAGGACCGCCATGTCGAGGTGATCCTCGACCGACGGGCAAACGATCAGGTTGTCGGGGATGCTGACGAGGAGGTCGGAATGCCGAAGTTCATGGACGTCCATCACGGGATGCATGGCATCACGCCCGAAGCATTGAAGGCGGCGCATCAGGCCGACGTCGATATCCAGGCCGATGAAGGGGTGGATTTCCAGCGAGCATGGGGCGACCCGGATTCCGGCATGGTCTGGTGCGTGTCGGAAGCCCCGAACGCGGACGCGGTGCGCAAGATCCACGAGAGAGCGGGCCACCCTGCGACCGAGGTCTATCCCGTACCGGTCGAGGTGTGAAAATCGGTCGGCGTTGACCCGTCGCACCGGCACCTTCGGTACGTTTGAGCGGCCCCGACGCCGACAGGTGCGTCGGGGCACGGATCGGCTCCCGTGATCCGCCGACCGGCCCTGCTACCATCGCTCGCGATGGAGATCATGGGCGTCCAGATCCGGACGATCATCAGCGACAACGTCGCCAAGCGATGCGCCGGTTGTAGTCGGGTCATCGAAGGCACGCCCTGGCGCGTGAACCTGCTGGACATCGTCGCCGCGGAGACCCCGGTCGGCTGGGCGGAGCGACCCGTGATCAACCCCGGCCCATTCCAGTTCCACGGCGACCCGGTCTGCGTCCGGAGCTGGATGGCCACCCGCGACTACCTGTTCTGTCGCAAGGGCGAGGTCCGCGAGATCATGCGACCAGTGCCGATCCCGGGCACCGACGACGCGCCCGATGCCGGTCGATGGGGCCTCTGCGACGGCATCCATCGCGACGATCACGAGTTCGTGCCCGCCTGACCTAGGCCCTGTTTGACACCCCGTTCGACGGAGGCCTATCCTCCGCTCGCCCGGGCGGAATCTGGTACCCAGATTTACCCAGGTTTTCATGCCGGCGGGCCAGCTAGCCGTATCCCCCCACGGTGGGCTGGCCTGTCGGCGCCCGCGACCCGGAGAGACGAGGACCGACTTGCCCGACCCGAGCACCTCGAGCATGCGACCCGGGCGCTGGCTCTCGCTGGGGCCGGCCAGCCACGTACTCGGCGTCGACCCCGACACCTTGCGCCGATGGGCCGACGACGGCCGCGTCGCGGCGTGGACGACGCCCGGCGGCCACCGTCGGTTCGACCGGGCGGCCCTCGAGCGGCTGGCCACCCAGCGGCAGGGGCCGGCGCTCCGGTCGTTGACGACGCTCGGCGCCACGCCCGCCCGGTTGACCCGGGTGTACCGCCGCCACTACGCCGCCGACCCGCCGGGCGGACCACCGTCGCCGGGCGCCGCCCATCTTGCCGATCCCGAGCGGGCCGCCTTCCGCCGGGATGGACGAATGCTGATCGGCGCGTTGATCGCCTTCCTCGATGCGGAACCGGCCGACGCCACGACGCGCGACCGACGCGAGGCAGAGGCGTGCGCCATCGTCGACGATCAGGCGACGCGTCTCGCCGAAGGCGGCGGGAGCCTGACGGAAGCCGTCTCGTTGTTCGTCGCCGCACGCGGTCCCTTCCTGGCGGATCTGGCCGGCCTTGGCCGGCGACGATCGCTGGACCCGGCGCGCCTTGCCGACCTGTACGGAGACGCATCAGCGCTGCTCGACCGACTGCTGCTGCGGTTCATCGGGACCCATCAGCGGGTCGAGCGCTGACCGATGCGCGTCGACGTGCTGCTCCCGGCGCTGACGGCGATCCTCGCGATCGTCTTCAGCGCTGCCCTCTTCGACCAATGGCGGGAGCGGCGCGGTGGCTTCCAGCTGATCTGGGGGATCGGCATGCTGTTCTATGGGATCGCGGCCGGCTCGGAGGCCCTGGCGGGCCTCGGCGGCTGGAACGAGGCCCTGTACCGGACGTGGTATCTGACAGGGGCGGTGTGGACGGCCGGCTGGCTCGGCCTGGGCACCGCCTTCCTGCTGGGCCGCACCCGCTTCGGATACAGCGTTGCCCTGTGCCTGTTCCTGGCCGGGCTGTTCACGTTCCTCGTCCGCAACCGCCCGGAATACGCGGGTGCCGGAGCGCTGCCGTTGCTGTACTTCATCGCCGCCGGCGTTCTCGCGCTTGCGGTCGCGGTCGAGACCTACTTCCAGAACGAGCGCTGGCCGTCGCTGGCCGCAGGCGCGGTGGTCGGGGCGACGATCCTGAGCGTCGTGCTGATGGCCACGACGTCGATCGCGCCGCCGGGGTACGCCGTCGACGAGGCGACCGGGATGCCGGTCGCGACGCTCCTTTCACCGCAGCTCCGGCTGCTGACCCCGTTCCTGAACGTGACCGGCGCTTTCGTGCTGATCCTCGGGGCCGTCTTCAGCACCTACGTCTTCATGCCCAAGCGCCGCGTGCTGCCCTACTCGCTCGACCCACGCCAGCCGGGTGACCAGTTCCTCTTCAACCTGCTCATCGCCCCCGTAGCGATCGTAGTCAATCTCGTCGCGTCCCTGCCGGGCATGCTGCGCGCGCTGGCCGCCGGGCAGATCCACAGCCGCGTGCCGGCGACGATCCTGATCGCGATCGGGGCGTTCATCCCGACCATCACGGATTCGCTCAATCGCTTCGGCTCGACGGATCTGTTCCAGCTCGGCAAGTTCCTGGGGGTCGTCTTCCTCTTCCTCGGCTTCCTCGTCTCGATCGAGGTGTTTCGCGAGATCCGCATCCCGTTCACCGGGATCAGGCTCGCTCCGCCGCGCCGCGAGTCGTCGGGCGCCGTGCGCGAGCCGCGCGCCGGGTAAGGCAGCGGGGACTGATGTCGCGCGAGGGAGGGCTCGCGGCGTCCGGTCGGCGGCGGATCGGCGATCCGGCCTCTAGGATGCGCGGATGCCCAGCCCGACCAAGACCTCGCGGAGCGCCTCGACGGTGACCGCGAGCGATCAGGCCTTGCCGCTGCGAGGGATCGCGATCGTCATCGGGTCGGCGGCGCTGTTCGGCATGCTCGGGCCGCTCTCGCGCTTCGCCTACGAGGCCGGGATGGAGCCGCCGGCCTTCGTCGCCTGGCGGGCGATGATCGCCTTCATGGGCCTCGGCGCGTACGTCGCATGGCGCGTCTCCCGCGGCGCGACCCGGCTCGTCAACCTGGCTGCCCTGCCGTTGCGAGCCCGCGTCTCGCTGCTCGCCGCCGCCGCCGCCGGCACCACCCTCAACCTGTGCATGTTCATCGCCTTCGATCGCATCACCATCGCGCTGGCCCTGCTCGGCTTCTACACGTATCCGGCGCTCGTCGCGGTGGCCAACGTCGTCCTCGGGCGGGAACGGCTGGACGGCAACCGCGTGCTCGCACTTGCTCTGGCGATCGTCGGCATGGTCCTGGTGGTCGCGTCGCAGCTCGATCCGACGGCCGGGATCCGGCTCGATGTCATCGGCATCGCGCTGGCGCTCGGCGCGGCCGTCAGCCAGACGGTCTTCGTGATCCTTGCCCGCGACGGGTACCCGGAGGTCCCGACGGAACAGGCGATGACGACCGTCCTGCTGGCGTCCGGGATCGGCGCGTTCGCGGTCGCCCTCGTCGCGGGCGGCGTGCAGTCCCTGGCACAGCCGATCGCGAGCCCGAGCGTCCTGCCGCTGCTGGCGTTCACCGGCATCGCAGCTGCCGCGATCCCGTCGTTGGGGTTCCTCACCGGGATCCGGCTGATCGGCGGGACCCGGGCAGGCATCCTGATGCTGTTCGAGCCGGTCGTCGGGGTCGCGCTGGCGGCGTGGTTGCTGTCGGAAGCCCTCGCGCCCATCCAGGTCCTCGGGGCGGTCGCGATCCTGGGAGCGGCGCTGCTGCTCCAGCGTTCGTCCCGACCCGCCGCGAGTGGCGCGGCGGACGACGCCAGCGGACCGGTCATCGTGCCGGGCGGCCCATAGCGGCCGCAGGAGCACGACATGCCCGACGCCGCGATCCGCGTCCTCCTCGTCGACGACCATGCGATGGTGCGCCGCGGGATGCGCGACTTCCTGGGTCTGCACGACGACATCGAGATCGTCGGGGAGGCCGGCGACGGCGCCGAGGCGGTCGATCGGGCGCTGGAACTCGGCCCTGACATCGTCGTGATGGACCTGATGATGCCGGGGCTCGACGGGATCGAAGCGACCAGCCGGATCAAGGCGGCGCGGCCGGATATCGAGATCGTCGCCCTGACCAGCTTCATCGAGGAAGCACGCGTCGTGGCGGCCATCGAGGCGGGCGCCTCTGGGTTCCTGCTCAAGGACGCCGAAGCCGATGAGCTCGCTGCGGCGATCCGCGCGGCTGCGGCCGGCGAGGTCCACCTCGACCCGGCCGTTGCGAGCATCGTCGCGCGCCGGATGCGGGATGGCGGGCGCGCGACTGGTGGCGGCAAGGACGGCGACGGGATCGCGGCACTCACGGCGCGCGAGCGGGATGTGCTGGCCCGGGTCGCCCGCGGCTTGCCGAACCGGCGCATCGCCGAGGACCTCGGGATCACCGAGCGCACCGCGCGGACGCACGTCTCGAACATCCTTGCCAAGCTCGGACTGGCGAGCCGGACGCAGGCGGCGCTGCTCGCCGTGCGGCACGGGCTGGACCGCGAGGCGTGACCGGCGATCTCGCGCCCGTCACCTACGACATCGCTGGACCGGAGACGGCGCCGGCGATCGTCTTCGTCCACGGAACCCGCCTCACGCGATCTGCATGGACGCCGCAGATGCAGGCGCTCAGCCAGGATCACCAGGTCGTCGCGATGGACCTGCCGGGCCACGGCGCGCTAGGGGACCGGCCGTTCTCGATAGCGGCCGCCTCCGAGGAGGTGGCCCGGGTCATCGGATCCGCGGCGGGTGGCCGGGCGATCGTCGTCGGCCTGTCGCTGGGTGGGTACGTCGGGATGGACCTCGCCGCGACCCGACCGGACCTCGTCCGCGGGCTCGTCCTGTCGGGGGCGACGCAGGAACCGGTCGGCCTTCGCTCGACTCCGTACAGCGCCCTCGCGTGGGTCATGGATCGGTTCGACGGGCCGGCCCTCGACGCGCTCAATGCGTGGTTCTTCCGAACCCGCTATCCGCCGGCGATCGCCGAGCCGATCGTGGCCGGGGGCTTCTTCGCGGCCGGTGGCGCAGGGGCCCTGCGCGAGCTGATCGGCGAGCGGTTCGCGCCTCGACTTGCCGCCTACGACGGCCCGGTCCTCATCCTCAACGGCGAGCTCGACGTGCTGTTCCGGATCGGCGCCGGAGCGTTCGCGCGGGCGGCGCGGGACGTGCGCCGCGTCCGCCTCGCTGGAGCCACGCATCTCGCCAACCTGGACCGGCCGGAAGCCTTCAGCGAGGCCGTCCGGCGCTTCGCCGAGGAGCTCCAGAACCGGCCCTGAAGGGGCCCGGTGCTAGACTTGGCCGACCCACCAACCCTTTCCGAAGAGGTTCGATGCGCGTCCGAAAGGCTGTCTTCCCTGCCGCGGGCTGGGGCACCCGCTTCCTGCCCGCCACCAAGGCGCAGCCCAAAGAGATGCTGCCGTTGGTGGACAAGCCGATCATCCAATACGCCGTCGAAGAGGCGGTCGCCGCGGGCATCGAGCAGGTCATCATCGTCACCTCGAGCCAGAAGCGCGCCATCGAGGACCATTTCGACCTGTCCTACGAGCTCGAGCACCTGCTCGAGGAGAAGGGCGACATCGAGATGCTCCGCCAGGTGCGGCACATCAGCGATCTGGCCCAGGTGGCCTATGTTCGCCAGAAGGAGCAGCTCGGGCTCGGGCATGCCGTCCTCATGGCCAAGGACCTGATCGGTCATGAGCCGTTCGCAGTGCTCCTGCCGGACGATGTCGTCGTCGGCGACCGGCCGTGCATCGGCCAGCTCATCCATGCCTACCAGCAGACCCACGGCTCGGTCGTCGCGGTCATGGAGGTTCCACACGAGGAGACCAGCCGCTACGGGATCATCGCCGCCGAGCGGTCCCAGGATCCGCTCGACCACGGCCGGCTGCACCGCGTCACGCGCCTCGTCGAGAAGCCAAAGCCGGAGGAGGCGCCGTCGAACCTGGCCATCATCGGACGCTACGTGCTCACGCCGAAGATCTTCGACAAGCTCGAGCAGACCCAGCGCGGCGCAGGCGGCGAGATCCAGCTCACCGATGCGATCGGGGCGATGATGGAGGAGCAGGGTGTCTGGGCCTACGAGTTCGAGGGCACTCGCTATGACGCCGGGACCACGATGGGTTGGCTGAAGGCGTCCGTGGAGCTGGCGCTTCAACGGCCCGAGCTCGCCCGCGAGTTCCGGAGCTATCTGGCCGGTCTCCAGCTCTGACCCGAGCGGGCGATGACCCCCGAGATCCTGGTCATCGCCGCGATCCGCATCGCCGGATCACTGCCGGTCCTGCGCTGGCCGCTCGCCGGCGGGATCCTCGCGGTCCTCGTCGACCTGTCCGACCTGCTGTTGCGCGACGCGCTCGACCTTGGCGGTGTGGGCGACTACCAGTCGCTCGACAAGTGGCTCGACCAGGTCTACATGGCGGCATTCCTGGTCGTTGCGCTGCGTTGGCAGGGGCTGCCTCGCTGGATCGCGATCTGCCTGTACGCCTACCGGCTGGTCGGGTTCGTGGCGTTCGAGCTGACCGGCGATCGAGCGCTCCTGCTCGTCTTCCCCAACGTCTTCGAACTGTGGTTCCTGCTCGTTGCAGCGGCAGGACCGGCGCGCGTCGCGTCCTGGCCGACCGCCCGTGTCGGGCTGGCGCTGCTCGCGTTGACGGCCGTCAAGGAGGTCCAGGAATGGGCGATCCACGGCGCTCGCCTGTTCGATGGGATCAGCTCGCTGGAGTTCCTGGACCTCGTCTGGCGACGTCTCGGCGGTCGCTGACCGCAGGCTCATCGCGGGGGCATGGGATACCATGCTGGCCGAGCGCGTCGCGAACGTCGGCGGCGCGCCGAATCATGTCGAGGGGCACGTTTGGCGGAGATCGGGACGATCCTGGGTGGCCGATACCGGCTCGTGGAGCTGATCGGCCAGGGCGGTATGGCGACGATCTTCCGGGCGGTGGACATCCAACTCGGTCGTGACGTGGCCGTCAAGCTGCTCCGTCCGGAGTACCTGCGCGATCCCGATTTCTCGTCACGTTTCCGCCAGGAGGCGCAGAACGCCGCGTCCCTGAACCACCCCAACGTGGTCAGCGTCTACGACTATGGCGAGGATCCATCAGGTCCGTACATCGTGATGGAGTTCGTCGACGGCGAGGATCTCGCCACGATCCTGCGGCGCACGGGCTCCCTGCCGCCCTCCCAGGCCGCGCGGATCGCCGGCGCGGTGGCCCGCGCTCTGGCCGCCGCCCACGCGCGCGGCATCGTCCATCGCGACGTCAAACCCGGCAACGTGCTGATCGGCCGGGACGGACGGGTGAAGGTCGTCGACTTCGGGATCGCGCGAGCGGTCGCCGAGGCCCAGATGACGCTCCCTGGCACGACGCTCGGCTCGGTCCACTACTTCAGCCCGGAGCAGGCACGCGGAGAGACGGCGACCAACGAATCCGACGTCTATGCGCTCGGCATCGTCTTGTACGAGATGCTCACCGGCACGCGACCGTGGGAGGGCGACAGTGCCGCGTCGGTCGCGCTCGCCCGCCTCAGCGGGCCGACCCCGGATCCGGCGCTCGTCCGGCCATCGGTGCCGCCGGACGTCGCGGCGATCACGCGCAAGGCGCTCGCCCCGCTGCCGATGGACCGCTTCGCCTCGGCCGCGTCGATGGCCGACGCTCTCGAGACCTCGCGAACCGCTGCAGGCTCAGCAGCCGCCGGCGCAGCGGCGGGTGCGGCTGGTGCGGCGGGCCGGGCAGGAGGGGGAGTGGCGGCCTCGGCCGGTGTCGCCCGTTCCAACCCGACTGTCGCCTCCTATCCGCCGGACGCCTACGCCGGTGCCGACGACGCGCCGGTCCGCCGACCGGTCGAACGGCCCGCCCGGCGCACCCGCGTCGAGGAGGAGGACGAGGCGGAGGGCGCGAGCCCGCTCGTCTGGTTGGCCGGCATCGCGGCCATCGCACTCCTCGCGGGGATCGCCTTCATCACGTTCCAGCTCCTGTCCGGGCCGGAACAGCCGACAGCCCCGCAGGAAGTCGCCGTTCCCGAATTCGTGGGGAAGCTGCTCGCCGTCGCGACCGAGGAGGCCGATTCGGTCGGGCTCAAGCTCGAGGTGACGGAACAGCCGAGCGACCAGCCGGTCGGTACGATCATCGCCCAGGACCGACCCGCCGGTTCGCTGGTCGAGGTCGGGTCGACCGTGCGCGTGTCGGTCGCGTCGGGTCTCGAACAGGTGCCCATGCCGGACCTGCGCAACAAGACCGAGGCCCAGGCCGTGCAGGAGATCGTGACGGCCGGGCTCCTCCCTGGGAACAAGACCGAGGCGTTCGACCCGGTCGTCGCCGCCGGGCTCGTCGTCACGCAGGTCCCGGCACCGGGCGTGGTGGTCGCCAAGGGCAGTCTCGTCGACTACGTCATCTCGAAGGGCCTGGAACCCACGCCCAGCCCGACACCGAGCCCGACACCTTCTCCGACGCCCACGCCCACGCCCACGCCGACTCCGACGCCCACACCGACTCCCACGCCGACACCGACCCCGACGCCGGAGATCACACCCGAGGTGACGCCCGCCTCGCCCTGATCAGCGGTCGGGGTCGCCCCACAGGTTCCAGGCTGGCTCGTTCCGGGCCGGCGCCCCCGGAGCTGTCACTCCCTCCGCGGACGGGGTCGGTCGCTCGCGGCCCGCGGTCGGCTTGGCGGCCGTCTCGACCTCGACGAAGGCGAGCGGCCGTCGCTGGTCGTCGATCGGCTGCGCCGGGGCGATCGTGAGCGGAGGTGACGAACCGTGGGCCGCGCCGGCGGGCCAGCTCTCCCAGCAGCCGCGGATCTCGTCACCGCTGAGGGGCTGCCGTCGCGGGTCCAGACCGCAGTAGCCGAGTTGCCCCGCGACCGAGCGGCGGTAGTGCCGGCACGTCGCACAGGAGGTGGAGGGCCGCCGACAGACCCAGCACCGTGCCGTCTCGGCCTGGGGAGTCCCGCAATGCGGACACCGCCACATCGGCATGGCGCGGATGGTAGCTGCGAGTCTCCGCCGTGTCGAGCCCGTCCGGGCGCGCGCGACGACCTACTTCTTGATGTTGAGGACGGTCTCGTCCGTCGTCCGCCCGAACTCGGTGGTCCGGACGAGGACCCCGATCGTCCCGCCGCCGCGATCTGCGCTCTTCGGGATCCGCGTCGAGAACGAGGCATGCCCGTTCGCGTCCGTCACGGCGTCGCCGGTCACGGTCTTGACCCCGGGCACGCTGAGCGTGAACGTCACGCGCGCACCCTCCAGGGGGCGACCGTCCGGATCGTCGACAAGGACGACCAGGGTGACCTGCACCGGCAGGTTCTTCTGGCTGATCGAGTAATGAGAGGCGCTCAGCGAGGCGCGCAGCTTGCCGGACCCGCGTCGAACGGTTAGCTCGAGCGCCTTCGTATTGCCCGCCGGATCCGTGGCCGTGAGGCGGATCGGGTTGGAGCCGCTGGCGAGCGGCAGGCTCAGCGAGAACGTCCCGTCGCTGGCAGCCGTCCCGCCGATCGACTCGCCGGTCTTGTCGTTCCGGGCATTGAGCGTGGACCGGGCCTGGGTCCGACCCTCCAACGTGACCGCCTTGCGGTTGACCATCGCGCCATCCTTGGGCGAGGAGAGGCGGACGGGCGGTGGAGCGGTGTCGAGCACCCACCTGGCGAGCGGCGACGACTCGGATTCGCCACCCGGACCCACCAGCGTGACCGAGAAGTCGTTGACGCCGTCGGTCAGCGTCACCGGGATGATCATCTGCGGTGTCGCGGCGAGCGGCTTCTCGTCGATCGGCGCGGGAGCCTGGTCCTTGAGCGCGAGATAGACCCGCACGACGTACTCGGGGTTCCCGGCGAGGCGCGAGGGGACGGTGACCGTCAGGTCGGCCTGCGCCTGGTTCGTATAGGGCTCGGCGGGGGACTCGATGGTCGGTGCTTCGGGAGCCGTCGGTGCGAGGACGGACGGCACCGGCGTGGCGGTCACGCCCTGCACGAAGTTCGTGATCGTCCCTCCGAGAGCGCCGGCCACGACGCTGAGTCCGCCGGCGCCGACGTACAGGACGAGGACGGCCACAGCGAGCATGCCCGCCCCCAGCGCCAGCCGGCCGATGAGCGGGATCCCGCGGCTTCGACGCACCGGCGCGTGGACGGACAGACGGCTCGGGGATGGGGCTCGTGGCCGGACCTTGACGGGGGTGGGACGCCCGCCGGACGGGGGACGGGGTCGAACGTGGTTTGGGCGCGTGCCGCGCCGAGTCGCCATCGCGGGCGATTGTCGCACGCCACCGCCAGTCGGAGGCTCAGGGACCGGCGCGCTCGTCGCGCGCGCGAATGTCGGAGCGCCACGGTGCGTTGTACTCTGGCGCGGTCGCGCGTGCCGAACGACGCGGCGCGCCAAGCAGCAGGGGAGGACGCTTGCAGGCCCGCGATCCACGGACCGGACGACCGATCGGCACTCCGGGTCCCGGCCAACCCGGCCGGGCGGGCTCGGCATCGGGTCGACCCACGCCGGGGGCGGCCGCCCCCGGTCGTCCTGCATTCGGCCTCGGGCCGATCGCGCGGGTCACACCATCGCCGCTCGCCACGCGTCCCGCGAGCGCGGTCACGATGCCGATGGGCGGGCGGCCGGGTTTCGGCCTCCCCAACCTGCGCCGCAACGTCTGCCCGCATTTCTACATGACCGGTTCCCGCGGCGCGATCCCGATCCAGGCGCCGCACCTGCTCAAGGCGCTGATCCGGCAGGACACGAACGTCTCGCGCTGTCAGCTGCGGGGCGGCGTCCACCTCGACCAGGGCTACGTCAACGATGTCTGCCTCACCCCGCGCTTCAACCAGTGCGTCTTCTACGAGGACGAGCTGACCCGCGAGTGACTGCGAGCTCGTCCGCCACGGACTACCAGGCCGCGCTCGATGCGCTGGCCGCGCGCGGGCGGTTCGGGATCCGGCTCGGCCTCGGGCGGACGCGGGCCTTGCTCGCGGAGCTCGGCGATCCACAGCTCGCGGTCCGGGGTGCCCTCGTCGCCGGGACCAACGGCAAGGGCAGCGTCCTCGCGCTGGCCGGCAGCGCCTTGCGAGCGGCAGGCCTGCGGGTCGGCGAGACGCCCAAGCCGCACCTCGTCTCATACCGCGAACGGGTCACGGTCGACGGCCGGCCGATCTCGGCGGCGGACTTCACCCGGCACGTCCGCGCGGTCCTGGCGGTCGCGGACCGGGTCGCGCGTCGGCACGGTGAGCCGACGGAGTTCGAGCTGTTGACCGCGGTCGTCTTCCGACACTTCGCGGAGGCCGGGCTGGACGTCGCGCTGGTCGAAGTCGGTCTCGGGGGTCGCCTCGATGCGACCCATGCCTGGGATGGTGGTGTCGCCGTCGTGACCAACGTCGCGCTGGACCATACCGATCGGCTCGGCTCGACCATCGCGGCGATCGCCCGCGAGAAGGCGGCGATCATCGAGCGCGGCAACGTCGCCGTCACCGGCGCCGACGGGGAGGCGCTCGCCATCGTCCGCCGCCGGGCGCGCCGGATGGGTGTCCCGTTGAGCGAGGTGGGACCGGCACCGCTGCTCGGCTGGGATCGTGACAGCCTGACCGTCGAGCTGCCTCGGCTCGGGGAGGTCCGGGTGGGCTTGCGCGGTCGGCATCAGGCCGCGAACGTCGCCGTCGCGGACGCCGTTCTCGACGCGTTGGCCGATGCCGGGATCGCCCAGGCCGACGCCGCGAGCCGTCGGGCCGGGTATTCCAGCGCGACGTGGCCCGGCCGCCTCGAGTTGCTGACCGTCGACGGCGACGAGATCCTGCTCGATGGCGCGCACAACCCTGCCGGCGCGGCAGCCCTGGCCCAGGCGCTCGACGACCTGCGCCCGTACCTGATGCCAGGTCGGCTGTCGCTGGTCGTGGCGTCGATGGCCGACAAGGACGTCGACGGGATCGTCGATGCGATGAACACGGCCGCCGCCCTCCAGGACGCGAACGTGATCGCCACGACGGTCGACGCCGTCCGGGCGATGCCGGCCGATGGCCTGGCCGCGCGCTGGCGCGAGCGGACCGGCGGACGAGCGGCGGTGATCTCCGCACCTGACCCAGTGGCGGCGCTCGAGCGTGCTCGCCGGGAACCGGGCCCGACGGTGGTGGCCGGGTCCCTCTATCTTGTCGGGGCCGTCCGGTCGCACCTCGTCGACGACCCAGACCTCCGGGATCCGCCTACAGCATGACCAGCGAAACCAGCGACGCCTCGACGACGCTCCCCGTCCCCCCGCCCACGCGCGTCGGTCCTACCACGTTCGCCTGGGGCGAACGGACGTTCGTGATGGGCATCCTCAACGTGACGCCGGATTCGTTCTCGGGCGATGGGCTGCTGCGCGGGGCCGATCCGGTCCGCACGGCCGTGGACCTGGCTCGACGGATGGTCGACGAGGGGGCCGACATTCTCGACGTCGGGGGCGAGTCGACCCGGCCCGGCCACGCTCCGGTGGACGCCGCGGAGGAGATCGGGCGGGTGATCCCGGTCCTCGCCGGGGTGTCGGACGCCCTTCCGGCGACGCCATTGAGCATCGACACGACGAAGGTGGTCGTCGCCGAGGCCGCCCTCGCCGCCGGCGCCCATCTGCTCAACGACGTGTGGGGCACGGCGAGCGACCCGGCGATGGCAGAGCTGGCCGCGAGCGCCGGCGTCCCGCTGCTCGTGATGCACAACCGCGCCGAGGCGCGCTACGACGATGTGGTGCGTGAGGTCGTCGACGATCTGCGTGCCGCGCTGGAGCGAGCCGAGCTCGCCGGCGTCCCGGCCTCCGATCTCATCGTCGATCCGGGCATCGGGTTCGGGAAGACGGCCGACCACAATGTCGACGTCCTCCGCCATCTCGGCGCGTTGCGGTCGCTCGGCCGTCCGATCCTGCTCGGCACGTCGCGCAAGTCGACGCTCGGGCGGATCCTCGACCTGCCCCCCGACGAGCGCCTCGAGGCCACGCTCGCGACGACGGCCCTGGGGATCGCGGCGGGCATCGATATCGTCCGTGTCCACGACGTTCGGCCGAACGTTCGGGTCGCACGCGTCAGCGACGCCATCGTCCGCGGCCGATGGCGGACCGAACCGGAGGGAGGCCCAGCCTGAGCGATCGCATCGTCCTCGCGAACATGCAGTTCGAGGGCCGTCACGGCTACCACGACTGGGAGCTGCAGACCGCCCAGCCGTTCGAGATCGACGTCGAGCTCGTGATGAACCTGCAGCCCGCAGGCATCGACGACGACCTGACGAAGACCGTCGACTACGGTCGCGTCTACCAGATCGCCCGCCAGGTCGTCGAAGCGACCTCATTCCGGTTGCTCGAGGCGATCGCCGAGGCGATCAGCCACGAGGTGCTCGTCGCGTTCGACGTGCAGGAGGTCGGCGTCCGGGTGCGCAAACCCAAGGTCAAGCTCGGTGGCCCCCTCGACCACGCGGCGGTCGAGATCTGGCGCCGCCGAAATCCTCGGGCTGACGGCTAGCTGCTAACGGTCGGGGCGGGTCCCCAGCGTCAGCTGGACGGTCGTCGACTCGCCGCCGCGGAGCAGCTCGATCGTGACCGTGTCGCCGGGCGCGTACTCGCTGAGCGTTGCGTCGAGCGGGTGGTCGCCGTCGATCGCCTGGTCATTGACCTTGACGATGATGTCGCCTTCCCGGATGCCGGCGTCGTCGGCCGGGCTGCCCGGAACGACCGCCGGGCTCGGCGAGCCCTGTGTGCCACCCCGCTGGACGAGGGCACCCTCGTCGACCGCGAGGTTGTTCGTGTCGGCGAACTGCTTGTCGATCGGCTGGTAGACCACACCCATGTACGGCCGCGCGAGCGGCTCGCCGGCGACGGCCTGCTCCATGATCGGCCGGGCGATGTCGATCGGGATGGCAAAGCCGATGCCGTTCGAGTCGGCCGCGATCGCGGTGTTGACGCCGACGACGTTCGCCGCGGCGTCGAGCAGCGGTCCGCCCGAGTTGCCGGGGTTGATCGCGGCGTCGGTCTGGATGAGGTTGTTGAGGTTCTGGTTGCCGTCGGTCGTGATCGTCCGTCCCTTGGCCGACACGATCCCGCTCGTGACCGAGTTGGAGTACGTGCCGAGCGGGCTGCCGATCGCCACGACGAGCTGACCGACCTTCAGGCTGCTCGACTGCCCGAGCTGGGCGACCGGCAGGTCCGTGCCCTCGACCTTAACGATCGCGAGATCGGTCAGGGTGTCGATGCCGTACACCGTGCCGCGCAGCACGCGGCCGTCATTGAGCTCCACCGACAGCGTGTCGCTGCCTTCGACCACGTGGCGGTTGGTGAGGATCCAGCCGCGCGAGTCGTAGATGACGCCCGAGCCGACGCCGGTGTCGGGGATGATCCCGGTCGAGGTGTCGACGCTGCCGCCGACCGTGATCCGGACGACCGCCGGGCTGGCCTGCGCGGCGACGTTGATCGTGGCCGACGACTCATCGATCGTGATCGGCTGGTTGTTCGCACCGACGCTCGTGACGTTGGGCGTAGACGCGACGGCTGCCGGGCGGTCGAAGGCGCCCGAGGCGTTGAGGGCGAGCACCGTGCCACCGGATGCCAGCGCAGCCGAGAGCAGGGCGGCACCCAGCACCGTTCCCATGCCGCCCCGACCGGTCCTCGTGGCACCGACCGCGCCATCGGTCACTGGGAGCGGGGCAACGGTCGAGGCCGGTTCGTACCAGCGCTCCGGGGTCGGCGGCGTGACGGTCTCGTCCTGGCGGCTCCAGTCGGGCCGGTTGGTGGCGGGCGGCGTGAAGCCCCCGGGATCGCCGGACGTGCGCATGACCGGCGGTCGGGTCGGTTCGGCAGGCAGCTCGTGCCGCTGCGTGAGTTCAGGGTCGTCGGAGCGGGGATCGGTCATCGTTTTCCTGGTTCCTTTTGTCGGCGCCCGCCGGTGAGCGGCGAGGAGGCGAGTCCGTCGCTCCCTACGGTGCCGATGCCGGATTCACGTGGGGAGAGTCGGACGGTGAAGTTTCCGTCATGTTGGGCAGGGCATCCTGAGAGGCGTCTGAGGCGGCATCTGCCGGATCGGACGCCGCCGCCGCCGCGATCCGCTCGCTGCCCTCGGCCGCCGTCGCCACGGCAGCCTGCTGGGCGGCCGGGGTGCCCTCCACGCTCCGTGGGTCGCTCGGCAGCCGGACCGTGAAGCGGCTGCCGGTCCCGGGTCCGCTCTCCACGGTCACCGTGCCGCCGTGCATATCGACGATCGATCGGACGATCGCGAGGCCGAGCCCGCTGCCCGCGCCGCGCGCCTCGTTGGCCCGTGAGCCGCGATAGAAGCGCTCGAAGATGTGAGGCAGCTCGGACGCGTCGATCCCGACGCCCGTGTCGGTCACATCGATGCGTGCGCCGTCCGGCGTCGATGCCACCGAGACCCGCACCACGCCGCCCCGCGGCGTGAACTTGACCGCGTTGCCGACGAGGTTCGCGACCACCTGGCCGATGCGCGGTGGATCGTGACGGATCCGGGTCGGGGTCCCGGGCAGGTCCAACTCGACGGTCACTCCCCGACGGCTCGCCACGGCGTCGTGCTGGTGGGCCGCCAATTCCACGGCTGCCCGCAGGTCGTCCGGCCGCAGATCAAGCAGCACGAGACCCGAGTCGAGCTTCGAGAGCTCGAGCAGGTTCTGCGCCAGCCAGTCGAGGCGCTCGATCTGGCCGGCGCTCGACTCGAGGAACTCGGTGCGTGCCTCCGGGTCGTCGCCGGCCGTTTCCATGAGCAGCTGGTTGAAGGTGCGTAGCGCGGCCAACGGCGTGCGCAGCTCGTGCGAGACGTCGGCCAGGAAGTCGCGACTGCGGTCCCGGTCGCGCCGGATGAGCTCGACGCTCTCGGCCAGGCGGTCCGCCATCGTGTTGAACTGCACCGCCAGCTCGCCGAGCTCGGACGATCCGGCGCGCAGCTGGGCTGCGGGGACGCGCCGGGTCAGGTCTCCTTCCGCGAGTGCCCGAGAGGCATCGGTCAGCTGCCGGATGGGCGTGGTGAAGCGGCGGGCGAGCGCAGCCGAGACGACGACGGCAAGTCCGAGGGCGAACAGCGCGATCGCGGCCAGCAGCCCGGTCACGTTGTTGATCGCGGTCGCCCGGTACGTGTACGGATCCGCGAGGGTGACTTCGATCGTGTACCGCCGGTCGACCGGCCCGTCCGCGACGAAGCCCGTCACGGACGTGCGTTCCCGTGCCTGCCCGGGATCCGGTGGCGACTGGCGGGGCATGAAGACCGTGCCGTTCGACGCCGACACGAACTGGGTTCCCTCGCCTTCGACCGCCGCCGTGACGCCGATGCGGACGATGACGTCTGCCTGAGCGATCTGGTCGGCGATCAGGTCCCTGACTCCGTCGTCCTCGAGCCCTCTCAATACGCCCTGACTGACGAAGCCATCGCGGTCGATGACGGGCAGTCCGCGCGACGCGCCCTTCGTGATCGACCGGACGAAGGCACTGACGGTCGTCAGGCGCTCCTTGAGGTCGGCCTCCTGCTGACGGGTGAAATAGTCGTCGAGGCGGTTGACGACGAAGATCGAGACCACCGCGAGCGTGAGCGCGATGACGGTGACGAACGCGACGCTCAGGCGGGCCTGGAACGTGCGCGGCTTCAACCGCCGCAGACGGCGCAACCAGGTCGACCGCCTGAGCACGGCCGGCTCAGCGTTCCGCGAACGCGTAACCGACGCCACGGACGGTCAGGACGAATGCGGGCGTCGCCGGGTCGTCCTCGATCTTCTCGCGCAGGTGACTGACATGGACGTTGATGGTCTTCTCGTCCTGGTCGAGGGCCTCGTAGTCGCGCAGCAGCTCGAGCAGCTCGCCGCGCGTGTAGACCCGCCCGGGGCGCGAGGCGAGATGGCGCAGGATCTCGAACTCGGTGGGGGTCAGGCTGATGCGCCGCGCCCCGCGCTGCACGCGCCGCCGCTCGAGGTCGATCACGAGATCGCGGTGGCGAAGGACACGCCCGCCGGCGGCATCGGCGAGGTCACCGTACGACCGGCGGAGCAACGCCTTGATCCGGCTGAGCAGCTCGCGCAGGCTGTACGGCTTCGTGAGGTAATCGTCGGCGCCCATCTCGAGCCCGATGACCTTGTCGACCTCGTCGTCACGGGCGGTGAGCACCAGGATCGGCATCTTGGCGCCAGCGGCACGAACGCGCCGCAGGACCTCGAAGCCATCGATGCCGGGCAGCCGCACATCGAGCACCACGAGATCGGGCGCCTCGCGCGTCGCGATGTCGAGGCCCTCCTCGCCGGATCGCGCGACACCGACGTCGTAGCCCTCCTGCTGGAGGGCGTACTGGATGCCGCGTGCCACGGCGTGTTCGTCCTCGACGATGAGAATCGTGGCGGCCACGTTCGGGATGCTACTCCGGGGCGCCGATTCAGGCCCGCGGTGGGAGGTGTGCCGGCCGAAGGCGCCGGGGAGCATCCGAACGAGCGCACCTTGAGGTGCGTGAGCGAGGCAGCGCACCCGGCAACGAACGCCGGCGCGCCTCACATCGCGGGCCGCGTGGTATCCTGCGCAGCGCTCCGGGCGCCTCGCCACATCCGGCCCGCCGGCGAGCCGCGGCCCGTTGACCGCACGAACGCAACACCACCCGAGGTCCGATCCCATGGCAACCGCCCGCCCGACGCTGGCCGCCGAGCACCGCGACGTGACCGGCAAGGCCGTCTCCCGGCTTCGCAAAGTCGGTCGGCTCCCGGCCGTCGTCTACGGACGCGGCGTGGAGTCGACGAACGTGTCGATCGACGCGCACGACTTCGATCTCCTGCGCAAGCACGCCGGGCCGAATGCGCTCGTCGACCTGTCGGTCGACGGGAAAGCTGCGAACCCCGTCCTCATCAACGGCGTCCAGATCCATCCCGTCCACCGCCGCCCGTTGCACGCCGACCTCTTCCTCGTGCGGATGACCGAGGAACTGATCGTCGACGTCCCGCTCGTCGCGACCGGTGAGTCGTACGCGGTCACGCAGCTGAACGGGACGCTCCTGCACCCGACCGAGACGGTCAGGGTGAGGGCGCTGCCGGATCACCTGCCCCAGTCGATCGAGTACCCGGTCGAGTCGCTCGTCGATTTCGATGCGGCGATCCACGTGCGCGACCTGCAGATCCCCGACGACGTGACGCTCCTGACGGAACCTGACGAGATCATCGCGAAGGTCCAGGCGCCGCGGATCGAGATCGAGGAAGAGCCGGTCGTCGCCGAGGGCGAAGAGGTCGAGGGCGAGGAGGGCGCCGAGGGCGAGGCCGCCGAAGGCGCGGGCGCCGATGGCGAGGCGCCTCCCGCGTCCGACAGCGACGAGGGCTGAGCTCTCAAGCTCTTCGTCGCCGCCCTCCGGGTCGCCTGCTCCGGTGACCTAGCCGATCGTCACTGCGCGGGCGGCCGGCATCCCACCGGCCGCTCGCTCATCCCATCCACCTCGGGAGCACATCGTCGATCCCCTGGAGGACGTCCAGGAAGCCGGCCAACGGGCCCGACGGCGGCCCGATGTCGCGTCGCCTGATCGCAACGATCCGACGACGGATGGGCGCCGCTCCCTCGATGTCGATGGCGCGGAGCCGACCGCCCGCCAGCTCGCCGGCCACCGACGTGTGCGGTAGCAGCGCGACGCCGAGGCCCTGGCCGACCATCTGTTTCGCCGAGTCGATGTTGTCCAGCTCCATGACTCCGCCGGGCGCGACCCCTGCCTCGCGGAAGAAGGCGTTCGTCAGGTCGTAGTAACTCGACGTGCGATCGAACAGGATGAGCCGGGCGCCCTCCAGCTCGTGGATCCCGACCGTCGTCCGATCCCCGAACCGGTGACTGCCCGCTGCCACCAGGACGAGCTCGTCGTCGTAGAGCGGCTGCATCTCGACATCCGGGTGGCGGAGCTCACGCACCAATCCCAGATCGATCTCGCGGCGCAGGGCCAGTTCGAGGATCTCCTCCGAATGGCCGGTCCTGACGACCAGCCGAACGTTCGGGAATCGTCGCGTGAACCGGACCAGGAGCGACGGCAGGACGTACGTGCTGACCGCGGGCGCGGCACCCAGAACGAGTTCGCCGGTCCCACCCCGACGGAGCTCCGAGAGCAGGCTCGCCCCGGCGTCCAGCGCGGCCATGGCCCGCTCCGCATACGGGAGGAACGCGCGGCCGGCATCGGTCAGATCCATCCCGTGCCGACTGCGCACGAACAATGCGGTGCCCAGTTCCGACTCGAGCGCCTGGATCCTGGCGGTCAACGCCGGCTGCGTCACGGCCAACGCCTCGGCGGCGCGGCTGAGATTGCGATGACGGGCGGTCTCGAGGAAACCCTCGACCTGGCTGAGGAGCATGCCTGCCATCGTACCGCGAGATATCAATGAGCTTGATAGGTAACATCACAGCATTCGATTGGACTGATGATGGACGGCGGGCTAGGCTAGCCCCCCGCCGACCCGCGGGCGCACCTCCGAAGGGAGACACCATGAGGCTCACCGCTGCCCCGACCCGCGTGACGGTCGACTTCCGGGACGCGGCTCTCCCATCGCGGACGTGGATCCTCGGCGTGGACCAGGGCGCAGCCGACCGCCTTGACCTGATCGCCTTCGATGGCCGCGATGCGGCGCCGATTCGAGGAGTGCCCGGCCGCTCGTGGACGGCGCGCGAATCCAGTTGGGTCGCTTCCGCGCTGCTTGCCGATTGCGCCTGCCCGGACTTCTGCGAACGCGATCACGCGAACGAATAAGGCAGCGTCAGCCCGCCCAGCGTCAGCCGTCATCCGCCAGATGCAATCGCACTCCGAGCCGGCCATCGACGCCCGCGTCGCCCGCCTGCGGGACTGGTTCGCGTCGCCACGGTTCTCCGGCATCGTCCGGCTCCATACCCCTGGCGAAGTCGCCGAGCAGCAGGGAACGATCCCGCACGACTACACGATCGCTCGTGCGGCGGCCGAGGCGTTCTATGCGCGTCTGCGTGAACTGTTCGCGGCGGGACGACAGATCACAACGTTCGGACCGTACTCGCCCGGTCAGGCCGTGGTCATGAAGAGGCTGGGCATCGAGGGCATCTATCTCGGAGGCTGGGCGACGTCGGCCAAGGGGTCGGCGACGGAGGACCCGGGGCCCGATCTCGCGAGCTACCCATTGAGCCAGGTGCCGGACGAAGCCGCCGGGCTGGTCCGCGCCCTGCTCGCCGCCGACCGCAACCAGCACTTCCTCCGCACTCGGATGACCGACGACCAGCGGGCCGCGACCCCGATGGTCGACTTCCGGCCGTTCATCATCGCCGACGCCGACACGGGGCACGGTGGCGACGGGCATGTCCGCAACCTCGTCCGACGGTTCGTCGAGGCCGGGGTGCCCGGCTATCACATCGAGGATCAGAAGCCGGGTGCCAAGAAATGCGGGCATCAAGCCGGCAAGGTCCTCGTGTCGTCCGAGGAACAGATCAAGCGGCTGAACGCCGCCCGACTGCAGCTCGACATCATGGGGGTGCCCGGGATCATCGTGGCGCGGACGGACGCGGAGTCCGCGACGTTCCTCGAGGGTCGCACCGACGAACGCGACCAGCCGTTCATCCTGGGCGCGACCAACCTCGACATCCCGAGCTATCGCGCCGGACTGGTCGCGATCCTGCGGACGCTCAATGGACTCGGGCTCGAAGACGTTCGCGGCCACCTCCTGTTCGCGATCCCCGATGGAGAGCTCGAGGTCGCGCTGGGCTGGCTCGACAGGACCGGTCTCCTCGATCGCATCCGGCAGCTGGGCGAGGCTGCCGTCGGCGGTGACCGCGACGGGCTCCACGCCATGCTGGACGCGCTCGATGACCAATACGCCGCGACATGGCAGGCCCACGCGGTCATGCGGACCTACGGCGAGGCCGTCGCCGACACGCTGGGACGAAGGATCGCCGACGGCGAGACCTTCACGATGAGCGTCGATGCGTGGCGGACCTTCGCCCGATCGGCGGCCTTCAGCGAGATCCGCATCGCGGCCGATGAACTCGGCCTTCGGGTCGCCTGGGATGCGGAACTGCCAAAGACGCCCGACGGCTACTACCAGGTCCAGGGCGGCATCGACTACGCGATCGCGAAGTCGCTCGCCGTCGCGCCGTTCGCCGACCTGCTCTGGATGGAGACGAAGACCGCCGATCTCGAGGACGCACGCCAATTCGCCGACGCGATCCACGCGGTGTACCCGGACAAGATGCTGGCCTACAACCTGTCGCCATCGTTCAACTGGGACACGACCGGGATGGGTGACGACGAGATGCGCGCCTTTCCTGAGGAGCTCGGCAAGCTCGGCTACGTCTTCGACTTCATCACCTACGGGGGGCACCAGATCGACGGGCTCGCGGCGGAGGAATTCGCGCGGGCGCTCAGCGAGGACGGGATGCTCGCGCTCGCGCGACTCCAGCGCCGGTTCCGACTGCTCGAGTCGCCATATCGGACGCCGCAATCGCTCGTCGGCGGCGACCGTCTGGACGCGGCGCTGATGGCCTCGTCCGGTCGAACTGCCGCGACCAAGGCCATGGGCAAGGCGTCGACCCAGCATCAGCATCTCGTCCAGACCGAGGTGCCGACCTCGCTGCTCGAGGCCTGGCTGGCCGTGTGGCGGAGCACTGGGACCACGGCGGAGCGCTCCGCGTCGAGCTGCGGCCACACATCGCGGGATCGGACCTGCTGGAGATCCGGGTCCTCGCCGAGGATGGGACGTCCATGGCGGACGTCGTGTTCACGAGCATCGTCGATCGCCGCGGCCGCACGATCCTGTCGGTCCGCGATCAGAACACGAGCACGGCGGTCCGCCGTCGCCGCCTGATGACGCTCATCCAGCTGTTCCTCGTGCATCGCTACGGGGCCTCGTCGATCCACTACCTGACCCCGACCGACGACAACGCCGCGCAGACGGAGCGGATGCGCGAGCTCGGGATCTTCTCGACAGTCCAGACCGAGATCGGGCAGATCATCGTCGGACAGGTCGATCGCGCGCGGGTCGCGGTGCTCGTGGCGCCGGACAGCCCGCGTTGGAGGCACTTATCCGCACGGAGTCCGGCGCCCAGCCGGGCGCACCGGTCCGCGCGGGCGGCTAGCCGGACCGCACGCCCGAGGCGTACACGATGGCCGCCCGGAAATGGAGGTCGTCGGGATCGAGCGCCATCAGGCGCTCGCGGAACCGCATGAGGAAGCGACGCCGGTCGGCCCGGCCCATCTCCTCGAACAGCGTCTCCTCGTCGTATTCCGTCAGGAACGCGATGTAGCCATCGACGCTGAACGCATGGTCGAGCAACGCGCGTGACGCGTCGACTTCGCTGAAACCGGCGCGCCGCAGCTCCCCCACCGCGCGGTCGACCGACGGGATGTCGCCCGTCCGCGGCCGGTCCTCTTCCTCGTCGTAACCGAACTCGGTGAGCATCGCGTCGAAGATCCGGTCCGGCGCGAACGCCCGCTCGTCGACGAGCCAGGTGACGTATTCGAAGCGGCCGCCGGGCCGCAGCACGCGCCGGATCTCGCGCAGGGCCTTGGGCCGGCTGGCCACGAGCTGGAGCACGAACGATGACATCGCCAGGTCGAACGAGGCGTCGGCGAATGGCATGTCGGCCGCGGCTGCGACCGAGCCCGTGAAGCGCGAGCGCAACCCGTCACCGGCCTCTGCGACGAGCGCCTCGGTGGTCGCGACCATCTCGCGCGACGAATCGACACCCGTGACGCGGACCGTCGGCCAGCGGGCGAGGGCCGGGCGGCTCAGGTTGCCGGTCCCGACGCCCACATCGAGCAGCTCGATCGCTCCCGCCTCGACGGCGCGGCTCACCCGGTCGAGCAGCGCGACCGCGCTCGGGGCGAGCACCGGCGCCCACCAGCGTTCATAGCCGGCGGCTATCCGGTCGAATCGCTCGCCATCGTCCGACACAGCTCAATCGTGCCATGCCGGCGAGGACGGGTCCGGCGGACGGGCCGGTCGGGCCGGTCAGCCGGGTGCCGCGACGTCTCCCCGACGACGGCCGATCCCGACGAGACCCAGGCGGCGCAGGATCGCGATCACGATCACCGCGAGGACACCGACGACGACGAGCAGCGGCAGCCAGACGATCGCGAACCAGATGCCCGCAGTCGTGAGCGCCTGGAGGATGTCGACCAGGCTGGCCGTCGCCTCGTCCACGACCACCGCGGGCTCCCAGCCCTTCGCCGCGACCTCGACGGCCACGACCGGCGTGCTGAAGCCCGCGGTCAGCGTCGCGTACGACGCCTGGTCCTCGAGCTGCGTCAGCTGGGCCGTGAGCTGCTCGATCTGTCCTCGCACGGCGGTCAGCTGGGCCTGGACCTCGAGCACGTCGGTGACCCGCGCGGCCTGTGCCGAGATCTCCTGGAGGGCCGCCTCGCTCGCGCGCAGGTTCTTGATCCGGGCCTCGAGATCGACGACAGCGCCGGTGACCTCGACGGCGTTCGTGCTCTCGTTCAGGACCTTCGTGGCCGAACCGGCGATGCCGCGGAGCAGATCGAGCGCCTCCTCCCAGCGGTCGACCGGCACGCGATAGGTGATCGTCGCGACCGGGCGGTCGTCGAGGTTCTCGGTCTGCGAGGCGCCGATGTAGCCACCCATGCCGCGGATGCCGTCGCGGGCGGCCAGGAGTGCGGCCGGTACGTCGGCGACCTGCAGCTCGATCGTGCCGGTGCGCACGATCTTCGCATCGTCGACGAGGTTGCCGACCTGATCGACGGGATCGGGCGCGCCGGCGGCGCCTGGAGCGGCGCTCGCCGCGGGCGCGCCCTGACCGCCTCCGAACTCGTCCGGAGGGATCGCATTGCCGACGGTCGACAACCTCGCGCCCGTGGCGCCGGCACATCCGACGATGGCCACGAGCGCGACGAGGAGCGGGATCGTTCGCATGATCGATTTTCGGTTCGCACGCATGGCGCGACCTCCGTGATGCCCCGCGGCCGAGTGGTCGCGCGCGGCACCGTGCGGACGCCCGATGCCGACCCGCGGTTCCGCCCGCGCAGTCCCTGCGATCTGTCCGGTCCGCCACATCGACGCGCCCGCGGTCGTCCCACGGCCGAACGCCAGGGTCCGTCGCCAGCCCGACGTCCGGCAACCCAGCATCGAGGTGTGCCCATGGATCGTCGCGACGCCCGTTCCCTCGCCCGAGGCCTTCTCGTGATGGCCATCGGGATCGGCGTGCTCGGTGACATCGCGCTCGACGGGCCGGCCCCCGGGCTCAACGTGCCGCTCATGACGGGCGTCGTCCTCGCCCTCGCGTGGATCGTGCGGCGGCCCGGTCGTGCACCGGACCCGCTCGATGCCTGGCTGCCGATCACGGCGATGGCCCTGGCCACCTTCGTGGCGATCCGTGCCGACCCGTTCGTCGCGTTCCTCGATCTGCTCGGGGCCGCTGCGTTCACCGGCGCGTCGGTCGTGGCGTTCTCCGGTCTCGCGGTCACCCGCCGATCCCTGAGCGTGATCGTGATGATCGGGGTGTGGGTCGTGGAGTCGTCGTTGGCCGGCACTGCCCGATTGCTGCGGGCGGCGCGCCCACGGCAGGGCGAGACGCTCTTGAAGTGGCCGGCGTGGACGGGGTCGGTGCTTCGCGGGCTCGTCCTGGCCATCCCGCTGGTGACGATCTTCGCGGCGCTGTTCGCGTCTGCCGATCCGATCTTCCGGCGTGGCATGGACGATCTGCTCGGCTTCGGCATCGACCTCGGAGACCTGCCTGGCCGGCTGCTCTTCGTGACGTCGACCGCCTGGCTTGCCGGCGGCCTGCTCGCGATCGCGACCCGCGGCATCCCGGCGCTGGAGGGTGCGTCGCTCGGCGCGGCGTCGCGGTCCGCCACGGCTCGTGTGGCCCGGTCGCTCGGGACGACCGAGGCGCTCGTCGTCCTCATCGCGGTCGACCTGATCGTCGGCCTGTTCGTGGCGTTGCAGCTTGCTTACCTGTTCGGCGGCCTCGACACGCTCGCCGCCGCCGGCATGACCTACAGCTCGTACGCGCGCCGCGGGTATTTCGAGCTCGTCGCGGCCGCAGCGCTTTCCGGCGGGATCCTCGTGGTCCTCGAATACCAGGTGCTCGCGCGGACACGGGCCTATCTGGCTTTGGCGGTCGGCCTCGTCGCGTTGACGCTCGTCGTGCTCGCGTCGGCGGTGCTGCGGCTGCAGCTCTACCAGGATGCCTACGGCTGGACGGAGCTCCGGCTCTATGTCGCGATCTCGATCGTGGCGATGGCCGTGACGCTCGGGACGATGGCGGTCTTCCTCGCGACCGACCGGACCCGCTGGCTTGGTCACGCGATGGCGGTCATCGGGGTCCTCGCGCTCGTCGGCTTGAACGTGGTCGCCCCCGCGGCGTTCGTGGCCGAGCGCAACCTCGAGCGGGTCATCGACCCGAGCCTCGTCCCGCCCGACGGCGAGGTCGCTCTCGATGCGGACTACCTTGGCGTCCTCCCGGACGACGCCATCCCGGCCCTGGTCGCGGCGTTGCCGCACCTACCCGAGTTCGAGGCCGGCAGGATCAGGGACCTGCTCGTAGAACGGCGGACCGAGCTGGATGCACTCCCGGCCTTTGACGGGCCGTTCGCCTGGAACCTCGGTCGCGAACGCGCGCGGGAGGCGCTCGAGACGGTCCGCTGACCGGCTGACCTACACTCCGGGCATGCCCATCGACCTGCCCGTCGCACAACCGATCGAGCCGATGCTGGCGAAGGCCGTCGACGGGCTACCGGAGGGCGATGGCTGGCTCTTCGAGCCCAAGTGGGACGGCTTCCGCGCGATCGTGTTCCGGGACGGCGACGAGGTGTACACGCAGTCGCGCGACCTCAAGCCGCTCGACCGGTACTTCCCCGAGCTGGCCGATCCGCTCCGCGCGGTCCTGCCCGAGCGCTGCATCGTCGACGGCGAGATCGTCATCGCACGCGACGGGACGCTCGATTTTGAGGCCCTCCTCCTGCGCATCCATCCGGCTGCGTCGCGCGTGAACATGCTTGCAGCGGAGTCCCCTGCCAGCTTCGTGGCGTGGGACCTGCTCGCGGTCGGCGACGAGGACCTGCGAGATGTGCCGCAGCGGGACCGGCGGGCGCGACTCGAGACCCTGCTCGCGGGCGTCCAGCCACCGGTCCACCTCACGCCGGCGACCACCGACCGCTCGACCGCAGCTGACTGGTTCGATCGCTTCGAGGGCGCCGGGCTCGACGGGGTCATCGCCAAACGCGCCGATGCGCCGTATCAGCCGGGCAAGCGGGCGATGCTCAAGATCAAGCACCAGCGCACGGCCGACTGTGTCGTCGCCGGCTTCCGCTGGCACAAGAACGGGCCGGGCACGCACGTCGGGTCGCTGCTCCTGGGCCTCTTCGACGACGCGGGCAAGCTCAACCATGTCGGGATCACGTCGTCCTTCACGTGGGACCGCCGGGCGGCCCTCGCCGAGGAGCTGGCGCCGTTGCGCGAGAACGCGGTCGAGGGTCATCCGTGGCAGGAGTGGGCGGAATGGGCCGGCTGGGGCGACGCCGAAGCGTCCGGGCAGCGATTGCCCGGGGCGACCTCGCGCTGGAACCGGGGCAAGGACCTGTCCTGGGAGCCGCTCCGTGCCGAGCGCGTGGTCGAGGTCGCCTACGACCACCTCCAGGGCAACCGGTTCCGGCACGCTACGACCTTCAAGCGCTGGCGCCCGGACAAGCCACCCGACGCGTGCCGGTACGACCAGCTCGAGACGACGGCACCCTTCGAGCTCGAGGCGATCTTCGGGGGGTGATGGACAACTGCGGCTGCGAGCGCGGGTTCGAGATCTTCGACCGCAAGTCGGCGGAGGCGGACTTGGCGCGGTATCGCGAGCATGGGCCCGACCGAACTACACGAATGCTGGTGGACCTGATCCGCGAGCGGGGCGTCGATGGGGCGACTGTGCTCGACATCGGCGGTGGGATTGGCGTCATCGACCACGAGTTGCTACGAGAGGGCGCCCACCGTGCCGTCCTGGTCGATGCCTCTGCGCCGGCACTCGACGCCGCCCGCGACGAAGCCGGCCGGCGCGGATCGCTCGAGCGCATCGAATTCGTGGAAGGCGACTTCGTGTCCCGTGCGGAGTCCGTCGAGGTGGCCGACATCGTGACTCTCGATCGGGTCATCTGCTGCTACCCGGACATGGAATCGCTCGTCCGGCTGTCGGGAGCGCGCACCACGCGGTTGTACGGCCTCGTCCTGCCTCGAGATCGCGCGATCATGCGCTGGGGCGCCCGGCTCCTGAACGTGTGGTTCCGGCTGCGGGGCTGGCGGTACCGCAGCTATGCCCACCCCAACGCGCGCGTGGACGCGCTCGCGGCGGAGGCCGGACTCCGCCCGCGGGACGAGCGAACCACGTTCGTGTGGCGGGTCGTGCTCTACGAGCGCGTGGGCGCCGCCTGACGAGCGGCACGCAGACCGAACGCGCCGAGCTTGCGGCGGACGATCGGCAGCCAAGCCAGGCCGCCGGCCGCCTGGCCGAAGATGGCCAGCACCAGGAGAAGACCCGGTACTGACAGGATCAGGCTCGGCACGGCCCACAGGATCGAGCCGAACCCGCCGAGCGCGGCGGCGGCCAGGCCCAGGTCGTCCGACCCGCCCGCCCCGGCGACCGGGTCGGGGATCGAGAAGGCCACCTCGCCGGACGGGTCATCAGGCGGCGATTCCACGGGGATCGGAGGCGCGCTCGGCGATGGCGGGCCGCTCGGGGTGGGTGACGTCGACGGTGATGAGGATGCCGACGCAGCCGGTGTCACGCTCGGCGAAGGGCTCGCCGGTGCGTCGCTCGGCAGAGGTGCGACCACGGGCGTCGCTGTGGGTTGCGCCGTCGGCTCCGGCCTCGCGGTCGACGTGGGTGCGGGTGCAGTGATCGTGAGATGGACGGTGGCGGGTGCCGACGACATCAGGCCATCGAACGCGACGTAAGTGAAACTGTCGCTCCCGCTGTAGCCCGGATCGGGTGCGTAGGACCAGCTGCCGTCGGCCTGGACAATGGCGGTGCCGTGCGCCGCGCCCGTCCCGAGCAGGGCGACGAGCGAGTCGCCGTCTGGATCGACGTCGTTTGCCAGGAGGCCCGGCGCCGGCTTGACGATGACCCCGCCTGCGGCGACGGTCGCCGTGTCGTCGGCCGCCGCCGGCTTGCGGTCCGTGACGTCGATCTGAACGGTGGCCGGTCCCGAGGTGTCGGTCCCATCCGATGCCCGATAGGCGAAGGCGTCCGGTCCGACGTAGCCGGTATCCGGCGTGTACGTGAAGCCGCCACCGGCGCCCAGCGCCAAGGTGCCGTGCGTGGGCGAGACCAGGAGGATGGCGGTCAGCGGGTCGCCGTCCGAGTCGGTATCGTCGGCCAGGACGCCGGTCGGTGCGACCGTCAGCGCCTGGTTCCGGAACACGCTATAGCTATCGTCCGCGCTGACCGGCGCGACATTCGAGATCGTGATGGAGACGATGCCAAGCGCGGTCGCGATGCCGTCGGACGCCGCGTAGTCGAAGGTGTCGGTGCCGATGAACCCCGGCGCGGGCGTGTAGGTGAATGATCCGTCGCCGGACAGGGCGAGCGTGCCGTTGACCGGTGGCGTCGTTACCGCGGCCAGGAGCACGTCGTTGTCAGGGTCAGCATCGTTGGCAAGGACGCCGGACGCGGCATCCACGACGAGCGGCTGCCCCTTCGGGCCTGCGAAGCTGTCGTCGGCGGCGCTGGGCGAGGCGTTCGTGACGTCGATCGTGACGGTGGCGAGCCCCGACGTCGCGGCCCCGTCGTCCGCGCGATACGTGAAGGTGTCGGTGCCGGTGAATCCGCTGACTGGCGTATACATGTAGCCGCCATCGGGACCGAGCGTCACCGCCCCCGATGCCGGCCCCGTCACCAGCGTGACGGTGAGCACATCACCGTTGCCGTCGCTGTCGTTGCCAAGGACGCCAGGCGCCGCGACGATCAGGTCGCGGTCGTGGATGGCGCTCGTCGTGTCATCCATCGCGACCGGCGCAGTGTTCGCGATGGCGATCGTGACCGTCGCCGTCACCGCCACCGATCCGTCAGTCGCCTCGTAGGTGAACTGGTCGGTCCCGTCGAAGCCCGGCAATGGCGTGTACGTGAAACCACCGTTCGCGGCCAGCAGCAGGATGCCCGATGCGGGACCGCTCGTGACCGACGCCGTGAGCGGATCGCCGTCCGGATCGAGATCGTTTGCAAGCACGCCAGATGCCGCGTTGACGCTCAGCGGCAGGTTCTTCGGTCCGGCGTACGCGTCGTCCGCCGCGCTGGGCGCATGGTTGACCACATCGATGGTCACCGTGGCCGTGCTCGCGAGGGCGCCGTCGGACGCGCGGTACGTGAAGGTATCGGTCCCGCTGAAGCCGGCATCCGGCGAGTAATCGAATGACCCGTCGCCGTTGAGCGACAGCGTGCCATCGGTCGGGCCGCTGACGACGGATGCTGCGAGCGATTCACCTGGATCCGGATCGGTGTCGTTGGCCATGACGCCCGAACCGGCGCCCACCGACAGCGAGGCATTCTTGTCGACGGTAAACACATCGTCGTTCGCGACCGGAGCGGCGTCCGTGACATCGATCGTCACGGTCGCGGTGCCGGAGATCGCCGTCCCGTCATCGGCGTGGTAGGTGAAGCTGTCACTGCCGATGTACCCCGGGTCAGGCGTGTAGGCGAAAGAGCCATCGGCGGCGAGCGACAAGGAGCCGTTCGTCGTCGTGCTGTCGAGCACGGCGGTCAGGGCGTCGAAGTCGAGATCGCCGTCGTTGCCCAGGACGCCGGGAGCGCCGACGGTCAGGACCCGATCGTGGAGCCCGTTGGTGGCGTCGTCATCTGCGACCGGAGGATCGTTGGCACCGGTGTCGATATCCATCGGCAGGGAGACCGGCTGGTCGTGATTCTGCGAGCAATCGGGCTTCTCGTACTCGTCTGCCACCCATGCGTGACTCCCGGGTGACGCTCCCGTCACGGTCACGGTCAGGACGAGAACATCAAAGTCGGGATCTCCACGAAGCCGTGCAGCGTCGTCCTGGGCGGTGGCCTCGACGAGCGTGGGGCCGCTCCCCGACGTGGTGACGGTCCAAATGAGCCCGTTCGTCGTGGATGTCACCGATGCGGAATCCACCGTGAACTCAGCCGGGATCGAGATGCGGATACAGCCGATGCTCTCGCCCCCGCCGTCGTTGCCGGAGGTGTTCGTGACGGTGACAGCGATATCCGTGGCGACACCGGTCTCGACCTGCGCCGGAGCGGTGCTGATCGTCCACGACTGGGCGGCGGCCACGACGGCCGGTAGGCCGAGGGCGAGGATCGCCCCGATGACGAGTAGCCCCCTGTGCCGGGCGGTTTCCCGGCGCCGCGCGCGACGGCGAGCCATCAGGCGACTTGGACGCTGGGAACCCAGATAGGCGTCCCGGTCTCCACGCCCGGCAACGGCGCGTCGTGCGCAGTCTCGATGCCCTCGATGAACGCCGCTACGAGGCGCTCCTCGAGCTGCGTGCCGGCGGCGTCACCGAGCCTCCGAAGGGCCTCCTCCAGCGGGAGCGCCTTCCGATACGGACGGGTCGTCGTCATCGCCGAGAACGCATCGCCGACCGCCAGGATGCGGGCGATCAGCGGGATGTCCTCACCGGCGAGCGCATGCAGGTAGCCGTGTCCGTCCCAGCGCTCGTGGTGGTGGCGCACGCCCGCTCGTACGATGTCGACCCCCTCGATGTTACGCACGATGGAGTCGCCCAGGGCGACGTGCTGCTTCACGGTCTCGTACTCGGCGTCCGTGAGCTTGCCTGGCTTGCGCAGGACCACATCGGGGATGCCGATCTTGCCGATATCGTGGAGAAGACCGGCGCGCATGATGGTGCGCAGGAATTCCTCGTCGAGACCGAGGCGATGCGCCAGGAAGACGCTGTAGCGGGCGACATCCTCTGAGTGGCGCTTGGTGTACCGGTCCTTTGTATCGATGGCGATGACGAGGCCCTGGAGCGTGTCGAACGCCTTCATCTCGCTCGACGCCTCCGGCTGACTGCCCGCCACGCGGACGGCGTCGCCGCCACTCGCCTTTGCCTCCTGGAGCGTCAGGGCGACGATCGACAGGATCTCGGTGACGGATGAGGCGTGCACAGGGAACACAGCGATGCCCGCACTGATCGTGATCGGGATCCGTTCGCTGGCGTCGAACTGGAGGCTGGTGTCAACGAGCGACGCGCGGACGCGGTCGATCATCGGCTCGAGTTCGGCGACGTTGGTGGCGGGCGTCATGACCAGGAACTCATCCGGACCGTAGCGCGCGGATGGCGCGGATACCGGAAGCAGGCGCTCGAGCTGGTCGGCCAGGAGCCTGAGTGCGTCATCACCCGCCTCATGGCCGTACGTGTCATTGAGCAGGCGGAAGCCGTCGATATCGATGAGCGCCACGCCGATGGCCAGGTCAGCTTTTCGCGCGGCCTCGATGCCGACCGCCAGTTCGCCGACCATCGCCCCGTGGTTGAGGAGCCCCGTGAGCGGGTCGCGCCTGGTCGATTCGAGGAGCTGGGTCGTCTGCCGAGTGATCCGCCCCTGTGCGGAGCGAAAGATCAGGAAGAGCAGGACCGCGACGATGGCTGCGGCACTGAGCGTCACGGTGACGATCTCACTGCGGACTGCGTCAAGACGGGCGAGGATCGGCGATGCATCCCGCCACAACGCGACCACTGCCTGGGTGCGCTCCTCGCGGTCAAGCAATGGCAGGTACTCGCGTAGCAAGCTCGGTTCGGGGATCGCCGATCCGACGGCCTCGCTCGGTTCGCCGTCGCGGAGGATCGCCGCGCCAACCTTGCCGGTGAGGCTGAGCTGGAAGGCCTCGGTCATCGGGGCGATCTGGCCATCCGCCGCGCGGTCGGTCGACGCGATGACGCGACCGTCTGGTGCGCGGAGTTCGACCCGCAGCAGGTTGCCGCGCTCGAGGAGGCCCTCGAGATGGCCCTGGACCGTCTCCCTCCGGGCGTCGCTCATCGAAGCACCCAGGTCGTCCGGGGTCAGGAAGCCGTTGACGAACGTGCGCACTGTCGCCGAGTCGCTGCTGATCGTCGAGTTGAGGGCCGCCGTCGAGAAGTGGACGGTGACCATCGCGGTCTGTGCCGTCGCAGTGACGCCGACGATCACCAGGAAGATGCCGTAGACCGTCAGATAGAGGATCGGGCGCGGGACGCGCGTCCGTGTACCGAACAAGGGACCTCCGCCGGGCTGGGATCGACTGGTGGAGGGACGCTAGCCGAGGAATGCGATGGTCCGGTACAGACCGGAAGTACCACGGCAGTCACGCACTCGTGGTGGCCTAACCCATCGCCAAGCGTTTCTGGTGCACGGCTGCGCCATCCCTGCACGACCTAGGCGCGACCTAGGCGCGACCTAGGACCTTCGTCCCATGGGCGACGGGGGCACCGTGCCTACAGTCGACCCATATCGAACGCAAAGGAGGATGAGAGCAAGCGATGGCCCGTCGGTCCTCGATCGCGCGGAAGGACGCGCGGACCGAGTCGCCCTCTGACGACGCCAGATGGCGTCGGCAGGTGGCGACCGTGGTCGTCGCGATCACGATGGCGATCGGATCCCAGGTGCCCACGGCGACTGCCGCCGGTCTTGTCGGGACAGCTCGTGCCGATTCCTACTCGGTCATGACCGGCGAGGTGCTGGTCGTCCCCGATCCCGGGGTGCTGGACAACGACACGGTCGTCGCCGGCTCCGCGGCGGCCGAACTCCGGAACGACGTCGACCACGGGACCTTGGACCTCGACGAGGATGGCGGTTTCCGCTATGAACCAGCCGCCGGGTTCGTGGGGACCGACCGTTTCACGTATCGCATCCCGGGCGGCCTGCTGCTGCTTCTACCATCGGCACCGGCGACAGTCACCATAACGGTGACGGACCCGCCACCGACCCCGACCCCGACGCCGCCTCCGACGCCTACCCCGGCGCCCACGGCGAAGCCCACGCCTGCGCCGACCCCGCCTCCGACGCCGCGTCCTCCGACACCGCCCCCCACGATCGGCCCGAGCGTGACGCTTCCGCCGCTGCCCTTGCCGAGTCCCGTCCCATCGCTGCTGCCAGGTCCGACGGCCACACCGTCACCTCGCCCGACGCCGCCGCCCACACGTCCGCCGACCAGGGCGCCGAGCTCGACCCCCGGGCCGACCGCCCCGCTCGGGACGCCGCCTGCGGGCGTACCCGGCGGCCCGCTCGGGCCGCCCGGTGACGGGGCCGGCCCGACAGCAGGGTCCGGACCGAATGAACCAACGGCCAACGCGACAACGCCCCCGTTCGCCGTGCCAGGCACGACGGCACTGACCGAGATCGACATCGATCCCACGCTGACGCTCGCTGGGTTCGAGTGGGCGATCCCAGCCCTCGTGCTGACGGTCCCGGGCATCCTCCTCTTGCTCGCCCTTCTGGCCCAGGCCGTCGTCGGTGCACTGTGGTTGCCGGTGGCCCGTCGCTGGCTAGGTGGCGACCGCCGCGGGCGAGCGGTCCGCGTCGCGTCGGTCAGCGCCGCCTGACGATCAGGAAGCGGAGGACCGCTTCTTGCGCGGAGCGCGCTCCTGTTGGCCGGACCGATCGGGCCATTCGAAGCCCGCCCAGGGGTCGTAGTCGGGATCGAGCTTCTCCTGCGCCGGTCGATCGGCCTCGGGCACGTGGGCCAGGTTGACGCGAACGCGGTACCAGAGCGATGAGCGGCCGCGCATGCCGTCGACGAGGATGTCGGCTGGTTCCAGGGCGGCGGCAGCATTCGGATGGCGCGCCTTCCATCGGTTGAGGCCCTCGAGCGCTTCGGCCTTCGAGGCGGCGCGGGAGATCTCGATGACGGGGATGCTGGTCCGGCGCCGCCCGGTCGGCGTCGGGCGCGATCCCTCCCATTCGGTGGGCAGTCCCGCGTTGCGATCGCCGGCGGCCACTGCCGCTGCGCGTTCCGCGGCGACCTCGGGTGGCGGACCGCCCGCTTCACCGCGGCCCCGCTCGTATTCCGTATCCGCCCGCCGCTTGCGCGACGGCTGGACTCGCGGCGGCTCGCCGGCCTGCTTGGCGTAGTTCGGTGGCCACGGGGCGTCGCCAAGGCCCTCCCGCTCGTGCCTCGCCGACAGCTCCAAGAGCGCTTCGAGCGATCCGACGGTCTGATCGATCCCGGCGCCGGGATCGCCTCGCTCAGCGTAGATGCCGGGCACCGTCGCGATCGTGAATGCTTCCGGATCGCACGTCGGCACCTCGTCCCACGACAGCGGCATCGACACGCGGGCGTCGGGCAACGGCCGCACCGAGTACACGGATGCCACCGTCCGGTCCTTGGCGTTCTGGTTGTAGTCGAGGAAGACGCCCTGGCGCTCCTCCTTCCACCACTTCGAGGTCGCCCGGCCGGGCATCCGGCGCTCGACGTCGCGGGCCAGCGCGAGCGCCGCGCGGCGGACCTCGGGATATGTCCACCGCCGCTCGATGCGCACGTTGATGTGGATCCCGCGCGATCCGGACGTCTTCGGCCAACCGACCAGGCCCACGTCGGCCAGCGCCTCGCGGCATGACAGCGCCACGTCGCGGATCTGCGGCCACGCGATGCCGGGCACCGGGTCGAGATCGACCCGCAGCTCGTCGGGATGGTCGAGATCGTCCGCACGAACAGGGTGCGGGTTCAGATCGATACAGCCGAGATTGACGATCCAGGCGAGGGCAGCGGCGTCGTCCACGACGATCTCGTCGGCGGTGCGCCCGGAGGGGAACGTCAGCTCGGCGGTCCGGATCCAGTCGGGTGTGTTGTCCGGCGCTCGCTTCTGGAAGAACGGCTCCTTGGTGATCCCATCCACGAACCGTTTCAGCGCCATCGGCCGGCCGCGGATGCCGATCAGTGCCCCGTCGGCGACCGCGAGGTAGTAGTTGACGAGGTCGAGCTTGGTGTATCCGGCGTCGGGAAAGTACACCTTCTGCGGATTCGAGATCGAGACCTCGCGACCGCCGATCTCGAGGATCTCCTTGGGCGTCGCCACGACGACACGATACCGCTCGACAAGCCACCGCTCCGGCGGGGATGATGCGACAGCGGTGTGGGCCACTGTCGATTCGGCGCCCGACCGTTCGTCGTGGTCGTAGAGCCACCGAGCGAGTGGCAGACCGGCAGGAGGCACGAGATGCGCTACGCGATCCTCATCTACGACACCGAGACCGCGAACCCGTCGCTCGAACCGCCGGATCCGGAGATCCTCGGCGAGGTCATGTCCGCCTACAGCGGCTATACGCAGATGCTCAAGGACCGCGGCGCCTACCTGGGCGGCGAGGCCCTCCAGCCCAATCCGACAGCCACGACGCTGCGGCTCAAGGACGGCCAGACCGTGACGACCGACGGCCCGTTCGCCGAGACCAAGGAGGGCCTCGGCGGCTTCTACCTGATCGAGGCCAAGGACCTTGACGAAGCCCTGGCGTTCGCGGCGCAATGCCCCGGCATCCGCGCCGGCGCCATCGAGGTCCGGCCGATCTGGGAGACCGCCGGATCGGACCAGGAGGCGGCACCGGTCGGGGCGACCGTGGGCTGAACCTCGACACCGCCGCCACCCACGACATCGTCGACCGCCTGTTCCGCGAGGAGCAGGGACGGGCGGTCGCGACGCTCATCCGTGTCCTCGGCGACTTCGATCTCGCAGAGGAGGCGGTCCAGGACGCGTTCATCGCCGCACTCGAGGTCTGGCCCGACCGCGGCATCCCGGCAAATCCGGGTGCATGGATCACGACGACCGCCCGGAACCGGGCGATCGATCGGATCCGCCGTCGTCGGCGCCTTCGCGACAAGACAGACGAGCTGGCCCGCGATGCGGCGATCGAGGCCGAGCTGGCGGCGATCGAGGCCGGCACCGGTTCGGACGACGACATGCCGATCGCCGACGATCGACTGCGCCTGATCTTCACCTGCTGTCATCCGGCCCTGCCGCTGGACGGCCGGGTCGCGCTCACGCTGCGCACGCTCGGCGGCTTGACGACACCGGAGATCGCCCGTGCCTTCCTCGTCCCCGAGACGACGCTCGCCCAGCGGCTGGTCCGTGCCAAGCGCAAGATCCGAGCGGCCGGCATCCCCTATCGCGTGCCGCCGCGCGAGCTCCTGCCCGAGCGGCTTGACGGCGTCCTGAAGGTGCTCTACCTGGTGTTCAACGAGGGCTACTCGGCGTCGAGCGGTGACGCGCTCGTCCGGCGGGAGCTCAGTGGCGAGGCCATCCGGTTGGCACGGATCGTGGTCTCGTTGCTCCCCGACGAGCCCGAGGCGACCGGGCTGCTGGCACTCATGCTGCTCCACGACGCCCGACGCGATGCGCGCGTCGACGCGGCCGGCGACCTCGTCCTGCTCGAGCACCAGGATCGGTCTCGCTGGGACACCGACCGAATCGACGAGGGCCGCGCGCTGGTCGAGCGCTCGCTCAGGGTCGGTCGGGCCGGCCCGTACCAGATCCAGGCGGCGATCGCGGCATTGCACGACGATGCGACCACGTGGGCCGCGACCGACTGGCCGCAGATCGTCGAGCTGTATCGACGCCATCTCGCGCTCGATCCGTCGCCGGTCGTCGAGCTCAACCTCGGGGTCGCCGTCGCGATGGCCGACGGCCCGGCTCTCGGCCTGGCGGTGATCGACGGGGTGGCCGCCGGTGGCCTGCTCGACGGCTATCCGTATCTGCACGCGGCGCGCGCGGACCTGCTCCGCCGGCTCGACCGGCGCTCAGAGGCCGCGGCCGCCTATGGACGCGCCCTCGAGCTCACGACGAACGGGGCGGAGCGGGCCTTCCTCGAGCGCCGGCTGGCCGGCATCGGGGTGGCGGGTGCGGGGCCCGAGCGCCTTTCCTGAGCTTACGGCCCGCGCGCCATCGGGGTGCCGCTCAAGAGCACTACCATCGTCGGTGTGACCCGTGGTCGGATCGTCGCGACCCTCGACCGGCCGTCGGTCGCGCTCGCCCTGTCCGCGGCCACCATCCTGCTGCCGGTGCTGTTCGTCGTCGCGCTGCAGCAGCCCCTCGACCAACCAGTCGGCAAGGACGCGGCGCTTTACCTGGACGCCGCGAGCCGGTGGCTTGCCGGCGGCCCCTTCTACGAGCCGCGCCAGCTGGCCGGACCGTATGAGGTGGCCCACGGCGACATCCTCTATCCGCCTGTCGGTCTGTGGCTCTTCGCCCCGGCTGCGATCCTCCCGGAGATCCCGGCGCTGATCCTGTGGTGGGGCATCCCGGCGGCATTGACCGTCTGGTCGATCCGTCGCGTCCGGCCCCGACCCGCCGTCTGGCCGCTCATCGCGCTATGCCTGGCCTGGCCGACGACGCCGCTCAAGATCTGGACCGGGAACCCGGTGATCTGGAGCATGGCCGCGATGGCCGTGGCGATCGTCTGGCGCGGCGGATCCCCGTTCGCCCTGCTGAAGCCGAGCCTGTTCCCGTTCGCCCTGTTCGGCGTCGGGCAACGGGCGTGGTGGATCGGGCTCGCGATCTTCGTCGCACTGTCCCTGCCGTTCGGTGGGATGTGGCTCGACTGGATCACGACGGTCGTCAACACGCGTGGCGGCGGCCTGCTCTATTCGGCGCTTGAGGCGCCGATGCTGGCGCTGCCGCTGGTCGCCTGGATCGGGCGCCGCCGCGAGCCGCAAGCAGCATTCGGCGCAGATATGCCATCCTCGAAGGGATGATCCCCGGAGTTTCCCGGCGTCGATGCTGACCGACGTCCTCGTTCTGCTCGTCAGTCTCGTCGTCATCCTCTTTGCCGCCGAGCTCTTCACCAACGGCATCGAATGGATGGGTCGCAAGCTCGGTCTTGGCGAAGGCGCCGTCGGATCGGTCCTGGCGGCGGTCGGCACGGCGCTGCCCGAGACCCTCATCCCGATCATCGCGATCGTCTTCGCGACAGCGGAGGGGTCGCACGAAGTCGGGGTCGGCGCGATCCTAGGCGCGCCATTCATGCTCTCGACGCTGGCCATGTTCGTGACGGGCCTGGGCATCGTCGCCTTCCGGGCGCGTCGGACGACAGGCACGGTGGTTGCGGTCGACACCGGGATCCTCGCGCATGACCTGCGCTACTTCTTCATCGGCTACGGCCTGGCTGTCGCCGCGGCCTTCCTGCCGGCGGACCTGTCGGTCGCTCGCTGGATCGTCGCGATCGTGCTGATCGCCCTGTACGTCTGGTACGTCAAGGGTCACCTGGCCGGGGACGCAGGCGAACACAGCGAGGATCTCGCGCCCCTCAGGATGCGCACGCTCGACCGGGGCGCCTATCGTCTCGATCCGAGCGACCCGCGGCTCCGCGTGATCGCCGTGCAGGTGCTGGCGGCGGTCGGCCTGATCATCGTCGGTGCGGTGTTCTTCATCGATGCCGTCAACAGCGTCGCCCATACCCTCGGCGTCAGCGAGGTGCTCCTCGCCCTGGTGATCGCCCCGATCGCGACCGAACTCCCCGAGAAGTTCAACTCGATCATCTGGGTGCGCCAGGGCAAGGACACCCTCGCGCTCGGGAACATCACCGGGGCGATGGTCTTCCAGTCCACGATCCCGACCGTCGTCGGCCTGACGCTGGCAGCCGATACCTGGATCGTCCAGGAAGGCTCGTACACGGCCTTCGCGTCGGCGGCGATCGCGCTCATCGCGACCGCGGTCATCTTCATCCCGGCACGTCGGCGCGGCGGGCTGGAGGCGCGCCACCTGCTGGTCGGCGGGCTGTTCTACCTGGGCTATCTCATCTTCGTGATCGGCCTGATCGCCGGCGTGTTCTAGCGACGCCGGCGCGGTCGCACGCGGTTCGCAAGCAGGAGCATCGCGTCGGTCGCGATCAGCGCGATCGTGCCGATCGCCACGAGCCGCTCGAGCAGGGACGGCGAGGGCTCGGCCCCGCGCCAATTCGTCCCGTGACCCTCGACCTCGACGCCCATGAGATCGAGCTCGACCTGCAGCCGCTGGCGGAAGACGGTCTCCCATTCATCGAAGGGCACGGCCAGTTTCGCGATCTTCGCGTCGAGCCCCTGGAGGCGCTGCTGCCGAGCCGAGTCCGATAGGCCTTCGGCGCGGGCAAGCTCCGCGAGCTCATCCTCGATCCGTTGCGATTCGGCGGTGGTCGTCATGTAGGCCGGCGATGTCGTGAGCTCCGCGGCGATCGCGGCGCGGGCGCGCGCAGTGGCGATCTTCGTGCCCGAAATGGCGACGTCCGACGGGTACACCAGGACCTCCAGGTCCGGTGCCGTCAGCATCATCAGCCGATCGGGCACCAGGCCGCCGAATGCTCGACCGGCGACTGCGTCGAGGAGGCGGGGAGGCAGCGACACGATGGCGGGCGCCGGGCTCACCGTCACGGGCAGGCCGGCGGCGTCGAGCACCCGGCGGAGATCGTCGAGGACACGGTCATACCCGCCGGGCTTCACGATGACCGGGACATGCGCGTCCTCCCAGCCCTTCGTGAGGCTGCGCACCTTGCGCACGAGCGAGACCCCGGCAAGGATCACGATCGTCACGGCCAGCACGAATGTGAACGGGTAGCCGCGCAGGACGCCGGTCACGAGGCCGGCCCCCTTGGGACGGTTGCCCGGCTCCGCAACGTAGATCGCGGCCGCCCCGATGAGCAGCGGGATGATGAGCGCGAGGGCAAGCATCCCGAGTCGCACCCAGTTGTCGTCCACCGCATCGGGGATCGGGACGAACGCGAGCAGGAAGGTGCCGATCTCGGGCAACAGGATCCCGATGAGTGTGAGCACCCACGCGAGCGAGCCAAGGGCGATCACGAGCAGCACGGTCTGCTTGCGCCCCTCGACCTTGCCGAAGAGGAGCAGCGTCGCCCACCCGAGGACGCTGTTCAGCAGCCGCCCGGCGAAGCGTCCCGCCATCGCGAAGACCGATCCGATGATCGCCATCTGCCGATCATGCGAGCCGTCCGCCAACACCGGATCGGACGTTCATCGGTATCGGGCTTGCAGGAGCGTGTCGATCGAAGCCGCCGATGCGTGGTTATCGCGATCCGCCAATCGCGTCGATCACGACGTCGGCGTAGCGTTCGAGTCCAGCGTGGTCGTCCTCGATGGGAAGATCGGGGGCGACGGTGTCGTGACCACGGCCCCGGAGTTCAGCCTCGACCAGATGCCAGTACCAGCCGACGTCTCCGGCGCCGTGGATGAAGGCAAAGGTCGTCATGGCGATGACCGCATCTGCCCAACATGATCGAGGAATATGCGCGGCGCAACGGCCACGCCGACCTTATCCGTGAATCGGTGGATGGCCTCGTCGGGCACGATCCGCCGGAGTGATCGCGTGCGCTGTTTCCGGCAGAACTGAGCTCAGGGCACCTCTGCGGGCTGCAGCAGTCCGAGCCGGGTCGCCGTCGCGGCCGCCTCGTACCGACTCAGCGCGCCCAACTTGTCCATCGCGTGGGTGACGTGCACCGAAGCCGTCTTCTCGCTGATGAAGAGCCGCTCCCCGATCTCGCGGTTGGTATGCCCGGCGGCGACCAATGCCAGGACCTCCAGCTCGCGGGCGGTCAGCGTCGTGGCCGGGCGGGTCCCGGCAGGATCGACGCTTTCCCTCTGGCTCTCGATCTGGATCCTTGCGCGCGAGGCCAGCGCCTCGATCGCAATCCGGAGCGGCGCCGCGCCAAGGTCCGTCGCGACGACATGCGCATCGCGCAACTGGACCGCCGCATCGACCGCGGGAGCTCCGGTCGCGAGCATGGCTTCGGCATGGCGGTACCGCGCGTAGGCTAGCTCCCACGGCTGCTCGAGCTCGCTCCGCGCCTCGACGGCCGCGGCCCATCGTGACGGGTCCGGCCGGCCCTCGAGCCGGCTTTCCTCGGCGTCCGCGGTGTTGAGCTCGGCCCTGATCATCGGACCGCCTCCGTCGGCGTCGATCGCGTTCCGAGCGCTCCGGCGCAGCACGTCGGCGAAGCGCCGTCCGGCGGTGATCGCCTCCTCGACCTCGAAGGCCCGACGACGGCGGCGGGCGGCATCCGCGTGATCGGCCTCACCCCCGATCGACTTGCGAAGCGGCCACCACAGGATCGCGTCACGATCGGGTTCGGGCGACGCCGAGAGCGCCGCTTCCATCAGACTCCGGCCGTCCGCGTAGCGGCCGGTCGCGTACGCGAGCAGGATCGCGTCCTCGAGCTGCCATACCCGATGCGGACCGACCGCAGCGATCTCCGCTGCCTGGGCGATCTCGTGTTCCGCATCCTCGCTGCGACCCTGAAGCATGAACAGCCGCGCCATGGACATGTGGACGCCGAGCATCTCGAGCGATCTGGTCATCCGGGCCAGGATCTGATCCCCGACGACTTTGGCTTCCGACCATCGACCGAGCTCGATCAGGTCCTCGAAGACGCCATCGAGGAGGTTCACGCCGTACCGTCCGTCGGAACCCTCGCGCCGGGCGATCTCGAGTCCGCTCCGACTCAGGGCCAGGCTCTCCTCGAAGCGGCCGTCCAGGTACCGCGTCCAAACCCCCGACCGAAGCGTCCGCGCCCGGAGTTGAGGGTCGTTGACCTCGTCCAGGATCCCAGCCGCTTCGAGGAACGACCCCTCGGCATGGTTCGTCTCGCCCACGTGCGCGTAGACCTGCGCGAGGATCATCAGCGCCAGCGCGAGCTCCCGGGGTGCCCGGCGTTCGCGCGCGATCGCGATCGCCTGTAACCCTGCCTCGCGCGCGGGGGTGTACCGACCCTGATGCCAGCGGAGCAGTGACTCGGCAGCGAAGGCCTCGGCGCTCCGGGCAGATCGCTCGTCTCCCAACAGCGACCTGGCCTCGAGGACGACGCCCTCTGCGACACCGATCTCCGCCGCCTCCCACGCGTAATCGAAGAGTTCGAGGAGGGTCGAGACCCGTCGATCCGTGTCGCTCACGTCGAGCCCGGCCAGCGCCTCCTGGGCGAGCGCGACCGCGCGGGACGGATGCCCTGCGGAGGCCGCGGCGAGGGCTGTCCGCGCCAAAAGGTCGGCGTGATCCATGCCCACCCGCGATGCGGCGTCGGGGACCCGCGGCCAGACGTCGAGGATCCGATCCAGATGCGCCTCGGCTTCCGCGTGGGCCGACGCCCCCTCGGCGACCGCCACGGCGGCGAGCGACGCGGTGAGCGCCCTGGACAGGTCGTTGGCAGCCAACGCGTGATAGGCGATCTCGCCCGTCCGGGCCAGCTCACCTGCCGGCGAGAGCGCCTCGTCATGCTCGAGGGCGTCGGCGATGGCGCGATGGATCGCAATCCGCTCCGTCGCGAGTAGCTCGTCGTAGGCGGCCTCGCGGACGAGCGCGTGCCTGAACGCGTAGCCGGGCGAGGGATCCTCGACTCGGAGGAGCACGCCGTGGTCGACGGCCGCTCGGAGCGCGGCGATGAGCACCGGCGATGGCGTCCCGGCCACCTGCTCGAGCAGCTCGTGGCTGACGACTCGCCCGGCGACCGCCGTCACGCGAACGATCCCCTGCGCCACCTCGTCGAGCGTCGCCAGGCGCGCGGCCAGCACCTCGTGGAGCGACGCGGGCAACTGCCCGCCACGGCCGGAGTCCGTCGCGACGAGCTCCTCGGCGAAGAACGCATTCCCGTCCGAGCGCTCGAACACCTCGCGAGCCACCTCGGTATCCGGTGCCCGGCCCAGGATCCCGGTCAGTTGCTGGACCAGTTCGCCCCGATCGAAGCGAGCAAGGTCGATCCGTTCGAACGTCGGCAGGCGCGCGAGCTCGGCGACGATGCCCAGGAAGGGATGCCGCCGCGGAAGCGTCTCCAGCCGGGCGGTCGCGACGAGTAGATAGTGCTCCGCCTGCATCGATCGCGCGAGATACGTCACGAGCTCGAGCGTCGACGCGTCCGCCCAGTGCAGGTCTTCGATCGTTACCAGGATCGGCCTCGACGTCGACGCGACCGCCAGGAGGTCGCGAACAGCCGCGAACAGCCTTCCCTGGCCACCCTGGACGCCACCTGATCGATCACCAGCCTGGGGGGCGATCTCGGGAACGAGACGTCCGAGCTCGGCTCGCGCCGACGCGGGCAGCGCCGCGGTGAGTTTGGCGCTGTGGAGGTCACGGACGATATCGACGAAGGGCGCGTACGGGAACGTCCCCGCGGCCACATCCACGCACAGACCGCCGACCGCGGTGACCCCCATCCCGGCGGAGAGCGTCGTCAGCTCGGTGAGAAGCCGGCTCTTGCCGACGCCTGCTTCGCCGCTGATGAGGACGATGCCAGGCTGACCGGCGGACGCGCGTTCGAGCGCCTCGGACAGCGCCGCTCGCTCGGCGACGCGGCCGACGAAGATCGGGCTGGAGACGCGGCGGGGCACATCCCCGATCATGCGCCCGGCCGTGCCCTCGGGCAACGCCTGAGAGACCGTCATACGAGCGTTCCTGAGCCGGTCAGGCGCCGGCCGTCCGCAAAAAGTGCCGCCGCACCATCGCGGCCAGGCGCCGGATCCGGGACACGCGTTCGGGCTCCGTGATCGGCGTGGCGTCAACTCGTGCGAACGCGGCGCGCCGCGCATCCGCGGCGACCCAGCCGTGTTCGCGCTGGCTGTCGGTGATCGCGAGGTAGATGCCGAAGGGATGCATCGTGGTTCTCCTGGCTCCCGGTCGCGAAATCGCGACCTCCCAGAAGCTAGAGAGCTCCCGCCCGACCGCCATCGGGCGAAGCCTTACGTCTGCCGCAGTATCGACCTCATTTCCTGCGTCCCACCGCTGCGAGCGTCGAATGGCGGCACGAGCTACTGCTCGAAGACGACCACGCCGGCCTCGAGGACGAGCCGCGGGCGAGCGGCCGAGAGTGCGCCGCCAGGGACCGTCGGCTCGTCGACGCACGCCGCTGGCACGATCATGAGGTCTGCCCAATAGCCGGGGGCCAGCCGTCCCCGGTTGGGTTCGCCGGCGGCGAGCGCCGGATGGAGACAGTGGGCGCGAACCGCCATGTCGAGCGTCAGGGCCTCATGAGCCCCGAAGACGTCAGCGGGCGGCCAGCTGGGATCTGTACGCGTCACCGCGATCGCGAGCCCAGGCCACGGGTCGATGTCCTCGTACGGCGCGTCGGCGCCGAAGACGAGCAATCCGCCGCGCCGCGCGACGGAGCGCCAGGGGTAGCCGATCCGTTCCGCCCGATCGCCGACTCCGGCCCTGGCCCAGCGAGCATCGCCCCGCAGATGGATCGGCTGGACCGAGGCGACGACGCCGAGCTCATGGAACCGACCGATATCCGATGGGTCAACGAACTGAAGGTGCTCGATCCGGTTCGGCACCGGTGTCCTGCCCGCGACCGGCGCCAGAGCGTCCAGTGCCGCTCGAACGGTCGCGTCGCCGATCGCGTGGATCGCTGTCGCGATCCCCGCTGCCGCGGCCCGGCTCGCCAGTCCCGCCATCTCCGGGGCGCTCGTCGTCGGGAGGCCACGCGGACCGGTCGGGGGCGCTCCGCGCTCGCCGTCGGGCTCCCACGGCTCGAGGAGGAACGCCGTCCGGGAGAAGAGGGATCCATCCCCGAAGACCTTCAGCCACCCGAATCTCGCTCGTTCGGATTCGCCGAGTGGTTCACCGCTTCGAAGGCCGGCCTCGATCGCTGCGCCGAGCGCCTCGGTTCGGATCGACGCATGGACGCGAACCGGTAGGCGGCCGCTGTCCGCGAGCTCGCGAACGATCGAGATACCGCCGGTCAGGTCGATGTCCGGGACGAGCTGGGCGAGGTCGTGGACGGCGACGATCCCGTACGCGAGCAGCCCTCGGCAGTAGGCCTCCATCGCCGTCGCGAGCCACTCCCGGGTGGGCTCCGGCGCGTGGCGGGTCACGAGCTTCGACGCACCCTCGTGCAGCATCCCGGTGGGTCGGCCGCTCTCGTCGCGGCGGATCCGACCGTCCGGCGGATCACCTGTGGTCGCGTCGACACCAGCCGCCGTCATGGCCGCCGAGTTGACCCAGACCTGGTGCAGTTCGCGCGACCACAGGAACGCTGGTCGGTCCGCGACGACGCGGTCGAGATCGGCGGCAGTCGGCCAGTCGCCCCAGCGCGCGACATCCCAACCGGTGCCTTCGAGCCAAGCTCCGTCGGGTAGCCGGCGATGCGCCGCTGCGACGATCTCGAGGCCGGCGGCGAGGGTGGCGGCGTCGGAAAGGTCGACCTGATTGACGGTCCGCGCGGCCTCCACGAGGTGGATGTGCGCATCCCGGAGGGCGGGCAGCGCGATCTCGTTCGGCGCCAGGACGAGACGTCGCGTCGACGCGCCGGCCAGCGCGTCGACATCGCGTTGCGGGCCAGCGGCGAGGACCCGACCACCGGCGACACCGATCGCCTCGACCCAGCCGAACCCGGTCTCGCCGGCAAGCGTCGCGATCCGCCCTTCCACGAGGAGGTCGAGGGTCATGCTGGTCCCACCAGGCTCATCATGACCGGGCCTTCCGCCGGACGCAGAGGATGCGCGAAGGGCGACACTCTGCGACATGCAGCGGATCCGCGGCGAGCTGCGTCGCCTCCTTGTCCCGGCACTGGCCCTGATCACGGCCTTCTTCCTGGGCGCGATATTCATCGTGCTGACCGACTTCGAGCACCTCCGACACATCGGCAGCGATCCGCTCGCAGCGATCGGCGGCGCGCTCGGTGGCGTGTTCGACGGCTACCGCGCGATGTTCTCTGGGGCGATCGGCGACCCTGGTCGCATCGTCGCCGCGATCCAGAGCGGCAACGCCGAAGACATCACGGCAGCCATTCGACCCATCTCCGAGACCCTGGTCAGCGCGACGCCGTTCATCTTCGTCGCTCTGGGCCTCGCGGTGTCGTTCCACGCCGGCCTGTTCAACCTCGGAGCGGACGGGCAATTCCTCATGGGCGGCCTGGGTGCCTCCATCACGGTGCTGCTCGTGGCGGGGCACTTGCCGCCGTTTCTCGCCCTGGTGGTCGCGTTGCTCGGCGGGACCATCGCCGGGGGCGCATACGGGTTCGTTCCCGGCTTGCTCAAGGCGCGGACGGGAGCGCACGAGGTGATCACCACGCTGATGCTCAACGGCGTGGCGCCGAACCTCGCGTTCCTCATCTTCGGGTCGATCGATACCTTCGGGTTGATCGACTTCTCGGGGCCGCCGCCGGCGATCCCCGCCGTGCCGCGGGTCAGCGACCTGCCGACGATCCGCGTCGACTACGGCTTCGTCGTCGCGGTCGCGATGGCCGCCATCGTGTCCGTGCTGCTGTTCCGGACCACCCGCGGCTTCGAGCTCCGCGCGACCGGCTTCAGCCGCACCGCCGCCCGCGGGGCCGGCATGCGACCGGGCCGGACCACGATGCTGGCGATGTCGCTGTCCGGAGGGCTGGTCGGCATGGGCAGCGCGTTCTTCGGCCTCGGGCCTGCCGGGGGCTTCTCAGGCGGGCCATCGAACGACTTGGGGTGGGTCGCCATCGCCCTCGCGCTGCTCGCCGGCCTGCGACCCAGCGGCGTCGTGGTCGCGGCACTTCTCTACGGCGCGCTCACCACCGGAGCGAGGAGCATGGTCATCGCGACCGGCATCCCGCTCGCCTTGCTCGTCGTCATCGTCGCCTTCGCCATCATGTTCGTGGCGGCGCCGGGCCTGATCCGGTCGATCTGGCGGCTCAAGCCGCCGGACCCAAGCACCGAGATCGGCGCGATCACGCCGGTCGGCCCCGCGGACTCCACTGACGCGAGCCGAGCAGGCGTGTCGCATACCGATCCCTAGCCGGGCGTCTCGTCGTGCTCCCTGTTATCGGCGAGCTGCTGTCGTTGCCATTCATACAAGCCGGGCAGCCAATCCTTGCCGAACGTGGCCGATGGGCTGATGCGCGGGTCATCGGGAGCATGGCCGTCACGCAAGGCATGCACGTACGCGCGATCCAGTTCGATCCGTGCGCGAACCTGATCAGCTCCGCAGACGGAGCCGTGACCGGGGATGAGGACATCGACATCGTCCGTCACATCCTCGAGCAGCCGCAGCCCAACAAGGTAGTCGTCGATCGGAGTCGCGGCGCCCAGGTCGGGGAACGGCATCAGGATGTCCGACAGCATGTCGCCGGCGACGAGAACGCCGCGCACCTCGATCAACAGCGCCGCATGGCCTTGGGCATGCGCCGGGTGCTCGATGATCCGGACTTCAGGGCCATGCCAAGGAAGCTGCGGAGTATCGGCAGGCAGACCAGTGATGAGGCCGAACAGGTCCAGCGGTATCTCGTCGGCGATCTCCGGTGGTAATCCCTCGGCGACGCGGGCCTTCCAGTCAGCGTGCGACAGCAGATCTCGCATAGAAGCCGCGCAGCGGGCTGTGCCGTAACGGGGCGCTTCGCCGAGCTCGGTGTGCCAGAGCACGTGATCCCAATCAGGATGCGTCGAGAAGCCTGCCACGACGGGCTGGTCCATCTCGCGAAGGTCGTTCGCGAGGCAGGCCATTTCGGAGCCAGTAATCCCGGGGTCGATGAGCAACACGCCGGCCCGGCCCTGCACGACGACGGTGTTGTTCTGGAGTAACTCGCTTTGGTGGACGAGCACACCCTCCGCGACCGGCGTCAGCATGGGGCTCCTTCCACGTGTGGGTTGCAATCGCTTGTCGAGTACGTAGCACCTGGCGGCAGCGTCAGGTCATACGGCTCTTCGAGACACCGACGTCTGGGCTACTTGAGCCGGTCGAAGGGCGATCCGGGAATCCCAGGCCCCACCGGCCGGACAGCATGTCGCCCAACATCGCCCGGACCGCCTCCCGATCGGTCGGCCCCTGCTCATCGGGCCACGATGCAACCTCCATCGCCGCCCATCGTGCCCACTCGGCCCGCAGCCGTGCCCAATGGTCGAGCAGGACCCAGAACAGGGCGTTGATGTGGATCCGCTCCGGGAAGATGCCTTCGCCGTCCACATACTCGGCGGCGATCGATCGCCAGGGCGCCTCAACGGCCTCGGCCTCGGCCTCGAACTCCCCGATGCGCTCGAGCAGCGTGGACAGAGGCGCCATGTTCGCAAAGAGCACCTTGAGGAGGGCCTCCGACTCAAGCTGGGTCGGTCGCGCCGGTCGAGCGAGCCAGTCGGCGAGCGCCGCGCGGCCGGCCGGCGTGATCGTGTACACGGTCCTGGGCCTCTGGCCGACACCTTCGTCCGCCGCCGTCGCCAGGCCTGCCTCGACGAGTCGCTTCGGCTCCTGGTACCGGTTCGCCTCGGTCCGGGGCATCACGTACTGGACGCTCCGGCCCAGCAGCTTGGTTAGCTCGTACGTCGACCACGGCCGGATCGCCAGCAGTCCGAGGATGGCGAAGGACATCGGCGTCAACCTGGGCACTCGACGATCCTCTTGACAACATACTCAACGTTGGAGTATTACTCACTTACTCCAACATGGAGTATACAGGGAGAGGGGCAAGATGGTCATCGTGAGATCACGAACGTCGTTTCGCGAGGCGGGGCCGGACGACTTCGATGCGATCCGCGCTGTCGCTGCTGCCGCGAACGAAGAGTTCCGGGCGCCCATGGGCGAGACGTTGTACGAGGGGTACCTCGCCAATGTGCTGGACGTCGACGTCCGCGCCCGGGAGGCCGCCGTTCTCGTGGCGGAATCCCGCGCGGACATCGTCGGCACGATCACGGTCTATCGGGACATCAACGAGGAGGGTATGCCCACCGCGTTCCCGATCGGGACCGCCGGGATACGGGCCACGGCGGTCAGTCCGGCGGCTCGCGGCCAGGGGATCGGCACGGAGCTCGTGAACGCGGCGATCGCGAGGGCTCGGTCGTTCGGAGCGACGGCAATCGCCCTCCACACGGCCGACTGCATGGTCGATGCCATGCGCCTCTACGAGCGGCATGGGTTCCAGCGGGTGCCCGAGCACGACTTTCGGGCGAACGACTTCTTCGATGCCCGTGCAGGCGCAACGCTCGACGCCCTTGCCTTCGTTCTCGACCTCGACAAAAACCGTGGATTGGGGGCGTGATCCCGGCTAGGTCGCCTGATGAGCCTACGCTTTGCCGCCGGCGCCACACGCTTGTCAGCCCCCGGTCTGGTTCACGCTCCATCGGACCATTCGGGGGCACCCTGTGCTCCCGGGCTCTGCCTTGGAAGGTCATGTTGGGATGCGATATCGGAGATGCACGACGCCGTTTCCGAAACGGCGCTCGTCGAGGAGCTCCAGGTCGGCGCGATCGCCACTAGGCAGCGCGGGCTTGCCTCCACCGATGATCACGGGCCAGACGAAGAGCTGGCACTCGTCAACCAGCCCGGCCTTGAAAGCCTGTGCCGCGAGGTGTGCGCCCCCCACGGTTAGATCACTTGTAGCCGACGCCTTCATGTCGCGTACCGACGCAGGGTCGAAGCCGTGTTCGAGCCGGGTTCTTGCGGTTTGCACCGCGGCCAGGGTTGTCGAGTAGACGATTTTGTTCGCTGCCTGCCAGGCTGTCGCGAAGTCGGCCGTGAGGTCGGACTGCGCGGCGAGGGCGGCGTTGGTTTCCCAAACGGCCATCGCTTCATACAGGCGCCGCCCGTAGAGGAACGTGCCCACGGAACGCAGGAGATCGGTGTAGGACGCGAACAAGTCGTCGTCGAGCGGGCCCATGTCGATGGCGCCGCGTTCGTCCTCGATGTAGCCATCAAGAGACACGTTCGTTGCATAGATCAGCTTGGCCATACCGCTACACCTCGACAACCGGTGCCGACCCAGCCCGAGCGCCGTTCAACACAGCGTCCAGATTGGCAAACGCCTCAAGCCAGCCACCTTCGCTGGGGCCCGTCAGGTGTTCGGGGAGCCGATGGTGGTGGTCACCACGGTCGTCTCGCTGGTGCTGTATACCTTGGCCCAGGCGCCGGAGCGCGTGGTAAGCGCGAGCCTCGGTGTCACCGCACCGTGACCGGCAGCGTCCAGAAGGGAACCCGATGCGCGATCTGAGCACCCTTCCCAAGGTCGAGTTGCACCTCCATCTCGAAGGCACCCTGGAGCCGGAGACCGTGCTGGAACTGGCACGCCGCAACAAGGTCGAGCTGCCCTACGCCGACCTGGAGGACCTGCGCGGTCGGTACGAGTTCACCGACCTGCAGAGCCTCCTGGACCTGATCTACGCGAACCTCACCGTGCTGCAGACCGAGGAGGACTTCAGCGATTTGGTGACCGCCTATGTCGCCCGGGCGGCCGCCGGCGGCGTACGCCACGTCGAAGCGTTCTTCGACCCGCAGCCCCACGTCGCCCGCGGCATCCCGCTCCAGCGGGTCCTGGACGGGCTGGCGTCGGGCATCGCCGCCGCCGAACGCGACCACGGCACGACCGTCGAGCTGATCGCCTGCTTCCACCGGGACCGCTCCGAGGAGGAAGCCCTGGCGATGCTGGCCGCTCTGGAGGAGGCCCGTGCGCCGATCATCGGGATCGGTCTGGACTCGGCCGAGGTCGGCAACCCGCCCGCCAAGTTCCAACGCGTGTACGCCCGCGCCGGTGAACTGGGACTCCACCGGGTCGCTCACGCGGGCGAGGAGGGCGGGGCCGCATCGGTGACCGAGGCGCTCGACCTGCTGCACATCGAGCGGGTCGACCACGGCATCCAGGCGATCGATGACCCGGCCCTGATGGATCGGTTGGCGCGCGCCGGGACCCCGCTGACCATGTGTCCGCTGTCCAACGTACGGCTCCGGTGCGTGGACACGCTGGCGGACCATCCGCTGCCGGCCTTCCTCGAGGCGGGCGTCCTGGTCACGGTCAACTCCGACGACCCGGCCTATATCGGGGGCTACGCGGACACGAACTACGAGGCTCTGCGGGCGACGTTCAGCTTCAGCGACGAGGTGATGGCCCGGTTGGCGCGCAACTCGGTCACGGCCAGCTTCCTGCCCGAGGGGCGGAAGACGGGGCTGCTGAGCGAGATCGACGCCTGGATCGCCACGTGACCGAGCTGACTCCGACCGAGCGCCTGCATCTGGCCTTGATGCTGACCCTCACCTTCACCACCGGCATCAACGACGCGGTCGGCTATCCGCCGCTTTGAGGGATCGCTCCCCACATCGAGACAGCATCGGCGAGGGGCAGGACGTCAGAGAGAGGGTGAGCAAGGTTCGCCATCGGTCTGAAGACCTCCAGGTGGAGGCACCCGCGTTGGACGGCCCCTGTCTCCTGCTTATGACCCTATCGTGGCGTGCGTGGCCGGTGTTCCGAGGCAACAGCAACTGTTTGCGACATACAGTCGTTGAGCTCACGCTCAAACAGGGGGCGGTGGAGCCGACACTCGGATTTGAACCGAGGACCTGCTGTTTACGAATCCGGAGGACAAGCGTCCGCTGAGGACTTCTCCGAGCCATCCTATCGGGAATTGCAGGTGACCATTCCCCTATTTGCCACCCACTGTTGCCAGAGTCCGTCCGCGTAGGGGTCAGCACAGGGGTCACACGCCGCACGGCTCCTCCTGTCACGCATTCTTGGCCTCGTTTCGCTGGTCCGGTGGCCCTCCGCAGAGGCGACACTCGACTTCGTGACGCCGAGCGCAGCCACGGAAGAAGCCATGCCTGCCGATGGCGTCGGCGCTTGGCGCAACCGGATCGTCGGCCACGCTGATGTGCCGCCGGTGGAGCTGGTGCCGAACCCGCGTAACTGGCGGTCGCATCCACAAGAGCAGCAGCGCGCGCTCGCCGGCGCCCTCGCCGAGGTCGGCTGGGTAGCGGAGGTCCTGGTCAACCGGACGACCGGCAACGTTGTCGACGGGCACCTGCGCATGGAGCTTGCCCTCGAGCGAGACGAGCCGACCGTACCCGTCACTTATGTCGAGCTGACCGACGACGAGGAGCGGTTGGTCCTCGCGTCGCTCGATCCCCTGGCGGCGATGGCAACCGCGGAAGGGGAGCAGCTTGCCGCGCTGCTGGCCGGTCTCGAACCCGCTGACGCCGCGCTCCGGGCGCTGCTTGAGGATCTCGCTCTAGAGTACGAGGTCGAGGTGGGCCGGGCGGGTCTCGGCGATCCGGACGCTGCGCCGGCAGTCCCAGACCGGCCCTACGTGCAGCCCGGGGATCTCTATGCCCTCGGTCACCACCGCCTGCTGTGCGGGGACGCCACGAGCGCCGTCGACGTACGGCGGGTGGTCGGCGACGATCAGGCGGACCTGATGTGGACGGATCCGCCATACGGGGTTGCCTATCAGACCAAGCTGTCGGTCGAGGAAGCCGTCGCCCGTCACCGGCGGACCGACGGGCTGGAGGTCCCCAACGACCAGCCCGACGATATCCCGGCACTGCTATCTGCCGCGTTCGGCCTCGCCCCGCTCCGACCGGGCGGCTCGTTCTATGTCGCCTCGCCGTCGAGCGGCGATGCACTGCCCGCCTTCTACTCCGCACTTGCGGAAAACGGAATGCCGGTCCGGGAGCAGTTGATCTGGGTCAAGGACGTCTTCGTGATGGGTCGCCACGATTACCACTACAGACACGAGCCGATCCTGTACGGCTGGAGGGACGGAGCCGCCCATGGCTTCTCCGGTGGGCGCGATCAGGACACCGTCTGGGAGATCCCGCGACCCAGGCGGTCGGAGACCCACCCGACCATGAAGCCTGTCGAGTTGGTGGCCCGGGCAATCGCCAACAGCAGCCGGTCTGGGGACCTCGTGTACGAACCTTTCGGCGGATCAGGCACGACCGTCATCGCGGCCGAGCAGACCGGGCGGCGCTGTCTGGCATTAGAAATCGACCCGCGCTACGCCCAGGTTGCCATCGAGCGGTGGCAGGACTTCACCGGCGAAACGCCGGTCAAGGCCGATGGCTGACACCCGACACGATCGCATGATCGTGGCGCGCGGTCGATAAGCACAGCTAATCGATGCTAATCAGGAAGGGCTGTGCCTACGCCAAGGCGGACGGTCAGCCGTGCCGCATGGCGCCGCTCCACGAGCGCCCGTATTGCTTCAGCCACGACCCCGAGCGCGCCGCCGAGGCGGCCGAGGCGCGTCGCCTCGGCGGGCTGCGCCGCAAGAAGGAAGGCACGATCGCGATCGCGTTCGACCTGCCCGGGCTCGACACCGTGGCCGGCATCCGCCGCCTGCTCCAGATCGCAGCCACAGACGCGGTCGGGCTCGACAGCGGCATCCCCAGGCTGCGCGTCCTCATCTCGACGGCGACCGCCGCCACGAACCTCCTCAAGGTCGGCGAGCTCGAGGACCGGCTGGCGCACGTGGAGTCCGCGGTGGCGCGCTTCGACGCAGCCTCCGATGACCCCTTCGACGGGCCGTGACCGCGGAGCGGCGGCTCGACAAGGTCGAGGCGGCGCTGACACCGACGCAGCGGGTCCTCGCCTGGCTGGATGAGGCGCACACGTACGGCACGCTGTCCGCCTACGTCGACTCGCTGCTCGATGAGTCGCCCGACGACTTCCCGATCAACCGGCTGGCCGATGACGCGGCCAGAGCGACGCGGGCCGCGCTGCGCGGCAAGCCGCCCGAGACGGTGGCACCGGCCGTCCGCAAGGCGGTCCTCGGGACGGTCTTCCGATTCCCATCTCGTCCTCCGCATCAACGTCGTGGCGCACGAGACGATTGATCGAGAGACGCTCATCATCGTGATGTCGCGGCACTGAGCGAGCCTGCTGAGGTGTCCCTGGTCCATCAGTCGCGCCGGCCGATCGTCCCTGGCGAGGGGCGCGAGCTGGCCGGCCATCGCCACCCAGAGTCTCGCGTGGACCGCTGGCTGGCCTTGCAGCAGGCCCGCTCGATGGCCGAGGAGCGCTACCTCGAGGGGCGGGCTGCCGTGTTCCCCAACACGGCAGCGGATGAGGCCGAACGACTCAGGGCGTCGATGGAGCTCGCCGTCATGGCCGACGCGACAGCGGAGCTCGACGGCCTGGCTCCGTACGAGCCGGCTGAGCCCGAGGCGATCACGGCGCAAGCCGGCGTACTTGTTGCGGACCTGATCGAGCCCGCCCGCGCGACGACGCTCGAACAGTTCGATGAGGGCCGGCGAGGACTTGAGATCGCCACGGCGTGGCTGCGCTCGACGACAGCCCGTGCCGGACGCGTGATCCGCAGCGCCTGAACGCGCCACGATGCCGAAATCGTAGGGGCAACCCAGCGCGTGTCGTGAATCCGATATACCCGGAGTGACGCGCGGCATACCCGGTCAGGCGCAAAACGGGTCGTACTTTCGTACTACGTCACCAGCCTCGGTGAGGGGGCCGAGGCAACAGCGAGGAAGGAGGGATGCGACCGACAATGCCCGCCTTGACGTAGAACAAAAGTACTAATAGACTGCAGGTACTGTCCGCGCTCGGCCGGGGGGCCTCGATGCGCGACCAAGGAAGTCCGGTGCACCCGACTTCGCCCATCCCCTACCACGGGGATCGTCACAGAACTCGGGGACCACTGCCCGGGCGTTGCCCGGTGACTGCCTACTCGTCCGCTGTTGGCTGCGCAACGGCGGAGCGGATCCGAAAGGAACGACCACTGTGCGACGATTTCTCTTCGTACCCCTGGGGCTGCTGCTGAGCCTCGCGCTCGTGGGCCTCGCCTCTGCGGCGAACGCCCATCAAGTCGGTCAGACCCAGGTCAGCCAGTCTGGCAATACCCTCACCATCTCCGCGTCGATCGCCGGACTCGGTAACGTGCCGAGCGCGACGTTCGACCTAAGTGGCACGGTCGACGTCTTCTCACGCTGCTACAACCGCGGTGGCAATAAGCCCCAGGCGGATAACAAGCAGGAGACCATCGACGTCCAGGCGACCGGGACATTCCCCGTTCGCAACGGCCGGACCAACGTGACCTTCAGGGTGACGCCACTGTCGACGCTTAACTGCCCCGGTAACCAGGTCGTGGTCATCGAGAGCTTCTCGTACGACCTGACCATCAGCGGCGAGGGTGTGACGATCCCCGTCTCCAGCTAGCCCGTATCGGCTTCGCGTACCAAGCGCCCGGAGCGGCTACCGCCCTCCGGGCGTCGTCATGCCTCCACGTCGAAGGCGTCCACCGGCACGTCGAGCCATTCAGCGATCCCTCCACCCGTGACGGGGCGCGCGCAGGCGGCGTTCTCAGCCGGGCAGCGGTCCGCCGCCGCGGCGCCGACGACGGGCACACGATGACCACCTCGTGGCGGGCGACACCACGGTGGCGTCCCGTAGCTCAGTGAAATGGACGCACCCACCCGCTCGCCTTGCCGTCGGTCGAGGCAGTGGTCAGCGTCGGACGTCGGAGAGCATGGAGTGGCGTCCGCGGTCCGGCCCGGCGGACAGGTCGAGCACACCCAGCTGCTCGAGCAGGCCGACCTCATCCTCCTCGAAGAAGCCGTCCGCAAAGCGATCGCCTTCGAGCCGGCGGACGGCGATCCTGGTCCAGCGGACGGACCGGTCGGTCGGCTCGATCGGCCCGAGCCGGCTCTGCAGGATCCCATCGTGCGTGCCGGTCATCACTGAGACGGTAATCACGCGATCCCCGTCCGCGTATACCTCCTCGACTGTTTCGGTGAAGTCCGAAAAGGCCGTCCGCCAGCGGGTCACGAGTTCCACGACGCCCGTCATGAAACCCTCGCCGGCGAGATAAGCCGGCAACCGGTCCAGTCGCCCCTCGGAGAAGACCTCGCGCAGGTAATCACGAACAAGCGCCTTGCCATCGACCATGGCCCTACCCATCTGCGACGCATCAGCCCGGTGGCATTTGATGCCAGCTCGGCCGCGCCACCACACACTATGACCAGATCGTGTCGTTTTTCGTCCTCGGCATCTGGGCAGTTGACGCCTGACCTAGATCGTTTCGCGCCACGGGACTCCAATGCGTCCGATCTAGGAGCTCGGCCTAGCGGCCGCCGGACCTACCCGGTAAGCAATCGTCCACAGGACTGGGTCGGGACGAGCGTGCCTGAGTCGCGCTGCTTCGCGGTTAGTTTGTCGCCACATCACGAGGACTGGGACGTGACTCGGTAGACGGCCACGTTGCCGATCCCCTGCATCGGCCGCTGCCCGGCGTCCTCAATTCCTACAGACGCGACGGGTATGTTCGCCAAGACCGCCTCTGAGATTAGCAGTTCCCCATCCACCGCAGTATCGGCGAGCCGGGCGGCGAGGTTGACCGTGCGACCGAACACGTCGCCGTTCCGAGCGATCAAAGGGCCGGAATGGACACCGGCGTGGCCGTGGGGAAGGTCAGAGCTCCGGCAGAACGTCGAGAAGTTCCAGCGAAGCCAGGACGGCGTCGACCGGGAGTCGGAAGACCATCAGGACGCCATCCCCAAGGAGTTTCACGACACGACCGCCGCGTCGCTCGGCGATGCGCGACGCCAGTTCTCCAAGACGGAGGGCGATCGCCGCGGCAGCCTCATCACCTTGGGCTTCGGTCAGGCGCGTGAAGCCGGCGAGGTCCACGAACGCGACCCCAGGGGGAACGTCCGTCACCGGAGGCAGGAGTCCGATCGCTCCGAGCTGCCGCTCCGTCGCCTCGACGCTATACGCTTCGATCGCTCGGCTGAGGTGCTGCGCCGTGACCCACCGCGCGAGGCCAGGCGCCTCCCGAGCGAGGCGTGACCATGGATGCAGTGCGTCGTGGAACGATGCCTCCGGCGGCAGGCCTGCCAATGCCATGTCGGCGACGACGGCTTCCGCGTAAACGTCAAGAGCGGCCGTTGCCGCGCGTCTTGCAGCCTCGGCGAACAACCGGACGACTCGCAGCATCAACGTCTGGTCGGCTGACGCGGCCAGGATGTCGAGCAGCGTCCGAAGGACCTGGGCATCTGCGACCGACAGGGGCGAAGCGGGCTCCGGTTCCGCTAGCCCGAAGGCGCCGTACAGCTCTGGCAGTAGCTGGGCTATCACTGTGGTGCGACTGATGTCGCCGTAGGTGTAGCCGGACAGCTGCCCGACGTCGGCGTGGAGGTCGCCGTAGTAGTCGAGGCTGATGTGCCCCTCGGCCGTCGCCCGGCCGAGCGTCGCAAGCGGGACGCCGGCGGCGACAAACGCCTCGATCACCTTGAGGCGATGGACCTCCGCCGCGCGATACCCGGCAGCGTTCGGAGGAAGCAGGCCGACGGCGACAAGCTCCTCGATGCGGTCGATGGAGGTTCCCGACCGCACGGCAAGCTCGTGTACGGACAACAGGTCTTCAGTGGAAGCAGTCACATTTCACTCATAGCAGGGCCTACGGTGACACGCCGCACGCCGTCGCGTCTCGCCGCGCTGTGGGGGTCGGTCGGTATCGTCTGAGGTCCCGACGGCTGTCGCCGAGGGCGGGATGGCCATGCAGCGTGAGAGGCTCGGGTCGCTCCCTTCGCGCTATCCAGAGGACTGGCTCTACATCCTGGCGCGACGCGCGCGAAACGCCGAGCGTCGCGATCCGGAGCCTCAGGTAAGCCGCGAGCGGGGGTCGCAGCCGCCCTGGCTAGCCCTGAACCCGCGAGGATCGCGATGCAGCTGGATCGACTCGGCCGGCTGGAGCTGGCGCGGTTCCTTGCGGACATCGCGGTGATCGCGACGGAGGATGGCTTGAGCGATGCGCGACGCGGACGGCTGCTGCGCGATCAGTACGCCCCGGAGCAACCTGTCGGTGAGGACGTACAGCGGGCTGCGGAAGGTTCGATCGTCCGTCACCGAATCAGCGGGTGGAACAGATGACCGCTGAGGGGCCACGGTGGGAGCGCCCAAAGCGGTTTGGGAACTCGTCGATATCATGGCCCTGTGCTCCCCGCCGTCGTCCCCCAACTCGTCGCGAACGATGGCCCGCGCGCTCTCCGGCAGGCCATCGCTGACCCTGAGCGGTTCGCTTGCGAGCCGAAGGTCGATGGTGTGCGCGGACTGGTCGTCTACGGGCCGGAGTGCACCATCGAGACGCGCAACCGTCGCGGCGAGCGCCGGGACTGGCTTCGTGGGGACGAGTTCGAGGCTGGCCTCCGCCTGCTTGGGCAACGTCTGCCGAATGTCTGGCGGGGAACAGTCCTGGACGGCGAGCTGACCGCGGGCCGTTTCTCCGGGACGATGGCCGCGCTGCTTGGGTCGAAGCGCCTTCGGGCGGATCTTCGCTTCGTTGTCTTCGACATCCCGATCCTGCTGGGTGCAGATCTCCGGGGCCTGTCCTGGCAGGAGCGCCGCGAGCGCTTGGAGTTACTGGCTCGCGCGTTCGATGTCCCATTGGAGCTGAGTCCGCTGGTCGAGCCTAGCGTCGGGCTGGTCGAACAGATGGCCGATGGACGGCTGGAGGGCATCGTCCTGAAGGATCGGACCTCGGCCTACCGCGACGGGTCGCGCGCGGGCTGGACGAAGGTCAAGGACCGCAGCTGGTACGAGCGTGAGGCGTGGCGCTTCGACCGGCGCTGAGTGTCAGCCTGACCTGTCGTACCTGACCGTCATCGGGGAGCACGACTGGGCGGCCAAGTCACGCCCGGCGGGCACTCAAGTCGGCCATCAGGCCGATGACATTCCGCGGGTGGGATGCCGCCGCTGTAAGTCCCCCAGTCCATCGTGGGTGTCGCTAGGCCTATCCCGACCGCAACGGTGAGGACGAGGATCGTCAGAACTATGAGAAGTCCGACCCGGTTCATCGACGTGATCCTATCGACCAGCGGGAACGCGTAAAGCAGCCGGAGGTCCGGCCCGAGTCCTTCTTCAGCTCGGCTCGAGGTCGAACGTGTCGGCCGCTACGTCAAGCCATTCGGCGATCGCTGCCCGCGCCTCGTCCAGCGCCTCACGACGCGCCCTCGCGGTCACGGGCACCCACGGGAGCGCGTCGACGCGCCAGCGGCCGTCCTCGGCAGCCGTGATGCGATACGCGGGGCGTTCGCCGCGGGCAATCATCCGCCGGCTTGCCTGATGCGCGGCCGCGCGCTGTCGCGCCTCGTTGAGCCGTCGTGACATGCGGTCAGTGTGGGGTAAGCGAGGACAGTAGTCTGTCCGCGATTGAGTGGCGGGAGGTCGACGGTGGGTAAGGGTGCGGGCCAGATATGCGTCCTCTTGCTCGCCCTCGTCGCCCTGCTGAGTTTCGCCGGTTGCGTCCACCACACCCGAGTGCCACCACCCCCACCGCCGGCGTTCGACCTCGGCGCCGTCAAGGCGGCCCTCACCGCGGAGTGCCAGAACCCGGTGATCGTCAAGGCGGAGCTGTGCGCCGCAGTGAAGATCCCCGACATGTTTGGCTCGGGAGACATCCTCCACGTGCCGACGAGGCTCGTACCGACGAGGCTCGACCCGAGGATGGACGACCGACTGCGGGCGATCTGCGTGCAGTTCGCTCGGGCGCGGTTCCACGCCTATACGACCGTCGTCGTGGTCGGCGAGGATCGGGGCAACCGCGGCTGCATGGTCTGATGGTTGGAGGCGCTCCGATCCGGGACCTTCGATCCCGCTTCGGCGGTCAGTCAGTCCGGGCCAACCGGCGCCTCGATGTCGACCAATTTAGCGAAGGCTCTTACCGACACTATGAGCGAATGGTGCGGCCCGCTGCGCTACAGCCGAAGGCGCTAGCTGTGCGTCAAGCGAAGGGTTTCACCACCATCAGGAAGACGAGGACGGCGATCAAGCCCATCAACACCCAGGTCCCGATCCGCGCGGGCGCCTCGCCGACCACCGCTGCCAGACCTGCCGCTGCACCATCACCGCTGGCACGCGCCGCAGCCTCCAGCCGGGTGACCCAGGGATCGGTGATCAGGATCCCGATCGCGAACGCGCCGGCCACCGCGACGTAGGAGAGCACCAGCCACGGGGCGAGCAGGTTCATCTGACCGGTGAGCGCGGCGGCGAAGCCGAACGCGATGCCCGCCAGGAGGAGCACCGTCGAGAGGTTCGCGAGCGGCCGGACCCTGGCCACGGTCGTCGCGATGGCGCGAGGATCGGCAGAGCCTGCCACGCGACGTACCACGAGCTCGGTGCTGACCGCGAGGGCGATGGCGAAGAACATCGACACGATGTGCAGGTACTTGAAGGCGACGAAGGGATCCATCAGTGTAGTGCCTCCTTTCGAGTAGGTTGATCGAGACCGAACAGCCGCGCCACTTGGACTCCGGCGCCGCGCGGCGTGGCGCCGGCAGCGCGCAGGACGCTCCACGAATCGGCGGTCGTGACGGCGACCAACAGGTGGACCCGCCCGCGGTCGCCACCGCCGAGCGCCGCCGCCGCGAAGCCCCGGTGTCGCCCGTCGACGTCGTCGAACCACGCCTCAACCAATGGGATGTGGCGGCGGTCGATACGGAGGTGGTCGAACCCCGGGCCGAGCAGCTGCCACCACTCGAACATGGCCGTTGCCATGCGCTGGACGCGCTTAGCGACGCCCGTGGCGTCGGCCAGGAGCGCCTCCGTCGGCATCGGCGCCAGCTGGTCGGACAGCGCCCCGCAGGCGCGGATGAGCTCGTCCATGCGAGGGAAGTGCTGGAGCACCGTAGACGGCGCCACGGCCGCTCGCCCGGCCACGTCGCGCACCGTGGTGCGAGTGATCCCTTGCTGGTCGTGAAGCTCGAGGGTGGCCTCGATGATCCGCCGCCGGGTGTCCGCCGCGCGCTCGGCGCGTTTGCCGAGCCGATACTGACGCCGGTTCACCTATTCACCGAACACACTGTTCGATTAATGTAGCGCCGTATGTCAACGGGTCAGGAACGCGTCGGCCGTGCTAGCAAGCAGGAGGCCGGTCACCGGCCTTGGACGCGCGCCCGTTGGGCGATGACTACGCGCTGCCCGTCAAAGGAGGTGGATTGCCGAGCGTGGCCGATGCCCACCCACAATGGCCAAATCATGTCGCGATCGAGGGTCGCCGAGCCGACGTCACCCGAGTAGAGGCATTGGCGCTCGACGTCGCCAAGGGAGGTGGATGGCCCCCGGTCGCCGGCTGTTCTCGCAGCACTTCCCGTCCGTCACGTGCACCATCCGTGGAGAGCAAGGACCCCGCCGAGCATTGACACGCACGTCCCGTCAGGTCAACAAGTCGACATTCATCCGCTTGCCACCGCGATGGCTCATCCCCGTCGTGGTTGTCGCGGCCTTGGGGATTGCGATCGCCGTGGTCGTGCTCCGTCCGTCGTCGCCTGGTGAACCGGTCGCTTGGACTCGCCTCGGGACGCAGGATGTCCACTCCCTGACGTTCGTCGATGGCGATCCCGAACGCGTGCTCTTCGGCCACCACGGCGGCCTCTTGGCATCGGAGGATGGCGGGCGGATGTGGTCGGCGCTGCCGGTCCGCGACGATGCGATGAGCACCTCGTCGGCCGCCGACGGCTCGATCGTGATCGCCGGTCATGAGGTCTTCGTGGCGAGCCACGATGGAGGCGCCACCTGGGCGCCGATCGCCACGGACCTGCCGAGCGTCGATATCCACGGCTTCACCCGCGACCCTGCCGACCCTGCTCGGATGTGGGCGTACCTGGCGATCGGCGGCCTGTGGCAAACCACCGACTATGGGGCGCACTGGAGCCGCGTCCGCGACGACAACGTGCTGTTCCCGCTCGCGGTTCGCGATGGATCGACGACTCGGCTGCTCGGTGTCGACGCGACCGGCTTCGTCGGCAGCGACGACGGTGGCCGGACGTGGGTCGCACTTGGCACGCCCGAGACGTTCCCAATGACGGCTCTCGCGGCGACGGCCGACGGGCGCATCGTGTACGCCGGGTCGTCGAGCGCCCTGTTCCGGAGTGAGGACGGTGGCCGAACCTGGGCTCGGACCAACTACGTCGGGTCGGCGTTCGCGGTCGCGACGTCGGGCGACGGTCGCACGGTCGCCGTCGTTGATCGAGACACCGAGTTCTTCCGGTCGGCCGATGGGGGGAATACCTGGCCAGGTCCCTGACCAGATGATGCCTGCGCTGAGGGCGTGGAGGATTGTCCTGGCCGGCGAGTCGAATCAAGAGGCCCAGCTAAGCGGCCGGGCCTTCTCAGAGGGCTATCGGGTGCCGCAGCCGCAACAGTGCTTGTCGCAACAGCAGTCCGTGCACCGTTCCGTCATCGCGCGCTACCTCCTGCGCCGAGGCTATTGCCCGCCGCGCGAGGGCCTGCAACACCCGAAGCCTCGACACTCGGTTCTACAAGAGCCGTCTGAGCTTCATGGTCCGGCCATGGCGCGCTCCCGGCGCGCCTTCAGCCGAGAGCGCGCTGGATGGCCGAGACGTCCCCGCCGCTCAGCACCAGGCGACCGTCCGTCGTTAGATAGATGAGGTCGACGTTCGCGCCGGCATCGGCGACACGCCGGAGCAACTCGCCGCCGGCTCCGGGTCGGTCCTCGACTGCCGTGACGACGACATCCCGTTCGTCGCGCACCTCGAGCCCGGCTGCCGAGAGTGCGTCGCGGGCGCCGGAGGCGTCCTCAACCAGCACATGCATGATGCCCTCCCCGCCCGAAGGAAAGCCGCATACACCGGCGACGTTGATCCCGGCCCGGCCGAGGGCTTCTCCGGCATCGGCCAGGGTGCCAGGTCGATCCACCAAGACGACTGTCAAATCCTTCGGCATCCAAGGGCCTCCTCTGTTGGCCGGGGTGCGCCTGGGGGCGCCGATATGATAGGCCTCGTTGGCTTCCCGAAAGGCGGCTACTTCGGTTCGGTCTTGGCAAGCAGGTCTCTCTGCGAGGACCGGGTCCGACGCGATCCCATGCTAGGTGGCGGCACTATGAGTGCATCGTCTCGTCGCATGCCCGTCAAGCCATCCGCGATCAACGGGCAAGTCGTGCTTGATGGCGAGGCCAGTGTCTCAGGCGGGCTCGAGGGTCGCGAGGCGGTACAGCTGGCGGGCGCCGTGGAGGCCCTTCAGTTTATGAGGTCCCAGCGTCCTCGAAGGTCATCCCGGAGCCGTCAAGGATGTCCATGACCGTCGCCGAGACGAGAATGTCGTCAGGTCCAGCGACGGCCATGATCCGGGCCGCCATGTGAACCGCGATCCCCCTGACGTCGCCCGCGACTGTCTCGACCTCTCCAGTGTGGACGCCAGCGCGGATCGCGAGGCCGAGGCCCTGCGCGGCGTCGCGGATGGCTGCCGCGCCTCGAACTGCGCGCTCGGGGCCGTCGAATTGGGCGAGGACGCCGTCGCCCGTGGTCTTGACGAGTCGTCCCCGATGGCGATCGATCGCCGCCGAGGCCTTACGGTTGTGCTCCCCGACGAGGCCACGCCAACGCGTCGCGCCAAGGTCTGACGCGCGGCGCGTCGAATTAACGATGTCGATTGAAGACGATCGTTGCGAGGATCCGTTCGTCCCGGGCGTCCCGCTGCTTCGCGTAGGTCCGCATCGCCTCGAAGTCCACGCCAACCCATGGCTCGTCCCCGACCACCCAGGCATCGTGGCCGGGTGGGATCTCGAAGACCTCGCCGGGGCCGATCTCGAGCTCCGTGCCGTCGGGCATCTGAGCGCGCAGACGGCCGGCGAGCGTGACGCCGAGGTGATGGTACTGACATGTGTCAGTGCCGGCGATGGGTTGTACGTCCACGGACCAGCGCCAACCCGGGTCATAGGTCATCCGGCCGACGACCGTATCGTCGAGTTCGACGACATCGATCCGACCGCGCGGAATGGTCCTCACGTCGCTTGGTTCAGTGAATCGGCGTCGCTGGAGACGCATCCGGCCCTCCGCCGCGATTAGACCCGTCGGCCCATGATCGTGTCTTAGGAGTCTGGGCCAGGAAGCGTAGCAGCGCGCGCAGACGCCTTGGGATGCGTGGACTCTTGGTGGCCCAATCGAAGGCCACCTGGTGTTCGATCCGCCGACACTATGAGGAGATCGTGCCGTAGCGAGACTAATCGGGGCGCCCCCTGCGCCGGGTCTCGTCCCACCGCTGGACGGGCGTGTGGCGATAGGTTCGTGCCCGCCTCAATTTAGGTTTCGAGGTTCGGCCGACGCAGTCTGCACGCGTCGGACGGCATACGGACCATCCGGCGGCCGAAGCTCGTGGTGCCGCGGGAGCGGACGATGCGCTCCCTACTGACTCGCGAGCGTGTAGACGTCCACCGTTTGCTCCTCCGGCCCACCGGGAGGACCCACCACGAGGATCCGGCCGTCAGGCAATAGGGTTGCCGTGTGATTCCTGATCGGCGACGGCAGGGACGGCGCCTGGTCGAAGCTTTCGGTGGCCGGATCGAACACCTCGACCGAGGCCGTGCTCGCCCCGCCGCCGACCGTCCCGCCGAGGACGACCACGCGGCCGTCTGGAAGCAAGACCGCGGCATGGGCGAAGCGGGCGAGGCTCATAACTGGCATATAACCGGCCGCTGGTCGCCCGAAGGCGAAGAATGCCAACTCGAGCGGCGACCCATCACCTGAGTAGGCAAGGCCGCCCACCAGTAGGACGCGTCCGTCCAACAACCGCGTCCAGCTGGCCATTGCCGGCCGGTCGGTGAACAAGCCGTACGTCTCGAACCGGGAGGTGTGCGGATCCCAGAGTTCACGCTCACCCAGTCTGTCGCCCTCCGACGTGACACCACCTCCGACCAACACACGACCATCGAGAAGCAGGGTCGCTGCGTGGCCGCTGCGTCCGTGCGTCAGGCGTCCGGCTGCAGCGAACTGACCCGACTCGGGATCCCAGACCTCGGCAGCGGCGTTGTCAGTTCCAGGGCCAACGCCGCCGACCACCAGGACTCGGCCGTCGGCTAGGAGCGTCGCCGTATGACCGACGCGCGCTTCAGCCATCGCGCCCGTTTCGACGAAGGAGGCAGTGGCCGGATCCCATAGCTCGGCTGTCGCAACCGCGCTCGAGGAATACGCGTATTGGCCACCGAAGCCGCCTATGACGAGCACTCGCCCATCGAGTAGGAGGGTGGCCGTGGGGCTGACCCGCGGACGAACCGTGGATCCGATCCGGGTTAGCTTGCCAGTCGACGGATCCCAGACCTCTGGGATTGAAGCGGCCATAGTGCCCTTCCAGGTGCCGTTCATGATCAGCACGCGGCCATCGGGCAGCAGCGCCACATTGCTCGTGCTGTCGGAGCCGCGGAATAGCCCGGTCGGTCCGAACGGTCCGCGCGAGAGATCAGGATCGGGCCGAGGCGCCGATGCCACCAGCGATCAGTCCGCCGACCGCGATCGCGACCAACGCGCCTGCGACGAGGAGCGCCCACGCGCCTCGCCTGGAGACGACGGGTCGCGGTGCCGCGGCGTCTCGAGGGCGGTCGAGCGTTAGCCCGAGCCTGATCGCTCCATCGTCGATGCGAGCCATGTCCGACGGCGACCGCCACGGCGGGGCATCAGGAACGAGACGCTCGACAGCCCGGAACCGGCGCTCGAGCCCGGACCAGACGTCTTGCTCGCGTGCGTTCATGACCAGAGCTCCGGGTGAGCCCGAAGCGCGGCGATGGCGCGGGAAACGAGAGTGCGAACACCCGAGGCGGATAGGCCCAGGATCCTGCCGATCTCCTCGTCGGACAGGTCGCGCTGGTACCGGAGAAAGAGGACCTCGCGCTGTCGGTCGGGAAGAGCGGCCGCCAGCTGCTCCAGCCAGAGCCAGAACTCGGCTCGGCCGTCGGAATCATCCACGTCCGCAACATCGCCATCCCCTCTGCCCCGCCAGCCGAGTGGCAACAGACGTAGCAGACGCTCGCGCCGCCACCGGTCGACCATGATCCGCCGCGCGATGAGGAGGAGCCAGGGTAGGGCGCGACCGGATGGCCCATGGCCCGACCGCCAGGCGGCGAACGCCCGACCGAACGTGTCGGCGACGACGTCGTCGGTGTCATCGTGACTTCGCAGGCTGAGCAGGACATAGCGATAGACGTCGCGGTAGTGGTCGTGGTAGATCCCCTCAAAGGTCTGGGCGGGCGATCGACTGTCGAGCGTTCGCGATTGGTCGGTCTGCTTGGGCTCGATCGCCACGGATCGACCCACCATGAACCGTGCAATCCGATTCGAGCCGAGCCTGCGTCCTGCGATGACCGTCATGCTCTATCCAACGAGCGAGTGGGTGATTTTGTCCCACCAACCAACAACCGATCTCAGCGCGGCAAGTGAATCAGGCATTCAGGCCTAGTGGGGCTTGATCGGTCATCAGGAAAACCGACCTGGTGCGCTCGAGTGACTCGAGCTCTAGCCACCGGCGGTGAAGCAGGGTCTCGGAGGTCACCTCCTCGTCCAGCTCACACCACCGCACGTCCAGGCCCTTCTCAACGCCAAGTCGGACACGGGTCTGTCGCCGCGGACCGTCGCCTACATCCGATCCGTGCTGCGCCAGGCCCTGCGTCAAGGGGAGCGCTGGGGGATGGTCGGCCGGAACGTCGCCAGCCTCGCGGCCCCGCCTCGCGTGCCCCGCCGCGAGGTCCGCCCGCTGTCACCCGACCAGGCCCGTCGATTCCTCGAGGCAATCAATGGAGACCGCCTCGAATCGCTGTACGTGTTGGCGATCGGGACTGGGCTTCGCCAGGGGGAGATCCTCGGGCTTTCGTGGGCGGACGTGGACCTCGACGCCGCGACGGTCACTGTGACCCATGCCCTGCAGCGGGTGGATGGCCGACTCGTGCTAGTCGAACCGAAGTCCCGCACGAGCCGTCGCGTGGTGCCCCTGCCGGCGTTCGCTATCGACGCACTGCAGGCACAGCGGCGCCGCCAGCGGCACGACCGCCTACTCGCCGGGTCCCGCTGGCAGGCCGATGAACGCCACTTCGTGTTCACCACGACGGTCGGGACGTCCCTCGACGGGATCGCCGTGACGCGTCGCTTCCAGGCCATCCTGAGAGTAGCCGGGTTGCCGCATCAGCGGTTCCACGATCTGCGCCATGCCTACGCCTCGCTCCTGCTGGCCCGGGGTGTCGCGGCGAGGGTGGTGATGGAGACGCTCGGTCACAGCCAGATCGCCCTGACCCTCAACACGTACAGCCACGTGATGCCGGCCCTCGCGCGGGCTGCGGCGGACGAGATGGACGCGCTTCTCGGGAGCGGGTCAGGCAGGGGTGTCAGCGGCTGATCTCGCAGGGGTCAGCGCAGGGGTCAGGCCACCCTCCGATGGGGCCGACGCCGACCACCGTGGACACCTTCCCGCGTGAAAGGGTGGAGCCGACACTCGGATTTGAACCGAGGACCTGCTGTTTACGAAACAGCTGCTCTACCGCTGAGCTATGTCGGCCCGGACCGGCAGTATAGGAGATGAGTTCAGACAGCTGCTCTAACGGGATCGCTCGACCGAGCGTGCGACCCGTCCGAATCGTATGGCGGGGTGCTGTTCAGCAGGTAACTGGATTGGCCGAGTTTGGCCTCCAGGGGGTCAGGCGCCCGACTGACGCCAGGCCCTAACTCGCTGTTGCCTTGGTAAGCGCCGGCTTGGGCGAGAACGGGCCTTTCCGGCGACTTGCAAAGATGGAACAAACCAACGTGCTCGTGACCCAGACTGGACAGCGCGGTCAGACGACCGCCACGCCGAAGGTTGACCGATGCAGCGAGACCTTGTGGTTCGGGCGCAGAGGGGAGATGTTGACGCCTTCTCGGCATTGACCGCCGGCGCAACCAATCGGCTCTTCGGGGCAGCCCGGCTCATCCTCCGCGACGACGAGCGCGCCGCCGATGCAGTGCAGGATGCGCTCCTCCAGGCCTGGCTCGACGTACGCGGTCTGCGTGACCCAGACCGATTCGATGCCTGGCTGCACCGACTGCTCGTTCGCGCCTGCTACCGCGCCGCAAAACGGGACCGGCAGCGGGTGGTCGTCGAGCTCACCAATTCGTTGACCCTGGAGCCGAAGACGTCCGACGCCCAGCGCGCCGTGGCCGTCCGTGACCAGCTCGACCGGGGCTTCCAGCGCCTGTCGCCAGAGCAGCGGGCCGTGATCGTCCTCCACCATTACCTCGGCCTCTCGCTGGCCGAGTCGGCCGAGGCGCTGGCGATCCCGCTCGGCACGATGCAATCCCGTCTCAGCAGGGCGACGCAGGCGATGCGGGCCGCCCTCGACGCCGATGAGCGACCCGCCGTGGGCGCCGTGGAGGTGGCCCGATGAACCCCAACACACAGTTCGAACGGGAGCTGGAGCAGTGGCTCCAGGCCGAGGCGCACGCGAGCGCGCCGGCAGGGTTCCACGCGTCCGTCATGGATCGCGCCCGAACCCTGCGCCAGCGGCCCCGCTGGGCCACGACACTGCCAGTCCGACGGCTCGGCCGGGGCCGCGGCATGACGCTTCTCGCGGCCGCAGCGCTGCTCGGCGGCGCGGTGGCGGCGGGCTCCGGCATCCTGCGGCTTCCGACCGTCGTCCCGCCCGTGCCGTCCCCATCGGCGATTGCGGTCGCATCCCCTGACGCGTCCCGAGGCCCGAACGAATCGGCAGCACCATCCGCAAGCCCGATCCCTGTCGCGGGTCCGGGAGGCGTCTGGATCCCGACCGGATCGATGGTTACGCCCCGCTCCGGACACGATGCGGTGCGGCTCCTCGATGGGCGGGTGCTCATCGTGGGGGGCCAGGAAAACTCAAGCGGTCGCGCACTGATGTCCGCCGAAATCTACGACCCGGCCACCGGGACTTGGTCAGCCACCGGGAGCATGCTCAAGCCCAAGGACGGCTTCCCGGCCACGCTGCTGCTCGACGGCAGGGTGCTCGTTGGGGACAGGGACGACTCCACGGCTGATGAGGAGACCTTGGGCTCCGAGGTGTACGACCCCGAAAGCGGGACATGGTCGCAATCCGGGACGCTGTTCTTCGGCGGCGCCGGGTCCACGGCCACGCTGCTGCGGGACGGCAAGGTCCTCGCGTATGGCCCAACCGGCGGCCAGCTGTACGACCCGGACAGCGGGACCTGGTCCGCGACCAGGACGATGATCACGCCGCGTCACTACCACACAGCCACGTTGCTGCGCGACGGCAAGGTGCTCGTGGCCGGCGGGTCCTGCCACGTGATGGCATGTGGCTACTCCTCGGCGGGCGAGGCCGAGCTATTCGAGCCAGACACGGGATCGTGGACCGCCATCCGGGACTCGACCGCGAGTGCCAACCCGCGCTTCGGCTGGTGGGCCGGCCTGCTGCAGGATGGCACCCTGCTCTTCATGGCGGACTCGACCTACCTGTACGACCCGGCCGGCGGAACCTGGCGCGAGCTCAGTGCGCCGCCGTCTGGCCATCCAGGGGCGCTGCTCCCCGATGAGACCGTACTGCTGGCTGTCGAGGGTCCCTCCTGTACCGCCGCGGCGATCTACGACCCGCACAGCGGATCCTCGACGACCGCCTCGAGCATGCTTCGGTGCGTCTCGGCCGTCGGCGCCGGTCCCTTATTCACGCTCCTGCAGGACGGCACGGTCCTCGCGGCAGGGGAGAGCCAGTGCAACGGCGACGGGCTGTGTGTTGCAACGGGCGCGGCAGAGCTGTACGTCCCTGCCGGCGTGCCGCTGCCGCCGGTGCCGGACTTCCCGACCCCGGCGCCGCCAGTCTTCCCGAGCCCGACCCCGGTCCCGACGCCGCTCCCGCCGGCCGCCGGTCCTGTTCCGCCGAACGCGCGGAGCTGGACCATCACGGTTGACAACAGGAGCCCCAATCCCGCGGCCCTGTTCGTGGCCGATGAGGACGGCGACGGGTTGCGGCTCGTCGGGGCCGTGACTCCGAACGTGGTCCCCGCTGGCGCATCCGTGAATGTGACCTTCCTCTTCCCTCCCGATGGCGGCTGGATCTACGTGAACCCGCGCCCCGGCGAAGGGGGAGCGTTGGTCAACGCGGACGACATTGGCATCCCAGGCAAAGTCGTGGTGACGGCTGACGGCCAAGTGGGCTGGTTGAGTCCCGTAGCCGGCAATAACCGAGCAGACCCGCTCATCGAGCGCCTCCGGACGGACCTCGACCATGCATGACCCGATGACCTTCGAAGCTCGCCTCGCCGAGGCCTACGGCCGCTCCGCCGACGGAGCCGACGCGGATGTCGCTGCGCTCGGCCTGGCCGAAGCGATCGCGACGGGCTCGCGACGCGGCAGGCTTTCCTTGCCACGGCGGACCTGGCTCGTGGGCCCCCGCGGTGCGCGTCGCAGTGCTACTTCCCGTGTCTCAAGTGGCTTCCCGAGGTGTCTCAATGAGATTCGCGACCGCCGTTCTCGCCCTGGTGCTGAGCCTCGCGGGCTGCTCCTCGACGAGCGCTCCTGCCCCGCCGTCATCGACAGCGGCCGTCGCCCCGCCGACGGCGAGCACCATGTCGGCGGCACCGTCCTCGCCTGAAGCATCCGTCGACGGGACACCCACTGCGGCACCGGGCCTGGCCTCCCAGTTCAGGGAGATCCTCGGCACCGACTTCAACGGGTCCGCGCTGGTGAGCCGGGACGGCGACCTCCTGTTCGCCGAAGGCATCGGCATGGCCGACGGCGCGAATGGCATCCCGAACACGCCAGCGACGCGATTCCGCCTCGGCTCCGTCACGAAGCAATTCACGGCCATGGCCGTCCTGATGCTCGCGTCGCAGGGGCTCTTGAAGACGACCGACCCAGTGTGCGACTACGTGGACACCTGCCCCGACGGATGGGATGTGGTCACGCTCGAGCACCTGCTGAGCCACTCGTCCGGGATCGCGAACTTCACGGACCAGCCGGGGTTTGATCCCATGAAGGCGGCCACGCCGGCCGACACCGTAGCCAGCGTCGCCGACATCGCGCTCGGGTTCGAGCCCGGGGCGTCCTTCGCGTACAGCAACACGGGGTACGTCTTGCTCGGCATGGTGATCGAGCGTGCCTCGGGGTTGGACTACGAGACGTTCCTGGAGCAGCACATCTTCGAGCCCCTGGGCATGGAGGACTCGGGGTACGAACACGGCGACACCCCCGGGCTCGCGGTGGGCTATGCGAGCGAATTCGAAGAGGCCGACGCGCTGGACATGTCGGTGCCGTACGCGGCCGGCGGCCTGTACTCGACCGTGCTCGATCTCCAGCGCTGGGGGGACGCGCTCGACCGTGACGCCCTCGTTGACGCCGCGGCGATGCAGCGCTTCGTAACGCCGCTCGCCGACACGACGGACCAAGAGGGCTTCGGCTACGCCTACGGCCTGAACGTCGGCGACGAGGATGGCCGCCGGGTAGCCTGGCATGAGGGCGTGATCAACGGCTTCTCCACCTACCTGGCGTGGTATCCGGACGACGGGCTCACGATCGCGCTGCTCACCAACCGCCAGGAAGGCCCCGTCCTCGGCAGGCTCGCGAGGCGCGCCGCCACGCTGGCCCTCGAGAGCCCGTAGGACACGACTATCGCTGACTACAACCTCGATTCCGGGGATGGGCCATCAGGAGGGGTCACGCTGCCCGGCGTCACGTCGACGGCAACGGCCACCGAAGGGAGAACACGATGTGCAATCCAAGCGTGACAAGAGGGCTCGGCTGGCTTGCCGCATCGGCAGTCGCCGTCCTGATCATTGTCAGCTGTTCCGCGACGGGGACCTCGGAGCCGAGCCAGACCGCTCAATCGAGCGCCTCCGTGGCCGGCTCACACCCAACGCTCGCGCAAGCGACGCCGACGAGCACAGCCGGCCCCGGCGCGTTGACCTGCACGCCCCTGGGAGCTCCGACGCCCCGCTTCATGGTCGTGGTCCCGGCGGGCTGGACCGCGTTTGATGGTGGATGCGGCTTCGTCGTTGCGGCTGCCGACGTCTTCACGGCCGGGCTCAGCGCGTGGATCGTCGGCCAGGTCCCGACCAATCCGTGTCAGAACCACGCGACCCTCACCACACCTGGCGAGACCGTGGACGAGCTCGTGCAGGCGCTGGTCGCCCAGGAACTCCGCAACGCCACGGCACCGGTCGAGGTCACCCTGGCCGGCTACGTGGGCAAGTACCTCGAGTGGTCGGTCCCAGCCGACATCATCGTGATGGACCAGGAATACCACGTCCAGGGATGCGACGACGGGAATTTCCTCAGCTGGCTCGGCCGCGCTGGTGGGACGCGCTACCAGCAGGTCGGCGGCCAGGTCGATCAGCTCTGGGTCCTGGATGTCGACGGACAGACCGTGGTGATCGACGCCTCGTACGCGCCTGACGCTCCACGGAGGGTGCGTGATGAGCTGGCCGCGATCGTGCAGACTCTCGAATTCGAGACTCACTAGTGGGCGACCCGGGCAGCGCTTCCGCCCTGCTTGTGGAGTTGCCTCCGTGCCTCGCTTGCGTGTGCTCAGGCGAGGTCGGTTTTGCCGTACTCAGCGGCCCCAGAATTCGACGAATCGACCCACCGTCCGAGCGCGCCCTGTCGTAAGACAATTTCGGGTCCTTCGACCCGGATCCAACGCTCGCGGCCCGCAGCGTCGATCGCAGGCGGGCTACCCCTCGACACGAACAGCTGATAAGTGTGCCCGCTCGTATCGGACCTCCACTCGGGGTAGCACTGCGCATAGCGCGGGAGACTTACGAAACAGCTGCTCTACCGCTGAGCTATGTCGGCGCGAGCGCGATCATTAGGTGCTGCTCTCACATCGCAGCGGTTCGCTCGCTCGCATAATCGATCGGACTCAAGCCGGGCTTGCGAACCAGCACACGATGGTGGATACTGAACCGTATGGTTCAGTATGCGAGCGGCGGACTCGACGCCTCGTTCTCCGCGCTCTCGGACACCACCCGACGCGGTGTTCTGGAGCAGCTCGGGCGTGCAGACGCTTCGATCACGGACCTTGCCGAGAAGTTCCACATGACCCTCACGGGCATGAAGAAGCACGTCGGCGTCTTGGAGCAGGCGGGGCTCGTCACCACGGAGAAGGTCGGGCGCGTGCGGACCTGCATGCTCGGACCGCGCCGACTGGAGGAAGAGGCGGCATGCATCGAGAGGTACCGCCAGCTCTGGGATGCACGGTTCGACGAGCTGGACAAAGTTATCGAAGAACTGAAACAAGAAGGAGATGGTCGATGGACGCAAGAAGAGAGACTGAGCCCGCCCCCATGAAGAACCGCACGACAACGGAACGGAAGTCCGAGCGTGAGCTGGTTGTCACCCGAACCTTCAACGCTCCCGGCGCGCATCGTGTTCGAGGCGTGGGCCAAGCCCGAGCTGTTCAAGCGGTGGTGGGTACCGAAGTCGATGGGCATGTCCCTGCTTTCCTGCGAGATGGATGTCCGTGTCGGGGGCAAGTACCGTTTCGTGTTCGGCGTCGGTGGCTCGAAGGTGATGGAGGTCTTCGGCAAGTACATCGAAGTGACCCCGCACTCGCGCCTCATGTGGACCAATGAGGAAGGAGATGAAGGGGGGGCCGTCACCACGCTGACGTTCGAGGAAAAGGGCGGCCAGACGCTGCTGGTCAAGCACGACCTCTATCCCTCGAAGGAAGCTCTCGACGCGAGCTCGCCTCCGGGGCGGCGGATGGGATGCCCGAGAAGCTCGAGCAACTGGACGAGCTTCTCCTCACCCTGGGCGCGAGCGTGGCACGGTCATGAAGTCGTCGAGGATGCGTGCCAAGACCGACAGCGCCAAGACCGCCACGAAGCTGCGGGTCGCCAGCCGATCGGCCTGGGCCGCGTTTGGCGCCACCGGTTCGAACAACCCGCACGAGCGTTCTACGAGGCGGCACGAGCGGCCGCACCCGAGGTCCTGATCGAGCTGCTGGAGCCCGGCGGTTCGGTCGACGTGACTTGCTACGCGACGTCACAAATGGACGCGGGGAGCGGCAGGGCTGGGTTGGAGGGGGATCAGACGGTCTCCCAGGTCCACGCCGTCCAGAAGGTCAGCAGGTTGATCAGGAGCCCGACGACGATCAGGAACCGGTCGTAGGCGCCCGGGTAGCCCGGCAGCCCGATGAGGTTGAAGCCGAACAGGCCGACGGCGGTGGCCAAGGTCGCCCACCGAAGCGGCGAGCCGCCCAGCGTCACCGACAGCACGACCATGGCGATCGGCACGAGCATGATGACGGCAGCTGCCAGCCAGATCGCCGGCGTCGCCTTGATACCTCCGATCTCCCCCGGCACGAAGTCGCCGCTGAAGATGCGCAGCACGTCGCCCAGGAGGTAAGTCAGCATCAGCGCGACCCACATCGCCGCCAGCCGGATCTTGACGTCGTCCATCGGGCCAACTCTCATCGCTTCCGGGAGTCCGCGAGCAGTCTGCGTCCCAGCCCTCTACCCGGCGGGAACGGTAACGACCACCTTGCCACGCGCGTGGCCGCTCTCGATCATGCGCAGCGCGGCGGCCGTCTCCGCGAGCGTGTACGTCGACCCGATGACCGGCCGTAGCGTGCCCTCGACTGCGCGCTGCGCCAGCCACTCGAGGTCGGTGCGCTTCGGATTGGACAGGAAACGGCGGAGGCGGTGGCTGGTGAACGGGGAGAGGACGAGCGGCCAGACCAGGCGCGCAAGCATCCGCAGGCCGGTCGCGCCGGTCCCGCTATTGAGCACGAGCGTGCCGCCCGGCGTCAGCGCACGACGGACCGCCGAGAGCGGCCGGTTCTCGATGTTGTCCAGGATGAGGTCGTACCGATCCGCACCGGCGGTGAAATCATCGTTCGCGTAGTCGACCACGTGGTCGGCGCCAAGCGAGCGCACCAGCTCGACGTTGGCGGTCGAACACACGCCGGTCACCTCGGCGCCCAGGATCTTGCCGATCTGGACGGCGAAGCTGCCGACGCCGCCCGACGCGCCGTTGACGAGGAGGCGCTGGCCGGGCTGGAGCCCGCCGGCGTCGCGCAGCCCGTGGAGCGCTGCCAGGGCCGAGGTCGGGATGGCGGCCGCCTCCTCGAAGCCGATGGGCGCCGGCCTGGCGACGACGAACTCCGCCTTGGCGCGCACGAGCGCCGCGCAGGTGCCGAAGCCGACGCCGAAGACCTCGTCGCCCGCTCTCACGTTGGTGACGGCCGACCCGATCGCCTCGACCGTGCCGGCAACGTCGAAGCCTGGGACGCCCTGCTTCGGCCGACGCAGGCCGGTCGCGAGGCGGACCGGGAACGGCGAGCCCAGCACGGCGAACAGGTCGCCCGGATGCAGGCTGGCGGCCCGTGCGCTGATGAGCACCTCGTCGGGGCCGATGGCCGGCGTGGCCACCTCGCGCAAGCGGAGGGTGTCGAGGGATCCATATCGGTCGTGAACCATGGCCTGCATCGTGTCGGCTCCTTGGAATATGCTATGCTTACGTCATAAACTGATGGCATAAACTTATGACATAAGGATTTGTATGTCAAGCGAGCAGGCGAGTCGGGAGCAGGCGAGCCCGGTGCGAAGGGCGGGGCGGCGACCGAGGGTGAGCCGTGAGCAGGTGCTGGATGCCGCGCTCGAGCTGGCCGATGAGGGCGGCCTGGCGGCGGTCACCATGGCGAGCGTCGGGGCGCGGCTGGGTGTCGAGGCGATGTCGCTGTATCGGCACATCGGCAACAAGGAGGAGCTGCTCGACGGGCTGGTCGACCGCGTCTTCGCCGAGATCGAGGTGCCAGCCGACGCGCGCGGACTGGCGCGACGCGCTCCGCCGGCGCGCGGTCTCGGCCCATGACGCGCTGCGGCGGCACCCATGGGCGATCGGGCTGATGGAGTCGCGCTCGCAACCCGGCCCGGCGACGCTCGGCCACCACGACGCGATGATCGCCATCCTCTTCCGCGCCGGCTTCGAGGGCCGCCGGGTGGTCCGCGTCTACAACCTGCTCGACAGTTACATCTACGGTTTCGCCCTCCAGGAGGCGACCCTGCCGTTCAGCTCGCCCGAGGAGATGGCTTCGATGTCCGAGCAGATGCTGGCCGCCGTCGCCGATTCGTACCCGCATCTCGCCGCCGTCCAGCGCGCGCTCGTCGGATCGGGCTTCGACTATGCCGACGAATTCGAGGCCGGCCTCGACATCATCCTGCGCGCCCTCCCGGAACCTGCGTCGCGCTGAGCCTCGCGAGGTCGTCGCGGCGAGAATCACGAAGCGGCGCCGGAGGAGATCGGCGCCTCTTCGCGGAGGACGCGACAACGAGAGGGTGCATGCCGCGAGGGGAGAGCACGCCCGACTTCGACATCAGCGCTGTCGAGCGACCGTACCGGCGGACCGCGCGTCAGGGCACGGGACGGCTGCGGATCACGCGCGGGCGAGCGCCTTCTCCAGCCCCTCGATCTTCTCGAGCAGCGCGTTGATCGCGTCGTCCTGCTCCTTGAGATGGGACTGGATCTGGCCGGTCTCGTGGAAGGTCGCGGACGCATCCTGGTACGTCATCGCGGCTCGCTTGTCCGACGCCCGCCCGAGGATGTTCTGGCCGACCATGATCACCGAGAGCATCACCAGCTGGATGAACGTCTGGCTGAGCCATTGGACGAGTGTCAGGAGACCGCCGCCGATCGCCTGCGGGAGGACCACCAAGGCAAGGGCGGCGAAGGCATATGCACACCACATCGTGCCGACCGCGGTGGTCAGGACAAGCGCGACCCTGCCATTGACGCCGAGGTGCTCGGCCTTCGTCGTGGGCGGCCCGACCTTCTTGCGCTCCGCGATCCTCGGGTGAGGTTGGGGTTCGAAGCTGACGCGGGGCATGTTGGCCTCCGAGCTGCGAGTCCGATCGACCTCGATCAATCATCGCTGAGATCATGGTCGCGCTCGAGCGCGCGCGGTCGGCGTCCTCGCTCTGGCGAAGGGGTGATGCTTGCCGTCAGGCGGCAACCTCGGATCGGTTCCGTCCGTCCGCCTTGGCCCGATAGAGCGCCTCGTCGGCCCTCGCGAACCATTCGTCGTCGGTCTGGCTGAGATCGGCCGGCGTCACGAGCACACCACCGAGGCTGATCGTGACGACGTTGGATGGCTCGTTCTGGGGATGGGCGATGCCGGCGCCGACGACTGCCTGCCGGATCCGCTCCGCGGCGATCGCCAGGTCGTCGACGGTATTCAGGCGCAGGAGGACGAGGAACTCCTCGCCTCCGAAGCGGTAGACAGCGTCCTCGGCACGGATCGTGTCCTTGATCACGGTCACGACCGCTTTGAGCACCGAGTCACCGACGAGGTGGCCGAACCCATCGTTGACGCGCTTGAACTGGTCGAGATCGATCACGACGAGTCCGTGGCTGTGGCCAAGTCGGCCCATCCGCGCACGAGCGGACTGAATGTCCTCGCGCAACCGGATGCGATTGCCAGCACCGGTCAGTGGGTCCAGGCGCGACGTCTCCTCGAGCTCGTGGTGGACGCGAGTGAGCTCAGCCATGTCCGCGTCGGCGCGGCGATGAAGCGCCTTGATCCGCTCGAGCTGCGTGTGGTCGCGGATCTGCGCTCGCTTCAGCAGTACGTGGCCGGTGAAGCTCGCGACGACTGCGATCACCCCGACCACGATCAGGTTCGGCGCCGACGGCCCGTGCGTCGTCAACAGATACCTGCGCCCGATGAACAGACCCAGCTGGATGAGATCGATGTGGCCGGCTTCTCCGGGTTCCGGGGCATGCAGGACGACGAACATGTGGTCCGGGTACGCATGGATCTTCGGAAGGTGGCTCCGCTCGAGGATGTCGCGGACGGCCAGAGGGTGGAAGCCGAATCGCTCAGCCAGTGCGTTGGCCTTCTGGCTGTCGCACGAGAGAACGTCGACCCAGACGAAGCCGTCGTCGCGCTCGAGCAGGGACGGCACGTCCGCCCATTCGCAGATCTCGATCCCCGATCGGGAGATCCAGCGAACGTCGATGAGCGTCTCCAGATGCGGCTTCGGCGCGGAGCGGCCAGCCTCGCGAGTATAGGCACCACCCTCGGTCATTGACCGGAGTGGCATAGACTCAGGACTGGCACGCAATCGGCGATCGAGCACCGCTGGCGCAGGCCCGCGCTCCATCGATCGACCGCGATCTCGAACACTGCCGGCTGAGGAGATGACCGAGGAGTCCCGCGCTCCAGGGCAGGAGCCGCCGCGACAGTCGGGCCGTCTTGGACGGCTGGGGCCGTTCGCGTCCGGGGCGCTCGTCGCGTTCCTGGCGGTCGCTCTGTACGGCGTCCTGTTCCCGGCACCGCGCCTGACCGAGCAGGACGTCGACGCCCGGGTCGACGAGGCGCTCGCCTCGGTCACACCGGCGCCGGCCTTCTCGGAGCTCGTCTACCAGGCCGTCCGTCCGTCGCTCGTCCTCATCCAGATCGAACGGCCACAGCCGGATGGGGCCGCCACGCTCGATAACGGGATCGGGAGCGGGGTGATCGTGAACCAGGCGGGCGACATCCTGACCAGCCTCCATGTCGTGGCGGACGCGTCCGATATCCGGCTGACGTTCGCGGACGGGACGCGTTCGAATGCCGAGATCGTGAGCAGCCAACCAGAGATCGATATCGCTGTCCTGCGCGCGACGCAGCCGCCGGCTGAGGTCGTGCCTGCCACGATCGGTGACCCGAACGGCGTCCGCGAAGGCAGCGAGGCGTACGCCATGGGCAGCCCGTTCGGCCTGGCGAGCTCGATGAGCGTCGGCGTGATCTCCGGCGTGGATCGGACCTTCATCCTCGAGGACAGCAACACGGTCCTGCGTGGCCTGATCCAGATCGACGCCGCAGTCAATCCGGGGAACTCCGGCGGGCCGTTATTGAATCGAGAGGGTCACGTCATCGGGATCGTGACCGCACTCCTCAACCCGACCGGCGACGACGTGTTCGTCGGCATCGGTCTCGCCGTCCCGATCAACGTGGCGGGTGGGGCCGCCGGCCTGCCGCCGTACTAGCCAGCCACACACAAGGGAGCGACGAGTGGACCAGTCTTCCGGCAACGCCCAGGCGGCCCCGATGGAGCGGCTGCTGTACGAGGTCAAGAAGGTCATCGTCGGGCAGGACCACCTGCTCGAGCGCCTGATCGTGGCGTTGCTGGCTCGCGGCCACATCCTCGTCGAGGGAGTCCCGGGTCTGGCCAAGACGATGGCCATCCGGACGCTGGCCGAATCGATCGGCGGCGAGTTCAAGCGGATCCAGTTCACGCCCGACCTCGTTCCGGCCGACCTGATCGGCACGCGCATCTACAACCAGAAGACCGGCGACTTCGGCACGACACTCGGTCCCGTCTTCGCGAACCTGCTGCTTGCGGACGAGATCAACCGCGCCCCTGCCAAGGTCCAGAGCGCCCTCCTGGAGGTCATGCAGGAACGCCAGGTGACGATCGGCAAGGAGTCCTTCAGGGTGCCCGACCCGTTCCTCGTGCTGGCGACCCAGAACCCGATCGAGACCGAGGGCACGTATGCGTTGCCGGAGGCGCAGATCGATCGGTTCATGCTCAAGGTGCTGGTCGGCTACCCGAGCTCGACCGAGGAATTCGTCATCGTGGAGCGGATGACCGGGACAATTCCTTCTGTCCATCAGGTCCTCACGACCGACACGCTGAAGGAGATGCAACGCGCCGCCGACGCCGTCTACGTGGACCCGGCGCTGATGTCCTATGCGGTCCGGCTAGCGACGGCGACCCGTGAACCGGAGACGCACGGCCTCGGCGAGCTCAAGCGCTACATCATGTTCGGGGCGAGCCCCCGGGCCTCGATCAACCTGATCCTGACCGCTCGAGCGCTGGCCTTCGTTCGCGGCCGCGATTACGCCCTCCCCGAAGATGTCCTGGACATGGCCCTCGATGTGCTCCGGCATCGCCTGGTGCTGTCATTCGAGGCGCTGTCCGACGACGTGACCAGCGACGCCCTGCTGGAGACCCTGCTCGATCGGATCCCCGTTCCGGTCGTCCCTCTGCGCGAGCATGGCAACGTTCACGTCAGCGCCTGAGCGCATCCTCCAGCGGCTCGACTGGCAGGTCATCCGCCGCCTGGACGGCTTGCTCCAGGGCGACTACGGGTCGCTCTTCCACGGCAGCGGGATCGATTTCGCGGACTTGCGCGAGTACCAGTACGGGGACGACGTCCGCTACATCGACTGGAACGTCACCGCCAGGACATCGACGCCGTACGTCCGAGAGTACGTCGAGGACCGCGAGATCTCCGCGTGGTTCCTGCTCGACCTGAGCCCGTCGGTCGACTTCGGGTCCGCCGACTCGGAGCGATTGAAGCGCGACGTCTTGGTGGATTTCGTGACGACACTGGCCCGCCTCCTGACCCGGCGCGGCAATCGTGTCGGCGCGATCTTCTACGGCCGCCAGGTAGAACGGACGATCCCCGCGCGCGGCGGTCGCGTCCACGTCCTGCGGCTCATCAACGACATGCTGCAGCAGCCGCGGCTCCCCGCGGCGCCGTTCACAGACCTGGCGCCGCTGCTGGAGGCCGGCCAGCAGATGATCAAGCGCCGCTCCCTGCTGTTCGTGATCTCCGACTTCATCAGCGCACCCGGCTGGCAGCGTCCCATGAACTTGCTGACCCAGCGCCATGAGGTCATGGCCGTGCGGCTGTTCGACCGTCGCGAGGTCGAGCTGCCCGACGTCGGCGCGCTCCTCATGGAGGACGCCGAGACCGGCGAGCAGCTGTATGTCGACACCCACGACAAGGGCTTCCGTCGACGATTCCTCGAGGCATCGGAGCGCCGCGAGGCCACGCTGCGCGACGCCTTCCGACGATCGGGCGTGGACGCCGTCTCGCTCTCGACCGATGAGGATCTCGTCCACGCGATCGTCCGGATGGCCACGCTCCGGCGTCGACGACGGCGGAGGTAGGCATGTCGTTCATCTGGCCGACGATGCTGCTGCTTCTAGCCGCGATCCCGCTCGGCGTCCTCCTGTATCGGAGTCGCGATGTCCGGCGGCGGCAACGGATCGCGGCGCTGGGCAATCTGGGGCTGGGGTCGACAGGAACCGTCGCCCTCGGACGGGTCGTCGTCCGACGGCGCATCCCGGCCGCCCTGATGCTCGTCGGCCTGACCGCCCTCGTCCTCGCGCTGGCCCGGCCGCAGAGCGTCGTGAGCACGCCCCGTTTCGAGGGCACCGTGATCCTCTCGTTCGACGTGTCGGGCAGCATGGCCGCCGACGACATGGCGCCGACGCGGATGGAAGCCGCAAAGGCAGCGGCCCGCACGTTCGTGGCGCGCAAGCCGCCGTCGATCCTGACGGGCGTCGTGGCGTTCAGCGACAGTGGCTTCTCGATGCTCGTGCCGACGGGCGACGAGGCTGAGGTCCTCGCGGCGATCGACCGTCTGGATCCCGAGCGCGGCACGTCGGTCGCCCGGGGGATCCTGTCGTCGCTCACCGCGATCGCCGCCGCCGACCGGGATCCTGCCGAGGGCTTCTACACGAACCGCTCGCCCGATCCCGTGGCGTTGCCCGACGTCGTGCCGCCTGGGACGTTCGTGCACGCGGCGATCGTCCTGCTGACCGATGGCGAGAACAACCAGCGGCCCGACCCCCTGGAAGCGGCACAGGCGGCCGCCGACCGCGGCGTCCGCATCTTTACCGTCGGGATCGGCACTGCGGAAGGGACGATCCTCGAGGTGGAGGGTTTCAAGGTCCACAGCCGGCTCGACGAGCCATCCCTCAAGCGCATCGCGGACATGACCGGTGGCGCCTACTACACGGCCACCGATCCGACCGAGCTCGAGCAGATCTACAGGAGCATCGAGACCCGCCTCGTGCTTCGGCCCGAGGCCACCGAGGTGACCTCCTTCTTCGCCGTGTTCGGGATCGTGCTTCTCGTCGTCGGAGGCCTTGCCGGCATGGTCTGGCTCGGGCGGTTCCCGTGAGCAGCGGACGGGTCTCCTGATGGAACTCCTCGCCCCCGGGGTCCTCGTCCTCCTTGCGCTGCTGCCGGTGCTCGTCGGAGTTCGGGTCTGGCTCCTGCGGCGCCGACGGCCGGCGGTCCGCTATTCGAGCCTCTCGCTCGTGTCGGCCGCGGCGCCGCGATCGTCGTGGATCCGGCATCACCTGCCGTTCGCCTTGTTCATGGTGGCGCTGGCGAGCCTGGTCGTGGCCGTGGCGCGCCCGGTGCAGATCGTCCCGGTCCCGGCCGGCAGGACGACCGTGATCCTGGCGATGGACGTCTCGCGGAGCATGTGCGCCACCGACATCCCGCCCAACCGGCTGCTCGCGGCCGAAGCCGCGGCCGCCTCGTTCATCGATCGTCAGTCGGGTTCGACCCAGATCGGCATCGTCGCATTCGCGGGGTTCGCCGAGATCGTGCAGCCACCGACGACCGACCAGGAGGTCCTGCTAGACGTCGTCGAGAGTCTGACCACGGGGCGTCGGACCGCGATCGGGAGCGCGATCCTCAAGTCGCTGGACGCGATCGCCGAGATCGACGACAGCGTGGCGCCGATCCCCGACGCGGGATCCGCACCCGAGGACGGCCCGGCACCGGTCCCGCGTGGCGCCTATGCGCCCGCCATCATCGTGCTGCTCACCGACGGTGCCAGCAACGCCGGTCCCGTCCCTGTCGAGGCTGCCCAAGCGGCCGCCGCGCGTGGCGTCAGGGTGTACACGATCGGCTTCGGCACCGCCAACCCGAATTCGGACCGGCCGCCGTGCGGGTTCCAGTTCATCGGGAACGAGCCCAACGAGACGGGCTTCCCGGGCGGAGGTGGCGGCGGAGGCGGTGGCGGCTTCCGACGGGCCATCGACGAAGAGACCCTGATCGCCGTGGCCGAGGCGACCGGCGGGGAGTACTACCCCGCCGAGAGCGCCGCCGAGCTGAACACGGTCTTCCAGAGCCTTCCCACCAACCTCATCACGCGCCACGAGGTGATGGAGATCAGCGTGGTCTTCGTCGCGCTCGGCGTGTTGCTCGTCGCGACCGCGATCCTGCTTGCCCAGGCGTGGCGTCCGCTGCCCTGACGCAAATCGCGTACGGCAGATCGGGACGATCCGCCCGAGACCTGTCGAATCCGGCCGGAGCCGTTCGTCGTATGGACGTGAGGGCCGACCGGATGGGCGGCCGCCTAGTCGATCGCAGGAGGTGTCCCATGGGGACGACAGTCGTTCACGTCGAAGTCGTCGGCAAGGATGGAGAAGGACTCCAGAAGTTCTACAAGGACGTGTTCGGGTGGAGCCTGGACACGAACAATCCCGGTGGCTACGGGATGTACCGCCAGGACGGCGGTCTGACCGGCGGGATCGGCGCGACGCAGGACGGCGGCCCCGGCCACGTCACGTTCTACGTCCACACGGAGGACCCGCAGGCGGTGCTCGACAAGGTCGCCGCCGGCGGCGGCCAGGTCATCATGCCGCTGACCGAGGTCGCACCGGAGACCACCATCGCGCTCTTCGCCGATCCCGAGGGGCACGTCGTCGGGATCATGTAGCTGGGCGACCGCGCCGCATCACAAAGGCCGGGCCACCATCGACGGGCCCGGCCTTGGTGTTCCTGGCACTCCGGGCACGTCTTCCCCGGCGCAGGGCGCAGGGCGCAGGGCGCGAGGCGCTGCGGCGCCCGCAACCACGTTTCTCGACAGGCAGGCGTTTGCCTCGGCAAGCGGAACAAGTTCCGGATACGGCGGCGACCTAGTACAGTTCGGTCGCCCACGCTTGGCGTTCTCGGTCGGATGACCCGTCACTCGCCGACCGTCGACGACGCCACGGATCGGGCATCGCGCGCCTTATGGGGATGCGGAGGACTGCGCCGGCGCGGCTGGTTGGCCGCTCATGTCGGTCCCGATGAGTTGATCGAATCGATTGAAAGAGCCCTGAAGCCAACGGAAACTGCCCGCCGGCAGCGGTTGAGCCTTCAACGCTCGCGGATGGCATTTTCGTTCGCTTTGTCGCTCGGAGTCGTGGGAGCGCTCCTCCTCGCGTCGAGCCCGGCCAATGCGGCGACCAGGACCTGGACAGGCCTCGGTCTGACGAACAACTGGAACGACGCGGGCAATTGGCTCGGCGCGCTGGTGCCCGGTGCAGCCGACGTTGCAACTTTCGACGGGACCGGCTCCAAGAGCGCCACGATCAATGTGGCGATCAACGTCGCCGGGATCAACGTCACGGCGGGGTACATCGGCACCATCACACAGGCGCCCGGCATCCCGATGACAGTCGGGGCATCCGGCTACGCCCAGTCCGGAGCCACGTTCGTCGGCGGAACCTCGAGCATGACGGTGAACGGGCCGATGACGCTGAGTGGCGGTTCGTTGACGACGACCGCAGGGACCCTGACCGTCAGCGGAGCCGTGACGGTGACAGGAGGTACGTTCGCGGCACCAGGCGGGACCATGACGTTCAGTGGTGGCGGCGGAGCGACGATCGATACGAGCGGTTTGGTCACCCTGAACAACGCGACGTTCACCGGAACGAAGACCATCGCCGCCGGCACGACGCTGACCGTGGCGGGCACCCTCAGCCTGACCAGCGGCGCGCTCAACGGGACCGGCACGCTGGCCGCCCAGGGGGCCATCAACCAGGCCTCGACAGCGGCCGCCGGGACGGCCAGCCTGCTCATCAACGGGACCGGCTCCCAGACCCTGACCGGGGCGTCGACCACGACCGCCGGCAACCTCCCGCCGCTGACCATCAACAAGCCATCGGGCACGCTCAGCCTGGCCGGTACGATCCGCACCTCGACCGGCTGGACGTATCTCGCCGGCACCGTCGACCCGGGCGGCTCGACGGTCGTCTTCGCGGGCGGCACGATCAGCGGCTCGCACGGTCTCAATGCAGTCGACTTCCGGGCGACCACGACCATCGCCGCGGGCACGACGCTGACCGTGGCGGGCACCCTCAGCCTGACCAGCGGCGCGCTCAACGGGACCGGCACGCTGGCCGCCCAGGGGGCCATCAACCAGGCCTCGACAGCGGCCGCCGGGACGGCCAGCCTGCTCATCAACGGGACCGGCTCCCAGACCCTGACCGGGGCGTCGACCACGACCGCCGGCAACCTCCCGCCGCTGACCATCAACAAGCCATCGGGCACGCTCAGCCTGGCCGGTACGATCCGCACCTCGACCGGCTGGACGTATCTCGCCGGCACCGTCGACCCGGGCGGCTCGACGGTCGTCTTCGCGGGCGGCACGATCAGCGGCTCGCACGGTCTCAATGCAGTCGACTTCCGGGCGACCACGACCATCGCCGCGGGCACGACGCTGACCGTGGCGGGCACCCTCAGCCTGACCAGCGGCGCGCTCAACGGGACCGGCACGCTGGCCGCCCAGGGGGCCATCAACCAGGCCTCGACAGCGGCCGCCGGGACGGCCAGCCTGCTCATCAACGGGACCGGCTCCCAGACCCTGACCGGGGCGTCGACCACGACCGCCGGCAACCTCCCGCCGCTGACCATCAACAAGCCATCGGGCACGCTCAGCCTGGCCGGTACGATCCGCACCTCGACCGGCTGGACGTATCTCGCCGGCACCGTCGACCCGGGCAGCTCGACGGTCGTCTTCGCGGGCGGCACGATCAGCGGCTCGCACGGTCTCAATGCAGTCGACTTCCGGGCGACCACGACCATCGCCGCGGGCACGACGCTGACCGTGGCGGGCACCCTCAGCCTGACCAGCGGCGCGCTCAACGGGACCGGCACGCTGGCCGCCCAGGGGGCCATCAACCAGGCCTCGACAGCGGCCGCCGGGACGGCCAGCCTGCTCATCAACGGGACCGGCTCCCAGACCCTGACCGGGGCGTCGACCACGACCGCCGGCAACCTCCCGCCGCTGACCATCAACAAGCCATCGGGCACGCTCAGCCTGGCCGGTACGATCCGCACCTCGACCGGCTGGACGTATCTCGCCGGCACCGTCGACCCGGGCAGCTCGACGGTCGTCTTCGCGGGCGGCACGGTGGGCAGCGCGGGGATGGCGTTCTTTGACGTCATCGCGAACGGCGGGACGACCACGCTCGGGACGGCGATGATGGTCCTGCACGACCTGTCGGTGAGCGCGGGCACGTTCACGACATCGGCGAGCAATCACGCGCTTACGGTTGCCGGGAACCTCACGGTCACAGGAACGCTGCGCGAAAACGGCAGCAGCGTGATTGTCGCCGGCAACGTCATCGATAACGGCACGATCGTCCAAGGCACCAGCACCCTTACGCTGAACGGGTCGCTGGGCCAGACGATCTCGGGCAGCGCGTCGCTTCCGGCATTCAACCTCGTCATCGGCGACCCGGCCGGCGTGACTCTGGCAACCGATGTCGTCGTGACGGGCACCCTCACCCTGACGAGCGGGTCGTTCGACCTGGCGACACGCCGGTTGACGATCAGCAACCCGATCGCCGGCACCGGCACCAACCTCGTCACGGGTGCGAGCTCGTCCATCACTGTGGCCGGCGTCGCTGGCGGCATCACGCTCCCGACGAGCGTCACGCTGCTCAACAACCTGGCGGTGAACAACACGACCGGACTGGCTCTCTCGATGGACGTCACGATTGGCGGCACGTTGGCCCTGTCGGGCGGTCCTGTGAATGTAGCCAGCGCCACGATCCATGTCACCCCGACCGGAACCGTCACTCGGACGACCGGCCGGGTCGTCGGGAAGCTCGGCAAGGCGATCGGCCTTGGCTCGGGTGTCGCCGTGACCTTCGAGATCGGGGACGTCTTGCGGTACGCGCCGGTCGCGCTGCTCTTCGGCAGTGTCACTGCCACTGGGGAGGTCGTCGCGAGCACGACGCCGGCAGACCATCCCGACATCGCGAACTCCGGCCTCGCGCCCTCTCGAAGCGTGAACCGCTGGTGGACCGTGGCGAACGCCGGCCTGGTCTTCACGACCTACGATGCGACCTTCACCTTCGTCCCCGCCGACGTCGATGTGGGAGCGACGCCGGCGCTGTTCGTCGTGGGCAAGCGCGATGGGACGACGTGGACAATGACGACACCCGGGACAAGGACTGCGACGACGACCCAGGCGACAGGCCTCACGTCCTTCAGCGAATTCGCGATCGGTGAGCCGACGGCCAACCTCGCCGTCAGCGTCACCGACGGCCTGGCGACCGTCGTCGCCGGCGACGGCCTGACCCATGCGTACACGATCACGGTCGCCAACGGCGGTCCCTCCGACGCGACCGCCGTCACGCTGACCGACAACTGGCCTGCCGGCTTCGTGCAGGGCACGATCAGCCCGACACAGGGCAGCTGCAGCCCGGTCGGTGCGGGCCCCGACTTCACCTGCGCGCTCGGCACGATCGCGGCCGGCGCCAGCGCCACCGTGAGCGTCGACTACAGCGTGCCGGCCAGCCTCGGCTCGGGCGTCCAGACCGAGACGGTCAGCGTGGCGAGCTCGGTCGTGGACCCCGATCCCACAGACGACACCGCGACCGACACGACCACGGTGGTCGAGCAGGCCGACCTCAGCGTCGCGAAGGACGACGGTCAAGCGAGCGTCGTCGCCGGTGACGGCGTGAGCCACGCCTACACGATCACGGTCAGCAACGCCGGGCCGTCCGACGCCGACAACATGGTCGTGGTCGACGTCGTGCCGGCAGCCATGACGGTGGGCGTCCCGAGTGCCGAGCTCGCCGGTGATTGCACGGGTTCGTTCGGGAACATGATCCGGTGCACGCTTCCCGCCAGCCTCGCTGTCGGGGCGACCTGGACGATCACGGTCCCCTACACGGTCGGCGCTGGCGCCGTTCCAGGAGCGGTGACCAACACGGCGACCACGACGAGCGACGAGAACCCGTCGGGCGACGACGGATCGGATCGGACCGACATCGTCGGCTCGGCCAACCTCGCCGTCAGCGTCACCGACGGCCTGGCGACCGTCGTCGCCGGCGACGGCCTGACCCATGCGTACACGATCACGGTCGCCAACGGCGGTCCCTCCGACGCGACCGCCGTCACGCTGACCGACAACTGGCCTGCCGGCTTCGTGCAGGGCACGATCAGCCCGACACAGGGCAGCTGCAGCCCGGTCGGTGCGGGCCCCGACTTCACCTGCGCGCTCGGCACGATCGCGGCCGGCGCCAGCGCCACCGTGAGCGTCGACTACAGCGTGCCGGCCAGCCTCGGCTCGGGCGTCCAGACCGAGACGGTCAGCGTGGCGAGCTCGGTCGTGGACCCCGATCCCACAGACGACACCGCGACCGACACGACCACGGTGGTCGCGATCGAGCCGTCGGCGACGGCCGGTGCGGGCGGTCGCGCTCCGGAAACGGACTCGCTGCTCCCGGGCGACGTTCCTGCGTCCAGCGCCGGGGCGATCGCCGCCTTCGCCATGGTCGTCATCGCGTTTGGGGTCCTCTACCTTAGGTGGCCGGCGACGAAGCAGGACGGAGGGGCGCGTCGAAGACGCTCACGGCCCCCGCGCTGGCACGAGTAGCACCCGACAGCCGCGGACCTATCAATTCGCGCGCTCTGCCTCGTCTTTCGGCACCTCTGGCACGCCTCGTCGGCGCAGCGCGCGATAATGGGATCAGAAGCTCGATGCCCCCATCCGCTCGGGCGGTCCGGTCCGCGGCCCGCCTACGTCGTTCGATCCTTCTCGCCGGGCTGGCCTGGTTGCTGGCAGGCGCCCTCCATCAGGTCGGCACAGACGTCCTCGGGGCGGAGCCCACGACGCCTCCACGCGCCCACGTCCTCACGGCCACCGGCGTCGTCGACAGCGTGATGGCCACGTACATCGAACACGGCATCGCGCACGCATCGGCGGACGGTTCGTCGGCCGTGATCATCACCCTGAACACGCCCGGCGGCAGCCTCGACGCGACCCAGCGGATCGTGACCGCGCTGCTCGACGCTCCACTGCCGACGATCGTCTGGGTCGCTCCGAGCGGCGGCCGAGCCGCCAGCGCCGGCACATTCATCACGCTCGCCTCGCACATCGCCTACATGGCGCCCGGCACGAACATCGGGGCGGCATCGCCGGTCGGTGCGGGCGGCGAGGAGCTGACCGGCACGATCGGGGACAAGGTCAAGAACGACGCGATCGCCAACATCCGGTCGATCGCGGAGGCGCGCGACCGGGACGTCGATTGGGCCGTCTCGACGGTCGATGAGGCGGTCTCTTCGACCGCGACCGAAGCCGTGGCGGTCGGCGCGGTCGATGCGATCGCAACGTCCATCGACGACGTGGTCAGCCAGGCGGACGGCCGGGTCGTCGAGATCCGCTCGCAGCCGGTCACGGTCGCCCTCGCCGGAGCCACGGTCACGGACCTGGCGATGAACCCGTTCCAGTCGATCATCCACCTCCTGTCCGATCCCAACATCGCTTTCATCCTCCTGACGCTCGGCTTCTACGGGCTCCTCTTCGAGCTGCAGAGCCCGAACTTCGTCACCGGCATCCTGGGCGCGATCGCGCTGATCCTCGCGTTCATCGGGTTCGGCAGCCTGCCGCTCAACGTCGCAGGGCTGATCCTGATCGGTCTCGCCGTGCTCCTCTTCGTGCTCGAGACGACGGTGACCAGCCACGGGCTGTTGATCGTCGGTGGGCTCGTCTGCTTCGTGCTGGGCGCCTTCACGCTCTACACGGCACCGGGCAGCCCCGTCGCTCCCGATGTGTCGGTGGCCTTCCCGCTGATCGTCGTGATGGCGGTCGTGACGGCCGCATATGTCGGCCTCGTCCTGGTCGCCGTCGCGCGGGTGCGCCGCCGCTCGCTCGCCTTCGCCGGTGCCTACGGGGCCGGCGGTTCGACGGCCGTACCGGCCGGCACCGTCGGCGTCGCCCGGACCGACCTAGGGCCGCGCGGCGTCGTCTACGCCGCAGGCGAGGAATGGACGGCGCGATCGAGCGACGGGTCGGAGATCGCGAGGGGAGCTCCCGTGCGGGTCGTCCGCCAGGAGGACCTGACGCTCGTCGTCGAATCGGGACCGGCCGGAATGCCGGATGGTGGATAGGAGGTTCGCGTGGAGCTAGCCGTCATCTTGCCGGTGGCGTTCGTTCTCCTCGTCTTGGTGGTCATCGCGATCGCGTCGATCAAGATCGTCAACCAGTACGAGCGACTGCTCGTGTTCACCCTCGGGCGGACGAGCCCGAACGAGGTCAAGGGCCCGGGCTGGGTGTTCATCGTCCCGATCGTCCAGCGTGGGGTGCGCGTCGACCTCCGGGAGCGGTTCATCGAGATCCCGAGCCAGACGAACATCACCAGGGACAACGCCCCGATCAGCATCGACTTCCTGATCTACTGGCGGATCGTCGATCCGTACCGGAGCATCGTCGAGGTCCAGAACTTCGAGGGCGCGCTCCAGAACATCGCGACCACGACACTCCGTGCAGTCATCGGCGACATCCTCCTCGACGACGTCCTGTCGAAGCGCGAGCAGATCAACGAAGTGCTGCGCGTGAAGATGGACGAAGTGACCGAGCGCTGGGGCGGCAAGGTCACCACCGTCGAGATCCGCGAGATCATCCCGCCGCGCGACGTCCAGGACGCCATGAACCGGCAGCTGTCGGCGGAGCGCACGCGGCGCGCCGTCATCATCGAGTCGGAGGGCGCCCGCCAGTCGGCGATCAACGTCGCCGAGGGCACGAAGCAGGCCGAGATCCTGCGGGCCGAGGGCGATCGGCAGGCCGCCATCCTGCGGGCCGAGGGATTCGCACTCGCCCTCGAGCAGATCTATGGCGCGGCGTCCAAGGTCGACCAGAAGACGATGGCACTGCAGTACCTGGAGGCGTTCAAGGCGCTCGGCGCCAGCCCGTCGACCAAGTTCGTCCTGCCGCTGGAGATCACCGGTCTGGCCGAGACGTTCCGCGGGTTCCTCGCGGCGTCGAATGACGCTGACTCGACGAATGCCGGCTGACCGGGATTAGAATGCGCGCTCGCGCCGTCGGCCATGCCCGACGAGGAGGAGGCGATGGATCTCGAACGCGCCGGCATATCGCTCCGTTCGGTGTTGCCGACGCGCGCCCGCGCCGGGCTGAAGTCGACGATCCGCCGGGTCCAGGCATGGACGCACGCCGGGGACCGCGTCACGTGTCCGATCTGCGACTGGACACTTCAGATCGTTCCTGGCGCGGAATGGGATGCCGAACGTGCAGTGCCCGCGCTGCTGGTCGCTGGTCCGCCACCGCTCTTTGTGGCTCTACCTGCGCGACCAACGACACGTCGGGGAGCGTCCGACGCGACTCCTGCATTTCGCGCCCGAGCCTGGGATCGAACGACGCCTCCGCTCGCTCCCTGGCATCGACTACGTCAGCGGCGACATCGATGATGCGCTCGCGGATGAGCGGGTGGACATCGTCAAGATGCAATTCCCGGATGAGTCGTTCGACCTGGTGATCTGCAGCCACGTCCTCGAGCACGTGCCTGATGACCGCGCGGCGATCGGCGAGCTCTACCGGATCCTCCGACCGGGCGGGACCGTGATCATCATCGTGCCGGTCAAGGTGGATGTGACCGAGGAGTACCTTGATCCATCGCCAACGCCTGCACATCCGGATGGGTATCTCCGCCTCGGCTCGCACGGGCACGTCCGCAATATCGGCAGCGACTACCCGGAGCGCCTCCGGGCCGGCGGCTTCGAGGTCGATGTGTTCGATTACGCAGCGTCCGTGGACGATGCCACCCGAGCGCGATACGCACTCACGCCCGGCCAACCCTTCTTCCTCTGCTCTCGGGCTGTATGACCCGGCGTTGTTACTGCGTGACGGCGGCCCGCGCGAACGAGGCCATGTCCGGATAGCGGGCATCCGGCGAGGCATCCGCAGGCGGTGTCGCGCCTGAGCCCGGCCGGTCGTGTCGCCGGTCGATCCAGACCGTGGTCAGTCCGAGCCTCTTTGCCGGCACGTGGTCATGGAACAGGCTCTGGGCAACATGGACGATCCGTTCTCGCGGCAGGCCGACCCGATCGAATGCGGCCAGGAAATTCGCCTCGTCGGGCTTGTACGACCGCACCTGCTGCGCGGTCACGATCCAGTCGAACTCGACGCCCAGCCGCCGGTTGGATGCTGCGAACAGGTCGTCATCGCAGTTCGTGATCACGCCGAGCCGGAATCGGCTCTTGAGCCGCGTCAGCGCTTCCACCGAATCCGCGAATGACGGCCAGTCCGCCACGGAGCCAGAAAAGGCGACCACCTCCTGGTCGGCCGGCGTGAAGGCGAGCTCGTCCGCGACACCGCGGAGCCCGGCCGCCAGGACGTCCCGGTAGAGGCGGTATGGACCGGCCTCGACGCTTGCCTCATGGCGGGCGAAGCGCGTCAGGAGGTCCTCGTCTTCGGCCGCGACACCGTGGGCCTCGAGGATCGGTCGGAAGGCGGCGGTCAGGCCGGCCTCCCAATCGATCAGCGTCCCGTAGCAGTCGAAGGTGAGAGCCTCGACGCTCCCGTAGTCGATGGGCCTAGGCACCGGGGCTGGACTCCCCCTCCTGCGGTCGGCACTGGGCACAGGGGTAGCATGGCCCGGCCAACCCATGGAACTGTAGCCCGGGGGACATCGTCGGAGACGCGATGGACGACGTGACGCGATCCCTGATCCGGTCGGTGGCGATTCTCGTGCTCGTCGCCGCGTGCGCTGGTGGCGCCGGAACACCGTCCAGTCCGGCCCCGACGGTCGGCGGCGGTCCCGTCACGACCGAGGAACAGGCGATCGCTCGCGTCATCGCGCACCAGCCACGCCTGGCTGGGATCACGAAACGCGATCCTGACATGATCGGCCAGTCGAGCTGGTATGAGGCCATGCCGGCCTCGGGGGTCGGTGCCTTCATCGTGACCGTCCGTCTCGGCTGGGGGGATTGCCAGGCAGGCTGCATCGACGAGCACACGTGGGTCTACGCGGTCGGCCCGGACGGCAGCGTGACGCTCCAGTCCGAGGGCGGCGGGGCAGTCCCGGACACGGCGTGGCCGGCGGGAGCCGGCGGTGGGCAGCCGGGACGTACCGGGATCCTCGTCACCGCAGTCGCGGGACCGACGTGTCCCGTGGAAACCGTCCCGGCTGATCCGGCGTGCGCACCCCGTCCGGTCCCGGACCGGATGATCGAGGTCACCGATGGCGCGGGTCGGAGCGTCGCTCGGCAGGTGACCGACGCCGCTGGGACGTCGTTCTTTGAGCTCCCAGCGGGGGCCTATGTCATCAGGGTGGTCGACACGGGTGACGACCCCTTCGGCATCCCCGAGGCGCAGAAAGTCGAGGTGGTGGCCGGCGTCGCCGCCCCCGTGACGATCGCCTTCGATACAGGTATCCGCTAGAGCGCGGATCCTGGTGCCCGACGGCACCGCGACGGCGCCTGGCAAGGTCCATCGCAAGGTCGGCGGCGGTACTCTTCGGACATGCCTCTTCGGCCGTCTCGGACCAACCTCGTCCACATCGGGATCATGGCCGCCGTGCTGGTCGGATCCCTCGCGGCCGTCGCCCTGGCGGCGGGTGGAGTCGGATCGAGCGGGACCCCGGGAGCGGCCACGGCGTCCGACGGCGGCGACAACTCCGACAAGCGCGACAAGGCGGGCAAGGCCGACAAGGGGACCAAGGCAAAGAGGCCGGACAAGGCCAAGAGCGTCGACGTGACCGTCACGGGCACCCTCGGGACACGCACCGCCACCGACGGGTCGACCGAGTACACGCTCACCTCCGGCGCCAGCGTCCTGACCCTTGATGCCGGCCCAGCGTGGTTCTTCGGGGACGCCTATCCGCTCGCACCCTATGTCGGGAAGCAGGTCACGATCGGCGGGGAACAGAACGAGGGCTCGACCAGCGTCGATGTCCTCACCGTGGATGGGACTGCGCTCCGTGAACCCGGCAGGCCGCCCTGGGCCGGCGGCTGGAAGGCGGTCGGCAAGGACCACCCAGGCTGGACCCAGGAGAAGGCCGATCGACACGCCGCCAAGCAGGCCGCCAAGGCGGCCAGGCAGGCTGGCAAGATGGAGCGCTTCGGGCTCCAATGCTGGCCGCCAGGCCATTGCAAGGATGGGTCCGCCAGGCACGTGAACCCGGGCGCTTCGACGGCGCCCTAGGGACGACTCCGACTCTCGCGGCACGGACGGCACGGCCCCGCTCGGCCCGAACCCGACCCAGCCCAACCCGACGCGAAGGCCGCGTACGATGCCGGCATGCGGCTACCCGTCGCCCTCGTCCAGCTCGACGCGACCGGGGACGTCGACGCGAACATCGATCGCGCCACCACCCTTGCGGCCGAGGCCGCCGCGGGCGGCGCTCGACTGGTCGTGCTGCCGGAGTACCTCCACTACCGTGGCGACGACGCCGGCTTCCGGGCATCTGCGAGGCCGATCCCCGGGCCGTTCACGGAGGCATTCGGGGAGGTCGCGCGTCGGCACGATGCGTGGATCCTCGCCGGCAGCGTGGCCGAGACCTCGGACGACCCGGCGTGTCCCTATAACACCAGCGTGCTGCTCGATCCGGGCGGCTCGATCGTCGCCGCATACCGCAAGATCCACCTCTTCGACGTATCGGTCGACGACGGTCCGGTCGATACCGAATCCGCCCGCGTCTCACCCGGCGACACGCCGGTCGTCGCCGACGTCGATGGCGTTCGCGTCGGCCTGTCGGTGTGCTACGACCTCCGGTTCCCGGAGCTGTACCGCACGCTGGCGCTGGCCGGTGCCGAGGTGCTCGACGGTGCCGTCCAACTTCACCGAGCGGACCGGTCGCGACCATTGGGAAGTGCTGCTCCGCGCGAGAGCCATCGAGAACGGTGCGTGGGTCCTCGCGCCTGGGCAGGCCGGCGGACCGCCGGGACAGCCCGCGTTCGGACGGTCGATGGTCATCGATCCGTGGGGGACGGTGATCGCCCAGGCCCCCGACGGCGTGGGCATCGTGCGGGCGGACGTGGAGACGGACCGCGTCGCCGCGGTCCGTCGTCAGATCCCGTCGCTCGCCAACCGGCGACCCGAGTCGTACCGGCTGGCGTAGGCGGCCCGGCGGGCCGCCGACGCGCTACTTCACGAGCTGGACGCCGATAGCGCCGGCCCCCTGGATGTCTCCGCCCCCGACGGGGCCCGACGTGATGTACCGGACGAACCAGCCGGCGATGCAGCTGCTGCTGCCGTTGCCGGCGATCGGGACGAGCGAGGTCCCGTTGCCCTGGCATGCGGTGTTGTTGCCACCGTTTTGGTCCGACATGTAGTCGAGGTAGAACGCCGCCACGCGGATGACGTGGTAGACCGCGTTGCTGCCGTTGCCCGTGACGCATTCGCCGTCGCAGATCGGGATCAGGACGACCTGGCCCGACTTGGCGTTGACTTCGTCGACCATCTTCTTGGCGCAGTTGTTGCCGTTATCAGACTGGACATCGACCGGGAAGGTCGCGAACTGGATGGCCGGCGGGTTGGTCACCTCGTCGTCGCAGTTGTTCGGCGTCCCGTCGAGGTCGAGGATCATGAACGAGCCGCCACCGGTCTTGCACAGCGGCACGATGTATTCCTGGCCCTCGGGGTTGGAGTCGGCATCCGGTCCGTCAGGGTTGCTGATCTGCCAGTTGACCTCACCTGTGCCGAGGTCGCCGTTCGTGGCGCAGTCGACGATGTTGACTGGGAAGACGACCGGCAGGAACTGCCCTCCGGAGAGGGCGCCGGCAACGGACGTCGCCTCGGCCGAGGCCGTGAACTGGTTCATGCCGAGCACGCGGGCGAAGGTCGTGTTGAAGTTCTGTGATCCGGCTGCCTGGACGCCCTGGGCATTCGGCGGGATCGCACCATCGCCGACGCGCGCGGCCGAGCCGAGTCCTCCCGAGGGAGTGCCGCCGTTGTTCAGGAGCTGCCCGTTGACGTCGGTGTAGTAGCCGACGTACGAGCCGAGGAAGTTCGCGCCCGACACCGTCGTCATCGCTCCGACGACGTCCGAGTCGGTCTTGCTCGTGCCGCCGATGTACTCGGCAAGCACGGTCGCCCCTGCGTTCGCGACGGCATCGGCGCCGTTCTGGACCTGTCGTTGGTGGGCATACGCGTTGCCGGCCTCGAGAACGAGGGCGACCCCGCCGATGAGCGAGATCATGGCCAGGGCGGCGATGACGATCACCTGGCCGCGTGGCCGGCTCGAGACGTGGCGATGCATGGGAGTCCCTCTCATGGTTGCTTGGGGCAGTTCGCCGCGGCGGCACCGTCGTTCCGGTCGGCCGGGCAGCTGTACTCCACGGAGAGCGTGGAGGTGGCGGTGAACGTCACGCCGTTCTTGAAAACGATGTTCCCGATGAGCGGCGTGATCGGTTGATAGGTGGCTTCGAAACTGACGGTGGCCATGCAGCCGACGGCGATCTGGCTCAGCGCACAGGGGATCGTCGTGTTCACTGTCCCGTCCGCGTTCACCTGGTAGAAGTCCACCTGGACGCTTGGATCGTTGAGCTCGACGATCGCGGTCTGCTGCTTCGCGCGTGCGATGATGCTCGGCTTGTACTGGTTGACGATCGCGATGCGCGCGCCCTCGCGGGCCGCGTTGGTCAGCGTGTTGTAGGCGAACACGGCTCGACCGAGGTCGAAGATCGCCACGAGCACCAGGATGAAGATCGGCAGGACGAGCGCGAACTCGACGAGGGCCTGACCGCGCTTCGTTCCGTGGGCGCGTCGATGGAAGACGTTCATGGGTTGTTCACCGTCACGTTGCTGTTGCATGGGACCTGCGACGCCGCCGTGACCGACTGCGACAGGATCGTGAAGTTGCCGTTCGGGGCGCCCGGACCGTTGCTGACCGTGCCCGTGAACCCGGCAGCCGTCCACACGGCCTGCGCGTTGTTGCGCTTGACCCCGTTGAGACTCGGCACCGTGCACAGCCCGGCCCCCAACGTGATGGTCTTCGTCGCACTGACAGGCCCCGTCGGGTACGTCACCGTCAGCGTCACGTCATACGAACCGGCTGTGCTGTAGCCGTGGCTCACGGTCGTGCCTGTGCCGGAGCCCTGACCTGCACCGAATGTCCAGGCATAGCTCGTCCCGCCGACCGTCGAGTTGTCGGTGAAGTTCACGGTCGCCGGGGCGTTCGGCCCCGACATGACGTAGGTGAAGTCCACGATCGATGCCGCCGTGACGGTGACGCCCATCGTTTCAGTGCTCGAGCCCAGGGCGTTGGTCGCGGTCATCGTGACGATATACGTGCCCGGCAGGAGGAAGATGTGGTCAAGCGGGTCCTGCAGAGTGGAGTTCGGCGACCCATCGTTGAAGTTCCACAGCCAGCTCGTCGGGCTGCCACCGGATGTGTCGCGGAAGGTCACGGTGAAGGGAGCGACACCGCTCAGCGACGACGGCGCCAGAGTGCCATTCCCGGTGAACGCCGCGTTGGGCGGGCTTCCAGGCGGGGGACCACCCCCGCTTGCGGTCATCCCGCTCTTGACCGGGAAGACCGAGGACGACGCCACTGAGATCGAGCCGCCGAGGACGTCCTTGACCCCTGGGGTAATGAGTCCGAACGTGCAGGACAGCGCGACCGAGGCGGAGTCCCCGAGGTCGTCGGCCGTCCCGTTGCCGCCGGTGTCGATGAACGTCGGATTCGGAGCTGTCGCAACGCCACCGACGGTCGGCAGCTGGCAGTTCGTCGCCTCCGCGTCGTTGCGGATCTGGTTCTGGTACTTGGCCTGGACGGCTGCATCGCCACCGCCCTGCCAGGCTGTGGGGTTGTTCGCAGCGAGGTTCGCCGCGATCCGGCTCATGCTCTGGAGGTTGATCCAGCCGAGGTAGACCCGACCGAAGTCGAGCGCCACGAGGGTCAGGAACAGCATGATCGGGAGGACGATCGCGAACTCCACGAGGCTCTGGCCTCGGCGGCGGCGGTGGCGATCGGATCGGTGCTCGTCGGCGGGTCGCATGAAGCGCATCAAGGGGGGTTTCCTGCGTGCGGATTCGAAGAGGTGCGGCCGATGCTCGGCGTAGCACCTTTCACGGTCCCTTGAATCGGTGCGCGACTGCATAGCCCGGACGGGC
>CAVSKR010000002.1:0-528634 GCA_963728635.1 uncultured Chloroflexia bacterium
TACTGGTAGCCGCCGATGGTCAGGCAGCGTTCCGCTCGCCCGGCCCAGGGGGTCGCAGAATCGAGAGAGCCGCGCCCCCCGGCGCGGCTCTCCGATGCTAGATGCGACCCCAGCGCTGCGACGTCGACTCCGCTACTGGGCGAGGCCGATCGCGTACAGCGCTCCACCCTCGTCGGGTGGTGCCGTCACCCCACCACCACCACCGGGGACGCTAGCGTTCCCGGTCATGGAATAGGGGATGGTTCCCACGAACCGACCATTGATCTGGTCGACCGCGGGCTGATCGAAGCTGGTGATCACGAAAGCGGCGAGCGCAACGACGCAGTACGTGAAGTTGTTGCCGTTCCCTTCGGTCGCACAGCTTCCGGTGTTCGCGGGGTCGTTGGACGCTAGGACGACCGGGATGAGCACGACCTGCTGGTTGTCCACCCATTGCTGCAGGCAATTCCGAACGCCGCTCGCGTTGCTCTTGCCAGGGTCGCCGGGAAACTCGGCCGGCAGAGTGAATCCCGGATTGTCGGGCGTGCAGAGGCTGGCCGCCAGATGGTTCGGGTCGTTGCTGCCCGTCCACGACAGCCAGCCGAACTGGCCGGGGCCGTTCGAGCCGCTGGTGAGCGCGTAGATGGCCCCCTCCTGGGTCGGCATCTCGGTCATCGCGATGGGCAGGATCTGGCCCGCCGGAGCGCCAGAAAGCTTGCCGGCGAGGGCTGTAGCCACGGTGCTCACGGTCCAGTCGGGCTTGCCGATGACCCCCAGGAAGTACGTTCGCGGTGACTTCGTGACATCGACTTTGACCCCGAGGGCACCAGTCGGGGGCGAGCCATCGCCCGCGTTGACGGGTCCAAGATCCACAAAGGTCGCCCCCGTCCGCGGACCGACGTAGCGCGCCGTCCACGTGCACGCCACACCCGCGGTGCAGTCGTTCTGACCCATCCGCGTAAGGATGTGGGAGTACGCATTGTCGCCTGCGGCGAAGGCTTTACCGGGCGACCCGGCCGGCTTCGCATAGAAGTCGGCGATCCGTTTCGTCCCAGCCATGGCGCCGATGTCTGCAGCATTCTGGGCGTCGCGCCGCTGCAGGAAGACGTTGCCGCCGTCGATGACGAGTCCGGTGACGAGGATCAGGGCGACCAGGCCTCCCGCGAAAAGCGCGAGGATCTGACCTTCCGACCGTGCCCGCCGGCGCGAGCTCCGTGGCATCTGTAACCCCTTCCCTTCCCTGGTTTGGATCGTCGACTGGGTCATTGGATGACGACCGATGCCTCGCCAGTGATCACCGGCGGGGTGATGAGTGAGCTGATCACGGGCGTGAAGAATTTGAATCGGTCTGGTGAGTTCGTTGGTGGCGACTTGACCTCGACCGTGAAGAGGTCACCTGCCCTGCAGCCCGACGCGCACGTCGCGGTGACGGTGAACACGGGCGGGCCCGCGATGACGTTCGCCTTCGCCACCTCTTGCGAGCAGTTCTCCCGCGTCTTCGGCGATGCGCTTGCCGGGCACGTGTAGAACCACTGCTCGACCGAGCCAAATCGCGCACCTTCGCGAGCGGCCTGATTGAACGCGGTCGTCACGTACACATAGCGACCCACATCGATAATCCCGAATAGCACCAGGAAGAAGATCGGGGCCACCAGCGCGAATTCGACGAGGGATTGCCCGCGCCGTCGTCGGCGGGCTTGGGGGTGATTCATCACTGGGCTCCGATGTTCACGGACGTGTTCGCGTTCATGCAGGTGTAGGCCAATCGGTTTTGCGTGATCGCGGTTTGCGTGATGGGGGCGCCCGGAGGCGTTGTCGCCGGAATACTCGTGAACCCAGCCGCCGTCCACGTGGCCCTGGCCTGAGCGACCGTCTTGTTCGATCCATCGGCGGACGGAGTCAGCGTGTCGACGAGGTTCGGGATCACCCGTTGACTCCCAGAGCACGTTGCCGTCGTCACCGTCACGTTTCGCTGGGTCCCGCCGACGAGCAGCGAACCGGTGGCGCTGGCAGTGGCACTGAAGGCGTAGGCCTGGGTAGCCGTCAGGGTCCGCGGGAAGATGCAGACGAATGCGCCACCCGGTGCGAGGGTCGCCGGCGGCGTGCAAGGGGTCGCGATCGGACTGCCCTGCTGGGTCACCGTCACGCTGAAGTTGTCTGCGGTTCCGCCCTGGTTCACGACCGTGAGTTGAAACCATGCCGTCGGAGTCTGGATCTCCGGCAATGGTGAGGTCGCATTCCGATTGAGCGTCATGTTGCCGTTGGCGTACTGCGCATTGCCGAGCAAGCCGTTGCCACTGCCGCCCAATCGGTATTGCGAGGCACGCAGGGTGACGGCGAGCTTCGCGGCTGGGACGACCTTGATGGTTGCCGACCCATTGCTCAAGCCGGTCGGGAGTGACTGTGCCGTGCCCTGTGCGGTCCCCGAGACGATGTGATCCGCGATGCCGTTCACGGGATTGCTCGCAACTGCGGGACGGCTGAAGATGCAGTACGACGGCGCCGCCCCAACGCCGATGGCACCTGGCAACGTCGCGCAATTCCCTTGACTGGCGATGTTCGAGCCGTTCTCCTGCCACGCGTAGGTGATCCCTGTCAGCGGGATGTTTCCCGTGTTTCGAACACGGACCTTGTAGCTGACGGTGGCCCCCTCGAGGTACTGGAGGTAGTTGTCGGTGTTGGTCGAGTCCTGGCAGGGGGCGAAGTAGAAGTTCGGAGAGGTCGCCGCTTCGGCTTGGCTGCACGCCGACGCGATATCGACGGCGTTGTCGGCACCGGTGTTGTTCACCCACATCAGAAGCTCGAGGCCGCTCGGGTCGAAGGCGTCGGAGATGACCGTCGCCTGCGACGTCGATCCCAAGGTCAGGTTCTTATTGACGATGCTCCCAAGGATCGGTGTGATCAGTTGGAATGGGTAGGTCACCGTGACCTGGTACGTGTATCCGTCGAGGCAGTCGTTGATCGGCTGGACCAGCGCACCGGCGGGGGTTCGACAGGCGACCGTCGTCGAGAACTGGTGTCCGATGTTCGGCGCCTCGTTCTCCACATGCCAGACAACGTTGTTCGGATCTGCGCAGCTTGCATTGGCTGAGGAGCTGCACAACGGGCTCCGTGCGCCGTAGAACGCACCCTCCTTCGCCGCGTTTTCCACCGCGACAAAGGCGTAGAAGAGGCGTCCGAGGTCGATCGCGGCCGCGAGAAGGATGAGCATGATCGGCAGGACGAGCACGAACTCGACCATGCTCTGGCCGCGCGTACGTGCGCGCCCAGGACGCCGTGACGGGATGACGGAGCGCATGAGTCCCCCGACGAAGTGGTACGAAAGTCCCGCCATCGTGACATCGATACCTTGCACATCACCTTGCCGTCGGTGCCAGGCGGCCACGGTCCCGGCTGCGGACCTCGGTACCGGACCCGGACCAGTGGGTGATGTGTCCGTCCGTCCACGTCCACGCAGGATGCGCCCATGACGAAGCGAATCCTTGCCACGGTGCTCTGGTTCTACGCCGGGTGGTACGGGGGCGCGCTGCTCGCCGACTTCCTGGCCGTCAGCGCGATGCTGGGGCCGATCGTCGGCGCCGCAGCCGCGGCGCTGATCGCAGGCGACCCGCGGCGGATCATCTGGACGGTGCGATCCGCCACACCCGCGACCCAGGACGCTACCGCCGAACCCGCCTGAGCTGCTAGTCGCGCACCCAGACCACACGCTCTGACGAAACCGACGGCCGAATCCGCCGAGACGTCAAGCCTCGTCGCCGGACTCCCCCGGCAGCGCGATCGTGAACGCCGCCCCTCGTTGGGCAACCCTCGGTGTCGAGTGTCAACTCGCCACCCATCGCGCGGCACAGTTCTCGCGAGACGTACAAGCCCAGACCGCTCCCGCCGTCCGGCGCGGCATCGCCGCCCCGCTCGAAGCGCGTGAACAATCGCGTCCGATCGGACTTGGCGACGCCAGGGCCCTGGTCGCTGATCGTCATGCGGACTCGACGTGCCCCCGCGTCAACGCCGATGACCGCACGGATCGGGCTCCCATCTCCATATTTAACGGCGTTGTCGAGGAGGGCCCACAGGACCTGATCGAGCTGATCCGGGTCCGCAACAGCGAGCCAGCCCTCTGCCCCGTCCTCCACGGCGAAGTCGACGTTGTTTACGCCGAGCGCCTCCCATGCCTTGCGCACGCGGGTCGCCAGTGACACGACCTCGCTCCGCGGCCGGAGTGCTCCGGACTCCAGGCGCGTGACAGTCAGTAGCTGGCGGACCATGCGCGAGAGCCGCTCGGATTGTTCGGCGATGATGCCCAGTCGGCGGTCCGGACTCGCGACATCCAGCTGCTCGGCGTACGCCCGGATGCTGGTTAGGGGCGTCTGCAGGTTATGGCTGACGCCGCGCAGGAACTCGTCCTTGGCTGCGTCGAGCTCCAGCAGCTGGCGGTTCTGGGCCTCGACCTGCGCGAACAGCTGGGCGTTCCGGATCGCCGACGCCATCTCGCTGGCGAAGAGCTCAAGGAGATCCTGATCGGCCGGCTCCCAGCGCCGGGTGGCCGGTAGCCGTCCAATGAGCACGCCGATGTCTTGGCCGCCGGCTCGCATGACGGCCCGGAGGGGCCGCGAGACACCAGGGACGACTTCCTCCTCTTCGACCATCAACGGGTCGCCCATGACGACCGTCGCGTCGATCAGGGCGAAGGACGACGTCGCATCGATACCTGTCCGTTGGACGAGCGCCTCGACATCGTCCTGGGGCGACACCTCGTCGATGGCCGCAAGGATCCGGCCGAGCTCGCGATTGCGGCGCTCGAGGTCGGCAGCAAGGCGGTTGTGGCTGTCGGCCAGTCGCGCGAGCTCGTCGTCGCCGACGACCTGCATCGGGCTCGTCAGATCTCCCTTGGAGACGCGGTCCACCGCCGCGACGACCGACCGGAGGGGTGCCAACAGTTCGGTGGCCAGGGCGAACGCGGCGACGATTGCGAACGCCAGCAGGATCGCCAGCGCGAACAGCAGGACCTGGGCGAACGTGGTGTCGACCGGCTGCCCACGCAGGATCGTCTCGAAGGTCAAGACCACGACGCCGAAGACGACGAGCGGCACGATCGCCGTGAACAGCAGGGCCAGCGTGAGTCGCGAACGAAAGCTCACCCGCGGCGGTCGATCGGCCGATCGCGATCCCGCGTCGCTCCTGGTGGTGTTGACGAACCGCTCGTCAGCCACTGGATCGCTTCCCGGACGTCGCCACGACGAGTCGATAGCCGACACCGCGGACGGTCTGGACATGGGCCGGGCGGTTGGGATCGACCTCGACCTTCTGGCGTAGCCGGCGCATCGTGACCCACACGTACGAGGGGTCGGCGTCCTCGGTCTCGGCCCAGCCCCTGGCGAGAAGTGTCTCGGTGGTGACGGTCTGGCCGATGTTGGCGGCCAAGGCGTAGAGGAGGCGCGACTCGGTCGGCGTCAGCTGCACGACCTGGCCGCCGACGGTGGCCTCGCGTCGATGAAGGTCGAGGGTGAGCGCCGGCCCGAGTTCCAGGCTTTGGCGCGGCACCTTATCGCCGAGCCTGCGCAGGACGCGGTTGATCCGGGCGCGAAGCTCCGGGTAGTGGTACGGCTTGGTGACGTAGTCCTCGGCGACCTCCTCGAGCAGGTCGGCTTTGGAGTCGCCGGCATCGATCGCCGAGAGGACGATGATCGGCAGGTCCGCCTGCGCCTTGATCTCGCGGGCGAGGGTCAAGCCGTCCATCCGCGCCATCATCATGTCGATGATCAGGAGGTCGGGCCAGGCCGAGCGGAGGCGGCGGAGGGCCTCGTCGCCGTCACGTGCCGTCGAGATCTCATAGCCGTCGGCACGCAGCTGGTCGGCGAGCAGGACCAGCAGGTTCGGATCGTCGTCGACCAGCAGGATCCGGGGCGCGTGCGGGCCTGACAGCATGCCCGGGAGTATAGGGAGGGCGTTCGCGACGACCGCGTAGTACTGCCGCCGCGTGGTCTCGGCGTCCGGTTGGTGCAGGTCGGCACCGGTATCTGCGGCCAGGTGCGGTCTGGAGTGGAGCAGGCGCCCAAAAGGGGGATGACTTCTGGCAGGTGGGTAAGTACGGTTGCCGCCCGCTCGATCGGAGCGGCCAATCGAACAGTCACCCGTCCGGTGTCAGGGCGAGGCGACCTCGGGCCCAGCGCGCAGCACTCATCCTTATCGTTCATCCGTCTGCGACGCCGAGACGCCACCCGTCACGCCAGGCGCATTGGGGGCCTTGATGTCGCGCGTACCAAGCCGTCTCTCGTTCGCGGGCCACCGCGTGCTCGTCGTGATGCAGGTCTTCCTCCTGATCGCGACGCTGTTCGCTCCGATCCCAGCGGCCGCCCAGGATCCGACGGGCGACCCGGGCGCGAGTGCGCCGCCCTCGACCGAACCGGCCGCGACACCGGAGCCGACCCCGGACCCGACCCCTCACCCGACGTCGGAGCCGACCCCGGCGGCCACGCCGGAACCGCCGGCAGCGTCGCCGGACCCGACCCCTGAGCCGACCGCCGAGCCGCCGACCGCCGAGCCGCCCGCCGCGACGCCGGAGCCCACGCCCGAGCAGCCGACTCCTTCCCCGGACACGACCCCTGCTCCCACGACCCAGCCATCGACGCCGACCGGCACGCCGACGATCCAGAGCGACCTCGCCGACTACCCGCCAGGCGGGCTGGTCACGCTGACTGGCTCAGGCTGGCAGCCCGGTGAGTCCGTGCACATCTACGTCAACGACGACTGGGGCAGCAGCTGGTCCCGCAACGTCGACGTGACCGCTGACGCCTCCGGCGACATCCTCGACCAGTTCAACCTACCGAACTGGTTCGTGGCGGTCTATCGCGTCGTGGCGACGGGTGCGGAGTCAGGTCTAGCGTCAACATCGTTCACCGATGCTTCCTTGATGGTCAAACGTGGTCCGACAGGGAATCCTCCCAACCTCCAATTCAACATCGGAGTCGTTCGAGGATTCAGCACCAACACCTGCTCGAGCGGTGGCGATGCACGTCCAGACGTCACCGTTTCGACCGACGCTGGGTCGAGCGTGACCGGCCTCGGAAGTGGCTCGTTCGTAAAGCTCACGGCGCCTACGAACCCCACCTCTCCGAGCGGCTATCAGTTCGTGAACTGGACGGCGGAGAGCGACTCGCCCTCGACCGGATTCCCGAACACAGCGCTGTCGATCTGTGTCCGCAACCCAACTGGGTCGGTCGATGACGTCTATCGAGCCAACTATCAGCGATTGACGGCAACGACGGTGACACGCACGACTGGCAATGCCTCAAACAGTTACGGGGAGGCGTTGGTCTTCACTGCGACCGTCACATCCTTGGCGGGAAATCCGAGCAGCGCGGGCAACGTCACGTTCAAAGACGGCGCGGCTGTCCTGTGTGCGGCTGTGGCTCTTGCCGGCAACCAAGCGACCTGCTCCGGGTCGAGCTTGAACGTCGCCGGCTCCCCACACTCAATTACTGCTGTGTACAGCGGGGCAAGTGGCCCTCCTGCATTCAGTGCGAGCACGAGTGCTTCGCTGTCCCAAACGATCAGCAAGGCCACCCTGGTGGTCGACGCCAACGACAAGAGCCGCGACTACGGCGACCCCAACCCGGTCCTCGACGCGACCATCACGGGCTTCAAGAACGGCGAGACCCTGGCCACTTCCGGGGTCGCCGGCAGCCCGCTGTGCACCTCCACGGCGACCGCCACCAGCCCGGTGTCGGGCAGCCCCTACGCGATCACCTGCGCCCTCGGCAGCCTGACCGCCGGCAATTACTCGTTCACCTTCACGCCGGGAGCGCTGACCATCACCAAGGCCAGCTCGACCACGACCGTCACCTGCCCTGCCAGCATCACCTACAGCGGCGCGGCGCTGACGCCGTGCTCCGCCTCGGTGACCGGTGCCGGCGGTCTCAACCAAGCCGTCACGGTGACCTACCTCAACAACACCAACGCCGGGACGGCCACGGCCAACGCCAGCTACGCCGGAGACGCGAACCACACCGGCAGCTCCGACAGCGACACGTTCACGATCGATCCGGCCAGCTCGACCACGACCGTCACCTGCCCTGCCAGCATCACCTACAGCGGCGCGGCGCTGACGCCGTGCTCCGCCTCGGTGACCGGTGCCGGCGGTCTCAACCAAGCCGTCACGGTGACCTACCTCAACAACACCAACGCCGGGACGGCCACGGCCAACGCCAGCTACGCCGGAGACGCGAACCACACCGGCAGCTCCGACAGCGACACGTTCACGATCGATCCGGCCAGCTCGACCACGACCGTCACCTGCCCTGCCAGCATCACCTACAGCGGCGCGGCGCTGACGCCGTGCTCCGCCTCGGTGACCGGTGCCGGCGGTCTCAACCAAGCCGTCACGGTGACCTACCTCAACAACACCAACGCCGGGACGGCCACGGCCAACGCCAGCTACGCCGGAGACGCGAACCACACCGGCAGCTCCGACAGCGACACGTTCACGATCGACAAGGCCAACGCGGTGTGCACCGTGACCGGCTACGACGTGGTCTATGACGCCGCCGCCCACACCGCCACCGGTTCGTGCCTCGGCGTCGAGGGCGAGACCCTGGTCGGGCTCGACCTGTCGGACACGACCCACACCAACGCCGGCACCTACGCCGACGATCCGTGGACGTTCACCGACGTCACCGGCAACTACAACGACACCTCGGGCACCGTCGATGACGAGATCGACAAGGCCAACGCGGTGTGCACCGTGACCGGCTACGACGTGGTCTATGACGCCGCCGCCCACACCGCCACCGGTTCGTGCCTCGGCGTCGAGGGCGAGACCCTGGTCGGGCTCGACCTGTCGGACACGACCCACACCAACGCCGGCACCTACGCCGACGATCCGTGGACGTTCACCGACGTCACCGGCAACTACAACGACACCTCGGGCACCGTCGATGACGAGATCGACAAGGCCAACGCGGTGTGCACCGTGACCGGCTACGACGTGGTCTATGACGCCGCCGCCCACACCGCCACCGGTTCGTGCCTCGGCGTCGAGGGCGAGACCCTGGTCGGGCTCGACCTGTCGGACACGACCCACACCAACGCCGGCACCTACGCCGACGATCCGTGGACGTTCACCGACGTCACCGGCAACTACAACGACACCTCGGGCACCGTCGATGACGAGATCGACAAGGCGCCCTCGTCCACGGTCGTGACCTGCCTGGCCGGTCCGTTCGTGTACAGCGGCTCGGCCCACACCCCGTGCTCCGCGTCGGTGACCGGTGCCGGCGGCCTCAGCGAGACGCTGACCGTCAGCTACACCGACAACGTCGACGCCGGGACAGCCTCGGCCAGCGCCGGCTACGCCGGTGATGCCAACCACGAAGCCAGCTCCGACAGCGAGACGTTCACGATCGACAAGGCGCCCTCGTCCACGGTCGTGACCTGCCTGGCCGGTCCGTTCGTGTACAGCGGCTCGGCCCACACCCCGTGCTCCGCGTCGGTGACCGGTGCCGGCGGCCTCAGCGAGACGCTGACCGTCAGCTACACCGACAACGTCGACGCCGGGACAGCCTCGGCCAGCGCCGGCTACGCCGGTGATGCCAACCACGAAGCCAGCTCCGACAGCGAGACGTTCACGATCGACAAGGCGCCCTCGTCCACGGTCGTGACCTGCCTGGCCGGTCCGTTCGTGTACAGCGGCTCGGCCCACACCCCGTGCTCCGCGTCGGTGACCGGTGCCGGCGGCCTCAGCGAGACGCTGACCGTCAGCTACACCGACAACGTCGACGCCGGGACAGCCTCGGCCAGCGCCGGCTACGCCGGTGATGCCAACCACGAAGCCAGCTCCGACAGCGAGACGTTCACGATCGACAAGGCGCCCTCGTCCACGGTCGTGACCTGCCTGGCCGGTCCGTTCGTGTACAGCGGCTCGGCCCACACCCCGTGCTCCGCGTCGGTGACCGGTGCCGGCGGCCTCAGCGAGACGCTGACCGTCAGCTACACCGACAACGTCGACGCCGGGACAGCCTCGGCCAGCGCCGGCTACGCCGGTGATGCCAACCACGAAGCCAGCTCCGACAGCGAGACGTTCACGATCGACAAGGCGCCCTCGTCCACGGTCGTGACTTTTGAGGCCGGTCCCCACATCTATCGAGGGACGCCATTCACCGCGACGGCCTTGGCGACCGGTGTCGGTGGCTTGAGCACGGCAGTCGTCGTCGTCTACAGCGGCGATTGCACCAACGTCACCGTTGCCGGTGGCTGCACCGCCACCGCGACCTTCGCGGGCGACCTGAATCACAACGGTAGCGGCGACACCAAGAGCATCAGGATCTTGAAGAAGAACGTCACCGGAGCGTTTACCGCGGCCGACAAGGTCTGGGACGGCACGAACCTCGCGACTGTTGTCTCGCGCAGTGTGAGCGAGGTCATCCCAGGAGACATGGTCTCGCTGAGCGGTGGCACCGCCACCTTCGCCAGCAGCATGGTCGGGACGTGGACCGTCACCCTGACCGGTGCGGCGCTAACAGGACCTGCCGCCGGCAACTACAACCTGACATCGGTCGGTACGGACACCGCCGCGATCACGACGGCCTTCCGCATCGTCGGGTTCGACAGCCCGGTCGACATGACGGTCGAGGCACATCCACGTATCTACAACTCGGTGAAGAACGGCCAGACCGTTCCGCTCAAGTTCCGTGTGTTCAACCTCGATGGGACCGAGGTCACGAGCACCGTCGGCCTCAGCGCGTGGGCGAAGTCAGTGGCGTGCCTCGTTGGTGAGGTCGATCCGGTCCTCCTGCCCACGGAGTTGGCCAGCAACACCGGCTTGCGCCGCACCGGTGACCGTTTCCACTTCAACTGGGCGGTTCCAAAGTCCGCTGGCCAGTGCTATCGGGTGTTCATCCAGACGGTCGACGGGTCGACCGAGATGGTCGGAACCTTCAACAGCAGCACCAAGCTGGAGGCATACTTCCGCTCGAAGTAGGAGCCCGTGTCAGCCCAAGCAACAGCTGCGAGGATCGGCCAGGGGCCGGTCCTCGCTGTCATCCTGGGAGCCGCCGCGATCGTCGGGTTCGGGATCGGCACATTCATCGGCAACCAGGACCCGAGGTCCGCCTCGGGCGGTCCGGTCGCGTCCGCCGCCCCACCGACGACGACGCCGACCGGCGCCCCAACGCCGGTCCTGACCGCCTCGCCCGTACCGTCCGCGACAGTCGCTGCGAGCCCGTCGGGGCCGGCCGCCACGGCGGCGCAACCGCAGGAGATCATCCTTCGGATGACCGGGACCGAGCACGACGTCTCTGAGCCGTTCGAGGTCGTCTCGGGCTGGCAGATCCAGTGGCAGACCGACGGTGCGTCACTCGCCATCGCCGTGACCGGCGATCAGAACCTCGGCATCGTGGTCGATGAGCCTGGACCGGCCAGCGGTGTGACATCGCTCGCGCCCGCCGGCACGTTCCGACTCGACATCGCCGCTCGTGGGCCCTGGTCGATCACCGTCGTCCAGGGCGGAGGCTGACTAGGGCGATTTCGGGTCGACGAAGCGGCAGCGCGCCCGAAGCGGACACGCGTCGTGGTCCGGCCGCTGCGCGTGGCACACCTTGCGCCCGTGCTGGATGAGGTTGACGTGCGCCTCGTACATCTCGTCCGGCTGGAAGACGCCGAGGAACAGATCATGTGCTTCATCGACCGTCGCCTTCCGCGGCAGCAGGCCGACCCGCAGCGCGACCCGCTCGACGTGACGATCGATCGGCATGAGCGGCAGCCCGAATGAGAACAGCAGCAGGACGGACGCGGTCTTCTTCCCGATGCCGTCGATCTGCGTCAGCCAGTCGCGTGCTTCGAGCGCGGTCATGTCGCCGAGGAACTCCAGGGAGTAGTCGCCACGTTCCTCGCGGATGCGTCGGAGCGTCGCCTGCAGCCGGGGCGCCTTCTGGTTGGCCAGGCCGCCCGGACGGATGACATCGGTCAGGTCGGGGAGTGGCGCGAACTCGACCCGCCCCCAGTCCGGTTCTATTCCCGCCGGCAATCCGATCCCACCCCAGCCGGCCCCGGGCTTGTGCTCCTCGACAGGGCCGTCGCCGGGGTACGCGTGGCGGAGCGCCTCGAACGCCACTTCCGCGTTCACGTCGGCGGTGTTCTGGGTCAGGATCGTGAGGATGAGCTCGCTGGTCGGGTCGAGCCGGCGCTCCCAGACAGGGCGTCCGTACAGGCCGGCCAGCCCGTCGAGCGTGAACCGCACCAACCCCGGCCGGTATCGCTCGAGTCGCTTCGCGTAGCTCGAGCCGGGGTTCGAGAACCTGCGCTTCTTCGGGCGGCGTCGCTTCGCTGCCCGCGCAGGTCTCTCCTCGAACGTCACCAGATGGTCTCGACGTCGTAGCGCGTGATCGCGGCATCGGTCGTGATGATGGGCATGGACTCGAGCTGGGCTTGAGCGACGAGGACCCGGTCGAACGGATCCGAATGGATCATCGGCAGCATCGCAGCGCGCACCGCGTGGCGTTCGTCGATGGATACCGTCGCCCAACGATTTCGACGGAGACGGTCGGCGACGTATGCATCGACCTCCATCGGGAGCTCCAACTTTCCCTTGATCGCCTTGAGTGCCACCTCCCAGATCGAGGCCGCGCTCACGACGATTTCGTTGCGCCCATCATGGATCACCTGTCGCGCCAGACTCGACAGCCGTTCGTCATCCAGGTTCCACCAGAGGAACGAGTGGGTGTCGAGCAGGGCACGCACTCAGCTGTATTCCTCGAACTCGGGGAGCGGGTCGTCGAAGTCGTCATGGATGACGACGAGTCCCTTGTCGATCCCAGGCACCCGGTCCGGGGGTCGCTCCTCCGCGGGCGAGAGGACGGCGATGGGCTTTCCGGCGCGCGCGATCGTTATCCGCTCGCCTCCCTCGACACGCGCGAGAAGTCGGGACAGATGTGTCTTGGCCTCGTGGACATTGACGACGTCAGCCATGCTCCACATGATGGACTAAGTCAGTGGACTAAGTCAACCAGGCGTGCGAGTCGCGCGCCGCAGCGGATGAGCGGCTCGACGCCAGCTGACATCGCCTCCTCGACCGATTGCGGGCGCTCGACGACGGGCACTGCGATCGCCCCGACCGCCGCAAGCGCCTCGATGCCATCGGGCTCGACGCCACCGCCGACAGCGATGCACGGCACGCCCGCAGTTGCCGCCCGCTTCGCGACACCGAGCGCGGTTTTGCCAAACCCGGTTTGCGCGTCGATCCGGCCCTCGCCGGTGATCACCAGGTCGGCGCGGGCGAGCTTGGCGTCGAACTCCGTGGCGTCCATCACGAGGTCGACGCCCGGGCGAAGGGCAAAGGACGCGAACTGGTCCTGGATGGCCAGCAGTGCGAAGCCGACGCCGCCGGCCGCGCCCGCGCCCGGTGTCTCCCGCTCGTGCCTCCCGGTGAGGTGCTCCAGAGTGTCCGCCCACGCGGCATTCCGAGCATCGAGCTCGAGCACCTGCGCCGGGGTCGCTCCCTTCTGAGGGCCATAGATCGCGGCAGCCCCGTGCTCCCCGAGGAGCGGGTTCGAGACGTCACAGGCCACCTCCACCGAGGGTGGATCCAGCAGCCCATCGAGCCCATCGAGGCCCTCCAGCATCCCTTGCCCGCCATCGGTCGTCGCGCTCCCGCCGATCCCGATCGTGATGTGCCGGGCGGAGGCGTCGATCGCGGCCTTGATGAGATCACCGGTGCCCAAACTCGTCGCGCCGACCGGGTCCCGTTCCTCGGGTCGAAGCCGGGACAGGCCCGACGCTTCGGCCATCTCGACCACGGCACTCGCACCATCGTCTGACAGGAGCCAACGGGCCTTGATGGGTCGGCGCAGGGGATCACGCACGGCCGCCGACTGCCAGGTCCAGCCACCGCCGGCGGCGATCGCCTCGAGGGTTCCTTCACCACCATCGGCGAGCGGCGCCAGCAGCAATTCATCGTCGGGTCGAGCCCGTCGCCAGCCATCCGCCAACGCCTTGGCCACGTCGACCGACGTCAGCGAACCCTTGAACGAGTCGGGCGCGATCAGCACGACGCTCATCGCAGGTCCTTGTAGTAGTAGGTCGCCGCCTCCGGCTCACCGCGGGTGTTGAGCGCGTAGTCCGGGATCGTGCCCACCGTCTGCCAACCGAGCGATTCGTACATGGCCGCTGCCGGGCTGCCCGTGACCGTGTCCAGCACCAGCATCCAGCGACCCTCGCTGCGGGCTCGTTCCTCGGCCGCCTTCATCAGAGCGCTGCCGAGACCCTGACGCCGCGCGGACCGATGCACGATCACCTTGCCGATCTCGGCACGGTGCGGCGAGTTCGGGTTGCGCGACCGCTCGAGGAGCGTGGAGCCGACGATCCGGTCTTTGTCGCGCGCGACGAAGACCGTGATCGTGCCGGCCGCGACTCCCGCCGACCGCGCCGCCCACCAGGCCGCGGCCTCGGCCGGCGTGACACCGGAGAGGAAATTGACCGACGCGCCGCCGTCGACCGCGTCCTTCAGGAGCGCCCCGAGCCCCGCGACCGCGTCGTCGAATGACGCAGGTTCGAGGACTTCGATGTTCACCGGATGGACGGGTCGAGCGTCGCCCCGATCGCCGCGCGTCGTCGTTCCAGGTACTCCGGGATCCGGATCATCGGCGGGCGTTCCTGATCGGCGAGCTCGATAACTTCGAGCGACAGCCGCCCCTTTCCGGAGCGAGGCAGTTTCATGGTCGATCCGAGCTCTGCGAACAGGCGCACCTTGCGGCGCTCCTCGAGGCGCTTCATCACCGCCTGCAGGATCACGAACGACATCCGGGTCAGGCCTTCGAGCTCCTGGTTCCGATGCACCCGCCGCTCGAGGTCGACTTGTCCCAGGCCCTCGATCCCGACCCGCTCCGCGGCGTCGATGAGGTGACCGATCTCCACGGCATAGCCCGTGAAGAACGGGATCGATTCGAGCAGCGTCCGTCGCCCCGCGTACTCGCCCGCGAGCGGCTGGATGAGCCCCGACAGCTCCGGGTAGAAGAGGTTGATGAGCGGCCGGGCGACGAGCTCGGTGACACGGCCGCCGCCGCCTTCCTTGAGCACGCCCTCCTGCACGATCGGTCGCTGGTAGTACGCCTTGACGTACTGCAGTCGTGGCTCGTGCAGCAGCGGCCCCAGCGTTCCGTAGACCATCCGGTGGTGCCAATGGCGGACGTCGGTATCCGCCCAGACGATGATGTCGCCGGTCGTGGCGAACAGCGACTTCCAGAGAGCCTCGCCCTTGCCCCGGAACGAGCCGTAGCGCGCGAGCACGTCGGGATGCTGGACCACACGCGCGCCTTCGGCCTCGGCGATCTCGCGCGTCCGGTCGGTCGACGCGGAGTCGATGACGAGGACCTCGTCGAGGAGCGGGACCCGCCCGACCATCTCGCGCATCGCCTTGCGGACGATCGGGCCGATCGTCTCCTCCTCGTCGAGCGTCGGCAGGACGAGCGAGACCGTCACGCCCTGCTTCTCCTTGAGCTGGACGAGTCGACGGAGGTCGCCGAACTCCGCGTGGTGGAAGTTCGACTCGCCGAACCAGCGCTCGACGCGGGCCGGCACGGCCCGCGCTTCCTCGGCGGCGCGGTCGGCGGCGATTAGCGACTCCGCCTTCGAGGCGAGCGTGTCGAAGGTCGCCCCGCCGATCTCCTCGCGGGTCTTGACGACGACGACGGACGGCTTGGCGCGCGCGGCGATCGCCTCGGGGAGTGCCCCGAAGAGATACGAATCGACCCCATCGCCGCCCGGCACGGCCGAGGCACCCATCACCACGAGATCGGCCTTCTCGGCCTCACGCAGGATCGCGTTGCGGACGTTCGGCGCCTCGCGCAGGACGGCCTCGCCCTTGCCCTTGAGGTGCTGCTTGATGAACGTGGCGAGCGCCCGTTCCGCCTGCGCCCGGACGGCCATCGTGATGCCCGGCGGCACGAGGTGGAGCACGACGACCGTCGCCCCGTGATAGGTCGCGATGGCGTCCGCGAAGCGGATCGCGAGCTCGGCATGCGGTCCGCCGCGGACCGGCACGAGGACCCGCTTGATGTCTCGGGATCCACGCTGCTTGACGACGGCGATATCGCACGGCGACTCGCGGACGACCTCGTCGATGGTGGGGGAGAAGACCGTGGGCCCGCCGTTGCGACCGTCGTTGCCGAGAGGCGCCTTGCCGCCCCAGCCGAAGATGATGAGGTCGGCCTCCTGCTCGGCCGACGCCTCGATGATCCCTTCCGACGCGTGCCGCCCGATGCGGACGATGGGGTGGATCGGCGTGCCATCGGGCGCGTAATCGAGGACCTTCTGGAGGAGCCGACGCGCGTGCCGGGCACGGGTCGCGCCCTCGGACAACGGCATCCCCTCGGGCACCTCGACGATCCCGAGAGCCGACAGCTCACCGGCCCGTGGGTCCAGCATCGCCGCCCCGAGCCGGATCAGCTCCTCGGCCGTGCCCGGGTTGGCGACCGGGATGAGGATGCGCGCCGGGAGAGGCGATCTGGGGCTCACTCGCCGGCTCCCGCGCCCCAGCGCTGGACGAGGTACGGCTTGAGCCGCTCGAATTCGCGGGCCTGCCGCTCGACGCGCTCCTCCGCCTGGTCGGTCGTGATGTGCCGGTTCTCGATCACGAACGAGCCGACCCGCCCGAAGTAGATCGGGACGAGCGCGGCGACGAGGCTCTCGAGCGGGTGCGGCGGTGTCCGCGCGGTGACGACAAGGTCGTACACGACCCGCGCCCAGACGTCGTCCGGGAAGTGGAACGCGCTGACCGCCTCGGCCATCTCGAGGGTGGTGGCCGAGGTCGAGGCGACGTCGCCGCCGATGCCGAGTCTCGCCCGCGCGGTGTCGCCCAACCGGCCGGCCTCCGAAGCGAGATCCATCACCGTTTCGAGCGACTCGGGCGACAGCATCGAGCCCCACATGTCGGCGAGCGTCAGCGATCCCGCGTGGAACTCGGACAGGAGTCGGAGCGTGTTCACCTCGAGTGGCGGTGGGTCGATGATCCGCTCGAACCCGTATGCCGGGACGCTATGGCTGCCGCGGATGGGCAACCAGTGGTCCGGGTTCTTCACGGCGAGCCGCAGGATCGTCCCGACGACCTGGCGGAACATCGGCCCGAGGTCCGCGCCCGGGTCCTTCGGGTCGTGGATCTTGGCGCCGAGCCGCGTCTGGCAGACCGCGAACCCACCGGTCAACGCGGACGTCGTCATCCAGATATCGATGCCGAACTTGCTGACGTCGTCGGTCCAGTCGTCGAGCGACAGGTAATGCCGGACGAGGTCGCCGCTGACGCCGAAGTCGCCACCGATCGGCTGGCGGATCCGATGCCCGTAGAGGGCGCGCGTCAATGGGTAGGTGACGGTGTTGGTGATCGTGCCGTCGTACTTGTAGCGGGCGTACAGGGGGGCGACGAAGTCGTAGCCGCCCTTCAGGATCGGGCCCGACAGCAGCTCGATCCATTCCGGGACGATCGAGCGCAGGTCGGAGTCGACCACGACAAGCGCCTGGACCTCCAGCGCCGCGGCGATCTCGAAGATCGTCCGCAGGGCGGCACCCTTGCCGCCGACGCCGTCGATCTCCGGATAGGTCAGGCTGACCCGTTCGAGCTTGTGATTCGGTCGCGTGAGCAGGATCTGCTCGACGTAGTCGGGCGGCTCGGTCTCGATGACGACGCGGCCGGTGCCGTCGGGCGAGCCGGCGTCCGAATTGACCACGACCGGTCGGAGGTCCGGGAAGTACTGGACGAGGCCGGCCTGCGCCGCGCGCACGACATAGCCGATCGTCGCGGCGTTCTTGAAACTGGGGATGCCGACCATGATGTCGGCGGCACCAAGTCGGGCGATCTGATCCCGCACGGTCGGTGTCAGGACTGTTTGGGGCATCGCCTCCACCGTACACCGCTCGGCGATGCGTGTCTTGGCCGACGCGGACCTACCTGCGGGGCATGTCGGTTTGGGCCCAGTCGTCGGCGGTCTCGCCCGGGCGGTAGCGGGAGTTCGCGGCCTTGAATGTCATCGCGCGGAAACCCTGTGCGCGCCACGAACCGATCCACGTCCCGATCGGCTCGCGGACGTACGGGCTCGCGCGAACGAGCTGGCTCGGCGCCACGATCGATTCGAGGACGCGCTTGCGCTCGAGCAGCGGGACGTCGAGGAGCCACTGGTCGTCGAGCCAAAGCAGGTCGACCACGACGAGATTGAGCACGTCCACGTCCTCGAAGCGAAGGTCTTCCATCTCCGCCGCGCGCCGCTTCTTGAGCTCCTCCATCCGGTTCCGGCGCTCGCCGATGAACATCCGCGACATCTGGCCGGCCATCGTGGGGTAGTCGTCGACCCACGTGCTGACCCCGATGCCTTCGGACGCGATCTGCTTCGTCAGATAGGCGTCGAAGATCGCACCGGCGCCGACGAAACCGCCCGTCGCGCGCTCCAGGGCGGCAGCCAAGGGCTCGTGCCCATCGAGGGTCTCGCCGTCGAGCCAGATCGACGCCCGACCGCCACCGACCGCCGCTAGGACACGATGACCCGGCCACGCCGGCTCGACGACCGGGTCGGGGATCCTCCGCGGGCGGCTGCCCCCGTACTGCTGCGGCCGGAGCGGGCGGATCAGGTCGTGTGCGTCTGTGCCGATCATCGCGGCTCATCGTACCGGGACCCGCCCCGCGTATCATCCGGCCGTGGCCAGCGCCGCCCCGTCCTCCGGCCCAGCGTCACGCGCCCGCGGCCTCGCCGGCCTGACGCCGAGCGGGCGGCCCATCGTTCCGGCCGCCTGGTCGTTGTACGACTTCGCGAACACGATCTTCAGCTTCGCGGTCGTCTCTGGGGCGATCGGTCTGTATCTCAACGACCAGTTCGGCGCCCGGGACGGTGGCGTGCTGCTGGCCGTCTCGGTCGCGCTGAGCGTGGGCCTCAACGCCCTTGTGTCGCCGATCCTCGGCGCGATCTCCGACCGCGGTGGTCGGCGCATGCCGTTCCTCCTGGCGTTCACGGCGCTGTGCATCGCGTCGACCTTCTTCATCGCCGACGTCGCTCCGCTCGTCGGCCTCCTGCTGTTCATCATCGCGAACTTCTCGTACCAGGCCGCGCTCATCTACTACGACGCAACCCTCAAGACTGTGTCCTACCCGGAATCGCGGGGGCGCCTGTCGGGGATCGGGACCGCGATCGGGTATTGCGGGACCATCGTCGTCGGGCTGCTGATCCTCCTGCTCGACGTGCCGGTCGAGGCGCGCTTCCGCCTGGCGGCCGCGCTGTACCTCGTGTTCGCCATCCCGATCTTCCTGGTCGTCAAGGAGCCGCGGGCACGTGACGAGCCACCCCTGCGGGCGGCCGACGTCATCGCGTCTTTCGGCCAGCTCCGCGCCTCGATCGAGCATGCGCGCGGCGTGCCCGGACTCGGCCGGTTCCTTGTCGGTCGATTCTTCTATAGCGACGCGGTCAATACGGTCATCGTGGTGATGAGCGTCGTCACGACCGAGGCGCTCGGCGTGTCCGACGCCGCGGCCAACGGGATCCTGCTCGGCCTCACGATCGTCGCGATCGCGATGAGCTTCCTGTGGGGCTGGCTGGCGGACCGGATCGGGCCGAAGCGGACGCTGCTGATCGTGCTCGCCTCATGGGCCGTCGGGCTGGTCATCGGCGGTGTCGCGATCGGACTCGGGCCGGCGGGTCTGCCGCCATTCCTGGTCGCCGGCGCGATCCTGGGCTCGGGCCTGGGCGGGGTGACAGTGGCCGATCGGGTGCTGATGGTGCGCCTCTCGCCACCCGACCGGATCGGTGAGTTCTTCGGCCTGTACGGGCTCGTCGGGAAGGGCTCGCAGGTCATCGGCACCCTGCTTTACGGGCTGACGCTCTTCCTGTTCCTGGACCGGCTCGGCAACGGCGCCTACCAGCTCGCGGTGCTCAGTCTCCTCGTTACGATGGTCATCGGCGTCTGGTTGATCTGGCCGGTGCGCGACGATTGGGCGGGCAGCGAGGAGCTGCCCATCAAGCCGGTCGCGCCGCCGGAGCGGCTCGCTTCAGCGACCGCGCCGATCGAGCCGCGCGACCTCTAGCGACGCGTCAGTCGGTGAAGCCGTTCGGGTGACGCCGCCGCCAGGCCCACGCGCTGCCGACCATCTCCGTCAGGCCGGGCCGACGTGCCGCCCACTCGAGGATCGATGACGCTCGTGCTGCTGAGGCGACCAGCACCGGCGGGTCGCCGGGCCGGCGCGGCCCGACCTCGTAGTCGATCGGTCGACCGACGACGGCCTCGGCTGCCGCGATGACCTCCAGGTTGCTGGCGCCCTCGCCGCTGCCGAGGTTGCACGCCAGCAGACCGTCGTCGGTGCGGGGGTCGCCCGCGGTGGTCGCCTCGATGGCGAGGAGGTGAGCATCGGCCAGGTCGGCCACATGGATGTAGTCGCGGACGCACGTCCCGTCGCGTGTCGGGTAATCGTCCCCGAAGAGCGTCAGTCGCCGGCCTGCGTCGACCGCGTGGAGGATGGCCGGGATGAGGTGCGTCTCCGGGTCGTGATCCTCGCCGATCGCCTCGGTCGCGCCGGCGACGTTGAAGTACCGCAGCGAGACACTGCGCAGCCCGTAGGCCCGCGCATACCAGTCGAGCGCCGCTTCGAGCGAGCGCTTCGTCTCGCCGTATGGATTGATCGGGCGGAGCGGCGCGTCCTCGGTGATCGGCGTGGCGTCCGGGACGCCGTAGACGGCAGCAGTCGACGACAACACGAAGCGCTCGACGCCGACCTGCCGTGCGGCCTCGAGAAGCGAGATCCCACCGGCGACGTTATCCCGGAAGTAGCGGGCAGGATCCTCGAGCGATTCGCCGACGAGTGAGCGAGCCGCGCAATGGAGGATCGCCTCGATCCGCTCGTCGGCGAGCATCGCGGCGGTGGTGGTGCGATCGCCGTAGTCGCCGACGACCAGCCGGACACCCTCCGGGACCGCCGCCCGATGCCCCGTCGATAGGTCGTCCAGCACGACGACGTCGTGACCGGCGGCCAGGAACGACTCGACCGAGACCGCCCCGACGTAGCCGGCCCCGCCGGTGACGAGGATCCGAGTCATACGCCGAACCTTAGCGGCGGCGGAGTCGATCGATGATGGATCGCTGCGTCGGGTCCCGTGCGGGCGCTGGCTCGCCATCGGCCGCGGGCGCGGTCTCGGATGCGAGAGCCGGCGCCCGCGGGGCGGCCGGCATCGGATCGGCAACGGGCTCGCCGCGGGTCGCGAGGACCTCTTCGAGTCGGACCGCGAGCCGGCGCGCCGCCTCGTTCTCGGGATCGATGACGAGCGCGCGGCGGGCGAGCAGGTACGACCCGAGGTCGTCCGCACGCTCCAGCGCGACCCGCGCGAGTCCGACGACGGCGATCGAATTGCGCGGATCCGACGTGGCGACCTGGCGATAGAGCTCCTCGGCTCGATCGACGCGCCCGAATGACAGCGCCCGCTCGGCTTCCAGCAGCAGCTCGATCATCGGCCGGGTTCCGCGCTGGCCATCGAGCGCGCGACCGCAAGCAGGCGCTCGCGTGTGTTGAGCGAGGGATCGCCGATCACCCGATCGAGCAGCCTCTGCAGGGTCCGTCCGACGATCGGTCCGGGCTTCCACCCGAATTCCGCCATCAGGTCCGAACCGTCGACGGCCAAGCCCTTGAGGTCGAGGGCCGAGCCGGAGGCGAGTTGGGCCGCGACCCGGGCCTTGAACTCGGTGAGACGACCCGCGTCGGGCGGGCGGCCCGACCCGACGTTGTCCGCCTCGCGGAGGAGGAAGAGGTCATCGAGAGCGCCCTTCCCGACCTTCACGATGAACCGGCGGATCGCGGCGTCGGACCAGGTCGGGACGTAGCCGAACATGTGGTGACGGATGAGATGGACGACCCTCTCCCGCTCGGTGGTGGGCCAGCGCCAGCGATCCAGGATGCCACGCGCCTGTGCGGCGCCGACGATCTCATGGCCGACGAACCGGCCGTCGGCCATGGTCGACGGCTTGCCGAGATCGTGGAGCAAGGCAGCAAGGCGGATCCGCTGGGGCGTGCGCACCGCGCCATCGACCGCCCGCAGCGTGTGGTCCCACAGGTCCTCGCCGGGAACCTTGTTCTGGGGCACGCCGCGCTGTGCCGCCAGCTCGGGCGCGAGATGACCGAGGAGACCCGTGTCGAGCAGCGTCCGGAGCCCCGTGGATGGCCGCGGGGCGTCGAGCAGCTTGCGCACCTCGGCGCCGATGCGCTCGCCAGAGAGGTGGCGCACCAGCTCCGCGCGTGCCTCGATCGCGGCAAAGGTGGCCGGATCGATCGTGAAGTCGAGCGTTGCCGCGAGCCGGACGGCGCGGACCATCCGGAGCGCGTCTTCACCGAACCGTGTCGCCGGATCACCGACGGCACGGAGCCTGCGCGCGACCAGGTCGTCGCGACCGCCGAATGGATCGACCGATCGGGGCTCGTGGCCGGGTTTGGCGCCCCACGCCATCGCGTTGACCGTGAAGTCGCGACGGGCGAGGTCCACGTCGATCGACTCGCCGAATTCGACCCGGTGCGGCCGCCGGTAGTCGGCGTAGTCGTGGTCGGACCGGAAGGTCGTGATCTCGACCTCACCGACGGCTTTGTCACGGGTCCGGACGACGACCGTCCCGAACTGGTTTTCGTAGATGGCCCCCGGGAACAGGCTGACCGTCACCTCGGGGAGCGCCGACGTTGCGAGGTCCCAGTCGGTCGCCGGGCGCGCCAGGAGCAGGTCGCGCAGCGACCCGCCGACCACATACGCGGCATGGCCGGCGGACCACAGGGTCCCGAGGAGTTCATGGACGGCGGCGGGGATCGCCGACGATGGATCGACCGGGGCTCGTCCCGCGTCGAGCGTCAGTTCCGCCCCAGGAACAGGTACGACCGCCACGCATCGTTACGCTCGTCGGCGAGGTACGGCGTGAACAGCGAATAGATGTCGCTGCGCGGCTCGAACGGCGGGCGATGGAGCCGGAGGCGCGCTTCCTCGAGGGTCTTGCCGCCCTTGCGGTGATTGCACGCCTTGCATGCCGTGACGAGGTTCTCCCAGGAGTGGCCGCCGCCGCGATGGCGGGGCACGACATGGTCGAGCGTCAGGTCGTGCGTCTGGCGACCGCAGTACTGGCAGACATGGCGGTCTCGCGCGAATACCTCGCGACGGGACAGCTTCACCCGCGGGCGGGGCCGGCGGATCATGTGCTGGAGCCGGATCACCGAGGGCGCGCGGAACTCCGTCCGCGGCGTCCGGATCATCTGGTGGTCGTACTCGATGACCTCGGCCTTTTCGCCGAAGAGAAGGCGGAAGGCCCTTGGCAGATTGCAGACGTTCAGCGGCTCGTAGTTCTGGTTCAGAACGAGAACGACGCCGTCCATGGTGGGCGGAGGATATCAAGAACGCGACGGGCCGCTGATCGGCTTGCCGGATACGTCGCGCGACCGTCGCCCCGCTACGCGTCCCGACCCGTTGGGCGACCCGTCCGTGGGTCCCAGCCACCGGCCTGGCCGACCTTGGTCGCGAGAGGTTTGCCGAGCGCCGTCGCGATGAATCGCGCAGCGAGCAGGACGCCATCGAGCGTCACGCCGTGCTCGTATCCGGATGCATCGAGCAAGTACACGAGGTCCTCGGTCGCGAGGTTCCCGGCGGCGCCGGGCGCGTACGGGCAGCCACCGGTCCCGCCGGTCGCAGCGTCGAACGTCCGCACCCCAGCGCCAAGACCGCTCGCGACGTTGGCGAGCGCGGTCCCCCGGGTGTCGTGGAAGTGGTACGCCTGCTGGACCGGTGGGACCCCCGCCACGTCCGCCAGTCCCACCAGCTCGGCGACCTGGTCCGGCACGCCAACACCGATCGTGTCCCCGAAGCAGACCTCGTCGGCCCCCAGCGCGAGCAGCCGGACCGCCACCGCGACCGCGTCTGCCGGATCGACGCGTCCCGTGTAGGGGCATCCGAACGCCGTCGAGACATACGCGCGCTTCCACCAGCCGAGCTCCGTGGCGCGTGCAAGGACGGGCGCGAACGTGGCGAGCAATTCGTCCACGGTCATGCCGATGTTGTGCTGCGTGAAGGCGTCCGTCGCGGCGGTGAAGACGGCGATCGCGTCGACGCTCGCGGCTTCCGCGCGGACCATGCCGCGCTCGTTCGGGACGAGGACCGGGTAGCGCACGCCCGGGCGGCGAGGAAGGCGCGCCAGGAGGTCGTCGGCGTCGGCCAGCTGCGGGATCGCGCGCGCCGACACGAACGAGGTCGCCTCGATCTCCTGCAGGCCGGCCTCGACGAGCAGCTCGATGAAACGAGCCTTGACGTCGGTCGGGACGGAGACCGCCTCGTTCTGCAGGCCATCGCGCGGCCCGACTTCGTAGATCCGGACGCGGCCCTCGCCGGGTCCCGGCGTCATCGACCGGTCGTCAGACGAGCGGCGGGTCCACGGCCCGCTCGATCCGGGCGATCTCGATCTCGATGCGGCCGATCAGCTCGATCGCTTCGACGTGCTCCGCGCTGCCATGCGGCGCCGTGTTGCGGCGCGCGCGGGTCTCGCGATGCAGGTCCAGCAGCTCGGCCCGGGTCTGCGGCAGGCTCGTCCCGACCCGCGACCGCTTCGCTGCGGGCTCGGATGACGCGTGCTTGGCCTTCTTCTTGTCGCCCATCGCCGAAGCCTACCGCGTCCGCGATCATGCGGGCTCGACGTTCGCGAGTCGCTGGCCGCGAATGACCTGGTCTCCGGCGCTCACGAACAGGTCGGCGACGACCCCGCCACGACTCGCCGTCACCGCGTGCTCCATCTTCATCGCCTCGAGGGTGACCACCGCGTCGCCCGCTTCGACCGCCGACCCGATCTGGGCGTCGATCGAGAGGACCTGGCCGGGCATCGGTGCCACGAGCTCGACCGGGCCCGTGCCATGGGCGGCCGCAGCGGCACTCGCCGCCCGGTCGACGTCAGGGGGTGGCGCGAGACGAAAGGCGATACTTCGCCCGGCGAGGTCCAGGTGCACGGCGTCACCCGCGCGGACCCGTGCCGCTCGCGTCGTCGCGATGCCCGGGGACAGGTGGACGGTCCTGACTGCGTCCTCCGCGGCCAGTCGCAGGCTCGGGGCGGCATTGAGTCGGAACCCGTCGCCGGCGCCGCCGTCGGCGAGCAGCGCCCGGGCTGCGGCGGCCCACGCGGCATCCGGGATCCGCGTGCGCTGCTGCCAGTCGTCTGGTGGCCAGATCCGTCCGAGCGTGTCGGTCCGGGCCTGGCCGGCGCGGACGACCGGCTCGCGGACGAGCCAGCGCAGGAACCGCAGGTTGGTGGTCAGGCCCAGGATCACGGTCGCGTCGAGGGCCGCCGTCAGGCGATCGAGCGCCTCGTCGCGGTCCCGCCCGTGCGCGACGATCTTCGCCAGCATCGGGTCGAACCGCCCGCCGACCTCGTCGCCTTGCCCGACGCCCGCATCGACCCGGACGCCGTCGCCCGCCGGCCACCGGAGCTGGAGGATCGTGCCGGTCGCCGGGAGGAAGTCGTGTTCGGCGTCCTCCGCATAGACCCGGACCTCCACGGCATGACCGTCCCAGCGGATGTCGGACTGATCGACGCCGAGGGGCTCGCCACCTGCGATCCGGATCTGATCGGCGACCAGGTCGCGGCCCGTCACGAGCTCGGTCACGGGGTGCTCGACCTGGAGACGGGTGTTCATCTCGAGGAACGTGAGAGCGCCATGGTCGTCGAGGAGGAACTCGCACGTGCCAGCGCTCTCGTAGCCGACGGCGCTCGCCAGGCGCAGCGCGGCGTCGCCCATCCGCTCGCGGAGCGCGGCGTCCACCGCAGGCGATCCCGCTTCCTCGAGGACCTTCTGATGCCGCCGCTGGATCGAGCAATCCCGCTCGCCGAGATGGATGCCCGTGCCGTGTCGGTCGAACAGGACCTGGACCTCGACATGCCGTGCGCCTTCGACGAGGCGCTCGAGGATGAGCCGGTCGTCACCGAACGCGGCCGCAGCCTCACGGCGAGCGGTCGCCAACTCCGCAGGCAGCCGATCGAGCGCCCGAACCGTCCGCATCCCCTTGCCGCCGCCGCCGGCCGTCGGTTTGATCAGCAACGGTGCCCCGGTGCGCTCCGCGGCCGCGATCAGTGCCGCGTCCGACTGGTCGGTGTCGTCGTACCCCGCAGGCGTCGGGATCCCGAGGTCGGCCGCGATCCGTCGTGCTGCGGCCTTGTCGCCCATGGTGCGGATGGCTGCCGGTGGAGGACCGATCCAGGTCAGGCCCGCGTCGAGGACCAGCTGGGCGAAATCCGCGTTCTCCGCGAGGAACCCGAATCCGGGATGCACGGCGTCGGCGCCGGCCCGCCGAGCCGCGTCGACGACGGCCCCGCCGTCGAGGAGATCGATCGCGTCGGGACCGGTGGTGGGCGGGACGGCCACGCGGATGGCCAGCTCTGCGCACGTCCGGGCGATCCGCCGGGCGATCTCGCCGCGGTTGGCCACGAAGATCGCTCGGATCGACCCGCGGGCAGGGGGCGAAAGCGGATCTTCAGGTGGCACGAATACGCCAATCGCGTCAAACGCGACACGCCAGCGACCTCCGACACGACGCGCAGGGAGTCGCCCGCTCACGATCCAACGCTGAACGGTCCTCGTCGACGTCCTTAATCGCCGGGCGACCTCACTGGGGCTGAGTTCGTCGACCATTTCGTCGCGAGTGTCGCATACGCCGCGACTCACGCCTAGTGGCTGTCGTCAGGAGGCGACCAGGATGGCCGGCGCTTCTCGTCGAAGGCCGCAAAGCCTTCTCGGGCCTCGTCGCTCACGCGCTGACGGGCGATCACGCGAGCCGTGTGCCATTTCGCCGATCCGTGCCCGAGACCCCTGACCTCGCGAACGATCGCCTTCGCCGCCCGTACGGCGGTCGGGCCGGACGCCAGGACATCACCGACTGCGGCATCGACCGCCGCATCGAGCGCGTCGTCGCCCTCGACCACCTCGTGGACCAGCCCGATCCGCTGCGCGCGTAGCGCGTCGAACCGCCGACCACCGGGGAACAGGGCGCGTGCGTGCGTGTCGCCGATCTTGGCTACGACGAATGGCGCGATCACCGCGGGCAGGATGCCGAGTCGCGTCTCCGTGAACCCGAAGCGGACGCCGCTATCGGCGACCACGAGGTCGGACACCGCGCACAGACCCATCCCGCCGCCGAGTGCCGCCCCCTGGACGCGAGCGATCACCGGCACCGGGCACGTGTCGATGGTCTCGAACATGTCCGCCATCGCCATCGCATCCTGCTCGTTGCCGTCGACATCGAGCGCCATCGCGGCCCGCATCCAGGAGATGTCGGCGCCGGCACAGAATGTCGGTCCGTCACCGGCCAGGACGACGACCCGGAGCTGATCGGGGTCCTCCCGCGCGAGACCCCCGAACGCCGCGCGGAGCTCGGCGATCAGCGACGCGTCGAAGGCGTTGTGGACGTCCGGGCGGGCGAGCGTCACCCGCGCGACGACGCCATCGGGACCGGAGCGCTCGAGATGCAGGGCCGGGCTCACCGACGCATGGTACCGACCGCCCGCTCGCCGGATTCAGGAACCTCCGGTGCCACCGGACACCGAATCACTCCACCAGACAGGTACATTTCCCCCATGGGTCCAGCGAACCCGTGGTCTCCGAACTGGCGGCCCGATCCGACCGGTCATCGCGCGATCGCGATCCGGTCCAGCCGGCGCGGGGCGCTGCTGGCCGGCGTGTTGCTCTGGCCCCTGGTCCTCCTGGCGGCTCTCACGACTCCCGGTGCCCTCGAGGCCGACCTCCGACAGGTCGTCCTCGTCGCAGCGCTGTCGTGGCCCGGCCTGGCGCTGCTCGGTGCGGGACTCGCCCCGGCCGCCCTCGGCTCCCGGATCGACGCGACCGCCGCAGGCATCGCCCTTGGGATCGGAGCGCCGATCGCCGCGATCACGTCGGCGCTCATCGGGGTCGCCATCATCGCCTCGGTCTCGAGCACTGGTGCGGGAGTTGGTGAAGCCCTGGGGATGACGATCCGACTGGGCGTCCTCGGGGCCCTGCGCTGGGCGCCGCTGCTGGTCGTGGTGGTGGTCGTCTGGCTCGTGGTCGTCCGGCACACGGAGCGCAGTCGGGCGGATTAGTCGACGACGGTAACCGCGTCGCCGACGCGGATGCGGCCCGGCTGGGCGACGTCGGCCAGGACCCCGAAATCGGCGTGCTTGCCCTCGCGCAGTCCGCGATACGCGATGAGCGTTCGCAGGGTGTCGAGGTCGCGCATGCCGCTCTCCGGGTCCTGGGTCGTGATCGCGCACCGCGCATCGGGCTGGGTGACCTGCAGGACCGCGTCGCCGATGGCGATCCGGTGACCGATCCAGGTGTCCTCCTCGTGGGGCTCGGCGCCCTCGAGGTCGATGAGCATGCGGAAGCGCCGGCCATCCACGGACTCGACGCCAGCGTGGTGAGCGAGCTCCCTGAGCGACCCGTCCGAGATGATGCTCGTCGGGTTGCCGCGCCGCGTGCCGCCCGGCCGGTCGCAGCGAATCAGCCGGATCGGTCGACCCGTGAACGATGAGATCGCCTCGGCCCAGGGGCCGATGACGACGCGGCCGACCCCGGTCCTGCCATGAATCGGCGTCTCGACCGGCTCGCCCAGACGGACCTCGTCGTCGATGACCGCCCCGCCGGGGAACCGCATCCAGAGCCGTGTCCCGCCGGGATCCGTGCGGGTCGAGATCTTGACGAGCGGACCGACGATCAACCGGTCGACCAGGCGGTTCGCGTCGTCGGTCAGGAAGAACCGCCGATCCTCGACGACGCCGACTTCGGTGACGTCGATCTCATCGGGGTGTTCGAGACCCATGCTGCGGACGGGGGAGATCGAGAAGCGGGCGACGCATGGCACGCGCCGATGCTACCGGACGACGACGTTTCGGATGCCGATGTCGGCTCCCGCCTCGAACGACGGTACGTCGAAGACTCGTTTCAGCGCAGCCCGACGCTCGCAAGCTCCGCCTTGGCCAGCCGACCGTACTGGCCTGCCGCGTAGTCGCCGAAGGGATCGGACGTGTACTCGAGAAGCTCGGGATAGCTGAGTCGGTTGATCGCGCGCGTCGCAAGTGCGCGCTGCATGGTCGCCGTCGAGACGTCGACCGGCGCGCGCCGGATGGCCCGATGCGCCGCGCGGACCGTGGCCAAGCGCTCAGCTCGCCACGGGAGGTAGCGGGCCAGCCACGGCACCAGCATCACGGCCACCACGAGCAGCGCCAGCAGCCGCGCGACGAAGAGCAGCAACGCCTCGATCTCTTGGCCGGCCTGGACGATCGGCGCCCCGGCGGTGTCGAAGACGCCGGTCGCCAGCGTGTCGATGCCGCCGCCGATGAGCGGCACGGCGTTGAGCGCGTCGCCCAGCTGGGCGCCGGCGCCCTGGATATTCCTGCCGCCGCCCTGCAAAACCCGACCCGCCTCGGCGAAAGCCGAGATCGCGTCGTGGATGCGCAGGCCGATGAGCACCCAGAGCGCCACCCATGCCCACGTCGCCAGGTCGGCGATCAGCTCACGGGTTCGGGCCGTCCCGACCTCGCTGTAGAACTTGAGCATCCCGATCCTCCCTGGTCACATCCGGAAGACGCCGAATCGTGTTTCGGGTATCGGCGCGTGGAGGGCGGCCTCGAGGCCCAGCGCGAGGATGCGCCGGGTATCCATCGGGTCGATGACCCCGTCGTCCCAGAGCCTGGCCGTCGCGAAGTACGGTGAGCCCTCGCGCTCGTACGTCTCGAGGATCGGCGCCTCGAACGCGTCGCGCTCGGCGTCATCGGCGAAGTCGCCACGCACGGTGGACAGGACGCGGGCCGCCTGCTGGCCGCCCATGACCGAGATCCGGGCGTTCGGCCAGGACCACAGGAATCGCGGCCCGTAGGCACGACCGCTCATCGCGTAATTCCCGGCCCCGAACGACCCCCCGATCAGCACGGTGAACTTGGGGACCTCGGCCGACGCCACGGCCATCACCAGCTTCGCGCCGTCCTTCGCGATGCCGGCTTCCTCGTATTCGCGCCCCACCATGAACCCCGTGATGTTCTGCAGGAAGACGAGCGGGATCCGTCGCTGGCACGCGAGCTCGATGAAATGGGTGCCCTTCAACGCCGACTGGCTGAACAGGATGCCGTCGTTCGCGAGGATCGCGACGGGCACGCCGTCGACGTGAGCGAAGCCGGTCACGAGGGTCTCGCCGTAGAGCGGCTTGAACTCGTGAAACCGTGACCCGTCGACGAGCCGGGCGATGATCTCCCGGACCGGCACGGGCCGCCGCGGATCGGCAGACACGGCGCCATAGAGGCCGGCCTGGTCGACGGCTGGCGCATCCGGGGCGCGGCGGTCCCACGGTACGGGCGGTGGTCGTCGGTTGAGGTTGGCGACGATCGATCGGCCTAGCGCGAGGGCGTGCTCGTCATCGAGCGCCTCGTGGTCGGCGACGCCGGAGCGACGGGTGTGGACCCCGGCGCCACCGAGCTCCTCGGCCGTGACGTCCTCCCCTGTGGCGGCCTTCACCAGTGGCGGACCGCCGAGGAAGATGGTGCCGGTGCCCTTGACGATGACGGTCTCGTCGCTCATCGCCGGCACATAGGCGCCGCCGGCCGTGCACGACCCCATGACCAGAGCGACCTGCGGGATGCCGGCGGCCGACATCCGCGCCTGGTTGTAGAAGATCCGCCCGAAGTGATCGCGATCGGGGAACACGTCGGCCTGGAGCGGAAGGAATGCGCCGCCGCTGTCGACCAGGTAGATGCACGGCAGCTGGTTCTCGAGCGCGATCTCCTGGGCGCGGAGGTGCTTCTTGACCGTCATCGGGTAATAGGTGCCCCCCTTGACCGTCGCGTCGTTCGCCACGACGACGCACGTCGTGCCCTCGATCCGGCCGATGCCGGTGACGATGCCCGCGCCCGGAGCATCGCCGTCGTACAGGCCGTTGGCAGCCAGCGGGCTCAGCTCGAGAAAGGGCGACCCAGGGTCGAGAAGGTTGTCGATGCGATCCCGGACCGGCAGCTTGCCGCGCTCGCGGTGGCGCTCGATCGAGCGATCGTCGCCGCCGGCGCCCCTGTCGGCGAGCTCGGCCTGTCGCTGACGGAGGTCCTCGACCAGGGCGGCCATCGCGTCGTGGTTGGCGCGCGTGTCCGCGGCGGCAGGGTCCAGCCGGCTGCGGAGGACGGGCATGGCGCCGATGATAGGTCGCCAGCCGGGGAACCGAATGTCGGTCGAGGCCGTCCGGCGCCCATGCTCGACCAGCTCTCACGGTTCGCGGTCCTGACCCTGGCCTGTGCCATGCTGCTCGCCTGTTCGCCGACAGCGGTCGCGTCGCTCCTTCCCGCGGTTGCCGGCCCACTCGTCACGGTCACGACGCATGGCGGTGAGTGCGTCGACGGACCGTGCGGGTCGACGATCGTGATCGAGCGCGACGGACGTGTGCATCAGACCGCGCCGGCGGCGGCGGAGCTCGGCACCGTTCCGGCCGACGTCCTGACCGGGCTCGACGCGGCGATCAAGACGACGGACTTCGGCGTCATCAGATCTCGGCCGTTCACAGGGGAGTGCCCGGTCGCGTTCGACGGCCAGGAGTTCATTTACGAGTTCGGGGCACCCACCGGTGTCGAGCGGATCGCGTCGTGCGAAACCGAGATCGACCCCGACAACCCCGTGTTCGAGGCCACGACCGCCGCGCTTGCGGTCGTCTCTCGCTAGGCCCGAGCGGCGTCAGCCGAGGACGTCGTCGAGCGCGGCGTCGATCGTCGCGTAGCGGAACGTGTACCCCAGCGAGGTGGCCCGAGCGGGCGCGACGCGCCGGGACCCGAGCAGCAAGACGGCCTGTTCGCCGAGCACGAGACGGACGAGCCACGCCGGGGCAGGGAAGCGCGCCGGCCGATGCAGGACGCGCGCCACCGCCCGGACGAAATCGATCTGGCGGACGGCGCCCGGGCTCGTCACATTCAGCGTCCCGCAAGTGACCTCCCTGGTCATCGCGAGCCGGAACAGCGCGACGGCGTCATCGATGTGGACCCAGCTCATCCATTGCCTGCCACTGCCAAGGCGGCCGCCGATGAAGAGGCGCACCGGAAGCGCGAGGAACCAGACGAGATCCGCCTCGCGCCCCAGTACGTGCCCCATCCGCAAGCGTGTCACGTGGACGCCAAGGGACTCCGCCCTTCGTGCCTCGTCCTCCAGCGCCTTGGAGACCCCCGCGAGGAACTCGGTGCCCATCGGAGTCTCCTCGGTCATCGGCGCCGGGTCGTCACCGAGCGGCGACTCTGGGTAGGCGTCAATCCCCGACACGACGATCAGGCGGGACGGACGGCGATCGGTCGGCAGCCGCCGCATCGCCTCGACGATCGCGCGGATCGCATCCACGCGGCTCGAGGCGATGACGGCCTTTCGCCGGCGGGTCCACGGCCACGGAGCGACCCGCGCGCCGGCGACGCTGACGACGACATCCGAGCCCGCGATCGACTCCGCCAGGCGTGCCACGTCGTCCGCCGACCATGTCGCGAGACGGGCACCCGACGGGACGACCTTCCTGCGGCGATCCGGATCCCGGGACAGCACGACCACGTCGGCGCCGTCCGCGAGGAGAGACCGCGTCAGGGCGCGACCGACCAACCCGGCACCGCCCACGATCGCGACCTTCATCGATCTCCTCGACGTTCAAGCGTGCTACCCTGTCATAGCAAGTTATGACGCAAAAACTCGCTACTGTCAATGCGCATGATTCGATCGGCGATGCCGGCGTGCGTGCGCGGCCGTCCACGGCCGAGTCGATCCGGCTGGATCTCGCCGACGCCTGGGGCGAGATGGGCGCGGCCTGGGGGGTGACGCCGGCGATCGCTCGGGTGCAGGCCTATCTCATGGCCCGCCAGGAACCCCTGACCGAGCGCGAGGTCCGCGAAGCGCTGGGCCTGTCGCATCGCGCAGCGAGCCTCGCCCTCGCCGAGGCCGAATCGTGGGGACTCGTCCAGCGCGTCTCGGAGCCGAGGCGTGTCGGCCGGCGAGGACCGGCGGGCACGGCATTCCTCGCGGTCAACGACCACTGGCAGTGGTTCGGGCGCGTCATCGCCGAGCGGAAGAGTCGCGAGGGCGATCCGGTCGTGGCGGTCCTCGAGCGCAAAGCCAAGGAGGCGGCGGCGGCCGCCAAAGCCGATCCGGACGACGCCGAGCTGGCAGCCCTTCACGACTGGTTGTCGTCGTTCGTCGTTTTCGTCCGATTGTTCGATCGCGCGGTCGGTATCGTGCCGCAGCTCGAGCCGCGCGAGCTCGAGCGCGCCCTGCAGCTGCTGGACCGGGTGCCCGACGACACTGTCCTGCGCCTGTTCGATCTGCTCGGCGGTCTCGATGACGATGACGTCCTCGAGCTCGTCGAGGCGGTCTCGCGGCTTTCGCCGAAGGCGGCGCGCCGAGCGACAAAGCTGATGTCGGGTGTCGTGCGGACCGTCTCCCGCTAACCTCGTCCGGTGAGCGAACCGCGCGTCGATCGACCACACGTCCCGGGTTATGGCATCCCGAAGTCGACCAAGGGCGTCCTCCCGTGGTCGTGGGTGGTCGAACGGCTCGAGAAGGCCGAGATCTACTGGCTGGCGACGGCGGACGCGCAAGGAGCCCCGCACCTCAACCCGATCTGGGGCGCATGGGTCGATGGCCGCTGGTATGTCGAGGGCGGTCCGACGCGCTGGCAGCGCAATCTCCGTGCGAACCCGCAGATGGCGATCCATGTCGAATCAACCGGCGACGTCGTCATCGTCGAGGGCACGGCGACCGAGATCGTGGCGCCGCCACCCGAGACCGTGGACAGGATCCTGGCGGGGTATGCGAAATACAAGCCGGCATACGCGGCCGACGCCTCGAACTGGGCGCAGGGCGGGCTCTGGGAGCTGCGGCCGATCAAGGCCTTCGCGTGGACGTCGTTCCCGACCGACATGACGCGGTACACGTTCGACGAGGGCTGAACGAGAGCCGAGCGGTCCATCGCAGTCCAGAGCGCGCACCGCGCGTCGATCGGTGCCATCGCTTGGGCGGAAACAGCCCTCGTGACATAATCCTGACCGCGCGCGAGATCGCCCCGTCCCGCGCCATGCCCAGATCCTGAGGAACCACAGCCCACATGACCGTCGAAACGTCCACTTGGGCGACCAAGAAGGGCCTCGCCCAGATGCTCAAGGGCGGCGTCATCATGGACGTCGTCACCGCCGACCAGGCGAAGATCGCCGAGGACGCCGGCGCCGTCGCCGTGATGGCGCTCGAGCGCGTGCCCGCCGACATCCGCAAGGCGGGCGGCGTCGCGCGTATGTCCGACCCGGCGATGATCACTGGGATCATGGACGCCGTGACGATCCCGGTCATGGCCAAGGCGCGCATCGGCCACTTCGTCGAGGCGCAGGTCCTCGAGGCGCTCGGCGTCGACTACATCGATGAGTCCGAGGTCCTCACCCCGGCCGACGAGAACAACCATATCGACAAGCACGCCTTCAAGGTCCCGTTCGTGTGTGGCTGCCGCAACCTCGGAGAGGCCCTCCGGCGTATCAACGAGGGCGCCGCGATGATGCGGACCAAGGGCGAGGCCGGGACCGGCAACATCGTCGAGGCGGTGCGCCAGTTGCGCGACGTGAACAGCGAGATCCGCCGGCTGCAGGGCATGCGCGATGACGAGGTGTTCGTCGCGGCGAAGGATCTCCAGGCGCCCTACGAGCTCGTCAAGGACGTCGCCGAGAACGGCAGGCTGCCGGTCGTCAACTTCGTCGCGGGCGGCATCTCGACGCCGTCCGACGCGGCCCTCGTCATGCAGCTCGGGGCAGAGGGTGTCTTCGTCGGCTCGGGCATCTTCAAGAGCGAGGACCCGGCGCGGATGGCCAACGCCATCGTTCAGGCGACCACCTTCTTCGACGATCCCAAGAAGATCGCGGAGGTGTCGAAGGGCCTGGGGGCGCCGATGCGGGGCATCGCCCTCGAGGAGATCCCGGAGCAGGAGCGACTCGCCGTTCGCGGCTGGTAGGGGTCGCTTCACGGCTACCCATTCGGCACCGCGTACCATCGGCCCATGAGGATCGGGGTCCTCGCCCTCCAGGGGGCGTTTCGTGAGCATCTCGATACGCTCGGCGCCATCGGCGTCGACGGCGTGCGCGTGCGCGAGCCGCGGGACCTCGATGGTGTCAGCGGGCTGATCCTGCCCGGCGGCGAGAGCACCACGATTCGCCAGCTGATCGATCGCTGGGGCCTGCGCCAGCCGATCCTCGATCTGGCCGCAACAGGCGCACCGATCTTCGGGACGTGCGCCGGCATGATCGTCCTCGCGCGCGATATCGCGGGCGACGAGGAGCCGATCCTGCCACTGCTCGACGTCCGGGTGGAGCGCAACGCCTTCGGGCGCCAGCTCGACTCGTTCGAGGCCGACCTGGCGGTCGATGTGCTGGGCGACACGCCCGTCCACGCGGTCTTCATCCGCGCGCCGGTGATCGAGCACACCGGGCCGGACGTCGACGTCCTCGCCCGACTCGACGATGGGCGGGTCGTCGCTGTGCGGGAGCGGAACGTGCTCGCGACCGCGTTCCATCCCGAACTCGCCGGGGAGACTCGCTTCCACCGACTCATGGCGACCATGGCCGCCGAGCACGACGACCCGGGCGAGGGATCGGGCCGCCGTCATCATCCGACCCGCCGGACGCAGCTGCGATGACGGCGCCACGCGACCGATGACCGTCACGCGGACGCCTCGCAAGCAGGGCAAGGTCCGCGCCGCGCGACTGACCGACCTCGCGGCGTTGGGCGAGCTGTCTCGCCTGTGCCAGTCGGACGACGCGTCGACGCGCTCGCTCGGGCTGCCCGTCAGCGGGCCGCCGATCGGCGTGTTCAGCCTGTTCCGCCTGCCTCTCGGCGCCTTCCGTCCGAACGACCTGATGTATGTCTACGAGGAAGGCGGCCGGATCGCGGGACTCATCCGCGTGGAGCGCGAATCGTCCCGCGACGAATGGACGATCGTGGAGCTCGATGCGGTCGGCATGGCCGATGCCGGGGACATCCGCTACCGCCTGGTCAATCAGCTGCTCCGCGAGGGTGCCAAGCGTGGCGCCGCGCGGTTCCACGTCGCCTGCGCCGACGTCGATGGGAACGTGGAGCTGATGATGCAGGCAGGGTTCATCCGCTACGGGGAGGAACAGATCATGTTCCGCCCGGACGGCGAGCTGCCGAAGCCGTGGACCGACAAGGCCGCCAGCGATGCACGCATCCGGCCCGCCCAGCCGATCGACGCCCTGGCGCTCAACCGGCTGTATGCGGCCGCCACGCCCGGACCGGTGGCCAGGCTCGAGGCGATCCGCCTGCCCGACTGGGAGCGCCAGGGCAATCACTGGCGCGTGCCGCGCTCGAGCCTGGCGCCGATCCTGCGCTTCGCCGACATCGAGGCATTCGTGCAGCACGCACCGGGCGGCGGAAAGGACGGCACCGAGCTCGATGCGTTCGCCCAGGTCGGCGTCGCGAAGGAGGACCAGCCGCACTATCTCAAGGTCGTCGCGCGACCCGAGGCCGACCCGACGGCGATCATCTCGTTCGGGCTCGGCATCATCGAGGCACGCACGACCCGGGGCAGCGAGCATCGCCACGACCACGGCGTGATCTCACCCGTGCGAACCTATGAGGGGCCGATCGACCAGCGTTTGGAGGATGCTTCCTTCGGAACGATCGCGAGTGTCACGCTGCTCATGAAAGAGACCCTCGTCCGGGTCGCCGAGCCGGCGCTCGTGCCGGCCGGCGTCCGATAGCCGCGGAAACGGAGGCAAGCGTGGGTTCCGACGAACGCCAGCGCGAAACGATCGACGATCTCGACGCGATGCTGTCGTCGCTGCCGCCGGAGATCGTCGAAGCCGTGCATGCCCTGCCGGATCGCGAGGCGCTCATCGAGGTCGTGCTCGACCTCGGCCGGCGGCCGGAGGGCCGCTTCCCCGATTCCGAGGTCAGCCTGCTGGAGCGTGAGATCAGCGAGGCCGACATCGCCTTCGTGATCGAGCACATCGGCTCGTTCGGCGACGACAACCGCGCCGGTATCGAGCGCACGCTCCACCGGATCAGCGCGATCCGCAATCGGAATGGGAAGGTCGTCGGCCTGACGTGCCGGGTCGGCCGGGCCGTCTACGGCACGATCGAGATCATCAACGACTTCGTCGAGACCGGGAAGTCGATCCTGATCATGGGCCGGCCGGGCATCGGCAAGACGACGATGTTGCGCGAGGCCGCGCGGGTGCTGGCCGACGACCTCGGCAAGCGCGTGGTCGTGGTCGACACGTCCAACGAGATCGCCGGCGACGGCGACATCCCGCATCCGGCGATCGGCAAGGCCCGCCGCATGCAGGTCCGGACGCCGTCGCTGCAGCACGAGGTGATGATCGAGGCCGTCGAGAACCACATGCCGCAGGTCATCGTCATCGATGAGATCGGGACCGAGCTCGAGGCGCAGGCCGCCCGGACGATCGCCGAGCGCGGCGTCCAGCTCATCGGCACCGCGCACGGCAACAACCTCGACAACCTGATGCTCAACCCGACGCTGTCCGACCTGATCGGTGGCATCCAGAGCGTGACCCTCGGCGACGAGGAAGCCCGCCGGCGGCGCACCCAGAAGAGCGTCCTGGAGCGCAAGGCCCCGCCGACCTTCGACGTGATCGTCGAGATCCAGGACCGCGAGCGGGTGGCGGTCCACAGCGACGTCGCCGAGACCGTGGACGCGTTGCTGCGCGGCGACGCCGTCGCGCCGGAGCTGCGCTGGCGTGATGAGGAGGGCGTGCATCGATCGCAGGGCCGACCGCGGCCGTCGCCCCGCGAGCAACTCGGCGCCGAGCGGTTCGCCGGCCTCGTCGGCGGTGGCTCGCCGTGGCGGATGGAGCCCGGCTGGCGCGGCGACGGCTCCGGCCGGACGTCCGGCGGATTCCGCGAGACCGAGCGGGGCGCATTCCGGCCCGGCTACCGACCCGGTGCGTCCGGCGGCTGGCGCCAGACGCGCGGCGGACCCGGGCGCGAGTCCGCGCCGCGCGGACCGCTCTCGAGCGGCGGCCCCGATGTGATGCCCGGCGAGCGGTTCGCCGGCCGCCCGGACGCGCCGTTCGTGGCCGGCGAGATCGCCGATCGCGGCCCGCTCGAGCGGGGTGGCGCCCCGACCGCGCTGGAGGCCCGCGCACGCGAGGCGCGCGAGCTCGAGCGCCAGAAGGCGTGGCGCGACCAGGCGTCACGCGCGATGCAGAGCTTCAAGGCCGAGGAGGGGACGGCCCCGGTCAACGCCGATGACCTCGAACCGCCGGACGAGCGCGGCGCGCTCCCGCTCGGCGCGATCGAGGGAGAGCACGGCGAGACGGTCCTCGAACCCGGCGGGTCGCCGCTGCCGACACTGCGCGTCCTTCCGCAGGGGATCAGCCGCAAGCGCCTCGAACAGGCCGTCCGCGACCTGGGCCTGCCGGTGGTCATCGCCCGTGACGTCGACGAGGCGGATGTCGTCATGACGCTCAAGAACGAGTACAAGCAGAAGACGCCGCTGCTCCGCGAGGCCGAAGAGCGGGCGATGCCGATCTACGTTCTCAAGAGCAACACGGTCCCGCAGATGCAATCGAGCCTGACGTCGATCTTCTCGCTGGAGATCGACCCGCGCGAGGCCGCGCTGCGCGAGACCGAGGACGCGATCGATGTGGTCCTGTCGTCCTCCGAAGCGGTCGAGCTGTCGCCGCAGAACGCCTACATCCGCCGCCTTCAGCACCAGATGGCGGAGCGGGCCAACCTGGTGTCGCGGTCCCGTGGCCGCGAGCCGTTCCGTCGGGTGCGCCTCTATCCGGACGCCGCACGCAGCACCTGGCGGTGACGTCCACGCCCACGCCCGGCCCGCTGCGCGCGGTCCTGCGTCGACTGGCCACCGGTCTCATCGCCTATGGCGTGATCGGCCTTGCGCTGGCTCTCATCGCGCTGATCGCGGTGGTCTGGGCCGGAGGCCGTCTTGCGGCCGTCGGAAGTCGGGTCGAGACACAGATCGCCGCGGTCGTCGAGACCCTCGATCGGACCTCGGTGGCCCTCGCCGATGCCGGGACGTCGGCGACATCCTTCTCGGTCACGATGGAGCGCACCCCGCCGGTCGTCCGACAGACCGCCCAGGCGATCGCCGACGTCCGGACCGACCTGCGCTCGGCCCAGAACCAGTTCTCCCAGTTGCAGATCCTCGGCCAGCGACCGCTCGGCAATGTCGCCGAATCGTTCGGACGGATGGCGGCCAATCTCGACGGGCTCGACGAGCGGCTCGGCCTGATCGCCACGGATCTCGAGAGCAACAGGGCCGCGTTGCTCGCGAACGCCTCGTCGCTCAGCGCGCTCGGCGCCCGCCTCGGCCTGGTCGCCGAGGACCTGCGCGGGGGCGTCGTCGAGGAGGGGTTCGCGGACCTGCGGTCCAGTGCGACCGTCCTTGCATTGGTGCTGCTCGTCTGGATGACGATCCCCGCTGCCGGTGCGTTGTGGCTGGGCTGGTGGCTCCGGGGCGAGGTGGGGCGCGGGGACGACGACTAGCGCAGATCCCGCCGGAGCGCCGATCGCGCGGCGAGATGGCCACTCATGCCGTGGACCCCGCCGCCGGGGGCAGCCGATGAGGAACACAGGTACAGCCCCGGCCCGGCGTGGTACGGGTCGAGCGACACAGTCGGACGGAAGAGGAGCTGGCGGATATCCGAGATCCCCGCGTTGATGTCGCCCCCGACGTAGTTCGGGTCGTGCGCCTCTATCTGGGCCGGCGAGTGGGTCCTGCGCGCGAGGACGCGATCGCGAAAGCCCGGCGCGAATCGTTCGACCTGGGACTCGATGCGGTCGGTCATGTCGACCTCGGACCCGGACGGCACGTGGCAGTACGCCCAGGCGGTCGTCCGACCCGACGGTGCCCGTGACGGATCCCACGGGTGGTACTGGACGAGCAGCGTGAACGGCCGATCGGGCGGCCGGCCGGCGGCCACCTGCCGCTCCGATCGGATGACCTCCGCGGACGACCCGCCCAGGTGGACGGTCGCTGCCCGACGCAGGCCGTCCGCGGTCCACGGCACCGGCCCGTCGAGCGCCCAATCGACCTTGAAGACCCCGGCCCCGTAGCGGAAACGCTCGTAGCGGCGGCGCGTGCGCTCAGGGAGGCGGTCGCCGGCGATCGCCACGGCCGCGCGCGGGGTCGTGTCGAGGAGGACCGTCCGGGCCTCGGGCACATCGTCGAGGCTCGCCACGAAGCGGCCGGTCTCGATCTCGCCACCGTGCTGTCGCAGCTCGGCGGCCAGCGCAGCAGCGATCGCGGCAGAGCCACCACGGACCATCGGCCAGCCGACGGCGTGGGCATAGGTCCCCAGCACGAGCCCGAAGGACGCGGACAGGGCCCGGTCGAGAGGCACCATCCCGTGCGCGGCGAGCCCGAGGAAGAGCGCACGCGCGGCATCGCCGCGAAACCGGGCGCGCACCAGCCCGCTGGCGGACCGCAGCGCGGCAGGCCCGAATCGGGCGAGTGCGAGCGGATGGCGTGGGACGTGGACGACCGGGCGCAGCAGCTCGCGACCGAGCTTGTCGGCGTCGCGCGTCAGCGGTCCGAAGAGGCGCAGCCAAGCCGATCCGTCGTCGGTCCGCCGGTCACGGTCGAGGCCGGCCGCGGTCGCCGTGAACGACCGCTCGAGGACGACGGCCCGCCCCTCGTCGAGGGCGTGGGCGACGGGCGCGTCGGGATGGACGAACTCGACCCCATGGGCTGCCCAGTCGACCGTCCGGAAGAACGGCGAGGCGACGGTGAGCGGCACGATCGTCGAGCACACGTCGTGGCGGAACCCGGGGAGCGTCAGCTCCTCGGTCCGGGTGCCGCCACCGATCGTCGAGGCGGCCTCGTACACCCGCACCGAGCGACCCGCCCGGGCCAGCGTCACGGCCGCCGCCAGGCCGTTGGGGCCCGCACCGATGACGATCGCGTCGAGTGCCGGCCGGCCCGACGCGGTCATTGCCTGGAGCCGACCGCGCCTGACCCGGCCTGGAACGGGTGGCCGGCCACGTACACGAGGTTCGGCCAGGTCCCGGTGAAGCACACGGGACCGTAGGTCCCTTCATCGAGGTCGCCTGCGCCGGTGACAGGCTGTCCCGTTCCGGCCTGGTCGTCGGCGACGGGACCCACGTTCACCCAATCGGGGGGTGGGGCCGCAGGATCGAAGGTCGGGAGGAGGATCTCGAGCTGCGACCACTGGAATGGCGGTCGAACCCCGGCGATGACGACGCCGGACGACCTGCCGGTCATGCCCGTGTACTCGATCACGTGGAGGCCGGTCTCATGGGAGGTGCCGCGCACCGAGCATGTCGTTCCATCGAAGGACGTCGAGAGCGAGCCGGCCAGCCTGAAGGGCGTCGCACGTGGCTCACCGCGTCGTAGGGCGGTCAGCAGCGCGGTCTCGACGGCGGCCTGGTCGGCGCTGACCGCGACGCGCACGATGCGCCCGGCCTCGTCGCGGGTCAGCCGCCCATCGTCCTCCACGATGACCCCGACGTCCTCCCACTCCACGAGGTCGGGCTCGCTCAGCGCCAGCGCCGCCAGCTCATCCCACAGCTGCTGGCCGATGTCGGGCTGCATCCGGCCCGGATTCCTGATGAGCGACTCGTACATGAGGTCCGCCCCGCCCGCCTTGTGGTCGTCGGCGAGACGGTCGGCAAGGTCGACGGGCACCGGAACGTCATCGGTGGCGTCGAGTGGCACGATCGAGATCGGGACATCGGTGGCGAACACCGCAGCGACTGCCGAGGGATCGGCGTACGCGTTCCACTCGAGCGGGTCTCCGTCGTCGAGGCCGTTCACGAAGACGTTGCCCGGCGCATCGATCGTCCCGAGCATCGAGTGGATCCCGGCCAGCCGATCGGCGAGCGTCGCGTCGGCGGCGAACGCATCCTCGAGGTTCGTGAGTGGCCCGAGTGCGACGATGGTCGGGGCGCTTGGACTGGACTCGACGGTCTCGGCGATGACCTCGACCGCATCGCGCGGGAGGCCCGCCTCGGCCTGTGCCGGGATGTTCAGCCCGAAGGCCTCGTCCGCGCGTGAACGCCACTCATCCGGGAACGAATGGGCATCGGGGCCGCCCTCCTCCCGACCGCACCCGAACGGGATATCCGGCGAGCCGAGCTCGTCGATCAGGTAGCGGGTCATCAGCCGCCCGGCCTGGCAGTGCACGAGCCCGGTGCCGGCGATGGTGATGGCCCGGACCTCGACCGCGGGGTCGCGCAGCAGGATCAGGATCGCCGCGATGTCGCTCTGGTCGAAGTCGGCGTCGACGATGATCGGGATGCGGGTGGTCGGCGGCTCGCCCGACCGCTGCGCCGACGGGCTGACCGCGGTCGGCTCGCACGCCGCGAGCGCCAGGACGAGGCCGACTGCGATCGAGCGTGCCGTCGTGAAGCTCCGGCGCATGTGCGCATCGTAGGCCCGCGGTGCCACGGGCCGTTCGAGCGCCGGGTGAGTCACACGCGAGTGGCGGTGGCGATGCCCTCGACCGCATCGAGCGCCCGGTCGACCTCCGCGGCGGTGTTGTAGTGCACGAGCCCGAGGCGAAGGAACCCGCCGGTCTCGGCCTTGCCGAGCCGTTCGATCAGTCCGGTCGCGTAGAAGTCGCCGTCCCAGACATAGATCCCGCGCCTGCCCAGCTCCTCGGCAGCCTCACGCGGATGGACGCCCTCGATCGAGATCGAGACGGTCGGCACCCGGTCCGCGAAACGTGCAGTGTCGGAGATCCCATGGATCGTCACGTCTGGGACCACGGCCAGGCCGTCGATGAGGCGCGTGACCAATTCCCGTTCGTAGTCGACGATCGCGCTCATCCCGGCCACCAGCTCCGACCGGCGGTCCGCGGCCGCCGGGGACCCGTACCGCCGGCCGATGTCGCGCAGGTAGTCCGTCGCGGCGAGCGTGCCTGCGATCGCTTCGAACGCTGCCGTCCCGGTCTCGAATCGATCGTGCGCGGGCCGGACCTTGAACGCCGGCAGCGCGCCGAGGATGTCTGCTTTCCCGTACAGCGCGCCGAGGTGTGGACCGAACCACTTGTAGGCGCTGCAGACGAGAAAGTCGGCATCCAGGCCGCGGACGTCGATCGGGCCGTGGGGCGCGTAGGCCACGGCATCGACATACGTCAGAGCCCCGACCTCATGGGCGCGCGCGACGATCTCGCGGACGGGGTTGATCGTGCCGACCGCGTTGCTGGCATAACCCACGGCAACGACCTTCGTGCGGCTGTTCAGCTTCGCCTCGAGGTCCTCGAGGTCGAGCGTCACGTCGTCGTCGCGGATGTCGACCTTGTGGACGGTCAGGCCACGATCCGCGGCCATCGCCTCCCAGGTGCTGACGTTGGCTTCGTGATCGAGCCGCGTGACGACGATCTCGTCGCCGGGCGCGAGCGTCGCGCCGATCGACCTCCCGATATGGAGCGTGAGGGTCGACATGTTGTAGCCGAACTTGATCTCGTCGGGACTCGCGGCTCCGAGGAAATCGGAGACGGCCGCGTGGGCCTCGTCGACGATCCTGTCGGACGCCTCGCTCGTCGCGAAGGCCCCGCCCGCGTTCGCGTTCGTGTCGGTCAGGTACGCGGTGACGGCCTCGATGACGCGTTGCGGGACCTGGGTCCCGCCGGGGCCGTCGAGGAACGCGACGGGTCTGCCGTCCAGTTCACGCAGCAGGGCAGGGAATTCGGCGCGGAGCGCCTCGACATCGAATCGGGGCATCGACCTAGTCGACCGTCACCTGGACGCCGGCGCCCTCGAGGATCCGCTGCGCGCGGCGGGCGATCAGGCCGGCCATCGAGTCCTCGGTCGGCGCCAGGATCGCTGCGGTCCCGTCGACCTTGGCGAGGGCCGAACCGTACGCCTCCAGGTCGTCGAGGATCACGTGCTCGGTCTCGCCGTCCATCTCGGCCGTGATCATGCCGCGGCTCGTCACGCGGATCGTGAGATGCGGAGGGCCAGCCGCAGTCTCGTCGATGGCGGCGCCATCTGTCGCATCCGGGTCCGGGGCCGGTGTGTCCGCTGCCGGTGCCGGCCCGACCGGGAATGGCTCCGGCTGGGCTGCCGCCACGACGGGTTGCGGCTCGGGGGCCGGGGCCGTGATGGGATCGGGCTCCGCGGCAATGATGGGTTCTGGCTCGGCGACGGCCGTGGGCTGAAGCTCCGGCGACGCGAAAACGGGCTCCGGCTCTGTCGTGAGGGGCTCGGGCGTCGCCTCGACGACCGGCTCGGGTTCGGGCACCGCCGGTTCGGGTGGTGGAGCTGGTTCCGCGGCTGGCTCGGGCGTGATGGTCGGTGAGGCCCATGGGCTCATCGCAGGCCCGTCGTCCACGCGCGGCAACGAAAACGGAGGCGGTGACGCGGGTGGCGGTTCGCTCGCCGGCGGGACTGGCGACGTGGCAGCCACGCTCGGTCCGGCGACCGCAAACGACCGGGTGGACACCAGGTCGGGTTCGACCTGCGGCGTTGGCTGCGGGGCGGGTGGCGCGACGTCCGGCGATGCCCCCGGAGTTCCCCCGGACGGCGTGACCACGGGGGACGCAATCGTCGCTCCGAGGGTCGCGTTCAGGTCGGCGAGCTGTGCCGTGCGGCGCTTCACGATGCGGGCCTCCACCCACCAGATGAGCGCCACGAGGAAGATCGCTCCGACTACCACGAATCCCATCGCGATTGCCTCGATCGTCAGGTAGCGCCGAAGCGTATCCGGGGCGGACGCCGCAGTCACGCCGAAAAGGACCACGGCGATCCGCGGAACGAAGAACCCACCGAGCAGCCCGATCCACGCGGCGAAGATCAGGGCGTCTCCCCGGCTGGGCAGGGGCTCGAGCCGATGGACGACGTCACGCACGATCGCAGGGACGCGGAACAGGTTGAACCCGGGGATGAAGTTCTCGACGAAGGCCATGAAGCCGTCGGCCGCCGGGTATCCGAGCCCCAGCGCGGGCATGGCACTGACGGTTCGGCTCAGCCAGAGTGACCAGCCGATGAGCGCCAGCGCCCCGATCCCGAGCGTGAGGATCGCCATGCTGCCGACAAACTGCAGCTGGTCCGATGTGGCCGGGGTCCCGTCGATCTCCTGGTTGATCAGCGTCGACGCGATGACCGTGTTGTAGGCCTGCATCCCCGCGATCGCCAGGATCAGGATGCTGGCGAGCCCAGCGATGGCGCGCGACGAACGGAACTCCGGGAGCTCGATCACGCGCACCTGACCCTTCGTGGTCGGGTCGATCGTCGCCGGATCCACGGCCGCGCGATCCTTCGGGGTGCGGCAGTTGTAGCACTGCTTAGCACCGGCGTTATTGATCGACCGGCACTGGCCGCAAACCCAGAACTCGCCTGCCAACGTGCTCATCAGTGTTCCGTCGTGCCCGTGAACGTCCAGGCGTCGAGCCGGATGGCCGGCACGACGACTCCTCCGAGGAAGCCCTTGAGCGTCTTGCGCTCTCGCGCGACCCCGACTGTACACGCCAACGCCTCGAGGTAGCTCTGGGTGAATCGGAGATTCCGGACGGGACCCACGATCCTGCCGTCCTCGACCAGGAACGTCCCATCGCGTGTCATGCCCGTGATGATCGCGAGCTTCGGGTGCACCGGATTCGTGTAATGGAAGCGCGTCACGAGGAGTCCGCGGTCCATGCCGGTGATCAGGTCGTCGCGCGTCGCCGCGCCGGGCGCCATCAACATGTTCAGCGGGAACGGTCCCCACGGATTGGGTGCGGGGAGGCCATGGCCGGTCGACGCGACGCCGTCCCGCGCCGCGGTCTGGGCGTCATGGACGACACCGCGACAGACGCCCTTCTCGAGCAGGGTCACGCGCTGCTTGGCGACGCCCTCGTAGTCGAATGCCATGGGCAGGCCCGCCGGGTCGTGGCCGTCGTCCACGATCGAGACCAGGTCGCTCCCGATCGTCCGGCCGATCTCGACGAAGCTCCGCTCCTCCTGAACGGCGAGGGCCGAGAAACCGAGGTAGCCGAGCATGTCGAGCAGGTCGACGACCGCGTACTCCTCGAGGACGACCGGGTAGTCGCCCGCGTCGATGGCGACTGCGTTCGCCGTTGCTCGAGCCTTCTCGGCTGCTTCTCGACCGATCGCCTGGGCGTCGAGGGTCGTCGCGTCGACAGCCGCATGCTCCGCATAGCCGGAGCCACCATCCGGTCCCATCGACACCGTGAGGAGCTGCGCGACCGTCCGCGTGCCGCCCACGCGGATGCCGGTGCTGCTCGCGACCGCCGTCGTCTCCGTCCCGGTCGAGAACGAGCCGTAGGCGTTGACGCCGGCCTCATCGGCCGCCGCGATGACCGCACGCACGCCGTCAGCACGGAGTTCCGGCGATGCGCTCGCCGTGGCGGTGGCGTACGCCGCCTCGACCTCGTCGGCCCCTGTCGGCGCCGGCAGACCAGCCCAGTCCTCGAGCTCCTCGACGACCCGGGCGATCGCCCCGGCGTTGGCCGCCAGTCGTCGCAGGCCCTCCTCGTCGATCCGGCCGGACGACGCGACGCCGACCCTCTTTCCGACCACGAACCGCAGGTTGACGGTCACGTTCGTCTCGGCGACGTTCTGGTGGATCTGGCTGTTCGCGAACCGCGTGAGCGACGCATCCTCCGCCAGGACGAGTGCCTCTGCCTCGGTGGCACCCTCGGCGACGGCATGTCGGAGCGCCCGCTGCGCCAGGTCGAGAGCATCGTGCGCTCGTTCGTCGTTCACTGGCCGCTCACCATTTCCCGACGCCGACCTGGACATCCCGGAAGCGTGCCCCGGGCACGGCGTGACCGACGTGGCCGGTCTGGCCGGGTTCGCCCTTGCCGCAATTCGGCGTCCCCAGCATCACGTAGCTGCGCTCGTCACCGACCGCGTCGCACGAGCGCCAGAACTCGTAGGTGATGCCGGTGTAGGTCGGGTTCTTGAACAGCCTGCCCTTCTTGCCGCCCTTGATCTCGTATGCCACCTCGGTGGCGAACTGGAAGTTGAGGCGTCGGTCGTCGATCGACCACGAGCGATTCGATGCGAGGTACAGGCCGTCGTCTGTGTCCGCGACGATCTCGTCCAGGCTCATCCCCGGGCGGGGGAGGAGATTGATATTGGTCATGCGGATCAGCGGGATGCGGTTCCAGCCATCGGCCCGCATCGCGCCGCCGCTCGTTCGCCCGATGCGTGGCGCGGTCTCGCGGCTGCTGAGGTATCCGACGAAGACCCCGTCCTGGACGAGCGGGACTGCCTGCGCGGCGACACCCTCGTCATCCCAGCCGAATGTGCCCATGCCCCCGGCCGCCGTCGCGTCCGCGACGATCGTCACGAGGTCCGAGCCGTAGCGGAATCCCTCGGCCAGCTTGTCGGTCGTGAGGAAGCTGGTCCCGGCGTACGACGCCTCGGTGCCGAAGACCCGGTCCAGCTCCGTCGGGTGGCCGCAGCTCTCGTGGACCTGGAGGTAGAGCTGGGACGGATCGAGCACGATCGTGAACCGTCCGCTCGGGCACTGGGGCGCGGTGAGCAGGGCGACCGCCTCATCGGCGAGTGGTTCCGCGTGGTCGGCGAGGCGCAGGCTGCGGATGTACTCGTAGCCGGCCGCCTGCCAGCCACCCCCCGAATCCGGGTAGGACCGGCGCTGGTGCTCGTCGCCGTCGACCGCGTTCGCCTCGACGGCCGAGCCGACATGCGTGATGGTCTGCTCGGTGAAGGAGCCATCTGTCGCGGCGAAGGCCTTCCACTCGCGCTGGGCCGCGTACATCGACTCCGTGAATGCGATGCCCTTGACGCGCGCGGCGGCCTGATCCGCGGCCAGCAGGTCCGCGATCTTGCGTTCGAGCGGCACCGCGAACGGGTCTTCCTCGATGGAGGTCTCGTAGGTCCCATAGGCCGCGGGACGTGGGGCGAGATCAGCCGGCTCCCGGAGCGCCGTGACGCTTGCGCGCGCGATCCGCACGGCCTGTGCAGCGACACGGTCAGCCTCATCGAGGCTCAGGACGTGGCTGCTGGAGAAGCCCCACGCGCCGTCGACGACGACGCGGACACCGAACCCCTCGCTCTCGTTCGAGGCGACGCCCTCGACGCGACCGGTCTTGATCGCGATCGATTCATCGAGGCGGCGGACGACCCTCGTGTCGGCGTATCCGGCTCCGAGGGACGTGGCGGTATCGAGTGCGCGCTCGGTCAGGTCTCGCATCAGGACCGCCCAGCCTAGCAGCGGGTCGATGGGCGGACACTCGGGCGGATGCCGTATCGCCCAATTCGTTGCCGCTCACACGCTGGCGGCGTGTCCGGCACCCGTCAGACGTTCACGATCCCTCCGAGGGCCTGGGCCGTCAGCAGGACGCCGAAACCCAGGACCACGACCGCCGCGACGAGCGGGACGGCACGCTGGAGACGCGCCAGGCCGCCGTCCACCTGGATCCGGTCGAACCGATCGCGAGCCGCGACGAGGGCGAGGCCGATGCCGGTCATGACACCGGCCATCCCGAGCCCGAACGCGACGACGAGGATGAAGCCGAACGCGGGTCGCCCTGCCGCGATCGAACCGAGCAGGATCAGCAGCGCGCTCGTCGACGGGATCAGCCCTCCGGCGAGACCGAGCAGGAACAGGCTTCGCCAGGTGATCGTCGAGCCGGGGACGGGGCCATGGCTATGGCCGTGGGGATGGTCGTGGGCGTGCGGGTGACCATGGTCGTCGTCGTGCGCATGTGAAGGCACGTGGCCGTGATCGTGCGCAGGTCCGTGCTCGTGATCGTGATCGCCGGGGGCGTCCGCGCGCCGACGTCGGATCTCGCCCAGAAGCATCCAGCTGCCGATCGCCACGATCGAGATCGCCGCCACCACCGGCGCCCAGCGAACAACGACATCGGGCGGCAGGACGTCGCTCGCCGCGACCACGACCGCGGCGAGAGCCAGGATACCGGCGGTGTGCGACACGCTGACCGAGATGCCCAGCCCGAGGGCGTGCCGCGGTGAGCCGCGCGTCCCGATGAGGTATGCCGCCATCAGCGTCTTGCCGTGGCCGGGGGTCAGCGCGTGCCCAGCCCCGAGGGCCGCCGCCGCGATGAGCGACAGCAGCAGGACCAGCGGCGTCAGATCGGTCTGACGGAAGATCTCGGGGAGCTCGCCGCCGCCGATGCCGCCGGGCACGACTGCGGGCTGGTCGGTGGCGGTCGGTTTCGGGCTCGAAATCGGGATGGACCGGTTCGGCATCCGGCACGTCGAATGCCGCCAGGGTGGGGCCGCCGATCGATGCCTCCACGGTGAGCGCCACATCGGCCAGGGGCGTGGCGATGCGGTCCTCGGGATATGCCAGCAACCGGCCCGATAGCGTCGTGTCGCGCAGATCGCCTGCCACGGCACGCAACGCCACGCCCGACCCGCGCGCGATGATCTCGCGCCAGCCGAGGCGCTCCGCCTGGGAACCGTCCGTGAACGCGACCTCGACGGGGTCCGTGCCGATCGGCTGCCCGAGACGCGCCTCGAACGCGCAGACCTGACGCATCGTCGACAGTCCACCGACGCCGAGCGGGAATGACAGCCCGGCTTCGAGGAGCTCGATGCCGAGCGGAACGCCGTCGACCGTCAGGACGAGCGACCCGCCGACCTCGTCGCACGCGGTCACGCGACCTCTCTCGACCTCCTCGTCGGACACGGATCCATCGCCGTCGAGATCGAAATCCTGGCGCGCCTGGAAGGTCGGGACCTCGGCGTGATCGATGACGACATCGAGCAGGATCCGATCGACCTCGACCCGGACCTCGGCGTAGTGATTGATCGTGAAGTTGCCGAGCGGATGAGCCGTGGCGGTCGCGGGCAGGGCCGTCCCGATGCCGATCGCGACGGCGATCGCGAGCAGTCGAGGCGCGGGAGATCGACGCGGGCGTCCCATGCGGTGAGGGTACGCGTGACCGTCCGCCACGGATGAAAGACGCGCGACATGCCGGGCGCGACCCTTGAGCCGGCGCGGGGCCGAGCGTCGGCTACACTCGGCCCGATGACAGGAGCCGGCGACGAGGCCCAGCGTGGGGCGTTCGTCACGATCGACGGCCCCGACGGTGGCGGCAAGACGACGCAGGCCCAGCGCCTCGCCACCTACCTCGAGGAACGGGGCGTGCCGGTCCACGTCACACGCGAGCCGGGCGGGACGTGGCTCGGGGAACGGATCCGCGAGCTTCTGCTCGAGCGGACCGGCTCGACCGCGCCGACCGACCCTTTGGCCGACGCACTCCTCTTCAATGCGGCGCGCCGACAGCTTGTCCGCGAGGTCATCCGCCCGACGCTCGAATCGGGTCGGGCCGTCATCTGCGCCAGGTACACCGACTCGACGCTGGCGTATCAGGGGTACGGCGCCCGCGTCGATCTCGAGCACCTCCGGTTCCTGGCCGACGCGGCGACCGACGGCCTGCACCCGGATCTCACGATCATCCTCGACCTGCCGGTCGACGTCGGCCTCGCCCGCAAGGCGCCCGGCGACGTGACGCGTTTCGAGGCCGAGTACGAACTCGCGTTCCATCGGCGAGTCCGCGACGGCTTCCTGGCCATCGCCGCCGCCGAACCGGGCCGCGTCGCGGTCATCGACGCCACCGGTCCGATCGACGCGGTGAGCGCTGAGGTCGCCGACGTCGTCAGGCGTCGATCGATCCTCGGTGAACCGTCGGCGCCTCGCGTGCGCAATAGCGGATGAGCGAGTCGTCGGGCCCGCTTCCGCTCCGCGTGGCGACCGTCACGGACGACGCGGATCGTGCGGCATTGGAGCGGATCGCCCGCGGCGAACTCGGGGCGCTCGACGACCTGTACGAGCGTTACAAGACCATGGCCTATTCCATCGCATACCGGATCACGAACGATGCCACGCTCGCCGAGGACGTCGTGCAGGAAGCCTTCCTCGGCGCATGGCGGAATGCGGCGCGCTATGTCGCGGGGCGTGGCAGCGTCAAGACGTGGTTGCTGTCGATCGTCCATCACCGCGCGATCGACGCCGTTCGACGCCGACGCGCGACCGTCGAGCTGCCCGACGCCGGCGACGCACCGCCGCCGCCGCTCCGGTTGCCCGACGTCTGGGCCGAGGTCTCCGCGAGCCTCGACGCGGCTGAGGTGCGGGCGGCGCTCGCAGCCCTGACCGACGTCCAGCGCGAAGCCATCGAGCTCGCCTACTTCGGGGGGTTGACCCAAGTTGAGATCGCCGATCGCACCGGTACCCCGCTCGGCACGGTCAAGAGCCGGATGCGCCTCGGACTCCTCGCCATGCGCCGGGTGATCTCGCCATGACCGACCCGCGTCGTCCCGCCGATCTTACGCACGACGAGGTCGTCGACCTGACGGCGGCGTTCGTGTTGGGTGCGCTCGACGAGGACGAGATGGCCGCGGTCCGCGCCCACATGGCGTCATGTGCCGATCCCCACGCCGAGCTCGGCGAGCTCGGCGGGATGGTCGCGGTGCTGCAGGCCGGCCTGCGCCCGGTCGAGCCGCCGCCCGCCCTCAAGGACCGGATCATGGCCGCTGCCGCGGCTGAACTGGAGGCTCGTCGACGGGAGGCCGCGCAGCCCGAGGGGGCAGCACCGCCGGCCGCGATCGAGGATGCACCCGTCCCGGCGCGTCCGACGGGCCCCGTCCTCCTGCCGAGGCAGCCCCGCTTGTCCTGGGCGCTTGGCCTCGCCGCGGTGCTGGCGATCGCGCTGCTCGGTGGCTGGAACCTGTCGCTCCAGGCGCAGCTGAACGAGACGCAGGCCTACCAGCGGCAGGTCGCGGCAGTCCTCGATGCCGCCGCCCAGCCCGGCGCACTCACCGCCGTCATGAAGAGCACCCCCGGTGAGGGTGCGACCGGGCTGGCAGCGGTCGCACCCGACGGCACGATGCGGATCGCGATGCGCGAGCTTGCCCCGACGACCGGCCGCGAGGTGTACGAGGCGTGGGCGATCCTTCCGGAATCTGCACCCGTGGCGCTGGGCGGGTTCCAGGTCGGCCCGAACGGCGTCGGCTATTTCGAGACCGGTGGGTTGCCGACCGAGGCCGGGGTCGTGCTTGCCCTGACCCGGGAGCCAGGTCCTGGCGCGACAGCGCCGTCGAGCGACCCGGTTTCCGTCGGGACCGCGACGTCCACGGGATAGCGGTCCGCCAGATCCGAGGTGTGAACGGGGACGACCCGGGCTAGGCGGGCGTGTTCGCTCCCGCGACCGATCCGCTGCCCGCGTCCTTGGCCCGCGTCAGGGCCTCCGTCGCGGCCGCGATCAGCAATTCCGCGTCGCCTGCGTCGGTCGGAAACCGTGCCACGCCAGCCGACACGCTCACCCCTCGGCCGGCGACGGCCGGCAGTGCTGCGATCCCGTCCTGGACGCGCTTCGCGACCACGGCGCCCGCCGCACCCGGCGCCACCAACACGAACTCGTCGCCACCGATCCGGCCGACCGTGTCGACCAGCCGCACCGACTCGGCCAGGACGGCGGCCACGCGCCGCAGGATGTCGTCACCGACCTGGTGGCCGTCGCTCGCGTTGGCCGAGCGGAAGTCGTCGATATCGAATAGGGCGAGCGAGACCTCGCCACCCTGCCGGCCCGCGCGTGCAAGCTCGAGCTCGAGGACGCGCGCAACGGTCCGCTCATTGGCGATCCCGGTCAGCGGGTCGGTGTGGGCCATCCGCTCGAACCATTCCGAGCGCTCGGCGGCGCTCGAGGCGTGGCGCGCCCGGTCGGTCGCGAGGGCGGCGAGCGAGGCCAGTGCGCCGATGACCTCGCGGTCCTCGTCCGAGGTCGCGTCCGGAGCCGGCCAGGTCAGGCCGAGCACGCCCAGCACGGCCTCCACCCCACCGACACCGATCACGAGAGGCACGTAAGAACCGATCACCGACGTCCCGTCAAGCCCCACGGTCTCGACGTCGTACGACGCCCCGCCGCCGGCGGCGACGACCGCGTACGGGTTCGCCTCGTTCTGGGCCGCCTCCGTGAGTGCCGCGGCCATGTCGTCATCGAGGCCGATCGTCGCGGCAGCCTGGAGGCCGGGCCGGTCGGGATCGACCAGGAAGATGGCGGCGGTCGTCGGGCCAAGGGCGGCGACGCCTGCGGCGAGGACACCGGTCAGTGCCGTGTCGAGGTCTTCTGCCGTGGCCGCCTCGATCGCCGCCGGCAGCTGGGTTCGGGGATCGCGGGTCGGGGCGTCGCTGGCCACGGGTGGACTCCTGCACGCGTCGGGTTCGGAGGGCGCATCGTACACCGCCCGAATCGCGTGCTGGTGCGTTGACCCCGTGCATGCCGTCCCCCGATACTCCGCGCGATGAAGCTCGTCGTCGCGATCGTCCATAACGAGGATGCGGGGGCGCTCGTCGACGCGTTGCTCGACAAGGAATTCCGGGCCACCCGCGTGTCGAGCTCCGGCGGGTTCCTGAAGCAATCGAACGCGACGATCTTCCTCGGCGTCGAGGCGGGCGAGGTCGAGGAGGTCATCGCCATCGTGCGTGAGACCTGCACGTCACGCACACAGGTCGTGAACCCGATGCCCCCGATCATGGAGCCGGGAGAGTTCTTCATGCCATACCCGCTCGAGGTCGAGGTCGGCGGAGCGACCGTCTTCGTCGTCCCGGTCGACCGATTCGAGCGGCTCTAGCGGCCGTGCCCCACACGGACGCAGTGGCCCCAGCCCGATGAGCCCGTCCCGCCCGGACCTCGTCGACTGCTGGATGTTCCGGGTCGTCCACTCTGCCCGGGACGTACCAAGCACCGAGATCCTCCTGCTCCGGCGGGCGCCGGGTCGGATCCTGCCGGGGCTATGGCAGTGCGTCTCGGGTTCGGTCGAACCCGGGGTGCGGATCGCGACCGAGGCTCTTCGCGAGCTCAAGGAGGAGACGGGCTTCGGTTCGGACGAGATCGAGGCGTTCTACGATCTCGACTTCGTCAACCAGTTCCACGAGCCGTCCTACGACGCGATCGTGACGGCCGCGATCTTTGCGGTCCGCGTCAGGAATGGCGCCCAGCCGAGCCTGTCCCACGAGCACGACGAGGCGCGCTGGGTGGCCGTCGACGACGCCCACACCGAGGTGATCTGGCCCGGCTATCGCACTGCGATCGAGCGCATCCGCGACGACCTCGTCGAACCCGAGCGCGCGGCCTGGTTCGAGTTGACCCTGGACGGCGACCGCAAGCCGCAGTCGGCCGAGAGGCGGATGCCCGGCCCGGCGAGGTAGACTCGTGGTCGAGGCGGCCCACCGTGAGGCGGCACAGGAGGGCGACGTGATCGATCGGACTGACGTACCCGAGACGAGGGGCCCGGCGGCCGCGCGCCGCGCCTTCCGCTCGAAAGTCGACACGATCCGGCCGACGTACGGCTTCGAGGACGTCTCCCTGGCCCCGGGCACCGACACGATCGAACCGTCGGACGTCGACCTAGCCCAGGTCTTCTGCGGGATGCCTCTCGCGATCCCCGTCCTCGCGTCGGCGATGGACGCCGTGGTCGACGCGCGGATGGCGGGCGAGCTGGCACGGGTAGGCGGCCTCGCGGTCCTGAACCTCGAGGGCATCCAGACCCGCTACGACGACCCCGACGCGTTGCTCGAACGGATCGCCACCGCCCCCGATGCCGATGTCCAGGAGCTGCTGGCGGAGGCCTACCAGCGACCCATCCGCGAAGACCTGATCGCCGCCCGCATCGAGGCCATCCACGCAGCGGGCTCGAAGGCCGCTGTGGCGGCCACCCCAGGTGCCGCGCGCCGGTTCGGACCGTTCAGCGCCGAGCACGGTGCCGACCTGTTCCTGGTGCAGAGCCAGGTCTCGTCGGCCCGCCACCTGGCCACGGGCTACGACCCGCTGTCCCTCGCGGAGTTCACGCGCTTCATGCCGATCCCCGTCGCGGTCGGCAACACGACCAACGCCGACGCCGCGTTCGCGTTGATGGAGCAGGGAGCGGCCGCGGTCTTCGTCGGTGTCGGACCCGGCGCGGCATGCACGACGCGCGAGGTCCTGGGCATCGGCGTCCCGCAGGTAACGGCCATCAGCGACGTCGCCGCCGCCCGTGACGCGTACCTGAACGAGACCGGCCGGTACGTCCCGGTCGTCGCCGACGGCGGGATGCGACGCGGCGGCGAGCTCGCCAAGGCGATCGCCGCCGGGGCGGACGTCGTGATGCTGGGATCTCCGCTGGCGCGCGCCGCCGAGGCGCCCGGCCGCGGCACGAACTGGGGCATGGCGGCGCCCTCGCCGACGCTGCCGCGCGGGACGCGGATCACCGTCGGGACCGTCGGGCCGCTCGAGCGCATCCTGCTCGGTCCCGCCCACGTCACGGACGGCAGCGAGAACCTGGTCGGCGCTCTCCGCCAGTCGATGGCGGCGCTCGGCGCCCGGTCGATCCGCGAGATGCAGGGCGTCGAGATGGTCTACGCCCCATCGACCCAGACAGAGGGCAAGTCCTGGCAGCGAGCTCGCTGACGACGGACGGCATCGGTGCGGATCTCTTCTTCGAGGGCAAGGTCGCGCGGCTGACCACCCGCGGTCGGCGGACCGGGCTGCCGCGACCGGTGGCGGTCGGCTACATCGACGAGCCGGATGGATCGATCCTCGTCGCTGCCGGCGAGCGTGCGGACTGGGCCACCAACCTGCTGACGGACCCGGTGACGGAGGTCGAGGTCGGAAACCGGCGGTTCACCGCCCGGGCCGAACCACTCGAGGGCGCCGACCACGCCCGTGTCATCAGTGGCCTGATCCTGCGCTACGGCACACCCGCCGAGCGGCTCGGTCGCGGCCCGACATTCCGGCTCCGGCCGCTGGACTTTCCCTGATGGCGATCGAGGTGACCGTCGACACGACGATCGAGCGCTCCCCAGCGACGGTGTTCGAGCGGATCGCGGACGTCGAGACATGGCCCGAGTGGCTGATCGCGAGCGGCATCACCGCCGTCCGCCGCTCGAACACGGGACCGATCGCGCTCGGCGAGCAGCTCGTCGTCCAGCAGATGGCGGCCGGCCGGCCCGCCACGTTCGCTGCCGAGGTCAAGGCGCTGGACGTGCCCCTGCGGCTCGCAGTCAGGGGGCGCGACGACGACGGTGTGTCGATCGACATCGAAGCGTCGCTCGCGCCGGCCGACGCCGCCGCCGGAACGACCACGGCCCTGCGCTGGACGATCCGCATCGGCCTGCCGTTCCGCTTCAGGATCCTCGAGGGGATCGCGCGTCCGCAGGTCGAGCGGGCGGTCCAGCTCGACCTCGAGGCGCTGCGCCGCCGCCTGGAGTCGACCCTCCCGGACTGACATCCGTCCATCCGGATTCGCGGCGAGCGACCATGCCCGACGCGTCCCTCGGCGCCCATCGTCCTCGCATCGGCTCGAACCCCGAAAGGATGGACCGCATGATCGCGCCCGACCGCACCTATGACCCGATCCGCTTCCGCCGCGGGACCCGCGGGTTCGCCGCGTTCGTGACGGGCCTGACCGGGTTCGTGGTGCTCGGCGCAGCCCTCTTCGTCGTTCCGACGCTCGGGCTCGACCGGACCGCCGCGAGCTGGGCGGTCATCCTCGGCGTCGCGGCCGGTCTGGCTCACTTCGTCGCGATCGCCGGGCTCATCCGCGGCCGCCGCTGGGGCGCATCGCTCGTCGGCTACCTCGCGGCCGCCGGGATCGCCAGTGGCTCGTTCGCCGCGCTCCTGGCCGCGACCGGCCACGAGATCTTCGGGGCGCAGCCGGGCAACGCGCTCGGGTTCTTCGTCTGGATGATCGGGTCGTGGGCGGTCGCGAGCCGCTTCGCCTTCAAGCCATTCACGTTCACCCCGCATGCGCATCGGATGACGGCGGTGGTCGCCCGGCCCATCCCGGACGCCCGGCCCTCGACCGGCCTGCGCAAGCGGACCGCACCACGGCCGCATCACGGCCCGTCCAGCACGTGCCGACGCCCGCCTGACGAGTACGTCATCCGTCCCATTCGCGACAGGACGTTCGCCCGGTTTCGGCCGAGCGAACGTGCGTGCACGATCACGGCGATGGACAGCTTCGGGATGGTCCTCATCGCCATCAGCGCCCTCGCCCTGCTGGAGGTTGCAGCCGCCAACCTCCGCGGTGAGGAGCGCCACCGTCGCGTCCGGCGGACCTCCCGGACCGTCCGCTAGCCCGACCGGTCGCTCGCACGGATCAGGCGCGGCGCAACCAGCTGAGCACCGCCAGCACGCGCCGATGATCGTCCGGTGCCTCCTCCAGTCCGAGCTTCGAGAGGATGCTCGCGACGTGTGTCTCCACGGTCTTGTCTCCGACGACGAGACGTGACGCGATCGCACGGTTCGATCGACCCTCCGCCATCAGCCCGAGGACCTCTCGCTCGCGAGGCGTGAGGTCGTCGACCGGGTCCCGCGCGCGACGGCGACCGATGAGCGCAGCGACGACCGCCGGATCGACCGCGGTCCCGCCGCGGGCCACCCGGCCGACCGCATCGAGCAGCTCGTCCACGGCCGCGACACGCTCCTTCAGCAGGTAGCCGACGCCGCCCCGTCCGTCCCCGAGCAGCCGGACCGCATGTGCCGGCTCGACGCTCTGTGACAGGACGACGACCGGCACGGGCGGGACACGGGCAAGCAGGGCCTCGGCCGCGACGAGGCCTTCGTCGGTATGCGTCGGGGGCATGCGGATATCGACGATCGCGACGTCGACTCCCTCGCGCCCGACGACCTCGAGCAGCGCGGTCGCGTCACCGACCGCGCCGACGACCTCGAAACCGCCGTCGCGGAGCACGCGCACGATGCCCTCGCGGAGGAGGACGACATCCTCCGCTACGACGACGCGCATGGGAGGTCCACCTCCAGCTGCGTGCCTGCCCCGGGGCTGCTGTCGATCCGGATCGTGCCTCCGAGGGCCGCGACGCGGTCCTGCATGCCGGTCAGGCCGGTCCCGTGCGCCGGGTCGGCGCCACCACGCCCGTCGTCCTTCACCTCGACCCGAAGTCGATCGTCGGCCAGCGACGTGGTCACCTCGACCCGACTCGCCCCCGCGTGCTTGATGGCATTCGTCAGCGCCTCGGCGACGACGAAGTAGGCGGTCGCTTCGACCGCTGACGGCAGCCGCCGGTCGATCCGGTCCACGATCACGACCGGGATCGGTGTGCGGTCAGCCAACGAGGCCAGTGCCGCACCCAGGCCCGATTCCGACAGGATGGCCGGGTGGACGCCGCGCGCCAATTCACGGATGTCGGCGATGGCGGCCGATGCCTCGGCGGTCGCGGCGTCGAGCTCGGCAAGGGTCGCTGCGTCGGCATCCGGTCCGAGGCCGCGACGGAGCATCTGGAGCGACAGCTGGAGCGATACGAGCCGCTGCTGGGCACCGTCATGGAGGTCGCGTTCGATGCGGCGGCGCTCGTCGTCCTGCGCTTCGACGATCCTGGCACGTGACGCCCGCACGGACTCCAGCTGCGCTCGGACCTCTGCCTGGAGGCGCTCGTTCTCGGCGGCGAGGCGGACGGCCGTGGCGGCTGCCGAGACCAGGCCCGGATCGTCCCGAAGTGACGGATCGTGCTCGATGACGAGGTCGGGAGATGCCCCATCGCCGATCGTCAGGAGCGTTCGCCCGGATCCGTCGCTGCCGGGAGCGTCGCTCGGTCGACCGGCGGCGTCCGCGAACCCGGCAAGTGCGGGTTCCCAGCGGAACACCTTCAGGGATGGATCGCCCAAGGCATCCCGGAGCGAGGCCTGCAGGACTGGCAGCGGTGGCAGGCCGTCGAGTCGCACGACGAGGTCGGCGATGCGGCCGCGCGCAGCGTCCCAGCGCAGGACGCCGACGAGGAGTCCCATCGCGACCAACACGCGGAGGATGGCCAGGACGATCACGCGCAGCTCCCCGAGCGGCTCTCGTGCGCTGGTCGGCACGATGGTCTGAAGCAGGAACGTCACGATGAACCCGCCGGCCAGCACGGACCCGGCCAGCACGACCGGGGTCAGGCGTCGCCGAGCGGTTCCCGTCGCGCGTAGCCAGCGCACCACCACCGCCGTCAAGAGACCGACGCTGAGGGCGGTCAATACCAGCGTTTCGAGGCGTCCGATCGGATCCATCGCGAGATAGGCGGTGAACCACGAGTCGACGGTCGAGATGCAGGTCGGGCAGTCCCACCAGCCGATCGGTCGCATCCCGACCGCCTTCGCGATCGTCCAGCCGGTCTGGACCGCGATGAAGCCGATGGCCAGGAAGCGCTCCACGCGCCGGTCGATCCGGCCCATCGGGTAGGCCAGGATCACGAGCGCGAAGAGAGGGTCGAACCAGCCGTGCGCGAGCGTGGCCAGATAGGACACGACTGCCACATCCGAGTTGGTGAAGTCGCCGATGAACCACGCGACACCCGCCAGGATCGCGAGCGGCCCCATGCGGTTGCCGGGTCGACGATCCGCGATGAGGATTCCCGCGGCGATCATCGACCAGCCGACGGCGACGTCGGCGAGGAGCAGAGCCGGGCTGCGCTCCGCCGTCCGGGTCAGCTGGTACGTCGCGAATGGGCCACCGACCAGCGCAAGCAGCCCGACGGCTGCGAGCCACACGCGGCGTCTGCGGGCCTCGTTCATCAGCCGATCGCTCCGCCGAGCAGGGACCGCAATGCCGGCCCGTCCAATTCGTCCTTGGCGACGAACCCGATCGCAGGGCTGGCCGCCAGGCGTCCGACGTAGGCACTCCGATCGCGGCTCGACACCAGCACGATCGCCGGGCCGCCGCCCATCGCGTCCGCGAGCCGTTCGGCGACACCGAAACCGTCGAGATCGGGAAGCCCGATATCGAGCAGGACGACATCCGGCTCGAGCGCCGAGGCCGCGGTCAATGCCGACGCGCCGTCCGCCGCCTCGCCGATGACCTTCCAGCCGTCCCGTTCCAGCATCCGGCGTGCCGTGGCGCGAAATCCGGCGTGATCGTCGACGACCAGCACCGTCGGTGCCCTCATGGCACCCGTACCCACGGGTGTTGATCGAGCATTGCGAAGAACTCGGCGTCCTCGGGCAACTCGGAATCGTCGTACGAGGTGATCAATCGGTCGCCATCGAGCCGCCATCGATGGCGGTGCCAGCCCCAGAAGGACGGCGCATCGACCTCGATCATCAACACCTCGCCGTCGACGACGTACCGACCCCGAGCAGGCCCGGTCTGGAGCGTCTGGCCCGCGGTCGCCTCCGGGATTTCGGCCCAGTCGCCGTCCGGCTCGAAGACCCACGACAGGCGCACGGCGCCGAGGAACGGGTCGACGAACGACTTGCTGAACACGCCGGTCGGGAAGCCGTCCGGGCGGGTGCCGGCGGGCGGTGGCGTCGCGCTCGTCCCGAGGCACGCAGCGACCCCGATGATCGCGGCCAGGATGAGCGCCGGGACACGTCGCAGGTGCCACATGACCGCAACGATACGAGGTCGCTGTGGGCCATCCATCCGGGCAGACCCGGAGACGCGAATCATCGCCCACCCTGATGGAAATCGTGCCTATCGACCCGACCCTGAGCCCACCGGCACGGAAGACCTGCCGGCCAGGGCAGGAGGATCGGATCATGCGAATGCGCATCGGGCGCCTCGTGGGCGCCACCGTCATTGCCATCGCCGCCGGGGCGTGCGCTGGGACCTCGGTCCCATCCGCATCGCCGGCGTCGAGCGCCGCCGCCACCGCCGCCGGTGGCGACCTCGTCGGCAACATCGACATCGGCGGGCGAACGCTCAGCGTCGCCTGTCTCGGTCCCGTCGATACGGGGCGGCCGACGGTCATCTTCGAGACCGGGCTGGGTGGGGATCGGTTCGTGTGGGGCGACGTCCTCACCGGCCTCATCGCCACCGACCGCGGCTGCAGCTACGACCGCGCGGGCCTCGGTGCCTCGCAGCCCGGACCGAAGCCCCGGACGACGGACGGTCAGGTCGACGACCTGCACGCCCTGCTGCAGGCGGCCGGCGTCGCACCACCGTACGTCTTCGTCGCCCACTCATCGGGAGGCTGGAACGCCATGGTCTACGCAGACCGCTACCCGGACGAGGTCGCTGGCGCCGTCATGGTCGACGTCCGTCCGCCCGCCACCAGCGAGCAGTGGCTCGCCGCCATGCCGCCTGAGTCGTCGACGGAGCCTGATGCACTCCATCAGACACGCGCCGAGCTGACCGATTTCGAAGGCGACCCGACGCTCAACCCCGAGGGTCTCGACCTGAAGGGGAGTGCCTCCCAGGCGGGATCCGCCTCTGGGTTCGGCGATGCGCCCCTCGTCGTCCTGACGGCGGGTGACCGGGCGGCGATCACGGAGGGCCTGCCCGCGGATCTCGCCGCGACGTTCGACGACATCTGGATGGACCTCCAGGCAGGTCTCGTCAAGCTCTCGACCAGCGGTCGACAGGAGATCGTGGCGGATGCCACCCACGACATGCCGTTCGAGCAGCCCGGCGTGATCGTCGACGCGATCCGAGAGGTGCTCGGCAAGGCAGCCGGCTGACCGAGCACAGTCAATCGCCACCGGCCCGGGCTCGAGGTGCCCGGGCCGGTACACTGCCCTCGTCGGGTCGGCGCAGCGGAGGGTGGCATTGGCGGACACCGAGGGGTCAACCCGGGCCCAGCGCGATCGGGGCAAGACCGTCCACGGCGAGGCGGCGAACGCCGGTCATCGCGTCCTCGCCCCCGATGACGCCGAGGTCGAGGCCTACCTCGAGACAGCCCTCCATGCGCCCTCGCCGGATCGCACGACCGGCGACGCCGCCACCACGACCGCGGGCCCCGTGGTCGTCCTCGATTTCGGCAGCCAGTTCGCCCAGCTGATCGCCCGCCGCGTCCGGGAGCTCGATGTCTACTCCGAGCTGCTCCCGCACGACACGCCGTATGCCGACCTCGAGCGGCGCGGGACCCGCGCGATCATCCTCTCCGGCGGGCCGATGTCGGTCTACGACGACGCCGCGCCCAAGCCCGACCCTGAGGTGTGGAGCGGCCGCATCCCGGTCCTCGGCATCTGCTACGGCGCCCAGCTGATGGCCCGCGAGCTCGGCGGGGACGTCCTGCCGGCAGGCAAGCGCGAGTACGGGCCGGCGAGCGTCCGGCTCGACACCGATGACGGCCTGTTCCGCGGCATCGATCGGGTGCAACCGGTCTGGATGAGCCACGGCGACTCGATCACACGGCTGCCCGAGGGCTTCACGTCGACGGCGCAGACGGATGCCACGCCTTTCGCGGGCCTCGAGGCACCCGACCGAAACTTGTACGGCATCCAGTTCCATCCCGAGGTCGTCCACACGCCGCGGGGCAAGGACGTCCTGCGCAATTTCGTGACCGGCATCGCGGGCATCGAGCCGTCCTGGACCGCCGCGAACTTCATCGAGACGACCGTGGCCGGCATCCGCGATCGGGTGGACGCGCATGCGCGGGCGACCGGCTCGGACGGCAAGGTGATCTGTGCGTTGTCGGGCGGCGTCGACTCGGCCGTGGCGGCTGCGCTCGTCCATCGCGCCGTCGGCGATCGGCTGACCTGCATCTACGTTGATCACGGACTGATGCGCAAGAAGGAGTCGGAGCTCCTGCGCGTCACCTTCGAACGCGATCTCGGCATGCAGCTCGTGATGGTCGATGCACGGGAGCGCTTCCTGACCCGGCTCGCCGGTGTCGAGGATCCCGAACAGAAGCGGCGGATCATCGGCGACGAGTTCATCCGCGTGTTCGAGGAGGAGGCGGCGCGCATCGGCGCGATCGATTTCCTGACCCAGGGAACGCTGTACCCCGACGTCATCGAGAGTGCGACCGCCGAGACGAAGGCGGCGCAGAAGATCAAGACCCATCACAACGTCGGTGGTTTGCCCGCGGATCTGCGCTTCCAACTCATCGAGCCGCTGCGCTACCTGTTCAAGGACGAGGTCCGCAAGGTCGGCGTGGAGCTGGGCCTGCCGGAAGCGATGGTCCTGCGCCAGCCATTCCCAGGGCCAGGCCTCGCGATCCGCATCATCGGCGAGGTCACGGCCGAGCGTCTCGACACGCTGCGCGAGGCCGACTGGATCGTCATCGACGAGATCAAGGCCGCGAACCTGTATCGGAGTCTGTGGCAGAGCTTCGCGATCCTGACCCCGGTCCGGTCGGTCGGTGTCATGGGCGACGGACGGACTTACGCGAACGTCGTTGCGATCCGCGCGGTCACCTCGGAGGATGGCATGACGGCGGACTGGGCCAAGCTGCCGTACGACGTCCTCGGCAAGATCAGCAGCCGGATCGTCAACGAGGTGCCCGGCGTCAACCGCGTCGTCTACGACATCAGTTCGAAGCCGCCGGCCACGATCGAGTGGGAGTGACGCGGTACCCCGCGGACCCCGGACCGATGGGGTATTCCGGAGCGATTGGCGCGCGGTAGCATTCCGCCATGGTCGACGACACGCATCCCGTGGCTGGGTCGACGGTTTCCGTCTGCCCGTGGTGCTCAGCCAACTACACCGGCGATCCCGACACTTGTCCGTCGTGCGGCGCCGCGCTGACGGTCGACCCGGCGACCGATCCCGCATTGCCGGGGGTGACGGCGATCGACGCCGCCGCGATCGTCCGCGCGAAGACGCCCGTCGCGCGCCCGCGCAATCGCCTGCTGTCCTGGATCAGCGGCGAGTACCCGGACGAGACACCGAGCCCCACCGAGGCCGGCGCGCTCGCCCCGCCCGATCTCAGCGTCCGACGCGAGATGCTCCGCCTCGAGCTCGAGGCGGAGGTGGCCAACCTCCAGGCGGAGGCCGGCGCACTCATGGCCGAGGCGACCTTCGAAGGTCACGCCCCCGGCGCATCGCCAGAGACGGTGGCCGCGGCGGCGGCAGCCGTCGAAGACCTGAGCGACGTGACGACCGAGCTCGCCGAGGTCGACGAGACGCTCGACGAAGACCCGCTCGGCGAGGATCGTCAGCCGGCCTGATCCCGACGGCCGCGTAGACTTGCGGCCGTGCCCGACCGACTCCCACCGCCCGGCCCGTCGTTCCTGCGCGAGCACGAGGTCCGGGTCGGCGATCGAGTGCTGCGCGCTGGGATGGGGCGTCCCTCGGAGGCTCCGGACGGCTGGTGGCTGACGCTCCTGTGGGTCGCCGACGACGAGGGCGTCGTCAGCTTCAGTGACGTGGCGCCAGCGGCCGGGCCGCCGCCAGACCCACCCCTCGCTCGCCTCGGGCCCTCGCTGTCCGGTGCATTGTCCGGGTTGATCCTCGAGGATGCCGGCCGGCTCCAGCTCCGGGTCGGCGGGCTGGTCCCGCCCGACGACCCGACCCGTCCGTGGCGCGCGCCGCTGGCGGTCCGGGCAGCATTCCGTTTCGAGCCGGCGCGCGCGGCCACGATGCGACCCAATGAGCTGGCCGACACCGTCCTCGCCGCGTTCCGCCAGTCGGTGGAGCGCCTGGGCCGGTGAGCGTCGGAGCGACCCTTGCCGGCTCGCTCCTCGCGGTGCTCGACCGGCCCTCGACATGGCCGCTCGCGCTCACGGGTTTCCTGATCCGTGGCGGCTGGCTGCTCGTCGTGGCGCCGATCGTCGTCCTCCCGACCACCGTCGGGCTGGCCAATGTCATCGCCCCGCTTCTCGAGGACATCGCCTTCGGTCGACGAACGGGCGAGCTGGTCGTCCTGATCGTCGTGACCCTGTTCCTCGTCGTGACCTGGCTCATCGGCGGCGGGCTGCTCGCGGCCCTCGCCGAGCTCGAGGTCGTGCGACGGATCGCGCCCGTCGCCGGTGGCCCGCATGCGAGGTTCGTCACCGTCGATCCCTGGACGGCCGCGTGGCGGATCGTGGCTGTGCGTCTCGCCGCGCACGTCCCGCTCGCGATCGTCCTGACCTGGGGTGCGACGCGGATCGCGGCCGTCGCGTACACGGAACTGACGGTTCCGTCGGACGTGACGACGCCCTTGCCGTGGCGGATCGCCGCGGGTGCTCCGGATGCGATCGTCGGCATCCTCGTGGCGTGGCTCCTCGGAGAGGCGATCGGGGCGATCGGCGTGCGGCGCGTCGCGCTCCATGGGGCGACCGCGCGAGCGGCGCTGCGCGCGGCGATCGGCCGGGTCGCGCGGTCGCCGGTCCGGTCCACGCTCCTGACGGTCCTCCCGACCATCGTCCTCGGCGGGGTCGTCACGCTCACCGGGATCGCCGCAGGGACCGCGCTCGGCGCCGTCCGATCCGAGCTCGCGCTGGCCGATGTATCGGTGGGCGCGACAGCACTCCTCGTGGTCTTCGTGGCCCTGTTCGCCGGCGGGATCACGCTCGTCGCGCTCACAACGGCGTGGCGTGCAGCGATCTGGACGCTCGACGCGACCGCTGAGGGGAGCGGGACGTTCGGGGGAGTCGGTGGGACCCGGACGGGGGACTAGGAGGGCCGTCCCCCCTCTGTCACCCTGACGACCCTTCGACCCGCGGGGAGGGTCGGATGTGAACACGAGGTGATGGATGACCGCGCAGTCGATCGTCTGCGGATCATGCGCGGCGGATGTCCCGTACGGGCGTCTGTCGTGCCAGTCCTGCGGGGAGCTGCTGGCCTCGGTGGCGGGCGGCCGACGGTTCTCAGCGGCCGCAGCACGATCGAGGGCGCCTGAAGCCCGATCGAAGGGGGCTGACGCGCGACCCACCCTGCCCGACGTGCTCTACGACGCTGCGGTCGCACCGACCGCTGCCGTCGTCGACGGCCAGCTGTCCATCGAGTCCGCACCCCGTGACGTCGACGCGGAGCTCCCGTTTGCCGCCGCGCCCGATCATGGCGCCGCGTACGTCGGTGGCGCCGGCGGGACCGGAGCCGACGGTCCCGACGAGGACGACGCTGACCACCTGGACGAAGGCTCGTCGGTGACAGCCGGCCCGGCCTGGGCAGCCGGCGAGTCCGGTCTGAGCGGGAGCCGGACGCCCTCGTACATGCCACGTCCCGCTCCGGGCGGCTCACGTCCCGCCCCGGTCCCCGCGAGCGCCCCGCTCGCCGCGGGCGCTCCGGTCGCCTCGGGGGCTCCGGTCGCCGCGAGCCCGTCGTTTGCCGGGCCAGGCGCCTACGTGCCGCCCATGCCCGTCACGGTCGTACCGGCGGGGCCGCCCGCTCCCGCCCGCGAATGGGCCGGTCACGGGCCGGACGCGAGCCGCCCAGGCGACGGCGTCGGCACGGCATCGACCGGCACGGCGCTATCCCACGTCCCGGCCGCTGATCGCCAGGCACGATTCGCGGAGTTCGTCGGCTGGCTGTCTGTCGCCGGTGCCGCCTTCGCGGCGGTCGGCTTCCTGCTCCCCTGGGGTCTGGTCGTGATCGGGTCGGCAGGCATCGGCTACTTCGATCGCTGGGGCCTGTCCGGGCCGGGCCACGTGATCATCGCCCTCGGCATGCTCGCCGTTCTCGGCCTCGCCCTGATCAAGAACGTCATCCCCGTCTGGATCAGGACGGGGCTCGTCGGCCTCGGCCTCGGAGCCTACCTGTTGGGGCTCGTCTGGCCGTACATCTTCGCCCTGCCCGGGACGGGACCGGGTGCGCTGATCGCGGCCATCGGCGCCGTCGCGCTGACCGTGGCCGGGCTCCTTGCCCTGATCACCGACCGTCACGCCGGGACCGAAAGCTCCGTCTGACACGGGTCGTCGGAAGGCGACCGGGCGGGCGGATCGCGGGGGGACCCCTGCTACACTGCCCCCCGACCAGCACGACCCAGGGAGGCTGTCTCCAGGCGCATGAACCAGATCTTCGATGGTATCGGCAAGACGATCGGCGACATCGTCGGGAGTCCCGTCGTCCAGGTCGGCCTGCGCCTGATCTTCATCTACATCGTGATCCTCTGGATCGCGACGGCGTACTGGGCCTTCCGGGACATGCAGCAGCGGTCGGACAACGCGATCCTGCCCTACCTCGTGGCTGCCGGGATCATCCTGTTCACTCCGTTCCTGTTCATCTTCGCCGTGTGGGTCTACAAGATCGTCCGGCCGCACGAGAAGGTCGGCGAGGTGTGGGAGAGGAATCTCGCCGAGGAGGCCTTGCTGAACGAGGTCGAGGCGGTCCACCACTGCCCGACCTGCGAGAGACGGGTCGACGAGGAATGGATCATCTGCCCGTCCTGCCGGACGCGCCTGAACCGCGTCTGCCCGAACTGCTCGCGCCTCGTGGGCCTCGACTGGTCCCTGTGCGCATGGTGCGGCAAGGACTTCGAGCGTCGTGACGTCGTCCCGGCCGGCATGATCCAGCCGTTGCCCTCGGGCATGGAGGCGACCGGCCGGATCGCGGCGCAGGGCGGGAGCGCGACCCCGGCGATCCCGGCCGCCATCCAGGGATCCGTCCGCTCACGCTCACGCCAGTCCCGCGCCAGCGCCGCCCAGGATCCGCTGCCCGAGCGTTGACCGACCCGACCCCGGACAACCAGGATCGGCCCGGCGCAGCCACGTTCACGATCGAGGGTCGATCGGCACCTGGTCTGTTCGTCCTCGGCTGGCTGGCGACGCTGGTCGGTCTCGGGGCGACCTTCGTCGCGATCATGGCCGCGCCGGGCGTCGCACGCCAGCTCCTGCTGGTCGGCGGGTTGCTCGTCCTGTCGATCGGGCTGGTCGCGGGGGCCGGCAGTCAGGCGATCGAGCGCCGGTCCCGAGCCACCCTTCCCTACATCGGCCCGTCGCCGTTCCTGCTCTTCGCTGCAGCGATCCCGGTGTATGCCGTGGGCGTCATCCTGCTCGGGTTCGGCTTCGTCGCGACCGGCGTCCCGATCGATGGTCCGTTGCCGCGGCTCGTCTCGGTCATCGTCCAGGCGCTCGTGTACATCGGGCTCATCCGGCTCCTCGTGGTCGATACCGGGGCCCTGTCCTGGGCGGAGATGGGCATCCGGCGACCGGACGTGCAGGCGTTGCGCGAGTTCGGCTACGGCGCGTTGTGGGCGGGCGGCGCGATCCTTGCCACGATCCCGGTCGCGATCGTGCTCTCGCGTGTGCTGCCCGTCCTGCCCACCAGCCCCCTGCCACCGAGCGGCGAGCTGAGCGGCCTGCTGGTCAACCTGGCGGCCGGGGCGATCGTCGCGCCGATCGGCGAAGAGATCATGTTCCGCGGTCTGGCGACGACCGCATGGGTCCGTGGCATGAGCGAACGCCGGGGGCTGATCCGCGCCGCGCTGTTCTTTGCGTTCGCCCATGTGCTGACGATCGGCGGGACGTCCGCGGGTCCGGCGATCGCTCTCGCGCTGGCGGCGTTCGTCGGGCGCATCCCCGTGTCGCTGATCCTGACCTGGTTGTTCGTCCGCCACCGGTCGATCTGGGTCCCGCTCGGGCTCCACGCGACGTTCAACGCGATCCTGCTGGTGCTCGCCGAGGTCGTTGCGCCGCTCGCGCCGGCGCCGGTCTGACGCTTCCCGGCTTCCCGGCTCGCTAAGGCATGACCAACCCGCCGGTGAGCCGCGGTTGAGGATCGCTCGGTAGGCTGCGCGTCGTCCTCGAGGTCCGGACGGCGGGAGGAATTGGCGGGCTCTCGTCGTCCGGGCCGCGGGGACATCCAGACCACTATCGACGGAGGCCGCGGACGTGGACCCGAGCGACATGTCCCACGGCGGCCACGCGATCCGCGAGCTGCCGGAAGCCGAGCGGCCGCGCGAGCGGCTCGCCCTCCGCGGTCCGGGTGGACTCACGACGGCGGAGCTCATCGCGCTGCTGTGGGGGAGCGGGGTTCGCGGCCGGTCCGCGGTCGACATCGCCACCGATGCGCTCACCGTGCACGACGGCCTCGCCGGCCTGGCACGCGCCACCGACATCGAGCTCGCGGCATTGCCGGGCATCGGCGCGGTGAAGTCGGCCCAGCTCGTGGCGGCGTTCGAGCTGGGACGGAGGCTGCTCGCCGACTGGCCGACTGCACGCTGGGCGATCCGGGGGCCGCGCGACGTGGCCGACCGGCTCATCCTGCAGATGGGCGGACTCGAGCGCGAGGAGCTCCGCGTGGTGATCCTCGACACGAAGAACCACGTGTTGCGTGTCGCCACGGTCTACCAGGGCAACGTGGCGGCGTCGCTCGTCCGGGTCGGCGAGCTCTATCGCGACGCGGTCCGGCTCAACGCCGCGAGCGTGATCCTCGTCCACAACCATCCGAGCGGCGACCCCACGCCATCGCCAGACGACCTGCACCTGACCGCCGAGGCACTGGCCGCAGGCAGGTTGCTCGACATCGGCCTGCTCGACCATCTCGTGATCGGCCACGACGCATACGTGTCGCTGCGCGACCGCGGCGTCGATTTCGGCCGTCCGGTGGCGCCGCGGACCTGAGCGAAGAGCCCGAGCGGGCCGTGGTGTGACCCTCTGGTAGACTGCGCGGGCCTAACGGCCTGAACCTGACTAACTTCCGGCGCGACGCGGCCACGATCCCGGCCTGTCGTCACGCCCGCTTCTCACGGCGATCCACGAGGACCTTCCCCCCGACCATGCTCGACCGCCTGCTCGGCCTCTTCTCCCGCGACATCGGCATCGACCTCGGAACCGCGAACACCCTGGTCCACGTGAGGGACCGCGGGATCGTGATGAGCGAGCCGTCGGTGGTCGCGATCGACGCGAAGACGAAGCGCGTCCTCGCCATCGGCGCCGAGGCGAAGCGGATGGTCGGCCGGACGCCGGCGAACATCATCGCAGTGCGGCCACTGCGCGACGGCGTCATCAGCGACTTCGACGTCACCGAACAGATGATCAAGTACTTCGTGAACCGTGTGCACGACCGGATCGGCCTGATCCCGCGTCCCCGGATGCTGCTCGGCATCCCGTCGGGCGTCACCGAAGTCGAGAAGCGAGCCGTGCGTGATGCCGCACTCAACGCCGGCGCTCGCTGGGCCCGCCTCATCGAGGAGCCGATGGCCGCGGCGATCGGCGCTGGCCTGCCGGTGAGCGAGCCGTCGGGCAGCCTCATCGTCGACATCGGCGGCGGGACGACGGAGGTCGCGGTCATCTCGCTCGGCGGCATCGTCGTGTCGCGCTCGATCCGCATCGGCGGCGACGAGATGGACCAGGACATCGTCACGTTCGCGCGGCGCGAGTACAACCTGTTCCTCGGCGAACGCACGGCCGAGGACATCAAGATCGCGATCGGCTCGTCCTATCCGGGCGAGTGGGACGCCCAGCGCGTCACGCTCCGTGGCCGCGACCTGCTGACCGGCCTGCCGCGCAGCGTCGAGGTCGGAGCCGACCAGATCCGCGAGGCGATCGAGCCATCAGTCGCCCAGATCATCGACACTGTCAAGGACACGATCGAGGAGACGCCACCGGAGCTCGTGGCGGACATCATGGACCAGGGCATCGTGGTGGCCGGCGGCGGCGCCCTGCTGGCGGGACTCGACCGGCGGATCGCGGAGGCGACGCAGATGCCGGTCCACATCGCCGACGACCCGCTGACCTGCGTGGCCCGCGGGACCGGCGTCGTCCTCGAGGAGCTCGACGCGATGGATCGCGTGCTTGTGGCAGAGACGTATTCCCGGCCGCCGCGCTAAGGGATCCTGGCCGTCGGCTTGACCGCCGACCGATGATCGACCTTCGATGACGACCCTTGCCAACGACCGGATCGTTCGCCGCCGAAGCATCGTCTTCGTCGGCCTGGTGTCGGCCTGCCTGGTCCTGATGGCACTCTCGTCGAACCCGCTCGTGCGCGAGCTCCAGAGCGGCGTCGGCTTCGCGTTCCGGCCCATCCAGGGCGCGCTGAACGAGGTCGCGAGCGGTGTCGCCTCGATCGGCGCCGCCATCGCCGAGATCGACCGGCTACGGGTCGACAACGGGACGCTGCGTACCGACAACGAGCGCCTGCTCACCGAGAACACCCGGCTCCAGGAGATCGCTCGCGAGAACGTCCTCCTGACGGATCTGCTCCAGCTGCGGGCTGGCTTCGACTACGAGACGGCCGCGGCGAACGTCATCTCCCGCGAGTCGTCGGAGTTCCGGCGCGTGATCACGCTCGACAAGGGGACGAAGGCCGGCATCAGCGTCGGCGACGTCGTCGTGGCGGGCGGTGGGGCGCTTGCCGGTCGGATCATCGAGGTGGGTCCCGACAGCGCGACCGTCGTGCTTCTCACGGACGGGACCTCGACGGTCATCGGCCAGCTGGTCTCGAATGCCGCGCGGGGCCAGGTCGTCGGCCAGCTCGGTGGAGTGCTGGTCATGGAGCAGATCGACTCGAGCGACGAGGTCGCCCTCGGCGACGAGGTGGTCAGTGCCGGGATCGAGCTCGGCGGCGGGGTCCGGTCGCCCTACCCGAAGGGCCTCCTGATCGGACAGGTCGTCGACATCAGGCGTGACGCGAACGCCGTCGTCCAGACCGCCTACCTGCAGCCGGCGGCGGATTTCGAGAAGCTCGAGTTCGTGCTCGTGATCCTCGACTACGAGGGCGGCCTGCCGCCGCTCGAAGAACAGCCGATCGACTGCACCGATCCTGAGGGTGGTGGCACGCTGCCCGAGGGCGAGCAGCCGTGCATCCCGCCGACGCCACGACCGAGCGCGAGCCCGCGCTGATCGACGTCCCGGGCGCATCCACCGTCGACTGCTACCCTTCGGCGCCATGAAGGGCATCGTGCTGGCCGGCGGGACGGCGACCCGGCTCTTCCCGCTCACCATCGTCACGAACAAGCACCTGCTACCGATCTACGACCGGCCGATGATCTATTACCCGATCGAGACGCTGGCCGGGATGGGCATCCGCGAGGTGATGGTCGTCGTCGGCGGCAAGAGCGTCGGCGACGTCGTCGAGCTCCTGGGCGACGGCTCCCATTTCGGGCTCGACCTGACATATCGCTATCAGGCCGGAGCCTATGGGATCGCCCAGGCCATCGGGCTCGCCCGCGACTTCGTCGGTGCGGATGCGTTCTGCTGCGTCCTCGGCGACAACATCCTGCGCGGGCCCGCCCTGGCCGGCGTCGCGGCGGAGTTCGAGGCGAGCGACCAGGGCGCCGGGACGCTGCTCTACCGCGTGCCGGACCCGCAGCGATTCGGTGTCGCCGAGCTGGATGCGGACGGCAGGGTCGTCGGCTTCGAGGAGAAGCCGCAGAGCCCGAAGAGCGACCTCATCCCGATCGGCGTGTACTTTCTCCGCCCCGACGCATTCGGCGTGATCGACCGGCTCGCACCGTCGGGTCGGGGCGAGTTCGAGATCACCGACGTGCTCAACCACTACATCCCCGACGGCCGGCTGTTCACGCGGATCTACGAGGGCGGCTGGACCGACGCGGGGACCGTCCCGTCCCTCCTTCGGGCCGCCGAGCTGGCACGCGACGACGACGCGGCCGGCCGCCTGGCACCGCCGATCGATCGCCCCCTGGCGTGACCGACCCCGACGTTCCCGACGTCGTCGGCCCGCGTCGGCTGCTGGTCACCGGCGGAGCCGGTTTCATCGGGTCGTGTTATGTCCGCGACGTGCTGGCCCGGCGCGATGGCACGCACATCACGGTCCTCGACAACCTCACTTATGCGGGCAACGAGGCGAATCTCGCGCCGGTCAAGGCCGACCCCGAGCAAGGCGGCCGCCTCCGCTTCGTCAAGGGCGACATCGCCGACCCCGCGGGCGTCGAGGGGCTCGTGGCCGAGTCCGACGCTGTCCTGAACTTCGCCGCCGAGTCGCACGTCGACCGCTCGATCCTCGACCCCGAAGCGTTCCTTCGGACGGGCGTCATCGGGGTCCACGTCCTGCTCGAGGCGTGCCGCACCGCCGCCCATCGGCCACGCTTCCTGCAGGTCTCGACCGACGAGGTCTATGGCTCCGTCGAGGAGGGTGAGTCGCGCGAGGGCGATGCCCTCGCCCCGCGCTCGCCGTATGCGGCCGCCAAGGCGGCCGGCGAGATGCTGGTCCGGAGCTACGTCGTCACCCACGGCCTGGATGCCGTCGTGACCCGCGGCTCGAACACGTACGGCCCCTACCACCATCCCGAGAAGCTCATCCCGCTGTTCGTCACGAACGCGATCGACGACCGCCCGCTACCGCTGTATGGCGACGGGCTCCAGCGGCGCGACTGGCTGTACGTCGGCGACCACGCCGGAGCGATCGACCACGTCCTGCGCCACGGGGTAACCGGTGAGACCTACAACGTCCCCGGCGGCGTCGAGATGGCGAATCGGGAAACGGTCCGGCTCCTGCTCGACCGGCTCGGCAAGCCCTGGTCGCTCGTCCGGCACGTGGAGGACCGCCCTGGTCACGATCGCCGCTACGCGATGGACGGCAGCAAGCTCGCGGCGCTGGGCTGGCGGCCGCGGATGTCGTTCGAGGAGGGGCTCGCAGCGACCATCGACTGGTTCGTCGCGAACGAACCCTGGTGGCGGGCTGCCCGGTCGGGTGACTGGGATGCCTACTACGAGCGCCAGTACGGATCGCGACTGCGGTCCGCCGGCTGATGCGCGTCGCCGTCACGGGGGCGAGCGGGCGGCTGGGGCGTGCCCTCGTGGACGCGCTCGGCGAGGCCCCGTTCACCGGGCCGGCCGGCCCCATCGCCTGGACGCGCGCCGACTTCGACCTGGACGCGCCGGCCACGATCCGCGACCTGCTGGAGCGGGACCGGCCGGAAGTGGTGGTCAATGCCGCGGGGTGGACTGACGTCGACGGTTGCGCACGCGACCCGGGGCTGGCTCTGCGACGCAACGCCGAGGCCGTCCGCGTCCTCGCCGAGACGACCGCCGCGCGCGGGGTCGATCTCGTGCAGATCAGCACGAACGAGGTCTTCGACGGGCGGCGCGCGCACGATCGCGGCTATCGACCGGACGACCCCACCGCCCCCGCCAACCCGTACGGCGCGTCCAAGCTCGCCGGCGAGGAGGCGGCCACGGCCGCCTACAGGGACAGTGCCGCGAACCTGGCGATCGTCCGAACAGCGTGGCTGTTCGGGCCGCCCGGCAACGACTTTCCGACGAAGATCCTGGCCGCTGCGACAGCGGCCGGCGTGGATGGTCAGCCGTTGAAGGTCGTCGGTGACGAGTTTGGGTCGCCGACCTTCACGCATGACCTGGCCGAGGCGGTCGCCGCCATGCTCGGCGCCGACGTCCCGCGCGGCATCCAGCACGTCGTCAACGCCGGTGTCGCGTCTCGTGCGGACTGGGCTCGCGAGCTGTTCCGCCAGGCCGGCGTCGACGTCGCAACCGAGGAGATGTCGATGTCGGACTGTCCCCGCGCGTCGACGCCGCCCGCGTGGGCGTGCTCGAACCGACGGAGATCCCCGGCGTCGAGCCCTTGAGGCCCTGGCAGCAGGCCCTCGCCGACTACCTCCCACGGCTCCGCCGACAGCGCACGGCCGCCGCTGCCAGGTGAGCGCCGACCGGCTGAGCCCTGCGATCCCCGGCGTCCGGTACGGCGCGATCCAGCGATTCGCGGACGAGCGCGGCTCCTTTCGCGAGCTCTGGCGCGAGAGTGCGATCGACCCGATCGCGACCGAGGACGCCGGCGCGCCGCCCGGATCCCGGCCGCGCTTCGTCCAGGCGAACCTGTCGACGTCGTCGGCAGGTGTCCTGCGCGGCCTGCACCTCCATCGACGCCAGCTCGACCGTTGGATCGTCGCGACCGGGCGCGCGTTCGTCGCGCTCGTGGACGTGCGTCCGATGCTCGCGGGCGGCGATCGGCCCTCCGTCGAGACGCGAGAGCTCAGCGCCGACGACTGGGTCGAGATCCCCGCGGGCGTCGCGCATGGCTTCCTCGCCCTCGAGCCACTCGACCTCGTGTACCTCGTGACCACCGAGTACGACGGCAGCGATGAGCACGGGTTCGCCTGGGACGACCGCCTCGCAGCCGTCCCGTGGCCCGACGTTCCGGGTGCGACGGATGAACGGCCGATCCTGTCCGTGCGCGACCGCACCAACCCCTCGCTCGCGGCCCTGATCGCTCAACTTCGCTCGACGGCCTGAGAGGGCGACTCCCGCATACCGCACCGCCGCGCACCGGAGGCCTCTGCGCTGCCCTCTGATGTGGCTAGCACGGCAGGACCATCCCGCGATTGAGCGGTCTCGATGCGTCCGCGACGCTGGACGGGTTCCTCTACCCCAGTCGACGGAGCACCGGTGCACCGATCCCTCGCCGTCCTTTTGCTCGCCCTGACCGCCGTCGCGGGCACCCTCGCGAGCGCCACACCTGTCCGCGCGGCCGCCGCGCTGAGCCCCGCCAAGGTCGTCATCGTCGTGGGTGCCACCCACGGTGCGACCGCGGGCTACCGGAGGTCCGCCGACGTGGCCTATGCCGAGGCCATCAGGCACACCTCGAACGTCGTCAGGGTGTACAGCCCCAATGCCACCTGGTCGAAGGTCAAGGCGGCGGCGGTCGGCGCCTCGGTGTTGATCTACTTCGGGCACGGCAACGGTTGGCCCAGCCCGTACACCTACGACCCGAGCTACACGACGAAGAACGGTTTCGGCCTCAATTACGACACGAACGGCGATGGCAAGCTGTCCGACTACGAGAATCGCTACTACGGCGAGCCGTCCGTCAAGACCCTCGACCTCGCCCCGAACGCGATCGTGCTGCTCCATCACCTGTGCTACGCGTCCGGCAACTCGGAGCCCGGTCATGCGAACCCGACGATGACCGTGGCCCGCCAGCGCATCAGCAACTACGCCGCCGGCTTCCTCCAGTCACGCGCCCAGGCGGTCCTCGCCGACGGCCATCGGGGCCCGGCCGAGTATCTCCGCGCGCTGTTCACGACCGACCAGTCGATCGAGGCCATGTGGCGAACGGCGCCGAGCGCCAACGGTCACGTCAGCACCTTCACGTCGACGCGCACCAGCGGCGTGCGGGCGCTCATGGACCCCGAAGGCACGTCGAGTGGCTTCTATCGCTCGCTCGTGACCGACCCGACCCTGACCACCTCGTTGGTCACCGGTGTCGTCGACACGGGACGCGATCCCACGTCGTTCGTCGTTCCGGGTCACGCCGCCGTCGTGACCGAGGGTGCCGCGCTCTACCCGGATGTCACGGGAGCCTCGACAGGCGCGCCGCCCGCGTCGACCCTCCCCGCCGGCAGCAGGCTGCGGTTGGTGGCTCATCCGGGCGAGACGGCCCTCGACGGTTCTGCCCTCTACGAGGTCGAAGGTCTCGACGACCCCGGGATCGACGGAGTCATGCGCGGCCTCGACCTCGCTCCGCGCGATAGTGCCGCCCCGCGCGTCCTGGCCGTCGACCCCGCGAGCCCGCTCGTTTCGCCGAACGACGACGGTCGCTCCGACACCGTCGAGCTGTCGGCTCGCCTGTCCGAATCGGCGGCGTGGCGCGTCCGCGTCCTGGACGGCGACGGAGCGACCCTCCACGACACGACCGGTACCGGTGCGCACCCGGTTGCGACGTGGGACGGTCGCGACGCTGGTGGCGTGGCGGTCCCCGATGGGACCTATCCGTATCGGATCGACGCGACCGACGCCTGGACCAACAAGGGCTGGAAGATCGGCTCGATCCGGGTCGACACGACAGTGCCGGAGCTCGGGACCGTGACTCCCGCCGCCGACGACGTCTCGTGGTTCTCTCCCAACGGCGACGGCTATCGCGATACGGCGGCCCTGACCGCCTCGACGTCCGAGGCGGGCTCGATCCTCGTGCATGTCCGCGACGAGGCCGACGCGGTCGTCCGCTCCTTCAGCGTCCCGGCCGGCACGGGATCGGTCGCCGTCACGTGGGACGGCAAGGGCAATGACGGTCAGGTCGTGGCCGACGGCCGGTACGACGTCCGGCTGACGCCACGGGACGCCGCCGGCAACACGGGTGTCGGCGAGACGCGGTCGTTCGGGGTCGCGGCCCTGCTCGGCTTCGTCGCGACGTCGAGGACGCTGTTCTACCCGCAGGATCTCGACGGCCTCTCGACGGGCACCCGCCTGTCGCTGACGCTGCGTCGTCCGGCGACCGTCACCTGGACGCTCCGCGACGCGGCCGGGACCGACGTCGCGACGCTCGCCGATGGCCAGGCCATGGCGGCCGGGCCGATCGGTCGGATGTTCTACGGGAAGCGTCCCGACGGGTCGATGCTGCCGACCGGTCGCTACACCTCGCACGTGAGCGCGACCGATGGGGCCGTGACGTGGACCCAGGCTGCCGGCTTCGAGATGTCGGCGTTCAGCATCCGGCCGTCGGCCGCATCGGCCAGACGCGGCAAGAGCATCACGATGACCGTCGTGTCGGCTGAGACGCTGTCATCGACACCCCGGCTGTACGTCACGCAACCGGGCAAGGCGCAGTGGGCGGTCACCATGACGAAGGTGAGCGGCCTGACCTATCGCGCGACGGTCACGATGAAGTCCGGCGGCGCTGCCGGCACCGTGACGTTCAAGGTCTCCGCTCTCGACAGCGGCGGTCGCGCGCAGCGCTCCAGCAAGTCGCTCCCGCTGCAGTAGCCGGGAGGCCGCGGAGACCCCTCCGCAAGGCACCGGACCACTCCGTACCGGTCCCCACCGGGACCTTCAGCGCCTTGCTCCGGAATGGGGAGCGGCGTACCGTCAGCCGTCCGAACTGCCGAGGTGCGCCGTGCCCGTGACCCCCAACCGCCCCGCCGCATCCTCTCCCCGGACCGGCCTTCGCGCGCTCGGTATGGCGGTCGTCCTGGTCGCCCAGACCAGTGTCGCCGTCGCCGCCTCGACGCCCCGCCCGGCGACGCCGCCTGGAGCCGCCGCGGGCCTGGAGCCATCGATCCATTGGGAGCAGGCACGGGCGCACGAGAACGACCGCATCGCGTTCACGCCCGGTGAGCGCGTGACCGTGGGGTTCACGCCGCGCTCGACCGATCGCTGGACCGTCGGCGGCGTGTCGCCGCAGCGGCTCCCGGCCGGCCGGCTGGACGGCAAGACCATGCGCCAGCAGGGTGCCGCTAACAGCCCGGCGGTTCCCGCCGCATCGGCCGAGCCGGCCAGTGAGCCCTCGCCGGACGTGGCCCCCGAGCCGACTGCGGAGCCCCCGACGACCGAGCCCGAGGCCTCGCCCGCGACACCTGAGCCGACGGTCGACCCGTCAGTCGACCGGCCCATCGTCGATCCCGGCTCCGTCATCGCTGCTGCCCCGGCCTCGTGGTCGTCGCCGTCCGAACCGGGCGGGGTCGCGCCGCAGGCGCGGGTCGATCCGGGCGGACTGCGGCGTGAGGTCTTCGGGTTCCTGCCGTACTGGCAGGTCAACTCGAGCACGCTCCGGATCCAGTACGACAAGATCTCCACGATCGCCTACTTCGGGGTCGGCGCGGACGCCGCCGGCAACCTGCAGAAGCGCAACAGCAATGGCACGCTGACGACCGGCTGGAGCGGTTGGACCAGCGCGAAGATGACGTCGATCATCAACAACGCCCACGCCACCGGCACGCGCGTCGTCCTGACGGTCCAGAGCTTCGCCTGGAACTCCAGTGGAAAGGCACGCCAGAAGGCCCTGCTCGGCAGCTCCAGCGCCCGCCTGCACCTGGCGCGCCAGATCACTGCGGCCGTGCGTGACCGTGGCGCCGACGGCGTCAACCTTGACTTCGAGCCCCTCGTGTCCGGCGCCGAGAGCCAGTTCACCGCGCTGGTCCGAACGATCCGGACCGAGCTGAGCAAGGTGCGCAAGGGCTACCAGATCACCTTCGACACGACCGGTTTCATCGGCAACTACCCGATCGAGAGCGCCACGGCCCCCGGAGGCGCCGACGCCATCTTCATCATGGGCTATGACTACCGGGGCGCCACCAGCAGCCCGGTCGGGAGCATCGCGCCACTGGCGCGGTCGGGCTACGACATCCGCGACACGGTCGCCGCCTACGCGGCTCGCGTGCCGGCGTCCAAGCTCATCCTGGGCGTGCCGTACTACGGGCGGGCCTGGTCGACCGCCACCAACCTCGTCCATTCCCGGAACATCAGCGGCACCAGGTACGGCGCGTCGACGACGGTCATCTACACGAACGCCCTGCCGTTCCTCACCCAGTATGGGAAGAACTATGCGGCGACGGAGCAGGTCGCATGGACCGTCTACCGCCGGCAGAACTGCACGACGACGTACGGCTGCGTCAACCCGTGGCGCCAGCTGTACATCGACGATGCGCGCACCCTCGGCGCCAAGTACGACCTCGTGAACCGCTACAACCTGCGGGGCGCCGGGATCTGGGCGCTTGGCTACGACGCGACGCGTCCCGAGCTCTGGGGAGCGATCCAGGACAAGTTCATCACGGACACGATCCCGCCCGCGATCACGAGCGGCTCCGTGTCGGCGGCGGTCTTCTCGCCCAACGCCGACGGCGTGCTGGATACGACGACCGTGCGCATGACGGCCACCGGGCTCGTCAAGTGGGGCTATCGCGTCGACGCGATCGTCGGTGGCGTCCTGGGCCCGAAGGCGCGCAGCGGCACCGTCCTCGACAAGAACCCGCTCTTCATCTGGAACGGGATGGACTCGACACCGGCCGTCGTGGCCGACGGCGCGTACCGCGTCACGCTGTGGGCGGAGGACGCGTCCGCGAACCGGTCCCAGCGGGTCTTCACCGTGACCGTCGACAAGCGGGCCGCGGCGATCACCCAGGGCGCCTCGCGCGGCTTCCTGACCCCGGATGGTGACGGCCGCGCAGACTCGTTGCCACTGTCCTGGACATCGGCCGAACCCGTGGCCGGGGCCGTGCGGATCCGCGACGCGGGCGGCGTCTCGCAGCGCGCCTGGTCGTTCTCGGCGCGATCGGCGTGGACCGGCTCCTGGGACGGTCGAGGGCGCGGCGGCACGGTCGTCAAGGACGGCCGCTACACCTTCCAGATCGACGGCCGCGATCGCGCCGGCAACAGGACGGTCATCAACCACACCATCCTGGTCGACCGGACGATCCGATCGGTCCGCTGGACGGACGGATCGTTCGACCCGAGAGCCGGACAGAGGACCCAGGCGCGCATCGACCTGCGTCGCTCAGCCGTCGTCTCGACGAAGATCTACCGCGGCACGTCCCTGATCCGCACGGTCTGGACCGATCGCTCGCTGTCGGCCGGGACCCATGCGTGGAACTGGGATGGAAGGTCCGGCACGGGGGCCCACGTCGCGCCCGGCACCTATCGGATCGTGGTCTGGGCGCGAAGCTGGGTCGGCACGACGCTCTATTCACGCAACGTCGTGGTCGAAGCCCACTGAGCCATGGGACCGCCACTACACTGCCGGCCATGACCAGCGAGGGCGCCCTCGGCTCGGCGACGTGGGTCGTCCTCCCGACCTACGACGAGGCCGACAACATCCGGCCGATCGCCGAGGCGATCCTGAGAGCCCTCCCGGGGGCCATGCTCCTCGTGGTCGACGACGGGTCTCCCGACGGGACCGGCCGGATCGCCGACGAACTGGCCGCTGCCGACAGGCGGATCCGGGTCCGCCACCGGGCGGCCAAGCAGGGTCTCGGCAGGGCGTATCTCGACGGGTTCGTCATCGCGCTCGAAAGCGGAGCGGGCGTCGTCGTCCAGATGGACGCCGACTTCAGCCACGATCCGGCGGTGTTGCCCGCGCTCATCGCACCCGTGACCGATGGCACGGCGGACCTCGTGATCGGGTCGCGTTATACGCCCGGCGGTGGCGTCGTCGACTGGGGTCTCGGCCGCCGGCTCGTCTCGCGCGGCGGATCGTTGTTCGCGCGGACCATCCTCGGACTTGCGCCGCACGACCTGACGGGCGGTTTCAAGGCCTGGCGTGCGGGCACGCTGGCGTCGGTCCCGTTCGACGGTATCCACGCGGGCGGCTACGTGTTCCAGATCGAGATGACCTTCCGGGCCAGCCGCGCCGGAGCACGGGTCCGCGAGATCCCGATCACCTTCCGCGACCGGCGGGTCGGCCAGAGCAAGATGTCACGGCGGATCGTCGTCGAGGCACTCGTCGTGGTCGTCCAGCTGCGGTTGGAGGACCTTCGCAGCCGATGGCGGGGCTGGCGCCAGGCGACATGACCCGAACCCCGGGGGTGCGTGTCGTCATGGACGTGCGCGCGCTGCAGGAACCGGCACGTGCCCCACGCACCGCGGCCTATCTCGATGGCCTGCTCGGCGCGTTCGATGCGGATCCGCTGCCCGGTGAGTCGTTCGCGTTCCTGCTGGCCAGCGACGAGGACGACCCGACCGCGCGGTTCACGAACCTCGAGGTGATCGGTCGCAGGCTCCTGCCCCCCACCCGGCTGCTGCGATCCGCCGCGCTGACGGTCGACCCGTTCCTCCTGAGCGGTGCGTCGGTCGGGGCGGCATGGCGCGCCGAGCTCGGCGGCGCCGCTGGTGCCGTGTACCACACCGCCGGAGGCGGGCTCCCGATCGTGTCGCGCCTCCCGACCGTCGCCACCGTGCTCGATCTCGCGCCATGGGAGCTGCCGCGCGCGTTCCAGCGAGGGACCGCGTCGCGTTTCGGCCAGCGCCTCCGTGGGCGACTGCTGCGCGATGCCGCCGCGGTGCTCGTCGGGAGTGACGATGTCGCCCGGGCCACCCGGCGTCTGCTGCGCGTGCGCCGCGATCGCATCCGGGTCGTGCCGCTCGCGCCCCGCGCGGCCTACGCGGTCGGACCCGCCGCGCTCGGCGAGCGGAGCGCGGCTGCGCGGGCCATCGCCGATCGGCTCGGCTTGGGCGAGCGCTACCTCGTATATCCCGGTCGCCACGACATCCGCCAGGACGCATCGACGATGCTGGCCGCCCTGGCCGCCCTCGCGCGGGACGGCCGGCCCGACGATCTCGACCCGACCGTTGCGTGGCCGCCGCGCGTGCTCGTGCTCGATGCGACCCCCGAGGATCGCGCCTCGCTTGCCCGGGTCGCCGCGCGGCACGGTGCGGGTGACCATCTCGTCTACGCCCCGATCATGCCCGTCGAGGATTCGGCGGCCGTGGTCGCCGCATCGCGGGGCGTCGTCCTGCCGATGGTCTCCGAGTCGAGCGGTCTCGCGGCCCTCGATGGGCTGGCGGCTGGGGTCCCCGTGGTGGCCTCGGCGGTCGGTGCGCTGCCAGAGATCATCGGGACTGCCGGCATCCTGGTGGAGCCGCGCGATCCCGATCGGATGGCGGCGGCGCTTGCCGCGGTGTGGAGCGACGACGGGGTTCGCGCCGGCATCGTCGACGCCATCCGGGAGCGCGCGACGGCCGGGGCACGCACCTGGGCCGATGTGGCCGCCGATGTGAGGGCGATCTACGCAGAGGTGGGCCGGCGCGACTGACGACGAGATGATCGCGCCCAAGAGGCGACCCCGTCAGTTGGCCTTGTCGCTCCGCTTCCGGACGATCCGGGTGTCGGCCGGCACCTTGCCGTCCTTGATCGTGATCGTCGACCCCTTCGGCATGACCTGGATGAAGGTCTGGCCGACCGTCAGCGTCACCGGCTTGCCAGCCTTGTCGTAGAAGCGGGTCGGGTCGGTGATCGTGCGCTTGCGCCACGTGCCCTTGATCGTGGTCCCGTTCGTCGAGATCCACGCCGTGCCGCGGCCGATGAACTGGGCCTCGAGGCGGTTCTTCCTGCTGCCGTCGTTGAGTCGACCGAACGACATCGTCATGACGATGACGTTCTTCGGAGCTACCGGCTTGTCGACGCCCCGGTCGATCTGCCGCTTCTCGCCACTCACGGCTCGGATGTACGTGTTGGTCGCGCGGTGGTAGCGGTAGGTGATCGTGTTCTGCGAATAGACGACCGTGATGCGCGTGCCCTCGGGTCGCAGCCAGGGACGCTTGTCGGGCGCGAAGCTCCAGGCCGGCTTGATGGGTTTGCTCTTGGCGCCGACGCGTCGCGCGAGCTGCCAGAGCTCCTTGCCGCTCGTGTACACGTTGTGCGGCGCGAACCGGTCGCGTGTCCGGTGGAAAAAGATGCCGCCCCAGCGGAACTCGTCGGCGTTGTAGACGAGTTGACCGCGGCCCTTCTCGCGCAGCGTCTGCATCGCCTGCGGTGAGCCGCCCACGTGCGCGTACACCGACCTCCATTCGGCCGCCCATGCGATGTAGTACTGGCGGGCGCTGCGGACCGGCCCGACCGAAGGCGGGACGCGATCCTGGAAGATCAGCATGTAGCGCGGGATGCCGCCCTCGGCCGGCGCGTGCCACACGATCGCCGCGTCGTTGAAGCCGCTCTGCGGTCGCGCATCGCGGTGGTCGTCGATCATCACCGCGATGGGATGCCGCCGAGCGACCGCCGGCGAGACGAGACGGCCGGTCAGCGGGGCCGGCATCCGTGCCGGTGTGGGCTCCGGAGTCGGTGTCGGTGGGGGCGTTGGGACCGGGGTCGGTGTCGGGACGGGCGTCGGCGTGGCGCTCGCTGTGGGTTTGGGCGTCGGTGAGGGTGACGCCGGTGAGGCCAGTGCCTGGCTGGCTGGCGGGCGGGAGGACGGTGCCACCGCGGCGGCGAGGGCGCCCACGCCCACCCCGCCTGCCGCCGCGAGCGCCAGCGCAAGGATGAGGATGGATCTGCCCGAGCCGGTGCGGCGTGTGGCCACCTGGTCCCCTCGAACCCCGTCCGCGTGGGCGTCTGGGCGCTCCCCGTCGGACCGCGGCAGGATAGACCATCGGCGCACGGCCGTCGTCGGAGGCGTAGGCTGCAGCCATGAGTGAGATGACCACGGAGACCACCCGGGCCGACCGCATCAACGTGACGCAGGGTGGCATGGACGCGGCCGAGGCCGGCACCATCAGCATCACGCAGGGCGGCATCTCGACGGCCACCGCCGACGCCATCGACATCCACCAGGGCGGGATCGGTCGCGCCAAGGCCACCGATATCGCGGTCAGCAGCGGTGCCGTCGGACTCGCCCGCGGCGAGTCGGTCTCAGTGGATCGCGGGCTGATGGGTGCGGCGTTCGGCACCGAGACGCGCGTGGTCCAGTCGATGGTGAACCTGGTGGGCAGCAACGAGTCGATCGTCGACCAGTCACTGGTCGGGACCCTCGTGGGTGCTCGCGTGACTGTGCGCCAGCCGAGCGCGATCGGGATCCTGATCGCGGGTCGCGTGGAGGGAACCGTCCGCCCGATCCTCGATTGGCGCGGCGCGCTCGTCGCGGGGGCCGTGATCGGGCTGATCTCCGCGATCTTCCGCCGGCGCTGAACATCACGGGGCGGCTCGTCGGGAGGTCGCGGGACCCTCGGCTATACTCGGATTCCCGTCGTTTGCCCCCTTCCGCGACGGCCGCCGCGAGGAGCCCGACCTGCGCATGATCGACCCCACCGCCCGGATCCACCCGAGTGCGGATCTCGAGGACGGCGTGTCCATCGGCCCCCGGACCTCGGTCTGGCACCGGGCGCAGGTCCGCACCGGCGCCTCGATCGGCGCCGATGCGATCATCGGCCGGGACGCATTCATCGATGAGGGCGTCGTCCTGGGCGACCGCGTCAAGGTCCAGAACGGGGCGCTCGTCTATCACGGCGTCACGGTCGGCAACGGCGTGTTCATCGGGCCTGGTGCGATCCTGACGAACGACCGGAATCCCCGAGCCGTCACCGCCACTGGCGAGCTTGCCCGGGCAGTTGACTGGACGGTCACGCCGATCCATCTCGCCGACGGCGCCTCGATCGGCGCGGGCGCGGTCGTCGTCGCCGGGTGCGACGTCGGCACGTACGCGATGGTGGGGGCCGGCGCGGTCGTCACGCGGCCGGTCGCCGGTCATGCGCTGGTCGTCGGCAACCCGGCCCGCCGGATCGGCTGGGTGTGCGCTTGCGGGGCGCGCCTCGACGAGCGCGGGACGGGTCGCTTCATCTGCCCGTCGTGCGAACGAGAGTATGTCTACGTCCCGGACGGGGAGACGCTCCAGGAGCGGTCCGGTCCGGTCGTCAAGCAGGGAGCACCCGCATGATCCCCGTCGTTCGCCCCGATATCGGCGAGGAAGAGGTCGAGGCCGTCGCAGAGGTGCTGCGCAGCGGGATGATCGCGCAGGGCCGCCGCGTCGCCGAGCTCGAGGAGCGGTGGGCCGAGTTCATCGGCGTCCGCCACGCGATCGCCGTGGCCAACGGCACGCTCGCGTTGATGGCGATCTACGCCGCCCTGGACCTCGGTCCGGGCGACGAGGTCATCACCGTCAGCCACTCGTTCAACGCGACCGGCAGCGCGGTGCTGTCGACCGGCGCGACGCCCGTGTTCATCGACATCGAGCCGGACACCTACAACATGGACGCGGATCGGATCGAGGCCGCGATCACGCCCCGCACCAAGGCGATCTGCCCGGTCCACTTGTTCGGCCTGCCGGCCGATCTGGCTGCCATCGCGGAGATCGTTGATCGGCACGGGCTCGTCCTGGTCGAGGATGCCTGCCAGTCGCACGGCGCGACCTTCGAGGGTCGCAAGACCGGCAGCTTCGGGCACGGAGCATTCAGCCTGTACGGCACGAAGAACATGACGACAGGCGAAGGCGGTTTCATCACGACCGACGACGATCGCGTGGCCGACTGGGTCCGGCTCTACCGGAACCAGGGCATGCGCGAGCGCTATCACCACGAGATCCTCGGCTACAACTTCCGGCTGACCGACATCGGTGCGGCGATCGGTCTCGTCCAGTTCGACAAGCTCGAGCGCAACACCGAGCGTCGACGGGCCATCGCGCGCCGCTACGACCAGGCCTTCGCGGGGACGGGCATCGTCTCGCCGGTCGTCCCCGCCGGTCGTACCCACGTGTATCACCAGTACACGGTCGACGTCGGCGACGAGCGCGATGCGATCGTGGCGGACCTCGCCGCAGCCGGGGTCGGGACCGGCATCTTCTATCCCGTCCCGGTTCACCGACAGAAGTACATCCTCGACCGGGGGATCCGGGCGGACCTCCCCGTGACGGATCGCGCGGCCCGACGCTCGCTGTCGCTGCCGATGTATCCGGGCCTGAGCGAGGCCGACCAGGCGACGGTCATCGACGCCGTCCGCGCCGCGGTCGAAATGCGGCGCGTCCCCGAGGAGACGGCGGCTCGATGACGAGCCCCTGGTCACCGGCCGGGGACGGACCCCTCCGCGTCGGGCTCATCGGGCTCGGCTCGATGGGTCGCAACCACCTCCGGATCCTGTCGTCCCTGCCCGACGCACGTCTCGTCGCGGTCGCGGACCCGGACCGGACCGCGCTCGACGGCGCAACGGCCGGGACGGGCGCCCAGGGCTTCGCGGAACCGATGGCCCTGCTCGCGGAGGCCGATCTCGACGCCGTCGTCATCGCGTCCCCGACGACCACGCACGTCGCGCTGGCCCTCGCCGCGATCGACCGCGGCGTCGCCACCCTGGTCGAGAAGCCGCTCGCCGCGACGCCCGAGGAGGCAGGCGCGCTCGTCGACGCCGCGCGGTCAGGTGGAGTGCCACTCCAGGTCGGTCACGTCGAGCGGTTCAATCCTGCGGTCCTGGAGCTCGGCCGGCTGCTGCACGATGGGGGCTGGCTGTCGTCGGTCTACGCCATCACGAGCCGGCGGGCCGGCCCGTTCCCGGCGCGTATCCGCGATGTCGGCGTGACCGTCGACTTGGCCACGCACGATGTCGACATCCTCTCGTGGATCGCCGGTGAGCGTCCCGTCCGGGTCGTCGCCGAGACCGCGCAGCGCATCCATGCCGACCACGAAGACCTGCTCTTCGGGTTGATGTCGTTCCCGTCGGGCACCGTCGCGATGCTCGATGTCGACTGGCTGACGCCGGCGAAGCGACGCCAGCTGGCGGTCGTCGGCGAGGAGGGCATGTTCGAGCTCGACTACCTGACCCAGCGCCTGACGTTCACACGCGGGAGCGACATGACCAACCCGCGACTGATCGGCGGGTATGCGCCGACCTTCGCCGGCGACGAGGTCGAGCTGCCGGTTTCGAACGAGGAGCCACTGGCCGTCGAGCTGGAGGCCTTCCTCGGCGTCGTCCGCAATGGAGGTCGCCCGATGGTCGACGGCGAGGACGGCCGCTGGGCGGTGGTCCTCGCGCACGCCCTGCTGACTTCGGCGCGGGAACAACGGTCGGTCGAGCTGGTGTCGGCATGAGCCCGTCGGCTCGGCCGAGCTCGACTGCCGATCTGTCCGGCGGCTCGATCCAGCTGCCACCGCGGCCGTGTCGCCATGGCGAGGCCCGGTCGGTCGCACCCTGGATCGGGGAGCCCGGCACTGCCGGGAGCGTGGCGGTCGTAGGCGCCGGGAAGATGGGCCTGCCGCTGGCCGCCCAGTTCGCGAGCCACGGCTGGAACGTGGTCGCCGTCGACATCGACCCGCGCGTCGTCGAATCGATCAACGAGGGTCGCTCCCATGTCGGCGAGGAGCCTGGGCTTGCGGACCTCGTGGAGCGCGCCCACGCAGCCGGGCGGCTCCGGGCGACCGCCGATGGCGCCGAAGCCGCGCGTGCTGCCGACGTGGTGGTGCTCATCGTCCCCGTCATGCTCGATGCGAGCCAGCACCCCGATCACCGCTGGATGGACGCCGCGGTCGATTCGATCGCGCCCGGCATCCACGCGGGATCCCTCGTGATCTTCGAGACGACGCTGCCCGTCGGCGACACACGCGACCGATACGCGCCCCGACTCGAGGCGGCCAGCGGTCTGCCGGCGACGGGTTCCGGGGCGGACCGGATCCACGTCGCGTTCTCCCCGGAGCGGCTGTACAGCGGGGCGGCCCTCGCCAACCTGGCGACCTACCCCAAGCTCGTCGGTGGCCTCGACGCGACATCCACGACGCTCGCGGCCGCGTTCTACGAGAGCGTGCTCGACGCCGAGGTCGTCGCGATGACGTCGGCCGAGGCCGCGGAGTTCTCGAAGCTCGCCGACACGACGTACCGCGACGTGAACATCGCCCTCGCGAACGAGTTCGCCCGGTATGCCGATCGCATCGGGGTCGACATCACGGAGGTGATCGCGGCGGCCAATAGCCAGCCCTACAGCCACATCCACCAACCCGGGATCGGGGTCGGCGGGCATTGCATCCCGGTCTATCCGCATTTCCTGCTCGATCGGGCGCCGGAGCTCTCGATCGTCGCGCGAGCGCGCGCAGTGAACGACGGCCAGGTCGAGGTCGCCATCGCGGCTGTCGAGGAAGCCGCCGGGGGCCTGACGGGCGCCGCGGTCCTCGTCCTCGGCCTGACCTACCGCCATGGGGTCAAGGAGCTGGCGTACTCGCGGGCGACGCCACTCATCGAGGCGCTGCGCGCACGCGGTGCGCGGGTCGTCGCGTACGACCCGCTGCTGAGCGACGACGAGGTCACGCGCGCCGGCGCGGAGCCGTGGTCGTGGGGTTCCTCCTCGCCCGATGTCCGGGCCATCGTCACCCAGACAGGCGATCCTGCGTGGCTGGACCTGGACCCCGCGTGGTTCCCGGGTCTGCGGGTCGTCTACGACGGCCGGAACAGCCTGTCGCCGCTCATCGAGCGGCTCGGCCCCGGCGTCGCCTATCGCGGCGTGGGGGTGCCCGGCGACCGGCGTGCGCCGGTCGCCGTCGACTGACGGACCGGCGTTGCGGATCGTCAGTGTCGTCGGAACGCGACCCCAGCTGATCAAGGCTGCCGCGCTCGAGCCGGCCCTCCGGGCCCGGTTCGACGCTGAGCTCATCGACACGGGTCAGCATTACGACGACGCGATGGCCGGGTCGTTCTTCCGGGAGCTTGGTCTGGGACGCCCGGAGCATGACCTGGGGATCGGTGGTGGCTCGGGATCCGACCAGACCGGTCGGATGCTGATCGCGCTCGACCCGGTGCTGGAGTCGATCGGTCCCGACGTGGTCCTCGTCTACGGCGACACGAACACGACGCTGGCGGCCGCGCTCGTCGCCGCCAAGCACGGCATCCCGATCGCCCACGTCGAGGCCGGCCTGCGCTCGTTCGACCGCCGGATGCCCGAGGAGATCAATCGGGTCGTGGCCGACCACCTCGCGCGCTGGCGCTTTGCTCCGACCCCGGCAGCAGTCGCGAACCTCGCCGCCGAGGGCATCGTCGACGGCGTGGTCGAGGTCGGGGATGTGCTCCAGGACCTCGCCGCGCGGACCGCCCGCGAGGTCAAGGATCCCGGCGTCCTCGGTGCCGTCGATCCCAGCCTGCGGCCGGGCGGGTACCTGTTCGCGACCATCCATCGCGCGGAGAACCGCGATCCGGCCGCCATGGCGGCCTGGGCGGTTTTGCTCGGCGCGGTCGCCAGCCCGGAGCGCCCGGTCGTCCTGGCGCTGCACCCGGGCACCCGGTCGGCCCTCGAGGCGGCCGCGATCGACCTGTCGCCGAGCGTCCGCGTCATCGACCCGCAGGGCTACCGGACCACGCTCGGGCTGCAGCTCCACGCGGCCGCGGTGCTGACCGACTCCGGCGGTGTCCAGCGCGAAGCCGCCTGGCTGGGCGTGCCGTGCCTCATCCTGCGCGGGACGACCGAGTGGGTCGAAGCGCTGGCGGGCTCGGGCGGGACGATGGTCGTGGTCGGTCTCGACGCGGCGCGTGCCCGCGCCGAACTCGATCGTCTGGCCCCGGCCGACCGCGCTCCGGCCGACGCACGGACACGGTCGACGGACCTGCGGCTGGTGCCGTCCGGCGCCGTCGATGCGATCGTGGCGGCCCTGAGATGACCGTGACTCCGACGGAGCGAGGCACGATCGTCCCCCAGCACCTCGTCCTGGTGCTGCCGTCGACCGGAGAATTCGACTCGCGGACGTACCGGATCGCGACGACGGCCGTCGCCCGCGGGCACGAGGTCACGGTCATCGCCCGGGCGCAGGGCGGACTCCCGACCGAGGAGCGGCATCCAGGGGGCTATCGGATCCAGCGGGTCGCCGCCAGCTCGGCGGGCGGGCTACCGCTGCCCGGGCTCCGCGGCTGGCTGGGGCGCTGGCTCCGCCGGCGCCGCGGCCTCCCAGCGAGACGCGTCTCGCCACCGGCCTCGACCGCAGGCCCGGCGGTCGAAGGCGCCGCGGCCGGTCACCGGGCATCGGTGCCGCGACGCGTCCTGGCCGGGCTGGTCCGCCGACTCGCCATCCCGCTGACGATCCGCTCCCATCGCAACACCGCGCGTGCCGAGGCCCCACCTGGCGACCTGTATCACGGGATGGCGTACATGGGGATCCCCGTGGCGCTCGCCCTGGGCGCCCGGGACCACGTGCCGGTCGTCTACGACGCCCGGGATATCTACCTCGAGGCGCGCAACCTGGCTCGGATGCGCGGCCCGGCGCGCTGGTTGCTGGCCGCGGCGGAGCGGCGCTGGGCACGCGAGGCGGCCCGGGTCGTGACTGTGAACGACGCCTATGCCGACGTGCTCGAAAAGCGCCTTCGCATCGAGCGCCCGCTGGTCGTGATGAACTGCTCGTATCGCTACACGCCGACGCCCAGGGCGTCGCGGCTCCTGCACGAGCGGCTCGGCCTGCCGCTCGAGGTACCACTCGTGCTCTATCACGGCGGGCTGTTCCCCGATCGCGGGATCGAGCAGCTCATCGTCTCGATCGACGCTGTCCCCGCCGCCCACCTGGTCCTCATGGGCTATGGCGTGCTGTCCGCGACGCTGCCCGGCCTGATCGCCGGCTCCCCGGCCGCCGCCCGCATCCACGTCCTGCCCGCCGTGGCGCCGGACGTTCTCCATGACTGGGTGGCTTCCGCCGACATCGCGGCGATGCCCATCGAGCCCTCGACACTCAACCATCGGCTGACGACGCCGAACAAGCTGTTCGAGGCGATGGCGGCAGGCGTCCCGATCGTCGCGTCGGATCTGCCAGGGATGGCCACGATCGTGCGCGCCACCGGTTGCGGCGAGCTGTGCGACCCCCAGGACCCTGGTTCGATCACGGTCGCGATCCGGACGATCCTCGAGGCGTCGCCGGCCGAACGGCAGGCATACGGCGCTCGGGGCCGGGCGGCAGTGGCAGAGACGTACAACTGGGAGACGCAGGCGGCCATCCTCTTCGAGGAATACGGCCGCCTGACCGGCCGGCCGTGGTGAGCGGATCTCCGCGCCGAGCGGTCGTCCTCGTCGGAACACCAGCGGCGCCGTACTCACGCGGCCTGCGCATCGCGCGGGCGCTCACGGACATGGGCTACAGCACCGAGATCGCGGCCGTCGCCACTCCCGGCGTTCCCGACACGGAGAGCGACGGCCCGATCGCCATCCGCCGGTATCCGCCGAGCGGCCCGTTCGCTCCCTTCGCCGCGACCCACACCGGACCGGCTCGCCGCGGCTCCCCGTCGCGGTTGCCACGGCCGATCCGCAACGCCAGGAGATCGGCGGAGGCGCTCGTTCGCTGGCTCCTCTGGCCGGTCACGGTCCGGGGCTGGTGGGCCACGCTCGCGCGCGAGCTGCCTCCGGCCGACCTCTATCACGCCTGTGGCAGCCTGGCGATCGCGCCGGCGCTGCGCGCGCGAGCGCGCGACGCCCGGGCCGGCCGGAGGAGCCGGACCATCTACGACGCGATCGACGATGTCGTCGCCGGGAACAACGTCCTGGGGATGCCGCGGGCCGTGCTCGCGGCCGTTCGGTCTCGCGAACGGGGCTGGGCCAGGTCCGCCGACGGGCGGGTCACCGTCAACGAGGCTCTCGCGACGGGCCTTGCAGTGCGCTGGGGCACGCCGCCACCGATCGTCGTCCCGAATTGGCCGGAAGGGACCCTCGCCCCCGACGCCGGGCCGACCGACCTCATCCGGACCACGCTCGGCCTCCCGTCATCGACCCGAATCGTCGTCTTCCAGGGCCGGCTGGGGCCGAACCGCGGGTTGACCGAGGCGGCGGAGGCGATCATCGCCGTGTCCGACGCCGCGCTCGTCCTCATCGGGTTCGGCGGGGGCTACGCCGCGAGCGCGGCGCGCGACGAGGATCCGCGGTTCGCGGGCCGCCATTTCACGCTGCCGGCCGTCCACCCGGACGCACTGCTCGAATGGACCGCGGCTGCGGACGTCGCCATCGTCCCGCTCCCGCCCGTGTCGGCCAACCAGCGGGCGTCGACGCCGAACAAGTTCTGGGAGGCCATCGCCGCCGGCACTCCTCTCGTCGTCGGGCCCGACCTCGCGGTGATGGAGGCGCTCCTGCGCGAGCACGATCTTGGCGTGGTCTCCGCATCGCTCGCGCCAGCCGACCTCGCGGCCGCGATCCGCGAAGTGGTCGATGTCTCGCCGGAGGCCGCCGCGGCACGGCGTCGCCGGATCTCCGCGATCGCCCGCGAGCGATTCAGCTGGCCGGTGGCGGCGGACCGATACAAAGCATTGGTGACGAGCCTCCAGGATCGACCGCCGGCGACGGCATGAACGCTGGCTACGATCCAGCGGAGCGGCACGTGACCGATCGATCGACTGCGGACGGGGCGATCACTTCAGGCCAACGCGCCGTCGTGATGTTCGTCCGCAACGACTGCACGACCGACGTTCGCGTCCTGCGCGAGGCCGCCACTCTGCATGAAGCCGGCTGGCGCACGACGATCGTCGCCCTCCAGCCGGGCGGTCCCGACGCACCGCCGGATCGCGAAGAGCGCGGGGGCGTGCAGATCATCCGCGTGGCGTCCCCGGGGGACTGGCGGGTCCGCTGGCGCGACATGCGGTACTACCCGTGGCGCTCGCTGCGCGGCCTCCCTCGAGCGGCGATCCGCGAGGTGCGGACGGGGTCTGGCGGCATCGGCCGTGCGGCCATGATGGCGGGCGTGGCGGTCGTCACGCTGCCGTACACCCTCGTGCAGGCGGTGCGCTATGTGGCCAGCCGTCGGGCACGGCCGCGCCCGCACACCCGCGACGACGGGTTCGATCATTTGGCCTGGTGGCGTCTGTCCGTCCTTGGCTGGGCGGCCCGCGCGGCGGCCGCCGCCCCACCGGCCGAGGTCTACCACGGGCACGACCTGACCGGTCTGCCGGCGGCCCTCCGCGCCGCGACCCGCCGCGCGTCGCCGCCGCGTGACCAAGGCCAGGGCGAGCGCGGGCCCACGGTCGTCTACGACAGCCACGAGCTGTTCGTGGAGGCATCGACGGTGGCACGTCAGGCGTGGTGGGTCAGGCGCATCCTGGCGGGCGCGGAGCGTCGCTGGATGCGCGGCGTCGATGCGGTGGTGACGGTCAACGAGGCGATCGGCAGGGAACTCCAGCGACGGTACGGCGGACCGACTCCGGTGGTGGTGCACAACGCCCCGCCGCGCAGGCCCGCGATCACTCCCCGGCCCGACAACATCCGCGCGGCGACCGGGATCGGGGCGGATGCGCGGATCGTCCTGTACCACGGTGCCTTCGTCCAGGGTCGGGGCCTCGAGATCCTGGCCGAGGCGCTCCGGGAGCCTCCTCTCCGGAAGGCCCATCTCGTCTACCTCGGCTACGGGTCGATGCAGGCGGAGGTGGACGGTCTCGCCACCGACCCCCGGTCCGAGGGTCGGGTCCACGTCCTGCCGGCGGTGCCCCCGGATGCGCTGCTCGATTGGGTCGCGTCGGCGGACGTAGCCGCGGTGATCATCCAGCCCACCACGCTGAACCACCGGTTGTCGAGCCCGAACAAGCTCTTCGAGGCGATGGCGGCTGGAGTGCCCGTCGTCGTCAGCGACCTGCCGGTCATGGCCGCCATCGTCCGCGCGACCGGCTGTGGCCTCGTCGTGGACGCGAGGGACCCGGGAGCCATCGCGGCGGCGTGCGCCCGGATCCTCGACGCGCCGCCGGAGGAATTGGCGGCGTGGCGCCAGCGCGCCCTCGACGCGGCCCACCAGCGCTACAACTGGGAGCGCGAGTCTCTCGAGCTGCTCACCCTCTACGATCGACTGGCAGCCCGATGACTTCGACCGTTCTCGTCGTCGCCCGCGGGTACCCATCGTTCGACATCCCGGGCCGCGGCAGCTTCGTCGCCGACCATGTCCTGGCCCTGCGCGGTACCGGAGTCGAGACCGTCGTCGCGTCCTTCGAGACCCTTGCCCTGCGCGGCCCGGAGGCCACCCGGGCGGAGCGGGTCACGCAAGCGGAGACGGCCTGGGCACGCGCCGTGGCCGATCCAATCGCGCTGACCGCCACGCCGCGGTTCGGCGCCCCGGGCGTGCCGGTCGCCCGTCTCCCGGTGGTCCGGACGTGGGGCGCCATGGACGGATCCGAGGTGCCCGAGATGGCGGCACGCCATGCCGCGCCTTTGCTCGCCTTCGGTCGAGCCCTTGCCGCCCGGTTCGCCGACGACGGTCGCTCGATCGGACTGATCCATGCCCACAACGGTTTACCCGACGGGCTCGCGGCCATGACCCTCGCGGCCGAGCTCGGCGTCCCGCTCGTGGTCACGGAGCACGATTCGACGCTGCCGCGCCGGCTTGGAAACCCCGCCGCTGCCGGCCGGTATCGGGAGCTGTTGGGCACGGCCCGGGTCGTGGCGGTCAGTCAGGCGCTCGCCGACCGGGCCGCGGATGCCCTGGCCGTCCCTGGGGGCTGGAAGGCCGCGCTGCACGGCGTCATCCCGAACCCGGTGCCGCTCGAGCGGTTCCCGCTCGCCGTCGACGGAGTCCGCGACGAGGACGAGCTCCTGTGGGTCGGTGCCCGGACCCCGCACAAAGGCATGGAAACGCTGCTCCGGGCGATTGCCCTGGTTCGCGAACGCGGGTACGCCGTCCACCTACGAGCGATCGGTCCGACGTCCGAGGAGGACGAGGCCAGATGGTTCGGGCTTGCCACGGAGCTGGGGATCGGCGGGACTGTCTCGCTCGAGCCAGCCGCGCAGCGGGAGGCGGTGGCGGCCGCCATGCGGCGTGCCGGTCTCTTCGTCCATCCCAGCCCGTTCGAGACGTTCGGGGTCGTTGCCGCCGAGGCGCTCGCGTCGGGATTGCCCGTCGCCGCCACACCATCGGGCGGGGTGGAGGCGATCGTCGGGAGCGACGGCACATCCGGCGAGATCGCGGCGGATGTCGGGCCCGACGCACTCGCAGACGCGATCATCCGGTTGCGTGACCGGCTGTCCACGATCGACCGCGCCGCGTTGCGAGCGACCATCGCGGAGCGGTTCGCGCCCGACGTGGTCGCGGCACGCACCCTCGAGCTGTACGCCGATGCCGCGCGCACCTTCTCACGGGACCCCCTCGCGGCCCGCTCCGACACGATACCCACCGGCCGACAGCCCGCCGGGTCACGCCCGATCCGAGCCGCGCTGGTGATCGCCGGCCACGCGAGCGCACGAGGTCGCACGGTCGCGCTGCCCACGGACGGACCGCCCGTCCGGACCGTCACGACGCCCGTCGTCGAGCCACCCTCAGCCGTTCGGCGCCTGGCCGGGCGCCTGACCGGCCGGCGCCCGACGGTCGATCGGCGCGGCCTCCTCCTCGACGACGTCCGCACCGCCTGGGCCGAGCTCAAGACCGAGGCCTCAGCCGGGCTGGTCGTCATCGTGCCGGCCGACGTCGACGACCTCGAGACCGCAGTCGCCGCGATCGGCCAGGATGCGCGCGATCACTTCGCCCCCGGCTCGCTGCGCTGGCTGGCCGACCGTCAGGACGGCTCGGTCGAGGCTGTGCGAGGATGACGGCCATGCCCCCTCCGATCGACCGCGACCTGGGTGACGCACGGGCGTCGGCCGACACGCGGATCGCCATCGTCGGTCTGGGGTACGTCGGCCTGCCCCTCGCGCTGGCCTTCAGCGAAGCGGGCCTCGACGTCATCGGCCTCGACGCGAGCGCCGCGCGCGTCGACGAGCTCCGGGCCGGCCGGTCTCCGATCGACGATATCGACGACGAGCGACTCGGACGAGGGCTCGAGCGGGGGTTGCGCATCAGTTCGACCGATGAGGCCGACGTGGCCGCCGTCGACGCCGTCTTCGTCTGCGTGCCGACCCCGATCACGAGCAACAAGGACCCCGACCTGGGTCCGGTCCTTGGGGCTGCCGACTATCTCTGCAGCAGGCTGCGGCGCGGCCAGCTCATCGTGCTCCAGTCGACGACGTTCCCGGGCACGACGACCGGACCGTTTCGCGACGTCCTCGAGCGGGGCGGGCTGACGGCCGGCGTCGACTTCGACCTGGCGTACGCCCCGGAACGCGTGAATCCGGGCGATCCAGCCAGCGCGTCCAGGGACATCCCGCGGCTGGTGGGGGCCACCACGGTCGAGGCGACCCGTCGCGCGGCGGCCCTCCTCGGGCACATCAACACCCGTGTGGTCGAGCTGTCGTCGCCCGACGCCGCCGAGCTGGCCAAGCTTCTCGAGAACGTCTTTCGCAACGTCAACATCGCCTTCGTGAACCAGCTGGCGCTCCTGTGCGAGCGGATGGGCCTCGATGTCTGGGAGGTCATCGATGCCGCCGCGACCAAGCCGTTCGGGTTCATGCGGTTCACCCCAGGCCCCGGCGTCGGCGGCCACTGCATCCCGGTCGATCCGTACTACCTGGCGTGGCGGGCGCGCGAGTTCGATTTCATCGACCGCTTCGTGGAGCTCGCGGGCGACATCAATTTCGCGATGCCTCGCCATGTCGTCGATCTCACGGCGGAAGCCCTCAACGACCGTGGCAAGGCGCTGAAGGGCGCGCGCGTGGGGGTCATTGGCGTGGCCTTCAAACCGGACGTGCGCGACTCCCGCAACTCCCCCGCCGCGGGGGTCCTGGCCGGGCTCGCCGATCGTGGCGCGACCGTGAGCTTCCACGACCCGCACGTCGACGACTTCCGCGACACCCACGGTGTCGAGCATCGCGGAGTGCCCCTCGACGAGCTTCTCGACCGCTCCGACGTGGTCGTCGTGGTCACGCCCCATCGAGCCATCGACTGGGCGCGGGTCTACGACGGTGCCGACCTCGTCGTCGACACCGTCGACAGCTCGCGCGGTCGGTCGCTGCGCCCGCGCCAGGTCCTGCGACTCGGGGCTGGCTGGTCCGCCCGCGCCTAGCGCACGCCGGGGAGCCGACGGGCGGCCGCGCCGGCGAGACGCCGCGCCCGGCCCAGCCAGCGTCGGATCGAGGGCCGCCGGAGTCGGCGCAGTGGTTGCGGGAGCCGCGCCTCCAGGAGCCTCGCCGCGGCGGACCGCTGTGCCGGCCACGCGCGACCCGTGCGCACCGACCTGACCAGCAGGCCGCGACCCAGGTCGTGCATGCCCTGCTGGGTGAACATCGCGCTCATCTCGGCCAGGATCCGGGGCGTGGCGGCGCGGTCATGGGCCTGCAGACGGCCGACGAGGATGCCGTCGCGCAGGATCCGCTGCCGGACCGTCGTCTTGGACCTGTGCATCAGGCCCCGATCCGCCGACAGGGCCTTGTCGTGGACCCGATAGTGGAGGTGGACTCCCGGGATGTGCGCGGCCCGATGACGCTCGAGCACGCGGAACCACATCTCCGCGTCGACATCGGCCCGGAGCGCCTCGTCGAACGGCCCGACCTCGTCCATCACGGCCCGCGGCATCATCACGGTCGAGCCGTTGATCGGGTTCGCCCAGAACACCGAGACCAGGAGATCCGGGTGACGCCACGGGATGTCACTCCGGTCGGCGATGAACGCACCCCCCGCATCCATCGTGTCGAAGCCCATGAATGACAGGCCCAGCTCCGGATCCGCGTCGAACGCGGCGACCTGGCGCGCGACCTTGTCGGGCACGAAGGCGTCGTCCGAGCTCAGCCAGCAGACGTACCGGCCGCGGCTTTCGCCGATGCCGTGGTTGAGCGCGTTGGCTGCCCCGTGGTTGGTCTGGCGGATGGCGCGGATCCGATCCCCGTACGACGCGAGGATGTCCGGAGTTTCATCGGTCGACCCGTCGTCGACCACCACGACCTCGACCGCGGGATACGTCTGAGCCAGGACGCTGTCGATCGCGGCGCGCAGGTACGCGGCCTGGTTGTAGGTGGGGATGACGACCGACACGAGCGGCGAGTGGTCGGGCTGCACCCGCGCATGATAGGCAGTCGGCGCGCCGGACCCGCGGTCGACAGCGGGGGTCGGGTACGATCGGGCGCGCCGTGTCGACCCTCCCGCCCTCCCCGCCTGCGTACGACCCGCAGGAGTACTGGACGACGCTGCATCGCGAAGCGTCCCTGCGGTCGGTCGGCCAATCCGGTCTGCCGGTCGGTCTCAACGCATGGCTGTATCGCATCGGTCGCCGCAATGTCCGGGCGTTCATGCGGGCACACGGCCTCGCAGATCTCAGCGGGCTGGCCGTGCTGGACATCGGCTCCGGGACCGGCTTCTGGATCGATGTCTGGCAGGCGATGGGTGCGGCCGCGGTCGACGGCGCGGAGCTCGTGCCGGCGGCAGTCGAACGCCTGCGGGAGCGATTTCCGGGATCGACGTTCACCGTCGGCGACATCGCGGACACCGGGATCCTGCCGGATGACGAGCGTTTCGACTTCGTCGCCGTCATGAACGTTCTGCTTCACGTCGTCGACGACGAGCGGTTCGCGGCGGCCGCGGCCAACGTCGCCGCCACGGTCCGGCCCGGGGGTCGCCTGCTCCTGGCGGAGCCTGCCCTGGCTCGCGCGGGGTCGCTCCGTCCCCCACGGCCCGGGGCGAGCTCCGTGGCTCGACCGATCGGGACGTACCGCGCTGCGTTCGAGGCGGGCGGCCTGCGCCTCCTGGCAGTCGACCCGAGCACGGTGGTCGGCGCAAATCCGATCGAGACCGCCGATCCGCGCTACCGTTGGTATGCCGCAGCCTGGAAGCGCGTCGGCCGCTGGGCGCGACGCTGGCCGCGTCTGGCAGGCATCATCGGCCTCGGCCTCGCGGTCGTCGATCGCGTGCTGATGGCGACCGGGGCGGCTCCGTCCGGCAAGCTCATCCTCTTCGAGCGACCGGCACCGCCCGCCGACGCGCCATAGCCGATCGCACACATCCGGAGGAGTCCATGGCCGTTCTCATCACCGGTGGCCTCGGGGTCATCGGCCGTCGTCTCGCAGAGCATCTGCGCGAGCACGGCTACGACGTCAAGGTCACCGACGTCGCGATCCGCAGCGAGCCCGACTATCGGCGCGCCGACGTGACCCGGTACGAGGAGCTGACCGAGGTCTTCCGGACCTGGCCGATCGAGCACGTGTTCCACCTGGCCGGTGAGGTGGGGCGGGAGAACGGGGAGCAGTTCCCGCGGCGGTGCGTCGACATCAATGTCAGCGGCACGCTGAACCTGGTCCAGCTCTGCCAGGAGTACGGTGCGCGGCTGTACTTCGCCAGCACCAGCGAGATCTACGGCGATCACGGCTCCGAGCTGGTCACGGAGCAGCTCGAGACCGAGACCGTCCTCGCGCCGACCAATTGCTACGGCTGGTCGAAGCTGCATGCCGAGCACTACCTTCGGCACTTCAGCGAGAGCCAGGGCCTCAAGGCGGCCGCGATGCGCTTCTTCATGTGCTACGGGCCGGGCGAGCGCCCCGACCCGTTCCGCAGTGCGATGACCAACTTCATCGACAGGGTCCGCCACGACCGCCCGATCACCGTGCATCGCGGCACGTCTCGAAGCTGGTGCTACATCGACGACATCGTGGCCGGCTGCCGGCTGCTCATGGAGCGCTGGGACGGCGAGCGCTACGAGGGCTTCAACATCGGGCGCGCCGACCCGCGGCCGATGACGGAGGTCGCAGGGCTGATCTGCGAGATGCTGGACAAGCCGACGAGCCTGATCCAGCTGGCCGATCCGGGGCCGCTCGTGACACCCGTCAAGAACGCGTCGTTCGAGAAGGCCCAGCGCATGCTCGGATACGAGGCGCAGGTCGGCCTGCGTGAGGGCATCGAGCGGACGATCGCCTGGCACGAGGCGACGCAACCCTGACCCGGTCGTCGTGACACGCGTCCTCGTCACCGGGGCCGGCGGGTTCATCGGGCGTCACGTGGTGCGCGCGGCGCCATCCGGCTGGGACGTCGTCGCGCTGTCGCGTGGCCCGGCGCCACCGGGCGCGCAGGGACGGTGGGTGCAATGGACTGCGGCGGACGCCCCGCCCGCCGAGCTGACCGGCACGCGCTTCGATGCGGTGATCCACCTCGCCGGCAACGCCGATCACGGCCTCGCGGCTCGCGAACCGTGGCGGGACCTCGAGGCGACCGGGGTGCTCGGCGCGTCGATCCTCGGCCAGCTGGATGTCGCGCGGATCGTGCTGCTGTCCTCGGCGGCGGTGTATGCCGGGCTGGACGGTCTCGTCAGCCCCGAGGTGCGGGTGGATCCGCCGATGCCGTACGCCTTGTCGAAGCTCTACGTGGAAGGCTTCGTCCGCGCGCGGGTCGCCGGCGGACATGCCGAGGGCGCCGCGATCTTCCGGCTCTACAACGCCTTCGGTCCAGGCGAGCGACCGCATCGCCTCGTCCCGCGCGTCGTCGACGCGATCCGGTCAGGGTCGCCGTTCCGATTGACGGGTGCCCCCGATTCGCTCTCAGACCCGGTCTACATCGACGACGTCGTGTCGACTCTGGTGACTGCCACCACCGGCACCGCGGATGGCACGTGGGACCTGTGCGGCGGCGACCCGCGGCCGCTCCCCGAGCAGGTCGGACGGATCGCCCGGTCGCTCCGCAGCGAGCCGCCCGACATCGAGGAAATGGCAGATCCGACGCAGACGCCGATCCGGTTCCACAGCAACCCGCGTCCGCTCGCCGAGGCGTTCGGGACGGAGGTGCCACGTCCCTTCGAGACCGCTGTGCGCACCTACGCCGCCGAGATGGGCTGGACGCCGGTCTAGCTCGGCAGGCCGCTCCGGGCGGCATCCGGCGGGAGCGATCCGCCGGCCTCGGCGAGGGCGCGGGCGAGCGCCGCTTCCCGCTCGGCCTTGGTCCGTTCCGAGTGTTCGCGATGGATCGCGACGACCTCGGCGGGATCGCCCTCGGCCACGATCCGGCCCTGTTCGAGCAGGATCGCGCGGTTGCAGAATTCGATCACCCAGTTCATGTCGTGGGTCACGAGGACCACACCCTTGGCACCCTTGACCAGGTCGAGCACACGCTGCTTCGACTTGGCCCGGAACGACTGATCGCCAGTGGCGAGCACCTCGTCGAGGAGCAGGATGTCCGGGTCGACCGAGGTCGCGATCGCGAAGCCCAGGCGCGCTCGCATGCCCGACGAGTAGGTCTTGATCGGCGCATCGATGAAGGGCCCGATGTCGGCGAACTCGATGATGCCCGGCGTGATCTGGCGCATCAGCGCCGGGTCGAGGCCCAGGAAGGCGCCGGCGAGGCGGATGTTGTCGATGCCCGACAGGTCCTGGTCGAAACCGGCACCCAAGGTGAGCAGGCTCGAGATCCGCCCATCCACTTCGACCACACCCTCGGACGGCGTGATGATCCCCGCGAGGACCTGGAGCAGCGTGCTCTTGCCGGCCCCGTTCGGCCCGATGACACCGAGAGACTCGCCGTGGACCAGCCGGAAATCGACATCGCGCAATGCCCAGAACCGATCGGCCGGCTGGCGCCGGAACATGTTCACGAACGAGCGGTGGAGCGTCGTCTTGCGGGTGAACCGGAGGCTGTACTGGACGCCCAGCCCGCGGACGTCGATGGCGACCGGGGCATCCGTCGGCATCGGCGCCGGGACTGCCGCGCTGAGGCGGCGCTCGTTGAGCTCGGCCATCAGAGGACCTTGGCGAAGGACGGCTCGACGCGCTTGAAGAAGAGCGTCGTCAGGCCGAGCAGGATGACCGAGCCGAGCAGGACGAACCCGAGCGCGCTCCAGTCCGGGGGCTGCCCGTCGTAGATCACCGCCCGGTACGCGGTGAACATCGTCGCCCACGGGTTCAGCGTGAGCAGCCGCTGGATGATCGGGTAGGACTCGGTGGCGGTGATCAACTGGTCGAGGGAGAACAGCGCCGGCGAGAGGTAGAACCACAGGCGGAGCACGTGCCGGGACAGGTTGCCGACGTCGCGGTAGAACACGTTCACGGCCGCGAGGAGGACGGTCAGCGCGAGGTTGAACACGAGCTGCACCACCGCGACGACTGGGATCAGCAGCAGCGTCAGCTCGATGCGATCGCGGAAGAACAGCAGCATCAGCGCGAACAGCGGGATGAGCCCGAACGCGAAGTTGACGATGCCCGCCATCACCGCCGCGACAGGCAGGACGAGCTTGGGGAACTTGATCTGGCGGACCAGCCGCTCAGCGCCCGAGACGGACGTGATGCCGTCCTGGATGGATGTCTGGAACCACTTCCACGGCAGGATCGCCGCAAGCAGGAACAGCGGATAGTCCGGACCGCCGCGCTGGAAGATGACCGACACGAGGACCACGTACACGGCCATCTGGAGCAGAGGGTCGAGGACCCACCAGAGGTTGCCGAGCAGGGTGTCGGCGCCCTTCTTGTGGAGGTCCGCCTGGACCAGGTAGCCGATCAGCCGCCGTCGACCGAGAACCTCGACGACCGCCTCACGCAACGATCCGAGCACGCCGGGACGGGCGGCACTGCTCCGAAAATGGGTGGGGACTTCCGCGCTCAGATCCATCGGCTGCGGAGGGTAACACGGGGTGTCGGCCTGGCCCGCGACGGCGTCGCGGGACGCCGGATCCGGTGGGGCGAGCGCCGCCGTGCGGTACGCTCCGCGCGCCCATGGAGCGTCCACCGACCGTGCCGACAGCCGCGCCGCGGCGCATCGCGATGCTCACCCATTCCTATTACGAGGAGGATCCGCGGGTGCGGCGCGAGGCGGAGACGCTCGCCGCGGCCGGTCATCGGGTGGAGGTCTTCGCTCTTCGCCGCCCGACCGATCCCGAGCGCGAGACCATCGCCGGCGTCGACGTCCGCCGGCTGGGCGTGCAGCGTCACCAGGGGGCGTCGCTCCCGACCTACCTGCGCGAGTACCTGTCGTTCTTCTTCCGATCGGGCGTCGCGCTGACCCGCGCCCATGCCCGGCGCCGCTTCGCTCTCGTCCAGGTCCACACGCTGCCGGATTTCCTCGTCTTCGCGACCCTGCCGCTCCGGCTGTCGGGCGTGCCCGTGATCCTCGACCTGCACGAGGCGATGCCGGAGTTCTTCGGGAGCCGGTTCCGCGGCCGGAGCCGGGGGATCGGACGTTGGCTGCTGGGCGTGCAGGAGCGGCTCGCCTGCCGCTATGCCAGCGCGGTCGTCACCGTGAACGACGCCCTGGCCGACCGGCTGCTCGAACGTGGCGTGCCGTCCGCCAAGCTGTCGATCGTCCCCAATGCACCGACCCTCGCGCGGTTTTCGGCAACGGCCCATCCCACGCGCGCCTTCATGGCCGACGGGTCCCTCCGGCTCGTCTATGCCGGTGCACTCAGCCCGATCTACGAGCTCGATGTGGTGCTCGATGCGGTGGCCCTGCTGCGCGAGCGCGACCCCGGCCTCGACGTGCGCCTCGACCTGTACGGCCGCGACTTCGACGAGGTGCCGCTACGCGACCAGGCGGACCGGCTTGGCATCGCGGACCGCGTCGGGTTCCGTGGCCGGATCCCCGTCGACGAGGTCCCGGCGGCGCTCGCCGCGGCCGACATCGGTCTCGCCCCGACCAGGCGTTCGACCTTCACCGACTACTCGCTGTCCACCAAGGCGTTCGAGTACGCCGCGATGGCGCGGCCGGTCGTCGCGTCGCGTCTGCCGATGGTCGTGCGCACGTTCGGCGACGACGTCCTGACGTACGAGCCGGGAGACGCGGACGATCTCGCGACGGCGATCCGTCGGATCGTCGACGATGCGGCGGCCCGGGAGGCCCGGGTCGCGCGCGCGCTGGAGCGTGTCCAGGGTCGATCGTGGGAGGTCGAGGCGACGCGCTACCTGGCGCTCGTGGAGGGACTGACGACCGGCTGACGACCGGCTGACTGCCATCCGGGACGCCCGCCAAGAGGCCGGCGAGAGCCGGGGCGGGTTCCCGCGGACCAAGCCGGAGCGGACAGTACGGTACGATACCGGCCGCCCATCGACGTTCCGGCCCTCATCGGCCGTGCCATCTTTGCCATCAGGATCCAACACCCGAATGACGTTCCGTGCCAGGCCGGTCGTGAAGCGCTTCCAGCGACCATCGTGGGACAGCCGCGACCGGCGCAACTTCTACCTCAACCTGGGCTTCGGCCTCGCGGTCCTCGCCGCGCTCGTCATCCTCGGCGCAGCCGTCGTGCTGAGCTACTACAACGAGCACCTCTCCCCGGTTGGCAGCATCGACGGCCAGTCGATCACCAGGGACGACCTGCGCGACCGCGCCGACATCGAGTCCTGGCGGCTCGAGATCGCGCAGCGGCGCATCAACACCCAGGCGGCCGCCGGCCGGCTGACGCAGGCCCAGGCCGAGGTCCAGTCGCAGCTCATCCAGCAGCAGCGCCAGGGGCTGCTGCCGTTCGCGCTCGAGCGCATCATCGACAACCGCATCCAGGCCACGCTGGCGACCGAGGAGGGCATCACGGTCGTCGACGCCGACATCGACGCGCGGCTCGTCGAGGAGGCCACGACCCCCGAGTCCCGGCACGCCTGGCAGATCGAGGTCAAGCCGCTCGCCGACGCCGGCGCGGCGCCCACCGCGGATCAGCTCGCGGCCGCCCGCGCGACGATCGACAAGGCTCTCGCGGACATCAAGGGCGGCAAGAGCTGGGACGATGTCGCCAAGGTCGTCTCGACCGACTCCGCCACGGCCCCGCAAGCGGGCGACCTCGGCTGGCTGACCGGGGACGACCAGCAGACCGACGAGGCGTTCCTGACAGCCCTGTTCGCGGCGACCGTCAACACGCCGACCGACGTCATCGAGGGCGAGGACGGGATCTTCCGCATCGGTCGCGTGACCGAGATCGAAGCGGAGGCGGTCGACGCCGTCTACACCGAGACGCTGGTCAACGACGGCGTGGACCTCGCGAAGTACCGGGAAGTCGTGCGTGGCGATGTCATCCGCACGAAGCTCGAGGACAAGCTCGTGGCCGATGCGTCGAAGCCGGCCCCGCAACGCCAGGCCTCCGAGATCTATCTGAGCCAGACCACCGTCGAGCTACCGGCCGAGGCGGTCAAGGTCCGCCACATCCTGTTCGCGCCGAAAGACGATCCAAGCGCGGCCCAGGCCGGCGAGATCCCCGAGGACGATCCGTCGTGGGGCCAGGCCAAGCTCGACGCCGAGGCAGCCTACGCACGGCTCAAGGACGACGTCGACGGCTTCGACGCGCTTGCCCGCGATGTGAGCGACGAGGAGAGCGCCCTCGGGCCCGGTGGCACCGGCGGCGTCCTCGACGGCTACGTGAGCGCCGACAGCGGCTTCGTCGAGTCCTTCACGATGCCGATCCTCGACGCAGCGCCCACCGACGGTCAGCTCCTGCCACCGATCAAGACCGAATTCGGGTATCACGTCGTCCAGGTGATCAGCCACGCGCCGGACCTCGCGGAGATCAAGCAGCGCATCGATGGCGGCGCCGATTTCGCCGCGATCGCCCGCGAGCTCTCCGAGGGCGCCGAGGCGGGCAGCGGCGGCGAACTCGGCTGGATCGCGATGGGCCAGCTCGACGCGCGGCTCACGACCGCGATCTTCGCGGCGGAGATTGGCAAGACGTCGGACATCGTCACGGTCGAAGAAGACGGCCAATACCTGTACGAGGTCGTGGCCGAAGAGGTACGGACGCCCGAAGGGCGGCAGCTCGAGGAGATCCGGTCGCGCGTCTTCGGCGACTGGTACCAGCCCAAGAAGGACGCCCGGACGATCGTGCGCGACGAGACGATCACCGGGGGCGCGGGCTAGCGGCCCGGCGGTGCTGGACGCCCTCGTCACCGAGGCGCGACTCCGGTTCGGCCTCGATCCGGCCGCCGGCCTGCAGGTCGTCGCGGCCGAGCGCCTGATCGCCACGCCGCTCGAGGCGTCGCGACCTGCGCTCGTGGTGCCGCTCGCGATGCTGCGACCCGTCGGTCCCGTGCCCGAGCCCGCCGGTGATGCCGCACCCGCGCCGGTGCCGTCGCCCACGCCGTTGCCCGGTCGGCACGGTCCGCGCGGCCGCCGTGCGCTGGACGTGCTGACCCGCGCTTACCCGCTCGATCACCCCGTCGGGCGGTTCGGGACGGCCGCGGCGACGACGGTCGGCGAGCTGGCTGAGGCCGACCTGGTGGCGCCTCTCTACCTGGCGCCCCTTGCTCCCGAGGCGGCGGTCTTCGGCCCGTGGGCGATGCCCGCGATCAGCGATCGTCTGCGCGCGCCCGACGGCTGCCCGTGGGATCGCGAGCAGACCCATCAGACGCTGGGCAGCCACCTCCTCGAGGAGGCGTACGAGGTGTACGACGCGCTCGAGGCCGGCGCGACGCCAGAGCTCGCCGGTGAGCTTGGCGACCTGTGGCTCCAGATCGTGCTCCACGCGCAGCTGGCGGCGGAGGCCGACGTCTTCGACCTGGCCGACGTCCAGGCGGCCATCGCCACGAAGATCGTCCGGCGACATCCGCACGTGTTCGGGGACGCCGAGGCACGGACAGCCACGGACGTCAACCGGCAATGGGAGCGGATCAAGGCCGCGGAGCGCGAGGGCGAGGCGGACGGCTCGACCGCCAAAGGCGCGCTGGACGGGATCTCGGGCTCCCTGCCGGCACTGGCCGCAAGCCAGGAGATGCAGGAGCGGGCGGCAAACATCGGCTACGACTGGCCCTCGATCGACGGCGTGCTCGACAAGGTCGTCGAGGAGACCAACGAGCTGCGCGAGGCGGCGGACGACGGCGCCGACCCGGCGGCCTGGGCGGAGGAGTTCGGCGACCTGCTGTTCGTGCTCGTGAACGTCGCGCGCAAGCGCGGGATCGAGGCCGAGGCTGCGGTCCGCGCCGCGAATGCCAAGTTCCGGCGCCGGTTCGGCCGGGTGGAATCGATGGCCGCGGCGAAGGGTGTCGCCTTGCGCGAGCTGGACTTCGCGGCCCTCGACGATCTGTGGGATGCAGCCAAGGCGGAGGAGAGGACGACGACATGACGATCGGCAATCCACCCACCGCGCGGGCAGACGGCCGCGCGCCGCGCGACCTTCGCGCGATCAACTTCCAGCTCGGCGTCCAGAAGTGGGCCGAGGGGTCGTGTCTCGTCCGCTTCGGTGACACGCAGGTGCTGTGCGCGGCCACGATCGCGGATCGCGTCCCGCCCCATCTCCGCGGCAAGGGCACGGGCTGGGTCACGGCCGAGTACTCGATGCTGCCACGCGCCACGGCCGAGCGGACCGACCGTGAATCGGCCAAGGGCCGTATCGGCGGGCGGACGCACGAGATCCAGCGGCTCATCGGCCGGTCGCTGCGCGGCGTCGTCGACCTGGGGCGGCTCGGCGAGCGCACCGTGACCGTCGACTGCGACGTGCTCCAGGCGGACGGCGGGACGCGGACCGCCTCGATCACCGGCGGCTACGTCGCGCTCGGAGCGGCGCTCATCACCTACGGCATGGAGCGCCTGCTGACATCGAAGGTGGCTGCGGTGTCGGTCGGGATCGTCGAAGGCGCCACGTATCTCGATCTCGACTACAGCGAGGATTCACGCGCGGAGGTCGACATGAACGTCGTCGGCACGGACGCAGGAACGTACGTGGAGCTCCAGGGGACGGCCGAGGGCCGGCCGTTCGACCGGGCGGCCGCGACGTCGATGCTCGACCTCGCCGACGAGGGTCTGGCCCGGCTGTTCGCGGCCCAGACCGAGGTGCTCGCCACGGTCCGGCGGTGACCGGACCCCGCCTGCTGATCGCCACGCGGAGCGAGCACAAGCTGCGCGAACTGCGCGAGCTGCTCGACCATCCACGTGCGGCTCTCGTTTCCCTCGACGAGCTGGCCGTGGAAGGCGACCCGGTCGAAGACGGAGAGACGTTCGAGGCCAACGCCGCCATAAAGGCGCGGTTCGGGGCGGACGCGACAGGGCTCCCGACCCTGGCGGACGACTCGGGTCTCGAGGTCGACGCGCTCGACGGCGGGCCGGGCGTACGCACGCGTCGGTACGCTGGCGAAGACGCGACCGACGGGCAGAACAACGACAAGCTGCTCGAGGCTCTCGCTGGCCTCCCGCCAGACCGCCGCGGGGCCGGCTACGTCTGCGTCCTCGCCCTGGCCATCCCCGGCGAACCTCTGGTCTTCGCCCGGGGGACCTGCCGCGGTCGGATCGCGACCGAGGCGCGGGGCACTGCCGGGTTCGGATACGACCCGATCTTCGAACCGGAGGAGGAGCCACCCGGCGGCCGCACGTTCGGCCTGTGGACACCCGAGGAGAAGAATCGCATCTCACATCGGGCGCGTGCGGCTCGCCAGATGGCGCCGCGCCTCACGGCGCTCGGGTTCTGATGCGCATCTGCGTGTTCTGTGGCGCCAGTCCCGGCAACGAGCCACGCTACGTGGCCGCGGCGCACGAGGTCGGGGAGAACCTCGCACGGCGCGGCATCGGTCTGGTGTACGGAGGTGGCCGGGTCGGGCTGATGGGAGCCGTGGCCGAGGCCGCTCTCGCGGCCGGCGGCGAGGTGATCGGTGTGATCCCGCAGGGCCTGGTCGATCGAGAACTGGCGCATCCGGGGCTGACGGAGCTTCACGTGGTGGACACGCTCCACGAACGCAAGGCGCTGATGGCCGACCTCTCCGACGCGTTCATCGCGCTGCCCGGTGGCCTCGGCACGCTCGAGGAGCTCGCGGAGGTCGTGTCGTGGGCCCAGCTCGAGCTGCACGCGAAGCCGATCGGACTCCTCGAAGTCGGCGATTACTGGACGCTGCTCCTGGCCTGGCTGGACATGGCGGTCGCGGAAGGCTTCGTGGCGCCGGCGCATCGGAGGCTCGTGACGCGTAGCGACTCGCTCGAAGCGCTGCTCGCGGCATTCGCGGCGTGGCAGCCACCGCCGGGCCGCTGGGAGGCGGGTCCCTAGGGCGACGGCTTCGGCGTCGGCCACGGCTCGGGTGTGCCACCCGGCTGCGGGAACAGCCTGGCGGCCACCGCGCGGATCGCCGGCAGGTCGGGCATCAGCGACGAGCCGTAGCGGGTGTCGACCGTGCGCACGAGCGGGTGTCGGATCACGGCCCGGGTGATCCCGTCCGATTTCATCTCGTCGATCGCCGCTGCGAGCTGTGGCAGCCGCTCGATCGGCAGGTCCGTCCGGATCGAGTCGCCGACGGCGCCGAGCAGCCCGGGCAGCTCCCAGAAGACGCTGCCCCCGTCGGTGGCCGCGTTCTTCAACGCCACGATGATCTGCTGCTGGCGGGCAGCCCGGGTGAAGTCGCTCTCGCCGGCGGACTTCCGGCTGCGCGCATAGGCGAGCGCATCGACGCCGTCGAGGTGGTGCTTGCCCGCCGTGATCGACCATCCGCGTCCGTCCGCGCCGAACCCGTCGTAGCCCGGGTCCTCGATCGCGTTCGCGACGGTGATATCGACGCCACCGACCGCATCGACCATGTGGATGAAGCCCTCGAACTCCATCGTCGCGTGGTAGTGGATCGGGATCCCGAGCAGCTCGCCGATCGCGTCCTGGAGTGTCCGCAAACCGCCTTTCGGGAAGTCGACCGGATGCTGGTCCGCGTAGGACATCAGCGAGTTGAGCTTCGGACCGAAGTCGTCCCCGCCCCCGATCGGCACGTTCACGAGGTCGCGCGGCAAGGACACCATCGACGCGGTCTTGCCGACCGGATCGAACGACACGACCATCATCGTGTCGGTCAGGACCGTCGTCCGGCCGAGGGCGGCGTCGACGCCGAGGACCAGGACATTCAGACGCTCGTTCGGGCCGGGCCCGGGAGCCGCAGTCCCGCCACCGGCCGCCGGGATCGGAGCCTGGAAGATCCGGTCGAAGGCGTCACCGAACGCCGTGCCGTAGCGGTACACGGCGAGATGCGGCAGCACGACCAGCAGCGCGATCACGAGGCTGCCGACGACCCCGAGTCGTCCGGTGGGTCCGTGCCGGCGCGTGTCGAGGAACGCCTGGCCGACCGCGAGGAGCCGCCAGGCGAGGATCAGCACGTTGAGGGTCAGCAGCCCGCCGAGCACGGTGGGCGCGACGGCCCACGCGGCGATCCGGGTCGGCGTCTGCGACGCCCATACCAGCCCGACGACGATCGCGACCAGGAGCGACGGGATGAGGAAGAGGGCGGTGAGCCTGCGCCGTCGATTGAACGCCTGGCCGAGACCGGGAACGATGGCCGAAAGGCCGGCGGCGAAGAGCCGGCGGCGGTCGATGGGTCCGGACACTGGTGCGATCCGGATCCGGCGAGCGTGCACGACGGGCGAAGTCCCCCTGTGACGGTCGAGGTCCGCCCGAGTCTACCTGAGGCCGTTTCGGGCGAGACGTGGAGACGCCGGGCGGTCGATCAGCCTGCCAGTGACCACCCGGCGTCTGGGTCTACGACGCGCCGGGACGGTCGGGCGTTACGCCGGCCGTATGATGACCGGGCATATGCGGATCGCAGTGACCGGTGGCAGCGGCAAGCTCGGCCGAGCAGTGGTCGACGACCTGCTGGCGCACGACCATGAGGTCATCAACCTCGATCGCGTCCCCTCCACGGACGGCCGAGCGGCCTTCACGCGCGTCGACTTCACCGATTTCGGCCAAACCGCGGGGGCATTGACCGCGGTCGACGACCGCCACGACGGCCTCGATGCCGTCGTCCACCTCGCGGCGATCCCGGGACCGGGCATGGTGCCGAACGCGACGATCTTCGCGAACAACGTGATCTCCACGTACAACGTCTTCGCGGCCGCGCGGATGGGCGGGATCAGGAACGTCGTGTGGGCGTCGAGCGAAACGGTCCTGGGCCTTCCGTTCGACGTCCCGCCGCCGTACGTCCCGGTCGACGAGGACGTCCCGCTGCGACCGGCGACCGCGTACTCCCTCGGCAAGACGCTCGATGAAGAGATGGCGCGCCAGTTCTGCCGCTGGGATCCCGCGGCGAAGATGATCGCGCTGCGGTTCTCGAACGTGATGGAGCCGACCGACTACGCCGGCTTCGAGGACTTCCAGGCCGATCCCACCGTCCGGAAGTGGAACCTGTGGTCCTACATCGACGCGCGGGACGGTGCGCAGGCGGTCCGCCGGGCGCTCGAGCACGACTCGACGGGCTTCGACGCCTTCATCATCGCGAGCCCGGACACCGTCATGCGGCGGCCGAACGCCGACCTGCTCACGGACGTCTTCCCGGACGTGCCACTGAAGCGCCCGGTCGAACCCACCGAGACACTGCTCTCGATCGAGAAGGCGCGGCGCGTCCTGGGCTACGCGCCGCGGTACAGCTGGCGGGACACGGAGTCACCGCCGAGCTGATCCACGGGTCCGTCGGTCACGCTGCGGCGGCCGGGACCTCGACGATCTGCACATGGGTATGGATGGGCGCCGTCACGGCCGCGAGGAGCCGGCCGACGCGGCTGTCGCGCGGCTCGAGCAGGGTCGCGCAGTCGAGCCAGACGATCCCGTCACGCCACACGGCCGTCGTGTGGCGGCCACAGGGGCACATGGGATCTGCATCGCTGGCTCGTTCGATCAGGTCGACGATCATTCGGTCATCGTTCATGGGATAAGGTGCTCCGGAAGAATGGATACGGTACGTTCCGTATCCTACACCGCCGCGGCTCGAAATGCAAGACGCACCGTATCGGAAAGGTCGGGCCGCTGCCGGCATCCGCCGGTCTTGCTTTGATACGGTCCGTTCCGTATCATTAGACGATGACACTCATCACGGTCGCCCGCAAGGGCCGACCCCGAAGCGACGAGGTCCATCGCAAGATCCTCGACGCGACCCGCGAGCTGCTGAGCGAGGACGGGTTTTCGGACCTGCGCCTCGAGCATGTCGCGGCACGGGCGGGCGTGGGCAAGGCGACGATCTATCGTCGGTGGGGTTCCAAGGAGGCCCTCGCGGGGGAGCTGCTCGCCGAGCTCGCGGGTCCCCACATCGCGGTGCCGGTGACAGGCGATACCCGCCAGGAGCTCCTGGCGGCGGTGTTCAACCCGATGCGCGCTGTCACGCAGACCTCGTTCGGGCCGGTCATTCGGGCGCTGTTGTCGCAGATCGCGGTCAACCCGACGCTCGGCGACCCGTTCCGAGCCACGGTGGTGCAGGCGCGCCGCGACGAGATCGCGCGGGTGATCGCACGCGGCGTCGCACGCGGCGACCTTCGTCCGGACGCGGACGTGGACGTCGCGACCGAGCTGTTGGTCGGCCCGGTCTACTTCCGGTTGATGTTCGGCGGCGACCTTGACGATGCGTTCGCCGAACGCGTCGTCGATGCCGTGCTCGGCGGATACGGCAACACATCTCAACCACGCGGTGCCGGCGTTCGCGCCGCGCACAGGGAGACTTCATCAGCATGAAACAGCGAGACACTCTCGCCCTCATCGCGCACGACGGCCGAAAGGCCGATCTGATCGCGTGGGCGACCTACAACCGCGAGCGACTGGCCGGTTTCGACCTGGTCGCCACTGCGACCACCGGAACGCTTCTTCGCGACAAGGTCGGACTCAACGTCGAGTCGGTCCTATCGGGCCCGATGGGCGGCGACGCCCAGATCGCAGCCATGGTCGCCGAAGGCCGCATCCGCGCGGTCTTCTTCTTCGTCGATCCGCTCAGTGCCCATCCGCACGACCCCGATATCCAGACCGTCATGCGGGTGTGCAACGTCCACTCTGTGCCGATCGCGACCAACGTCACGGGCGCGGACCTGTTCCTCGCCTCGCCGCTCCTCCACACGACCAAGGTCGCTCTGACGGCCTAGCCCGGCCGCTCACTCGACTCGTTCGGTGAGGTGGATGGTGACGACGTCGCCTTCCCCCTTGTCGATCACGCGGCGCAGGTCGGCCTTGATCGGCAGCTTGTGGCTGCCGTCGCCAAGGGCCATGAAGGAGCTGCGGAAGGGATGCCCGTCGACGGTCCCCGCGACCTTGACCAGGCCGCGTGTCCCGAAGAACGCGGCGGTCCAGTCGGTGGCGACGTAGGTCCAGCCGCCTTGCGCGGGGCTCTTCCGGAGGGGTGCGCTGAACGTCTTGTCGAGCGGGGTCATGACATCTCCTCGACGACGATGAAGCGGTTCCCGTCGGGGTCGTCGAACGTGAACATCGGTGGCACGCTATCCCAGCGCAGCATCGCGCCGACGTGGACGCCGCGCTGCCGCATCGCTGCGTGTTCCGCCTCGGCGTCCGGCACCGTGAAGCGGATCCCGGTATCGGCACCGACCGCTGCCGTGCCTTCGCCGGCCTGGAGCGCGATCGACGTGGAGGCACCCGGCGGCGCGACCTCGATCCAGCGCATCGTGGGACTGATCGGGGCATCGAGCCTCTTCTCGAAGCCCAGGGTCGTGACGTAGAAATCGATGGCGGCTTCCTGGTCGGCGACGTTGACGCCGATGGTCCGGACGTCATCGATGGTGGTTGGCATCGTCGGTCTCCTTCGGTGCTCAGAGCTCGCCGTACATCAGCGAGCCGGGGGTGGTGAGGGTCTCGCCGGTCTCGAGCCAGGTCTTCAGGCCGGACAGGATCATCGGCCAGCCGCCGTAGAGCTCCTCTGGGGCGGTATCGCTGAGCTGGTCGTGGGTCACGGTCAGCCGACACGAGTCGCCGACGGGCTCGATCTCCCAGGTGACGCGTGACGTCGCTTCGCGCGCGGCGTCCTCGCCCCATTTGGCGTTCATCGTCTGCACCAGGCGACGTGGCGGATCGACGACGAGATTCTCGCCCTCGACGAGCGGCCCGTCGGCACCGGGGTGGTTCAGCGCGTAGGGCGAGCCCGGCGTCCAGTCGGACTCGATCCGGGAGCCGAAGTGGTACCTGGCTCGGATCGACGGATCCGTGATGGCTTCCCACAGCCGTTCGGGGGTCGTGCGGATGTAGATCTCGAAGACCTTCTCCATGTGCGTCTCCAGCTCGGTTTTGAGGCCGGTCAGGCCGGCCGCCCACGATTCGGTGTACTTGCTCACCCAGCGGTCATGGAGGAGGCGGATCGGCACCGGGTTGAGGTAGTGCAGCTTCTCCCGTCCCCGGCGCTTGCTCACGACGAGCCCCGCATCCTCCAGGAGTCCCAGGTGCTTCGCCACCGCGACGCGGGTCATGTCGTGGCGCGCGGTCAGGGCCGCGAGGGTCTGACCGTCACGCTCGAACAGCGCGTCCAGCAGCGCTCGGCGGGTCGGATCGGCGAGGGCCCGGAAGACTGCCTCCATGCCGGATACAATAGGAAACCAAATGGTTTCCTGTCAACTGGCGATGGCACGCTTGTGCGTAGCGAGTTGGGAAGGTCGAGGCTGGAGATGAGCCTCGAAGGAAGGCGGCTGCAGACCGCCAGGTGCAATGCTCAGCACTCTATACAGGTCGCGTGCGGGGCTCGCTCCGAGGGAGCCGTATGATGGCCCGCCTCGAGGACAAAGGAGTCCCATGAGCTACGCCGTGGTCAATCCGGCAACCGGAGAGACGACCAAGACCTTCCCGACGATCACCGACGCCGAACTCGACGCGGCGATCGCGGCCGCCGACGCGGCGCACCGCACGTGGTCGAAGTCGACGACGGTCGAGGAGCGCGCCGCCCTCGTCCGCCGCGTCGGCGAACTGCACGTCCAGCGCCGCCAGGAACTCGCCGAGATCATCGTGCGTGAGATGGGCAAGCCGATCGGGCAGGCCCTCGGCGAGGTCGACTTCGCGGGTGCGATCTACGAGTACTACGCTGCCAACGCGGCCGACTTCCTGAAGGACGAGCCGATCGCGTTGCTCGCCGGCGAGGGCAGGGCCGTGATCCGCCGCGGTTCGCTCGGCGTGCTCCTGGGCGTGATGCCGTGGAACTTCCCCTACTACCAGGTCGCCCGCTTCGCGGGTCCGAACCTCGTCATCGGCAACACGATCCTGCTGAAGCACGCGGAGCAGTGCCCCGAGTCGGCTGCCGCGATCGAGCGCATCTTCCTCGACGCCGGCTTCCCAGTCGGGGCCTACGTGAACACCTACGCGTCGCACGCGCAGATCGAGACGGTCATCGCCGACCCGCGCGTGCAGGGCGTCTCGCTCACCGGCTCCGAGCGGGCGGGCGCCGCCGTCGCCGAGGTCGCCGGCCGACACCTCAAGAAGGTCGTGCTCGAACTCGGCGGCTCCGACCCTTTCATCCTGCTCTCGACCGACGACCTCGACGCGACCGTGAAGGCCGCGGTCGACGCGCGCCTCGACAACAGTGGCCAGTCGTGCAACGGGGCCAAGCGGTTCATCGTCGTCGATGAGCTCTACGACCCGTTCCTCGAGAAGTTCACTGCGAAGCTCGCCGAGGTCGAGGCCAGCGACCCGACGTCGGCCGGGACCGCGCTCGGGCCGCTCTCGTCGTTGAAGGCCGCGGAGAACCTCGACGAGCAGGTCAAGCGCGCGGTCGAGCACGGCGCGACGCTCGTGCGCGGCGGCTCGCGCGACGGCGCGTTCTTCCAGACGACCGTGCTCACGGATGTCACGCCCGATAACCCCGCCTCGAAGGAGGAGTTCTTCGGGCCGGTCGCCCAGGTGTACCGAGCGAAGGACGAGGTCGACGCCGTTCGCCTCGCGAACGACATCCCATTCGGACTCGGATCGTACGTGTACACGACCGATGAGGAGCAGGCCCTGCGTGTCGCCGACGGCATCGAGGCGGGCATGGTGTTCGTGAACGTCGTGCTCGCCGACGGTGCGGAGCTGCCCTTCGGCGGCGTCAAGCGCTCCGGCTCGGGCCGTGAGCTGGGCCGCTTCGGCGCCGACGAGTTCGTCAACAAGAAGATGATCCGCATCGGCTGACACTCACGACGGCCCGATGGGCGGGGACGCCCAGCAGCCAAGACCGTCACGCGTGTTCAACGTGAATTCCGTGACTGTCGCCACGAACGTCGCCGGCGCGGACCCGTTCGTCGCCTCGCCGCTGGTGCAACACGCCACGGCGGCATTGTCGGCCTGGTCGCGAATGCACTACCTACGGCGGTGGACAGCCAGTGCCATAGCGCACGGCCACATACGCGTACGGGTGTGTCGCTCCGCCTGAGAACTCGGGTTCCGTCGTCCCGCCGAGGATGTCCGTCTGGACACGACACGCGGGATCTGGTCCGACCGACTCGATCAGGATCGCTCGGCCCCCGGCCCCGGGAGCAGACATCGACACCGTCGCGTACCCCGCAGACTCGAGCGTTGCGCGATACCAGAGGGCGACGGCCACGGCATCCCAGCTCGCCAGCCAGACCGCGGTGATGGGGTCCCCGAAGGTGTCGGTCAGCTCGCACCGTGGACACACCGGAAAGGCGTCTGGGACCATGCAAAAGATGGGTCCCCAGTCCGTCCCCATGATGTAGCTGTCCGTAGCCATCGAAGCAGGCGCCGGGCCGCATTGGCCGAGGCCGGCGGTGACACCCGGCTCGTCCGGGATCGTTGGCTCGGGCTCCGGACTCGGGACTTGGGTCGCAGACAAACTCGCCGTGGACGGCGAGCCACCATCGGGAGCGAGCGTCGTCCTCCCGCATCCCGCCAACAGGCAGACCGCGAACGCCGCAGCCAGCCAGATAAGAGCTGGCCGCGGACCGCGCCTCGTGCGCTCGATCGCCACCGACCCCTCCGCTCGCCCTATCATGCGCCAAGTCGCTCGGCGTGCCCATCGTGCCGATGCCCACGCCGAAACAGCGGGCCGAGGCCCGCATCGTTGATCCCAAACGGCTGGGTGCTCGACCCGCCAGAGCCGTTTGACGACGGCTGGCGCCTCGGCGTCCACAGCAAGGCTAATCCCGTGCTATCGGCCAGCGTATGGCGCGAGTCCATGGAGGCCGCGGTCATGACACTTGCCGAAGCGCTCCAGCGGGAGCAGCCTTCACACTTCGATCTGGCCGCTCGCAGTCGATCACGCTGCTGCCCTCACCCGTGAGGAGCACGCGAAGCACTCTCTGACGATGAGCGCCATCCCGGCCACCAGTGCAGTCCGAGCGTTGACTTAGGCGTCATCCGAGCGCACGATGCCGCCCTGGGCAGAAGGGCTCGCTGCCAACGCGTCCCACCGCCGTCGCCAAGACGGCCGAGCGCTGAGCTCCTCCCCTTCGCCAGCGACCAAGGCGCCTGCCGCCCTGCCGGTCGAGGCGCCTGCGATCCGGCATCGGATGCCCGATGGGAACGCGGAGGTGATCGCCATGGGAGCCACCAGTAGGCGCTTGGACGCAGCCAGCGGTCCCCCAGCGGACGCGGCGAATGACGCGAAAACGGAAGCCGATGAAACCCGCTTCGCTGCCGACGGCCCTCTCATTGAGCAGCCCATGGTCATTGACCAGACCGGCATCAGCCGAAGAACCGCGATCGGCCGCGGGGTGGCCGGGCTGGCCGGGCTGGGCGGGCTGCTGCTATTCCCTGGACAGGTGCTGGCCAATGACGCTCAGCGCCGCGATTCCTTCGTGGTCCTGCTCAAGGGTCGCTACAAGCCCGTGGTCCACGGGCCTAACCTCGGCCTCTCCACGGTGCACCTGAATGACGGGACGTACTCCAAAACGAAGATCTACCGCGTCATGGGAGCCCCGGGGAAGGTAAACATCAAAAAGGCGGTCGGCGACTTCTACGTGCAACTCACTTCCGGGGGAGATCTGTGCGCCTATGACCTCCCCGGAGGCAATATCGCGATGCGCTTTACCGGTGGGAACTTCACTGATTTCATTCCCGACGGGCTGGGTGGGCAGTTCATGGATGGGACGTTCAACCTGACGATCCTGGAGGCGACCGGGAAGTATCGACGCTTTGTCGGCGGTCACAACCTCATGGTGGACCGACTCCATGCTCTAGACCCTGGTGACGGCTCCGGGGGCTTCGACGAATACTGCTTCTGCTTCGTCAGCCGACGTCGCGACGACGACTAGGAGAACCGGATCCATCGAGCGTTGACCTCAGACCGTTATCCTGCGGTATCTGAACGTCAAATCGCCGGGGAGTGGCGTAGTTGGCAACGCACGTGCTTTGGGAGCCTTGAGGCCAGAAGCGCTGTAGGGTCCATGGCCGTGAGCATGGGATCCGACGAGCGAAGGATCGTCGATTATTGTGTGATTAGCGGCGCAGGTGCCTGCACTCATCATGGGCGAGAAGCAATCCGAACTCTTGTTCCCCGTGGCGGGCTACGCTAGACCTTGTGACCGCCAGCCCTCCCATCCGCCGACCGTTCCGACGCCTGGCAACCGAGGCGCTCGCCTTCGCGGCACCACTCGCCGTCGCCACGATCGGCGGGGCGGTCACGGCGCGCGAGATCCCGAACTGGTATCGAAGTCTCGACAAGCCGCCTTGGAACCCGCCGGACGCCGTGTTCGCACCCGTCTGGACGACGCTCTACCTCCTAATGGGCCTCGCGCTGGTGCTTGCCCGGCGCGCCGATCCCGCGCGAAGTCCGCGGACCGAGATCGTCTTCGGTCTCCAACTCGCGCTGAATCTCGCTTGGAGCCTGGTCTTCTTCGGCCGGCGCGACCCCGGAGCGGGACTCGTCGTCATCGTGCTCTTGTGGGCTGCGATCGTCGCGACCATCACCGAGTTCTGGCGGACGCGGCGCCTTGCGGGCGTGCTGCTGCTCCCGTACCTCGCGTGGGTCACCTTCGCGACCATCCTCAACGCTGAGATTTGGCGCCTGAACGACTGACGCGCGCCTACTCCCCCGGACTCGTGCTCGAGTCTGGCGTGATTGTGTTCGCCGAGAGATTTGATTCCGCGTAGTCATGCGCCGGGGACGCCCATACTCGGCCGATGCAGAATCCTGATCGTCGGGGCAAGCGGATACGTCGGTGGCCGACTGGTACCGGCCTTGGCGCGCCTCGGATACGACCTAACGCTTGCGGGTCGCGATCCTGGACCGCTTGCCCAGCGGTTCCCGACGACGCGCGTCGTGCGCGCCGACCTGCTCGATCCCAATAGCCTCGCGCCGGCAGTCGAGGGCATCGAGGTCGCGTATTACCTTGCCCACTCGATGGGGGCGGGCGAATCGGGATTTGCCGAGCGGGACGTTCTCGCAGCCAGAGCGTTCGCCACCGCCGCGGCCCGGGCTGGAGTTTCACGCATCGTGTATCTCGGCGGTCTCGGAGACGACACGCCAGCGCTGTCGCACCACCTCGCAAGTCGCCATGAGGTCGGTGCCGAGTTAGCGCGCCACGGCGTGGCCGTCACGGAGTTCAGGGCAGCCATCGTCATCGGGTCCGGAAGCGCCTCATTCGAAATCCTTCGCCACTTGACCGAGCGCCTTCCTGTGATGATCACGCCGCGGTGGGTCGCGACGCGCTGTCAACCGATCGGCATCGGTGACGTGATCGCTTACCTAACCGCGGCGCTCGATCATCCCGACGACACTGGCGTTGTCGAGATCGGCGGACCGGACGTCCTATCGTATGGCCAGATGATGCTTCGGTATGCGGCGATGCGGGGTCTCCGGCGACTGATGATCCCGGTTCCGGTCCTAACGCCAAAGTTGAGCTCGTACTGGGTCAACCTGATCTCGCCCGTTCCTGCGAGCATCGCTCGCCCGTTGATCGAAGGTTTACGGAACGAGGTAGTGGTACGCGACCCGGCGCCGGCACGGATCTTCGGCGTGACCGCGGCGACCTACGACGAGGCGCTCGCACTCGCCATCCGCCGGTCCGGCGATGGCGAGTTGGAGTCGACATGGTTCGATGCTCACAGCTTACGGAACCGCGAGCCGCTCCCGGCTGTGGAATCACGCGAGGGGATGATCATCGACCGGCGGATGCGCCTGGTCCGAGCATCCCCGGATGAGGTGTTCGCCGCCGTAGAGCGCGTCGGGGGCGCGAACGGTTGGCCCTATGCCAACCTGCTGTGGCGAGTCCGAGGAGTCGGGGACCGTATCGTGGGCGGCGTCGGCATGCGACTCGGCCGTCGCGATCCCGACCGGCTCCGGGCAGGAGATGCCCTCGACTTCTGGCGCGTCGAGGAGATCCGGCGCGCGGAGTTACTCCGCCTGCGCGCCGAGATGAAGCTCCCTGGACGGGCCTGGCTCCAGTACGAAGTGATGCCGGAGAATGGTGGTAGTCGCCTGCTCCAGACGGCGTTCTTCGAACCGAAGGGTTTGCCGGGCTTGGCGTATTGGTACCTGTTGTACCCGGCCCACGCCCTGATCTTCCGCGGGATGATCCGCGTTCTGGCGCAGCGATCTGCCCGCTCCTTGTGATCCAAGGTTTGACGGCGAGCGGTCGATCGGGACCGTCGGTCCGGCGCCCCGCGAGTTCCGCAGCGATGTAGGCCAGCTACCACCGGCCGATCGACCCCGTATCATGCCGTACCTGAGCACGAAATCGCCGGGGAGTGGCGTAGTTGGCAACGCACGTGCTTTGGGAGCACGAGATCGTGGGTTCGAGTCCCACCTCCCCGACCATCACCGTCATCGGCCGTGGTTGCTGATGGCGTAGCGTTGCACCGTGAGCCGGGAAGTCGAAGACCTGAACCGGCGCCTGCTGCGCGCCCGGGACGCCATGGACCGCGCCTACGCCGAGCCGCTCGACGTGCGCGCCGTGGCCGCCGTCGCCCATATCTCCGAGGCGCACTTCAGCCGCAGCTTTCGCGCGGTCTTCGGGGAGACGCCGCACCGCTACCTGCAGCGACGGCGCGTCGAGCGTTCGATGTTCCTGCTGCGCGAGACCGACCGCAGCGTCACCGACATCTGTCTTGATGTCGGGTTCACTAGCCTGGGCACCTTCAGCCGCACGTTCCGCGTGATCGTCGGCGAGACGCCGTCCGGCTACCGGATGGGCCATGGCCCGATCGTCGCGCCCCACTGCGTCCAGTTGGCGGCGATGCGGCCGCGCGAAGCGGCCGGCGAGCTGGCGCAATCGAGCAGTTTTGGAGAAGCGGCTGCGGCCGTCGCGCCCTAGGGTGCGCGGTGTCCGCATCGACACACAGAGGAGAACTCGCGAGATGATCACCAGGCTCAACGTCGCCTCGATCTACGTCCTCGACAAGGAGGAGGCCCTCGACTTCTACGTCAACAAGCTCGGGCTCGAGAAGGGGAACGACGTCCGCCAGGGCGACTACCGCTGGCTCACCGTTCGGGTCCCGGGCGAGCCGGGCACGGAGGTTTCGCTGGAGCAACCGGGCTCGCCGCTGCACGACGACGCGACCGCGGCGCAACTCCGGGAGCTCATCACCAAGGGCGCGCTGGGTGGCCTGGTGTTCATCACCGACGATGCGCGGGGCCTCTATGACACGCTCAAGTCCCGGGGCGTGACCGACTTCACCCAGGAGCCCACGGACCACTTCTACGGCACCGACATGGGCGTCCGGGATCCGTTCGGCAACCCGATCCGGATCCTCCAGCAGGGCAAGGCCGCCCAGCAGGCGACCGCCTGACCGGTCCGGCGTCCCTTCCAGCTCCGGTTGAGCATTTTTCGAGCCGTCCTGACTGGCGCGACCCTCTGGCGCGACGCGCGATTGAGGACCAGCATCGCGCCCTACGTGTCTTACGCGGGAGGACGAGCGATGCGGCGACGACTGGTGATCCTGCTGTCCCTGGTGGCGATGCTCGTGGTGTGGCTCGTCGCCGCGACGGGCTCGCTCGCGGGAAAGACGCCGACCCCGCCCGGCGGGCTGTACCCCGACCTTCGAGCGGTGGTGCCGCAGCACGTCCAGCTGGTCAACCAGCAACAGCGCGAGATGCTGCGCTTCTCGAACGGCCTCGCCAACACCGGCGCGGGACCGTGGGCGTTGCGCCCCGAGCCGCCGCCGAGGTCCGCGACCGAGGTCGTCAGTGCCGTCCAGGAGATCCGCGATTCCGGCGCGTTCTATCGATGCGGCACCCAGCCCAAGCAGATCAGCGTGTGCCATAACGTCATCTCTGAAGCGGTCACCGGCACATTCGAGTTCCATCCCAGTCACAATCACTGGCACCTCGGCAACATCGCGCTGTTCGAGGTCCGCAAGGGCAGCCCCAGCGGGCCGCTGGTCGGTAACCTTCAGCAGAAGACCTCGTTCTGCCTGATCGACCTGTACATGCTCGACGGGAACTCGCCGACGACGGAAAAGGTCTTCTGGGACTGCGCGACGAGTTACCAGGGCGTCTCCGCGGGTTGGGTCGACCAGTACCACCAGGCGACGGACGGTCAGGAGCTCGACATCACGGGGATCCCGAACGCCACCGACTACTACCTCGTGTCCACGACGAACCCGGACGGGATCTATCTCGAGTCGAACGCCAGCAACAACAAGGCCTGGGTGAAGTTCACGCTGTCAGCCGGCAGCAACGGCAACCGCAAGGCCACAGTCACCGCCCACTCCCCATGCGACAGCCCCGGGATGTGCGGGGAGGTCAGCGCGAACCGCTGATCCCTCGCGATCGGTCGCACGCGAGACGAGCCCGCCGGGACCCGGCGGGCTCGCCGAGTTCACGCGACAGCCGACACCAGGGCCACCACGGCGAACACGCCGATGATCAGCCCCGACGCCACGTTCACCCGTCTCAGCCCGATCGGCGTGAGCCGGGACCTCAGCGCCCCCACCGCGCTGACCAGCACGACCCACCACGCCGCCGAGCCCGCGAACACGCCGAGGGTGAGCGACGTCGCTCCCGATGCATCGCCGCCCGTCACGCCCAAGCCGACGAACAGGGCGGCGAACGAGAGGATCGTCATCGGGTTGGTCAGGGTCAGGCCGAGCGTGCTCAGGTAGGCGGCCGGCAGGCCCCGGCGGCCGTTCGTCGGGTTGCTCCCCGCCTCGCCCGGCACCGAGCGGAACGTCCGCCACGCGAGCCAGAGCAGGAAGGCGCCACCCACGATCCCGAGCACTCGTCGCCAGTCGACGAGGAGGTCGGTGACCGCGGTCAGGCCGAATGCCGCGATCGCGCCGTACGTGGCGTCGGCTGTCGCGACGCCCATCCCGGAGACCAGCCCGACCAGGCGCCCCTCGGCGAGCGTCCGCCGGATGCAGAGCAGGCTGATCGGGCCGACCGCTGCCGCGATCGTGAAGCCGAGGACGAGGCCTCGCAGGAAGAGCGTCGGTTCCATCGTGCGAACTCCCGCGAACATGAAAAACCCCCGGCCTCCGTGCCGAGGGTGTTCCTCTCAGATCCGTGGTCGGCGCCCGCAGGGCGCAGCGCATCAGCTCGAGCGGGCCCTCGCGGGCCGCTGCTGCGACAGGGCGGTGATGTCGACGACGTGATGCATCGCGCGCAGGGTGCGGGATGACGCGGGCCGGTGTCAATCTGCCTCCGCGCTCTTCGCCGCTATCATCGGCACATGGACAGCCCCAGCCACCGCCGCGGCCTGCGAGCGCGCGGACAGCGATCCGCCGCGACGACCGACGCCTCGGACAAGGGGACGAGCTCGGTCGAGCCGGTCGATCACGACCGGTTCCCGGCCGTCGCCGCTCGCCGCGCCATCGACGGCGGCAAGGCCAGCCAGCGTTTCCGCGATCTCCTCGCCGACGGAGGCCCCATCCTCGCGGACGGTGCGATGGGCACGATGCTGTTCGCGAACGGGCTCCAGTTCGGCGACCCGCCCGAGGTCTGGAACCTGACCCAGCCCGAGGTCATCCGGCGCATCCAACGCGGCTACCTCGACGCCGGGTCGCGGATCATCATGACCAACACGTTCGGGGGCAATCGCCTCCGGCTCGGGCTGCACGGCCTGAGCGAGCGTGTCGACGAGCTCAACCGGACCGCCGCGATCCTGGCGCGGGCAGAGGTCAACGCAGCGGGCGGGACAGCACTCGTCGCCGGTGACATCGGGCCCAGCGGGGAGATCGTCGCGCCGCTCGGCACGCTCGACTACGACATCGCCGTCGACGTCTTCCGCGAGCAGGCCGCGTCGCTCGTGGCCGGCGGGGTCGACCTCATCTGGATCGAGACGATGTCCGACCTCAACGAGATCAAGGCTGCGATCGAGGGCGTCCGCCGCGCCGCGCCCGGGATCGCGCTGATCACCACCATGACCTTCGACACGCGCGGCCACACGATGATGGGCGTCTCGCCCGAACAGGCCGTCGAGGCGCTGGTGGCATGGGGCGCGGACGCGGTCGGTGGCAATTGCGGCAACGGGCCCGACGAGCTACTGCCCGTCATCGAACGCATGCACGCTGCGAATCCGGACGCCGTGCTCGTCGCCAAGTCCAACGCCGGGATGCCGGAGCTCGTCGACATGCGCGCCGTCTACCGAGCCGAGCCGGCGACGATGGCCGCGTTCGGCGTCCAGATGCGCGACGCCGGTGCCCGGATCGTCGGCGCCTGCTGCGGGAGCACGCCGGATCACCTGCGCGCGATGCTCGACGCGTTGATCCCGACCGCCGCCCACTAGGTCCGAATGGGGAAGCGGCCACTCAAGGTCGGCGTCCAGCTGCCCGAGGTCGAGCGAGAGACGCGCTGGCCGGAGCTCCTCGACATGACCCGGGCGATCGAGGACCTCGGGTACGACTCCGTCTGGCTGGGTGAGCACCTCCTCTACCGCTGGCCCGACCGACCGTCGCGCGGGCCCTGGGAGGCATGGTCGATGCTTGCGGCGATCGCCGCGGTCACCGACCGCATCGAATTCGGACCGCTCGTCGCGTGCGTCGCGTTCCACAACCCGGCGATCCTTGCGAAACAGGCGTCGACGATCGATGAGATCAGCGATGGCCGGCTGATCCTCGGCCTGGGCGCCGGATGGAACGAGACGGAGTTCCGGGCATTCGGCATCCCGTTCGACCATCGCGTCGACCGGTTCGAGGAGGCGTTGACGATCATCCGAACGCTGCTGCAGGAAGGCGCCATCGACTTCGACGGGCGCTTCTACCAGGCACGCGACTGCGAGCTACTCCCACGCGGGCCGCGACCGACGGGACCCCCGCTGATGATCGGTTCGAACGGACCACGGATGCTGCGGATCGCCGTGCCGCACGTCCAGGCGTGGAACAGCTGGTTCGCGGACATCGGCAACTCACCCGACGGCGTGGCCGCGCTGCGCGATGTCGTCGACGCGGCCTGCCAGGACATGGGGCGCGACCCCGCCGCCATCGAGCGGACCGTGGCCGTGTTGGTCAAGCTCCCGGGCGGCACCGGCCGCGTCCAGGGTTCGTACGCGGAGGCGCAACCGACGCCGTTGGAGGGCTCGCCCGCGGCGATGGCCGATGTCCTCCGCGCGTATGCCCGAGCGGGCATCGGCCACGTCCAGCTCGTGATGGACCCGATCACGCGGGGATCGATCGAGGCGTTCGCGCCCGTCCTGGCCGAGCTGGAGCGCTGAGCGGGCCCCACCGGCGTCACGCACGGCGGTACTAACGTTAGGGTCGACGGTGCGGCGCGCCATCCCCAGAATCGCCGGGCTATGGCTGGATCGCCTTCGAGGGGACCGCGATCGGCCGCTGCGTTGGTCGCCGCGGCTGTGCTTGTCGCCGCGTGCGGGAGCGCCCCACCCAGTGCAGCGCCCAGCGCGGTCCCGGCGCCGATCGTGACGCCGAATCCGCATCTCCCGAGCCCAGCCACGGCTCAGCAGGTCTTCAGCGGCCTGGGCAAGGCCGGTCTGCGCATCACCGCGAACACGGCGTCCCTGGGCGCCGACGGGAGCGACGTCGTCACCAAGATCTACGCGACGTATCTCGGCTGGCCGCTGGACGTCACGCAGTACAGCTCCTCGACCGCCCTCACCAAGGCGACCGAGTGGCCGGCCGGCGAGGCGCCCGGGCAGGGTGAGCCACCGATCACGCTGGCTGGCATGAACATCCTCGTCACCTGGGGGCCGAGCGCGTCCGGCGCGGCACCCCAGAAACCCGACAGCCGTCAGTCGGATGGCTTGCGCGAGCTCGTGAGTGCCCTCGACCTGCTGCTCTCGCCGCTCCGGGCGCGTACGAACGTGCCGGTCGCCCTCTCGGGCCAGGTCGCAACGGCTCCCAGCTCGGCGCCGTCGGCGGCGGCACCCTGACCGTCGCCTCGAAACGCGGGGTCACGCCGGGACCCGCAGGCCGTACCCTGTCCGCATGACGGACGTCCTCCGCCCCCGAGCCCGTAGCGCGTCGAATCGCTCGGGCGAGGAGGTCTCGGACCTCGACAAGCGGATCATCGAGCACCTTCAGGCCGACGGGCGCCGGCCCTTCACGCAGATCGCCGCCGAGCTCGGCGTGAGCGAGGCCGCCGTGCGTGCTCGCACGAATCGGCTGATCGAGCGCGGCATCCTGCAGGTCGTCGGCGTGACCGATCCGCTCAAGCTCGGCTTCCACCAGATGGCCATGATCGGGATCCGCTGCGAGAGCGATCGTCTCGTGTCGGTCGCGGAGGCCGTCGCCGAGATGCCCGAGGTCGACTACGTGGTCATCACCGCCGGCACCTACGACCTGCTGATCGAGACGGTCTGCGAGGACAACGAGGCCCTCCTGCGGTTCCTGACCGAGAAGCTGCGGGCCATCGATGGCGTGCGCGAGACCGAGACGTTCGTGTACCTGCGCATGGTCAAGCAGACCTACCAGTGGGGGACCCGCTAGAAGACTTGGCGCCTCCGCGCACCGTCCCGTGGGCCGTCGCTCGTACGCACCGGCCAATTCGGCCATGACCGCGGCTAAGATGGCCACGTGGAGCTCGAGCCCATCCTTGCCCTGATCGTCGTCGCCGTGATCGCCAATCTCGTGGTCATGGCCGCCCTCATCGCGTCGCCGGTGATGGGTCGCATGCGGGCGAAGGCTGCGGTCGACGACCGGCTCGATGTGCGGGCGGAGCGGGCGATGGCGGCCGCCGCGGTGGTCGGACACGCGGATGACGAACGGACCGGGGACGGCGTCCCAACCCGGGCGTACGACCGCGTCGTGCGTATCGCCTCGTGGGTCTTCCTGCTCGCCGCGACGACCATCGTCGGCGTCACCGGCCTGTGGCCGCAGAGCCAGACCGCGATCTTCATCCTGCTTGCCTTCGCCGGCGCGTTCGTCCTCGTCATCCACGACCTGCTGCCCGCAACGGCGCTCGGTCCGGCCAAGTTCGTCGTCGAAGGCTCGGTCGCGATCACGGTGGCGACGATGCTGGTTGCCCTGACCGGGGGCGCGCAAAGCCCGTTCTTCTTCGTGTATCCATTGATCGTGGGTGGCGCCGCGCTCGTCGTCAGCCCCGCCATCACCCTGGGTTTGGCGCTGACGGCCGTCCTCGGCTATCTGCTGGCGGTCATCCTCGGATCGACGCCGGCGGTCATCGCGAACCCCATCACCACCGCGACCGTCGGAATCAACCTGACGGCCCTGATCCTTCTGGCCTACATCGCGATGGTCATCGCACGGGAGCAGCGCAGCTCACGGGATGCGGCCATCCGCCTCTCGACGATCGACCCGCTGACGTCGTTGTTCAACCGCGGCTTCTTCTTCGCCGCGCTCGAGCGTGAGATCGCCCGCAGCGCCCGGTCCGGGCGCGGGTTCTGCCTGTTGATGATGGACCTCGACGAGCTCAAGGCGATCAACGACCGGCTCGGCCATTTCCACGGCGATCGCGTGCTGAACGCAGTCGGCCAGGTGGTGAGCGACGGCGTGCGCCGGATCGACACAGCCGCCCGCTACGGCGGCGATGAGTTCGTGGTGCTCCTGCCCGAGACCGACCCGACCGGCGCCTTCGTCCTCGCCGAGAAGATCCGCATCGGGGTCAACGAGCTCGACCTCGAGCTGCCCGACGACGGGATCCGACCGTCGATGTCGGTCGGCGTCGTGTCCTTTCCGGACGATGGCCAGACGGCCGACGAGCTGATGATCAGCGCCGACCGCGCGATGTACACCAGCAAGCGCGCCGGCAAGAACCGGGTGACCGGCGTGAACATCCCGGCACCGACCGACAAGCGCAAGGGCGCGGCCTCGAAGGCCTAGCCCGGGGCTGGCTCACGCCAGCGACGACCACCGCAGCGACATCGAGGCCGACAGGGCGCGACCGGGCGCCGCGGTGGGCGGGCCAGATCCCTCGGCCTGGGCGAGCGCGATCGCATCGGGCGGCGCGGTCTGCGGCTCGACGCACACGCCGTCGTCACGCTCGTCGAACACGACCCAGACCTCGGCGGTCGACGTCATCTCGAGCTGGAGCACGCCCGGCCAGCGCAGGCGCGGGGCGGCGCGCAGGCCCGTGAAGGCGTCGTCCCACGGGCGCGGGCCGGGGCTCGACCGCGCGCCCGTCGGCAGCCCATCCGCGCCCCGGACGTACATCGTCGTCGCGTCGACGTCGAGCTCGACGGCCGCGTCGCCGAGCCGGCGCCGGAACCAGGGATGCCAGCCGAGCCAGGCGGGCATCTCTTCGTCCGCTTCGAGCGTCAGGGTGGCGTCGAGACCACCTGGCGTCAGAGAGATCGTGTGCGAGACGCGGCCGGCGAACGGCCAGCCCGGTCCGAGATCGACCGTCAGCGTCGCGTTGTCCTCGCCGCGCGTCGCGACCTGCCAGGGACGGTCGAACACCGTCCCATGGATCGCATGTGGCGGCAGGTTGCGGGCGAGCTGGTGGACGCGCCCAGCAAACGTGAACCGTCCATCGCGGATGCGGCCGGCGAACGGAGCCATCGGGTAGCAGCCCCACCGGATCGGCCCGGGGCCCTCGGTCAGGAGGAGTTCGTGGCTGCCGGCCCACAACGAGGCGAATCGCCCTCCGAGGGTCGGGTCGATCGTCAGCGTATCGGTGCCGGCGCGCAGGACCAGGGGCGCATCCGCCCCGTCCGATCGTGGCGGCGCCGTCACGCGCTGAGCGTCATGACCCGGTCGGGGCGCAGCAGGAACGGCGGGAGATAGGCCGGGATGTTGGAGAACGGCAGCACGTCCGGGTGTAGCTCGATGCCCAGCGCTTCGGCCATGAACCGGCGCCGCGCCTCGATGCGCCCCCACGCCCCCGGATAACGCTCCGCGAGCGTCGCCCGGAGCGCCGCATCGGCGAGCGCGATGCCGTCCTCGATGTTCGTCGTGAAGTACGACGTCCCGGTCGCGGGGATGATGTCGACCTGGAACGCCATGCCCGAGCGAAGCTCGATCGTCGAGCCAGGACGGATGGGCGAGTTCACCCATTCGTCCTGACCGATCTGATGGCCCGGGTTGAGGAAGATGCCAAAGAACGGATCGCCGAGGTGGCGGTCGATGATCGCGTGCAAGGCCCCACCCGTCTGGCCGATCCGCAGCGCCCGGTACCACTCGGCGACCGCCGTGAAATACGGGCCGACCAGCCGCTCGACGTAGTCGCCGATGCCGTCGGGCAGCTCGGTGGCATCCTCGACGACGAAGCCCGCCCGGCAGTTGAGTGCACCCCAGATCCCGAAGGCGACGGTGAACGGGTCGCCGCGCTCGATCGGTCGGTCTCCCGGGCTGAGGAGCCCGAAGGAAGCGCGCGGTCCCGCGCTGAGCATGAGGTGACACGACAACGGCGAGCCATCCCAGCCGAGCAGCGCGACCGCGTCGCGTTCGCGCAATCCAGGGCGCAGGCCGGTCAGCACGGAACGGACGCCGCTCGACGTCGTGCATGCGGCGGCCTCCATGGCCGCGAGCTGCTCGACCTCGTTGATGACCCGCAGGCCGTCGCTCGGGTCGATCAGCAGGTCGACCGCGTTGTCGACCGTGCCGCTGGGCCCGGTCAGGGTCCGCAGCTCGTCGGCCAGGACGGACGGGACGTCGAGCATCGCCCGCTCCGCGTACGGCTTCCAGCCGACGACGCCGACGCGGGTGCCACCGATGACGCCCTCGCCGGCGAGGACCTCCGACAGGGGTCGCGAGCGATCGCGGGGCTGACCCGGCAGGCTCAGGTCCTGGTGCAGCTCGCGACGCATGGGGAGCGGCGCCGCGCCGGCCATCCCGTAGGACTCATTGCCGACGAGGATCGCCGGCTCCGCCGCGTCGCCGACCACGAGGATCGCCTCCTCGAACCGCGGATCGAACCCTGTGAGATACGCGAGGTTCGCGCTGTGTTCGCGGTCGGCGTAGACGACGAGGCGGTCGTAGCCGCGCTCCTCCATGCGCTGACGGAGTCGGTCCATGCGCGCCGCGTAGATCGGAGCCGGGATCTCCGGCGTCGACTCCGGGCGGCCGAAGTCGGGCAGCGCGACTTCTGCGAGACGGGCTTCCTGTGCCATCGCGTCGCCAGGCCTCAGGGGTTCAACGGCTCGGGCGCGACGGCTCCGCGGACGATCCGCACGGTCTGCCCCGCTTCGACCGTCGACCACGGTCCGACCTCCCCGTCCGGCCACGTCACCCGGACCTCGGCCCGCTCCGCCGCGCCCAGCCCGAAGTGGATCGGCACGAGCTGACCGCTCGCGTGGCCGCCGCCCACGATGACCTCGCGCTCGCGCTGGCGGTCGCCGCTGCGGACCGCGACCCACGCGCCGATGGCGTCGTGGTTGGGGCCAGCCTGGTCCGGCACGACGGCGATCCAGCCGCCGAGCGGCGTGGGCGTCGTGGCGTCACCGCCGCCCACGTTCCGCCAGATGCGCACGTTCTCGCGCCGGACGACCTGGACGATGTCGAGCAGCCCGTCGCGGTTGAGGTCGACGACGGCCGCGCCACGCGCCTTGGCGAAGTCGACGATCCCGGCTCGCTCGGCGCCTTCCACGAACGTGCCGTCCGGCTGGCCGATGAGCAGGTTGCTGGGGTCGTCCATCGCGTACTCGCTCTGCGCCTCGACGTTGCCCTTGGACACGTACAGGTCGACCAGCCCGTCGTTGTTGACGTCCTCGAACGCGGGATGCCACGCGGTCGAGGGCAGCCGATCGTCCCCGGCGAACGGGCGATGGGCCGTCGCGCCCCGTCGGAGGGCGATGTCCTCGTAGCGCGGTGCGGTCGGGCCATCGGCCAGCGTCTGCAGCTTGTTGTCGCCCTGGCTGGTGAGGTAGACCTCGGGATACGGGTCACCCGTGACGTCCTCGCTGGCGATCCCCATGCCCCACACGCGCAGCAGCTCCCAGCCCTCATCGCGCTTGTAGAGGCGCGGGGCACGCCCGGGCTCGATCCGCCACAGCTGCTCCTCGCCGTCGCTGTAGTAGTGCCGGTCATTCGAAACGCGCAGGTCGCGCCGACCCGAGCGGTCCCAGTCGCTGAAGAGCATCGAGAGCGTGCACCAGCTCGGCCTCAGGGCTATCGGGTTCGCGTAGCCGGCGCCATCGGCCGCGGGACGGATGAGACGGCCGTCCGCGCAGTCACCCGCGAAGTTCTCGTCGTCGTCGACCACGATGTAGTCGCCGAAGGCGAGCGTTGGCAGCGTGGCAGAGGGCCCCTCCCACGTGGCGCTGAACGCGACCGTCCAGCCGTCACCGCCGTCGATGCCGAGTGTCTCGTTGGCGCGCTCGAACCGGCAGTCGCCCATCCCCCGCAGGATGACATCCTCGCCGAGGCCCAGGACCGCGAGGTCGACATGGCGATCGCCATCGATGTCGATCGGATAGGCGCCGGTCACCGACCGGAGGTCCGTCGCGGGATCCGCGATGCGCTCGAAGCCCAGCGCGCCGGCGTCCTGGCTCGTGTTGCGGAACAGGGCCGCCGGCGCGTCGCCGCCGGCGAGGAACAGGTCGATCATGCCGTCGGGATCGCAGTCGAACGCGGCCACGCCGCCACCGACGTAGAACGTGAACTCCCCGGTATAGGCGTGGCCGACACCGGCGCGGATCGCGTCGTCGACGAACCGCGGCGCGTCGGGCGCCGTGTCGGTCGTGCGTGCGGGTGTGGGGGCGAGGAGCCGCGTGGCGGCGACGCCGCCGATGTAGGTCAGGGACAGCGCCACGGCGAGGGCCAGCCAGACGCGACGGCGGTCTGGCCATGGACGCGGTTGGGTGGACACGGACCGGGGCTCTCCAAGCGTGTCGCGGGATTAGAGCACAGGATGCACAAACCCCCTTGACCTCGCCATGGATGGGGAGTCATCCTCGCCGCCGGTGCGGCCGCAGGCACCTGGAGGAGGGTGTCGCGCCGTCATCCGCACCCGAGGCGATACCTCATGCGCGAGACAACGACCGTCGGTCTTCATCGCTCGTTCGGCATGATCGGCTCGCTGGTCATCGTCGTCGGGCTGCTCGCGGGATGCGGCTCCACGCCGCCGTACGTGGCCGAGGGCTGCACGCGCGGCGACCTCGGCGGTCGTTCGGTGGCGCGGGTGTGGGATGACCAGACCCTGGAGCTGATCCGTCAGGTCGTCCCGGCGCCGACCGTCCACGCCCGCAACCTGTATCACGTGTCGGTGGCGATGTGGGATGCGTGGGCCGCCTTCGAGCCGACGGCGGACGGCGTCATCGTCCAGGAGAAGCTGCGCACCGAGGATGTCAAGGGCGCTCGCGAAACGGCGATGAGCTACGCCGCGTACCGCATCCTGGCGTGGCGCTACGGGACCGTCTCGGACCTGGCCCCGGCCGCCGAGACGCTGGCGGCGACGATGGCCAGCCTGTGCCTGCGCACGGACTACGCCGCCACCGAGGGCGACTCGCCCGCGGCGCTCGGCAACCGGATCGCCGCAGCCGTCCTCGAGCATGGTCGCACCGACGGCGCGCTCGAGGACGAGCGCTACAAGGACCCGTCGTACACGCCCAAGAACGTGCCGCTCGAAGTGGCCAAGCCCGGCACGGTCATGGCCGACCCGAACCACTGGCAGCCGCTGTCCCTCAAGGAGCAGATCTCCCAGAATGGACTGCCGATCCCGGGCCAGATCCAGGGTTTCATCGGACCGCATTGGGGCCACGTGACGTCGTTCGCGCTGCCGCCATCCGAGCGGGGAACGCCGATCGATCCAGGTCCGCCCCCGCTCCTCGGTGACGCGACGACCGACGCGAAGTTCAAGGCCGAGGCCGTCGACATCATCCGGCGCAGCCGTGCCCTCGACGCCACCAACGGCGTGACCGTCGACATCAGTCCCGGCGCATTCGGCAACAACAGCCTCGGGACGAACGACGGCCTCGGTCACGAGACCAACCCGGCCACGGGCCAGCCGTACCCGGCCCATGTCGTGCTCCAGGCCGATTTCGCGCGGGTGCTTGCCGAGTACTGGGCCGACGGGCCGAAGTCCGAGACGCCGCCGGGCCACTGGAACGTGATCGCCAACGAGGTCGCCGACACACCAGGCTTCGAGCTCCGGATCGGCGGCCAGGGCGAATCGGTCGATCGACTCGAGTGGGACGTCAAGCTGTATCTCGCCCTGAACGGCGCCGTCCACGACGCCGCAATCGCGACGTGGGGCGTGAAGGGCTTCTACGATTCGTCGCGCCCGATCTCGCAGATCCGGTACATGGGCGGGCGCGGCCAGTCGAGCGACCCGAGCGCCCCGTCGTACCACCCGCAGGGCCTGCCGCTCGAGCCGGGTCTCATCGAGCTCATCACGCCCGCCTCGAGCGCGCCCGGCGAGCGCCACGCGGAGCTCGCCGGTCATGTCGGCGACATCGCCATCAACGCCTGGCGCGGCTTCCCGGAGGACCCGACGACCGAAGTCAGCGGTGTCGGCTGGATCCGGGCCGTCGACTGGGTCCCGTACCAGCGCAGCACGTTCGTGACGCCCGCCTTCGCCGGCTATCCGTCCGGGCACAGCACGTTCAGCCGCGCTGCGGCCGAGGTGCTGACCGCGTTCACCGGCGATCCCTATTTCCCGGGCGGCATGACGAGCTTCACGGTCCCCAAGGGCGAGCTGCTCCACGAGGAAGGCCCGACCGAGGACACGACGATCCAGTGGGCGACGTACTTCGACGCCGCGGACCAGGCCGGTCTGTCCCGGCTGTTCATGGGCATCCATGTCCCGAGCGACGACCTCGAGGGACGCAAGATCGGCGCGACCTGTGGCAAGGACGCGATGGCCCTCGCCATGCGCTACTTCGACGGCACCGCCAGGCCCTGATCCGCGGCCGCGAAGATCGACTCGATCACCCGCAGGTTGGCGACGGCGTCCTCGGGCGGAAGCGGGGTCGGCCCGCCATCGAGGATCGCGGCCGCGAACCGCTCGGCCTGCACGCCGTACGGATCGGCCGTCGGGAACTCGATGACGTCGGTCGCCGGGGCGACCGGCGGGTCGCCGCCGGCCGTGAGGAAGATCCGGGTCGGACGATCGGGCGGGATGTTGAACGGGATCCCGACCGAGATGCGCCCGGCGGTGCCGTACACGTCGACGCGCTGGTCGGTCTCGGTCCGGGTCGAGGTCGTGAAGCTCGCGATGCCACCGTCGAAATCCAGGATCGCGCTGACGAGCACGTCGACGCCCAGCTGCGGATCGCGGCGAAGCGTGGCCGCGACGCGTGTCGGCTCACCGTCGAACAGCATCCGCGACAGGTTCACCGCGTAGCAGCCGATGTCGAAGAGCGCTCCGCCACCGAACGCGTGGATGTTGCGGATGTTGGCGACGTCGTCGTTGAAGTACGAGAACCAGGTCTGGATCGCCGTGAGCCGCCCGATGCGGCCGCTCGCCACCAGCTCCCGGACGGCCACCCACGACGGATGGTGGCGATACATGAATGCCTCCATCAGGTGGACGCCGGCAGCCCGCGCGGCGTCGACCATCCGCTGCGCGTCCGCCGCGGTCATCGCCAGTGGCTTCTCGCAGAGCACGTGCTTGCCCGCCTCGACGGCGGCGATCGTCCAGTCGGCGTGCATGTGATTCGGCAACGGGATGTACACGGCGTCGACGTCCGGGTCGGCGAGCAACGCCTCATATGTCCCGTGCGCGCGCGGGATATCCAGGCGCTCCGCCACGTCACGAACGCGCTCGGGGTCCCGCGACGCGATCGCGACGATCTCGTTGCGGTCGGCCGTGCGGATGCCGGGTATGACCTTCCGTGTCGCGATGTCCGCGGTGGACAGGATCCCCCAGCGCAAGACGCTCGCCATCGACCCGCTCCTCACGAACCGTATTGACATGACCGCGTGGTTGTACGAGTCTCCCACACACGTTTGAGAAAGAGGAACACAAACCTCGTGTTGATCGGTCGTGACGAGCTCGGACACCGTAGCGAGACCGTTCGTCGGGCGAATCTGAGCGCGATCGTCCGCGAACTGCATGGCGATGGCCCGCTGTCTCGATCCGACCTTGTCACCCGCACGGGACTGACCCGCAGCGCCATCCGCGGCCTGATCGGCGAGCTCGTCGCCGGCGGCATGGCAACCGAAGGACCGGCCGCCCTCGACGGCACGCCGGGTCGCCCGTCGCCGCTCGTCCGTCCGGACCCGGCAGGGGCCGTAGTCCTCGCTCTTGAGATCGCCGTCGATTCGCTGGCGGCGGCGACCGTCGGACTCGGTGGCCGCGTCTTCGACATCGTGCGGGTCGAGCTGCCGCGTGGTCGATCCAGCGTCGCCGACATCGCCGCGGCCCTCGCCGAGCTCGCGACGAGCGTGCGTGAGCGACTCTCGCCCGACAGCACCGTCGTCGGGGTCGGTGTCGCGGTCGTCGGGGTCGTCCGGCGGAGCGATGGCATGGTCGCGCTCGCGCCCAACCTGGGTTGGCGCGACGAGCCGCTCGGCGAGCACCTTGGTCGCGCGCTCGCGTTGCATGTCCCGATCACCTTCGCGAACGAGTCCGATCTCGCTGCCCTTGCTGAACATCGGCGCGGGGTCGCGCGTGGCGTGGACGACGTCGTGCTGATCTGGGGCTCGGTCGGGGTCGGGGGAGGCTTGATCGTCGACGGGGCGCCGCTCACCGGCTCGGCCGGCTACAGCGGGGAGGTCGGGCACATCCCGGTCAATCCCGACGGGTCGCCGTGCCGCTGCGGGTCGATCGGCTGCTGGGAGACGGAGGTCGGCACCAGTGCGCTGCTGCGACGCGCCGGCCGGCCGGCCGAGGGCGGCCACGATGCGGTCGATGCGATCCTGCGCGACGCCGAGGCCGGCGAGCCCGAGGCTCTGGCAGCACTGTCGGAGACCGGCCGCTGGCTCGGCATCGGACTGGCCGGGGTGATCAACGTCCTCAACCCCGACCTCGTCCTGCTGGGCGGCCGTTTCGCGTCGAGCTATCCCTTCGTCCGGACGACGCTCGAGGCGGAGCTCGATCGACGCGTCCTGCGCGCGTCGCGCCGTCTCGTCCGGGTCGTCCCGACATCGCTGGGCGAGGATGCGCCGCTGGTGGGGGCAGCGGAGCTCGCCTTCGGACCATTGCTCGCAGATCCCGCGGCCTGGCTGCACCCACGCCGGACCCTGGCCGCCCTCGCAAGCGCATGAGGAGTTTGATGCAGAAAGGAGGACCGATGGACCGCTCGACCTGGTCGGCTGAGGCCTGACCGGGAGAGTGGAGCGACGGGGGACTCGGATGATAGCCTTGCGTGCGGAATCGATGCTCGTGGGGCTTCGCGACAGGAGGAGAAGTCAACGATGTCCATTCGACGGTTGGCAGCGCTCGGGCTGAGCGCCGCCATGATCCTGGGAGCGTGCACGAGCGGCGGCGCCGCGACGACCGCTCCATCTGCGGCGGCCAGCGTTCCTGCGGCCAGCGAACCTGCCGCGAGCGCGTCGGGCAGCGCGGCCGCGACCGACTGCAAGGTCGGGGTGTCCTGGAACAACTTCAAGGAAGAGCGTTGGGCCAAGTGGGACGAGCCCAACATCAAGCAGGTCGTTGAGGGTGCGGGCGGCTCGTACGTCGGCACCGACGCGGGTTCGTCCGCCGAGAAGCAGGCGACGGACGTCGAGCAGCTCATCACCGACGGCGCGAAGGTGGTCATCATCCTGGCCCAAGACGGCACGGCGATCCAGCCGACCGTGCAGGCCGCGGTCGATCAAGGCATCCCGGTCATCGCGTACGACCGCCTGATCGAGAACGAGAAGGCCTTCTACATCACCTTCGACAACCCGCTCGTCGGACAGCTGATGGCCGAGGAGATCATCAAGGTGGTGCCCAAGGGCAACTACGTGATCATCAAGGGCAACAGCGCCGACGCGAACTCCGACTTCCTGCGGTCGGGCATCGAGAAGGTCATCGGTCCTGCGGTCACGTCCGGCGACATCAAGATCGTCGGCGAGGACTACACCGACAACTGGGATGCCGCCATCGCGCAGACCACCATGGAGCAGTTCCTCACCGCCGAGGACAACAAGATCGACGCGGCCATCGTGCTCAACGACGGCATGGCCGGCGGCGTCGTCGCGGCGCTCAAGGGCCAGGGCCTCGATGGCAAGGTCCCCGTCACGGGGCAGGACGCTGACAAGGCGGCCCTGAACCGCGTCGCGCTCGGCACCCAGCTCGTCAGCGTCGGCAAGGACGCTCGCCTGCTTGGCGCCGCGGCCGGCACCGCCGCCGTCGCGCTCTGCGCCGGCACTGCGCTCGCCGACGTCGCAGGCGCTGTCCAGTTCGAGACCCCCGAGAAGAAGATCATGATGAGCTCGATCTTCCTGCAGCCCGAGCCCATCACCAAGGCCAACCTCCAGAAGGCCATCGACAACGAATGGGTCACCAAGGAGGAACTCTGCAAGGACGTGCCCGCCGGGTCCGTCGCGCCCTGCTGAGATCCGCCCCAGCGTTCTGATTCACGCGCCCTGCTCCGCCCCGCGGAGCAGGGCGCGTCGCCCATCCCCGGCAGTGAGGGAGCCGCACGATGAGCCAGAGCACCGCCGCCGCCGCAGAGGCGGGAGCCAGACCCCCTCGGCCCATGCGGTCGATGCTCCTATCGATGGAGATCGACACACGGTTGCTGGGCATGATCGGGGCAACGGCCGTCATCTGGATCGTGTTCAACATCCTCTCCGGAGGTTCGTTCCTCACCGCTCGTAACCTCTGGAACCTCTCGGTCCAGTCGGCGGCGGTCGCGGTCATGGCCTCCGGCATGGTCCTGATCATCGTGTCCCGGAATATCGACCTGTCCGTGGGGTCCATGCTCGGGTTCACAGGGATGTTCATGGCGATCATGCAGGCCGAGTGGCTGCCCAACAGTCTTGGGCTCGGCCTGGGCCACCCGTTGACCTGGATCATCGCCCTGACCGCGGGCCTCATCGTCGGCATCGCCGTCGGCGGCCTGCAAGGGCTCCTGGTCGCCTACGTCGGCATCCCATCGTTCATCGTCACGCTCGGCGGGCTGCTCGTCTGGCGCGGCTTCGCCTGGACCCTGGCCTCGGGTCGGACGATCGCCCCCCTGGACGGCACCTTCCTGCTCCTGGGCGGCGGACCCAAAGGATCCGTCGGGGCCACCATCTCGTGGATCATCGGCGGCCTTGCCGTTGCCGCGTTGATCTATGCCCTGATCAGCGGCCGGCGACGTCGACGCCGCTACGGCTTCCCGGTCCGGCCGATGTGGGCCGAGATCACGATCGGCCTGGTCGGTTGTGTCGGCGCCTTCGGCGCGGTCTGGATCGCCAACAACTACTTCTGGCCCGAGGGCCTGGCCCGTCAGTTCGCCGCGGCCAATGGCATCGCCTGGCCGGACGGCGGACTGCAGATCCCGACCGGCATCGCCAACCCTGTGCTCATCGCGATCGGCGTGACGGTGATCATGACGATGCTCGCCACCCGGCGTCGCTTCGGTCGCTATGTCTACGCGATCGGCGGCAACCCCGAAGCGGCCGAGCTGGGTGGCATCAACACCAAGCGGATCATCATGATGACCTTCGTCCTCATGGGCGTCCTCGCTGCCGTCAGCGGTGCGATCTCGAGCGCCCGCCTCGAGTCGGCGGTCGTCGGCCTCGGGGTCGGCGCGGAACTGGCGGTCATCGCCGCTGTCGTCATCGGCGGAACGTCGTTCGCGGGCGGCATCGGCACCATCCCCGGCGCGGTCTTCGGCGCCGTCCTCATGCAGTCGCTCCAGTCGGGCATGGCTCTCCTGAAGGTCGCCGCCCCCATCCAGGACATCATCGTCGGCATCGTGCTTGTCACGGCGGTCGGTCTCGATACCGTCCTCCGGCGCCGAGCTGGGAGGCCCTGATGACCCTCGCCGCATACGGGACGCCTGAGCCCCAGCCGCCCCAGCCTGCGGTCACGGATCCAGCCACCGATCCGGTCGTGGCCCCACCGGCGGCCACCTCCGCCGGGACGGCGCCGCTCGTCGAGATGCGGGACATCCGCGTCTCGTTCGGCGGCGTCCACGCCGTTGACGGCGTGAGCGTGGATCTCCAGGCCGGCGAGGTCGTCGGCCTGGTCGGCGGTAATGGCGCCGGCAAGTCGACCCTCATGCGGGTCCTGTCCGGTGCCCACCTCGCCAATTCCGGACAGATCCTGGTCGACGGCGAGGAGGTCACGATCAACAACCCTCGCGACGCGAAGGCCCTGGGGATCGAGACGATCTACCAGACCCTCGCGCTGGCGGACAACGTGGACGCTGCGGCCAACCTGTTCCTTGGCCGCGAGCTGACCACGCGCTTCGGGTCACTCGACGACTCCGCCATGGAGTCCGCGACCCGCAAGGTCATGGGCCGTCTCAATCCCCGGTTCAGGAACTTCAAGGCCCCCGTCAAGTCACTGTCGGGCGGCCAGCGCCAGTCGGTGGCCATCGCCCGGGCGATCCACTTCAACGCCCGGATCCTGATCATGGACGAGCCCACCGCGGCGCTCGGTCCAGCCGAGACCAACCAGGTCCGCGAGCTCGTGGCCCAGCTCAAGGACGAGGGCATCGGTATCTTCCTGATCAGCCACGACATCCATGACGTGTTCGACCTCGCCGATCGGATCAGCGTCATGCTCCAGGGCAAGCTCGTGGGCACGGTCAACAAGGACCACGTGACCAAGGACGAGGTCCTGGCGATGATCATCATGGGCCGAAAGCCCGGCGAGGTCACCGAGCGCGACCTTGCCGAGCTGCACGGCTAGAGCCGTCTGAACGAGGGCGCCAGCGCCGGGTAGAGTTCGCGGTACGTCTCATGCGCATCGGCGTAGAGCCTGCCGTCAGGTCCGGGTGACGCCGCCGGTCTGACCCTGACCAGCTGGCCGGCCGCGTCCTCGACCGACGCGAACCAGCCACCCCCGACGGCGGCGAGCAGGGCCGCGCCGTAGGCCGCACCCTCGGTCGTGCTGACCGTCGCCAGCTCGGCGCCCAGCACATCGGCCAGGATCTGGCGCCACAGCGCGCTTGCCGTGCCGCCGCCCGATGACCGGATCTGGGTCGGGGCGGGCATGCCGGCTGCGATCATCTGGTCCAGCCCGTCCCGCAGCCCGAACGCGACGCCCTCGAGGACGGCGCGGGTCATGTGCCGTCGATCGTGACCGACGGCCAGTCCGACAAAGGCGCCACGCGCCAGCGGATCCGGATGCGGGCTCCGTTCGCCGGTGAGGTAGGGCAGGAACAACAGGCCGTCGCTGCCGGCGGCGACCTCGGCTGCGCCCGCCACGAGTGTCCCGTAGTCCTCGCCGGGCGCGAGCGCGTCGCGAAACCAGCGCAGGCTGCCTGCCGCGGACAGCATCACCGTCATCATGTGCCAGCGGCCCGGGACGGCGTGGCAGAACGCGTGGACCTGACCGTCCGGGTCCCGGAGCGGTTCGTCGGTTGTTGCGAAGACGACCCCCGACGTCCCAAGCGACAGGGCCACGATCCCCGGGCTGACCGCGCCGACCCCGACCGCATTGGCCGCCTGGTCGCCGCCACCCGCGACCACGGGTGTCCCTGCCCGCAGCCCGGTCGCTGCGGCCGCCTCGCTGGTCACGGCGCCGGTGACCACGGGTCCTTCGAACGTCGGCGGCAGCCAGGCCGGATCGATCCGAAGCGCGGCAAGCACCTCTGGCGACCAGTCCCGGCGCGCCAGGTCGAACAGCAGCGTGCCCGCGCCATCCGCTTTGTCCAGCGCGTGCTCGCCGGTCAGCTGCAGCCGGACGTAGTCCTTGGGGAGAAGCACGTGCGCGATCCGCGTCCAGACGTCCGGTTCGTGGTCGCGCACCCAGACGAGCTTCGGGGCGGTGAACCCGGTGAGGGCGTCGTTCCCGGTGATCGCGATCAACCGCTCCCGCCCGATGGCGGCCCGGATCTCGTCGCACGCCTCGGCCGTGCGCTGGTCGTTCCACAGGATCGCCGGGCGCAGGACCTCGTCGGCGGCGTCGAGGAGGACCGCCCCGTGCATCTGGCCGGTCAATCCGATCGCGGTCACGTCGTCGGCCGCGACGCCTGTGCTCGCCAGCACCGAACGGATCGAGGCGGTCGTGGCATCCCACCACAGGCCGGGGTGCTGCTCCGTCCAGCCCGGTCGGGGCACGTCGAAGTCGTACGTGGACGCGCCCGTGCCGACGACGGCGCCGGACCCGTCGACCAGGACGGCCTTGGTCGCTGTCGTGGAAACGTCGATGCCGATGACGTGCGCCATGGCCGATCCGAGCCGTCGGGTCTCGCGGGCGGGACCTAGCGGTCCGCTGCCCAGATTCGCTGGTTGACCAGGTTCTCGAGCGCCTCCTGGTGCCCCGACGTCGGCTTGGGATCGATCTCGCCCGCGGCCACCCGTGCCTCGAGCGCTTCGAGAGATGCGTCGCCCTCGAGGATCTCCGCCCCGAGGCCCTCATTCCAGCCCGCGTAGCGGGCATCCAGGCGTCGCTCGAGATCGCCTGCCTGGATCATGTCGCCCGCCACGAGCAGCGCTCGTGCGAGCGTGTCGATCCCGCCGATGTGGCCGTAAAACAGGTCGGTTCGGTCCATGCTCTGACGCCGGAGCTTGGCATCGAAGTTGAAGCCACCGGTCGTGAAACCGCCCGAACGGACGATCTCGTAGAGCGCCAGCGAGAGCTCGTCGACCGAGTTCGGAAACTGGTCGGTGTCCCAGCCGTTCTGGTAGTCGCCGCGGTTCGCGTCGATGCTGCCGAAAATCCCGTTCGCGCTCGCGTAGGCGACCTCGTGGTGGAAGCTGTGGCCGGCAAGCGTTGCGTGGTTCGCCTCGATGTTGACGCGGTATTCGCCCTCGAGCCCGTGCCGGAGGAGGAAGCCGTGGACGGTCGCGGAGTCGTAGTCGTACTGGTGCTTGGTCGGCTCCTGCGGCTTGGGCTCGAGCAGCAACGTGCCCTCGAAGCCGATCTTCGCCTTGTGCTCGGCGACCAGGGTGAGGAACCGCGCGAGCTGGCGTTCCTCGCGCGCCAGGTCGGTGTTCAGCAGCGTCTCGTAGCCTTCGCGGCCACCCCACAGGACGTAGTTCGAGCCGCCCAGCCGATGCGTCGCCTCGAGCATGGCCTTGACCTGGGCGGCGGCGTAGGCGAACACCTCGGGGTCGGGGTTGGTCGCGGCTCCCGCGGCATAGCGCGGGTGGCTGAACAGGTTGGCCGTGCCCCATAGCAGCCGCAGGCCGCTGCGCCGCATGTGGTCCTCGATCAGGTCCACGACACGGCCCAGCAGCGCGACATTCTCCGTGAACGTGCCGACCTCCGGAGCGACGTCGCGGTCGTGGAACGTGAAGTACGGGACACCGAGCTTGGTGAGGAGTTCGAAGGCGGCGTCGAGCTTCTCGGTCGCGGCCTCGAGAGGGTCACGGCCAGCGGCGTTCCACGGCCGGTCGAACGTGCCGGTCCCGAAGACGTCGGAGCCGGGCCAGGCGAACGAGTGCCACAGGCAGACGGCGATCCGGAGGTGGTCCTCCATGCGCTTGCCGAGGACCGTCCGATCGGGGTCGTACACCTTGAACGACAGCGGGTTCGTGGAGTCCAGGCCCTCGTACGCGATCGGCCCTGGCACGTCGGTGAAGAACGCCTCTGTCACGATCCCTCCTCCCGAAACATCCGCCCCGACTCGCAGCCTAGCACTCGGATTCGTCGAAGAGAGCCACAAGCGCGACGGGCCAGGCAACGGCACATCCCTGCCTGGAACATCCCCATGTTCCAATCGGCGAAGGAGGGCACACTCAGCGCCGGGTTGCGGCGTCCTCCGCCCGGGTCAGCCGTCATTTGGAACGCACTGGATGCTCCAAACGGCGAAGGAGTCGCCCAATCCGGCCATGGCTCCTTCGCTCAGCCGCTGATTGGAACCTCGTGATGTTCCAGACGCGAGCGGGCGGCGGCGATGAGGGCCGATCCCTAATTCGGAACACCACCATGTTCCGTCGCGAACCTGAGCGCGCGAAGAGAGCCGCATCCGATGCGGATCGGAACCTCTCGCCGCTCTCGTCGCCTAGAGCCGCCCGAACCAGCTCCGCTCTCGTCGAGAGTCATCGTTCACGTCGGCGAGGTCTACGATCTCCGGTCCCGCGTCGACGCGACCGATGCCGGGAGCGTCCGGGCCGCTCGGCGCCGAGATCGCGAAATGGACCGGCTCCTCCTCCTGGACGCCGTGCGGCCAGCCCGCGCTGCGGTAGCCGATGAAGCCGGACGCCCACGCATCCAGCGCCTGCCCCGTGCGCGGGTTGGTCATCCACGCCACGAGGGCGGCACCGACGATGATCATCACCAGCGTGGCCGGGATATCCATGGCGTCGCCTCTGTTCACGTCGACTGTGCGCCGGGTGCCACGCGACGTCAATCGGGGGCCCGGCCCGCGCGCGGTGTAGCATCGCGGCGTGTCGGACACCTCCGAGAAGGGCTTCTCGACCCGCGCGATCCGAGCCGCCTCGCGCGTGCCTCGCGTCGCCCAGCGACCGTCGAGCGTGCCGATCTACCAGACCGCGACGTTCACCTCGGGCGACGCCGAGGAGCTCGGTGACGTCGTCGCCGACGCGCGCGCCGGTTACTCCTATTCCCGCCTCGCGAACCCGACCGGCCGTGCCCTCGGCGATGCGTATGCCGAGCTGGCCGGGGGCGAAGCCGGGACGGCGCTCGCATCCGGCATGGGCGCGATCCACGCGACGCTCGCCTCGCAGCTCCAGGCGGGCGACCGGATCGTCGCGCCGCTGGCGGCCTATGGCTCGACACGGACCTTGCTGGCCGGCACGTTCGCGCGTTTCGGCGTGCGCGTCGACTTCGCGGACCTGACCGACAACGCCTCTGCCGCTGCCGCGATCGCCGAGGCACCGACGAAGGTGGTCTACGCGGAGACGATCGCCAATCCCACGACCGTCGTGACCGACCACGGAACGGTCGCCCGCCTCGCCCACGAGCACGGCGCCACGTACATCGCCGACAACACGTTCGCCTCGCCGTACGTGTGCCGGCCGCTCGAGCTGGGCGCCGACCTCGTCGTGGAGTCGGGCACGAAGTTCCTCGGCGGCCACAGCGACGTCATCGCCGGCGTCGTCGCCGGTCCGACTGACCTGATCCGCCGCGTCGAGGCCGTCCAGAACGACACGGGCGCGACGATCGGGCCGTTCGATGCGTTCCTCGTCCTGCGCGGCATCCTGACCCTTGCCGTCCGCGTCGAGCGCCACGCCAGGACCGCGGCGGCACTGGCGGCCTGGCTCGAGCGTCAGGACAGCGTGCGCCGCGTCACCTACCCGGGTCTTCCCAGCCATCCCCAGCACGATGTCGTCCTGCGCCAGTTCCGCCCGGGCGTGGGCGGCGGGATGCTCTCGTTCGAGGTTGAGGGTGGCCGGGAGGCAGGCCGGGCGATCATCGACGCGATGGCACTCCCCGAATTGACCGCCTCGCTCGGCAGCGTCCACACGATGGTCGTTCACCCACCGTCGACCTCGCAGCGTCAGCTCTCCGAGGCGGAGCTTCTCGAGGCCGGCATCACGCCCGGCCTGTTGCGCGTCTCGGTCGGACTCGAGGACGTCGAGGACCTGCAGGCAGACTTCGCAGCCGCGCTCGAGGTCGCACGCGGCGCGGCCCGCCGCGCCACGGTCGGCGTCTAGCCTCGATCGCGTGGCGACACCCGCCGCCGTCCGGGCGACGAGCGCCGCCGGCGTCCCGACCAACCCCCTGGCACAACTCGGGCGCGGGATCTGGCGGCTGCTGACATCGGTCGACTTCGCGGTCGTCCAGATCATCTTCCTGTCGATCCTCGCGGTGATCGGCATGACGCTCCAACAGCTCCCGGACTTCGCATTCCGGTCGCCGGGTGACTACGCGAATGCCATCGAGGCGATCCATATCCGCTACGACCCGGTGCTCGGGCCCGGGCTCGTCAACGTCCTGGAGCGACTGGGCGCGTTCTCGATCTTCAAATCCGCGATCTTCGGGATCGGCCTCGTCGTCCTGGTCGTCTCGATCGTGGTGTGCACCCTCGATCGCACTCCGCGGCTGTGGCGGGACGTGTCCGCGGTGCGGGTCGTGCAACCCGAGCCATTCTTCGATCCGCGGCTGCCCGACCGGGCAGCGATGACCGGAATCGCCGCCACCGACATGGCACGACTCGTGCGTGGCCGCGGCTTCCATATCCAAGAGGAGACGACCGCCGACGGCACCGCCTACGTCTACGGCGATCGCCACCAGTACACGAAGATGGCCACGCTGCTGACGCACCTCGGCCTGGTCCTCTTCCTGGTCGCCGCCGCCGTCACCTCGCGCTTCGGGGACGAGCAGGGCCTGGTCGTGCCCGAGGGGGAGTCATTGACGGTCCAGAGCATCGGCACGCGCGACCTGATGCTCGTCAAGAACCTCGCCTTCGAGGCGCCCGGCTTCGAGACCGGCATGCCCACCGACTTCACGACGGACCTCGCGGTCTTCCAGAACGGTGCCGAGGTCGCGCGCAAGACGATCCGAGTCAACGACCCGCTCGCGATCGGCGGCTACACGTTCCACCAGAACGGATTCGGACCGGCGCCGCACCTGGTCATCCGCGACACCGCCGGCGAGCCGCTGTGGGACGCCAAGGTGCCGATGACCGGGGCTGCCGGCGGGGCGCCATACGAGACGATGGCGGTGCCCGGTCGAGATCTCGGGCTGCAGTTGCTGCTCGGCCGGAACGAGGTCGGCGAGGGCATCCTGGTCGTCCTGCCGTACCGCATCGTCGGCACCAACCCGGACGGGACCGATCAGATCCACAACTTCGACGCCGTGCAGCTCCGGCGGGGCGACGAGAAGGTCTCCGATGCCCTCGGAATCTCGATCACGCTCGCCGACTTCGGGGAGTACACGCTGCTCATCGCGAAGCGCGACCCGGGCCAGGGCATCGTGTGGGGCGCGTTCCTGTGCCTCATCGCCGGCATCACGATCACGTTCTACCGTCCACGCCGCCGGATCTGGGCCCGGCTCGCTCCCGACGGCCGCCTCGCATTGGTGTTCCGCGCGGATCGCTACGTGGACGTCGAGCGCGAGTTCGGTGCGTTGCTCGACGACCTCGTGGCGGCTCGTCGACCCGCGTGACCGCAATGAGCGTGCGATGACGACGCTCCACGACCTGCATCGTGCGCTGTTCCCGACGGCTCGAGCGGTCGATGGCGGCGACCTCTCGCCCGAGCGTGCCGAGCGCGAGGTGAGCTGGGTCCGCGTCCTCAAGCCGCGCGTGCCGGCCTTCGAAGCCCTGGAGACCGGGGATCTGGCGATCATCCCGGGTCCGGCGCTGGCCGTCGTCGCCTCTGGTCCTGCCCAGATCCACGACCTGACCGTCGCCCTCGCTCGAGCGCGCGCGCCGGCCGTGCTCCTGGTCGGCGGGGACGCCGGGGACGACCCGCTCACGGCCCTCGGCGAGGCCGCGGTGACCGCCGGACTGACCGTCCTCGACCTCGGTCGTGTCGATCCGATCGCACTCGAGCGCAGCGTCATCGGCTTCCTGGTGAACCGCCGAGCGGAGCTCGACCGGCGCGCCGCCGAGCTGGAGGCGCAGCTGGCGAGGTTCGCCCTGCTGGGTCGCGGACTGGACGTCCAGGTCGCCACGATCGGTTCGTTCCTCGGGCGCGCAGTGGTGATCGAGGGCCGACGCGGCGATCCCATCGCAGTCCATGCGCCGGCCGACCTGCCGGCCGCGGCGGCAGCCGTCGCGCGCTACCTCGCCCGGCCCAGCGGCGCGGGTGCTCTCCGAATCGACATCCCGGCCGCGGCCGGTGAGCCCGGTCCGACGGGCCGCTTGATCCTCCTCGGCGACGAGCCGCCGAACGAGCTCGAGCGGATCGCGGCGGAACGCGTGGCGGCACTGCTCGCGCTCGAGCTGGCTCGGGACGAGGCCGTTCGGCAGGCTCGCGAGGAGACCCGCCGCGGTGACCCGCTCCCGGCGGACGGCCCGCCGTGGGTCGTGATGCTCGCTTCCCAGGGCGCCTCGATCGGCCCGGACGACATCGCCGCGCGGGAGGAGACCCGGTCGGAGCTGCGTCTTCTCATGTCACCGCGCCGGCTTCTCCTGCGGGGCAGCTCCGAAAGTCTCGAGCTGCGCCTGGTCGCCGCCGCGCCGGGCGACGATCCGGACGGTCTGGCCACCGCCGAGCGACTGGCCACGTTCCTCGGGCGAACCGTTGCCGTGAGTCGCTCCTTCAGCGAGCCCGGCGCCCGGCCCGCGGGGGAGGCCGCGGCCCGCGCGACGCTCGAGGCAGCCGATCTCCTGCCCGACCCGCCGCGCGTCGTCCGCGCATCGCGCCTCCCCGCGTACCTGCTGCTTGGCAACGTCCGCAACCTGCCCGACGGCGTGCGTCAGGCACGCGAGCTGCTCGCGCCGATCCTGGTCGGGCGGGCTGATGCCCAGCGGGAACGGATCGACACGCTCGCCGCGGTCCTGTCGTCACCCAGCCTCGCCGAGGCGGCCGTCAGGCTCGGGGTGCACCGCAACACGATCGCCTACCGGGTGCAGCGGCTCGAGGAGCGGGGCGACTGGGACCTGGGGGACGCACACTTGCGCATCGCGCTGCTGCTGGCGGTGAGAGTCATGCAAAATGCACAAGAACAGGCACCGACGCCGGTACTGAACCGCAACCCGTCCTCCTGATACCGTTGCTTCCCGAGGTGCATGACCACCAGTTTGGTGCGGGGTGCACAAGCCGGACGGGAGGAACAGCATCGCGATGACCACCCTCGAACGGATCCCAAGCGGCGTCGCCGCGCCCACGTCGACCGTCGCCGACGTGATGTCCCTGGCCCGCGAGGCGGGTGTCCTGATCGTCGACCTGCGTTTCGTCGACCTGCCGGGCCAGTCGCAGCACTTCAGCATCCCCGTGAAGGACCTCGGTGAGGACCTGTTCATCGACGGGATCGGCTTCGACGGCTCGAGCATCCGCGGTTTCCAGCACATCCACGAGTCGGACATGCTGCTCATGCCCGACCCGACGACCGCCTATGTCGACCCGACGCTCGACGTCACGACGCTTATCCTGTCGTGCGACGTCGTGGAGCCCGGCAGCCGCGAGCCGTACAGCCGCGACCCGCGCTACGTCGCCCGCAAGGCCGAGCGCTACCTGACCGAGAGCGGGATCGCGACGACCTCGTTCTGGGGACCCGAGGTCGAGTTCTACATCTTCGATTCGCTCCGGTTCGAGACCGCCGGCCACAAGTCGATGTACGAGATCGACTCGGACGAGGGCATCTGGAATTCATCCCGCAACGGAACGTCGAACCTCGCCCATCGGCCCCGGCCGAAGGAGGGCTACTTCCCGGTCCCGCCGATGGATACGCAGCAGGACCTGCGCAGCAAGATGGTCCTCGCGCTGCAGGCGTCGGGCATCGACGTCGAGGTGCAGCACCACGAGGTCGGCGGCCCGGGCCAGGCCGAGATCGACATCCACTACGGAACGCTCGTCGAGACCGCCGACAAGGTCCTCCGCTACAAGTACCTGATCAAGCAGGTCGCCCACGCCGCCGGCAAGGTCGTGACATTCATGCCGAAGCCGCTGTTCGGCGACAACGGATCGGGCATGCACACCCACCAGAGCCTGTGGAAGGACGGCACGAACCTCTTCTACGACGAGAAGGGCTACGCGCTGCTCTCGGACACGGCCCGCTGGTACATCGGCGGTCTGCTGAAGCACGCCAAGGCGGTCCTGGCGTTCGCCGCCCCGACCACCAACTCGTACCGCCGGCTGGTGCCCGGCTACGAGGCCCCGATCAACCTCGTGTACTCGCAGCGCAACCGCTCCGCGTGCATCCGCATCCCGACGTACTTCACGACGCCGGGTGCCCGCCGCCTCGAGTTCCGCTCGCCGGACCCGACGTGCAATCCATACCTGTCGTTCAGCGCTCAGCTGCTCGCAGGGCTCGACGGCGTCATCAACAAGATCGAGCCACCCGCGCCGGTCGATCGCGATATCTACGAGATGAGCGCCGAGGAGAAGGCCGGCATCGACGGCACCCCGGGCTCGCTCGAGGAGGCGCTCGACGCCCTCGAGGCCGACCAGGAGTTCCTGTATCGCGGCGATGTGTTCACCAAGGACGTCGTCGACGCGTGGCTCGACTTCAAGCGCGCCGGCGCGAAGGAGGTCGCACTGCGACCGCACCCCTACGAGTTCTATCTCTACAGCGAGATGTAGCGCTCGATCAGCCGATCGACGACGCCCGGTCGCAGCGGCGGCCGGGCGTATCCTTTCGTCCATCCCACAGGAGGAGGTTCCGTTGACCGTCGCCACCCGACCCGAGTCCGCCGACGCGACAGCGAAGATCGAAGCCGCCAAGTCGAGCGGCATCCGCTTCATCCAGCTCCAGTTCACCGACATCATCGGCCACGTCAAGGCCGTCACGATCCCGATCCACCAGCTCGAGGGTTCCGTCAAGCACGGGACGTGGTTCGACGGGTCGTCGATCGAGGGGTTCACCCGGATCGCCGAGTCGGACCAGTACCTGATGCCGGACATGGACACCTTCGCCGAGATTCCGTGGCAGCCCGGATCGGGACCGCGCGGGACGGCGCGGGTGATCTGCGACGTGTTCACCCCGAACGGCGAACCGTTCGTCGGCGACCCGCGGGGGGTCCTGCGCCGCCAGGTCGAGCGTGCCAAGAAGCTCGGCTATGTCGTCAACACCGGCCCGGAGCTCGAGTTCTTCCTGTTCCGCCGGGGCGACGACGGCGGGATCGAGCCGCTGCCGCACGATCAAGCCGGCTACTTCGACTTCTCGACCGACCTCGCGCAGGAGATCCGCCAGGACATGGTCGATGCATTGGAGGCGTTCGGCATCCGGGTCGAGGCCGCGCACCATGAAGTCGCGGTCGGCCAGCACGAGATCGACTTCGAGTATTCGGATGCGCTGCGGACCGCCGACAACGCGATCACGTTCAAGTTCGCCCTCAAGGCCATCGCTCAGCAGCACGGCCTGTATGCCACGTTCATGCCCAAGCCCATCCACGGGATCAACGGCTCGGGCATGCATACGCACCAGTCGCTCTTCTCGATCGCCGACAACCGGAACGCGTTCGCCGACGCTGCGAACCCGTACGGACTGTCGGACGTGGCGCGCTCGTACATGGCCGGGATCCTCGCCCACGCCCGCGGCATGATCGCGGTGCTGGCGCCGCTGGTGAACTCGTACAAGCGGCTCGTCCCCGGCTACGAGGCCCCGACCTACCTGACCTGGGGCCGCACCAACCGGTCGGCGTTGATCCGCGTCCCGATGGTGTCGCCCGGCAAGTCGATCGAGGGGACGCGGGCCGAGGTGCGCTGCCCCGATCCGTCGTCGAATACCTACCTGGCGTTCGCGGCGATGATCGCGGCCGGCCTCGACGGTGTCGAGCAAGGCCTGTCATTGGCCGAGCCGGTCGAGGAGTCGCTGTTCGAGATGGATGCGACCCGGATCGCCGAGAAGGGCATCCGCGAGCTGCCCGGCACGCTGGGCGAGGCCCTCGACGAGCTCGAGCGAGACGACGTCATCCGCGAGGCCCTCGGCGACCACATCTTCAACCACTACCTCGACGCGAAGCGCGCCGAGTGGGACGAGTACCGGACCCAGGTGTCCGACTGGGAGGTCGAGCGCTACCTCGACGAGTTCTAGGGTCGGCTCGCGCGCCGGCGGTCTCATGAGGGATCGCGCGGCTCGCGGTCGCCAGCCTCGCGGTCGCCCGCCTCGACTCCGCGCCGCCTTGCTCATGGCGATGGTCGCGGCGCTCGGCCTGCTGGCGCTCGTGATCGTGACCGATCCGCGCCGCATCGGCGTCTTCCGTGAGCAGGCGGGCCGAAGCCCGGGGCCCGGCGAAGCGGGCTGGGTCACGCGCAGTTCCGCCCCCATCGCGCTGACCGAGGTGGCCGCGGCGGCCCACCAGGGCCGCGTTTGGGTGGCGGGTGGCCTCGGGGAGGATGGTCGCGCCGTGGATCGCCTGCTGATCTACGACCCTGCGGCTGACGCATGGGCGGACGGGCCGCCATTGCCCGAGCGGGTCCACCATGCAGCTCTGGTATCGGATGGCGAGGCTTTGATCCTGATCGGCGGGTACGAGGGCGATGGCTTCGACCGTCCGACGGCCGCCGTCTGGCGCCTCGAAGACGGGGATGCGGGCGTCTGGTCGCCCGCCGGGCCGCTTCCCGAGCCGCGCGGGGCCGGTGCGGCCGCCTGGAACGGACGAGGCGGCGTCATGTTCGGCGGAGGCGTCGGTCCGGGCGGTCCCTCGGCCGACGTGTTCGTGCTCGAAGGGGACCGCTGGAGTCCCCTGGCACGGCTCAGCCGGGCAAGGGAACATCTCGCCGCCGCCTCTCTGGGCGCCGGCTCCGTCTCGTTCCTCGGCGGTCGCGACGCCGGAGGCAACCTCGGGACGGTGGATCTCGTGTCCCAGGAGGGCGTGGTCGGCCGAACCGAGGATCTACCGACGGCCCGTGGGGGCATCGCGGCCTTCTCGGCGGCCGCCCTCGGTGATTGCGTCGTGGGCGGCGAGGGACCGGCCGGCACGTTCGGGGCGGTCGAGTGCATCGGCGCGATCACGACGACGACGCTCCCAGGCCTGACGGTGCCACGACACGGGCTGGGCGCCGCGTTCATGGACGGCCGAGCGTACGTGGTGCTGGGCGGACCACGGCCCGGGCTGACGGTCAGCCCCGTCGTCGAGGTGCTGGACCTGCGCTGATCGATGTGTCCGCCGGATGACGGAAACGTACCGAGGGCCATGCATCGATTCGGGCAAGATGGGCCGCGTGATGGTCGTCCGGCCGGGTCGCTCGCTTGGCCTCCTGTCGGTCGCGCACGCTGTCAACCATGCATTCGCGGTCCTGCTGCCGCTGATCTTCCTCGCGATCATCGACGAGTTCGGGATCACGGTGCAGGCGGTCGCATTCCTGGCGGCAGCGGGCTCGGTGGCTGCCGGGCTCGTCCAGTTGAGCTATGCCGAGCTGACGCGCCACGTCTCGCGGCGGCGCCTGCTTGGGTTCGGCGGGATGCTGTTCGGCGGAGGGTTCGCCGCGATGGCGCTGGCATCGAACTTCGCGACGTTCGCCCTCGCGAACATCGTGGCGCGGATCGGCACGTCGCCGCAGCACCCGGTCGGCAACGGGTTGCTCGCCGAGCAGTTCCCCCCGGAGCGTCGCGGATTCGCGATCAGCGCCCATATCGCCGGTGGCAACCTCGGCACGGTCGTGGTGGCCGTCGTCGGGACGCCGCTGATGGTGCTGCTCGGGTGGCGCGGGGTGTCCATCCTGTTCGGCCTGGCAGCGGTCGCGATCGCGATCGGCGTCCTGGCGTTCGTCCGCGAGCGAGGCACGGACCGGGCTGCTGCCCGGGCCGGTGGCAGCAGTCTCGACGCGCTTCGGCGGGTGGTCGCAGACCGCGACCTCCGCTGGCTGTTCCTGACGTCCGTCCTGGGTGGCGGCGGTCGCGGGCTCGGCGTCGTGAACCTTTTCGCCCTGATCTACATGACCCGCGTCATCGGTCTCGACGACGCCACCTCCGGGCTGATGTACGGGGCGCTGATCGTGTTCAGCGTGCCGATGCCTTTGCTCGCGGGCTGGCTGTCGGACCGGTTCGGGCGCAAGCCGCTGATCATCCTCGCGTACGTCGGTGGCGCGGTCGGGTTCGGCGTGTTCATCCTCGGCGGATCGTCGCTGGTCTGGCTGTGGGCCGGGATCGTGATCATGGGGCTGTTTTCGTTCGCGGAATCTCCCGCAGCTCCAGGCACTCCTCGCCGATATCGCGCCGGCGGCGACCCGCGACGCGTCGTACGCCCTGTACTTCACGTTGGCGTTCGGGGTCGGGTCGTTGTGGACCGCGCTCTACGGCGTCGTGATCGAGGTGCTGGGTGAGCCCGTCGGTGTCCCGGCAGTGTTCGGGCTGATGGCCGCGTCGTTCGTGGCCGCCGCCCTCACGACGCTCCCCATTCGGACAGAGCGGTCCGGGGCCTAGGGCATACTCCCGCGAATGGACGCCAGGATCCTGCTCATCGAGGACGACCCCTCGATCCGGGAAGTGACCGCGATCGGGCTGCGCAACGCCGGCTTCACGGTCGAGACCGCGGACGACGGTCGCGCCGGCCTGGACCGGTTCGAGGCCGCGAACGTCGATTTGGTGCTGCTCGACGTCATGCTGCCGCGGATGGACGGCCTCGAGGTCGCCCGCGCGATCCGCCGTAGCTCGATGGTCCCGATCGTGATGCTCACCGCGCGCGCCGACACGATCGACGTCGTCGTCGGCCTCGAGGCGGGTGCCGACGACTACGTGCGCAAGCCGTTCGAGGTACCCGAACTGGTGGCCCGCGTCCGGGCGGCACTGCGACGCGTCGACCGGCGCGATGGCGACGAGGCCGCGCAGCTCCGGCTTGGCCCGCTGACCATCGACCTGGCCGGCCGGAGCGTGACGCGAGACGGTGCCGGCGAGGAGATCCCACTGACGAGGACCGAGTTCGACCTGCTCGCGGACCTCGCCCGGCATCCCGGCCAGGTGCTCGCCCGCGACACGCTTTTGGACCGGATCTGGGGCTACGACTACCTGGGCGATTCGCGGCTCGTCGACGTGGCCGTCGGACGGCTGCGTGCGAAGGTCGAGGCCGACCCGACGTCTCCCGAGCTCATCCTCACGGTCCGCGGGGCGGGCTACAAGGCAGCGCGGTAGGCGAACGGGATGCGCTGGCCGCGGGGCGTCCGGGCTCGACTCGCCGGTGCGCTCGTCCTGCTCGTGGCGGTCACTGCGGTCGTTCTCGGGGTCGGCGCCTCGGTGTTCGTCGACGCGCGCCTCCACGACCAGGCGCTCCAGGACGCGGCCTCCCAGGCCAAGTTCGACCTCACCGTCACGGTCCCCGGCCGGCAGCTCCCCGACCGGCCGACCGTCGAGGACGTCATCCGGAGCGGACTGACCGAAACGTTCCGGCAGCGCAACGTCGAGTCTGTCATCGATCTCGGTGGTGACGAATCGGTCAAGTCGAGCGATACGCTCGGCGACCTCCTCGAACGCCTGCCACCCGACGTCCCGGCGCGCGTCGGCCGGGGCGAGCTGGCCTATGCCTGGATCGACGTCGCCGGCGTGCCGTCTCTCGTCGTCGGCGGTCTCGCGCCGGGCGGCAGCATGGCCGTCTATTTCGTGCGCGGCGTCGAGTCGATCGGTGAGGCGGTCGACCAGTTCCGAACGGTCCTGCTCCTCGGCTCCATCCTCCTGGTGCTGGTGGCGTTGCTGACGGCACGGATCGTGGCCCGGGGCATCCTTGCCCCGATCGAGGAGGCCGGCCAGACGGCCGAGCGCATCGAGCGCGGCGACCTGCTGGCGCGCGTGCCTGTCACCTCGCATGACGAATTCGGGACGTGGGCGGATCGATTCAACCGGATGACCGACACGCTCGCGGAGTCGATCCGGCGGCTCGAGGCGGCCCAGCACCAGAACCGGCGGTTCGTCGCCGACGTGTCGCATGAGCTGCGGACGCCCCTCACGGCCCTGGTCGCCGAGGCGTCGATCGTGCGCGAGCACCTCGATGAGCTGCCCGAGGAGAGCCGGCGGGCGGCCGAGCTGCTGGTCAAGGATGTCGGGCGGCTGCGGACCCTGGTCGAGGAGCTCATGGAGCTGTCGCGGTTCGACGCCGATGCCGAGCAGGTGGCGCTCGAGAAGGTCGATCTGGGCAAGCTCATCGAGACCGTGCGGGCGGCGCGATCGCCCAAGGCCACGTTCGCCGCACCCGACAAGCCGGTGGTCGTCGACGCAGACCCTCGCCGTCTCGAACGGATCCTCGGCAACTTCCTCGACAACGCGAGGGAGCACGCGGCTGACGCGGACGTCGAGATCGAGTTCGATGCCCGGTCGGAGGACGTCGTCATCGCCGTGTCCGACCGCGGGCCGGGCGTCCCGGCCGATCGATTGGAGCTGATCTTCGACCGGTTCACGAAGGTCGATCCGTCGCGATCCGGCGGCAGCAGCGGACTGGGCCTGGCGATCGCCGCCGAGCACGCGGCGCTGATGGGTGGCTATCTCCAGGCGATGAATCGCGAGGACGGCGGCCTCCGCCTCGAGCTCGTCCTGCCGCGCGATGTTGCCCGATCGTTACACGGCGGCGATGGGACGGCGACATGACGGATCGAGCCTTGGGCGCAGCCACATCGCATCAGGAGCCCGACCGATGAACGCCCTCCGCCACCGATCCGTCCTCCCGGCCCTCGCGTTGTCGGGGCTGCTCGTCGCGACCGCGGCATGCACCTCGTCCGGCGGTCTCGGGGCCGTCCCGACCGTGCCGCCGACCCTTGCACCGTCGATCGATCCGGGTCCGCCCGACGAGACGCCTGCGCCGTCGAGCTCGCCCTCACCGTCCGGTCAGCCCTCGAGCGGGCCTCCCGCCTCGCCGAGCGGGTCGCCATCGCCATCGGTGCCCGTCGAGACGATGGTCATCCGCGCCTATTACGTGCTCGACGGCGAACTCGGGGTCGAGGGTCTGGTGCCGACCCTCCGGGTCGTGCCGAAGTCATCCGGTGTCGCACGTGCCTCGATGGAGGCGCTGCTCGACGGCGACGCGATCATCGACAAGTATCCGCAGCTGTCGACGGCCGTCCCGGAGGGGACCTCGCTCCTCGGCATTTCGATCAAAGATGGCGTCGCGACCGTCGACCTGTCACGCGAGTTCGAAGCGGGCGGTGGCAGCGCGTCGTCGATGTATCGCCTCGGCCAGGTCGTGTACACGCTGACCCAGTTCTCGACGGTCCGGGCGGTCCTGTTCCAGATCGAGGGCCGGACGGTCACGACGTTCGGGTCCGAGGGCATCCAGCTCGACGGCCCGCAGGGCCGCAACGCCTTCGAGTCGCAGCTCCCGTCGACCTTCGTCGATCGGCCGGCGTTCGGTGCCGCGGCAGGGAACCCGGCACGAGTCACCGGGACCTCGAACGTGTTCGAGGCGACGTTCCGGGTCGCGATCCTCGATGGGGCCCGCAAGGTGCTCGTCGACCAGATGGCGATGGCCACATGCGGGACTGGCTGTCGGGGCACGTTCGACGTCACGCTGCGGTACGACGTTCCGAAGGCGCAGTGGGGGACACTGCGAACCTACTTCGGGTCGGCCCAGGACGGCAGCCCGACGGACATCCGCGACTACCCGGTGTGGCTGACTCCATAGTCTCGAACACTGGCCCGGCGGAGCGGCGACATCCGCCTCGCCGGGCTCCCTGCTATCATCCGCAGGCTCTGTCAAACGAGCACTTTCGGTCGGGGCGTGGCGCAGCCTGGTAGCGCGCATCGTTCGGGACGATGAAGTCGGAGGTTCAAATCCTCTCGCCCCGACCATAACAACCAATCGAGCTCCCGCCCAAGCGCGATCCCACCCTTGCGCTCTCTTGCGGAATGACTGGGTTGGAGTCTCACCTTCCGGGCACCTCGGACTTCGATACGATCGAAGAGCGCCTCCGCGAGTAGTCGCCGGCCTGAACCGTCCGCGCGATCCCATAACGCCGGGAGGTCGTGCAGGTCCTTGGCGCCACTTCGCTATTCGAAATGCCTCATGGGTTGGGTTTGTACGTCTGCCGGTCGTAGCCGAAAAGCGTGTTGTAGGTGATTTCGAAACGGTCTGGGGTAAACCTGTACCACTCGTAGCCGTCGGTGAGGATGTCGCCCGGCGACTGCGGAGCGGGCATGCCGCGCTTCGCCTGCAAGCGCTGCTCCAACTCAAACATCGCTCCCTCGACCCGCACCGCCCTGCCGCTCATCTGGAGCGCGCGCTCTTTGTCCGTATCGTGTGTCGCGATTACGACGGCAGCGATATTCGGATTCTCGGCGATCGCGCGCGAGTGTTGGCAATCCGTGATCGAGATCCAATACAGATTGAAGGCATCGTCAAAGACGTACACCACCGGCGCTATCCATGGGCCGCCCGCATCGGAAACGCCAAGGTTCACTGCGAAGCCATCGCGCAGCACCTCCTGCACCAGCGATTTCAAATCCTGTGCCATGCCATGACCTTAATAACAAGCCGCCGAAGGGCGGTCATCTTTCACGGAAACCTCTGAGTTCAAAGCGAGATCCTCAATCGGCGAGGGTTGCTTCAGCTTGGGCGAGCGCGGCGGTGGAATAGACGAGCCAACGAATACGTCGGGTGGCCCTGTTCGACCACGGCACGCCCCGCGGGGTCGTACGCGAATGCCTCCCCGCTGCGGCACGGTGGCGTGGCGAGGCTAGCCAGGCGGCGGCTCGGGCGTCGGATCCGGCGTGGGATCCGGTGTCGGCTCGGGCGTGGGATCCGGTGTCGGCTCGGGCGTGGGCGCTGGCGTGGGATCCGGTGTCGGCTCGGGCGTGGGCGCTGGCGTGGGATCCGGTGTCGGCTCGGGCGTGGGATCCGGCGTGGGCGGTGGCGTCGGATCCGGCGTGGGCGGTGGCGTCGGATCGGGCGTGGGTGGCGGCGTCGGATCGGGCGTGGGTGGCGGGGTCGGGTCGGGCGTGGGTGGCGGGGTCGGGTCGGGCGTGGGCGTCGGAGTGGACGTCGGCGTGGGCTGGGGGGTCGGTGCTTGCGTCGGTGGGGGCGGTGGGGTCGGCGTTGGGACGATCGTGGGCGTCGCGACCGGTGGGGTCGCCGTTGGTGTCGGCGTCGGAGTTGGGATCGGGGTAGCCGTCGGCGTCGGCGTTGGGATCGGGGTAGCTGGCGGCGTGAAACCCGGCGCTGGCGGTGGTGTCGCCATGCCGCTCGGGGTCGGCGCTGGCGGTGAGGACAAGGGCGCAGGTAGCGGACCAGTCGGTTCCGTGGCCGCTGTCGACCGTATCAATTCAACTGCGGTCACACCGGGAGCTGGAGGTGCCAGCGTTGGAGTTGCCGGCGCGGGAGTTGCCGGCGGGAGAGTCGAAGGAGCACGCCCAGGTGTGGGTGTTTCGGGCGTGACGCCAGCGACCGGCGGGACCAAAAGCTCCGGTCCACGTCCCTCGCCGGACCATGTCGGAGCGGCGAAAACGAATGGAGCAAGGGCGATGACGACGATCAAGCCGATGACCGTCCCGACGCCCGTCTGCGTTTCCTTCGACGGCACCGCGACGTCCCCCTTGACGTGCGACCAGTCTAAACCCGCCGGTCTTTTCTCGCGAATCGCCCCCATCGGGCCCGTTGATGCAACGGCGCCCGAAAGGTCTGCCAGGGTTGGCTGACTAGGTGTTGGGTTCCAGCCCGAGACCGTCTCGCAGGATCCCTGCCTTATCTGCCACGACGTCTGCGGCGTCGTTGGCGGCTGCCGACAGCGAGATGACCTCTGCAAGGCTCCGGGCACGTGACGCCGCAAGCGCACGTTGCTGGAACGATTCGTCTGCCTTGATGAGCGTCGCGGCGTCGGCCTGGACTTCAGGCGGGAACGCGATCTTCTTGAGCCCCTCGATGAACTGGCCGTCGGCCCGGGCGATCAGAGCCCAGTAGCGCTGATGGTCCTCGAGTGACGTCCGACGGCCGTACTGCTCCTCCGCGTGGTCGATGGCGATGTTGTACGGGTCGGCGACAGCGGAATAGGCGGCGCGAGCCTCTTCGATCGTCAGGAACGAGCCGGAGGGCTTCGGCGTCAGGTCGGCGTGGGACGGTGACGGCCCCACGCTGGCTGGGCCGGGTAACCCGCCGCACGCGACGACTGGTATCGCGAGGAGGAGCAGCGCCAGCACTCGGCCCATTCGGATCCTCTTGTGGAGATCGAATGGCGATCTCCGGCGCTCGATCTTACGGATGTCGCCCAAGGCGTGGAATGGGGAGCATGACGTGACGTCGTCATCGAGTCGCCACAGTCCGGTCATATCCTGTGATCCATGAGTGATACCAAGGCCCCGTCCCCAACCATCAAGTCCGATGCCGAATGGCGTGCGGAGCTCACGCCCGAGCAGTACAGGGTCCTTCGTCAGAAGGGCACCGAGCGCGCATTCACCGGTGAACTCTGGGATGAGCATCGAGCAGGCGTGTACCGCTGTGCGGGCTGCGATGCCGAGCTCTTCGCCTCCGAGACGAAGTTCGAGTCTGGCACCGGCTGGCCGAGCTTCTTCGCACCGGCAGATCCCGCGGCGGTCGCGACCGAGACCGATCGCAGCCTCTTCATGACTCGCACCGAGGCCATGTGCGCTTCCTGCGGAGGGCACCTCGGCCACGTCTTCGACGATGGACCGGATCCGACTGGCCTTCGGTACTGCATCAACTCCGCGGCGCTTAAGCTCGAGCCCAAGAGCTGAAGCTCGCCGCGATCGCCCTAACGCGTCGCGTACCCGGACCGTTGTCATCAAGTGGGGCCCTCGGAGCACACCCACATCGTCCCCCCGGCGGTGTCAGGTCGCTTCAGGGGTCCCGCTCGTCTCCGTTCCGGTGCCGCGTGGCACCAAGATGACCGCGTCCCCGGCCCCTAACATGACCATCGAGCCTCTGTAGGCAAGACCGATGGGTCTGGCGGGCGTTCGTCGCTGCCTCCAGACTCGTGGCCATGCGCCATCGAGTCGTTGCCGCGACCGTCGCCGCCGCCTTTCCCGATGAGCGCGCGGCCAGCTACGCCGTGAAGCTGATCACCTCGTCGCCCGAGATCGACGTGCGGTTCACCCTCCGCCGCGTCCTCAGCGAACGCGACGAGGTCCAGATGGTCATCCTCGAGGCGTCCCTCACCGATCCGCGGCAGGCGGATCGGGTCGAGACGTGTATGGCCGGGGCCCACGGATCGATCATCCCGGCCGAGATCGTGGCGCAGGCCGCCCGCGCGAGCTAGCCAGGCTCGATCCGCCCCGCGCCTCCCCAGGGCCGATGAAGGCTAGGCGGTCGCCACCCGTTGGTGGATACCCCGCAATCGCCAGCCGAGCATGATCATCAGGATCCCGAAGGCGATGGCGAAGCCACCGATGATCCACACGATCGTGAGTGCGCCGGCCACCGGGAACAGGAACAGGAGCACGCCGAAGACGATCGAGAGCACGCCGGCGATCGCCAGCCACAGCTCACCGGTGATCTGCTCGCGGAGCCTGATCGCCAGGAAGATCTCGATGACGCCGGTGACGATCGACCAGGCCGAGATGAGCAGGAGCAGGGCACCGGCTGCCGCCTCTGGGAATGCCAGGGCGAGGACGCCTGCGATGATGCTCACGAGGCCTCCGAGCACCGTGAGCCACCACGACCGATCCATGGTCCGGTGCTGTATCGCCGCCACGATGTCGAAAACCCCGTCGACCAGCGCCCAGGCGCCGAACAGCAGGACCAGCGCCGCGATCGTCGCCGGGGGCGAGATGAACGCGATGACCCCGAAGAGGATGGCGAGCACCCCGCGCAGGATGAATGTCCACCACCAGCGCGAAAGTTCCGCCGTGGTGGCGATGCCGACGGTCATTGCATGGATCTCCTCACTCCCCCAGCAGCAGGGTCGCGCGCCACCCGCTTGCAAATGCTACGCGGCGTGTCACACGCCGCCGTCGGTGGCACCATCCGGGCGAGATGACTGCCGCTGGATCCACCGCCGAACCCAACGTCCAGCGCTATCCGATCGAGCTCAGCCGCCGATCACGCCCGCTGCTTCGCGTCCTCTTCGGTGTCCGACCCGAGCGCGCCTACGTCGACCTCGGGGAAGACCTCGAGGCGCGGTTCGGCTTCGGGCATCTGCGAACGCCGCTGAGCAACGTCGTGTCGTGGCGGATCGAAGGCCCGTGGCTGTGGATCACCGCGATCGGCATCCGGCGCAGCGTCCGCCACGCCGACTTCACGTTCGCCGGCACCAATCGTGGTGGCGTCCGCCTGGACTTCCGCGAGCCGGTCCGCGCGATGGGGTTCCGTGTCCCTGCCCTGTACGTGACGGTCGAGGATCCCACGGCGTTCACGGCTGCGTTGACAGCTCGCGGCATCGCCGGGCAGGACGCCCGGCATGCGCCAGGAAGACGTTCCGCCTAGGCGTCCAGCGCCCGATGCGCAACGGCCAATCGGCGCCGCTGGCGCGGCGCTAGCATCGCCGCCACATGGCCCGGCAATTCGACTACATCATCGTCGGCGGTGGATCGGCGGGTTCGGTGCTCGCCAACCGCCTGACCGAGGATCCGCAGACGCGCGTGCTCGTACTCGAGGCCGGGCGCTCGGACTGGCGAATCGATCCGTTCATCCATATGCCGGCGGCGCTCACGTTTCCGATCGGTAGCCGGTTCTACGACTGGCGCTACGAGTCGGAGCCCGAGCCGTTCATGCACGGCCGTCGGATCTTTCACGCCCGCGGCAAGGTCCTCGGGGGCAGCAGCAGCATCAACGGCCAGATCTTCCAGCGTGGCAACCCCCTGGACTACGAGCGCTGGGCGGCCGACCCGGGCATGGAGACGTGGGACTACGCCCATTGCCTGCCGTACTTCAAGAAGATGGAGACCGCGCTCGCCGCCGATCCGGACGATCCGTGGCGCGGTCATCACGGTCCGCTCGTCCTGGAGCGCGGACCGGCCACGAACCCGTTGTTCGGGGCGTTCTTTCAGGCCGCGCAGGAAGCCGGCTACCCGCGGACCGACGACGTCAACGGCTACCGGCAGGAAGGGTTCGCCGCGTTCGATCGGAACATCCATCGCGGTCGACGCCTGAGCGCGGCGCGCGCGTACCTCCACCCGATCATGCGCAGGCGCGGAAACCTCTCCGTCTGGACACAGAGGTTCGTCACGGGGGTGGTGTTCAGGGGCTCGCGTGCGGTCGGGGTCGATGTTGCCCGTGGCATGGGTGGACGCGGCGGGGTCGAGCGCTTGACGGCCGGCGAGGTCATCCTCGCAGGCGGCGCGATCAACAGCCCGCAGATGCTGCTCCTCTCCGGGATCGGCGCGGCGGACGATCTCGACGCGCTCGGCATCCCGGTGGTCGCCGATCGAGCCGGCGTCGGTCGCAACCTCCAGGACCACCTCGAGGTCTACGTCCAGCACCAGAGTCGCCAGCCGGTGTCGATGCAGCCGTCGGCCACGGAGCTGTGGCGACGACCGTTCATCGGGGCGCAGTGGCTCTTCCTGCGCTCGGGCCCAGGAGCGACGAACCATTTCGAGGGCGGCGGCTTCGTCCGTTCGAACGACGATGTCGCCTACCCGAACCTCATGTTCCACTTCCTGCCGCTCGCGATCCGCTACGACGGCTCGGCGGGAGCGAAGGGGCACGGCTATCAGGTCCACGTTGGACCGATGTATTCGGACGCGCGCGGGACGCTGACCCTGAGGAGCACCGATCCACGCGAGCATCCCGCCCTCCGGTTCAACTACCTCTCGACCGATCAGGACAGGCGCGAGTGGGTCGAGGCCATCCGTGTCGCCCGCTCGATCCTGGGGCGGCCGGCGATGGCCGAGTACGACGGCGGCGAGACGTCACCCGGACCGTCGGTCGAGACCGACGAGCAGATCCTCGACTGGGTGGCGCGTGACGCGGAGACCGCGCTGCATCCGTCGTGCACGGTGCGGATGGGTGTCGACGATGAGTCCGTCCTGGATCCGCTGACCTTGCGTGTCCACGGCGTCGACGGACTGCGCGTCGTCGATGCATCGGCGATGCCGTACGTCACGAACGCCAACATCTACGCCCCGGTGATGATGCTGGCCGAGAAGGCGGCCGATCTCATCGCGGGCAACACGCCGTCGCCCGCGGAGCCGCTGCCCTTCTATCGCCACGCAGTGTCGGACCCGCCGACGGTCTGAAGGGTCGTCGCCGGGCAGCCTACGTCTCGCGGGGGATGGCCGAGCGCCGCACCACGAGCCGCGGCGTCAGCACGACGTCTGCCACCTCGGATCGATGGCGCCCGTTGTCGATCATGTCGAACAGCAGCTCGGCCGCGACCCGACCCATCTCGAGGCCGCCCTGGCTGATCGTCGTCAGCGGCGGGATGGTGAAGGCGGCCACGTCGATGTCGTCGAAACCGATGATCGACAGGTCCTCCGGGATCCGGATCCCGACCTCGTACGCGGCCTGCATCAGGCCGATCGCGGACGTGTCCGACGTCGCGTAGATCGCCGTCGGATGGCCGTCCGTCCAGTCCGCGAACATCCGACGCCCGAGCTCGAGCGCCGGCCCGGGATCCTGGTCGGTGATGAACACGCCGATCCGGTCGGCCAGACCGCGCTCTTTCATGAATCGCTCATAGAGGTCGATCCGCTGGCGGCCGTCGTAGGTCCGGTTGTCGGACACGCAATGGATCCAGCGGTGGCCAAGCTCCCACAGATGGTCCATGGCGAGCTGTGTCCCCCGGATGCCATCGGAGTAGACACCCGGGATCTGGCGACGGGTCGTCCGGTCCGTGACGCCGATCACATAACGGTGCTGCTGCGCCAGCTGGTCGAGCGTGTCGTCGCCACCGTCGATGTCGCCGATGACGATGATCCCGTCAGCGTGCGAGCTCTCGAACATCGAGCTGTATGAGAGCGCGACGTCCGGCCGGTAGTCGACGTGCCCGAGGAAGAGGCGATAGTCGCGCATCCGGGAGGCATCGTTGATGCCGCGCAGGATCTGGATGTGGAACGGGTCGGAGATGTCGCGGGCGATCACGCCCAGCAGTGAGCTGCGGCTGCCGCGCAGGCCCCGTGCGAGCAGGTTGGGCTTGTAGCCAAGCTCGGCGGCGACAGCGAGCACCCGCTGGCGCGTCTCCTCGCGGATGGGAACGCCCGATTCCCGCCCGTTCAGGATGCGCGACACGGTCGTGATGGAGACCCCGGAGCCGTGCGCGACGTCGCGCAGCGTCACCGTCGCTGGGCCGGATCTGGGTGTCTCCACCTGGGCTGCTGCCTCCCGGGAACCCTCTTGACTCGCCGTTCGGCCGGAGTATATCCTCCGCACGCTTAGCGTCAAGCGCAAACGTTAAGCGCAATCGATGAGCCTAAGCGTTAAGCCAGCGCCAGACGACGAAAAAGGTCCGAGAGGTGCAACGGTGCCGAACTACCCCAGCTTCGCGCTCACCGGGCAGGTCGCCCTCGTCACCGGCGCCGCCCGTGGACTGGGCCGCGCGATCGCCCTGGCGCTCGCCGATGCCGGGGCCGATGTCGCGCTCGGCCTGCGTCAAGCGGGCACGGCCGACGACCTCGTCCGCCAGATCGAGTCGATGGGTCGGCAGGCACTCACCGTCGAGCTGGACGTGACCAACCTGTCCCAGATCGGGCCCGCCGTCGACGCCGTCGTCGAGCGCTTCGGCCGACTGGACATCCTCGTGAACAACGCGGGCCTCGGACCGAGCAACCTCGCCGAGGACGTCACCGAAGCCGATTTCGACCTCACGATGGACGTCAACGTCAAGGGCCTGTTCTTCACGAGCCAGGCAGCGGGGCGGGTGATGATCCGCCAGGGCTCCGGACGGATCGTCAACCTCAGCTCGCAGGCGGGCTTCATCGCCCTGCCGACCGAAGCCATCTACTGCGCCTCGAAGGCGGCCGTCGCGCACCTCACGAAGTGCCTGGCCGTGGAGTGGGGCATCCACGGCATCACGGTCAACGCCGTTGCGCCGACCTTCATCCGCACCGACGGCACCGCCGAGGCGCTGGCCGATCCGGACTTCGAGGCCGACGTCCGCGAGCGGATCGCCGCCCTCCATCGCATCGGTGAGCCCATGGACGTCGCCGGCGGCGTGGTCTTCCTGGCGTCGCCGGCAGCCAGCCTGATCACGGGCGCGACGCTCCTCATCGACGGCGGATGGACGGCCCGTTGAGCGATGGGCCGGACATGACCGACGCCCGACCGGCGACGTCCGATGCGGTCGAGCCGGGTACACGGCTCGACCGGTCGCGCCGGGCCCGCGAGCGTGCGGCCCGTCTGCTGCGCGGCAGCGGGATCCTGCTCGCGTTCGTCGTGTTGATCGTCCTGGGCGCGCTCCAGTCCGAGCATTTCCTCACCTTCGAGAACTTCTCGAACGTCGCACGCCAGGCGTCGATCGCTGGGATCCTCGGGATCGGGATGACGTTCGTGATCCTGACTGCCGGCATCGATCTGTCTGTCGGCTCGATCCTCGGGATCGTTGCGATCGGCTATGCCTCGATGCTCGCCGGCGGCGTCCCGTGGCCGCTGGCCGTCGCCCTCGCGCTCGTCTTCGGCGCGCTGGTCGGAGCGCTCAACGGATTGGGCATCACGCGGGGCGGCATCCAGCCTTTCATCATGACCCTGGGGATGCTCGTCATCGCCCGGGGCGTGACGCTCACGTACTCGGATGCCAAGCCCATCAGGGCCGGCGCCGCGGCGGCGGACATCTCGTGGATCGGGACCGGTTCGTTCCTCGGGCTGCCGGTCGCGTTCCTGCTGTTCATGGGCATCGCCGCGCTAGCCTGGTTCACGCTCAAGTACACGACATTCGGCCGGCAGATCTACGCGGTCGGCGACAACCTCGAGGCGGCGCGCCTGTCCGGGATCCCGACGCGGCGCGTGATCTTCAGCGTGTATGTGATCAGCGGCCTGTGCGCCGCGGTGTCGGCACTGATCGTCGTCGCTCGCCTGGGCGCCGCGGAGGCGACGCAGGGCGAGGGCTTCGAGCTCGATGCGATCGCCATCGTGGTCATCGGCGGGACCAGCCTGTTCGGCGGCTCCGGCGGGATCGGCGGGACGCTGGTCGGGGCCGGGATCGTCGCCGCGGTCAACAACCTGCTCAACCTGCTTGGCGTGCCGCCGTTCTCGCAGCGCATCGCCAAGGGCCTGATCATCCTCGGCGCCGTCCTCCTGGAGCGGCGGACGAGAGGCCAGGAGGAAGGCAGGTGAGCCCTTGATCGAGGGAGGTCGATCTGGGGTCGGCGCTCGCCGTCAGAGCGGCCGGACCCGGCGACGGGATCCAGGCAGGGAGAGAAAAGTCCGGAATGGAACGAGGTTGGAGGACCCAACGGATGGCATGGAAGCGATTTCTCGGGACAGCCGCCGTCATCGCGATCGTCGCGGTGCTCGGCGCTTGCTCGGCGGCAACGCCGGGTGGCGGATCACAGAAGCAGGTGATCGGCTTCTCCCAGGCGAACGGCGGCGACGAATGGCGCACCAACCAGAACAAGAAGGTCGCCGAGAACTGCAACCCGGTCGCGCAGACGCTCGTGTCGGACGCGCTCGGTGACGACGCGGTGCAGTCGAGCCACGTCGACGAATTCGTGAGCCGGCCGGTCAGCGTGCTGCTCCTCACGCCGAACACGGCGGCCGGTCTGACCGAGGCCGCCAAGCGGGCCCTCGACAAGAAGGTCCCGGTCATCACGCTCGACCGCAGCGTCGACGTCGAAGTCACCCAGCACATCGGCGCCGACAACAAGCTCATCGGCAAGACCGCGGCGGAGTATGTCAGCAAGACGATCCTCGGCGGCAACGGCGGCAAGGTCATCGAGATCCAGGGCACCGCCGGTGCATCGGCCACGACCGACCGCCACGACGAGTTCGTGAACTGGCTGTCGGCCAACGACCCGAAGGTCGAGATCGTCGACAGCGTCGTCGCCGACTACAAGCGCGAGAACGCGCTGACCGCGATGAACGACCTGCTCCAGAAGTACGGACCCAACGAGGTCCAGGTGATCTACACCCACAACGACGCGATGGCGCTCGGCGTCGTCGCGGCCCTGAAGACCGCCAACCGACTCGACGAGTTCAAGGTCGTCGGCATCGACGGCCAGAACGAGGCGATCCAGGCGATCAAGGATGGCGAGATCGTCGTGACCTTCACGTACGACAACGCCGGCATCGAAGCCTGCCAGACGGCCGCCAAGCTCCTCAAGGGCGAGACGGTCGAGAAGACATGGGTCCTGCCGACCAATACGATCGACGCCGCGAACGTCGACGAGTGGCTCGGCAAGGGCTTCTAGCTCAACCCGGTCCCCGGACCGGTTAAGCCGGGGACGCGGCCAGTCTCCTCCGCCGCGTCCCCGACACAGCTGCGAGACCGATGACCGAACCCGAGCGCATCCTCGAGATGCGCGGCATCGACAAGACCTTCCCCGGCGTCCACGCGCTCCGGGCCGTCGACCTCGACGTCCGGGTCGGCGAGATCCTGGGCCTTGTCGGCGAGAATGGCGCCGGCAAGTCGACGCTCGTCAAGATCCTGTCAGGCGCCTACGGGCGCGACGCGGGCGAGATCCTCATCGCCGACGAGGCCGTCGAGGCGTCGAGCCCGAACGAGATGATCGGCCGCGGGATCGCGGTCATCTACCAGGAACCATCGCTGGCGCCACACCTGTCGGTCGCGGAGAACATCTTCATGGGCCGCCTGCCGACGAGTCGGTTCGGCATCGTCGATCGGCGCAAGCTGACGGAGGACACCGCGGTGGTCGCCGAGCGGCTCGGCCTCGACATCGACCCTGGCGCGCGGGTGGGAACGCTGAGCGTCGCCCGACGCCAGATGGTCGAGATCGCCAAGGCCCTGTCGCGCGACGCGCGTCTCATCGTGCTCGACGAGCCATCCGCCGTGCTGGCCGATGCCGAGCTCGACGGGCTGGTGCGGGTCATGCACCGCCTCGCGGAGAAGGGCGTGGCGTTCATCTACATCTCGCACCGGCTCAACGAGGTTTTCCGCATCACCGACCGCGTGACGGTGATGAAGGACGGCCGGGTCGTCGCGACGGAACGCACGGCCGACATGACCCCCGACCGGCTGGTACGCATGATGGTCGGGCGCGACCTGGGGCAGGTCTACGGGGAGCGTCACGGGCTGGCGCCTGGCGAGGTCGCGCTCGAAGTCCGCGGCCTGACACGCGCCGGCGTCTTCGACGACGTGTCCTTCAGGGCGCGAGCCGGCGAGATCGTCGGGATCGCCGGGCTGGCCGGCTCCGGCCGGACCGAGGTGCTGCGCGCGATCCATGGCGCGGACGCGGTCGACGCGGGCACGATCGAGATCTTCGGGCGGCCGGCTACGATCCGTACGCCGCGCGACTCGATCGCGCTGGGAATCGGCCTGCTAACCGAGGATCGCAAGACCGATGGCCTGCTGCTCCAGCAGGCTGTCGCGACGAACGTGACGATCTCGCGCATGGACGAGGTGGCGCCGACCGGCGTCATCCGGATGCCACGCGAGCGCGACCTGGTCCGCGGCTACATCGACCGCCTCTCGATCCGGACTCCCGGTGGTCGGACGCCGGTGCGTAACCTGTCCGGCGGGAACCAGCAGAAGGTCATCTTCGCGAAATGGCTCAACGCCCGGTGCCGGATCCTGCTGATCGATGAGCCGACCCGCGGCGTGGACGTCGGGGCGAAGCGCGAGATCTACGCGCTGCTGCGTGACCTGGCGGCTCGCGGGACGGCGATCGTCATCGTCTCGTCGGAGCTGCCCGAGGTGATCGGGATCAGCGACCGGATCGTGGTGATGCGCGAGGGCCGCATCGCGGTGACGCTCGACGCGGCCGAGGCGACCGAGGAGCGGATCATGGCGCACGCGACCCGGGTCGCGGCATGACGGCCGGCTTCCCGACCGTCTACGGCCGCAACCTGGTCGCCGAGCTACCCGCCTTCGTCCATCGGCCGTATCTCGTGGTCACGATGGACGACCTCTGGCCGACGTTCCAGCCTCGGCTCGACGGTCCTCATCTCGCCGGTGTGCACGCAGTCCGGACGCTGGAGCTGGGTGAACTCGAAGCCGAATTGGCCTCCCTGCCGGCCTGCGCGAGCGTCATCGGGCTCGGCGGCGGCCAGGCCGTCGACGTCGCCAAGTTCGTGGCGTGGCGGCGCGACATCCCGCTGTTCCAGGTGCCGACAGCGATGACCGTCAACGCGCCGTTCGGCCACCGGGCCGGGCTTCGCGTCGACGGCCTGGTGCGCTATCTCGGATACGCCATCCCCGAGGCCGTCTACGTCGACTTCGACGTCATCGCGAGCGCGCCCCCGGGGCTCAACCGCGCGGGGGTCGGCGACATCCTGTGTTACCACACGGCCCACCTCGACTGGCGGCTGACGCGGGACCGCGGTCGCGAGGAGCCCCAGTGGCCGTTCGACGAACTGCTGGTCGGCGAGGCGCGGGAGCGGCTCGACTCGGTGCTGGGCGCGCTCGATGACATCCACGACGTCACGGACAGCGGGATCCGGACCCTCATGAATGCCCACCGCTGGGGCGGCCAGACGTTCCACGCGGCGGGCTGGAATCCCCGCCATATCGAAGGGGTCGAGCACTTCTTCTTCTACAACCTGGAGAAGCGGACCGGCCGCCATTTCATCCACGGCCAGCCGGTCGGACTCGGAATCGTGCTGGGCTCCGTGTTGCATGGCAGCGGGGCGGACGAGATGGTCACGGCCCTCGCCCGCGCGGGTGTCGACATCCGGCCCGAGGCGATGGGCGTCACGTGGGCGGACGCCGAAGCCGCGATGCGCACGCTCGCCACGTTCGTCCGTGAGGCCGGCCTGTGGCATTCGATCGCCGACGAGCGGGCCGTGGACGATGCGATCGTCGATGACGTTCGCGAGCGGGTCCATGGCGCGTACGGCGCATGGGAGCCGCCCACGTGAAGGTCGGGATCACGCTTCCGCAGGGCTGCGATCGCGAGTACCTCGGCCTGGACGGGCCGACAGCCTGGGCGAGGACGGTGGACGCGGCGCGACAGGCCGAGGCCCTGGGCTTCGAGTCGCTGTGGCTGTACGACCATTTCCAGGTGGACCCGCCGCTCATCGACGTACCCGTCTTCGAGCCGTTCGTTGAGCTGACCGGGATCGCGATGGCGACGTCGCGGGTGCGGCTCGGGCATCTCGTCCTCGCGGCCGCCTATCGGCCGGCGGGGCTGACGGCCAAGATGATCTCGACGCTCGACGTGATCGCCGGCGGCCGGGTCGAGCTCGGAATCGGGGCGGGCTGGAAGGAAGACGAGTGGCGCGCGTACGGCTACGGCTTCCCCGATGCGCCCGAGCGCCTGGCGATCCTGGAGGACCATCTCGAGGTCATCAGCCGGATGCTGGCCCCGGGCCATGCGACATACGTGGGGCGCCACGCCCGCGTGGAGGACGCGATCCACGAGCCGACGTCGGCGGGCGGCCGGATCCCGGTCCTCATCGGTGGCAACGGGCCGAAGGTGACGTGGCGCCTCGCGGCCCGTTTCGCGGACGAGCTGAATCTTGACGCGCTGATGCCCGACGAGGTGGAAAGGGCCTTGCCGGTCATCGCGTCGCGCTGCGAGGAGATCGGACGGGAACCGTCCTCCTTGCGCGTGTCCGTCCATGTTTGGGGACGGCCCGACGCACCCGCGGGCGCCCCTCGCAGGGAACGGCTCCGCGCGTTTCGTGACGTGGGTGTCGCCCGGGTGATGCTCCAGGGCTTCGGGGCGGTCTCGGATCCGGGTCTCCTGGAGGCGATCGCCGAGGACTGCTCCGCGGTCGGGCTTCTCGCGGGAGACCCAACCGCGTAGGTCGCGGTCCGCCGAGGCGCCGCGGGCTCCTCCGATCACGGGCCGGGCATCGTCATCCGTCGCATCCGGGTCGTCATCCGTGGGGGTGAGCGCGCCGACTCGTGCCCGCAGCCTCGTCCCGGGCGTGGGTTCGACCATCGCGGCACACCCCCAGACGCCTGACCCTCCACCCGAAAGGACGATCCACGATGGCCCTCGCCCGCATCCCCGCCTACGACTCCTTCGGTCCGCACGACCTGGCCGCGTTCGCCGCCGGCATCAGCGGCACCGTCATCCGGCCCGACGACGAGGGCTACGAGGTGGCTCGCCAGGTCCAGCACGCCAACACCGACCTGCGGCCGCTCTGCATCGTCCAGGCCGCATCGGCGGCGGACGTCGCGCGGACCATCGTGTTCGCCCGCGAGACGGGACTCGAGCTCGCGGTCCGCGGCGGGGCGCACAGCGTTGCCGGCTACGGAACGAGCGAGGGCGGCCTCGTCCTCGACCTCGGCACGATGAAGGGCCTCCACATCGACCCGCTCCGGCGTCTTGCCTGGGCCCAGGCCGGGCTGCGCGCCGGTGAGTACACCGCGGCCGCCGCCGAGCACGGTCTCGCGACGCCGTTCGGTGATACGGGCAGCGTCGGGATCGCCGGCCTGACCCTCGGCGGCGGCATCGGCTGGCTCGTGCGCAAGCACGGACTGGCGATCGACGCGCTCGTATCGGTCGAGATCGTGCTGGCCGATGGACGCATCGTCGTCGCCAGCGAGACCGAGCATCCCGACCTGTTCTGGGCGGTTCGCGGCGGCGGTGGCAACTTCGGCGTCGTCACCCGGTTCCAGTTCCGCCTCTATCCGGTCTCGACGATCCTCGGCGGCGCGCTGTTCATGCCGCCGACCCGTGAGGTGCTGCGCGGCCTCCAGTCGGTCGCGGCTGCGGCACCCGAGAACCTCTCGACGATCTCGTTCCTGATGCCGGCTCCGCCCGCGCCGTTCGTCCCCGAGGCGATCCACGGGCAGCCGACGCTCGCGATCATGTTCGTCTACGACGGCGACGCCGAGTCCGGCCAGGCCGCCCTCGAGCCGTTCCGTCGGCTCGCGACGCCGATGGCCGAGCTCGTCATGCCGATGCCGTACGTGGGCATCTACGAGATGCTCAAGGATGCCGAGCAGCGCAGCCCCACCTCGCATCGATCGCTGTTCCTCGAGACGCTCGACGACGCCGCGATCGACACGATCCTCGAGCGGATGGCGGCACCGAGCTCGCCCATGGCGATGACCCAGATCCGCATCCTGGGTGGCGCGATGGCACGGGTCGGTGCGGAGGACACGGCGTTCGCCCACCGCGACGCCCCCGTGATGGTCGTGATCATCACGCCCTTCGAGGACATGGCCGAGGCTGCCGTCCACGCCGACTGGACCCAGGCGTACTACGAGGCGCTCCGGCCGCGTTCGACCGGCGTCTACTCGAACTTCCTCGAGGCCGAAGGCGAGGAGCGGATCCGCGAGGCATATCCCGAGGCCACGTACCGGCGCCTGGCGGACGTCAAGCGCCGCTACGACCCGACCAACCTCTTCCGTCGCAACCAGAACATCGCGCCTGCGGCCGCGCTGTAAGGCCCGATCTCGCGATCACCCGCGCCGGCTCCCGACGGGAGCCGGCGCTCTCCTTTGGCCGCCGCCCGCTATTTCGCCGGCAGCGTCTTGCCGTGGTCGATCGCCCGCGCGATCCACGCATCGAGCTCCGCGTCGTCGTCCACGACGTCACCCGGCAGCGTGGCGTACCCCTTCATCGGCTTGCCGGGCATCGGCTCGAACGGCCCGGCACCGGGCAGGGAGAGGAGATTGGCGCGCTCCTCATCGCCGAGGCGGATCATCCACGAGCGGGCGAACAGGCCGGTCACGAGGTTGCCGCCGACGAACAGCGCCGGGTAGCCGAACATCTTGCGGCGGACCGCCTCAGGGAAGCGCTCCGCGGTGGCATCGAAGCGGGCGACGAGCTCAGGCGGTGACTTCTCGAACGTCGGCATTTGGGGCGACCTCCAGCGACGACCAGCGTAGCGTCAGATGGCCTCGATGCGGCGTGGCGCGAGCCGCGGACCGTAGCGCGGCGCGCGCATCCCGCTGAGCTCCAGCAGACGGACCACGAGCGCGCGCCGACCCCGGTACGGCTCGAGCAGCTCGAGCATCCGCGCATCGGTCGCACGCGGCTCGCCGGCCAGGCTGAACGCCACGAGATGTGGCAGGTGGAAGTCGCCGACGCTCACCGCGTCGACATCACCGAGCGCGCGGGCCCCGACCTCGGCCGCGGTCCACGGCCCGATACCCGGTACGGCCTGCAACCGCCGATAGCCGTCCGCGAACGGCATGTCGACGATCGCCTGGAACGTCGAGGCATGCGCCGCGATCGCCCGGATGAGATCGGCACGTCGACGCTCGACGCCGAGCGTGTGGTACGACCAGTACGGCAGGCCGGCCAGCGTCGACGGCGCGGGCAGCACCCGCAGGCCGAGCTCCGGTGGACCCGGCGCGGGCTCACCGTACCGGCGGACCAGACCGTGCCAGGCGCGATGGGCCTCGGTGCCGGTCACCTTCTGTTCGAGGATCGCCGCCACGAGCGACGGGAAGACCGCACCGGTGCGCGGGATCCGGACACCGGGTCGCCGCCGCGCGAGCCCCACGATCAGGGGATCCGGCGCATCCGCGAGCGTCTCGGTGCCGGCGCTGAACAGCCGCGGGACCGCGTCGAGCGCCCGATCCGCACCCGGGCCCCATGCGTCGGCCGTCAAGCCCCGGCCGGCGACGGACAGGCCCAGCGTGGCGACACCGTCGGGAGTCCTCGTCGCGATCCAGGCGCGCCCCGAGGCGAGGCGGATCGTCCGGTCGCCGTGTCCCCGCACGAGCGGGCCAAGCGACGCGCCGAGGTCGAGAGGCCCGTCGAGAGCGAGCACCAGCCGGGCATTTGGTGGCGGCACACGCCGAGTCTGTCACGGATCCGATAGGGTCGCGAGGCGGTGCGCGCAGGCCACGCAACGCCATTCGATGGTACTGTCGGGCAGACGTGCGACGCCTCAGGGTGGTCGCGAACGTGGCGCTCATCGCCATGCTCGCCTCGGTCGCCGTCCCCGGATCGGTGGGTTCCTGGCTCCCCAGGCCGAATGAAACCCCCTCCGTCGATCACTTCGCGGACGTGGAGATGGTCGCGGCTGTCCGTGGGCCGGCGTCGACGCCCTTGCCCCTCGATCCGGGGGCCCGGTCAGACGGGAGCCTGGATCAAGGCTCGAAGCTGTTCGAGCCGATCATCGCGAACGAGCCGCCGCAGGCTCGGCCGGCGGCTGCCCAGCCCGCGGCCCGGCCCGACGTCGTCGTGAAACCCCGTTGGCGCCTCGACCGGAACGTGTCGTGGTACGGCCCCGGGTTCTACGGCAATCGGACCGCGTGTGGCCTCGCGATGACGAAAACCCTCATCGGCGTCGCCCACAAGACCCTCCCATGCGGGACGAAGGTCACCTTCCGCAATCCCGCCAATGGCAGGACGGTCACGGCGCCGGTAGTCGATCGCGGGCCATACGTGAGCGGGCGGCAATGGGACCTGACCGGCGGGTTGTGCAAGCGCCTCGACCACTGCCACACGGGCGCGCTCTACTGGCGGCTGACCAGCCGCTGACCATTTGACCAGCGAGCATGAAGGGAGGATAGCCGCGGAACGGCTACCCTCCGATGTCGCGCGTCTTGGGGCAGTAGGGACTACTGCAGGACGAAGATCTGGTCCAGGACAACCTTCGGATGACCGGACGTCCCGACCACCACGATACGGATCGAATGGTTGCCGACGCTCGTCCAGCTCTTGGTGTAGACCAGCTTCCGGTCGAAGATGGTGGCCGCGTTCAGGTTCACGGTCTTGACGAGCGCCCCGTCGATGTAGACCCTCGCCTGGCCGTAGGCCGGGCCGAGCCGGGCGTACCAGCCGACACAATTCCCCCGGAAGCCGAGCGTCGCGGTGGCGTTCCTGGCCGACGAGACCTTGGCCTTGCCACCGACGTAGACGGTCGAGCTCGAGAGAGTCCATGTCCCGGTGTAGCGGATGTTGGCGTTGGACTCGCTGTAGCTCCGCGTCGTGAACGTCGCACTGCAGCGAGGACCACTCGTGTTGTTCCGGTTGTCGATCGTGTAGACGCAGAACCGGTACGTGATGGCCGAGTTGGGCAGGTCGAGCGAGATGCCGAGGGCGGTCGTCATCGGCGTCACTTCCGTGAACGCGCCGCCGTTGACCGACTTCGTCACGCGGTAGCCCTGGACGCCACTGCCCGCATCCGTCCCGGCGGTCCACGTCAGTCGGACGGGGATGCCGAAGCGGCCCGAGCCGAAGATCGTGTGGGCCACCGGTCCCGGTGGGGTCGGCGCCGTCACGTCGTCGGTCAGCTCGATCGTGTCGCTCGCGGTCGAGGACCAGTTCCCTTTCGCGTCGCGCCATTGCACGTACACGGTCTTGGTGCCAACCCCAGCGGAGAGGGTCCAGGCGATCGGCGTCGTGTACACGAAGGTCGAGCTGCTGCTCATATCCGCGTTGTTGGACAGCTTGACGAGGCTGACGCCACTCCCGCCGGTGTCCGTCGCGGGGACCGCGACAGTGACGGCCTGCGTGCTCGTCGCCGCTGCGCCGGCGTTGATCGAGACCGTGCCACTGGGAGCGGTGCTGTCAGCGGCCGGGATGGCCATGACGTTGTGCATGAAGAACTTGCGGTTCGGATGCGCCGTCGAATGCAGGTTGTTGGCGATCACCGCGATCCCGCTGGCGGCCGTCACCGTTTGCTTGGTCGTCGAGGGGTCGTCGATCAGGAGCTCGGTGGCGCTCTTGATGAACGGGGTGCCGCGCTGGATCGTCTGGTCCGCGGCGCCTCGGAACTTGAAGGCCTCGGGGCCGGTCAGCGGCGCCGACTTCACGTAGACGGTGCCACCGCCATTGGGCGAGGTCATGAACAGGTATGCGACCTCGAGCTCCTCGCTGATCGCGACCTGGGGTCGCGTGTTGCAGTCGCCGACGGTCCCGGCGAGGTGCACCGACCAGCTCCCGCCAGCGGTTCGCTGGAAGAACTCGATCAGGGGGTGCTGCATGCCGGTCGCGCAATTCAGCGTGTCACGGCCGGTCTTGCCGACCATGTACACGCGGCCATCGCTGGTCTTCTTGAGGTTGATGTGGTTGTCCGCGATCTGGGTATTACCCGCCTGGTTGAGGGTGGGCAGCACCTCGAGCGTCCAGCTCCCCGCCTGGGTCGGGTCGGCGCCGGCGTTCGCGACCGCGAAGTAGAAGCCATTGTCGGCGCCCGCGGTCGCGCCGGAACCGTCCTGGTCGCTCCACGCGATACCGATCTTGGTGCCGAACGAGATGACGCTGGCCATATCGCTATCGGTCAGGTTGGCCGACTTGATCGGGTTGGCGGCCTGTGCCGGGAGTTGCGCGGCCGCGCTCCAGGTGTCGCCGTCATCGTCGGAGATGCTGTACATGACGGCCGTGGCCTTCGGCCAGACCGCCCACAGGCGACCGCTCGAGTCCTTCTCGATCGTGACGGAGTACGCACCGCCCCGGAATGCCGGCGAGGCGGTGCTCGCCGTCCCCGCGATCGACTTGATGCCGCCGACCTGGGTGTACGTGTCGGTCGCGGTCACATACGAGTATTTGAAGATCCGGATGTCGTCCGGGGTGCCCGGCACAGCGAACGGAGAGGAGACATTGACGGGCGGCACGGAGGCGACGTACAGGGTGCCATCGGTGCCTGCGCTCTCGTCCCAGAGGTAGTCGGCGTGCGACGAGTCGCGGCCGTCGACGACCGTCGTGGTCGCGGTCCAGGTCGCGTCAGCGGTCAGCTTGTAGATCCGGAAGTCCGAAAGAGGCGGCGAGACGCTGTACCGGAACATGCCGGCCCACCAGCTGCCATCGGCGTACCAGGTCTTGGACTGTGGCTTGTCGCTCGATGGACGGAAGGCGCCACCCCCGTAGAGGTGGTCTCGATAGCCTTCCGTGACCGGGGTCCCGGCCACGACGGAGCCGGTCGCGACGATGGCGGCCAGGCCGATGGACAGGAGGACCGTCGCGAGGCGACGACCGGAGCGCAACGCGTGAGTCATGAACGAGGAACCCCCACAGATGATGGCGTCCGTCCCACACCCGGTAGGACTATCGTCGCTGTCGGCAACGGGCGACTGGGCTATGCAGGATACGCGACTCGTCCAATGCCGGGGCCAGCCCTCACGGCCTTTCCGGTGACCGACGGCACCGTTTCGCCGCCGCCACGCGCTCGCTCGACCAGCTCGCGGGCCGCTGCGATCACGAGGTCCGGCCGATCGGCCTGGATGATGTGGCCGGCACCCCAGGCGAGCTCGTACCGCACGTGTCCTGGCGACAGCGACCCGTATCCCTGTTCCCAGGCGGTCGCGATCGCCACGTTCGTCGGGCCGTCGAGGCGCGGTTCCTCGCGCGGCGCGCGCAGCACGACGACGGGCAGGCCGGACACGTCGGCGGCGCGCAGCTGTGCCTCGGATGCCGGCCAGTCGAGGTCTTCGACGCCGGCCACGAGGTCCCGGAGCTGCTGTGCGCGGCCCTCGTACTCGGGTCGGAGGTCGCCGAGGAGCGGATGGATCCAGTCCACCTCGAGGTCGACGCTGAAGCCATCGACGAGGACGAGGCCCGCGACGTCGGCCCGATGACGGTGGGCGAAGACGCGTGCGTAGACCTCACCGAGCGAATGCCCGACGACGACGAACGGCGACGATTCCCCGGCGCGGTCGAGAAGGGTGCGCAGGTCGTCGGCCGCATCGGCGACCGTGTGCCTCCCGCGGGCGTCGCTCGACCCGCGACCGGCTCGGTCGTAGGCGCAGGTGCGCGTGGTCGCGGCCATGCCGTCGTGCACGGGCGTCCAGCCGGCGACGCCATCGCCCATCCCGGCCTCGAGGACGATCGTGGGCGAGCCCGTGCCGCGACAATCGAGGTAGAGCGATCGACCACCGACGTCGACGCGCTCGCCCTGTCCCAAGGCGATTGGCGCAAGGCGGTGACGGGCAAGCCACGTCTGGGGGCCACCGACGCGGGCGATATCGATAAGGACGGCGAGGACCAGCCCGACGACGATCGCGAGCAGCAGGCGCGACGGCTGGCGAAGGACGGCCATACGGCCTACCGTAGCCGTATGTGCCGGAGCATCAAGACCCTCCGTCGTCAGGGTGAAGTGGCGACGACCGGCGAGCTGGAGGCGGCCGCCCGCCAGTTCGTCCGCAAGGTGAGCGGCTATCGGGAGCCCAGCGCTCGAAATCGTGAAGCGTTCGATGCCGCGATCGACGAGGTGGCCGCCGCGAGCCGCCGGCTGATCGAGGCGATCGGCGTCGACGTCGAAGTCGGCCCCGATCGGTGGACGCCCGGAGGCAGCACCGCCAGCACGCGCCCGCGCGCCCTCGCGTGACCACGGCCGCGGCCGCGGCCTGGTGGATCCGTCAGGGCCTGGATATCGCGGACGAACGACTCGCGATCGTCGGACGGGACGCCGAAACGCTGGGACGCGAGCACGGAACGCCGCTCTTCGCCTACGACCTCGCCCGGTTCGGCGAGAACGCGCGTGGGATCCAGGCCGCGTTCGCACCGACCGGCGTGCCGTTCCGGCTCCGGTTCGCCCTCAAGGCGAACCCGTTCCCAGAGGTCCTCGCGGTATTCCGTGCGCTCGGCGCGCCGGGCGAGCGGGGATCCGTGGGCATCGACGCCTGCTCACCGGGCGAGGTGCTGCGCGCCCTCGAGTGCGGTTGGCGACCCGACGAGATCAGCTACACCGGGACGAACATCTCGGAGCGCGATCTCGATGTGCTGCTGGCGCACGGCATCCACGTGAACCTCGACGCGATCAGCCAGATCGCCCGGTACGGCAGGCGCGCGCCCGGATCGGCGATCGGGATCCGCATCGATCCGGGGACGGGTGCCGGCTACAACGCCCACCTGGAATACGCCGGTGACCGGCCGACCAAGTTCGGCATCGGACTCGAGCGGTTCGATGAAGCGCTCGCGGTGGCCGCCGAGCACGGGCTGGCCATCGACACGATCCATTTCCATGCGGGGTCCGGCTGGCTCGCCGACGGACTCGCTGCCTTCGAGCGGGCGTTGCCAGTGGCCGTGGAGGCGGTCGGGCGAGCGCGCGCCGCGGGCCATGCGGTCGCCGAGGTCAATATCGGCGGGGGTCTGGGGGTTCCGGCGCGATCGAACGAAGCGGGCGTCGACCTGTCGAGGTACGCACAGGTCGTGGCCGCGCATCTCGGGTCTTTGGACGTCACTGTGACCGCCGAGCCCGGCGACGCTCTGACGAAGGACGCCGGGATCCTCCTGGCCGAGGTCGTCACGGTCGAAACGCGGCGCGGCGTGACCTTCGTCGGTCTCGACATCGGCTGGAACGTGAACTGCGCCTACTTCATCTACGGCTTCGCGCAGGAGATCGTCCCGTGTCGCGACCCCGCCGCCGATCGGACTCAGAGGGTCACGATCGCGGGACATATCAACGAGGCGAGCGACGTCTTCGCCGAGGACTACCCGATGGCGCCGGTGGCGGAGGGAGCCATGGTCGCGTTGCTCAACGCCGGCGGCTATCACCAGGCGATGAGCTCGACCCACTGCCTGCGGCCGACCGGGACTGCGCTGTTCCTCGAGCGGTAGTCGCGGGGGGCGGCGTCAGTCGCCGCCGCGCCCGAGCGACCGGGACGGGATCGCGAACGCCTGGAACAGGGCGATCGCCCAGAACGCCAACGTCAGCGGATCCGACTGGAGCGAGTCCATCACCACGCTGACGATGAAGTCCGGTGGCTGGATCAGCTCGATCGTCACGCCTTCCGCCGCGAGCTCCTGGCCCACGAAATGAGCGACGATGAGGTATTCGCTGACGACGAGCGCAAGGAGCGTCAGGACGACGGAGATCGCGACGAGGACGACCGAGCCCCGGCGGTTCGCGCCGAGGACCACCCCGTACCCGACGATGAAGCCCACGGCGATCGCCACGAGCCCGACCTGGTACTGGCTGACGGCAACGACGCCATACCAGACGGCGGAGGCGAGGACAGCCGCCACAAGCCCGGCGAGCAGGCCGCCGAGGATGTCGCTCGTGCTCGCCGGCTGACGAGGGGTCGAGTCGGCTTCGACGGCCGCAGGCGCGCCGGCGAGGGCGCCGGCGTTGAGCGGCGCACTGAGTGCCGCCACCCCGACGCCGCCATCGGCCGCGGCCAGGGTCGGCGAGGGGCTCGACACCACGCTGAGCGGACGGCCGTCGGGGGCGGCGACGATCTCGCGCGCACCACCACAGCTGTAGCACGAGTTGGCCGAGCCGCGGTTGATCGATTTGCAGTTCCCGCAGACCCAATCGTTCACGAGCGAACCCCTTTGGTTGGACCGGTCTTGGACCGGTCCTGGACCGGGCGGGCCGAGTATGGCGACGGCCTTCGGCCCGGACGACCATCCGACGGTCATGGGGTCCACCAGTACACTCGCCGCGATGACCCACCACGTCCAGCGTGAGGCTCCGCCGACGCGTCACATCTCGACGCGCTCGATCGTGGCCGTGCGCGGGTCGACGCTCGAGATCCGTGGCGACCGGGTCGTGGGGGAGGCGCCCCTTGAGATTCGTGCCGCAGGCCCCGACCAGGACCCAGTTGCGGTCGCCGTCACGATGCGCACGCCGGGCTGCGAAGCCGAGCTTGCCGTCGGCTTCCTGCGCACGGAGGGACTGATCGAGGGTCCCGAGGTGGTCGGCACCGAGAGCGGCGACCCCGTCACGCTCAACCAGCCGGACGACACGATCGTCGTCCGTCTGTCGACTCCCTTCGACGACTCCGCGGTCGCGGAGCGGCATTTCGTCGCGACCGCCTCGTGCGGGATCTGCGGGAAGGCGTCGATCGACGAGGTCGCGCTGCGCTGCGAGGTCCTGCCCGAGGGCCCGGTCGTGCCGCGATCCGTGGTGGTCGCCCTGCCCGACCTCCTGCGAGCGGCCCAGAAGGCGTTCGACGAGACGGGCGGGCTGCACGCCGCGGCGCTGTTCTCCCCACGCGGCGAGTTGATCGTGATCCGCGAGGACGTCGGTCGACACAACGCTCTCGACAAGCTCGTCGGATCGCAGGTCCTCGCCGGAGAGCTGCCGCTGCACGACAGGATCCTGATGGTCTCGGGTCGGGTCAGCTTCGAGATCGTCCAGAAGGCCGCGGTCGCGGGGGTGCCGATCGTGGCAGCGGTTTCGGCACCCTCGGATCTGGCGGTCGAGACCGCGGAGCGGCTCGGTGTGACCCTGGTCGGGTTCCTGCGCGGTGACAGGTTCAACGTCTACAGCCACGACCGCCGGATCGATCTGCGCGACCTGACCGGCTGGGGCTGACCGGCACCGATCCCCGTGCCGCTCCTTGACGTCACGCGTCCGTTTGACCTATCAGGTCAACGGCCCTCGCGAACCAGCTCGTCGCTTCGTCGATCGAGATCCGGATCATCGGCCGGTGCTCGAGGTCGTGATCGGCGTACTGCGGATACTTCGCGCGCAGCGCGACGACAACGGCGTCCGCGGATCCGACCAGCGCCGCGCGTCCGTCGATCCGCAGCCACGCCAGCTCGGACCAGTCCTCGGACCAGCGGTCGACCAGCACGGTCACGTCGGGTCGTGCCTCGATATCACGGACGCGGGCGAGCCCGCGAGGATCCGAAATCGACTTGGGTTTCTGGTCGATCGGCGACCACAGAACGCCATCCATCATGACGAAACAGATCGGTACGAGGCGGGGTCGGCCGTCCTGGGCCACGGTCGCCAGCGTCCCCGTTCGCGCCGACTCCAGCAAGGCGCGCTCAACCGGCGTCAGGACGGAACTCATCCGTTGCTCGTCGCGGCGACCTCGCGTTTGAGCTGCCGCTCCTCGTCGGGAAATGGCAGCAGGCAGGGATCAGGAAGCCAGGGCACACGGTACGCGGCGACGAGCGCGCCGAACCTGATCACCAGACCTGCGAACAGGAGCCTATTCGCCCACGTTCGCGACATCGACGCCCTCTTGTCGGGGCCGCTCGTTCACGAATTCGAAGCCGAACCGGCCCTTGATGCACAGGTGGCCGTCCGTTATCGATGAGTCGAGCGGCGAGGTGACCTTGAGGATGCGTTCGTCCTGGACGTGCAGGTCGACCGCGCAGCCGACGCCGCAATACGGGCAGATCGTCGATGTCACTGTCTGGGCGGACTCGTCCCATGTTCCGGCTTCGCGCATGTCGTACTCGGGTTTGGCCATCAGGGCGCCGGTCGGGCATACCCCGATGCAGTTGCCGCAGTACACGCAGGCCGACTCCGGGAGCGGAACAGCCTGCTCGGTCGAGATCCGCGCGTCGAACCCGCGACCCGCGACCGCGATCGCGAATGTGTTCTGGGCATCCTCGCCGCACGCCTCGACGCACTTGTAGCAGAGGATGCACTTGGCGTAGTCGCGCACATAGAGGTCGTTGTCGATCTTCGTCGGCTGGGCCACGGTCGCCGCGTACGCCGCCTCGTCGGCTGTCGGGGCGTGGTGGTGCCCCGGCTCGTGGGCGTCGCGCTCGCCGGCTGCTGCCGCCACCGCCGGCGCGCCGAACCGCCCCGGATCCGCCCCATACCGATCCATGTACGCGTGGATCGTGCCGTCGGGTGCGGCCGGACCGGCGAGCGACACGTCGACCGAGGAGCCCAGGAACTCCAGGACGACCTTGCGCGATGTGCGCACGCGCTCCGAGTCGGTCTGGACCTCCATCCCCGGCTCGACCGGTCGCGAGCACGCGGGGGCGAGCACCCGGGATCCCGTGACCTCGACCACGCACACGCGACAGACGTTGACCGGGGTGAGGTTGTCGGCGTAGCACAGCGTGGGTGTGTCGATCCCGAGGACCCGGCACGCGCCGAGGATCGTCGTCCCGGCAGGGACCGTGACGGATCGCCCATCGACCGTCAGCTCGACGGGCGGTGGCGCCGCGACCGGCGGCGGTGCGGGCGGCCTCGAGGGTCGGGCCGGCGGACGCAGGATGATCTCGGTCAGCGGTTGTGCCGCCGGCGCCTGCCCGGCATGCGGCGAGTCGGGATCCGGCGCCGGGTCGCGGCTCATCGACAGCCCGGTCGTGTCCTCGCTCACAGCGCCACCAGATCCGGCTGGCGCAAAGCCGATTCGATCGCCGACGATGCGGTCTGCCCGAGCCCGCAGATCGAGGCGTCGCGCATGGCCTGCCCGATCTCGCGCAGCAGTGTCAGCTCCTCGTCACGCGACCGGATGTGCGATCCGGCGGCGAGTCGAGCCAGCAGCTCTTCCTGGCGGACGCTCCCGACACGGCACGGCACGCACTGACCGCACGACTCGTCACGGAAGAAGCGGGCGATGCGCCGCAGCGTGTCGACGAGGTCCACGGTCTCATCGAAGACCATGATCACGCCGGACCCGAGCGTCGCGCCGGCCGCGCGGGTCGCCTCGAACGTCAGGGGCATGTCGAGGGACCCCGGACCGACGAACACCCCGGCAGCACCGCCGAGCAGGATCGCCCGGATGCCTCGCCCGCCGGGCACACCACCCGCCAGCTCGATCAAGTCGCCGAGGGTGGCCCCGAACTCGACCTCGAAGACGCCCGGTCGGGCGACATGCCCGGACAGGCAGAACAGCCGCGGCCCGGTGGACCCGTCGGTCCCGATCCGCGCGTACGCCTCGCCCCCCATCTCGATGATGAGCGGCACGTTGACCAGCGTCTCGACGTTGTTCACGACGGTCGGCTTCCCGAAGAGGCCGACTTCGACCGGGAACGGCGGCTTGTTGCGGGGTTCCCCGCGCTTGCCCTCGATCGACTCGAAGAGCGCGGTCTCCTCGCCGCAGATGTAGGCACCGGCGCCGCGCCGGACCTCGATATCGAACGAGAAGCCGGAGCCCATGATGTCGGGCCCGAGCAGGTTCGCAGCCCGGGCCGCATCGATCGCGCCGCGGATCCCCGCCTCGGCCTCCGGGTACTCGCCGCGGATGTAGATGTAGCCATGGCCCGCATCGGTCGCGAGGGCCGCGATCGCCATCGCCTCGACGACCGCGAACGGGTCGCCCTCGAGCAGGACCCGATCCTTGAACGTGCCCGGCTCGGACTCGTCGGCGTTGCAGACCAGGTAGTGCGGCTGTGCGCTCTGTGATGCGACCGCCGCCCACTTGCGACCCGTGGGGAAGGCGGCGCCGCCGCGGCCCATCAGCTTGGACGCCGTCACCTCCGCGATGACCGCCGCGCCGCCCATCGCGATGGCTTTCGTGAGGGCCTCGTAGCCGCCGTGGGCGCGATAGTCCGCGAGCGAGGCAGGGTCGACCACGCCAACGCGTCGGAGCAGCCGCAGGGACGGATCCTTGGTCTGCGGCAGGGGTGGCAGCCGGCGTGTCACCGCGGCCCCGTCGAGACGCGCGACGACTCCGGCCGCGTCGATCGGCGCCGCGCTGCCCACGGTCGAGTGCTCACCGGCGGTCGTGACCATGGCCGCGGGGGCAAGGTCGCACAGCCCGAGGCACGGCGACCGCTGCCAGCCCACCTGGCCATCTCGCACCGCCGTCCCCTCCGGACCGACGGATCGAGCCAGGTCCTCGCAGATCCCCTCGGCGCCCGCGAGCCGGCACGCGATGTCGTCGCAGACATGGGCCATGACCGGCGGTCGCGGCGTCGTCGCGTAGAGCGCGTAGAACGTGGCGACGCCATACGCCTCGGCCGGTGGGACGGCGAGGCGCCGCGAGATGTAGTTCAGGGCGGGCTGGCTGATCCAGCCGATCCGGTCCTGGACCGCGTGGAGAGCCGGCAGGAGCTGTGACCGCCGGGCCCGGATCGCATGACCGCCACGGGCGGCGTGGCCGTCGACGCCTGGACGACGTGCGCCGCCGACCCAACCCGATTCGGGCGGCCCCAGCACGCTGTCGATCGCGGCCCGTTCGGCGGGGGAGGCCAGGGGCCCGATGACGTGCAGGTCCATCGATTCGAGTGTAGCGGTCCGATCTTCCGTCAGACGCGGAGGACTCGGACGTCGAGAGGCTGGGTGCGACCGCGCAGCGTCAGATTTCGCGTCTCGAGCGATCGATCGAGATCGGCCGCCTCAGCGGAGGCCGCGCTCACGAGGATCTCGCCCGGTCCGGCGGCCGAAGCGAGACGAGCGGTGACGTTGACGTTGTCGCCCAGCGCCGTGAAGTCCGTCACGGTGTCGCCGACCGTGCCGACGTAGGCGATCCCGGTATGCACGCCGGCGCCGACCGGGATCCACGGACCATCGGGGCTTCCGTGACCGGTGGCCCTGAGCAATTCGCGCGCCGCCTCGATCGCGGCGCGCGCATGGTCCGAACCCGCCAGCGCGGGAAGGAACAGCGCGACCACCTCGTCACCCACGAACTTGTCGACCACCGCGTCGCGCGCCACCAGCACGCTGGTCGCCTCGTGATAGAAGCGATCGAGCAGCCGCCGGAAGGCATTCGCGCCCATGGTCTCGGCGAGACCCGTTGAGCCGCGGACGTCGGCGAACAGCATGCTCAGTTCGATCTCCGCGCCACCACGGCTCTTCTCGAGCTGCTTGAAGCACAAGCCGCAGATGCTCGGGTTCTTCACCCATGGACCGCGGTCCAGCAGTCGCATGATCGGCGCGCCAAATCCGCCGAACGGGGCGGCGCACAGCTTGCAGCGCGGTGAGCTCGGGATCATCCGGAAGAAGCCGCGCCCCGCGACGAAGCCGGGGTCGTTCCCGCTCAGGAGCGCCAGCCACTGCGGGTCCGAGACGAAGGTCGGTTCCGCTACGGGGTCGGCCGGCTCGTCCGGCGCCGGATCCTCGACGTCGGCGGGCTGCGCGGATCCGCGCTGATCCATCACCGGGCCGTGCCTGCGACAGTGCCTGTCATTTCCTCGCCACCGGACGCCGTGGCGATGCAGGCGATCTCACGGTCGCCTCGCGCCCAGGTCTCCTCACTTGGATACACGTAGAACATCTCCAGGCTCGAGGAATCGAAGTCGATGCCAACGTACTCCCCGAAGAGTGGCAGGCATCGGTCGTTGGCTGTGGTGCTGATCGTCGACATGCCCGGGAAGGTGGCACCGCTGGCCGCGTCTGCAACGGTGTGAACGCCGACGACTTCGCCGCGGTGGGGGTCCGCACACGGGACGGTGCGGATCGCGTCCGAGTCAGTGGTTTCGCCAGTGAAGTTGCCGTCGACGCACTCACCGGTGGCATAGCTCGGGATCGGGTTCAGCGCGGTCGCGGCCAGATAGGCGAGGGCGAACCACGCGAGAGCGGCGAGCACGGTCACACCGACCATCGCCCCGATCCGGACCGGCGTTCTCAGGCTGCTCCGCGAGATCGCGATGTTGCCCGCGGCCGCTGCGCCACCGAACGCGCCGCCGAGCAGACCGCCGACCGCGACGAGCCCGACCGGGAGGAAGGCAAGCACGGTCTCCCAGAGTGGTCGAGGTGGGTCCAGCGCGAACTGGCTGCCGTCATCGGCGATCGCGACGAGCCCGTTCCGCGTGGACTTCAGCGTGAACGCACGAGGCGTGCCATCGGACGTGACGATCGAGTACGTGTCCTTGCGAGCGGGATCGCGAGATATCTCGCTGCCGTCGACCCTGACGTGTGGCTTCGAGAACGCTCCGCGCTCGATGACGATGTCCGGGCCGTCCGTGCCGGGCAGTCGGATCGTGGTCGACCGTGCCACTGACGTCAGGCCGGGACCGGGGATTCGAGCTTCTCGATCCGGATCGCCGTGGCCTTGAACTCCGCGGTGCCCGACTTCGGGTCGGTCGCATCGATCGTGAGCAGGTTCGTCGCCACGTCGTCCTGGAAGTGGAGCGTCATGAACGTGAGCCCCGGCCGCAGGGACGGGTCGATCCGGACCGGGACCTCGACGTGGCCGCGACGCGACACGACCCGCACGCGCTGCCCCTCGACGAGACCGTACGCGTCGGCGTCTTCCGGCGAGATGTCGAGCGACTCGCCGCGGCGGAGGGGGGACGTGTACCCGGCCGTCTGGACACCCGTGTTGTACGAGTCGAGCCGGCGTCCCGTCGTGAGGCGGATCGGGTATTCGTCGGTGAGCTTGTCGACCGGCGGGTCGTGGTCGACCGGGACGAACGGCACCCGATTGCCCGGCACCGGGTCTTCCCAGAGTCGACTGTGGAGGAACAGCTCACCGGGGTGGTTCTCGTCGTAGCACGGCCACTGGAGGCCGCCGAGCTCCTCGAGCCGTCGATAGGACATGCCGGCGTGCACGGGCGACAGCGCGCGGACCTCGTCCCACACACGCTCCGCGACCGCCTCGCCCCAGTCCGCGCCCATCCGGTTCGCCAGCTCGAAGATGATGGCGAGGTCGTCACGCGCCCCGTCGGGCGGAGCGACCGCGGCGCGGACGCGCTGGACGCGTCGTTCCGAGTTCGTGACGGTCCCCTCCGCCTCGGCCCACGCCGCAGATGCGGGCAGGACAACGTCCGCGATCTCCGCGGTCCGCGTCAGGAAGAGGTCCTGCACCACGAGCATGTCGAGCCCCTCGAGCAGCCCGATCGCGCGGTGCTGGTCGGCCTCGGACTGGACCGGGTTCTCACCGATGCAGTACACGGCGGTCAGGTCGCCCCGCTCCATCGCATCGAACATGCCGGACAGATGCCAGCCACGCTGCGGCGGGATCGCCACGCCCCAGGCTGCGTCGAACTTGGCGCGCAGCTCGTCGTTCTCGACGTGCTGGAAACCGGGCAGTCGATCGGGCAGCGCACCCATGTCGCCGCCGCCCTGGACGTTGTTCTGGCCACGGAGCGGGTTGACGCCGCTGCCGTACCGACCCACATGCCCGGTCAGCAGCACCAGGGAGATCAGGGCAAGAACGTTGTCGACCGCGTTGTGGTGCTCCGTGATCCCGAGGGTCCAGCAGATCATCGCCCGCGGTGCGGTGGCCAGCGCGTGGGCCAATTCCCGGATCGCCTCGGCCGGGACGCCGGTCTCCTTCTCGGCGTACTCGAGCGTGTACGACTCGACCTTGGCCTTGTAGGCGTCGAAGTCGACCGTCGCCCGCTCGATGAACTCGCGGTTCTCGAGACCCGCGGCGATGATCTCGCGCGCGACCGCGTTGGCCAGGGCGATGTCGCTGCCGACGTCGAGGCCGAGCCAGCTATCTGCCCACTCCGCGCTCGACGTCCGGCGCGGGTCGACGGCGTACAGTCGGGCGCCCTTGTGCACGGCCTTGAGGACGTGATGGAAGAAGATCGGATGCGTCTCGCGGGCGTTGCTGCCCCAGAGGACGATCAGGTCGGTGTCCTCGGCCTCACGGTATGAGCTTGTGCCGCCACCGGCACCGAACACGGTCGCCAGACCGGCGACACTCGGGGCGTGTCAGGTGCGGTTGCAGCTGTCGATGTTGTTGCTGCCCAGGACCGCCCGGCTGAACTTCTGGGCTGCGAAGTTGACCTCGTTGGTCGCCTTGCTGCAGCTGAAGGTGCCGAAGGTCGTCGGGCCGTGAGCCGCCTTCGCGGCCTGGAACCCGGCGACCACCTTGTCCAGCGCTTCGTCCCAGGTCGCGGGTCGAAGCTCGCCGCCCTTCGTGTCGCGGACGAGGGGCTGGGTCAGACGTACGTAGGGTCGCGCCACGCGGGGCCCTCCTGCGGAAGACGACCGTCCGAGTGTACCCCTTGACGACCGGCCCTTCGGACGCCACCCTCCGCATCGTTCATGCGAGGGGACACATGACGACCGACGCCGCCACAGCCGATCTGCACGAACCGCCGCCGCTCTTCTGCTACCGCCATCCGGACCGCGAGACGTGGGTCCGCTGTGGTCGCTGCGACCAGCCGATCTGCACGCGCTGCACGATGCAGGGCCCGGTCGGGTTGCGCTGCAGGTCGTGCGGCAAGCCATCGCGCGACGCCCTCGCGTCGCTCAAGCCGAACCAGATCGCGATCGGCCTGGCTGTGGCCACCGGGCTCGGCGCGGTCGTGGGCTACTTCGGGGCGCAGTTCGGGCTCTTCATGATCATCGTTGGCTTCTTCGCCGGCACCATCATCGCGGAGGCGCTCGACCGGACGATCGGCATCAAGCGCGGGCCACGGATCCTCGCCATCGCGATCACCGGGATCGTGGTCGGCAGCGTGCTCGGCGCGTCGCTGTCGCTCGTCGGATTGTGGCGGGAGATGCTGGAGTTCGCGGCGATGGCCGAGGCGGCCGGGGAGTCTGGCTATCCGGCCCCGTCGCTCGACGTGTACCTCCTCCAGTACGTGCCCTCCGGGCTGATCAGCATGGGCGCGACGATCGTCGGCGCGTACGTCCGACTGCGCTAGGCCAGCGCGACTCCCGAACCGACCTCGACGCCGCCGATCCGCCAGGCGTCGACCCCGGCCGCGTGAAGCTGGTCGAGGACGCCGCCGAGCCGGTCTTCTGCGAGGGCCGCCAGGAGCCCACCGCCCGTCTGCGGGTCATGGGCGAGGGTGACCAATTCGCTCGGGACCTCCTCCAGGACGTCGAGCTCTTCCGCGACGAAGCGCCGGTTGTGCGCGGCGCCACCCGTCTCGACGCCGGCCGTGACCAGCTCGACCGCCCCGGACAGCGCCGGCAGGGCCCCCGCCTCGAACACGAGCCGCGCGCCTGAGGCTCGCGCCATCTCGAGTCCATGCCCGAGCAGCCCAAACCCGGTGACGTCGGTCGCCGCGGTCACGCCGTTGGCCACGAGCACCTCGGACGCCGCCCGGTTGAGGGTGCGCATCCCCTCGATCGCGGCGGCCATGTCGGCCTCCCGGGTCTGACCCTGGCGCGCACCGCTCACCAACAGCCCGGTACCGAGGGGCTTGGTCAGGATCAGAACGTCGCCGGGTCGCGCCCCGCCCTTGCGCAGAAGCCGGTCGGGGTGCGCCGCGCCGATGACGGCCAGCCCGTACTTCGGCTCCGGGTCGCGGATCGTGTGGCCGCCCGCCAGCGTGCCGCCAGCCTCGCGCACCTTGGCCGACGCGCCGCCGAACACTTCGGCGAGCACGTCGCGCGGCAGCTCCTCGGGGAATGCCGCGATCGACAGGGCGAAGAGGACGCGGCCACCCATCGCGAACACGTCGCTCATCGCGTTCGCGGCCGCGATTTCGCCGAACGTCCATGCGTCGTCGACCAGCGGCGGGAAGAAGTCCAGCGTGCCGATGATCGCGAGGTCGTCGCTGACCCGGTACGCGGCGGCGTCGTCCGGCGGGTTGAGACCGGCGATCAGCTCGTCCGGGGCTGCCTCGGCGCCCAGACCCGCCAGCGCATCGGTGAGCAGGTCCGCACCGAGCTTCGCCGCGCAGCCGCCGCAGTCGGTCAGCGTCGTGAGGCGCAACGCGGGGATGTCGGACAGGGTCGTCACGGGCCGATGATAGGCCGCTTCCCAGTACCATCGTGTCGGGAGCGGTCGGGCCCCGGTGGGTCCCCCGGTCTTCAAAACCGGTGACGCCGCGCTCGGCGTGGCGTGGTGGGTTCGACTCCCACGCGTTCCCGCCACGGAGGATCGATGTCGTCGAAGCCGGTCGTCCACCCGCGTCCGCCCAGCGTCGACCATCTGTTGACGTCGATCCGACTGCGGGAGGGCTTCGAGCGCGAGCATGAGGTCGTTGCCGACGCCGCCCGCGCGGTGATCGAAGAGGAGCGGGCGCGCATCACGGCCGGGGAGGACCCGAGGCTGGTCGGCGCGCTCGTCGATGACGTGGTGGCACACCTGGACGCATCCATCTCAGCGGCCGCTGACGTCGTCATCAACGCGACCGGCGTGATCGTCCACACCAACCTGGGCCGCGCACCGTGGTCGTGGCTCGCCAACGCCGCAGTCGGCCAAACGACCGATTATCTGCTGCTCGAGATCGATCGGGCGACCGGCCGCCGGGGTCGACGATTTCGACAGGCCGAGGAACACCTTGTCGCCCTCACTGGCGCCGACGACGCCCTGGTGACGAACAACAACGCGGCGGCCCTCGTGCTGGCCGTCGGCTTGGCGGGTCGCGGGGGTGTCGTCGTGTCGCGCGGCGAGCTCGTCGAGATCGGCGGCGGCGTTCGCATCCCCGACATCATCCGGCGTGCCGGAGCGAAGCTCATCGAGGTCGGCACGACCAATCGGACGCGTGCCGAGGACTTCGAGGCTCCCCTTGCCGAGGGTCGAGCGCGTGCGGTGCTCCGCGTCCACCCGTCGAACTTCACGATCGCCGGATTCACGGAATCGCCCGACCCCGGCCGAGTGGCCGAGCTGGCGCACCAGCATGGCGCTTTCGTCGTCGACGATCTCGGATCAGGCGCACTGCTTCCGACCGAGCGCTTCGGGCTTGCGCACGAACCGACGCCCAGCGAGCGCCTGGCGGCCGGATCCGACATCGTGACGTTCAGCGGCGACAAGCTCGTCGGGGGGCCGCAGGCCGGGCTGGTGGTCGGCCGCGGCGACCTCATCGCGAGGATGCGGCGCGATCCGCTCGCACGCGCGATGCGCCCCGACAAGGCGACCCTGCTGGGCGTGGCGGCGACCCTAGGGCTGTACCGCGCCGGGCTCGCGACGACGCACATCCCGGTGTGGATGATGATCGCGACGCCCCTCGAGGCACTCCGCGCCCGCGCCGAGCGGGTGGCCGGAAGGATCGGATCCGCGGCGTCGGTCACCGAGATGCAGTCGACGATCGGCGGCGGCAGCCTGCCCGGCGAGACGATCCCATCTGTCGGCGTGGCGGTTCGGGCTCGGTCTGCCGACGATCTCCTGGCACGGATCCGGCAATGCGGTCGCCACGCCGTCATCGGTCGAATCGAGGCGGATCGTGTCCTGCTCGACCTGCGGACGGTCCATCCCGATCACGACCGCCGACTCGCGACCACGCTCAGGGTCGCGCTCGCTGCCGGACGATGACCATCGTCGTCGGCACTGCGGGCCACATCGACCACGGGAAGACCACGCTGCTGCGCGCGCTGACCGGCATCGACGCGGACCGGTTGCCGGAGGAGCGCCGGCGGGGGATGACGATCGATATCGGCTACGCCCATCTGGACGCCGATGACGGCACGACGATCGACTTCGTCGACGTGCCCGGACACGACAAGCTGGTCGGCAACATGCTCGTCGGGGCAGGCGAGGTCCACGCCGCCATGCTTGTCGTGGCCGCAGACGACGGGCCGCGCGCCCAGACGCTCGAGCACCTCGCGCTGCTCGACGCGTTCGGGATAGCGCCTGCGCTCGCGGTCGTGACGAAGATCGACGCCGTTCCGGCTGACCGGACGGAGGAGGTACGGCGGCAGGTCGCCGCGCTCCTCGCGCCGACCTCCATGAGTGATGCGCCCGTCCTCGCCGCATCCAGCGCGACCGGCGAGGGCGTGGCTGCGGTTCGCGCGGCGCTCATCACGCTCGGCGGTCGCGTTCGTCTCGGGGCGGGTCCACCGACGCTCGCCATCGACCGGGTCTTCACGATGAAGGGCCGCGGCGTGGTCGTGACCGGCACGCTTCGCGGCGGGCCACTCGCCCGAGGCGACGCGCTCCGCACCGTCCCGGGCGAGCGCAACGTGCGGATCCGCGAGATCCAGGTCCATGGCGTCACCGTGGAGCGAGTCGTCGAGGGTGGTCGGACCGCGCTGAACCTGGCCGGTGTGGCGGAAGCCGAGCTGCATCGCGGGATGGTGCTGACCGCCGACCCGACGGTCACGGCGACGGACCGATTCCTCGCCGCGTTGCGGCCGGTGGTCGCCGACCGCACGCGGGGCCGCGCCCATGCCGGCACGGCAGCCGTCGATGCGACAGTCGGGCGGAGCGGCCGCGACGCCCTGATGCTGCCTGACGGGCGAGCCGCCGGGACCGTGCGTCTTGCCGCGCCGATCGCGCTCCGGCCGGGCGATCGCTTCGTTCTGAGGCGTGGCGGCGAGATCGAACCGGTGGGTGGTGTGGTCCTCGACACGACGCCACCGCGTGGGATCTCCCGGCGACGGCAGACGCCCAAACGAGTCGCGGCGCTTGGGGACCTGGTCGGCGCGCCGGATCCACGACTCGACCTCCACGGAGCCGCAGGCGGTGGGCTGGCTCCCGATGTGCACCTGCTCGCCGCGGACGCGGCGATCGCTGCCGTCGATCCTGAGGCCCCGCTCTCGATGGTTCGCAACGCGGTGGCCCGAGCACTTCGTCGCGCGGTCACGATCCGGCGCGATGAGGCGGCCGCCGCCGCGGCTGCCGTCGTCGACCGGCTGATCCGCGAGGAGCGACTGGTTCGCGACGGCGAGATCGTTCGACGACCCGGTGTGCGTGCGGCGGTCCCCGACCCGGCACTCGTTGCCGCGATGGACAGGCTCGAGTCGGCAGTCGCTGGCGTCGCACCCCCGCCCCTGGCCGAGGCGGCGCGCGCCGTCGGCTGTCCGCCGGCCGGCATTCGAGAGCTCGAGCGAGCCGGACGCATCGTCGTCCTCGATGCCGACCTGGCCTACGCGGCGGGCACCTACGGCGACCTGACCGATCGGGCCTTGACGATGGCCGCAAGGGCACCGCTCACGCCCGCCGCCTTCCGCGACGCCACCGGGACCAGCCGCAAGTACGTCATGGCCATCCTCGAGGATCTCGACCGCCGGGCGCTCCTGCGGCGGACGCCGGCGGGGCACGTACCGGGACCGAAGGCGCCGGCCGTCGCCGGGCGATGACCGAGCGCATCGCAGCGATCGTCCTGGCGGGCGGTCGCTCGACCCGCTTCGGGCGCGACAAGCTCGCCGAGCCGATCAACGGTCAGCGGATGCTCGATCGAGCGATCGCGGCCGTCGCGCAGGTTGCTGATGTTGTGATGGTCATCGCGCCGCCGGATTCGGTGCCGGCGATCACGTCGCAGGTACAGATGCTCCACGATGCCCGCGCGTTCGAAGGGCCCCTCGCCGGCCTCGCGACCGGCCTCGATGCGATGGACCCGACCATCGAACGCGTCATCGTGGTCGGTGGCGACATGCCGACGCTCGTGCCCGCCGTGCTGCGCCGGCTCATCGATGCGCTCGAGACGCACGAAGCGGCCGCGCTGGCCGACGCAGCCGGTCCGCGGCCGCTCCCCATCGCGCTCCGCCGGTCCGTTGCCGGCCCGGTCGTCGGCCGACTGCTGGCTGGAGGCGAGCGGCGGCTTCGCGCGCTGGTCGACGAACTGCAGACGTTCTTTATCCCGGCCGCGGACTGGCTGAGAGACGACCCGACGGGCGCGACCTTGGCCGACGTCGACACGCCGGCCGACTTGCCAGACAGGAGCTGAACCCACGCTCACGAGCGCTGGCAGGATCGGCAGACCTGCAGGGTGACGAGGCCGTCCGTCGTCCGGCAGACACACGACGACCCCCGTTGGAGGGACGGGGGTCGTCGCGGGTATGGACGAAGCTGAGGGGAGGAGGCCTTAGCTCCGGTTGGGCGAGTCGTCCAGCTTCGGGAACAGCGTGCCCCGGTTATCGATCGGCATGGCCAGCGCGGCCAGCAGATTCGACGCAGCGGAGCTGATCCGCTCGAACAGTGACGGGCGGTCGACCCGGTGGAGGCGAGCCTCTGCGGCCTCGTCGAGCAGGTCCTGCAGATGTGCGTTCACGTACAGGATCGCGAGTGCGTTCATGGCTTGATCGCTCCTTTCTGCGTCATCCGGTTCGTTCCGGTGCGCAAATGGAGCATCGCTTGCGCCGCTCGCTGTCGATACCGACGTTCGATGCCGAATCCGCATCGTCATCCGTCCATGCCGGCGAGACTGGGTCAGCCGTCGAGCTCGGGTGTCTCGTACACGGCCACGCCCTCGACGAACGTCCCGACCACGCTCGCCGCGAGGATCTCGCCGGCGCCGCGATCGAACAAATCGCGGTCGAGGACCGCCAAGTCAGCGAGCTTCCCGACCTCGAGCGTGCCCGTCTCGTGTTCGAGGTGGTTCACCCAGGCCGAACCGCTGGTGAAGGCCGCGAGCGCGTCGATCAGGTCGAGCCGCTCCTCGGGCAGAAAGACATCCCGGTCGCCGGCGTACCAGGCGGGGGCGCGGCGCTCCACCGCGATGTGCATCTCCCAGATCGGGTTCGCGCTCGAGACGCTCCAGTCGGAGCCCATCGCGAGCACGGCTCCCGCGGCTCGGAGCGAGCGGAATGGGTACTGCCAGCGCCAGCGCTCACCGAGGAACGGCGTCGTCAGGACGTCCATCTGATCGTCGCGGGCGGCCCACAGCGGCTGGGCGTTGGCCGCCACGTCAAGTTGCCGGAAGCGTGCGATGTCGTCGGGGTGGATGACCTGGATGTGCGCGATGTGGGGCCGGGTATCGGAGGGACCGTTAGCGCGTCGAGCGGCCTCGACCGCATCGAGTGACGCGCGCACCGCCCGGTCGCCGATGGCGTGGAAATGAGGCTGGAACCCGAGGGCGTCGAGCTGTGGCACCCAGCTCGCGAGCCCCTCGGGGTCGATCTGGAGCAGGCCCCGGTTTCCGGTCGTCCCGCCGTGGCCGTCGCCGTACGGCTCGAGCATCGCGCCGGTGAAGTTCTCGAGGACCCCGTCCATCATCAGCTTGACGCTGGTCGGCGCGTAGCGCCCGATGGCCGTCGCGCGCCGCCGCTCGACGAACTCCTCGATCTGCTCGGCGCCGCGTGCTCGATCCCACCACATCGCCCCGACGACGCGACCCGTGAGCTCGCCGCGGGCGGCCAATGCGACGTACGCGCGCTCCTCCTGGTGTGCCTCGACGATCGCGTCCTGCCAGGCGGTGATGCCGAACGTGTGCAGGTGGCGCTGGCCCAGGCGCAGCGCTTCCTCGACCTCCGCGGGCGTGTCGTCGGGCAGCAGCCGGGCGACCAGGTCCATCGCGCCTTCGTGGAGCGTGCCGCTCGGTGTCCCGTCCGCGTCGCGCTCGATCCGCCCGTCGGACGGATCTGGTGTCGACGCCGTCACACCGGCGAGCTCCAGCGCCTTGGTGTTCACCCACGCGCCGTGGCCGTCCCGGTTGGTCAGGAAGACCGGACGATCCGGGACGATCCGGTCGAGGACCTCTCGACGCGGCGTCCCGCCCTCGAATGCCGCCATGTACCAGCCGCCGCCGCGGATCCACGGCGAGTCCGGGTTGGACCGCGCGTACGCCTCGATGACATCGAGCTCTGTGCCGGACTGCGCATCGGCGTGGAGATCGCAGCGCAGCATCGCGAGGCCTCCGTGGACCGGATGGACGTGCGCATCCTGGAAGCCCGGCGTCACCGTCCGGCCGCGCAGGTCGATGACCCGTGTCTTCGGACCGACAAGGGCCTTCGCGGCGCTGTCGGGCCCGACCATCGTGATCCGGCCGGCAGTCACCGCGAGCGTGCTCGCCCAGGAACGGGCGCTATCCATCGTGGCGATGCGGCCACCGAGGAGGACGAGGTCGGCGTGTTGGTCGGTCGTCATGGAGGCGAGTCTCGCAGCGTCGCCTGAGGCAACTCGCTGGCATCCCGCACCACGCGACGCGCTAGCATCGCGAGCCATGACCACCGTCCACCTTCTCCACGCCGGATACACCGGCGAACGCACGGCCTCTTCCGTCGTCCTGATCCGCGACGGAGACGCCCGCATCGTGGCCGACCCGGGGATGGTCGCCTCGCGCGCACGAATCCTCGATCCCCTGATGGAGCTGGGGGTCGACCCGGGTGACGTCACCCACGTCTTCCTGAGCCATCACCACCCTGACCACACGATGAACGTGGCCCTCTTTCCCAACGCCGAAGTCGTCGACTATTGGGCCCGCTACAAGGACGACCTCTGGCTTGACATGCCAGGTGACGGGTACCGGCTGTCCGACAACGCGCAGCTCTGGCTGACGCCGGGGCACACGCGAGAGGACGCCTCGCTGATCGTCGAGGCCGACGACGGCATCTATGCGATGACGCACCTGTGGTGGGGTGCCGATCGATCGCCTGAGATCGACCCGTATTGCGTCGACCAGCCGGCTTTGGAGGCGGGGCGGCTGCGCGTGCTTGCCGCGGTCGACATCGTCATCCCTGGCCACGGCGGACCGTTCCGCGTCGAGCGCTAGGAACCGCTCTCCGCCGGACGGCGTCGAGGGCGGGATCGGCCGAGTCGGTGATCGGCCCAGCCGGAGATCGGAGCCAACGATGCGTCTCCTCCATGAAGCGGCAATGGCCGCGACCCTCGCCATCGTGCTTGTCGCGTGTGGTCCTGCGGCCTCCCCCTCGAACGCCCCGGCGCCCAGCGCGCCCGTCGACCCGGGGCCGGCGATCGACACCGACGCCTTGTTGGCGTCTGCCGCCGCCAAGGACGGGCAGCCGGTCCACGTCACTGGGTTCGTGCTCATCACCGACCGGGCGCGCCTGTGTTCGGTCGTGCTCGAGTCCTATCCACCCCAATGTGGCGGCGCCGCCGTGAACCTCACGGGCGAGTTCCCGGTGGATGTCCTCGCGGCGCTCGACACGACCAGCGAGCCAGGTCTGGCCCCTGCGACCTGGGGGTGGGTCGAGGTGACCGGCACGTTCACGCTCGCTGGAGGACCGGCGATCCAGATCAGCGAGATCCGCGTCGACGCGCCGTGATGTTCAGCCGGACGTAGTCGATGACCGGCTCGCCGACCGCGTCGGCGACGGCGCGGACGAACGCATCGTGCTCGCTCGCCGGCAATCGCTCGAGGTGCGCCCCGAGGACGACCGCCCGAAGGTAGGTCTCGAACGGCTCACCGGGCTCGAACCTCGTGGGCTCGTCCGTGAGCCAGCACTCGACGTCGACGTAGCCGGCGGACTCGAGCCGGCGCGCGGTCGCCAGCGGCGCCTCGTAATGAGCCGGCCCGAGCCAGCCGTCACCGACACGCGCCAGCGCCCGCTTGATCCGCCCGATGTTGCCGGCGCCACCACACTGAGCGACCAGCCAGCCGCCGGGCCGGGTCACGGCAGCGAGGTTCGCGAACAGCGCGTCGTGGTCGACGACCCAGTGGAACGTCGCCGTCGAAAGGACGGCGTCGACCTCCTCATCCACTGGCAGCGGTCGGCCGAGGTCGGCGACGACGTACCCGATGCGATCTCCGAAGCGCCCGAGCCGCTCGCGAGCGGCGTCGATCATGGCCGGCGATCCGTCGAGGGCGATGACCCGCCCCTCCGGGAGGCGCTCGGCCAGCTGCTCCGTGACCCGCCCGGTCCCGCACCCGGCATCCATGACGCGCTCATCACCTGCGAGCGGGAGCCGATCGAGCGTCCCCTTGCCCCATCGCGTCATCGGGTGGGCGACGCGGTCATATGTCTGAGCGTCCCAGTCCCGCGCCATCACGCGATCGCCATCAGTCGATCGGCCTGTCCGGGCGCAGCCCGAACCACGCGATCGCTCCGCCGATCGCGACGAGGATGGCCGCCAGCCCCATCGCCAGGTGGAACGCCTCGACCGAGGCGCGGGCCGCGGCGACGATCTGGTCCGGCGAGGCCCCGGGCCGGGGCGGGTTGAGCGGCGGAAAGGCGGCGCGGACGGCCGCCGAGGTCGTGTCGATGTCGGGCGCGAGCACGGCCAGGTTCGCGTAGAAGGTGGTGCTCAACGCGAGGAAGATGACCGCGCCGAGGAGCGGCTGTCCGACCCGCGCGATCGCGTTGTTGATGGCCGAGCCGAGTCCCGAGACGCGCGCCGGGATGGAACCCATCAGCGTGTTCGTGAGCGGGGCGACGACGCAGGCGATGCCGACCCCGAACAGCACGACGGCCGGCAGGACGTCGGTGAAGACGGCGACCGGCGGGATGAGGGAGGCGGGCTGTTCCACGCTCGCTCGCCAGGGCGTCGAAGTCGCCGGGAGTCGCGTGAACCAGAGGAGGCCCAGGGCCATGGATACGGGTCCGAGGGTCAGGAAGCGTCGCGCGCCGAGGCGTCCGGCGACCGCGCCGATCCGCGTCGAGAGCGTGATGAGCGAGATGCCCATCGGCAGGACGGCGGCGCCCGCGGCGAGTGCCGTGTATCCGAGGGCCCCTTGGAGCACGATGCTCAGGTAGCTCAGCATCACGTACAGGCCGCCGTAGACGAAGAACGTCGCGACATTGATCGTCGTGAAGGTCCGCGACCGGAACAGCCCGAGAGGAACCAGGGGGTCGGGGCGGATCGCCATCAGCACGGGGAATGCCACGAGGGCGATGGCACCGATGGCCAGCGAGATCCACGCGACGGGGTCCTGCCACTCGTTCTGACCGCCACGGATCACGCCGAACGACAGGCCGCCGACCGCGAGCGCAGCGACGATCGAGCCCAGCCAATCGAACCGGCGCCGTGCATCGACGTCGCGCGACTCGGCCACGTGCCGCAACGTGATCACCAGCGCGACGGCGAGGATCGGGACGTTCACGAGGAAGGCGATCCGCCAGCCGATCGTGTCGACCAGCAACCCGCCGGCCATCGGTCCCACGAGCGCCAGCGCGGACGTCGCCGATGTCCACAGCCCGAACGCGCGACCGCGCTCGGCCTCGGAGAAGGTCTGGGTGATGATCGACAAAGCGCCCGGGACCATGAGGGCGCCGGCCGCCCCCTGCAGGAGTCGAGAGACGACCAGGACCTCGAGGCTGGGAGCGAGGCCACACAGCCCTGAGGTGATGGCGAACCCGGCGAGTCCGATGGCGTAGATCCTGCGCCGGCCGTACCGATCCGACAGGGCGCCGGCGAGGATGAGCAGGGCGGCCAGGACCGCCAGGTAGCCACTGATGACGTAGGTCTGGCCCTCGAGGACGCCGACGATCGTGGCCGGTAGCTCGCGCCCGATCCGGGGCAGGGCGGAGTTGACGATGGTGCCGTCGAGGAACACGGCGCCCGAGCCGATGACCGTCGCGATGAGGGTCCATCGTTGGCGCGGCGTCATCGCGGCAGTGTCGCAGATAGACTCTCGGCGCTATGCCCGGACCAGTGGCACTCGTCGGCGCCGGCGAGTTCCTCCCATCGATGTCGTCGTTCGATGCGAGCCTGCTCGCCGCGACCGGTGTCGCGCGCCCCCGGGTCGTGATCCTGCCGACGGCCTCATACCCGGACGGTGAGGCCGTCTTCCGGCGCTGGGCCGACATGGGCGTCGCGCATTTCGCGGGTCTCGGCGCGGAGGTCGAGCCGGTCATGGTGCGCGACCGCGCGGATGCCGATGACCCGGCTGCGGTCCAGGCAGTCGGCGAGGCGGACCTCGTCTACCTGTCCGGCGGGAAGCCGTCCTACCTGCTGAAGGCGTTGGCCGGGAGCGCGGTCGGTCAGGCGTTGGCCGATGCCCATGCGCGGGGCGCTGCGCTGGCCGGCTGCTCGGCCGGGGCGATGGCGCTGGCCGGCCACTCATTCGATTTCCGCGTGCGCCTGATGCCGTTCCCGTTGAAATGGGGGAGGGGCCTCGCGTTTGCATCGGGCGTTTCGGTGGTCCCGCATTACGACGCCTGGCCAGAGCCGTTCTCGGCGTTGATCGCGTTCCAGGCGCCGCGCGGCTCGGTCGTCCTTGGGATCGACGAAGACACGGCCGTGGTCGGTCACGAGGGCGGCTGGCAGGTCCACGGGGCATCACGGGTCACGGTGTGGCGGGGCCGCCACAGGGAGCGATTCCGCGCGGGCGAGGTGTTCCGGGTCTAGGCGGGTGCCAGGAGCCCTCAGTCGGGCCGGACGGTCCTGAAGCAGTCGGAGCAGTACACCGGGCGGTCCATCCGTGGCCGGAACGGGACCTGGGCCTGGTTGCCGCACGAGGAGCAGACCACGGCGAAATACTCGCGATCGGGGCGCTCGACGCTGCGCTCATATCCGCGCGGACCGCCGATCTCGCGGACGTCGTAGCCACCCTCCCGGGCCGCCCGGCGACTGGCGCGGCAGCTCGTGCAACGCTTCGGATCGGAGGCGAACCCCTTCTGGGAGTAGTACTCCTGATCGGCGGCCGAATGGATGAAGTCGACACCGCAGTCGACGCAGGTGAGGGTCCGATCAGCGTATGTCACGTTGCTCCTCCGGGACGCGATGGTCGGCTGGGCGCGCCTGCGGAGGGCGACCGCATCGGCAGTCGGGAAAGCGAGGTCTGGCGAGAGGAGCCGGGCCCCGGCGACCCAGGTGCCGATGTGGGAATCCCTGTCTGCGGGCGCACCGGTTCGTTCGTGCGGCGCAGGATACAACGGCTCCGAGAAACGGACATACCAACGCCGTGAAGGCGCCTGGCGGCCGTGACAACGTACCTGTCACAATGGCGCGCGAGGATCCGGGCTGGCGAGCGGGGAGTCATGGGGGCGCCTCGCTCGCGCCATACCACCCAAGGGGGCAACGCCGGATCGAGATCGCCCGACCCGTCAGCACTGAGAGGCCAGACCCGAGCGGATGCTACGGATCATCCACACCGCGGACGTCCACCTTGGCGCGCGCCACGACGACCTCGGTGAGCAGGCCAGCGCTCAGCGCGAGCGCCAATTCGCTGCCTTCGCAGCCACCGTCGACCTGGCGCTGGCCGAGAAGGTCGACCTCGTCCTGATCGCCGGCGACCTGTTCGACAGCAACGTCCAGCCGCGGCGGTCGGTCGAACGTGTCGCCGCGCAGCTCAAGCGACTGGGAGCCGGCAGGATCCGCACCGTGATCGTGCCCGGGACCCACGATGCCTACGACCGCTCGTCGATCTACCGTGCCTACGACCTGAAAGCCATGTCGGACAGCACCCCCGACGACGACTGGGTGACGATCCTCACGCCCGAGTTGCCGCGGATCCACCTGCCCGCATGCAACGTCGTCGTCCATGGCCCTGTCTTCCCGACCAAGCGCGCTCCGCACAGCCCGCTGCGCGACCTCGACGTTGCCGCGCACAAGGGCACCGCGACGTGGCAGGTCGGCGTGCTCCACGGCTCGGTCGCGATCCCCGGCAAGACCGAGCGGGATGACGTCGTCGTCACGACCGAGGAGATCGGCGCCAGCGGACTCGACTACCTCGCGCTCGGACACTGGCATTCGGCGCGCCAGGGCAAGGCTGCCGGCGTGACGTTCGCCTACTCCGGCGCGCCGGAGCCGGTGGCGCTCAACCAGGATCGGGCCGGCAGGGTCCTGCACGTCCAGCTCGAGGAGAGCGGTTCGGAACATGCCGTGAGGGTCACGGAGCGAGGGGTCGGCAAGACACGCTTCGAGAAGCTGGAGCTCGATGCCGCCGGGGTGACGACCCAGCCGGCGCTGATCGACAGCCTGAAGCGCAAGGGCGATCCGGACCTGGTCCTCGACGCCCGGATCGTCGGCGTGCGACCCGACGAGCTCGACCTCCACCCGGAGGAGATCGAGACCGCGCTCGCCGCGTCGTTCCTGAAGGTGCGCGTCCGCGATCTGAGCTCGCCGGCCCTGACGGAGGGCACCCTGCCCTCGCCCGATACCGTCGCCGGCGCCTTCATCCGCGATCTCGAGGCGCGCATCGCCGAGCTGGAGGCGACACCCGCATCCGACTCGGGCGTCGACACGGCGGCCGAGGCGGCCGAATTGCGCGACGCGCTCCGGCTCGGCCGGCTCCTGCTCGACGGGCACGAGGTTTCCCTGTGAGGATCCGCCGCCTGCAGGTCCGCGACCTGCGTCGGTATCGCGAGCTGGACATCGATCTTGCCCCCGGCGTCACCGTGGTCCGCGGTCCGAACGAGGCCGGCAAGAGCACGATCCAGCGAGCCATCGAGCTCGCCCTGACCCGGCGGGTGACCAGCAATGCGAACGATCTCGAGACCTTGCGACCCTGGGACGCTGCCGCCGACGCACGTCCGTGGGTCTCGATCGAGTTCGAGCAGGAGGAGGAGGACGGGCGCACGGCGACCGGCACCCTCGAGAAATGGTTCGGGGGCCAGAAGGGCACCGTCGATCTCGTGTATGACGGCCAGCGCGTCACCGATCCGGCGCTGGCGGACCAGGTCCTCGCCGAGTTGTCGGGCATCCCGACCGAGGCGTTCTTCCGATCGACCGCGTCGGTCCGCCATCACGAGCTGAGCGATGTGGCCCGAGACGAGGCGGCGCTGCGCGACAGGCTTCAGGCGAGCATCAGCGGCGCCGATCGCGGCACCGGGCGGGCCAAGAAGAAGCTCGAGCGGGCGATCTTCGAGCTGACGACCAAGGGCGACAAGAACCCTGGCCGACTCAAGGTCGCCGAGGCGACCGTCGCCCAGGCCGTCGTGGCGGTCGAGAAGGGCGAGCTCGATCTGGCCCAGCTCGAGCGAGACCGGGACACCCTGTCGAGCTCGCGTGAACGCCGCACCGATGCAGAGGGCGGCCTGGCGGAGCGCCGGGCCATGCTCGAGAAGGCCCGTCAGGCCGAGCGTCTCGAGGCCGAGCGGACGTCGGCGCGCGAACGATATGAACGGTTCCGCGAGGCCGTGGAGGTGTCGACCGAGCTCGACGAGCTCGCCCAGACCCACCCCTCGCCGAACCCGCTCCCGGTGATCCGCCAGGCGGTCGAGCGACTGCGCGTGCTCGACACCCGGATGCGCGAGCTGCGGGCCGCCCTCGCCGGCGAGATCGACGTGAACTTCGACGTGGCGCCCGAGCCGACCTGGCGGCCCCTCTCGCGCTGGGGGCTCCTCGCCGTGCTGCTCGGGGCGCTGGTGGCCGGCGGCAGCTTCGTCGCCCAGGCGCTCGGGATCCTCGACCTGGGCATGCCGCCGCTCTATGTCGGCGCAGCCGTGGCCCTCATCGGCGGGATCCTGAGCGCGGTCGCGCTGTGGCTGCGACGAGGTTCGTCGATGCAGGAGCAGCTCCGCGGTGACGAGATCGACCGGCGGCTCCGCGGGCGCTCGGAGATGGAGGCGGAGTTGCGCCAGGCGGAGCTGGACACGGAGCAGCAGCTCGGCACGCTCGGCCTCGACGACCTGGCGGCCGCGGAGGACCTCCTGGCGCGCGAGGAGGCGCACGTCGCGCGGATGGACCAGATGACCGCCCAGCTCGATGGGCTTGTCGGGAAGGAGCCACGCGAGACGTTGCCGAAGCTGCGCGACGCCGCCGCCCTGGAGATCGAACAGAAGACCAGCGCGCTCGACGCGCTCGGGCCGATCGCCAAGGAACCGCGTGCGCGAGAGCGCCTCGAGGTCGAGGTCCGCGACGGCGAGGCGGCACTGGACCGCGCGCGCGATGACGAGGCGAATGCACGGGCGCGGGTGGAGAACAACCGCGTCGACGCGGAGGAGGTCGCGGCCGAGGCAGAGCGACTGGCCATGTGGCGCGAGCAGCTCGCGCTCCTCCAGCGCCGGCACCGGGTTCTCGACACGACCCTGCGCGCGATCGAACGCGCCGAGACCGCGACGATGAAGACCGCGACGCGCTACCTCGAGGGCCACATGGTCCGTGATGTCGCGACGGTCACCGGCGGCCGGTATCGGCGGGTGCGCGTCGACGACAAGTCGCTCGACATCGATGTGCACGCACCCGAGAGAGGCGATTGGGTGCCCGTCGGCACGCTCAGCCAGGGCACGCTCGACCTCGTGTATCTGACGGCTCGCCTCGGCCTGGTCCGCCTCGTGACCGGAGACCGACGTCCGCCGCTCGTCCTCGACGACCCGTTCGTCACCCTCGACGACGATCGGGCGAGCCGGGCGCTCGCGCTCCTGAAGCGTGTCGCCGAGGACTTCCAGATCATCTACCTGACCACGTCCGATCGATATGACGGAGCGGCCCACGCCGTCGTCGAGCTGCCCGGGCCGGCCACGATCGACGATGGGGTCGTAGACCCGTCGCTCACCCCGGTCGAGAGCGCGAGCGGGGCCAAGGCCTGATCGAGGGCCTCCCGGCGGGGACGCTGACCGTCATCCTCGGCCTGGCCGCGGCCGTGGCGTGGGGCGCGGGCGACTTCGGCGGCGGTCTGGCCAGCCGGCGGGTGCCCGTCTACGGGGTCGTGCTGGTCTCCCAGGCGACCGGATTCGTGATGTGCGTCGTGGCAGCCACGATCGCCGGAGAGTCGTACCCGACCGGCAGCGACCTCCTCGTCTGCGCGATCGGCGGAGCGCTTGGCGCGTTCGGGATCACGATGCTCTACCGCGGCCTGGCGATCGGCCGGATGGGGATCGTCGCACCGGTCACGGGCGTCCTCGCCGCGGTGATCCCGGTGGTGGCCGGGTTCGCGATCGAGGGCGTGCCGCCGCCGCTGGTCCTGCTGGGGATCGTGATCGCGGTCGTGGCGGTGGTGCTTGTCTCGCGGGTGGCGGACGAGACCGGCGGTCGCGCCGGACTCGTGGAAGCCATCACCGGCGGGACCGCGATCGGTCTCTTCGGCGTGGCGATCGCGCAGCTGAGCCCGGGTGATGTCTTCGGCGACCTGGCGGTCATCCGGCTGGTGCAGGGCGTCCTCGTAGCGCCGGCTGTGCTCGTGTTGCGATCGGCGTGGCGGCCGGGTCGATCGCTCCTGCTCCCCCTGATCATCATCGGCATCCTGGATACGGCAGGGAACGGGTTCTACCTGGCGGCCGTGCAGACGGGCCAGCTCGCGATCGCGTCGGTCCTCTCCGCGATGTACCCAGTTGCCACGGTCGTCCTTGCGGCCGTCGTCCTGCGCGAGCCGGTGACCCGGGACCACACGATCGGCATCGTTCTGGCCGGTGCGGCGATCGCGCTCATCGGCGCGGGAAGCGCCTAGTCCTCCGACCCTCGTCGCATGACGACAAGCCCGGCGACCTCGAGCGGCGTTCGGAGGATGACGATCGGTTCGAAACCTTCGAGCGCCAGGAGACCTCCGTCGACCGTCGGCCGGATCGCCGCCAGGTGCCGGTCGACGACGTCCGGGTCGACGATCCGCGAGCGGGCGGCGTTCTGTGCCCGGACCGTCTCGGCGTCGAGGTCAAGGACGATCGCCGCTGCCGCGAAGCCGAGGCTCCGGGCCCGATGGATCAACGGTCGGCGCGCGGCGGGCGCGAGGTTCGTGGCATCGACGACGGTGAGCTGCCCCGCGGCCAGCCGTCGATCGACGATCCGATGCAGGATGCGAAAGGCCACCTTCGACGCGGTCTGGTCGTCCTCGGCACCGGACACCACGGCCCGCAGGGCGTCGGACGAGACGATCTCGTCCGGCGCGAAGAGCCGCGCCGCAAGGGTCGATTTGCCCGAGCCGGCCGCCCCGATGAGGACGACGAGAGACGGATCCGGGATCTCCAGGGTCGACATGGCTCGATGATGCCGCGCGGGCCGATCGCGCGACTCGCTCTGGGCGTCGCTGTCGCCCGGCTGACGGAGTCGCCCGACTACGGGGTCGCCGCGCGGCGGACCTCGTACCCGCCGCCCTCGGCGACACGGATCTCGTAGCTCGGCTGGTCGTAGACGGTCGGACCGCGCTGGGCGCGACCATCGGTCAGGCGGAACCGGGAGAAATGCCAGGGACACTCGATACAGCCGTCGACGAGCCGGCCCTCGTTCAGAGGCCCGCCGGCATGGGCGCAGACGGCGTGGAGGGCGTGCAGCGATCCCCCCACCCGGACGACCATGAGGTCGTTGATGCCCGCGCGCATCTTGGTCGGCGTCGCCTCGGGCAGCTGGTCGAGATCCGTGACGGTGCCCGTGTCGAGGCGGATCCACTTTGTTCCGGCGCCGCGGAACGCGTGGCGGCTCACCATGTTGCCGAGGATGTACACGACGTCTCCGCCGACGAATGCGCCGGCCGTGACGACCAGGAAACCGATGATCGACAGCGCGATCGGAACGGTCCGGTCCACCGGAGCGCCGGCGCGCATCACGGCAGACACGATCAGGACGAGCAGGCTCGCGGTCATCAGCGACGCATGCAGGGTCGCTCGGGTCAGCGGCGTGCCGGTCGTCTCGCTGTAGTCGGCCAGGCCGGACAGGGCCGAGAGGACCATGAAGACGATGGTCGCGACCAGGACGATATCGGCCGCCGTCGGCTGGCCGAGCACGTCGAGGATGACAACGCCGAGCAACAAGCCGATCGGGATGTCGGTCGAGGCGGCATGGAGCGGGTGACCCAGCCACCGCCCGTTGAGCAGGTCGCGGATCGGCGGCATGGCACGGAACAGTGCCGAGGTCCAGCGATGGTTGAACTCTCCGAATGGCCGTGCCCAGCCGTCGTTCATCGCGACGAAACGAGCCAGCAGTCGTGCCATCGACCCACCTCCTATCGGTAATCTACGCCGCGCCCGTCTTGCATGGATGTTGTAACGCCGGCCGTCCACATTCCGTCCACATCGGCGGGAAACTCGGGGATAAGCCGCGGGCGATTCCGCGCAAGTTCGTGGATAAGGCGGTTGTGGCGTCATAGACCCGGCCGTTACATTTCGTCGTGCCCGAAGGGGCAGGTGCGAACCGCCAGACCGCACCGAGGAGCGATCCTCGGGACGGTCCCGGGAGCCGGGTTCGATGGTCGCAAGGCCGTCGAGCGAGGAGCCCGGGCGGAGCGTAATGACTCCGGACTTGTTCGGAGCCGTTGCGAGACGACGGGCGGTCCTCCCACCAGTTCCTTCGGGCGCTTTCGTGTGCGCCGCCGTTTCTCCCACTCGCCGCTGCGGCTCCTCAGCTCGAGCGCCCTTGGTCCACGCCGAGGACCATCCGGCGATCGAGGGTGCGGGAGAGCGGCCTCGAGTGATCCTCGGACGTCTCTCGCCGGCCGCTCGGTCCAGCTGACGGACCGCAAGGCGGCTGGACGCCGGTCCTCGTGCGAGCGGACGGGCATCGCCGGTCGGACGGTCCCTCGCGTGGACCAATGGCGCCGCCGGGCGAACGTCGGGCCGTGATCCGCCTGCCGGCACCCGCCGATCGATTGCCCAGCGCACAAACTCGACCGGACGCGTTAGCCTCGCCCCGGTGACCGACCCCCGTCTTGCCCAGGACTCCGGCACGCCACCGGGTCCCCGCCCGGCCCAGGATTGGCGGACGCTGCTTTTCGTCTTCTGGCTGACGTCGATGGTCGAGGGTCTGGGCGTCAGCCAGCTCTTCGCCCTGATCCCGACGTACCTGCGCGAGATGGGCGTGCCGCAGGACGACCGGCTGGCGTTCGTCGGCTTGTTCTCGGCGCTGATCTTCGTCGTCGGCATGCCCCTTGTTCCGCTCTGGGGCGTGTGGGCCGACAAGTACAGCCGCAAGGCCGTCATCGTCCGGAGCGCACTCGTGGAGGCGGTCGTCTTCGCAGGCGTGGCCCTGTCGCGGGAACCCTGGCAGCTCGCGCTGAGCATGTTGCTCATCGGCTTCCAGCTGGGGAACACGGGGGTGATGCTGGCCGGCATCCGCGACGTCACGCCGCGCGCCCGGCTCGGCACCGTGATGGGCGTCTTCGGAGCATCGACCGCGGTCGGCCTGGCGCTCGGGCCCGCTCTGGCCGGTCTCCTCATCGACGGCCTCGGCTGGTCGCTGCCCGCGGTGTTCTGGCTCTCCGCCGGCCTGTCGATCGCGACGGCGCTCCTGGTCACGTTCGGTTCGCGCGAGGTGCGTCCGTCCGTCATACCCCAGGGACGGATCGTGGCCCTCGCGTTCGGGGCGATGCGGGGCGTCCTGACCGACCCGATCGTCCGCCGGATCTTCGTGATCTTCGGCGTCTCGTTCGTGGCGACCCAGATGAGCCGGCCGTACCTTCCGGTCGTCGTGGAGGAGCTCGCCGGGACCGGCGCAGGACTCGCGTCCGCGATCGCTCTGGTCATGGGCACGGCAGCCCTGGTCGGCGGGCTCATCGCGCCGCTCGGTGGCTGGCTGGGCGACCGGATCGGGTTCCGGCCCGTCCTCGTCACGGCTCTCTCTGGCAGTGGTGTGGCCCTGGCACTGATGCCGTTCGTGCCGGCGGTGGCCGCACTGGCGGGCCTCGCCGTCATCCTCGCGGCCGCGTCGGCCACGGTCAGCGCGATGGTCTTTGGCATGCTCGCCAGCGACGTTCCCGCGGACCGCCGCTCGGCGACGCTCAACCTCGTCTACCTGCCGCTGTACGCGGCGGGCATCGTCGGGCCGGCGCTCGGCGCCGCGGTCATCGGTATCGGCGGGCTGCCGGCGCCGTTCCTCCTCGGCGCCGCCGTGTGCCTCGGGGGCGCGATCGTGATCGCGGCGCGCAGGTCGGCGCGGCCAACGGTCGCTTCGGCGCCCGGCACGGCGACGCTCGACCCCTGACGGCCCCTCCTGACGGCGACCGCCCGACCAATCGCGACAGCCCGCGACGTCTCACACCCGCCCGGACACGGAGGCGCCGACGGACGTCCCCCAGACGAACCGTCGGCGCATGGGTGTAGCAGCCGTATCAGGCATCCATACGACGTAGCGTCGCCATCGGATCACCCGCCGGCCAGCCGTCGCATCCCGGCCAGTCGTTCCGGGCTTTCCCGGACGTGCCGGGCGCATGGCCTCTGATAGTGTCGAGCCGATGGACCTTCGGCTCGACGAACGGGCTCGCACCCGCCTGACGTGGATCCTCGCCGGCACGATCATCGTCGCCGGCTGGGCGACGCTCCTGCTGGGACGGTACGACGCCGGCGTGCGACTGGGGACGGACGGGAACCGGGTCGTCGTCGAGGCGGTCGTCCCGGGCAGCGTCGCGGCCCAGTCCGGCGTGCAGGAAGGCATGGTCGTCACGCAGCTCAACGGCGTGCCGCTGATCGAGATGCCGCATTACGTCGATCCCGACCCGGCGATGCCGACACCAGATCCCGGGACGGGTGAGCTTCCGCCGTATATCCCGACGATCGAACCGTCGAGGCCACGGACCGTCGAGATCGAGCCGGGGTTGCTTGCGAACCTCCTGACACTCAACCCGTCGTTCTTGAACGTCGTGCAGCCGTGGGATCTCGAGCTCGACGCCTACGCGTCGCCGGTCTACGAGGTCTCTCTGTACGACGACGGTTTCGACGGGATCCGGCGAACGCTCCCGGCCTTCGCGTTCGGCATGGTCGTGCTGATCCTGGTGGGTTGGTGGCTGGCCAGCGGTCGTGCCGGTGGGACGGTTCGCGCGCTGGCGGCTCCGTTGGCGCTCGCGACCGCCGCCCCATTCCTGGTCCAGCCGCTGACGGCGACCCGCTCGCTGCTCCTCGTCGGGCTGAGCGCGACCCTCGTGGTGCTGGCGATGATCCCTTTGGCCTGGGCGTTGCTCGAACGGATCCGCGACGCGGCCGATCGACGGCTGGTCGGCTACGGCACCCTTGGTAGCATCCTTGCCGCCGTTGCGCTCGCGGTCGTCGTCGCGCTGAGCGGGACTGAGTCCGGTCAGGGCCTGACGCGCTGGGTGCTGGTGGCCGCGATCCCGTTGCTCCCCGGCCTGGCCGCCGCGGGCCCCATCCAGCGCACGGCCGACGGCGGCGCTTCCGCGCCAGCCAGCCGCCGCCTCCTCGAGTCGGCCGAATACGCGGTGATCGGCGCCACACCGGGGATCGCGCTGGCGTCCGACGGTCCGGCGTTCCCGTTCCCGCTCGTGTTCTGGTTCGTCGTGATCCTGCTCGCGGGCCGCTTCACCATCCGTCCGCTCGCGCGGATCGCTACAAGGGCCACTCTGCAACGTGACCTGGTCGTCGCCGCAACCGAGGCGGAACGGGCTCGCGTCGCGGCCGACATCCACGACGACGCGCTCCAGGAGCTGACGTTGCTCGTCCATCGCCTCGACGCCGCCGGTGATACCGAGGGCGCCGACATGGCGCGGACCGTGTCGGATCGACTGCGCGCGATCTGCGGCGACCTGCGACTGCCGATCCTCGACGATCTCGGGGTCGGGCCGGCACTCGACTGGCTCGTGCTGCGGATCGAGCGGCTGGCGGGCGGCGAGGTACGTCTCGAGCGCTCGGATTCGAAGCGCCCGCCGGCCGACGTCGAGCTTGCGTTCTTCCGGGTGGCCCAGGAAGCGCTGTCGAACGCGGTCAAGCACGGGCAGCCCCCGATCCTCGTGCGCTACTCGACGAATGACGGCGGCGCCAGCCTGTCGATCGATGACGCGGGGCCCGGCATCGAACCCGACGCCCCTGAGGGAGCCGATCGCGCCGGCCACTTCGGCCTCCTCAACATGCAGCAGCGTGCCGAGGCGATCGGCGCGATCCTCGACGTGCGGCGCTGGCCGGCGGGCGGCACCCATGTCGCCCTCGAGTGGCGGGCGAGCTGATCCGGGTCGCGATCGTCGACGATCACCCGGTCGTGTCCGAGGGGACGGCCGCGATCCTCCGCGCGGAGGCCGATCTCGATGTGGTCGGCGTGGCGCCGTCGATCGGCGCCGCGGAGGCGGCCGGGCTGTTCGATCGTGCCCGGGCCGACGTGCTCCTGCTCGACATCCGACTCGGGACCGAGAGCGGTCTCACGGCGCTCGGCGGCGCAGGACCGGGTGGCGACGTGGGTGCCGAGCGACCGGCCGTCATCGTCCTCACCGCCTACGACTACCCGCAATACGCGGACGCCGCGTTGCGCCTGGGTGCCGCCGGGTTCGTGCTGAAGACCGCGCCCGTGACTGAGCTCGTCGAGGCGATCCGGCGAGTCGCCACCGGTGGACTCGCATTCGCGGTCCGGCCCTCGGCGCGTTCCGTCCGCCTGTCGCCGCGCGAGCACGACGTCGTGCGGCTGGTGGCCGATGGGCGCACGAACGACGAGATCGGGGCCGCGCTGGCGATCGGCGCCAAGACGGTCGAGACGCACCTCGCTCGCTTGTTCGAACGCCTGGACGTGGCATCACGGACCGAGCTCGCGGCGCGGGCGATCCGCGAGGGCTGGCTCGACGTGCCGCCGGGTCGCGGCTAGACGCGGCTCGCGACTAGGCCGGCTCGACCGCGGCGCGGCTGGGGGCCCGCCCCGCAGGCCGCACCGGGGCGAAAGGTTCGCGGAGCGCGATGACCGCGAGCAGCATCGACAGCCCGCCGTACCACAGCGCTGGCAGGGCCAGCATCCCCGCGACCGGGACCGTCCAGCGCCGCCCGGTCCAGGCACCCCAGACCACGAGCGCGATCGCGAACGGGAGTCGAACGATGAATGGGATGGGCACGGCCGCCCATGTCCCGTCCCGGCCGGCGACGCGACTCAGCACCTCGCCCCACGCCAGCCAGGCATCGGGCCAGACGAGGAAGGAGAGCGCCACGATCGCGGCCGTCGACCCGACTGCGATCGCCAGCTCCCGCCACTCACGACGAACGACGAACCACAGCAGGCCGATGCCGGGCGTGATCTTTGTCAACAGGACAAGTGACCAGGTCCACGGCCAGCGGAACCCGAGCACCATGGCTGCGGCGAGCAGCAGGTGGATGTTTCCGCCTGCCAGTTCCATCGCGCCGAGGACGATCCCGACGGCCAGCCACCGTCGACCGGTCAGCACATAGGTCGCGGCGAGCAGGATCGCGGTCCAGACCGCCATGAACGCTTGCCAGGGCAATGCCCGGATGGGCTGGAGAAGCTGCAGGAACGCGGGCGAGTAAACGTACGCGATCGGATCGGTCCAGTCGGACCGGGCGTACGGGTCGGCGAGGGTCGGGAACCAGTAGCAATAGGCGTCCTGTCCGGTCCCCCACAGGCGGCCCCATGGCGACGAGAACGCGACGATCGCGAACCACGCCGCGACGGCCAGCCCGGGGCCGACCCACGGGTGTCGATCGAGCCAGTCTCCGAGCCCCCTCGTCCATGCCGCGAACCGTTCGGCACGGGGTCCGGTCATCGCATCCCGTGCCGTACCATTCCGCCGTGCCCAACCTGCCCTTCCCGCGCGGCCCGCGGCGGCGCCGTCCTGGCGATGACGCCGATCCCGTGATGCCCGAGACCGTCGCCGATCCGGACATCATCGAGGCAGCCGGCATCCGCTGGATCCACATCGAGTCGCCGCGCAGCGCCGACCGCGACTGGCTGGAAGAGCACTTCGATTTCCACCCGCTCGACTACGAGGACGTCTTCTCGCGCAACCAGCGCCCGAAGCTCGACCAGTACGCGAACTACGTCTTCATCGTGCTGCACTTCCCCCTCTTCGACAAGGACAGCGGGCGCATCCTGACCGCCGAGCTGGACCTGTTCATGGGGCCCGACTACGTCATCACGCTCCCGAACATCCCGCTGCCGCCGCTGTCGGCGATGTTCGAGCGCTACCGCGAGAAGGACGACCTGCGCGAGGAGATCTTCTCGCAGGGCCCCGGCTACCTCCTCTACAAGATCGTCGACACCGGGGTCGACGCGTCGTTCCCGATGCTGCGCAAGACACTGCTCAAGCTGGAGCGGCTCGAGGACGACATCTTCGAGGGCCGCTCGTCCGAGATCGTGCGCGACCTGTCCGACACCAAGCAGGAGATCATCAACTTCCGCAAGATCGTCCGCCCGCAGCGCGCGGTCCTGCGCGATCTCGAGCGCACGAAGCAGCGCTATCTCCAGGAAGGCCTGGAGATCTACTTCGACGACATCTCCGACGCCGCCGAGCGGATCTGGGAGCTGCTCGAGAACTACAAGGAAGTGATCGAAGGCCTCGAGTCGACCAACGAGTCGGTGCTATCACACCAGCTGAACGAGTCGTTCCGGGTCCTCACCGCGGCGAGCGTCGTCCTGCTGCCGCTGACCCTCATCGCGAGCATCTTCGGGATGAACGTGCACTTCCCGGGCGAAGGCGAAGCGATCACGTTCTGGGTCATCCTCGGCCTGCTCGCGGCGGTCCTGGTGGGGCTGGTCATCCTGTTCCGCCGCCGCGGCTGGCTGTAGCGTCGCCCGGGTCTGGCCCGGTTGGACCCCGCCGGACGCGAGCCGCTGGCAATGCCGGGACTCAGCCCGGGAGGTCGCGCTCCCCATGGCCGACGTAGTTGACGTCCGGGCGGATGAGCCGGTTGTTGGCCGCCTGCTCCAGGACGTGGGCGGTCCAGCCCGCGTGACGAGCGAGTGAGAACGTGGCGGGGAAGAGGTCGGGGGTCAGGCCGACGCCCATGAGGACCGGCGCCGCGTAAAACTCGACGTTCGTCTTGAGCGGACGCTCGGGGTGCCTCTCGGCGAGGACCCGGAGGGCGACGTCCTCGACCTCGATCGCGAGCTGCAGCCAGTCGGGCTTGTGCTCCATGCCTTCGGCGACCTTGCGCAGGGCTGCCGCGCGCGGGTCGTACGCGCGGTAGACGCGATGACCGAAGCCCATCAGCCGCTCGCCCCGGTCAAGGGCGTCGCGGATCCATGCCTCGGCGTGATCGGCCGAGCCGACTTCCGCGAGCTGGTCGACCACCTCCGACGGTGCCCCACCGTGCAGCGGCCCCTTCATCGTGCCGATCGCCCCGACGATCGCCGAGGCGATGTCCGAGCGGGTCGAGGTGATCACCCGCGCCGCGAACGTCGAAGCGTTGAAGCTGTGCTCGGCGCCGACGATGAAGTACGCATCAAGCGCCTTGGCCGTGCTCATGTCGGGCGGTCGTCCGGTCAGCTGATACAGGAACCCGGCTGTCAGATCGAGATCCGGATCGGGCTCCACCGGCTCCTTGCCTGAGCGCAATCGGGCGAATGCCGCGAGCGCCGACGGGGAGAACGCGGTGAGGGCACGTGCCTGCTCGACGGTCGGCGGCCATGGCAGGTCCTGCGTCGCGCCCCACGCCGACACCGCGGTTCGGAGCGCATCCATCGGCTTCGCATCGGACGGCAGTGCGCGCAGGACCTCGAGGACCGCTTTCGGCACGAGTGTGGTCGGGAGCCGCTGGGACGCATCCCAGTCACCGGTCCAGAGGAGGTGCGCGATGGCCGAGTAGGTGCCGCGCTCGACGAGGTCGCCGATCCGGTATCCGCGATACAGCAATCGGCCCGCGCCGCCATCGACGAACGAGAGGCTGGTCTCACCGGCGATGACGCCCTCGAGACCGGGGGAATACGGCCGCTCGGCCTGGAGAGCCTCGGTCGGGGCGTCCGCAGGGGGAGAGTCGGTCAACGGTCCCTGTCCAGCGCGTTCAGGATCAGCCGGACCACGATCGATCCGAGCGTGGCCGCGACGATCGCGGCGATGAGCCCGCTGATCGGGGCGAAGCCCATCTGCTGGGCGAGCCAGCCGCCGACGATCCCGCCCAGGATGCCGACGACGACGTTCGGCAGGCAGCCGCGAGCGGTGCGACCGCCGACGAGCGCGCCCGAGATGGCGCCCGCGATGAGGCCGACGAAGATCCAGCCGAAGATCCCGAGATCAAGCACGGTCGGAGTATCCCATGGCGACGCCGCGCTCGGCGGGCGTTGCGACGACCGTCGCCGTCACGGGGAAGTTACGGCTCGTCGACGAACGCGACGATCGCTTCGACCGTCGCGTCGGGATGGGTGTGATGCGCGGCGTGGCGCGCCCCCTCGATCACGACGACCCTGCCGTCCGCGAGGCGCTCGTCGAGCGCGAACGTTGCCGCGCGAAAGGCCGGGACACTGTCACTGCCGAGGATCTGGAGCACGGGCTGGCGCACCCGGCCGAGCGCACCGAGCGCCGCCGCCTCGGAGCCTCCCTCCGCGGCCAGCTCCCGTGGGATCGTGTGCGCGGCGGCGACTCGGAGGGGCCAGACCGGAGCGGCTCGATAGGCGGCCAGCGCCGCGTCGTCCATCCCCACCACGCGACGCATGAAGGCCTCCAGCAAAGCCTCGTCGCCACCCACCCGCGCGAGGTCGGCCAGGTCGGCGGCCAGCGTCTCATCGCCGTATGTCTGGCCGGGTGGCGACGGCGCGCCCTCGTACGACACGACACGCCGGATCGATTCCGTCAAGCGGGCGGCACCGAGGGCGCATCGACCCCCGTATGAATGACCGATCACGTCGACGTGTCCACCGGCGTCGATGGCCAGGGCGTCCGCGACGGCGGCGACGTCCTCGAACTCGCGCTCGATGGCGTACGGCGGCGTGTCGCCCGACGCCCCGCGTCCGCGGCGGTCGACCGCATGGACGGTGAACCGCTCGGCGAGCATCGGCCCGATGACCCGGAACGTCGTGTGATCGGCAGCCGCCCCGTGGACGAGGACGAGGGCCGGCCCCGAGCCGGTGGTGAAGACGGCGATCGGCGTGCCGTCCGGCGACTCCACCACGCGTGAGGCGACCGTCGTCACGCAGGCGGCTCGGCCGCGACCACACCACCCTCGGGGCGCCAGCGATACAGGATGTCGGGTTGCTTCTCCACGTTGCCCGACCCGTCCCCGAACGCGATCGGCACGAACCCGTGGTCCTCGTAGAACCGGCGGGCGAACGCGTTGACCTGGAAGCAGTACAGATCGAGCCCGTCGGGGCGTCGCGCCTTGGCAAGCGCGATGAACCGCCGGCCGAGACCCAGGCCGATCCACTCAGGCGCGACGTACAGCTGCTCCACCTTCTCGTCCGACAGCGCCATCAGCGCGACGACCCGCCCGTCGTCGCGCGGATCCGCGGCGACCCAGGTCTCGTTGTTGGGCACGAGCTCGGTGGCGAGCCAGCGCCGGACGTCCTCGTCGGGATGGCCGGGCGGGAAATCGAACGTGGCCCGCCAGGACGCCAACCAGACCTCGCCGATGTCGGGCGCGTCCTCCACCGTGGCCCGGCGGATGACGAGTCGGTCGCTCTCGGACGACGTCACCGTGACATGCGGGCCGCGGCAGCCTCGTCGAGGAGCCATGTCGCCCCGTCGCGCAGCCCGAGCCGCGCGGGGAGCAGGCCCGGATCGACGTCCGGCCCGAAGATCCGGCCGATGATCTCGGCCTTGGTGTCGCCGTAGGCGACGACCAGCACCCGTTCCGCGACCGTGACCACGGCCGGATTGAGCGTGACGCGCTCTACGCGCGGCTCGATGTGGGTCGGTGCCGGGATGGCCAGAGCCCAGCGCTTCGAGTCGAACGCCGCCGACCCGGGGAAGACCGACAGGATGTGGCCGTCGCCTCCGATGCCGAGGAGGATCAGGTCGAGGACGGGCCAGTCGTCGATCTCGGGAAGGCCGGCGGCCCGAAGCTCCTCCACGAGCTCGGCGGCGCAGGATGCGGCGCCCCGTCCCTGGCCGATCGCCTCGCCCGTGTGGAACGGGTGGACGTTCGCGACCGGGATATGCACTCTGCCGCGGTGGTCGTCCGAGTGGACGCTCTCCCAGCCGCCCGCCTCGAGCATGATGTCGTCGAAGGGCCGGACGTTCGAGAGAGGGTGGTCGCCGGGCACGAACCGGTCGTCGCCCCACCAGGTATGGACCTCGCGCCACGGGATGCGGTCCCGGAGGTCGGGCGCGAGCATCGCCCCGTAGATGCTGATCGGGGTCGACCCGCCTGTCGTGGCCCAGTCGGCGCGGCCCCGCCGTGCGACGGCGCGGGTCAGCGTGTCCGCGATGATGGCCGCGGCGCGGGCTGCGCCGGCCGCCTCGTCGGGGACGACGATGACGTCGGGTCCGCTCACGACCTGTCGCCCCCAGCCGGTGATCCGCCAACGAGTCTCACCGCGGTCCGCAACGTCCCGACGGAGACCGGATCGCGCCGGCCTGCCTCGATCGCCTCTGCAAGGAGATCGACATCCCCGCGGCGCGCGGCGAGGAAGTGTCGATCCAGCGCTTCGACACCGTCCTGCCAGACGCGGACGTGCACGGTCTCGGCCTCCGCGGTCACATCGGCCCGAAGCTCCGAACCGCGACGCTCGCACAACAGCTCGACGCGGAGGGTCGTGCCGGCGGGCGACGCCGAGGCAACCGGCCTGATCACCACGGACACCTCGGCTCGCCCATCGGACAGGGTGGCCGCCACCCCCCGGCTCAGTGCCGGCCGTGCCCCGGCGCCGGCCTTGGGCTTCGCTGCCCCCTGGCCGGGACCCGTCCCGACGGCGATCGGCTTGACCACGTTCAGCCCGAGCCGCGACGCCATCCACGCCACGTGATAGACGGGCTTGACGAGGTTCGTCGTCCCCGGGGCACCGGTCTCGTCGTGCGTCCCGTAGGTCACGGAGATGCGCCGGAGGGAGCGCAGGTACGGCAGGAAGTCGGGGTCGTCGAAGATCGAGGCGATCGCCTCACGCCAGCGCGACTGGCGCATCATCGCGAAGTCGCTCACGGCCAGGCTCGACATCTCGGCGACCGACGCCATCTCCGCGAGGCGGGCCAGTCCATCGCCGCTCCACGTCGAGCCGTCGACGACGAGCCGGTCCGCTGCAGTGAACAGGTCGATCGAGGCACGCGACGTGAACGGCGGCTCACCCGGCCACCAGACCGTCACCGGCAGGTCGTGGACGATCAGCGGAGTCACGATCGCCGAGAGGTGGCGACCGGCCTCGCCCCCGGCGATCAGGTGGATGGTCTCGGCGCAGGTCTCCGGGGCGTCCTCGCGCGGCAGGATGCAATGCGCCTCCACCCGCGCGTCGATCCACGACGGGCCGTCCGGGTCGGCCGACTGGACCACGATGGTCCGCGACGGGTGCTTGCCGGTGAGGGCCTGGATGGTGGCGGCTCCTCGTTCGGCGATCTCCGGCCGTCGGGCGATGACGACGAGGTTCATCACGCTCGTCCGGGCGGCGACGTGACGGCCGGGCTCGCCCTCGATCTCGGTCGTCAGGTCCTGCCTGGCCCAGATCTTGGACAGCTCCTTCTCGATGTCGGGGATGCTGCGCGCGCGCGCCGACCAACGCAGGACCGGCTCGTTGAGCGCGATCAGATCCGACGCCATCTCCGGCCTTCTCGGGCGATCATCTCGTCCGCCTCGGTCGGACCCCACGTCCCGGCGTCGTAGTTGGGGAAGTCGGGCGCCGATCCGTTGGCCCACGCGTCGATGTAGGGATCGACGATCCCCCACGCCTCCTCGACCTCGTCGGCCCGGGTGAACAGCGAGGCATCGCCCTGGAGCGCGTCGAGGATCAGCGTTTCGTAGGCGTCGGGCGAATCGACGCTGAACGCCGAGCCGTAGGTGAAGTCCATCGTCACCGAGCGGACGTTCAGGCCGAGGCCCGGCACCTTCGCCCCGAACCGCAGCATGATCCCCTCGTCGGGCTGGATCCGGATCGCGAGCAGGTTCGCGTCCGGTTCCGCGGACGTGTCGCGGAACAGGTGGTGCGGCACCGGACGGAACTGGATCGCGATCTCGGTCGAGCGCTTCGGGAGCCGCTTGCCGGTGCGGACGTAGAACGGGACCCCGGACCAGCGCCAGTCGTCGATCGTGAGGCGCGCCGCGACGAACGTCTCGGTCTCCGAGCTCGGATCGACGTCGGGCTCCTGCCGGTACCCCGGCACCGGCTGGCCGGCGACCCAGCCGGGGCTGTACTGGCCGCGCACGACTTCGGTGGCGGGGTCGGCCGGGTGGGTGCCGATCGCCCGGAGCACCTTGACCTTCTCGTCGCGGAGCGCGTTCGCCTCGAAGGTGGCCGGTGGCTCCATCGCGACCAGGCTGACCAGCTGGAGCATGTGGTTCTGGAGAACGTCGCGGACGGCGCCGGTCTCCTCGTAGAAGGCACCCCGGTTCTCGATGCCGATCGACTCGGCCACTGTGATCTGGACGTGGTCGACGTAGCGCCGATTCCAGAGCGGCTCGAAAATGCCGTTGCCGAACCGAAAGACCAGCAGGTTGCGGACGGTCTCCTTGCCCAGGTAATGGTCGATGCGATAGACCTGCGATTCGCGGAAGACCTTGCCGACTTCGCGGTTGAGCTTCTTCGCCGACTCCAGGTCATGCCCGAACGGCTTCTCGATGACGACCCGGCGCCAGCCGCCATCGTGTCGCTCGTGGTCGAGGCCGACCCGGCCGAGCTGACCGACGAGCTCGGCGAACTGCGACGGCTGGGTCGCGAGGTAGTACAGCCGGTTGCCGCGTGTCCCATGTTCCGTATCGAGCTCGTCCAGACGGCGGGCCAGGCGGTCGAAGCCACTGGCGTCGCCGAAGTCGCACTTGTCGTACAGGATCCTCTCGCTGAAGGAAGTCCACGCCGCCTCGTCGAGCGGAAGCACGCGGCTGAACTGCTCGAGTGAGGCGCGCACCTCCCGCCTGAAGTCGTCGTCGTGAAAGGCCCGCCGGCCGACGGCCAGGAGGACGAACTCGTGCGGCAGCAGATTCGACCGCCACAGGTGGTACATCGCGGGAATCACCTTGCGATGGGCGAGGTCACCGGTCGCGCCGAACAGGACGAGCACCGATGGATCCGGCACCCGTTCCAGGTGGAGCCCCTGGCGCAGGACGTTCTCCGCGGGCTTGGCACGGGACGCGCGCTTGCCCTGGCGGGCCTCACGCAGCTCGCGCATGGTCTTCGGTGCGTCCTTGGGCCGCGGCGCGGGTTGGGCGGGGATCGGCTGGTCGGGCGGCGCGTCGACCGGCGCCGGTTCCTTGGTGGGCGCTTTCGTGGCAGCCATCGCGCTACTCGGTCTTGACCTCGTGGCCGCCGAACTCGTTTCGCAGGGCGGCCAGGACCTTGGCGCCGTACGAGTCCTCCTGCCGCGAGCGGAACCTGGTCAGGAGCGAGAGCGTGATCACCGGCGCCGGGACGTCCTTGTCGATTGCCTCCTGCACGGTCCAGCGACCTTCGCCGGAATCGGCGACCCAGCCCTTCAGGTGCTCGAGGTCCTGGCCGTTCGTCTTGAAGGCGCGGGCGGCGAGCTCGAGCAGCCACGAGCGGACGACGGAGCCTTGCATCCACAGGTCCGAGATCGCGGCGAGGTCGAGCGCGTAATCGCTCGCGTGCATGATCTCGAAGCCCTCGGCGTACGCCTGCATGAGGCCGTATTCGATGCCGTTGTGGACCATCTTCACGTAATGCCCGGCACCGGGTCCGCCGACGTGGAGGTAGCCCCCGGGCGGCGCCAGGGTGGTGAAGATCGGCTCGAGGGGCCGCACGGCTTCCTCGTCGCCCCCGACCATCAGGCAATAGCCGACCTGCAGGCCCCACACCCCGCCCGACGTCCCGGCATCGACGTAGTGGACGCCGTGCTCCTTCAGCGCTTCGTGGCGGCGGACATCGTCATGGAAGTTGGTGTTGCCCCCGTCGATGATCGTGTCACCGGGCTCGAGGTGCTCGAGCAACTCGGTGATCTGGGCCTCGGTCGCATCGCCGGCCGGAACCATCACCCAGACCGCCCGCGGCTTCTCGAGCTTGGCCACCAGCTCCTCGATCGAGAAGGTCGCTTTCGCTCCCTCGCCCTCTCCCTCGATCTCCTTCGACTTCTCCGGCGTGCGGTTGTAGACCATGATCTCGTGTCCGTCGCGGACCAGGCGACGGACCATGTTCGCGCCCATCCGACCGAGACCGATGAAGCCGAGTCGCATGGGCGTCAAACCTCCGGCAGGGTGGTGAGCGCGGCGTCGAGCGCCTGCTCGAGGGCGGTGAGGCCGGCGTCCGCATCGGCGCCGAGATGGATCCGCATGATCGGCATGTCGTGTGCCGAGATCGCGGCATGATCGCCGTCAGCCTGGGCGTGGATGAGCTGGCCGAAGGTGTACGGCCAGCCGGGGATCGGCCGGTCGCCGGGATGGTCCGCTGTGAGCTGCAGGAACCAGCCGATCGGCGAGCCGCCCTTGTGGAGCTGGCCCGTCGAGTGGAGGAAGCGCGGGCCGTAGCCCGCCGTCGTCGCGTCGCCGGTCGCATCGCGGAGGCGCGCCCGGATCCGGGCCATCGCCGCGTCGCGGTCCGGCGTCGGTGCGATGAACGCCTGGAGGGCCAGGTACGGGTGTGGCACGCGGCGCAGGAGGTGCTCGCGCAGCTTGCGGGCCAGGTCCGGGTCGGCCGAGCTCACGGCTGGGACCTGCGAGGCTGCCGCCTCACCTCGCTCGGCCTTCGCGAGCACGGTCCGGGTCAGCTCCTTGGCCTCCTCGACGTTCGGCTGGTCGAACGGGTCGATCCCGAGGACGACGCCCGAGATCGCGGTCGCCACCTCCCAGCGGACGAACTCGGCGCCGAGATCGATCGGATCCGCGATCGTGATGCGGATCACCGGATGGCCGGCCTTCTCGAGCGCGTCGGCCAGCGCGTCCCGGCCGTTATCGGTGCCGCCCTCCAGGGCGAGCCGGACGATGACGCGGTCGTCGCCATACGACTCCGGCCGGCCGACCGGCTCGAGGTCGACTGGCACGATGCCCACGCCATGCTTTCCGGTGCTCTCCGCGATGAGCTGTTCCGCCCATGCCCCGAATGACGCGATCTCGTCGTCCGGCAGGAATGTCAGCTTGTCGCGGCCGGCGCGGGCAAGCCCGCCGATCGCGATCCCGAGCGACACCCCGGGATTGGCGTCCGGGTCGGGCTCCCGGCACGCCCCGAGCATCGCGATCGCGGACGCGAGAAGGGCATCGAGGTCGAGTCCGATCAGCGACGCCGGCACGAGGCCGACGTAGGTGAGTGCGCTGTAGCGCCCGCCGATGTCGGGTGGGTTGAGGAACACCTCGCGGAAGTCGTCGTGGTGCTCGATCGCTTCGAGGCTCTTCCCGGGGTCGGTGATCGCGACGATCGTCGCGCCCGGGTTCTCATAGGCGTGGTGGTGGACCTTGTCGAGCGCGACGCTGCCCCGATGCCACGCCTCCGCGAGGAACGCGTTGGGCTCGACGGTCGTGCCGGACTTGCTCGCGACGATCACGAGGGTGCGCAACGGATCGAGGTCGTCGAAGACGGCCGCGACCGCCTCGGGATCGGTCGAATCGAGGATCCGCAGCTCGAGGTAGCCATCGGCCGATCCGAACGTGCGATGCAGGACGTCGGGGGCGAGGCTGCTGCCACCCATGCCGGCCACGACGGCCGTCGTGAACCCGGCATCGACGACCGCATCGCCGAACGCCTCGAGCGCCGGGATGTTGTCCGCGAAGTCTGTCGGAGCGTCGAGCCAGCCGAGACGCTCCGCGATGGTGTCCGCGACGCTGGGGTCGTCGGTCCAGAGCGAGGTGTCGCGGTCGAACAGCCGGACCGCCCATTCGGCGTCGCGGGCGTCATCGACGATCGACCGATATGTGGCCTCGCCGTCCCCGAGCGCGAACGTCGGGACCTGGACGGCGGACGAGACAGGCTCGGTCATCGGGGCCTCCGAACGATATCCGGGGACCTGCATGGTACTTCCCTACGGCACCCCCGAGCCTGCGTCACACTGCAGGAGATGCGGGGGCTTTGGCTTCGCCTGAGTTGCTGGGTGATCGCGTCGGCTGTGCTGGGATGCACGCCGGCCCCGTCACCGACCCCACCGGTCACCCCGCCCCCGGTGCCCGCCGACGTCGTACCGTGGCCCGACATCGTGTGGTCCGTGGCAGAGGGTGTGACCGGGGGCGGGCCTGCCGGCGAACCTGGCGGCGGTGAGATGGTCGCCGCGGTCACGGCGGGCGCGGACGGCTTCGTCGCGGTGGGGTACCGGGAGAACGAGGCGGTCCGCGATGGCCTGATCTGGTTCTCCGAGGACGGCGTGTCGTGGCAGTCGGTCCGGGCGCCCGGCGTGTTCGACGCGGTCGAGCTGGTCGACGTGGCGACTGCGCCCGACGGTTTCGTGGCGCTCGGGGTCGGCCTGCTCGGCTCTGCCGAGCGCCCGCACGCCGTGTTCCTGCGATCCCGGGACGGCCGCTCCTGGGAGCGGGTCGGGCAGGTGCCCGGATCCGCGGACACCTACCCGGCCTGGCTGACCGGCAGTCCCGAGGGGATCGTGGCGGCCGGGAGCGATGTCGACGGAGAGCCGGCAGTCTGGCGGTCGCCGGACGGGCTGACCTTTGAGCGTACGGCCATCGAGCTTCCGCCGGATCTGACTGTCACCGACCCAGAGGCGGTCGACGACGGTTTCGTCGCGCTCGGCGGTTCCGGACGCTCCCCGGTCCTGCTGCGGTCGACCGATGCCGTCGCGTGGACGGCCATCCAGATCGATGGGGCCGCGGACGTCTACGCGGCGCGGCTGGTCCCGGGACGCTGGGGTCTTGTGGTCCAGGGGGCGTGGGCGCCGACATGTGCGGCCAACGCCTCCTGTCCGGCCAGCGCGATCGCATGGTGGTCCGAGGATGGATCGGAGTGGGCCCGATTGCCCGGCGACGGATCGCCGATCTCGAACGGTGGCAGCATCGTCGTCCCGGCCGGGATGCACGGCCTGCTGGCGATCGATGGCGCGAGCGCCTGGGCGAGCCCTGACGGCTGGGCGTGGCGACCGCTCCCGGACCCCGGCGACGGATCGATGCTGATCAACGACGCGGTGGTCGTGGAGGACGAGATCGTCGCCGTCGGGGCCGTCTACGGCGAGGACGGGATCAGCCGGGCCGCGATCGTCGTCGCGAAGGAGCCCGCGGGCTCGTGAGCTTTGCTCCCAGCTTCGCTGCTAGCGCCCCGCCGCCTCGATCGCCAGGACCTTGTCGAGTCGGCGCTTGTGCCGCGGTTCGCCACTGAACGTCGCCTCGAGGAAGGCGAGCGAACACTCGACGGCCGGCTCGGGGCCGATGACCCGGGCACCAAGGGTCAGGACGTTCATGTCGTCGTGCTCGACGCCCTGGTGGGCCGAGTAGGTGTCATGGCAGACCGCTGACCGGATCCCGCGCATCTTGTTCGCGGCAACGCTGGCTCCGACACCGGACCCGCAGATCAGGATGCCGCGATCCGCCTCGCCCGACTGGACCGCCTCGCCCAGGCGCTGGGCGAAGTCCGGATAGTCGTCGTTCGGATCGGAACCGTCGCCACCGAGGTCGATCAGCTCGTGACCGAGGCCGGCCGCATCGATCCGGGCGATCAGCTCGTCCTTGAGCCAGGCACCGGCGTGATCCGCCGAAAACGCGACGCGCATGCGCCAAGGATAGGCGTGCGGTCCCAGGTGCGGTTACCCCGTCCAGCGTCCGGGTTTCGAGACGTGCCCGGCCTCCGTTGCGGCTACGCTGGCGCGGCGATGACGGCCCCCGAGCACCTGGCGAACCGTGACGTTGACGTCGCCTCGACGCTCCCCACCGCACCGCTGCCGTCCGCGGCTCGGATCGTGATCGTCGGTGGTGGGATCGTCGGCGCGTCGATCGCGTACCACCTGGCATCGGCCGGCGAGTCCGATGTCGTGCTGGTGGAGCGTGGACGCCTGACCAACGGGACGACCTGGCACGCCGCCGGGCTCGTCTCGCAGGTCCGGGGCACGCATGCGCTCACGGAGCTCGCCCGGATCAACGCGGAGACGTACGAGCGCGTCGGGCGCGAGACCGGCATCGATCCGGGACTGCGGCGCGTCGGATCGCTGACGGTCGCCCGCACGGAGGAGCGATTCGCGGAGATCCGCCGCCCCGTGTCGATCGCACGCGACGCGGGAATCCCGTCGGAGATCGTCGATCGCGAGAGGATCCGCGCGCTCTGGCCCGCGGCCGTCGTCGACGACCTCGTCGGCGGGGTGTATTTCCCGGAGGACGGCACGATCAACCCCGGCTCCGCCGCGCTCGCCTTGGCCCGCGCCGCAGTGGACCGCGGTGTCCGCTACGTGCCGGGGACGACGGTCACGGGGTTCCGGCGCGGACCGGACAGCCGTCGCGTGACGGGCATCTCGACCACCGCCGGCGGGGTCGAGGCGGAGGTGGTCGTCCTGGCGGCCGGCCTGTGGACATCCGAGCTGGCGCGACTGGCCGACGCGAGCGTCGCCCTCTATCCGGCGGAGCACGTCTGGGTCATGACCCATGAGACGCCGGCCGCCACGCCGGACCTCCCATTCCTCCGCGACCTCGACGGCTACCTGTACATCCGCCATCACGGCGGCCGGTTCGTGATCGGCGCCTTCGAACCGAACGGCAAGCCGTGGGCCGCCGCGGACGTGCCGACCGACGGCTTCGTCGAGCTCGGGCCCGACTGGGAGCACTTCGACCCCGTGCTGTCGGCGGCCCGCGCCCGAGTCCCGGCGCTGGCCGGCCTCGGCTTCGGGCACTTCCTGCGCGGTCCGGAGAGTTTCACGCCGGATGCCAACCTCCAGCTCGGGTTCGTGCCGGAGGTGCCCGGCCTGTTCGTCGCCGCCGGGTTGAACTCCCAGGGGATCATCTTCGGGGCCGGTGTCGGCCGCGCGGCCGCCGAGTGGATCGTGACCGGATCCATGACGATGGACCTCGTCGAGGTCGACGTCGCCCGGATGGGTCGCTGGGCGAGCCAGCGGCGCTGGCTGCACGAGCGGACGGTCGAGACGCTCGGCGGCCTCTACGCGATGCATTGGCCGGGCCGACAGCCCGAGACGGCGCGCGGCCTGCGCCGCCTGCCACTCGACCTGGCGCACCGCGCGGCCGGTGCTGCGATGGGTCAGGTGGGCGGCTGGGAGCGGCCGCTGTGGTACGAGCCTGGTGCGGGCCGGGACGGTCCGGCCGTTCGCTACTCCTACACCGATCCGTCGTGGTTCCCGGCCGTTCGCGACGAGGTGCGGGCGACGCGCGAGGGCGTCGCCCTGTACGACCTCACGACGTACGCGAAGTTCGAGGTCGCCGGTCGTGGTGCGCTGGCCGGCCTCCAGCGTCTGGTCACCTCCGACCTCGACGTCCCCCCTGGCAGGGTCGTCTACACGATCCTCGCCGATGATCGCGGCGGGATCCTCATGGACCCGACGGTCACGCGCTTGGCCGACGACCGGTTCCTCGTGCTCGCCCCGACGGTCAGCCAGCGCCGGACCGAGGGCCTGCTGCGGGCCGGGCTGCCCGGTGATGCCGTCGTCACCGACGTCACCTCGGCTTGGGCCACGCTGCACCTGGCCGGGCCGGGATCGCGCGATCTCCTGGCCCGCCTGACCGACGCGAGCGTCTCGGCGGAGGCCTGGCCGTTCCTCGAGGCACGGGAGATCGAGGTCGCCCGCCTGCAGGCTCTAGCGCTCCGCGTCTCGTTCACCGGCGAGCTCGGCTGGGAGCTCCTCGTGCCGACGGAGTTCGTCGCCGATCTCCACGAGCACATCGTCGCCGCCCGCGCCGACCTGCCCATCACGCACGCCGGCGCGTTCGCCTTCGAGGCGAGCCGGCTGGAGCGCGGTTTCCGATCGTGGGGGCACGACATGGGGCCCCTCGACGATCCGTTCGCGGCCGGCCTCGGGTTCGCCGTCTCACGCCGGAAGGCGGCCGATTTCGTCGGGCGAGCCGCGCTCGAGCGGCTGCGGGACGTCCCGGACGACGAGCGGCCCCGTCGGTTGGTCTCCCTCCACGCCCCGGCCGCCGTGCTGTGGCACGGCGAATCCGTGCTTTGCGGGGCGGAGCGCGTCGGCCACGTGATGAGCGCCTCGATCGCGCCGACCCTCGGCGGGTCGATCGCGCTGGCCTGGGTCCACGGGACGCTCGATGGCGACGATTGGTGCGTCGAGATCGGCAGCGACCCGGCGCCCTGCCTGCTCAGCCGCGAGGCGTTCTACGACCCACGCGGGGAACGCCTCCGAAGCTGACCCGCCGTTGCCTGCCCGACCCGCTCAGCTGTGGCCCGGGTCGGAGTCCTCCGTCCGGTCCACGCCCAATTCGCCGGAGCGCAGCGTCGGGTGGGCACCGCCAGCGCCCATATGGGCGAAGTGGCCGCCATCCAGCGTGCCGATCCGCCCGCGAAGTCCGTCACGCACGACCCGCCGCCCGACATCCGCGACTCGGTCGATCGTGAAGCCGAAATGCTCGAAGATCGTGCCGGCCGGCGCCGAGGCGCCGAAGTGGTCGAGTCCGATGATCGCGCCCTCGTCGCCCACCCAGCGCTCCCAGCCGTGCGACACGCCGACCTCGACGCTGACGCGCTTGCGGATCGCCGGCGGCAGGACCTCGTCGCGGTACGACCCGTCCTGCGCCTCGAACCGCTCCCAGCAGGGAATCGACACGACCCGCGTCGGGATGCCGTCGTCCTCGAGCGCTTCGGCCGCCCCGAAGGCGAGCTGGAGCTCAGAGCCCGTGGCCATGAGGATCAGCTTCGGCCGTCCGCCCCCGGCGTCGCGCAGGACATAGCCGCCGCGCTGCACGCCCTCGCGGGCCTTGTCGGCGGTCCCGGCGAGGACCGGGAGCTTCTGTCGGGTCAGAGCCAGCGCGACCGGTCCGCCGCGTCGCTCGATCGCAAGCGCCCACGCCGCCGACGTCTCGTTCGCGTCACCCGGGCGGACGAACCAGAGGTTGGGGATCGCCCGCAGGGCCGCGTAGTGCTCGACCGGCTGGTGGGTCGGCCCGTCCTCGCCGAGTCCGACCGAATCGTGCGTCCAGACGTGGATCACGTGCAGGCCCGACAGCGCCGCCAGCCGCACGGCCCCGCGCATGTAGTCGCTGAAGGTCAGGAACGTCGCGTCATACGGGATGAACCCGCCGTGGTACGCGATCCCGTTCGCGATGCCGCCCATCCCGTGCTCGCGCACGCCGAACCGGAGGTTGCGACCCGGCTCGTCGGCACTGAGATTGGGCTCGCCCTTGACGTCGGTCAGGTTCGACTCGGAGAGATCGGCGGCGCCGCCGAACAGTTCGGGTACCGGTCCGGCCACCGCCTGGATGGCGTCCTGCGATGCGTTCCGGGTCGCGACCTCGGTGCCGGTCTCGTACGTCTTGAGGTCCGCGTCCCAGTCCTGCCGGAGCCTGCCGCTGAGACGGCGGCGCAGGTCCGCGGCCAGCCGCGGATGGGCATCGTCGTAGGCGCCCAGCCGACGCTCCCAGTCGGCGACGAGCTCGTCACCCGCCTTGATGGCCTCGCGGAACACCGCTCGTGCCTCATCGGGCACGTAGAAGGACCTGTCGGGGTCCCAGCCGTACGCCTCCTTGGTGAGACGGACCTCGTCCGGACCGAGCGGGGAGCCATGCGCCTTCTGCGAATCCTGCTTGTTCGGGCTTCCGAAGCCGATGTGCGTCCTGACCGCGATCAGGCTCGGACGGTCGTCCTCCAGGGCCTCGGTGATCGCCGCCTCGATCGCGCTGAGGTCGTTGCCGTCGGCGACGCGTGTCGCGTGCCAGCCGTACGCCTCGAACCGCTTCGGGACGTCCTCCGACCACGCCATCGAGGTCGGGCCGTCGAGCTGGATCCCGTTGTCGTCGTAGAGGACGGTGAGCTTGCGTAGCCGGAGGTGGCCGGCGAGCGACGCGGCCTCCGAGGCGATGCCTTCCTGCATGTCGCCATCGGAGGCGATGACGAACGTCCGGTGATCGATGATGTCGTGCTCGTCCCGATTGAATTCGGCGGCGAGCCGATGCTCCGCGATGGCCATGCCCACGGCGTTGGCGAAGCCCTGCCCCAGCGGACCGGTCGTCGCCTCGACGCCCGGCGTGAGGCCCCACTCCGGGTGCCCCGGCGTCCGCGAGCCCCACTGGCGGAAGGCCTTGAGCTCCTCGAGCGGGAGGTCGTAGCCGGTCAGGTGGAGCAGCGAATAGAGGAGCATCGACGCGTGCCCCGCCGACAGCACGAAGCGGTCGCGATCCGGCCAGTCGGGATGGGTCGGGGCATGGCGGAGGAAACGCGTCCAGAGCACGTATGCCATCGGCGCGGCGCCCATCGGCGCACCCGGGTGTCCGGAGTTGGCCTGCTGCACCGCGTCGATCGACAGGGTGCGGATCGTGTCGATCGCAAGGCGGTCGAGGTCGGTCGTCACGGCGGCCATGGGCGGGACTCCGATCGTCGGGTGGCCGGAGGGGGTCACGGCCATTGTAGGTCGAGTCGGACGGTATCCTCGGGTCATGCCGTCCCTCAGACCGGCCCGCCCGCGCCGCTCGCCGGGCCGCGCCCGGATCGTGGTGCTCGGGGACCTCGTGGTCGACGTCGTGCTCAAACCGGAACGACCGCTCGAGCACGGGACCGACGTCCCAGGCAAGGTCTTCTTCGCCCAGGGTGGGTCGGCCGCGACGGCGGCCCGCTGGCTCGGGCGGCTCGGGGCACGCTCGTCGCTGATCGCGGCGATCGGGCGGGACGCTGCCGGCAGGGCCCTGGTCGAAGCGATCCGGGCCGACGGAGTGACGCCGCGGGTCGTGCGCGTCGCGGGCGCGCGGACCGGGAGGATCGGCGTCCTCGTGACGCCGGACAGCGAGCGCTCGTTCGTCACCGATCGTGCGGCTGCGCTCCAGCTCCAGCCGGGCGACCTCAAGCCCGGCTGGTTCACCCGAGCCGATGCGCTCCACCTGCCGCTGTACTCGCTCATCGACGAACCTCTGAGCCTGGCGGGACGGCGCGGGATCGAGCTGGCGCGCGGCGCGCATGCCGCGATCAGCGTCGACCTCGCGTCGATCGGTCCGCTGCTCGCGCGCGGCAGACGGGCGGCGCGGACCCTTATCGAGGACGTCGCGCCCGACTTCCTGTTCGCGACGGCTTCCGAGGCGGAGGGCCTCCTCGGGCGCTATGCCGTCGAGGGCCTGCTGGACGTTGCGGGGATCGCCGTCGTGAAGCGCGGCTCCAAGGGAGCGACGGTCCTTGCCCGCGAGGGCGACGCGCGGCTGCGGTTCGAGGTGGCCACCGAGCCGCTCCCCGCGACCGACACGACTGGCGCCGGCGACGCGTTCGATGCCGGGTTCCTCGTCGGGTGGTTCTCAGCCCGGGCGAGTGGACGGTCGATCCCTGCCGCGCTGCAGCGTGCCGCGCTCGCGGGTCATCGCGCCGCCGCGCGCCAGCTCACGACGCCGCGCGCGGAGCTCCCGGTGGCCTGACCTCGCCGACGTCGCCTCGCCTACGTGCCCCGGGTGATGCGCACGTCCTCGATCTGGACCTCGACCAGGCTGTTCGCGGCGCCATCGACCGCCGCGAAGACGATGCGGATCGTCTGGCCCTTCCAGGTGTCCGCCGAGACATAGACGTTCCGCCAGGCGCCATCGACGTCGGTCGCGGCGCCCGCCTTCGTGAAGACCGGCGTCCGGGTCCCATCGGACGTCTCGATGCTGGCGACGAGCCGGTCGGCGGACGACGCGTTCGAGCCGTGGGCGAAGACGTATCGGAAGAACAGCTGCTGCCCGGTCGTGTTCGGCATCGGGATCGGTGCCGATCGAACGGTCGTGGTTCCGTCGAGGTCGTGGGCGTTCGCCGAGGCGCCGGCCGCCCGGCCGGTCGTGATCGCGCGGACCCCGGACGGCACGGTGCCTAGCTGCTTCGGCCCGTTCGACGAGGTTGGGGCGGGGTCGCCCCGGCTGAACGCGCCGGTGGTGGCCGTGTCGGTCCCGTCCGGGTTGACGACCCAGCCGCGGCCCACCTCGAAGTCGTCGTCGAACGCGCCGCACCGCCAGGTCACGTAGGAAGCCCCCAGCCCCGCGTACGGACAGGAGGCCCGTTCCGCCAGGTAGAGGACGGCGTTCTTGTTCCGGCCCGTCTCGGACGCGATCAGGCTGTCGTTCATGTAGTCCCGGTTGGACAGCTCGAAGGTGAAGCTGAAGATCCGATAGGTCCCGTAGGCGTAGTCGCGCGTCGTCCCGGACGTGATGTACAGGTCGCTCGCCTGCTGGGGCTTGTACCCGTTCGACGAGGCCATGGTCCGGCCCATGTTCACGAGCGCGCGGTAGTCCTGCGTGGTCATGTCGGCCGGCACGTTCGTGTATGTGTAGCCGTACGGCCACATCACGAGTCGCCCGGTCTCGTGGAAGGTGATGTGGGTCCGGATCTGTTGACGGCCGTCGACGACGCGGCTGGTCAGGAAGTCGCGCACGGCGCGCACCTCGGGCGCCGACCACGCGCGGGGGCCGCGATACGTGATGGCAGCCGGGTTGGAGCTCGTGCGCCCGCCGCCGCCCCACTTGTAGCCGTAGTTCCGATTGAGGTCGGTGCCGACGTAGCTCGTGCCGGGCGTCGGCTGGCGGTTCTTGCGCCAGTAGTGGAATCGGCCGTTCGCGATGTCGTACTCGGCGCCATCGGGGTTGACGAGGAGGATGATCCAGATCTCGCGGCCGTTGACGATGTTGGTGATGCGCGAGTCGCTGCCATAGCCGTCGACGAGCCAGCGCATGATGCGCAGCGCCATCTCGACGCTCATGTGCTCGTCGGCGTGGTGGCCGCCGTCGTAGAGGACCTCGGGCTCGTTCTCGTCGGTGCCGACGTTGTCCGAGATCTTCATCGCCCACAGCTCGCGGCCCTGGTGGCTCTTGCCGATGCTGAAGCGCGACGCGATCGTCGGGTGCGCGTCGGCGGCGGCCTTCGTCGCGGCACCGACCTCGGCGTACGTGTGGTAGCCCTCGTAGCCCCTCGGGAAGTCGGCGGCCGCGACGGCCGTGGTCGAGGCGACGAGCAGGGCGACCAGCGTCGCGGCGATCGCCGCAGGCACGGACCGTCGGAAGCGGCGATCGGGTGGGGTCATCGGTCGATGATGACTCCCATGTCCAGCCGGCGCGATGCCGGGATGGGGCCAGTCCGCCGTGACCGAAACGTCCGGGCGGTCAGCGGAGATACCGGTCGAACCAGTCGAGCACCCGCGTGTTGCGGTCGATGCGCCGGTCGGGCCGGCCTGCCGAGGCGTAGACGTGGTACTCGCCGGGGTAGAGGACGTACTCGACGGTCGCGCCGACATGGCGCAGAGCGATGAAGAACTGCTCGTTGTCCGCGGCGGGGCAACGGTGATCCGCCTCGGCCTGGAGCATCAGCAGCGGCGTTCGGACGTTCGCCACGTTGCGCAACGGCGACTGCCGCCACAGCTTGTCGACCCCTTCGGGCGACAGCGGGTCGCCCAGCAGGGCGGCCCGGCTGAACTCGGGGCCACCGTCGGAGTTGGCCCAGTCCGCCACCTGGTTCGTCACTCCGTTCTCCGAGACGGCCGCCTTGAAACGATCGGTCGTGCCGACCAGCCAGTTCGTCATGAACCCGCCGTAGCTGAGACCCATCACACCGAGTCGCTCCGCGTCGGCCAAGCCGATCGCGACGACGTGATCCGCGGCCGCGTGGACGTCGGCCGCATCGACCCCACCCCAGTCGCCGAGCTGCGGTCGGATCCATTCCGCTCCATACCCGGCGGAACCCCGGATGTTGGGCAGGATGACGCGGTACCCGTGCGCGGCGAGGAGCATCACCTCGATGTGCGGCGCCGGGGCCCACGCGCCGAGCGGACCGCCGTGGACGTGGACGACGGCGGGAAGGGGGCGATGGCCAGCCCCGGGCGGCGAGGCGATCCAGACGTCGATCGGGCCACCGGGCCCGGGCGCCTCGACCAGGCGCATCTCGGGCATGTCGAAGGCGTCTTGCCAGCGCGACCCGAACGAGGACCGGGTCCGCCAGGCCGGTGGGTCCGCCCCGGGCGCGAGGTCGAGGGTCTGCACGTCCATGGCCCGCGTGCCGAGCGTCCCGAGCGTGGCGACCAGCCCGGTCCGGGCGACCGCGATCGTGTGGGTCACGATGTCTCCGCCCGCGGCCCGATGGTGCCCACGCGGGTCGCCCGTGGCCGGGTCGATCGTGAAGACGTGCGGGTGCGATCGGCCCCGGTCGGAGATCGTCGCAACGATCCGCGACTCGTCGAGCCAGAACGGGCCGTTCCGGCCGTAGACGACCCAGCCGGTCAGGTCGGTATCGAGCCAGCTGCCGACGGGGCGATCCAGGTCGGGTGCCAGCAGCCACGGTGCCCTGGAACCGTCGGACGGCCCGACCACCACAGCCGGGCTCACGTCGTCGATCGGATCGGGTTGCAGCATCGCGGTCGCGGCGATCCAGCGGCCGTCGGGCGAGACCGACGGGTGCGCCGCCCAACCCCCGGGCGCGAGCGCCTCGCGCGGCTCGGCGTGTGCGTCGCGCGTCGTCGCGTCGACGTCGACAGCCCAGATGGTGGCCCTCGGGTGGGTATCGGGATCGGACGTCCGGTCGCTCGTGAACGCGATCGTCCGGCTATCCGGGAACCAGGAGATGTCGGACACGCCCCAATCGCCACTCGTGACCTGGCGCGGCTTCCCGGACGGCAGGTCGATCACGAAGAGATGCGACCACCGGTCTCGATGTCCCTCTTCGTCCCAACGCCAGTCGGTGCGCGTGATGCGGCGGGCGACCGGCTCCTCATCCGAGCTCGACTTTCCGCGCCGCCAGATCGGTCTGGTCTTGCCGGCGATGAAGCGGGGCGGATCGACGTCGGCCGTGAACGCGAGGCGCCGGCCGTTCGGCGACCAGGCTATCTCGCCGACCGCGCCGTGCCGGCCGCTCGTCGCGGCCCACGGCCCGCGCTCTCGCCACAGGTCGAGCAGCATCATCGACGGGACCGCGTCGTCGTCCGTCGGGTCGGTGCGGACGAATGCGAGCGTGTGGCCGTCGGGACAGAGCCGCGGTCGCGTGTCGCGGACGGTTCCGCGGGTCAGCTGGCGGGGAGTGGGGATCTCCCGCCCCGACCCCAGGTCGATCGCAAACAGGTGGCCGACGTAGCGGTTGCCCTTGATCGTCCGCCGGACGACGACGGCCGTCCGTCCGTCTTCGGACAGATCGAGCTCCTCGACGACGACGATGCGGCGGATGTCTTCTGGAGTCATGGGTCGGCGGGGAGCCATGCGCGACAGCCTAGCGGCGACGCTACCCTTCGAACATGGCCGTCCCGCCCTCGGTCGCCGACCGACTGATCATCGCGCCGGAGGTCGCCGGGGCCTTGGCCGAGGGCCGGCCGGTCGTGGCACTCGAGTCGACGCTGATCAGCCATGGGTTGCCCTATCCGCACAACATCGAGGTCGCCTCGGCCTCTGAAACGGCCGTGCGCGAGACGCCGGGCGCGGTGCCCGCCACGGTCGCGATCCGCGACGGCCGATTTCTCGTCGGGCTCGACGCCGGGGCACTGGAGGCGCTGGCCACTGCGCCGGCAGGCTCGGTCCGCAAGGCCGCCCGCCCCAGCCTGGCCGTCGCCCTCGCGGAGGACGGCTGGGCGGCCACGACGGTGTCGGCAACGATGATCGCGGCGTTCGCGGCCGGGATCCGGGTCTTCGCGACCGGCGGGATCGGGGGCGTCCATCGCGGCGCACTCGACGGGTCGGCAACGGGCGTGCCCGCGTCACTGGACATCTCGTCCGATCTCGAGGAGCTGGGACGGACCGCGATGGCCGTGGTGTGCGCCGGTCCGAAGGCCATCCTCGACGTGCCGGCCACGATCGAGTATCTGGAGACCAGGGGCGTGCCGGTCATCGCGGTCGGGCAACCGGAGGTGCCCGGGTTCTTCGCCCGGTCGTCGGGGATCCCTGCGCCGACCCAGGTTGCGGACGTGGCCGCGGCGGCCCGCATCGTTGCGGCGCATCTCGGCCTGGCCCTGGGGAGCGCCGCCCTCGTGTGCGTGCCGGTGCCGGCCGACGAGGCCCTCCCCGACGACGTGGCCCGGGACGCGGTCGCGCAGGCGATCGCCGACGCGGAGGCGGCCGGCATCCACGGACCGGCCGTCACGCCGTGGCTGCTCGCCCGGATCGCGGACCTGACCGACGGCCGCTCGGTGCCCGCGAACACCGCGTTGATCGTGAACAACGCGCGCGTGGCCGCGTCGCTCGCCGCCCACCTGCGCTGACCCGAAACTGACCCCCATCCTGATATTGCCGCGCGCCCGGCCGGTCGGTACACTCGCCGGACTCGCGAGGCATCCGGGGTGGGCGGTGCTGCGCCATGGCGGTGCGGGCCGCGCGACCGAGCCACCGGGTCGTGGAGGACGGCGCCCCATGCGCATCTACGAGGGCAGCCCGCGCCAGGACTTCGAAGAAGTCTTTCGGTCCATCGGCGCGTTCCTCGACCAGCGCGGCATGAAGGACGTCCTCCTCGTGGAAGCCCCCGACGGTTTCATCGTCCAGGGGCTCGTGGTGTCCGGCTCGGCCGGTGGCGCCTGGTCCGAGTCGATCGGGACACAGGCCAAGGAGACGCTGACGTTCCTCGACGATGACATCGCTCGCTTCATGGAGGAAGCCGCCGCGCGTCGCGGTCGCTCGGCACCCGTGCCGACGCACGATGCCGGCTATTACGAGACGGCCTTCCGCGTCCTCGGTCGCTACATGGACGACCAGAAGCCGAAGGACGTGTTCTTCTTCGAGCAGGACGGCGCGTTCGTCGTCAGACTCCTGCTGTCCGGCCAGGCCGGTAGCCAGCACCAGCTCTCGGAGTTCACGCGCGAGGACATCGCGCAGATGGTGGCCAGAGGGCCAGCGCTCCGAAGCCCGGTTTCGATCCCCGGCGCGAGTAGCAGCACGACTACGAGCGCCTGACCCCGGAGGTATCGCCCATGAAAGCCCTCAAGACCGTCGCGGTCGCTCTCGGCATCACGCTCGCGGCGCTGATCGTCATCCCGCTCGCCGTGCTGGCCGGCCTGTTCGTCTGGTTGAAGCTCACCGAAGAGGACGACGAGGAGCTCCTCGAGCTCGACCGCGACACCGTCTGATCGATCGCGACGGCGACTGATCGACCCCGACATCCCCGCCGCAGCACCGACGCCCGCCGATCGACCGGCGGGCGTCCGATTGTCCGCCGACCGCCGTCTCGCCGAGGCGGCGGTCCTGGGCGTCATGGTCATCTGGGCCGCGAACTTCATCGTCGTGAAGGACGCGATCGCGACCCTCCCGCCCGTCGGGTTCACCATGCTGCGCTATGGGCTGGCGGCCATCGCCCTGCTCGCGATCCTGCGCTGGTCCGAGGGTGCCGTGCGGCTGCCGCGTCCAGACGTGGTTCGGATCCTCGTCCTGGGCGGTCTCGGTTTCGGGCTGTACCAGATCCTCTGGACGGTCGGCCTCCTGTCGATCCCGGCCGGCGACAGCGCGCTGATCATCGCCTCGACCCCGGTCCTCGTGGCGGTCCTCGCGGGGATCATCGGCGTCGACACGCTGACGCCGCAGAAGTTCGCGGGCGCGGCATTGTCGTTCCTCGGAGTCGTCGTCGTCATCGCGGCCGGGGTCGGCGTCTCGCTGAGCGGGTCCGCGGTCGGCAGCCTGCTGACCTTGGCCGCTGCGGCGTGTTGGGCGTCCTACACGGCCTTCGCCGCGCCCGTCCTCCGGCGGCATTCCCCGCTCGTGCTGACCACCTGGGCGACGATCGGCGGGACGCTGGTGCTCCTCCCGCCCGGTCTCGCGCAGCTGGCGGCACCCGGCGCGCTCGGGCCGGAGCAGTCGGCGCGCATCGTGCCGATCGTCCTGGCCGTCGCCTTTTCCGGGCTCCTCGCGGCCGCCATCGCGAACGTCGTCGTCTTCAACGGCGTTCGGCTCCTCGGCCCGACCCGGATCATCACGCTCCAGTCGTTCGTGCCGCCGATGGCGGTCGTGCTGGCCTTCTTCTTCCTGCATGAGCCGATCCGGCCGGCCCAGGTCGTCGGCGGGCTGATCATCGTCGTGGGTGTGGCGCTCACCCGGCGCGCCGCGGTCCGCCCGGTCGCCCGCTCATGACCAAAGAGGCGCCGCCCGTCCCACCGCTCGTCGACGGGATGCCGCCGCTCGCGATCCTCGTCGACTACGACGGCACGATCGCGCTCACCGACGTGACCGACCGGGTCATGGCGAAGCACGCCCCGAGGATCTGGGAGGAGGCCGAGGCCAAGTACGCGGCCGGCGAGATGGGGTCGCGTCGGCTGATGGCCTGGGAGATGTCGATGATCGAGGCCGACCCGGCGGCGCTGCTCGCCACGGCCGCGGAACAACCGCACGACACCGACTTCGTGTCGTTCGTCCGCCGCGCGCAGGCGGCGTCGATCCCCATCGAGATCGTGTCGGACGGCTTCGGATATTTCATCGGCCCGGCGCTCGAGCGGCTCGGCGTGCCGGAGGTACCCGTCGTGACGGCGCGGACCGAGTTCCACGGTCGCCGCCCGGTGCTGCAGTTCCCGAACGGTCACCCCTCGTGTTTCGTCTGTGGCACGTGCAAGCGGCAGCGGGTCCTGGCCCACCGGGCGGCCGGTCGACAGGTGGCGTTCATCGGCGACGGCGACAGTGATCGATACGCCGCGGGCTATAGCGACGTCGTCTTCGCCAAGGACTCATTGGAGCGCATCTGCCTCGAGGCCGCCTGGCCGTATCGGCGATGGACCGCGTTCAACGAGCTCGATGCCTGGCTGGCGGAAACGGTAGATGCCTGGCGCGCCGATCCGGGAGTGTTGCTCCGGTTGCCTCCGGGGGCTGCCCCGCCGCGTGGCTACTTCTGCGGCCCCGAGGCATGGGGCGAGGGACTTGAGGATCCGCCGCCCGGTACGTGGCCCCCACCTCGCTGAGCGAATATACTTGACACGAAGCGTATCATTGTGCTATACACGTCCCGTGGCATCCAGCCACGACCACCAGCAGAAGGAGGTTGACGTCGAAAATGGCTCGTAACGGCTTCAGCCCGCTGCGCGACTTCATGTCCCTGCGGGACGGCATGGATCGGTTGTTCGAGGATCGATGGGTCAGCCCGGGCAGTTGGCTGACGTGGTCCCCGGGAACCAACTACCTGCCGCTCGATATCTTCGAGACGTCGGACGACATCGTGCTCAGGGCGGTCGTCCCGGGCGTAGCGCCGGAAGGCATCGACATCCAGTTCCAGGGCGGAGTGCTGACACTCCGCGCCAAGAGCGAGGAAGCAGCGATTCCTGAGGGTGCCACCTGGCTCATCCACGAGGTAACGCCTGGGGAGTACATCCGGCAAGTCACACTTCCGCGGTCGATCGACGCTGACAAGGCCGAGACGACCTTCGAGGATGGGATCCTGACCCTGACCCTGCCGAAGACCGCGGACGCGAAGCCCAAGCAGATCAAGGTCGGGTCGGCGCGACAGATCGGCGCCGGCTCGAATGGATCCTGAAATTCAGCGTCTTGGGGGCGAGCGCGGCGGCCTCTACTCGATCGCCGTCGCGTCTCGCCTGACCGGGATGCACCCGCAGACGCTCCGAAAATACGAGCGTGCGGGTCTCCTGACCCCTGTGCGTCAGGATGGCAACCAACGCCTCTACTCAGACGCCGATATCCAGCGTCTGCGACGGATCCGGTACCTCGTCGAGGTTCGCGGGATCAATATCGCCGGTCTCGAGCTCGCCCTCGGGATGGCTGACCGCCTCGACGCATTGCCATCCGACTCCACTCACGCTGAGCTCCAGACCGCGATCGATGAGGCGTCAGACATGAGCAGGGAACCGTGAGCGGAAACCAGCTCGGAACAGCGCGCGCGACGCCTCAGATTTCGCGAGGCGACTCATATTGGGCGCGAGCCGATTCGGATTTCCGCTCCGATCCCTTGGGGCCGTCACGGTCGACGTCGTCGATGCTGTCGGAGCCAGTGGGAATCGCGTCGCCGAGTTCGTCCTGATCGCGTGCGATCCGGAAGATCTCCCGACTCGTTGCGTTGACGTCGTTCGCAAGCTCGTGAAACGTCGGAGTCGAGATCGGAACTTCGCGCTTGCGTTCCTCGGTCTCCTTGAGGTGCCGCAGAGCGTCAAGCAGCTTGTTGGACTCCCTGGCCAGCTCTCGCTTCGGTTCACTCATCTCGGCGATGTTCTCCATCGTTCGGGCGTAGTCGATCCTCCCATGAACGCTATCGACCCCGGTCTCCAGCGACGTTGCGATGGCTTCGCACAGCATTGCTAGCTTCTCTCCTCTGACTGCGGGTGGTGACAGCAAGCCACGGAACCGCACGCGGAAGCCTGGTCATGCTGGGCATGAAGGACGTGATGACGATGATGAGACGGGCACGCAGCCGCCGGCGACTCGTGATAGCAGCCATCCTGCTGGGCGTCGGGCTCGGTGGATTCTTCGACGGCATCGTGCTGCATCAGATCCTCCAATGGCACCACATGGTGAGCACTCCGACGCCACCGGACACCCTGGGCAACCTGCAGCTCAACACGTTCGGCGACGGCATCTTCCACGCCGCGACCTGGGTCGTGACGGTCGCCGGCGTGTTCGTGCTGATGAGCGCGAACGGTGCACGACACGAAGACGGCGGGACTCGCGCTCTGATCGGCGGGATGCTGACCGGGTGGGGTCTCTTCAACACGGTCGAGGGTCTGGTCGACCACCACATCTTGAACCTGCATCACGTGCGGCCGGGCCCTGATGAAGTGCTTTACGACCTCGGCTTCCTGATCTGGGGCGTGATCATGCTGGTGGTCGGTATCGCGGCCATCTCGAGCGCACGGGCGCGCGACACCCTCCCGCTAGACGAGCGACGGCCCGCTGGTCCCCGATGACGAAGAGCTGCGCAGTCGACGCTCGGGACAGTTGCCGCGCGCCACGTACCGACACGCCGTGCGCGGCGAGCCACCCACGCGCCTCCGCCGGGAGCGTCCCGGATTCGCGTCTTGGGCCGGTTTTCTGTAGCATCAGAAAAACCCCGGAGGAACCCTGACCCATGTCGAAGTATGTCTTCGTGACTGGCGGAGTCGCGAGCAGTCTCGGCAAAGGCATCACCGCGGCCAGCATCGGCCGCATCCTCAAGGCCCGGGGCCTGCGAGTGAGCATCCTCAAGCTCGACCCCTACATCAACGTCGACCCCGGCACGATGTCGCCGTATCAGCACGGCGAAGTCTTCGTGACCGACGACGGCGCCGAGACCGACCTCGACCTCGGTCATTACGAGCGCTTCATCGACGCCAACCTGAGCCAGCTCAGCAACGTCACGACGGGCCGCATCTACCAGGCGGTCATCGCCAAGGAGCGGCGCGGCGATTATCTCGGCGGCACGGTCCAGGTCATCCCGCACATCACCAACGAGATCAAGGAACGGATCGGGCGGGTGTCCCGTGACGGCGACCCGGACGTCGTGATCGTCGAGGTGGGCGGGACCGTCGGCGATATCGAATCGCTGCCCTTCCTCGAGGCCATCCGCCAGATGCGCAAGGACGTCGGGCGGGCGAACGTGCTGTACGTCCACGTGACCCTGCTCCCCGAGCTGGCCGCCACCGGCGAGCTCAAGACGAAGCCCACCCAGCACTCGGTCAAGGAGCTGCGCGGCATCGGCATCCAGCCGGACATCATCGTGCTCCGCTCCGACCGTCCGGTCAGCGACGAGATCCGCGAGAAGATCGCGCTCTTCACCGACGTCGCGCCCGAGGCGGTCATCCCGGCCGAGACTGCTGAATCGATCTATGAGGTCCCGCTGCTGTTCGAGGAGGCCGGTCTCGGTCGGCTGATCGTCCGCGATCTCGCGCTCGGCGACGCGGACGCCCTGCCCGACCTCGACGGTTGGCGGGCGCTCGTCGAGCGCATCAAGGCTCCCAAGCCGAGCCTCGAGATCGGCCTCGTCGGCAAGTACATCGAGCTGCCCGACGCGTACCTGTCGGTCACCGAAGCGCTCAAGCACGCGGCCTGGGCCCACGGCGTCGATGCGAAGGTCCGCTGGGTCGACTCCGAGGCCCTCACGAAGGACAACGTCCACGAGGCGCTCGAGGGAGTGGCGGGCGTGCTCGTGCCGGGCGGGTTCGGGCACCGCGGTATCGAAGGCAAGGTCCTCGCCGCCCACTACGCGCGCGACCACCGCATCCCGTATCTCGGCCTGTGTCTTGGGCTCCAGTGCGCGGTGATCGAGTTCGCGCGCGACGTCATCGGCACGTCGGACGCCAACTCCACCGAGTTCGACATGTTCACCGAGCATCCCGTCATCGACTTCATGCCCGACCAGCGCGACATGGAGGACAAGGGCGGGACGATGCGTTTGGGCCTGTACCCCGCCAGGCTGACTCCGGGCTCGAAGGCGGCGGCCGTGTACGGCCAGGAGGTCATCTACGAGCGGCACCGCCACCGCTTCGAGGTGAACAACCGCTATCGCCAAACGCTCGAGGCCGCCGGGATGCTGCTCAGCGGTCAGTCACCCGACGGGCGGCTCGTCGAGATCGTCGAGCTCAAGGACCACCCGTGGTTCGTGGCCAGCCAGTTCCATCCCGAGTTCAAGTCGCGTCCGGAACGGCCGCACCCGTTGTTCGACGGGTTCGTAGCCGCTTCGATCGCAGTGGCCGACGGGCGCGAGCCGGTCCTGCGGGCACGGCCTGAGCCCGTGCCGTCACGTCAGGCCGCCACCGTCGACGCCGGGTGAGTCGGGGCTGACGGCCAGACCTGACGGCGTGGCCTGAACCCGGAAAACACCGATGGCCACACCGACCTTCCGCGACCGCGAGTGTCGGGAGCTCCTCGCGTTCGATGAGGTCCGCCATCGACTCGGTCTCGGGACCCGTCTTCCTGGCGGCCGGCGTGAGGTCGCCGTCGCCGACATCATCGGGTCGGTCGGCCGGGTGTCCGACTTCGACGGCTGCTTCCGGCCCCGGATCGCGCGTCTTCGTGATGAGATCCGCGCCCGTGCAGCGAGTCCCGCGGTGGTCGACATGCCGCTTTCCCTGCTCCAGGTGGATCACGCCTTCCTTCGTCGAGGACGGCCACAAGCGGCTCTCGGCGGCGATCGCCGGCGGTCGTCGGTACGTCGATGCCAATGTCGACCAATTCGAGACCCGCTTCCACGTCGCGCCCGGGACGACCATGGCATCCATTCGGGTCACCGCTCGCGAGCGCCGTTTTCGCGACGTGACGGGGCTCGAGGCCGCCGTCCCGGGACGACGGTTCCCGCTCTCGGATCCCGACGGCTACCTCGAGCTCCAGGAGTCGGTGAAGGCGCACACCCTCGATTTCTCGCGGGCTGAGGGACGGCTCGTCTCGGCCTCGGAGGGTGCCCTCCATTGGTACGAAACGGTGTTCGTTCCGATCATGGAGCTCATCCAGTCAACCGGTCTGGGCCAGCTTCTCGAATCGATGACCGAAGGGGACCGGTTCCTCCTCTTCCGGCGCGGCATCGACGTGCCGATGTTGCCCGGCTGGCGTATCCCGCGTGCCGCTGCCGAGCGAGGGATGGAGAACATCACAGACCGAACCCAGGTCACGCGGAGCAAGAGACTCGCGTCGCTTGCTCGACGCCCCAAGACGCGCGACGCCCCGCTCCTGCCGGATGAGACCCAGGTCGACGATGGCGGGTCGTCCGGGCCCTGACACGGGCCCGCTCACCGTGTCAGGCCACTTGTTACGCCATCGCCCCTGCGCGACACGGCCCGGGGACCCGCGCCAGCGTAGAATCGGGACCCTTCGCCATACGGAGCCGCCCGCCATGAAGATCTTCCTGGACACCGCCGACATCGAAGAGATCCGCACCGTCGCCCGCTGGGGTGTGCTCGACGGCGTGACCACCAATCCGACGCTCTTCTCCAAGACCACGGGCCGCACGTACGAAGAGGTCCTCAAGGAGATCTGCACGATCACCAGCGGCCCGGTCTCCGCGGAGGTGGTCGCCGATGACGTCGAGGGCATGCTCAGCGAGGGGCGCGAATTCGCCAAGCTCGCTCCGAACATCGTCGTCAAGGTCCCGATGAGCGAGGAGGGCCTCGAGGCGATGAGCCGTTTCGCGGAAGAGGGGATCAAGACCAACTGCACATTGATCTTTACCGCGAACCAGGGCCTCCTCGCGGCCAAGGCGGGCGCCAGCCTCTTGTCGCCGTTCGTCGGACGCCTCGATGACATCAACCAGGACGGGATGATCGTCGTCCGCGAGCTCGTGGAGATCGTCGAGCTCCACCAGCTCGAGACCGAGGTCCTCGCGGCCTCGATCCGGAACCCGGTCCACATGACGCAGGCGGCCCTCGCAGGCGCCCACGTGGCGACCCTGCCCTTCAAGATCCTGCAGCAGATGGTCCATCACCCGCTCACCGACAAGGGCATCACCCAGTTCCGATCGGACTGGGATAAGGCACGCAAGGCCCTGGCCGAGAAGGCGGGCGTCGCGCCGGAGGAGATCAAGCCGACCGAGGCGCGCGCCTAACCGCCGAGCGGAAGGCCACCGAAGGAGGAGGGCGTGGCTGCGACGGAGGAGGTCCTCGGTCAGTTCCTGGGCGACGACTCGTTTCCCGTGGCCTGGGATTCGGAGGTCGAGAAGGGCTTCTTCTGGGTCTACGACGACCTCCACATCCCGCATCCGGTCAGCCCGATGTTCTTCGACATCGGCGGCTGGTGGCTCAGCTGCGACCACATGTTCCGCCGGTTCGGGACGCCATTCGCGGTCGACTGGCTGGCCAAGAACGTCAACGGCTACGTGTACACGACGGCCATCCCGGCCGACCCGGACCTGCACATCGAGGGCACCGAGTACAGCTCGCGCTACCAGGCGCGCGTCCCGCGTGATGCGCAGTTCGCGACGACGATGGGCGCCTATCTCGACACGGTCCTGCCCGTCTATGGCCAGCACTTCGCCGACTGGTGGCACGACCGGCTCGTGCCCGAGATGCAGCGCAACTTCACCTACCTCGAGGAGCGCCTCGACGCGACCGACGACATGTCGCTCGCCGAGACCGCGACCCTCCTCGAGGACGCGATCGACATGCACGATCGCCACTGGAAGATTCACTGGATGCTCAACTTCGCCCAGCTGTCGGCGACGCTGAAGCTGCGCGCGGTGATGGAGAAGACCCGTGGCTCGGTCGACGAGGCGCTGCTCGGGCGGCTCCAGAACTCGGCCTCGGACCGGAACTGGGACTCGATCGGGGCGCTGTGGCGCATGAAGAACGAGGTCCGCGACGAACCCGAGCTGCGGTCGGCGTTCGGGCCGGAGGATGTCGGGGAGATCGCCACCGCGCTGCGGGCGACCGATCGTGGCCGCCGGTTCATCGCCGAACGGATCGAGCCATACCAGCGCGAATTCGGCTGGCACGCCGTGTGGAGCCACGAATTCATCTTCCCGACGGTGCGCGAGGAGATGGGTCCCGTGCTCGAGCTGATCCGCGGCTACCTCGTCAGCGACTACGACTTCCCGAGCGCGATCGACGCGATGAGGCGGGACATCGAGGCCGCCTCCCAGGAGATCCTCGATGGGCTCACCGGCGCGGCGCTCGAGGAGATGCGGGCGGCGAACGCGGTCAACCTGCGGATGGCGCCGCTGACGCCGGATCACCACTTCTATATCGACCAGGGCGCGAACGCCCACGTCCGTCTCGTGCTCCTGGCGGTCGGCCGGAAGCTCGTCGACGCCGGGCGACTCGATGTGCCCGACGACGTGCTGTTCCTCCAGTACAACGAGTTGCGGGCGCTCATCGGGAGCGCGGATGCGCTCGATGCAAGGGCGATCGTCGCGGCCCGGCGCGGCGAGCGCGATGCAGCCCGCCTGCTGCAGCCGCGCGATTGGGTCGGCACCGTGACTCCGTCCCAGCTGGCCTTCCCGTACCTCGTCAACTGGGGCTACCCGGAGCGCTTCCATCGCCTGCAGTCCGAGGACGAGCGCATCATCAGCGGCATCGCGGGATCGCCCGGCACGATCGAGGGGATCGCCCGCGTGGTCACCACCGTCGACGAATTCGACGAGGTGCGCGACGGGGACATCCTCGTGTGCCAGATGACGAATCCGGCGTGGGTCGTGCTCTTCACCAAGATCGCCGGCCTTGTGACCGACACCGGTGGGACGACGTCGCATCCCGCAGTGCTCGCGCGGGAGTTCGGGATCCCCGCGGTCATCGGCACATCCGTGGCGACGCGCCGGATCAAGACCGGCGATCGACTCCGGGTCGACGGCAGCGCCGGTCGCGTCGAGGTGCTCGCCGGAGAACCCGCGGCGCCCGCCGCCCCTGCACCCCCAGCGGTCGAGGCGATCGGGCGTTGATCCCGGTCCGGGACCAGGTGGATCGGGTCCTGTAGGCCCCGGACCCCATGCGTGCTTTCGCATACGAGCGGCCACGGGATCTCGCCGGCGCGCTCGGCCTGCTCGCCGACCAGGGACCGGACGCGCGCCTCCTCGCGGGCGGCACCGACCTGATCATCCGCATCCGGGACGGTTCCATCCGACCGCGCACGGTCGTCGACGTGAAGGGCGTCGCCGAGCTAGAGCGAGGGATCCGGGTGGTGGACGGCCACCTGTCGATCGGTGCCCGCACGACGATGACCGATCTGCTGCGCGACGAGCGCATCCGGCGCGACTACGAAGCCCTGGCCGAGGGGGCGGCGGTCGTCGGGTCCGCCCAGATCCGCAACCGGGCGACGCTGGCCGGCAACATCTGCAACGCGTCGCCCGCCGCCGATACGGCACCCGCCCTGCTCGCGTATGGCGCACGCGTCGTGGCCGTCGGGCCGGAGGGCCGCCGCGTCATCCCGCTCGATGCGTTCTTCGTGAGCTCCGGTGTCACGACGCTCGCGGCCGGCGAGCTCGTCTCGGCGATCGAGATCCCGATTCCGGCGGTGCCGCTCGGGTCGGTGCACGTTCGGCGGACGCGCCGACGTGGGCACGACCTCGCCTCGGTGACGCTCGCATGCACGGTCGACGCGGACGGCGTCACGAGGATCGCGTACGGCAGCGTGGGTCCGCGGCCACTGCTCGTGGTGGACGAGACCGGCGTCCTCGCCGATGCGGCGGCGACGGATACGGCTCGCGAAGAACGCCTGGCCGGCCTCTTCATCGACGCGGCGCCGTCGCCGCGATCGATGCGCGCGAGCCCGGAGTACCGGCTCGCCATGCTGCGGGTGCTGGGCGTGCGGGCGCTCCGGACGGCCATCGAGCGGCTCGGCACGCGGCGCGCTCTGCCATGACCGGCGAGCGCCGACGCATCGAGATGACCGTCAACGGGCGTGCCCGCGCGGTCGACGTCCAGTCGCACCACACGCTGCTCGACGTCCTCCGCGACGATCTCGGGCTCACCGGGACGAAGGAGTGCTGCCTGGTCGGTGAGTGCGGGGCGTGCACCGTTCTCGTCGACGACGTGAGCGTCGATTCGTGCCTGATGCTGGGCGTCGAGGCGGACGGCGTGTCGATCACGACGGTCGAGGGGCTCGCCCTCGGCGATCGATTGCATCCACTCCAGCAGGCATTCCTCGACACGGGCGCGGCCCAATGCGGCTTCTGCATCCCGGGCCAGCTCGTCTCCGCGGCCGCCTTGCTCGCGGAGACGCCCCACCCGACGCGCGCCGAGATCGAAGAGGGGCTGGCCGGCAATCTGTGCCGCTGCGCGGGCTACGAGCAGATCATCGAAGCGGTCGCAGCCGCGGCCACGAACGGCGATCAGGCCGGCCGTGCCGTTTCCACGGTGCGTGCCAGCGGTCCCCCGGTCGGTGATCGCGCGTCGACGCCGGACGCGGAGCTCGCGCCGCAATGACGGCTGTCGGCAGCTCCGCGGCACGTGTCGGCGGCGTGGAGCGCGTGACCGGCCGGCAGGCCTATGTCGCCGACATCCACCTCGAGGACACCCTCCACGTCAAGCTCATGACGCTCGACGTGGCCCGCGCACGGATCGGCGCGATCGACACCAGCGCCGCGTGTGACGTCCCAGGTGTCCGTCTCGTCATGACGCCCGCCGACCTGCCGCGCCCCATGCCGCGGTTCGGTCCGCAGCGGCGCGACCGGCCGGTCCTGGCCGTCGGGGAGACCAAATACCACGGCGACCCGGTCGCCGCCGTGGCCGCGGACTCCCGGGATAGTGCCGAGGAGGCCGCCCGCCTGGTCCGCGTGGACTTCGAAGAGCTGCCGGCCATCCACACGCTCGCAGCGGCGCTCGCCCCAGACGCGCCACTCGTCCAGGATCCGGCGCTGCGCCCCGATGATCCGATGGCCGGCACGAACGTCCTCCACGAGCATCGCCACACGTGGGGCGACCTCGACGCCGCCGAACGCGAGGCCGAGGTCGTGGTCGAAGGCACATACACGTTCCCGATGGTCACGCAGTTCGCGATCGAGCCGCACGCGTTCATGGCCGCCCCGGACGGCGACGGCATCGCCATCTGGAGCGCGATCCAGCACCCCAACTGGCTGCAACGCGTCATCGCCGACCTGCTCCAGCTGCCGCTCGCGAAGGTCCGTATCCACGCACCCGACCCGGGCGGCGCGTTCGGTGGCAAGCAGCACGCCAAGTACGAGCCGCTTCTCGCGTTCATGGCGCTGGCCACGGGCCGGCCGGTCAAGCTCGTGCTGTCGCTCGAGGAGACGTTCCAGGCGGTCCGCCGCGGCGCCGCCGAGGTCCACGTCCGCACCGGTTTCCGGCGCGATGGCACCCTCGTCTTCCGCGACCTCGCGGCGGACTACCTGATCGGCGCCTACGCCGACATCGCCGACAGGACCGTGGCCAAGGGCAGCTACACGTCGATGGGTCCGTATCGCTGTCCGTCGGTCCGGATCCTCGCCCGCAGCGTGCTGTCGCACACGGTGCCGTCCACCGCGTTCCGTGGTTTCGGCAATCCCCAGCAGATCTGGGCGGTCGAATCGAACATGGACGAGGCTGCGCGAACGCTCGGCATCGACCCGCTCGAGCTCCGGCTGCTCAACCTTGCCCGACCGGGCGAGGAGTTCATCCCCGGCGACACGCCGGCGGATGGCGATTGGGCCCAGGCAGTCAGACGGGCGGCAGAGCTGATCGGCTGGGACCAAGCCCCACCCGACGGCCGTGGCCGAGGGATCGCGGTCGGCCTGAAGTCCGGCCCCACCACCGGGCTCTCCTATTCGACCGTGCGCTTGCTGGTCGATGGCAGCGTCGTCGTCTACGCGGGCACGTCGGACATGGGCCAGGGGGCGCGGACGATCTTCGCCCAGATCGCGGCCGACGAATTGGGCGCGCCCCTCGAGTGGGTCACGGTCGTCAGCGGCGACACCGCGGTCGTGCCCTACGACCAGCAGACGTCGGCCAGTCGATCGTCGGTATTCATGGGGACCGCGGTGTTGCGAGCCTGTCGGGACATCCAGGCGAAGCTTCGGACGATGGCGGCGCGCCTCGAATCGGTCGACGAATCGGAGATCACGGTCGAGGGCGGCGACGTGCGTATCGGCGATCGCGTCCTGCCGATCCGAGACGTCGTCGCCCGCGGCCTCGGCCGTCTCGGTGGCGAGGTCATCGGTGTCGGCGAGATGCGCAAGGACGCCGAGCCCGACCATCCGCTCGGCGGGACCGCGGCGTTCTACGAGTTCAATGCCACCGCGGTCGAGGTCGACCTCGATCGCGAGACCGGCGACCTGTCTATCCCCAGGTACGTGACGGTGTCGGACGTCGGCAAGGCGCTGAATCCGTTGCAGGTCCGCGGGCAGGACGAAGGCGCGGCGGTCATGGGGCTGGGGCACACGCTGATGGAGCACTACATCTGGGACGACGCCGGACGGATCCGGAATCTCGGCGCGATCGACTACCGGATCCCGACGAGCATGGACCTGCCGCTCGAGATGGAGAGCGACATCATCGAGAACGCCGACGGGCCGGGCCCGTATGGCGCCAAGGGAATGAGCGAAGGGGCACTCCTGCCGGTCGCCCCGGCCGTGGCCGCGGCGGTGCGCGACGCGACCGGCGTCTCGATCCGGGACCTGCCGTTGACGCCGGAGCGCGTCTGGCAGGCGCTGCAGGATGCGGGGCAGGGGAAGTCGCCCGTATGACCCGCTTCGTCTACGGCCTCGACGAGCCGCACGGGGAGACGCTCGAGGAGTCGAAGGCGCTCGTCGGCGGCAAGGCCGCGAACCTCGGCGTCATGGCACGTGACCTCGTCCTGCCTGTCCCGCCTGGATTCGCGATCACCACCCTGACGTGCCGCGCGTTCCTGGCCGAGGGTTGGCCGGACGGCCTGGAGGATGAGATCCGGGCCGCGATGTCGTCAGTCGAGGCAGCCGTCGGCCGGCGCTTCGGTGACCCCGGCGATCCTCTCCTCGTGAGCGTGCGCTCGGGGGCGCCGGTCTCGATGCCCGGGATGATGGACACCATCCTCGATCTGGGGCTCAACGACGACACGACCCGCGGGCTCGGCGAGGTCGCGCGCGATCCGGCCTTCGCCGAGGACTGCCGGCGTCGGTTCGTCGAGTCGTTTCGATCGATCGTCGGCGTCGAGGATGTGCCGCAGGACCCGTGGCAACAGCTGCGGCTGGCGATCGAGGCCGTGTTCCGGTCGTGGCAGAGCGATCGCGCGAGCGCGTATCGGGAGAAGGAGGGCATCCCTGACGACCTCGGGACAGCCGTCACCGTCCAGGCGATGGCGTTCGGTAATCGGGGCTCAGACTCCGGAACCGGGGTGCTGTTCACGCGCAACCCTGCGACGGGTGAGCAGGCGCTCTACGGCGACGTGCTGTTCGACGCTCAGGGCGAGGACGTCGTCGCCGGCACCCACCAGACCGAGCCGATCTCGGTCCTCGACACGCGGTTGCCGGCTGTCGCCCGCGAGCTCCGCGCCGCCGCCGAGCGGCTCGAACGCCATTACGCCGACCTGTGCGACATCGAGTTCACCATCGAAGACGGCAAGCTCTGGCTCCTCCAGGTGCGGATCGGCAAGCGTTCGCCGCAGGCGGCGCTGCGGATCGCTGTCGACATGGCGCGGGACGCCGACTTCCCGTTGACACGCGCCGAGGCCGTTCGCCGCGTCCTACCGTTGCTCGCCGATCCGCCGAGGATCGCCACAGGCCGCTCCTCTGAGGGTCCCGCGCTGACGACGGGGCTCGCCGCGTCGCCGGGTGTCGCCAGCGGACCGATCGTCACGGATCCAGCGGCCGCGGTGGCCTCGGCTGAACGTGGCATGCCGCCGATCCTAGTGCGCGCCGAGACCTCACCCGATGACGTTCATGGCATGGCGGAGGCGGCAGGCATCCTGACCGCGCGCGGCGGGCTCGCGAGTCATGCCGCGGTCGTGGCCCGCGGGTGGGGCATCCCCGCGGTCGTTGGTGCGAAGAACGTCGTCGTCGGAGACGGCGAGATCCGGGTGGACGGGCGGGCGTTTCGGACCGGTGACGTCATCACGATCGACGGCGGCAGTGGCGAAGTCTTCGAGGGTGCCGTCGCTGGCTCCTCCGAGATCGCGCATGAAGTTGAGATCCTGCTGGGCTGGGCGCGCGAGGCCGGTATCGAGGTCGCCCCTGCGGTGCCCAATGCGCCGATCGAATCTCCAACGCATTCGGGCGTGCGAGTCGACGCCGATCGCATCCTCAGATCGATCGCCATCAAGGGCTTCGGGCTCCTCGAGGGCATCGCGGATGCGGCGCTGTCCTCGGCCGATGACGTGGGTCCCGTCGTCGAGGGTCTCGTGGCCGCTGGTCTCGTGGAGTCGGCGGCTGGTGCCTACAAGCTGTCCGACACCGGCCGTGCGCGCTCCGAGCAGCTGCTCGCCGCCGAGCGCGACGCGTGGGGCGCCGAGGCAGCGACCGCGGCGCTCGATGCGTTCCTCGACATCGACCAGGGCGTGAAGGAGGTCGTGACGGCCTGGCAGATGCGCGACGACAAGACGGTCAACGACCACACCGACTCCGACTACGACGCTGGCGTGCTCGATCGGCTGGCCGCGGTCCATACAGATGCGACGGCCTGGCTCTCCCCGCTGGAACCGAAGCTCCCGCGTCTCGGCGACTACGGCGTGCGGCTCAGCCGGGCGCTCGAGGCCGCCCAAGGCGGCGACGGCCGCTACGTCGCCTCACCGCGCGTCGACAGCTACCACGGCATCTGGTTCGAGCTCCACGAGGACCTGATCCAGCTCGCCGGCCGCACCCGCGAAGAGGAATCCGCCGCCGGCCGCGCCTGAACGCCGCGCCCTAGCATGGTGGCCATGACTCCCTCGCCCGCCCGCCCGACCGGTCATCACCGACGCGACCGCGCGCGAGCGCTTCGAGGCCAACCTCGATGGCGAGCTCACGGGCGTCCTCGAATACAAGGTCACCCGCGGGCGGATCGCTCTCATCCACACCGAGGTGTTGCCGGTGCACGAGGGCAAGGGCGTCGGCTCCGCGCTCGTCCGCTTCGCGCTCGATGACGCCCGCCGACGTGGGCTGCGGGTCATCCCCCTCCTGTCCATACGTCCAGGAATACCTGACGCGACACCCGGAGGACGACATCGTCGTCAGGCGCCCTCGGCGGAACCAGGTCTGACGCCTCGGACCGAGGCGTCCGTGCGGGGACAATGCGTGGAAGCACACGGAGGCTCCTCATGCAGACGCGCTCGTTCCCCTCCACCCCGGAAGGCCGCTCCCCTGCCGGGGCCGAGATCCGGTACCTGATCGAAGGCGAGACCGGCGGCATGATCCACTCCACCGTCCCACCAGGTCAGGTGAATCGGGCGACCGTCCACGCCACCGTGAGCGAGTTCTGGCACGTCCTCTCGGGCGAGGGACAGATCTGGCGACGCGACGGCACTGGTGAGGAGACGACCATTCTGGAGAGAGGCGTTTCCATCGACATTCCCGTCGGGACGGCATTCCAGTATCGCTGCACCGGTGCCGACCCCCTCCAGTTCCTCTGCATCACGATGCCGCCCTGGCCCGGCGACAAGGAAGCGACCGTCATCGAGGGGCCATGGAAACCGAATGCTCCCCAAGGTTGACGACAGCGTCACCACGTGTGGATCGTCGGTGAGTCAGCGGCCCTTGGAGTACCCCGTCGCGGTGAGCTTGTCCCAGAGCGATCCGGCGTTGTTGTTCTGGATGTGATCCATCATGTAGCCCTGCCCGACGTCGACCGGGCCGAACTGGTCGTCGAACCGGACCTGCGCGATCGTCTCCTCGCGTGACCAGCCCTTTGCGACGGCATCGGCGACCGCGGCCTTCCAGGCCATCAGGACGGCGCGCTGGGTCTGCACGTAGTCAAGCCCGACGACCGGGCCGTGCCCCGGCACGACGTAGTCGACGTCGAGCGTCCGGATCGTCTCGAGCGCCTCCAGCCACTGGTCGACGTTCGACGTCATCAGCCAGGTCTGGACGCCCGAGAAGATCGTGTCGCCCGTGAAGACGACGCGTTCCTCGGGAACGTGGACCGCCAGTTGGCCCGGGGTATGTCCCGGCGTCCATAGGCAGTCGATGGTGTGGTCGCCCACCTTCAGCCTCAGCAGGTCGCCGGTGAAGACGACGGTCCCCCGCGGAAGGTCGGCGTAGTACGCGTCGCGATCCGGGATGAGCGCCGCGCCGTCTGGATCGTCGGTCGGGATCGCCTCGAGCGCGTAGTCGAACGGATCCAGCGCCGCCTTCGGGTCCATGAAGATGTCCCACAGCGCCTTGTGGTTGACGATCTCGCCGGCGCCCTTGAACCAGTAGTTGCCGAAGATGTGGTCGACGTGGTTCTCGGTGTTGATCAGGTACCGGATCGGGCCGTGCGCCTCGGTTTCGGCACGCATCGCGACGGCACGGGTCGGAAGCTGCGGCGTGTCGATCACGACCACGCCGTCGGACGTCACGACGAAGCTGGGATTGCAGCCGCGGAGCTTCGTGTTCGTGAAAACGTTCTGGGTGACCCGCTCCATCTCGATGGCGGCGACCGGGACGCGGGAGGTCGTCATTGGGTTGCCGTCAGGCCGCCATCGATGCCGAGCACCTGCCCGGTCACGAACGATGCGGCATCCGACACGAGGAAGATCGCCGGTCCGACGATGTCGCTGGTCTCGCCGACGCGACCGAGCGGGATGCGGCCGACGATGCCGGCCTTGAACACCGGGTCCTCGAGCAGCGTCGCGACCTGGGGCGTGTCGACGAACGTCGGCATGATCGCGTTGACCCGGATGCCGTGCTTCGCCCATTCGGTCGCCCACTGGCGGGTCAGCGAGGAGATCGCGCCCTTCGCGGCGACGTAGGCGGAGTAGCCGGCGTTGATCCCGAGGTTGGCACGAACCGACGAGATGTTCAGGATCCGGCCGCCCTCGCCCTGTTCGATCATGCGGCGCGCGACGGCCTGCGTTGGTACCAGCGTGCTCCGAACGTTGAGCTCCATGATCCAGTCCCACGCATCGCGCGGGTAGCCCTCGGCTGGGTGGAGGACCTTGCCGGCGCCACCGCCGACGGCGTTGATGAGGATGTCGATCCGGCCGAAGCGATCGATCGTCTCGCGGACCATTCGCTCCGCGTCAGCTTCATTGGTCGCGTCACCGGTGATGGCGAGTCCCTCGGAGCCGGCCGATTCGACACGTTCGACCGCGGCCTGGAGCGGCTCGGCGTTCCGGCCCGCCACCACGACGAGAGCTCCGGCCTCTCCTAGGGCTTCCGCGAGGGGAGCGCCGATGCCGCCCCCGCCACCGGGGATCAAAGCGACGCGGCCGTCCAGGCTGAACATGTCGAGACGTGTCATGGGCCGCCATTGTCGCCCAGACGCTGTCGCTGAGCGCGACTTCGACGCCGGGGAGCGCTGGCGTACACGCCTGGCCCGGTCGTGGCTAAGATAGAAAAGGATTACCGACGACGTCTCGAACCAGAGCGGAGAGGGCATGGCGCTGAACCTCGACGGACTCATCCCGGCCACCGTCCTGCCGATGCACGGCGACGGGAGCATCGACGAACCCGCGCTGCGGCAGTACATCGGCTGGGTGGTCGAGCAGGGGCCGGTCGCCCTGGCGATCAACGTCGATACCGGTGAGGGGCCGCATCTCACGCACGACGAGAAGGTCCGGATCATCAAGGTCGTCCGCGAGGTCACCGACCTGCCGATCGTCGCCGGGCTCGCCGGCCCATCGACCGACGCCGCGGTCCGTCAGGCCCAGGACTTCAAGGCTGCCGGCGCCGACGCGCTCCTGGTCTTCCCGATCCCGGCATACCTGAGCCAGCCGCTCAATCCACACGTTCCCGTGCTCTACCACGCGAGGATCGCCCAGGTCGGTCTGCCCCTCATCCTCTTCCAGCTGCAGCCCGCGCTGGCCGGCGTGAACTACGACGCCGATGTCCTCGAGGCCATGGTGCGGGTCGATGGCGTCGTCGCGATCAAGGAGGCGTCGTTCGATGCCCGCCGGTTCGTCGATACCGCTCGACTGCTCGAACGCTTGCCCAAGAAGATCACGCTCCTCACCGGCAACGACAACTTCATCCTCGAGTCGTTCCTGCTCGGCGCGACCGGTGCCCTCATCGGCTTCGGTGCCGTCATGACCCGCGAGCAGGTCGACATGATCCGGGCCTGGCAGGAAGGCCGGACCGACGACGCGATGGCGCTCGGTCGCCGCGTGCAGCGGCTGGCCGACGTCGTGTTCGCCGCGCCGGTCGGCGACTACCGCGTCCGGCTCAAGGAGTGCCTGCGGATCCTCGGCGTGCTCGAGTCCGCGACGGTCCGCCAGCCGCTCCTGCCGATCTCCGACGCCGAGCGCGAACACCTGACGGCCGTCCTGAAGGAGGTCGGCCTGCTCACGTCGAGCAACGCCCCCGCGCTCGTCTGATCCGCGCGTCACTAGAGGAGGAGCCATGGTCCGGGAGCCCGCGGACGTCCTGATCATCGGCGCCGGCGCGTCGGGCGGCGTCGTCGCCAAACGACTGTCCGAAACCGGATTCGGCGTGGTGTGTCTCGAGCAGGGCGACTGGCTCGACCGCGCGGACTACCCCGGCAACAAGCTCGACTGGGAGCTGAAGGCCCGCAAGGACTGGGCGACCAGCCCGAACATCCGTGGCCTCGATCGCGACTACCCGATCGTCGAGGACGACACCCCGGTCTCCCCGCTCATGTACAACGCGGTCGGCGGGTCGACGATCATCTTCGCCGGCGCGTGGCCCCGGGCCCTGCCGTCGGACTTCCGGGTCCGCTCGCTCGACGGCGTCGCCGACGACTGGCCGATCGACTACTTCGAGCTGCTGCCGTACTTCTACCGGACGGATCGCGACTTCGGCGTCTCCGGTCTTCCCGGGGACCCGGCCTACCCGCCCGATACCGAGGACGCGCCGATGCCGCCGCTGCCGATCGGGTCGGCCGGGCTCAAGGTGGCGCGGGGCATGACCAAGCTCGGCTGGCATTGGTGGCCGGAGTTCAATTCGATCAACTCCGTCGCATACGACGGCCGCCGACCGTGCGTCCAACGCAGCACCTGCCAGTCCGGCTGCAACGAGGGCGCCAAGGCCTCGACCGATCTGACTCACTGGCCCAAGGCGATCGCCAAGGGGGCGCGCCTCGTGACGGGTGCTCGCGTCCGCCGCATCGAGACCGATGCCAAGGGCCTCGCGACGGGCGCGACCTGGATCGACCGGGACGGGGCGGAGCACTTCGAGCCGGCCAAGGTCGTGGTGGTCGCGGCGAACGCCATCGGCACGCCCAGGTTGCTGCTGCTGTCGGCGTCGCCGGCACATCCGGACGGCCTGGCCAACTCGTCCGGCCTGGTCGGGAAGCGGTTGATGATGCATCCCTTCGCAAACGTGGCCGGCCTGTTCGAGGACCCGCTGATGAGCTGGCAGGGCCAGTTCGGCGACCTCATCGAGTCTCTCGAGTTCTACGAGACCGACGCGAAGCGCGGCTTCGTCCGCGGCGCGCGCTGGGGCCTGGCGCCGACCGGAGGCCCGATCAACACCGCGCTCCCGAGCCGCGCCGGCGAGCAGATCTGGGGTGCCGGGCACCACGCCCACGTCCGGACGCATCTCGGCCACGGGGCGAACTGGGGCCTCTTCGCCGAGGACCTGCCCGACGAGGCGAACCACATCACGATCTCGTCGACCGTGACCGACTCGTCGGGCATCCCGGCGCCCGAGGTCCACTACGCGATGGCCGAAAACGCGCGCCGCATGCTCGACTTTCATATCGACCGAGCGACGGAATCGATGGAGGCGGCAGGCGCCTACAAGATCGAGGTCGACCGGTTGATGCGGTACTCCGGCTGGCATCTGCTCGGCACGGCCCGGATGGGCGACGACCCGCAGACGTCAGTCCTGGATCGCTGGAATCGCGCCCACGACGTCCCGAACCTGTACGTCGTCGACGGCTCGTGCTTCGTGACGTCGTCGGGCGTGAACCCGACGTCGACGATCGTGTCGATCGCCCTGCGGGCGGCAGACCACATGGTCGAGACGCGCTTCGAGCAGCGGGTGCCGGTATGAGCGATCGCATGGACAGCGACACCCGCACGCGCGTGACTGGCGCTCCGACGGACCTGACGGGTGGCATGCCGGCGACCATGGAGGACACCACTCCGTTGCGTCTCGACGACGGCGAGCGCGCCGCCTTCGCGGCGATCGCCGACCACTTCATCCCAGCGGCCGACGGCATGCCGTCGGCGGCCGAGGTCCTGACCGACGAGCGACTCGCGTTCGTGGTCCGCGCTCGCCCGGACCTCGCCGAGTCGCTCAAGGCCGCGCTTCGGGCGGATCTCGGTCCAGACGTCCGCGGCCGGCTGGCCGCGCTCGACGCCGAGCCGACCAACCTGTCGGCTCTGCAACTGACGGTCGTCGGCGGCTACTACACGGACAAGCGCGTGCGCGAGCTCATCGGTTATCCGGGCCAGGCGGCGATCGAGCTGCGCTCGTGGGAGTACCCCGTCTATCTCGAGGAAGGGCTGATCGATGCCGTGCTGGCCCGCGGGCCGGTCTGGCGCGACCCGGTGACCGGGCAGCGCGCCGTCGCCCGCGAAGCACCACGCACGTACGCGGAGCGCTACTCGGCGGGAGCCGACGCGCCCGAAGGAGGAGCCTGATGGCCGCGATCGCCCCCGATGCCACTGAGTCATCCGCACCCGGCTGGCTGGGTTCGTTCGTCCAGGGCTGGGAGCCCGGCACAGGCGAGCCGATCGAGGACCACGAGCCGGCCACCGGCCGGCTGATCGCGACGGTCCGGGGGTCCACGACCGACGACGTCGCGCGGGCCGCGAAGGCGGCCAAGGCGGCTCAACCGACGTGGGCCGAGACGAGCTACCAGGAGCGTGCTCGGATCCTGCGTAAGGCCGCCGACATCTACGAGGCCAACCGCGAGGAATTCGGGACATGGACGATGCGCGAGACCGGCGCGTCGCACAGCAAGATGCACCACGAGTCGAACTTCGCGTACGGCGAGATCCTCAGCGCGGCGACGCTGCCGTGGCAGCCCTACGGATCGCTGGTCCCGACCGCCGTGAAGGGGCGTTTGTCGATGGTCCGGCGCATCCCGGTGGGAGTCGTGGGCGCGATCACGCCATGGAACTCGCCGAGCGTCCTCGGGATGCGTGTGGTGGCTCCGGCGCTCGCCCTCGGCAACGCCGTCGTCCTGAAGCCGGACCCGCAGACGCCCGTGATCGGAGGAGCGATGTTCCAGGCGGTCTTCCGCGAGGCGGGCCTGCCCGACGGGCTGCTGCAGATCGTCGTCGGGGGCGCCGACGTCGGCGAGGCGCTCGTGACCGACCCGAACGTGTCGATGGTGTCGTTCACGGGCTCGACCGCAGCGGGACGCCGGGTGGGCGAGCTGGGCGGTCGGCAGCTCAAGAAGGTGTCGCTCGAGCTCGGCGGGAACAACGCCTTCATCGTGCTCGAGGACGCGGACCTCGAGGCCGCGACGGCTGCGGGCGCGTTCTCGTCCTTCCAGTTCCAGGGCCAGGTGTGCTTCGCGGCCGGGCGCCACATCGTCCACGAGAGCGTTGCCGGCGACTACATCGACGCACTGCGGGACAAGGCCCAGCGCCTCCGGCTCGGCGACCCGTATCGCGAGGACGTCCAGCTGGGGCCGATCGTCAACGAGAAGCAAATTCGCCGCGTCGACGACATCGTCCAGCGCTCGATCGGCGGTGGCGCCCGCCTCGTGACGGGCGGCACCTACGAAGGGCTGTTCTACCAGCCGACGGTCCTCGCCGAGGTGACCCAGGACGTGCCGGCTTGGACCGACGAGATCTTCGGGCCGGTCGCGCCGGTGACGACGTTCCGGACCGACGAGGAGGCGCTCGCCCTGGCGAACGCCAGCGAGTACGGGCTCGTCGGCGCCGTCTACTCGCGATCGCTGTCGCGTGGGCTCGCCATCGCGAACCGGATCAAGGCCGGGATGGTCCACATCAACGACGGGACGCTCAACGACGAGGCGACCATCCCGTTCGGTGGCTCGGGGCTGTCCGGGAACGGCAGCCGCTACGGCGGTGAGGCGAACCTCGACAACTTCACGGAGTGGCAGTGGGTGACCGTCCGCGACGAGCCGCCGACGTTCCCGTTCTGATGGCATCGATCACCGAGGTCGCCCGACTTGCCGGCGTGTCCATCGCGACCGCGTCCCGGGTGATCTCATCGGCGGACTACCCGGTCAGCGCGCCGACCCGCGCGCGCGTGCTCGACGCGGCACGGACGCTCGACTACGTCCCGAACGCGCTCGCGCGCGGGCTGCTGAAGAGCCAGATCCCGGTCGTCGCCGTCATCGTCCATGACATCACCGACCCGTACTTCGCGGAGGTCGTCCGGGGCGTGGAGGATGCGGCGTCACCCGCCGGGTACCTGGTCATCACCTGTAGCTCCGAGCGCGACGCCGAGCGCGAGAGCTCGTACGTCCGGCTGCTGCGCTCGATGCGCGCGGCGGGGGTCATCTTCGCCGCGAGCGGACTCGACGACCCGGAGCGCACCGAGGAGCTGCACAAGCACCTGGCTGCGATGCGGCTCGACGGCGCGGCCGTGGTCCATCTCTCACCACATGCGCTCGGTGACGCCGATATCGGCGTCGACAACGAGGCCGGCATGGCGAGCATGGTCGGGGCGCTCGCCGCGCTCGGGCATCGTGAGATCGCGTTCCTTGCGGGCCCCGCCTCGTTGTTCGTCTCGCGGGCCCGGCTCGCGGGCTACCGCCGAGGGCTTGCTGGGGCCGGTCTGACGTTCGACGAGCGCCTGGTCGTCCATTCGACCTTCGACCCGGATGGCGGGGCGCTCGGCGTCGACACGCTGCTCTCGGGTCCCGCGCCGTTCACAGCGATCTGCTGCGCGAACGACCTCCTCGCGCTCGGCGGGCTGCAGCGCCTGGCGGCGCTGGGGATCGACGTTCCCGGTGAGGTGTCGGTCGCGGGCTTCGACGACGTCCCGCTGGCCGCGATCACATCGCCCAGCCTCTCGACGGTGCGGCTCCCGTTGCGAGAGATGGGCAGGCGCGGGTTCATCGAGGCGGCGCGCGTCCTCGGTGGTGACGAGCTGGCTCCCAGCGTGCTGCCGACCGAGCTGGCGATGCGCGGGTCCACGGGTGCGCCCGCCGGCGCCGGCCCGCTGGCCAGGGCTCGCGAAGGACGTCCCGAGGGCCGTCGCGAGGTCGTCGGCGCGTGACCGCGTCGCTCGCCGACCGCGTCGTCCTCGTGACCGGGAGCAGCCGCGGCATCGGGGCTGAGGTCGCCGTGAAGGCGGCGGCCGAAGGGGCGGTCGTCGCGGTCCACTACAACCACTCGGCGGATGCTGCCCAGAGGACCCTCGAACGTGTCCGAGCCACCGGAGCGGAGGGGGACTGCTTCCCGGCGGACATCGCGGACGGCGGCCAGGCCGAACGCCTGGTCGAGCAGGTGATCGACCGGTTCGGGCGTATCGACGGCCTCGTCAACAACGCCGGGCTGACGCAGGTCGGGCCGTTCCTGGACATCGATCCGGCCGAATGGGACGCGGTCATCCGCACCGACCTGACGGCGGCGTTCCATACATCCCGTGCTGTTCTCCCGTCGATGGTCGAGCGCGGCAGCGGGTCGATCGTGAACATCGCCTCACGCCTCGGCCAGATGGGCATCACCGAGACCGCGGCATACAGCGCCGCGAAGGCCGGTCTCATCGGGTTGACGCGCTCGCTTGCCCGCGAATTCGGGCCACGCGGCGTCCGGATCAACGCGGTCGCCCCGGGCGTGACGATCACGGAGATGACGAGCGATCTCGTCGACAGCGAGGCTGGCAAGCAGCGGCTGCGCGACATGCCACTCGGGCGGTTCGGCCGTGCCGACGAGGTGGCGGACGCGGTCGTCTTCCTGCTGTCCGATCGCGCGAGCCTGTTCCTCGGCCAGACGCTGAATCCCAACGCCGGCGGGTACATGCCGTGAGCAAGGTGATCGACGTCCGGGCAGCCGTGGGGCTCCTGCGCGACGGGAGCACGGTCCTCATCGGCGGGTCGGGGGCCGGCCATGCCGTGCCGCAACGCTTCATAGATGAGCTGGCCGCCGTGTTCACCGCCGAGGGCCGACCGCGCGACCTGACCACGGTGCGCATCGTCGGCATCGGCGACTTCGCCGACCGCGGCTTCTCCCAGCTCGGCCTGCCCGGCCTCATGCGCCGGACGATCGGCAGCAACATCGGTAACGAGCCGCGGCTGGGCGCGTTGGTGGAAGCCAACGAGATCGAGTCGTACTCCTTCCCACAGGGCGTGCTGTCGCAGCTCATCCGCGAGATCGCCGCGGGGCGTCCGGGGCTCGTCACCCATATCGGGCTGGGCACGTACGTCGACCCGCGCCAGACCGGCGGCAAGCAGAACGCCCGCACGACCGAGGACCTCGTCGAGGTCGTGACGCTGCGCGGCCGGGAGTGGCTGCTCTTCCACGCGTTCCCGATCGACGTCGCGGTGATCCGCGGGACCACCGCCGACGAGGACGGCAACCTCACGATGGAGGGCGAGGCGCTCCAGGGCGAGATGCTCGCGATGGCCATGGCCGCCCGCAACAGCGGCGGGATCGTGATCGCGCAGGTCAGGCGTCTGGCGCGTCGGGGTAGCCTGCCGCTGCGTGACGTGAAGGTCCCGGGTGCCCTCGTCGACCACGTCTTCGTCGACCCGGACCAGTGGCAGACTTACATAACCCAGGATTCGCCGTACTACGCCGGCGCACTGCGCAAGCCGGTCACCGACGAGCCGCCCCCTCCGCTCGACGTGCGCAAGATCATCGCCCGGCGCTCCCTCCTCGAGTTCCCGCGCGGCGCGATCTGCAACCTCGGCTTCGGGATCAGCCAGCTCATCGGCCAGGTCGCCTGGGAGGAGGGCATCACGGATCAGCTCGTCCTGACCGTGGAGCAGGGGATCTTCGGTGGGGTGCCGGTGGCCGGGAACGAGGGCGGCACCGGCTTCAACTACCAGGCGATGATCGACCAGCCGTACATGTTCGACTTCTACGACGGCGGCGGACTCGATGTCGCGAGCCTGTCGTTCGCGGAGGTCGATGCCGAGGGCAACGTCAACGTCCACGCGTTCGAGGGTCGTGTCCGCGGCCCCGGCGGTTTCCCGAACATCAGCGCCCGCACGGGCAAGATCAACTTCGTCGGGACGCTGACCGCGGCGGGTCTGCGACTGGACATCGACGACGGCGTCCGGATCGTCGAAGAGGGCAGCCTCCAGAAGTTCGTGCCGCAGGTCCGCGAGGTCTCGTTCAACGGGCAGCTCGCGCGCGAGCGTGGCCAGCAGGTGCGCTACATCACGGAGCGGGCGGTCTTCGCGCTCGAGGAGGACGGCCTCGTCCTGATCGAGGTCGCGCCCGGCATCGACGTCGAGCGCGACGTGCTCGGCCAGATGGGCTTCCGGCCGCGTCTCGCCGACGACCTCGGGACGATGGACCGGCGCCTGTACGCCAAGGGACCGATGGGTCTCGCGGCCGACTTCGCGGCGGCGCCATGAACGAGCTCATCGCCCTCGAGCTGGGTCGCGTGACCCACCTCGAGCTCGTCAACCCGCCGCTGAACCTGGTCACGCGCGATCTCCTCGAGGAGCTATCGGCGGCACTCGCGACCATCGCGGCCTCGCCACCAGGAGACGTCCGTGCGGTCGTGGTCAGCGGTCGGGGCGAGCGCGCATTCTCGGCCGGGTCGCATGTCGGTGAGTTCGAGATGCAGCGTGGGCCTGTCGGCCGTGAGAGGCACGCGCTCGAATCGGGCGTCGCCCGCAGCCTGGCCGAGCTGCCGATGCCGACGATCGCGGCGATCGAGGGCAACGCGCTCGGGGGCGGGCTCGAGCTCGCCCTGTGCTGCGACATCCGGATCGCCTCGGAGCGCGCCCGGCTCGGATTGCCCGAGGTCCGCCTGGCGGTCACGCCCGGCGCGGGTGGGACCCAGCGGCTACCGCGGGTCGTCGGCTCCGCCCGCGCTCGCGAACTGATCCTGACCGGTCGGGTGCTGACGGCCGCCGAGGCCGAGCGCATCGGCCTCGTCAGCGAGGTCGTGCCGGCCGGCGAGGCCGTGACACGCGCCATGGCCATCGGCGAGGAGATCGCCGCCCGCGGGCCCGTCGCAGTCCGCGAGGCAAAACGACTGATCGACCTGGCGACCGAGACCGACATCGACACCGGCCTCGCGGCCGAGCTCGATGCGTCGGATCGGGTCTTCGCCACTGACGACATGCTCGAGGGCGCCCAGGCGTTCTTCGAGAAACGTGATCCGGAATACCACGGCCGATGAGGCCACAGCACACGAAGGGGCAGTGCAGATGAGCGACGTCGGGCGTTTCGGGGTCTTCCTGCCCTCCTATGTCTGGGAGGGCGACGGACCGGAGCGGGCGCGAGGCATCAAGGCCTTTGCGCGGACCGTGGAGGAGCTCGGCTTCGACTCGCTCTTCATCACCGACCACCTGCTGGTGGGCAAGCGGTTCTACTCGGTCAACTGGCTGGAGCCGCTCATGGCGCTCGGCGTGGCGGCCGGGGTGACCGAGCGGGTCCGGCTCGGGACGTCGATCCTGATCATGCCGCTGCGCAACCCGGTCCTCCTCGCGAAGGAGCTCGCGACCCTCCAGTTCCTGTCCGACAACCGGATGGTCCTCGGCGCCGGCGTGGGCTGGAACGACGCCGAGTACGAGGCCGTCGGCGTCCACAAGACGGAGCGTGGCAAGCGGACCGACGAGATGCTCGACATCATGCTGCCACTGCTCGACGGGGAGACTGTCACGTACCACGGCCGCTACTTCTCGGTCGACGACGTCTTCATCGAGCCCCGGAGCGGGCAGCGTCCGCCCGTGTGGGTCGGCGGAGGCTCGCAGCTTGCGAACCCGAAGTCACCCGACGTGCCGAAGTTCGTCGAGTCCGTCAAGGCGCGCACGCTTCGCGCTGACGGCTGGATCCCGCGGCCGACGTGCCCGCCGCCCGACATCCGACGCGACTGGGATGAGCTGCAGGCGTTCTTCCGCGAGAACGGCCAGGACCCGAGCGAGCTGTCGGTCGCCCACGAGAACTTCCTTCACCTCGTCCTTACCAACGACCCGGAGAAGGCGCGTGAGGAGCAGCACCGCGCGTTCCTCAAGGTGATGAGCGGCGAGCGCGGGCCGGAGTATCTCGAGACGGTCTACCTGTTCGGGACGCCAGACGAGATCGTCGCGTCGCTACAGGCCCGGATCGACGCCGGGGTGGAGCAGTTCATCCTGCACACCATGACCCCGGATCCGGCGCAGCTCCAGCAGTGGGTCGACCACATCATCCCGAACGTGACGTTCCCCGCGTCGGCCGGACCGGTCCGCAAGCCGAACCGGGATCGGGTGCCCGTCCCCTCGTGACCCGTCAGGTCGCGCTGATCGGCAAGCCGCTCAAGCGACGGCACTCGCAGGTCATGCACGACGCGGCGTTCGACGCCGCCGGCATCGATGGCCGGTATGTGCTCCGGGAGATCGAGCCCGACGAGGTCGATGGCGTCGTCGCCGACGCCCGCGGGCCGGGCTGGCTCGGACTGGGGGTGACCGCACCATACAAGCGGGTCGTCGCCGCGCTCCTCGACGAGGTGGAGCCGGACGCCGAGGCGATCGGTGCCGTGAACAACGTCGTCCGGACGGATGATGGCCGGCTCGTCGGCTTCAACAGCGATGCGCCGGGGTTCCGGGCGGGTGTCGAGCTGGCCATGGGTCGACCGCTCGGCGGCGTCGCCGTCGTCGTCGCGGGGGCTGGTGGTGCGGCGCATGCCGTCGTCCACGCGCTGCTCTCGGCCGGGGCGGCGAGGGTCACGGTCGGCAGCCGGCATCCGGAGGCCGCGCGTGACCTGGTCGCGCGGTTCGCGTCGGTCGGGAAAGGCAGTCGGGCTGCGATAGGGCTGGAGGACGAGGCATTCGGCGCGGCGCTCGCGTCGGCCGACCTCGCAGTGAACGCGACCACGGTGGGCATGATCGATCCAGGGATCACGTTCGATATCGAGTCCTTGCCGGACGGCGCCACCGTGTTCGACCTCGTCTACGTGCCGGCGGAGACCCCGTTGCTCGCGGCGGCCCTGGCACGAGGACTCCGGGCTGCCAACGGCTCGGAGATGCTCATCCAGCAGGCGGCCATCGCATTCGAGCGGTGGACCGGTGTCGGCGGCATGGCCGATGTGATGCGGACCGCCGTCGCGCCGCTCCTCGCCGATGCGACGGTTCGGGCCTGATCGGTGCGGCTCGATGTGCCCGAACCCGGTGCCATCTACACGATTGGGCTGAACTACGACGGGCCGGGCGCCGCGCCACGGCCGGAGCGGCCACTCGTGTACGGCAAGTCGCCATCGTCCGTTGCGGGCGACGGTGCCGTCCTGACCTGGGATCGAGAGCTGGCGCCGAACGTCGACGCGGAGGTCGAGCTCGGCGTCGTGATCGGCGAGCCGGCGTGGCAGGTCCCGGTCGAGGACGCGATGGATCACGTCCTTGGCTTCACGATCGTGAACGACGTGTCGTCGCGCGATGAGTGGCTCGACGGCGACCAGTGGCTGCTCGGCAAGTCGATGCCCGGCTTCTGCCCGGTCGGACCCGTGCTGGTGACCGCCGACGACTTCGATCCGACCGATGTCCGGCTCGGCTGCAGGATCAACGGCACGGCCATCCAGGACGGCCGGACGTCCGACATGCGCTTCTCGATCGCGGAGGTGATCGCTTACCTCAGCCGCCACGTTTGGCTCGAACCGGGCGACCTGATCGCGACCGGGACGCCGGCGCGGCTGCCCGGCCCGCTCGGTCCCGAGTCGCACCTGGAGCCGGGCGACGTGGTGATCTGCTGGATCGAGGGCATCGGGGAACTGACGACGACCGTCGCCTGACCGCCACACGATGAGGAGAGCCGGATGAAGCGACCGACCGTGTTCCTGGGCGAGATGACCAACCCCGAGGTCGAGGCCTTCGTGGCCGAGCATTCGACGGTGATCGTGCCGATCGGCTCGACCGAGCAGCACGGTCCCCACGGCCCGCTGTCGACCGACACGATCGTCCCGACGGAGGTCGCCCGACGCGTCGCTCCGAAGGTGGGTGCGGCGGTCGCGCCATCGATCGGCTACGGGCTGTCATATCCCCACGCCGGCTTCACGGGCGTGGTGTACCTGCGGATCCCGACGTTCATGGCATTGGTCGAGGACGTGGCGGTCGGCCTGGCGACGATGGGCTTCCGCACGATCGTGTTCCTCAACGGCCACTACGACAACACGCTGGCCATCGCGTACGCCTGCGCGACCGCCGCCGATCGACTGCCGCACGGCACGCGCGCGTTCCCGATCAACTACTGGGACGGGCTGACGGCCGAGGAGGCCGCCGAATTCTTCGGTCCCACGAGTGGCCTCCATGCCAACCGGGCCGAGATGTCCGCGGTGATGGCCGTCGATGAGGGCCTGATCGATATCGAGCATGCGAACGCCGAGATGCCGCCGTTTCCCGAGGTGGGCAGCCCGGCTGCCGTCCATACGGCGTTCTTCTTCTCGACGCCGGGGTCCGTGTACCGCGCGACTCAGTCCGGTACGTGGGGCGACGCCCGCGAGGCTTCTGTCGACTACGGCCGCCGCTATCTCGACGTCGCCGAGGCGGCGACCCTGCGGATGCTCGACGACGTCGACAGGACGTTCGCGGCGATGCCGCCGCGCTGAGTCGTCAGTCGACCAGCCAGGTCCCCCCGCGCATGACCCGGCGCACCGCGAGGTCCTCGCCGAGCTCGACAAGGTCGGCCCGCTGACCCTCGGCCAGCCGTCCGCGGTCGGTCACGCCGAGGAGCTCGAGCGGGTTGCGGCTCGCAGCGGCGACGGCGTCCGGTAGCGGGACACCGGCGGTCACGAGGTTGCCAACGGCGGCATCCAGGGCGATGACGGAGCCTGCCAGGGTGTCGGTGCCGGCGAGCGTCGCCCGGCCATCCGTGACCTCGATCTCGAGGTCGCCGATCCGCCCGCGGCCATCGCGTGTCCCCGCCACCGCCAGGGCGTCGCTGACCAGCAGCAGTCGGTCGCTCGGCTTGAGCCTCGTGATCAGCGGCCAGAGGGCGTGATGGACGTGGATCCCGTCGGCGATGAGCTCGACGTACGCGTCGTCGTCGAGTAGGGCCGCGACCGCGACCCCAGGCGACCGGTGGTCGACGCCGGTCATTGCATTGAAGAGGTGCGTCGTGGACTGCGCACCGGCGGCGAACCCCGCCCGTGCCTCGTCCACGACCGCAGCCGAATGTCCGATTGACACCGCCACGCCCTGCCCGTGGAGCCAGCCGATCAGGTCGGTCGCGCCCGGGAGCTCCGGCGCGATCGTGGTCAGACGAAGCCCCTCGACCAGGCGCTCGAGGGTCGCGCGCGGCGCGTCGACAGGCGCCTCGAGGTGCGCCGCAGCATGCGCCCCACGTCGGGCCGGCGCGAGGAACGGCCCCTCGAGGTTGAACCCGAGCGGCTCGGCCCCGTCGGAAGGTGACTTCGGGAGCCAGCCACGAACGCGCTCGGCGAAGGCCGCGAGATCGTCGAGCGGGGCGGTCACGGCGGTCGGAAGGAACGACGTGACACCGCGCCTGAGCAAGGCCCTCGCCATGCCGTCGAGAGCGGCCGTGTCGCCCATCGCGTCGTGGCCGCCCCAGCCATGCACGTGGACGTCGACGAACCCGGGCGCCAGGTACGGGCCGACCTCGGCCGAACCCTCCTCGAGGACGATCGCGGAGATCAGGCCGTCCTCGATCGTCACCCGTCCGCGCGCGACCCGATCGTCGAGCACCAGTCGGCCGCCGACGGTCTCCGCGCTCGTCACCGATCGGTCCGGACGATCACGTCTCGACGGTGCGGCCGGCGTCAAGGTCCGGCCCCTCGACATCGAACTGCACGTCGAGCCCATAGCGGTCGGCGATGTAGCGCGACTCGGTCGCTTCGACACGCCGCCCGTGCACGTCGACGATGACCCGCCGTTCGACAAGCAGCGGATCGCCGGTCCGCGTCGCGAGCAGCCGCGCGTCTTCGGCGGTCGCCACCGCGGCGGTGATCGTGCCGGTCCCGCGGTGGAGCACGATGCCCGCGCGCCCCAGCGTCTCGTGCAAGGAGCCCGCCTCGAGGTCGGCGGTCATCACCGCGTCCGCGCAGGCGGCGATCAGGACTGTCGACTCCAGGGCGATCGGCTCGCCGTCGGCCTGCCGCAATCGATGCAGGTGGACGACCGGCTGGTGCGCCGGGATGCCGAGGTCGACGGCCTCGCCCGTGGTCGACGGGCGGATCACGCGCGTGAGCAGCCGCGAGCTCGGGACGCGGCCGGTTCGGCGCATCTCCTGGGTGAACGTCATGAGGCGGTTCGTGCGCCGGTGGACGGGCGGCGTCGTCACGAAGCTGCCGCGCCCGGGTTCGCGCCGGATCAACCCGTCGGCTGCCAGCCTCTCCATCGCGTTTCGTGCGGTCATGCGGCTCACGCCGAACTCCGCGCACAGGTCGGTGTCGGACGGCAGCCGTGCGCCGGGCGGGAGGGTCGCGATCCGTTCGCGCAGGGCCTGCTCGATCTGGCGGTAGTGCGGCTGGTAGCCGGGCTCGGTCATTGGCTGCGCGCCCGTTCGGGTGCGGAATGCCGCTCCGTCAGGTCCGCCTGCTCCGCCCCGTGGATCGCGGCGCCGATGGCCCCCGCCCAGGTCCCCAGTTCCGCCGTGACGATGGTGACCGCGTCGAGCGAGGTGGTATGGACACGCCGGCGCAGCTCCTCCTGGATGGGTCCCTTCAGCAGGTCCGCAGCGGCGGCCACCCCGCCCCCGAGGACCACCCGATCGGGCGTCATGACGACGATCATGCTGGCGATGCCGATGCCGAGGTAGTGCCCGATCCTGGCGATGCCCTCGACGGCCTGCGGATCGCCGGCCCGCGCCCGATCGATCGCCTCTTCCGCGGTCGCGGTCCCGCAAGCGGCGGCGATCTGGTCGGCGCGCGCGAACGCCTCCAGACAGCCCCGATTGCCGCAACCGCACCACGGCCCGTCCGGGTCGATCGTCTGGTGGCCGAGCTCCCCGCCCGTCCCGTCGTGCCCCTGGTAGACGCGACCGTCGATCGCGATGACGCCGCCGACGCCAGTCCCGAGCGTGAACCCGATCATCGAGGACGCGTTCCGGGCGGCACCCAGGCGGAGCTCCGCCAAGCCGAAAGCGCGCGCATCGTTGATCAATGCTGCGGGCAAGCCCAGCGCCTCGCCGACCGGTCCTGCAACGGGCTTGCCGGCCCAGGTGCCCCGGATATTGACCAGGAACCGCGTCGTTCCGGCGACGGGGTCGTATAGGCCGGGGATCCCGATGCCGACGGTGGTGACGCCCCGCGAGCGCGCGATGGCTTCGGCTCCGACCTCGGCGAGGCGTGCGACCACCCGGTCAGGACCATCGGCGACAGGTGTCGGCACCTGATCGCGGTCGACGACGCGCCACTCGTCGGCATCGTGCTCGACAACGACCGTCTTGATGTTCGTGCCCCCGAGGTCGAGACCAAGGTGGCGGGTCGGAGATGGGCGGTCCGTCCGCTCCATCAGGCCTCGCCGGTCACCCGGGCATAGAGTGCGGCGACCGCCACGATGATCGTGCCGAACAGCACCTGGCGAACCGCCTCGGGCTGCCCGAGCGCAGTCAGCAGCGCGCTGATGATCGTCAGGATGAGGGCCCCGATGATCGTCCCGCCCAGGCCACCTCGTCCACCGAAGATCGAGGTCCCGCCGATGACGGCGGCCGCGACCGACGGCAGGACCAGCGAGTTGGCGAGCGTCACGCTGGCGACGTTGGTCAGGCCGGACAGCAGGAATCCGGCGATGGCTGCCATCAAGGCCGATACGACGTACAGGACGACAAGGACCTGCCAGCTGCGGGCGCCGGACAGGCGCGCCGCGACCGGGTTGTCGCCGATCGCGTAGAGCATCCGGCCGTAGCCGGTACGGCGCAGACCGATGAGGAGGAGACCGGCGAGGGGAATGAACACCAGGAAGCTGTACGGGATGAGCTGGCCCAGACGCTCGGAGCCGAGCGTGCGCAGCTCCGGCGGGACACCCGTCGAGCTCTGGACCATCATGATCTGCCAGGCGTTGGCCAACCCGAGCACGACGAAGCTCACACCCAGCGACATGATCAACGGGTGGACGCGGAAGATACCGACGCCGATCCCGGTCAGGAGGCCGGCAAGCGTGGCCGCGCCAAGAGCCACGATCAGCCCGACCTCGGTACCCGGCCCGCTCACGAGCGATGCCACCACGAACCCGGCCATCGAGGCGACGGCGCCCACCGAAAGGTCGATGCCGCCCGTCAGCATCGTCAGCGTCTGGCAGCCGGCCAGTATCGCGAGCGGGACCGCGGCTCGGAGCATGACGCCCGCCCAGTCGGCGTTGACGACGCCCGGTCGCACGACCGCGTATGTGCCGACCAGCAGCAGCAGAAGGGCGGACAACGGGATGATCGGCCGCTCTCGCAGGAGGCGCCGCCAATTCGTCGCATCACGCCGCTCGGATGCGCGGGTGAGGGGCGTCATCGTCGGCTCCGGCGCCACTGGAGCAGGCTGCCGAACATCACGACTCCGATCAGGATCAGGCCCTGGGTGACGAGCGAGAGGTTCGGATCGAGGCTCATGAAGGCCAGGTCGATCTGGACCAGCTGGAGGATGACGACGCCGACGATCGGACCGAAGACGCCGCCCCGCCCACCGGCCAGGCTCACCCCGCCGAGCACGACGGCGGCCACGCTCAGCAGTGTGTACGGGCCCGGGACCGGGTTCCCGATGCCGGTGCTCGCGGTGAGGCTGAGACCGGCGAACGCCGAGAACAGCCCGGTGAATGCGTACGCGATGACCTTCGTGCGGCCGATCGGCACACCGCTCCGGAAGGCCGCCAGCTGGTTGCTCCCGATCGCGTAGATCGAAAGGCCGAGCCGCGACCGTCTCAAGGGGAACCAGATGACGGCGACGATCACGAGCAGGACGACGGCGGCCTTGGGGATCCAATCCACACCGATCGGTCCGAGGACGAGGTTCTTGAGCCATGCAGCAGAGCCACCCGCCGGCGTCTTCAGGACGAGGAGCGCGCTGCCGCCCCACACGAACGCCATCGCCAGCGTGACCACGATATCGGGGACGCGCGTGAAGACGATCAAGGTGCCATTGATCGCCCCGAGCAGGAGGCCGAACACCAGCGTGGCCAGCACGATCGCGACCGCGAACTCCTCGCTCTGGCCCTGCATGTTCGCCGCGGCGAACACGCTGGTCAGGGCCATCATCGAACCGATCGACAAATCGATGCCACCCGAGATGACGCAGATCGCCTGTGCCACTGCGGCGAGGGCGAGCGGCAGGATCGAGATGGCCAGTGCCTGGATCCCGGCCACGCCGTAGTTCGAGTTGATCATGCGGGTGTAGATGAGCAGGACCGCGAGAAGTCCCAGGAGACCCAGCGTCCAGCCGTTCCGCCGGACCCAGTCGCCGACGGCCTCGGCCGGTCCGCTCCGGGTGTCGTCGACGGTGGGAGCAGCGGCGCTCATCGATCGTCCACCGGCTGGTCGGACGGCGTCGCCGTCCCGCCCGACCCGGAGCCACCGTCGCCGGCCGCCTCCGCCGCGACGAGCTCCGCGGCAACCTCCTCCGGCATCGCCGCGTCGGGTCGGAGGTTGTAGGCCGCGCGAAGCAGCGTCGGCTCGTCAGCGTCGGCCGCGTCGATCTCGGCGACGAGGCGACCCCCGAAGATCACGATCGCGCGATCGCACACCAGCTGGACCTCCTTGAGCTCCGAGGTGTACAGGAGGACGGCCGCTCCCCCGCCTGCGAGATCTCGCAGCAGCGTGTAGATCTGCTGCTTGGTGCCGATGTCGATGCCGCGCGTCGGGTCGAAACAGAGCATCGTCCGCACGCCGCCGGCGACCCAGCGCGCGATCGTCACCTTCTGCTGGTTGCCGCCCGACAGCCGCCGGACCTCGCCCCCGGCCCGAGCGTCGATCTGCAGCTTCTCGACGGCGCCATTCACCCGCTTGCGCTCCGCGCCGAGGTCGATCAGACCCCAATTGCGGATCCGCGCCGTGACCGGCAGCGTGATGTTTTCGCTCACGGAACGCTGCGGCAGCAGGGCCTCCGCCCGGTCCGCCGCGACATAGACGATCCCAGCCCGGATCGCATCAGCGGGATGGCGGAACGATGCGCTCGAACCATCCACGAGGAGCTCGCCGCCGCTCGCTCGCTCGGAGCCCGCGAGGATGTCGAACAGCTCATCCTGCCCTTGCCCCTCGAGCGCGACCACACCGAGGACCTCGCCGGCGAACAGCTCGAACGACACGTCCTGGAGCTTCGCGTCGGAGCTGAGTCCTCGTGCGGACAGACGCGGTGTCGCGTCCTTCGCGCGTTCTGCGGGTGCCGCCCCCTCGGAGATCCGCGCCGGGATGTCCTGGACGATCCGGCCGAGCATGAGCTCGACGATCCTCTCCTCGGAGCCCTCGTTCACGTCGACCACCCCGACCGTCTCGCCTTCACGGAGCACGGTTGCGCGGTCGCACACGGCCGCGATCTCGATCATCCGATGGGAGATGAAGATCACGGAACGGTCTCCGCCGCGCTGGCGCCCGATCACTTCGAGGACGCGTTCGGTCAGGTTCGCCGGCAGGGCTGCGGTCATCTCATCGAGCATCAGGACATCGGGCTCGATGGCGAGCGCGCGGGCGAGGTCGATGATCCTCAATGTGGCGAGCGGCAGCTGACGCGCGCTGTCCGAGAGGTCGAGATCGCCGAGGCCGAGCTCGGCGATCCAGTGACGGAAAGCGTCGACCGGCGTATCGGTGAGCACCAGGTTGGAGCGGATGTCGAGGTCGGGGACGAGGGCCGGCTCTTGATACACGGACACGAGTCCGCCCCGCCGCGCGTCCGCCGGCGAGTGGACCGTCCGTTCGCGACCGCGAATGACGATCCGGCCACTGTCCGGTCGGACATTGCCGGTGAGGATCTTGACCAGCGTGCTCTTGCCGGCGCCGTTGGCACCCATGAGGGCGTGGACCTCGCCCGGGCGGACCGCCAGTGACGCGGAACGAAGCGCGACGACCGCGCCGTACGTCTTCGCGATGCCGGTCGCCTCCAGCAGGAGGTCAGTCGCGATCTGGGTCATCGATCCCTACGTCGTGCCATGTGTGAGTCGAGGGATGCCGGCGGTGCCGGCATCCCTCGAACAGTACGACTCGGAGGCTTCGGTGGGTTACTCGCCTGGGCCCTTGCAGGCGATCGCCTGCTCGGGCGTGTAGGTCGTCCACCCATCGATCGTCACGCTCAGTGGCCAGAGGGGGTTTAGGCCCTCGACCTGCTGCCATGACTCCAGCAGCGCCTTGCCCTCGTCGGTGACGTTGTCGGCGAGGACGGGCTTCAACAGAACGGTGTTCGGGAAAGGAGCTGTCGCGTCGGCCTCGACGGTCTCGCCGCCAAGGACCTTCAGCGCCAGGTTGACGCCAGCGCCGCCGACGGCGGCGGTGTTGGTCACGGCCGCACCCTGGAGGCCGGCATAGTTGGTGGCGTCGCCAAGATAGTTCGCGAATGCGCCGAGGTCGGCGCCGACGATCGGCTTGTATTCCTTGCCGGCCGCCTTCACGGCGTCGACGACCTGGGAATCCATGCCGGACGTCCAGATCCCGTCGATCGAGTCGTACTGGCCGCTCGAGATGAACTCATTGGCCAGGTTCGTCGCGGTCGTCGGGTTCCAATCGGTGTGGACGCCTTCCTTGCTTGGGACGACTTCGATACCAGGGGTCTCGCTGAGCGCCTTCTGGAAGCCGGTATCGCGATCGGTGTCGGCCGGATGTCCGGCGATGCCGCGCGTGTACCAGACCTTGCCGGTGCCACCGATCTGGTCGAACAGCCACTTGGCGCCGAGGTACGCGTACTCGACCTGGTTGTTGTAGAACTTCCACGTCTCCGGATCCTCGACGTACGCGTCGACCGCGACCATGAGGATGCCGGCTGCCTGAGCCTCGTCGATGGCCGCCTGAAGCGCCGTCGCGTGGCTGGGGTTGAAGACGATCGCGTCGGGGTCGTTGGCGATCAGCGTTCGCAGGTCGGCGAGCTGCTGGTTCGTGTCCGCGTCGCGAGCGATCATGTCGACCTTCGTCACCTGGCCGGACGCGAGTGCCTCGGCCTTGGCGGTGCAGTTCTGCTCCTCGCGGAAGCCGTTGCCCGTCCCGCCGGTGTTCGAGAAGCCGATCGTGTACTGGGCGGCGGCCGAGGCCGACGCCGACTCGGATGCAGCCGGCTCCGACGCTGCCGGCGCCGATGCGCTCGGTGCGGTCGTCGCTGCGCCCGGGCTCGAGCAAGCGACCGCGAGGACCGCGATCGCTGCCAAACCGAGCAGCCGCTTGTGGGTGGATCCGTTGATCATTCGTTCTCCTCCTCTGCGACCGACGCGCCGATCTGGCCGCGTCGTCGAACCTGACTGACTGTCCTTCGGTGGAAGTCGGTCGATGCTCTCTATCGGCGCCACCTCCTCCGCGTGGTGCTCCTTGCCATCACCCCTCCCCGGCGATGGCACGAGCGATCCGTCGCGCGTGCTCCTGGTATGCGGCATCGAACAACGCCCGCGAGCGCTCGGCGCCGACGACCGAGGCTCGGGTGATGGTCGGCGGCAACGCGCCCCGCTCCGCGAGGAGCTGGGCAGTCCGCACCTTGATGCTATTGACGACGGCGACCGCCGCGAGCGTCGAACCCGGGCCGACCGGGGTATCGACGCCGTCGATGGCGATCAGCGCGTCGGCGTGTGGCGTGCACAAGTCGATGATGAGGTCGGCTTCGTCGGCCAAGCGCCGCCCGGATGCGAGATCCGGGTCCTCCTCCATCGCTTGCGCGAGCGAGGTTACAGCGATGACGCGCAGACCGCGAGTCCGCGCACCGCGTGCCATCTCGACAGGAACGGCGGTCGAGCCGCCCGCCGAGAAGATGATCATCACGTCACGCGGCCCGAAGTGGAAATTCGAGAGGATCACCTCGGCCAACCCGGGCATCCGCTCGATCGCCATCGCCTGGCGCTGACCGTTGGCGCCGACCACCTGCGTGTGGAAGGTCATCGACAGCTCGACGATCGGGTTGAACCCCGGATACGACCCGTACCGGGGGAACATCTCCTCGACGGGGATGCGCGAGTGGCCCGTCCCGAAGAGGTGCACGAGGCCGTCGGACGCGATTGCGTCGGCACACCACTGGCTCGCCTGCTCCATCGCATCGGCCTGGGTCGTCGCGAGGCGGTCCAGGACCGTGCGTGCCTCGTCCATCCAGGCGAGGACCGGGGCGGAGGTGGCGGCGCTCATCAATACGAGCCGCTGCCGTCGGCGCCGCCGGCGACCGCCGCCGGGGCGCGGCCGGCCTTGCGGGCGCGGAAGTCGTCGATGATCGTCTTCGTCGCGGTCGCGCCGATGCGGGTCACCCCGAGAGCCATGACCTCGAGCAGAGCGTCCAGCGTGCGGACCCCGCCGGCCGCCTTGACCTGGATGTGTCGCGAGGTGTTGGCCCGCATCAGCCGCAGGTCATCGTGCGTCGCCCCACCCGGGGCGAAACCCGTCGAGGTCTTGACGAAGTCGGCGCCTGCCGCTTCGGACAGATGGCAGGCGCGGATCTTCTCGTCGTCGGTCAGGTACGCGTTCTCGAAGATCACTTTGACGATCGCGCGGGCCGCGTGGGCGACCTCGACGACCGCCGCGATGTCGGCCTGGACATCGGTGTCTCGGCGCGACTTGAGCGCCCCGATCTGGATGACCATATCAAGCTCGGTCGCGCCCTCCTCGAGCGCCTGGCGCGCCTCGAACACCTTCGTCGCCGTCGGCTGGCCACCGTGGGGGAAGCCGATGACCGTGCCGACGGCGACGCCGGTGTCGTGGAGAAGCGCGGATGCCCGGATCACGTCGACCGGACGGACGCAGACCGAGGCGACGTCGTACTCGGCGGCCAGGCGGCAGCCGTCCTCGACGAACGCATCGTCGAGCTCGGGCCGCAGCAGGCTGTGATCGATCGTCTTGGCGATCTCGCGTTCCGTCAGGGTGTCGATCGAGAGTGTCATGCGTTCAGTGGCAATACGGCCGGAGGACGTCGCGGGCGATCAGGAAGCCTCGCTTGACCTTCTCGTCCGTGCCCTCGAATTGGCGGTCTTCGTGCTCGATGATGCAGTCGCCCTCGTAGCCCTGGCGGTACAGCTCGCCGTGGACGACGCCCCAGTCGACCTCGCCCAGCCCAGGCAGGCGCGGGATCTGCCAGCCCATGCCCATCGAGAAGACGCCGCGTTCGTAAAGGCCGTCGCGATCGATCATCAGGTCCTTGGCCTGGTAGTGGAGGACGTGTGGACCGAACTCCTTGAGGAACCGCTGGATGTCGATCATCTGGAGGATCAGGTGACTCGGATCGAAGTTCAGCCCGATCGTGTCGCCCCATTGCTCGAGGATCCGACGCCACTGGCGCGGCGTCGTCGCGATGTTGTGCCCGCCCGGCCACTCGTCATAGGAGAACAGCATCGGGCAGTTCTCGAGCGTGATCCTGACGCCCTGGTCCTGGGCGAACGACACGATGTCCGGCCAGACTCGCAACGCCTCGGCCCAGTTGTCGTCGAGGTGCTTCGCCCCGTCGCCACCCATGAACGTGTTGACGAGGGGAACGCCCATCTTGCGCGCAGCGACCATCACATCCTTGAGGTGGGCGATGACGCTGGCCCGGTGCGCGGGGTCCGGGTGGAGCGGATTCGGGTAGTAGCCGAGCCCCGAGATCGACAGCCCCTTGGCGGCGATCTCCTCGGCGATCTCCTTGGCCTGGTCGTCCGACAGGTTCGTGACGTCGATGTGGCTGGTGCCGGCGTATCGACGAGCCGTCCCGGTCGACTTCGGCCAGCACGCGATCTCGAGGACCTCGAAGTCGGCGCCGGCCGCCCAGTCGGCCACCTCCATCAGAGGGGTCTCCGCGAAAGGGGCGGTCAGGAAGCCGAGCTTCATGCGTGCGCTTCCACTGCCGCCCCGGTCGCAGCCGCGGTCGGCCGTTCGACGTCGACCCAGCGACCCTCGTGTGCGCTGCGCGCGATCGCCTCGCCGACGAGCATCTCGTCGTGGCCGTCGGCGAAGGTCGGGTAGCCGGGCGGGGAGGAGGGCCGCCCGGCTACCACGTCGGCGTACACGGCCCGGAAATGCGCACAGAACGTGTCGAAGAAGCCCTCGACATGCCCACCCGGCAGGGCCGACGCGGCCTGCCCGGCGGCGCCCATCAGGGCCGGGTTCCGGATGAGGATCTCGTTGGGTCGCTCGCGATGGCCGATCCACGCCTGGTCCGGCTGCTCGCTGTCCCACGACCACGCGCCGTCGGAGCCATCGATCTCATAGACGAGCGAGTTCTTCCGACCGGGGCTGATTTGGGAGATGCTCACGGCGCCACGCGCTCCGCCGTCGAAGCGGAGCAGGATCGCGGCGGTGTCCTCCGTCCCGATCGGTCGCGCGACTGTCTCGGCAGAGCGGTCGGTCGAGAACGTCTCGACCGGCCCCGTCGGTTCATGGCGTGTCTCGATGAAGGTCGTCAGCTCGGCCATCACCGACGCGACATGCTGGCCAGTCACGTAGGTCATCAGGTCGAGCCAGTGCGAGCCGATGTCCCCGACCGCCCGCAGCGGACCGCCTCGATCGGGCTGGAGTCGCCAGTTCCAGTCGCTGTCGAGGAGCAGCCAGTCCTGGAAATAGCGGCCCGTCACGAGCCGGACCTGTCCGAGGCCCCCATCGGCGACGAGCTCGCGCGCGTGCTGGTTGAGCGGGTAGTAGCGGATGTTGAAGTTGGTGGCGTTGACCAGCCCGCTCACCGCCGCGACCGCGACGAGCTCGGCCGACTCGTCGGCCGACATGGCCAGCGGCTTCTCGCACACGACGTGCTTGCCGGCCTTCAGCGCGGCCTCGGATTGAGAGACGTGCAGGTCGTTGGGGGAGGTGACATGGACAACCCGCACGCGATCGTCGGCGAGGAGGTCGTCGAGGGATGCGTAGGCCTTCCGGACGCCGAGCGCATCGGCCCGCGCCGCGCCACGTTCCGGGGTACTGCCGAGCACGCCGAGCACGTTGACGCCGATCCGTCGGAGGGCCTCGACGTGGACCGTGCCGATGAAGCCCGTGCCGATGACCGCAGCGCCGATCGATGAGAGGTTCGCCATGGGGCGTCGGGCTCCTCCTGCCTGGCGCATCGGTCTAGACCGTCTAGATGGCTTTTGCGGATGCTACCGCTCCGGCCGCGACCGGGTCAACGCTCTTCGCTCGCCACCGATCGTACTTTGACGTGTCAAGTGCAAAAGTGGTCGCCAGTACCGAGGCCCGCGTATCATCGCCCGCGTGAACGACGGCCCCGCCCAATCCGCCCCGGCCCCGCTGCCCGGTGAGGTGCTCGACGACCTCGTCACCGTGCTCGACGAGATTCGACTGGGGCGCTCGCGATCGCGCTCCGAGCTCGTCGAGCGGACCGGGCTCGGGCGGGCGATCGTGGCCCGCCGCGTCGGCGACCTGATCGGTCGCGGGCTCGTGGCCGAAGGCCCGGTCGGGCCAAGCACGGGTGGTCGGCCGCCGCGCCAATTGGCATTCCGTGCGACGGCGGGTCACCTGCTCGTGGCCGATCTTGGCGCGACGAGCATCGACGTCGCGCTCACCACGCTCGACGGCCGGATCCTCGGCCATCACGACGAGCCCGCCCGCATCGAGGACGGACCGGAGGCCGGGCTCGATCGCGTCGACGCGCTGTTCGACCTCCTGCTCTCGACGGCCAAGGGCGTGCCGGGCCGCCTGTGGGGGATCGGGATCGGGGTGCCCGGACCGGTCGAGTTCGGGTCCGGCCGGCCCATCTCGCCCCCGATCATGCCGGGTTGGGACGGCTATCCGATCCGCGAGCGGTTTGCCGCTCGCTACCGCGCGCCGGTCTGGGTCGACAACGACGTGAATCTTCTGGCGCTCGGTGAGTGGCGTTCCGGCGTCGCCGCCGGACACGACAACGTCGTCGTCATCAAGGTCGGGACCGGCATCGGGGCGGGGATCATCTCGGACGGCCGGCTGCACCGCGGTGCCCAGGGGAGCGCCGGTGACGTCGGCCATATCCAGGTCTCGGACGAGGCGTCGGTGGTCTGCCGCTGCGGCAACATCGGCTGCCTGGAGGCGTACGCGGGTGGCGCGGCGTTGGGACGGGCCGGGGAAGCTGCGGCGACGGCGGGGACCAGCCCGCGGCTCGCTCTCGCGCTCGACCAGACCGGCTCGGTCAGCGCCGAGGACGTCGCGCGAGCGGCCTCGTTCGGCGACCCGATCGCTGTGGCGATGCTCCAGTCGGCCGGTCGACGAGTCGGCTCGATGCTCGCCAGCGTCGCGAACTTCTTCAACCCGTCACTGATCGTCATCGGCGGTGGCGTGGCCAACAGTCCGGAGCTGTTCATCGCGTCGATCCGCGAGACCGTCTACCGGCGATCCCTGCCCCTGGCGACGCGCGACCTGCGGATCGCCCACTCGTCCCTCGGCGGGCTGGCCGGCGTCATCGGGGCGTCCGCGATGGTCGTCGACCAGCTCTTCTCGCGCGAATCGATCGGGCGCTGGCTCGAGGCGGGCGATCCCACGGCAGCGGCGGACCTGGATCTGGCCCGCGCGGGCTGAGGCCCCTGCCGCCGCGCCCGTTCCCGCCGTGCCAGGACTTAGCCCCCGGCCACGACCCGGTCGCTGAAATCGCCGGACGCTTCGTCCTTGAGGATCAGCTTGTGGCGCCCGTCGGGCAGGATCTCGCGCTTGATCACGGTCTGCCCCTCGAACGTCTCGGGCGACGACACGATCCGGGCCGTCGAGCCGCCGCGCCAGTCCATGTCGACCGGCTCCCAGCGGCCGTTCTTCGCCGACCGGTAGCACGCGTCCATGACGGCGTTGACCACGTACCCGTCATAGAACGTCTCGCGCGGCGACGATCCGTTCTCAATCGCCCGGAACATGTCGCTGAACATGTCGACGTAGCCGAGCTCGGAGGCCTCGTCGCCGACGGGGAACAGCCAGCCCGCGGCGGATTCCGCTTTCTCGGCGACGTACCCGCCGCCACCACCAGCGGTGAACATCTCGAACCCGGTCCGCAGGAAGTGGTTGAGCCAGATCGTGCCGTGCGTGCCGGCCACCTCGTCGCGCAGGTCCATCCCGCCGCGGAACGTCCAGCTCACCTCGAACTGGCCGACTGCGCTCGAATTCGAACTTGATCAGCGCGATCGCGTTGTCCTCGTCGCTGATCGGATGGACGAGCGTGTCCGTGTGGCACATGACCTCGACCGGCCGGTTCCCCTTGCCGACGAAGTTGCGGATGATCTCGATGCAGTGGCAGCCGAGGTCGATGATCGCGCCGCCGCCTGTCAACCGGCCATCCCAGAACCACGCGGAATGCGGTCCTGGATGCGTCTCGCGCGAGCGGACCCACGTCACGTCGCCGACCGCCCCGCTTTCCACAGCCGCGATCGCCTTGAGGGTCTTCGGCGTGTAGACGAGATCCTCCAGGTAGCCGGCGAACACGCCCGCCGACTCGACGGCCTCGAGCATCCGCTTGGCCTCGTCCGCGTTCCGGCCGAGCGGCTTGGTGCACAGCACGGCCTTGCCCGCCCGCGCGGCCAGCGTGACCGCCTCCTCGTGGAGGAAATTCGGCAGCCCGACGATGACGACGTCGGTGTCCGGGTGATTCACGGCAGCGGCGATGTCGGTGGTCGATTCCGAGATGCCCCAGCGCTCCTTGAATGCGGCGCCGCGCTCCGCGCTGCGCGAGTAGACGACCTGGACCCCGTCTCGGCTGCGCTGGCCGTGCAGCGTCATCGTGTAGAAGTCGCCGATCAGCCCGGTGCCGAGCAGCGAGATGCGGTGGCTCTCCACGGGTGCCTCCTTCAGGTCGTCCGGCCGCGCACCAGGTCGCGCCCGGCGACCAGCGCACGGAGCTTGGCGAGGGTCGCCCAGCGGGCGGTCTGGCTGAAACCGCAGTCGGGGACGAGCGTCAGGCGCTCGGGTGGCACGCCGGCCGCGACGACCGCGTCGATGCGCTCGGCGACGTCCTCCGGTGTCTCGATGTAGTAGTTCTTGACGTCGACGACCCCGGCCGCGACGTCCCTGCCGGCCGCGGCGATCTCACCGAGGATCTCGACTTCCGCCATCTCGCGGTTGGCGAACTCGAGCACGAGCTCGTCGACGTCGAAGCCGAGCATCGCGTCGAGGACCGGCCGGTACGTCCGGCGGGCGAGCGGCCGGCCGAGGTAGTTGCCGAAACACAGGTGCGCGCCGAGCCTCACCTTGCCGACGACAGGCTCCACCGCCGCGTTGAACAGCGCCGCGAAGTCGGACGGTGCGTCCGGATGGATCGCCGGTGACGGATCGTCGATCTGGATGTGGCGTGCACCGGAGGCGACCAGCCCTTCGAGCTCCGCGCGCAGGATCGGGACGAACGCCTCGGCGGCCGCGTCACGGTCGCGGTACACCTCGCCCGGCCCGGTCCGCAGCCGACCGGACAGGGTGTACGGCCCGGGCAACGTGACCTTGAGCGGTCGGGCGGCACGCCGCGAGGCGTAGCGGAACTCCTCGACGACGCCGAGGCCATCGGGCGCCTCGATCGGCTCGAGCACTTCGAACCGGTGTTGCTGGTCGTGACCGCCTGCACCGAGCGCCCGGTCGGCTGGCAAGGCCCGCACGCCGGTCACGTGCCGGTAGAACTCGGCGGTGAAGAAGCCCGCGCGCCGCATCTCGCCGTCGCTCACGAGGTCGATGCCGGCGTCCTCCTGGTCGCGCAGCGCCAGGTCCACGGCGTCGTCCAGCATCTCCGTGAGGTCGACCGGCCCGAACTCGCCACGCTCCGCGGCAGCGATCCCCGCCACGAACCACGACGGCCGTGCGTGCGAGCCAACGACGCTGGTCCCGAGTCCCTCGGTCATGCGGTCATCCCTTCGACTCCTTCGAGTGTCGTGGCTCCGCGGTCGTCGACACGATCGACCAGCCACCGTCAACCGCCAGGGACTGCCCGGTCACGGCGCGTGACTCGTCGGACAGGAAGAAGATCGCGGCCTTCGCGACCTCGTCCGGGTCGAGCATCGGGCCCGCGAGCGGTTGCTTCCGTGCGGCATAGCCAAGGATGTGCGGGTCCGCGGCGGCGCGCGTGGCCATCGGTGTCGCGGTGAGCGACGGAGCGACGAGGTTCACGCGGATCCGGTCCTCGATGTACGTCGCCGCCATCGTCGTCATCAGTGCCGTCAGCGCGCCCTTCGCGGCGGCATAGGCATGCGTCCCGAACAGCTCCGGGACCGGGGCGTCCGTCGTGATGCTGCCGAGGAGCAGGATCGACCCGCGCACCCCTGAGCCGTCCGTCGGCTGATCGCGCATGGCACGCACGACCCGGCTGCACACCAGGACCTGGGTCCGCAGGTTGAGCGCGGCGGTCGCCTCCCAGGCATCGCCGGTGACCGTGTGGATCGGGCCGTCGCCGAAACGCCGGCCGCTCCCCCCGGCGCCGGAGAACAGCCCATCGATCCGCCCGAATCGCTCGAGAGCCGAGCCCACCGCCCGATCCACCGCCCCCTCGTCGGTGAGGTCCGCATCGGCCCACGCGGCGTTCGGGAGACGCTCCGCCAGCGTCCGTGCGTGCTCGGCCGTCCGAGATACGACGAACACCGCAGCGCCTTCGGCGGCCGCGCGCTCGGCGGTCGCCGCGCCTATCCCGGTCGATCCGGTGATCAGCACGACCCGACCCGAGAGGCGGTCCATCAGGCACCGACCGCCGCGATCAGTGCGCGACGAGCCGCACTGTCGCCCGTCGTCAGCGCTCCGCCGACGCCGACGGCGACGCAACCGGCCGCCAGGAACGCGGCCGCGGAGCCGGCGTCGACGCCGCCCGTCGCGATCATCTCGATGTCCGGGAAGGGACCGCGCATCTCGCGCACGTGCGCCGGACCCAGGCTGGACGCCGGGAAGACCTTGACGAAGGTCGCCCCGCCGCGCCACGCACGGTCGATCTCGGTCGGCGAGTACGCGCCCGGGATGACCGGCAGGCCGAGGGCGATCGACTCCTCCACGAGCGCCAGATCGAGCGTCGGGCTGACCGCGAAGGCCGCGCCGACATCGAGGGCCGCCCGGAGCGCGTCGGTCGTCCGGATCGTGCCTGCCCCGAGAGCGACGTCGCCTCGCCCGCCTTCGTCGAGCCGGCGGCGCACCGCGACAAGGTCGTCGGCCGCGCTCGGGGCGTCGAACGTCACCTCGAGCACACGGACACCGTCGCCCACCAATCCATCCACCAGACCGAGCAGCCGGGCCTGCGGCTCGATCCGGCGCAGGATCGCCATCAGCCGGGTCGACCGGATCAGGCCGGCGACCGGCGAGGCGCGAAGGGCATCCACGGCGCGGGGGTCCGGCATCGCCGGCATCGTACGTCGACGCTCGGCGCGATGATCGCGCTAGGATCCCTGGCATCATGGAGACTGTCCCGATCGGTGCCTTCGATGCGGCCACGGGCGCGCGTGACGTGTTCCTGGACATCGAGCTGCAGCGCGGCTCGCTGCGGCGCAACCTTCGCGTCGCCCTGCGCGAGGCGATCCAGCAGGGTCGCCTGTCCGCGGGGACGCGGCTGCCGTCGTCACGCCGGCTCGCGTCGGATCTCCAGGTCTCTCGCGGGGTCGTCGCCGACACGTACGACCAGCTGGCCGCGGAGGGCTACCTCGCCGTGGCGCCGCGCCAGGCACCGCTCGTCGTCGCGGTCGCGGCCCCGACGCCGCTGACCGTCGAGCCGGGGCGCCCGACCTGGCCGATCGACTTCGTCGCCACGACGCCTGACGTCGAGCTCTTCCCGCGCCGGGCGTGGCTGCGCGCCATGGAGCGCGCGATGCGCGCCGCGCCGAACGCGGCATTCGACTACGGCGACCATCGCGGGCGGCCGGAACTGCGGCTGGCGCTGCGGGAATACCTCGGCCGGGTGCGCGGGGTCCGGACCGAGCCGGAGCGGATCGTCGTGACCCAGGGCTTCACACAGGCCCTCTACATCCTCTGTCGCGTGCTGCGTGCCGGCGGCGGGCGGACGCTGACCTTCGAGACGCCGTCGGCGCAGACACCCTGGTCGACGGTCGCGACCGCGGGGCTGTCGCTCGAGGCGGCACCGGTCGACGACCACGGGTTGCGCACCGATCGGCTCTCCCGCGCGACGGGCGACGCCGTGCTGGTCACGCCCGCGCATCAGTTCCCGACCGGCTCCGTCATGGCCCCCGATCGCCGCGCAGCCCTCGTCGCGTGGGCGCGGGAGCGCGGCCGGCTCATCATCGAGGACGACTACGACGCCGAGTTCCGCTACGACCGGGTGGCCATCGGTGCCATCCAGGGCCTCGATCCGGAGCGGGTCGTGCACGTCGGGACGACCTCGAAGACTCTCGCCCCGGGGATCCGCCTCGGCTGGATGAGCGTGCCGGTCGATCTCGTGGCCGAGGTCAAGGCGGAGAAGTCGGCGCTCGACTCCGGCTCGCCTGCGCTCGAGCAGCTCGCATTCGCCGACGTGCTCGCGAGCGGCGAGTACGACCGTCATGTCGCACGAGCCCGGCAGGTCTACCGACGCCGACGCGATGCGCTGGTCGGCGCGGTCTCAAGACACCTCCCGGGACTCCGGCTCGACGGTGCGGCCGCGGGGCTCCACGTCCTGCTCCGGCTCCCGGGAACCATCGATGACGTGGCCGTCGCCCGCGCCGCCGCCGAGCACGGCGTCAGGGTCGAGGCGCTCTCGCCGATGTCGCTTGTCGGAGCGCCCGACAGAGGTCTGGTGCTGGGCTATAGCCGGCTGTCGGTGGAGGGCATCGATCCGGCGGTCGCACTCCTCGCCGACGTCCTACGGTCAGCGGGGGCCGTTCCGCGGCGGGGTCAGGCCTCGTCCTCGTAGTCCCACGCCCGGATGATCCCGGGCTGGACGCGGATGACCGCACCGGGCGCGTAGCTCGAGACCATCCGCTCGGCCTCCTCCGGGCCGGAGTAGCGCAGTGCGGTCCGGCGCAGGGCGCCGTAGAAGTCGTCCGGCTCCGTCGACACGGTCGCCTCGCCGCGAAGCTCGAAGCCCTTGTACGGCCAATCGTGGTTCGAGACCACGACGGTCACCCGCGGGTCGCGCTGGACGTGCCCGACCTTGCCGCCCTCGGGCGTCGGCACCCAGATGTTGATGCCGCCCTCGTACCACTCGAACCAGACCGGCGACAGCATGATCGTGTCGTCCTTGCGGCGGGTGGCGAGGACCGCGATGAGTGGCTCGTCGAGGAGCCCGTCGAGGTCATCGACCCCGATGTCGGTGCGCATGTCAGGCGATCCTCCGGCTGTCCGCGACGACCGGCGCGGGCGGCGGCGTGACCGACGCGCGTCGGCCCACCGTCGCGTTGACCAGGGCTATCCCGCCCACGATGAGCGCGAGGCCGGTGAGCAGACGGGAGTCGATCGGTTCGCTGAGGAAGATCGCGCCGAGCGCCACCCCGAAGACCGGCAACAGGTATGCGACGAGCGAGGTCCCTGCGGCGCCGCGCCGTGCCAGCAGGCGGAAGAAGATGAGGTACGCCAGTCCCGACCCGAGGAAGCCGAGCCACAGCACCGCCAGCACGGCCCGTGGCTCGACCTGCAGCGTCCACGGCCGGTCCACCGCGAGCGCGATGCCCCCGGCGATGATCAGCGCGAACGCGACCTGGAACAAGGCGGGGATCATCGGGCGCAGGCCGCGGACGTGTCGCCGCGCGTAGACCGCGCCGCACGCGTAGGACACGCTCGAGCCGACCAGCGCCAGCGCGCCGGGAAGATCGCTCCCGGCCGCCGCCGGATCGAAGCCGACCAGCACCGCGACCCCGGCGAACCCGAGGAGGACTCCCGCGATCCTCCCGCGGGTGAGCGGCTCATCGCGCAACGCCAACGCGGCGATCGGGATGACGAGGATGGGCACTGCGCCATTGATGACCGACGCGAGCGTCGAGTCGACCCGTTGCTCAGCCCAGGTGATCAGGGTGAACGGGATCACGATGTTGACCACGGCCATCACGAGCAGGTGGCGATACGTCGTACGGTCGCGTGGCAGGGACTCCCGTGCCGCGGCGACGACGGCGGCAAGCAACGCGAACCCGAGCAGCAGGCGCAGCGCAACCAGCGTGAACGGCGGCAGGCCGGCATCCACGCCGATCTTGATGAACATGTAACTGCTGCCCCAGAGGAAGCCGAGGACGACGAACAGCAGCCAGTCAAATCGGGATCCGGCAGTGGGCATGGCGACATGGTCGGGCACCGGTGGCCTTATGGCTAGGTCCACGCAGCCGTGGTGTGATGGGGCCAGCGCGCCCGTTGACGGGCCATCCTCGGGCGTCTATGCTCCGCATATCCCGACCGGTACCGCGCTGCGGCAGCGATTCTGCGCGCACACCCGCTCGGCCCCCCTTAGCGATCCGGACCCAGGCCCATCGGCCCGTCGAGTCCGTCCCGCGCTTTCACCAGGTGACCCCGACCAGATGCCCGCCCCAGGCCCAGACCAGCGTTCCCGCAACCGCCGCCCCCGTCGACGCGGCCCGTCCTCGTTCCGCGCTCCCGTCAGCGAGTTCGAAGAGCAGCAGGAGATCGAGGCAGCGCGCGAGCGCAACGACCTCGACATAAGCGACCTTCGCGAGATGAGCGTCACCGAGCTTCGTCAGGTCGGCCGCGACCTCGAGCTCGAGACCGTAACCGCCGACCGCAAGGACGACCTCGTCGAGAGCATCCTCCAAAGGCAGACCGAGCGCGCCGGCCACGCGTACGCGACCGGCATCCTCGACATCGTCGACGAAGGGTTCGGGTTCATGCGCCGCCACGGCCTGCTGCCCAGTCCGGAGGACGTGTACGTCAGCTCCAGCCAGGTCCGGCGGTTCGGCCTGCGCATCGGCGACCGGATCTCCGGCGCCGTGCGCGCCCCGCGCGAGGCCGAGAAGTACTGGGGCATGCTTCGGGTCGACGCGGTCAACGGCGTCGACACCGACACTGCCCGCCGCCGGCCGATCTTCAACGACCTCACGCCCGTCCATCCCGACGAGCTCATCAATCTCGAGACCGACCCGAAGAACCTCAGTCAGCGCCTGATCAACCTCGTGAACCCGCTCGGCAAGGGCCAGCGCGCCCTGATCGTCAGCCCGCCCAAGGCCGGCAAGACGATGCTCCTCAAGCAGATCGCCAACGGCGTCAGCGCCAACTACCCCGAGATGCTCCTCATGGTCGCGCTCATCGGTGAGCGCCCCGAGGAAGTCACGGATATGCGCCGCAGCGTCAAAGGCGAGGTCATCAGCTCGACCTTCGACGAGCCGACCGAAAACCACACTCACGTCGCGGAGATGGCGCTGGAGATCGCCAAGCGCCAGGTCGAGACCGGGCGCGACGTCGTCATCCTGCTCGACTCGATCACTCGCCTGGCGCGGGCATACAACCTCGCGCTGCCGCCGAGCGGGCGGACGCTGTCGGGCGGCATCGACCCCATCGCGCTCTATCCGCCAAAGCGATTCTTCGGTGCGGCACGCAACATCGAGGAAGGCGGCTCCTTGACGATCATCGGGACCTGCCTCATCGATACCGGCTCGCGCATGGACGACGTGATCTACGAGGAGTTCAAGGGAACTGGCAACTCGGAGCTCATCCTCGACCGCAAGCTCGCCGAGAAGCGGATCTACCCCTCGATCGACGTGCAGCGCTCCGGCACCCGCCGCGAGGAGCTGCTTCTCGAGGAAGGCACGCTCAAGATGGTCTGGACGATGCGCCGCATGCTTTCGGCGGTCGGGACCAACGAGGGCATCGAGATCCTTCTCAACCGCCTCTCGAAGACCCAATCGAACGCGGAATTCCTTGCCTCGCTGACCAAGAATCTCGACGCCTGACGCTCCGAAGTGATGCGTTCATGCCACGGAAACAAGTCGTTCATGGGGAACAGGTTTGCCACGCTCGTTCCGTGCGTGGTACGTTTCCCGGCGATGTCGTAAGTCCGGCGTGATGTCGGACGCGGCCGCGAAGAGAGACCCCCAGCCTCGATACCGCGACCCCGGACGGGCCTCGACTACCCCCAACTAGCGCCCACTCCCCCAATCCGCGCACCGGGCTCGTCCTCACGTCAGGAGACCGTATTGCTCAATGCGTCGGTCGGCGTCCAGCGCGTCCTTGGCCGCGTGCGCCGCACCTCGATCGACTCGATCACCGAGATGACGATCCCCAGTCGACCCCGAGTGTCGACACGCGCGTCTCGATCGCGATACGGGTATTCGGCGACATCGCCCCACGTCTACCCAGCTCCGCGACGCCGGCGGCGGACGTTCGTCCTGCCGTCCTTGTCCTTCCATCGACCGTCGGTTCGATCGGTACGGTCGATGACGCGCGCATTCCCGCGGATGGCCCGACTAGCCTTCGTGGGTCTCGGCCACGAGCGCGTCGTCGCCATCGCCGCGGCCGGCATCCTGCTGTCCGCTTCGTTCCTCAGCGTCGCACCGGGCGGAGCGTCCGGTGACACAGGTGGTCCGACGGGTGACGGGAAGGCGCCGCGTCTCGCGATCGCCGGGTCCACTGACGGGGACGACATCGCCTCGGTCGAGGAGAACTACGCCCAGGGCCAGACGGCGGGCGAGGGCAGTGCGACTTCCGAGCATCCGGACCTCGAACCCGCCGACATCGGCCTCCTGGTGGGCAACGACTACTCGGCCACTCGAGGCACCGTCGTGCCGATGGCCGGGAGGCAAGTCGCGATCGCCGGCCCGTTCCTCGACGACGGCACGCTGCTCAAGCCGGTCGCGGTCGATACGTCGGTGCCGGACGGCAGCGCCCTCATGAAGACGTACCGCGTGAAGTCGGGCGACACGCTCGCCACGATCGCGAACCGCTTCGACGTCTCGACGATGACCCTGTGGTGGGCCAACGAGCTGAAGGCCAAGGATCGCCTCGTCGTCGGCCAGCAGCTGCGGATCCCGCCGGTCAGCGGCCTCGTGGTGGAGGTCACGCCGGTCGACACCCTGCAGGCATTGTCGACCAAGTACGACATTCCCGAGCAGGAGATCCTCACGACGAACGGCCTCGACGACCGCAATCTCGTCGTCGGTCAGGTCCTGATGCTACCGGGCGCGCTCGGCAAGGGCATCACCGTGCCGAAGCCGCCCAAGAGGACGGTGTCGGCCCCGGTCAAGCCACGGAACACCGGGTCGCGGCCGACGGTCCGCCCGCCGCGGACCTACAGCGGCGGCAGCATGAGGTGGCCGACGTCGAGCCGCCACATCAGCCAGTACTTCCACTACGGTCACTACGGCATCGACATCGACGGCTCGACCGGCGATCCGATCTTCGCCGGCGCCTCCGGCACCGTGATCTTCGCGGGCTGGAAGAGCAACGGCGGTGGCTACCAGGTCTGGATCGCCCACGGCTCCGGGCTGTACACGACGTACAACCACATGTCGAGCGTGTCGGTCGGGCGTGGTCAGAGCGTCGGGCGCGGACAGCGTGTCGGGCGCATGGGATCGACCGGGTTCGCCACCGGCTCGCACCTGCACTTCGAGGTGTGGAAGGGCCGGATCTGGGACGGCGGCCACCGGGTCAACCCGCTCGCCTACGTCTAGCCGCGACCACTAGTCCGGACCGCACGGCGCCGGCTCGGCCCATCGGGGCGTGCCGAGAGCCCGTGCGAGAATGGCCCCGATGTTCCTCGACCGCGTGAAGATCTGGGTCCGCGCCGGCGATGGTGGCGACGGGGCCGCGACCTTCCGCAAAGAGGCCCATGTGCCGCGCGGGGGACCCGATGGCGGCGACGGCGGACGGGGCGGGTCGGTGCACCTGCGCGTCGATCCAGGGCAGACGACGCTCCGTGACTTCCAGTACCGCCACCATTTCAAGGCGACCCCGGGCGGACGGGGGACACGGGCCAGGCGCCACGGAAAGGCCGGCGACGACCTCATCCTCGACGTCCCGCCCGGGACGGCCGTGCTCGAGGACGAGACCGGTGCCCTCCTCGCCGATCTCGTCGCGACCGGCCAGCAGGCGATGGTGGCCCGGGGCGGTCGCGGCGGCCTGGGCAACACGCATTTCAAGACGTCCACCCACCAGGCGCCGCGCCATGCGCAGAAGGGCGAACCCGGCGAGGAGCACTGGTTGCGCCTGGAGCTCCGCCTCATCGCGGACATCGGGCTGGTCGGGCTGCCGAATGCCGGCAAGTCCACGATCCTCGCGGCGCTGACCGCCGCGCAACCCAAGATCGCCGACTACCCGTTCACGACGCTCGAGCCCAATCTCGGCGTGATGGACCTCGGTGACGAGGACGAGCGACGGCCCACGATCGCCGACGTCCCAGGGCTCATCGAAGGTGCATCGAGTGGCGCCGGTCTCGGCCACGCCTTCCTGCGCCATATCGAGCGGACGCGTGTGCTCGTCCATGTCGTCGACGGGTCGTCGCGCGACGCCGCGTGGGACTACGAGGTCATCCGCGAGGAGTTGCGCGCCCACGACCCGGCGCTGCTCGAGAAGCCGATGCTCGTGGCGTTCAACAAGATCGACCTGCCGGCCGCCCAGGAAGCCTGGCCGGCGTTCGAGAGCGCTCGGCGCGCCGAGGGTCAGGCTGCGATCGCCGTCGCCGCGGCTACGGGGGAGGGGCTGGATACGTTCCGTGCCCGTGTCGCCGACCTGCTGCCCTCGGCCGAGGAGCTCGAGGCGCCACCAGATCCGTCGGGAGTGGTGGTCCACCGGATCGAGGCGATGACCGACGGCTTCGTCGTCGAGCGCGACGCCGACGGCGCGTTCCGAGTACGAGGCAAGAGGATCGAGCGGATCGCCTCGCAGACGAACTTCGACGTCGAGGAATTGGCCGAACGGTTCCAGCGCGATCTCGCGAAGCTCGGGGTCGACGCCGAGTTGCGCCGGGCCGGTGTGGCCGCCGGCGACCTGGTCCGGATCGGCGGTTCCGAGCTGGAGTGGGAGCGACAGCCGTGGGAGGACGCGTGACGGACGGCCTCCGTGGCGCCACCGGCGTCTTCGGCGGCACGTTCGATCCCATCCACGTCGCCCACCTCGCCATCGCCGAGGCGGCGAGGGACACCTTCGCGCTCGGGCAGATCCTGTTCGTCCCGGCCGCGCAGCCGCCGCACAAGCCCGATCGCCGGATCACCGCCGTCGAGCACCGACTCGCCATGGTCGAGGCCGCGATCGTCGGCAACCAGGCGTTCACGGTGAGCCGCATCGAGATCGAGCGGGACGGACCGTCCTACACGGTCGACACTCTCGCGGCGCTCCGCGAATCGGCCCCCGGACCGCGTCTGGCGCTGATCATGTCCGCGGATTCCTATGCCGAGTTCTCGACCTGGCGCGAGCCCGAGCGGATCCTCGAGCTGGCCGATCTGATCGTGGCGCCGCGCGACGGCTTCGCGGCTGCCGACCCCGAGCTCGTGGCCCGCCAGTTCCCGCAGTCGACAGCCGCGATCGCGTTCCTCGACGGCCCGCGGATCCGCCTGTCGGCATCGGAGATCCGCGAACGCGCCGCCGCGGGTCGCTCCGTGCGCTATCTCGTCCCGGATGCGGTCGCGGCATATATCGGCGACCATTCCCTCTACCAAGACCCACGGAGGACCGATCGATCGTGACCGACCCCGCGCTCCCGAATGCCGCGGCGCCCAGCGCCGACGGGCTGCCGCGACGCGCCACCCCCGCGCCCACCACCGACGAGCGAGCCGCGCTCGACCTCGCCCGCCGCGTCGTCGAGCTCGCCGAGGACAAGAAGGCGGCCGACATGGTCGTCCTCGAGCTCGCGCCGCTAACGACCCTCGCCGACTACTTCGTGATCTGCTCGGGGGGGTCGGAACGCCAGCTGGAGGCCATCGCGGACGGGATCGTCTCGGGGCTGCGCGACGAGAAGGTGCGACCGATCGGACGGGAGGGGACGGCCGCGTCGCACTGGGTGCTGCTCGACTTCGGGTCGGTCATCGTGCACATCTTCACGCCGCCCGAGCGCGACTACTATGGCCTCGAAAAGCACTGGTCGGAAGCCAAGACGATCCTTCGCGTGCAGTAACCCGTACTGATGGGTGGGGTACCGTCGGGTCATGATGGGCGCGTGACCGTGCGTGCAGCATCGGCGCATGTCCACTTCGCGCGATCGCTGCCCAGCCTGCGGTCACCGGCTCATCACGACCCGGTTCGACACGACGTTCCGGTTGCCCGACCGGAGTGAGCGGCTGTGCTTCGGCATCCCCGGTGGGCTCTGCGAGGACTGCTCGCAGCTCTACATCGATCCTGATCTGATCGAGTTGCTCGATCTCGCCGAAGGCCGCTGCGTCTTTGCGATCGAGAGCGACCTCGTCGTCCAGGAACAGGCCTGGTCGTCCGCCGACTGACGGTCTGAGGCGCGAACCGGTCCCGGGGTCAGCCGGGACCGCCGCGCCGTCCGGTCTCGCCGCCCGCGTGATCGCGGACCCAGAGCAGGAATGCCAACCGGCGCTGCGCCACGTCCGTCTCGAAGCCGGGTACGTTCTTGACCATCGCGTCGAGCTCGACCAGGCCGCGCAGAGCGGCGGTGAGCTCGTCCGTCGTCCATTTGCGGGCCTGAGCGGCGAGGGTCTTGGCGCGGTACTCGCTCGTGATCCCCATGGCACGAGCCGCATCCGGGAGCTTCGCGCCCGCCAGAACGCGATCGCCGAGCTCGAGCAGTTCGACGACCCGCCGATGCAGGACCGCGAGCAGGACCGGTTCCGGCGTCGAATCGAACAGGCGCTCGAGCGCGGTCGCCGCGACATCGACTCGCCGCTCGCCGACAGCGTCGCTGAGCGCCCAGACCGAGGCGGGTGTCGTCTCCGCGACGAGCGCCTTGACGTCATCCGCGGTCACCGGCCCCTCGTCGACGGCGTGACGGAGGGCCAGCTTGTCGAGCTCGCCCGACGCGATACGACTGATGAAGCGCCGGTCGACGTCACCCTCGGTCACGCGCGCCCCCAGTCGATCCGCAAGCTCCCGCGCGGCTCCCGTCGCCAGCGGCAGGCCACGCTCACGGGACTCGTCGGTGATCCATGCCGCGAGCGCCGTCGGGCGCGGCGCCACGGCGTCGCGGATCGAGCCCCCGGCCGCCTTGACGGCATCCGCGAGGCGGCGGGGTCCAGGACCCTTGGCATTCGACTTCGCGGCTTCCACGAACACGAGCGCATGACCGGGCGCCATCAGCCCGATGGTCTCGATGACCCGATCGCGGGTTTCGTTGCGCCGGACGAGGGCGCCGGGATTGGCGACCACGGCCATCGTGCCGGCGCCGAACATCGAGGACGTGGCGAGGCGTTCGGACAGCTGTGCCGCGTCCGTCGTCGCGGTGGTCAGGTCGGCGCGCAGATCCCAGCGTTCAAGAGGTGCGCCGAGCTCCTTGCCGAGGGCGGCGGCGAAGCGCCCGACGAGGCGTTGCGCGAGCAGCTCGTCATCGCCCCAGACGTAGAGCAGCGGCGCGATCACCCCGCCGTTGGCTCATCGCCGCGCCGATCGAGCGGCGCGGTCAGGGGAGCGCAGCGCGATGGCTGGCGCGGGCAGGGCAGGGCAGCGGCCTGGGGCAGGCCGGGGATCGTCATCGGGCCGATGGTACCCGAGGGTCGATGCCGGCTGACGGAGGCGCACCGGCGTGGGCGGCTGCGCCTCCGCGACGAACGGTTGGAGCGGCACGTCACAGAGGAAGGCCGCCGTCGCTGAGCCCGGTCGAACGGGTGCGGTCGCGGCAGCCGCCGCGCGACGCGGTGATGTGCTGACCGACATCCCCGACCTGTCGAACGCCACGGTCACCGACCCGTCCTCGTCCGTTCGATAGACACGGGCTCCGGCAAATGCCAGGCGCTCGAGCGTGGCTCGAGCGGGGTGCCCGTACGGGTTGCGGGCGCCCGCCGAGGCGATCGCGACGCGCGGACGGACGGCCGACAGGAACTCCTGCGTCGTGGCCGTGCGACTCCCGTGGTGCGCGACCTTCAACAGGTCGAGCCTCGGCAACCCGCCCGTGAGCAACGTCGGGTCGATCTCCTCCTCCACGTCTCCTGCAAGCAGGAACCGGCGATCGCCGATGCTGCCTAGCAGGACGACCGACACGTTGTTGATCCCGGTCCCCGTGTCGGACGGTTCCGCGGGAACGCGTCCGCGGATGGGCCACAGGACGCTCAGCCCGATCTCGTCGACCGACAGTCGATCGCCCGCGGCGATCGAGGCGTGCATCGCCCGGCCGGGGCGTCCGACGCGCTCGAGCCATGCCGCGTAGCCCGGACCCGGTCCGCGCATGCCCGGCTCGAGGACGCGCCCGACCTGATATCGGTCGAGAAGCAATGCCAAGCCGGCGACGTGATCCTCGTGCGGGTGGCTGAGCACGACCACGTCGATGCGACGGTCCCACGGCGGGATCCGACGGTCGAGCTCGACGAGAAGGCGATCGGGATCGGGGCCGCCGTCGACCAGCAGGCGGCCTCCCTGCGAGCCCTCCACCAGGATCGCGTCACCTTGGCCGACGTCGAGCACAGTCACGCGCGCCACGCCGTCGGGACGGGCGATCGCGACAGCACCGGCGACGGCGACGGTCACGACGAGGCCTGCCCAAGCGAGGCGAACGGGCATCGGTCGAGGCCTCGTCGCAGTCGACCGCGATCTGTCGACGCCTCGGGCGACCGCGACATGCCGCCGCCCGCGTCGCCGCCGACGCCGCACGGCGATCACAACTGCCGCCAGCAACGCGCTCCCGAACCCGAGCACGGCACCGATCGTCGGTTCGAATGACAGGCTGGCCATGGGGACGGCCGCGGCGATGTCGACGATCGCGATGATCGCGCGCAGCGCGACCCAGCCCGGCGCCGCCAAAACCATGCCGACCACCGCGGGAGCCCCGACCGCGACCAGCGCACCTCCGATGAGGGCGACCAGCCCCGCGGCCATCGCCGGCGCCACGAGCGGGACGACCAGCAGGTTGACCGCCGGAGCGATCACCGCCAGCCGGCCGAACGACACCAGCACGACCGGCAACGTCGCCGCCTGGGCAGCCAGGGATATGCCGAGGCTTTCGGACAACCAGCGCGGCAGCCGGCCTCGGGTCCAGTGATCGAGGCGCTCGCTGAGCGGCGTCGCCCAGGCGATGAGACCGCCGGTAGCCAGCGTCGAGAGCCGGAAGCCGGCGTCACCGATGAGACCGGGATCGACCAGGAGCAGGAGGGCCACAGCCCAGCCGAGCGCGGCGGCGGCCCTGCCGGCCCGACCCGTCTCACGCGCGAACAGCACCACGCCCGCCATCGCTCCCGCGCGCAGGACCGACGGGGACGCTCCGGCGAACGCGATGTAGGCGACGATCGCTGCGGCCGTGACGACGGTCCGCCGGCGCCGACCCAGACGCCCGGCCACGGCCGCGATAGCGGCCGCGACGATCGCGATGTTCCAGCCCGAGATCGCGACGATATGGCTGACGCCGGCCGTCGTGAACGTCGTCGCGACGCTCCGATCCACGCGGTCGCGCAGCCCGATGAGGATGCCCGCGGCAAGACCCGCCTCCGGCTCGGGCAGGACTCGCGTCAGCAACTCCCCCGCGTCCCGCCGGAGACCCTCGAGTCGTGCGCCGGGATCCGTGGGCCGCTGACGGACCTCGAGCGTCCGCGCGTCGAGCGTCCCCCAGGCGCCGATCCGATCCAGGTAGGCGCCGTATGGGCTGTCGGGTCGCTCCCGGATCCGACCGGTGACGACCACGTGGTCGCCGGGCTCGACCGGCGGGTAGCGCGGCAGCGTGCCCGCCACCCGGAAGCCAGCGGGGCCGCCATCCAAGGTCCTCAGCGTCGCGACCTGGTGGCCCTCGCGCGGGGCACCAACGCCCTCGACCACCATCGCCCACGGTCCCGATCCGCTCGGCGTGCCGGTCAGCTCGGTCGCGGTTGGGCCCAGGATGCCGCGCAGCAGGATCGCCAACGCACCCGCCACCAGCGCCAGGCCCCGTGTGCGTCGGTTGCTCCTGATCCACACGCAGGCCAGCAAGGCGGCCGCCGCCCCGAGCAGGACGGCCGCGCTGGCGCGCACATCATCCAAGGAGACCGCGAGGGCACCCAGCGCGGCCCCGACGGCGAGCCAGCCGCTGCGCGGCACGTCAGCCGACCGTTACGAGGTCGCGCAGCTTCTCGAACGTCTTCTCGCCCAGGATGCCGCGCGTCCGTAGGTCCTCGACCGTCGCGAACGGCGCCTCCTCGCGTGCACCGATGATCTTCTCCGCCGTCGCCGGTCCGACGCCTGGCAACTCCTCGAGCTCGCTCTGCGTCGCGTGGTTCAGGTCGACCAGCCCGCCTGTCCCGCCGCCCGGTCGGGGACTGCCGGACGGGCCGGCGGCGGCAACGTCGTCGCGTGACGGGACGCGCAGGTGATCGCCGTCACGCAAGGGCGCCGCGAGATTGAGCTCCCGTTCCGCCCTCGCGGTGTCGACCCGCGGCCCGTAACCGCCCGCGAGAGCCACGAGATCGCCGACCCGCGATCCGGCCGGCAACCGGTAGACGCCGGGTGCCGGGACTGCCCCGACGATCTCGACGATCAGCTCGGACCCGACGGCCGCCCCGGCGGACACGGATGGACCCGCTCCGCCATCGATCGAAAGGGGTGCGCCGCCCTCGATCGTGACCGTTCCCTCGCCGCCGCCCGCCGCCAGGATGAACGCCGCGATCGCGCATGCGACCGCCGCGCCGCCGATCGCGACAGCCTTGACGACCGTCGTCGCGTCAAGGGCCAGGGCCGTGCGCTCGGGCGGCGGCGGGGTGCGAGCGTCATCGGCCGGCGCGGCGTCGAGCACGCGCCAGGGCGGTGTGCCGTTCGGGTCCAAGTCGCGCTCCACGGCGGGCAGCCAGGCGAGGCGACGGACAGCCCGACGCCCCGCGATGTCGGGGGCACTTCCGACGCGGCGGGGCGTCTCCCCGGACCTTACTGACGGGCTCTTCACTGCGACTTATCGAGGTCAGATCTGCTCCCAGTCGACCCAGCGCGTGCCGTCCCACCAGCGGTGCCAGGTGCGACCGTCGCGGCCGGGCGCGAAGACGTCGATGCGGTCCGCGCTCCACGACGATGCCGCCGGCGACCCGGTCAGTTCGCCGCCCAGCGACTCCCAGTCGTGCCACGACGTGCCGTCCCAATACCGGTTCCAGAGCTCGCCATCGTCGAAGATCGCGAAGACCTGGAGCTCGTCGACGCCCCACGCGGTCGCCGCCGGCGCCGACCCCAGCCGGCCGCCCAGCGAGGTCGGCTCCGACCAGCGGTCGCCATCGAACGAGCGATGCACGAGCTCGCGATCGGCTCCGACCGTGAACAGGTCGATGCGGTCGATGCCCCAGGAAACGGCTGCGGTCGCTTGCTCTCGCAGGCTTGACACGCGTGCAGAGTAATCGGTCGGGTGTGCCACCGGGTGGCACGGCGGACGGCTGGCCGGGTTCGAACCGGCGCTCGTTGGTCGGGAGTGCCACCGGGTGGCACGGCGGACGGCCGGCCGGGTTCGAACCGGCGCTCGTTGGTCGGGTGTGCCACCGGGTGGCACGGCGGACGCTGCCACGAATCGAAGAGCGCCTGCCGGGAGGGGCAGGCGCTCGACGGGTATCGGGTGCCGGAACTGGCTTGGCTTAGTCCGCCAGGGCGAGATTGCGGCCGAGGTCCTCGGCCACGTTGTCGTCCAGTCGACGGGTCGCAGCGGCGGCACCGAGGCTGATCGCGGCGGTCGCGCGTGCGAGTCCTCGACGGAAGCCGGAGCCGAGATCGGGTCCGGGGACCCAGTCGTAGTCCTCACGGGCCTCGCGAGCGAGTCGCTCGAGCCGGATCTCCTCGATCTCGCGCGAACGCTCGTTCGCAAGATCGAGTGCCAGCATCGCGTAATAGGTGTTCATCGGTCCTCCTCGAGGGTCAGAGTGGTTCTTAGCGGACGTGGGTATCGGGAATTTGCTCCCGGGAATCCGCGCCGAAGCGGATGGAGCCCAGGTCCAGGCCGATGAAGCCGATGACCAGGACCAGGAATGTGACGATGATTTCCATGGTCGGTCCTCCGAATGAACTCGTAACCCTTTTTTGGTCGCTTATCGGTTACTTCCGGTAATGTATCCCCTTGCGCGTAACCTGTCAAGTGGTCTAAAGTGGTTATCAGAATGAAAACCAAGATCAACGCGCTGGAGGCCCGAGGGCACCATGCGCACGACGTCGACCTCGACGACACCTTCGACTTCCTGAACACCGATGACCTCGAGAATGGTTCCCGGGTAGACCGGCTACCGACGCTCGGCGACGCCCTGTCGTGGTTCGTCGAGCGCGGTGTCATCCACGGCGAAGGCGCCGATCGGCTCGGGCATCAGGCCGAGACCGACGCCGCGACCGCTCAGCGAGAGCTCGCGCGGATCCACGCCGTGCGCGGCGCCTTGCGGGAAGTGGCGGATGCCATCGTCGAACAGCGACCGCCACACGCCGGCGCGCTCGATACCGTGAACCGCGCTCTCCACGCCCGCCAGGTCATCGAGCTGGTTCCCGCCTCGGACGGCTGTGTGGCCGTCGATCATCGCCACGTCGGCGACCCGATCGACGACGCCCTGGCGCGTTTGTGCGACCCGCTGGTGTCCGAGCTGACCGGGGGAGACCCCGAGCGGATTCGCATCTGCGACAACGAGCGCTGCCGCTGGGTGTTCTTCGACACGTCGCGCACGGGTCGTCGCCGCTGGTGCGACATGGCGACCTGTGGCAACCGTGCCAAGGCTGCGCGCCATCGCGCACGAACGAAGGGCGCGGCGGAGACGGGCGCGATCGCGACGAGGGAGACCGAGACGGCCGCGCCGGCGATCAGCCTTTGAGCGCGCCGCTGACGCCGGCGCCCGACAGGAACAGTCGCACCGACAGCGGCGCAGCTCCGGGCCGCGCAGCACGAGCAGCGGCCACAGGTACTTGATCGCGAATTTGCGAGAGCGGTCCTCTCAGGCGTCGCGAAGGACGATGTTGACGAGCTTGCCGCCACCCGCGATGACGATGCGGTCGGGCGCCCTGCCGGCCAGGATCGCCGCGATCCTGGGATCGGCCAGGACCTCGGCCCTGATCTGCTCCTCTGGCGCGTCGGCGGCCACGATCACCCTGGCGCGCAGCTTGCCGTTGACCTGTACGGGGACTTCGCGGACGGAGACGACGATCGCCGACTCGTCGACCTCGGGCCAGCTCTCCTCGTGGATCGACGACCACGGCCGGCCGGCGGCTTCGGCACGGCGCGCCCAGATCTCCTCGGTGATGTGCGGGGCCGCCGGCGCCAGCATCAGCAGCAGCAGGCGGATCGCCTCGTCCCACTCCGCGTCGCCGGCCACGGGCGTGCCGCGGTACCTGTAGAGCGTGTTCGACAGCTCCATGAGCTTCGCGATCATCGTGTTGAAGCGGAAGCCTTCGTAATCCTCGGTGACGTCGCGCAGGGTCCGATGCGCCGCGGCCCGGATCGCGGCCGCGGCGTCCGCGGTACTCTCGCCGGCCGGCAACCGTCCGGAATCCGGGTCCCCGTGCTCGCGGCCGTGCGGATCGATCGCCAGCGTCCAGACCCTGTTGAGGAATCGATGGACGCCGCCGATCCCGGTCGGGCTCCACGGGCCGCCCTGATCCCACGGCCCCATGAACATCAGGAACAGCCGGACCGTGTCGGCGCCGTACTGCCCGACCAGGGCGTCAGGGTCCTCGACGTTGCCGCGGGACTTCGACATGCGCTCGCCGTCGGCGCCCAGGATCTGGCCCTGGTTGAACAGCCGGCGGAAGGGCTCGTCGTCGGCGATCAGACCGACGTCGCGCATCGCCTTCGTCCAGAACCGGCTGTACAGCAGGTGCATCACCGCATGCTCGGCACCACCGGTGTACTGGTCGACCGGAGTCCAGACATCGGTCATCGCGCGATCGACGGGGCCGTTCATCTTGTCGGGCGACAGGTAGCGATACCAATACCACGATGAGTCGACGAACGTGTCCATCGTGTCCGTCTCGCGCCGCGCTAGCCCGCCGCAGATCGGACAGGTCACGTTGAGGAACGCCTCGTCCTTGGTGAGTGGGTTGGTCCCGCTGCCCTGGTAGTCGACGTCCTCGGGCAGCAGGACGGGCAGGTCGTCATCGGGGACAGGGACGATGCCGTCGCGCTCGCAGTAGATGACCGGGATCGGCGTTCCCCAGTAGCGCTGGCGACTGATCAGCCAGTCGCGTAAGCGGTAGGTCACCTTGGGTTCGGCCTTGCCTCCATCGGCGAGCGACTCGACGATGGCCCGGCCACCCTCGTCGGCCGGCATCCCGTCGAAGCGACCGCTGTTGACCAGCCGCTCGCCCGCGGTGTGGGCGACATATGCGTCGGCCATCGGGTCATCGGCCTCAGTGCCAGGTGCCGCCACGACACGCCGGATGGGCAGACCGAACTGGCGGGCGAACGCGAAGTCGCGCTCATCGTGGGCCGGGACGGCCATGATCGCGCCGGTCCCGTAGCCCGCCAGCACGTAGTCGGCGACGAAGATCGGGATGCGCTCGTCATTGGCCGGGTTGATCGCGTCGGCCCCGAGTGCGACGCCGGTCTTCTCCCGATCGGTCGACAGGCGATCGATCTCCGTCCGTCGCCGCGCCTGCTCGACGTAGGCGTCGACCTCGGCCTTTCGCTCGGGCGCGGTCAGGGCCGGGACGAGAGCATGTTCCGGGGCCAGCACCATGAACGTCGCCCCGAACAGCGTGTCGGGGCGTGTCGTGAAGACCCGCAGCTCATCGCCGCCCGGATGGTGCTCGGATGGGGCGGTCCCGAAGACGATCTCGGCCCCCTCCGACCGGCCGATCCAGTTGGTCTGCTGGATCTTGATCGGCTCGGGCCAGTCGAGGCCCTCGAACGACAGCAGCTCGTCCGCGTAGTCGGTCGTTTTCAGGTACCACTGCTCGAGTTCGCGCTTCTCGACCAGCGCCCCGCAGCGCCAGCAGCGGCGCTCGGGGCCTTCGACCTGCTCGCGAGCCAGGGTCCCGTCGTTCGGGCACCAGTCCACCGCCGACTTGGCGCGGTACGCCAGGCCCTTCTCCAGGAAGCGCAGGAACAGCCACTGGTTCCATCTGTAGTAGCTCGGATCGGCGGTGACGACCTCGTGCTTCCAGCTGAACGTCGCGCCCATCGTGCGGAACTGGCGGCGCATGTTCTCGATGTTGGCCGTGGTCCACGTGAACGGGTGGCCGCCACTCTTGATCGCGGCGTTCTCGGCGGGCAGCCCGAACGCATCGAAGCCGATCGGGAAGAACACGTTGTAGCCGTGCATCCGCCGGAACCGTGCCAGCGCGTCACTCGGGGTGACGATGTACCAGTGGCCGATGTGCAGGTCGCCCGAGGGGTACGGGTACATCGTCAGCATGTAGTAGTCGGGCCGGCTCGAGTCCTGCAGGTCCGTCTCGTACAGGCCGAGCTCCGCCCAGCGCTTCTGCCAGCGCGACTCGATCGCGCTGGGGTCGTAGCGCTCGACCCTCGTTCGGCTGTCGGCGGTGTCGGTCACGACTGCGGGCCCCTCATCGTTCGCTGGATACGGTTCACCCCCCGCCGTCGGCGAGGGGTGATGGTCGGCGGTTCGTCGGCTGGTGGAGCTACGGGGACTCGAACCCCGGACCCCCTGCATGCCATGCAGGTGCTCTTCCAGCTGAGCTATAGCCCCACGGAGCGCGGATTGTAGCAGAGGACCCCGTTCAATCAGGGTCGTACGGGGCCAAATCTCGGGCTCGTGGCTGGGTGGGGGGTGGCATCATCCGGGCGTGACGGTTTTCGACCTGCTCATCAGAGGCGGCACCGTCGTCGACGGGACCGGTGCTCCGGGTCGACCGGCCGACGTCGGCGTCCTCGGTGATCGGATCCTCGCGGTCGGCGATCTGACCGGTGTGGACGGGAACAGCGCCGCGACCACGGTCGACGCGGACGGACGGGTCGTGACGCCCGGGTTCATCGACCCGCACGGTCATTCCGACGGGTCGCTGTTCGTCGACGGCGCCATGACGAGCCATCTTCGCCAGGGGTTCACGACGCAGCTGTCGGGGAACTGCGGGGAATCGCTCGCCCCGATCACGGACGCCGGTCGCGAGGTGGTGGAGCTGGCACTCCGGCCGAATGATCTCGTCGCGCGATGGCGCACCTTCGGCGAGTACCTCGACGCGGTCGACGAGGAACGGCTCGGTCCGAATGTCGCCTTCCTCGTCGGCCACGGCACGGTTCGGGCGGCGGTCATGGGCGCCGAGGGGCGGCCGGCAACCGATCTCGAGCGACAGGCGATGGTCCGCGAAGTGGACGGGGCGATGGCATCCGGGGCGATCGGCCTGTCATCCGGTTTGATCTACGCGCCGGGGATGCATGCCGACGCCGAAGAACTGCGCGCCGTCGTCACGGCCGCCGCCCGCCGCGGCGGCCTGTACGCGACCCACATGCGCAACGAAGCCGACGGCCTGTTCGGGGCGTTGGACGAGGCTGTCTCGACGATCCGTGCCGCGGCCGATGCAGGAGCCGACGGCGCGCGGCTCCAGGTCTCGCACCTGAAATGCGCCTCGCGCGCGGTCCACGGCCGTGCCGCGGACGCGGTCGGGGCCTTGGCGGCCGCACGGGCCGACGGCCTGGACGTCGGCGCCGACCAGTACCCGTACACCGCCGCCGCGACCACCCTGACGACGGTCCTCCCGCCCGCGCTGCTTGGCCTCGGGATGGAGGCGTGCGTGGCCGCGCTGAGCGACCCCGACGTCCGCGGTCGGGTCAAGGCGGAGATCGAGCGGGGCATCTCCGGCTGGGAGGACGTCGGTCGGGATCCCGGCTGGGAGGGCATCCGGATCTCGTATTCCGCGAGCCATCCCGACTGGTCGGGACGCTCGCTCGCCGACCTCGCCAAAGTGCTCGATGCGGACCCGGCGGACCTCGCGTTCGATGCGCTCGTCGACGATCGGCTCGACGTCTCGATCGTGATCGACTGTATGACGCCGGGCGATGTCGAGACCATCCTCGGCGTGCCCTGGATCTCCGTGTGCACCGATGCATCCAGCCGGCGGCCGGGACACCCGGTGCTCGATGCAGGCCGGCCGCATCCGCGGACGTACGGCACCACCGCTCGGGTCCTGGGCACCTATGTGCGCGAGCTGGGGTCGCTCGCGCTCGAGACGGCGGTGGAGAAGCTCACCTCGGTGCCGGCCGCGCAGATCGGCCTGCGCGATCGCGGCGTCCTCCGCGAAGGGGCATACGCCGACATCGTTGTGTTCGATCCGGCGACCGTCGCCGACGTCGCCACGTACGAGGAGCCGGCGCGTCACCCGGTCGGGATCGAGCACGTGGTCGTGAACGGTCGTCCTGCCGTCACAGACGGCGCCGAGACCGACGAGCGGCCGGGTCGACTCCTGCGGCGGGGCGCATGAACCGACGCTCTCGAGACGGTGCCATGGAGGCGCCGGCGATCGCGGAACTGCCCGGCGGTCCGCTCCCGTATACGCTGCGGCACTCGCCGCGGGCGCGCAGTGTTCGGGTCGTCATCCACCCGGATCGGGGGGTCGTCGTGACGCTGCCGGCGACCCGAGTGGCGGTGCGGGATGGCGAGCGCCATGCGGCCGCATTCCTCGCCGAACGTGAGGCATGGCTCCGGCGGCACCTCGACCGTCAGGCGCAGGTCGACGCGACGCTCGCTGCCCGGGGCGGCGCGAGGCACGGAGGCGTCGTCCCGTTCCGCGGGCTGCTCCATCGGGTCCGCGTGGTTCCCGCGGTGTCCGGGGTCCGCCGCTCTGACGTCGTCCGGTTCGACGACGAGCTGATCGTCCATCGGGTCGCCGCGGACCGGCGGTCGGCCGCGGCCATCCTCGAAGCGTGGCTGAAACGTGAAGCGCGCAGCGAGATCGAGGCCACGGTGGCTCTTCATGCCGCGGCTCTCGATGTCCACCCCGCCGGCATCACCTTGCGCGACCCGCGGACTCGCTGGGGGAGTGCCTCTCGATCCGGCCGGCTGTCGTTCTCCTGGCGACTCGTCCTGGCCCCGGCGGAAGCCCTCGAGACGGTCGTCTGCCACGAGCTTGCCCACCTGCGGGTCTTCGGACACGGCCCGAAGTTCTGGGCCGTGGTCGCTTCGCGCCGACCCGATCATCAGATCTGGCGCCGCTGGCTCCACGATCACTCGACCGAGCTCCACCGAGCGCTCGCGACCGACTAGTTCGGCAGCCCCAAGGCGGGATCGCCGATCAGGGTCACCGCCGAGCCCGTCCAGCGCAGCAGGTCCACCTCGAGCTCGTCGTGAGCCCCGTTGGCGATCGCTTCCCACAGGTCGTACGCCAGGTCGTCATCGACGTCGTCGGGCAGCGCCAGGAGGGTGTTGCGCACCGGCGCAAGCAGGAGCCGCGGTTCCGAGCCGATGATCGGCTGGAGCAGCTCGGGCGCCAGGATCAGCGACGACCCCCAGCCCTGGCCCTGGACCGCCATGACCTCGATGCCGTCGAGTGGGACATGGTCGACGACCGGAGGCTCGACCGCTACCAGGGCGGCGAGGTTTTCGAGCGCGGTGCCCAGCAGCGTCGCGTGATCGATGTGCCAGCCGTCCAGCAGCCTCTGGCTGACGTGCGAGAACGCCGGACCGAAGTCGATCCCGAAGCCCGTCCAGACCCCGGGCGGCACGCGGATGTGGAGTGGCGCCGCCTCGGGCGGGTAGGGATGGTGGCGTCGCTTCAGGACAGGCAGGATCTTCGGCGCAACGCTCGACCACGGGCCGGTCGGGTCGAAGCCGCGGAAGGCTGCGAGGATCTGTTCGGCCAGGGCTGGCTCCATCGACCCGCCCAGCGGATGGATCTCGATCCCGTTAGCCGCGCGATCGCTGCGTCTCGACTTCCGGTGGGCCCGGCGCTCGGCCTTCGCCGCCTTCCGGCACTTGAGTCCCTTCATGCCGGGCATCCTGGCGGGCGGCGCTCTCCTGCCGCGTATCCGCGTCTTCACCCGCGCTCAACCGCGAGGAAGATCCGCGGATCGTGACATCGGGTGGTGGAGATGAGGGGACTCGAACCCCTGACCCCCGCGATGCGAACGCGGTGCTCTTCCAGCTGAGCTACATCCCCACGGGCGTCGGAGTGTAGCACGCGACCCCCCGCCGACCGCCCTGTCGCGACCGTCCCGGGGCGCGGAACGCGGGTCCGGATGGTGCAACCCGACCCTAGGCTCCGCCGATGCCCGTCGGCCTCCTGACCGGTCTTGGCGCTGCCATCTGCTGGGGCACGCTCGACCTCTTCTCGGCCCTCGCGAGTCGACGCGTCGGCAGCCTCCGGGTCACCACCGGGATGCAGCTCGTCGGCGCCGCCTTCATCTGGCTCGCGGCCCTCGCGACAGGCACGACCCTGCCGGCCGACCCGTTCGTGCTCGTCGGTGGCTCACTGGTCGGGCTGGCCGGCGCGGGCGCCTACCTGTCCTATTTCACCGGCCTGCGCATCGGGCCGATCGCGGTCGTCAGCGGCATGGTCGCCGCGTACGGCGGGCTGACGGTCGTGCTCGCCGTCGTGATCCGGGGCGAGACCCTGACGCCGCTGCAGGCGCTCGGTGCCGCTGTTGCGACCGTCGGCGTCGTGCTCACCGGGATCTCCTTCGACAAGGGACTGCGCGGCACGCGGTTCGCGAGCCCGGGCGTCGTCTTCGCGGTGGTCGCGCTGATCCTCTTCGCGACGATGTCGATCGGCAGCGACATCGTCATCGACCGGGCGCCGTGGCTCGAGGTGCTGCTCGTCGCACGCACCGCCAACGCGATCGTCTCGGTCGTCGTGCTCGTCGTGGCCTCGACGGCGCTCCGCGCGATCTCCGCCCCGATGATCGAGGGCGTCGAGGGGGACGACGGCGGTGGCCGCATCGACCGTCGCGTGCTCGGCGCGATCGTCCTTTCGGGCGTGCTCGACGTGCTCGGTTTGATGTCGTTCGCCTACGGGCTCGAGCACGCGGAGACGTGGCTGGTTGGCCTGGCGTCCTCGTTCGGTCCGGCGGTCACGATCGTCGTGGCGGTCGCGTTGCTCGGTGAGCGCCTGCGACCCATCCAGTGGGTCGGCCTTGGAGGGATCCTCTGCGGGATGATCGCGATCGGATTGCCCTAGTCGGCCTCGTCTTCGCTCGTCTCCGGCGTGGCGTGGTGGCCGGTCCCCGGGAATGCCCGCATCAGGGTCCGCAACAGGCGGTGCAGCTCCTTCCGGTCCGTGGCGCTCAGCACCGAGGCGAACTTCGCCTCGCGCGCGGCCTGGGTGCCGACCGTGCGATCCCAGATCTGGTGACCAGCTTCCGTCGGCTCGACGAGGGTCCCGCGGCGGTCGCTCGGATCGGGCAGGCGACGAACGAGCCCAGCGGCCTCCATCCGGTCGAGCCGATTGGTCATCGCGCCGCTGGAGAGGCCCATGTGCTCCGCCAGTCGTCCGGCCGAGTGCCGATAGGGCGGCCCGACTTTCCGCAGCTTCCCCAGGACGTGGAAGGACCGGCGGTCGAGGCCAGACGCGACGAGCGTCTCATCGAGCGATCGATCGAACGCCTTGGCCAGCTTCTGGATCCGCTCGACGATGCCCTCGGTGACCGGATCGAGGTTGGGGATCTCCCGCGCCCACACCTCGAGCATCGTGTCGAGGTCGTCGAGCTCAGCCTTCTTCGTCATGCCGCGATCATCGTCCCAATGTCGTTCGATGTCAAGAGATTTAACATCAAGCCTCTTGACATCAAGGGATGCACCCCCGTAGGCTTCGAGCATGGTAGTTCGACATCAAGAGATTTCATATCGAGAGGGTCGATATCGAGGGAACGGAGGACACCATGACTGACCGCCCATACGCCGCCACATCGTGGGAAGCCGAGGCCGAGCGACGCCGCGAGGTCACCAAGGCCGACGCGCGGCATTCGGCGACGCGCTCGGCTACGGGCAGGGGACTGTTCCTCGTTGCGCGAGGAGGCCGGCTCCTGCGGTCGATCTTGGGCAAGTCGCTCGACGAGGCACCGCCTCAGCCCGGCAGGCTGAACCAGAAGCGCGTCTGACCGTCGCGCGACTCTGCCCCGACCCGGCCGCCGCCCTGCTCGACGAGCTGCTTCACGATCGCGAGGCCGATCCCCGCGCCGCCGCGCCCACGATCGCGCGACTTCTCGACCCGGTAGAACCGTTCGAAGACGCGATCGAGATCGTCGGCCGGGATGCCGTCGCCCGTGTTCGAGATCGACACGAGCACGTCGTCCGGCCGCCGCTCCGCACGGACGCGCACGACCCCGCCTGGGGGCGTGTACCGGACCGCGTTCGAGAGCAGATTCGCGAGGACCTGCGCCAGCCGATCGGCATCCGCGCGGGCCGGCAGCGTCGACGGGACGTCGACGTCAAGGCGCAGGTCGGCGCGCTCGAGCGCGGGAGCAGCAAGATCCAGGGCCGACCGCACGGCCGCGGCCAGGTCGAGCTCGACCGACTCTGGCGGGCCGGTTGCTGCATCCCCTTCCGCGAGCGCGTCGAGCGAGCGCGATAGCCGGACGAGTCGATCGGCCTCCTCGTGGAGCGACTCGTAGGTCGCCCGGTCGGCCGTGATGACGCCATCGCGCAGCGCCTCCAGGTAGCCCTGCAGGTTCGTCAATGGGGTGCGCAGCTCGTGGGCAGCGTTGGCGATGAAGTCGCGGCGCATCGCCTCCTGTCGCTCGAGCGAGGTGGCCATCTGGTTGAACGAATCGGCGAGGCTGGCCAGTTCCTCGGGTCCCTCACGTGGGACGCGGGCCGCGTAGTCGCCGTCCGCGATCCGCCGTGCTGCCTCGCCGATCTCCGCGAGCGGCCGCGCGAGCATCCGCGCAAGGACGATCGCGAGCCCGACGCTTGCCAGCACGGCCACGAGGGACGCCGCGATGACCACGGTCGTGACCGAGTCGGCGTACATGTCGCGGGCGTGCTCCGCCGAGTCGCCGAGCTCCATCATCAGGGCCGTGAAGACATCGGCGCCGACCACAGCGACGCCGACCACGAGGATCAGCAGGCCGACGGCCGCGCTGGCAATCGCGGCAAGAGCGATGCGCGCGGCGATGCCCCGCGCGATCACGTCCGGGCGGCCCGATATCCGACACCGCGCACTGTCTGCACGTAACGCGGTGCATCGGGGTCGTCATCGAGCTTGTCGCGCAGGCGGCGGATGTGGACATCGATCGTCCGGTCGAGCACCTCGGCCGCTTCGTGGCCGTAGACAGCGTCGAGCAGCTGATCGCGTGACAGCACGCGCCCATCGGCGGCGAGGATGGCCTCGAGCAGCTTGAACTCGACGCGCGTCAGGTCGACGGCCCGCCCGCCTCGGCGGACCTCGTGGCGCGCCGGGTCGATCGTGAGATCGCCGTGACGGATGACGGTCGCGGATCGTTCGGTCGCGGACCGGTCTGGCGTCCGGGTGCCGGTCCCGCTCCGACGCAGGATCGACTTCACGCGCAGGACCAGCTCGGCGGGGGAGAAGGGTTTGGGCAGGTAATCGTCGGCGCCATCCTCGAGACCGGCGATGCGGTCGATGGTCGAGCTGCGGGCCGACAGGACCAGGATCGGCGTTCGGCTCGACTCCTCGTCGCGCCGGACAGCCCGGATGACGGCCCGCCCGTCCAGCTCGGGGAGCATGAGGTCGAGCACGACGAGCGCCGGAGCGTGCGTCTCGATCGCGTCGAGCGCAGCAGGCCCGTTCGACGCCGTCACGACGCTGAACCCGTCGCGTTCCAGGTAGGTCCGTACGAGCCGGACGATCTTGGCGTCGTCGTCGACGACGAGGATCGGCGCGCTTGGGATGGCCGGATCTGAGGTCGGGGTCGGCATCGCCAGCATGGTAGGACGAGCGTGGGAGTTGGCCGTGTCGATAACGTGACGGAAACCTGGCCCGCCCGGACTTGCGCTCGATGGGCAGTCGCCGACAGCCGCTTGCATCAGACGCAAGCACTCGTGTGGTGAAGGCCTGCCCGTGTCGGCCGCCCCGCATCAGACGCTGGGTTGAGCCGCAGTGTGCCGCCGGAGGGCGTGGCTCCGGGCGTTGCGTGTTGGAGACACGCCGTCTGATGGCGGACCGTCGACGTTCGATCCCGGCCTGACCTCGAGGTTCGCTCGAATGCTTGCATCGGGCGCAAGTCAGGGCGCCAAAGAGGGTTGTCTGACTAGAACATATGTTCTAACATGGGCGTCCGATGTCAACCGGTCGTGGTGATGTGGACGCCGCTGTCGCGGGCCTCCGGGCTCGATGGGGTGCCGCAGCTCCGGGGGTGGTCGGGGCGCTGGCGCTGGCGCCCGCGCCGGCCGTGCCCGACGAGACGCCCGATGTCCAGCCACTGTACGACCCGCGGCCCGATGACCGCGTCATCCGCACCGGCTTCGCCGCGCTCGATGCGATCCTCGGCCCCGGCGGCCTCCCGAGATCGGCCAGCGTCGCGATCCGGGGCACCGGCTCCAGCGGACGGACGACCCTGAGCCTGCGCGTCGCAGCGGAGGCACAGGCGCAAGGCTCGGTCGTGGCCTGGCTCGACCTGTCGCGCAGCTTCGACCCGGTCGAGGCCGTCGCCCGCGGCGTCCGACTCGAGTGGCTCGTGGTCATCACGCCGGCCAGCCTCGACGAGGGCCTGTCGATCGCCGGCAGCTTGCTGGCAGGGAGGTCGGTCGACCTGCTGGTCCTCGACCTGCCCGGGGGCCGGCTGGCCAGGACCGACAAGCCGGCCAGGATCGCCGACAGACTCCATCGACTCGCCGCGCTCGCCCGGCGCGCGGAGACCCTGCTGCTGATCCTCGATGCACCCAGCCACGGCGGTAGGTCCGCCGGCGGCCTCGCGACCGCCGTCGACCAGTCGACCGGCATCCGGCTCGAGCTGGCTCGGCGATCGTGGGTCCGGCTCGGTCGCGACGTCGTCGGCCAGCGCACGGAGGCGCTCGTCGCGCACAACCGCCACGGTCCGCCGGGGCGTCGGGCGACCCTCCGGATCCTCTACGCGGAGGGCGGCGAGCGGGACGCGTGTCTCGCCCGGGACGCCCTGTTGATCGATCAAGCCCCCGTTCACGAGGCCCCCGATCGCGAGATCCACCATGCGACGGCTCCACCTGTTCCTGCCGCACCTGCCGCTCCACCTGGCCAAGGCCCGCCACTCCGAGCCCTTCCCGACCAGCCCGCTCGTGGTGGGCGGCCGACCGTGGGATCCGGGGCCGGTCATCGACGCCGATCCGGCCGCCCGGGCACTCGGCGTCCGGCGCGGGATGCCGCTCGGGAGCGCACATCGACTCGTCCCTGAGGGGACCTTCATCGACCCCGATCCCGACGCGGACCGGGGAACTGCCGAGGCCGTGTTCGAGGCGCTCTCGGCGTTCAGTCCGAGCCTGGCCGGGACGAGCGATCCCCTCGACGTGGGGTTCGGGCTGTTCGAGGTGGGCATCGATGGTCTCGGGCCGTTGTGGGGCCCCGAGCCCGTGCTCATCGAGCGGCTGGCCGGAGCGGTGTCGAAGGCGCTCCCCGGGGCGAGGCCGCGGACCGGGATCGCCGGCACGCACTTCGTGGCCACGATCGCTGCGATTGCCGCCCAGCCGGATGCGCCGATCGCCGTGCCGCCCGGGGACGAGGTCGTGTTCCTCGCCGATCGACCGTCGGGCCTCCTCACCACCGACCCGGACGTCCGTGCCCGGCTGACCCGCTTCGGGCTACGCCGGATCGGCGCCGTGGCCGAGCTCCCGCGGTCGGCCCTGATCGCCCGCTTCGGGGAGGAGGGCGCTCGATTGCATGCGCGCGCCAGCGGCCAGGAGACCGACCCGTTCCGGGCGCGGCGGGCGACGGAGCGCCTGGGTCTCGCCCTGCCGATCGAGCCGCCGGTCGAGGACCTCGAGCCGCTCCGGTTCGTGCTCCATCGACTGGTCGCGGCGCTCGCCGGGCAGCTCACGGGACGGGGTCTCGCCGCGGACCGGGCGGTGCTGACTCTCGAGCTCGATCTGGCGTTCGCCCCGACCGGGACCTCGCCGCGGATCGAGGTCGAGCAACGCTTCCCTGAGCCCACCGCGGACCCCGAGGCCGTCGAGCGTCTGCTGTTCGCGCGGCTCGAGCGGGACCCGCCGGCGGCCGCCGTCCAGCGCCTCGACCTGGAGTTGCGCGGCACCACTCCGGCCGCCGGCCAGCAGCTGCCGTTGTTCGTGCCACAGGCCGCACGGACGGCGCGACTCGGCTGGCAGCTCGCCCGGCTGGCGCTGATCTACGGGGAGGATCGCATCCGGCGGGTCGCCATCACCGACCCTGAGGCGCCACTGGCCGAGGAGCGCTGGACGTGGCAGGCCGTCGGGCTCGGCGGTGACGGCCGTGATGGATCGCCGGCGTGACCCGGCTGCTGCGCGAGCATCCGCGCATCGACGTCGAAATGGACGATGACGGTCGACTCGTCGCGATCCGTTGGAACGGCCGTCGTGAGGCGGTCGAGGTCTGCAACCGATGGCGGGTCGAGGAGTCGTGGTGGCGTGACCCGATCGCGCGCGACTACGCCAAAGTCGTCGGGGAGCGCTGGCTCGCGCTCATCTACCAGGACCGGATCGCCGGGACCTGGCATCTCGAACGCCTGTATGACTGACCAGGCGTTCGTCGCTCAGCTGAGCGGTGACCCGAGCGTCAGGCTGACGACGAAGAGGACGAGCAACACGCCGACAGCGAAGATGAGAGCGCCGAGGTCCCGAGGCCGAGTGGACTGCATGCGCGTTCTCCCCCGATACGGTCCGGAGTCCCGGGCCGGTGGTGCCAGCATACAACGCCCCTGTGGCTATGGACCCGGGCAATCTGCGCCGTAGAGGACGGCCACGAACGTCGTGTCGCCCAGCGGGAAGATCCTCGTCTGGAGCCGGCAACCCCCCTCGCCGACCAATTCGATGACATAGCCGCCATCTTCGCCGGGGCCGTTCAACGCTTCCGTACTGAAGGTCGCGGTCTCCAGGGCATCCTGCATCCACTCGGCGATCGCCAGTGGATCGCCGCCCTCCACGGCGAACCGGGCGCTGGCCGGTTCGCCTGTCGCATCGTCGGCGGGCGTCGCGCCCGGGAACAGCGGGAACCCGGCCGGCACGGCGTCCCAGATCCGGCCCCAGTCGGTCTCGGTCTGGCCGGCCCCCGGAGCGCCCGTCGGCTCGATGCTGGAGTCGCCGCTCGGGTCGGGCACGGCCGAGGGAGCCGACGGAGAGGCCGGAAGGGCCGATGGCGAAGCCCCGGCCGGCCCGCATCCAGCGAGGGCGATGGCGGCGAGCGGGATCGTGATCAGGAGGCGGCGACGTCGACGAATCATCGCCACGAGTCTAGTCGTCGGTGCCGATCGCGCCCCGAATCGAACGGGGCCGGACATCGCAGAGCTGGGCAGACATGACAGGACCCCGTCGCCCCCAGCGACGGGGTCCTGTGGCCGGATCGATGCTCACCAGCGATCCGGCAAGGTCGGCGCCACGACCATCGCAGTCGGTGCCGACGGATCGTCCCGTGCCCCCAGGCGCCGAGACGTCGTGTGGTCTAGATCGACGCCGCCTGGACCGCGAGGGCCGCCGGGAGGACGACGAGGATCAGGAGCATCGCACCCGCCACGGCAAGGGCCGTCCGGAGCGCGGTCGCAGCGACCGGTCGGAGCGGGCGATCGAGGTGAACGGGAGCGTGCATGCCCAAGAGACGCCGGACGTGCGGATTCTGTTTCGTGTTTCGGAGTCGAACATTTGTTCTATGCTGTTGGGCCCTCCACCAGACCCCGACCGGGAGCAACCACCGTGGCGATCATCCCATACGCCGAGCTCCACGCCCATACCAATTTTTCGTTCCTGGATGGGGCTTCGCCACCGGACGATCTGGTCGAGCGAGCCGTCGCCCAGGGTTTGACCGGGCTGGCAGTCACGGACCGCAACGGCCTGTACGGAGCCGTCCGCTTCATGAGCGCCGCCGAGGAAGCTGGGCTGCACGGGATCGTCGGGACGGAGATCGAGCTGGGCGACCCGGCGGTGGCGGATCCCGACTCGGTCGTGATCCCGCCACGGCGTCGCCCGAGGCGCCGCCGAACCGCCATCACGCCGGGCGAGGCGCCGATCGCGGATGGCCGTCCGGCCCGTCCGCGACCCGAGCGCGCGAAGCTCCCCGGGCATCGTGACCCCGTCAAGGAGGACATGCGCGGGATCGGCACGCGGGCGCGCGGTCCACACCTCGTGCTGCTGGTACGCGGCCCAGTCGGCTGGCGCAGCCTGAGCAGGCTCACCTCGCGCGCGAACCTTGCCGGGACCAAGGCCGTGCCACGGTTCCGCCACGCGCTGCTCGAGGAGGAGCACGAAGGCGTCATCGCGCTGTCGGGTTGTCGCGACGGGGAGATCGCCCGCCGGTTGCGGGTCGGCGACCGGGCAGGCGCCAGGGCGGCGGCGGAGCGCTACGCCTCGATCTTCGGACGTGGCGACGGTCCGGCGACGAGCGGGTTCTTCATCGAGCTCGCGCATCACCTGCTGCCCGACGACGACTGGCTCGTCGCGGAATCGGTGGCGCTCGCCGCGGAGCTCGGGTTGCCGGTCGTCGTCACGAACGACGTCCACTACGCGACCCCCGACGACCGCGAGTTCCACGACGTCCTGACCGCGATCAAGCACGGCCGGACGCTCGACACACTCGCCGACCTCCGTCGACCCGATGCCGAGTCGTTCCTCAAGTCGGGCGATGAGCTGGCGGCGCTGGGCGCGGCATTCGACGCCGAGACGGCCCGCGCCTGGCGCGAGGGCATCGCGACCTCGGTCGAGGTCGCGGCATCCTGCTCGGTCGATCTCGAGTTCGGGCAGTACCGCTTCCCGGGCTTCCCGGTGCCCGACGGGGAGACGCCGTTCTCCTACCTGTCGGAGTTGTGCTGGGCGGGGGCCCGGAGGCGCTACCACCCGCTGACCTCCGCGGTCGTCAATCGGCTTGCCCACGAGCTCGACGTCATCGAGCGTGCTGGCCTTCCCGAGTTCTTCCTCATCTGCTGGGACCTCATGCGCTTCGCGAAGGAACAGGGGATCCCCGCTCAGGGCCGGGGCAGCGCGACCAGCTCGATCGTGTCGTACACGCTCGGGATCAGCCGGGTCGAGCCGATCGCCCACAACCTCCTGTTCGAACGCTTCATCAATCCGGGCCGAACGACCTACCCGGACGTCGACATCGACTTCAGCTCGGAGCGCCGCGAGGAGGTCATCCAGTACATCTACAGGCGCTACGGACCGGAGCACACCGGGATGGTCTGCAACCTCGTGACGTACCGCGCGCGGTCGGCGGTGCGCGAGGTCGGCTATGCGCTCGGGTTCCCGCGCCCGCTGGTCGATCGAGTGGCCAAGGCGCTCGAGACATACGACTCGGTGATGGTCCGACGCGACCTCGAGGCCGACGGCGGGTTTGCCGATTTCTTCCGACGAACGGGAGAGGGACTCCCAGGCGAGGCACGCGCGGCCAAGGATGCCGAGGGGCACGGTCTCGTCGACCGGATGGGCCAGCTGAACACCCGGATCCCTCTCGTCGGGAAGGTGCCGCCCTGGCGCCAGCCCCCCAAGCCGGAGGATCCAGACGCACCACGACCGTTCGCCTGGCTCCGGGAGGGATCCGCCGGCCACGACGCCAGTGGCGCCGCAGCATTCCGCGAGGACCCGCTCGCGCCGGTGACCACGATCCGTGGTGGCCCGTCCGACGACGAGGGCGGCCCGGGTGACTCTCCGGCGAGTGTCGCGTGGCTACGGGCGGGTCGCGGGACCGGCTATCCCGGTCAGGTAGGCCCTGGTTCCGCTCCGATCGCGATCGACGAGGAGAGCGGCATGACGCTGCCGCCGCCGCGCAAGACCGACCGGCTCGGCCGCCCCAGCATGTGGGACCCGCCGCCGGACAGCCGGGCGCATGACAGCTCGGTGGCACGCGTCGAGGCGGAGGAGCCACCCCGGGCACGCGGCGGCTCGACGGTGGGGCTGTCCCACTGGGAGCGCTGGCTCGAGTTCTGTGCGCGGATCGACGGCTTTCCCCGGCACCTGTCGATCCACTCGGGCGGGATGCTCGTGACCGCTGCCCCGCTCATCGACATCGCGCCGCTCGAGCACGCCACGATGACTGACCGTGTCGTCGTCCAGTTCGACAAGCGCGACGTCGAGACGCTCAAGCTCATCAAGCTCGACCTGCTCGGGCTCGGCATGCTCGCCGCGATCGACGAGACGCTCCAGCTCATCGAGCACGACTGCGCGGTCTGTCTCGATCTCGATCGATTGCCCGAGGAGGTGTCGGAGGTCTTCGAGATGCTCCAGGCGGCCGACACGGTCGGGGTCTTCCAGGTCGAGAGCCGGGCCCAGATGCAGACGCTGCCGAAATCGAAGCCGCAGAGCCTCGACGACCTCGTGGTCGAGGTCGCGATCATCCGGCCGGGGCCGATCCAGGGCAACGCCGTCCACCCGTACCTGCGGCGCAAGCAGGGTCTCGAGCCGGTCGCCTACCTCCACCCCAGCCTCGAACCGGTGCTCAAGGACACGCTCGGCGTGATCCTCTACCAGGAGCAGGTCATGCGGATCGCGATCGAGGTCGCCGGGTTCTCGCCGGCCGAGTCGGACGGGTTCCGGCGCGCCATGGGGACGTGGCGCTCGAGCCGCGAGATGGAGAAGCTCCATCGCCAGTTCGTGGAGGGGGCGCTGCTGCAGCCCGGCATGAGCGAGGCCGATGCCGAGGAGCTGTTCCGCCAGGTCTCCGCGTTCGCCTCATTCGGGTTCGCCAAGAGTCACGCCGCAGCGTTCGCGCGGACGGCCTACGAATCGTCGTTCCTCAAGCTGTTCTACCCGGCCCAGTTCCTCGTCGGGCTGATCAACGCGCAGCCGATGGGCTTCTACCCGGTCGAGGTCCTCGTCAACGACACGAAGCGACACGGCGTGGCGGTCCTGCCCGTGGACATAAACGCGTCGTCGTACAGGACGACGACGGAGTGGGTCGGACCCGACGGGCAGCCCGATCCGGTGATCTCGTCGGGTTGCATCGTCCCGTCGGCGGCGTCGCGCGAGCGCTGGACCGGCGCATCGACCGGCGGCTGGGGCGTGCGGCTCGGTCTCAGCCTCGTGAAGGGGATCGGCGAGCAGCACGAGGCGCCCCTCGACGCGGAACGGGGGCGCGGCCCGTATCGGAGCCTGGTCGACGTCGTCGAGCGGACCGACCTCCCCGAGGAGGTGATCGAGCGGCTCATCCGGAGTGGGGCACTGGACTCGCTCGGTCGCCCGCGGCGCGAGCTGTTGTGGCAGCTCCGCGAGGTCGCCGGGGCGTCACGAGGACGGATGGACGGTCGCACGGCACGTGGGCTCGGCAGGGCGGCCGGCAAGCGCGGGGCGGCGGCCGGCCGGCCGATGGACCTGCGTCTGCCGGCGACCGACGTGCCGCCGCTCCCCGCGATCACCGAGTCGGAGCGGATCGGGGATGCCTACGCGGTCCTCGGGGTCGATGCCCGCCGACAGGTGGTCGGGCTGTTCCGTGGAGCGCTGGACCGTCTGGGGGCGGTCACCAACGCCTCGCTATCGGATCGGCGGCCAGGCCGGGTCCGGGTCGGTGGCCTGGTCGTGACCCGGCAGCACCCGATGACCGCCAAGGGCACGGTCTTCCTGGCGCTCGAGGATGAGACCGGGATGGTCAACGTGACGCTCTGGCCGTCGACCTGGGAGCGGTTGCGCGGGGTGGTCCGCCGGCATGCGTTGCTGCTGGTCGATGGGGAGCTCCAGCGGGAGGGATCGGTGGTCAACCTCGTCGCGCACGAGGTCCGGTCACTCCCCGACATGGCCGCCGAGGCCGGCGGTCCGGACCAGCCGGGCGGCGTGCGACAGCTCGGCCACGCCGGCATGCGCCGGTTGGGGTAACGATTCGGTCATCTGGGCTGTCGTGCCTGGACGACCGTGCGTGCGTTGGAGTCTGCGCGCCTCGCTCACGCACCCTCAGGTGCGCTCGCTCCGGTGCTCGACTCCGCCCAGGCGCGACGAACGCAGTCGCGACGTCGGCGTCAGCGACGGACGCCGGCCTTCTGACTTGCTCCTCGTGCACGCGTCCGTCCGTCCGGTCGCGTCGGGGCTCCCGGGCGGCCCCGACCGCGGTTCGGATTCGAGAGGTACAGGAAGCGCCGATACCAGGCGGCCGTGGATGCGAAGAAGGCGCCGACGATCGGCGACATGACGTATGAGGCGAGCACCACGTCCTGCGCGAGGGGCTGCGTCTCGGTGTCCGGCGCCAGTCCGATGTATCCGCTCAGGACGAGGAACGAGTAGGCCGTTGCGGCCACGAGGCCGACGATCAGGCCGAGGAGCCAGCTGGCGCGTGGCGCCATGAAGCCTGCGATGAACACGCCGCCGATCGCCGGGGTCACGATGAAGTACTGGTAGAGGAAGGTCGCCAGGACGGGAAGACATTCACCCGGCCGATCCAGCCCGCACTGAGCCGTTGCGAGTGTCTGCCCGGGTCGGACGGAGATGAACAGCCAGGCGCTGACGATCGTGAGAAGCACCGGGACCCACAGCGCCCTGTGCCGGACGAGACTCGGCAGGGCGCGCAAGTCGGAGCGGACATCGAGCGGATGGAACGCCTCACGGAACGCGGTGGTGAAACCGCGACGTGCCGTGCTGGTGGCTCCGGGCGCCGGCCGTGCCGGAGTCGCGGTTTCGACCTCCGGGGCGTCCAGGTCGGCCTCGTCGACGCCCGCGAGGGCCTGCTCGCTGCGATGTCGGCGACGGGCCTCGGCTCGGTCGGTCCTCTTGGCGCGGGCCACGGTCTCTCCTGGTGCGGGTCGGGCTGGGGTCGTGCGACGGCGCGGGTCATCGTAGTCGATGGATGCGTGCGAGGACGGATGTGGCGCGGGCCGCCAGGCGTTTCGTCGCCGATGAGCCGCAGATAACGCGCCGTGCAGCGGCCGTTTGGTCGCCGTCGAGCGCCGACTGCTATCACTTGGGGCGCGCCGCCGCCGCTCGACCCCGCCGGGAGGTCACGCATGCAACGCGCCCGGCGCGCGGCGGATGTCGCGCTCGCTCTCGTCGTCGCTCTGTGCCTTTCGAGCGTGCCGGCGGCCGCCTCGAGGCCCGGCGGGCTCGCCCTCGCCGCAGTGGTCGCCTGGCCGCCGTCGACCTTGGTCGTCGCCGAGGTCCAGACCGGCGGCGCGAGTGCGTCCGACGAGTTCGTCGAGATCGCGAATCAAGGCTCCGGACCGGTCGACCTGACCGGCCTCGAGCTCGTCTACGCGACGTCGTCCGGCTCCACGGTCACGCGCAAGGCCACGTGGGCGTCCTCCACGATCCTGTCCCCGGGCAAGCGGATGCTCGTCGTCAACGGCGCGGGGTCCTTCGCGTCGATCGGCGACGTCGTCTACACCGGCGGGTTCGCGGCGACCGGTGGCGCGCTTGCGCTGCGGGTGGTGGGCGGATCGGTCGTCGACGCCGTCGGATGGGGCGATGCGACGAACGCGTTCGTGGAGGGCACGGCGGGCTCGGCACCGGCGGCGAGCACCAGCCTCGAGCGCCGGCCGGGTGGGGCACTGGGCAACGGCGTCGATACGAATGACAACGCATTCGATTGGTTCGTATCGACGATCCCGGGACCGCAGGGCTTGGCCTCGCCACCGGTGCCGGCGCCAGGTGCCGAGCCGACACGGACGCCCACACCCGAAGCGACGCCCACGGCCGAGCCGACCCCCACGGCCGCGCCGACCCCCACGGCCGAGCCGACCGCCACGGCCGAGTCGACTCCCTCCGTCACACCAGGGCCCACGGCAACGCCGGATCCGACGGCCACGCCGACACCGACGTCCGACGCCGACGCCACTCCCGACACCGACGCCGACGCCTGTACCTGTGGACATCGCGACCGCTCGCTCCATGCCCGACGGCGCCGAGGTCACAGTGGCTGGCGTGCTGACGACCGATCTCGGAGCCCTGGAGGCGGGCCGGACGGCTTTTCTCCAGGATGCGACCGGCGGCATCGCCCTGTATCTCGACGCGGTGGCCGCCACGCCCGTCGCGATCGGGTCGACGGTGATCGTCCGCGGGACCATCGACGACCGGTTTGCACAAAGGACGCTTCGAGCGGCGGAGAGCGACATCGCCGTGACCGGCACGTCGGCCTTGCCCGCGGCGCTCGGCTCAAGCTCCGGTGCCGCCGGCGAGTCCGTCGAGGGGCTCCGGCTTCGGCTCGAGGGGCCGGTGATCGCCGGCCCGGACGCGCTCACTGACGGAACCGCCATCACGCTCGACGATGGATCCGGACCCGTCCGTGTCGTCGTCACGCCGGTCGCGCTCGCGGGTCGCGATCTCGCCATCGGCTCGACTCTGACGGCGACCGGGCCGCTCGGACAGCGCGACAGCTCGGGCACGGGTGTCGAGGGATACCGGCTGTACGTGACCCAGGCCACCGATCTCACGATCGACGCGCCTCCGACCCCGACCCCGACGCCGACGGCGGAGCCGACGCCGTCTCCGTCGCCCACGACCTCCCCGGAGCCGACACCGGCCCCGAGTCCGACGCCGACTGAGACATCGAGCCCGACCGCGTCGCCATCCCCCAGCCCATCGCCAGGGATGACCATCGCCGCCGCGCGCGCCCGACCCGTCCGCTCGTTGGTCACGGTGCGTGGCGTCGTCACCGCCGAGGCGGGTCGGCTGGGGACGCCGGCACTCGTGGCGATCGCCGATGCCACCGGCGGCATCGTCGTCAAGCTGCCGAGCGGTGTCCCCCCAATGTCGCGCGGCCAGATGTTGGAGGTCACAGGTCCACTGGCTGATCCATACGGGCAACTCGAGATCCGCCCGCTGGCGACGGGTCTCGTGGCTGCCGGAACCGGCGTCGTGCCGGCCCCGGTCGACCTGCCCTCGTCCGGTCCGAGCGAGGCGACCGAGGGACGCCTCGTCCGCCTGACCGGGATCGTGGCGGCGCGACCGACCAAGGCGACGAGTGGCGATATCACAGTCACGATCGAGACGTCCGTCGGATCGCGGATCAAGGTGATGGCAGACGCCTCGAGCGGTCTCGGGCAAGGGTCCTTCGCCACTGGTGCCCGCTACCGCATCGTCGGGATCTCCGGTCAGCGTGCCTCGAAGAAGGGCGAGCCCGATGGCTACCGGATCTGGGCCCGCGATCGCCACGACGTCACCTTGCTCAGCGGGGCTTCGACCGCCACGCCCCGTTCCAGCGGCTCGCTCGGACCACGGGGCTCGACGCCGCGCGTGATCCCGATCTCGGCGGCACTCCGCACGAACGGACGCGATGTGGCGATCGAGGCGGTCGTCACCGCACCAGGAAGTCTCCTCGACGGCACGGGTCGGCGGATCGTCGTCCAGGACGCGACCGGCGCGATCGAGATCCTGCTCCCCAAGGACGCCTCGGCTCCCGGCGTCGGCAACCGGGTCCGGGCGGTCGGGCGGGTCGGAAGCGCGTACGGGGCCGCCCGGCTGCGCGCATCGTCGATCGATCGGCGGGGCTCGGCGAACGTGCCGGCGCCACTGCGGATCAGCGGATCGGTCAGTCCGCTCCACGCCTGGCGCCTGGTCGCGATCGGCGGGCGGGTCGACAGCGTGCGCAAGCTCGGCGACCGCTGGCGTGCGGAGATCCTGGTCGGGAACGAGCGGCTCGTCGTCGTCGGACAGCCCGGCGCGCGGATCCCGAGCACGGCCCTCGTCGAGGGCCGCTCGGCCGAGGTGGTCGGCATCGTCCGCCCGGCCTACCCGAGCGCGTCCGACAAGCGCCCATCGATCCTCCCGAGATCCAGCCGCGACGTGCGCCTGGCACCTGCCGCCGCCGCGATGGCGGGTCCAGGGACGAGGGCCGGCACCGCCTCGTCACGCTCCGACGAAGTCAATGGTTCGCCTGTCCCGGATTCGGGCGAGGCGGCGACCGCCGCAGACCTCGTCGATCTCGAACGCCTCGTGGGTTCGGTCGTTCGCGTGGGTGGCCTTGTCGTCGATCTGCGACCCGACGGGTTCGTGCTCGACGACGGCACCGCGATCGGGCGCGTCGTCCTGACCGGGCCGGCGGGGGACTGGATCGACCTCGTCGAGCCGGACGATGCGATCAACGTCACCGGCGTCGTGACCGTGGGATCCGATGGTGACGAAGCCGTGGTCGTCGACGACCCGGCGACGATCACGCTCGGTCGCACCCTCGACGGGCCGGGAGACAGCCCGGATCCGACCGGGCCGGAGGACTCCGCGGGCTCGGGCGAGGGCTCACATCGTCGGATCGCCGGGTTCGCCCCGGATGCCTCGGGCCTGCCAGGAGCGGGCGTCGGCGTGGCAGGACTGCTGGCGATCGGCCTGGCCTCACTCGGGGCGACGGTCCTTCGGCGGCGCCAGGCGCGGCGCCTGCTGGCAGTCCGGGTCGCAGCGCGCCTGGCGGGCATCGGCGGTCGCACGTCCCGCCTGCAGGAGCCGCCGGGCGACGCCAGCGGGGGTCCGAGCGTGGCCTGAGCGCGGGCCATCAGGGGGTCGTGCACGGGTCGTGCGGGGCTCGTGCAGGGCTCGTGCACGGGTCGTGGGCGCGTCGCCCGTGCATGATTCATGCGTGGCCGTGCTTGACGCTCGCAGAATCGCCGGACTATCCTCCGCCCAGTTTCGCGCCAGCGAAGCAGGCACGTGAGCGAGGAGAGGTCTTGCCGAACGCGGATACCCGCGTCGACAGTCCCCGAGACCGCAGGATCGCGGTCCCGGAAGGGGAACGGCAGTACCACATCGGACTCGGACGGGGAGACCTTGCCGAGTACATCCTCCTCCCCGGGGACCAGGACCGGACGACCCGGATCGCCTCGCGCTTCGATTCGATCGAGCTCGAGCACCGACACCGGGAGTTCGCATCGGCCACCGGCACGTACAGGGGCCAGCGGGTGTCGGTCGTGTCGACCGGCATCGGCACGGACAACGTCGAGATCGCCGTGGCCGAGATCCTGGCGATCACGATGCGGCCGACCTTCATCAGGGTCGGCTCGTGCGGTGCCCTTCAACCAGAGATGGGCCTGGGCGACCTGGCCATCACCACAGGAGGAGTGCGACTCGAGACGACAACGAGCTGGTACGTCCACGATGGGTACCCCGCGGTCGCCGATTACGAGGCGATCATGGCGCTCATCGAGGCCGCGGAACGGCTCGGTCATCGCTACCACGTCGGCGTGACGGCGACGGCACCGGGGTTCTTCGGAGCGCAAGGGCGCCCCATCCCGCAGTTGCCCATCCGCTACCCTGACCTGGCGGAGGACATGAGGCGCCAGCGCGTCATGAACTTCGAAATGGAAGCATCGGCCCTGCTGGTGTTCGCGTCACTTGCCGGCTGTCGTGCCGGCGTCGTCTGTGCGGTCTACGCCAATCGGACGACCGGCGAGTTCATCGGCGGATCGATGAAGGACGCCGCCGAGGCGGCCTGCGTCGAGACGGGCCTCGAAAGCCTGCTGGTGCTGGCAGAGATGGATGCCCAGAAACGAACCGCATCGACGGACCGCTGGCGCCCGTCGTTGTGGTCGACATAGCGCGATCCCACAGAGCGGGTACGTGACGAAGGCTCTCGTGACGCTCTACCAATGAGGAGGACTCCCACATGGCTGAGGCCTACTGCGTCAAGGACAAGCGCAAGGTCGAAGTCCAGAATCCGCAGCGGATCACGATGAAGAACGGCAAGCCGGCCCTCCAGGGCACCTGCCCGATCTGCGGAAACAAGGTCTTCAAGATCGGGGGCTGACACCCCGGATCCATCGCCCAAGGGAACGACCCTCACCTCGAAGGTGGGGGTCGTTCCATGTCCGCCGCCCGGGCGCCATTCGGGAATCGCGGGACCCTTTGCTAGAATGACCGCGTCCCAAGACAGATCTCTCGCGCGGGTCCCGCGCTTGCACCAGCGGTCCGACATCGACCGCCAGGAGGTCCCCACGATGGCAGTCCGCGTCGGCATCAACGGCTTCGGCCGCATCGGGCGCCAGTCGCTCAAGGCATTGATCGAGCGCGCACCCGATGTCGAGGTCGTCGCGGTCAACGACCTCGTCGACGCGGAGATGAACGCCCTCCTGTTCAAGCACGACTCGACGTACGGCGCCTATGACGGGGACGTCCGGGCCGGTGACAGCTCGATCATCATCGACGGCCGGGAGATCAGGATCCTGGCCGAGAAGGACCCTGCCGCGCTGCCGTGGGGCGACCTCGGCGTCGATATCGTCCTCGAGTCGACCGGCATCTTCACCGACGCCGACAAGGCGACGGCGCACATCACGGCAGGCGCCCAGAAGGTGGTCATCAGCGCCCCCGCCAAGAACGAGGACATCACGATCGTCCTTGGCGTCAACGAAGACCGCTACGACCCGGCGAGCCATCACGTCATCAGCAACGCCAGCTGCACGACGAACTGCCTCGCGCCGGCGGCCAAGGTCGTGCACGACCTGCTCGGGATCGAGAAGGGCCTGATGAACACGATCCACAGCTACACGAATGACCAGCGGATCCTCGACGTCGCGCACAAGGACCCGCGCCGCGCCCGGTCGGCCGGCCAGAACATCATCCCGACCACGACCGGCGCCGCCAAGGCGCTGGCCCTCGTCATCCCGGATCTCAAGGGTCGCTTCGACGGCTTCAGCCTGCGTGTCCCGACACCGACCGTCAGCGTCGTCGACTTCACCGCGACGGTCGGGCGCCAGACCAGCGTCGAGGAGCTCAACGACGCGTTCCGGGCTGCGGCCGCGGGCCCGCTCGAGGGCATCCTCGGAGTCTCGGACGAGCCGCTCGTGTCGACGGACTTCCGGGGTGACTCGCGCTCGTCCATCATCGACGCCGAGTCGACCATGGTGCTCGGCGGCGACATGGTCAAGGTCATCGCCTGGTACGACAACGAGTGGGGCTACAGCTGCCGGGTCGCCGACCTCATCGCGTTCGTCGCTGCACGACTTCCCGTTGCCGCCGCTTGATCGCGACCTGACCCGTCACATGGACAAGCTCACGATCCGCGACGCGGACGTCGCCGGCAAGCGCGTCTTCGTCCGCGTGGACTTCAATGTCCCGCTCGCCGACGGCAAGGTCCAGGACGACTCGCGGATCCGCGCCTCCATCCCGACCATCATCACCCTCGTCCAGGCCGGAGCGAAGGTCATCCTGGCCAGCCACCTCGGCCGTCCCAACGGCAAGGTCACCGATAGCCTGCGCCTGCGCCCGGTCGGGCAGCGCCTGACCGAGCTGCTGCGCCGCAACGTGCCGGTCACAGGGGACGCCCTCGGCCTCGGCACCGAAGACGCGCTCAAGCGGATGCGTCCCGGCGAGATCGTGCTGCTCGAGAACCTGCGCTTCCATCCCGAGGAGGAGGCGAACGATCCGGGCTTCGCCGCGACCCTCGCCTCGTACGCCGACCTGTACGTCAACGACGCCTTCGGGACCGCCCATCGAGCACACGCCAGCACCGTCGGCATCGCCAAGCTCCTGCCGGCCTACGCGGGCCTCCTGATGGAGCGCGAGCTGACGATGCTCTCCAACCTGCTGGAGGCGCCCGAGCGACCGTTCGCCGCCATCCTCGGTGGGGCGAAAGTCAGTGACAAGATCGGGGTGATCGACCACCTGCTGACGAAGGTCGACCTGATCGTCCTCGGCGGGGGCATGGCGAACACGTTCCTGCTGGCGCAGGGCAAGGCGATCGGCAAGAGCCTTGCGGAGCCCGACCGGGTCGAGGACGCACGGCGCATCCTGGCCCGTGCCGAGAAGAACAAGGTCCGGGTCGTGCTCCCGGTCGATGTCATCGTGGCCAAGGAGGTCACACGCGGGACGGAGTACAAGACGCTGCAGGCCGAGAAGATCCCGGCCAGCTGGCACATCGTCGACCTCGGCAAGGCGAGCCAGGACCTGATGGTGGAGGCGCTCGCCGACGTCCAGACCGTCTTCTGGAACGGACCCCTGGGCGTGTTCGAGATCCCGTCCTTCGCGCACGGCACGAATGCCGTGGCGCGGATGCTGGCCGACCGTGCGGAGCATGGCGCGACCGTCGTGATCGGCGGCGGCGATTTGGTCGCGGCGATCACCCGCCAGGGCCTGGCCGACAAGATGACCCACATCTCGACGGGCGGCGGCGCGTCGCTCGAGTTCCTCGAAGGCAGAGTGCTGCCCGGCGTCGAGGTGCTGCTGGATCGGCCGAAGCCGGAGAAGGCGAAGAAGCCCGCCGCGAACAAGTCCGTCGCGGAGAAACCGGCGACGAAGAAGCCGGCTGCGAAGGCCTCCCCGCCGCCGAACGCGGCCCCCAAAAAGGCCGCCGCGAGCGGGCGGGGTCGATGACCCTGATCGACGGGGTCGACGCCCGCGAGATCCTGGATTCGCGCGGCAACCCGACCGTCGAGGTGGACATCGTCCTCGTCGACGGCTCCGTCGGGAGGGCCGCGGTCCCGAGCGGTGCCTCGACCGGCGCGCACGAGGCGGTGGAGCTGCGCGACGGTGACCTGGCACGGTTCGGCGGGAAGGGTGTGCTGACGGCGGTCCGCAACGTGACCGACCGGATCGCGCCGGAGCTGCTCGGGCTCGATGCGTCGGACCAGGCCGGCATCGATGCCCTGCTGATCGATCTCGACGGGACGTCGAACAAGGGCGAGCTCGGCGCGAACGCCCTCCTCGGCGTGTCGCTGGCCTGCGCGCACGCGTCTGCGGCCGCGTACGACCTGCCGCTGTACCGCTACCTCGGCGGGGTCGGCGCGCGAACCATGCCGGTTCCGATGTTCAACATCCTCAACGGGGGCAAGCACGCCCAGGACTCCACCGATTTCCAGGAGTTCATGGTCATGCCGGTCGGCGTCGACACCTACGGCGAGTCTCTGCGCGCCGGGTCCGAGATCTTTGCGGCCCTGCGCTCGATCCTGCACGACGAAGGGCATGCGACGGGCCAGGGCGACGAAGGCGGTTTCGCTCCGTCGCTCGCGTCGAACGAGGCCGCGGTCGAGGTGATCCTGCGCGCGATCGAGCGCGCCGGCTACCGGCCCGGCGAGGACGTCTCGATCGCACTCGACCCGGCGACGACCGAGCTGGTCGAGGAGGGCAGCGGCGGTGACGGCCAGCCGACACGGTACGTGCTGGCCAAGGAGGGTCGGACGCTCGAGAGCGGCGAGCTGGTCGACCTGTGGGCGGACTGGACCGCCCGCTACCCGATCGTGTCGATCGAGGACGGCTTGGCCGAGGATGACTGGCTCGGCTGGGGCCAGCTCACGGAGCGGCTGGGCGGGCACGTCCAGCTGGTCGGCGACGACCTGCTGGTGACGAACACCGAGCGCATCGCGCGCGCCATCGAGCTCCATGCCGCCAACTCGGTTCTCATCAAGCTGAACCAGATCGGGACGCTGACCGAGACGATCGAGGCGATCGAGCTGGCCCGCGGTGCCGGCTGGTCTGCGGTCGTGTCGCATCGCTCCGGTGAGACCGAGGACACCACCATCGCCGACTTCGTCGTGTCGATGGGGACGGGCCAGATCAAGACGGGCGCCCCGTCTCGTTCCGAGCGGGTCGCGAAATACAACCGGTTGCTGCGGATCGAGGGCGAGCTCGGCGACAGCGCCCGCTACCCCGGCCGGGCCGCACTGTCGGGGTCGTGAACCGCATCGTCGACCGGGGGGCCATAACCGCGGCGTATGTCGGGATCGGCATGGCGATCACGATCGCCGCGAGCTTCATGCTCATCATTCCGATCGAACCGATCATCTGGTTGCTCGCGATCCCATCGGGGCTGCTGATCGGCTACTACGCGAACCAGCGATCCGATCGCCGGGCCGGGCCGTGGTCGCGGATCGTCCGGAACGGCGTGTTCGCCGCGTTCGTGACCGGGCTCACGACGGCGGCGTTGCTGCTGCTCCTCAAATCGATCTTCTTCTTTGCCGACACCGGCTATCCGGACTTCAACCGCGTTGTCGATGGCCAGGCGATCCCGCCGACCTGCGAGACGGGCGCGCCGTGCGTCTACGCGCGGTACCTCGCTCTGGGGCGAGGCCCGGAGCTCGAAGCGGCCGGAGTGACCGACGCGGCCACATTCGGCTCCCTCTACTGGGGCCAGCAGTTCTCGGTCGCCGGCGCCATCCTGCTCGTCACGACGGCCGGTGGTTTCGGTGGGGCGGTGCTGTACGGCCTGTTCCGGCCGAAGCCGGCAGTCCCCGGCGACGGGACGGTGACCACGGCCGCATGAGCCGCGTCTCGACGACCGCGATCCTGATCGTGGTCCTGTCGGTCGGTGGCTGCGCGCTGGGTGGCGGGTCCGGCGACTTCGCCGAGATCCCGGGTCTCGGTTCCACTCGCGTCGATGTGCCGCGTCCGACCGGAGCGGCCAGCGCAGCATGCGACGACGATCCACTGCCGCCAGCCGCCGACGCCGCCATTGCGGATCGCGCCATCGCGATGCGGGTCATCGGGCTATTTGCGGATCGAGCCGCCTTGTCGGACGAGGCGCTCGGGACGGCGATCGAGCAGGCGGTCGCTGACGCATGGGGCGCGCCTGATGAGATCCCGCAGAATCTGCTCGACCTCGTTGTCGCCGAGCAGGACCACGCACGCGTCTGGTGGCGGGACCTCGAAGCGGACGTCGTCGACGGGAACGACGTCTATGCCGAGACCCTGGCCGAATGGGGCGAGATCTCCGTCGGCGCGTTCGAGCCGACGAGCATCACAGAGACGTGGGATGGCGCCGAGGGCCCGGTGATCGTGGAGTTCGACCAGAACGGGGCCAGGCGATTTCTCGCCCCGGCCTATCTGGAGGACTGGATCGACCCGGGCATCCTCGTTGGGATCAACGACCTCATCGCCGGATCCGGCCGCCGGTTCGAGCTGTACAAGTCCTTCGACCAAACGGCCTTCCTGATGGCACTGACCGACGATGAGCGCCGTGCGCTCGAGGCCCGCGGGTGGTGCTTCGAGTGATCCCGCGAGCATGAGAAACGCCCCGGACGTTGCCCGGGGCGTCAGGTGCAGCGAGTCGGTGGTCAGCTCTTGGTCGTTGCCTTCTTGGCGGTCGCCTTGGCTGCCGGCTTCGACGCGGTCGACTTCGCGGCAGGCTTCTTCGCGGCTGTAGCCTTCGTTGCCGGACGCGATGCCTTCGCGGGCGCGGTTTCGGTCGTCGTCGGCTCGGCGGCCTTCGCGGCCGCTGCCTCGGCACGCGCGGTCTTGCTCAGCGCCGCACGGGCCTTGCCTGCGGCCGTCTGGGCGCCCTTGGCCTTGGTCGACTTGCCGGCGGCGATGCGCGCCTTGGCGGCCTTCGCTGCCGCGGCCTTGCCGGTCTGCTTCGACACCTTGCCCGCTGCCCCGACGGTCGCCCCACCGAGCGCGGCGTTGATCTTGATCGTCAGGCGGGACTTGCGGCGAGCCGCAGCGTTCGGGTGGATGGCGCCCGCCTTGGCAGCGCGATCCAGGGCGGACAGGGCGGCGGTCAGGGCCGCGGTCGCGGTCTCGGGGTCCGTCGACGCGCCGACCGTGCTGAGGGCTTTCGCGACGTAGGTCTTCGCGGCGGTGCGCCGGGGGCCGAGCACCTCGTGGCGGCGATTCGCCTGCCGGACGCGCTTGAGACCCGACGGTGTACGAGCGCCCGACCAGGTACGGGGCGTCTTGGCCAAGGGGAAACCTCTCGAAACGTGGATGTGGTGGGCTTGGTCGCCGGCGAGGACGCGATGTGAGCGCCCGACGCGGAGGCCGATGCTACCACTTTCGGAGGTAGTTGCTGCCCTTCCCGTAGAAGGTGAGCAGCGCCTCGGGGTAGAGTCCGGGCCTCGACCACGAACCGAGGAGTGTCGGATGCTTCGACCCGAGGACGTCTACGAGCTGTATGCGCGAGCCTGGAACGAGCCGGAGCGTGCCCGTGCACTCCTCGAGGAGTGCTGGGCGCAGGACGGTGTCTACGCTGACGACGAGGTGCCGGATGGCGTCATCGGGCGTGCCCCACTCGTCGACCTGATCGTGGCGACCCACGAGGCCCTGCCCGGTTTCCGGGTCTGGGAGACCAGCCCCCCGAGATTGCTCGCTGGTCGACTTGGGCTCACCTGGTCCCAGGAGGGCGGCGACCCGCGGGAGTCGTCAGCCGGGGCCGATGTCATCGAGTTCGCACCCGACGGGCGCATCGCCCGCGTGACCGGCGTCGCCATCTCCTGAGGGGGCGTGATGCCGGACGGCGCCGGAGGGCGGCAGGACCCCGATAGACTCCGGCACCTCTAGCGGCAGCAACGCATCGGAGGGACGAGGTGAGCGACGCGGACGACCAGGCGTTCCGCCTGGGGGCCGGGGAGGGGCAGCGAATCTGGGCCTTCGGGGACCTGATGATCCTGAAACTGACGGCGGAACAGACATCGGGACGCGTCTTCGTCATGGAGCAGCACGTTCCTCGACATCGACGCGCGCCGGGCCGTCACGTCCACGAGGTCGACGACCAATCCTGGTTCGTGATCGCAGGTCGCGGCCGGTGGTTCATCGGCGATCAGACGATCGATGCCGGGCCGGGCGATTTCGTGCACGGTCCGCACGGCGTCGCACATGCGTTCAGCGCCGACACCGACGATCTGCATGTGCTGGTGATCACGGCCCCCGCTGGCCTCGAGGGGTTCTTCGCGGCGATGGGCGTCGACGCTACGAAGGCGACTCACCCGCCCGCCGACCTCCCCGAAGCCCCCGAGGACCCGGATCTCGCCCGCCGGTACGGGACGACGGCGCTTGGGCCGGAGCCACGCTGGACTCCGCAGGACGTTCGCGCCTCGTGACCATCGCCCAATCCCGGCTGCGCAACTTCTCGATCATCGCCCACATCGATCATGGGAAGTCGACGCTGGCCGACCGGCTGCTCGAGCTGACGCACACGATCGACGCCCGGCAGATGACGAGCCAGGTCCTCGATTCGATGGACCTCGAGCGCGAGAAGGGCATCACGATCAAGGCCCGTGCGGTCCGGCTCGAGTACACCGCCAAGGACGGCAAGACCTACGGGCTCAACCTGATCGACACGCCCGGTCACGTCGACTTCGCATACGAGGTCAGCCACAGCCTGCAGGCCTGCGAAGGCGCCATCCTCGTCGTCGACGCCACGCAGGGCATCGAGGCGCAGACACTCGCCAACGTCCACCTCGCCTTGCGCGAGAACCTCACGCTCATCCCGGTCCTCAACAAGATCGACCTGCCCTCGGCCGACCCCGACACGATCATCGACGAGCTCGAGAACGTGCTGGCGATCCCGCGTGAGGAGGTCATCCTCGCCAGCGCCAAGGACGGGACCGGCGTCGTCGACATCCTCGAAGCAATCGTCGAGCGCATCCCCGCACCCAAGGGCGATCCCGCCGCGCCCGTCCAGGGCCTGATCTTCGACAGCCATTACGACGCCTACAAGGGCGTCATCGTTTACGTCCGGTTGGCAGCGGGCACGCTAAAGGTCACGGACCCGATCCGCCTCATGGCCAGTGGGGCCACAGCCGAGCCTCTGGAGCTCGGCGTCTTCCGTCCGCAGCTCGTCCCGGTCAAGCAGCTCACCGCCGGCGAAGTGGGCTACGTCGCGACCGGGCTCAAGAACGTGCGCGAGGCACAGGTCGGCGACACCGTCACGACCCAGGCACGCCCGGCGAGCGAGCCACTCCCCGGCTACCAGGCGGCCAAGAGCCTCGTGTTCGCCGGCATCTACCCGGTCAGTGGCGAGGACTACCCGATGCTGCGCGAAGCCCTCGACAAGCTGCATCTCAACGATGCGAGCTTCACGTTCGAGCCCGAGAGCTCGGTCGCGCTCGGGTTCGGGTTCCGCTGTGGATTCCTCGGGCTGCTCCACATGGAGATCGTCCAGGAGCGGCTGGAGCGGGAGTTCGACCTCGACCTCATCGCGTCGGCGCCGTCGGTCGAATACCACGTCCAGCTGCAACACGGCCGCGCCACCGTCGTCGTCGACAACCCCGCCCTGCTGCCGAACCCCTCCGACATCGAAACGATCGAGGAGCCCTGGGTCACCCTCAGCGTCGTGTCACCCAGCGCCTACATCGGCTCGATCATGGAGCTCTCGACGAACCGGCGGGGGACGTTCGTGAACATGGAGTACCTCGACCCGACGCGGGTCGTGCTCCATTTCGAGATGCCGCTGGCCGAGCTGATCGTCGACTACTTCGATCAGCTGAAGAGTCGGAGCCAGGGCTACGCGTCGATGGATTACGAGGAGCTCGGCTATAGACCAGCCGATCTCGTCAAAGTCGACATCCTCGTCAACGGTGAGCCGGTCGACGCCCTCAGCCTCATCGTGCACCGCGGTCGCGCCCAGTCCACGGGCCGCGCCCTGGCCGAGCGTCTGAAGCAATTGATCCCGCGCCAGATGTTCGAGATCCCGATCCAGGCGGCGATCGGTAGCAATGTGATCGCCCGCGAATCGGTCCGGGCCATGCGCAAGAACGTCTTGGCCAAGTGTTACGGTGGCGATATCACGCGTAAACGGAAGCTGCTCGAGAAGCAGAAAGAGGGCAAGCAGCGGATGAAGCGCGTCGGGTCGGTCGAGATCCCGCAGGAGGCATTCCTGGCGATGCTGCGCATGGACGAGGGCTGATCGTCCGGTGGAGGGGCTGTTCGACATATCGCGCGGGCTGATCGTCGTCGGCCTGACGATGCTGCTCGTCCTGCTCCGCCTCGATGCCGAGCGGTTCGGGACGGCCGAGTACTACGAGTCGACCCGGGATGGCGAGCGACCGCGGATCCGGCGGCGCGTCGCGTGGTACGCGCTCGGTGCCGCGCTCGTCGTTGCGATGGCGTACATCCACCCCGCGCCGCAGGCCGACCTGTTCCTCGGAACGGGCGATCGGCTCGGGGCGGTGATCGGCGGGCTGATCTTCGCCGGGCTGGGCGTGGCCCAGGCCCTGGCCTTCGCGACGCTCCGCTACCAGCGCATCCGCTTCCCGGACATCGGCTCGTACCCGGGCGCGCTGCTCAATTCGACCGCGACCGCGTTCATCGACGAGGCCACGTTCCGTGGCGCGATCTTCGGGACGCTGCTGACGCTCGGCCTCGAAGCGAACCTCGCCAATGTCATGCAGGCGCTGCTGTACGCGTTGACGACGCGGCTGGGCGCCCCGGGTCGTGACCGCTACCTGCTGGTCCTGACCCTGGCCATCGGCCTCATCGGCGGGTGGCTGACCGCGGTCACCGGCGGCATCGCAGCCGCGTTCCTCGGGCACGCGGCGACCCGCTTCGCGGTGTTCCTTGCGACCGGCCACACCGGTCAGACCCTGCCGAAGGGCCGCGAGGCCGAGGAGATCGACCGCAGGCGCCGACCCCCCGAGGGCTGGCGCGTCATCGGCAGCCGGGAGTCCGCTCAGCGGGATCGGTGACGGTGACAGGGACGCCGGCCCCGCGTCCCCCGGTCGCGCTCTACCTCCACGTGCCGTTCTGCGTGTCGCTGTGTCCGTACTGCGACTTCGTCGTCATCGCCGGGTCGGCGGCGCGTGGCCCGCAAAGCCGGATCGGGCAGTTCCTCGACGCGCTCGTCGTCGAGCTCGACCTTCGCGCCGATGCCCTCGACCGGCTGTTCGGCGAGCCGGGCTCTCGCCGGCGACCTCCGCTCTCGTCGGTCTATCTCGGCGGCGGCACGCCCTCCCTCCTGCCACCCGATGAGGTGGAGCGGATCCTCGCGCGCGTGCGCAATCGGTTCGGGATCGCCGACGGCGCGGAGATCACGTTGGAGGCGAACCCCGGGCCCGACGAGCGTGGCGAACCGGCGGCCCTGCGCCGCGCCGGCGTCACGCGCATCTCGTTCGGGGCGCAGTCGTTCGACGACACCGAGCTGCGCAAGCTCGGCCGCCGCCATCGGGCACGGCACGTCGCGGACGCGGTCGCGGGGGCGCGCGAGGCGGGCATCGCATCGATCAACGTCGACCTGCTGTACGACATCCCGGACACCGACTTGCCGACCTGGATGAGCACGCTCGATGTGGCGCTCGCACTCGAGCCCGACCACCTCTCCCTGTATGCGCTGACGCTCGACGACCCGGTCGCCGAGGGCCTCACCGGACCGACCGGCGATCATCTGCCGACCACCAAGGGCGCGCGCCGTTGGCGCGATGCCGTCAAGCCCGGCCAGGACGAGGATCGCGCCGCGGGTCAATACCACCACGCGTCGATCGTCCTGGCCGATGCCGGGTACCGCGGCTACGAGATCTCGAACTGGGCGCGGCCCGGGCACGAGAGCCGTCACAACCTCGCCTACTGGCAGCGTCGCCCGAACGAGGCGGTGGGACCCGGGGCGCACGCCTTCGACGGGGTGTCGAGGCGCTGGACGGCGGCCCGCCTCGACCTCTACGTCGCGTCGCTGGGTGGCGCCGTGCCGACCCTGCCGCCGGGCGGCGTGGACACGCTCGACGAAGGGACAGCGGTGGCGGAGGCGGTCATCCTCGGGCTGCGACTGGACACGGGCGTTCCCCTGGCCACGGCCCACGAGCCGCCGCTCGGCGATGTCTTCGGCTGGGCGTTGGCCGCCGAGCTGCTCACCGTCACGCCCAAGGATCGTGTCGTGCTGACCACCCGCGGCCGGCTGCTCTCGAATGAGCTGTTCTCGCGGCTGGTGTAGCGGCCGGGTCGTCGAGTCGCTCGTGCGCGTTGACACTCGGCCAAGGCGACTGCTACGATGCCTCCACATTCGTTAGCACTCTCACCCATCGAGTGCTAACCACCACGGGAGATCGAGTTTGGCGCGAAGGATTCGCCGCCCACTCGGCCCGTTGGACCTCCGCAGCCAGGCGATCCTTCGGGCCGTCATCGAGGAATACGTCACATCGGCACAGCCGGTCGGCAGCCAGGCGCTCGTCGAGCGCTACGGCCTGGGCGTGTCGAGCGCGACCGTGCGCAACATCCTCGCGGAGCTGGAGAGTGCCGGCCTGCTGACCCACCCCCACACGAGCGCCGGTCGGATGCCGACCGACGCCGGGTACCGCTTCTACGTCGAGACGATCGTGGACGCGGTTCCGCTGTCCGCAGTCGAGCAGCTGATGATCCGCCACCAGTTCGGCCAGGTGGAGTTCGCGAGCGAGCACTGGTTCCGTCTCGCCGCGACGACGCTCGCGGGGCTGACGCGGTCGGCCGGCCTTGCGACGCCCGCCAAGCCGAGCGCGGCCCACATCCGGCGGGTCGACCTGGTCTCGGTCAACGAGCGGCTGGCGAGCCTGATCCTCGTGCTCCGCGAGGGCGCGATCAAGCAGGCGACGGTCACGCTGGACGAGGCCGATGCCACCGACCAGGCGACGCTCAACCGCGTCGCTGGCCTGCTGAACGAGCACCTGGTCGACGTGACGGCCTCGGCGGCCGAATCGACTCTGTCCAAGTTCGATGAGGATGAGCCCATCCAGCGGCTCGCCCGTCGGGTCGGCGAGCGCCTCGTTCGCATCCTCCGCGAATACGACGCGGCCTCCGTCGAGGAGGTCTTCTCCGACGGACTGCTCAACGTCATGGAAGCCCCTGAGTTCGCCCAGAGCGACAAGCTTCGCCAGGTCTTCACGGCGCTCGAGAACCGCGCCTACCTGGGCGAGCTCGTCGGCAGCCTGGCCGGCTCGAGTCGTGTTCGGGTCCTTATCGGGGCCGAGAACCCGCGGGCCGAGATGCACAACGTGTCGCTCGTCCTCGCGCCGTACGGCCGTCCGGGGCACGCGCTCGGCGTCGTCGGGGTGCTCGGTCCGACGCGCATGAGCTATCGAAACGCGATCGGCACGGTGCGCTTCGTGTCCGGTCTCATGAACGAACTGGTGGATCACCTGTATGCCTGAACAGCGACATCGCACGCGTGCGCAGGAGCGCGCCGAGGACATCGACATCCGCCCGACCAAGCTGCTCGCCGAGATCGACGATCTCAAGGCGGAGCTGTCAACGGCCTCGACGCAGGCGGACGACTACCTCTCCGCGCTCCAGCGCGAGCGCGCGGAATTCCTCAACTTCAAGCGGCGGACCGCCGAGGAGCGCGAGCGCGAGCTCGGGCTCGCCGGCGAGGACCTCATCCGCAAGGTGCTGGCGCTGGCCGACGACTTCGATCGCGCGATCGACGCCCGACCGGAGTCGGTCGCCACGGATCCGTGGTTCGAGGGCGTCGCCGCGATCGACCGGAAGCTCCGGATGCTCCTCGACAGCGAGGGCGTGAGCCCGATCGACGCGGAGCCCGGCACGACCTTCGATCCGCGCCAGCACGAGGCGATCGCCACGGTCCCCGGCACGGGCCGGCCCGAGGGCGAGATCGTCGAGCAGGTCCGGCGCGGGTATCGACTCCGCGACCGCGTCCTGCGACCGGCCCTCGTGGCCGTGGCCGCGGCCGCCGAGCCAGCACCCACCAACGAACGACCTAACTGAAACGCGATCCGAGCGAGGAGCAGACACAGACCATGGGCAAGATCATCGGCATCGACCTCGGCACGACGAACTCCGTCGTGGCCGTCATGGAGGGCGGCGAACCGACCGTCATCGCGTCGGCGGAGGGCGGTCGCACCGTCCCGAGCGTCGTCGCCTTCACCAAGACCGGCGAGAGGCTGGTCGGCCAGCTGGCCAAGCGCCAGGCTGTCACCAACCCGGGCAACACCGTGTTTTCGATCAAGCGCTTCATGGGTCGTCGGTTCGATGACCCCGAGACGAAGCGCTCGCGTGAGCTCGTGCCGTACACGGTCGAGAAGGATCCCAAGTCCGATGGCGTGGCTGTGAAGCTGGCCGACGGCAAGGTCTACACGCCGCCAGAGATCAGCGCGATGATCCTGCAGAAGCTCAAGACCGACGCTGAGGCCTACCTCGGCGAGAAGGTGACCGAGGCGGTCATCACGGTCCCGGCCTACTTCGACGACACGCAGCGCCAGGCGACCAAGGACGCCGGCCGCATCGCCGGTCTCGACGTCAAGCGCATCATCAACGAGCCGACGGCGTCGGCCCTCGCCTACGGGCTCGACAAGAAGAACGACGAGAAGATCGCCGTCTATGACCTGGGCGGTGGCACGTTCGACATCTCGATCCTCGAGCTCGGTGAAGGTGTCTTCGAGGTCAAGGCCACCAACGGCGACACCCACCTTGGCGGTGACGACTTCGACCAGCGCGTCATCGAGTGGCTGCTGACCGAGTTCAAGAAGGACCAGGGCATCGACCTGTCGAAGGATCAGCAGGCCCTGCAGCGCCTCAAGGAGGCTGCCGAGAAGGCCAAGATCGAGCTGTCGTCCACGGCGACGACCGAGATCAACCTGCCATACATCACCGCCGACGCCTCCGGACCGAAGCACCTCGTCGTCTCGTTGACGCGGGCCAAGCTCGAGGACCTCGTGGACGACCTCGTGGCCAAGACGGCGGGGCCGGTCAAGGACGCCCTGAAGGACGCGGGCCTCAAGCCCGCCGACATCGACGAGGTGATCCTGGTCGGCGGCATGACGCGCATGCCGGCGGTCGTCGAGGCGGTCAAGAAGCTGTTCGACGGCAAGGAGCCGCACAAGGGCGTCAACCCCGACGAGGTCGTCGCGATCGGCGCGGCCATCCAGGCCGGTGTCCTGGCCGGCGACGTCAAGGACGTGCTGCTGCTCGACGTGACGCCGCTGTCGCTCGGCATCGAGACGCTCGGTGGCGTGATGACCAGGCTCATCGAGCGCAACACGACGATCCCGACGTCGAAGTCGCAGGTCTTTTCGACCGCGTCCGATTCGCAGTCGCAGGTCGAGATCCACGTCCTCCAGGGCGAGCGCGACTTCGCGGCCGACAACAAGACCCTCGGCCGGTTCATCCTCGACGGGATCCCGCCCGCACCGCGCGGCGTGCCGCAGATCGAAGTCACGTTCGACATCGACGCGAACGGGATCCTCGACGTGAAGGCCAAGGACCGGGCGACCGGCAAGGAGCAGCAGGTGCGGATCACCGCGTCGTCGATGCTCTCGAAGGACGCTGTGGACCAGATGGTCCGCGACGCCGCGGATCACGCCGACGAGGACAGGCAGCGGCGCGAGGAAGTCGAGACCCGCAACCAGGCCGAGTCACTCTCGTTCCAGGCAGAGCGCACGCTCAAGGACCTGGGCGACAAGGTCTCGTCCGAGGACAAGCTCGAGGTCGAGAACCAGGTGGCGTCCCTGCGCGAAGCCCTGAAGGGCTCCGACGTGGACGCGATCCGGACCGGGATGACGGCGCTCGCCGAGACGCTCAACCGGGTCTCGACCGCGGCCTACCAGGCCTCCGCGTCGGAGGGCGGCGCGACCAACGGGTCAGGAACCGACGGTGACGGCGCCGACGGCGCGGGCTCGGACGGTGCGGCCGAGGGCGCCGCCGCCGAAGGCGAGGCCGAGGGAGAAGAGGCCGTCGAAGGCGAGTACAAGGAGGTCTAGGCCTCTATCGGTCCCCTCGTAGACCATCAGCGGCCGCCCTGGCTTCACAAGGTCCGGGGCGGCCGTTTCTGGTTCCTCGCAACGGCGGTCGTGGCGCGTCGGCCGCGACTTTCCGTCACCGGCTCGTCCCCGCAGCCGCAGACGAACTCACGGTCGTCATGAGCTCGCCACCGCGTGCCGATGACGTGAACCCAGCGCGAATTGAGCGTGGCATGGGTACCGCTCAGGTGCGAATTTGCTTGGGACCTCGTCGCGTGCTGCTCCCACGAGCCGCTGACAAGAAGATCAGCCCGGAGATTCGGCCGGTGGGTGCCCGCAACCACCGATTGACCTCCGTGTTCCGTGCCGGGAACGCGTTCGTGAAGGTGGCCGCATGCTCATCGATACGCCGGCGCGCCGTGCTTGCCTCAGGGAGCACGAGGATGCGCGCGACGTGCCTGACTGGCCACCCGCGTTCAAGCGCGATCTGAGGCCCCAGACCGACCTTGCGATCCAGCGAGGACTGCAGCCCACCGATGTCGGGGACGACCGTCTTGACCTCAACGACCAAAAGCGTCCCGGTGGCTCGGTGGAACGCCAGGATATCGATGGCGCCGCGCTCACCGAACACGTTGAACGACACCTCTGTCGCAACTTCCCAGCCCTCGGCGGTCAGGCGCTGCACCATCGTGTCGACCAAAGCAGCGTGTCTCCGATCGCGGAGTCGATCGAGGGTCTCGCCCTGATAGAGGATCCGGACCGACAGGTAGCCGCCAAGTGCCGTGACGATCGCCGTCAGACGGTCGAGGTGCAGGTCGCTGGCGCGGCCCCCTTCGACCGCCGCAACGGCCCACCTCGATACCTTCGCCTCCGCGGCCAGTCGTCTTTGCGTCCAGCCGCGGCGACGTCGGAGCAGTCGAAGATCGCTCCCGAACCGCACCGCATCCATCGCGCCTGAGTGTGGCCAGACGCGATCACCTCGGGCTTACCCGGCGCTCGACGACGCCAGCGCTCGACCGCGGGCGCCTCAGCGCAGGAACAGATCCACTCCAGGAGCGAATGTCATCGCGGCGATCACCAGCGCGTACGCCACGAGCAGCAGGGCGCCCGCCGCGAGATGCAGCTGGACGTTGACGCCCATGAACGCCATCAGCCCGTACGGGTTGTCGTAGTTCGGGGCGAGCCCGGTCGACACGCGGCGGGCCAGCGGGATCGTCAGCAGCATCAGAAGCGCAGGGATGGGCAGCAGGCCGGCGACCACGCCCATCACGACAGCCGCGTACGCCGCCGCGGCCGCCACGTTGTAGCCACCGATGACCGCCGAGCGCGAGAAGCGGACGGGCAGGGTTCGCTTGCCGGCATGCGCGTCGCCGCGCCGGTCGGGGATCTCGTTGACATAGAGGATCAGCGCGACGAGCAGTGCGATCGGGATCGACGCCACGACCGGCTCCCAGGCAAGCGCGCCGCCGGTCTGGACGACATATGCGCCCAGCAGCATCAGCGGTCCGAAGCCGATCGCCACCGCGATCTCCCCCAACCCTCGATAGACGAACTTGAGCGGCGGAGCCGTGTAGCCGAGCGACACGATGAACCCGACGACGCCGATGACGAGCAGGGCGACCGATCCGCGCGTCGCGAGCAGCACGAGGCCGATCAGCCCCGCGGCGACATAGAACACGGTCGCGAGGGTGGCCATCTGGCGCAGCGAGACCAGTCCGTACTGGATCACCCGCGAGCCGCCGCTGAACTTGGTCGGCGTGACGTTGGCGTCATCGGCTCCCTGGACGGTATCGAAGACGTCGTTGGCGACGTTCAACCCGAGCTGGACGAACGCCGCGCCGATGATCGTCAGTGCGGCCGATGCGAGATCGAAGAAGCCATGGCTCGCGGCGATCAAGATGCCGAGCAGGACCGGCACGATCGTCGCCGTCAGGAACGGCAGCCGGGTCGTGCGCAGGACCAGGGACCGGAACTGCAGCCTGGGCTTGACCGGGGTGCCGCGCTCCAGGGACAGCGCGTCGAAGTACCGCCTCGATCGCGGCACCGACCGCTCCGAGTACTCGAAGAACGGCACTTCCGATTCGTCCCAGCCCCACGCCGAGCGCCCGATCAAGGTCAGGACCCGCGTCATCGAATCCGGGCGGATGCCCGGCGACACGCGGCCCCACACCGTCACGTGGCGGCGCTCGTCGTAGCCATAGCCGGGCTGCGGCCGAATGTGCGATCCGGTCAGTGACACCTCGCGGCTCGTCGGCACGGCCAAACCGGCAGGGACCGCGAAGGTCGCTGCGCCGCTGGGCGGATCGATCGCGGCCTCGACCGCGACGGACATCGGGTATCCGGTGTCGTCGATCCAGGAGGCGATGTGGAACGGGTAGGTCGCGAGCTTCTCGAGCCCGCTGCGCGCGTCGAGCTCCGGTGTCGAGCGCATCACGCCGCCTCCTTGTCGATCACCGTCACGACCGGCGCCGCCGATGCCTCGCCATCCGGCCAGTAGATGACGCGCCGGGGCGTGATCTCGATGAGCGCGCGCTCGAAGAACAACGGCAGCGCGACGCGCGACTCGAGGAACGAGACGATCGCCGGCTCCTTGGCCGACCAGATCGGGAGCAGGCGCTCCCAGCCGCCGTGAGGATCGTCGGCGATCACCCGCGCATCGCCCTGGATCGTCACGCGGTCGGTCCGGCCGCCGACGCTGATGGGGTCGGTCACGGAGACGGACACGCGCGGGTTCCGACCGATGTGTTCGAGCTTGCGGCTGAACAGGGTCGAGGAGGTCATGTAGATGTGCTCGCCGTCCCACAGCGGGATCAACGGATAGGTGACCGGACGGCCCATGGGATCGACGACCGTCAGCTCCGCGACGAGGGCCTGCTCGACGAGTTGGGCGGCGGGGGCGGGGATGGTGGCCATCGGTTCGGCTCCTGCAATGCGCTTCGGTGCGTCCGCGACGACGATATCACATATCGCTACCGCTGTGTAGCACGTTTCTCTCGCCCCACTCCGGGAGCGATGGACGGCTGCCGCCGACTGCGGGCTGGAGTACCATGCCCGCCCATGCCGGAAACCGCCGAGTCGGTCGACTCGACTTCGCTCATCCATGCCCGCGGACTGACCAAGCGCTTCGGCGATTTCACCGCGGTCGACGCCATCGACTTCGACGTCGCGCCGGGCGAATCGTTCGGCTTCCTGGGTCCGAACGGCGCGGGCAAGACCTCGACGATGCGGATGATCGGCTGCGTCTCGCCGTTGAGCGGCGGATCGCTGCGCATCCTCGGGCTCGATCCGGGCCGTGACGGTCCGCAGATCCGCGGGCGGCTGGGTGTCGTGCCCCAGCAGGACACGCTCGACACTGAGCTGACCGTCCGCGAGAACCTCGTGCTGTACGGCCGCTACTTCGGGTTGAGCCACGCCGAGTGCAACCGGCGCGCCGACGAGTTGCTCGAGTTCGCCCAGCTCGCCGAGCGCGCCGGCGACCAGGTCGAGCACATGTCCGGGGGCATGAAGCGACGGCTGACGATCGCGCGCAGCCTCATCAACGAACCCGAGCTCCTGCTGCTCGACGAGCCGACCACCGGTCTCGACCCGCAGGCGCGTCACCTGCTGTGGGACCGCCTGTACCGGCTCAAGCAGCGCGGCGTGACCCTGGTCCTGACGACCCACTACATGGACGAGGCCGAGCAACTGTGCGATCGACTCGTCGTCATGGACAAGGCGAAGATCGTGGCCGAAGGCTCGCCGCGTTCGCTGATCGAGCAGTACTCGACGCGCGAGGTGACCGAGCTGCGCTTCGCGCCAGGCGTCCAGGACACGCTCGACGGCCAGCTCGACGGCCTCGCCGAGCGCGTGGAGCGGCTGCCCGACCGCGTGCTGCTCTACGCCGACGACGGTGAGGCCGCCGTTGCCGCCGCCCACGCGCGCGGGCTCGAGCCGGAGACCGTCCTCGTCCGACGGTCGTCGCTCGAGGACGTCTTCCTGCGCCTGACCGGGCGCTCGCTGATCGACTGATGGCGGCCGCCACCCGCCCGTTGTCCGGCATCGGCCGGGTCTTCGAGCACCGCTTCGTCATCTACCGGCGGACTTTCCGGGCCAGCCTGTTCAGCTCGTTCCTGACGCCGGTCATGTTCCTCGCCGCCATGGGCCTCGGCCTCGGCGGATACGTGGATCAGTCGACCGACCCCGTCCTCGGTGGGGTGTCGTACCTGGCCTTCCTGGCCCCCGGACTGCTCGTTGCCACCTGCATGCAGGCAGCAGCCTTTGAGGCGACATTCCCGATCATGGCCGGGCTGGTGTGGAGCCGTGTGTACCACGCGATGTTCGCCACGCCGATCACACCGCGCGACATCGCCCTGGGCAACATCGCCTGGTTCGCGGCACGACTGCTGCTGATCGCGAGCGTGTTCACCGTCGTGATCGTGCTGTTCGGGGCGGCGACGTCGCCACTCATCCTGCTGGCGATCCCGGTGGCGGCCCTGACGGGCCTTGGCTTTGCCACCCCGATCGCGGCCTTTGCCGCGACCCAGCGCACGCCCGAGCGGTTCGCGGCGATCTTCCGGTTCGGGATCATGCCGCTCTTCCTGTTCTCCGGCACGTTCTATCCGATCGAATCGCTGCCCTCGTTCGTCCAGCCGCTGGCCTGGCTGACCCCGCTGTACCACGGCGTCGTGCTGGCGCGTGGCCTGTCGCTCGGCACGATCGGCGAGTCGCCGACCGTCGAGATGGCCGTCGTCCACCTGGCGATCCTCGTGGCGTTCGTCGTCGTCGGCGCCGTGCTGACGGTCCGCACCGTCACCGCAAAGCTCCTGCGCGGATGACCGCGCTGCCGCTCACCTCGGCGCTGCTCATCGGCAGCCGCCGATCGCTGCGCCTCGTCGAGCGCAACATCTTCGTGTACAGCCACACCTGGATCGTGCTGCTGTCCGGATTCTTCGAGCCGCTGTTCTACCTGCTCAGCATCGGGTTCGGGCTGGGCGCGCTCATCGGCACGATCCCCGGCCCGGGCGGTCAGCCGATCCCGTACCAGCTCTTCGTCGCCCCAGCGCTTCTCGCCAGTGCCGCGATGAACGGCGCGATCAACGAGAGCACCTTCAACTTCTTCTTCAAGCTCAACTACAACAAGACCTTCACGGCGATCCTGGCCACGCCGCTGTCGGCCGGCGACATCGCGGTCGGGGAGCTGATCTGGGCCCTCATCCGCGGCGGCCTCTACGCCATCGGGTTCATGGCAGTCCTCGTCGTCCTCGGCCTGGTGGTGTCACCGTGGGTCGTGCTCGCCGTGCCGGCCGCGCTCCTGGTCGGGTTCGCGTTCGGGGCGGTCGGGATGGCGGCCACGTCGTTCATGAAGACGTGGCAGGACTTCGACCTGGTCCAGTTGGTCGTCCTGCCGCTGTTCCTGTTCTCCGGGACGTTCTATCCGATCGAGACCTATCCCGAGCCCATCCGCCTCATCGTCCAGCTGTCGCCGCTGTACCAGGGCGTCGACCTCATCCGGGCGCTGACGATCGGGGCGATCTCGCCGATCCTGCTGGTCCACGTCGTGTACTTGCTGGTGATCGGTTTCGCGGGACTGTTCGTCGTCTCGCGGCGGCTCGACAAGCTCCTTCTCCAGTGACCGATGGGGCCGCGCTGGCGGCCCTCACCGCGGAGGTCGTCGTGTGTCGACGATGTCCGCGCCTCGTCGAATGGCGGGAACGCGTGGCACGCGAGAAGGTCACCCGCTTCCGCGACGAGACCTACTGGGGCAGGCCGGTGCCCGGCTTCGGCGACCCGGAGGCCCGGATCCTGCTCGTGGGACTCGCTCCGGCAGCCCATGGCGGCAACCGCACCGGCCGAGTCTTCACGGGTGACGCGTCGGGCGATTTCCTGTGGGCGGCCCTGTATCGAGCCGGCCTCGCCGACCGGCCGTCGTCGCGACGCGCCGATGACGGATTGACGCTCACCGGCGTCTACATCGCGGCGGCCGTCCGGTGCGCGCCGCCGGCCAACAAGCCGACACCGAAGGAGCGCGACACCTGCGCCCCGTACCTCGCCCGGGAGCTCGGTCTGCTGGATCAGGTCCGGGTCGTGCTGGCGCTCGGCGCCTATGGCTGGGACGCGGCGCTCCGCGCGCTGGCCGCGAACGGGCACCGGGCGTCGGTCAAGCCGCGGTTCGGTCACGGCGCCATCGCAGACGTCGGTGCGTATCGCCTGGTCGGCTCGTACCACCCCAGCCAGCAGAACACCTTCACGGGCAAGCTCACGCCGGCGATGTTCGACGCCGCCATCACGACGGCCAAGGAACTCGCCCTCTCGTAGACTTCTCGCTCGATGGCCACCACGGAGCGCGATCTGTACGAGGTCCTCGGCGTCCAGCGCGGTGCGAGCGACGCCGAGATCAAGCGCGCGTTCCGGAAGCTCGCCCAGCAGTGGCACCCGGACGTCAACAAGGATCCCCAGGCGTCGGCCCGCTTCAAGGAGGCGAGCGAGGCGTATCAGATCCTGTCGGATCCTGACCGGCGCCAGCGCTACGACACGTTCGGCCGGGCGGGGGTCGATGGCGGGCCGGCCGGGGCCGGCTTCGAGGGGTTCGGCGGGTTCAGCGACATCTTCGACGCGTTCTTCGGCGGCGCGGCGTCCGGATCGGCTCGACGGGGCCGGCCGCAGCCTGGCTCCGATCTTCGCTACGACCTGCGGATCACGTTCGAGGAAGCGGTCAAGGGGACGGAAAAGGAGATCGACTTCCGGGCGCTCGGCAGATGCGAGACATGCAGCGGGTCAGGAGCAGCACCCGGCACGGAGGCCACGACGTGTCCCCAGTGCGAGGGTCGGGGCGAGGTCCGCAGCGTCCGCCAGACGATGCTCGGGCAGATGGTCAACGTCAGCGCCTGCCCGCGCTGTCGGGGCGAGGGCAAGATCATCGAGACGCCGTGCGAGACGTGCAAGGGCGACGGCCGCACGGAGCGGAAGCGAACGCTGCGGGTCACCATCCCGGCCGGCATCGACGAGGGCCACCAGATCCGGCTCACCAACGAAGGAGAGGTCGGCCCGCGCGGCGGTGCCCCCGGCTCGCTGTACGTCGCGGTCCATGTCGCGCCGCATCCCAGCCTCAAGCGCGATGGGACCGAGCTGTACTTCGAGGCTCGGATCTCGATCGCCCAGGCGGCCCTCGGCACCACCCTTCAGGTGCCGACGATCGACGGCACCGAGGAGGTCGAGATCAAGGCCGGGACCCAGCCGGACACCGAGCTCCGGCTGCGCGGGAAAGGCGTGCCCCACCTTCGGCGTGCGGGCTCGCGCGGCGACCTCCACGTCCTCGTCGACGTCGAGGTCCCGAAGAAGCTGTCGAAGAAGCAGCGCGAGCTCCTCGAGGCATACGCTCGCGAGTCGGGTGAGGCTGTCGGCGGCTCGGGCGGCATCCTCGACAAGCTCGGGCTGGGGTGAGGTCCGACCCACCCGCGGCCTGGCTGGAGCTCGCCGTCGAGGCGGACCTCGAGGCGGTCGAGGCAGTCAGCGAGATCCTCGGACGGGTGGCGAGCGGCGGGACCTCGGTCGAACCAGGGTTCGAGCTCGTCGACGAGGGGCTCGGTGCGCGCGTCGATCCCACCCGCCCGGCCGTCGTCCGCGGCTACGTCCCGGCGCTCGACCCGGCGGCCGGCGAGGCGGCGGCAGCCGAGGTCGCCGAGGCGCTCGGCCACCTCCAGGCGTTCGGCCTGCGCCCGATCGGCGAGCTCCGGACCCGTCTGGTCCACGAGGCCGACTGGGCGGAGGCATGGAAGGCATTCTTCCCAGTTCTCCGCGTGGGGCGGCGGCTCGTGATCCGTCCGACGTGGCGTCGCCACCGTGCACGCCCCGGCGACGTCGTGCTCGCGCTCGATCCCGGGATGGCCTTCGGGACCGGGCTTCATCCGACGACGCGCCTGTGCCTCGCGGCGCTCGAGCCGCTGGCAGACGACGGGCGGCTCGACCGAGGCCGCAGTCCTCGACGTCGGCTGCGGATCGGGGATCCTGGCGATCGCCGCGCTCAGACTCGGCGCCGCGTCGGCGCTGGGCGTCGATACGGATCCGATCGCGGTCGAAGCGACACTCGCGAACGCTCGACGCAACCGGCTCGCACGCCGCATTCGTGCGCGAGCCGGCAGCCTGCCGACTGGGGACGGGCCATTCGACGTCGTGCTGGCCAACCTCATCGCCGGCGTCCTCGTGCCCCTGGCCCCGGCCCTGCGCGACGAGCTGCGATCGGGCGGCACCCTCGTGGCGTCGGGCATCTTCATCGACCGCGAGAGCGAGGTGGAGGGCGCCTTCGCGTCGGCCGGCCTGCGCATCGTCGATCGATGGGTGGAAGGCGAGTGGATCGCACTCGTCGCTCGTCGCCCCTGACGGCCCCGGGGACCACTCGACCGTACAATCGGGCGGATGCCCACAGGCCTGTTCCCCATCCTGCTCGCGACACACGTGATCCTCGCCATCAGCCTGTTCCTGCCGTCGATCCTGCTGCCGTTCGCTCTGCGCACCCGACGCGCGGCGGTCGACTCGGACAGCGGCGTCGTCCGAACGCTGCTGTGGGGCCAGTCGCATGGCACGCTGGTCATCGGTGCAGGGCTTGCCCTGACCGGCCTCGGGTTGATCGCGACCCTCGGGCCGTCGTTGCTGCAACAGCCGTGGCTTCTGGTCGCGCTCACGATCTACGCGGCGAACCTGGCCCTCGCGTTCTTCATCCAGCGGCCGAACCTGCGGCGCCTGATCGGGATCACGGCCGCTGCCGACGACCGCGTCTGGCTCGATCGCGCGCGACGCCAGCGCTACGTCTCGTATCTGATGGCCGGACTGGTTGGGGTCATCGGTTTCCTCATGAGCACGAAGCCGAGCCTGTGACAGACGCCGACTGCCTGTTCTGCCGGATCGTCGCCGGCGAGATCCCGGCGACCAAGGTCCATGAGGACGACCTGGTCGCTCGCGATCCGCGACATCGCTCCGCGGGCCCCGACGCATATCCTGCTCCTGCCCAAGGCGCACATCGCCTCGGCACTCGAGCTGACCGAGGCCGACAGCCCCATGATCGGCCGCATCTTCGCGGTGGCCGCCGACATCGCCCGGTCCGAGGGGATCGCGGCTGGGGGCTATCGGCTCGTCTCGAACGTCGGGCGCTGGGGCGGCCAGTCGGTCGACCACCTCCACGTGCACCTCATGGGCGGTCGGGCATTCGAATGGCCACCCGGCTGAACGTGACCCAGCGGACCGTCGCCCGCGCGGTTCTCGTCATGGCCGCTGCCGCAGTCGTCGCCGCGTGCGCGCCGAGCGGCACGGCCGTCGTCACGCCGCGACCGGCGGTCGCGACCGGTGGCCCGTCGCGCACCGTCGGCCCGGTCGTCGCCCAGACGCGGGCAGACCTGGTCCGGGTGCTCGGCGGGCGCAACCTGGTCCTCCAGGACTCGTCGGCGCAATTCCGCCCGCCGGAGGACGCGACGTTCACCACGACGCCGCGGGCGCTGTACCAAGTGATCCTGCCTCAGGCCCCCGAGGAGGGCTTCATCGTCGTCTACGAGTTCGCCGACGCGAGGGCAGCCGCCGAGGCAGCGACGGCCCAGGCCGCCTACCTCGCCACAGGCCCGGCCAGGGTCCAGTCGGCCTTCGGGGCGCGCCACATCATCCGTCTCGTCGGGACGACGGTGGTGATGTACTCGTGGGTGCCTGAGGGCGCCAGGGATCCCATGCAGGTGGAGATCCAGGCCGCCCTCGAGACCCTGGGAACAGGAGTCCCGGTCCCCTCCTGATCGCGCCGGGGCCGCCTCAGGCCCCGTCGCTCACCGGCGTCGGCGTCTCGGCCGACGCCCACGTGCGGATCGGATCGCGCTTGATCTTGAGGGTGTGGGTCCGTGGGAAATCTTCGGCCGGCCACCGACGCCAGCCTGCGATCCGCTGATTCGGCCCGAGGGTCGCGTTCGCGGCCTTGACCGCCGTGTCGACGCGGGCCTTGGTCGCGGCCGCGTCCTCGCCCTCGAGGGCCAGGACGACCGCCTCGATCCGTCCGGGCGCCGTCTCGATCACCACGGCATCACGGAGGTCCGCGATCCGCAACGCGTTCTCGATGTCCTCCGGGTACACGTTGAAACCGTTCGGCAGCACGATCATGTCCTTGATCCGGCCGCTGAGGATGAGCCGGCCCGCTTCGTCGTAACGGCCGAGATCGCCGGTGCGGTACCAGCCGTCCTCGGTGAATGCCTGGGCCGTCAGCTCCGGCGCATTCCAGTACCCCTTGAACACGGGTCGACCGCGGAACTGGATCTCGCCGTCCGGCGCGATGCGCATCTCGATCCCCTCCGGCACCCGGCCGACCGTCCCGGGCTCGTGGTCCGCGAGCGTCCCGCAGGCGCCCGTGCCGGTCTCGGTGGTGCCGTAGCCCTGCAGGACCGTGACCCCGATGTCCTCCCATGCCTGCTGGAGGGCCGGTGGCAGGAACGCTCCCGACGAGAGGAACAGCCGGAAATGGCCGCCGAGCTGTTGGTGGATGCCCCGGAACAGCAGCCGCCGGATGGGGAACGGGAGCCGGCGCGCGATGCCCCGGAGCCGTTCGACCGTCGCGGTACGCCCGCGCTTGGCGATCTCGCGCTCGATCGCGCTCCAGAACAGGTCGAGCACCTGTGGCACGACGACCATGCTCGTGACCCGGTGGTCGCGCAAGGCATCGAAGATGACCCGTGGGTTCCGGCTTCGGACGTACAGCACGTCGGCACCGACGTCGAGCGCGTAGTACAGCGTGACGGCCTGTTCGAGCAGGTGCGACAGGGGGAGCAGGGACACGATCCGGTGCTCCATCGGCGGCACGATCCGGTGGAACGACTCGATCGATGCGACGACGTTGTCGTGCGCCAGCCGGACCCCCTTCGGCGTGCCCGTGGTGCCGCTTGTGAACACGAGCTCGAACAGGTCGTCGGCAGCGGGGCGCTCCCAGGCCGCCTGGCGCGCCTCCCAGTCGGCCGGGAAGGTCGCGTCGTCATCGGCCGGTTCCGCGGTCAGGACGTCGACCGTCGTCGTCGGGAAGTCGGCCAGACCGAATTCGCGGGGATCGGGCGCGTCGCGCCCCGTCCCAAGGATGAGGTGACGGGCACCCGACGCCCGGACGATCGTCTCGATCGCGTCGGAGGACATGCGTAGATCCAGGGGGACGATGACGAGCCGGGCGTACATCGCGCCGAAGTAGGCGGCGGGCAGCTCGGGCGTCGATGGACTCCACGTCAGGATCCGGTCACCCGGCTCGAGGTCGAGCGCGCGCAGTCGCCAGGCGGCGATCCGAGCCCGCCGATCGAGCTCACGGTAGCTCCAGGTCGTGGTCGATCCGTCGTCGTGACGGACGCCCAGCGCAGGGCGATCGCCATAGCGCGTGACGGCGCGATCGAGAAGGTCGATCAGGGTTCGCGACAACGGCGTACCTCGGGCGTGACGGGTGGTCGCATCCTACGCCGCGCGAGTCGCGCGAGATCGCGCCGCGACGGCCACCGGGTAACGGCCGGTCGCTAGGATCGGTGTGATGCACCCGATCCTGGTCGAGCTCGGTCCCTGGCGCATCCTGACCCACGACGCCTTCACGGTCCTCGCCCTGCTGGTCGGCCTGGGGCTCTACTACCGCGATCTGCGCCGTCGGGGCTGGCTCGAACCGACGATCGTCCTGATCTCCGTCGCCGCCGTCGCCGGTGCTCTGATCGGCGCCAGGCTGGTCACGGCCTGGGAGCACCTCGAGTACTACACCGCGATGGATGGCGTGCCGCTGACGGTCGCCATCGAGAACAGCGGCAAGAGCCTCATCGGTGCCTTGGCGGGCGGGTACCTGGCAACCGCCGTCGCCAAGCGGGTCGCCGGGTACACGCGCGCGACGGGCGACGCCTACCTCCTGGCGATCCCGGTTGCAACGGCGATCGGTCGGATCGGCTGCTTCCTGTCCGAGCTGCCGCTCGGCACGCCGACCGACCTCCCGTGGGGGATGACGGTCTCCGCGGAAGCGGCCGCGGCGTTCGCCCGCTGCCCCGGCTGCCACCTGCCGATGCACCCGTCGATGCTGTACGAGATCGCGTTCAACGTCCTCGCGGCGGTGATCATCGTCCGCTATCGCGACAGGGTCCCCGTCCCGGGCGATGGGCTCCGGCTGTACCTGCTCGCGGCCGGCGTGTTCCGGTTCCTCGTCGAGTTCGTCCGCGCGAACGAGCCGCAGGCGCTCGGGTTGACCGGACCGCAATGGGTGCTGATCCCGCTCGTCGGGCTGCTGGTCGTCCACTTCGTCCGCCAATGGCGGCGCGGGGCCTACGCTGTCCCGCCGGCGCCCCTCCCCATGCCCCTCGGAGGGACCTAGACCATGACCGAAGAACGGGGTCCGATGGTCCCGGCCGTCGACGAGGACCGGATCGGCGTCCTGGCCGCATACGTCCAGACGAACCGCGATCGATTCACGGATGAAGCCTTGCGGGAGGCGGCGAAGACCGCCGGCTATACCGACGCCGAGGTGATGGCCGCATGGGCCGCGACTGCCGACCCGAGCAAGTCGATCCCGACCGAACGACGGACGAACGTCGGCGTGGTCATCGCCATCGCCGTGGCTTTCGCGATCGGCGTCTACGGCGCGGCGCTCCTGCTCAGCGCGGTCGGGGTCGGCGACGTCGCCGCGATCGTCGGCATCGGCCTCGTGCTCGCGGGCATGGTCGGGTGGGTCCTGCTGCGCGACTCGCGGCCGTCCCTGGCCGCCGGCCTGGGCTGGGGCGTCCTTCTTGCCGTCGGCCTGCCGGTCGTCATCGTCCTCGGCATCCTCGGGATCTGTCTCGTCGGGGCCAGCATCCCCGTCGTGCCCCAATGACGGAGGTCGCGATGCTCGCTCTGCGCCCGTATCTTCCGCTGCGCATGGTGCTGACGGTCTGCGGCCTGTGCTTCAGCGAGGACCCGGATCGGGACATCGACTACGAGACCGACATCCTGCAGGGCAACCTCGTGGCGATGGACGGCGCGGTCTATCTGCGTCGGACCTGCCGGCGCGGCCACGGCGAGGTCATGAGCCTGTACGAGGAAGACCACCGGCGCTGGGAATACCTCCAGCAGTGGCGCACGCCGACCCGCGAGATCATCCCCGACACGAACGGCAACTCGGCGCCGATCCCGATGGGCTATGCCGACGGGCTGGGCGACCTCCAGACCCAGCACTCGTGCGTCCTGCTCCTCGACATCACCGAGAACTGCAACCTCGAATGCCCGACCTGCTTCGCCGCCGCCGCCCCGGGCATCGGCCGTTTCGCGCGCTTGCCGCACATCCTCCGGTCGCTGGATGCCTCGATCCAGCGCGAGGGCGGCCGGATCGACGTGCTGATGCTGTCCGGCGGGGAGCCCACGGTCCATCCCGAGGTCGTCGAGATCATCGAGGCCGCGACCGAGCGGAACGTCACGCGCGTGATCCTGAACACGAACGGCATCCGCATCGCGAAGGACGATCGGTTCGTGGCCGCCCTGGGACGGCTCCGCGGCCGGGTCGAGGTCTATCTCCAGTTCGACGGCTTCGAGCTGGAATCGCACCTGTACCACCGTGGCGAAGACCTTCGCGACGTCAAGGCCGAGGCGCTCCGGCGCCTCGCCGCGGAACGGGTCTTCACGACGCTGGCCGTCGCGGTGGCGGACGGCGTCAACGATCGTGAGGTCGGTGCGATCGCCGACTTCGCCCTCGGAACCGACTACATCGCCGGGGTCGCCTTCCAGCCGGTCTTCGGCTCGGGCCGGATGAGCCCGATCGACCCGATGCGTCGCGTCACGACCACGGGCACGCTCAACCGGCTCGGCCAACAGACCGCCGATCGCGTCGGGCCGGACGACTTCATCGCGTTGCCCTGCTCGCACCCTGATTGCTCGTCGATCACGTACTTCATCCGCGGCGACAGCGGCGAGTGGCGGTCCGTGCCCCGGATGCTCGGGGAGGATCGCCTCAAGGAGTACCTCGGGCTGGTCTCGAACCGGATCGCCCCGGACGACGCGATGTGGGCAGCGCTCGTGGGCATGATGTCCGAGACGACGCTCGTGTCCCGACCCGAGCTGGTCGATCACCTCCTCCAAGTCTGCGAGGCCTGCGACCTCGGGGTGACGGGTTTCGTCAAGTCGCTGGGTCGGTGGCTGTTCGACCGCGAGGCGGCGGTCCAGGAGATCGCGTTGCGGGTCAAGCGGTTCTCGGTCAAGTCGTTCATGGATGCGTGGACGCTCAACGTCGAACGGTTGCAGCAATGCTGCGTCCATGTCGGGTCGACCGACGGCGAGGCGAATCCCATCCGCGTCCCCTTCTGTGCCCGCCAGCTGTTCGGCGGGCTGCGTCGGACCACGTCGGCGGGCATGGTGCCGGCACGCGAGCTGGTGTCCCTCGACGACGTCCGAACCCGTCGACCCGCGGCGGTGCCGCGATGAGCGCGGTACCCGCCGGGACGGTCGGTCCTGCCACGTACGTCCGACCGCCGCTCAGCCGGCCTGAGAAGTACGAACGCATGGCGTTCACGTTCTGCCGGATGGGCACGGTCGGCTTGATCGCCTGGGTCGTCACGCCCGCCATCTTCGTCTTGATCGTCGCCGTCGTTGCGATCGCGCTGTACGCCAGATCGATCACTCTGGGCGTGTCGTGGAGCAAGTGCTTCCTGCGCCGCCCGACGCTGATCATCGGGTTCTGGGCGCTCGTCGCGGTGCTCGATCTCTACTGGCTGGTCGTGCTCGGCGGGCGTCTCCCGGTCGTTTGACCGACCCTGACCCCTCGGGTAGACTCCGGCGGCTCTGGCGGCCCAGACCGCCGAGCGCGTATCCCGGTCGGTCGGCCGCGCACCGGATACGAGAGCACGAGACCCAGGTCGGAGGAGGTGAACACCGATTGGCTGAAGTCCGAGTGGGGGAGAACGAGACGTTCGAAAGCGCCCTGCGCCGCTTCAACAAGAAGATCCAGCAGAGTGGGATCCTCGCCGAGGCTCGCCGTCGCGAGCATTACGAGAAGCCCTCCGTGAAGCGCAAGCGCAAGGAAGCGAAGCGCAAGAAGAACGCCCGAACGCAGGCCGGCTGAACGGAAGTTCCCGCCGCCGGAGCTCCTGCGGCCCCACGGGCGTCTCCCACGACCGCCCGAGGTAGCCAAGACCGGTGTCCCTTCGAGATCGAGTCCAGAACGACATCACCGCCGCGATGCGCGCCGGCGATGCGCTGCGCCGTGACGTCCTGCGGATGGCCGCGAATGCGGCCTACAACGTCGAGAAGCGCAATCAGCAGCCGCTCACCGAGGATGAGTTCCTGGCGGTGCTGACCCGCGAGGTCAAGACGCGCCGCGAGTCGGTCGACGCGTACGAGAAGGGCGGTCGGGCGGACCTCGCCGCCAAGGAGCAGGCCGAGATCGACATCCTGACGGCGTACCTGCCGCAGCCACTGGGGGAGGCCGAGATCGGCGCGCTGATCGACGAGGCGATCGCCGCCACGGGAGCGTCGAGCGCCCGGGACATGGGCAAGGTCATGGGTTGGCTGACGCCGCGGACCCGAGGTCGCGCCGATGGCAAGGTCGTCAGCGGACAGGTGGCGGCAGCCCTCGCCCGCGCGGACCTCGCGGGCCACGACGGCGGGACGCACTGATGCTGACCCAGCGCGCCCCGGTCCTCGCCCGGTTCACCCGTGGCGACGCGATGCGCCTCGGCATCGCCGCCACGAGTCTCGTCGTGGCGATGACGGCCATCCTCGCCTTCGACATCCCGGCCGATCCCGTCCGCTACGAGCTCGGCGAGGTCGTCCGTGAGGATGTCACGGCACCCCGGGCGACCTCGTTCCAGAGCCAGACGCTGACCGACCAGGCTCGCGGCGCGGCGCGGGCGGCCGTCCCGCCCCAGTACGACTTCACGGCCGACAACGCGATCGCGATCGCGAATGAAGGGGCTACCGCGTTCACCGAGCGGGTTCGGCGGGTCGATACGGCCTTCGCGACCGACCTGACCCCGGAGGAGCGGACGGCGTTGCTCGAGACGGCGATCGCGGAGATGAGCGACACGGCGCAGGCGACGCTTCTCGCGATCGACGCACCGCGCTGGGCGGCGGTCCGGACCGAGGCGGCGCGGGTCCTCGACGCGACGCTGCGCACGGAGCTGCGCGACACCGAGGTCGCCCCGACAAGGGCGACGATCGGGAGCCGGCTCGGTGGCGATCTCGACGAGGCAGAGCGGATGCTGGCGGCCGAGATCATCGCCCCGCTCGTGGTCCCCAATTCGTCGTTCGACCAGACCCTGACCGACCAGGCTCGCGATCGGGCGGCCGAGAACGTCGAGCCCGTAATTGTGGAGATCGCCCTGGGACAGGTCGTGGTGCGGAACGGGGAGCCGCTCACGGCCGCCGACCTCGAGGTCATCCAGGCGCTCGGGCTGGGCGAGGACGCCCCGTTCGACGTGGCCACGTCCGCCGGCTGGTTCCTGCTGGCCGTGCTGACGGTGGCGATGCTGCTGGCCTGGATCTGGCGCTTCCGACCGACGCTCTGGCACCGCGACAACGTCCTGCTGCTGGTCGGGCTGCTCCTCGTCGGGACGACGCTGGCGCTCAAGGTCACGGCCGGCCGTGAGGTCCTCGGCTACTTCCTGCCGACCGCCGCGATCGGGATGCTGCTCGCCATCCTGCTCGACGCCTCGATCGCGACCATCGTCACGGCGATCATCGCCGTGATCGGCGGCGCCCTCGCCGGCACGTCGCTCGAATACGCGAGCTTCATCTTCCTCGGCGGCCTGGCCGGGATCGTCGCGGTCCGCAAGGGCGACCGGCTCCAGGTGTTCGTCCAGGCGGCCATTGCCGTGTTCATCGTCAATGCCCTCGTCGTCTCAGTCTTCTCGTTGCTCGGGACGACGGACATCCAGGGCGTCCTGGAGCTGTGGTTCGCGTCGGCGGTGTCGGCGGCGGGTTCATCGGTCGCGGCGGTCGGCACGTTCGCGGTCCTGGGCTCGGCTTTCGGGATCCTCACGGTGTTCCAGCTGCTCGAGCTGGCCAACCCGTCCCAGCCGTTGCTGCGACGGCTCCTGGTCGAGACGCCGGGGACGTATCACCACTCGCTGATGGTCGGCAATCTCGCCGAACGTGCGGCCGAGGCGATCGGCGCCGACCCGCTCGTGACCCGCGTCGCCGCCTACTACCACGACGTGGGCAAGCTCGCCAACCCGCTCGCGTTCATCGAGAACCAGGCAGGCGCCGAGAACATCCACGACCAGCTCGAGCCCGAGGTCAGCGCCCAGATCCTCAAGCAGCACGTCGCGGACGGCATCGATGCGGCGTATGCGGCGAGCCTGCCCAAGGCCCTGATCGCCTACATCCCGCAGCATCACGGCACGGCCGTCATGAGCTACTTCTACGCGCGCGCCCGCGGAAAGGCCGCGGAGCCGTACGGTGGCCTGAACACCACCGATGGCGCCGCCGCCGCGGCGGCCGTCGACGAACGCAAGTTCCGACATGCCGGCCCGAAGCCGCAGACGCGCGAGGCAGCCCTGATCATGCTCGCCGACGGCGTCGAAGCCTCGGTGCGGTCGCTGGCATCGCGAGAGGAACCGGCCATCCGCGCGATGGTCGGGCGGATCATCGACGAGCGCATCGCGGACGGTCAGTTCGACGAGTGCGAGATCACGATGCGTGACCTCGAGCGGATCAAGAACGCGTTCGTCGAACAGCTGCTCGGCATGTATCACACGCGGATCGCCTACCCGCAGAACACGGTCGTCGAGCTGGAGTCGCGCCGAGCGGCTGCCGCCCGCGGGGGCGACCGACCCGCATCGTGACGCGGTCGATCTACCGCCCGCCGTGGCGGATCGACCTGGACGTGCACCCGGGCATCCGGTTGCCTGTCGCGGGGGCCGCGCTCGCCCGGACGGCCGCGGCGGCGCTCGAGGAGGTCGGTGCTCCGTCGCCGGCGTCGATCGGGCTGATCCTGTCCGACGACGCCGAGCTGGCCACGTTGAATGCGACCCACATGGGCATGAAGGGCCCGACCGACGTGTTGTCGTTCCCGCTCCTCGCGCCGCCTGCGTTCGCCCGCGGGGCCCCGGCTCCGGCGGTCCCCCGCCCGCCCGGCACGCGCATCCATCTCGGCGACATCGTGGTCTCGGTCGAGCGGGCGGCCGAACAGGCCGCAGCCGGGCGTGGCGGCCAGACGGGCGATGTCCGATGGTCCACGGCACAGGAGCTGCGCCTGCTCGTGACCCACGGCGTGCTCCATATCTGCGGCTGGGACCACGCATCACCGGACGAGGAGGCCGCGATGCGGGATGTCGAGCAGCGTCTGCTGGCCCTCGCCGGGTGACCGGCGGCGGCGACGCGCAACTCTCTTCTCGCTCCGAGCGTCGAAGCACGTGATGACCGGATCCCGGCGCACAGTCCTCGCCGTGTTCGGGGTGCTGGCTCTCGCGAGCTGCGCGGGCCCACCGCTGCCCGTCGCCCCACCGGCCGAGGCGGCGCCAGGGCAGGGGATCGGGGAGATCCGCTACAGCTGCACCGGGCCACCGGGCTTCCTGCCCTCGATGCTCGATCAAGAGCCCACCGCCGAGCTCGAGTCACATCCGTCCGCCGAAGCGCTCCGTCAGACCCTCGCCCAGAACGGCCAAGAGACCGACATGCTGCCGAAAAGCGGCTATTGGCTGGTCTCCCGCGACGCATCGAGCGCCCAGTACATCGCCCGTAGCCCGGGCGCGGGTGGCGAGCATCCCCAGTTCGTCGAGGCGACCTTCAATAACGAAGGTGGCGGTCCCTGGACGCTTGCTGGCTGGGGTCAATGCCGGCCGACGATCGTCCTTGATGGCCTGAGCCTGGCCACCTGGACCCTCGACCCGGCGCTGCCCCTGCCCGACGCGAGCGCCACGAGCTTCACCGCGCTCGTGACCGAACGGACGTGCACGGGCGCCCAGCCGATGCTCGGTCGCCTGCTGCCGCCGTCGATCACCTATGGCGCAGAATCGATCAGCCTCGTCTTCGCCGCGAGACCGTTGGAGGGCGAGATGTTCACCTGCCCCGGCAACCCGTCGACGCGCGTCACCGTCGAACTGAGCGAGCCGCTGGGCGGCCGCCGCCTCCTCGACGGCGGTCTCTTCCCCCCGCGCGACGCAAGCCAGCCGACGAGCTGACCCGCGCGCGGGCGCCGCGCCGGGTACCATCCGTGGCGGCCCTCCCGCCGATCCCATGGCGACGACGCGTCGCCCCTCGGACGGGATTCGGGCCGCATCGTGCTGTCCGTCGCCAGTGGAGAGGCGTTGAAAGTCGTCGTCGGTCTCGGCAATCCGGGCGCGCAATACGCCGGGACGCGCCACAACATCGGCTGGCTCGTGCTGGACCGCATCGCGGAGCGGGCCGGCTGGTCCGGGCGTGGCCGGCAGCGCGATTCGTCGAACGTCGCTCAGGGTCGCTACAACGGCCTGGACCTGACGCTCGTGAAGCCATTGACCTGGATGAACGACTCCGGCCTCGCCGTTCGCAAGGTCCTGGCGCGGGAACATGCGCCGCTCTCCGACGTGCTGATCGTCGCCGACGACTTCGCCCTGCCCTTCGGGAAGCTCCGCTTCCGCGAGGCCGGCAGCCACGGCGGTCATAACGGCCTGCGCTCGATCGTCGACGAGCTCGGGACCGAGAAGTTCAGCCGCCTCCGTGTGGGGATCGGCGATCCGGCGCGCGATGCCCGCGATCACGTCCTGTCGCGGTTCGAGCCGGACGAAGCGCAGCGGCTCGACGAACTGCTCGACGCGGCGGCCGACGCGGTCGAAGGGTGGGCCCGTGACGGCACCAGCAAGGCCGCCAACCGCTTCAACACGTTCCAGCTCCGCGAGGCCGACCTGACCCGGCTCGCCCCGCCCGGCGAGATCGACGGCCCGCCCGACGAAAAGGGCATCCGCCGGACGAGGACCGGCTGGCGCCGCGTCCTGCCGGGCCGGGATCGGGCGTCGGATGTCTGAGTCGACGAGGCCGCCGCTTCGCGGTCGCCGCGGACGGGATCGGCGGATCGCCGAGAAGGTCGCGGTCGACTTCGCTGCCCGCCACGCGCCGGTCCGTGGCGACGAAGACATCGATTTCGACATCGCCGGGGTCGACGCCGAGGTCGAAGCCGCGCGTCGCGACGCGGCCCGGCAGGCGGCCAAGCCGAGGTCGACGAGGAGCGGCGCCGACGACCGCCCCCGATCGGGTCATCGGCTCCCGGACCTTTCGGCGGTGCCACCGCTGCTCGCGGGAACCGGCTCGTTCGCGACGCTCCGGGAGCGGCTCGGGACGCCCGCCGATCTGGGGCGGGTGGGTCGTCACGCCAGCGTCGTCGCCGTGCCGCACGGTGCGAAGTCGTATCTCGCTGCCACGCTGGCGATCGACGAACGGATCGTCTGGATCGCCCGCGACGCGGAGATCGGCGACCGCGTCGCGGAGGAGCTGCAAGCCTGGCTCGGCGATCCCGCGGCGGTCGCCATCCTGGAGCCGCGGACGGCGCTCGCGTACGAGCGGAGCGAGCTCGTCGCCGACGAGACCGCGGCCAGGGTCGCGGCGCTGGCCGCCTGGCGCCACGGCCGGGCGCGCGTCCTGGTTGCCAGCGTGCAGGCACTCCTCCAGCACACGATCGCGCCCGAGGACCTGCCCGAGGAGGCGCGCGAGCTCAAGGTCGGAGGGCGACTTCATCAGGACACGCTCCTGCGCGACCTGCTCGACCTCGGCTACAGCCCGGTGACCGAGGTCGCCGGGAGGGGTGAGTTCGCGCGTCGCGGTGGCATCGTCGACGTGTTCCCGCCGTCGATGGAGCTGCCGATCCGGATCGAGTTCTTCGGCGACGAGATCGATTCGCTCCGCGCGTTCGACCCGACCGACCAGCGAACGACGGGCAGGGTCGAGGGGGCCGTGCTGCTGCCCGCGTCGGAGTTCCTCCTCCCGACGATCGGCGCATCCGCGATCCGCGACCGGCTCGGCCGCGCCGTCGCGCGCCTGTCGGATCGGCTCGCCGCCGACCTCTCGCGGTTCGAAGGCACGACCGATGATCCGCTGCGGCCCGAGACCGCCCACAGCGAACCATCGCGGGCGCTCGCGGTCGGGGACGCCGCGGAAGTGTGGGCCGCCCACCTCGGTCCCGCGACCGGTCTCGACCACATCGATCCGGGGACGATCCTCGTCCTCGACGAGCCGGGCGACATCGCCGAGGCGGCCGCGTTCCTGTGGCGCCAGGCGGACGAGCGCCGCGCCGAACTGGTCGAGTCCGGGGAGCTGCCGAAGGACTGGCCGTCGACCTATCTGCCACCGCGCGACTGGAAGAGCCGCCTGGTCGCGTCGCGGACCCTCGAGCTGACGTGGGAATCCGAGCCGCCCGCCGACGCCGCGATGGCGTCGGGCGCCCGAAGCTCCGGCGACCTGTTCGGCTGGCGCGAGCCCACGCTGCCGCTGGGACGCGCGAGCCGGCTCGCGGACGCCGTCGAGACCTGGCGGGAGGACGGTGCTCGGATCGTCCTCGCGTCGGATCAGGCACCCCGCCTGGCGGAGATCCTCGATGAGGCCGGGCACAGCGTCGCGGTCGTCGATCGCCTCGAAGAGGCGCCGCCGCCGGGTGCTATCGCGCTCGTCGGCAGGAGCCTGAACGGCGGGTTCGCTGGCGGTCCGGACGGCGTCACATTCGTCACCGACCGCGAGCTCTTCGGCACGGTGCGCGTCCGTCGCCCGAAGGCCCTGCGCCGCGTCGTGCCGCGCGACATCCTCGAGCGCCTGACGCCGGGCGATCTCGTCGTCCACATCGATCATGGCGTCGCGCGCTACGAGCAGATGCTGCGCCGCGGCGGAGCGGGCGAGGAGCGTGACTACCTCGAGCTGTCGTTCGCCGGCGGAGACCGGATCTTCGTGCCAGTCGAGCAGATCGGCCGGGTCACGCGCTACGCGGGCGGTGAACGACCGGCGCTGAGCAAGCTTGGCGGGACCGAGTGGCTGCGCGCCAAACAGCGCGTCCGCAAGGCGGTCGCGGAGCTCGCGGACGAGCTCCTGGCCCTGTATGCGGCCCGGACGGGCGCCGACGGCTACCGGTTCTCGGCCGACACGCCCTGGCAGGCCGAAATGGAGGCGTCGTTCCCGTACGAGGAAACGGTCGACCAGCTGCGCGCCACCGCCGAGGTCAAGGCCGACATGGAGCGCCCCGTGCCGATGGACCGGCTGGTGGTCGGTGATGTCGGCTACGGCAAGACCGAGGTCGCACTGCGTGGGGCGTTCAAGGCCAGCCAGGACGACAAGCAGGTCGCAGTGCTCGTGCCGACCACCGTTCTCGCGGCCCAGCACCACGCCACGTTCGGCCAGCGGTTCGCGGCCTTCCCGCTCGAGGTCCGGATCCTGTCGCGGTTCGTGTCGGCGAAGGATCAGGCCGCCACGATCGCCGGTCTGGCCGACGGGAGCGTGGACGTCGTCATCGGCACGCACCGGCTGCTGTCGAAGGACGTCCAGTTCCGGGACCTCGGACTCGTCGTGGTCGACGAGGAGCAGCGGTTCGGGGTGGCCGCCAAGGAGAAGTTGAAGCAGCTCCGGCGCGAGGTCGATGTCCTGACCCTCTCGGCGACGCCGATCCCACGGACGCTCAACCTGGCGATGGCCGGCATCCGCGACCTGTCGGTGATCGAGACGCCACCCGAGGATCGCCTGCCGATCCAGACGCGCGTCGCCGAGGCGTCGGCGGGGCTGGTGCGGGACGCCATCCTGCGGGAGCTCGATCGCGGTGGCCAGGTGTTCTACGTCCACAACCGCGTCGAGACGATCGAGGCGCAGGCTGAGCAGCTTCGCCGCCTCCTCCCCGACGCACGCTTCGTCGTCGGTCACGGGCAGATGGCGGAGGGAGCGCTCGAGAAGGTGATGATCGCGTTCGCGGCCGGCGAGGCCGACGTCCTCGTCTCGACGACGATCATCGAATCGGGACTCGACATCCCGAACGCCAACACGATCATCATCGATCGCGCGGACACGCTCGGGCTGGCCCAGCTCTATCAGCTGCGCGGGCGGGTGGGTCGCTCGTCACGACGGGCCTACGCGTATCTGTTGTACCGACGCCGGGAGCGGCTGTCGGACGAGGCGCGCAAGCGGCTCCAGGCGATCTTCAACGCATCCGAACTCGGCGCCGGGTTCCAGATCGCGCTGTCCGACCTCGAGATCCGGGGTGCGGGCAACATCCTCGGTGGCGAGCAGTCCGGCCACATGGCCGCCGTCGGCTTCGATCTCTATTCGCGAATGCTCGCCGAGGCAGTCGAGGCCCAGAAGGCATCGCGCGAGGGCCGGGCACCGATCGTCGAGACCCCGCAGGCCGTGGTCGACCTGCCGGTGGATGCGCACCTGCCCGACGGCTACGTGCCCGACGTGGCGCAGAAGCTCGAGCTGTACCGGCGGCTGGCCCGCGCCAGGTCCGCGGGAGATCTCGCCGCGTTCCGCCAGGAGGTCACGGACCGATTCGGCCCGATGCCGGCATCAGTCGCGCGGCTGGTCGAGGTGGCTGAGCTGCGCCTGGCTGCCGAAACGGCCGGCGTTTCGTCGATCTCGCGCGAGGAGGGCCGTCTGGTCGTGCGCTTCGGCGCGGGGCTGACGCGCGCGGCGGCGATGCACATCCTCGGCGATGGGGGATTGCCGGGCGTCCGTCCCGCCGACGTGACGTTCGCCTCGAACCAGGTCCGCATCCGGGTCCCGACCGGTCCGGGTCGAGCGTGGCAGTTGACCCAGGCGGTGGTCGCCCGGCTGGGAGCGGAGTCCCAAGCGTGACCCGCAGCGTCAGCCAGCGCTGAAGTCATGCGCACGCGAACCGCGATCCACGTCCGCCCGGCCTTCCCCGCGGATCGTGACCGATGGCTGGGCTTTCTCGAGAACCGGGGGATGCGACACGTGGCGCGACTCGGCGAGCTTCATGACCCGCTCGGCGACGAAGCCCTGCTTGCCGAGGATGACGGCCGAGCGCTCGTGGGCGTCCTGACGTACCTGGTGAGCGGCACGGACTGTGAAGTCACGACCCTGTACGCCGCGCAGTCGTTGCGAGGGATCGGCTCTGCACTGTTCGACGCCGCGCTCGACGCCGCTCGAGCCGCAGGGTGCGATCGAGTTTGGCTGGTCACGACCAACGACAACGTCGACGCCCTGCGGTTCTACCAGCGGCGGGGGTTCCGGCTGGCTGAGCTCCATGCCGGCGCGGTCGACGTCAGTCGTTCGACCCTCAAGCCGTCGATCCCCGAGATCGGGGACCACGGGATCGCGCTCCATGACGAGCTGGTCCTCGAACGTCGTCTCTGAGGCATCGCGGTGACGCCGTTGGCGAAGGACCAGGGCAGCCGTCGATCCCGTGACATATGACGTAGATCCGTCGGACGGACCGCCGAGGCGCGCGACCGCGAACCCGGGCAAACTTGGACCATGACACTCGGCCAAGAAGCTGAAGGGCCCCGCACCCCGGCCGAACCCCGCAAGACGAGCCGCGGCGGCGGCGGACTGTGGTCGCCCGGGCGTCGCGGCCTGACGATCGGGCTTGTCCTGACGATCACGCTCGTGGCGTTCGAGGCCCTCGCCGTGTCGACGATCATGCCGATCGTCGCGGACGAGCTGCGCGGCCTCGAGCTGTACGGCTGGGTCTTCACGGCCTTCATGCTCGGCTCGCTGATCGGCATCGTGGTCGTCGGTGGGCTCATCGACCGCCGCGGCCTCGGTGGCCCGTTCGCGGCCGGGATCGGGCTGTTCGCCGCCGGGCTGATCATCGGCGGGCTCGCGCCGTCCATGGAGATCCTGGTCGGCGCCCGCTTCCTCCAGGGTCTCGGCGCGGGCACCGTGCCCCCGATCGCCTATGTCGCGATCGGCCGAAGCATGCCAGAGCACCTGCGACCGCAGATGTTCGCCACCCTCTCGACCGCCTGGGTCCTGCCGGGCGTGCTCGGGCCGGCGATCGCCGGGATCGTGGGCGAAGCGGTCGGCTGGAGGTGGGTCTTCCTGGGCCTGCTCCCGCTCATCGTCGTGTCCTCGGCGATCGCGTTCCCAGCCGTCCGGCGCATCGGCCCGGATCCGTCCGATGCCAGGAACGCTGCGACCCTCCGGGAGCGTGCCCCGCTCGCGATCGTCGTCGCTGCCGGCACCGGTCTGCTGCTCGCCGGTCTCACGAGCGGTGCGCCGATCCTGCTCGGCCTGTTCGGGATCGCGGGGACCGCGCTGGCCATCTTCGCCCTGCGCCGCCTGACGCCGCCGGGGACCCTGCGCGCCGCACGTGGCCTCCCGACGGCCGTGCTCATGCGCGGCATCATCACCTTCGCGTTCTTCGCCGTCGATGCGTACGTCGCCCTGGCGCTCGTCGAGTGGCGCGGCCTCCGACCGGCCGAGGCCGGCATCGCGCTCACCGCCGCCACGATCAGCTGGACCGCCGGCTCGTGGACCCAGGCACGCCTGTCCTCGCGCTTCTCGTCGGAGCGCTTCGTCCGCGTCGGGCTGGTCGTCCTGGCGGTCGGTCTCCTGAGCTTCATGATCGTGCTCGTGCCGGAGGTCACGCCCTGGCTGGCCATCCCGACGCTGGCTCTGGCCGGTTACGCGATGGGTCTGGCCTACTCGCCGCTCGCCCTCATCGTCCTGCGCGAGGCACCGGTCGCCGAGCAGGGTCGGGCGTCGGCGGCGATCTCCCTGACCGACTCCCTGGGGACCGCTCTCGGGACCGGAGTGACGGGCGCCCTGGTGGCCGCCTCCGTGCGTGACGGCGGCGGTCCGGCGATCGGGCTGGCGGTCGGGTTCGCCGTCGCTGTCGGCGTCACCTTGTTGGGCATCGCCATCGGTGGCCGGCTGCATGAGCGGCCGGCGCGCGAACCGCTCGGTGGCGCGCTCGTCGCGCCCGGCTCGTGATGCGCGGAGTCACGGCACGCCTGCGGTAGACTTTCGGCCGACCCACGACACTCCCAGACGTTCAGCCGCCAGCCTGCGTGACCACATGAGGGAGGACCCGATCCCGATGTCCGCCGAGGCGCTTCGCGAACGGATCCGCGAGATCCCCGACTTTCCGAAGCCGGGGATCCTGTTCTACGACATCACGACGCTGCTCAAGGACCCGCCCGCCTACAAGGAGTCGATCGATCTGATGCTCGAGCCGTACAAGGACGAGCAGGTCGACCTCGTGGTGGGCATGGAGTCGCGCGGGTTCATCTTCAGCGCCCCCATGGCCTACCTGCTGGACGCCGGGCTCGTTCCCGTTCGCAAGCTTGGCAAGCTGCCCGCCGAGACGATCACGGTCGAATACGCACTCGAGTACGGCTCGAACACGCTCGAGATCCACCGTGACGCGGTCCAACCCGGCCAGAAGGTGCTGATCGTGGACGACCTCCTCGCGACGGGCGGTACGGTCAAGGGCACGATCGAGCTCATCGAGCGACTCAAGGGCGAGGTCATCGGCCTCGCGTTCCTTGTCGAGCTCGAGTTCCTCAAGGGCCGAGAGCGGCTGGATGGACGCCGGGTCACCAGCGTCATCAAGTACTGAGCGGGCGTCGTCGACCCCGTCGCGCGATTGACTGACACCGCCGACACCTCGCCAGACACCCCCGACGGCGCGGCGACCGACGCCGCCCCGGAGACCGTGACCGAGGGCGCCGATCTCGCCCGCCGCCGGTTCTTCCGCCAGTTCGCGGGCGACGTGTTCCAGGGCGCCGCCACCGTGGTCGGTGCGGCGCAGGCCCTCCAGCGAGTCTCGGCCGAGGCGGCCAGCGCGATCCTCGATCCCGCGTCGTACACGGCCACCGACGGTTCGGCGCCGCCGGCCGGCCCGACCGGCTTCCGGGCGGCCTTCCGCGAAAGCTCGGGCGTTCTCCACATCGTCGACCAGCGCAAGCTGCCGGACGCCCTCGAGGAGTTCGATGCCAAGAACGCCGCCCAGGTCGGCTACGCCATCCGCGAGATGATCATCCGCGGCGCCCCCGCCATCGGACAGGCGGCGGCGATCGGGCTTGCCCTGACGGCACAGGCCAACAGCTCGACCCGTCCCTACGCTCGGCGCGCGACGTTGCGTGCCGCAGCCAACGTCCTGCGCAACGCCCGACCGACCGCGATCAACCTGGGCTGGGCCGTCGACCGCGTCATGGCCGCGTATGACGGGCTGGGCGACCTGTCCGAGGACGGCGACGCGATCGCGGCTGCCATGCGGGCCGAGGCCGACGCCATCGTGTTCGAGGCGACCGAGGACCATGGTCGTCTCGCGCGCTTCGGCGTCGAGGAGCTCGTCTTCCCCGACGAGCGGCCACTGCGCCTCCTCACGCACTGCAATACGGGACCGCTCGCGTGCGGCCAGTTCGGGACCGCCCTGGGCATCGTGCAGGTCGCCCATCACGACGGTCGGGCGGTCCACGTGTGGGTCGACGAGACCCGGCCCTATCTGCAGGGATCGCGGCTGACCGCGTGGGAGCTGGCGCAGGCCGGTGTCCCGCACACCCTCATCCCGGACGTCGCGGCCGGGTATCTCATGGCAGGGGGCGAGGTCGACACCGTCATCGTCGGTGCGGACCGGATCGCGGCGAACGGAGACGTGGCCAACAAGGTCGGGACCTACCCTCTGGCCGTGCTCGCGGCCCGCCACGGCATCCCGTTCTACGTGGCCGCTCCGATGAGCTCCGTCGACCTCCGAACCGCGACCGGCGCCGACATCCCGATCGAGGAACGCGCGCCCAACGAGGTCCTGGCGTTCCGGGGCGTCAGGGTCGCGCCACCCGACACCGAGGTCCGCAACCCGGCGTTCGACGTCACCCCCGCCGAGCTCATCACGGGCATCGTCACCGACGAGGGGGTCCTGCGCGCGCCGTACGAGCAGTCGCTCCCCGAGGCGGCCACCCGGCGGGCGGACAGGCGGGCCGCATCACCTGGTTTTGCGGCGATCGCCGGGTCGGCGGGCTGATGGCGACCGTCGCCGTCGGCCGGCGATCCGCCACGATCGCACGCCAAACGACGGACCGCGATGCGCTGCGCGAGTTCCTCCGACAGGACCGGCTGTATGCCGCGTACGCGCTGTGCGACCTCGAGGAACAGGAGTTCGCGCGCACCCGCTGGGGCGCCGCCTACGACGGGAACGACATCGTGGCGGTCGGGCTCGAGTACACCGGCCCGACGCCGCAGCCGCTGTTCGTCATGGGCTCCACCGACGGCATCGCCGCGGTCCTGCGCGACGTCATCAAGCCACGAGCCGCGTACATCGCCGCGCGGGTCGACATGCTCGCGGCGATCGAGACGCAGTATCGTGTCGACCCCGGTCCTGAGATGGTCCGGATGTGGGTCGATCGCACGCACTTCCGGCCGTATCCGGCCACCGTCCAGCGACTGCTCCCCGTCGACATCGGCGAGCTGAACCGGCTGTACCAGCTGGGGTTCGCATCGTGGCTCCCGTCGACCGCCATCGCCGACGGCGTCTATTACGGGATGCGTGTCAACGGCCGGCTGATCGCAGCCGCCGGCACGCACGTGGTCAGCCCGACCTCGCGCCTCGCGGTCGTCGGCAACGTCCTGACCCACACGGACTTCCGTGGGCGCGGGTTCGCGACGGCCGTCACCGGCGCGGTCACGGCCGACCTCCTGCGGTTCTGCGACCAGGTGGTCCTCAACGTCCGCGCCGACAACCCGCCCGCCATCAACGCCTACCGACACCTCGGCTACAGCGAACACGCCCGCTTCGAGGAACGGCTGATCCACCGCCTTGGCCCGCCCTGGGCCGATATCACGGCGCCGTTGCGCCGCCTCTTGATCCGCAAGGAGACCGACCGCCGATGACCGCTCCGACCATCCTGCCGGCTCACGACGTGACCGACCTTGGCCTCGGTGCCGAGGGAGTCCGCCGCATCGAGTGGGCCGAGCGCGAGATGCCCGTGCTGCGCCTGATCCGCGAACGATTCGAGCGCGACCGGCCGCTCGAGGGCGTGCGCATCGGCGCGTGTCTGCACGTCACGACCGAAACGGCCAACCTGATGCGCACGCTCAAGGCCGGTGGGGCCGAGGTGGTGCTGGCGGCCTCGAACCCGCTGTCCACGAAGGACGACGTCGCAGCCGCGCTGGTCGGCGAATACGGCATCGCCACGTTCGCGCGGCGCGGCGAGGACCGCGACACGTACTACGCCCATCTCGAGTCGGTCGCCGACACGCGTCCCCAGATCACGATGGACGACGGCTGCGACCTCGTCTCGCTGCTCCACAGCAGCCGGCCGGATCAGGTGAAGGAGGTCCTTGCCGGGACGGAGGAGACAACGACTGGCGTCATCCGTCTCAAGGCGATGGCTGCCGACGGCGCCCTCGGCTTCCCGGTCGTGGCGGTCAACGAGGCCCAGACCAAGCACCTGTTCGACAACCGGTACGGCACCGGTCAATCGACCGTCGATGGGATCATCCGGGCCACGAACATGCTCATCGCAGGTCGGCGGGTCGTCATCGCCGGCTACGGCTGGGTCGGCAAGGGGATCGCCGCGCGAATGGCCGGTCACGGCGCCCACGTCGCCGTCGTCGAGGTCGATCCCGTGCGTGCGCTCGAGGCGCTGATGGACGGGTACGCCGTGATGACCCACAGCGACGCCGCCCGCTGGGGCGCGTTGTTCGTCACCGCGACGGGCAATCTCAATGTCTTCCGGCGCGAGCATTTCGAGGCGATGCGGGACGGCGCGGTCATGGCGAATTCGGGCCACTTCGACGCCGAGCTGGATCTCGCGGCGTTGCGGGCACTGGCCGAGGGCCACGTGCGCGAGGTCCGCGACAACGTCCAGGAGTTCGATCTCGGTGGCAAGAAGCTGCACCTGATCGCCGAGGGCCGCCTCGTGAACCTCGGTGCGGCCGAGGGCCATCCGGCCGCCGTGATGGACATGAGCTTCGCGAACCAGGCGTTGTGCGCCGAATACGTCGCCAAGCACCACGCCGAGCTCGAGCCGATGGTCTACGTGGTGCCCGAGGCGATCGACGCCGAGGTGGCCCGGCTCAAGCTTGCGGCGCTCGGCATCGAGCTCGAGCCGATGACCCCGGAGCAGGCCGACTACGTCTCGTCCTGGCAGCACGGGACCTGACCGACCCTCACATCGCGCGCGGACGCGGTAGGGTTCGAACGATGGACGACGAGCCCGCGATCGATCCCGTCGAGGCCGGCCGGATCACCCTGCCGTATGGCAGTTGGCCCTCGCCGATCCAGCTCGACGATCTGGTCGGTGGCACGGTCCGCCTGAGCGATCCATGGGTCGATGGCGACGATGTCTACTGGATCGAGGGCCGGCCCGCCGAAGCGGGCCGCAGCGTCCTCGTCCACCGCGCATCCGACGGGACGACCGTCGATATCACGCCGCGGCCATTCGACGTTCGATCCCGTGTCCACGAATACGGTGGCGGCGCCTATGTCGTCGCCGGCGGGACGATCCTGTTCTCGCACGTCAGGGACGGCCGCCTCTACCGGCTCGACCCGGGTGGCGACGCGCCCCAGCCGATCACCCCCGATGGGCCGTTCCGCTACGCCGATCTGCGCTTCGACGCGGGGAGGCGTCGCTTCATCGCGATCCGCGAGGACCATTCTGGCGACGGCGAGCCGAAGGCCGCGATCGTCGACGTGCCCCTCGACGGGGAGCGTGCTCCCCGGATCCTCTACGACGGCCCCGATTTCCTGGCCGCCCCACGGCTGTCGCCCGACGGGACGCGCCTCGCCTGGCTCGAGTGGGACCACCCGGACATGCCGTGGGACGCCACGCGGCTCCGCGTCGCGCCGGTCGGGGAGGACGGATCCCTCGGTGCGAGCGACCTCGCGGCCGGCGGCATCGACGAGTCGATCGCGCAACCTGAATGGTCGCCCGAGGGGGTCCTCCATTTCGTCAGCGACCGGACGGGCTGGTGGAACCTGTACCGGCTCTCCGACGGGCCGCGGCTCGAGCCGCTCGCACCGCTCGAGGCGGAGTTCGCGGACCCGGCCTGGGTGTTCGACCGCTCGTCATACGGGTTCCTGCCCGACGGCTCGATCGCAGCGGTGGGCCGGGCGCGAGGGCGCGACCGGCTCTTCCACATATCGCCGAACAACCTGATCGGCGAGGTCAATTCGCCGTACACGGATGTCGGGACGGTCCGCGTCGGGGCGGCCGGGGTGGTCGCCAACGTGGGCACGCCGACCGAGCCACCGATGATCGTTGCGCTCGACCCGTCCACGCTCGCGACGTCCGGGGTGCTGCGCCACGCGACCTCGATCGCGATCGATCCCGCGTACATCTCAGTCCCGGAGCCGATCACGTTCCCGACCGCCGAGGGTCGCATGGCGCACGCGCTGTTCTACCGGCCGGTCAATCCGGATGCCGCGGCCCCCGACGGGGAGCTGCCGCCGCTGGTCGTCCGGTCGCATGGCGGGCCGACGGCGAATGCGACGAACGCGCTCGAGCTCACGTATCAGTACCTCACGTCGCGCGGCATCGCCGTGGTGGACGTCGACTACGGAGGCAGCACCGGGTACGGCCGCGAGTACCGCCAGGCTCTCGAGGGCGGCTGGGGCGTCGTCGATGTCGACGACTGCATCGGCGCCGCGCGCTACCTGGTCGACCGCGGTGATGTCGACGGCGACCGCCTGGCCATCGAGGGCGGCAGCGCCGGCGGGTACACGACGCTCGCCGCGCTCGCGTTCCGCGACGTGTTCGCCGCGGGCATCAGCCTCTTCGGCATCGGTGACCTCGAGATGCTGACGCGCCAAACCCACAAGTTCGAATCGCGTTACATGGATCGCCTGGTCGGTCCCTATCCGGCGATGGCCGATCGGTACCGCGACCGCTCGCCGATCCACTACCTCGACGCGATCTCCTGCCCCGTGCTGATCCTGCAGGGCCTCGACGACAAGGTCGTCCCGCCCGCGCAGGCCGAGGCTCTGGCGGCGGCCCTGGCGGCGAAGGGCATCCCGCACGCCTACCTCGCGTTCGAGGGCGAAGGGCACGGGTTCCGCGGCGAGGTCGCGCAGCGGCGGACGCTGGAGGCACGCCTGGCGTTCCTCGGCGCCGTGTTCGGGTTCACGCCCGCCGACCGCCTCGCACCCCTCGATCTGCCGGGCATCCAGACCTGGCGGGAGCACCGCGCGGTCGCCGTCGGCTGAGCCGGGCCGCTCCGGCCGAGGTGCTACCCTTCGCCGCGATGAGCATCGTCGACGCCGCGCAATACCTGTTCACCTCCGAGTCCGTCACGGAGGGTCACCCTGACAAGATGTGCGACCAGGTCTCCGACGCGATCCTGGACGCGATCCTGCGGGAGGATCCCGACGCCCGAGTGGCGTGCGAGACGGCCACGACGACGGGCCTCGTGCTGGTCCTCGGTGAGATCACGACGCACACGTATATCGACTTCCAGGGGATCGTCCGCGACACCGTCCGAGACATCGGCTACACGCGCGCCGACTACGGCTTCGACTATCAGACGTGCGGCACGCTCGTGTCGGTCAAGGGGCAGTCACCGGACATCGCGCAGGGCGTGGATGCCGCCCTCGAGGTGCGCGACGACGCTGCCCCGGCATTCGAGCTGGGCGCCGGCGACCAGGGGATGATGTTCGGCTTCGCCTGCCGCGAGACTCCCGAGCTGATGCCGCTCCCGATCGCGCTCGCGCATCGGATGGCCCGCCGCCTTGCCGAGGTGCGCAAGTCGGGCCAGCTGCCGTATCTCCGACCGGACGGCAAGACCCAGGTCACCGTGGAGTACGAGCACGGCGCGCCGGTTCGCGTCAAGACCGTCGTCGTGTCCGCCCAGCATGACCCTGACGTCCGGCCCGAGCGGCTTCGTTCCGACATCGTCGACACGGTCATCCTGCCGACGATCCCGAGCGAGCTGCGCGAGGCGGATCCGGTGATGCACGTGAACCCGACGGGGCGGTTCGTGACCGGCGGGCCGATGGGCGATGCCGGGCTCACCGGTCGCAAGATCATCGTCGACTCATACGGCGGGATGGCGCGCCACGGTGGCGGCGCATTCTCCGGCAAGGATCCGACGAAGGTCGACCGGTCGGCCGCGTATGCCGCACGGTGGGTTGCCAAGAACGTGGTCGCGGCGGGCCTCGCCGACCGCTTCGAGGTCGAGGTCGCCTACGGGATCGGCATCGCCCGGCCGATCAGCTTCACCGTCAATTCGTTCGGCACCGGGCGGATCGACGATGCCGCGATCCAGACGCTCATCGAGCGCCATTTCGACCTGCGACCGGCGTCGATCATCGCCGCCCTCGACCTGCGCCGGCCGATCTACCGCCAGACGGCGGCGTACGGCCACTTCGGCCGGCCCGACCTGGACCTGCCCTGGGAGCGCATCGACAAGGCCGCGCTGCTTGCCTCGGATGCGGGCCTGCCGGAGCCCGAGCCGATCTCCGTTACGGCCTAGGCTCTCCGCCGGCGTTCTCCGCGACGATCCCCGCCACGCCGCCGACCTGACCGCGACGCGCCCGAGCGGCGGGCGCCTGCGCGACAGCAGCACCTGGCCGACGAGCAGGATCGAGAGCGTGATCAGCAGCATCATCGCCGCGACCGCATTCGTTGCTGGCGTGACACCGAGCCGGACCTGGCCGAAGACGAACAGCGGCAGCGTCGACGTACCCTGGCCGTACACGAACGTCGAGATCAGGTAGTCATCGAAGCGAACGTGAAGGCGAGCAGGAAGCCGGCGACGATGGCCGGCAGCAGCTGCGGGAAGGTGATCTGCCAGAAGGTCCGCCACGGCGTCGCGAACAGGTCGTAGCTCGCCTCGACGTGGGTGCGGTCCATGCCGGACAGCCGGGCGCGGACGAGCAGCAGCACGAGGCTCGATGTTGAACAGGACAGCGCGCCGATGATCGTGTGGAGGCCGAACCCGATCTCGATCCCGGTGGCACTGGTGTATGATCCCGTCGACGCCCGATGGTGCTGCGAAGAGCACGAGCGTGGCGATCGCGATGACGAGCTCGGGCACGATGATGCTCACGTAGGTCAGCGCATCGAAGCGCAGGCGGAACCACTTGGATGCCCGTTGCAAGCCGAGCGCCGCCATCGTCCCGAACGACCGTCGCGAGGACGGCGTTGCGGAACCGCGACGATGAAGCTGTTGACCGAGGCGCTGCTGCACGGTCCGGTCGTTCAGCGACGAACTCGTACCAGCTGCAGGCAGAACCCGTCCCAGATCCGTCAACCGCCGCTCGGTGTCGTTGAAGCTGAAGACGACGACGATCACGATCGGCAGGTAGAGGAACAGGTAGACGAGCAGCGTGTGGCCGCGGAGCCACGCCTCGATCAGGCCGGCCGAACGGTCGATCCGCGGGAGCCTACGCGTCGCCCAGCCAGAGTGCGGGCGCGGGGATCGCGGAGCGGTCATGGGGCCGTCACAGGACGCTGACGTCACGCGATCTGCCGCCCGCGGTTCGTCAACCACAGGTACGCGCTGACGTTGATGAACATCACGAGCGATCAGCCCGACCGCCTGGGCGGAGCCCGCGGGCCAGTTGCGGGACGTCGAGGAATCGGAGGACCAGGGCATTCCCGATGAGGAAGACCCGGCCATAGCCCGAGGATCTGCGGGATGACGTACTCGCCCATCATCGGGATGAAGACGAGGATGCTGCCGGTGATGAGGCCGGGCAGAGCGATCGGCAACGTGACCTGTCGGAACGTCGCCAGCGTCCGGCACCGAGGTCCTTGGAGGCTTCGACGAGCGTGCGGTCCATGCGCTCGAGCGTCACGTAGAGCGGAAAGACCATCAGCGGCAGGTAGCCGTAGACGAGGCCGATGCAGCACGCCGGCGCGGAGTGCCGAGGATCCGGAAGCCCGATCGCCGATGAGTATCGCCGATGAAGCCGCCGAGCCCCTCCGGGCCCAGGATGATGAGCCAGGCGTACGTCCGGATGAGGAAGCTCGTCCAGAACGGGATGACGAGCAGGAGGATGAGCAGGCCTTGCGCTTCCCCGCCACGCGTCGCGATGAAGTACGCGAGCGGCAGACGCGACGAGCAGGCAGAGGAGCGTGCCGATGACGGCCAGCGTCAGGCTGGTGATGAACGGGTCGGACTCCGGATGATGCTCGCGTAGTTGTCGAGCGTGAAACCCGGCCGCGTAGCCGCCGTTCGGACCGCGACTCCCGAACGAAAAGAGCATGACGATCGACGATCGGCGCGACGAGCAGGATCGGGTACCACAGCGCCGCCGGCAGCAGCAGGGCGGTCGTCAGGAGACGACCACCCTCGCGTGGTGCGCCGACTCGGCGCTGCGCAGCGGTGCCGCGGGCGCTGCCGTGGTCATCGTGTCGAGGCGCCTGGGCTCAGCCGCCGATGTTGGACGCTGAATTCCTCCCAGATGTCGATGCGCTGCGGGACGCCCGAGTCATCCAGGCGCCCTCGAGGCTTCGCCACGATCGTCCTCGCGGCGGGAAAACGGCCGGGTCGTTCTGGACGTCTCCGGGAGACAGCTCCTTGGCCTCGTCGTTGGCCGTCGCGTAGCCGTTCGATCTCGGTCTCCTCGGCCTGGATCGCTGGCTCGTGGATGAAGTTCAGCCAGGCGTAGGCCGGCGTTCGGATGCGGCGCGTCGGTGAGCATGACCCACATGTCCATCCAGTAGAGCGTCGCCTTCCTCGGGGATCCGATGTACTCGATCGTCGCCGTCTCGGCGTTCGCGCAGGTCGACGAGCGGGCCCGGTCCAGCCGAGGACCAAGGACGGCCTCCTCCGTGGCGAGCTTGTCGCCGTAGTTGTCGGAGTCGAGCGCGAGGAGGTGGGGGCGAGCCCAGCAGGAGTTGCCTGCCTCCTCGAGCTCGGTCGGGTCGGTCGAGTTCAGCGAGTAGCCGAGCACCTTGAGCGGGACGGCAAGACGTCGCCCGTCGAGTCGACGAAGACGACCTTGCCGGAGTACTTGCCCGGGGCGACCTCGAAGAACTGCTTCCACGACGTGACCGTCTTCGGTCACGAGCTTCTTGCGGACGGCGATCCCGGTCGTGCCCCAGTCCTTGGGGACGTGGTAGTCGTTGTTCGGGTCCCATCGGACCGTGGTTCTTGAACGCCGGCGTTGATGAACGCCGCGTTCGGGATGCGCGAAGGTCGCAGCTCGACGATGTAGCCCTGCCCGCCATCACCTGGACGTATTCGGCCGTCGGCGCAAGCGATGTCGTAGCCCGGATCGCCCCGCCATGGAGCTTCGCCAGCAGCTCCTCGTTGCTCGCGAAGATGTCGTATGTCAGTCGCGATGTTGTAGCGAGCCTTGAACTCCTCGATGTTCTCGAGCGTCGACATACTCGGCCCAGTTGTACATGAGGAGCGCGCCTTCGAGTCGCGTAGAGCTGCGCGGCGGCGCTCAGGGGCCGCGCTGCCGACGGTGCGAGATGGGCGCGCCGCTGGCGGCGGCCGACGGCGCAACGCTGGCCACCCGGCGAACTGCACGCCGCCAGTGCGGCGCTGCGCCGATAGCGGGCGCTGCCGCTAGGAAGCTGCGGCGGCTGACTTGGTGGTCGGGAGCCTCGCCGAAGGATCTCGTTCGAGATCCTGTGTCTGCCACGTCGCTCTCCTCCTCTTCGCCGGTCGTGCCGGCGCGACCTGTCGACCCTCATCCGGCGAGGATGAGGTTCGCCTCCTCCTGCCACCGGACGACCACGGGGTCACCCGGACCGACCCCCGGAGCGCCCCCGGCGCCCGCTGCGTTCTGATGCCGGACGATGACCTCGCCGGCCTCCTCCGTCTGCGATCCGATACTCCGTCTGGTCCCCGAGGTAGGTCCCCTGCTGGACCCTGCCGAGCACCTGCGTCATGCCCGGGAACGGCGGCCCCCGCGACATCGCCCGGGACGACCTCGAGGCGCTCGGGCCGGGTCGCGACGACGACGACATCCCCCGCGGTCGGTCGCGCGTCGGGGTCCGTCACGCGCGCCACGCAGGGACATCCCGCGATCGGTGCGTACGATGACCCGCCCATCGCCGTCATCCTCGACGACGGTGGCGTCCATGAAGTTCGAGGTCCCGATGAAGTCCGCCACGAAGCGGTTGACCGGCCGCTCGTAGAGGATGGTCGGGTTGCCCTTCTGCTGCACCACACCGTCACGCATCACGACGATGACGTCGCTCATCGTCAGCGCCTCTTCCTGGTCATGGGTCACGTACACGAACGTGATCCCGACCTCGCGCTGGAGATCCTTGAGCTCGAGCTGCATCTCCTTGCGGAGCTTCAGGTCGAGAGCGCCGAGGGGCTCGTCGAGCAAGAGCACGGTCGGCCGGTTGACCAGTGCCCGCGCGAGGGCGACGCGCTGCTGCTGGCCACCGGACATCTCCCACGTGCGGCGCTTGCCGTAGCCGGTGAGGCGGACGAGCTCGAGCGCCTCCGCGACGCGTCGGTCCTCCTCCTTCTTGTCGACCTTGCGCTGCCGGAGGCCGTAGCCCACGTTCTGGTTGACGTCCATGTGCGGGAACAGCGCGTAGTGCTGGAAGACCGTGTTCACGTTGCGCTGGTACGGAGGGACGCCCGCGATGGGTTGCCCGGCGAGGAAGATCTCACCCTCGGTCGGCTGCTCGAAGCCCGCGATCATCCGGAGCGTGGTCGTCTTGCCGCAGCCCGACGGCCCGAGCAGGGAGTAGAACTCTCCGCGCTCGATCGAGAGGTCCATGCCGTCGACGGCCGTGACGGCGTCGAATCGCTTGGTGACTCGCTGGATCTGGACGTCTGGGGCGTCCGCCGCGCGGGAGCTGTGCGGCTCGACGGTGGAACCGTCAGGCCGGGCGTCGATCGTCGGGGAAGCGGTCAACGGCGGTCCTCGCGCGATGGTGCCGGGCATCGAGCATCGGTGACTGTAGCGCTGCTACAGGCCCCCGCATCCTAGGGGCGATGCCCGTCCTCGTCAACGCGTCCGTCGTACGAATTCTCGCAGCCGTCGACGCTTGCGGCGTGCTGTCATCGTGGCATCCTGAACCTATACTTCAGGAACCCGAAGTCGAGCGGACGCAGCAGAGGACGCCAGCATTGGTCACGGAGCTGCAACTCGGGTCCCGGATCCGGACACTGCGGCAGGCTCGCGGGCTGACCCTTCGCGACGTTTCCGAGCGCGCCGGTGTCACGGAAAGCTTCCTCTCGCAGGTCGAGCGTGACGTGACCAGCCCGTCGATCGCGACCGTCCAGCGGATCGCCCGCGCTCTCGACCTGTCCATCGCGCAGCTCTTCGCGCACGATGCCGACACCGGGCGCGTCGTCCGCCGCGAAGCGCGCCGTCGGGTGGAGTACCCGGGCCTCAAGGCCGTCGACGAATTCCTGACGTCGAACCTGGCGGGCCGGCTCCAGGTGATCATGTCGACGATCGAAGCCGGTGGCGGCACCGGCGCAGACCCCTATACGCATGAGTCGGACGAGGAGACCGTCATCGTCCTGACCGGTGTCCTCGACCTGTGGGTCGGCGACGAGCATTACATCCTGCGCGAAGGCGACGCGATCACGTTCCCGTCGCGCGTCCCGCATTGGAATGCCAACACCGGCAGCGACCCGGCGACGGTCCTGTTCTGCATGACGCCGCCGAGCTTCTGACGCCGGTCCGGTGCCAGGCGGCACCGGGCTGGGACCATCGGGTCGGCACATGGGGTGGCGCGCGGACGGTAGGCTTATGCCATGGCTCCACGTCTGGCGATGCGCCCGCGCGCCCACCGCTTGCTGCTCGCGGGTACCCTCGGCGTCGCGGTCCTCGGGGCGATGCCGTGGTCCGTGGCGGCCGACGAGTCGCCCCCGCCGGAGTCCTCGGCGGAGCCGTCGGCGACGACCGAACCGACCCCCAGCCCGACTGCTCCCCCCGAACCGGCTCCTGAACCCGCCGCGGCGCCCGAGCCGACCACGGCTCCGGCGTCCGACCCGACGCACACGCCGTCCCCGGACGCGACTCCGACGCCGACTCCGACCGCGACGCCGACTCCGTCATCGCCCACCTATGCGCTGGCCAGCATCAACCTGTATCGGTCGACGGCGATGGTCCGTCAGTACACGAGCTACTACTGCGTGCCGGCAACGGTCCAATCCATGGCCAACCTGGTCCTGCGGACGAGCAACCGGACCTACTCGCGGCAGGGCTACATCTACAGGCTCACCCGCCAGCACAACCGCTATCGATATGCCACCAGAGGCAATGACCCCCAGGGCTGGGCGTGGTCCCTGCGCTACTTCACGGGCGGCCGGAACTACCAGGCGCGCGCGTACTCCGACAAGACCGCCGCGATCAACTCGATCGCCGCCTCCATCGCCAGGACGAGGCACCCCGTCGGCGTCACCGTCCACGCGGGCACGCACGCCTGGGTGGTGCTCGGGTACAAGCAGACCTGGGACCGGAACGAGCCGTCGAAGAAAACCCTTCTCGGGCTTTACGTGAGTGGTCCGCTGGGCACGACGCGGGATCGCTGGCCATACAAATACCTCACCGTCGCCCAGTTCCGCGAGGTCTTCACGCGCTATCACGAGTGGCAGCGAGCCGTGCCCTGGGAAGGCAAGTGGGTGGTCGTCGCCCAGTGACCTGACGGCGGACGCCCGGCCTGTCGCCGATCGGGCGGCGCTACGATGATCCGCGCATGTATGCAGTGATCATGGCCGGCGGCGGCGGGACCCGGCTCCACCCGCTGAGTCGCCCCGAACGCCCCAAGCCGTTCCTGCCCCTCGTCGGCGACGAGACCCTCCTCCAGGCGACAGACCGGCGCCTCCGCACGATGACCGACGACATCACGGTCGTCACCGACCGGCGCTACGAACGGCTCGTGCGCGACCAGGTGCCCGACGCCGCCCTCCTGCTCGAGCCCATGGGCCGCAACACCGCCGCGGCGATCACCCTGGCGACCGCAGGGATCGATCGCCCTGCGGACGAGGTCATGCTCGTGATCCCCGCCGATGCGCACATCGATCCCGCACGGGAGGGCATCTACCAGGACGTGCTCCGATCGGCCGCCGACCACCTGGCCACGGGCGTTTTCGGCATCGAGGATCCGCTCGTCACGCTCGGGACCCAGGTGACCAGACCGGCGACCGAGTACGGCTACCTGCTGCCGAAGCTCGCCGAGCGCGCGGAGATCGGCGGCCTCGACAGCTATCCGCTCAGCGCATTCGAGGAGAAGCCCAAGCCGGCGCGTGCCGAGGACCTGTTCGAGCGCGTGCCGGGTGCGGCCTGGAACGCCGGGATGTTCCTCTGGCGACGTCGCGCGATCAGGGCGGCCCTCCTTCGCTACACCGGTCTCGTCCAGTCGCTCGAGCCGATGGCGGGGGCGCCTCAGCTTCTGGAGAAGGCCTACGAGGCGATCCAGCAACCGCTCTCGATCGACCATGCGGTCATGGAGGGAGCCGCGCGCAACGGTCAGGTCGTCATGGCGTCGATGGACGTGGGCTGGTCGGACCTGGGCTCTTGGACCGCCCTGCTGGCCGCCAACGGAGCGCGCGGCGAGGGCGCAGTCGTGCAGCCAGGGGAGACCGTCTCGGTCGAGGGGGACGATCTCATCGTCCGCCGGATCGCCGGGAAGCTGGGCGTCATCGCGCCACTCGAGCGGGGTAGCATGACTGCGGCACAACCGATCGCCGTGCTGCGCGGGTCGGCGCCCGACATCGACATCGTCAATGCGCTCATCGACCGCTGCGCGCAGGCTGGAGGCTGAGTGTCCACGACCGCCGGCGCGTCCGCTCCGACCTCGATCGTCTTCGGGACGGACGGCTGGCGGGCCCGCATCGCCGACGAGTTCACCTTCGACAACGTCCGTCGCTGTGCGGACGGGGTCGCCCAGTACGTAGCCGAGCAGGGGGCCAGCGCCAAGGGCGTGGTCGTGGCGTTCGACCGGCGGTTCGCCTCGGAGCACTTCGCGGAGGCGGCAGCCGAGGTCCTCCTCGCCCACGACATCCCGGTCGTCATCGCCGCCCACGCCGTGCCGACGCAGATGAGCTCGTTCGAGGTGGTCATGCGTGGGGCGGCTGCGGGCATCGTCATCACCGCCAGCCACAACCCCTGGGTCGACAACGGCTTCAAGGTCAAGGCGCCGACCGGCGCCGCAGCCGGCGCCGAGATCCTGGGCGTCATCGAGGCACGGTTGGCGGTCAATGGCGGGCAGCCCATCGATCGCCGGCCCCTTGCCGACGCGGAGAGTGCGGGTCTCGTCGAGCGATTCGATCCGTACGAGGGTTACGAGCAGTTCGTGCGGCGGACCGTCGATCTCGACGCGCTCCGCGCGGCGGACGTGTCGGTATTGGTCGATCCGCTGTACGGCGTCGGCGCGGGCTGGATCAGCCGGTTGCTGGGCGGCGGTCGCATCCGGATCCGCGAGATCCACCAGGAACGCAATCCGTACTTCGGTGGCCTCAACCCCGAGCCGATCCGCCCGAACATCGACGAGGCGCTGCGGCTCACGGTCGAGGGTGGTCACGACCTGGCGCTCCTGCTCGACGGCGATGCGGACCGGGCGGGCGCGGCGGATGAGAAGGGCACCTTCATCCACCAGCTCCAGGTCACGGGCCTGCTGATGTACTACCTCGCCGAGCACCGCGAATGGCGCGATCCGGTGGTCGTCAGCGTCAACAACACGTCGATGGCTGCCCGGCTCGGCGGGCGCTTTGGCATCGCCACGTACGAAACGCCGGTCGGGTTCAAGTTCATCGGCCCGAAGATGATCGAGACCGGCGCAATGATGGGCGCCGAAGAGTCGGGCGGGTTCGGGTTCGGCATGCACCTCCCGGAGCGAGACGGGATCTATGCTGACCTTCTGCTGCTCGACCTGTTCCTGCGCGAGAAGGCGGCCGGCCGCTGGCCCGTGTCGCGCGTGCTGGAGCATTTCCATTCGATCGCCGGCCCGTCGTTCTATCGCCGCACCGACGTCCATGTCGCCCGCGCGGACTACCCCGAGGTCAAGCGCCGTCTGCTGGTCGACCTCGCGGCGCAGGGTCCTGCCGAGCTGGCGGGGCAACCGGTCGCGCACACCGTCGCGCTCGAGACCGGCGATGGGTCGAAGTTCTTCCTCGACGATGGCTCCTGGCTGCTGATCCGCGCATCGGGCACGGAGCCACTCGTCCGCGTGTATACCGAGGCGACCTCGGCCGACGCGCGCGACGCGATGCTCGCGGCCGGCGAGCGCCTGGTCCGCGGCTCGTGACCGGTCGTCGGGTCGACAAGCCGTGGGGTCACGAGCTCATATGGGCGCACACCGATCGCTACGTCGGGAAGCTCCTCGTCATCGAGGCCGGCAGGCGCCTGTCGCTCCAGCGCCACGAGATCAAGGACGAATCGATCCTGGTCCACGCCGGCCGCCTCCGGTTGTACCTGGAGGACGACGATGGGACCGTCCAGGTGCACGACCTGGGGGCCGGCGAGTCCCGCCGCATCCCGACGGGCCGGATCCATCGCTTCGAGGCAATCGAGCGATGCGAGCTGATCGAGGTCTCCACACCCGAGCTGGACGACGTCATCCGGCTCGAGGACGACTTCGGCCGGGAGGGGACGAACGCGCCCTGACCGAGAGGACGATTCGGGGGTGACCTGGATGGGTCGGCGGTGTAGGCTTCAGGGACGCGACCGCCATCACCGGTCGAAGGTGCAGACCGGACGGCGGCCTCGAGAGCGCCCATGTGGCGACGGAGGATGCACGAGATGCACAGTTCCCTGATCGGCAAGGTCGAGAAGGCGAATCGTTACGCGCGAGAGCTCGATCGGATGACCATCGATCGTCTCTCGCTGACGTTCCGCGGTGACAACGACACGCACCATGTCGCCCTCGAAGCCGGTCAGTGGCGTTGCACCTGCCACTACTTCGAGAGTTGGGGATCGTGTGTCCATCTCCTGACCCTGCAGAAGGTCCTCGGGGTGATGCTGCCCGAAGACGCCCAGGTCTCGATCTTCGCCGCCGGACAGCCCGTCACCTCGACCTAGCGCATGTCGCCGGACGCCCTCCGCGGGCGTTGCCGGCTCCGCTCCCTCGCTCACGCACGTCGGAGTGCGCTCGCTCGGGTGCTCGCCGCCGCCTTCGCCCGAGACGTCCTGCGACATGCGGTAGGACCCTCAGGTGACCTCGAGCCGCCAGAAGTAGCTCGCGTCGCCGACGCCCCCCTCGAACACCACGTGGACCTCGGCGGTCCACGAGCCGGCCGCGGGCGCACCGAACGCAGGAGCGCCCGTGCCCTCGCCGAGGATGGTGGCGCCCGCAGGACCGTCCGCGTCCGCCGAGACCGCTCGGGCCCGCCACGTCGCCACCCCGATCGGCGATCCGAACGAGACGGCCAACGGCTCTCCGGCTCCAACGGCGATCGGCGCCCCGGGGAGCCACGGACTGTCGGACCCGCCATCGCCCCACGCGAATGTCCCAAGCTGGCCCGTGACCGGGTCGCCGCCTTCGGCCGCGAGCAGTCCGGCCGGCGGGCCGTCACCGGGCGCGGTGGGGACAGCCGCGGTCGGGACGACCGCAGTCGAGACGGCCGCTGTCGCAAGCGCGGGTGAAGTCCTGGGGGGAGATGCCGTGGCGCCTGACGAGCAACCGGCCACGACGAGGACCATGAGCAGGAGGGCCTGGCAGCGCGGCATCGTGAGTCTCCGTCTACTGTCGATCAAGGGAGCGGGCATCGCCAGGTGCACGGCGCGACCGTGACGCGGATCGTCGCGCTCGGGTCGCCGCGGAGGCCTTCGTCGGTCGGCGTCGGGAAGAAGGCACGGTATTCGGCGGTGCCATGCAGGCGAAGGCTCGCCTGGTAGGTGCCTGTCGTCGCCGACGACGTGAGCATCACCAGATTCGACCAGGTCGACGAGCCGACCGCGCGCGTCTGAAGGCGAACGAGGCGGTTGCCGATCGGGTTCGCGCTCAACCGGCCGTACGCCGTGCTCGTCGCGATCTTCAGGGAGGCAGTGAAGTCGACGAGTGCGCCGTACGTGACCGACGTGCCACTGACGCCGAGCGTCAGGACGGTCGCCAGATCGAGGCAGGGTGAGTACGGCGACGACAGGGTCGGGACGTCGTACCGGATCTGGAGCGTGGCGGTATCGCAGACGCCATAGGCGTGCATGTTCCAGCCGGCCTTCGGGCGGGTCCGGGAGAAGGTCTGCACGACGGCATCGGTGTAATCGCTCTCGTCGGCGAAGTTCACATGGTGATTGAGGATCTCGACGTGCCCGAACTCATCGAGGGCGATCGTCTCGGCGTCGTAGCAGCCGTTCGTGGGCGTCGACTGCATCTGGCACCAGCGCAGGGTCCCCCAGTCGAACGGACGGCCGTGCTCTCTGAGCCACATCGTGAACCCGGTCGGGGCGGTCCGCGTGAAGCAGCCGATCCCGTTGACGCCGCACGTCCCGGTGCCGTAGCCGATGAGGTTCGAGCCGGCGGAGTCATAGACGAAGGTGGCCGCCCGTGATGCACGGGTCGTGTTGCTAGCGTCGGCGGCGGCCCGGATCGCGGTCTTGATCGCGGTGGGTGGCTCCGAGCCGGACCGCCACCGGAAGGTCAGCCGCTGATCCTGGCCGAAGAGGCCGCCCGACAGGCTCGGGTCTGGCGCGTGGGCGGCGGTCGGTGCGGCGCTGCCGAGCGCGATCAACAGCGCGATCAGGCTCGCGGTCGCGGGGATGGATGGGCGGCGGTGCTGCTCGATCATCGGAGCACCTCGTCGACCGGGACGGTCCGTCCGTCCGTGACGTGGCGGAGGAAAACGCGGTCGGCCCCGTCGATTGGCAACCTGCCGTCTGGCCCGAACGGCACCCAGTCCGGAGCATGCTCGAGGGCCCCGCCGGACCAAGCGGCACGGCCGACCAGCCTGCGGCCGTCGTCCGGGACCGCCAGCGCCCGCGGGTCACCCCCATCAGGCGCGACCGCGCGGAGGACGCGACCGTCCGCACCGACCTCGTGGATGACGGCCGTTCGTCCGCTCGCGTCTCGCCCCATCACGGCCAGCCCCGACTCGTGGTGGAGGATCAACGGCGCACCGCCATCCGGGTGGATCGACAGGAGCGGACACGGCAGCCCGCGGCACGCGCGGTGGGCGACCAGCCGGCCGTCGGCGAATCCGACGAGGTCGCCCAATGACGGGTCGGCGACGGCCTGCCGTTCACCGGTGCCTTCGTCCAGCAGGCGGAAGCGACATGCCACCTCGCCGCAGGACTCGACGATCAGGGTCCGGCCGTCCTCCGACCACGCCAGCTCGGACCGCCAGGTCGGGCCGAAGCGCCGGTCCGGATCGATCGGAGGGAGGATGCGTGCCACAGGGCCGCGGTCGAGCGGCCTGCGCCACACGCCGAGGTCCTCCCGGGTTCGCCGATCCACCCGGACTTCCGCGATCGATCGCCCGTCCGGGCTCAGCCGTGCGTGCCGGACGACGTCGTCCGAGGTGGCGAGAGACCAGCGGCACGCGCCGGCCAGATCGAGGAGCGACAGCGTCGACGTTCGACCGTCGTCGGTGCCGACCAGGACCGTCCCGCCCTGAGGTCCGCTCGCGAACGACTCGGCGTGGAGGTCGATCCTGAAGGGTCGGTCGAGACCGGTTCGTCCGAGGATCAGGCGCTGGCCCGCCCAGACGCCATCTGTGAGGAGCGGGTCGATCCTGTACCACGCGCCGATGGGTTCCGAACCAGGTCCTGGTGGACCCGCGCACGGCGGCGGGTCCCAGGGTGGTGGGGGAGTACCGGTCGTGGTCGATGCGATCACGGCCAACGCCCCGATCGCGGCGATCCCCGGCCCGGCTCGACGGAACCAACGTGCCTCCAGCATCTCGAGGGCCTCCACCAGCGGGCAGGGATGCGGGCGGGGGAGGGCGAGGTGGGCATGGTAGGGATGGGCGCTTCACCGCCAGTTATCTGGGACGTGCGGGCCCATGTGCTAACCTCGCGGCGACGTTCTCGTCGAACGCCGCGTGGTCGCGAAGCCGGTGTAATTCCGGCACAGTCCCGCTACGGTGAACCGCCCTCGGGCGGAAGTCCGGTCGCCGACCCCGCGGTGCATGCTCGAACCTTCGAGAGAAAGGTAGGCAGGACCGTGCACCGCATCACCTGACCCCTCCTTCGACCTGCTCGAAGAGAGGGGTTTCGCGCGCCTGACGCGCGACCCCTCCGGTGTCCAGCCCGAAACCCGGAGGTCCGTCGATGCCGACCCAGGACCGACGCCGACGCGTCGTCCTTGCCCTGATCCTGTCCGCCGTGGTCGCCGCCTGCTCGGCGCCCGGGGCGACCACGACGCCGACCCAGTCGCCTCCTGCCGCTTCGCCGTCGGCCACGCTGGCCGCGCCGCCGTCGCCGACGCCGGCGGCGGCCTTCCCGGTGACCGTCACCGATGACGAGGGCACAGCCGTCGAGATCGCCGCCGAGCCCGAGAGGATCATCTCGCTGACCCCGGCGAACACCGAGATCCTGTTCGCGATCGGCGCCGGGGATCGCGTGATCGCAACCGACGATGGCAGCGACCACCCGGAAGCGGCGGTGGCGTTACCGGACGTCGCGACGTTCTCGACCGTCGACGTCGAGAAGGTCGTCGCCCTCGAGCCGGACCTGATCGTGGCCGGTGGGCTCGGCTTCACCCCGGCCGACGCGATCACCCGGTTGCGGGGCCTCGCCGTCCCGGTGCTCGTCGTGTACGCCACGTCGGTCGAGGCGGTCTACGACGACATCGAGCTGATCGGGACCGCGACCGGCACGAGCGACGAGGCGACGACCGTGACGGCCCGGATGCGCGCAGAGATCGACGCGATCAGCGCCGCCGCCGCAGGTGCGGGGACGAGGCCGCGCGTGCTCTATGAGGTCGGCTACGACGACACGACCGGTGCGATCTATGCGCCCGCGGAAGCGTCGTTCGTCGCCGAGATGGTGACGCTCGCCGGCGCCGAGACGATCACGACGGGCGATCCCAACACCTACGAGATGTCGCTGGAGACGTTGATCGCCAGGGACCCGCAGATCATCGTGCTGGGCACCAATCCGTTCTACGCACCGACGCCGGACGGGGTCGCGAAGCGACCTGGCTGGGACGCGATGTCGGCCGTCCGCAACGGTGACGTCCGGACGGTCCGGGACATCGAGATCACCCGTCCGGGACCGCGCCTGCCGCTCGGGCTGCGAAACCTGGTCGCTGCCATTTGGCCCGACCTGACTTTGCCGGCAGCGTCGTAGACATCGACGTGTCGGCCGGAGCACTGTCTCGCGACCTTGACTCGAGCGGATACGCCGCATGGGTCCGGTCTCGGCCGCTCGCCGTCGGGCTCGTCGCAGGCGGCTCCCTCGTCGCGATCCTCGTCCTCGGCGTCGGTCTCGGCTCGGTCAGCATCGGACCGAGCGAGGTGGTGGCCGTGATCGTGTCGAAGACGCTCGGCCTCGACATCGGGGTCACCTGGTCGCCGGCCACCGAGGCGATCGTCTGGGAGCTGCGGCTGCCGCGCGTCCTGACGTCGATGGTGATCGGCTGTGCTCTCGCGATCGCCGGTGCGACCTTCCAGGGTCTGCTGCGCAATCCCCTGGCCGATCCATACGTGCTCGGGACCGCGTCGGGGGCCGCCCTCGGCGCGTCGATCGCCGTGCTGCTGCCGATCCAGCTCATGGTCATCGAATTCGGCCTGCTGCACGGCTTCGCCTTCGCCGGTGCGCTGCTCTCCGCGTGGCTGGTCTTCCGGCTCGGGGGGACCGGCGGCCCCGGAGGGCTCACCCGCCTGCTGCTCACCGGCTACGCGGTCGGCTCCGTGCTGGCGGCCATGCTGACGATGGCGATGTACGTCTCGGGCGTCGAACTGCGGCAGATCTTCTCGTTCCTGCTCGGGGGTCTCGGCGGCGCGTCGTGGGTGCGCCTGCTCGTTGCCGCGCCCCTGATCTTCGGTGCGTCCGCTCTGATCATCGCGCGCGGTCGGACCCTCGACGCCCTGCTCCTCGGAGACGCTGCCGCCCGACATCTCGGGGTCGATGTCGGCCGTGAGCGGGGGATCCTCCTCGCGCTCGCATCGATGGCGACGGCGGCGGCCGTGGCGATCAGCGGTCTGATCGGGTTTGCCGGGCTCGTCGTCCCTCACCTCGTCCGCTTGCTCGTCGGGCCGTCCGCGAGGCGTGTCCTGCCCATCTCAGCGGTCGTGGGGGCGGCGCTCGTGTCGGCCGCGGACCTTGCCGCACGACTGGCGGGTGACGTCCCGGTGGGGGTGGTGATGGCACTGCTGGGCGCGCCGTTCTTCCTGTTCCTGTTGCAGCGCACGCGTTCGGGTTACCAGCTGTGACGGGGGACATCCCGTTCCTTGCGGCGTCCGACGTCACGATCACGTACGGCGAGCGGACCGTGGTCGACGGGGCGACGTTGGCGATCGGTCGAGGGGAGCGGGTGGCACTCGTCGGGCCGAACGGGGCCGGCAAGTCGACCCTGCTCCGGGCGATGACCGGCGTCCTGGTGCCGCGAAGTGGGTCGGTCAGCATCGACGGCGAGACGATCGAGCACGTCGGGCGCGCCGCCCTTGCCCGGACGATCGCCGTCGTCCCCGAAGTCGCGGACCTCCCGTTCGCCATGCCGGTTCACGAGGTCGTGGCCCTGGGACGCCTGCCGCATGACCCGCCGTTCACGGGCCTTCGCAACAGTGACGTCCGTGCGATCGACCGCGCGATCGAGCGCGTGGGGATCGCGCACCTTCGCGCGCGCGACGTCCGCGAGCTGTCGATGGGCGAGCGGCAGCTCGTCTTCATCGCCGTGGCGCTGGCCCAGGCGGCCCCGATCCTCGTGGTGGATGAGCCGACCGCGCACCTCGACATCCGTCACCAGGTCGAGGTGATGCAGCTGCTCGTCGAGCTCAACGATCGGGACGGGGCGACCATCGTCGCGGTGCTCCACGACCTCGCCCTCGCCGCCCATTTCTTCCCCCGCGTCGTCGTCCTGGACAGCGGGCGGATCGTGGCGGACGGGCCGCCGGCCACGACCCTGGACCCGGCCACGATCCGCACGGTCTTCAAGGTCGATCCGGCGCTCGTCCGCTTGCCTGTGGCGGCAGGCTGACGATGGAGACGATGCGCGATGCGATCGGCCTCCTGACCCGCCTGCCGGTCGCGGTGGCGAGCACGGATCGGCCCGGGGCGGCGGCATTCGCGGTCGTCGGGGCGGTCGTCGGCGCGGTCGCGGCCGTCCCGCTCGGCCTCCTCGGTGGACTGGCCGGCGAGCCGGTCCTCGGGGCGATCGCGACGATCGCGACCCTGGCGATCGTCACCGGCGCCCTGCATCTCGACGGCCTCGCAGACACGGCAGACGCGCTGCTGGCCCGCGACTCCGTGGCGGCCGAGCGGGCGCGAACGGATCCCCACATCGGCACCGGCGGGGCCATCGCGCTGATGCTGGCGATCGGCGCCGAGATCGCCGCGCTGGCGAGCATCGTCGGCGTCGCTGGGGTCGTGTTCACAGGATCTGCCTTCGTCGCGGTCACGGCGCTCTCGCGCGTGGTCCCCGTCATCGCCGTGCAGACGTCGGTCGCGCGATCACCTTCGCCTGGGCTCGGTTCGTGGTTCGGTGCGAGCATCTCGCGCACGGACGCGGTCGTGGCGGCCGGGTCGGCGGCCCTGGTGCTCGCCATTGCGATGGTGGTCTCGGGCGCCGGCTGGACCCTGCTCGTCGCGGCCCTGCTCGAGCTCGCCATCGGTCTCGTGGCGGTCGCCGCGATCGTCCGCGCGCGCGGGAGCCTGGACGGTGACGGGATGGGCGCGACGATCGAAGTTTCGATGATCGCGGGCCTGGTCGCCGTCTCGGTGGTCGCGGCCTGAGCTCATGGCGACACCCTTGATCCTGGCGCTCGGCGGGACCCGCAGCGGCAAGAGCCGCTTCGGTCTCGCGACGACCCGACGGCTGGCGGGTGAGGGGCGCGCCTGGTTCCTCGGGACGGCGTGGAGTGGCGACCCTGAGCTCGACGACCGCATCCGGCGCCATCGTCTCGAGCGACCGGCGGATTGGCCCACGGTCGATGTCGGCGGCGACCTCGCGGCGGCGATCGGCTCAACGGCTCCTGCCGAGCCGATCCTCCTCGACGGCCTGACCCTGTGGCTCAGCAGATTGCTCGGTGACGACGTCCCGGCGATCGATCCGATCCTCGACGGGCCGGTCGCGGCCGCCGTCGCCGCTCTGGCGGCACGACCGGGACCTGCCATCGTCGTGAGCGACGAGGTCGGTCTTGGCATCGTCCCGATGCACCCGAATGCGCGCGCGTACCGCGACCTCGTCGGGATCGCCCACCAGCGCCTGGCAGCGATAGCCGACGAGGTCTACCTGTTCGTCGCGGGTCTGCCGGTCACCTTGAAGGGACCGCGATGAACGCGGACGAGACTGCGCTTCGGGCGGGCATCGATGCCGTCGCAGCGCTGGGCCCGCTGGATCCGGTTGCGATGGCGGACGCCGCGGCGATCCTCGGCGCATTGACGAAGCCGCCGGGAAGCCTCGGACGGCTCGAAGTCCTGGCCGTCCAGCTCGCCGGGATCACCTCCAGCCTTCGACCGACCCTCCGATCGCGCGCGATCGTCGTGGCAGCAGCCGATCACGGGGTCGCCCGGCAGGGCGTGTCGGCCTATCCGGCCGAGGTGACGGCCCAGATGGTCGGGAACTTCCTGACCGGCGGTGCCGCGATCAACACGCTCGCGGCGCTGGTCGGCGCGAGCGTCACCGTGATCGACGTCGGCGTGGCTGGGTCCATCCCCGGCGCCCGCCAGGGTGGCCATGGCGCACGTCTCATCGGTGCACGCGTCCGTCCGGGCACGGCCGACATGACCGTCGCCGCGGCGATGTCACGCGCGGATGCGCTTCGCGCGGTCGCTGTCGGCCTCGCCGCGAGTCGATCGCTTGGCGCGACCGGCGTAGACCTCATCGCGGTGGGCGAGATGGGCATCGGCAACACGACCGCCGCCAGCGCGATCACGGCCGCGATGACCGATCTCCCCCCGGGGCGCGTCACCGGCCGTGGGACGGGGATCGATGACGAAACGCACGAGCATAAGGTCGAAATCGTCGCCCGAGCGCTGGACCGGCATCGCCCCGACGCCGCGGATCCGATCGGTGTCCTCGCCGCCGTCGGCGGGCTCGAGATCGGCGCGTTGGTCGGGATGATGATCGGCGGCGACCGCAAATCGGATCCCGGTGGTCCTCGACGGCTTCATCACGGGCGCGGCGGCACTCCTCGCCGCGGGTCTCGCTCCGTCGATCAGCGCCCGCCTGATCGCCGGCCATCGCAGCGTGGAGCCGGGGCACGCGATCGTCCTGGAGCGACTCGGCCTGCGGCCGCTGCTCGAGCTCGACCTTCGGTTGGGGGAGGGGACGGGCGCCGCTCTCGCGATCACCGTCATCGACGCGGCGATCGCCCTGCGCGACGGCATGGCGACGTTCGAATCCGCCCGAGTCTCAGGACCCGTCGAACCGATCACGCCCGACCGGTGACCGAGATCGTGCTCGTCCGTCACGCGGCGACGGCGTGGTCGGGCAGCCGGTACAGCGGGCGGAGCGATCCGCCGCTGTCGGAAGCCGGCCGGGAAGACGCGGCGCGGCTCGGTGCGAGGCTCGCCCCGCTCATCGGCCCCGGAACGTCGATCATCGCGAGCCCGTCGATCCGCGCGCTCGCGACCGCCCGGGCGATCGCCGCGGCAGCCGGCATCGATAGCGTCCAGACCGATGATCGCTGGCTCGAGGCCGACGTCGGCATCGCCGACGGACGAACGTTCGGCGAGCTCGCGGAGCAGGCTCCCGACCTTGCCGCGGCACTCGCCGGCGGCGCCCTCGAGGTCGACTGGCCCGGTGGTGAGACCCATCGTGCGCTGGCGGCACGGGTTGCCGACGCCTGGGACGATCTCGTCGGCCGCCGTAGCCCGGCGGTCGTCGTGACGCACGCCGGTCCGTTGATGCACGCGCTCGCGCTCGCCGAGGGGCGGCCGGCGCGAACCGACGACCTCCTGGGGCCGGCGGCATTCGTTCGCGTGCGACTCCCCGGCGAGGGGCAAACGACGGTGACCGTGCTACCCTCCCGGGCGTGACGCCACCCCGAACGAGCGTCGCCGGGACGTCCTGCGATCGTCCGTCATCGGCCGACCCTCCCCCTTCTCGCTGTTGCCACCGTCGCCATGCTCGTCGCTGGGTGCATCGGTGGCGAAGCGGCTTCGACGATCACCCCGAGCGTCAGCAGCGCACCATCGGTCGCGGCACCCTCGGCGTCCGCATCGAGCGCGCCGACCACGGCGCCGACCGACGCACCGACCCTGGAGCCGACGCCTTCCGGCAGCCCCGCCGGATCGCCATCCGCGTCGCCGGCTGCGAATGCGGTCGACGGTTGTACCGGCACTGACGACAACCGCGCGTTCTTCGCCGAGGCCGCGGCCAACCTCGATTGGCCGGTGTACTGCCCCGCTCTCCCGGCCCGCTGGACGGTGAACACCGGCAGCTACAGCGGGCAGGGCGTCGGCCGGCTCGTCATCTCGTACAAGGGCCCGGGTGGCGCAAGCCTGTCCCTGCAGCAGGGTGCGTTCTGCAGCGACGCCGACGGCTGCGTCCCGGCCGGGACCGATTCCGGCGATGCGCCATTCGGGGATCAGAGCGGCACGATGGTCGTGGTCGACGGCGGCGGCTACGCGATCGTCGTGGATCGGGGCGCACAACCCAGCTGGCTCGTCGAGGGCCAGGGCCTCGACGAAGCCACCTTCCGGGCGTTCGTCGCCGACTTGATCCGCCTCGACTGATCAGTCGGGACGCTGCTCTGCCGCGACGGCCTCTGCGAGCGCGGCTTCGGCCAGCGCAGCGACCGCATCGACCGTCGCTCCCATATCTGCGTCCTCGCGCGGCATGACCGCCGTGGCCCCGAAGCCGATGACTGGCGTACCGCTCGTCGCGATCGTTCGGACCGTGGCAACGGCCGTTCCGAGCGAGATGCCGTAGGCCTCGGGCGTCGCGACTGCCCACCCGCCGGAGGCGTCGAGGGCGTCCATATCGAACGCGATATACCACGCGTCGATCCGCTGCGCGATGATCGCGCTCCACGACGCGACGGCTGTCTGACCCGCGGCATCTGCCAGCATTCCCGCGCCGAACTGTGCGACCCCGCTCGCGGCAAGCACCCGCGATTCGGTCTCGTCGAGGACCTGGCCACCGAACAGCCCGGCATCGAGCTCCCGGACGGTCGGTCCCTCCGCCGCCGCGACCAGCTCCGCGTCGCCGCGACCGCAGGCCATCGCGAATGGCATGCCCCACACATTGCCCGACGGGGTGGTATCGGGCGTGTTGAAGTCGCCATGGGCGTCGAACCAGGCCAGCCCCAGGCGCATGCCCGGCCGAGCCCTGCGGATGCCCGCCATGGCCCCGGCGTGCGTCGTGCAATCGCCGCCGAGGACGAGGAGGCGCACGTCATCGCCGCCCTGGACGAGTCCGGTCTGGACGTGGGTCGCGAGACGGCCGAGGTAAGCCACGATCCGATCGCGGTTCTTCGCCCGCGGATCGTCGTCGGCGACCCAGCCGGGTTCGTTGGCGGCGTCGCCGTGATCGAGCCACGTCTTCCCCGTCAACGCCGGACTCGCCGCGAGACGTTCGCGCAGGCCGAGCCGCCGAAGCTCGGTCGGGGCACGCTCCATCCCGCCGAAATGGCCGCCCAGCGCGGTCGGGGAGCCGGCGACCACGATCGTCGGATCGGTCACACCTTCAGGATACCCATGCGGCAGCGATCGACCTTCGCCATCATGTCGTGATGCGGATCGCGGACTTCGCGCTCGAGCGCTTCTTCGCCCGCTGGGAGTTCGCCGTGGAGCACATGCTTTGCGCGTCCGACCTGCAGGGGTACCCGATGGCGGAGTTGCTCGGGCTGGCCGACCCCGAGACGCGCGCGTTGTGGGAGCAGCTGGCGCTCGGCTACACCGAATCGACCGGGCATCCGCTGTTGCGTCGCGAGATCGCCTCGCTGTACGACGGGATCCAACCCGACGACGTGTTGGTCTTCGCTGGTGCGGAGGAAGGGATCTTCTGCCTCGCGAACGTGGCACTCGGTCCGGGAGACCACGCGATCGTGACCTGGCCGGGGTACCAGAGCCTGTACGAAATCGCACGGGCGACGGGGGCGGATGTCACGCTCCACGAGCTCCGAGAGGACGCCGCCTGGGCGATCGACATCGATCTCCTCCGCCGCCAGCTGACGCCCGCCACTCGGATGATCGTCATCAACGCCCCACACAACCCGACCGGGATGCTGCCGGATCGCGCGACATTCGACGCGATCGTGGCCATCGCCGAGGAGAGCGGCGCGCACCTACTGGTGGACGAGGTCTACCGCTTCCTGGAGTTCGACGAGGCTGATCGCCTGCCTGCCGGTGCCGACGCGAGCGCTCGTGGGATCTCGCTCGGTGTCATGTCGAAGTCGTTCGCGATGGCCGGCCTGCGGATCGGCTGGCTTGCGACGCGCGATCGCGACCTCCTGGCGCGTTGCGCCTCGTTCAAGGACTACACGACGATCTGCTCGGCGGCGCCGTCCGAGGTGCTGGCGCTCATGGGCCTGCGCGCCCTCGACGCGGTCCTCGCCCGCTCGCGCCGGATCGTGACCGCGAACCTCGAGCGACTAGATGCGTTCTTCGACGACTGGGCGGACCGGTTCACGTGGATCCGACCCAGGGCGGGGTCGGTCGGATTTCCGCGGCTGACCGTCCCGGGCGTCTCGATCGACGATTGGGCGGCGGGCCTGATCGAGGCCAAAGGCGTTCTCATCCTGCCCGGATCGCAATTCGGTTACGGCGGCAATCACTTCCGCCTGGGGTTCGGGCGGACGGATCTTCCGGTCGCGTTGGACCTGCTCGAGCAACACGCGCGTCGCACGCTTCGCTGAACCCTTTGCTCGACGACCCCTGCGGACCGTCCCACGCCGCCCCGCACGACCCCACGACCGGTACCTTCGGACCTACCCGATCTGGGACGTTGCGTGGACGCACCGGTGCACCGCCGCACGGTCCTACCCGAAGGGTCCTACGCCGGGTACCAGTTTCTCCCTTAGCCGTTCGTCATGGACCACCTAGCGTTCGTCCTCCATCGGGGGATGGGCATCGCGTCTCAAGACGCGGCGCGCTTGGATCGAAAGGACAGCCGGGGTGGTCCGAACGAGGCGACATCAGCGTGCCGATCGACTTGCTGCCGCGTGGCTCGTGGCGCTCCTGTCGATCGCGTTCGCGCCGGTCGTGCCGTTCGGGTCCCAGGTCGCCGTCGCGGCATCGGCCACGACCGTCGACGTCTCCCCTGAGCTCGGCGCCGGCCCCACGGGGGGCGTCGTCGTCCTCACGGCGAGGGTCTACGACGAGAACGGTGACCTGCACGCGGGCGCGGGCACGTCGGTCCACGTGCGGTTCTTCTTCTCTTCGAGCAGCCCCAACGATATCGATAGCCCAGGGAACAGCTCGGATCTCGACTGTTCGACCGGCGACGCCGGCATGTGCACCGTCTCGTACACGGCGGATGTTGTCGGAACCGACTTCATCTGCGCCCTGATCGGTGGCCCCACCTCGCAATGTGACGACGAGAACGTCGGCGATCCCGAGCGCAACGATCGAACCGACAAGGTCCAGCACGTCAACCCCGGCACGCCGAGCCCGACGCCCACGCCGACGCCCACGCCCAGCCCGACACCGACGCCGAGCCCCACGCCCACACCGACGCCCAGCCCGACGCCGACGCCGAGCCCCACACCGACGCCCAGCCCCACGCCGAGCCCGACGCCGACGCCCAGCCCCACGCCGAGCCCGACGCCGACGCCCAGCCCCACGCCGACGCCCAGCCCGACGCCGACGCCGACGCCCAGCCCGACGCCGACGCCGACGCCCAGCCCGACGCCGACGCCGACGCCGACGCCCAGCCCCACGCCCAGCCCGACGCCGACGCCGACGCCCAGCCCCACGCCCAGCCCGACGCCGACGCCGACGCCCAGCCCCACGCCCAGCCCGACGCCGACGCCGACGCCCAGCCCCACGCCCAGCCCGACGCCGACGCCGACGCCCAGCCCCACGCCCAGCCCGACGCCGACGCCGACGCCCAGCCCCACGCCCAGCCCGACGCCGACGCCCAGCCCCACGCCGAGCCCGACGCCGACGCCGACGCCCAGCCCGACGCCGACGCCCAGCCCGACGCCGACGCCGACGCCTAGCCCGACGCCGACGCCGACGCCGACGCCCAGCCCGACGCCGACGCCGACGCCCGCACGCCCAGCCCGACGCCGACGCCGACGCCCAGCCCCACGCCCAGCCCGACGCCGACGCCGACGCCCAGCCCCACGCCCAGCCCGACGCCGACGCCGACGCCCAGCCCCACGCCCAGCCCGACGCCTTCGCCGGAAGCGTCACCCGAAACGGATCCGACCCCGTCGCCGTCGCCGACGCCGACCGTGGAACCCACGCCGTCACCGGCGACGACCGGACCGATCCCGTCGACGACGCCTGACGACCCTGGGGCCGGTCCGGGGGGCTCCGGCGGCGGCACGACAACTGTCGGTTCCGGGAGTCAGGCCGAACCGGGCCCGGCGCCCACCGACCCACCCGATACCGGCCCGTTCGCAGCCCTGCCCGAGGCGGGCCTGTTCGTCCAGGGGCTCGTCGATGGCGTTCGCGAGCGAGTCGCTGCGACCGTCCAACCGCAGGCGATCGTGGCCGTGGCTGAAGCGTTCAGCTTCCCGCTCGTCCTGATGGTCGCGGTCCTGCTGTTCCTGGTCGGTCAGTGGCGGATGGACGATCCGAAGTTCCGACTGGCCCCGCTGAGCAGGGCGGACACCACCATCGTGTTCGAGGAAAAGGGAGCGAGCTGATGCAAGCAGCGGTCCGCCACGATTACACACCGCTCAGCGACCGCATGAACGCTCTCCTGGCGCTCCGGGTCGTGATGGCCGGATTCGTCCTCGTCTGGGCGTGGGTCCGCCCAGAGGTGAGCGCTGTCCCGCTCGACGCGGTCGCTGCGCTCAGCTTCGCCTACGTGGCCGCCAGCGTCGCCCTCGAGGCGAGTCGCCGGCGCTCCGGCCGGCGCGGGCTGTCGGTCATCACCGGGCTGCTCCTGGCAGATGGCGTGTACCTGATCGGCGCGATGTATCTGACCGGGGGGATGGGCAGCCCGATCCGCTTCCTCGTCTATCTCCACCTCGTCGCGGTATCTCTCCTCGCCTCGTATCGGACCGGCCTCAAGCTCGCGTTCTGGGACTCGCTATTGCTCCTGGTCGTCCTCTATGCCCAGGCGGCGCAGCTGATGCCGGCGGTCGACGTCATGCCCGGCCAGGCGATCGAGTTCGAGCAGATGCCGATCGCCAACCTCATCTCGTTCTGGTTGTTCGCGCTCGCGACGTCGGTCTTTTCGGCGATGAACGAGCGCGAGCTGCGCCAGCGCCGCGCGGACCTGCAGGCGCTAGTTGACGTCGGCGCTCGTCTCGACGACGTGACCGACCCTGTGCGTCAGTCGAACCTCGTGCTGGGGGGACTCGTCGACCGGTTCGGCTTCCCGCGCGGCGTCGTGCTCGGGTCGGTCGATGACCGGATGGTCATCCTCGCCGCGAGCGGGGTCGACGCGCCGCCGACGGCCTCGGCCGTCCCGGACGCGATCGTCGCCCGAGCGCTATCGGGTCGAGAGACCATCGCGATCCGCGCCATGGATCCAGCGCTCGATCCGTTCCTGACCGCCGTGATGCCCGATGCGGTGAACCTTCTCGTCGCCCCGATGGTGGCCGATGGCCGCGCCGTCGGCGCGATCGTGGTCGAGCATCCGTCGCGCATCCTCCGCCGCGTCGACCGGCGCGTCACGACCGTACTCGAGCAGATGTGTGCGATGGCCGCGCTCAACCTGCGGAATGCCGTCCTGCTGCGACATGTGCAGGACCTGGCTGAGCGCGATGCGTTGACCGGTGCCGCGAACCGGCGCACCTTCCAGCTCCAGCTCGAGAACGTGCTCGACGGTCGGGAGCTTCGAGACCGAGAGTCGATCACGACCGTGCTGTTCATCGACCTCGACGACTTCAAGGTCGTCAACGACACGCTGGGCCATGCGGCCGGCGACGGGCTCCTGCAGGCCGTGACGGAACGGCTCACCGACTCGGTGAGGGACGGCGACCTCGTCGCGCGCCTCGGTGGCGATGAGTTCGCGATCCTGACGAGTGATGGGCCGGACCTGAAGCGCTCGCTGGCGATGGCCGAGCGGCTCACCCGCGAGCTCCGAGCGCCGTACATGATCGGCGAGAAGACCATCACGGTCTCGGCCAGCATCGGCATCGCGAGTGGCCGCGACCTGAGCGAGAGCGCCGCCGACGTCGTGCGCAATGCCGACGTCGCGATGTACATGGCCAAGGCCAACGGCAAGGCCGGCTATGCCGTCTTCGACCCCGGCATGCACGCGGCCATCCGTGAGCGCCACGAGATGGGTGTCCAGCTCCAGCACGCCGTGGAGCTCGGCCAATTGCGACTTGCGTACCAGCCGATCGTCGACCTCACCGATGACAGCCTGGTGGGCGTCGAGGCGCTCGTCCGCTGGCAGCACCCGGACCGCGGCGTGGTCTCGCCCGGTGAGTTCATCGAGATCGCGGAGGAGAACGGCGCGATCCTGCCGATCGGCCGGTGGATCCTGCGGGAAGCCTGCCGCGAGGCGATGTCCTGGTCGAACATGGACCGCTCGGCGTTCCTGTGCGTGAACGTGTCCGCCCGGGAGATCCAGCAGCCGGGCTTCGTCACAGCGGTCCGCGAGGCGCTCGGTGAGGCAGGCATGGCTGCATCTCGACTGAGCCTCGAGATCACGGAGACGGCCCTCCTTCGAGCCACCCCGAAGACGATCTCGACGCTCGAGTCACTGCGCACGCTCGGCGTCCGCATCGTCATCGACGACTTCGGCACCGGCTACTTCTCGCTGAGCCATCTCCGCCAGTTCCCGGTCGACGTCCTCAAGATCGCCAGCGAGTTCGTACAGGTGCCGGACAGCGACGCCAGGACGGCTGCCCTCGCCGGCGCCATCGTTGCGATGGGTCGTTCGCTCGAGATCCGGACCGTGGCCGAAGGGATCGAGACCGCCGAACAGGCTGAGCGGATGCGGGCCCTTGGCTGCGCCTACGGGCAGGGCTTCCACTTCGCCCAGCCGATCCCGGGCAGCGAGGTCGCCGCCGGCGCTTTCGACGCGATGATGGGCGCCGATCGACCGGCGCCCGATGTGGTCGAGGCTCCTCCGGCACCGGTGTTCCGCGCCCCGTTCGGCGGTTTCAGTCGACGTCGGACTGCCGCCCGCACGGACGTCAGCCCCGCCTGACCTGGCCTGGCCAGGACCGCAGGGGCCCGACGAGTAGATCGCCCCGCTGCCTCAGTGTCGCTCACAGGCACGATGTCGCCATCAGCGACGTGCCGGGAGCATGCTGTCCGGATCGCGTCGCCTCACCAACGCTCCCCGGGTGAAGGCGGGGGAATCACGCGGCGCCAAGCGCCACAACGGGTCGACCGAAGGCGAGACGGCGGGCAGCGTCCAGGAGCGAGCGAGGCGTCGATCGGCCGTGCCAGCCCAACGCGCGGGCCGGAGTCAGCCGGATGGTCGTTGCATAGGTGGCGGCGAACTCGGCCGGTGTCAGGCCGAGCGCTTCGATCCGGTCGCGGTACTTGGCGAGGAACGGTTCGGGCAGCGCGGCCTCGTGCTCGACGACCTCGGCCCGTGCCTCGAGGAGCCCGACGTCGAAATCGTCGTCGGCGTCGCCGAGCGCCAGCATCGCGCGCGGGTCGCGCCGGAGGTTCCGGACCTTGGTCGCTTCCGGCTTCGAGCGGATCACGATCGCCTCGCCGTCCCAGGCGAACCACGTCGGCACCAGGTGCGGCGCACCGTTACCTCGGATCGACGACAGCCAGACCACCGGTTCCATTTCGAGGAACCGCTGGACGCGCAGGGCGGCGAGAGTCGGGCTGTCCATGGCCGCAGCATCGGGCGCCACATCGGGACCGGCCGCGGACGCCGGTCGGGGACCGGCATGGACAAGTGTCGCGTCGGGTCAGCGACCCTTGTCGCCGCCGAGCGCGCCGCCGAGCCCGCCGAGCAGGTCGTCCAGGTTGCCGGTGCCGGGCCCGCCGGCCGTTCCGCCCATGAGACCGCCCAGGAGGCCGCCCAGGTCGCCGAGTCCGCCGCTGCCCAACGCGCTGTCGAGGCCGCCGTCCGGCGTCCGGCCGTTCGGGGTCAGCATGTTGATGAGCTGCGGCAGGAACGCTGCGAGGAGCGGGAGCAGCGCCTGGATGTCGAGGCCCGTACCGTTCGACAGCCGCTGGACCGTCTCGGGTCCGAGCGCGCTGCCCAGCCGCTGCGGATCGACCGGCTGGTTCTCACCCGTCGACACCCACGAGTCGACCTCGTCGTTCAGACCGCCCTCGCGGAGCCTGCCGACCAGCCCGTCGAGGCCACCAGTCTCGTCGATCGCGCCGGCCAGGTCGCCCATGGTGGCGCCGACATCGGCCCCGCCTGCCGGGCCGAGCCCGCGGCTCAGGTTGGAGAGATCATCCATGAGGGCCTCCGTCACGTTCGCGATCGCCAGGGACGATGGTACCGATGCCCCGCGCGGCGACGTCTTGCGAGTGGCGACGCCGACCCTACGCGCGCATGCCGAATGGACGGCCAAGCTCCAGTCAACCCCGCTTTCGGCGCCGTTGCGGCTTGGCACGTGCCTTTGCGCCCTGCCTCGGGTCCGCCTTCGGGTCCGCCTTCGTTTCCCCCTGCGCGTCCTTCCCTGGCAGGTCCCACGACCAGTCCTTGAGGCGACGCAGCAGGCGGCGGCCCGTCAGGTCGAGGTGGATGGGCGTGACCGCGATCCGGCGGTTGACGACCGCGTGGAAGTCGGTGCCCGGGACCGCCAGTCCGGACGGCGGCGGCCCACCGATCCAGAAATAGGGGATCCCGCGCGGGTCGAGCCGCTCCACGAGCTGATCGGAGTACACCCGCCGGCCCAGGCGCGTGACCTCGATCCCCTCGCATTCCTCGAGCGTGACGGCCGGCACGTTGACGTTGATGAGCTCGCCGCGTGAGAGGCCCTCGGAAAGGATGTTGCGGGCCACGATCGTCGCGGCGTAGCCGGCGAGCGCGAAGTCGGGATGTTCGTAGTACTCCTGCGAGATCGCGAAGGCCGGGCAGCTGTTGATGACCGCCTCCATCGCCGCACTGACCGTCCCCGAATAGGTGATGTCGTCGCCGAGGTTCGCGCCGTAGTTGATGCCGGCCGCGACGAGGTCGAAGCCGTGACCGAAGTAGCCGAGGAAGGCGAGGCTGACCGCATCGGTCGGCGAGCCGTCCACGGAGTACGCGGTGGAGCCGTCGGCCAGCACGCGCTCCCGGACCCGCAGAGGGCGCATCAGGGTCTTCTGGTGGCCGACTGCGCTCTGGTTCGTGTCCGGCGCCACGACCGTGACCTCGCCCATCGGCTCGAGCGCCTGCTTCAGCGCGAGCAGACCGCGCGACTCGACGCCGTCGTCGTTCGTGACCAGGATCCGCGGCTTGCTCGTCCACTCCGGGACCGGGCGGCTCGGCGTTCTGAGGGCACGTGGTCCGCCTCGCGCCGCGCCGCCGGCCAACGGCTCGCCGCGCTCCTTGTCGAGGTCGCGCCGTTCGGCGCGCGCCCGCTCGCGGGTCATGTCGGGGACCTCGTCGCGCACCGCGCTCGTCTCGCGCGGCGTCGAGACGTCGTCCGGGGGCGGATCGTCCGCGGCCGGTTCGTCGGGCGCGGGCGGGTCGTCGGTCACGGCTCGGGGACGTCGACGGCCTGGCCCGGTGTCGGCTCGCGTGGCACCGTGACCGGCCGGCCCTCCCGCTGGCTCAGCCGCTTCGCGGCTCGTCCCGCCACGCTGCGATCGCCCGCCGTCCGGTGCAGGAAGTGGAAGAAGAACGACGACACGACGGCCGCGACGGGGATGCCGAAGATGGCGCCCGGCACGCCCGCGATCTTCGAACCGATGAGCACCGAGCCGAGCACGACGATCGGGTGGATGCCGACCGCGCCCTGCATGATCCGGGGCTGGAGCGCGTTCATCACGACCATCCAGCCGGCGGCCATGATCACGACCGTGGGCAGCAGCACATCGGGCTTGGTCACGAGCGCCACGATCACCGGCGGCGCCCAGGCAAGGAACGGACCGAAGAACGGGATCGCCATCAGGACCCCGGCACTCACCGACGAGAGCGCGGTCAGCTCCAGCCCGAGGCCGAGGTGGGTCAGCAGCGCGATCGTGAAGTACACGATGCCCATGAGGGCCTGGCCACGCAGGAAGCCACCGAACGAGCGAGCCACGGACGTCTGCAGCAGCCGGGCCTCCTCCGCGTACGACGGCGGCACCAGGCGAAAGAGGAAGGCCATGATCTGGTCGCGGTCGATGACCATGTAGATCGAGAGGATGAACACGATCAGCATCGTCCCGACGGCACCGACGCTCGCGACCGCGATCGCCTGGAGCGGGACGATCAGCTGGGCCGCGACCTCATCGAGGTTGTCGAGGATCGCGAGGGCCTGCGTGGCCAGGTCGACCTGGCCGAGACCGATCGAATCGAACCAGCCCTGCATCGGCGCCACGATCGTGCCGATGTTCGCGCGGACGTCCGGCAGTGATGCCACGAACTGTGTGATCGACGTCGAGAGGGCCTGCGCGACCACCAGGATCAGGAAGACCAGCAGGATGACGATCGCGGTGTAGACGAGGACGGTCGCGAGCACCCGGGGCAGCCGCGGGATCAGGTCGACGATGCGGGTGACGACCGGGCTGATGATGAACGCGAGCAGCCAGGCCAGGAAGAAGGCCAGCAGCACGTCGCCGAAGAAGCCGATCGCCGACGCGGCCAGGTTGACCGCCACGAAGAAGAGCACGATCGTGCCGAGCACGAGGATCGCGCTCACGAGCCGGCGCTCGCGACCTCCCGGTGCGATCGCGTCGAGCACGCGGTCCTACCGTAGACCCATCTTGTGGCGGACCTCGTCCATGGTCGCCTCGGCGATCGGGCGCACCCGCTCGGCGCCCTCGGTGAGGATCGACTCGATCCGTGCCGGATCGGCCATCAGCTCCCGGTAGCGCTCGCGCGCCTCTGCGTACCGTGCCAGCACCCGATCCGCGAGCAGCTTCTTCGTATCGACGCAGCCGGTCCGCGCCGTCCGCTCACCATCCCAGATCTCCTCGTAGTCGTCGCCGAAGGACCGGTGGAGCTGGCACACGTTGCAGACCTCGGGACGGCCCGGGTCCGTTCGCAGGATCCGCTTCGTGTCGGTGACCATGCTCATGATCTGCTTCCGGATCTCGTCCTCCGGCGCGAAGATGTCGATGGTGTTGCCGAGCGATTTGCTCATCTTGCGGACGCCGTCGGTGCCGAGGATGATCGGCGATTCGGTGAAGACGGGCTGGGGCTCGGGAAACGTGTCGCCGTAGCGGTTGTTGAACGACCGCACGATCTCGCGCGACAGCTCGAGATGGGCGACCTGGTCCTTGCCCACCGGTACGAGCGACGCCTTGTAGATGACGATGTCGGCGGCCTGCAGGACCGGGTAGGTCAGCAGCCCGTGGTTGATGTCATCAGGCTGGTACTGGCGCTTCTCCTTGTAGGTCGGTGTTCGCTCGAGCCAGCTGACCGGGGTCACCGTCATCAAGAGCCAGGCGAGCTCCGTATGCTCGGGTCGGTGGCTCTGGACGAACAACGTGCAGCGCTCGGGGTCGAGCCCGAGGGCCAGCAGACCGGCGGCCATCTCACGTGTCTGGCGGCGGAGCACATCGGCGTCGTGCAGGCTCGTGAGCGCGTGGTAGTCGACGATGCAGTAGATCGCCTCGTATTCCCACTGGAGCTTCACGTAGTTTCGGATCGCGCCTAGGTCGTTCCCGATGTGGGGCACCCCGGTGGGCTGGATGCCGGAGAAGATCCGGGGTCTCGGGGCGGCCTCAGCCACGGGCGACGGAGCGGGCAGGATCTCGGTCGTCATCGTGCGGGAGTGTAATCGACGGTCCTTGGCGGACGATCCCTCACGGGACCCTGGCGTCCGGCGCTAGTCCTCGCCGATGTCCTCGTTCCAGATCTCGGGGTGGGCGGCGATGAACTCGTCCATCAGTGCCACGCACTCTGCCGAATCGAGGTTCACGACCTCGACGCCGCGCGATCGGAGCAGGTCCTCGCCGCCCACGAATGTCCGGTTCTCACCGATGACGACCCGCGGGATCCCGTACAGGAGGATCGCCCCGGTGCACATGTCGCAGGGGGAAAGCGTCGTGTACATCGTCGCCCGGCGATAGACGGCAGCGGGCTGGCGGCCGGCGACCTCGAGTGCATCGGTCTCACCGTGGCGGATCGCGCTGCCCTGCTGGACGCGGCGGTTGTGGCCGGCGCCCAGCACCTGCCCGTCGACCACCAGCGCGGCTCCGATCGGGACGCCGCCTTCGTCGCGCCCGACGCGTGCCTGTTCGATCGCGACGGCGAGGAACTTCTGGTCTGTCATGGTCTCCTCAGCTTCGGCGATATGGCTTCAGGTACGCCCCCGGATACGCGACGTTGCGGCCCGAGATCGCGAGCGCCGCGATGACGACAAGATACGGAAGTGCGAGGAGCAGCTCGAAGGGGATGTCCCCGAAACCGGGGAGGATCCGGAGCCGGAGCTGGAGCGAGTAGACCGCCGCGAACAGGAGGGCACCGGCGACGACCCGCATGATCCGCCATCGACCGAAGATCACCAGGGCGACAGCGACCCAGCCGCGGCCCGCGATGATGTCAAGCGTGAAGCTGCCGAGCAGCGCGAGGGTGATGAAGGCGCCCCCGATCGCCATCAGCGCGCCGCCCAGCATGAGGGCGAGGTAGCGGGTCCGCCCGACCCGGATGCCGGCCGCGTCGGCGGCCTCGGGGTTCTCGCCGACGGCACGCACGTCGAGTCCGAACGACGATCGATTCAGGAGCCACCATGCCGCCGGCACCACGACCAGGAACGCAAGCCACGTCAGCCCGTACTGGCTGAAGACCGGCGCCAGCGGGCCGAGGACAGCGGGAGCGTCAAGGGCCGGGAACGGGTCGATCCGCACGATCTCGGTGCCGCCGAAGATCAGCCGGTTTGTGAACTCCGACAGCCCGATCAGCCCGATCGTCAGGCCGATGCCGGAGACGTGCTGGTTGGCCCCCAGGGTCACCGTGAGCAGCGCCATGAGCGCTCCGGCGGATAGCCCCACGACGATGGCGGCGGCCAGCCCGAGGAGCAGTGAGCCCGTCGCGTACGCCACGGCGAACCCGGAGAACGCTCCGGCGTACATCGTCCCCTCGATCCCGAGGTTGAGGACGCCCGAGCGTTCCGAGAACGTCTCACCGACGCCCCCGTACACGAGCGGCGTGGCGTTCCGCAGAGTGGCCGCGATCAGGTCGACGAGGAAGTTCATGGCTCGCCGTCATCGCGCTTGGGCGCGGGCGTCTCGTCGAGCTCTTCCGGACGCACCGACATGTCCGCCGCGACGACGTCAGCCGCGACACCTGCCGCGTCGGGCGTGATCGCCGCGCCGACCAGTCGATTCCGTCGGATCGCGAGCAGCCCGATGGTCACCAGGAGCAGCGTCGCCTGGACGACGGCCCCGAGCTGCGACGGGATCCCGAGCGCCCGTCCCGCCGAGCTGGCGCCGACCGCGAGGTCCCCGAGCAGCAGGGCTGCCAGCGCGACGCCCGGCATGGACAATGCGCCGAGTGTCGCCACGACGATCCCCGTGTATCCATAGCCCGGCGAGATCCCGGATGTCAGCCGGTACTGGATCCCCGCCACCTCGCCGACACCGGCGATGCCGGCGATCGCGCCGCTGGCGAGTGCCGTCAGGAGCAGCGTCCGTCCGACATCGATGCCGGCGAACCGTGCACCGTGCGGGCTGAGGCCGACGGCCCGAAGCCGGAGCCCGGCCGGCGTCCGCCCGACCACATAACCGACCGCCGATACGACCAGGATCGCCACGAGGAAGCCGAGATGCAGGCGTGACCGGTCGAGCAGCTGCGGGAACTCCGCGGCCTCCACGATGCGAGGCGATTCCGGGAACCCCGACACCGGATCGCGCCACGGACCGTGCAGCAGCGCGTTGACGAGTAGCAGCGCGACGGGGTTGAGAAGGAGCGTCGTCACGACCTCGTCGATCCCGAAGCGGACCCGGAGGAGCGCGGGACCAAGGGCCCACAGCGCGCCGCCGACCGCCCCGCCCAGGATCATGAGCGGGATCGCGATTCCTTGCGGCAGCCCGGCGATCTGGCCGATGGCCGCCGCCATGATCGCCCCGACGAGCAGCTGGCCTTCTGCCCCGATGTTCCAGTAGCCGCCTCGGAACGCGAGCGCGACCGCCGTCCCCGTGAGGAGCAGCGGCGTCGCGGTGACCAGGACCTCGAGGACGGAGAACCGCGAGGTCAGGGGCACGAGGAGGAACTCCGCATAGGCGGTGATGGGGTTCGCCCCGGCGAGCGCGATGGGGCCCGCCGTCAGAAGGAACGTGACCACGACGGCCATGAGCACGAGCCCGGGCGTCGACCATGGGAGCGCCCGCCAGCGCGGCGTCCGAATGGCGCCGGTGCCGGCCGTCATGCAGCCCGTCCGTCAGGATCGGCGCTCCGTCCGGCCATGAGCAGCCCAAGGCGCTCCAGGTCGGCGTCCTCCGTGCGCATCTCGCCCACGATGCGCCCCTCGTACAGCACGATCAGGCGATCAGCCAGGGCCAGGAGCTCGTCGAGGTCCTCGGACACGAGGAGGACCGCGCTCCCGGCCGCCCGTCGAGCAAGCAGCTCGGATCGGACGTACTCGGTCGCGCCGACGTCGAGCCCGCGCGTGGGTTGGGACACGACGACGACCCGCGGATCCCTCGACAGGACCCGGGCGAGCAGCACCTTCTGGACGTTCCCACCGGACAGCGTTCCGAGCCGGTCGTCGGGTCGGGCACGGATCGAAAAACGCTTGATGAGGTCTGCGGCGTGGTCGCGGATACGACGCTCGTCCAGCCGAGCCCATCCGCCGAAATCGTCGATTCGCTCCAGGACCAGGTTCAGCGCGACGGACAGGTCGGGCACGAGCGATGCGTGGCGATCCTCCGGGATACGACCGACCCCGGCTTCGACGACCTCCCGGGGCTGCGCGCCCGCCAGCTCGGCGTCGCCGACCTTCACGGATCCCGCATCCGGGCGGCGCATCCCGGCGAGCACGTCGACGAGCTCGGTCTGGCCGTTGCCGGATACCCCCGCGACACCCAGGATCTCGCCCGGCGCGATGTCGAAGGAGACGGATCCCAGGGCATCGACCCCAGATCCGCTGACGCGGAGCTCGCGGACCCGGAGTAGCGACCCGTCCGCTCGGGCAGACGTATCGGCAGGCCGCTCGACCCGGGCCATCGGACGCCCGACCATCATGCGCGCCAGCTCGCGCTCGTCGGTGGTGCCGGCTGCAGTTCCGACCAGCGACCCCTTGCGCAGGACGCTGACCCGGTCGCTGATGGCGCGGACCTCGCCCAGCTTGTGGCTGATGAAGACGACGCCGAGGCCATCGGCCACGAGCTGTCGCAGCGTCTCGAAGAGGGTCGTGACCTCCTGGGGGACGAGCACCGCGGTCGGCTCGTCGAGAACCAGCACGCGGCAGTCACGCGCAAGGGCCTTGAGGAGCTCGACACGCTGCTGCTCTCCGATCGACAGGTCCCCGACCCGTTTCCGCGGATCTACCGCGATCCCGTAGCGCGCCGAGACCTCTGCCACGTGAGCCAGTGCCGCCTGCTCGTCGTAGCGGAATGGCGATCGCCCGAGAGCGAGGTTCTCCGCGACCGTCATCGGTCGCACGAGCGAAAAGTGTTGCGTCACCATGCCGATCCCAGCCGCGATGGCATCCCGCGGCGAGCGGATGGCGAATGGCCGCCCGTCGACGAGGATCTCGCCGGCATCGGGCGTCGCCAGCCCGTACAGGATGCGCATCAGCGTCGTCTTGCCCGCCCCGTTCTCGCCGAGGAGGGCATGCACCTCGCCGCGCCGGATCGCGAGATCGACGCGGTCGTTGGCGACGAGGTGCCCGAAGCGCTTGCTGATCCCGCGGAGTTCGACGAGCGGCTCCGGCACGGCCGGGATCACGCCACGGTCAGCTGGCCGGACGAATCGTCAGCCCGCCGGGACGGTCGCGCCCGGTGGGGTCGCCTCGTTGATGTCGACGCGGAACGTACCCGACTTGATCGCGGTCTCCTTGTCTTTGACCTTTGTCAGGAGATCGTCCGGCACGCCGCCAGCGACCGAGGCGTTGATCTGGGCAAGGGCAGCGCCGCCCTTCGCCACCATGCTGAAGTCCTTGAGGTCCTGGGCGGTGTAGGAGCCCGCCATCACCTGGTCGATGACGTAGCCGACCGTCGGCTTCATGTTCCAGGTCACGCTGCTGACGACGTGCTGAGGCGCCAGCTCCTGCTGGTCGCTCATGTTGCCGATGGCGAGCAGGTCGTTTTCCGACGCCGCTTCGATGACGCCGAATCGCTCGGCGAACAGGACGTCCGCTCCCGCGCCGACCTGGGCCAGGGCCGCCTCCTTCGCCGCCGCCGGGTCGAACCAACTGTTGAGGAAGGTGACCTTGACCTCGACGTTCGGATTGACTTCCTTGGCGCCGCCGATGAACGCGTTGACGATGCGGTTGACCTCGGGCACGGGATAGCCGCCGACGACGCCGAGAGTGTTCGACTTCGTCAGGCCACCGGCGAGCATCCCGGCCAGGTACGCCGGCTCGTGGATCCAGTTGTCGAAGACGGAGAAGTTCGGTTCGGCCGGGCCGCCGCCGGATCCGAAGACGAACGCGATGTCCGGATACTCGGCCGCCACGCGGCGCGCGGCTTCCTCGTTGCCGAACGCGTCACCGAAGATGATGGCCGGCTGATCGCGCTCGGCGACCTCGCGGAGCACACGCTCCATGTCGCCCGAGTAGCCGATCGCGTCGGTGAAGTCGTAGGTGATGCGCCCGGCTGCCTTCTCGTCTTCGAGCGCGCTGTGGATGACGCCGTCCCACGGTTCCTCGATCTCCGTGGCGAAGGCGCCGAAGACCGAGAGCGTCCCCGCGGCGGATGGACTGGCCGCCTGGCTCGGGGTGCCGGCCGAGGCACTGGCCGGCGGCGCCGACGCGCTCGGGGTCGCGGTAGTCCCGCATGCGCCGACGAGCAGGATCGCGACACAGAGTGCTGCAAGTCTGATCGTGCGCGACATCGGCGAGGTGATTGACGGGTGGCGACGACGTTGACCGAGCATGGCCTCCTCCTGCCTTCTCGTAGCTCACTCCGGCCTCTGGGACGGACAGCGTGATGTCGCGCGGTTCTGGTGATCGCGGCAATCCGGCCGCGGTGTCCCCACGCAACGGTGGCGGCAGTGTCCGGCGGTCGTACGGCGCTGTCAAACATCCGGTTGTCACGTGAATGCAACGCGGGTCTTGCGGCGGTGACATGTCGTCCCAACTGCTCGAGCGGTTGCATCGCGATGACCCCCGAGGTCGCGTCCCAAGCCCGAGGGGAGGTGAGCCGTCCGAGCCTGACTGCGCTCCGCGTGACCGAGCCCCGCGTGCCCTTGCGTGCTGCGCGGCCCGACCGGGTCGCTTTTGGAGGAGGGATCAGTTGGCCACGTCCGCCGCCCCGCTCCCCGCGTCCGAGACCCCCGTCTATCGGTACAAACTGCCGTTCGTGATCACGGCCTCCGCCGCGGGGACCGTGATCGAGTGGTACGACTTCTATCTGTACGGTGTCCTCGCCGCGTTCTTCGCGACGCAGTTCTTCCCGCCAGGCAACGAGGTCGCCGCGCTCCTGTCGTCGCTGGCGACATTCGGCGCCGGGTTCGCCGTGCGGCCGTTCGGCGCCGCCTTCTTTGGCCGGATCGGCGACATCATCGGTCGGAAGTTCACCTTCCTCGTGACGATCTCGCTGATGGGCGGCGCGACCGCGCTCGTCGGCGTCCTGCCGACGTACGCCCAGATCGGCGTCCTTGCGCCCATCATCCTCGTGCTTCTGCGCCTGGCCCAGGGACTGGCGCTGGGCGGCGAGTACGGCGGTGCCGCGATCTACGTCGCGGAGCACTCGCCGGACCACGAGCGTGGGAAGTACACCAGCTGGATCCAGACGACGGCAACGGTCGGATTGCTGCTCGCCCTTGTCGTCATCGCGGTCTTCCGGGTATCGATGGGCGATGAGGCATTCCGTGCGTACGGCTGGCGCATCCCCTTCATCCTGTCGGCCGTCCTCGTCGTGTTCGCGCTCATCATTCGACTGCGACTCCAGGAAACGCCGTTGTTCACGCGGCTCAAGGCCGAGGGCAATTCGTCGACATCGCCGTGGCGTGAGAGCTTCGGCGACCCGGGCAATCGCAAGCTGATCCTGCTGGCCCTGTTCGGCATGACCGCCGGTCAGGCCGTGGTCTGGTATCAGGGCCAGTTCCAGGCGCTGTTCTTCATGCAGAACATCCTGGGTCTCGGGTACCTGAACTCCTACCTCGTGGTCGGAACGGCGATCGTCCTCGCGACCCCGTTCTTCATCGTGTTCGGGCGGCTGTCCGATCGGATCGGGCGCAAGCCGATCATCCTCGGCGGCTGCCTCATCGCGGCGCTGACGTATTACCCGATCTACAACCTGATGTTCGCGGTGGCCAACCCGGTCGCGAACCCGAAGACCGACCCAGCCATCACCTCGACATTCATCAGCGCAAACCCGAATCTCGTGGCGCTCATCGCGCTCGTTTGGATCCAGGTCGTGTTCGTGACCATGGTGTACGGCCCGATCGCGGCGTTCCTCGTCGAGTACTTCCCGGCCCGGATCCGCTATACGTCGCTGTCGATCCCCTATCACATCGGCAACGGCTGGTTCGGCGGTTTCCTGCCGCTCATCGCGGCGTCGCTGTTCGCGGCGACCGGCAACATCTACGCGGGATTGATCTATCCCATCGTCGTCGCCCTGATGACGGCGTTCATCGGCTGGCGCTTCGTGCGCGAGACCAAGGATGTGCGCATCTGGGACGAAGTCGGCGGGCAGACCGAGAACGTCCCGAAAGGGAGCGGCGCCGTGACCTGAGCCCGACTCGAGCGGGCATGTGGGGGATCGCGTCGACCGAGGGCCGCCACGCTGGTCCTCGGTCGCAGCGGTGTGTCCTCGATCGTCCATTTCCGGCGCCGGTCGCGTGGGTGGCGGGCTACCATGCGAGGCGATGCGCGTCCCCCGTCACGAGCCTGGCCGGTGAGCCGTTCGCCGCTGCGTGTCGCGGTCCTCGGGGCCGGGACGGTCGGCGGGGCCGTGCTCGACGGCCTGACCCACCACCCCGAGCGACTGGCGACGGACGACGGCCGGCCGATCACGCTCTCCGCGGTCGCCGTGCGGGATCTCGACAAGGCGCGCCGCAACGGCGTTGCCTGCGGACTTGCTGACCGACGCGCCGGCGCATCTCGTCGCCGATCCCGAAACCGACGCCATCGTCGAGCTGATGGGTGGCATCGAGCCCGCCCGGACGCTCATCGCGGCCGCGCTCGGTGCCGGGAAGCCGGTCGTCACAGCGAACAAGTCGGTCATCGCCCACCACGGCCCGGAGCTGGAGTCGGCGGCGCGCCGGACAGCGACGGCGTTCCGCTTCGAGGCCGCCGTCGCCGGCGGGATCCCCGTGCTCGGTCCCCTCGCCGCCGACCTTGCCGGCAACGAGATCGTCCGGGTCCGCGGCATCGTCAACGGGACGACGAACTACATCCTGACCGCGATGGCCGAGGACGGACGGCCGTACGACGAGGTCCTCGCGGATGCGCAGGAGCTCGGGTACGCGGAGGCAGACCCGGCCGGCGACGTCGAGGGCGACGACGCGGTCAACAAGCTGGTCATCCTGGCTCGACTCGCATTCGGTCGCTGGCTCGACCCGTCGACCGTCGGCCGGCGGCCGCCCACGGCCCGTGGCATGGGCCGACCGGGCATCACCGGCGTGACCGACCAGGAGCTCGAAGGCGCGGCCGCCCTCGGTCTCACGATCAAGCTGCTCGCGACCGCGACCCGTCGGGACGACGCGATCGAGGCCTCCGTGATCCCGACCGCGGTCCCGGCCGATAGTCCGTTCGGCTGGACGGACGGCGTGACGAACCGGATCGAGATCGAGGCCATGCCGCTCGGCACGGTCGGTCTCGCCGGTCCCGGCGCAGGTGGAGCCGCGACGAGCAGCGCTGTCCTCGGCGATCTGGTCGCGGTCGCGCGGGGTCAGGGATCCACGTGGGCCGGGCTGCCGCCGGCCACCGACGCGGCGGTCCCGGCGGTCGATCCTCTCGACGCGCCGCGGCGCTGGTTCGCGTTCGTTGGCGCAGTCCGATCCAGCGACGGTGACCTGCCAGCGGCGATCGGTCGGGCCGCATCCGTCGATTTCGACGACGGCACGGCGATCCGCACCGACGTCGTGACCCTGGCCGACGCGCAGGCCGCGTTCGACGCCCTCCTTCCGGACGGCGCGGACGTCACGCTCTACCCCGTCGATGACTGACGCGGCGATGGCGGCAGACTCGGGGTTGCGGCCGCGGCTCATGGATCGCTACCGGCAATTCCTGCCGATCACCGACGCGACGCCGTCGCTCAGCCTTGGCGAGGGCGCGACGCCGCTCATACGGGCCGGCCGACTCGCGCGGTCGATCGGGCTCCGGAACCTCTACCTGAAGGTCGAAGGCCAGAACCCGACGGGCTCGTTCAAGGACCGCGGCATGGTCGTGGCCGTCGCAAAGGCGATCGAAAGCGGCGCGCACTCGATCGTCTGTGCGTCGACGGGCAATACGTCCGCGTCGGCGGCCGCCTATGGCGCGGCCGCGGGGCTCGAGGTCATCGTCGTGCTGCCCCGCGGCCAGATCGCGGTCGGCAAGCTGCTCCAGGCGCTCGCCGCCGGCGCCCGCGTCGTCGCGGTCGATGGCAACTTCGATGACGCCCTGCGCATCGTCCGCGCCCTTGCCGAACAGGACGAGCACCCCGTGACACTGGTCAACTCGGTCAACCCGTTCCGTCTCGACGGGCAGAAGACGGCCGCCTTCGAGGTGTGCGACGACCTCGGCCGGGCGCCCGACATCCTGGCCATCCCGGTCGGCAACGCCGGCAACATCAGCGCGTACTGGGCAGGGTTTCGCGAATACGCGGAGGCGAACCTGGCGCGCTCGACGCCCGCGATGTGGGGTTTCCAGGCCGCCGGCGCCGCACCGCTCGTGCACGGGCGCCGGGTCGAGCGTCCGGAGACCGTCGCGACGGCGATCCGCATCGGCGCGCCCGCGTCGTGGGAGAAGGCGGTCGCGGCCCGCGACGAGAGTCGCGGTCGGATCGATGCCGTGACGGACGACGAGATCCTCGCCGCCTACCGCGATCTCGCGACGCTCGAAGGCGTGTTCTGCGAGCCCGCGTCAGCGGCGAGCATCGCCGGGCTGCGGAAGATGGCCGCGGCCGACAATCTCGACCCCGACGCGACCGTCGTGGCGGTCCTCACCGGGCACGGCCTCAAGGACCCGCAGACGGCCGAGCGCCAGGTCCCGGGCGTGATCGAGACGGCGCCGACGCTCGGCGCCGTGGCCGTCGCGCTGGGCTGGAGCTGAGTCGATGGTCGCCCACTGGCTCGCGGAGCTCGACGGCCGCCGGGTCACGGTCGAGGTGCCGGCATCGTCCGCCAACCTGGGCGCCGGTTATGACTGTCTCGGTGTCGCGCTGGCGCTGACGAACCAGATCGAGGTTGAGGTGCGCGGCTGGAGTCGCGGCCAGATCGAGCTCACGGTCGAGGGTGAGGGTCGCGACGAGCTGACGGAGGACCGCGACAACCGATTCGTCCGCGGACTCGAAGCGGCGATGGGCGCGGCACGGGGCGAGCTGCCTGAGGGCGTCGGCTGGCGGATCGCGATGCGCAATGGCATCCCCCTCGCGCGCGGGCTCGGGTCGTCGGCTGCCGCCACCGTGGCGGGCATCGTCGCTGCGAACGCGCTCCTCGGCGGGTCGCTGGACACGGCGACGCAGCTCCGGATCGCGGCCGGCATCGAAGGCCATCCGGACAACGCCGCCGCCGCCTTGCTCGGGGGTTTCGTCGCTTCCGCGGCGACGGCCGACGGAGTCGAGGCCATCCGGATCGACGTGACGCGTGACCTGCGCGCGGTCCTGTTCGTCCCGGAGCGCCGTCTGCCGACCGACGCGATGCGCAGAGCCCTGCCGGCGACGATCCCTCTCGAGGACGTCGTGGCGAACCTCGGTGCCGTGGCGCTCGGCGTCGCGGGGCTGGCCACCGGCCGGACCGACATGCTGGCGCGTCTCACGGTCGACCGCGTCCATGAGCAATATCGAGCCAAGGTCTATCCCGAGCTGCCGCGGATGGTCGCGGCCGCCCGCGAGGCCGGGGCGCTCGGCGCGTGTCTCTCGGGCGCCGGCTCGACGATCATCGCCTTCGCCGATTCCATGTCGCAGATCTCGCGGGTCGAAGCGGCTTTCGTGGCCGTCGCGGCAGACAGCGACCTTGACGGCAAGGTCGTCGTCGTGGAGCCGCGCAACGCGGGCGCGAAGGTCATCCCGACCGGCCGCTGATGGACGACCTCGGTCGGACGGTCGGCAACGGTCGCGGAGCGCTGAGGCGTGATCAGCCGTCCGTCTGCGCCTCGATGAAAGCCATGACCTCGTCCCATGCGTCGACGCTCTGCTGTGCGAACTCGGCCGCCTTCCGGTCGAAGAAGCTGTGCGGGGCGCCCGGGTACGTGACGATGCGCCGGTCGATGCCGCGCTCGGCAAGGCCTCGATCCAGGGCCGCGATCGCTTCGGCCGAGATGCCCTGGTCGGCCCCGCCGAACAGCCCGAGGACCGGCTCCGCGATTTCGTCGATCCGATCGAGCGGGGCCGGCGCGTCGTTCCGCCACGGCCCTTCGAGCGCGCCATAGAACCCGATCACGCCAGCGAGGTCGAGGCCCAGCGTCGCCGCCAGGAACGACATCCGGCCGCCCATGCAGAACCCGAGCGTAAAAAGAGCGGCGATCCGGTCCGAGCGGAGTGCCTCCACGCCGGCGGCGATGTCCGCCGAGTTGCCGGCCCAGGTCGTCGCGGTGACGTGGGGCATGTGGTCGAAGGCCTCGCCGCGAGCCTCGGTCCCGGCTGTCCGACCGAACCAGTCGATCGCGATCGCGTCGATCCCGCGCTCCGCGAACCGCAGGGCGAGCTCCTCGTAGAACGGATGGAGACCGCGAACGTCGGGCAGGATCACCACGCCCGCGCCGCCCGGCTCCGATGGCCGCGCCCGGAACGCGCCGAGCCTGTTGCCATCGGCTGCCGTCAGCTCGATGCGTGAGCCATCGATCGCGCCTCCGGCGATCGGCGCGATTGGCGGCCGGCTGTCGTGGTCGAAGCACATATGGATCGTGACAATGGTGCCACCCGTGCGCGCCTCGACGGAGGCCGCGGGCGGAATCCGGTGAATCCGGCAGTAGAATGCCCCGCATGCCCGGCCCCCTCGTCGTCCAGAAGTACGGCGGCTCATCGGTCGCCGGGGCGGACCGGATCAAGCGGGTCGCCCGGCGCATCGCGCGCGAGCGTGCCGCCGGTCACGATCTCGTGATCGTCGTGTCCGCCATGGGCGACACCACAGACGAGCTGCTCGGCCTCGCCGCCGCGATCACCGATGACCCAGATCCGCGCGAGCTCGACGTGCTGCTGGCGACGGGCGAGCATCAAAGCGCCACCCTCGTCTCGATGGCGCTCCACGGCATCGGCATCCCGGCGATCAGCCTGACCGGGCCGCAGGCCGGCATCACGACCGACGGCACGTACGGACGTGCGCGCATCGCCGGCATCGAGCCACGCCGCGTGCGCGCGGAGCTCGAGAGCGGCAAGGTCGTGATCGTGGCCGGCTTCCAGGGCCAGAGCGCGACGCAGGCCGACGACCAGGAGATGACGACGCTCGGGCGCGGAGGCAGCGATACCACGGCTGTCGCGCTCGCTGCCGCCCTGCGCGCCGATCGCTGTCAGATCTTCACCGACGTCCGTGGCATCTTCACGGCCGACCCGCGCCTGGTCCCGCATGCCCGTCAGCTGCCGCTCATCGGCTACGAGGAGATGCTCGAGCTCGCCCACCAGGGCGCTCAGGTCATGCAGGTCCGGGCCGTCGAGCTGGGCTGGATCAACGACGTCGTCATCGAGGTCCTGAGCTCGTTCGAGGACGCGCCGGGCACGCTCATCAAGGAGGACCCGCTCGTGGAACAGCGCAACAAGGTCCGCGGGCTCGCCCACGACCGGAACGTCGCCAAGGTGACGGTCGTCGCGGTCCCCGACCGGCCGGGCATCGCGCGGGCGATCTTCGATCCCCTCGCCGCGGCCGGGGTCAACATCGACATGATCGTCCAGAACGTCGGCCATGGCGGCGAGACCGACCTGTCGTTCACGGTCCCCGAGGTCGAGCTCGGAAAGGCGAAGAAGACGCTCGAGCCGGTCGTGCGCGAGCTCGGCGCTCGCGAGCTGACGACGGATGCGTCGGTGGCCAAGGTGAGCATCGTCGGGGCCGGCCTGCACAACGCCCCGGGCTACGCGGCCAGGATGTTCGGCACGCTGGCGGACGCGAACGTCAACATCGAGATGATCTCGACGTCCGAGGTGCGGATCACCTGCATGATTGCCGAGGAGGAGCTCGAGACCGCGCTGCGCGCGTTGCACGAGGCGTTCGAGCTCGAGCGCCCGGAGCCGGTGGAGGTCGCGGCGGCCGGCTAGGTCGCCCTCCCTCATGCCTCAGTTCATCAGCCACCTGGAACGCTTCGCCACCGTCGGTTCGACGAACGATGTCGTCCGCGATTTTCTGGCCGAGGGCGTCCCGGAAGTCTGCCTGGCTACCGCCGATGAGCAGACCGCCGGACGTGGCCGTGAGGGCCGGACGTGGGTGTCGCCACGGGGCACGGCGCTGCTGGCATCGCTCGGCTTCCGTCCGACTTGGCTCGCACCGGATCGCGTCTGGCAGGTGGCTGCGACAGTGTCGCTCGCGATGGCCGATGCCTGCGAGACGGTCGGGGGGCTCCCCGCCGGCGTCGTCCGCCTGAAGTGGCCCAACGACCTCGTGGTCTCCGCTGGCAATGGTGTCCTGAAGCTCGCTGGTGTCCTCGGTGAGAGCGACGGGCTCGGGACCGACGACCCGCGCGTCGTCGTCGGCATCGGCGTGAACACCGACTGGGCGCCGACCGACTTCCCGCCAGAGCTCGCGGATACGATGACGTCGCTTCGGGATCTCACCGATGGCTCGATCGACCACGAGGCGTTGCTCGCGTTGTTCCTGGCCAATCTCGAGCCCTCCGTCGAGGAGCTCAGAAAGGGCCGGTTCGACGGTCCGGGTTGGGGGAACCGCCAGGTGACGAACGGCCGCGACATCGAACTGATCGAACCTGATGGGCAGTCGACGATCGTTCCCGCGATGGGCGTCGACCCCGCGACCGGCGCGCTCGTCGTCGAGGACGCCACGCGCGGGCCGCGAAGCGTGTTGGTCGGCGAGATCCGGCATGTCCGACTGTGGGCCCAGCACGACCCGGACCGCTTTCTAGACTTTCTGGAATCGGTGTAACGCGATGGCCCGTCCGGCATTGAGGAAGACGACGCGGTCCCAGGGGGCCGTTCGCCCACGCCTCGCCCGCCTCGACCTCGACCGGTCGCTCGTGGATGCGGCACGGGCCGACCCCGCGCGGTTCGACGCGCTGTACCGGAAGTACGTTGCCCAGGTGTACAACTACGCGGTCTACGAGCTCGGCGACCATCACGAGGCGGAGGACGCCACGGAACGGACGTTCCTGTCCGCGCTGGCCGGCCTGCCCCGATTCGAGGAGCGCGCCGAGCCCGACGACGGAGAGGGCGCCTCGACCTTCCGCATCTGGCTCCTCCGGATCGCCCGAAACGTGGTCAACGAGCGTCGCCGGCGCTGGCGGCGCCGTCCCGAGGCGCCGCTCGAGCTTGCGCTCACCGCACCCGACCCGACCGATGTCGAGCACGCCGTCGTCGAGCGCGAATCGGCGCTGTCCGCGTGGCGGGCGGTGGACCGCCTGAGCGGCGATCGCCGGCGGGCCGTGATCCTGCGCTTCGTCCACGAGATGTCGACGGCGGAGATCGCCGCAGTCCTCGGCCGGTCTGAGGGCGCGGTCCGGGTCCTGATCCATCGCGGCCTGCGCGGCGTCGCACGCGACCTGCGCGACCGTCGCGAGGGGAGGGCGTGACCGTCGGTTCGACCGCGCGTGACGGGGAGATCGAGGCGCTCGTCGTCGACCGATACCTCGAGTCGTTGCTCGCGCGCGCGCCACGCGATCCGGCGGACGTGCCGGAGGACGTGCGGGCCACCGCCGACCGACTGGCCGCCGCCCTGCCGCGCTACCACCCGTCCTTCCGCTTCGAGGAAGACCTCGCCGCGCGCCTCGCGCTCGCGGCCGCGTCCGCGACGGAGGGGATCGGCGACATCATCGACTTCCCCGCCGGTCGATCGCGCGACCGCGGCACGACCGACGATGGGCGCGGCCAGGTCCGCCCGGTGGTGATCGGCGGTGTGGTGACGTCGGCCGCGATCTCGCTCGCCGCCGCGTGGATGGCCTGGCGCCGAGGGCGGCCGCCCGCCGACCCGATGACGCGCGCGGTTCGCGCCGTCGCGCGGACGAGGATCGTCTGATGCCGCTCAAGCTGCCGTCCTTCCGCGCCCGGCGGGACGTCTACCCGCCCGACCTCTGGACGAAGTGCCCGACCTGCTCGACGATGCTGTTCAACAAGCAGCTCGAGAAGAACCTCCGGGTCTGCACCACGTGCGGCCACCACTTCCGCCTGTCGGCCGAAGCCCGGTTGGACCACCTGCTCGACCCCGGCAGCTGGTCGGAGCGCGATCCGGGACTGCAATCGGTCGACGCGCTCGGGTTCGTGGACCAGAAGCCGTACCCGGACCGGCTCGCCGCCGCCCAGCTCGCGACGGGCATGCGCGACGCGGCCGTGTGGGGCACCGGGTCGATCAGCGGTCACGAGATCGCGATCTGCGTGATGGATTTCGGGTTCATGGGCGGCTCGATGGGCGCGGTGGTCGGCGAGAAGGTCACGCGGGCGGCCGAGCACGCGCTCGCAGCGCGGGTGCCGCTCATCGTCGTGAGCGCGTCGGGTGGCGCCCGCATGCAGGAGGGCACGCTGGCGCTGATGCAGCTCGCCAAGACGCTGGCCGCGCTCGAGCGGCTGCGCGCGAGCGGCGTGCCGTTCTTCTCCGTCCTGTCAGACCCGACGACCGGTGGCGTCTTCGCATCGTTCGCAGCCGTCGGCGACGTCAACATCGCCGAGCCGGACGCGCTCATCGGCTTCGCAGGGGCGCGCGTGACCGCCGGCACCATCGCCGCCGAGCTCCCGCCCGGCTTCCAACGGGCCGAGTTCCTCTACAGCCACGGCTTCGTCGACCGGGTGGTGGCGCGTCCGGAGCTGCACGACGAGCTGGCCAGCCTGCTCCGCTTGCTCCCGGCGCGAGGTTCGCTCGAGGAGCCAGAGCCCGAGGAGGACGTGCCGGCATTCCGGCCGTTCTCGTTCCTCACGACGATCGCGGATCGGGTGGGGGAGCTCGCGAACGGCGAAGGCCCGACCGACGGCGACGAAGAAGCCGAGGTCCCCACGCCGCCAGTCACGGTCCCGGCCGTGGCCCCGGACGGCGCCGTGGCGATCGCGCCGCTCGACGACAAGGCACGCGACGACGTGTGGGCGCGCGTCCAACTGGCGCGCAGCCTGCGCCGGCCGCGCACGCTCGAGTTCCTCGACGCCATGGCCGACGAGTTCGTCGAGCTGCACGGCGATCGGCTCTTCGGCGACGACGCCGCGATCGTGGCCGGTCTGGCCCGCATCGGCGGCCGGCGTGTGGTGGTCATCGGCCAGCAGAAGGGCGCGGACACCGACGAGAACATCCGGCGCAACTTCGGCATGCCCCATCCGGAGGGCTATCGCAAGGCCATGCGGGTCATGGAGCTCGCGGAGCGCGCGGCTCTCCCGGTCGTGACCTTCGTCGACGTCCCGGGTGCCCATCCCGGTCCGGAGTCGGAGGAGCGCGGTATCGCCGAGGCGATCGCCCGCTCGATCGGGTTGATGAGCCGTCTCCGGACGCCGATCGTGACGGTGATCACCGGTGAGGGCGGCTCGGGCGGGGCCCTGGCGATCGCCGTCGCCGATGTCGTGATCGCCCTCGAGAACGCGGTCTACTCGGTCATCAGCCCGGAGGGCTGCGCCTCGATCCTGTGGCGGACGGCTGATGAGGCGGCGACGGCCGCCGCGGCGATGCGGATGTCGGCGGCCGACCAGCACGCGCTCGGCGTGGTCGACATCGTGGTGCCGGAGCCGGGCGAGGGTGCGCACGCGGAGCCAGAGGCGACGGCCGATCGTCTCCGCTCGGTCATCCTCGATCGGCTCGACGCGCTCGACGCGCTATCGATGGAGACGCTCCTCGAGCAGCGCTACCGACGCTACCGTGCCCTGGGCGCCTACACTGAGGTCGCCAGACCCGAGGTGCCCGGGCGCGTGGACCGGAGTCTCGCCGATCGCCTGCGCGATCTGCTGGATCCGGCTCGGAGGGGACTCGTCGGGGTCGAAGCCTGGTCCCGAGACGACGATCCACCGGCTCGCGAGGAGGTATAGCGCGTGCCAGATCAGGTCCCGGCCGACGCCCGACGCTCGCGTGACGACGGCGAGCGTTCTGCCGACCACGCAGCCATCGACCGCCTCACAGGCGAGCTGCTGCCCGCACTGATCTCGAAGCTCGGGGCGACCGGCCTCGGCGAGCTCGAGGTCCGGGAGGGCGAGTGGCGCGTCAGGCTCCGGCGTCCGGCTAGTCCGCCCGCGGGTGGCCGCGACCGGCGCGCCGGCGACCGTGGCAGCGCCGAGCGGTCGACGGAGCGCGTGCCCGAGCGGCCGCCGCGTGCCCAGCACCTGCATCCCCACCCCGAGCCCCCGGCCACCGCCCGCTCCGATTCGCGGAGTGTCGCCACGTCACCGGCGGTCGGCATCTACCAGCCGCGCAAGGACCTGACGATCGGCTCGCGCGTGCGCGCGGGCGACCGGATCGGCGCAGTCGACATGCTCGGCGTGCCCCAGGAGGTGGTCGCCCCGATCGACGGCGTCGTGGGGACGAGCCTGGTGGAGCCGGGCGAGGCCGTCGAGTACGGCCAGGAGCTCGTCGTCGTCGAATTCGGCGTCCCGATGTCGACCAACGGCACCGGCAACGCCTGATGTTCAAGAAGGTCCTCATCGCCAACCGCGGGGAGATCGCCCTCCGGGTGCTGCGCGCCTGCCGCACCCTCGGCGCGGAGTCGGTGGTCGCCTACAGCGAGGCAGACCGCGAATCGCTCCCGGTCGGGCTCGCCGACGAGGCGATCTGCATCGGCCCGCCCGAGGCCCAGCGGTCGTACCTGTCCGCGCCCGCGGTGATCTCGGCCGCGCTGGTCACCGGCTGCGACGCGATCCATCCGGGATACGGCTTCCTGTCCGAGGACGAGGGCTTCGCCGAGGTGGTGGCGGCCCACGGCATGACATTCATCGGTCCGCCCGCCAACGTCCTGGAGCGCTTCGCCAGCAAGGCCGGGACGCGCCAGCTCCTGGGCGCCCACGGGCTGCCGACGATCCCGGGTTCGGACGGGATGCTGCGCGACGACATCCACGCCCTCGCGGAAGCCGAGCGCATCGGCTATCCGGTCCTGGTCAAGCCATCGGCCGGTGGTGGCGGCAAGGGCATGCGCATGGTGCGCACGCCGCGCGAGCTCGAATCCGTCCTGAGGGTCTGCCGCAGCGAGGCGAAGGCCGCGTTCGGCGACAATTCGCTGTACCTCGAGAAATGGCTCGATGAGAACCGCCACGTCGAGGTCCAGGTCGCGGTCGACCGGTACGGTCACGGCGTCCACCTCGGGGAGCGCGACTGCTCGGTCCAGCGGCGTCACCAGAAGATCCTCGAAGAGGCTCCGACACCAGCCCTGTCCGATGCCGTCCGCGAGGATCTCGCGGAGCGCGCGATCCGGGCGGTCGTCGCGGCCGGCTACGAGAACGTCGGGACGCTCGAGTTCCTCGTCGATCGGGCCGGCAACTTCTACTTCATCGAGATCAACTGCAGGATCCAGGTCGAGCATCCCGTCACCGAGAGCCTGACCGGCGTCGACCTCGTCGCGATGCAGATGCGCATCGCCGCCGGCGAGCCACTGGGCATCACCCAGGCCGACATCACGTTTTCTGGCCACGCGATCGAATTCCGGATCAACGCCGAGGACCCGGCGCACGATTTCCGCCCGGGGGCCGGCGTCGTCGAGCGCTACCACGCGCCGGGCGGGCCGGGCGTGCGCATGGACTCGCACCTGTTCACCGGCTACGAGGTCCCCCCGTTCTATGACTCCCTGCTCGGCAAGCTCATCGTGTGGGGGCCTGACCGCGAGACCGCCATCGCCCGCGGCCGGGTGGCGCTCGAGGAGCTGGTCATCGACGGCATCACGACCAATGTCGACATCCACCAGGCGCTTCTCGCCTCCGAGACATTCCTCGAGGGCCGGATGACGACGAACCTGCTGGATCGGGTGGGCAGCGCGGCCTTCCTCGCGGCGGCCGCCCGGGCATGACCGTTGTGCAGACCTGCACACGCCGACCCGTTGCCGCCGGCCGCCACCGCCCAGACTGACCACGACCGTCCTTGGAGCCGCCCGTGACCGACACCGTCCACACGACCGCCGAGATCGAACGCCTGATCCCGCATCGCCACCCCTTCCTCCTGGTCGACCGCATCGTCGAGTACGACCCGGACGCGAAGCGCATCGTCGGGCTCAAGGGCGTCACGGCGACCGAGTGGTTCTTCGCGGGGCACTTCCCGGGCCTGCCGGTCATGCCCGGTGTCCTCCAGGTGGAGGCGCTCGCCCAGACCATGGCGGTCTACGTCGCGAAGCAGCCCGGGTTCGGCGACCGGATCGGCCTGTTCGCCGGCATCGACGACGTGCGCTTCAAGCGGATCGTCGCACCGGGCGACACGCTCCGGCTCGAGGTCACGATGGAGAAGCTCGGCTCGCGGTTCGGCAAGGGCCGCGGCGTCGCGAGCGTCGCCGGTGAGGTCGCGTGCGAGGGCGTCCTGAGCTTCATCATCCCGCCCGAGGGCGCCCTCCGATGAGCCGGATCGCAGCCCTCTCCGACGTCCACGGCAACGCGGCCGCCCTCGAAGCCGTCCTCGCGGACATCGCACGCGAGAAGCCGGACGTGCTCATGGTCGCGGGCGATCTCGTGCTCAACGGTCCGGAACCCGCCCTGGTCATCGACGTCCTGCGCAGCCTGGCCGGCGATGGCGCCCTGATCATCGGCGGCAACACCGACATCGCGGTCGCGGATTTCGACTACGCGGCCGCCTTCCCGTGGATGATCGACGGCGTCCCGGACGCGATCGTCGATGCGGCGGAATGGGCCCACGAGGCGATCGGGGAGGAGCGGCTCGACTGGCTTCGGCGGCTTCCGGCCGAGCGCCGCTGGCGCACGGACGACGACACGCTCGTCCTGGCCTGCCACGGCTCGCCCGGGTCGCAGACCGCCGGCTTCGACCAGAATCTCGACCCGTCGGTCACGATCGAGCGGGTCGCGCGGACCGACGCCCGGGTCATCGTCTGTGGCCATACCCACCTGCCCGAGGTTCGCGACTTGGGCTGGAAGGTCATCGTCAACGATGGGTCCGCGGGCTACGTGTTCGACGGCGACCCGACCGCGTCGTGGGCGCTCATCGACATCGCCGACGACGAGGTCCACGCCGAGATCCGGCGCACGACGTTCGACACGCTGGGGGTCGCCAACGCCATCTCGGCCCGCGGTCTTGCGGGCGATGTCTACCGGGCCGCCACTGTCCGAACCGGGAAACTCGTGCGATGAGCCGGCGGGTCGTGGTGACTGGGATGGGCCTGGTGACCGCGCTCGGGAACGACCTCGAAACGACCTGGGCGGGCATGGTCGCGGGGCGCTCCGGGATCACGACGATCGATGCGTTCGATCCGTCGCGGCTGACGGTCCGCATCGCGGGCCAGGTCCGCGACTTCGACGCGAGCCACGTCCTCGACCGCAAGGACCAGCGCCGCACGGACCGCTACATCCAGTTCGGGCTGGTCGCGGCCCGCGAGGCGATGGACCAGGCCGGCCTGCCCGATCGGCTGGAGGGCGAGCAGGCCGAGCGCACCGGCGCGATCCTGGGCACGGGCCTCGGCGGCGTGGGCACGCTCAACGAAGGCATCAGCACCAACGTGACCCGCGGCCCGGACCGGATCAGCCCATTCCTGATCCCGATGGGTATCCCCAACGTCGGGGCCGGGCAGATCGCGATCAACTTCGGCATGACCGGGCCGAACTTCGCGACGGTCTCGGCGTGCGCCACAGGCGGTCACGCCGTCGGCGAGTCGTTCGAGACCATCCGGCGTGACGACGCCGACATGATGATCGCCGGCGGCACGGAGGCCGGCATCCACGAGTTCCTCATCGGCGGGTTTGCCGCGATGCGCGCCCTGTCGACCCGCAACGACGACCCGGCCGGGGCGTCTCGCCCGTTCGACACCGGTCGCGACGGCTTCATCTGTGGCGAGGGGGCCGGGGTCCTGGTCCTCGAGGAGCTCGAGCACGCCCGGGCGCGCGGGGCGACTCCACTCGCGGAGATCGTCGGCTACGGCGCGACCGCGGACGCGTCGCACATCACGCTGCCCGCGCCCGGTGGCATCGGTGCCGTCCGCGCCGCGCGACGGGCGCTCGAGAAGGCGGGGCTGTCGCCCGGGGACGTCGACCACGTGAACGCCCACGCGACGTCGACACCGGAAGGGGACAAGTCGGAGCTCCAGGCGATCAAGACGATCCTCGGCGAGCACGCCGCGGAAACGCCGATCACGGCCAACAAGTCGATGATCGGCCACACGCTCGGGGCGGCCGGTGCGATCGAGTCGATCGTGTCGGTCATGACGATCCGCGAGGGCTGCATCCCACCGACCATCAATCTGACCGACCCGGATCCTGAGGCCGCGGGGCTCACGATCGTCGCGAACCAGGCCGCTCAGCGGGACGTCGGCGTAGTGCTCTCGAACTCGTTCGGGTTCGGGGGCCAGAACACGGCCCTGATCTTCCGGCGATGGGACGCATGACCGACGACCTCGAGCCGATGGCCGTTGGTCCCGGTGCAGAGCCGCTCGGAGACGGTGTCGTCGGCGCGCCGGACGCGAAGGCCGCGACGCCCCGCGATGACGGCGATCTCGAGCTGCTCGGTCTCATCGATCGTCTCGCGGCCCTGCTCGACCGCTCGGACCTGACCGAGCTCGAGGTGGAGTCCGGCAGCACCGGCCTCGTCCTGCGCAAGCCATCGGCCCTCGCCCCGATCAGCGTGGCCAGTGTGGCGGCGTCGTCGCCCGCGGCGTCCGCGGTGGCTGCACCTGCGACCGGCGAGGGAGCGGCCGGGGATCGCGAGGGAGCCCCCACCAAGCCGTCGATCAAGGCGCCCCTCACCGGCATCTTCTACGCATCGCCGGCACCGGGGACGGCACCGTACGTGGCCGTCGGCGGCGAGGTCGCGGTCGGCCAGATCATCGGCCTCATCGAGGCCATGAAGCTGTTCAACGAGATCAAATCCGACCTGGCGGGGCGCGTCGTTCGCGTCGTGGCCGAGAGCGGCACGCTGGTCAAGGCGAAGCAGCCGCTGATCGAGGTCGAGCCACTGTGAACGACGTCGCCCGCCAGCCGCGGGCCCATGTCACCGGCTGGGGCCGCTACGCGCCCGCCCAGGTCCTGACGAACAAGGACCTCGAGCGGATGGTCGACACGTCCGACGAGTGGATCGTGACGCGGACCGGGATCCGCGAGCGTCGCGTGGCGGCGGCCAACGAGACGACCGCGTCGATGGCCGCGGTCGCCTCGCTGCGTGCGATCAGGACGGCCGGCATCGACCCCGATGACATCGACCTGATCCTGCTCGCGACGCTCACGCCCGACTACTGGATGCCGTCGACCGCGGCGCTGGTCAAGGAGGCGATCGGCAACACGCGAGCGGCCGCGATGGACGTCGCCGCGGCGTGCTCCGGGTTCGTGTACGCGTTCGCCACGGCCCAGGCGTACATCGCGAGCGGGATCGCCAGGCACGTCCTGGTCATCGGCGCCGAGCTGCTGACCCGCTTCCTCGACTACACCGACCGGAGCACGTGCATCCTGTTCGGCGACGGCGCCGGTGCGGTCGTGCTGTCGGCCAGTCGACGAGCCGGGTGGCGCGCTCGGGATCGAGCTCACGACCGCGCCGCAGGGCGCCTACATGATCTGGCTGCCGGCCGGAGGTGCCAAGAGCCCGCCGTCTGCCGAGACGATCGCGCGCGGCGAGCACTTCATCCGGATGGAGGGCAAGGAGACGTACCGGTTCGCGACGAAGACGATGGCCACCACCGCGCTGGAGTCGGTCCGCAAGTCGGGACTGGCAGCCCGTCGGACATCGACCTGTTCATCCCGCACCAGGCCAACATCCGGATCGTCGAGGCCGTCGCCAAGGGACTCGACCTGCCGATGGACAAGATGTACGTCAACCTCGACCGCTACGGCAACACCTCTGCGGCGTCGGTGCCGATCGCCCTGGCCGAGGCGGTCAACGAGGGCCGGGTCAAGATCGGCGACCGGATCGTGATGGTCGCGTTCGGGGCGGGCTTCACGTCGGGCGCGGTGACGGTCGAATGGACGGCGGACCCGGCCCGTGGACGCGCCGGCGACGCCGCGGTCAACGCCCGACGACGTCCAGGTCCGCCTGCCGGTCGACTGGGACTCGGTCGACCCGATCCCACCGGCCCTGGCCGAGGTGCTGCGCGGCCCGGCCGCGTCGACGTGCCGCTCGACGACGTCGTCCCGGCGAACCCGAATCCGCCGCACTCGGAGGTCCACGCGTGATCGATCTGACCGGCAAGGCGGCTCTCGTGACCGGCGGCTCGCGCGGGATCGGCAAGGCCATCGCGCTGCGGCTCGCCCGCCAGGGCGCCGACGTCGCGTTCAGCTACAAGGGCAACGCCGACGCCGCGAAGGCGACGGCGGCCGAGATCGAGTCGATCGGGACCGAAGGCGCTGCGCGATCCAGGGCGACGTCCGGGAGCCCGAGTCGGCCGACGCGCGTCGTGAAGGCGGCGCTCGAGGCGTTCGGCAAGGTCGACATCCTCGTCAACAACGCCGGGATCACCCGCGACGACCTGATCATGCGGATGAGCGAGGACGCGTGGCGCGACGTCCTCGAGACGAACCTGTTCGGGGCGTTCTGGATGACCAAGGCCGTCACCCGGCCGATGCTCAAGGCACGCGCGCGGCCGGATCGTCAACATCACGTCGGTGTCGGGCCAGGCCGGCCAGATGGGCCAGGCGAACTACTCGTCGGCAAAGGCCGGGCTGATCGGGCTGACCAAGGCGACGGCGCGCGAGCTCGCGTCGCGCGGCATCACCGTCAACGCCGTCGCACCCGGCTTCGTGCTGACCGAGCTGACCAAGGACCTGCCCGAGGCGCTGCAGGACGAGATCACCGTCGCGCACGCCGCTCGGGCGGTTCGGCACGACCGAGGAGATCGCCGACGCCGTCGCGTTCCTCGCGTCGGACGAGGCCGGCGTACATCACCGGCCAGGTCCTCGCCGTCGACGGCGGCCTGGTGATGATGTAGGTCGAACGCCCTAGGACCCTTACCGGACCCGCCCGGTACCGCTGGCGAGGACCAACGCGGCAACCCCTGATGGACGATGCGGCCGTATGACCGCGCGCCTCCGTCACCGCGACGTTGCTGGTTCGCGCCCCGGAACGGGCTCCCGGCACGGGCCGCCCGTCCGTGTTCCGGCGTCTGCTTGCCGCGGCCGATCCCCCACCGCACCCCGACGGGGTGCCGGAGGCCCGGATGGGCCTCGAATCGGAGCTCGCGGAGCGGCTCGACAGCGTCCTCGGCATCGCCGAGCGACTCGCCGCGTCGCACGACCGGCAGGAACTGTTCCGGACGATCGTCGACGAGACGAAACGGGCCCTCCGGGTCGACTACGTCGACGATCCGGATCCTGCGCGATGACCAGCTCGTACGTCGCAGCGTGGGCGGGCCTGCCCGACGACGTCGCCACCGCCCTGCCCGTCATTCGGCGTCGGCGAGGGCTGGGTCGGCGAGGTGCTGCGGACCGGGCGGGCCGCCGCGTGGACCGGACACGCGCACGGATCGGCCGGTACGGCAGCGAACGAGTACGACGGGATCCTCGAGTTCGCGGGCGACCTCATCGCGCCGCTCATGCACCACGACCGGGTGATCGGGGCGCTGTCGGCGGTGACCCGCGAGCCGCGCGCAATGGACCGACGGCGACGTCGCCTTTCTCACGACGCTCGCGACCCACGCCGCGATCGCCCTGACCAACGCCGAGCTCTTCGAGCAGACCGAGGCGAAGGCCGCCCAGCTGACCGTCCTCCAGGCGGCCTCGGGCCGGCTCAGCCGCGCGACGCTCGGTCGAGGCGGTCGGGCGAGCCCTGGTCGAGGAGACGCGCCGGATCATCGACTACCACAACGCGCGCGTGTACCTCATCGAGCTGCCCGACCAGGTCGTGCCGATCGCATTCGAGGGACGCGTGGGAGCCTACGAGCATGTCGATCTCGACCTCCTGCGCTGCCGGCTCGGCGAGGGCTTCACCGGCTGGGTCGCGCAGCACGGCGAGCCGCTCCTGATCAACGACGCCAACCGCGATCCGCGGGGACAGACGATCGCCGGCACCGACGACATCGACGAATCGATGCTCGTCGTCCCGATGCGCTACGACGAGGAGACCGTCGGCGTGATCACGCTGTCGAAGCTCGGTCTGGACGGTTTCGACGGGGACGACCTGCGGCTTCTGGCCATCCTCGCGGACCACGCCGCGACCGCGCTCGAGACGGCCCGGCTGCTGAGCCGGAGCCAGGAGCTCGCGCTGGAGCTGCGGCGGATGCTCGACATGAGCGGCGAGCTCTCGGAGAGCCTCGACCCGCGTCAGGTCGCGAACCTGATGGCAGGCCACCTCGCCCGGGCGATGGGCGTCGATGAATGCGCCATCAGCTACTGGGATCGACCGTCCGGGCGGGTCGAATCACTCGGCTACTACCCACTGCTCGACGAGCTCGAGCCGTACTTCGAGGTCGACGGCTTTCCGGAAACGCTGCGTGTCCTCGAGCGGCAGGTCACGGTCATCATCGACGCCGAGGACACCCGCGCCGATCCGGCCGAGGTGGCCCTCCTGCGGCGCGACGGCATCCGCATGCTCGTGATGCTTCCGCTCGTCGCCAAGGGCCAGTCGATCGGCCTCGTCGAGCTGTTCTCGCGCGCCGAGGCACGCTGGGATGCCCAGCGCCTCGAAGTCGCGCGGACGATGGCCAACGAGGCGGCCATGGCCCTCGAGAACGCGCGGCTGTACGAGGACGCCCGCAAGCGCGCGGACCGCGACCCGCTGACCGGCTTCTTCAACCACCGCTACCTGCATGAGCGGATGGGGGAGGAGGTCGTCCGGTCGCAGCGGGGCAAGCGCCCGCTGAGCCTGATGATGCTCGACCTCGACGATTTCAAGCTCGTGAACGACACGTTCGGACACCTGTTCGGCGACCGCGTCCTGACCTGGGCGGCCGAGCTGATCAAGGCCACCCTCCGCACGTCGGACGTGCCGGCCCGGTACGGCGGCGACGAGTTCGCCGTGATCCTGCCCGACACCGATGCTGCGGATGCGGTCCACGCTGCCGAGCGGATCCTCGCGGCGTTCCGCGATCGCCCATTCATCGGCGAGCAGCGCGGCCCGGTCCCGATCGCCGCTTCGATCGGCGTGGCGACGTTCCCCGCCGACGGTCGCACGGCGACCGAGTTGATCGCGTGTGCCGACCGGCGTCTTTACCAGGTCAAGCGTGACGGCGGTCACGGTCGGGCGACCGGCGCGGATGGCACGGCCGAGGACTCCGCCGAGCCGGTCGCGTAGGCGGACCAGGACGGAAGTACCAGGCCGCATCCCCCATCGGTACCATCCCGCGCTAGTGGACGCGGCGGGGTCTGGGTCGCATCCTTAACTCCCGAGTTGACCCGCTCCACCCAGCGCCCCGCGCGCCCCGTGGACCCGTCGGATCGCCGGATCCGTCGGTCCTGGTGGACCTTCTCCGTCGCCTTCCTCCTCGTTGTCGTCGTGGTCCTCCTCCGCGCCCTTGCCGCGGATGCGACGCTCGCCGACCGGTTGCTGCTGGTGGTCATGCTGGTTGCCGGTTTCGCGGCGTTCGTCCACGGTGCCGCCGTTGCCGACCTCGGCGCCCGGCGACGCGACGAGGCCGAATCGTTCGCGCGGATCCTGAGTGGCTTGTCACGCTCCGTGTCGCCCGATGCGATCGTCGACGCCATCGCCGAGGACCTCGGTCAGGCCACGGCCGCCGACCACGTCGTGGTGGTCCGACGAGCGGAGGACGACCGGGAGCTCGCCGCGCACCTCGTGAGCCTCCGCCCGGGTGTGCCGGATCACTCGACGCCGCTCCCGCTCGGCGACCTGGAGGACCCCGTCCGGGGCCGACCGGCGACCCCTGCCGAGGCCGCTGACCGGATCGCCCGCCGGGTCCGCGACGTCTACGGGCTCGGACAGGTGCTGGCCGCTCCGCTGACGACCGTGGATGGCGTCGTGGGCGCCCTCGTCGTTTCGCGCCGGGTCGGCTCGACGTGGCCGGAATCCACGCGTCGGATCCTGGGCGGCGCGGCGATCGAAGCGTCGGCGGCGCTCGCCCGAGCCTACTCTCACCGCGACGCGGAGGCGCGCGCCTCCACCGATGCGCTCACGGGGCTGCCCAACCGCCGCTACTTCGACGAGTTCGTGGGCCTGCTGGCGCAGCGTCGCCGGGCCGGGGACGCGGTCGGGATCCTGATGGTCGACATCGACCGGTTCAAGGCCCTCAACGACAAGCACGGGCACGCGACCGGCGATGCGGTGCTGCGTGCGGTGGCCGGTGCGATCGTGTCCGCGGTGCGCGAGGACGATGTGCCTGCGCGCTTCGGCGGGGAGGAGTTCGTCGTGCTGCTGCGCAACCCGGATCCGGGAGTCGCGGTCGAGGTCGGTGAGCGGATCCGCGCCGCGGTCCGCGGGCTCGACCTGCGCCACCTCGCGGTCCCGGCGCCGAGCGTGTCGATCGGTGTCGCGGTCGCGACCCGCCCGGACGAGGACATCGAATCGCTCATCGATATCGCCGACCAGGCGCTCTACCGGGCGAAGCGGGCCGGGCGCGATCGGGTGGTCGCCGCGTAGCGAGCCGGCCGCGCTGGCGCGGGTACCATCGGGCCCATGCCGCGTCGCGTCGCCCGAACCGATCCGCCGCCTCTCGCCGCCCAAGCGGAAGCCGATTTCGCGGACGCCGCCGGGTCGATCGCCGGCGAGGACGGTGACGCCGACCTCGCCGATGTCGACCTGCGCGCCAGCGATGAGGACGAGCCGAGCCGCGACCTGACGAACGGCGACCTCGCACGGATCTTCCACGACATCGGCGACATGCTCGAGGTCAAGGGCGAGCTGTCGTTCAAGACCGTGGCCTATCACCGGGCGGCGGACGCGATCGGGCGAAGCCCGGTCGACCTCGTTGCCGCCTACCGCGACGGTCAGGCGCCGAAGATCCCCGGCGTCGGCCCCGCGATCAGCGACAAGATGGCCGAGATCGCGACGACGGGACGGATGGCCTATTACGACAAGCTCATCGCGGAGGTCCCGCCGAGCCTGGTCAACCTCCTCCGGATCCCGGGGCTCGGTCCGAAGACCGTCCGCCAGATCTGGCTCGAGCTCGGGATCCTGTCGATGGAAGACCTCCGCACGGCGGCCGAGGCGGGCACGCTGCGCGGTTTGCGTGGCCTCTCGGAGCGGACGGAGCAGCTCATCCTCGAGGGAATCACCCGTCTCGAGTCCGCGCCGCGGCGCATGCTGCTCCATCGGGCGGAGGCAATCATCCTCGGGCTGATGGAGGCGCTGACCGACGCGCCGGGCTTGCGCACGATCGAACCCGCCGGGTCGTTTCGTCGTCGCCGCGAGTCGATCGGCGATCTCGACCTGCTCGCCGAGACCGACGACGGGCCCGGTCTCATCCAGCGATTCACCACGCTGGGCGTCGTGGATCAGGTTCTGAACAAGGGCGGGTACAAGGCGGCCGTGCGGCTCCTGCGCGGCCCGCAGGTCGACCTCATGGTCATGTCGCCCGGGACCGCGGGCACGTACCGCATCCACTTCACGGGCTCGAAGGAGCACAACGTCCGCATCCGCGAGCGAGCCCGCGACCAGGGCTGGAGCCTGTCGGAGAAGGGCTTCCTGCGGATCGGCGAGGACGGCGAGCCGCTGACCGGTGACGCCGCGGAGCTGCGCACGTTCGCCACGGAAGAGGAGGCGTACGCGTTCCTCGGCCTGCCCTTCATCGAACCTGAGCTGCGCGAGGACGAAGGCGAGATCGAGGCGGCGCTCGCGGGGGCGCTGCCGCGGCTCATCTCACTCGAGGACCTGACCGGCGACCTGCACAGCCATTCCGACTGGTCCGATGGGACGCACAGCATCGAGGTGATGGCCGAAACCGCTCGTCGTCGCGGGCACGCCTACCAGGTGCTGACGGATCACAGCCAGTCGTTGGCCATCGCCCGCGGTCTCACGCCCGACCGGGTCGAAGAGCAGCGCTCGATCATCGCTGCTCTCAACGCACGCTACGCCCAGGAGGAGGCAGAGGGGACCGCTCCGCCGGAGACGCCGCCGGAAGGCTTCCGCCTCCTCCACGGGTGCGAGCTCGAAATCCGCGCCGACGGCGCGCTCGACTACCCGGATGAGCTGCTCGAGCGGTTCGACCTCGTCGTCGCGTCGGTGCACGTCGCGCGGCGACAGTCGAGGGCGGAGCTCACGCGACGGACGCTCAACGGCATCAGGAGCCCGCATGTCGACGTGATCGCCCACCCGTCAGGTCGGATGATCGGCACGCGCGACGACCTCGACCTCGATTGGGACACCGTCTACGCCGAGGCCGCGCGGACCGGCACGGTGCTCGAGATGAACGGGTCGCCCCACCGTCTCGACCTCGCGGTCGAGCGAGCGCGGCGGGCCGTCGCCATGGGCTGCGTCCTGTCGATCGACTCCGATGCGCACAAGATCGCGGAGTTCGACCATCTGCGTTGGGGCGTCAGCCAGGCCCGCCGGGCGTGGGTTGAGCCCGGACATCTCCTCAACACCCGCTCCCGGGCCGATGTGCTGGCCTGGGTCGCCGGCAAGCCGGCGCGCGTATGAGCGCGATCGGGACGCGTACCATCGCGGCGATGCAGGACGACAGGGCCGGCCGCCGCGACCTCGCGCTGGCCGCGGTCACGATCGTCGGCTTGTCGCGTCTGATCGAGCCGCCCGGCGTGTGGTTCGTCGCGATCTTCCTGCTTGGCGCGATCATCCTCGGCAGCCTCCAGGTCCTCAACGACGAAGCCGCCGATACGGATAGCCACGCCCTCGGTATCCCGATCGAGTCGCTGATCCTGCCGGCCGTGGCCGCGGTCGCGTGCCTCGGCGCGATCCGTCTTGTGCCGTTCGGGCTGGGGCTCGTGCCGGCACTCGCCGTGACCGGCATCATCGTGGAGCGCTGCCTGGCGCTCGAGGCACGCATCCTCGCCTCGCCGGCGGGGCTCGACGACGACGGGCGCACGCGGGTCCTGGTCACGACGCTGATCGTGGGGTTCCTCGCGTTCGTCGGAGTGGCCGCAACCGTGCCGGGTGGGCTCGTCCAGCCCGGAGCGAGTGGGGTGGCCGGTCTGCCTCTGCCGCGGCGAGACCTGCTCGTGCTCGCCGCAGGGGATGCCGCGGTCGCGTTCCTGCTCGGCTACCGGGCGGCCGCCCTCCGTGTCATGAGCCTGCGCGACGCGCTGTGGTCCGCGGCCACGTACGGCATCGCGATCGCGATCGCGGCCGCGGCGTTCCGCTTCGTCCAGATCCCGCGGCTGATGGGTCCGGCGCTGCTCACATTGACCTTCTACCTGTGGGACGCGTTCCACGCTGCCAGCCCGTCCCGCCGTCGCGATGTCCGCTGGCTGTGGCAGACGATCCTCCTGGCGATCCTCGGGCTCGTCGTGATCGGGCTGAATCTCATGGTCAGGGAGTAGGCACGCCGAGCCGCCGCGTTTGACGGCACGGGCATCCGATGCTAGAAAGCGATGCCCGACCACCCGCTCTCCCGACCCTGATCCGAGGCTGCATCCGACGCGCCCGGGTCATCGCGCCCCCGAAAGGACGACCCGCCCGTGACCTTCCCCGATGTCGAGACGACCCCGCAGAGTCCGGTCAACCTGACCAGGACGAAGCGCCAGCTGGCCGAACAGGCCATCACGCAGGCCTCCGCCGCACAATGGGAGGAGGCGGCCGATACCAACCGCAAGCTCCTCGAGCTCGGTGCCGATGCCGAAGCGGAGAACCGCCTGGCCAAGGCCCTGTGGGAGCTCGGCATGCTGGCCGAGGCGCGCGAGCACTATCAGACGGCGCTCGCCCTCGACCCCACCAACCGCATCGCCGAGCGCAACATCGACCGGCTCAAAGTCCTCCTGAATGCCGCCGGCGAGCGGACGGTCGCCGCGGCCGAGGGCAGCAAGGCGCCCGTCAGCATCTTCGTCGAAGAGACCGGCAAGACCGGTTTCGCGTTCCTGACCGACCTCGCCAACCCCAAGGAGCTGGCCCAGGTCAACCCGGGCGACGCCGTCGAGCTGACGCCGGAGGGCAGTCGCCTCATCGCGTTCGCGAACGGCATGCGCATCGGCGTGGTCGAGCCCCGCGTTGCGGCCCGCCTGCTCAAGCTCATCGCCGACGGCAACAAGTACGCGGCGGGTGTCACGAGCCTCGGCGACAAGGACGTCCGGCTGATCATCCGCGAGACGTCCCAGGACCCGAGCAACTACGGCAAGGTGAGCTTCCCGACCGCGGCCAAGTCGACCGACCTGCGGCCGTACACCAAGGGCACGCTCGTCCGTGAGGAGATGGAGCTCGAGGAGGATCTCGAGGACGACGAGGAGGACGAGGAGATCGAGGACCTCGACCGCGTCCTGCCGCCGGAGTCGACCACCGACGAGGCGTTCGAAGAGGAGCCCGACGAGCTCGACGAGGCCTGATCCTCGTCGCCGGGACCGGTTGGCGGTCCGTCCGCCGCCGGTCAGCGGCTCTTCCCATGTGGTCTAGCATCGTGCCGAGATGACGGTCCGCCTCCATACCTCGCGCGCCGATGTCGGCGGGAACCTGCCCGTCTTCGAGCGCCTGGCACCCGCGCCGACGCCGGCCCTGCTCGCCGCCCGGATCGAGGCGCACACCGGACCCGGTGACGTCGTCGCCGACCTCGCCGGCCGGGGTGGCTGGGTCGCCCGCGCGGCCGTCGACCGCCAGCGCCGCGCGGTGTCGATCGAATCGAGCCCCCTGACGCGGATGCTCGCCGAGGTCGTCCTGCGCCCGCCGGACGTGCGCCACCTCGACGCGGCGTTCCAGGGCATGTCGGCGTCGCCGCGCGGCGAGTCGAGCCTCAAGGTCTCGATGGGCGACCTCTTCTCGACGCGCTGCGCGACATGCGGGCGGATCCTGGTCGCCGACGAGTTCACCTGGTCGACCGATGGGGACGGCACCGCCCGACCGATCACCCGGCACTACCGGTGCACGGTCTGTCGCGACATGCGCGGCGGGACCGAGGCGCGTCACGGCGAGCTGGAACCCGACGACCTCGCCCGCGCCCTGAACGATGGCGAGGGTGCAACGGCACGCGCCTGGGCGCGCGACCGGTTCCCCGCGGTCGACGGCGCCCCGGGCCTCGTCGATGAGCTGCTCGACCTCCATACGCCTCGCCAGCTCGTGGCGCTCACCGCGATCATGGATCGGATCGAGGCGGACCTGCGAGCCGCCCCGGTCCTGGCGGCACTCCGCCTCGCGCTCCTCCACGCCCTCATCCCGTCGAGCCGCCTGGCGACGGGCGCCGGCCGTGGTGGCGCCCTGCGCGTCGCGGGCGGCCACGTCCGGCTGCCGGCCGCGACGCAGTGGCGCGAGCGCAACCCGTGGCTGGCGTTCGAGGAGGGCTTCCGGACTGTCCGCGGCTTCGTCCAGCATCTCGAGGGTGGCGCCCTGGGTCCGCTGCAGGCGCGCCTGGGCGAGGACCTCCAGGCACTCGCGGAGGGCTCGGCGACGGCGGTCCTGACGGTCGCCAGCCCGTCCGCCGTGCGCGCGTTGAGCGACGGCGACGGCTTCGGGCGGAATCCCGGATCGACGCCGTCGGTCCGTCTCGTCCTGGGCCAACCGCCGATGCGCCCCAGCCTGGACCGCCTCGCCGTCGCCTATCACGGGACGGCCTGGACGCTTGGCCGCGAGGCGGCTGCCCTGCTCCCGATCGACGCTCTCGCCGACGCGTCCCTGCGGGCCCCATGGTCGTGGCAGGCCGTCACCATGGCCCGCGCGCTTGCCGCCGTGGAACCCTCGATGGCACGAGATGGGCGCGTCGTCCAGCTCGTGGACGGTGGTGCCGAATCCCTGGCGGCGGTCGCGATCGGTGCGGCATCGGCCGGCTATCGAGTGGTGGTCGCGCGGCAGTCCGACCCGGATGACGTGGGTGCCGGCGTGATCGAGATGATCCCGCCCGGCGCGGCGATACCGGCGCCACGGACGCGTGCCAACGTCGCCCTGCCGTATCCGTCCGCCGCATCCCCCGATGCGGATGTCGCCCCGGGCCGGGGCCTGTTCGCCCCGCCGGAGCGCTTCGATCAGCGCCCGTTCTCGGCGAGCGATGCCGCGAAGGTCGTGACCGAAGCCGCGGTCGAGACGCTGCGGGCCCGCGGCGAACCGGCCCGCATGGAGCGGCTGTTCGGGGAGATCCTGGTCGGTCTGGACCGGTCGGGCCACCTGCGTCGGCTGTCGACCGGCGCCAGATCGACCGATCCGCCATCACGCGCCGACGACGGCCGGGGACCGACGGCGCCGGCGTCGCCCGATCCGGCCGGGGCGCCCCTCCAGCCCGTCCTGCCCGAGTCTTCTCCGTCCGGCCCCGGCAGCGGCCCGGGCGTCCGCCCGGCCGCCGAGCGGGCCGAGGGCGAGGGCGATGGCGGCCCGCCGGTCGCGACCCGGCGCGCCACGGCCGTGGCCGACGCCGCCCCGGACCCCGTCGAGCGCGTCCTCGCCCTGATCCGTGACGAGCTCGCGCGACCGGACCAGAAGCGACTCGCGGAGATCGAGCCGGGCCGCTGGTGGCTGGCCGAGCAATCGGACCGCGCCGCAGCCGCGCCGCCGCTTGCGGACCGCGTCGAATGGGCCGTCTTCAGCCTCCTGTCGACTGCCGGGCCGCTGTCCGAGGCCGCGTTCTACGACCGCATCGCGACGCTCTTCACCGGCCACGACCTGCCCGACGAGACGCTCGTGCGCGCATGCCTCGAGAGCTACCGGAGCCTGGCCAGCACGCCGGACCACCTCGTGACGGGCGACGACCTGTTGCGCCGCAGTCACGAGCACACCGAGATGCTCGCGACCATCACTGACGGGGGCCATCGGCTTGGGCTCCGCGTCTGGCTCGCCGAACGTGAGCAGGCTCGCCGTCTCGGCCGCGGCCACCTCGGCGACCTGCTCCACGACCGCGAGCGGGGCGCCTATCTCGGGAGCATCGGTCGAGCGGTCGATGCCCTCGCCGAGGTCGATGCGATCTGGTACATCCGCGGCAAGACGGCCTTTCTGTTCGAGGTCGAATGGACCGCGATGCTCGGGGAGCCGCTGCTGCGCCGGCATGCCCGGATCGGCGCGGATGAGCGCTTCATCCGCTTCCTCGTCGTCGCTCCCGAGCGGACCGACCTGATCCGCCACAAGCTCGAACGATCGCCGCTGCTGCGGGCCGCCATGGACGAGCATGGCTGGAACCTGATCAAGTGGGATCACCTGCGGACATTCCTGAGCGCCGAGCGCCCCGATCTCGACGACCTCGAGCCGTTGCTCGGGCTCGATCCGGTGGTCGAGCGCGGTGGCGAGCAGATGCCGCTGTTCGGCGGCTGACCCGCGCGCCCGCTACCCTTGCCGCCGACCACCGATCGATCGCATCCGTGAGGCTCCCTTCGTGACCGATACGCCCTCCGCCGTGAACGATCTCGCCCACCGATTCTGGGAAGGCGTTCTCGAGCTCAACCCGACGACCGCGACCTTCTACGGCGATTCGCGCTACGCCGACCGGCTCGAGGACCCGTCGCCGGAGGGACGCGCCCGGACGCGCGCGCTGATGGAGCGGACGGCCGCCGAGGCTGCCGCCATCCCGGTCGAGGGCCTCTCGACCGAGGAGAGGATCACCCGGGACATGCTCCAGGTGATCGGCGAGCTCGGTGTCGAGGAGGACGATCACGGTCTCCATCAACTGCGCGTCGTCGACCAGATGGGCGGTCCCCAGCAGCTGCTGCCGCAGCTGACGGCCTTCCAGCCGGTCGACGCGCCCGAGCGCCTCGAGGCGTTCATCTCACGCCTCCACGCGTACCCCGCGTTCATGGCGGCCAACGCCGACATCCTGCGCGAGGCGCTCGCCAGCGGGCTGACCGCGCCGTCGATCGTGACAGACCGCGTCATCGCCCAGCTCGAGCGCATGCTGGCGATCCCGATCGAGACCGCGATCGTGCCGGGCTCCGTCCAGGGCGCCAGCGACGCCGACCGGGAACGGATCCGCGAGATCGTCCGCGAGGAGGTGTACCCGGCCGACGCCGCGTTCCTCGAGGCCGTCCGCGGCGAGTACCGCCACGCCAGTCGCGAAGAGCCGGGCATCTGGTCCGCCCCGAACGGGGACGCCATCTACCGGACCGCGATCCGGAGCTGGACGACGCTCGAGATGGACCCCGAGGAGATCCACCGCATCGGGCTGGAAGAGCTCGCGGGGATCGACGACGAACGCCGCGCGATCGCCGGCGCCGCCGGGTTCGGCGACGACATGGCCGCCTACCGCGACTCGCTCGAGAACGCACAGGGCAACACTCCGGGCTCGAAGGACGAGCTCGTCGAGCGCGCTCGAGAGGATATCGACCGCGCGATGGCGGAGGCGCCGCGGTATTTCGGCGTGCTGCCGAAGGCCGGTCTCGAAGTGCGCCCAGTCGAGGAGTACAAGGAGAGGGACGCCCCGTTCGCCTATTACTACCCGCCGTCCGCGACCGGCGACCGGGACGGCATCTATTACGCGAACGGCTACGACCTGCCCTCGCGCAAGTACACGAAGCTCGCCTCGACCACGTATCACGAGGCGGCGCCCGGTCACCATTTCCAGATCGCTCTCGAGATGGAGAACCCGAACCTGATCACCTTCCGGCGGCTCGGCGCGCGGATGGTCGGCGGGGCGTACGTGGAAGGCTGGGGCCTGTACAGCGAGCGGCTTGCCGACGAGATGGGGCTGTACCGCTCCGAGGCGGAGCGTTTCGGGATGCTCGACGCGCAGGCCTGGCGGGCCGCGCGACTCGTCGTCGATACCGGGATGCATGCGCTTCGCTGGGAGCGCCAGCGCTCGATCGACTTCCTGCGCAACGACGCCGGCCTGTCCGAGACCGATGCCGTGATCGAGACCGACCGCTACATCTGCTGGCCCGGTCAGGCGCTCACGTACATGCTCGGCCAGCGCCAGATCCAGGCGCTGCGCCGTGAGATCGCGGCCCGGGACGGGTCGCAGTTCGACCTGCGCGAGTTCCACGACCAGGTGCTCGGGCACGGATCACTGCCGCTCGCCACGCTCGCCCGTGAGCTGCCGACCTGGGTGACCGCGCCGGCCTGAAGCGTTCCGGGATAGGGTCGAGGCGCCGGGGGCCGGGCGACACGCGTCCATGTCGCAGCGACACCCGATTCCGGTGCGGCGCGGCACCACTCGCGGCCTCGCGCGAGCGTCGGACGGTTTGCGCTCCCGTCGGTGGCGGGGCACCATGACAGACCCCAGCAGACCGCCCCTCGACCCCCGACATCGCCAGGAGGAGGCACCCATGCGCCCTGCCGCGACCTTTGGCCGAGCGGTTCTGATCAGACCCCTCGCGCTCGGCGCGATCGCCGCGCTGCTGCTCGGCAGCGTCCCCGCGAGTGCCGCCGGAGGCGGCGTCAAGACGAGCCAAGCGGCGATGCTCACGCCGGTCGGAGACGGCGTGAAGGTGACGGCGCTGATCACGGTCGGCGAGCCCGCCGGCGACGACGGCTACATCTTCGAGTCCATCCCGGACGGGATCGCGATCAGCACCCGCGGCAAGGGAACGGTCGAGGTGTACGTCAACCATGAGACGTCCCGCGTCCCGTTCCCGTATCCGCTGCCACCCGGCACGCCAACGGCCGCGAACGCGCAGAACGACTTCGATAACGCGCAGCTGAGCCGGCTGATCCTCAACCAGAAGAGCGCCGGCGTGCAGACCGGCAAGCTCGTCATCACCAGTGCCCAGAATTACCAGCGGTTCTGCTCGAACTACCTGGCCACGGCAGCCGAGGGATTTCGATCGCGAGCTCCTGTTCACGAACGAGGAGACACCGGACTGGGTCAATCGGAGCGGGAAGGCATGGCCGGCAACGGTCGGTGCCGCGACCGCGCGCGAAGGCGGCGTGGTCGTGGCCTACGACCCCAAGACCGGCAAGAACCGGCCGATCTGGGGCATGGGCCGCCACAACCACGAGAACGCCGTGCCGATCCCTGGGTTCGACGACCTGGTGCTGCTGTCCGGTGACGACACGTTCACCAACAGCCCATCCCAATCGCAGCTCTACTCCTACATCGCACCGAACGCCGACGCGGTCTGGAACGACCAGGGCACGCTCTGGGCGTTCGTGTCGGACAACGAGGACTACCAGATCTACGAGGACTTCGAACCGGGCGACACGACGTCGATCACGGGCCACTTCATCGAAGTGCCGCGCCTGATCGCCACGGGTCGCAAGGCCGATGGGACCGAGCTCATGGCGGCCGACGTCCCGGCCGCCTTCGGCGGGCCCTTCCCGCAACCACCGACGAGCAGCGCCTGGCAGCGCGACCCGGTCACCGGCATCGGCGTCGACGGGCCGCAGTGGGTGCTCGAGTACTGGTCGCAGCAGCACGACGTGTTCGACTTCGTGCGGGTGGAAGACATCGCCTACGACAAGCGACCCGGGCAGTCGAACGTCGTGTACGTCGTCGACTCCGGTCGAGGATTCACGCCACCGGCTCCGCCCGCCCCACCACAGCCGTCGTTCGGGCCCGGCCTGTCGACCAACGGTCGGATCTGGAAGATGGTCTTCGATCCGGCCGATCCCAAGAAGGTCACCTCGCTGTCGATCCTGATCGAGGGCGACGACAAGGCCGTCAAGGATCCTGACGAGATGCACCAGCCGGACAACATCGAGTCGACGGTCAAGGGTCTGTACTTCACCGAGGACCCCGGGGGGAGCCAGCAGTTCCCGGTCACCTCGACCGATCCCGCCGCGACCTCGGCGCGCATCTGGCAGTACCGGTTCGACACGAAGCTGACGACCGTCGCCGCCAAGGTCGACCAGTCGCTCGACGAGGGAAGCACCGACGTCGACCTCGCGACGACCAAGGCCAACCTCGGGGCATGGGAGGCCAGCGGCATCGTCGATGCCTCGGCCGCCTTCGGCCCCGGCGCGTTCCTGGTGAACGTCCAGGCCCACTCGCTGTGGGTCGACAAGCGAACGGGTGACGACAACTTCCCGCCCCCTGGCGCCGAAGTCACCGACAAGAAGGAAGGCGGCCAGCTGCTGCTGATCCGGATCCCGAACGGCTGAACCACGCCCCCAGCGCCGCTCGAGGCCCCGCCATCGGCGGGGCCTCGGCGCGTCGACCGATCGCCCCCCGGCGGTCGGCTAGGAGTCGAAGCCGATCCCGATCGCGTCGAGCGTGCGCAGGATCAGGCCGCGCCGGCCCTCGTTGCGGTCCGCGCGGTCGAGCTCGTGGCGGACCGTGTCGACCGCGAGGGACCGGAACGGCTCCGGCGGGAACGGGATCGGTGGGCTGGTGACGAGCCGGAGGCGAAGGCGGTCCTCATCGGGACGCAGGATCATGTCTCGAACGACGCCGGCCGCCCATCGGCTGGCGCCGACCCCCAGGCCCGTGTAGCCGAGCGCGTAGGTCACGCGCCCGCCGAGGATCTGCCCGAACGTCACGGTGAACCGTGAGGTCGTGTCGATCGCGCCGCCCCAGCGGTAGGGGAAGCCGAGCCCGGCGAGCTGCGGGAACGCCCGGAAGAACTGGGCCTCGAGCCTGTCGAATGTCTGCGGGCGACGGTCGAGCTCGGGACTCACCCGGCTGCCCCGATAGTGGATCGCGTCGTACCCGCCCCACAGGACCCGATCGTCCGCGGTGAGCCGGAAGTAGTGGAACTGGTTGTTGGCGTCGGACAGTCCCTGGCGCCGGCGCCAGCCGATGGCATCCCGTTGGTCGGGCCTCAGCGGCTCCGAGACCAGCGCGTAGTCGTACACGGGGACGAACGACGACGACAGGCGGGACAGCCAGCCCGAGTATGCCGATGTGGCGACGACGACCTGGTCGGCGACCAACACGCCCGCCGCGGCCGTCCGCACCTCCACGCCGCCGGCCCGCCGCTCGAGGGCGGTCACACGTGTGCCTTCGTGGATCCGAACCCCGCGTTCCCGGGCCACCCGCGCGATCCCTCGGCACAGCCTGGCCGGGTCGACGAGGATGTCGCGTCCCGGCGGGCGATAGAGGCCGGCCTGCCAGAGCGGGGAGTGGACCTCCTCGCGAGCCGCATCCCGGTCGAGGAAGACGAGGTGCTCGCCGTACTCGGCGGCCTCGTCGACCCAGGCGCGGAACTCGTCGACCTGGTAGGGCTGGTCGGCGAGCGCAAGGATCCCGGTCTCCTCGAGGTCGCAGTCGATGGCGTGGTCCCGCGTGAACGCGATGAGCGCCTGGAGGTTGTCGATACCCTCGCGCTCGAGGCGTTCCAACTCGTCCGGGAAGTGCTTGATGCCGTTGGCCAGCCCGTGCGTGAGGCTGGCCTCACAGAACCCGCCGTTGCGGCCGCTGGCCCCGAACCCCACTGTCGCCATCTCGAGCACGGCCACCCGGAGGCTCGGATCCGTGTCGGTCAAGGCGATCGCCGTCCACAGCCCGGTGAACCCGCCGCCGACGATCGCCACGTCGACCTCGACCCGCTCCTCCGGCGGGAGGGGCGGATCGGTGAGGCCGGGCGGCGCAGGGTCGCGCAGCCAGTACGAGACGGGCTCGGCGATCGGGTCGGTCACGCAGCCATGGTGGCATGTCGGACCGATGCGGCGTGAGGTGCGGTATTCGTGGCGCTCCGGTCTTCTGCTACGCGATTCGTGGCATCCGCGCCGCACCCGGACGAATGTCGCGTTGACGCCCTCTTCGGCCGTGTGGCACGATGGGGATCCGCGCGTCCCGTATCGCGCAACGCCCGTCCCACCCTTCGGGCCCGTCCAAAGCCGCCAGCCGAGGAGCTCATGGCCACCGAGCCCGTCCCCGCCGTTGTCACGCCCCGCCTCCGTCGCGATCGCCAGATGGCGCTGTATCGGCGCGCATCGGAGCGGATGCCCGGCGGAGCCGACTCGAACTTCCGCGCCTGGGGCGAGAGCACGATCTATGTCGACCGCGGCGAGGGCGGTCTCGTCTGGGACGCCGATGGCAACGAGTTCGTCGACCTGCGGATGGGCTACGGGCCGGTCATCCTCGGGCACGGCGATCCGCGCGTCGACGACTACGTCAACGAGCGCATGCGCCAGGGCGTCAGCTTCAGCCTGACCAGCGAGGACGAGATCCGCGCGATCGAGCTCGTGTGCGAGCTCACCGGCTGGGTCGACATGGCGCGCATGACCGTGTCCGGCACGGAAGCCACGATGCACGCGATGCGCCTTGCCCGGGCGTTCACTGGCCGCGAGCGCATCGTGAAGTTCGAGGGCCAGTACCACGGCGTCCACGACTACGCGCTGATCAGCGTCGGGCCGGACGACATGTCCGAGCTGGGCGACCCCGACGCCCCGGTCGCCCTGGCGTGGGGCCGCGGGATCCCGGGCGCCGTGGCCGAGACCATGATCCCGGCCCGCTACAACCGGATCGACCGGCTGCGCACCCTTTTCGAGGAGCGTGGCGAGGAGATCGCCGCGATCATCGTCGAGCCGGTCCTCGGCAACGCGCAGGGGATCATGCCCGAGCCGGGCTTCCACAAGGAAATGCGTGCCCTGACCGAGGAGTTCGGAATCCTGCTGATCTTCGACGAGGTCAAGACGGGCTTCCGCTTCGCGCGCGGCGGCGCAGCCGAGTTCTTCGGCGTCAAGCCCGACCTTGCGACGTACGCCAAGGCGATGGGCAACGGCTATCCGGCGGCGGTGTTCGGCGGTCGCCGCGACATCATGGAGCTGCTGCCCGACAAGGTCAGCCACGGCGGGACGTACGCCGGCAACCGGGTCGCCGCGGCGGCCGCCGTCGCGACGCTCCAGATCCTGCGGGACACGAACGCGCTCGAAACCATCCATGCGACCGGGCGGACGATCCAGGATGGCCTGAAGGAGATCCTCGACCCGATCGGCATCCCGTACCACTTCACGGGGCACCCCTCGATGTTCGGGATCATGTTCCGCGAGCAGGTCCCGACGGAGTACCGCGACTGGGCGTCCAGCGATCACGAGCTCTACGACGCGATCGCGATCGGCATGCACGCCCGCGGCGCGATGCCCGAGCCCGACTCGCGCGAGCCGTGGTTCATGTGCGAGGCCCACGCCGACGCCGACATCATCGATCGGGTGTTGACGGCGTTTCAGGACTCGCTCGATGCGGCGCTCGACGAGCGAGCCCGTGGCGGGCCTGCCCCGACGCCGCACGGCGGCATGGCCTCCCCGGCGGCCGGCTGAGCGCGGGCGGTCCGATGGTCCTCGACGGCAACGCGGTCCGCTCGGTCGACCGGGCGGCTGCGCTCCTGCTGGCCCTCGGCGATTCCCAGGGCGAGGCCGGTGTGACCGAGCTGGCCCGGCGGCTGGGCCTCCACAAGTCGACGGCCTCGCGGCTGCTGGCCACGCTGCAGAAGCGGGGCCTGGTGGAGCAGGACGACGAGACCGGGAAGTACCGGCTCGGGTTGGTCGTCATCCGACTCGCCGAGCGCGCGGAGCGGACGCTCGACCTGCGCGGGATCGCGGCACCGGAGCTCGAGCGGCTCGCCCGGCTGACGCACGAGACGACGGGTGTCGGCATCCTCGACGGGGAGTCGCTGCTGACCGTGGCACAGGTCGACGGCCCCAACCTCATCGCCGTCGGCGACTGGACGGGGCGATCGACCCCGCTCCATTGCGTCGCGTCCGGCAAGGTGCTGATGTCGTCGCTGGCCGAGCGCGAGGTGCTGCGGATCGTCCGGCGCGGTCTCATCCAGTACACGGAGCGGACGATCGTCGAGCTCGAGCCCCTGCTCGAGGAGCTCGCCCGGATCCGGCGACGCGGCTACGCGACCGCGATCGGCGAGTACGAGCTCGGGCTGAACGCGGTGAGCGCGCCGATCCACGACGCGCGCGGCAACGTCATCGCAGCGGTCGATATCTGGGGCCCGGCGTTCCGGCTCACGCCGCGGCGCATCCCCGAGCTGGCAGCCCAGGCCCGCGAGGCCGCGGCCGCGATCTCGGTCCGTCTCGGCGGCACGGTCCCGGAGCGACAGACCACGACCCCGGTCCCCGCGACGGCCTGAGCCTGCCGGGCCTGAGCCCGCCGGGCCGACCCTGACGCGGCCCGGCGCTCGCCCCGCCCCGACTCGGTACGCTGTAGGCCATGCCCGAGCTAACGTCCGCCGAGGTCGCCGACCTCGTCCGTTCGACCCTGCTGCCAGTCCTGTTCGTGCTGGTCATCGCGGTCATCGCGATTCGCCTGGCGAGCCTGTTCGTGCACGGCATCGTCAAGGCCCTCCTCGACCGCGAGGCGACCGAGGGGACGGCCCAGGAGCTGAGCGCCGTCGAGCTCAAGAAGCGGATGGACACGCTGGACGGCCTCGGTGCCCGCGCGATCCAGTTCTTCGTCATCATCATCGCGGCGCTGATGATCCTCGGCCATCTCGGCCTCGATATCGGCCCCGCCGTCGCGGGGCTTGGTGTCATCGGGATCGCGGTCGGGTTCGGTGCGCAGACCCTGGTCCGCGACTACCTGAACGGCGCCCTGATCCTCGTCGAGAACCAGTTCAGCGTGGGTGACGTCGTTCGCCTGGCCGGAGTCGCCGGCACCGTCGAGGACTTCAACCTGCGCCGGACGACCGTCCGCGACATCGACGGCGTGGTGCATACCATCCCGAATGGCGAGATCAAGGTGGCGTCCAACCTGACCCGGGTCTGGGCGCGCATCAACCAGGACGTCACCGTCGCCTACGGCACCGATATCGACAAGGCGATCGACGTCGTCGACAACGTCGGTCAGGCGATGGCGGAGGACCCGGTCTGGAAGCGACGCATCCTCGAGCCGCCGCGGGTCGAGCGGGTAGAGGCGCTCGGGGAGTACGGCGTCACGCTCAAGATCCTCGGCTCGGTGCGCGCTCCAGAGCAGTGGGCGGCGGCCGGCGAGTTCCGGAAACGCCTCCTCGCCGCGCTCGAGGCGAACGGCATCGAGATCCCCCGGCCGCAGCGGGTCGTGCTCTCCCGCGACCCGGTGGATCCGACCGTCCTGGCAGCCGCCGGCCTGGGGGCGGCAGGCGCCGACGACGCCTCCGAGAGCGACCCTGCCTAGAGGGGCCGACAAGGGTAGGATGACCCCGCCAGCTGACTCCGGAGGTGTGTTCCGTGAGCCCCGACCCGTCCCCGACGCCGACCGCCGAGATCGAGAATCTCCTTGCCGAAGACCGGCGGTTCCCGCCCGATCCGGCGTTCACTGCTCAGGCCAACGCGACCGCGGCGTTGTACGAGGAAGCCGAGGCGGATCCCGAGGCGTTCTGGGCGCGGCTGGCACGCGAACGGATCGACTGGTACGAGGACTTCCACACCACGCTGGAGTGGGATCTGCCGTTCGCGAAGTGGTTCACGGGCGGGAAGCTAAACATCGCCTACAACTGCATCGACCGTCACGTCGAGCGCGGGCTCGGTGACAAGGTCGCCTACCACTGGCTCGGCGAACCCGGCGACACCCGCACGATCACCTACGCCGACCTGCAGCGCGAGGTGAGCAAGGCGGCCAATGCGCTGCTCGAGCTTGGGGTGACCACCGGCGACCGCGTCGCGATCTACATGCCGATGATCCCCGAGCTCCCGATCGCGATGCTCGCGTGCGCCCGGATCGGCGCCCCCCACACCGTCGTCTTCGGCGGCTTCTCAGCCGAGGCGCTGAGCGGGCGGATCAACGATGCCCAGGCCAAGCTCGTGATCACCGCCGATGGCGGATGGCGGCGGGGCAAGCCGGCGCCGCTCAAGCCCGCCGTCGACGACGCACTGACCCAGACACCGACGATCGAGCACGCGCTCGTCGTCCGGCGGCTCGGGGACCAGGTCGAGGGCGGGACGGCGATGCAGGACGGCCGGGACGTCTGGTGGCACGACCTGGTCGACCGCCAGTCCGAGCAGCACGCACCGGTCGCGCTCGACAGCGAGCACATGCTCTACCTGCTGTACACCTCGGGCACGACCGCAAAGCCCAAGGGCATTATGCACACGACCGCGGGCTATCTCCTCGGTGCGAGTTTCACGCACGAGATGGTCTTCGACGTCAAGCCCGACGACGTGTACTGGTGCGCCGCCGACGTCGGCTGGGTGACCGGCCACAGCTACATCGTCTACGGGCCGTTGGCGAACGCCACGACCAGCGTGCTCTACGAGGGCACCCCGGACACACCCGACTGGGGTCGCTGGTGGCAGATCATCGAGGACTACAAGGTCAACATCCTGTACTGCGCTCCCACGGCCATCCGGGCCCACATGAAACAGGGCGCGCAGTGGGCGCAGGCGCACGACCTCTCGAGCCTGCGTGTGCTCGGCTCGGTGGGCGAGCCGATCAACCCCGTCGCCTGGCTGTGGTACGACAAGCACATCGGTGGCGGCCGCGCGCCGATCGTCGACACCTGGTGGCAGACCGAGACCGGCATGATCATGATCACGCCGTTGCCCGGCGTGACCGTCACGAAGCCCGGCAGCGCGACGTTCCCGTTCCCCGGTATCGAGGTCGACGTCATCGACCGGGAGGGCAATTCTGTGCCGCTCGGTGGTGGTGGTCTGCTCGTGCTCAAGCGGCCCTGGCCGGCCATGCTGCGCGGGATCTACGGCGATCCCGAGCGCTACAAGGAGACCTACTGGAGCCGGTTCCCCGGGATGTACTTCGCCGGCGACGGGGCGAAGCGCGACAAGGACGGCTACCTGTGGCTGCTGGGCCGCGTCGACGACGTCATGAACGTGTCGGGTCATCGGCTCTCGACGACCGAGATCGAGAGCGCGCTGGTCTCCCACCCGGCCGTTGCCGAGGCCGCCGTCGTCGGCGGCCCGGATCCCATCACCGGCGAAGCGATCAACGCGTTCGTGATCCTGCGCCTCGGCAACGAGCCGACGCCGGAGTTCGGCGACGAGCTGCGCCAGCACGTTTCGACGAAGATCAGCCCCATCGCGAAGCCGAAGACGCTGATGTTCGTGCCGGACCTCCCGAAGACGCGGTCGGGCAAGATCATGCGGCGGCTCCTGCGCGATATCGCCCAAGGCCGCACGCTTGGCGACACCACGACGCTCGCCGACGCGAATGTCGTCGAGCTGATCCGGTCGAATTCCGGCGCCGCGGAGGACTGATGTGCCGTTCGACTTCCTGAGACGGAAGAAGGTCGGGGGAGCGGAGAAACCATCGAGCACAGCCGGCGGCGGGGGTCCGGCCGGCTTTGGCATCCCGTTCGACGGCCTGACCGAGGAATGGCGGATCGTCGGAAACATGCAGATCGAGACCCGCCTGTCCGATGCGCTCAACAAGCGCGAGTCGGTCACGATCTCCGATGTTCAATGGGCACCCGCCGACGGCTCGGCGCCGCTGACGCCGGCCCCCGGCCTCAAGGCGGTCGATCCGTACGACCTGATCATCGTGCTCGCCGGCGAAGCGACGCTGCCCCCGTTGACCGACGCGGAGCGGGCCGCCCACAAAGTCCACAAGGTCGCCTACGACGTGGCCCTCGAGGTCCCGCCGTTCAAGGTGGTCGGGACCGTGCACCTGCACCCGGGGTCGGAGCCCGAACGGCTCCTGGATCGGGCCACGGAGATGTTCGTGCCGGTCGTCGGGGCGATGGCGTATCTCGGCGACCAGCCGATCGGGCCCGAGATGGATGCGATCCTGGTCAACCGGTTCTACCTGCGCGGGATCGAGCAGGTCGACCGGCGGACCGGCGAGCGCCATCAGAGACTGCCCGGCGCGCCGATGGGCGGAACCTCCTGGCAGGAGCGCTCCCGCTAGGGGCGGCCCCCGCCTGAAGGACGATGCGTGCGTTGTCCTGTCCGGTCCTAGCTCACGCACGTCTGAGTGCGCTCGCTTCGGTCCTCCGGGACGCCTTCGCCTCGTCCTTCAACCGCGCCCGCTGATGGGCCGCTAGAACCGGCGGCTAGGCGCGCGCGATCGTCTTGGCGCGGTTGAAGAGGCCGAACGGCACCTTGACCGGCGGCGGGGCGATCGGGGTCCCGAGGACCCGGTCGGCCAGCGCGTCGAAGTCGTCGGTGATGCGTTCCTTGGGGAACATCTCGATGACGGTCCGGCCCTCGTTGGCGGCACGGACGAAGAGCAGCCCGCCCGACCGGATCAGTGCGATCGACGGCATACCGACGGTCCGCTCCATGTCGGCCACGCCCACCCCGCTGTTGGCCCGGTTGATCACCAGGGCGAGCCGCTCACGGACACCGAGCTCGGACGCAAAGTCGGTCAGCTGCACCGCGGCCCGGATCGCCGGCACGTCCGGTGTGACCGGGACGAGGATGCGATCGGCGATCGCGAAGACCGCCTGGTTGAGGCGGCTGTACGACGGGTGCAGGTCGACCACGATGAAGTCGAAGCCGCGGCGCGCGCTCGTGATGGCCTCGGCGACGCGGTCGGGGTCGAGGATCTCCGTGTCGAGCGGCGAGGTCGTCAGCGACGCGACTCGCATGCCCGAGGGATGCGCGGACGCGATCTCGGAGAGGGTCTCGCGCGGCCCGCCTTCCTGCTGGTCGCGCCAGCTGTCGGCCAGCGTCCGGACGCCGTCGATGCCGAGCGACGTCGTGACGTGACCCGTCACCGTATCGGCGTCGACGAGGAGCACGCTATGGCCGCGCCGCGACTGCAGGACCGAGGCGAGGTTCGTGGCGATGGTTGTCTTGCCGACACCGCCCTTGGGATTGAACACCGCCAGGATCGTGGCCCGCTGCGCCCAGCCGTCGGCCTCCATCGGACCGCTCTGGAGCACCGGCCCCGACCCGTCGTCGACGGTCTGGCTGCGGATGCACATGGCCTCGACGCGCCAGCGCAGCGACTCGGCCGAGTACGGGCGAGTGAAGTACTCGTCCTCGACATCGCCCGAACTCGGATCGAGGCGGGCGAGCGCCCGCTCCGAGACCACCATCAGGGCCGGGATCGCCCGGCCACCGTCTCGCAGAAGCGAGTAGGACTCGAGTGACTGGTCGAGATCGGTCTCGCCGTCGAGGATCGCGACTGCGACGTCGCGACGGCTGGCGAGCAGCGCCTCGAGCTCGTCTGGATGGGCGATGGTCGCGACCGTGAACCCGGCGGCGCGAAGCTCGGCGGAGACCGGCGCGGACTCGTCGGCTGGAAGGGCGACAGCGATGGCCGGACGGGCCACGATCTCAGCCCTCCGATTCGGGGTCGCGCGCGGCCACGGTGAGCTCGCCTGGAGCCTCGTTCGTCACGCGCGCACTGAAGCCAGGCAGCGTGGCGATGCCGTCGGCAAGCCCGAGGTCGGGATCATGGGTGACCGCGAAGACGAACTCGCCGTCGGGGCCGGACGACACGCCGACCGAGCGGACGCCGCTCACGCGGGCCAGGTTGCGCTTGAAGCCTGCGATGCTCGCGACGCTGACGAGGCCCGTGACGACCACACGGGTCGTCACGGCGTCGACCGGCGCGCTGTGATCCTCGGCGACGAGTCCGGCCAGCCGGGCCGCGAGGGCGTCCTCGGCGATCGTCGGGATCTCGTCATCGGGATTGGCGGTCTCGGCCGGGAAGGCAGCGGCTTCGGCCTCGGCGGCTGCGAAGTCCTGTTCGATGCCCAGAGCCGCGAGTCGCGGATCGGCCTCGGCGGCCGGCGCCTGGTCCTCGGCGGAGATGCCGAACAGGTCGCCGCTGTCGGCCTGGCCCCAATCGCTGTTCATCTCGGCCGGCGTCTCAGGCATCGACTCGACCGGCGTGGACTCGGCGACGGCTTCCTCGGCAGGGGCCTCGGCGGCCGGTGCATCCACGGCCGCCTCGACGCTCTCGACCGTCTCGGTCGGCGTCTCGGCCGGCGACTCGGCGACCGGGACCTCGAAGGGCGGCGGCTCCACGTAGGCCGTCGTCTCCTGGATGGCGCTGGTCTCCGCCCAGGCCTCATCGGCATCGAAGGGCGGGGGCTCGGGAAGGGTCTCAGCCATCGAGGCGAAGCGGGTCGGGTCATCCTCGGCCAGCAGTCGCTCGAAGAAGGCGGCCATGTCGACCTCGAAGGACGCGACGCGCGCCTGCACCCGCTCGATGCGGCCCTCGATCTCGGCGGCCTGCGCCTCGATCTCGCGCTCGAGCTTTTCCTTGCGATGGGTCACGCGCTCGTCGGTCTCCTCGCGGATCCGTGCGATCTCCTGCTTCGACCACTCGCGGATCGCAGCGATGTCGTCGTCGGCCTTCTTGCGCAGCCCGGTCGACTCGTCGGATGTGCTCGCGTGGATGCTCTCGATGTGCGCCTTCGCCTCGGCCGAGAACCGCTCGAGCGTGTCGGCGCGCGCCGTCTCGGCGGCGACCTGCATGGCCTTGGTGAGGTCGGCCATGAACTTGTTGGCCTTGCGCGCCGGGGCCGCGGCCGGGGTCGCGGCGGTGGCCTCCGTCGGCACGGCCGGCTCGTCGTGGACCGCCTCGTTGGACGGAGTCGGCGCGGTCTCGATCATCGTCGGCGTCTCGCTCTCGCTCTGGGATCCGGACTGATCCACGGCGGGCTGCTCGGCCTGGGATGCCTCGGCCTGCTCGTCGGACTCGGTCCGGTCCGTGCTCCATGGGAGGCGGAAGCCGCTCTTCGCGTCGGTCGATGCCATGCGTGGATCCTCGTCGGGATAGGTGGCGCTTCGGGGCGTGGAGGCATCGTGCCAGCGTGGTTTGGTGTGGTGGAGTCCGCTAGTGGTACCAGCGGTGTACGCCGGTGGTACCGCCGGAGCGGCCGTACCTCGCGCCGTTGTGCTGGTGCAACGCGGTTCAGCGCTAGGATGAGCGTTCGATGGAAGCCCTCGGGACTGCCAGCCGCGCCGCCCAGCCGCTCGATCTCCTGGGCCGGCCGCTGCACGACCTGCGCATCTCCGTCACCGACCGATGCAACTTCCGCTGCACGTATTGCATGCCGAAGGAGATATTCGGGCGCGACTACGCGTTCCTGCCCAAGGACCAGGTCCTCACCTTCGAGGAGATCCATCGGGCTGCCCGCGCATTCGTCGACCTGGGCGTCGAGAAGCTGCGGATCACGGGCGGCGAGCCGCTCGTCCGGCGCGGACTGCCGGAGCTCATCCGGATGCTGGCCGGCCTGCGGACACCCGACGACAGCGAGCTCGACCTGACGCTCACGACGAACGGTGCCGCGCTGCGGGCGCTCGCCAAGCCGCTGCGCGACGCGGGTCTTCGACGCGTGACGGTCAGCCTGGACTCCCTCGACGACGCGGTGTTCGGCGCCATGAACGGCGTCGACTTCCCGGTCGCCAAGGTGCTCGACGGCGTCGACGCCGCGCTCGAAGCCGGCCTGGAGCCGATCAAGATCAACATGGTCGTCCGGCGTGGCGTCAACGAGTCGTCGGTCGTCTCGATGGCGCGCTGGGCGCGCGACACGGGCGTGACGCTCCGGTTCATCGAGTACATGGACGTCGGTCACTCGAACGGCTGGCGGCTCGACGAGGTCGTGCCGGCGGCGGACCTCATCGAGACGGTGACAAGTGTGTGGCCGGCCCAGCCTGTCGAGGCGGGCTACCGCGGTGAGGTCGCCGGCCGCTGGCGCTACGCCGACGGCCGCGGCGAGTTCGGGATCATCTCGTCGGTCACGCGCCCGTTCTGCCGCGACTGCACGCGGGCCCGCCTGTCGGCCGACGGCAAGCTGTACACGTGCCTGTTCGCCGTGAGCGGGCGCGATGTCCGCGCGGTCCTGCGCGACGGCTCATCCGACGAGGCGCTGGTGGCATTCCTCGCCGAGACATGGCGTGCCCGGGACGATCGCTATTCGGAGCTGCGGGCGCAGTCGACCTCCGATCTGCCGAAGATCGAGATGTTCGCGATGGGTGGCTGACCCCGGCTGACCCCGGCTGAGCGAGGACGATCCGCCTCTGACCACCGCTCGTCCACAGGGTTATCCACACGCCGACCACAGGCCGGATATTCCCGTGGACAGGCGTCGCGAGATCGGTCCGATGTTCGTGGATAAGCGCGTTGACCGCCTCGGGAGCCGGCCGATACCGTAGGTCTTGCCCGAAGGGGCCGACAGGAACCCAGGAACCGAGATCACATCAAGGACCTTCGTTCCGCCGCCGGTCGCTTCGGGCGCTTCGTTGCCCGGGGTCGCGCGGCCGTCTCACCGCGGCCCGTCCACGGGAAGGCGCCCGACGGGACGCGATCGGCATCCCGGTGTCGATACTTCCGTCGGGCGCGACGAAGCCCCCTTCCGTCCCCACGCCGGCCACACCGGCCTGTCATGCTGGCCGCCCATGCCCGGAGGCCGCCCATGTCAGACGCCGCCCCTGTGACCATCGACCCCGGCCAGCCGATCCCGCCGATCGCCCAACCCGAACGCATCGCCGCGCTGCTTGCAGCGGTGCGTGACCGTACGGATCTCGTCCCGGAGGTCGGCATCGTGCTCGGGTCGGGTCTGGGCGGCCTGGCGGACGAGATCGACGAGCCGGTGGCGATCCCGTTCGACGCACTGCCCGGCTGGCCGGCGGCGACCGCGCCCGGGCACGTGGGCAGGCTCCTCCTGGGGCGCCTCGGCGGTCGCCGGGTGGTCATGCTCCAGGGCCGATTCCACCTGTATGAGGGGAATGATCCGGGCCTGGTCGTCCAGCCGGTCTTGCTGTTCCACCGGCTCGGGGCACGGATCGTGGTCCTGACGAATGCTGCCGGAGGGCTGGACCCGTCGTTCGGGCCGGGGACGCTCATGATCATGAAAGATCACATCAACCTCACCGGACGCTCGCCGCTGATCGGGCGCAACGCCGACACGCTGGGCCCGCGGTTCCCGGACATGACGGCCGCCTGGAGCCCTCGGCTCCGGACACGCCTGCATGCGGCCGCCGCGGCCGAGGATGTCGATGTCCGCGAAGGCGTCTATGTCGGCCTCAGCGGTCCGACCTACGAGACGCCGGCCGAGGTGCGCATGCTTGCCGCCCTGGGCGGCGATGCGGTCGGCATGTCGACCGTCCTAGAGTGCATCGCCGCGCGCTGGGTCGGCCTCGAGGTCTGCGGCGTATCGCTCGTCACCAACGCCGGGGCGGGGTACAGCGGCGAGCCGTTGACCCACGAGGAGGTCCTCGAAGCGGGCGCCACGGCCGGTCCGCGACTGGCCCGCGTCATCCGCCGGTTCGTGACGGACCTGGGCGACGAGGCGACCGCCGCCGGATGACGGCGCGTCGATCGGGCCCGGCGCTCAGCCAGCGGGTCCTGAACCGGACGCTGTTGGCGCGACAACTGCTGCTCGAGCGCGTCGATCGCCCGGTGGCGGATGTGATCGAGCACCTCGTCGGGATGCAGGCGCAGGAGCCGCCCGACCCGTACGTCGGCCTGTGGTCGCGCGTCGCCGGCTTCGACCCGCAGGATCTGAGCCGCCTGATCGAGGAGCGTCGGGCCGTGCGGATGGGGCACCTGCGCGGAACACTTCACCTTGTGACGGCGCGTGACGCCACGGCCCACTACCCGATCCTCGCCGGCGTCATGGCCCGCTCGTGGCGCAGCAGCCCGTTCGCCAAGCGGCTGGTGGGGGTCGATCTGGATGCGGTGCTTGCGCGCGCGCGCGAGGCGCTGGAGGAGCGGCCGCGCACGCCGACCGAGCTCGGGGCGGCGCTCGCGCCCGGGTGGCCCGACCGTGACTCCACATCCCTCGCGTACGCGGCCAGGTTCCTGCTGCCGTTGGTCCAGGTCCCTCCGCGCGGGCTGTGGCAGAAGACGGGCCGTCCGACGAACACGACCGCGGAAGCGTGGCTGGCTCGCGGGATGGACCCGACCCCGAGCGTCGACGACCTCGTGCTGCGCTACCTGGCCGCATTCGGCCCGGCCACGGTGAGCGACATCCGTGTCTGGTCGTGGTTGACCGGTCTGCGCGAGGTGGTCGAGCGATTGCGACCGCAGCTGCGCACGTTCCAGGACGGATCCGGCCGCGAGCTGTTCGACATCCTGGACGGCCCGATCGCCGATGGGGACCTGCCCGCCCCGGTCCGGTTCCTGCCGTACTACGACAACGTCTTCCTGTCCCACGACGACCGGTCCAGGATCTTCATCAAGGGAGTGACCATCAACGAACTGACATGGAAGGGCGGGGTCCTCGTCGACGGGTTCGTGGCCGCGGGGTGGCGCGTGAACCGTGAGGGAGGCGGAGCCAGGGGCGGCGGAGCCAAGGGCCGCGCGGGCAAGGGTCGGAGCGGTCAGGGCCGCGGCAGCCGCACGGCCACCAGCGTCGTGACGCTGTACGTCCCGGTCAAGGGCGCCCAGCGCGTGGAGCTCGAGGAGGAGGCCGCGCGCGTCCTGGCGTTCGTGGCCAGCGACGCAGAGACCCACCAGGTGCAGCTGGTGGACGCCGGATAGCGCGATCGGCGTCGCGCCGCGCGGCGCTCCGGGCCCCCTCCGAGCGGAAACCTCAGGCCTGGGGCAGCTCCCGACCTGCCGCGCGCGCGGCGGCCGCCTTCTCGGCCCACGCGCCGAGCACGTTGTCCTTGTGCGGTCGGATCGGGCAGTGCTCATCGCGGTTGCCGAACTCGTCGCAGTAGCCGAGCGGCACGCACTTCGGGGCGAGGAACGAGCCGAGGAACGGCGACACCGTGAAGATCTGCTGGCGGATCAGCTGGAACAGCCGGCGGATCTCCCACTGGGCCATCGTGCACAGCCGCAAGCCCGACATGTGGATGAGCGCCCGCAGGTTCGCCGTCATGACCAGGTTCGTCCGGGTCGCGTTCGGGAACACGAACCGCGCATCCTCGCCAGGCAGCCCGGCTTCCACCATCTCGCCGTACAGCTCGAGGGCGCCCGACACCTGCGATTCGTATCGGTCGCGCAGGTCGGGGTCACCCTCCGCGATCGTGTGGGGCAGCATGGTCGCGGCGCCCTTGAACTTGACGTAGCGCTGGCTCTGCTGGTCGAACGCGACGCCGGCCCGGTGGCGGACGAGCTGGTGGGACAGGGTGCGCGACACGCCCGTGATCCCGAACGTGAACACGATGTGCTCGATGGTCGAGCCGTGGCCCGATTCGATGACCGATGCGATGAGCTTCTGCATCTTGGCCGGGTCGAACTCGCCATCGACCGACTTGCGGAAGATCTCTTCGGGCGGCATCTCCGAGTAGCACGTCCGGCACGCCGTGTAGATGATCGGGACGTAGAACTTCTCGACGATCTCGCGGTCGGGGAAGAGCAGGGTCGCTGTCATCCCGAGTTCGCGCCGCCCGGGGTTCTTGGGGATGCCCGTCTTCGGGCGCGGCGCTGGGATCGGCTCGGCGGTCATCGACCGCCAGTCTATCCGAACCTGCGACCGGGACCCACTGTCGGTGGGCGGATCATGACCCGACCTCAGCATGCGCACCAGGCGGCGCTCCGGCCGGAACACCCAGCGCATACGTCACGACTTCGTCGAGCGACATGGCGGCACCCTCCGCGGACAACGCTTCGAGCGCCGTCGGCGAGAGGACGTCGCCCGGGATCGCGACGCCGAACAGCGAGTTCGTCTTCTCGACGTAGTCGGCAAGGGCGGTGCCCGTCCGCCGCTGAAGGTGGCGCGCCGCGCCCCACAGCCGTCCCGCCCGATCGAGATCGCCCAGACCCGTCGCGATGATCGCCAGGTCATCGAGGACGAGGATCACGCCGGAGACATCCCCCGCCTCATGGAAATGCCGGAGAGCGTGACGGGCGATCTCGTTCGCGTCGTCCCACCGGCGCTGCCCCGTCACCGACAGGCCGAGCATGTGGAGCGACCACGCCTCCATCGTCCGGTCGCCGGACGCACGATGCATCTCGAGAGCCCGGCGGTACCAATTCTCGGCCGCGGCCGCGTCCGCCCCGAAGTAGTAGAAGCTCCCGAGGCCCCAGATCACGTTCGCTTCGCCACGGACATCGCCGATCTCACGGTAGAGCTCCAGGGCTTCCTCCAGCTTGGCTCTGCCCTCGTCGACCCGCGCCGTCGACGAACCGGCACGCATGATCTCGATGACGTCGGCGTACGCGTCGTTATACAGGGCATTCGCGACCTCGCCCTTGTCGCCGAGCTCGCGCCAGATGGCGAGCGCCTCCCCGTACCAACGCGCCGATGCCGCCTGGTCCGACTGCCAATAGGCGATGCCGCCGGCCGCTTCGGCGAACCTGGCGCGGTCGATCGGCTCCAGGTGCCAGCCCTGCGCCGCCATGGCATCGATCCGGGCGCGTGCCTCGTTGAGATAGCCACGCTGCTGCCAGAAGCGCCACAGCGCGAAGGCGAGCCGGGCGCCAAGGGTCGGGTCGGGACGGAGCGTGGCCCAGTCGAGCGCCGCCCGGAGGTTGTCGTGCTCTCGTTCCAGGCGCTCCAGCCAGACGCGCTGGTCGGCACCCGACAGATTGGGCGATGCCTGCTGCGTCAGCTCCAGCATCGCCGCCGCGTGTCGGGCCGACAGTGCTTCGGACTCGCCGCGCTGTTGGAGCATGTCTCCGGCGTATTCCCGGATCGTCTCGAGCATCGCGAAGCGCGGCTCGTCGGTCGTCTCGTCGACGCGGACGAGGCTCTGGTCGACCAGCTCGCCCATGAGCTCGACGACCTCGCCGCCGATCTCGCCGGGCGGACCGCATACCGCCTCGGCCATCTCCAGGTCGAAGCCGCCACGGAACACCGACAGTCGATCGACCAGCCGCCGGGCCCCCTCCTCGAGCAGGTCGTAGCTCCACGCGATCGCGCCGCGCAGCGTCTGCTGGCGCTCCGGGACATCTCGGGATCCCGCCGTCAACAGGTCGAGGTGATGCTCGAGCCGGGCGAGGATCTGATCCGGTGTCAGGAGCTTGACGCGCGCCGCGGCCAGCTCGATCGCCAGCGGCATCCCATGCAGCCGTGCCGCGATCCCGGCCACGGCAGGTGCGTTGGCGTTGGTGACGGCGAACCCGGGCCTGACGGCCGTTGCCCGGGTGATGAACAAGCGGACGGCCTCGAACTGCGTCAGGGTCTCGAGGTCGAACTCACGCAGCGCCCTCGGGAGGTTCAGGCGCTCGACCTTGGACAGGCGGCTGGTGTCGGGTGGAGCCGGCATGCCCGGCACCGGGTACTCCTGCTCCCCGGAGATCCGCAGCGGGATGCGCGTCGTGACCAGACACGTCACGTGCGGGCAGCGGCGGAGCAGGTCGGCGACATCCCGTCCCGCGGCCGTCACCTGCTCGAAGTTGTCGAGGAGCAGCAGGACCCGCCGATCGCCGATCTCGCCGGCGAGACGGTCGATCGCCGTCTGCGACTGGTTGTCGGCGAGGCCGAGGGTCCGCGCGATCGTCGGCGCGACCAGTGTCGGGTCGCGCACCGCGTCGAGCGCCACGAACCAGATCCCGTCGGGGAAGTCATCAGCGGCCGACGCCGCGACCTGGAGCGACAGCCTGGTCTTGCCCGTCCCGCCGGGACCCGTGAGGCTCAACACGCGCGTCGTGCGCAGCAGATCGCCCGCCTCGGCGAGCTCCCGTTCGCGCCCGACGAACGTCGTCAGCTGCGTCGGGAGGTTGTTGGGACGCGCATCGAGCGATCGGAGAGCGGGGAACTCGTCGGGCAGGCCCTCGATCACGAGCTGCGCCAGTCTCTCGGCTTCGCGGAGATCCTTCAGCCGGTGGAGGCCCATGTCCCGAAGGCTGACGTCAGCCGGCAGGACCTCTGCCACCAGGGCCCGAGTCGCGTCGCTGAGAAGGATCTGGCCGCCATGGGCGAGCGCGGCGATGCGGGCGGTGCGGTTGATGGCGTAGCCGATCACGTCACCGCCGGTCGCCTGCACCTCGCCCGTGTGGAGGCCCATCCGGACCCGGACGGCGGCCGCGTCGGGCCAGGGCTCAGCGGCGATCGCCCGTTGAGCATCGACTGCCGCCGCCACGCCATCGACCGCTCGGCGGAAGAGCACGAAGAACGAGTCGCCTTCGGTCGACTGCTCGAAGCCGTCGTGTCCGCGGAATGCCTCGCGCAAGAGCGTCCGATGGCGCTCGCGGACGTCGCGATACGGGCCCGTCCCGAGGGCCAGCTCGAGCCGGGTCGAACCCTCGATGTCGGAGAAGAGGCACGTGACCGTGCCCGTGGGCGGTCCCGGGACCTCGCGCATCGGCGTGTCGGGTCGGGTCGTCAGTGTCGGTGGGCCTCGGTCAGCTCCCGGAGCCGGCCGGCCAGTCCGCGGAGGATCGCCAGAGCGACGGCCGGCTGCTCCTTGACAACCGCCTCGAAGTCCCAGGTCGCCAGGGCAAGACAGACGGTCGGCTCGTCGGCGATCACGTGTGCGATGCGGGGTTGCCCGTCGAGAACGGACAGCTCCCCGAAGAAGTCACCTGGACCGAGGCGCGCGATGGTCTCGCCGTCTCGCACGACCCGGACGCTGCCATTCGCGACGAGGAAGAAACCCGTGCCGACGTCACCCTGCCGGGCGATCACGTGATCCCTCGGGAATTCCACCTCGACGACCCGGCTCGCGATCCGGGCGATCCCCTCGGGATCGACTCCGGCAAGCAGCGGCGCGCGCGCCAGCAGCTCGGTCCGGTGGTCATGGGTAAGAGTCATGCCGGTCTCCATCGTGGACCTCGTGATGCTGCGCTGCGCGGCAGGCGAGCGTCAAGGTCGAGCATGTCGTTTCGATGACGCTGGCGCCTTCCGGGACCGACGCCCGCATGGCAGGATGCGCGCATGGCTGACCGGGACGAGCTGATCGACGCGATCTCCGGGTTCGGGCTTTTCTCCGACCTGTCCGCGCCGCAGCTCGAGCGGATCATCCATATCTTCGACGAGCGGATGTTCGCCGAGGGCGAGACGATCCTGCACCAGGGCCTGTCGGGCTCAGGCTTCTACGTCATCGTCGACGGTGAGGCCGTTGTGACCGTCGACGGTGCCGAGCGCGCGCGACTGGGCCGCGGCGACTTCTTCGGCGAGGTGTCGATCCTTCTTGGCGTGCCGTCGATCGCCGATGTCGTCGCAACGCGCCAGCTGTCGTGCCTCGTGCTTGCCGGCAGCCAGGTCGAGCCTTTCATGATCGGCCACCCAAAGGTCATGTTCCGGATGCTCCAGGCGCAGGCCCGCCGACTGCGTGCGGCGAACCGATGGGGGGCGTGACCGAGTCGACGCGTCCGTTTCCGCCCGGGACGTATCCGGTCGTGGTCATCGGCTCCGGGCCAGGTGGCCTGCAGGCCTCCTACGCGCTCCGCCGGGAGGGCATCGCCCACGCGGTGATCTCCGAGGATCCGGCACCGGGCGGGATGTTCCGGCGCTGGCCGCATTTCCAGCGGTTGCTGTCCTGGACGAAGCCCCACGCTCCGGCCGAACGGGGTTCGCGCACGTATGAGCGCTACGACTGGAACAGCCTGCTGGCCGACGAGGCCGAGGCGCGCGCCCTCCAGCCGGACCTCATGGACGGCACGTCCTACTTCCCATCGCGGCCCGAGATGGAGGCCAATCTCGGCCGGTTTGCCGAACGGGCGCACATCGATGTCCGGTACGGGTGCCGCTGGACGGGGACCCGACAGGTCGAGGACGGCGATGGATCGGGATTCGTCGTGGCCACGACCGACGGCGAGTACCGCGCCCAGGCGCTGGTCGTGGCGGTCGGCGTCGCCCAGCCCTTCTCGCCGCCCGGGATCGGGATGGAGCTGACGCACCACTACGCCGCCGTGCGCCCCGTGGAGACCTATGCCGGGCACCGGGTCTTGATGCTCGGCAAGCAGAACTCGGGCTTCGAGCTGGCGAACGGCCTGCTGCCGTGGGCACGGGAGATCATCCTGGTGTCCCCATCGCCGGCCAAGTTCTCGGTGCAGACGCGGTCGCTGGCCGGGGTCCGCGCGCGCTATGTCCAGCCGTACGAGGACCACGTCCTTGGCGGCGGGGTCGCCGTCCTCGACGCGGCGCTCGACCGGATCGAGCGGACGGAGGGGGGCGAGGGGAGCCTGACGGTCCGGTTGCGACGCACCGATACCGGTGGCGACCTCGCGATCGAGGTCGACGACGTGATCTCGGCGACGGGTTTCGTGACGCCGATCCTCGATCTGCCCGACATCGGCTGCTCGATCAGCGGACGCGCCCGGCTCCCGCTCGTGACGCCGTGGTGGGAGAGCACGACGCTGCCCGGCGTGTACTTCGCCGGCACGATCGGGCAGGCGGCCAAGGGACTCGTGAAGCACGGCGTCCCGGCCAATTCCGGTGCCGTCCACGGGGCTCGCTACAACGCGGTCGTGCTGGCTCGCCGGATGGCCGAAGTCCGCTTCGGCATGTCCATCGACCGGCCACGGATCGCCCCGGACGATCTCGTCGCGACCATCGCCACCGAGCTGGCGACCGCTCCCGAGCTGTGGCACCAGCGGGCCTATCTCGCCCGCGTGTTCACGCTCGACCCCGACGCCGGCATCGTCGACGACGGGGTCGAGCCGTTGACCCACTTCCTCGATGCCGGCGGCCCGAACGCGGTCGCGGTCACGCTCGAGGCCGACGGCACCGGCGCGATCTACCCGGTCCTGTACACCCGCATGGCTGGAGACATCCGGGAGAGGAACATGGAGGCGGACCCGTTGCTCCGGTACGACCGCCCAGAGGCGCGCAGTGCGATCGCCGGGATCGTTCGCGACGTGGTCCCGGCCGTCCCAAAGGCCGGCTGAGCCGCTTCAGGCTGCGTCAGGACTCGTCAGGGCGCTTCAGGGCGTGTCAGGCCAGGCGGGCCAGGCGCTCCGCGGCCGCCTCTAGCGTCTCGGTCCTCTTCGGGAAGGCGAACCGCAGCTTCGTCCGCCCGAGCTCCGGTCGCGAGAAGAACGAGGAGCCGGGGACGGCCGCCACGCCCGGGTCCCGGATCAGGCGATGGGCGAACAGGACGTCGTCCTCGCCCTCCCTGGTGAGGTCGCGGATGTCGGTCATCACGTAGTACGCGCCGCTCGGCTCGTGGACGCGGAAGCCGGCCGCACGCAGGGACGGCACCAGCAGGTCGCGTCGCTCGCGATAGCGTGCGACGAGGTCGGTGTAATACGCGTCGGGGAAGCACAGTGCCGTCACGGCCGCCGCCTGGAGTGGCGCCGCCGCCCCGACGGTCAGGAAGTCGTGGACGCGGCGGATGCCCAGGGACAGCACCGGCGAGGCGATCGTCCAACCGATCCGCCAGCCGGTGACCGAGTAGGTCTTCGACATCGAGTGGATGCTGACGGTCCGCTCGGCCATCCCCGGGAGCGTCGCGAGCGGGATGTGCTCGCCGTCGTACACCAGGTGCTCGTAGATGTCGTCGGTGAAGGCGATGACGTCGTATTCGATGCAGAGGGTGGCGATGAGCTCCAGCTCCGCCCGCGAGAACACCTTCCCGGTCGGGTTGTGCGGGGAGTTGACGACGATGCCACGCGTCCGTGGCCCGAACGCCCGGCGCAGCTCGTCGGGATCGATCGACCAGTCCGGCTCGTGCAGCGTGACGTAGCGCGGCACGGCGTCCGACAGGATCGCGTCCGGCGCGTAGTTCTCGTAGTACGGCTCGAAGATCACGACCTCGTCGCCCGGATCGAGCAGGCCGAGCATCGCGGCGATCATCGCCTCGGTCGCCCCGCATGTCACGGTGACCTGCGTCTCGGGGTCGATCGCCCCGAAGCCCGGGAAGTGGCGCGGCGTCGACTCGGCGATCGCGTCGCGCAGGGGCTTCGAGCCCCAGGTGATCGCGTACTGGTTGATGTCCGCATCGACCGCTTCGGCGACGGCTCGCTTGAGCTCGGGCGGACAGGCGAAATCCGGGAAGCCCTGGGCCAGGCTGACGGCGCCGTGGGCGACCGCGACGCGGTTCATCTCGCGGATGACCAATTCCGTGAACGACTCGGCCTTCCGACTGATGCGCAGCACGGGCGGAGTCTAGCGGTCGCCGAGCCGGCGGTCAGCGCGGGCGCTCAGGCGACCATCGTCCGTCCCGTGGGTGATTCGTCGACCGTGTCAGACGAGCTCGCGCGGGATCGCCTCGTGCCAGTCGCGCTCGAAGAACCGTTCGCCGTCGACATCGACTTCGAGTCGGACCGCAAGGTCGAAGTCGGACACCGTGCTCGTCTGCCGCGAGACTGCCCTGATCTCGATCTGCGTCAGGGCGTCCGGTCGGTCGGGGTCCTCGCGCTCCTGCCAGCGGTAGACGACATCGGCATCGAGCTCGGCGCGGGCGGGGTCGCGGTCCCACGCGGTCATGCGCAGCGTCTCCGCGGCATACAGGCGGCGGCCGTCCGGGACGACGTCCTCACCGCCATCGTGGACCCGGACCGTGACCGAGCCGGCGATGACGTCCTCCTCGATGCGCCAGGCCGGAGTGTCGGGCGCCGCAGGTCCGCGTCCGTCGGCCGCCTCGGCGATCGGCCAGCGCAGCTCCGGGGGGTCGAGGCGGAAGGCCGGCACCGCCATGTCACCCGCGCCGTCCGCCGGCGGGATCACCGGCAACTCCAGGCGCGACGGCGTCGATCGACCACGGAGGAGAGCGAACGTCGCCGGATACGGTGATGGCCACAGCACGGGCCACAGCGACGACGCGATCGCCACCCGCAATCGATGCCCGGGCAACCAGCGGTAGCCGGCCGTGCGCAGCGGGATCCGGACCTCCTCGACCACGCCCGGCTCGAGGGCGGCCGGTGCATCGTGCGAGCGCCGGTGCGTGAGGTTCAGCACTCCCGCGCTCACCAGCGCCGAAGTGCCGTCGGGCGCGACATCGCACAGCCGAACGGACAGCGTGGCCACCGGCGCGTCGACCTTGACGTGCACGACGACGACCGGGACCCCGAGGACCTCGAGCGCGTCGTCGAGCGGCTCGGAGGTGTAGGTCGGGCCGGCGGCCTCGTCGGGCCGGAGATCCCGGGCGAGTCCGTTCGGGGAGCCCCCGGCGCCCCACGACAGCGGCCCGCGCGTGCCCGTCGTCGGTCGATGTCGGAACGTGTCGACGCCAGGCTCGCCGTCGTCGGTCCGGCTCAGCGTCCCGGTCCCGAAACGCCATGCGCGGCCGGCCGTGGCGGGATGGGGATAGGCGGAGGCCGCCCGCCATCGGCCGGGCAGCGAGGCGGGGAACGGCTCCGGTTCCGCGTACTCGTGCTCGAACCACACGACCGCCGGTTCGGTGTCCCAGCCGTTGTCGACGTCGTTGAGGTGTCGATCGAAGAAGCGGGCGATCTCGTGCAACTCGTCGAGGTTCGGGCCGGGCGACGCCGAGTGTGGCCACGAATGCACCCAGTTGCCGACGAGCGTATGGGACGGGGCAGGGCAGTGCGCCTGCATCCTGAACGCCGGGTCGACGTAGGAGTCATGCCACCCGCCGATATTGAAGATCGCCGCCTCGATCGCGTCGTAGTCCGGTGCGAGCGACCCTTGCCGCCAGTACGGCCCATCGGCCTGGTGCCGCAGCCAGGCGAACAGCCATGGTGGCGTCGCCTCGAGCCGGGCGCGCCATTCGTCGCGCCACGTCGCGCCGCGGAACGACGCTTCCGGAGGCATCGCGTTCATCGCGACCTGGCTGACCGCGTACTGCGACAGCTCGCTGACGGTCACGCAGCCGCCGCGGTAGTGGACGTCGTCGAGGTAGCGGTCGTCGGTCGCCATGACCGGCACGATCGCGCGCAGGTGGGGCGGCTGGAGCGCCGCGACCTGGATCGACGTGAACCCGCCGTACGAGATGCCCCACATGCCGATCGAGCCGCTGCACCACGGCTGCGCCGCGAGCCATTCCACGGCGTCGTAGCCGTCGCGTGTCTCATCGGCCGTGTACTCGTCGAGAGCCACTCCGCCCGACGACCCGGTCCCGCGGACGTCGACGCGACAGAGCGCGAACCCCCGAGCCGCGAGCCACTCGCCACGCGTGACGTCGGCCGCCCGTCGCCAGTTGTCCTTGCCGTACGGGATCATCTCGAGGATCGCCGGGAATCGACGCGCCTCCTCGCCCCCCACCCCGCCGGCGCGCCAAATCGGCCGCCAGATGTTGGCGGACAGCTCCACGCCGTCGCGTGCCGTGATCCGCGCATCCCAATCGACCTCGACGTCGAAGCGCGGCTCGGGGGCGGGACGCGGATCCGTCATCCGCGCGAGTCTAGGGCGCTCCGAGAACGCCCCGACGATGCCGCTCGTGCCGTGCGACGATGCCGGGCATGGACGGTCGGTTCGTGCGCAAGACCCGGCGGGTGGCCTACGAGAACCCGTGGATCACGGTCTGGCACGACGAGGTGACGCGACCGGATGGGAGCCCGGGCATCTACGGGGTCGTCCATTTCGAGAACCTCGCGGCCGGGGTCGTGGCCTTCGACGACGAGGACCGGATCGTCCTGGTCGGCCAGGAGCGCTACACGCTGGATCGCGACTCCTGGGAGATCCCGGAGGGCGGCGTGCCGCCGAGCGAGACCGCGCTCGTCGGCATCCAGCGCGAGCTGCGCGAGGAGACGGGCCTCGACGCGACCGAATGGCGCGAGCTGTGTCGCCTCGACCTGTCCAACTCCGTGACCGACGAGCAGGCCGTGCTCTTCGTCGCCTCGGGCCTCCGCCACGGCCAGGCCGCACCCGAACCGACGGAGTCGATCGCGCTCCGCTGGGTGCCCTTCGACGAGGCAGTGGCGATGACGATGGACGGGCGGATCACGGACGCGATGAGCGTCGTCGCGATCCAGCGGCTTGCTCTCGAGCGGAAGACGCTCGAGCGGAGGGGCGGGGCGTCGTGATCCGACGGGACTGGGACGTCATCGTCGTCGGGCTCGGCGGGTTCGGATCGGCCGCCGCCTATTGGGCGTCCACCCGCCCCGGTGTCCGTGTCCTCGGCCTGGAGCGGTTCGAGCTCGGCCACGCCAACGGCGCCTCGGCCGACCATAGCCGGATCATCCGGCTGTCCTATCACCGCCCCGATTACGTCCGGCTCGCGAAGCGTGCATACGAGACCTGGGCCGTGGTGGAGGCCGAGGCGGACGAGCACGTGGTGACGGTGACCGGTGGCCTCGACCTGTGGCCGGCCGACCCGGCCATCCCGCAGGCCGATTACACCGGCAGCCTGGCCGCCGAGGCTGTCCCGTTCGAGCTGCTCGACGCGGGCGAGATCATGCGTCGCTGGCCCGCCTGGCGGCTGACCGACGATGTGACCGGCGTGTGGCAGGCACAAGGTGGGATCGCCGACCCGTACCGCGGGAACGGGGCTCACCGTCGGCTCGCCACGTCGCGCGGCGCGACCCTGGTCGAGCGGGTGCCGGTCGAAGCCATCCGCGAGGTCGATGGCGCGTACCAGGTCGATGCGGGAGGCACGACGTACGGCGCGGGTCGTGTGATCCTCGCTGCGGACGCCTGGACGAACGAGCTGCTCGCCAACTTCGACCGTCGGTTGCCCCTGACCGTCACGAAGGAGCAGGTCACATACATCGCCGCGCCCGACCCGGCGCCTTTCGCCCCGGATCGGTTCCCGGTCTGGATCTGGATGGACGACCCGTCGTTCTATGGGTTCCCTGTCTACGGCGAGCCGGGTCCGAAGGTCGCCCAGGACTGCGGCGGCCAGACGACCACTCCCGCGACGCGGACCTTCGAGCCGGACGAGGCCATCCGGGCCCGCGTCGTGGCGTTCCTCGCCGAGCACCTCCCCGGGGCTGTCGGCCCGGACATCTACACCAAGACCTGCCTGTACACGATGACCCCCGAGCGCGACTTCGTCATCGACCGGCTGCCCGACGCCCCCGGCGTCGTCGTCGGGCTCGGCGCTGCGCACGGGTTCAAGTTCGCGTCGGTGATGGGCCGGATCCTCGTCGAGCTGGCCATCGATGGCGAGACCCCGTCCGACGGCGAGATCGGCGCGTTCCGGGTCGATCGCCCGTCGCTCCTCGCTGCCGACCCACCCCTCCGGCCGCTCGTCTAGTGCACGGCGCCGAGGTACGCGCCTTCCTCGGCGCGCCCCGTGGACCGTTTCCTTGCACCCGACGACGGCGTGTGCGACGGTACCGCCCACTTCGGCCGGAGACGGCCGAGGATCCGTGATATTGCAGCGGTCCGCGGGGAGAGGCAACGGATCGTCCTGGAGGAGGAGTCGATGCGATCGACGACGCGCGCCCGATGGGGGCGAGTCCTGGCCGCGGCCGGCCTGATCGGGGCCCTGCTGCTGCCGGGAGCCTCGGTGACGACTGCCGCAGACGAGGACAAGACCCTCCGGGTCGGGACGGCCCAGGAGTTCGACTCGATCAACCCGAACCTGTCGTACCTCGTCTCCTCCTACGAGGCCTTCATCCTCAACTACGACCTGCTGGTCGGCTTCGGCCCGGATCTCGAGTACGCGCCGACCGGCTTCGCTGAATCGTGGACCCAGGACGGCGCGTCGTGGACGTTCAAGATCCGCGAGGGCATGACCTGGTCGGATGGCGAGCCGGCCGATGCCAGCGACGTCGTCTTCACCTACCAGTACCTGCTCGACAGCATGGATCCCGCATACAAGGGGCCATTGGCGCCCGACGGCAATGACCTGCCGGCCGAGGGCGCGACCGCCGGCGACGGCGCGGCCGATAACCCGCTGTCCCTGTTCGGCGACTTCCTGGTCAGCACCGTCGAGATGCAGAGCGTCGAGCTCGTCGACGCGAACACGGTGAAGATGACCACGGCCTTCCCGACCTCACTGCTGCTCGGCGCGTACATCCCGATCCTGCCCGAGCACATCTGGGGCACGGTGACGTTCGCGTCGGCGGCGACCGATTTCCAGACGGAGCCGCCGGTCGTCGGAACGGGGCCCTTCCAGACGGTCGAATGGAAGCGCGGCGAGTTCGCCCGCTTCGAGCGCAACCCGCACTACTGGGGCAAGGAGCCCTTCGTCGAAGAGGTGATCTTCCAGTTCTACGCCGACCAGGACTCCATGGGCCAGGCGCTGCGCGCCGGTGAGGTCGACTACGTCCGCTCGATCCTGCCCGAGCAATTCGAGGCGATCGACGCCGAGGAGGAGATCGTCGGGATCAACGGCAACGGGCAGGGTTGGAGCCAGCTCGCCTTCAACACGTACGACAAGCCGATCGATGGCGGCGGGGCGTCGACCACGGCCGTGAAGGATCCGAAGTTCCGCGACGCCCTGGGCTACGCGATCGACGGTCAGGTGCTCGTCGACCAGGTCCTGAGTGGCCACGGCCTGCCCGGGACGACGGTCGTCCCTCCGTTCCTCTCCCAGTTCCACATCGACCCCGCGACCCCACGGACGTTCGACCTCGACGAGGCCAAGCGCCGGCTCGATGCGGCCGGGTACCTTGACGCGAACGGCAACGGGACGCGCGAGGACAAGGAAGGCAAGGAGATCAGCCTCAGGATCTACTACCCGACGACCGACGCGAAGTACGCCAAGACCGGCCAGTTCATCGTCGACTGGTGGCAGCAGATCGGCATCGGCGCGACGATCCAGGGCTTCGAGTCCGACACCCTCACCGAACTGCTCTATGTCCCGGAAGCAGGTGGCACTGCCGACTACGACATCGAGATGTGGGGGTGGGTCGGCGGGGCCGATCCGGACTTCCTCCTGTCGATCTTCACGACGGCGCAGATCGGCGTGTGGAGCGACAGCAACTATTCGAACCCGGCCTACGATGCGCTGTACGACCAGCAGAAAAAGGCCGCGACGTTCGAGACGCGCAAGCCCATCGTCGACGAGATGCAGAACCTCATCTACGACGAGGCGCCGTACCACGTTCTCTACTACGACGCCGAGCTCCATGCCTACCGGACCGACAAGTTCGAAGGCTGGGTGCTGCAGCCGCGCGACGGCGGCGTGAGCGCTCTTCGCGACGGGGGTCGAGACGTACCTCAACCTCGTGCCCGTGGGGAGCACCGCGACACCCTCGCCGCCTCCCGCCGCGTCGGGTGGCGCGTCGGCGCGCACCGTCGGCGTCCCCGACCACCGGATCCGGCAGCAATACGTCGTCGTCGACACCGCTGCTGCTGGGTGTCGGTGCAGTCGTGGCGTTGGTCGCCGTCGGGCTCGTGTTGATGCGGCGCGGTCGAGCGACCGCGACCGGCGAAGACGAGTAGCGGCCCCGCGCTCGTTCACGCTCGGGCGATGACGGGGAGCGGCGTGGCCGCCTGGAGGCGGCCCACTCCGTCTGCCGGTGAGTAGCCGGTTCTTCGCCCGACGGCTCGGTCAGGCCGTCCTGACGATCCTGTTCGTCCTCGTCGTCAACTTCATCCTCTTCCGCTCATTGCCGGGTTCCCCGGAGCGGATCCTGCTGCGCGGCACCCGGATCTCGGCCCAGGCGCTCGAGATCCAGCGCGAACGGTGGGGCCTCAACGACCCGCTCCTGCCCGATCGACCTGCGTATCGACGACGAGGGCATCCGGCTCGATCGACTTTCCTGCGTCGCTCGTCGACAACCAGCTCGTCGCGTACGTGGGCTCACTGGCCCAGCTCGACCTGGGCCTGTCGTTCCAGTTTCGCGGTCGCGAAGTGGCGGACGTCATCGCGGAGAAGCTGCCGGCCCACGCTGCTGTTGTTCGGGATCGGTGAGGCCATCGCCATCGTCCTCGGCCTCGGGCTTGGGCGCGCTGGCCGGCTGGCGACGCGGGTCGACCGTCGGACTACGTCGGGACGAGCATCTCGCTCGTCCTCTACTCGATGCCCTATTTCTGGCTGGGCATGATCCTGCTGATCATCTTCGCGGCGACCCTCCGCTGGTTCCCGACGAACGGGATGATCACGCCCGGTGCGCGATTTCGCCAGCCCGGTCGACCAGGTCGTCGACGTCGCCCGGCACCTGGTGCTGCCGGTCACGACGGTGGCGCTCGGGTTGATCGGCCAGTACTCGCTGCTGATGCGCTCGGCGGTGACCGAGGTCCTCGCCGAGGACTATGTCCAGACGGCCCGTGCCAAGGGCCTCAAGGGCGGCCGCGATCCTGCGGCGCGCACGTGCTGCCCAACGCCATGCTCCCGGCGGTGACGCTCATCGCGATCAACCTCGGCTACATCGTCGCGGGGGCGATCACCGTCGAGCAGGTCTTCTCGTGGCCGGGGCTGGGGACGCTCACCGTCGACGCGCTGCGGACCCGCGACTACCCGATGATGCGGGCGTCTTCCTCGTCCTCTCGATCAGCGTCGTGCTCGCCAACTTCGTGGCCGACATGATCTACGGCGTGCTCGATCCGAGGGTGCGGACCTGATGGGCACGGCGTCAGGCCGCCGCCCAGGTCTTCACACGCCGCGCGCGAGCCGAGCGCTGGCGCCTCCGAGCGCGTCGACTCCGGACCGTCTTGCGCCAGTTCGCACGGCAGCGCAGCGGGGTCGTGGGTGTCGTGATCATCGCGCTGTTCACGGTCTGCGCGCTCGCTGCCGGACCTGCTCGTCGGGCCGTTCGAGAGCGTCACCCGGGCGTCCGGCGAGAAGTTCGAGTCGCCGTCGCTGAGCCACATCCTCGGGACCGACGAGCTCGGCCGTGACGTCCTCAACCTCGTCGTCCACGGGGCGCGCATCTCGATGTCCATCGGCCTGATGGCGACGATCATCACGGTGCGCGATCGGGGCGGTCATCGGGATCGTCGCGGGTTTCATCGGCGGCCGGCTGGACACGTTCCTGATGCGGATCACCGATTTCTTCCTGATCCTGCCGACCTTCGTCCTTGCGCTCGTCCTGGCACCGGTCCTGCGCGAGCTGCTCGGGGAGGGATCGGAGTTCTTCGGGATCCGGGTGACGCTGCTCGTGATCATCGTCGTCATCGGCATCACGTCGTGGGCCGCGACCGCGCGGATCATCCGGAGCCAGACGCTGTCAATCCGCGAGCGCGCGTTCATCGACCGGGCGCGCGTCATCGGCGCGCCAGCGGGTCACATCATGCGACGGCACATCCTGCCCAACGTGCTCTCGCTGATCGTGGCGAACACCGTGCTCGTGTTCGCGGGGTCCGTCCTCATCGAGACGACCCTGTCGTTCGTCGGCCTCGGCGACCAGCTCGCGCCATCGTGGGGCCAGATCCTTGCTTTCGCCCAGTCGTCGGGGGCGCCGGGCATCGGCGCGTGGTGGTACACGGCGTCGCCGGGCATCGCGATCGTGCTCGTCGTGCTGTCGTTCACGCTCGTAGGCAACGCCCTCGACTCGATCCTCAACCCGAAGCTCGCGGGTCGTCGATGAGCGCCGAGGCCGCGGCTCTCGCCCGCATGGTCGGCCGTGCCGGGCGGACGCTGCCCAAGCTCGCGGACCCTGGCGCACCGTTGCTCCAGGTCACGGACCTGAGCGTCCGGTTCTCGCTCGCGCAGGGCTCGTCTGAAGGCGGTGGACGGGGTCAGTTTCCGGCTCGACGACGGCGAGGCGCTCGGGATCGCCGGCGAATCCGGCTGTGGCAAGACGACTACGGCGCTGTCGCTTCTCCAGCTCCTGCCGTCGAACGGGCGGATCCGATCGGGCCGCGTCGAGCTGTACGGTATCGATCTCGCCCAGAAGTCGGAGGCCGCCCTCGCGCGCTATCGATGGCGCGAGATCAGCATCGTGTTCCAGGGCGCGATGAACGCGCTCAACCCGGTCAGACGGGTGCGCGACCAGATCGCCGAGCCGATCATCGTGCGGCTCGGGGGCGACCGAATCCGATGCGCGCACGCGGGCGCTGCGAGCTGCTCGACCTGGTCGGCATCCCCAAGCAGCGCGGGACCGCCTTTCCCCACGAGCTGTCGGGCGGGATGCGGCAGCGGGCGATGATCGCGATGGCCCTTGCGTGCGACCCCGCGATCGTGATCGGCGACGAGCCGACGACGGCGCTCGACGTGATGGTCCAGGCGCAGATCCTCGAACTCCTCGAGCGCCTGCGCCGCGAGCTCGGGTTATCACTGATCCTGATCACGCACGACCTGTCGGTGATCGCGGAGACCTGCGACAAGACGCTGATCATGTATGCGGGACGCGTCGCCGAGGAGGGCCCCGTCTCGCGGGTCTTCACGGCGCCCCGTCACCCGTACACGCAGGCCTTGCTCCGCGCATTCCCGAACATCCGTGCGGACAGGCGGACCCTCGACGTCATCCCGGGCAACCTTCCTGACCTGCGCGACCCGCCACCGGGCTGCCGGTTCGCGCCGCGTTGCCCGTTCGCGATGGACGTCTGCCGCGTGGTCACACCGCCCGAGGTGACGATGACGGACGGTGTCCGGGTCGCCTGTCATCTCTACCCGACGCCCGATGCGGCGATCGTCGAGCCGGCCCCGATCGCCCAGGTCGGCGCGGATGCCCCGGTCGACGACGTGGTGCCAACCGCGGACAACAGCAATCTGCGCGACATCAGGGTCGACGACGTCGAGATGCCTCCCGCGGAGGTCGAGCCATGACCGACCTGGTCCGCCTCGTCGGGCTCGAGGTCCATTTCCCCGTGCGCGCGGGGGTGCTCGACACGCTGCTGCGCCGCACCTCCGGGGTCGTGCGGGCCGTGGATGGCATCGATCTCACGTTGCGCCGCGGCGAAGTGCTCGCCCTGGTGGGCGAATCGGGGAGCGGCAAGACCACGACCGGACGTGTCCTGGTCAAGCTGACCCGCCAGACCGGGGGTCGCGTCGAGGTCGATGGCGCCGACGTCAGCGACCTGTGGTCCGGGCCCCTGCTCCGCGCCTATCGCCGCCGGGTGCAGATGATCTTCCAGGACCCCTACGAGACGCTGAACCCGAAGCAGACGATCCTCGATTTCGTCGCCGAGCCGTTGGTCGTCCACCGCATCGGTACGGAGGAGGAACGCAGTGCGCGTGTCCTTGCGGCACTCGACTCGGTCGGGTTGCGCCCCCCGGCCGACTACGCATTCCGCTTCCCGCACGAGCTGTCGGGCGGGCAGCGCCAGCGCGTCGTCATTGCGGGTGCGCTCGTCATGGATCCCGAGATCATCGTTGCCGACGAGCCGGTGTCGATGCTGGACGTCTCGATCCGGACCGAGCTGCTCCGGCTGATGCTGGACCTCCGCGCGGAGCGCGGCCTGACCTACCTGTTCATCACCCACGACCTGTCGCTGGCCTGGGTGATCGCCGACCGGATCGCCGTGATGTACCTCGGGCGGATCATGGAGATCGGGCCCGCCGAAGCGGTCATCCGCACTCCCCGGAATCCCTATACGGAAGCGCTCGTGTCGGTGTCCCCCTCGCCCGAGCCGCCCAGCGCCGGCGAGCGCGCGCAGCGGACCATCCTCAAGGGCGAGACACCGGACGCGGTCCACATCCCGAGCGGCTGCCGGTTCCACCCGCGCTGTCCGAAGGCCTTCGACCGCTGCGTCGTCGAGTCGCCGCCGCTCTTCGACGTCGGCGGCGGGCAGGCCTCGGCATGCTGGCTCGCCGAACCGGGGATCGCGACCGGCGGTCGGGCGCTGCCCGTCGTGGAGTCTGCGGAGGCACGCACATGACCGACCGCACGGACCCGCCCGCCCCGGCCGTCTCGTCCGAGCCGCCGCTGGACTCGTCGACGATCGCCGACCTGCTCGCCGCGACCGCGGTGACGGTCACGGAGGAGCTGCGGGCCCTCGGCGAGGTCGCGAGATGGCCGCCTGAGCCAGGCGAGTGGAGTGCCAACGAATGCGTCGGCCACCTCATCGAGGCCGAGCGTCGCGGCTTCGCCGGCCGGATCAGGACGATCCTCGGCGCCGTGCGCACCGACGGGACGTTCGAACCGCCGACCCTTGAGGCCTGGGATCCACCAGCCGTGGCCGCGGCGCGCCGCGACAACGAGCGCGCGGCGACAGAGCTGGCCGACGAGTTCGCCGCGACCCGAGCGGACAGCGTGGCTCTCGTCCGCTCCCTGACGGGGCGCGACCTGGGCCGCAGCGGCACGCATCCCGAGGTCGGCGAGCTGCGCGTGGACTGGCTCCTCGCGGAGTGGGTCCATCACGACCGGAACCACGTCCGTCAGATGCTCGCCGTTACCCAGTCTCGCGTATGGGGTCAGATGGGCAACGCGCGAACGTTCAGCATCCTCGACCTCGAGTGAGGCCCAGCTCGCGCGGCGGAGGTCAGCGCGGCTCGAGGATGACGACGACGATCTCCCGGTCGGTCTTGCGTTTGTACGTCGCATAGTTCCGGAGCCCGGCGACGAACTGCGGCCAGATGCGGTCATCCTCGGCCTGCGTCGCCTTGCGCGCACGGACCGGCCCGGTCTCCTTGCGGATCTCGACCTCGGCGTCCGGTTCGGCCTGCAGGTTGAGCCACCAGGCCGGTTCGCGGTCGCGTCCGGCGTTCGACGTGACGACGGTGATGTTGTCGCCGTCGTGGACGTAATAGAGGGGCGTGCGCCGCTCGGTCCCGGTGCGCCGGCCGACCGTTCGCAGGTAGAGGGTCAGCACGGCGTCCGGGACCCGACGGCTCGTGGGGCTAGGCCATGACCTCCTCTTCGGGCTCGTCGAGGACCCGGAAGATGGCCCAGCCGCCGAGCGCACCGACGATCGGACCGACGAGATAGATCCACAGCGCCGACAGGTCGGCTCCGACCAGGGCCGATCCGATCGAGCGGGCCGGGTTGACCGACGCTCCCGACACGGTCGCCGCGGCGAAATGGATCGCGACGAGCGTGAGCGGGATGGCCAGCGGCGCGAGCCCCGCGGCACGTTTCGTGGAGACGAGGATCACGAGCACGAAGCCAGCCGTCAGCACGATCTCCAGGATGAGCGCACCGATGTCGGTCACGCCGGGGCCGGGCTTGGTCACGCCGGCGGTGACGGCCGACTGACCGACGACGACGAACACGATCGCCGCCGCCCCGATGGCCCCGATGACCTGCGCCAGGATGTAGCCGATGGCGTCGGTCGTCTCGGTGCGCTTGTCCAGCACCGCCGCGACGGTCACGGCCGGGTTGAAATGTCCTCCGGAGATGTGGCCGACCGCGAAGATCGCCGCCAGGAGTCCGAAGCCGAATGCGAAGGGCACCACGAGCAACCCGGGGACATCGGCCACCCCGAACGCCGCGACCGACGAGTAGCCGATCGTCATGAACAGGAAGGTGCCGACCAGCTCGGCCATCCACTTGCGCGTGTCCATTGTCCCTCCACGAGGCCCGTTGCCGTGCGGCAGCGGTCTGGGCTTGATCGATGCTACCCGGTCGGTCCAGCCTGCTGACGGTCGGATCGGCTCGATCGAAGGCGACGTCAGACGCGGTCCAGGGTGGCTCGGGCCGCCCGGATCAGCAGGATATCGCGCCAGGTGCGGCACAGGACCTCGACGAGCTCGAGGCGATCGACGGCAGTCCCGAGGTCCGGTCCGACGGCCACCGCTCCGTGTCGCTCGAGCAGCACGACGTCGGCGTAGGGGGCGGGCTCCGCGGTCAGGGCGTCCGCGATCCGGGCCGCCAGCTCGTCGCTCCCGGGCTCACCAAACGGCAGGAATGGCAGGCGAGAGATGAACAACGCGGTCTCCGGCAGCGCGGCCGGGTCCGGGATCTCGCCACCGAGGGTGAGTGCCATCGATGCCGGGAGATGGGCGTGGGCGACCGCCCCGATGTCGGCCCGCCCGGCCAGGGCCGCGAGATGGATCGCGAGGTCGGATGATGGCCCGAGGCCTGACGCGGAACGAGCTCCCCGTTCATCGGCGCCGAGCGTCAGCAGGACCACGTCCTCGTCGGCCAGCTCGTCCTTCCGCCGGCCGCGCGGCGTGATCGCGACCCGGTCCGCCTCGAGTCGGATCGAGAGGTTGCCCTCGCCGGCTGAGATCAGCCCCCGCGCACCGAGCCGCCGTCCGGCCGCGACGATCTGGGAGATCGCCGTGCGTTCGTCCACGCCGGCGATCGTAGGGCACGCGAGCGTGTCGGGTCGGCCCGTACCATCCCGGGGTGCCTGAGCCCGCCGCCCTCGGTCGCAATCACGATTTCCGTGTCCTGCTGACCTCGCAGGGCATCTCCGCGCTCGGCGACGCGGTGAGCTTCACCGCTCTCCCGCTCCTCGTCCTGGCGCTGACCGGATCGGGCCTGATGATGGGCATCGTCGGGGCGCTGCAGATGCTGCCCGACCTCCTGTTCGGGATGGTCGCGGGCGCTCTTGCCGACCGGAGCGACCGCCGGCGCATGATGTTCCTCGCCGACCTTGGTCGGGCGGCGTTGACCGCGCTCATCCCGATCTCCGTGCTGCTCGACGGACCGACGATGGCGGTCATCCTGATCGTCGCGGCACCGACCAGCGTCCTCCGTTCGTTCTTCCTCGCCGGCTACACGGCCTCGGTCCCGGTCCTCGTCGGCCGGTCGCAGCTGGCCCGGGCCAACTCGGTCTTCGAGGCCATCTACTCGTTCGGCTTCATCATCGGTCCGGCGATCGCAGGGGTCTTGGCCGCGACGATCGGCCCGGGCCTGACGCTGGCCATCGACGCCGCATCGTTCGCGCTCTCCAGCCTCGTCCTCGCCTTCATGCGCCGCGATCTGCGAACCCCGACCGATCGCCCGCCGGCAAGTCTGGTCGCGGACATCCGCGAGGGCATCGAGTTCATCGTCCGCAGCCCGGTCCTGCGGTCGATGATCCTGTTCTGGGGCCTCGTCTCGATCACCACGGCGCCGCTCGTCAGCGCACTGGCGGTGCACGTCACCCGCGATCTCGGGTACGAGGAGACGATCCTGGGCTTGGTCCTGACGGCGTACGGCATCGGGACGGTCATCGGTGCGCTGGTCGCTGCCCGCGTGAGTCGCCGGCCCGTGGGCCCGTCTCTCCTCGGCGGAACGCTCCTCACTGGCCTCTTGCTCTTCGCGGTCTCGGGCACGACCCAGGTGCCCATCTTGCTGGGCGCCGCGATGGTCGCGGGCACCGCGCAGAGCGTCGTGCTTGTCACATACCTGACGGCGCGAAGCAATCACGCGCCGGACGCGCTCCTGGGCCGCGTCGGCAGCACGGCGCGCACGATCTCGCTGGGACTCCAGCCGATCGGCATGCTCGCCGGCGGCGTGCTCATCGATCTGAGCAGCGGTTCGATGACGCTCGCGGTGATGGGGATCGGCCTGATCGTCCTGACGCTGGCATTCGTGCCCGTGCGTGCGCTGCGGCGCGCGACGGTGATGCCGGCCACGCCGCCATAGGCTCAGGCGGCGGCGTCGAGCGCGGCCGCCATGTCCGGCGCGATGTCGACCGTCACGCCGCAACCGGCGCAGGTCATGTCCGAGAGGGTCTCGTCGGTCGTTGCCTCGCCCGCGCAGAGCGGGCAGTCGATGGTGATCATCTGTCGTGGACTCCCTGACTGGTTTGATGGCCGGAGTCTCGACGAGCGCTGTGACAGCTAGCGTGTCACGCGATACCGGAAGCAGCCGGGCAGGTGATCGTCGACGAGCCCGACGCTCTGCATGAACGCGTAGACGATGGTCGACCCCACGAACCCGAAGCCACGCTTCTTCAAGTCGCGCGAGAGGGCATCAGAGACTGGTGTCGAGGCCGGGATGTCGCTGCCGTCGGTGCCCGGGGGCAGCCGGGTCGGTGGCCCGGGCACCATCGACGCCAGGTACGCATCGAACGACCCGAACTCTCGTGCCAAGGCCAGGACGCCCGCCGCGTTGGCGATCGTGGCGTCGATCTTGGCTCGGTTGCGCACGATCCCGGCATCGGCCATCAGGCGCGACCGGTCGTCATCGTCGAATGCCGCCACGACCCGCGGGTCGAAGTCCTTGAACGCGGCCCGGAACGCCGGTCGCTTGTTGAGGATCGTCGACCAGGAGAGGCCGGCCTGGAAGGACTCGAGCGCGAGTCTTTCGAACAGCTCCCGGTCATCGTGCGTCGGCACGCCCCATTCGGTGTCGTGGTAGTCGACCATCCGCGGATCCGGCCGTGCGCCCTCGGCCCCCGACCACCAGCAGCGCTTCAGCCCGTCGGTCATGGCCGAAGGCTACGCTAGGCGCGACATGGCCCTCCACTGCTACCTCGGCCACGGCGCTTCCGGGACATCGGCGAGCATGGCGCCGTTCGTCGAGGGACTGCGCGTCCGCGGCATCGCAGCGACCGCCATCGACCTGCCGAAGCGCAAGGCCGAGGACGCGCTGCCCGCCTTCCACATGGTGGTCCCGAGCGAACCTGACGTCGTGGTCGGCGGTCACTCGTACGGCGGGCGAGTCGCGAGCCTCGCCGCGGCGGAGCGGGATGCGCCATACGCGGCGCTCGTGCTCTTCTCGTTCCCCCTGCACCCGCCCGGCTCTCCGGACAGGACGGAGGCCCGGACGTCGCATTTCCCGGCGATCCACTGCCCGGTGCTGCTGCTCTCCGGGGAGTCCGATCCGTTCGCCCGGATCGACCTGCTGCGTGCTGCCGTGCCGCGCTTCGGCGGCCCGGCCGAGCTCGTGACGTACCCGAAGCTTGGCCACGGCCTCAAGCCGGTGCTCGACGACGCGCTCGATAGGGTTGCGGCGTTCCTGTCGACGGCGAAAGCCTGACCGAAACGGTCAGCACGGATCAGCGAGTCGCGATCACCTCGATCTCGACCGCGTAGTCGGCCGCCAGCGCCGTCACGCCGACGGTCGCGCGCGTCGGCGGGTCGGTCGGGAAGTACTCGCGATACACCGTGTTCATCGCGGCGAAGTCGCCGAAATCACGGAGATAGACCGTTGCCTTGACGACGTCGGCGAAGGTGAGCCCGGCGGCCTTGAGCAGCCGCCCGACGTTGTCGAGCATGGCCCGGGTCTCGGCCTCGATGCCGCCCGGGACGGCGCCGTGCGAGCCCGCCGCATCGCCGACCTGGCCGGCGAGGAAGACGAACCCATTCGCCTCGACGACCTGGGAGAACGGGTACGGCCCGGGCTCGACACCGGGGTAGTTCGGGACGTGCTTCGGCATGGTCGCTCTCCTTCCTGGTTTGAGCCGGGGGTCAGAGCCGGCGATACGAGGCGTCGACGGCTTGCTCGCTCCACCACGCGAGGTCATCCGCGGCGCTGACCCCGGATGGCAGCCGGACGCCGGCCTCGGCGTCGAGGCCCTTGCGCCAGCCGCGGAGCAACAAGCCCACGATCCAGGCCAGGTCGCGCTGGAGGTCCCAATCCCCGACCACGTCAAACTCCGCCGACTGGCCCATCGGCCAGGGTCGACGCTCGTCGCGTTCGAAGGAGGCGTTGTAGCGGCGCATGACCTCGTCGGGACCGACCGGCAGCGATCCGCTGTTCGAGACCAGGAACCAGCCCATCTCGACGGCGATGGGCGCCCTCAGCGTCATCTGCCAGTCGATGAATCCGACCTGGTCGTCCGGCAACAGCGCCACATTCGCGAGCTTCACGTCGCCGTGCAGCCCGGCCCAGGGCAGGACCTCGAGCGCCAGGACGAGCGGCGACGGGTCGGCGGACAGCCGGTCGACGAGCTCGCGAGCGCTGGACGGGGCGCGCCGAGAGAACGCTTCCCAGCCCGCGAGGAAACGGTTCCCCACGGGATTGCCTTCGGCCTGGTATCGGGCTGCCGACGTCGGCGCGAGGAGGGTCAGGCGTTCGGGTAGCGGGCACCACGGTGGCGGCGGCTGTCCCTCGCGTTCGCCGACCGACTCCAGGATCCCGCTCCACGGGACGGCATGGAGCCGCGCCATCGCGCGCAGGACGCGCTCCAGCGTCGGGGCATCGATGGCGGGATCGTGGCCAGGCCGCTCCCAGGCGATCAGCTCGTTCGAGAGGTCGGGGGTCAGGATCGCGACGCCATCGCCATCGGCGGCGGCCCCGATGTAGGGCGTCATCGCGCGCGGGATCCACGCCATCGCACCCGGCGGGAGCGCTGCAAGCCACGCTTCCCGGAGGTTCTCGTCGCGTGTCGCCCGGGCGATCCAGTCGATCTCGAGTGAGGTGCGCTTCAACACGTAGCGCCGGCCGAACCCATCGACGAGGCTCGTGAACGTGGCGCCGGACCAGCCGTCACTCGGGAACTCGTGCTCGGGCATCAGGTTCAGGCCGTGCCCGGTCAACAGGTCCAGGAGGGTCCGATCGCGCCAGCCGGTGGACATCAGCGTCGCCTCAACATGGGGCCGGCACGTCGTCGGCGCCATCCGGGCCGCCGTCGACGTAGACCACGTGTGAGTCCGGGCAGTTCCGTGTCAGCACGACGACCAGTGGCTCGGTCCCGCTCGCGTTCTCCTCGACGTGGATCTCGCCGGCCGGGATGTACACGAAGTCGCCCGCAGTCGCGCTCATCCGATGCTCGAGGCCGGACGGGCCCCACGTATAGCGCGCGCTCCCGGACACGATGTAGATCGAGGTCTCGCAGTCGCCGTGGTGGTGGATGCGGGTCTTGTCGCCCGGCGCGGTCGACACGATCGATGAATACAACCGCTGCGAGCCGACCGTCGGTCGCGAGATCGCGATCGAGCGCTCCATGCCCGCGTGCTGGCCCACAGCTGGTGATGCGCTCGTCGGGCGTGATCCGCTTCGCCATCAGGACGCCGGGTCCAGGCGCTCGACGACCCGGAACCACTCGCATACGACGACGGTGGAGTCGGTGAGCGCGAAGTCTGGGTCGCGGAGCCCGACCCGCAGGTCGTCGATGTAGCCCGTTCCAGAAGCCCTCGTGCGCGGCACGCCAGTCGCCGGCGTCCGCGAAGCCTTCCCCCTCGGCGCGGGCGAATTCGTCGTCGACGAGCCCGATCGTCGAGAGGGCGACGCGCGTGATCTCGACGATCGCGACAGGTCGTCCGTTCGAGTCGAGCATGACCTCGCGGTCGCCGGCCCGCGGCGGCATGCCACCCTCGACGACGTAGTCGACGCCAAGGCTCGCTGTCGCGGTCTTGGTCCCGTCGAGCGCGAGTGACGTCAGTCGATCGCGCAGCGGGCCAGGAAAGGCGAAGCCCCAGGCAGGCATGCCGAGATGCGTCGTGGGCTCGACCGGCTCGGGCATGCGCCGATGATAGGTCGCTACCATCGGGTCCGATGGCGTCCCCGCCCCGTTTCCCCTTGATCGACGGTCCGTCGCCGCTCCATCCCCTGCCACGCCTCAGCGCCGCGCTGGGCGGCGGGGTCGAGATCTGGGCGAAACGCGAGGACCTTTTTCCGCTCGCCTTTGGCGGCAACAAGCTACGCAATCTCGAGTTCCTGGTCGGCGCGGCCCTGGCGGACGGCTGCGACACCCTGGTCACCAGCGGGCGGCGCTGGTCGAACCATGCTCGGCTCACGGCGGCGGCCGGGGCGCGGGCGCGTCTGGCGGTCCATCTCGTGCTGTCCGGACCCCACGTGGAGCCGCCCGGCCCGGGCATCCGGATCGCTCGCGCGCTCGGCGCGACCGTGCACCTGCTGGACGGCCCCGACCGCGAGGAGCGCGATGCTGCCGTCGCGCGCGTGGCACGCGAGGTCACGGCGGGCGGCGGGCGGCCGTATGTGATCGGCGTCGGAGGCTCCGGGGCGGTCGGAGCCTTCGGGCAGGTTCTCGCCGCCCGAGAGCTGGTCGCGCAGGCCGCGGAGGCTGGACTGTCGATCGACCGCGTGGTGCTGCCGACCGCGACGGGCGGGACCCAGGCCGGCCTGCTGACCGGCCTGTCGGCCTCGATCGCCGTGACCGGCATCGTCGTCGCGCGGTCCGCCGCGGACCTCCGACCGTCGATCGCGGCGACGGTCGCGGAGCTGGGCGGGGATGCCGACGCGGCGATCGACCTCGACGAGGACCAGATCGGCGCCGGGTACGGCCGGCCGAGCAGCGAGGCCGCCGAGGCGGCGGCGATCCTCGCACGCACCGAGGCGATCCTCGTCGATCCGATCTACACGGCCAAGGCACTCGCCGGGCTCATCGCCGGGGTCCGTTCCGGGGCGTGGCACGGCCAGCGGGTGGTGTTCTGGCATGCCGGAGGACTGCCCGGGCTGTTCGAGCCGCTGGACTGATCCGGCGCCGGCGTCACTCCCCGGCCGACCGCCAGGCGTCGCGCACCTTCATCCGCCCCGCGGTTTGCAGCACCGCCCCGGCGTAGACGCGGGCGCCGATCCCGAACAGCACCCAGATCGCGACGACCGTGACGATGACCGCGAGGCCCACCTCGATCGGCGAGATCGCATCGAACGCTGCCCGGAGCGGCACGACGAACGGCGCGGAGGCCGGGACGAAGGTGGCCACCCGGGCGACGATCCCCTCCGGGTCGTTGATGACCGCGAAGATCGCCACGAAGTAGCTGATCATCGCGATCATCGTTACCGGGGTCGACGCATTCGACGCCTCCTCGAGCCGCGACGCGAGAGCGCCGAGGAAGCCAAGCGCCGTCGAGTACAACGCGTAGCCGAGCACGAACCAGACGACGAGCAACCCGATCGCGGCAGGCGTCGTCTCGGGCAGCGCGAAGCGGTCCGTCCAGACCGCGGCGCCGAGTCCCGCGACGACGAACACGAGCAGTTGGATGAGGCCGAGGATCCCGATCCCCAGGACCTTGCCCATCAGCAGGTCCCGCGCTCGCACGGTCGCCAGCACGACCTCCACGACCCGACTCTGCTTTTCCTCGACCACGCCGGTCAGGACCGTGAAGCCGAAACTGAAGATCCCGATGAGGATCAGCACCGCGCCGATGTTGGCGAACAGGAAGCGCGACTGATCCGCGTCCGTCTGCGGATCGAGCGACTCGACGATGGGGACCTGCTGCGCGGCGATGAGCGCGCCCGGATCGACCCCGGCGTCGACCACGATGTCCTGGACCCGCACGGCGATCACCGATCCCGAGACGAGCTGGGTCACCAGCTGGTCGGGCGCCTCCGCGAACGTGATCGAGCCCGACGAGGACAGGTCGCTCGGTACCTCGACGACCGCGTCGATCGACCCCTCGATCAGGGCCGCATCCGCGCTCGTCGCGGTGTCGAACGGGACGACCTCGACGGCGCGTTCGAGCTGTGCGGCCGTCGCCGTGATCGCGAGTTCCAAACTCGGCGGTGCCGGCTGGACGATGCCGATCCTGGTCGCCTCTTCGTCCCCGAACAGCAGTGTCGGCACGATGAACGACCCGATGACCAGGACCGTCGTGAACAGCACCGAGAACACGAAGCCCCGACTCCGGCCGCGCTCGAGGATCTCGCGCTTGGCCACCAGCCAGACGCTGCGCCAGCGACTCATCGACCCGCCTCGACGTTCGTGGCGGGGGCGGGAGATGCAGGCGTGACGGCCTCCATGAACAGCTCCGACAGCTTCGGCGGCTGATAGGCGAAGGTGCGCACCTCGCCGGCCGCGCGCGCCCGGGCCAGCATCGCGGCGAGGTCGACGTCGTCGGCGACGAGCAGCTTCACCCGATCGCCGGCGCGCTCGAGGACCGTCAATGAGCCGTCGCCGTCGAGCCATGTCCCGTCCGACCCGACGACCTCGACCTCGAGGTGCCGCCGACCGGAGCGGGCCTTCAGCTGGTCGATCGCTCCCGCGGCGACGATCCTGCCTCGGGCGATGATGACCACGTCCTCGCAGACGTCCTCGACGAGATCCAGCTGGTGGCTCGAGAACAGCACGCCGACACCGGCCGCCGCCCGCTCGTGGACGACCTCGGTCATCGTCGCGATGCCGATCGGGTCGAGCCCGGAGAACGGCTCATCGAGGACGAGGAGCTCCGGATCGTGGGCGAGCGCAACGGCCAGCTGGATGCGCTGCTGATTGCCGTGAGAGAGCTCCTCGAGCTTCGACTTGGCGCGATCGCCCAGACCCATCCGGTCGAGCCAGCGGGCCACGGCAGCATCGGCGTCACGGGCGCGCAGACCGTGCTGCTGCGCGAAATAGCTCATCTGCTCGCCGACCCGCATCCGCGGGTACAGGCCGCGCTGTTCCGGCATGTAGCCGAACCGGAGGCGCGCCTCGCGATCGACCGGCTCACCTTTCCAGCGGACCGTGCCTCGGTCGGGCCGGGCCAGTCCGAAGATGCAGCGCATCGTGGTGGTCTTGCCCGCGCCGTTCGGACCGAGGAACCCGACGACCCGCCCGGGGCGGGCGGTAAAGGTCGCACCGTCGAGCGCCACGACCGGCCCGTAGCGCTTCGCGAGGTCATCGATCTCGAGCATCTGTCTCCCCGTGACGGTGGCGGCCCGGGACGGGCTCGGAGCCTATTCTCCGGCCTGAACGGCACGTGCGCCCCGTCGGGCCCTTGGACCACGTGGCAGCTTTCAGAGCGCCACGCGCCCACGTAGCAACGACCCCGGATCCGCACGGGACCCGGGGTCGATCAGATCAGTCGTGGGTCGAGGCCGCGCGCTACTCGGCGGTCAGCGTCCCGGTCATGTTGGGATGGACCTCGCACCAGAACGTGTACGAGCCCGCGGCGAGTGCCGGCACGGCGTTCGTCACCTTCTTGGACGCGATGACCTCGCCCTTGAACACGGTCGCGCCGGCAGCGTCCTTGATCGCGATGTTATGGGGCGCGGATTCCTGGTTGTCGAGCACGATCTCAGTCGGCGTGTCGGCCTCGATCGTCAGCGTCGTCGACGACCATGCGAGGTCCTTCGCCGTGACGACGAGGCCGCTGCCGGCGGGTGCCGAGGCGCCCGGGATGCCCGGAGCCACCGAGGCGGGCGCCGGCGTGGAGCCACCGCCCCCGCAGGCGACGGTGAGGAGGGCGATACCGGCGAGTGCGAAGCCCTGGACGAAACGCTTCATGCGGTGGACTCCTTCGAAGGAGGATCCAGCCGCGTCACGTGGACGCGGCTCGAGTGGTGTCAGCGGTGATGTGCGAACGGTAGCGTGGAACGCGGATCCTAGGCCTCGGCGCCGGCCGAACGGCCCCGTGAGCCGACGAGGGTGGTCAGGGCGGCCAGCTCGCGCTTCACGACCGCGACGGGGTTGCCGTCCATGCGGGCGAAGTCGATCGCGATCAGGGCGATCAGGGCGATCTCGATGGCCTTGGCGATGTAGGCGGTCTCGAAGTACGGGCCCTGGATCGCCCAACCGACGATCGTCGTGGCCGCGTAGCCGATGAGGCCGAGGCGGACGAACCAGCGGAACCGGACCGCGAGGGCGAGCGGCACGATCATCGCGGCGGCAGCGACGAAGTAGCCGATCGCATTCAGGGTGAACAGCAGTCCGCCCAGGGTCAGGTGGATGTATCCGGTGGCGAGCGCAAGACCCACGATCGCGGCGCGGATGACGACGTCGGAAGCACGGATGGGCGTTCGGGTGGCGAACATCTCGGTGTCGGGACCTCGTTTCGGTGGCGCCGGTCGTGTGCCGGTCGGTGATGGGCGCATCGTCGGCCTGCGCACCGCGGCACTGCGCCCGGCAAGGGACGCCGGATCGACAGGACGCTCGCCTCCGGCTCGCCCCCGTCGTGCGTCGAGCGGCGCCTCGGCCGGATGACGTAGCCGTCATGGCCGAACGGCGATGCCCCGTGTTCGACGGCCCGGCGTATCCTCACGCCCGATGACCGCCCCGTCCCGATCCCGCCGCCCGGCGAAGCCTCGTCCCGCATCGAAGGCGCCCCGTCCCCGCGCGGCGGATCGCCGCCTGGACCCCGACGGCGGCGCGGGCGTCCTGCACCACCTGCTGACCGACGCGGTCGAGGAGACCGCCCGCCTGCTCGACGCCGACGGCGCGATGGTCTACCTGATCGAGCCGATGACCGGCAACCTCCGGTTCGCCCATGACGCCGGCATCAAGCGCGCGCGCACGCGGGAATGGATCCGCGCGATCGACCTCGCGCCGGGCGTCGGCATGTTCGGGCGAGCGGTCGCGGAGCGCGCAGTCGTGACGACCTCCGACTACCGCGCGGACCAGTCCTTCCGGCACGCGGCGAGCGCCGACCGCGTGGTCGACGATCTGGGCATCAGGTCGATGGTCGTCGCCCCCCTCGCGGCGGGCGACGAGGTGTTCGGCGCGCTCGGGACCTTCTCGAAGCGCGAGGACGCATTCGATGCGGCGCAGATCGCCCTTGTCCGCTCGCTGGCCGAGCATGCCGCCAGCGCGATGGCAAACACGCGCCTGATCGAGGAGCTCGATCGGTCGCGGCAGGAGCTCGATCGCTCCCGGAACGACCTCGCCCGCCGCGCAGATGCCGAGCAGGCGCTGCGGGAGATCGCCGCCCGTATCACCGCGCTGCGCGACCCGGGCGAGATCCTCCAGGAAGTCGTGGAGCTCGCGAGCCGGCTGGTCGGCGGCGAGGGCGCGATCCTGGACCTGCTCGACCCGGAGTCCGGAGACCTGCGCTGGGCGTACGACGACGGCCTGCGCCGGCTGTTCTCGGACGAGGAACGTGCCAACCTCTGGATCTCGGTCGGTGAGGGTGCCACCGGCGTTGCGGTCGCGGAGGACCGCGTCGTGGTTGCCGGCGACGACCTCGCGTCACTGTTCCCGCCGGGACCCGAGAACACGAACTTCTACGAGCGGACCGGTTTCCGCTCGATGATCGCGGCGCCGATCACGGGAGAGCACGGTCCGCTCGGTGTCATCGAGGTGTATGCCGCCCGGCCCGACGCGTTCGGCGATGCCGACGCCGCGCTCATCCGCGCGCTCGCCGGCCAGGCCGCCATCGCAATCACGAACGCACGCCTGATCGCCGAGCTCGCCGAATCCCGCACCGCCCTGTCGCGAACGGCCGACGCCGAGCGGACCCTCCGCGAGATCGCCGCGAGCGTCACCGCGATGCGCGACACGGACGAGATCCTACAGGCCGTCGTCGACGCCGCGACGCGCTTGCTGCGCTCCAGCGGGGCGATGATCGACCTGATCGACCCGGCCGATGCGGCGGGCGGCGCGTACCGCCACACGGATGCTCGCCTCAAGTACAACCAGGACTTCCTCACCGAGGTCGAGATCCAGCCCGACGCCGGCGTGTCGGGGATGACGCTCCGAACGGGCAAGGTCGAATGGAGTGGGGACTACCTGGCCGACGACCGGTTCGAGCACACGCCAGAGCGCGACGCGTTCGTCCGCGAGACTGGCATCAAGTCGGTCATCGCTGCGCCGCTGCTGCGGCGCGGGGAGGTCATCGGCGCGATCACGGTGTACGTCGACCGCACCAACGGCTTCGACGAGCAAGACGCCGCGGTCCTGGCCGGCCTGGCCGACCAGGCGGCTGTGGCGATCGCCAACGTCCGGCTCATCGCCGACCTGGAGCGATCGCGCGAGGAGAACGCGCGTCGAGCAGACGCGGAACGGACGCTGCGCGAGATCGCCGTGCGCGTGTCCTCGATCCTCGACCCCACCGAGGTGCTCGATCGGATCGTCGTCGAGGCAGCCCGCCTGCTCGCGTCGGACGGCGCGCGGATCGACCTGTGGGACGAAACGACGGGCTCGCTCTTGTGGGCCTACTCGGCCGGCGACGCGATGCGCGACGTTCCCGACTGGGGCCGCACGGGTGGCATCAAGCCGGGCCAGGCCGTGGCCGGTCTCGCGTTCGCCCACCAGCGGCCCTACATGACCCCCGACTACCTCGCGGATGACCGCTTCGAAACCACACCCGGCATCGAGACCTTCATCCGCGCGGCCGGCATCCGGGCCGTCATCGCGGTGCCGCTGACCGGCGAGGACGCCCGCCCTCTCGGCGTGCTGTCGGTCGTGTCGCGCAGCCCCGGGGCGTACAGCGACGCCGACGCGGAGACGCTGTCGGCCCTTGCCACGCATGCCTCGATCGCGATCGTGAACGCCAACCTCATGGAGGCGCTGGCGCGCTCCCAGGCCGATGTCGAACGCCGTGCCGAGGCCGAGCGCAGCCTCCGCCAGATCGCGGCGCGGATCACCGCCCTCCGGGAGCCCGACGAGGTGCTCCAGGACGTCGTCGACGAGGCGCGCCGCCTGCTGCGTGCCGACGGCGCGGTGATCGACCAGTACGACCCCGATCACGGCACCCTGCTGTGGGCATACGACGCCGGGCTGCCCGACGCGCAGCGCGAGGCGTTGAAGCTCAACAGCCTGCGGGTCGGCAAGGGCGTCGCCGGCAAGGCGGTCGCCGAGCGCCGGGTCATCCATGTCGGCGATTACCGCTCGGCCGAGTTCGATCACGACGACCTGACCGATTCGCTCGCCGAGCTCGCCCAGGTCCGCGACCTCATCGCCGTCCCGATCATCGGTGACGCCGGGCCGCTCGGGGCGATCGAGGTCATGAGCCACGAGCCGAACGCCTTCGATGAGCTCGATTCCGCGGTCCTGGGCGGTCTCGCCGAACAGGCGGCGATCGCCATCACCAACGCGCGCCTGATCGATGAGCTGGAACGCTCCCGGCTGGCCCTCGCGCGCAGGGCCGAGACCGAGCGCACCCTGCGCGACATCACAGCCCGGATCGCCGCGCTGCGCGACCCGGACGAGGTCCTCGAACGGGTGGTCGAGGACGCCAAGCGCCTGCTGGAGAGCGATGGCGCGCATCTGACCCGGATGGCGCCGGCCGGCGGTTACCTGATCCCGGTGGTCGTGGCCGGCGGGGCCGACGAGGAGACCCGGCGCTGGCTGCTCGGGATGCGGTTCCCGCTCGGTGGCGGGATCAACGGACTCGCCGCCCAGGAGGGGAGCCCCGCCTGGACGTCCGACTACATGACGGATCCGCGCATCCCCCACGAGCCGGACGACCAGGACGTCGCCCGCCGGATGGGCCTGGTCGGCATGGCGGCGGCACCGCTCCGGGCACCCGGCGGGGAGGTCATCGGCACCCTGGCGATCTCGACGGCCGAACCGCGCGCGTTCGAGGCAGACGACCTCGATCTCCTCCAGGGCCTGGCCGACCAGGCCGCCATCGCGCTCACGAACTCGAACCTGCTGGCCCGGGTCACGGAGGAGGAGGCACGGTTCCGGGGCCTCGTTCAGACCACCCCGGACGTCATGTGGCGCGCCGACGACCAGGGCGTCTTCACGTTCATGGCCGATTCCGGCGAGGCCCTGTTCGGATGGCCGATCGACAGGATCATCGGCGAGCACTTCGGTTTCCTGACGCAGCCGGAGTCGATGCCGATGGCGCAGGAGGCCTACGCGGCGGTCAGCCGCGACCCCGACCTCGTCGAGCGCGTGCCGCTGATCCTCGTGCGGCGCGACCGGTCGACGTTCGCGGCCGAGGTCACGACGACCGGGGTCTTCGAGGATGGGCGCTGGGTCGGCGCGCAGGGCACGGTCCGCGACGTCTCCGAGCGCTCACGCCTCGAACGCGAGCTCCGCGAATCCGAGGAGCGCTATCGCTACCTCGTGCAGAACGCCCCCGATCTCATCTGGTCGATCGGGGCCGACGCGCGGCTGACGTTCCTGTCGGCCGCGGTCGAGCGGCTCACCGGCTTCCGATCCGACGAGCTCCTCGGCCAGCATTTCGGCGCGATGGTCCACGAATCGTCGAGCGACGTCGCCCAGATCGACTGGACCGCCGCGCTCGAAGGGCCCTCGCAGGAGGTCCGTGGCAGGCTCAATCTCAAGCACCGCGACGGGTCGGCGGTTCCCGCCGAGTTCATCGCCCACGCGACACTCGACGAGACCGGCCGTTTCACCGGCGCGAACGGGTCGGTCCGCGACATGCGCGATCACGATCGACTCGAGCGCGACCTGCGCGCCTCGGAGGACCGCTACCGCACCCTCGCCTCGTCGTCACCGGACCTCGTGTTCGCGACCGATGCCGAGGGTCGCTACACGTTCCTGTCGGACCGGGCATTCACGATGCTCGGCTGGGACCGCGAGCACACGCTCGGCCGGCACTTCACGGAGTTCGTCGCCCCGGGCTGGGCGCCGGCGGCGGCCGCGAGCTACGAGGCCGTCGTCAGCGACCCCACGACCGTCCACTCGATCCGCATCGACTTCCTCGACGGCAGCGGTGCGCCACGCGAGCTCGAGATCAACGTGATCGGCAAGGTCGAGGACGGCGCGCTCGCCGGGATCAACGGCGTAGCGCGCGACATCTCCGAGCGCCTTCGCCTGGAACGTGAGCTGAGCCAGTCCGAGGAACGCTTCCGATACCTCGTCCAGAACTCGCCGGACATCGTGTTCTCGGCCGACGCGGAGGGGCGGTTCACGTTCCTGTCGGATGCCGTGGAGCGCATCACCGGTCACAACGCGCAGGCCATGATCGGTCAGCACTTCTCGGTCCTCGTGGACCAGTCGGACGGGCCGATGGTCGGCAACCGGTTCTCCGAGCTCGTCGCCCATCCCGATCGCGAGCAGCAGGCGTCGCAGGTGTTGATCGGGCCCGATGGTCGGCGCGTCCCCGTGGACGTCCGCGCGATCGGCGTGGTCGAGGACGGGCGCTTCGCAGGCATGCAGGGCGCGGCCCGGGACGTGAGGGACCAGGTCCGCCTCGAGAACGAGCTGCGCCGCCAGGCCGGAGAGCTGGCCGCCGGCGAGGAGCGGGCCCACCTGGCGCGCGAGCTGCACGACTCGGTCACGCAGGCGCTGTTCTCGATGACGCTCGTCTCGCGGTCGGTCGAGATGCTCCTCGACCGCGATCCCGAGGCCGCGCGAGAGCAGCTCGGCCAGCTGCGCGAGCTCCAGCGCGAGGCATTAGCCGAGATGCGCGCGCTGATCTTCGAGCTCCGACCGGGCAACCTCGAGCAGGACGGCCTGTCCCGGGCGCTCAAGACGCACGCGGCGGCACTCCAGGGCAGGCTCGGCCTGCCGATCGTGGTCGACACCGACCTGCCCGAGCGTCTGCCGCTGCCCGCGGAGGAGGTCCTCTACCGCATCGCGCAGGAGGCGCTCCACAACGTCGTCAAGCACGCGGCCGCGCACCGGGTCCGGGTCGAGGTCCGGCTGCTCGACGGCGGCGTGCGCCTCGTCGTCGAGGACGACGGCAAGGGCTTCGACCCAGAGCGCGTGCCCGAGGGCCACCTCGGGCTGGCCGGGATGCGTGCCCGCTCCGAGCGTGTCGGCGCCCTGTTCTCATGTACGAGCCGGCCCGGTGAGGGCACCACGGTCCAGGTCACGATGGACCGCGGGGTGCTGGATCGCCTGGCGGCCGGAAGCGCCGCCGCGCGTGTCCCGAGCCCCGAGGAGGTCAGCTCGATCCGCGACGGATGACGTAGGCGGGAGCAGACGTTCCGCCGAGCCGCTGCCTCGGCGAAGGTCTCTTTCGGGGTCGTGGCGACCCGCCCCACCATGGGGCGATGTCTCAGCCCAGTCCCCGGTACGACGGCCCGCTCCGCGTCCTGGTCGTCGATGCCGATGATCGGGTGCGAGAAAGCCTCACCGGTCTCCTAGCCATCGGCGGTCGCTGCACCGTCGTCGCCAGTTCCGGCCTCGCCGGTCCCGCTTTCGATCTCGCCATCGATTCCGAACCCGACGTCGTGATCGTCGACCCGCGTCTGCCCGAAGTCGATGGAGGCATGGCCTTCATCGCGCGACTGCGGGCACACCTGCCCACCGTCCGCATCCTTGCGATGAGCTGGTCCGACGCGCTCGAGTCGGCGGTCCTCGAGAGTGGTGCCGACGGGTTCGTCCGCAAGACCTTCCGACCGAGCGAGCTGGTCGCGGCGGTGTTGGCCGCCGGCCGGTCGCTTGACCAGCCGGCCACCGAAACGGCCTGACGAATCCGCCCCGTAGCCGGAGGATGGTCCTTTGCTAGACTCGACGACGCCCGCCCGCGTTTCCGTCCTGACCTCCACGACCGGCGCCGGATCGGCGCCAGGAGCCGATGTGACCGATCCAGCCCCGATCCGCGTCCTGATCGTCGACGACCATGCGGTCGTGCGGATGGGACTCAAGATGTTCTTCGACCACCAGGCCGACATCGAGGTCGTCGGCGAGGCGGCCGACGGCTCCGAGGGCGTCGCGATGGCGCGCCGGCTCGAGCCTGACGTGGTCCTCATGGACCTGCTGATGCCGACGATGGACGGGGTGACCGCCATCGGCCGCATCAAGGCCGAGCGGCCCGAGACCGAGATCGTGACCATGACCTCGTTCATCGAGGAAGAGAAGGTCACGGCCGCACTCGAGGCCGGTGCGTCGGGCTACGTGCTCAAGGACGCGGAGGCCGAGGAGGTCGCCGGCGCCGTCCGGGCGGCCTTCGCCGGGGAGGTCCACCTCGATCCCGCCGTTGCTCGGCTGCTCGCCCAGCGGATGCGCGCCAGGAAGTCGCCCGAGGAGGCGCTGGCCGAGCCGCTGACCGAGCGCGAGAAGGACGTCCTGCGCCTGCTGGGACAGGGGATGAGCAACAAGGAGATCGGCACGGATCTGTTCATCACCGAACGGACCGCGCGCACCTACGTGTCGAACATCCTCGGCAAGCTCGGGCTGGCGTCACGCACCCAGGCCGCGCTGTACGCGGTCGAGCACAAGCTCGTCGACGGCGGCAAGTCCTAGCGCGACCGAGCTAGTCGACCGCGATCACGCGGTACGTCACGCTCCCGCGGGGCGTCTTGATCGCGACCTCATCGCCGGCCTTCGCGCCGACGAGGCCGCGCCCGACCGGCGAGACCGCCGAGAGCCGACCCGCGCCCGGATCGGATTCGGCCGAGCCCACGATCGTGTACGTCACCTCCGCCCCGTCCACCTCGACGGTCACGGTCGACCCGATGTCCGCGCCAGACCCGACCACCGGCACCTCGGCGATGACCGCGTCCCGCAGACGCGCCTCGAGGGCCTGGATCCGCCCTTCCAGGAACGACTGCTCCTCCCGGGCCGCCGTGTAGTCGGCGTTCTCCTTCAGGTCACCGAGCTCCTTGGCCGAGCGGATCCGAGCGATCACCTCGGGGCGGCGCACCTCGGTGAGCTCGGTCAGCTCGGCACGCATGCGTGCAGCGCCGCTCGCGGTCAGGCGCGCGTCGGCCGCCGAGCCGCCCGCCGAGCCGCCCGCCGACGCCCCGCGGCCCGTGCCTCGCGCCGCACCGGCCGGCGCCGCACCCGCCGCCGGCGCCGCACCCGCCGCCGCGCCCGTGCTCGGTCGCCCACCCCGCGCCCGCGCCTTTCGTTCCGGCGGCTCGCCCCGCGCTCCCTCGGCATCGCCGTCGGGCAGCACCACCACGTGGGTCGGTGGAGGCGCGGGCTCCTCGACCTTCGGCAGCAACGATCCGGCAAGACCGGTTGCGCGACGTTCCCCGGTCGCCCGCCGAAGGTTGGCGAACGGAAGCACCACCGACGGATCGTGCAGTGCGGCGACCTCATCGGCCGGGACACTCCCCGCGAATGCACTGAGCAGCGCATCCTCGTATTCCTCCGCGGCATCGGTCGCGGCCCACCAGACCCGCATCGAAACGGACGCGTTGAAGGTGTGCAGCCAATGCCCGCCCGAGGTGGGTCGGCGGTCACCGAGCGCGGTGTCCTGGAGCGCCGCCACGCGCCGACCGATCGACGTCGTCGACGCGATGTACAGCACCACCTGGGACGGCAACCAGAACCCGCCGAGCCGGGCGGCCACTGCCCGCGATGTCGGCCGCGCGCCGTCGAGCGTCAACGACGGAACGCGCTCGATCCACTTGCCGACCCGGGTCAGCTCGATCGGTGCGCGCGGCAGCGGTGCCGAAAGTTCGACGACGAAGACGCCCGGTGCCCGCGCAGGGACGGGTCGGCCCCAGACGACGGGTCCATCGGGCAGCAGCCCGACCTCGCGCAGCAGCTCGGCGGCGTTCACGGCAGGGGAGCAGGGGGGCGGGGCACCCGGGGATGGTACCGGTCGAGGCGCCGCGGTATGGTGCCCGCTGCAATGGCCGCGTCCCGGGCGCGCCGGGCGGGGGCTCGGCATGCCCTCCTCATCGTCCCCATCGCCGTCGCGACAGCGGTCGGAACCGTCACTCTCGGACCGATCCTGGCGACCGAGCGCGCCCCCGACCTGATCGGCGTCGTGGTCCCGCCACCAGGAGCAACGCCCACCCCGATCCCGACGACTGCTCCGAGCCCCAGCCCGACCCCGTCGCCCTCCGCGACCGCCACCTCGTCCCCGGCGCCCACCGCCAGCCCGTTCGCGGGCGTGCTGCCGTCGGCAGCCTCCTCGGCTGCTTACCCGTCGACTGGTGGCAGCTCCCCGGCGGCCTCGGCATCGGCAGCCGGCTCCCCGGCGGCCTCGGCATCTGCCGCGACTTCTCCCAGCCCAGGACCCGTGGCCGGCGCCCCGCCCGCCGTCGAGCCGCCGATTTCGATCACCCGCCCACGCCTGGCGCCCGCCACCCGCCTCGCGCTGCAGGTGCGCCTGGATCGGCTGCGCCAGCGCTACGCCATCCCGGGGATCTCGGTCGCCATCGTCCTGCCCGACGGCTCGTCGTGGCTCGGCGTCAGCGGGATGGCCGACGTGGCGGCGGAGGTGCCCGTGACCCGCTCCACCTCCTTTGCCATCGCGAGCGTCAGCAAGACGTTCACGGCCGCGCTGATCCTGGCCCTCGCCGAGGAGGGGAAGGTCGACCTCGAGGCCCCCGTCCGTCGCTACCTGCCGACCCTCAAGAAGATCTCGGTGAAGGTGAAGGTCCGTCACCTGCTCGACCACACGAGCGGGCTGCGCGACTACTTCTTCCACGCCTCGATCGACAAGCTGCTGCTGTCCCGTCCGGATCGCCGCTGGGATGCGACGCAGGCGATGAAGTACGTCGGCAAGCCCTACTTCGAGGCCGGCAAGGGATGGCACTACTCCAACACGAACTACCTCGTCCTTGGGGTGCTCGCCGAGGTCGTCGGCAAGGCATCATTCGCCGACCAGATCCGGACGCGCTTCCTTCGCCCACTCGATCTCGACCACACCTGGTATCAGCCCGAGGACGAGGCTCCGGCCGACGTCGCCCACGGTTACCGGTTCGCGTCGGCTGGAAAGGCGGCGCCCGCGATCGACCTGTCGGATGGCACGCCGCTCGTGCCGTTCACATCGGTCGTGACCGCCGCCGGCGGCGCCGGCGCATTCGCCGCGAGCGCGAAGGACCTCGCGCGCTGGGCTCAGGCGCTCTTCGGAGGCGATGTCCTCGGGCCCGACTACCTCGCGACGATGGTCGACGTCGCGCGGACTGCGGCGGTCAAATCGGCGATCCCGTATGGCTACGGGGTCCAGGCGATCGAGATCGACGGGCGGCGCACGGTCGGTCACTCTGGACGGTTGCTCGGGTTCCGCTCCGCCGTGCGCTATCTCCCCGACCAGGGCGTCTCGATCGCCGTGTTGACCAACCAGAGCCGCACGGATCCCGGCCCGATCGTCCGCTCGCTGCTCCGGGTCGCCCTCACCCCGCTCGACGACCCGTGTCGCTGCAGGGAGCACCGCTGAGCGGGGGCCTGCCGGACCACCGGCTCGCCCTCGCCGGTACAGATGGACCACTTGTCGCGCGCGCGCGTGAAGCCCAGGGTTGCAGCACCTTCTCGGGGGACGCATGCCGATCCGTGTCGATGCCTATTTGGCTGGGGGTGTGGCCAGCGGTGTGCTGGCGCGCGCCGGGACCCTCCGTGAGGTCCTCGAAACGGATGGCGTTCTCGCGCTGGAACATGTCCAGTGGCAGCCCCTCGACGGCCGGCCAGGACCCGCTGCGAACGTGACGATCCCGATCGACGACGTGATGATCGCCGTGGCCGATGACGATCCGACGATCCCTGTCCACGCCTCGTGGCATGGCATCCGGCTCGACGTCGGTCCGTACACGATCGAGGGCGAGATGCCGACGCTGCCGGGCTTCGATCCGGGCCGCGCCCTCACCCGACCGAGCGGCGAGTTCATCCTGCTCAAGGATGTCAGCATCGGCCCGCGGACGGACGTGGCGCCGGCCTCCACCCTGACGCCTGCAGGCCACCACGCGCTCGTCAACCGCTACGTGGTCGATAGCGTCGCGTGCGACCTGATGCTCGGCTTCTTCTTCCCGGGCGCGACCATCATCCAGGCCGACGTCGCCGAGTCCGGCGCGATCTGACCTAGCGGCGGTCCCCGGCGCTCGATCGCTCTGCCCGGCGGCCGTCACGCGGCGCGCCGGCGACACCGGCTCCCGCTCGTTGCCGGACGGGCTTCCGGTGGGCATGGTGATCGCGACCGACGCGCGCGTGACCGGCCCGCATCCCGAGCGGTCGCGGCTCGGCGGAGCGATCGGGCACGAAGCCCTCTTCGACCGTCCACGGGATGGCCCGTTTCAGCATCCGCTGGATGCCCCGCAGCAGATCGACCTCGTCGATGCAGACCAGGCTGATCGCCTCGCCCGAGGCACCGGCCCGGCCGGTCCGCCCGATGCGGTGGATGTAGTCCTGCGGATTCCACGGCAGCTCGAAGTTGACGACGACCGGGAGGTCCTCGATGTCGAGGCCCCGGGCCGCCACGTCGGTCGCGACCAGCACCCGGATGTCGCCCGACTTGAAGCCCTCGAGCGCACGCGTGCGTTCCGGCTGGGAGCGATCGCTGTGGATCGCCACCGCATCGAGGCCCTCACGGTCAAGTCGTGAGGCCAGGCGCGACGCAGCCAGCTTGGTCCGCGTGAACACGAGCACCTGGTGGAGGTCGTCGGCGCGGATGAGGTGGGCCAGCAGCTCCTCCTTCCGGTCGCGGTCGACCGGGTAGACGAGCTGCTTGACGGCCTCGGCCGCCGTATTGCGCGGCATGACCTCGACCGTTTCGGGGTCGCGCAGGATGGTGCCCGACAGCCGTCGGATGTCCTCCGAGAACGTCGCCGAGAACATCAGGTTCTGGCGCCGCTTCGGCAGGAGCTCGATGATCCGCTGGATGTCGGGCAGGAAGCCCATGTCCAGCATCCGGTCCGCCTCATCGAGGACGAGGACTTCCACCTGACCGAGGTTGGCGACGCGCTGTCCGACGAGGTCGAGCAGGCGTCCCGGCGTGGCGGTGAGGATCTCCACCCCGGCGCGCAGCGCCTTGATCTGCGGCTCCATCGGGATCCCGCCGTACACGACGGCGGAGCGCAGGGGCACGGTCCGCCCGTACGTCCTGACGGACTCGTCGACCTGCATCGCGAGCTCGCGCGTGGGGACGAGGATCAGGACCCGGACCGGGTGACGGGCCGGCGAGAACGAATCGTTCGCGTGGCCGCGCAGCCGATCGAGGATCGGCAGCGTGAAGGCGGCGGTCTTGCCGGTGCCCGTCTGGGCCGCGGCCAGGACGTCGCGGCCCTGAAGGACGAAGGGGATGGCTGCTGCCTGGACCGGCGTCGGGGTCGTATAGCCCTCGGCGGTGACGGTCGCGAGCAGATCGGCCGACAGGCCGAGCGAGTCGAAGGTCAAATGTTGCTCCTGCATGGGTCCCGTGCCGTCGCGGGCGGGGATCCGCGGGAGCGCGACGGCGGCGCCGGCCGTGCGCGCGTTCGCGCAGCCGCACGTCGGCCGCCCGGAGCATAGCCGATATCGGTGCGAGGCTGTGGTCCCATGGTCCCGGGCGCCCCCACCGACGCGGTGCACCCGGGCACCGGAAACGTCTCCGAGATCACCCCATCCGGGGCGAGATGGGACCTCTGGCTACAGACAAGCCGCTCTTGGCGCTGCCATACTCCCGGTCGACCCCCACGCGTCACCCCCGATAGACAGGCCAAAAAGAAGACTCGCCGCCCCCCACGGCAGGAACCCTGTCATCCGTCGGGTCTCGCACTCGACACCCCCCGTCCGGATCGTCCGGATCGTGGTCGCCATCGTCCGCACGCTCACCGCGGATCGAAGGCAATCCGGCCTCATCCTCGCATCGCGCTCCTCTGCCACGGGCGGCACCAATCACCGTTCATCGCGTCCCCCACGCGATGTTCTGGCAGTGAGGAGGCAAGGACATTGCCGGTTCGTCCCATCGGCGCCCAGCGGGCGTCCATCTCGCGCTCTCGACGGATCCTCGTCGTCGGTCTGCTGGCCGCGATCGCCGGTAGCCTCGGCACCCTGGCGGCGCCGCAGGAGACCAGCGCGGCGAGCATCAGGGTCGTCGTGGTCGTCGGACCGGCGGGGTCCAGCACGGCCAAGTACCGCGACAGTGCCCGCACCTATGCCAACCTCGCCCGCTCCTATGGGGCGTCGGTCACCGAGCTCTACAGCCCGTACGCGACGTGGTCGCGGGTCAAGGCCGCCGCTCGCGGAGCGAACCTCCTCATCTATCTCGGCCATGGCAACGGCTATCCGAGTCCGTACGGCGCGTTCCAGAGATACACGAAGGACGGGATGGGGCTGAACGCCACGTATGGCAACGGCAACTCCAACGTCAAATACTGGGGCGAGTACTACATCGATCGCGACATCCAGATGGCACCGAACGCCGTGGTGATCCTCAATCGCCTGTGCTACGCGTCGGGCAACTCCGAGTGGGGTTCCGCCAACCCGACCAAGGCGACAGCCATCAAGCGGGTCGACAACTACGGCGCCGGCTTCCTGCGGGCGGGCGCGAAGGTCGTCTTCGCCGAGGCCATCAACAGCGTGTCGCACCAGGTCCGGTCGCTGTTCACCACGAACAACTCGATGAACTGGATCCTGATGGCCCATCCGAGCGCGAGTGGGGCACGCGACTTCTACTTCAACTCGTCGCGCACGTACTGGGCGAAGGCGCATCTCGATCCGCCGCAGTCCGGGAAGTACTGGCGGTCGGCGATCGGCAATCTCAACCTGACCGCAGCGCAGTGGCGAGCCGCCGGCGGCTGATCCCCATCATGTCGTCGCGTGTCGAGGCCCGGCATCCGCCGGGCCTCGTCGATTCGGCGAGCACGTCTTCGTTCGTCATCGATCGACCGCCATATTGGAGAGGCCCCGGGGACGAGGGGGGACGTCCGCACCGGGGCCATGGATCGCTGTCGGGTGGGCCCCGGTGTCACACGGTCGCGGCCTGGGCCACGATGCCGAGGCTTGCGAGGACCAGCATCAACAGGATGAGGAGCGACGGGAGGAGCCCGTCGACATCCACCCGGATCACCGGGGTCGAGGCCATCGTCGGGCTCCTTTCGCGCGCCATGCCCGACCACCGTGGTCGGGACTGGGTTTATGGTCGGTCCGCCGGCATGTGGGGACAGCCGACATCCGTGGCGAAGCTGACGTCGCCGAATGCTCGCGCCGCACCTGGACGGATGACGAGGCACGCGCCGGAGCCACTACCATGCGGGCATGACCGCGAGCCCCGACCGACTGCCGTTCACCGGTGACGCCGAGGCCGACCGCCTGCTCGTCACAAGCCCTCTGGCGCTGCTGATCGGCTTCGCATTGGACCAGCAGGTGACGGTGCAGAAGGCATTCAGCGGTCCGGCCGAGCTGCAGCGTCGCCTCGGCCACCTGGATGCGGCGAAGATCGCGGAGACCGACCCGGCCAAGCTCGACGCCGTCTTCCGCGAGCGGCCTGCGCTCCATCGTTTCCCGGGTTCCATGGCCGGCAAGGTCCAGCAGCTCGCGGCGGCGATCGCCCGGGACTACGACAACGATGCGAGTCGCATCTGGACCCAGGCTGCCGACGGCCGCGACCTCGAGCGGCGTCTGCTCGGTCTGCCCGGCATCGGGGAGATGAAGGCGAAGAGCCTCATCGCGATCCTCGGCAAGCGACTCGGGATCGACCTTCCCGGCATGGATACCGTGATGCCGAAACACCCGACCCTCGGCGATGTCGATTCGGCCGAAGCCCTGGCCGGATACCAGGCCGGCAAGCGCGCCCACAAGGCGTCGCTGCGCGCCGCGAAGGGCTGACCTCCGGACACGAAACGACCCCGGTGGAGAGCCGGGGTCGTTCGCCTGCGCGGGAAATCTGTGGTCAGTGGCTGACGAGCCAAGGTCGCTGGTCGCGGTCCCCGATCCCGGGGCGCGAGTCGACGCCGAGACGGACGGCTGCCACGGCGAGAGCGAGGAGCGGTCCGATGAAGATGATCGCCGCAAGGGCGGCCATCGCGATGTCGATGGTCATGTCGATCGCCCTTCCTTTCCGGTCCAGTTGCCCAGTCCTCTCGTTCCTGAGATTGACAGTGGACTGATGTGGCGTCATATTTGCACGCATGACTGAGCAGTCCAATAGCCAATCAGGTCCCAAGTGGACTGAAAAGGCAATCGATGGTCACGGCCGGGGCGCTCGTCGACCTGATCGGCCCGTGGGCCGACGGGGCGGACCCCCTCAACGAACAGCTCGCGGACGCCCTGGCCCGGGCCATCGAGCTCGGCCTCCTGCCGGCCGGCACCAAGCTTCCCGCCGAGCGCGAGCTGGCCCGTGAGCTGGCCCTGAGCCGGACCACGATCGTTGCCGCGTACGACCGGCTGCGCCTGGCTGGGCTGGCGAGGAGCCGGCAGGGCAGCGGCACCCGTGTGGCGACCCGCCGTCCGGGACTCTTCGCCTTCACGCCGACCCGTGCGGAGGATACCGATACCGAGGCGCCGTTCCGGATCGCTCGCTCGTCGGCGGCGGGGGCAGGTTCCCCGGACTGGCTGGTCCACCACCCCGCGGACGCGATCCAGTTCACGATCGGCGCGCTTCCGGCCGGTCCGACGGTCGCGTCGTGTGTCGAGGCGGCTCTCCGCGACGATGTCCCGGGTCTGCTCGGCGAGATGGGTTACGACCCATTCGGTCTGTCGCGCCTCCGTGTCGGCATCGCCGACTATCTCGCCCGGCTCGGCGTGCCGACCGACCCCGACCAGATCCTCGTCACCAACGGGGCGCAGCAGGCGGTTCACCTCATCGCCTCGCAGATCGGTGGCCCGGGCAGCGCGGTCGTGCTCGAGAACCCGACCTATATCGGCGCCATCGATGCCTTCCGGACGACCGGCAATCGACTGTTGCCGATGCCGGTCGACCCGGACGGGCCGCGCGTCGACATGGCCGGACTCCTCGCGGCCAGCGCGCCGGTGCAGCTCGCCTACGTCGTGCCCACCTTCCACAACCCGACGGGCGCGACGATGCCCGAGGCACGCCGTCGCGAGCTGGCTCGCGCGGCCGGTGAGTTCGGCTTCCAGGTCGTCGAGGACCTGACGCCCGATTGGACGCTCGGGGTGGATGCCCCACCGCCGATCGCGGCCTTCGACCCGGGCGACCGCGTCATCACCATCGGATCGCTCAGCAAGCTCGCGTGGGGCGGGCTCCGCATCGGTTGGATCCGTGCCCCGCGCGCCGACATCGACCGACTCGTCGCCGGCAAGATCGTCGCCGACCACGCGACCAGCCTGATCACGCAGGCCATCGCGGCGCAGGTCCTCGACCGGATCGACGAGGTCGTGGCCTGGACTGTCGCCGCCGCGGCCGAGCGCCGCTCGATCGTGACGCGGGCCCTGGCCGAGCGGCTGCCCGAGTGGACATGGACGATGCCGAAGGGCGGCCTGTCACTCTGGATCCGCCTCCCCGACGCCGACGCCGTGCAGTTCAGCCGGCTCGCTGCCCGGCACGGCGTGATCGTTCGGCCCGGACCGCTGGCGTCGCCAGACGGCGGGTTCCGCGACCACATCCAAATCGCGTACGGCACGGACGAGGAGCGACTCGTCGAGGGCGTCGAGCGGTTGGCGGCCGCGTGGGCGGAGTACTCGCCCGCGACGCGGCGCATCGGGCGACCCTCGCTGGCCATCAGCGTCTGACGTCTCGCCGGGACCGCCGACGCGGCCCGTTCGCCCGGGTCCGGCTAGACTTGGGGACTCCCCATGTCTGAGCTGCCCGATGAGCCGCCGCGACCGCAACGCCGCACGCCCCGAGGGCGGCGGCCACGTTTCGTCATGCCGACAGAACACCACGATGAGCGCGTCGGCGAGGTGATCGAGGCCTTCCTCGACGGCCCGCCGCTCCGGGCACGGATGGCCCCCCGGCCGCTCCGCCGGCGTGACGTGCTGCGGGCGATCCGCCAGCGGATCCCACTCGAGACGCGACTCGACTGGGAGGTCGCCGTGCGTCACGAGGACGCCCGGCTGAGGCGATACGCGCGGCCAGCGTCCGTGCTTGTGATCCGGATCGAGGTCCCGAGGCCCGAGATGGCCGAATACGTGGCCGGGCGCGTCGGCGAGATCGTCCGCGAGCACGTGCGCGAGACCGATCGTGTGACCCGTGCCGCGACCGACCGCTACCACGTGTTGCTGCCCGAGACTGATCAGGTGCAGGCCGACGCCATGGCAGACCGGATCCGTGAAGCCTGCAAGGACCAGGTGCCCGGCCTGGACGACAGCGGACCGGAGGTGCACGTCGCGCCGGCGAGCCCGGCCGAGGGCGAGACCCTGCAAGATGCCCTGCGCACCGCACAGGCCGCTGTCGGAGCCTGAGCCGCCGTCGGTGTCCGACGCGTTCAGCGAACGAGGTCGTCGACCAGGCGTTCGAGCTCGGCTGCGGGGTCGTCGGTCAAGCCGGTGTGGACCGGCGATGTCTGGATGATCGTGCTCGCGGGCGACACCAGCCAATGGAACCGCTCGGCGATCGAGAGACGCGCGATCGGCCCGCCGGCCGGGTCTCCGCGCGCGATGCGCTCGATGGCATCTAGGTGCGGCCGGATGGCGGCGGGATCGGCATCGTGTGCGATGGCCCGAAGACGTCCTTCGTCGAGTGAGGTCTTCGCGCCGATGTAGGCCTGTGACCGGCAGAGCAGGACGACGCCCGCGTTGATGCACTCGCCCCGCTCGACGTGGGGGACCACGCGCACGATCGCGTACTGGTAGGGGTTACGCGGCTCGTCGGGCACGATCGGCCTCCTCGACGAACCTGGTGCGCGCCGCCAGCCGGCGCTCGAGATAGTCGACGTACGCGGCGCGCTGGGCGTCCGCCCCGCCGATCACACGGTCGTCGGGCAGCCAGGCGTCGGGGATCGCGGCCACGAGACCGGCGAACAGCTCGGAGCCCAGTCGCGGCGCGAGCCGCGCGTCCGCCGCCGCGAGCGGCTCCGCGAACGGCAGCAGCACGTGGTCGCGCACTCGCTCGAACGGCTGCTCGGCGTGGAGCCGCGGATCCCGCCAGGTGTGGTGGATATAGAGGGCAGCGCCGTGATCGATCAGCCACGTGCGCTCGTGCCAGTCGATGAGGTTGGGGTTGGCGACCGTCCTGTCGGGGTTGGTGACGAAGGCATCCAGCCACACGACGTCGGCCGCCATGGCCGGGTCGACGTCCGGTGACGCGGCCGGGTTGAATGCCAGCGCACCCGGCAGGAAGTCGAGGCCGAGGTTGAGGCCGCCGCTGCGGTGGACGAGGTCCTGGAGCTCCTGATCGGGCTCGGCGTCGCCAAGGCCCGGGTCGACATCGATGAACACCAGGTCCGGCACGGGCAGGCCAAGCGCGCGGGCGATCTCGCCGGCCAGCCACTCGGCGACGAGCGCTCGCGGACCCTGGCCGGCGCCATGGAATTTCACGACGTAGAGGCCGTCGTCGTCCGCCTCCACGAGACCGGGCAGCGAGCCGCCTTCGCGCAACGGCGTCACATAGCGTGTTGCGGTCACGTGGCGCGGTTCGGGCATCGCGCCGGAGTCTACCGTCCCCGCCGTCGTGTGCAGGAGCGCATCGGTCCCGGGGGCTGAGAGGGGTGCGGCGGGTACGCTCGGGACGACCGCGCCGAATCGACCCTGGGAGACCTTGTGACCGACACGGAACGCCGCCTCGAGCCGGGCCAGGCGATCGACGATGCCGAAGCCCTCGAGGCCGACCGGGCGCTGCTCGTCGAGCTCGAGCCGGAAGCCGGACGCCTGTTCGATCGGCACGTCAAGGTCGCCCAGGAATGGTTTCCGCACGAGTACATCCCGTATCGGCTCGGCCGGGACTTCGACAAGGAGCCCTGGACGCCCGACCAGCCGCGACTGACTGGTGTCGCGCAGACCGCGTTCGAGATCGGCTTGCTGACCGAGGACAACCTGCCCTCCTATCACCGGCTCATCCATGGGATGTTCGGCAAGGGCGACGGGGCCTGGATCAACTGGGTGGGCCGCTGGACGGCGGAGGAAGGGCGCCACGCGATCGTGCTGCGCGACTACCTGACCGTCACGCGGAACATCGACCCCGTGTTACTGGAGCGTGGGCGGATGACGCAGCTCCAGCAGGGCTACGACCACGAGGCGCCGAGCACGCTGCGCGGTCTCGCGTATGTGGCGTTCCAGGAGCTGGCCACCCGGATCGCGCATCGGAACACGGGCCGCTATTCGTCCGACCCGGTCGCCGACAGGATCATGGTCCGCATCGCCGCCGATGAGAACCTGCACATGGTGTTCTACCGGGACATCCTCGGGGCGGCGCTCAAGGTCCAGCCGTCCGCCGCGGTGCGCGCGATCGTCGACGAGGTGCTCGCGTTCGAGATGCCGGGTGCCGGCATCCCGGGCTTCATCCGCAAGGCGGCGCAGATCGCCAAGGCCGGCATCTACGACCTGCGCGTCCACCACGACGAGGTGATCATGCCGATCCTGCGCCACTGGCGGATCTTCGAGCTCGAAGGGCTCGACGCCGCGGCGGAGGACGCCAGGCGTCGGCTCGCCGAGCACCTGGCCAAGCTCGATGAGGCCGCCAGTCGGTTCGAGGAGAGGGTGGCTCAGTCGAACGTCCCGCGGATCGCGTCGACCGGCTAGCCGCCGCGCTAGAGCTGAACCGAGCCGAGCGCGCCGATCAGGGCGCCGAGCGCCGTCGCTGCGAGCAGGACGATCCCGACGAGCAGCAGGACCAGCCCGACGAGGAACGACTGCTCGCCGCGGGTCGACGCATCCGGGTCGAGCGCGTGCTTCCGGAAAAGGTCGAGATTCCGCCTGTTCGATCGAAAGGCGACGTCGTAGATGTCGCCGAGCAATGGGATCGCGCCGATGCCGAGATCGACGACCAGGTTCACGATCATCCGGCCGAGCACCACCCGTGGGATGCCGAACCGTGACGCCTCCAGGATGACCCAGGAGCCGACGAGCGCGGCAAGGGCATCGCCCGCGACCGGGATCAGCCCGATCAGCGGGTCGAGCCCGACCTTGATCGGGGTTCCGGGCACCGACACGAGCTCGTCGAGCACGCGCGTGACGCGTCCGATGCGCTGTTCGGCAGCGGCGAATCGCTCCGCACGCGTCGGTCCGATCACCTCTCCCCTGACGGCCATCACCCGAGTATGGACGCATGTCCATACCGCTTCATGACGGACGTCACGTGCGGCGTTGCATCGGCGTGCGTACCTTCATGGCAAGCACGAAAACGGACCGCCGGACATGAAGACCCTCGACCGGCGGCGCGTCGATCCTCCGGCGGGATGCCGGGTGACGGCGGAGCCGGCAAATCTTGCCGGACGGCGGTCCACGACGTGCCATCACCGACAACTGAAGAACAATCGAAGAACAACCAAATCGCCGCTGGCCGCTCGCGCGTGGGGACGTCGAGCGGCCAAGCGGATTCTTCGCCTCGGATTCATGACGAGTTTCGACATGTACGGCGGTCAGACTGATCGCATGATGAACATCGAACTCGCCCGCATCCTTCAAGCCGATCGAGAGCGCGAGATCGAGGTGGAGCTCCGCAATCGCCGCCTCCTCCGGTCCGCTGAAACGACCGAGTCCACCACCGACACCGGACGGACGACACGCCGGCCTCAGCGCGCGGTGTCGACCGGCGCGACCTCCCGGTAGCGGTCTGCGATCCGCGTCGCCAGCATGACGACCCTGTCGCGCACCTCCGGCGGGCCGATGACCTCGAGGTTCGGCCCGACCGCCAGCAGCATGCCCGGCGCCTCGTCCGGATAGCCGAGGCGGATCAGCAAGCGCAGCGTGCCCGGGTGGTCGTCCTCGTCGACTCTCTCGGCACCTGCGACGGTGCCGCGGCCGAACACCTGGTTGATGCGCCACTGCTGGTCCTCGCGGACGCGGACGTCGACCACCACGCTCGGCGCCTCGCGCTCGTACGCGGCACTCGACTCCGCCCAGAAGGCCGCCAAATCGAAATCCTCCGGCCGATCGACGGGCTCGTCCAGGATGGTCGCTGTGACCACGCGGGACGCGCGATATGTTCGGATCTGGCCGTCGGCGACTGCGATCACGTACCAGATCCCGCCCTTGAGCACGAGCCCGAGTGGCCCGAGCACGCGCTCGACGACTTCGTTGCCACGGTCGTATCCGACCGCCAGCGAGCGCCCATCCCAGACACCGCTCGACAGGGTGTCCAGGTGCGGGACGGCCTCACTCGCCTGGAACCAGCCGGCCGCATCGAGGTGGAAGCGCTGGACCAGGCGCGAGGCGCGTGACCTGAGCTCGGGCGGCAGGGCAGCCATCACCTTGAGCTGTGCTGCGGCGACGACCGTGCCGAGTCCGAGCTGTGCTGCGGGACCCGAAAGCCCCGACAGGAAGAGCGCCTCGGCCTCGTCGGCCGTCATGCCGGTCAGGCGCGTCCGGTAGCCGTCGACGAGGCGGATCCCGCCCAGCGGCCCGCGTTCGGCGAAGATCGGGACGCCGGCGGCACTGAGCTCTTCGACGTCGCGGTGGATGGTCCGCACCGAGACCTCGAGCTCCCGAGCGAGCTCTGCCGCCGTCAGGCCGCCACGGCTCTGGAGCAGGAGCAGGAGGTTGACCAGGCGACTCGCGCGCACCTGCAGAGGATACGCCTGAACCCGACAGCTTCTGTCATGTACGACGCCCGATCCGGCGCAATATGGCGTGTCGTGCCACCCGGTGGCACAACTGACGGATGAACCGGGGACCTTGACCCGTGCGGTATGCCTGTCGTGTCACCCGGTGGCACACCCGACGGCTGGAGGGCCCCAGCCAGGCGCTCGTTCGTCCGTTGAGTCACCCGATGGCACAGGTGACGGCTGAAACCCGGCAGCTGGCTGTCCGTTCGTCCGTTGAGTCACCCGCTGGCACAAAACACGGCCATTCCGCGTTCGTCGGTCAGCCCTGCGGGCGCCCCTCGGTGCCGCCCTCGCGCAGGAAGCGCTCGATTTCGCCGATCAGGTCGTCGCCGGACGGAAGCCGTTGCTCGTCGACCATCGCTTCGAGCCGCTCGACGTACGTGCGCGTCGTCTCCTCGAGGGCGGTCGCCGTGTCGAGGCGCGTGCGGAGCTGTCCTGACTCGTCCGCCAGGTCGCCGGTCGGCAGGTCGATCCCGAGGTGGCGCCCGAGCGCCTCGAGCAGCGCCAGGGATGCCGCGGGGTACGGCCCGGACACGTAGTGCGGCACCTGCGCGAAATAGCCGACCGCCGGGATCCCGCCCTCGGCGATGGCCATCTCGAGCACGCTGATCGCCGCCGCAGGCACGCGCAGCAACCCGGCGGGGCCGGGCTGGACGTCACCGCGCAGCCGCCCGGGCTCCGAGGTCGTGCCGAGGATCGGGACGTCGCGCGTGTGCGGGACGGCCGCCGGGATCGCCCCGAGGCTCACCCATTCGACGACGCCGAGTCGGTGCGCGAGCTCCACGACGGCGGTCGCGAACGCCTGCCATCGATCATCCGGCTCCGGCCCGGCAAGGACGAGCAGGTCGCGCTCGGAGAACGACACCCGCCGGACGACGAGCTCCGGCCACGTCATCTCGGCAAGTCGGCCGTCGACGATCTGGAGGGTCGGGCGCCGCGCGCGGTAGTCGAACAATGCATCCGGGTCGAACGTCGCGACGTCGACAGCGTCCTCGAGCAGCCGCTCGAGTGCAGTCGTCGCCGCGCTCCCGGCGTCGACCCAGCCGTCGAACGCGGCAACGAACGTCGGGGCGATGAGGTCGCCGGGGTCGCCCGGGCTGCCAGGCCCGGCCAGCGAATAGAGGCTCACCCGGGAAGTCTACGCGGCGATCCGGCCGACCCCGACGCCGACGACGGCGTCGTGATTCAATAATCGAAATCAACCATGAATCGATGCAGGGTTGTATCGTCTCGCCCGACTTTGGCATATTCGTCGGTGGTCCAGCCGACCCCCAGTCCGACACCCAGGAGGGAAACATTGCGCACTAGGGTCGCGCGGCGTGCCCCCGTCATGGCCGCGCTCGTCATTTCGTCACTCGGCCTCACCGCGTTCGCCCCCGTCGTCGGTGCGGCGAACGGTCTCGAGGTCACGACCCAGTTCCCGGCGGTCGTCGTGGCGCCTGGCAACAAGGTCAGCTTCGACCTCCAGGTCACATCGACGCGCCTGGCGGACGTGGAGCTGTCCCTGACCGGTGTGCCCACCGGATGGACGGCGAGCATCCTCGGCGGCGGGTACGTGGTCGATGCCGTCGCGGTCGCGCCGGGGACTGCCGGCGAGGTCCGACTCGACGTGAGCGTGCCCGCCGATGCACCAGCAGGGACGTCGACCATCCGCGTGAACGCCCGTGGCGGCGGTGCGCAGGACATCCTGCCGGTCTCGATCCGTGTGAACGCCGAAGCGGCCGGGACATTGACCCTGACGACCAACACACCGGAGCTGACGGGCGCTTCCGACAAGGCCTTCAAGTTCGACCTCCAGCTCAAGAACGACACCGCCCAGGACGTGACGGTGTCGGCGACCGCGACCGGCCCCACCGGCTGGACGATCGATACGACGCTGACCGGCGCGACCGACGCGGCGTCGACCGTTGTGAAGACCGGAGCGACGCAGAGCATCAGCGTCAGCGTGACGCCCGTCGAGAACACGCCCGCCGAGACCTATCCGATCAAGGTGACCGCGACAGCAGGGGAGCGCACGATCGAGGCGGACCTGGCCATCGCCATCACGGGCTCGTATGGCATGTCGCTGTCCACGGTTGGCGGCGGGCCGCTGTCGACTCGCGGTTCGGCCGGGTCTGCGACGACCCAGACCTTCGACATCACAAACGAGGGTACGGCGCCGATCACGGGCGTGACGCTGGAAGCCACGGCCCCCAGTGGCTGGACGGTGACGATCGATCCCGAGGCCGGGCTGCCGTCCATCGAGCCCGGTGGGATCGGGCGGATCAACGCGGTCATCACGCCGTCGAATGACGCCGTGGCCGGCGACTACCCGATCTCGTTCACAGCCGCGTCAGCCGAGAATACGACTGGCGATACAGCCGAGATCCGCTACACCGTCGAGACGTCCCCGATCTGGGCGATCGTCGGCATCGCCCTGATCGCTCTGATCCTTGGCGGCCTGTTCTACGTCTTCCGGACCTACGGCCGGCGATGAGCACGAGCCCGGGACGGATCGCGTCCAAGCGTCGTCAGGCGAGGCGCGAGGGTCCCGCCGCGGACGGGGCCGTGCCGAGCAGGCCGATCCGGATCAAGACGCGCGGCCTGACCAAGATGTACGACGACCTCGTCGCCGTCGACCACCTCGATCTCGACATCCGGGCAGGTGAGATCTTCGGGCTTCTCGGCCAGAACGGGGCCGGCAAGACCACCACGATCCTCATGCTCCTCGGCCTCACCGAGATCACCGAGGGCGCGGCGCGGGTGGTCGGGCTGGACCCGTCGCGCGGTCCGCTCGAGGTCAAGCGGCGCGTCGGTTACCTGCCCGACGCGGTTGGCTTCTACGGCGAGCTGACGGGTCGCGAGAATCTCCGCTACACCGCCCGTCTCAACCGGCTGGACCGGGAGGCGACCGAGGCGACCATCTCTTCGGTGCTTGCACAGGTCGGCCTCACCGACCGTGCGGACGACCGCGTCGACCAGTATTCGCGGGGCATGATCCAGCGGCTCGGCATCGCCGACGCCCTCGTCAAGGATCCAGACGTGCTCATCCTCGACGAGCCGACGACGGCGATCGACCCGCTCGGTGTGACCGAGATCCTCGACCTCCTCCGCGGCCTCGTCCGCGACCGTGGGATGGCGATCCTGCTGTCGAGCCACCTGCTCAACCAGGTCCAGTCGGTCTGCGACCGGATCGGCATCTTCTCGGCGGGCCGACTCATCGGACAGGGGACCATCGCCCAGCTCGCCGAGCGATTCGGCGAGGGCAAGCAGGAGTTGGAGATCGGCCTCGACGTGCATTCCGCTCCCGACATCGAGCGAGCCCGTGCCGTCCTCCTGGGCGTTCGTGGGGTGGCGTCGATCGCGGACGGGGCGCGGCCTGGCGACCCCTGGCATCTCTCGATCGACCGGAACGCCGACACCGCGGCCGTCCGGTCCGCAGTGCTCGCCGCGGTCGCGACGGAGCACCTGCCCCTCACCTCGATCCGCGCCGTCGTGCCATCACTCGAGGACATCTATCGCCGGGCGGTCGAACGCCCAGTCGGCGCCTCGCGCGAGGGTCGACGGCCCACGCCACGAGAGGTGCCGGCATGACCTCGCCGACGACCGCCGCCGATCCAGCAGCTGTCCGACCGGAGCCGGCCGACGATAGCGAGCGCACGCGTTCGATCCCGCGCGCCGGATGGATGGTCATCGCCGCCAAGGAGTTCGGGGACCACCTGCTTTCGTCGCGGTTCGTTGTCCTGGCCATCATCATGGCCATCGCCGCGGCGGTCCCGCTCTATTTCCTCAGCGGGCAGATTCGGGAAGCGCCTCAGGGTGCCGAAGATCGGATCGCGGCGCTTTTCATCGCGCTCTTCTGGTTGGCGCCCTCGGTCAACGACCAGATCTCCCTGCCGTCCGTCGTCGGGTTCCTGGGTCTGGTCGGTCCCCTGCTCGGACTGGCATTCGCGTTCGACGCGATCAATGGCGAGCGTGCCAACGGGACACTGCCCAGACTGCTGTCGCAGCCCATCCATCGCGACGACGTCATCAACGGCAAGTTCGCCGCCGGGCTGGCCGTGATCGCACTGGTCCTGACCGTGATGGTCGGCGGGGTGACAGCGTTCGCGCTGATCCGCCTGGGGATCGTGCCGGAACCAGCCGAGATCCTGCGCGTTCTGCTCTGGGTGCTCTTGACTCTTGCCTACATCGCGCTCTGGCTGGCATTCGGGATGCTGCTGTCGGTTGCGATCCGACGCGCCGCGACCTCGGCGCTCGTCGGGTTCGGCACCTGGCTGCTGCTGTCGTTCTTCGGCGGATTGATCGTGTCGCTGATCAGCGGAGTTCTCGCGCCGGCGGCGTCGTCCGGCGAGGACGTGCTGCGGGGAATCGGGCTGCGCGAGACGCTGCAACGGCTCCTGCCCGACACGCTCTACCGCGAGGCGTCGCTGACCCTCCTCAATCCACAGGTCACGACGATCTCGACCCCGGCGACGCTCGGGGAATACGACCAAGCCCAGCAGAGGATCGCGTCGCTCTTCTCACTCGACCAAAGCTTCATCCTGATCTGGCCGCAAGTGGTCGGACTGGTGGGCCTGACCGTGGCGTGCTTCGCGCTCGCCTACGTGCTGTTCATGCGCCAGGAGGTGCGGGCCTAGCTCCAGGGTCCCCTGTGCCAGCCCCAATTCGCGCTCGGCGGCGGCCGTCGACCAGGCCACCACGTCCCCGCGGCTGATCGTCGTCCCATGGGCGACGACCTGCAGCGCCAGCCCGTCGAGGAGCGACAGGATCCGCCACGCCGCGCCCCCGGGATCCCGGCACGAGAACGCACCGGCCCGGACGCCGTCGTCGATCGTCCGCTCCAGCAACGCCTGCCATTCCAGGTTGAGCCTGCGCGACGTGGCCTGGACCGCCGGACGGCGCGCCGCCTCGGCCCACGCATCGAGCCAGAGCTGGAACGCCCAGTCCTTGTCGGCCGGGGTGTACGTCTCGAAGAAGATGCGCAGCGCCTCGACCGGCGTGTCGGCCGACGACATCAGCCGCGCCGACAGCTCGAGATCCTGGCTGGCGACGACCTCGAACGCCGCGGCGAGCACGTCGTCCATCGACGCGAAGTAGTGGTGGATGAGGCCCGAGGACGTGCCCATCTCGGCGGCGACGTCACGGACGGTGGTGGTCGCAAGACCCTTGCGGCGCGCGACCTCGACGGTCGCCGCGACGATCGCGTCCCGGCGCTGGTCGGGGGCCATCCGCTTCACGCCCGCAGGGTAGAACGATATTGCGCATGCGTCCAATAGCGGCTATCGTCCACGCCATGGCTGAGGGGCGCGAACCATGATCCGAGGGACCCCGTTCCACGAGCGCACGAACGCCCTCAACGAGACCCAGCTGTGGAGCCACTGGTCGGGGCATCTCGCGGCCGACCGCTACCAGATGTCGGACAAGTTCGAGTACTTCGCGGTCCGCAACGCAGCAGGCATCTTCGACTCGAGCCCGCTGTTCAAGTACCGCATCACCGGTCAGGACGCCGAGAGATTTCTGTCGGGCGTGCTCGCCCGCGACATCCGCGCGTGCCAGCCGGGCAATGCCCAGTACACGTGCTGGCTCGACGATCGCGGCTTCGTCATCGAAGACGGGGTCATCCTGCGGCTCGGCAAGGACGAGTACCTCCTGACCTGCGCCGAACCGAACTTCGCCTACTTCGCCGACCGGATCGGCCGCGACGACGTCCAGATCGAGGATGTCAGCCACGAGTTGGGCACCCTCGCCCTCCAGGGCCCGCGCAGCCGCAACCTCCTCAAGAAGCTCGTGCCCCAGATGGAGAACATCCCGTACTTCGGTGTCGCGAAGGGCGAGATCGGCGGGGCGGGGGTGACCGTCAGCCGGACGGGCTACAGCGGCGACCTCGGCTACGAGATCTGGATCGACACGCCCGACGCGATCCACGTGTGGGACACGCTGTGGGAGTCGGTCGAGGGCCATGGCGTGCTGCCCTTCGGTCTCGCAGCGCTGTACATGCTCCGCATCGAGGCCGGGCTGCTCCTGCTCGAGGCCGACTTCGACTCGAGTCGCTTCGCCTGGAACGACGCCCACCGCTCGACGCCGATCGAGCTCGGCTGGAGCTGGATGTTCAAGGACCTCAAGACCGACGACCGCGCGTTCATCGGCCGCAAGGCTCTCGAGACGGAGATCGCCGACAAGACCTCGCGCTGGGCGATGCGCGGCCTGATCGTGGACTGGCGGGACTACGATCGTGTCTACAACGAGGCGGGCCTCATCCCGCCCAAGGACCACGCCCCGGTGGTCGAGGACTGGATGCTGTACGACGACGACTACGAGCGCGTCGGCTATGCAACGAGCTTCATGTACTCACCGATGCTCCAGCGCCACATCGCGATCGCCCGCGTCCGCCCCGACTTCGCGAAACTCGGGACGAAGGTCAACCTCGAGTTCACCGTCGACCACCACTACGAGCAGGTCGCCGCGCACGTCGCGCGGCTGCCGCTCTACAACCCGGAGCGAAAGACGGCCTGACATGACGATCACCGCGCCAAAGCCCACGACCCGCAAGAACGGCACGACGAAGTCGACCAAAGCGACGTCCCGGGGCGACCGGACCTACGACGCCATCGTCGTCGGTGGCGGTCATAACGGTCTCGTCAACGGGGCGTATCTCGCGAAGGCCGGGCTCAAGACGCTGGTCCTCGAGCGGCGCAACATCGTCGGCGGCGCGGCCATCACCGAGGAGCTCCGACCGGGCTTCTGGTTCACGACATTCTCGTATGCCCTCAGCCTGTTGCGACCGGAGATCATCCACGACCTCGAACTGACCAAGCACGGCTTCATGCCGCTGCTGATGTCGACGACGTTCGCGCCCGGGCTCGACGGCGAGTACCTGCTGTTCACCCAGGACCACGGCCAGAACCAGCAGGAGATCGCGCGGCACTCGAAGCACGATGCCGACGCGTACGACCAGTACAGCCACGACATGGAGATGGTCTGCCAGGCCATCAAGCCGCTGCTGGACATGGTCCCGCCCGACATCTTCAGCGACGATCCCGAGGAGCTCATCGCCCTCGCGAACCTCGGATCCCGCTTCAAGAAGATGGACAAGCGGGTGCTCCACAACGCGGTCCGGCTGCTGACCGGCAGCGCCGCCGATTTCCTCGACGACTACTTCGAGTCGGATCTGCTCAAGGGCTACCTCGCCTCATCGAGCATCATCGGCACGAAGGTCGGTCCGCGGTCGCAGGGCTCCGGTCTGGTGCTGCTCTACCACTCGATCGGCGAGCACGACGGCGAGTTCGGCTCGTGGGCATTCCACAAGAAGGGCAACGGCGGGTTCACCCAGGTCCTGGCCCGGGCCGCCGAGTCGTTCGGGGCCGAGATCCGGCTGGAATCGCCGGTCGACTCGGTGATCACGAAGGACGGCCGGGCGACCGGCGTCGCCCTCGCGGACGGGACGGAGTTCTACGCCGACACCGTGGTCTCGGCGCTGGATCCGCGACGCACCTTCCTCGAGCTCGTCAACCCGCGAGAGCTGCCCGACGACCTCGTCGAGAACATCCAGCGTTTCCGGTTCCAGGGCACGTCGTCGAAGGTGAACTTCGCGCTCGACGGCCTGCTCAAGTTCCCGGCCCTCGGCGATCGGAGCGACCAGTTCCGCGGGTTCACGAACATCGGCCCATCGATGGACTACCTCGAGCGCGCGTTCGACGACGCGAAGTACGGGTGGTATTCCCAGAACCCCTACATCGACATGGCCATCCAGTCGACGATCGACGCCGACATGGCGCCCCCCGGCAAGCACGTCCTGTCGTGCTTCATCCAGTACACGCCGTACAAGCTGCGCGAGAGCGACTGGGACACGGAGAAGGAGAACCTCGGCGACACCGTCCAGCGGACCCTCGAGCGGTTCTTCCCGGGCTTCGGCGACCTCGTCCTCCAGCGCGAGGTCCGAACGCCCCTCGACATCGAGCGGACGGTCGGCCTGTCCGAGGGCAACATCTTCGCGGGCGAGTTCTTCGCGCCGCAGATGTTCTTCTTCCGTCCGGCACCGGGCTGGTCGCAGTACCGCACCCCCATCGACGGCTACTACCAGTGCGGCTCCGGCACGCACCCAGGCGGCTGCGTGATGGGCGCCCCGGGCAAGCTCGCCGCCGGCCAGATCCTCAAGGATCGCGCGAAGGCAGGCTCGAAGGCCAAGGTGGCGGCCAGGGCCTAGAATCAGGGCGCGGGACCGCGACGGTCCGCGAGGGGTCGGTCGCGACGCCCGTCGAAACGGACGGCCCGGCCATGACCAGACTCCGCCACGACCTCGATTTCGCGACGACCGTCGCCCTCCTGACGACCGTCGTCACCACCGCCCTCACCGGCGTCATCGCCGACCTGTGGGACCTCAACGACTTCTGGTATCACACCGTGTCCGGCTACGCGATGGGGGTGTTCGCGGCGGCCCACGTCTGGTTCAACCGCGAGCGGCTGATCGGCTACGCCCGGTTCCGCTGGCGCTCGATCCGGCATCCCTCGCCCGTGGCGCTCCCGCGTCAGGTCGTTCGGCACGAGGCCCCCGAGCCTGCGAACTGGGCAGTGGCGTTCGGCCGATCGGTCCTCTCGCGGCGCGGCCTGTTCGGGCTCACCCTCGGCGGGGTGGCGGGGATCGTGCTCGGTCGCGGCCTTCGTCCCGCCCCGGCGATCGATGCCGGCTCCGACGTCGGCGTGATCTACCACCAATGGAGCAAGCCCGGTCTCATCGATGCGCTCGGATCGGTGGCGAACTGGGGCCCGCCGGTCGCGTTGTACAAGGCGTATCCGGGTGCCACGGTCGTCGATCTGCCGGCCCCGGACCTCGACGGCGGTCTGCCGACCGCCAAGGCGATCGCGGCGCGGCGCTCGACGCGCGACTACGTCCCGACACCCATGTCGGCCGGCGAGCTGTCGCGTCTGCTGTTCCTGACCAGCGGCATCGCTGCCGACAAATACGGCAATGCCCGGCGGACCGCACCGTCTTCGGGCGCCCTCTATCCCATCGAGGTGTACGCGGTCGTCCACCGGGTCGACGGCGTCGAGCCCGGCGTCTACCACTACGCCTACCGTGAACACGCCCTGGAGCGGGTGCGCGCCGGCGACTTCCGTGGGCGTGTGGTGGAGCAGGGGATCGCCCAGGAGTTCCTGGGCGAATGCGGCGTCGTCCTGTTCCTGACGATGATCATGCAGCGGATGCGGCCCAAGTATCAGGATCGGAGCTACCGGTACGGTCTGCTCGAGGCGGGTCACCTCGGCGAGAACGCCTACCTCGCCGCGACGTCGATGGGCCTCGGTGCGTGCGGGGTCGGGGCGTTCATGGACGATGCGATCAACGAGATGCTCGGCGTCGACGGCGTCGAGGAGGCCGCGGTCTACATGCTGGCGGCGGGACACGTGGCGGCGGTGGCCTAAGCCAGGCGCGCCCACGGCCCGCGGCCGCTCATCGGCGCTCGGTTTCCTGCCAAATGTTCGCCGGGTGCACCCTTAGGCACGATCCAACTGCGCCCGTGTTGGCGCAAGGTGCATTCATATGCAGCCAGGCCGATATGCCGATCGGGACCACGAGGCAGGTATCCAGTCGAGCGCATTCCTATGCGCCCCCGACGTCTATCACGGCGCGATTTGGCTGCCGAACATTCACCACATGCACTTTTGGCATGAAACGCCGCCCCGGACAAGGCCGCCTGACCGCGGCGGTCACCAGACGGGAATCACGAGGCCGGCGGCTTGCGCCGCCGGCCTCGGTCCCAGGAGATGGGCTGCGTGAACCGGGCTACTTGATGATCTCGCCGCTCGGCGCGATCACGTACCAGACCTCGTTGAGGCCCTGGCCGTTGACGTCGCCGGCGGCGGCGTCGTTGGCGAAGTAGTACAGCGTCCAGGTCCCGTACTTGAGTTGCTTGCCGCCATCTGTGCGGTCGACCGTCGAGAGCTTCGACGCATCAAGCCCGGCACCGACGGTCACCGCCGTCGGGTCTTCGGCCAGACCGGGAGGCCAGGCCTCCGCGCACCCGTCGTAGCAGGTCGGCGTGCCGGCCTCATCGGGGGTGAAGGCGTACAGCGTCATGCCGGCGCCGTCGGTGATGATCTGGCCGAGCGAACTCTCGGCGACCTTGAGCTCTGTGATGGTGGTGCCGCCGGCCGAGGGTGCCTCGGACGCCGGGGCCTCCGACGCGGGCGCCTCAGAGGCCGGTGCCTCGGACACGGCAGCCGATGGGGCTGCGACCGACGGGGCCGACGTCGCGGCGCCGCTCGGACTCGAGCAGGCGGCCACGATCGCGAGCACGGCGAGCAGGGCCGGGAGCAGCAGGGATCGACGGGTGTCGATGGTCATGGGTCGGGTCTCCTACGCTTGGCTGGGGTCCACCTTCCCCTACGCTCTGTCGCACCGGGTCGGTTTCCGGACGGTACCCTCAGGCCGTGGCCAGCCCGAGACCCAGTCGCCAACGAATCGCCCCGCCAGCACCGACGCCGAACGGGATCCTCTTCTTCGTCCATGGCGCGAGCGAGACGTCCGAGGGACTCGTCCGGAACGTCGCGCGCATCGAGGACCAGGTCCGGCGCCGCGGCTGGGACGTGCGCGTCGTCGCTCCGGAATGGCGTCGCCGGTCCGGGCTGCGGCTGGGGAACTGGCGGAAAGCCGTGTATCGCCAGGCGCGCCCGACGCCGATCTCCCTCGCGAGCCTGCCCACCGGTGTCGGCCGGGCGGCGGTCCTCCGCCTGGTCACGAACTACTTCGAGGGCCGCCGCGAGTCGATGCTCGAGGCGCTGGGGGCGCAGCTGCTGGCCGACGTGATCGGCTACCACCAGCATCGCGCCTCGATCCAGGATGTCCTGCGTGAGGAGCTGGCGAAGACCAGCCGCGCGGCGCGCGGTCGCCCGGTCCTGCCGGTCGGGCTGAGCCTCGGCGGGATCGCGCTGATCGATCTCGTCGCGTCCTGGCCCGATTCGCCCGTCGAGGCCGCCGTGACGGTCGGGTCGCAGGCGCCGCTGCTCTACACGTTCGATGCGATCCCGTCGATGCCGTACGACGAGGCGGACCCGCCGCACCTGTCCGTCCCGTGGCTGAACATCTATGACAGCCGCGATCTCCTGTCGTTCGTCGCCGAGCCCTTGTTCCGGCGGAGCGACGGCCTGGCCAGCGTGGTCGATCTGCGCGTGCATTCGGGCCGCGACTTCCCGCGCTCGCATAGCGCGTACTGGGATGTCGAGCCGGTGTGGGACGCGATCGCCACGGCATTCACGTGGAAGCGGACAGAGCGCCTGACCGTCCGCGAGGCCCGCGAGCTTGGCTTCGAGGCACGGAAGGCGCCGGCACCGCGGTCGTAGGAGGCGGGCCGTTGGGGCAACCGCCAATTCGACCCGCTAGAACATACGTTCTATACTGAGACGATCATGCGGCCGACATACCGCGACGAGCCCTGCCGCACGGCCCTGAACCGCGTCCGGAACATGGGCTTCAAGTGGTCGCTCAACCCGTACATGGGCTGCGCCCACCAGTGCACGTTCTGCTTCGTTCGTGCGTTCGAGAAGGTCGCCGACCGGCCGTTCGACGCGCGCTACGGCACCTCGATCCGCGTCAAGAGCAACCTCGTCGAGGTCCTGCGGCGCGAGCTCGCGCGTAAGTCGTGGCAGCGCGAGCAGGTGGTGGTCGGCACCGCCACGGACCCGTACCAGCCCGCCGAGGGCCGCTTCCGCCTGACGAGGGGCGCGATCCAGGCACTCGCCGAGAAGGCCACCCCGATCGGCATCATCACGCGCGGGCCGCTGATCGTCCGCGACGTGGACGTCCTGGGCGAGGCCTCACGACGGGCAAAGGTGGGTGTCACGTTCTCGATCCCGACACTGGACCCGGAGATCTGGCGGCGGACCGAGCCCGGCACCGCCCCGCCGCGCCAGCGGCTGCGCGCGATCCGCACCCTGATCGACGCCGGCGTCGACGCGAGCGTCGGGATGGCCCCGATCCTGCCCGGGCTGTCGGACGATCCCGCCAAGATGGCGGATGTGATCCGCGCGGCCCGGGACGCGGGGGCGACCGCGGTCTGGGCGAACGTGCTGTACCTGCGACCCGGGACCCGCGAGCATTTCCTGGAGAACCTCGCCCGGGACTGGCCGGCGCTCGTCCCGATGTACGAGCGCCTGTACGACGGTCGGTCCTACGTGGAGAAGTCGGTGGTGGGCGCCGTCAAGGGCGATGTCCGCGACCTCGCGGCGAGCCACGGGATCGCGGACCGGCGCGTCCGACCGGTCGTTCCCCGTCCCGAGCCGCTCGCCGAGCAACTGCCGCTCATCGCGTTCGCCGCGGGTCCGTAGGGTGCCGTTCAGCCGTCCCGCGGCCAGCGCGGCGATCGGGGCTCCGACCGCGGCAGCGCATCCCAATCGGCACGGACCGGCGCGAAGATGTCGACCACGACCGCGCCGTCCGGGCCCGCCACCGCGTCATGCGGCAGGTTCGACGGGATCCGCCACGAGCCGCCCGGGCCGAGCTTGCGCCGCTCGCCGTCGATGGTGAACGTGATCACGCCTTCGATGCAGATGCCGAGCTGCTCGTGTTCGTGGCGATGCTCCGGGACGATGGCACCCGGACCCAGCTCCACCAGCGCGAGGCTCGCGTTGTTCCCGACGATGACGCGCGCCTGGACCGTGTCGCCCCAGACGTCGCGCGCCGGTACGTCGCCGATATCGCGCAGGTTCGAGTCGGCCATGATGGCGACAGCGTAGCGCCGCTACGCTTCGGTCGATGGAGATCTCCCGCCAGACAGCCCGCCGGTTCGTCCTCGGGCGGCAGGGCCTCTGGCCGGGCCGGCGCTGGCGCGGCATCACGGGCACCGAGCGCGCGATGCGCGCGATGGAGCATCTCCAGCTCGATCCACTCGGCATCATGGCGCGTGCCCAGGACCTGATGCTGCACAGCCGGGTCATCGACTATCGACCCGACGACTGGGCCACGCTGACGTACGACCGCCGCCGCTTCTTCGACTGGGGCGGCTGGCTGGCCGTCCGGCCCATGGAGGAGATGCCGTACTGGCGCCGGCTGATGCGCCGGGAGCGGGAGAACGGCCACTGGCGCGAGGTCGAGCACGAACACCACGCCGCCATCGTCGAGATGCGCGCAGTCCTGCGCGAGCGAGGAACCGTCACCAATCGCGACTTCACGATGGCGTCCCGCCGGCGGACCGACAGCTACCGCGGTCGAAAGGACAGTGCCGTCGCGCTCTACTACCTGTGGCGCGTCGGCGACGCGATGGTCCACCACCGAGAGCGGTTCGAACGGGTCTACGCCCCGACCGAGTCGATCGTCCCACCCGACCTGCTCGAGGAGGCATCCGACGCCGAGACCGACGACTTCATGCGTCGCAAGCACGTCGCGTTCGAGGGCATCTCGGCAGTGACTGGGACGTCCTACACGATCTACGAGAAGGGCGACCGGTCGCCCGCGATCGCCTGGCGCGACCGAGCGGTCGCGGACGGTGTCCTGATCGAGCTGGCGGTCGAGGGCTGGCGTGGCCCGCGATGGGCGCTGGCGTCGGACCGGGAGGCGATCGAGTCGGTGGCCGCGGGTCGTGTCCCGCGCGGCTGGAGGCCGCTCGACACGTCGACCACGGACGAGGCGACCTTCCTCGCGCCGCTCGATCCGGTGAGCGCGCGCAAGCGCGCGAAGCAGCTGTTCGACTTCGAGTACATCTGGGAGGTCTACACGCCCGCCCCGAAGCGGCAGTTCGGCTACTACGCGCTGCCGGTCCTGTGGGGCGATCGACTCGTGGCCCGGTTCGACGGGCAGGTTCGACCGCTCGACGTCGACGCTGGCGATCCTCGGCTTCTGGCCGGAAGACGAGCACCTTCCGAACGACGAGGCCTTCATCGACGCTTTCGACAAGGGGATCACGCGCTTCCGGACGTTCCTCGGCGCCGAACGGCTGGTCGCCAGCGGCGTGTCCCAGGGACCGATCCGCAAACGCCTCCGAGCGACGCAGCCCGGCTAGTCGCCTCGACGACCCTCGAGAGCGTCGATTGGGGTCCCGCGACCATCATCGACGGCGATGTCATCGAGGCCGTGAAGGGCCTGAAGCAACAGCCCGGCAAGGACATCTCCATCACCGGCAGCCCGACGCTCGTTCGCTCGCTGTTGCGGGCCGGCGTCCTCGATGAGCTCCGTCTGCTCGTCCACCCCATCGTGGTCGGGCACGGCAAGCGTCTGTTCGAAGCCGAGGATGCACCGATCCCGCTCCGGCTCGTCGAGGCGCAGACCTTCACGACCGGCGTCCAGGCGATGACCTACGCGCCGGCAGTCGATTAGCCCATCCACCAGAATCTCGACACGACGCGCAAGAAGGAGGACTTCGATGTCCAGCCCGACTCTCCAGTCCGTGACGTCCAAGGACGGTACGTCGATCGCGTTCGACCGCCTCGGTAGCGGGCCTCCCGTCGTCCTGGTGAGCGGCGGCTCGGTCGATCGGTCGTCGAATGCCGGCCTCGCCGAGCAGCTCGCAAGCGACTTCACGGTCTTCAACTACGACCGCCGCGGCCGCGGGCCGTCGGGTGACACCCAGCCGTACGCGATCGAGCGCGAGATCGAGGATATCGATGCTGTGATCGGCGCGGCCGGTGGCTCGGCCGGCCTCTATGGCTCGTCGTCGGGTGCGGCGCTTGCGTTGCTGGCGACGGCAGCTGGCTCGCCGGTCACCAAGCTCGCGCTGTGGGAGCCGCCCTGGATCCTCGACGAGTCGCGCCGGCCACCGGTGGACACGGCCACCACCTATCGAAGCCTGGTCGCCCAGGATCGCCGCGGCGACGCGGTCGAGTACTTCATGTCGAAGGTCGTCGGCATGCCGGACGAGTTCGTCGCATCGGCGAGGTCCCAGCCTTGGTGGCCGTGGCAGGAAGCCCTGGCGCACACCCTGGCCTACGACGCCGAGATCATGGGCGACTATTCGCTGCCGGTCGACGAGATCAAGCGCGTGACCGTCCCGACCATCGTGCTGGTCGGGGCAGCCAGCTTCGACTTCTTCGGTCCGACCGCGAAGGCCATCGCCGAGGCGCTGCCGGGCGCAGAGGTCAAGACCCTCGAAGGTCAGGAGCACAACGTCGACCCAGCGGTGCTGGCTCCGGTTCTGGCCGAGTTCTTCGGTCGCTGACCGTTCCATCGCCCAACTCGCGCCCCGGCCCCATCGGTGGGTCGGGGCGCATCCGCGTCTCCGACCGGATCTCGAACCGCAGCGGCCGGGCCAGGGGACTCGCGTGCCACCGGGCGGCACACCGGTCACCGGAGCCCCGATCCGGGCGCGCCCGCCCGCCGTATGTGCCACTGGGTGGCACACCAGACGAACGACGCCCGTTCTGAGCACCCCCGCCGGCCGTCCGTGCCACCGGGCGGCACACCAAACCAACGAGGGCCCGGTCCGGGCACCCCGCCGGCCGTCTGTGCCGCCGGGTGGCACGCCGGTCACGCCGTGACCGAACCGACGGTCGAACCGAGCGTCGTCGCAGGCGACGCTCGGCTTGCTCATGCCCGCCGGCAACGGAGATTTCGACTTCCGGGCAGACTGGCCACCATGGGAAGACGCCATGCGGCCGCACTGCTCGTCGCGGGCCTTGCGGCGGCGTGCTCGCCCGTGAGCAGCCCAGTCCCCAGTGGTAGCGTTCCGCCCGGCCCGACCCAGGTGCCCGCCACCACACCCGACGTCCCGCCAGCCTCGCCGGCGGCCGAGGTCGCGCTCGCGATCCGCGAGTTCGACGTGCCGGCCGGCTCGCATCCCCATGACGTCGCTCCAGCCGTCGACGGCGGCGTCTGGTACACCGGCCAACATGTCGGAACTCTCGGCCACCTCGATCCGGGGACCGGCACGGTTCGCGAGATCCCGCTCGGGAACGGTTCGTCACCGCACGGCGTGATCCTCGGGCCCGACGGTGCGCCCTGGATCACCGACAGCGGCCTGAACGCGATCGTGCGCGTCGATCCTGCGACGGACGAGGTCAAGGCGTTCCCGCTTCCGGACGACCGCCCGGGCGCCAACCTCAACACCGCAGCGTTCGATGGCGACGGCACGCTCTGGTTCACCGGGCAAAGCGGGGTGTACGGAAGCCTCGACCCTGCGACCGGTGAGATGGCCGTTTTCGACGACCCGGACGGGCGCGGCCCGTACGGCATGGCGGCCACACCCGACGGGGTGGTCTGGTACGCCTCGCTCGCCGGCAGCCATATCGCCCGGATCGATGGCGCGACTGGCGCCGCGACGATCGTCGAGCCGCCGACCTCCGGTCAGGGTGCCCGACGGGTCTGGTCCGACTCCACCGGTCGGATCTGGGTGGCCGAGTGGAATGCCGGCCAGGTCGGCGTCCACGATCCGGCGACAGGGACCTGGGAGGAGTGGTTGCTGCCGGGCGACGATCCGCAGGCGTACGCCGTCTACGTCGATGAACGCGACATCGTGTGGCTGACCGACTTCGGCGCGAACGCGATCGTCCGATACGACCCGACGTCGGAGCAATTCGACTCGATCGAACTGCCCAGCCGGGACGCAGCGGTGCGTCAGCTACTGGGCCGCCCGGGCCAGCTGTGGGGCGCCGAGTCGGCCGTCGACAAGCTCGTGGTGGTCACGGAGGGCTAAACCGGCGGGCACGCAGGGCCAGCGCCGAACGCGGCCGTTGATGTTGACGAAACGGCCCGGGACTAGCATTCACTGGATACCCATGGAGGACGCTCATGCTACCCACCACGAAGGCGTACTCGAGTTACGCCGCTAAGGACATCGCGGCCGAGAAGCGGTTCTACGGCGAGATGCTCGGCATCGATGTCAAGGACCTCTACGAGGGCCAGCTCCTCGAGCTGAGCCTCGGAGGCGACAAGCACGTCCTCATCTATGTGAAGGAGGACTTCGTCCCGGCGACGTACACCGTTCTGAACTTCCCCGTGCCCGACGTCGACGCGGCAGTCGACGAGCTCGTCCGATCTGGCGTCGAGATGGCGCGGTTCGACGGTTTCGATCAGGACGAGAAGGGCATCGCACGCGGCGGTGACGGCCCGACGATCGCCTGGTTCCGCGATCCGGCCGGCAACATCCTGGCGGTCCACAGCGACGAGGAAGCGCCGGGCTGACCGCCACCATCGCCCGATGAGCTACCCACCGCCCAAGTACGACGGCGACACGGGCTTGGTGAACGCGCGGCTGCGACGGGCCGGCACCGAGCCCGAGGTCCGCTACAAGAACGGCGGCACCGCGGAATACCTCGCGACGGGGGAGTCGACCGGCGATCTGTTCGGGCTGTACCGGTGGAACATGTCGCCCACGCCGAGCGGGCCGGACCCGCACTTTCACAAGACCATCGCCGAGGCGTTCTTCGTCATCTCGGGGTCGATCCGTCTGTACGACGGCTCCACCTGGCTCGATACCAAGCCCGGCGATTTCCTGTACGTCCCCGAGGGTGGCATCCACGGCTTCAAGAACGAGTCCGGCGAGGACGCCTCGATGCTCATCCTGTTCGCGCCCGGCGCGCCCCGCGAGGATTACTTCGAGACGCTGGCGCGCGTGTCAGAGGGCTTGACGATGACCGATGACGAGCGCGCCGCCTTCATGGTTCGGCACGACACGTTCTGGGTGTGACGGCCCCTAGCCTGCCTTCGGTTTCGTCAGGGCCTTGAGTAGCGCGACCGCGATCTCGACGACGTCCGCGTCGGGCAGGTCCTGGCCGATCGCGAGGGACCGCCAGGTCCGATAGTCGAGGACATGCCGAGCCGCCGCGCGTAACCGGCGGCCACCGGCCCCGACCGGGGCGGCGTCCCCGACCAGCAGGTCACCGAGACGCCGGTTCTCCGCCCGCATCCGCTCCTGGGACGACTCGGGCATCGTGGACATGTCGCGATAGATCGGAAAGAGCTCCTCGGCGTGCTCGCGATACCAGCCGTACAGCCGGGTCAGCGCGGTCCGGGTGCGCAGCTCGAGATCCGGGATGCCCGTCCACGCGCTGATGTCCGGTGGCGGGTTCTCGGATCGCCAGTGCGCTCGACACGCCTCGAAGAGGACGTCCAGGTCGGCGAAATGGCGGTACACGGTGAGCCGTGTGACGCCCGCCTCCTCGGCGATCCCCGCGACGGACGTGTTGGCCGGCCCGATCGACGTATGCAGCCGGGCCGCCGCGGCGGTGATCCTCTCGCGGGTCTGATCCACGAGCTCTGCCCGACGAGCCATCCGATAGGGCCTTGATTTCGTTGAACGCATGTGTGCACTCGATATTGACACCGCCGACGTCGACGTTAAGTATACATGCCTGTTCACTCGATTCACGAGGAGGCGACGATGGCGGTCCAGGAAGCGGAAGTCGGGGCGCGGCTGAAGGTGGTCCAGCCAGGCGAGGGTCGAACGGGCGGGTTGGCACCGGGAGTCGGTGTCGCCTTCAAGATCGACGGCGAGGACACAGGTGGCGCTCTGTCGATCGTCGAGCATCCCTTCGCAGTCGGCGCGCTTGTGCCGCCTCACATCCACACGCTCGAGGACGAGTATTCGATCGTGCTCGAAGGGGAGATCGGCTTCCGCTCCGAGGACGACGAGGTCGTCCTCGGTCCGGGCGGCTACATCATCAAGCCGCGGGGCCAGGTCCACGCGATGTGGAACGCAGGCTCGATGCCGGCACGCATGATCGAGGTCATCAGTCCGGCCGGGTTCGAGCGCTTCTTCCGCGACCTCGTCGAGATCACCGATGTCCGACGACCGGACCCGGCCGAGGTCGGCGAGATCGCCGGCAGGTACGGCATGCCCTTCGCCGAGCCGGCCTGGCTGCCCGAGATCATCGAGCGCTACAACCTGACGCCGCCGCGGCGCTGAGCCGCTCGGCCGGGATACCATCCCGGCGATGGACACCGAGCGGCCCAGCGGTCACGTCGTCCCCTTCGACGAGCTCGACCACAGCGAGCACTCGCACGAGTTCGTCGGCGCCGAGCACGGGGAGGTCCCGTTCTGCGTGATCCTCGTCCACTCGCGGCCGGGCGTCGGTCCGAAGCTCCATCGACACCCGTACAGCGAGGTGTTCATCGTCGAGTCGGGCCAGGCGACGTTCCAGATCGGCGATGACACGGTCGTCGTCGATGGCGGTCATGTGGTCGTCAGCCCGCCCGGCGAGGCGCACGGCTTCACGAACACCGGCCCAGGCGAGCTGCGACTCACCGCGATCCACGGAGCGGGCCGGTTCGACACCGAGTGGTTGGCCGGCCCCGACCCGACCTGGACCTCCCAGCGGAAGGCGTAAGGCGGTTGCCTCAGCCAGCGGCGACCGGCTGAGCGGCGGGGCGATCCTGGGTGACCCCGAGCTGGCGCATCAGGGTCATCGAGTCATGCACCGACCAGTGCTCGACCGCCTTGCCGTCGCGGAACCGCAGGATGTGCACGTAGTCATACGCCACCTCACGCCCTGTCGGCGGGAGACCCATCAGGTCGCCGGTGTGGCGGCCGTGATGGGTCGCATGGACGACGACCATGTCGCCTTCCGCGATGACGTGCCGGATCTCCCAGCGCTGGTCGGAGAAGACGCGGCCCAGCCAGAGCATCGTCTGCTTGACGCCCTCGAGGCCGGGCGGTTCGTCGGGCCGCGCGCCGTGGTGGACGACGTCCTCGTCCGTGACCTCGGCGAGCCCGTCGACGTCGAGGGCCGGGAAGATCTCCTCGAAGGAACGTCGCGCCCTGGCCTTGATGTCCGCGGTCATCGGATCCCTCCTGGTTGGTACGATCGAATGGAACCCACCTATATTGGTGCAAGTATCATTCTCATGAAATGAGCGAGACTGTCAAGACCCGGCGCGCGTATCGATCGACCCGGCGCGCCGAGCAGGCTGCCCAGACGCGGCGCGACATCATGGCTGCGGCGGGCGCGCTGTTCCGCGAGCGTGGCTATACGGGCGTGTCGATGCCGGTCATCGCCGCCGAGGCGGGCGTCGTCGTCGAGACGATCTACCGCGCGTTCGGCAGCAAGGCTGGGCTGTTCAAGGCGGTCATCGATGCCGCCGTCGCCGGAGGCTCGACGCGTTCCGAGACTCCCGTCGAGGAGCGCCCGGCCATCAAGGCGCTCATCGAGGAGCCCGATCCGCGGCGCCAGGTCGCGATGTACGCGGCGACGCAACCGGGGATCCATCGTCGGTCGGGACCACTCCTCCGAGCACTCGCCGCGGCTGCCGGTTCGGACCCGGATCTGCGCGCCCTCTGGGACGAGATCGAGGCGAGTCGGTTGGCGGGGCAGGGGAGGTTCGTCGGCATGCTCGGCGGACGCGGGGCGCTGCGACAGGACGTTTCGGTCGAGCAGGGCGACCGACGCCCTGTGGGCCCTGACCTCGATCGCCGTCTTCGACATGCTGGTGACGACCCGCGGGTGGTCGGTCGAGCGGTACGAGGCGTGGTTGGCCGAGGCGCTCAGGTGCGCGCTGCTGCCGGAGACTTAGAGGTCGTCGATCCCGAGCTTCACGACGGTCTCGCCGCCGAACGCCATCGGCTCGCCGGTCTGATACGCGTCGGCCATCTCGTTCCAGGCGGCGAACCCGGGATGCGAGTCGTGCACGTGGTGGCCCTCGCCCGACGAGAAGATCACGGCCACGAGGTACTGCACCGCCCCCGCCACCGGCCGGGACGAGATGTCGAGCCGGTTCAAGGTCGCGGCGATCAGCAGGCCGCGCTGCTTGAGGTCCTCCCAGACCGGGAGCTCGTGCTCACGAAAGCCGGCCTCGAACGCCTCGACCTGATCCTCGCGGACGTTCAGGACGACAGTGACTGTTTCCACGTCACGGTCTCCGCGTCACGGTCTCCTCGTCGTCAGGCGCGGCGCTTGGCCTTCGCCCCGGGCTCGAAGCGGATGCTGCCGGCATACGGCCGGATCCCGGTCTCGCGCCCGTCATCCCACCGGACGCGGTATTCCGTCCGGATCTCGTGCGCGATGACCTCGAGGATCTCCCCGCGGCGCTCCGCGATCCCGACCTTCTCCGACTCGACCACGATGCGATCGCCCACCTTGGCGGCCATACGTACCTCCTCCGTGTCCGCGCTCGTTCGATGCGGGACCTATTGTCTCCGGTTCCGCCACCCGCGATCTGATGGCCAGCTCCTCGTCACGGAAAACGCCGCGCGAAATGTGACTTGCAACTCGCAAGCGACAGGAGTATGTTGTTGCCGATGCAACAACATACGAACTCCCCGACCCACACCAAGGACGATGCGATCCGCCGATCGCTCGCTCGCGGTGGACTCATCGATATCACGACGACCGGGCGCAGGACCGGACGCCCGCGGCGAATCGAGATCGTGTTCCACAACATCGACGGCAGGATCTTCATCAGCGGCATGCCGCGCGCCGATCGCAAACGCGCGTGGATCATCAACCTCGAGAAGGATCCGCGGATGACGGTCCATCTCAAGGGTCCGCTCGCGGCGGATTGCCGGCGACCGGCCGCGTCATCACCGACGCAGCGGAACGGCGTTCCGTCGCGGAATGGATCGTCCGGCATGCCTGGCCGCGCATGAGTGTCGAGACGATGGCGGCCTATTCGCCGATGATCGAGGTCACGCTGGACGACGCCGCCTAGAACGGAGCGGGCGGAACGCAAAGCCCCGCGACCCGCAGCCCACCCCCACGAACAGAAAACTCGGCCGCCTCCAGCGCTTTGCCGGAGGCGGCCGAGCTCTTTAGGCGCCCGGGTCAGGCGGAGCGCACCGTCTTGGCGCGCAGGCCCTTGGGGGTCTGCTCGATCTCGAACTCGACCTTCTCGCCTTCGGCCAGGCGGTCGAAATCGAGTGAGGAATCGAGGCCGCTCCGATGGAAGAAGTACTCCTTCTCATCATCGGTCGCGATGAAGCCGAAGCCGCGCTCGGCGACGACTCGTTTGATAGTTCCGGTGGCCACTTTGACCTCCAACGCTTCCCGAACGACGGTTTGGTGAGCGCGACGGTCCGTTCGAGAGGTCGACCACGCGGCGTCGTCACACATCATGGCGACGTCTCACCGTAGCACGCCGACCGGAATCCGTGTGTAGGCTGGCCCGACACATCCCGGAGGAAAACCCCATGGATTGGACGCTGGAAGTCGTGATCCTGCCGGTCAGCGACATCGACCGGGCGATCGCCTTCTACCGTGACCAGGTCGGGTTTGACCTCGATCACGACACGACCAACGAGCACATGCACGTCGCCCAGTTGACCCCGCGGGGTTCGGGCTGCCCGGTCGAGCATCGCGGGCGCTTCGGCGCCTGAAGCCGGATCAAGGCCTGATGTCGACGACTCCGATCGCGCCACCGCCCGCGCCTCCGATCGTACCCCTGCCCCCGCCTCCGAGCACGCCGGCGCGGGAACCCAGCCCACTCTGGCAGGTCGCCTACTACGCGACTGCCGTTCTGGCGGGCCTCATCCTGCTGACCGGGGTCCTGCCCTCGCCGATCGATTTCGCCGCGTACCTCGCTCTCGGCCTGGGCGCGACCTGGATCCAATATCGTCGGGCCGGGCGCGACACGTTCACGAGCTCCCTCAGCTGGCTCGCGGTGGTGGGCATCACCTGGCTGCCGCTAGCCTGGTTCCTCGGTCGGACTCCCTTCGACTGACGAGGTCGATCGAGCGCCGCGAAGGGCATCGATCACCGGGGCGAAGGCCTCGACGCCCGCGAGCGAATTCGGTCGCAGTTGGACCTGCAGGTGGTCGATCCGGAGATCGCCGAACCGGCGAAGCTCGGCGGCCAGGGTATCTTCGTCGCCACGGATCTCGCGACCCTCGGGCGGTGCGTCGTCCGCGGCAGGTAGCGTTCGGACGAGGACCTCGACCGACTTGGTGATCGGCGACGTCCGGCCGACATCGCGGCAGGCGGAATCGAGCGCCTCGAGCAAGGCCGGGACTTCATCGAGCGACCGGAGGCCGCCGTTCCAGTGATCGGCCAGCTCCGCCGTGAGGCGGAGCATCCGGGGACCGTTCGCGCCGACCATCAGCGGCAGACCGTTCGGTCGTGGGCCGCGCGGCTCGAGGCGGGCCGAGCGCGTGCGGATCGTGCGCCCGTCCAGGGTCGATCGACCGTCGCGAAGCATGTCGGTGATGACGCGTAGGCCGTCTTCGAAGCGCTTGAACCGATCCTCGAACGGGATCCCGAAGCTGGTGAACTCCGGCTGGTTCCAGCCCGCGCCGATGGCCAGGATCACCCGCCCGTCGCTGACCTCGTCGAGGGTCTCGGCCATCTTCGCGAGCAGCGCCGGGTTGCGGAGAGGCATCGCGAGGACGTACGGACCGAGTGCCACGTTTTCCGTGGAGCCGGCCAGGGCCGAGAGCAGCGTCCAGCACTCCCAGGCGCCGCGCCATCGACCCTCCGGATCGCCGAACCCGACATGGTCCGACACCCAGAGCGCATCGAAGCCGATCGCCTCGGCGGTCCGTGCCATCGCGCGGATGTCGCTCCAACGCGGCGTCTGCCCATCCATCGAGCCTTCGACATAGGGCAGGTTCAGACCGAGCTGCATCAGGTGACCGAGCCTACAGCCCATCGAGCCGCGGTGGTCGGTCGCGCACGTGGACGGACCACCGCACCGGAGACTGGACCGAACGCATAGGATGGACGCTCGTCGCTGACCGACGCGACACCGGGGTCTCCAGCATGTACCTCCGCCCACGACGCCGCATGAGTACCGAAGGACGGTTCTGTCCGACCTGCGGGACGAAGCGCACTGGCTTCTTCCGCTTCTGTTCGACGTGCGGCTTCGATTTCGACGAGCTCCTGCCGAAGGCGCCCGCGCCGATGCCGATCGCCCCGGGTCAGGTCGCGCTGACGCCGGCCCCTGCCTGGCCGCGGGTCCCCACGTGGCCGCCCGCCGACGCGATGCCCGTCGTGCCCGAGATCCCTGCGGCGCCGGCGACTCCGGCGCCGACGCCGGCACGTGCGGCCGTCGCGACGCTAGCGCCGCCCGCCACGCCTGCACCGACGCCGGTCCCTGCGATTCCCGCGACTCCGGCCCCCGCAGCGCCAACGCCGGCACCTGCGCCTGCCGCCACTGTCGCCCCTCCAACGCCGAGGCCCGCATCGCCGTCATTCCCGGGGAAACTCACGCCGGCGAAACCCTCGATCCTCGACACGGTTACGACGACCCGTCCGGAGGAGGTCACGGTCCCACCGCGATCCCGGGAGCGGACCCTCGTCCGCGTCGCGATCGTCGCCCTTGCCAGCCTGCTTGCCCTGAGCGCGATCTCGAACGCGATCAGTCCGCGGCGGGCGTCCGACACGGTCAGCCCGAGCGTGGCTCTCGCAAGCCCGCTCGTCGTCGACTCACCTGTGGCCGGGAGCGCAGCCCCGTCGGCGGCCGCGACGTTCGGACCGACCGGGGAGACGCGGTATGCGACCGTCACGAGCGTGGTCGACGGCGACACGATCCGCGTCGATATCGACGGCGTTGAGTATCCGCTCCGGTACATCGGCATCGATGCGCCCGAGCCCGACTCGACCGACCCGGTGCTCAAGAGCTGGGCCGTTTCGGCGACCGCGGCCAATCGATCCCTCGTCGAGGGGCGCGAGGTCTACCTGGAGAACGACGAGTCGGACAGGGACGACCTCGATCGCCTGCTGCGCCACGTCTGGTTCATCGGGCCGGGTGGCGATTACGTGCTCGTGAACCTGGAGCTGGTCCGCCGCGGGTTCGCGGAGGTCGCGACGTTCCCGCCCGATGAGAAGTACAAGGACCTGCTGACCCTCGCCCAGGACTCGGCAAAGACCGCGGCGCTCGGTCTCTGGTCGCCCGCTGCGCCCGTCGGTGCGGGTTCATCGCCGGCGACCGTGCCGGCCTCCCCGCTGACGCAGGCCGGCGGCGGCACTGCCGACTGCCACCCGTCATACACGCCCTGCCTGCCGATCGTGAGTGACCTCGACTGCGCACAGGTCCTGGCGCTGGGCGCTGCACCGGTCACCGTCAAGGGGCCGGACGACTACGAGCTCGACCCCGAGGACGACGGCCTGGGCTGCGACTAGCGGAACGACTCCGGCGACGGCGTCATCCCCGGAACCGGTGCACACTGGACTCCTCGACCGGCGGATCGCGTCGGCGACGGAGGACATGACATGAACCTATTCGGCCGGAAGAACGACGCCGACCGTGACCGCAACCAGGGCAACGCCGACGAGCAGGCGCTCGCGCGCTATCGATACATGCTTCAGTCAGCGCCGCCCGAGGACATCGAACGGGCTCATGAAGAGGCGTTCGCGAAGCTGACGCCCGAGCAGCGCCGCCAGGCGCTCGCGGCTCTCGCCCAGGTCGTGCCACCGAGCGAGATCCGCGGCGACGACCCCGCCTCGCTCGCGCGAACCGCGACGCGAGCGGAGATCCGCCAGCCCGGCACGATCGAGCGCGCCTGGGGCGGCGGTGGTCCGGGGCTCGGCACCTGGTTCCTCTCGACGCTCGCGGCGAGCTTCATCGGGACCGCGATCGCCCAGTCGTTCTTCGACAACGACCCGGGGTCGGGCGGAGGCGGCGACACGACCGAGGGCAGCGACTCCGGAGGCGGCGGTGACGGTGGTGACGTCGCCGAGGCCGACACGGGTGGCGATTTCGGTGGCGGCGATTTCGGCGGTGGCGATTTCGGTGGTGGCGATTTCGGCGGCGGGGACTTCGGGGGGATCTAGGTAGGGGCGTTGACCCGATGATCCGTCGAGCCTCCGCTGCCATCCTCGTCACTCTCGTCGGACTCATGGCTCCCGCGGTCGGACCCGTCAGGGCGGCGTCGCCCGACCCGATGGATGACCCGACCCGCGTCCGGCTCTCGGACCTGCGTCCGAGGATCTCCGCCGCGACGCGCGACCGCGGTCGGGTCTATCGGGATGGCTGCCACGTCGCCCGGGCGGTCACGAGTCCCATCCATTGCATCTACGGTCGGCGCGACGGCGCGAAGGTCGTCGTCGTGGTCGGCGACTCGATCATCGCGCAGTGGTGGGCGGCCATCGACGGAGCCGCCAGACGAGGCGGCTGGCGCGTCGTGTGGATGAGCAAGACCGCATGCCCAGCGGCCGACGTCTCGACCCAGGGCACCACGTCCCGCTACACCGCCTGCGATGCGTGGCGTCGCAACGTCCTGACCAAGGTCCGCGGACTCGCCCGCGTCGATCTCCTGGTCATGAGCGGTTCGTCGCACGCGAGGCTGCTGCGGCGGGGCGACTGGAGCCTGATCACGGACCCGGCCGCGAGACGCGCGGAGTGGCAGGCCGGCTATCAGCGCACGGTCGATCGGGTCGCCGGGCAGGTGCGCCGCGTCGTGATCCTGCGCGACACGCCGACGTTCCGATTGCTAGTCCCCGACTGTCTCGTCGACACGGCCGGGTGGACGAAGCCCTGCTCTCGGCTGCGAGCCAATTCGCTTTCCGCGCTCCACTGGGAGGCGGAGCTCGCCGTGGATGCGCAGTACACCTGGGTGCGCGCGACCGATATGGCGAACTGGATCTGCCAACCGACCCGCTGCTGGCCTGTGACATCGAATCGCCTGCTGCGTTACCGCGACGCGCACCACCTCACGAACACGTACGCGGGGGCCCTGGCACCCGCGATGTATTCCCGCCTCCGGTGGCTGATGCGCTAACCGGCGTCCGGCCCCGAGCCCTCGACGACGACGATCGCCAGCAGCGCCGCCGCCACGACCGCCAGCGGCACGAATGGCTGCATCGGCGCCACCAGGACGAGCGCGATCAGCATCAGCACGAGGATCATGAGCCGCGGCAACAGGAGCCGACCGCCGCAAACCCGGTACGACAGCGCCGAACTTGCAACGAACAGTGCCACTCCGATCCCCAGCGACGCGAGGACGGCAACCGGCGCGGGCTCGTCGGGATGCGCCCCGATCTCCTCGAGGGCGACCGCAAAGCCGACGATGCCTCCGATCAGCGGGAAGTGGCCGAGGCTGAATGCATCGCGCGCAAGCGGACCATTGCGCTCCGGAGGCGCCGCAGCATAGAGATGCTCGAGCGCCTCCTTGAGCCAGCCGAAGTAGGACCACCAGAGCAGGCATGCCACGAGGATGGCCGCCACCGCAGCCAGCGCGAGCGCCGTCGATCGCTCGTCGTTCGCGACTGCGGTCCCAGCGACGATCAGCAATTCGCCGATCGCGATGATCACGAACAGGCCGTGCCGCTCGGAGAGGTGCGCGGCATTCAGGTCCCAGATCGTGTTGCGACCGGCGATGGCCGCCGCGACGACGTCGGCGACGATGGCCAGGAGCCAGACCAACGGCCGGACCGTCGGGTCGACGATCGCGCCGGCAAGCACGAGCACCAGCCCGATGGTCGACAGTCCGACCCATCTCACGACTCCGGCGTGGCCACTGTCATCGACCCGTTCTCGATCGACCCAGACCTGGAGCCCGAGACCGAGAACGCGAACGAGCACGTACGGAGCGGCAAACCACAGCGCGTCGATCCGCGAATGCGCGCGACACCGAGGCGGCCATGACGAGCGCGACACCGGTCGCTGCCAGCGTGATGATCCGGACGACGGGGTGGGTCGTATCGGCCGGGTTGAGCGTCCACGTGAACTGGGTCCACGCCCACCAGATCAGCCAGCCGAGCAGGATCGACCGGAGGATCCCCTCGGGCGTCAGGTCGTGGGCGGTCAGGACGGTCAGCTGCGTGACGGCGAAGACGAAGACGAGGTCGAAGAACAGCTCGACGAACGTCACCGATTGCGGATCCGACGCCCGGATGCTGCTCCGCCTCTGGTCCGCCACGCCCGGAGGG
>CAVSKR010000003.1:0-194366 GCA_963728635.1 uncultured Chloroflexia bacterium
ACTTCGATACGGTCGAGCTGAACGTCACCTTCTATCGGATGCCGGCGGCGTCGGCGTTCCGAGGCTGGCGCGACGCCGTTCCCGATGGGTTCGTGTTCGCGGTCAAGGCCAGTCGATACCTGACGCACGTCAAGCGACTGGATGACCCGCAGGGATCGGTCGAGTACCTGATGGAGCGGGCGTCGATCCTGGGCGATCGACTCGGGCCGGTCCTGCTGCAGCTGCCGCCGAGCCTGCGGGTCGACTTCGACCGTATCGAGCGGACGCTCGAAGCGTTCGGGAAGGACGTGCGCGTCGCGGTCGAGCCGCGGCACAAGAGCTGGTTCGTGCCGGAGTTGTGCGATGTGCTGCGACGGCATGACGCCGCGTTCGTGCTGGCAGATCGTCGATCCCGGCCGATCACGCCGCTGTGGACGCCCCCAGGGTGGATCTATCTGCGGATGCACGAGGGGAGGGCAGCTCCCCGGCCGTGCTACGGGCGGACAGCGCTTCGCTCCTGGGCGGACCGCCTCGCCGACACCGACCACGGCTACGTCTACTTCAACAACGACCACCGGGCGTGTGCGGCAGCGAATGCGAGGACGTTCGCGCAGTTGCTCGATCCTGGTCGGTCTCCCTAGGGGGCCCTCGTCAGATCCTCTCCCCCGAACCGCTGCTCCGAGATCTCGGTCAGAGTCCCGTCAGCGCGCAACTCCTCGAGAACCACATTCATCGCGTCGATCAATTCGTCTGCGTCGGACGCCCGGCGCGACACCACGATCGCCCGCGGCTCGGTCACGACCGGATCGTCGCCCAGCACCATCAGGTCTGGGTCATTGGCGATGTCGATAGGGAGCATCAAATTCGTGACGACCGCGTCGACCTGGCCCGACCGCAGATCGGCGAGACACGCCGCGTCGTCGACCATCGAACGCACCACCGCCGCGTCGGAAAGCCCCTGCGCCCAGCTCTCCCCGATGCTGCCGGCCACGACGCACAGGGTCGCCCCCGTGAGGTCAGCAGGCCCGGACCGGCGAACCAGCGCGTACCCCGGCCACTGGTAGTACGGGGTCGAGACGATGTATCGCGCCGACTCATCCGCGGATAACGACCGGCTCGGCAGCGCCACCTGCCACGTGGGATCGCCGTCGGCGAGCATCTGGTCGACCGGCTGGACGATGCGCTCGACCCGCAGACCGAGCCGCAGGGCCACTGCCTCGGCAACATCGACATCGAAGCCAGCCAGCGTTCCGCTCTCAGACAGGACCTGAGGATCGTCCGGACGGATAGCGATGCGGATCGAGCCGCTCGACTGGATCGCATCCATGAGGCTCGGCCGGTCAAGCAAGCGCTCGATCGTCGCGCCGATAGTGGCCAGATTGGCGACGACGGCGATCAGTAACGCGATCGTCGCCGCGATCAGCAGCCAGCGGCGGCCGAGCGTCGGGACCCCGAACCGCCTCGGGACCGTCAGCGGCGTCGCGACCGACCCCTCGCGAAACCCGAGCCGGGTTGCCAACTGGCCGTGCAGCTCGTCGACGAACTCGGCCCGCGGTTCGATGTGCCCGCTCGGCCGATCCAATGCTCGGAGGCGCGCCTTCAGTCGCTCATCGTCCATCGGTGCGCTCCTTGAGGATCTGCCGGAGCCGCTCGCGGGCCCGACTCAGGAGGGACTCGGTGGCCAATTCGCTCCGTTCGAGCACGGCGCTCGCCTCACGAACCGACAGGCCGTCGACATAGCACAGGACGACCGCCGCACGTTGCAGTGGCGGCAGGTCCCGCAGCGCACCGATGAGCGCCTCACGATCCTCGATCGCGTCGGTCTGGGCGTCCACAGTCGCGCTCGGGATCTCGCGAACGATCAGTCGAAGGTGCCGCCGCTCCTCCCGATCGAGCCGACGATAGTGGTCGGCCAGTTTGTTGCGGGCGATCGTGCACAGCCAGGTGACGTCGGTCGACCGGCCCTCGAACGTCGATCGACGCTCGATGGCCTGGAAGAACGTCTGCTGGGTCATCTCTTCGGCAAGCGCGCTGTCGCCGCCGCAGCGCGGGAACAGATAGGCGTAGACCTTGGAGACCGAGGCCTCGTACCACGCGCGAAAGGCGAGCGGGTCCGAGAACGTCTCGGCCAGCTCGCGCTTCCGTATCGCAGGCTCGGGCTCCGGCCGCATGGCCATGACTGGAATCGAACTCCGCGTCAGTCGAGCAGTTGGATCTTGAGGATCTTGTTCTCGAACTGGGCGCTGAGGAAGAGCATCCCGTTGCCATAGGCCAGCGCGAATGCGTCGGTCGGAGCCGGCCACGATCCGATCGGCTGGCCATCGGGCGAGAGCGTCTGGACGCGCGTCTTGTCGACGATGTGCAGTCGACCAGACTCGTCGACGACCACGTCGGCCGGATGCTCGAAATCCCCCGCCTTGGTTCCCCGCGACCCCAGGGTCCACAGGAACGCCCCGGAAGCATCCCAGGCCTGTACCCGGTGGTTGTCCCAATCGGCGTTGATCAGCGTCCCGTCTTGGGTCACAGTGATCCCGAACCCGGGGGCGGCCCCCTCGCCGATCGTCGCGATATGGACTCCGTCGGCGGTGAAGCGCTGGATGTCTTCCCGCTGGCCATCGATCACGAAGAGGTCCCCGCCCGGTCCGAGGGCGATGTCGAGCGGGTCGAGGAACTGCCCGTTCGCTGATCCAAAACGGCCCCATTGCCCGACGAACCTGCCGTTCGCGTCGAATTGCTGCACGCGCCGATTCGCGGGCTCCAGGACGTAGACGCTGCCGTCGCCGCTGACCGCGATACCACCGACCGCGCTGTACGGGTCGGTCACATCTCGCAGGAAGTCGAACTCACCGGGCATTCGTCCGTTGCGCCCCCACCGCCGGATGATGTCCCCGCTCGCCGGATCGAGGACGAGAACCTCCGATTTCAGGGCGTTGGTGACGTACAGGTTGCCATCAGGTCCGACGTCCATCCCCGACGGTTGGTCGAGCTCGCTGGTGGATGCATCGAACGTGGCGGCGAGCTCCAGGACGGCGACCGGGCTGGCCGTCTCCTCCGGGTCCGGCACCGTCGACGCCTTGGGGAACAATGCGGCCAGCGCGGGCTCGGCGAGGGCGCGGATGACGCCGGCGTTATCGCCGACGAAGACCATCCCGCCGGACACGATCGGGCTGTTGTCGAGGTCCGCCTCCACGTCGAACTCCCAGAGCTTGGCGCCGTCGCTCCCGTTGAACGCGGCAACGCTCCGGTCCATCGCGAGGACGACGGTGTCCCCGACGATCGCCGGCGTCTGCCCGCCCATCGGTCCGGTCGGGGCCTGCCATCGCACGGTGCCTCGCGCGGCATCGAACGCGAACAGCCCGTCGGCGCTTGATGGTGAGATGACCGTGTCCCCCGCCACAGTGGGTGGTGCGACCTGGTTCCCGGACACGGTCCGGTATCGCCAGCGGTCCTTGCCTGTCGCCCGATCGAGGGCGTACAACTCGCCGATCGGCTCCTCGCCCGTCTGAAGGGAGGCGACGAAGACCGTGTCCGCGGTGATCGCCGGCGTACTGACACCGCCCGAGATGACCTGGTAGCTCCAGCGCTCGGCCCGATCGGCGAGACCGATCACCCGCAGCTTGCCGTCGTCGGTGCCGATGTACGCGGCGTCATCGACCACGGTCCCGGCGGCTTCCTTGACTCCTTCGGGCGCCTGCCATGACCAACTGGTCGATCCATCACTCGTGGCCAGGCCGAGGAACCGACCATCGCTCGTCCCGAGGTACACCGTGTCGTCGACTACGACGGGATGACGGATCGCCGGGATCGGCACTGTCCACCGCACCTTGCCGCTCGCGAGATCGAGGCTCGTGAATGCCCCGGCGCTGTCGGCGACGTAGACGGCTCCCGCGGCGATCGCCGGCGAGCCGAGGCTTTGGCCATCAACGCTGGCTGTCCACCTCAGTTGCCCGGTCGAGGCATCAAGCGCCACGACCTTGGCGGCGTCGCAGCCGGTGATCAAGAGGCCTGCGCCGATGACCCCGGTCCGATTGCCAAGCGCACAACCGATCTCAGTGCGCCACACCTCGACCGGCTTGGTCGTCGGGGCGGGACCTGGGTGGACGCCGCTCCGCGCTGTGTCCCCTTTGTAGAACGGAACGTCCACGATAGGAGGTCGCGCGGTGAGCGCCGAAGGCGCTGCCGATTCCTGGGCGACGGGGGAAGGGGCCCCAGCCTGCGACGGCAGCGCTTGGCCCGGTGACACGCCTCCGCATCCGGAGACGATCGTGGCGACAAGGGTTGCCGTGACGGTGATGATTCGGTACGACATCGGAGCGCCCTCTGCTGCGTGTGAGGTTAGACGCTCCCCGTCGCCATCTTCCTTCGATATTGCCGCCGTGTGCTCCGGCACGACTTAGTCCGGGGTATTGACAAAGTATCCGGTCGGGCTAGGATGCCCTTTGTCAACTCACCGGACGAAGTGCCGGAAGGCATGAAGTGCCCGTGGGAGTGAGGAGGGGCGTTGGCCCGCACGGAGTTCCCGGCGAAGGCGACCCATGCGCAGACCCGCGCGCACAACGCGGCGCTGGTCCTCCGCGCGCTCTACGACCTCGGGCCGATCTCCCGGGCTGACATCGCCAGACTGACCGGCCTCACCCGCACGAGCGTCGGCGAGCTCGTCAGCGACCTCCAGCAGGAGGGCCTGGCGGTCGATGTCGGGCGGGGCCCGAGCACCGGCGGCAAGCAGCCGACCCTCGTCGCCCTCAACGCCGGCGCCCGGACGGTCATCACGCTCGACCTCGGCGAGCGCACCTTCACCGCGGCGCTCGCGAACCTCCGCGGCGAGATCGCCGCGCGCGACCAGCCGCGACCTCGACGGCCGCGACGGCGAGCAGGCGATCGACGTCGTCCACGAGCTCATCGACGAAGTCCGCGCCGCGGCGACCAGCCCGATCCTCGGGCATCGGCGTCGGGACGCCGGGCATCGTCGACCAGGCCGGCACGATCCGATGGGCGGTCAGCCTCGACTGGCAGGATCTGCCGCTCGCCCGGATCCTCCAGGAACGGCACGACCTGCCGACGGTCGTCGCCAACGACAGCCGTGCCGCCGCCTTCGCGACGTACCTGTTCAGCGGCGACGAGCGCCCGGCGAACCTGGTCGTCGTCAAGGTCGGGCGGGGCATCGGCGCGGGGCTCGTGCTCAGGGACCAGCTGTTCGGTGGCGACGGGGAGGCGGCCGGTGAGATCGGCCATGTCGTCGTCGAGCCCGACGGCGTCGAGTGTCATTGCGGTCGCTTCGGCTGCCTCGAGACCGTGGCCAGCGCTCCCGCGATCCTGCGCGCCAGCGGCGCCACGAGCCTCGGCGAGCTGGCCGACAAGGCCACCGCCGGCGACCCCGACGCGCTGAGCGTCGTCCGCACGGCCGGCCGAGCCCTCGGCGGCGCGATCGCCCAGCTGGTCGGCGTGCTCGATGTCCGCCACATCACCGTCGTCGGGACCGTGACGACCCTCGGCGAGCCGTGGCTCGACGCCGTTCGCGACGAGGCCGCACGACGGAGCCTGGCCGCGACCGGTCGCGAGACGCAGATCCGCGACGGCGGCACCGGCGAGGACGTGACCCTTCTCGGGGCGTGCGCGCTGCTGCTCACGCGCGAGCTCGGCCTGACGGTGCACCGATGATGGGTGAACTCGGCGGCCGCGACGCCCTCGACGGCCACGAGCCCCTCGATGGCCACGTCCCCGGTCCGGTCGCCGGTATCGATATCGGCGGGACCAAGATCGCCACGCTCATCGTCGACGCCGCCGGCGCCGTCCTCGGTCGTGCGACCCACGCCTCCTCCGTGGGTGACCAGGGCGGCGCCGTTCCGGCAATCGCGGCGTGCCTGGACGACGCGCTCGGCGCGGCCGGCCTCGGGCGCGGGGACCTCACCGCGGTCGGTGTCGGCGTCCCCGGCCGAGTCGACCCGAAGCGCGGCCACGTGACCCTCGCCGTCAACCTCGGCTGGACGGACTTCGCGCTGCGGGACGCGCTGGAGCTCGAGCTCGGGCTCCCGGTCGTCATCGAGAACGACGTCCGTGCCGCCGCCATCGGCCTGCACGAGCGGGGCGTCGTCGGCGACGCGAACGACCTCGCCTACCTCGCGGTCGGCACCGGGATCGCGGCCGGTGTCGTCCTCGACGGTCGACTCCACCGCGGCGCCCGTGGCCTCGCCGGGGAGATCGGTCACGCGATCGTGGACGCCGACGGCCCGCGCTGCGTCTGCGGCCAGCAGGGCTGCCTCGAGGCCTTCGCGTCGGGACCCTCGATCGCGCGACGCGCCGGCGCCCCCTCCGCCAAGGCGGTCTACGACGCGGCCGCGTCCGGCGATCCGGCCGCCACCGAACTCATCGACGACGTCGGGCGACGCCTCGCCTGGGCGATCCACACGCTGGTCATGACCTACGACGTCCAACGCGTCGTGGTCGGCGGCGGCGTGTCCCATGCCGGTACGCCGTTCGAGGTCCCGCTGCGTCGGGAGCTCGCGCGTCTGCGTGCCGCATCGGATCTGGCCGGGGAGCTGTTGCCGGCCGACATCGTCGATGTCCTCCCACCGGAAGCCGAAGCCGGCGCATGGGGCGCCGTCGCCGTGGCGAGGACCACCTACCAGGGATCGGAGGTGGTGAGCCACGCCTGACCCGATCCCGCGAAACCGTTGGCAACGACACACCACCACCGGACGGAAGGAGCTTCAAGGAGGAGCGATGGACACGAAGACGAAGAGGCGCCTGGGGTTGCTGCTGGGGGCGATGTTCGCCATCTCGGCATGCACCGGCACGACGCCATCCGCGGCACCCGCCTCGCAGGCACCCGCCCCGAGCGCCGAGGCCAGCGTGGCCCCGAGCACGCCGGCCGAATCGGCCTCGCCGAGCCCGCTCGCGGTCGACCCGGCCGAAGCGGTCATCCCCAATGTCGAAGCGAACGCCGAGATCGGCCTCTGGACGTTCTGGCTGTCGCCGACGTTCGACGGCTGGATCCAGGACGCGATCACCCGGTTCGAAGGGACGTACCCGGGCGTCAAGGTCAACTGGGAAGATCATCAGGCGACCTTCCAGGACGACCTCAAGAACTCGTTCGCGGCGGGCAACGCCCCGGACGTGATCAACCTGTCGGTCGGCGAGGGCTGGGTGTCCGACTATGCCACCCGCGACCTGTTGCTCGAGCTCGATAGCCGGGTTCCGCAGGAAGTCAAGGACATCTACTTCGAGGGCCTGTGGAAGGCCCAGAACGTCGACGGCAAGAACTTCCAGTTCCCGTTCTATCAGGGCGTCAGCGTGGAGCTGATCAACACGCGCCACTTCGAGGCCGCCGGTCTCGATCCCGCTGCATTCCCCAAGACGGTCCAGGAGCTTCCGGCCCTGTGCGCCACGCTCAAGGAGAAGGCCAGCGTCGTGTGCGACCTGCGCCTGACCGTCAACGACCTCCTCGCGCAGATGGTGTACGAGGGCGACGTCGACGTCCTGGCGGCCGATGACAGTGCCTTCACCTTCGATTCGCCTGCGGCGGTCGAATGGCTCCAGATGTACGTCGATATGGTCGCCGCCGGCACCGTCGACAACGCCGCGTTGACCACCCCTGACGATCGCGTCGGGCTGCTGATCTTCTCGGCCGGGCAGGCGCCGTTCTATCAGACCGGCCCCAACCTGATCCGCGAGGTCAAGTCGAACAACGCATCCCTCTATGAGGACCTCGCGGTCGTGCCGGCTCCCGTCGGCAAGTCCGGAGTCCTCGGCAAGGGCCTGATGGGCATGTCCGTCAAGGCCGACACGAAGTTCCCCAACGCGTCCATCGCGCTGGCCCAGTTCTTCACGAACCCACGCACCATGACCGAGCTCGCCAAGCAGTCGGCGGTGTATCCGTCGTCGGCGAAGGCGTTCGAGGATCCGTACTTCAGCACGACCTCGGACCTGATCGAGGACAGCGTCCGACCCATCGCTGGCGAGACCATCGCCAAGTACGCTGACATCGTGCCGACGGTTCCGAACAAGGCCGACGTCAACGCCATCGTTCTCGCTGCGGTCGAGAAGGCCCTGTTTGGCGGCGTGCCCGCCCAGCAGGCGCTGACGGATGCCGTGGCCGAGGCCAACAAGCTGCTCGACTAGCGAGCTGCGTCCCCATCGGCCCGCCTCCCGTTCCCCCACGGAGGCGGGCCGATCCTATGCCAGGACCGACAAGGATCTGACCGGATGATCGGCAAGCCGCGCGCCACGCCTTACCTGTTCCTTCTTCCCGCGCTCGTTCTGCTCGGCGTGTTCGTGTTCTATCCGATCGTCGCCGTCTTCTGGTTCAGCCTCACCGACTACGACATCGTTCGGCCGCCGGTCTTCGTCGGCCTCGACAACTTCGTGCGCCTGTTCGACGACGACACGTTCAAGCTCGCGCTCCTGCACTCATTCGTGTACCTGCTCGTGACGCCGATCCTCATCGTCCTGTCGATCTGCCTGGCGATCGTCGTCAACCGGAAGCTGCGCGGGATGCACATCTATCGCGCCCTCTACTTCGTCCCCGCGATCAGCGGCAGCATCGCCATCGGGCTGTCGTGGCGCTGGCTGTTCGACCGGAGCGGGTTCATCAACGCGATGCTCCAGTCGTGGGGCGTCATCGACGAGCCCGTCCAGTGGCTGGCGACGCCCGCCCTCACCCTGCCGATCGCGATGCTGCTCACGATCTGGGCGGGCGTCGGCTACTACTCGGTGATCTTCCTGGCCGGGCTGCAGAACGTGCCCGAGGAGCTGTACGACGCGGCCCGCATCGATGGCTGCAACGATCTCCAGAAGCACCGCTACGTGAGCATCCCCGCGTTGCGGCCACAGATCGTGTTCGTGGCAGTGATCTCGAGCCTGGCGGCGCTGAAGGTCTTCGACGAGATCTACGTCCTGACGAACCGGACCGGCGGCATCCTCGACAGCGGCGTGACGATGGTCTTCTACCTGTGGGAGCAGGCCTTCGTGCGGAGCAACGCCGGCTACGCGTCGGCGATCGCCATCGTGCTGCTGGTCATCACGCTCGGGTTCTCGATCGTCAACGTCCGCCTGCTCGAGCGGGGCGCCGTGGGTGAGGGCCGGTGAGCGCCACGGCGCTGTCCGAAATCCGGGTCGCCGAACGGTCGCGCAGACGCGCCGACCGGCGCGGCCGCTGGCTGCGCGGTGGCGCGTGGTATCTCGTGCTGAGCGCGCTGGCGTTCATCACGGTCTTCCCGTTCGCGTGGATGTTCCTGACGTCGATCAAGGGCCCGGCCGATGCGATCACGTCGGTGCCCCCGCAGTTCCTCCCCAACGACCCGACGCTCGCGAACTACCTCAAGGTCTGGGACACGCTGCCGATCCCGGCGTACTTCCTGAACTCGACCACGGTGGCGGTGGCGACCGGGTTGCTCAACGTGCTGGTCGCCGCGATGGCCGCCTATCCGCTGGCCAAGATGCGGTTCGCCGGTCGGGAGTTCGTGTTCTACCTGCTCCTCGCGACGCTGATCGTGCCGGCGCAGCTGACCTACATCCCGAGCTTCATCCTCGCGGTGAACGTCTTCCATTACTACGACTCGCTGCCGGCGCTGATCCTCCCGAACATCGTGAGCGCGTTCAACATCTTCCTGCTGCGCCAGGCGTTCCGGGGCGTGCCCAACGACCTGGTCGACGCGGCCCGTGTCGACGGCGCCGGGGAGTGGCGGATCTGGTGGTCGATCCTGCTGCCGATCGTCCGGCCGTCTCTGGCGGCGGTCGCGATCTTCACGTTCGTCACCTCATGGAACGACTTCCTGTGGCCGTCGCTGATGCTGCATACGCCGGAGGGGATGACGTTGCCGGTGGGGCTCGCGGCGCTGCAAGGGTTCTTCGCTTCCGACTCCCGTTCGATCGCGGCGGGGGTCACGATCACCGTCGTGCCGATCCTGCTGTTCTTCGTCGTCGTGCAGCGCTACTTCGTGCGCGGGCTGTCGGGGGCCGTCAAGGGGTGAGCCCCGAAACCCGCGACGCGATCCTGTCGCGCGTGATGCTCGCGTTCGATGGGGAGGCGCTGCCGGAGTCGATGGCGCGACGGCTGGCCGATGCGCCGGCGGCAGGCGTGACGTTGTTCCGGCACGGGAACGTCCGGACGCCCGGGCAGGTCCGGGAGCTGACGGAGGCTATGCAGGCGGCGGCGCGTGGCGGTTCTCCGGCCGGTGCCGGTTCTCCGGCCGGTGCCGGGGCCGGCGCACGCCTGGCCGGTCCTCGTCGCGGCCGACCAGGAGGGCGGCCAGTTCCTCGCGCTCGGCGACGGTTCGACGCCGTTCGCCGGCAACATGGCGCTCGGCGCGGTCGACGACGAGACGCTGACCGAGCGTGTGGGGCGCGCGATCGGGATCGAGGCACGGGCGATGGGCGTGAACGTCGTCTACGCGCCGGTACTCGACATCGCGTCCAATCCTGCCAACCCGGCGCTCGGGATCCGGGCCTTCGGGGATGACGCGGTATCGGTCGGGCGGCATGGGGCGGCCATGGTGCGCGGGCTGCAGTCGGCCGGCGTCGCGGCCTGCATCAAGCACTTCCCTGGGGCAGGTGAGGCGGACGCGGACCCGCATCACGGCCTCGTCACCGTTCGCGAGTCGCGCGAGCTCCTCGATGCCTGGACGCTGGCCCCGTTCGATGACGGGATCCGAGCGGGTGCGCGGATGGTCATGTCGGGCCACATCGGGCTGCCGGCGGTGACCGGCCGCGAGGACTTGCCCGCGACCCTGTCGCGCGACGTCATGAGCGGCCTCCTCCGCGGTCAGCTGGGGTTCGACGGGGTGTCGATCACAGACGCTCTCGACATGGCCGGCATGGGCTCCGGGACGGATGGGGTCCCTGACGTGGTCGCCGCGATCAGGGCGGGCGTGGATCTGCTGCTGACCGCGGCGGATCCGGCCGCTCGCCAGCGGATCGAGCGCGCCCTGCTCGATGGGGCGGCGCGCGGGGCGTTCGATGCGGAGGAGCTGGCTACCTCGGAACGGCGACTCGGCTCGTTGCGCGAGTGGCTCGCGTCGTTCGGGGACGCGCCCGATGTCGCCATCGTCGATGGAGCCGAGCATCGGGCGCTCGCCGCGGAGCTCGCCGCGCGGTCGATCACGCTCTTCCGCGACCCTGCTCGGCTGCTGCCGATCCGCTGGGAGGCGGTCGGTCGTGTCCTCGCGGTCATGCCTCGGCCCACCGACCTGACCCCGGCCGACACGTCGTCGACCGTCGCCGCCGCGCTGGGCGCTGCCCTGCGTCGGTACCATCCCGACGTGGACGAGGTGGTCGTCGAACCCGAACCCGATGCGGCGTCGATCGCCGCGCTCCGCGATCGCGCCGCCGCCGCGGACCTCGCGGTGGTCGGGACCATCGATGCTCTCCGACTGCCGTCGCAGCTGGATATGGTCCAAGCCGTGATCGGGACGGGCACGCCGACCATCACCGTCGCGATGCGCGGTCCGTGGGACGTGGCCGCGATCCCATGGGGCCCGACCGCCTTCGCCACGTACTCGGTCCAGCCGGAGTCCCTCGCCGCGTTCGCCGCCGTGGTCGGCGGGCAGGCGCCGGCGGTCGGCCTCCTGCCCGTGCGCGTGCCGATCTTCGCGGAATGACGCTCCGCGACGAGATCCTCGAACAGCCCGAGGTCGCGGCCCGCTTCCTCCGCCGCGCACCGGAGATCGTCGGACCGTTCGCGGAGACGATCCGAGAGCGCGGCGTCGACCATGTCGTCATCGCCGCCCGCGGCACCAGCGACCATGCCGCGATCTACGCCCAGTACGTGCTCGGCGTGCGTCACGCGCTATCGGTCGGTCTTGGGACGCCGTCGGTCATCTCGCTCTACGGCGCACAGCCGCGGCTCGACCGCTCGCTCGTCGTCGGGATCAGCCAGTCGGGCGCCTCGCCCGACGTCGTGGCGGTCATCGAGGAGGGCCGGCGCCAGGGTGCCCCGACGCTCGCGATCACGAACGATGCGGTGTCTCCGCTGGCCGTGGCGGCCGAGTTGTCGATCGACCTCGGGGCGGGCCCGGAACTGGCGGTCGCCGCGACCAAGACCTACACGACCGAGCTGCTGGCGATCGCTGCCTTGTCGGCGGCGATGACCGGCGACCCGGCCGACAGCACGGCCCTCCGAGCGATCCCGGACGCGATGGCACAGGCACTCGATCTGGAGCCCGAGGTCGAGTCGATGGCGCGCGACCAGGCGGCGGCGGACCGCCTGCTGGTCCTCGCGCGCGGGTACGAATATGCGACCGCCCGGGAATGGGCGCTCAAGCTCAAGGAGCTGGCGCGGGTCTTCGCCGACCCGTATTCCGCCGCCGACTTCGAGCACGGGCCGCTCGCCCTTCTCGAGCCCGGTGTCCCGGTCCTCGCGACAGTCCGGCCCGGCCCGACGGAGGCGCCGCTCGTCACATTGCTCGAGCGATTGCGCGCCGAGCTCGACGCGGAGATCGCGGTCGTCTCGGATCGCCCGGCCGCGCTTGCGGTCGCCCGCTGGCCGTTCCCGCTGGCCGACGGGACGCCCGAGTGGCTCGGCCCGATCGTGTCGATCGTGATCGGCCAGCTCCATGCGCTCCACCTGACCAAGGCGCGCGGTCTCGATCCGGAGCGGCCGCGCAACCTCAACAAGGTGACCCGCACCCGCTGACGGGGAGGTCTCCGGAACCCCTGCTCGGCCCCAGGCGTCTGCATCCGAACCGCGCGCGGTGACGAATCCTGCGTTGACACGCCGCACGTCGTCGGCGCCATCGTCTGGAAAACGGTCTTACACTGCGCGGCACGACGTTCGTAGACAACGGAGGTTCGATGCGTCGAGGGGTCTGGAGACGACGCGTATCGCGGGCCGTGGCCACGTTGGCCGTCGGTGGGCTGCTCGGCTTCCTCGTGCCGACGATCGTCGCCGACTTCACGACCAGGCCCGAGGCCCAGGCCCGGACCGCTGAGTCGCCGGTCGCGCGTCAGTTCATCACGGCATACGTTTCCGACGACCAGGCGACGCTCGATTTGCTCGGGTCCAACGCGGCGACCAAGGCGAAGTCGGCGAGAGTCAAGGCCGAGTACATCAAGGTCGATCCCCCGGTCCACCTCGGGTCCTTCGTCATCGGTGCCGGCTTGACTCTCCATGCCTACGCGGCCGATGTCGTCGACGTCGAAGGTGTCCAGGATCAACTCGGATGGCGCGTGATCACGGGCGCCGGCGCCGTCGAGCTGATCGACCCACCGCCCCGGGTCCAAACGCCATGACGAGCGACGCGATCCGGCAGCCCGGCGACTCGACTCGCCCCGATCCGGAGCCGGCCGTGCCCAGCGCCTCCGAGGAGACGGCTTCGCCCGTGGATCCGCCGGCGGCTCCTGCCGAGGAGGTCGCGGCTTCGGCAGAGGCGGCCGCGTCCGCTGAGGCAGTGGCGTCGGCGGAGGCGGTGTCGCCGGCCGAGACGGTCACGACGGCGGAGGCGGTCGCGGCCACGCAGGCGGCTTCTGACGCGGCCGCGGAGCCCAGTCCCCGACGTCGTGAGCGCTTCGCGACCTTCATGCGGCGGTTCGCCACCTTCGCGGTCGCGGTCGCCATCTTCGTCGGTGGCATCGCCTTGGGTTCCACGATCTTCCAGATGACCCGGCCAGCCAGCGCCGTGGTCCCGGCCGGCCAGGTCGGGACCACGACCGAGCAGCCGGCCCTGGTCACGCAGGAGTTCATCGCCGCGCTGCGTGCCAACGACTTCGACGCGATGCGCTCGTCGCTGCAGGCGGAAGCGGCCATCCATTTCGCCGATGAGATCGAGCGACGCGGTGTCATGAAGTTCGACAAGATCGAGGTTCTCGGCACGCACGTGGCTGGGCAACGATCCGCGACCGAGATCCTGATGCAGTACAAGAACGACCAGGACCTCCCATTGACGATCAACCTGGTCATCCTCGTGGATGGCGGAAAGATCGAGGGCTTCCGATGACGGCAGTGCGCAGGTTCTTCGAGAACGCGAGCTTCGTGTGGAACAGGAACCTGTTCCGGCTCCTCATCGTCCTGGCGATCCTGACGGCGCTCATCGCCTCGAGCGGCACCGTCTCCTTCCTGCAGGACGTGATGGGCGTCATCGGCTCGGCCCCGGCCTTCGCGCTGCAGCTGTCATTCGCGGCGTTCTACCTGATCATCCAGTTCGGGTTCCTGTTCTGGTTCCTGTCTCGACCCCGCAAGTACACGGTCACGCCCGACGACCAGCAGATCGGGATGTCGTTCGCCGACTATCGGGGCCAGCCCGACCTCCTCGAGCACGCCAAGATGACCGTTGGGATCCTCAAGGGGGTGAAGGAATTCGAGCTGCGTGGCGGTGAGATGCCGCGGGGCATGCTCCTGTCGGGATCGCCCGGCACCGGCAAGACATTCCTCGCGGCGGTCATCGCCGCGGAGGCCCAGCTGCCGTTCATCTACATCGACGCGAGCTCGATCCGCGGCATGTTCTGGGGCATGACCGAGATGATGATCATGAAGCTCTTCCGCGACGCGCGGGGGCTGGGCCGCAAGTACGCCCCGTCCGGTGCGCGCGGGGCCTGCATCGTGTTCATGGACGAGATCGATTCGATCGGCATGAACCGCGGTGGGCAGAGCAGCGGCGGCATGATGATGGGCGGCATGATGATGGGCGGCAGCCAGGGCCTGAACACGCTGCTCAACCAGATGGACTCGCTGGCCAACCTGGTCGAGGACCGATGGCGCTACAAGCTCCTGCGCTGGTTCGGCCTCATCCGCGGCCCGGTCGCCGACAAGCCGCTCGTCTTCGTGATCGGCGCGACGAACCGGCCCGAGGTCCTCGACCCGGCGCTGATCCGGCCCGGTCGTCTCGACCGGATGATCGTCGTCCACGAGCCCGACGGCGAAGGTCGGCGCGACATCATCGAGCACTACCTGTCGAAGAAGCAGCACGACCCCGACCTGCCCATGGAGCTGATGATCAGCGACTCGATGGGCTGGACCCCGATCATGATCAAGACGATCATCAACGAGGCCCTCATCCACGCGCACCAGGAGGGCCGCGAGTTCCTCACCTACAAGGACTGGCTCGACGCCGCCGACGAGCGGACGATGGGCCTCAAGCAGCCGATCCGCGCCTGGAACCTGACCGACCGCCGCGAGACGGCGTATCACGAAGCCGGGCACGCGGTCGCGGCCCGTTACCTGCGGCCGTCGTACCGCATCTCCAAGGCGACGATCATCCGGCGGGGCCACGCACTGGGCTACGTCCAGCAGAAGCCGCTCGAGGAACGGACGTCGATGTACGCCCGCTGGATCGAGACGCAGATCATGGTCGGGCTGGCGGGGCACGTCGTGGAGGATCGGTTCCTCGACACGCTGTCGACGGGCCCGTCGAGCGACCTCCAGAACGCGACCAGTGCCGCGGTGATGTACGTCTCCAGGTTCGGCATGGGGCCGACCAAGATCATCGCCCCGCTCCAGCCAAACCAGCTGCCGCCCGCGCCGTTCGTCGTCGCGGCGCACGAGATGCTCGACGACCTGTACGCGGAGACCGAGCGACTGCTTCGCGAGAAGGAGCCGGCGATCCACCACCTGGCCAAGGCACTGATCGAGCGCGACGAGCTGATCGGCGACGATCTCGAGGAGGTCTTCCGCGAGGTCGAAAGGACCCACCCGAAGCTTCTCGAGAAGTTCGAGCGGAAGATCATCCCGTTCCGCGACTTCGCACCCCCGGAGCGCCCCATCGGCGAGGGCTGGGTGCCGCCACCCGCGGCTCAGCAGGAGGCCGCGTCCGACGCCCCGGCGGCGAGTTCGCCGGCCTGGTCGCCGCCCCTGCCGGGGTCGCCGCGGGACCGGAACGCCTCCACCGATTCCCCGGGGATGCCGACGGACATCATCCCGCCCTGGGCGGTCACGCCCCGGCGCTAGGTTCCGGGCCGCGTGCCCCCGGCCGCCGGTCCGCTGTGCCGCCCGGTGGCACGTCCGACCGATGACGGACGCTCGCCGGCCCCCGGCCGGTCCGCTGTGCCGCCCGGTGGCACGTCCGACCGCTGACCGCCGCTCATCGGCCCCCGGCTGGTCCGCTGTGCCGCCCGGTGGCACATCCGACCGATGACCGCCGCTCACCGGCCCCCGGCCGGTCCGCTGTGCCGCCCGGTGGCACATCCGACCGCTGACGGCCGCTCATCGGCCCCCGGCTGGTCCGCTGTGCCGCCCGGTGGCACATCCGACCGCTGACGGATCGGCCCCCGGCTGGTCCGCTGTGCCGCCCGGTGGCACGTCCGACCGCTGACCGCGCTCATCGGCCCCCGGCTGGTCCGCTGTGCCGCCCGGTGGCACATCCGACCGCTGACGGACGCTCGCCGGCCTCGGCCGGTCCGCTGTGCCGCCCGGTGGCACTCCGACCGATCGCTCGCCGGCGCCTCGGTAGTCCGCTGTGCCGCCCGGTGGGCCATCTACAACAGGACGCAGGCCGAGCCCCCCGGGTGTTCACCTGCCCCGAGCGCGGCAAGTGCCTTCCTTGCAGAGATCGGGAACTCAGCCATCAGGATCGACCCCGCCATGGCAAAGGCATCGCGATTTCTCTTGGTGTCTGCCAGGACCAGCAATACGTGCTCGAAGCCGCTGTCCCGGAGCTTCAGCATCAGCCGACGGGTCTGGCTCTGAGCATCGAGCCACCGCGTTTCCGCCTCGACGGGCATGCGGTCCATGAGGCCCATGAGTCTGCCGATCACACCGTCCCAGGCGCGCTGGTCGCCAACGATCGGCAGAGGTACCTCGGTCCGAAACGTGAGCTGAGGAGCAAGTCGCTCCCGCAACCGACCGAGCAACGCGATCTGTCCGGCGTCAAGGAGGGGATCGGGTCCCGGATATGCACGGACGCGGACGTCCAGCCCGACGGCGGCACCGAGGCAGGCGAGCTGATCGAGACTCACCGACTGCAGCTCCCCGCGCTCGATGCGCCCGGCGTGTGATTTGGAGAGTCCGCTGGAACTGGCGACCGACTCGAGGGACCGACCCGAGATCAGCCGCGCGACGCGTAGCTCGTGGCCGATCCGAAGTCGATCGGCCGCCGCGAGTCGGTGGCCTCGGTCGACCGGGCGCTCGCGGGTGCTCATGGCTCGAGTCTGAAGCCAGCGATTTACCCGCCGCTTATCGGCTTGGGGAGAATCATCGGCCCGGGTGAAACCTTTTGACTCATGCGCGCCCCGATGAGGTATGCCTAGTCGATCGTTCGCGCCCTTTCTCGCTGCTCTTGCCGTCGTGGTCTCGATGCAGGCCGTGGTCATCATGCCGGTCCGTGCCGAGGACTCCGTCCCGGGTTCGCCCGACGTCACGATCACCCTTCGCAACGGCCTGAGCGATCGGGACGTGAGCGTGCCGCCCGGCGGCATCGTGCGATTCGTCAACCGCGACGATGAGCGCCATCGGATGCGTTCGCAGTCGAGCGAGGAGTTCGATACCGGCGACCTCGAGCCGGGCGAGTCCTTTCAGGTCCGGCTGTCGACCTCGGGGACGTACACCTACATCGACGAGCGAGAGGACGATGACACGCGCTACCACGGCCGGATCCGCGTCGCGGCGAGCGGCGGAAATGGAGGCGGCGGGACGAGCGTCGGGGGCGGGGTCGCTGACGGCGGCGGGAATGCAAGCGGCGTCACGCCGGGCGGCGGGAACGGAGGCACCGGAACGGCAAGCGGCGGGAACGGAGGCACCGGAACGGCGGGCGGTGGTGCGCCTCCGGCTGCGGCGACGGTCACGATCGGGGACCGCATCTTCCAGCCGGCGACCACGACGGTCGCGGCCGGTGGCACCGTCACGTTCCGCAACGACGACGGTGACGAACACACCGCGACCTCGGCGGGTCCCGGCGGCATCGACAGCGGCACGCTCGCCACCGGAGCCACGTACAGAAAGCAGTTCACGACGCCCGGGTCGTACGCGTTCCTGTGCGCGTTCCACTCGGACATGCGCGGGACGATCGAGGTCGTCGCGCCCGGCGGCGCCGATCCGGCCCCGGCCCAGCCTCCCGCCGCCCCCGCGCCGACGCCCACGCCGGTGACGAGCCCCCCGCCCGCGGCGCCGGCCGACCCCGGGCCGGCGGCGGCATCCCACGTGAGTGCCGAGATCGTCGACTTCGCCTTCGCGCCCGCGAGAATCCAGGTCGAGGCGGGTGGCGCGGTCACGTGGACCAACACCGGCGTCGCGCCACACACGGCGACGGCCGGGGACGGCTCATTCGACAGCAAGACGCTCGAGAGCGGCGGGACCTTCACGCAAACGTTCGCCACTCCCGGGACCGTGACCTACCTGTGCCAGATCCATCCAGATATGCGGGGGACGATCGAGGTGATCGCGGCACCGGCCGGCGCGACGGGGCAGGGAGCGGAGCCAGCGACCACCGCAGCCGAACCAACCAGCGGACCGGGACCCGACCCCGGGCCACTGGGCGGGATCGTCCTGGCGGTCACCCTGGTCTCGGTCGCCGTCGCGCTCTTCGCCCGCGTGGTGGCAGGGACGGCGCGCCGGGTCGAGGAGTGACCGGAGGCGGCTAGAGGTCGCGCCGCCGGAGCGAGACGATCGCCAGGAGAAGCACGACGACGATCCACACCACGCTCCACGCGAGGAACGTGCCGGGCGGTGGCGCCGATGCGAAGAACGGGTTGGCGTCGGCCGCCTCTCCGGCGCCGCTGATCGCCCCGGCCACGACGAGTTGTGGTTCGAGGTTGTAGATCGCTCCGCGCCAGAGGCCGTCGCTCGGTAGGAGCCAGCGCGACGCCTCGGCGGCGGCGACGAGAGGGCCCGCGTCGAACAGCCGCCCGATGCCAGCGAAGACACCGGCCATCCAACCCAGCCCGAACAGGACGACGCAGATCGCCCCGCCGGCGATCGCTGGCAGTCGCGTGCTCAGCAGCATCGCGAACGTGAGCAGGACGACCGCCTGCGCCGCCAGGAAGCCGACGGCCAGCAATGGCTCGGGAGGCGTGTAGCCTGAGACCAACCGAACCGCCGCGATCTCGAGCAAGCCGGAGCTTGCGGCATAGGCCGCGATCACGACCACGAGGCCGAGCCACCGGCCGACGATGAGGTCGGCTCGACGGATCGGCCTCGCGAGCATCGCATGGGCGACGCCGGACTCGAGGTCTGTGGCGATCGCGGGCGCCCCGAGGAACGCCGCGGTCATGGCCAGCACGAAGCTGAACATGAACGCCACGAGGATCTGGACCTGCGAGACCCCCAGCACGATCTCGAGGTCGGGCACGCCGCCGTCGCGCGCGAGCGTCACGAGTCGCTCGACGCCCCAAGTCGTCAGCGCGACGCTGATGATCGTCAGCGCGAACAGGACGGCGAGGATGCGCCGCCGGGCGGTCTCCGCGACCGTGAGCCGAGCGATGACCAGGGCCGCCCTCACGATGGGCCGGTCCCGTCGCCGACCACGTGCATGAACAGCTCCTCGAGCGTGCCGCGACCGCTGTCGACGGCGTGGACGCGGCCTCCTGCGGCGACGATCGCCGCGACGACATCGGGGATGTCCTCGCCACGGACGCCCGTGATCGTGACCCAGTCGTCGAGGTCGGCCTTGACCGACCCGAACCGCGCCAAGCCATCGAGCCCGGACGGCGGAAGATCGGTCACGCGGACGCGCAGCTGGGTGTCCCCCAGCAGGTCGTCGATCCGGCCGCTGGCGAGCACCCGGCCGTGGTCGACGATCGCGACCCGGTCGCACACGCGCTCGACCTCGGTCAGGAGGTGGCTGTTCAGGAGGACCGTCGCGCCGGCCTCACGGGCACGTCTGACGATCGCCCGCACATCGGCGCGCCCGACAGGGTCGAGCGCGGACGTCGGCTCGTCAAGGATCACCAGCCGCGGGACCCCCAGCAGCGCCACGGCCAGACCGAGTCGCTGCTGCATGCCCTTCGAGAAGCTGCCCACGACGTCCTCCGCACGGTCGGACAGGCCGACGTCGGCGAGCACACCGTCGATCGCGGCGGCGGGCACGGGCGCGCCGCCATCCACCGCCCGGAGCCTGGCGTGGAGCTCCAGCACCTCCCGAGCGCGCAGCCACGGCTGGTAGCGGAAGAGCTCGGGCAGGTAGCCGATCTCGCGCCGCGCCACGCGATCGCCGAGCGGCGCACCAAGGACCGTCGCGTCGCCCCCGGTCGCGCGCGCAAGCCCGAGGAGTAGCTTCACCGCCGTTGTCTTGCCTGCGCCGTTCGGCCCCAGGAACCCGAAGATCTCGCCCGGCTCGACGCGCAGGGTCAGGTCGACCAGGGCATCGGTTCGGCCGTAGCGCTTGGCCAGGCCATGGGTGTCGATGACGGCGGCATCCCGAGCCGCGCTGGTCACGGGCAGTTAGAGGCCGGAGTACGAATGCAGGCCGCTGAACCAGAGCGAGCCCGAGTACGTGATGAGGACCATGCCGAACCCGACGACCAGCAACAGGGCGGCGGGCCGGCCCGCCCACGAGCGCTGGTTGCGGGCGTGGAGGTAGACCGCGTAGATCAGCCACGTCACGAGTGCCGCGGTCTCCTTGGGATCCCAGCCCCAGTAGCGCGACCACGCGATCGATGCCCACCACGACCCGAGGATGATCATCGTCGCGAAGATCGGGAAACCGATGATCACCGCCCGATAGGCGACCTCGTCGAGGACCTTGTGCGTCGGCAGCCAGGCGAATCGGTCGTGCTGGCCCTGGATGAGGTAGGCCACCCCGGCCGCGAACGAGGTCGCGAAGATGCCGTACGAGAGGACCGCCATCCCGACGTGGATCGTCAGCAGCGGCGGGTTCTGGAGTGCCGGCACCAGCTGCGAGATCTCGCGCGGCAGCGACGATGCATACAGCAGCAGGGCGAGGGCCACGCCAAGCGGCAGGAAGCCGATCGAGCGGATGGGGTAGCGGCGGGCGAGCAGCGCGTAGCCCGCGACCATCGATGTCGAGAACGCGACCGTGAACTCGAACATGTTGCCCCACGGCCCGCGTCCCACCACGATGCCGCGCAGCAGCAGGGAGGCGCCAAGGACGGTCGCCGCGAGGATCGTCAACCACGTCGCCGCGGTCGACAGCGGGCTCGGCGATGCCGCGACCGACGGACCGCCGTTCGCGCCGCGCGATGACGTCGTCACGAACGCTCCCGTCACGACACCGGCGTATGCCGGCTGACTCGCGGCGCCGAGCGCGGGGAGTGCCACGCGGCGTCCGTTGGCCAGCATCACGGCATGACCGACGTGCGCCGCGAACGCCAGCGCGACGAGCACGACCCCGATGGGGAAAAGGATCGACGAGAGTTCGGCCATGGTCATCGCCTCGTTGACGTTCGGCGCGGGTCCGCGGTTGCGGCCGGGCCTCAGGCCACGGCAGCGCCGCCGGGCTTGGGACCGGTGGTGCGAGCCACCGGCACCGGTCGGGCCTTGACGTTGAGCACGAGCCCGCAGTTCGTGCACGTGTCGATGACGGCGGGCCGGCCGAGTCCGCACATCGGGCAGATCACGGCCAGCTCCTCCTCGCCTTGCTCACAGCGGACCGTGCCGGTCGGGTAGATCAACCCGTGCTGGCGGCAGAACGGCAATCCCGGCGGGAAGATCGGCTGGCCGTCGGCTCCGACGCGGGCGACCTGCGGCCCCTCTTCAAGGGTCAGCTTCGCCCGCGGCTTGGTGGCCTGGTAGCCCAGGATGCCCAGCATCGTGAAGGTCAGCAGCGGGCCGACCACGCCGAGGAAGATCAGCAGCGGGAGCAGCCCGATGACGTCGCTCCAGTTCGGGATCACGAACATCTCGGTGATGTCGAGGATCGTGTTCCAGATCCCGTTCAGGGTGTCGACGACGTTCACGACCGCATGCTACCCGAAGGCGGCCGCCCTCGACGCGGATTGCCTCGCTTGACCGTCGCGCCCCGGCCCGGCTTCCACGGGTCTCGCTCTTGCTCCTCGTGCTGGGTCGGCGGTCGGCGGTTGCCGATCCCCGGCGACGCGAGCCGTGGCCGATCGAGGCGGCCGAGCAGCCAGGCCGTGCCCGCCGTCCGGGCGCCCTTGGCGTGCAGCGCGGTCCGGAGCTCACGGTCGTCGGTGACGACCAGAAGACCGCCGACACCGATGGGGCCCGCCGCCGACCCGGTCTGATCGACGAGGCCCAGGATCAGGTCGTCGGCGGAGCGCCGCCCGGCATGGCGGACGATCAGCCCGGCCGCGATGCGCTCGCCGCGGAGACCGGCGTCGGGTGCCCCGTCGAACACGAGCTCGACGCCGATGTGACCGGGGATCGCGCCGCGGAGCCGACCGATCAGCGCCGCCGGCGGGACCTGGGCGCCCGCGCGCGCGAGCGCGGGCAGGAAGTTCGACCCGTCGACGATGAGCCGATCTGTCGCGGCGAGGGGGTCACGAGGAGGGGCCACGGGCGAATCGTACGCGCCCGAACGCCCGCGGCTACGATCGGGCGGTGAGCCTGCTCCTCCTCGTCGACCTCGACGGTGTCGTGTATCGCGGCGCCGAGCCCATCCCGGGTGTCGCCGCAGTCCTGGCCGATCGAGCGGCGCGCGGCGACGACGTCGTCTACGTCACGAACAACTCGATGCACTACCGCGCCGACTACGTGGCGCGGCTGTCGGCCATGGGCTGTCCGGTCGCCGCGGAGCGGGTCGTGTCGTCGTCGCGGGCGACGGCGCTGCACATCGTCACCCACGAGACGGGGATCCGGCGCGTGCTCGCGCTCGGTGCCGGCGGGCTCGAACGCGAGCTGAGCGACGTCGGGCTGGATGTCGTCACGGCCGGACATGCCGCCACACGGATGCACCAGGAGGGCATCGATGGCTGGACGGCTGCCGGCGGACCGGATGCGGTCGTGACCGGGCTCGACCCGAACCTGACCTATCTCCGCCTGGCGGCCGCGGCCGATTGCGTGCGTGCCGGATCCCGGTTCATCGCGACCAACAGGGACCCCGTCTACCCCACCGAACGCGGCCTGCGTCCGGGCGCCGGGGCCGTCGCCGCCGCGCTCGAGGCGACGACCGGCGTCACGCCGCTGACGATCGGCAAGCCGGAGCCGCACCTGCTCGAGCTGGCAGCCGAGGCGGTCGGCCGCAGCGCCGCCGAGGCGGTCATGATCGGGGACGGCATCGGGACGGACCTGGCAGCCGCCCGCGCCGTGGGAGCCCGTTGCGTGTTGATGCTGACGGGGGTCTCGACCCGCGCCGATCTCGAGGCGCTGCCGGAGGACGCGCGTCCCGACGCGGTCGCGACCGATGCCGCGGGACTCGCCGCTGCGCTGGATGCCATCGAGCGCTCGCGCGGAACCTGAGATGACCAGTCGACGTCAGCCGCGCATGCGACGGCTGGGAAGGCTCGTGACGGTGGCCATGGCGCTCGCCCTGGCTGTCGTCGTGGGCGCCTGCACCGCCAGCGCCTCCGATCCGGGCGGTGCCGGACCGGTCGACATGACCGGTGACTGGCAGATGTCGTCGGGCACGATCGATGGCGTCGCGCTGGCGGTCGGGGCGGACTCGCAGATCACGCTCTCGGTCACGGGGACCCAGATCGGCGGGCGATCCGCCTGCAACAACTACGGTGGCGAGATCGCCTTCCAGGAGGGGCGGCCGCGGTTCATCCTCACGTCCTCGACGCAGATGGCCTGCGCCGAGCCGGTCATGGCCGTCGAGGCGGCATTCACCGCGGTGCTGCCACGGGTCGTCGACGCGGGACGGGACGGGGATCGCCTGACGCTCACGGGCCCGGGTGTGGAGCTCCTCTTCGACCGCATCCCGCCCGTCCCGCTCGCCCGGCTCCTCGGCACCGACTGGGTGCTCGAATCGATCGTCGCGGGCGAGGTCGTCTCGAATGTCGCGGGCGATCCGGCGACGCTGCGCCTCGAGGCCGATGGGACCTTCAAGGGCTCGACCGGGTGCCGGACATTCACGGGTCGCTGGGTGGAGGCGAACGGCGGGATCACGCCGACCGACCTCGGCATGGACCAGGCCGAGTGCCCTCCGGATCTCGTCGGCCAGGACAGCCACGTCGTCGGCGTCCTCGAGGGATACCGCGTCACGATCGACGGCCAGACGCTGACGCTCACCGGTGAGCGTGGGGACGGGCTCGTGTACAGAGCCGCCCCGGGCTGAGGCGTCAGCCGGTTTCGAGCTCCGGGATCCCGGCCGCCCACGAATCGAACTGGGCGCGGAGCGGCGTGAGTGTCATCTCGTCGGCAAAGGCGGCATCGAGCGCATGTCGGTCGATGGCCCACAGCTCGGGCAGGGTCAGGCCGATCAGCTCTACCGCGGCGATGTATTCCTCGGAGAGCGTGAGGTCGGAGACCGTCAGGTCGTCCGTGTTGAGCGTCACCGGCACGCCCATCCGGTAGAACGGCCCGAGCGGGTGCTCGGCGACCGAAGGGACGATGCCGGCCTGCCAGTTCGAATGCGGGGCCAGGTCGAGCGTCATGCCGCGGGCGCGCAGCTCGGCGCACAGCTCAGGGTCCTCGATGGCGCCCGGGCCATGCGCGATCCGCTCCGGATCGATGACGAGCGCGCGACGGACCTGCGCTGCCCCACCCCACTCGCTGGCGTGGATCGTCATCCGCAGGCCGTTCGCCCGGGCCGCCTCGAACGATCGCGCGTGCGTCAGCGGGTCCGGGAACGCCTGCTCGGGTCCGGCCAGGTCCCAGGCCGTCAGGCCATCGTCGATGAACCGCGCCGCGGTCTCTGCCAGCTCGACGTTCCGTTCCGGGTCGTGCGAGCGCAGCGCGGTCGAGATCAAGCGGACCGTGACGCCGGTCCGTGCTGCCGCGGCGTTCGCGCCCTGACAGACGGCCGAGATCCCCTCCGCGAGTGACAGCCCACGCGCGACGTGGAGCAATGGCCCCCAGCGGATCTCGACGTAGCGGACGTTGTCGGCGGCCTTCGCCTCGACGAGCTCAGCGGCGATCCGCTCGAGGGCCTCGGCGTCCTGCATCAGCGCGATCGGCAGGTCGAACGCCTTGAGCAGCTCGGCCTGTGACGTCGACGGCATCGCGCCCACGAGTGCCCCCGACATGCCGACCCAATCGCGGGGCGCGTCGACGCCCCGTGTCCGCGCGAGCTCGAGCGCCGTGTCGATACGGACCGAGCCGTCGAGGTGGAGATGGAGCTCGGCCTTCGGCATCGCCTCGATGAGCCGCCGCCGGGCCGCGCGCGCGACGGTGTCGTCCGTGCCCGCGGCGTCGGGCGGCCGCAGGGCATCGGGGGCGGTCATCCGCCGATGCTACAATTCCGCGGCCCTGACCGTCGAGCCTGGAGGACGCCGCTGACCCGCATCCGCGAGCTGACGCGCAACACCCTGGCGGTCGTCATCTGGCTGGCCGCGGCGACGGCCATCGCGTTGGGTGCTGCCGGCATCGTCGCGGGGATGGATTCGCGGGCCGCCGACGGCAGCGATCGGAGCGGCCGGACGCGTCACGGCGATGCGCTCGTCGACGCGAAGCTCGACGAGATCGAGGGACAGATGCGCGACCTGTCGGGCGTGATCGGGAGCCTGAACGAGCAGGCACGCGTCATCCTGGCCTCACTGGCGAGCAACAACGTCGAGCCTGTCGATGCGGCGACGGCGATGGGCACGGGGCTCGTCGCCGACATCGAGGCGCGCACCGAGCGGATCCAGGAAGCCCTCGAAGCGGTCCCGATCGTCGGCACCCCGGCGGCGGAGTACGAGCTCACTCCCGCGACGGGCGAGCGGTATGCGTCCTATCTCGGTGGGCTGGCGTCGACCCGAGGCGTCACGGGCGCCTGGACGCGCCTGACAGTCGCGTCGCTGAGCGCCAGCCGGATGTCGGGCCTGCTCGCGGCCCACGACGAGGCTATCGTCGCGGCGGCCGAGGAGGGCCGGAAGGCGGCGTACCCGAGGGCGCTCGAGCATCTCGATGACGCCGATGCCGCCATCGCCGACGCACGCACGCTGCGCGACCGTCTCGCCGCCACCGTCGATGTCACCACGCTCGACGAGTGGCTGGATCGCAGCCGCGCGTACGACGTCGCTCTCCGGGCCTTGTACGTGGCGGTCCAGCGCGCCGATGGCAGGGTCACGGCCGCGGTACGCGAGGCGATGCAGAAGGAAGAGGCGGCCAAGGCGCGGCTGCCACCGGATACACGGTCGCTCGTGCTGATCATGTCGGACATCGGTCGGGGCGGGATGAACGCCTCGGCGATCGAGATCGAACAGGCCCATGCGGACCTCGATGAGGCCCTCGCGCCGCCTCTCGCGGTGCCGTCTCCCTGACCCTTTCCGGCGGGTACACTGCCGCCACAGCATCGCGACCGCCGCGACAGGGGCACCGCCAGCGGCCTGCAATCCCGGGAGGATCCGTACCCACCGTGCATCTTCGTGTCGTCACCGACCAGCCATGGGACGTGAAAGCCGATGTCCTGGTCATCCCGATCGTCGGCGAGCCGTCGTTCGACGGCGCATTCGACGAGCTCGATCGACGCGCGGGCGGCGCGCTGCGCGCCCAGGCCGAGATCAGGGAGCTGAGGGCCAAGCGCTATACGACGTCGCTCGCGCCGGCCGGCGAGCTGCCAGCCTCCTGGCTGCTCACCGTCAGCGCCGGCGAATCGGACAAGGTCGATCGCGAGGTCGCGGTCCGCGTCGCCGCCACCGCGGAGCGCCGGCTTGCCGGGCGGATCGTGCGCAGCATGGCCGTGTGGCTGTCGCCGCTGGTCGATGCCGACGGGTTCGACGGTGACGTCGTGACAGCCGCCGAGCTCGTCGCTCGAGGCGTGGTCGAGGGCTCGTACGACCCCAAGGCGATCTACCGCCCGGAGATCGAGTCGGCGCCACCTAAGCTCGACGAGCTGATCATCGTCGTGCCGGGCGGTGACGCGGGCGCCGCGAAGGCCGGCGCCGAGCGAGGTGTGATCATCGGCGAGGGCGCCAACACCGCGCGGACGCTCTCGAATCGATCGGCCAACGACCTCTACCCCGAAGTCATGGCCGAGGAAGCACGTGGCATCGCAGAGCGCAACGGTTTGTGGATCGACGTGATCGACGACAAGCGCGCGACCGAGCTCGGGATGGGCATGTTCATGGCGGTCGGCCGCGGGTCGTCCAACCCGCCCCGCATGATCGTCATGCGCTCGGGGGGTGAAGGCGAGCGCGACAAGCGCGACCGGCACGTGGCGATCGTCGGCAAGGGCGTCTGCTTCGACTCCGGCGGCATCAGCATCAAGCCGTCCGACCGGATGGAAGAGATGAAGATGGACAAGACCGGTGCGTGCACGGTCATCGCGGCGATCGAGACGGTCGCGCGGCTCGCACCCGGCACCCCCTTGCTCGCGGTCGCGCCGATGGTCGAGAACATGCCCGGCCCGCATTCGACCCGACCGGGCGACATCGTGACCGCGTTGAACGGCAAGAAGGTGGACATCACGAACACCGACGCCGAGGGACGGTTGATCCTCGGCGACGCGATGACCTATGCGGAACGGCTCGGGGCGACGCATCTCGTCGACGTGGCGACGCTGACGGGCGCGGTCGCCCGGGCGCTGGGTCACCTCGTGACGGGCGCGTTCGGCGAGCCGCAGGACTGGTACGACGACGTCGTCGCCGCGGCGGGCCGGGCAGGGGAGCGCTACTGGCAGTTGCCGCTGATCGACGACTACGTTCCGGACATGGAGAGCTGGTACGCGGATCTCCAGAACGCCGGATCGGCCGACGGGTCGCTCGTGAAGAGCGGGTTGTTCCTCCGGGAGTTCGTCACGGTGCCGTGGGTCCACCTCGATATCGCGGGGACCGGCTATTACCGCAAGGCGCAGCCGTTCGGGGCGCGTGGTGCGACGGGCGTGTCGCACGCGACGCTCGTGGAGCTCGCGCTGGCAGGGGCCGCCTGACGACGCCGCGATCCGATCGCGCGGGCGGTCGATGGAGCCGCTGAGCCTGGTCCTCGCCCTTGCCGGCGGGGTGCTGGGGGTCGCGGCCGACCGATGGGCGACTCGCTGGCCAGAGCACGACGAGGAGCACCCGCCGGGCCGCCGGGTCGACTGGCGCACGGTCCTGTGCGGCGCCATCGGGGCGGTCTCGCTGGGGCTGCTCCCGCTGCGATTCGCGGGCGACGTCCTCGCGACGGTCGCGTTCGGGGCCTGGTTCGTGTCTCTGATCGTCGGGCTGGCGACCGATCTCGATCAACGGGTTCTGCCCGACGAGCTGACGCTGCCGGTGATCCCTATTGGGCTCCTGTATGCCGTTTCCGGCCTCAACCCGCTGGTCGGTGGCGGGCTGGTCCTCGCGATCGCCGCGGCCGTGCTGATCCCGGCGGTGCTCTACCTGCCGTCGCTGCCGTTCGGGGCGGGCGCATTCGGGATGGGCGATGTCAAGTTCCTGGCAGGGATGGGTCTGATGCTCGGGGGAGACCGTGCGCTCAGCGCGACCCTGTTCGGGCTGATCCTCGCAGGAGCTGTGCTGCTGGTTCTGCTGGCCACGCGGCGGATCGGCCGCAAGAGCTTCATCCCGTTCGGTCCGTTCCTGATCATCGGGGCGCTCTGGGCCGTGCTGATCCGGTTCTAGCGTGGGAGCGCCGCTCCCCTGACCGCGCCGCAGGTCCCACGACCGCATCGGGACCATCGACCCATCCGGTGCGTGGCGGCTGCACGGCTAGACTGCAAGGGACAATCTCTGGACTCGACGGGTATCATCCCGGGGAGCCGGAAACGGGGTCGTCCTGCGGCTGTGCCAGTCCGAGGGCGTCGACCCACCGGCGGGTGTGACCGTCGCCCGACGCCGTGCCCCGTCCCATGGTGTCGCCAAACGGAGCCTGCTCGCACGATGACGTCGCCCACGTGATCCGCCGCTCCCGTCGTCCGGACCCTCGTGATACGGGACGCCCCGGACCGACCGGCTGGTCGAACCCGGTCGCATCGACACCGGCGCGCAGGTTCCCACGTCACGTTCCGACGCTCGTCCTGCTGATCCCTCTCGTCGTCGGCCTGCTGGGCTCGCCCGTGGCGACGAACTCCGTGCGAGGCGACGAGCTATCCGACGCGAAGGCGCGCTCGGCGGCGCTGAAGAAGGAAGTCGCTGAGCAGAAGGCCCAGATCGCCGCGATCAACGACCTCCAGGCCGGTCTCTCCGCGGAGATCGCCGACACGAAGAACCAGCTGAGGAAGATCGGCGCCGATCTCGACGCGGTCCGCAAGAAGATCACCCAGATGCAGGCCAAGATCAACGAGGTCAAGGCCGTCTACGAGGATCTCGTCAAGCAGCTCGCCGCGATGGATGCCGAGCTGCAAAAGGTCATCGCCCAGGAAGCGGCCAAGCGCCTCGAGCTCGCCGAGCGCCGCGCCCAGCTTGCCGACCGCGTTCGCAGCGCCTACGACACGGACCGCACGTCCCCGCTCGAATCCTTCCTGTCGGGTGGCTCCTTCACCGATCTGCTGGCCGAGATGTCGTACTACATCGACGTCGGTGAGCAGGACCGCGCCCTTGCCGACCAGATCGCCAAGGCCAAGGAGACGCTCGCCGCGATCCACCAGACCGTGGCCGACACGCGCGCCCGCACCAACGTCCTGCGCCAGGAGACCGCCGCCCAGAAGCGCGACCTCGACAAGGCGATGCGCGCGCTGCAGGAGACGAAGAAGGAATTGCGGCGGCTCGAACGGCAGGTTGCCCGCACGCTCGCCCAGCAGAAGTCCCGCTTCGCGGCCCTCGTCCGCAACAAGAAGAACGCCGCCGCGATCATCCGCCAGGCCGCCGCCGACCAGAAGAAGCTCCAGCGCGAGATCAGCGTGATGATCGCCCGGCAGGTCGCCCGGGGGAACATCCCGAGCAAGTTCAACGGCACGATGCGCTGGCCGATGGACGACTTCTCGGTGAGCGGCGAGTACGGCTGCAGCTCGTTCGAGTACTACGCTCCGGGCAACGGCTGCGCGCACTTCCACAATGGCATCGACCTGGTCGCGCCGTACGGCACGCCGATCAAGGCATCCGCAGCAGGCGAAGTCGTGTACGTCGGTTGGAACTGGGCCGACGGTGCGGACCCGGCCTGGATCGTGGTGGTCGCCCATGCCGGCAATTTGAAGACCTGGTACGCGCACATGCAGCCGAAGCGGCCGGTCGCGGTCGGTGATTCGGTGAAGAAGGGCCAGATCGTCGGCTACGAGGGCAGCACCGGCAAATCGACCGGCGCGCACCTCCATTGGATGACGGAGCTCAACGGCAACTTCGTGAACCCGCGACTGTTCCTGTAGCGCCGTTCATCGAACGTTGACGCCGGCGCGGGCGAGGCCGCCAGGGTGCCCGTGCTAGCATCGCGACACAGACCCCCATCGATCACCCATCGACATCGGGAGGCTCACCCTGACCGTGAAGCGCACGATGGCGATCATCCTCGCCGGTGGTGAAGGCGAGCGCCTGTCGATCCTGTCCCAGGAACGGGCCAAGCCGGCCGTCCCGTTCGGTGGGAAGTACCGGATCATCGACTTCACGCTGTCCAACTGCGTCAACTCGGACATTCACGACGTCATCGTCCTGACCCAGTACAACCCACGCTCGCTCAACGACCACATCGGCCTGGGCCGGCCCTGGGATCTCGACCGCAACCGGGGCGGCGTGAAGCTGCTGCAGCCGTACATCGCGCGCGGCAAGGTCGCCGAGTGGTATCGGGGCACGGCGGACGCTGTCCTGCGCAACATGAACGTCATCGAGCATGACCCATCCGACACGGTCGTCGTCCTCGCCGGCGACCACGTCTACAAGATGGATTACCAGCCCTTCATCGCGGCCCACCGCCGCCACCGGGCGGACGTGACGATCGCCGTCCGGCGTGTGCCGCTCGCCGAGGCCTCGCGCATGGGCGTCCTCGCGCTCGACGAGAACGACCGCGTCATCGAATGGCAGGAGAAGCCCAAGCAGCCCAAGACCGATCTGGCGTCGATGGGCGTGTACGTCTTCTCGAAGAAGACGCTCCGGCGCTGGCTGTCGGAGGATCGCGTCGACTTCGGGCGCCACGTCATCCCCGACATGCTCGAAGCCGGCGCGCGCGTCTTCGGCTATCGCTACAGCGGCTACTGGCAGGACGTCGGGACGATCCAGTCGTTCTGGGAGTCCAACATGGCCCTCCTCGAGGACGACCCCGAGCTCGACCTGTACGACAAGGAGTGGGTCATCCATACGCGCTCGGAGGAACGCGCGCCGGCCAAGATCGGGCCGACGGCCCAGGTGCATCGGAGCCTCATCAGCCATGGCTGCGTGATCAACGGGACGGTCGTCAACTCAGTGTTGTCGCCGGGCGTGCGGGTCGATGTCGGCGCCGTCGTGCGCGACTCGATCGTGATGTTCGACTCCGTCATCCGCTCGAGCGCGGTGGTCGATCGCTCGATCCTCGACAAGGAGGTCGTGGTCGGTCAGGGCGCGATCGTCGGATCGGGTCCCTATGACGACAAGCCGAACAAGCAGGAACCGACCCGCCTCAACACCGGCATCACGGTCGTCGGCAAGCGGGCGATCATCCCGCGCGGGGCGCACATCGGACGGAACGTCCGCGTGGCGGCCGATATCCGCACCAGCGACTTCGCGAAGAAGGTCATCAAAAGCGGCGAGTCGGTCGACCGACGGCCGGGTGGCCGAAACGTGCACGACCATGCGCAGGGCGCCCACGTCCACGAGGTGGCCACAGGGGTTGCCACGGGAGCCTCGCGAGGCCGTCGCTAAGCGCCGTCGCGCAAAGTCCTGCCCCGTGGTATGGATAGGCCATGCGCAGGCGATCGGGCCGCATGCGGCCGCTCCGGGCGTGGGTCGCCCTTGGACTGCTCACGGTCCTCCTCGGCTGTGACGCGAGGGCAGGTTCGGTGTCGACGTCCGTCCCGAGCCAGGAGGCCCTCGCATCGATGGTGCCGACGCCGAGCGTCGACTCCACCCCGCGACTGACCCTCCCGCCGACGCGTGCCGAACCCACGCTGCAACCCGAGCCGTCGGCGACGATCGCACCCTCGCCGGGCCCCACCTTGGCACCGACGGCCAGCTTCGACCCGGCACCCAAGCCAGGCCCGTTCAGCATGAACCTGTATCGGCGCGGCGACTTCGCCAGCCAGGTGACGAAGATCTACTGCGTGCCCGGCGCGATGCAGACGATGATGAACGTCATGGACCGCGGCGCGACGAAGGCGTCGCGAGCCGTCCAGGATCGGCTGTATCGACTCGCTCGCCGCCTGTCCACCGATCGACTGCGCGGTCAGGGGACCGAGCCGGAGGGCTGGGCGCGCGGGCTCGAAAAGCTCGGCTACGGCCGGTTCAAGGTGGTCGCCGCGGCGTCCCGGGAGGGGGCGATCAAGGCGGCCGCCCGTGCCATCCGCCGGACGAACCGGCCGGCCGGACTGCTCGTCTGGCGCGGTGCCCATGCCTGGGTCATGACAGGGTTCAAGGCGACCGCCGACCCGGCACTCACCGACGACTTCCGGGTCACGCACGTGCGGATCGTCGACGTCTGGTATCCGCGTGTCAGCTCGATCTGGGGCGCGTCGGACAAGCCGAACACCTTGGTGCCGGTCCGGAGGCTCCCCGCAGACTATCTGCCCTGGCGGCGGCCCCTCATGCGGTACCCCGAAAAGGACCGCAAGTTCGTCCTCGTCATGCCCGTCGGCGAGCGCAGCGGGTCCTAGCCGATGGGCTAGACTCCGCGGGCCATGCCTTCCGCCGACCCCGGCGCGCCCACGGTGCGCCCGGCCGACGTCGAGCGCTGGCTCAGCGACCTGGGGCTTGAACCGGTCGACCGGGCCGAGCGCGATGGGATCGCCAGCTGGGATCTCGTGCTCGACGGCCGCAACCGCTTCGATCTCCGGGTGACGATCATCCTCGACCCGTCGTTGGCGCTCATCTGTTGGGCGCATTTCGCGCCGCCCATCGGCGACATGTTCCGCAAGTCCTACCGCAAGCTCCTGCGCTGGAACGACGAGTTCCCGTTCGCCAAGTTCGGCATCAGCGAGGACGAGCGGCCGCTGCTGTCGATCGAGCTGCCGATCGACGACGTCGCGGTGGCACCCGGCGCGGATCGGCTCGGCCTGGCCCTCGCACGCATCGTCGAGATCGCCGACCGGCTGCTGGAGGAGTCGGCCATCTGGTTGTGGATCGGCGGCCGGATGCCCGATCAGTCGGATCGGACGCCGCGCAACGCCGAGTTCCTCGCCCGGTATGGCGACCGCCTCGCGGAGCTGGCGCCCGCCACGGCCGGCGACGACGAGGCCGCCTCATGACGTCCTGGCGGCGCGACCGTGTCGTCGCAGTCCTGCTGCTCGTGGCCGTGGCGACGACCGGGCTCCTGGGCGACCCGCCCGAGGTGCGCGCCGCGACCCCCGACCTCACGATCGTCGGCGCAGCGCGCTACGACGTGCAGCCGGCCCAGCAGCGGATCCGCGTCACAGTCGACCTCACGCTCACGAACCGGCTGCGGGACACGACGACCAAGCGGTACTTCTTCGATCACGCGTTCCTGGCCGTCCTGCCAGGCGCGAGTGGCTATCGGCTGAGCTGGGAGGGCAGTGGCCAGCCGACCGTGTCGGTGGCGCGCAAGACCAAGACGCATTCGCTCTTGCGGCTGAACCTTGCCCAGAACCTCAATAGCGGCCGGACCGCCAAGTACCGCCTTACCTTCGACCTCAAGGATCCCGGCGGACAGGCCACGCGCGACCTGCGCATCGGCGACACGCTGGTGTCGTTCCCGGTCTGGGCATTCGCCAGCGACGAGACGCCGGGCAGCTCGGTCACGGTGGTCTTCCCGAAGGGCTACGAGGTGGCCGTCGAGGCAGGACGCATCCCGGCGCCCACGACCGCGGCGGACGGCCGGACGATCTTCCGGAGCGGTGTGCTCTCCAAGCCGCTCGACTTCTTTGCGTATCTGGTCGGCGACCGACCCGGGGCGTACACCGAATTCGACCGTGGCGACCACCGTGCAGGGCCAGCCGGTCGAGGTCATCGTCCGCGCGTGGTCGGACGACAAGCCGTGGGCGAGACGAGTCGGCCGTCTCCTCGCGAAGTCGCTCCCGGCGCTGGGTGCCCGGATCGGGCTGCCGTGGCCCGAGTACGACACGCCGCTGACCGTCCAGGAGGCCGTCAGCCGTTCGACCGGCGGCTACGCCGGCATCTTCGACCCCGCGGCCGGGACCGTGGCGATCGCCTACTACGCCGACGATTTCGTCGTGCTGCACGAGGTTGCGCACGCCTGGTTCAACGGGTCGTTGCTGGCCGACCGCTGGGCGAACGAGGCATTCGCCTCGTACTACGGCGCGGTGGCCGCCGAGGACGCCGACATCAAGGTCACCACCGACCGCCTGACCGCGGAGCTGGAGAAGTCCAGGATCCCGCTGAACGGCTGGGGCCCGGTGGGAACGCTGGACGTGGCCCAGGAGGACTACGCCTACGCCGCGTCGTTCACGCTTGCACAGCAGATCGCCGAGCGGGCCGGCCCCGACGGCCTCCGGGCGGTCTGGGCGGCCGTGTCGGATCGCCGCAGCGCGTACCAGCCGGTCGGCGGGGGCGACGAGATCGTCGGTGGCCCGGTCGATTGGCGCGGGCTGCTCGACCTGCTCGAGGCCCGCGGCGACACCGCGTACGACGATCTGTGGCGGACGTGGGTCGCGCGACCCGAGGACGTGCCGCTGCTCGACGCGCGCCTGGCCGCACGGTCCCGCTACGACGCCTTCCTCGGCGTCGTCGGCAAATGGGCCGTCCCACTGTCGATCCGCGACGCGATGCGGGCCTGGCGGTTCGAGGACGCGACGGTGCTCATCGATGGCGCAGAGGACGTGCTCGCCCTGCGCGGCCGGGTGGAGCGCGCCGCGTCGGCGGTCGGGCTGGCCGCGCCGGCCTCGCTGCGCGAGACCTTCGAGGACGACGACGGCTTCGATGACGCGATCGCGGAGGGTGCCGCGGAGCTCGAGGCGATCGACCGGTATGCCGCCGCGGACGCCGAACGCCCCCATGCGCTGACACCGCTCATGACGCTCGGCATGTGGGGCGAGCACCCGGACGCCGACCTGGCTGCGGCGAAGGAAGCGTTCGCGCGCGGCGAGCTCGCGGCATCGGTCGCGGCCGCGGACGAGGCTGCCGCCACGTGGATCAACGCAGAGTCCGTCGGCCAGGGGCGCGCATTCAGCATCGCCACGATCGTGATCGCGCTGCTGTTCCTGCTCGCGCTGATGGTCGTCACCGTGAGACGACGCCGCCAGCGACACGTGCGGATGCACGCGTCACGGCTTCGGACCGGATCGGGATGAGGTCGGGAGCCGAGGGACGCGCCCTGACCACGGAACGTGGAGGTCGCCTCCGGCGACTGTCGATCCTCGTTGCGGCCGGGCTGATCGCGCTGGTCGCCTCGTTCTCACCTCCGGCGGCGGGAACCCTCCACGCCGCCGACGACTTCCTCAGGCTCGGCGCAGACGCCACCTACCGCATCGACACGGACGATCGCCTCGTGCGCGTCCGGGTCGACTTCGACGCCACGAACCTGCGGCCGACCACGGTCCGACGCACGTCGCTCGGCACGACCACGACCCGCTACTACTTCGATCGCATCATCTTCCCCGTCCCGGCCGAGGCGCGATCCGTCCGGGCCACGTCCGGGGGCCGCACCCTCACCACGAGCGTCCGGACGCGCGACCGCTATCGCGAGGTCACGGTCCGCTTCCCGAATCTGTTCTACCGGGCGTCTCGTGCGATCCGCGTGGAGTTCACGCTGGCGGGCGGCAAGCCGCGCTCGTCGAGTGACATCCGCGTCGGGTCGGCGTTCACGACATTCACGGCGTGGGCGTGGGGTGACGACGGGCGCTCGACCGTCCGGATCATCCTGCCGAAGGGCTTCGAGGACGCCGGCTACGGCGAAGACATCTCGCAACGCACGCGACCCGACCATGTCGAGATGTCGAGCGGCACGATCCGCACGCCGGACGAGTGGTATCGCGTCGTGGTGGCGGATCGGCCGACTGCGCTGACCGACCTGCAAATCGAGCCGGGCGGCCATTCGGTCGTCGTGCGCGCGTGGCCCGAAGACACGGTCTGGCGCGACCGCGTCGCCGACGTGCTCGAGGAGGGGCTGCCCGCCCTCGAGGAGCTCGTCGGCCTGCCATGGCCCGTGTCCGGAGACCTCGCCGTCAGCGAGGTCCATGCGCCGTTGCTCCACGGCTACGCCGGGTTCTACGACGCGAGCACCGACGAGATCACGATGAGCGAGGACCTCGATGACCACACCATCCTGCACGAGGCGTCGCATGCGTGGTTCAACGGCGACCTGATCGGCGACCGCTGGATCGACGAGGGCCTCGCCGAGTACTACGCCGATCGCGTCGGCCAGGAGCTCGGCCTGTCGAACGAATTCGCGCCGACCGCGGTCGAGCCCGGCGATGCCGGGGCTTTCCCGTTGAACGAATGGCCGGACCCGTCCCGCATCGACACGGCCGAGGCCGACGAGAAGGAACGGTTTGGGTACGGCGCGGCATACACGGTGATCGCGCAGATCGCCGAGAACATCGGCGACGACGGGATGAAGGCCGTCCTCGCCGCAGCGGATGCCGGTGAGAACCCGTACGCCGGCGACGCCGGGGCGGAGAAGACCGGCGCCCGTCCCGACTGGCGGCGCTTCCTCGACCTGGTCGAGGAGGTCGGCGACACGGACACGGCCGACGACCTGTTCGGCCGATGGGTCGTGCCGCCAGCCGAGCGCGGAACGCTCCAAACCCGCGAAGAGGCACGCGACGCATATGCCTCGCTCGACGCGGCGGGCGCGGAGTGGGCCGTGCCGCGCGGCATCCGGGCGAACATGAGCCTCTGGCGGTTCCCCGAGGCGACGGCACTGATGGACGAGGCCGAGCCGGTGCTCGCGTTGCGCGATGACCTGGCCGGCGCGACGGCCGATCTCGAGCTGGCAGTGCCGTCCGATCTCGAGGCCCCGTTCGAGGAGGCCATGGCCGGCGACGACCTCGACGAGGTCAAGGTCGTGCTCGAGGAGCGGATCGAGACCGCCGGGGCGATCGCACAGGCGCGCGATGCCCTGGCCGCAGAGCGGACGCCGCTCGTGTCGCTCGGGCTGGCGGGGGAGACGCCGGATGCCGGCTACACGGCGGCGCGCACCGCGTTCGCGTCGGGTGACCTGGCGGCTGCCACCGCGGCGTCCGCTGCGACGATGTCGCTCCTGGCAGGGGCGGAGTCGATCGGTGTCACGCGTGCCCTCGTCATCGGCGCGGTCGTCCTCGGCCTCGTGCTCCTGCTGGCCATGCTGTTCGTCATGTTCCGTCGTCGCCGCCGGCGCCTCGCCACCAGCACCACGACGGAGGCATCGTCTACACTCCCGGCCACGCCGGAGCCGGAGGCCGCGCGACCCGCGGTGCCGTCGACGCCGAACGAGACCGCACCAGGAGCCGAGCCGGACTGAATGGGCATCCAGCGGGCCCGACCCTCGCACGAGATCCTGTCGGGCGACTCAGCCGACGTCTATTTCGCGCGGGCTGACAGCATCCTCGCGGCCGAGGGCCTCGACCCGGTCGTGACGATGGAGGTCTTCACGCGGCGTGAGGCCGTGCTGTGCGGCATCGACGAGGCCAAGAACCTGCTCGGCCACGTCCTGGCGGACTGCGACCCCGAGGAGACGACGATCGAGGCGCTGTCCGACGGCGCTCGTATCGAGCCGCGCGAGGTCGTGCTGCGGATCCGCGCCCGCTATCGCCGGTTCGGCCTGTACGAGACGGCCCTCCTCGGCATGCTCGCCCAGTCGACCGGCTGGGCGACCGCCGCCCGCGAGATCGTCGACGTCGCTGCGCCCGAGCCGGTCATCAGCTTCGGGGCACGACACGTTCATCCGGACATCACCGACGTGCTCGACTACGCGGCGATCGTCGGGGGGTGCGTGGGTGCCTCGACGCCGGCGGGGGCTCGCCTCGCGGGTCTCGCGCCGACCGGAACCATGCCGCACTCATTGGTCCTGATCTTCGGTGACACCGTCGAGGCGGCTCTCGCATTCGACCGGCACCTGGGCGAGGATGTGGCGCGGATCGTGCTCGTCGATACATTCAAGGACGAGGCCGAGGAGGCGCTGCGGGTGGCGCACGCGCTCGGCGACCGGCTGTACGGCATCCGGCTCGACACTCCTGCCGAGCGCGGCCGGGTCACGGCCGATCTCGTCCACGAAGTCCGCGCCCGTCTCGACATGGAGGGCTACCAGCACGTCAGGATCGTCGTGTCGGGCGGGCTGAACCCGGATCGGATCCGCTACTTCAAGGAGTCCGGCGCGCCGGTCGACTCGTACGCGGTCGGGTCCTTCATCAGCGGCGCCAGCCCGATCGACTTCACCGGCGACATCAAGGAGATCGATGGGCGCGCCATCGCGAAGCGCGGCCGGATCCCGGGGATCACCCATTCGCCGCGGCTCCAGCCGGTCGATCTCGCGCCGTACCGGGTGGTCGTCGGCTAGGTCCCGGACCGCCCGGCTCGGTCCGGACCCAGGTTCTGGGCTTCATGCGACCATTCGGCCGTGGACGATCAGATCCTCGAGGACGAGCCCGAGCGGGAATCGGCCTACGACCTCCTCCAGCGCGGCCACTCTTTGCTGGCCTCGCGTCATCACGCGCAGGCCGCGATCGTGCTCGAGCGGGCGGACCGCCTGGAACCAGGCAAGGCCTCGATCCTCGAGGCACTCGGGCGCGCCTACTTCAACTCCGCTCAGCATGAGCTCGCGCGGACGACCTTCGAACGGATCCTCGAGCTCGACCCGTCCGCGCCGTACGCGCATTTCGCGCTCGGCCAGAGCCTGAAGAAGCTCGGTCGACGGCAGGAGGCCGGGACACACCTGCGGATGGCCGTCGCGCTCAGCCCGGACTCGCCGCTGTACCGGGACGCGCTGGCCAGGCTCGGAGCGGAGGGCCGACCGAAGCGCTCGACACGAGGCTAGGCTCGGCGCGACGCTCCCAGGAGCCCGTGGCGCTCGAGCAGCCGATAGAGAATCGCGAGGTCGCCCGGCGCGAAGACGCGCTTCGGGATGATGAGATTGAGCCCCGAATCGGTATCGAGGAACAGGAACCGGCCCGACTCGTGGACGGTCCGGAACGCCGCCCAACTGGTCAGACCATTGACCATCGGCGACGCGACGCGGAGACCTCGGTCGTCCGCTCGCAGGACGGTCTCGGCCGTGACGAGATCCGGGCGCTTGCGCGCCTGGTACCAGGCGATCGGAGCGGCGAACCAGCCGGTCAGGAATGACAGGCCCACGACCAGGAGGCCGACGCTGATCAGGTCGCCGGCCGTCAGGATGCCGAACAGGGACAGCCCCGACATCAGGAGCCCGGCGACTCGCGTGAACGTCGAACGACGCATGACCTCCACGTTCGCGAGGACCAGCTCGCGTTGGGTCATCCGGTAGGTCGCATGCGCGACGTCACCGTCGACGGGTGCTGCCTCATCGACGGAGCCATCCATCACGCGAGCCAGCCAGAACAGCCCGACGATCGACTTCGCGTCGCGGATCTCCCCGTTTTCCGCGGCGGCTACGGCGTCCTGCCAGGCACGCCACTCGAGGATGAGGCGCTCGTCCTCGTCCGGTTCGAGTCGACCGTCCGCTGACGCCGCCGTCAGGTCGGTGGCGAGGTACAGGTGCATCAGCTCGTCGGTGAAGCCCGGCGCCGAGTAGAACTCCGCGAGCTTTCGCCACGACCCGGCGCGCATCCCGGTCTCCTCCTCGAGCTCGCGACGCGCCGCGCGCTCGGGATCCTCCTTGGAGCCGTCGTCCGCGACGTCGAGCCCACCGGCGGGGATCTCCAGCAGTGCCTCGTCGGCGGCCAGGCGCCACTGGCGGACGAGCGCCACGCGACCCTCTGCGTCGAGCGCCAGGATCGCGACAGCTCCCGGATGGCCGGCGAAGTCACGGGTGGCGCGCGACCCATCGGTCCGCTCGACCGTATCGACGCGGAACTCGAGGAACTTGCCCCGATGCAGGACGCGCCGGTCGACGACGCGTTCGCGAAGATCGGCCCCGGAGTTGACCTCCGGGGCCGTCGGCTGCGAGGCGGTCGGCTGGTCCGTCAGGCGGCGACCGACGCCGGAGCCTGGGCGAGGGTCTCGCCGGTCTCGCGATCGAACAGGTGGAGCTTGTCGAGCGGGATGACCAGATCGACGATGTCGCCGGGACGGACCCGGTGCGACGAATTCACGATCGCGACGATGTCCTGGCCGGCCGCGTTGACGTGCAGGAGCTCCTCGTTGCCGAGGTACTCGACGACATCGGCACGCGCCCGGAACGAGCCGCTGGCCGGACCGGTCTCGCCGATCTCGAGGTGCTCCGGGCGGAAGCCGACGACGACCTTGCGCCCGCTCGACCCGATCGCATCGCGCGCACGTTGTGGCAGGGGGACGGACCAGTCGCCCGGGCCGCGCAACCGGTCGCCGTCGATGTCGACTTCGACGAAGTTCATGGCCGGACTGCCGATGAACCCGGCGACGAACCGGTTGGCCGGGTGGTCATAGAGCTGCTGCGGCGAGCCGACCTGCATGAGCAGGCCCTCGCTCATGACCGCGATCCGCTCGCCCATCGTCATCGCCTCGACCTGGTCGTGGGTGACGTAGACGACGGTGGTCTTGAGCCGCTGGTGGAGCCGCGCGATCTCGGCACGCGTCTGCACGCGCAGCTTCGCGTCGAGGTTGGAGAGCGGCTCGTCCATCAGGAACACGGCCGGCTCACGGACGATCGCCCGACCGAGGGCGACGCGCTGGCGCTGGCCGCCGGAGAGCTCCTTGGGCTTGCGGTCGAGCAGCTTCTGGAGCTGGATCGTCTCGGCTGCCTCGCCGACGCGCCGCTCGATCTCGGGCTTCGAGACCTTGCGGAGCTTGAGTCCGAAAGCGAGGTTCTCGCGGACGGACATGTGCGGGTAGAGCGCGTAGCTCTGGAACACCATCGCGATGTCGCGGTCCTTGGGTGCGACGTCGTTGACGACGCGGTCGCCGATCCGCAGCTTGCCGCTGGAGATCTCCTCCAGTCCCGCGATCATCCGGAGGGCGGTCGTCTTGCCGCATCCGGAAGGCCCGACCAGGACCATGAACTCGCCATCGCCGATCTCGATGTTCATGTCCTTGACGGCGTGGAAATCGCCGTAGAGCTTGTTGACGTTCTCGAACGTCACGTTCGCCATGGGCGTGGTCCTCCGACCTGGTCCGCCATCGCGGGTCCATGCATCCCAGTCGCAGAAGCGATGTCACGCCCGATGGCGTGACGCGGACGGACCCCGTACGTGGCGGCGCAGGGTCTCGCATCGTACGTTCGGGTCGGTCGGGGCGCAACTGGCGAGCGATCCGCATCCGGGCCCCGACCGAGCGTCGTACCATCACCGTACTTCGATGCAGCTCGGGATCGATATCACGCGCCGCACGTTCCTGGTCCACGCCGGACGCGGGACGATCGCCCTGGCAGTGCTCGGCGTCGCCGGTTGCGGGCCGTCGGCGACCAGCTCGGCAGCGACGCCCGCGGGCGGGGGCGAGCCGTCGAGCGCCGCCAGCCCCACGGGGGCCGGCGCCGGCGCCTCGAGCCCGCCCGGGAGCTCCGCACCGTCCGCGGCGACCGGCGGCGTGTCGTGGCACCGCGCCAACCTCGGCTTCGTCTCGGCCTATATCCTGGCCCGTGCCGGTGAGGCCGCGATCGTCGACACGGGTGTCGCCGGGAGCGAGGGCGCCATCGCCGCCTCGCTGACTGCGGCCGGCCTCGGCTGGGAGGCGGTCGGGCACGTGATCCTGACGCATCGCCACGGCGATCACGCCGGCAGCATCGAGGCGATCATGGGCGCGGCACCGGACGCCGCCGTGTACGCCGGCGCCGCGGACATCGCGGCGATCGCTGCGTCACGACCCGTGACGGCCGTCGGTGACGGCGAGAACGTGTTCGGTCTGCGGATCGTCACGACGCCGGGTCACACGGCCGGGCACATCGCCGTTCTCGACGAGGTCGGGCGGATCCTGGTCGCCGGCGATGCTCTCGGTACGACCGGCGGCTCGCTGGCCGGGTCGAACCCGCGCTTCACCGAAGACGCTGCGGCGGCCAAGGCGTCGATCGGCAAGATGGGCGCCCTCGACTTCGACGTCCTGCTGGTCGGCCACGGCGAACCAATCCTCGCGGGTGCCTCGGCCGCGGTCGCCGCGCTGGCCGAGGCCGGCTGAGGCGACGCGGATGCAGACGACACCGGCCCTCCACGTCGCGCGCGACCGCTTCCACCTGGCGTGGGATCCGGCGATCCCGCCGATCGAGACCGTCGACGATGGCGCAATCATCGAGTTCGACATGCTCGACGCGTCGGGCGGTCAGCTGACCGCGACATCCACGGTCGAGGACCTCGGGCGCCTCGACTTCGAGCGCGTCGACCAGGTCAATGGCCCGATCGCGATCCGGGGGGCTGCGCCCGGGGACACGCTCCAGATCGACCTTCTCGAATTCGAGCCGGCCGACTGGGGCTGGACCGCGAGCATCCCTGGGTTCGGGCTTCTGGCCGACGAGTTCAGCGACCCCTACCTGCGGATCACGACGGTGCCTCGTGCCGGCGACCGCGCCGAGTTCCTGCCGGGGGTCCGCGTGCCGATCGTCCCGTTCTGTGGTGAGGTCGGCGTCGCGCCCGAGACCGGGCCACGCTCCACCATCCCGCCGGATCTCCATGGCGGCAACATGGACACGCGACACCTGACGGCGGGCGCGACGCTGTTCCTGCCGGTGTTCCACGAGGGGGCGCGACTTTCGATGGGCGACGGGCATGCCGCCCAGGGCGACGGCGAGGTGTGCGGCACCGCGATCGAGACGCCGATGCGCGCGGTCGTCCGCGTGACGGTCCGCAAGGACCTCCACCTGACCGGTCCGGAGTTCCTCACGGCGGACACAGCGGCGACACCCGGCGGCCGGCGCTACGCGACCGACGGCATCGGCCCCGACCTGAACGGCGCCGCGCGCGATGCGGTGCGCCGCATGATCGACTGGCTCGGCCGCGAGCACGGCATCGCCCCGGTCGATGCCTACCTGCTGACGAGCGTCGCGGTCGACTTGCGGATCAGCGAGATCGTCGACATGCCGAACGTTGTCGTCACAGCGCACTGCCCGCTGTCGCTTTTCGATTAGGGCGGTGCCGGCGGCCGCCGATGGCAGCCGCCGACGAAGGACGAGTCAGGCCTCGGAGACGATGTCCCCGACACGCTCGATGGTGTCCGGCCGGTTCGACCGGAGAACGAAGTACACGACGACGCCGATGATCATCCAGATCGCGACCAGCGGTGGCACGAGGTCGATCGGGGACGACAGCGCCGGGATCGGGACGTTCAGGATCGGGATGGTCACCCCACCGAGAACGCCGAGGAATGCCGGGATGAGCAGGATCACGCCGATGATCGGCACGACCACGTGCTTGACGACGTTGAACTCCGCGCGTCGCTCACCCAGGTAGTACCCGATCGCCGCGATGTTCAGGGCGATGTACATCCCGGCGAAGAGCAGCCCGAGGATGTAACCGATGAAGATGTACGTCGTGAGCGGGCCGCCGAAGTCGGTCCCGGCGAACAGGAGGCCGAGCACGACCGCGAGCACGATCGCGAGGATCCCCTGGAGATGGACGGCGTTGACGGGCGTCCGGTAGGTCGGGTGCACCTCGGCCAGGGCAGCCGGGAGGAGCCGGGCGCGACCCAGGGCGAAGATCGCGCGTGTCGATGCATTGGCCCCCGCGTTGGCATTGGCCAGTGAGCTGTTCAGGATCGCGAACGTGATGAGCAGCGAGCCGATGCCCGGAAGGACCTCGTTCGCCATGCCGCCCCACGGGTCGCCCTCGTGGGCCGTCAGGAACCCGCTCATGTTCTCGGGGCCGAAATACACGGTCGCGGCGTAGTAGTTGAAGACGTAGAACAGGCCGATCAGGACGGCGGACAGCAGGACCGCACGCCGGATGTTGCGCTTGGGGTCACGGGTTTCCTCCGCCAGCGGTGCGGCCGCCTCGAAGCCGACGAACGCGAGCAGGCAGAAGACCATGCCCTGGAGCGCCGGCAACAGGCCCTGGTCGCCCGGGAGGAAGACCGAGATCGTGTTGCGCGCCCCGGCGTTGACGATCAGCAGGAACGAGACCAGCAGGAAGATGCCGATCTCGATCACGCCGAGGACAACGCCCACGCGGGTCGAGATCGAAATACCCCGATAGACCAGCCCCCAGACGATCAGGCCGCAGATCACAGCCAGGGGCAGCCACAGCAGATCGTTCGTGAAGCCGGTGAGTGTCGTGATGAATGCCGCGCCGAACAGCCCGAAGGATGCGTACAGGGCAGCCGGAACGATCGGCTCGGCGAGCAGGAACGCCCATGCCATCAGCCAACCCGCGAACGAGCCGAGACCCCGAGCCACGTAGGTGTACATGCCGCCAGCGGACGGCAGGTGCCTGGCGAGCTCGCCCATCGAGTAGGCGGTGAACAGCACCGCGACCAGCGCGAGCACGACGGCGAGCGGGGTGATCCCCGCGGCGAATGACGTCGCGGCCCCGATGGACAGCGCCGTGGCGACCGCCGGCGCCATGTGGGTGATGGACTGGAACAGGACCTCGGTCAGCCCGATCGCGTTGCGTTCGAGGCCGGGTTCAGCAGTGGACGACGCCACGAAAGACCTCCTCTCCCTCACCCCCCTGCCGGTCCCCCGTCTGGCGCCCGCTACTATGCCGCCACGTTATGCAGACGGCAATGGGAACTGCGCTTATACGCGACCGGCCGGACCGCGCCGCCGCGACCGCGGCCCGGCTGACGGAACTCGGGGCCGACGTCTTGTGGGTCGTGTACCACGACTACGCCGGCCTCGGCCGCGCGAAGGCCGTGCCGCGCGGCCGCTTCGACGACGTCGCGCGGGACGGCGTCACGTTCGCGATGGCGAACTGGGACCTCGCGATCACCGACGAGCAGGTGCCGCATCCCGTCTTCGGCGCGGACTCGGGGGACTTCCGCGCGGTGCCGGATCCGGACACGCTCGTCGCGATGCCGCACCGGCCGGGCGTGGCCCAGGCTTTCCCATGGCTGACGGACGATGCCGGCCGGCCCTGGGACGGCGACCCGCGGAGCGTGCTGGCGGCGCAAGTCGAGCGACTGAGGCGGCTCGGGATCGCGCTGCGCGTGGCGTTCGAAGCCGAGTTCGTGATCGTTCCCGGGTCCGACCCTGCGGCCCTCCGCGACGACACCGGGCGGATGTTCGCCGTCGAGGGCCTGGATGCCCGATGGCCGCTCGCGGCGCGGATCCTGGAGGATCTCGACGCGGCCGGCATCGCGGTGCACCAGTTCGCCAAGGAATACGGTCCCGGCCAGTTCGAGGTGAGCCTCCTGCCGACCGAGCCGCTCGTCGCGGCCGATCGCTTCCTCCTTGCCCGGCAGCTCATCAGGGCGGCTGCCCGCGACATCGGCGCGACGGCCTCGTTCATGCCGAAACCGTACGAGGACATGCCCGGCAATGGCCTGCACGTCCATCTCGGGCTGTCGCGCGCCGACGATCCCTCGGTCGACCTCATCGCGGATCCCGACGATGCGGATCGCGTGGCACCCACCGCCGGCGCGCCGATCGCCGGGCTGCTCGCCCACGCCGCCGGCCAGGCCGCGCTGGCGGCGCCGACCCCGAACTCCTCGAAACGGCTTTTGCCTGGCTCATGGGCGCCGGCGCACGTCTGCTGGGCGATCGGCAACCGGTCGGCCCTCGTCCGCGTGCCCGGACGGAGCGGCGGCCGGCACCTCGAGGTCCGGAGCGGCGACGCGGCGATGAACCCGTACATCCACCTGACCGGCCTGCTCGCGTCGATCGCCGACGGTGTCCAGCGTGACCTGCCGATGCCGGCGGAGGCGCGGGTCGACGTCGGGCACATGAGCGATGCAGACGCTGCGGCCGCCGGTTTCCCAAGGCTCCCCGCCGACCTCCCTGCCGCCGTCGATGCTTTCGAAGCCGACGAGGTCCTGCGCGGTGCCGTCGGACCCGTGATCGCGCGGCACTATGTGGACGTGAAGCGGTTCGAATGGGATCTCTACCGCGAACGATCGGGCCTGGCCGCCAGCTCGACGGACGTGTCCGACTGGGAGCGTCGGACGTACTTCGAATGTCTGTAGCGCCGCCGTTCGCCTTTGACGTTCGGCGTGCGGTCCCGGGCGGGCACCCGGCCCGCCGGGTCGTCGAGGCGCTCTTCCCGAACGCCGATGTGGCGTATGTCGAGGGCTGGTCGTCGATCGCCGACGCCTTCGATCGATTGGAGGATCAACGGCCGGCGACATGCGGCGCGTACGCGACCCGATACCTGCTGGGCCCGCTGGGTTACGCGGAGAGCGACGGGGTCGACACCACGCGCGAGGACTTCCTGGCCTATCTCGCGGGGACGGTGATCGAGGCGGAGGAGCTCGAGGACGTCCGACGAACGACGACGGCGGTCGCGCAGGCCGGCCTGTCCGATGCGCAGGCGATCGATCGCTACCCGCGGACCTGGTACGGCTGGCCGTTCCGTTCGTCCGACGACGACGCGGTCACTGGCACGAGCCCGACCGGTGTCGCGCGCGCGATCGCCCTGGGCTCGGGTGGCGAGCTCGTCACGCTGCCCGTCCCGGCTCGTGATGGCGCGGGCGCCGTGCTCCTGGATCACGACCGCTTCGACGCGCTGCTCGACCTCATCGAGTCGAATCTCGGGACGTGGCGGATCCATCCGATCGCCAACCTCGAGGTCGATCAGCTCCTGGATGCGACGAGCGACGCGTATTCGCCGGACGCCATCGCTGGCCCAGATCCCGAGGCGGCCATCCCGCGGGAACGCTGGGGCGTCGGGCATTTCGTGGGGATCGGCGCGTTCTGGCGGGGCGTCGACGGTCGCCGCTGGACCCTTCTGCTCGACACGTACAAGGCGCGCGGCTTTGCCGGCTACGTCCCGATGCCGGCCGAGTCGCTCCGGCGGGCGCTCGTCCGCGAGGATGGCCGGACGGGCGGTCTCCTGCTCGTCCTGCCGCGCGCATCGCTCGACGCGGCGGCCGAGGCGATCCGCGGCATCGACCTGGAGATCAGGATGTGGGGCAACGGCAGCCTCGAGCCGGAGGGCTGGGCCTGGGAGCAGGGTCGCTGATGAGGGGGAGTGTTGGGGTGGCCTATGGGGCTCGAACCCATAACCTTCGGAGCCACAATCCGATGCTCTGCCGATTGAGCTAAGGCCACCACGCCGCCCGGAGCCTCGGCGCCGATCTGCGCCATCGGGCCACGGGCGAACGGGAGTGTATCGGAAACGCAGGCCGCGCCCGGTGGACGCGGCCTCCAATCTGCTCAGGTGTTCGCGGCCTCCAGCCGCCGCATTTACTCCTGCTGTTCTCGGTCCGAGCCCGCGTGTGTCGGGGCGGTCCACGGAGCGACGGACCGCAGCAGGCGGACCGCGGCGCTCGTGTGGTCCATCGACGCTGCGGCCGTGACCGGTTCGGGCTCCTTCTCGGGCTCCGGGGCCGGCCACGCCGGGCTGGCGGTCGCGGCCGGGTCCATGACCGGGACGGGCTCGGCTGCCGTCGGGGACTCCGCGGATGCCTCGGCTGTTTCCGGCGACATCGTCGCTTCCGCGACCACCGGCGTCCCGGTCTCGGCGACGCTCTCTGCGTCGCCTGCGCCGTTCGATCCGTCGATATCGGTCGTCGGCGCGACGAACTCGGCGATCTCGGGCGACTCGCCACTCGCATCGACCGGGCTGCTGACGATCTCGTCGGTGGCTTGATCGCCGCTCGCGATCGACTCGGCGATGCCTTCGGTCCCGATGGCCTCCGTCTCGGCGACTGCCTGGGACTCCGCGACCGCAACGGTCTCAGCCTCGGCCGGAACCTCCGCGGCCGGAACCTCCGCCTGGGCCGGAGCCTCGGGCTCCGCGAACATGGCGACCGCACTCGAGCGCGCCTTGGCGCGGACCTGGTCGAGGTCCGGCGGCGCGGGCAGCGCCTCGGCGCGGGCGACGATGGCGGCCGGGTCGCCTGCGTCGGCAAGTTCCGCGAAGAACCTGTCGAGTGTCTCGCCGTACCCCTTCACCGCGGCGTCGACGCCCTCGATCTCGGTCTCGATGATCGCGTCGTGCTGGTGGAGGTACTCATCGAGGCTCGCGCGGCGGTCCTCGATCTTCTGGCTGGCTTCGGCGCGGATGCGATCCATCTCGGCGGCGGACCACTCCTGCACGTGCTGGACGTCCTCCTCGGCCATCCGGCGGAGCTCCTCGGTCTCGGTCGCGGCACGCGACCGAACCTTCTCGATGTGAACGGCCGCGTCCTCGGCGACGCGTTTGGCGATGACCTCCCGCTCCCGCTCGGCGGTCGCGCGCATCGCACTGGCGAGCTCGGACAGGAAGCCGGGTCGCAACCCTGCGCTGTCCGACCCCTGGTTTGGCTGCTCGGCGGTCGGCGAATCGGCCTCGGTCACCCCGGGCGATTCCGTCGTCCCGACCACCGACGTGCCATTGACATGGCCCGCATCCGGGATGATGGGATCGTTCTGGTCCATTCGTCCTGCCTCGTAGGGCTGACGAACGTACCAAGTCGTGAACGGTTTTGGCAACACCCTGCCGGTCTTGTGGCGTCTGGTGTGGTGCGGCCGGGAACCGCCGACCGCCCGATCCGGCCCGTGACATCATGCCGCCATGGCCCTGAGCGAACGGGCGGGCAAGCCCGCCGACCCATCGATCCTGGTCGATGTCGATGCCCTCCTGGCCGCCTATCACGACGGCCGACCCGACCCGTCGGACCCGGCCCAGCGGGTGGCATTCGGGACGTCGGGACATCGCGGCTCGTCGTTCCGCAACGCGTTCAACGAGGCCCACATCCTGGCCACGACCGAGGCGATCTGCCGCTATCGCGTGCAGCGGGGCTACGGCGGGCCGGTGTTCATCGGGCGCGATACCCACGCGCTGTCGGAGCCGGCCACGAAGACTGCCCTGAGCGTGCTGGTCGCGCGCGGCGTCGAGGCACGTGTCGATGCCTCGGACGGGTTCACCCCGACGCCCGCGGTGTCGCACGCGATCCTCGTGGCCAACCGGCCGAAGGACAGCTGGCGGCACCTGGCCGACGGGATCGTCGTGACGCCGTCGCACAACCCGCCGGACGACGGCGGCTTCAAGTACAACCCGCCCAACGGCGGCCCCGCCGACACCGACGTGACGCGATGGATTCAGGACGAGGCGAACCGCATCCTCGAGGGGACCGGCGCCGATGGGGTCGACGGCGTTCCGCGGGCGACCGACGCCGAGGTCCAGGACGGTGTCACGCGCTACGACTTCCTCGGTCGGTACGTCGATGATCTGGCCGGCGTCATCGACATGGACGCCATCCGCGACTCCGGCCTGCGCATCGGCGTCGACCCGATGGGTGGCGCCTCGGTCGAGTACTGGGGCGCGATCAGGGACCGCTACGGGCTGGACCTCACGGTCACGAACGAGGTCGTCGACCCGACGTTCCGCTTCATGACCGTCGACTGGGACGGAAAGATCCGGATGGATCCGTCGTCGCCGCACGCGATGGCCCGGCTGGTCGAGCTGCGCGACCAGTTCGACATCGCCCTCGGCAACGACGCCGACGCAGACCGCCACGGCGTGGTCACACCGGCGCGCGGTCTCCTCAACCCGAACCACGTCCTGTCGGCGGCGATCGCGTACCTGTTCGGCGGGGCGCGACTGTGGGGGAGTGATGTCGGCGTCGGGAAGACACTCGTGTCGTCGTCGATGATCGATCGGGTCGTCGCCGACCTGGGCCGCCGGCTGTTCGAGGTGCCGGTCGGGTTCAAGTGGTTCGTCGACGGGCTCGTCGAAGGGTCGATCGGCTTCGGCGGCGAGGAGAGTGCCGGGGCCTCGTTCCTCCGCCGCGACGGCACCGTATGGACCACCGACAAGGACGGGATCATCGCGGACCTGCTGGCCTGCGAGCTGACCGCCCGGCTCGGACATGATCCTGGTGAGGCATACGCCGGGTTGACCGAGCGGTTCGGCGCGCCCGTCTATCGACGGATCGACGCGCCGGCGACGCCTGAGCAGAAGGCCGCCCTCGGGCGGCTCTCGCCGGCGGACGTCACTGCCACCGATCTTGCCGGCGACCCGATCACGGCGATCCTGACCAACGCGCCGGGCAACGACGCGCCGATCGGGGGTCTCAAGGTCACGACGGAGTTCGGCTGGTTCGCGGCGCGACCGTCAGGCACCGAGAACGTCACCAAGGTCTATGCCGAGAGCTTTCGCGGCGAGGACCACCTGGCGCGCCTCATCGAGGAGGCGCAGGCGCTGGTGGCGGCCGCGTCAGGCTCGTGACGCGACGGTCGGCGGGGCTCAGCGACCGAACAGGGGGATCCGCGCCCCGGTGACCGCCGCCGCACCGTCCGACGCGAGATAGCGGAACACGTCGGCGATCTCCTCCGGCGTCGTCCATGACGACTTCTTCGGGTCGGTCAGGCGCTGCCCGTCGACGTCGATCGCCTTGACGACCACGAGGTTGACGGTGACCCCGGTGTTCGCGGTCTCGCGTGCCAGGGACCGGAGCAGCGTCTCCTCCGCGGCCTTGCCGATCGCGTAGGGCGCCATCTTGGCGGTCGGCTCGGCGGCGACCGGTGCCGTGACCGCGATGACCCGGCCCCAGCCACGCTCGACCATGCCGGGCACGACCGCCTGGGTCACGTGGAGTGTCGTCCACAGATGCGGGTCAAGCATCCCGGCGACGTCCCCGGGGTCGAGCTCGCCGATCGGCGTGCCGCCGGTGTAGCCGCCGACGAGGTGCAGGACGACGTCGATCGGACCGAGCGCGGTCTCGGTCGCCGCGAGAGCGTCCCTGGCGGCATCACGGTCCCGCAGGTCGACGACGACGGGCAGACAGCGATCGGCATCGAGTGCCAGGTCCGTCGCCAGGGCGCGGAGCCGTCCTTCGTCCCTGCCGGTGAGCGCGAGCCGGGCACCGTCGTCGGCGAACGTGCGCGCGACGACCCGCCCGAGCCCACCGGTCGCACCCGTGATGAGCACGACGCGGTCGGCCTGGGTGTCATTCACGGTCGGAAGTCTGGCACGTCGGCCGGTCGGGGACGGGCACGCGGCGACGGCAGGCGGTGCCCGCGCTGCCCCGTCGTCTAGCTTCGGCGGGCCTCTGCGTCGTCGTCGGTCGGAGAGCCGGACGGCGTCGACCACGGTGCGAGCGCGCGGAACAGCCGGAAGGCGCCATTGGTCTCGTCCCCGGACGGGGCATCCTCGGTGACTGCCGCGGTGACGGCCGCGGGCTGGTCCGCGGGCTGCTCCGCGGGAATCTCGGACATCTCGGGCGCATTCGTCTCATGGGGCAGATCGCCCGGTCGTCCGTCGGCCCCTGGGTCCATCACGCCCACGCTGGGGTCGGCAGCCGGCTCGGTGGGTGCGTCGGGTTCGGCCTCTGCGGCCTGGTCGGCGGGGTCGTCCTCCAGTTCGAATGCCTTGACCGCCGCCGCGCGCGCCGTCGCACGGGCCGCGTCCAGGTCGGGTGGGGCCGGCACCAGGTCCGCCAGGCGGGCGATCTCCGACGGGTCGCTCGATCCGATCAGGTCCTCGACGAACCGGTCGAGGAGCGCGGAATACTCGGCGATGGCGGTCTCCACCCCCGCGATCTCGGTCGCGATGAACGACTCGTGCCGCTGCAGGTACGAGGCGAGGTCCGAACGGCGCTCCTTGGTCCGCCGAGTGGTTTCGCGACGGATCCGCTTGACCTCCTGCGTCGACCACGCCTGGATGTCCTGGATCTCCTCGTCGGCCATTCGGCGCATCGCGTCGGCCTCGATGGCTGCGCGTGCATGCGTCTTCTCGATGTGGGCTCGCGCATCCGCGGCAACGAGTTCTGTGATGCGCGCGCGCTCTCGTGACGCGGCGGCATGCATCGATCGTGCGAGTCCTGCGAGGAGGGATGGGATCGGCCCGTCGGGTGCGCGACCCTCGGAATCCCCGGTCCTCGTCGAAGCGATCTGGTCCATTCGGGCTACCCCCAGATCGCCGAACGTACTGCCCGACGTAGCCGATGGCAACACGCTCGAGGCCGATTGCGGTGCGTGGCGGAAACGGCCCGGAACGGCCTGACCGCGCTCCGCGGTACCTCGGTGGCCTCGTGGATGGGACCTTCGCGCGACAGACCCGACCGGACCCGCCGCCTACGGTGAGGACCACACCTGAACCATCGCCGCCGCCCCAGCGACGGCCGCACGGGACCTCGCCGAGCGCATGTCCGATCGACGTCACCGCACGATCCATATCCGTCCGCTGGCGCTGGCCGTGGCCGTGGCGACCACGTCGATCGTGGGCCTCGCGAACCCCGACCGCGCCCTGGGCTGGGATTCCGGGTCGTATAGCTCCGCCTCGGAACGGGAGCTCGTCTCGCTGACGAACCGGAGCCGGGCGGCCGCCGGACTGCGCGCGCTCAAGGTCGACAGTGCCCTGACCTCCGTCGCCCGCTGGCGGAGCAAGGACATGATCCAGCGCGACTACTTCAGCCACGACATCCCGGGCTACGGGAACGTCTTCAAGAAGCTCGATTCGAAGGGCTACTGCTACCGGGTCGCGGGCGAGAACATCGGCTGGAACACCTATCCCGACGGTGAGGCCACCCCGGCGATCCACCGCATGTTCATGGACTCCTCGGGCCACCGGAAGAACGTCCTCGGACGGTCGTGGGACGCCATCGGGATCGGCGCATACAAGGGCTCCGATGGCAAGAAGATGTGGACGGTCCTGTTCGCCGACAAATGCGGATCGACCGCCAAGGCGACGCCCAAGCCGGCGGCCAAGGCGACACCCCGACCGAAGCCGAAGGCCACGCCGAGGCCGACGCCCAAGCCGACCCCGAAGCCGACGCCGACGCCGACACCGACGCCGGTCCCGACCCCGCCGCCGGATGGCCTCCATCGACCCGCCGAGGAGGGCGACGGCAAAGGTCTCGGTCCGGGCGGTCAGGGCAACGGCCAGGGTCAAGGTGGCGAGAGGGGCAACGGCGGATCGTCCGGCAACGGCCCACCACCGGGCCAGGCAACGACCGACACGGGCCTGCGGGTCGTCGCGTCAGCCGGACCCGGTGGGCTGCTCGAGGCGATCGTCGGCGACGTCACCGGCCACTTCTTCGGCGCCTGATCGGGGCTGCGGGTACTAGCGCGATGCGGACCATCGGGCGACTGCCCACGACCACACCGCACCGCTACGGTGCGCTCCGGACCAGGCCACACCCCACTGAGGCCAGCATGACCGCCCTGCTCACACGGCTTCTCGATGCGCCCGACAACGGCACGCGCGACGGGATCATCCTCGAGGCCCGCGACCTGACCAAGGCCTACCCGCTGGGTGAGACCACCGTGCACGCCTTGCGCGGCGTGTCGCTGACCGTCGGGGCAGGCGAGTTCGTCGCGCTCATGGGGCCGTCGGGGAGCGGCAAGAGCACGCTCCTCCAGCTCCTCGGGGGCCTCGACCGCCCGTCGAGCGGCGAGGTCGTGCTCGAGGGCGAGATCATCAGCGAGCTGTCCGACGACCGCGCGACCCGCCTGCGACGCGACCGGACCGGCTTCGTGTTCCAGTCGTTCAACCTCATCCCGCTGCTGGACGTCACCGAGAACATCGCGTTGCCGTTCACGATCGCCGGGCTGGACCCGTCCCGGGGCGAGATCGCCGGTCGGATCCAGGAGGTCATCGCGCTCGTCGACCTGACCGGCAAGGAGCACCACAAGCCCGACCAGCTGTCGGCCGGGGAGCAGCAGCGGGTGGCCGTCGCCCGGGCGCTCGTGACGCGGCCGGCCCTGCTGTTCGCCGATGAGCCGACCGGCAACCTCGACTACACGACCGGAACCGAGATCCTCGACGCCCTGTGGCGGTCCTGCCAGGAACGGCACCAGACCGTGGTGCTAGTGACGCACGACTCGAAGGCCGCCGCGTACGCCGACCGCGTCCACGTCGTCGGTGACGGCAGGATCCTCGACACGATCGAGCTCGGCCGGCGCGCCGACCACGACGCGACCGCCCTGATCGCCCGGCTCGCCAGCCTCGGTCTCTGAGCGCCATGCGCGGTCTTCACGGCCTCGCCTGGCGAGGCCTGCGCGCCAGGCCCCTGCGGACGGCGCTCACGACGATCGGCGTCGCCTTGGGGGTCGCCGTGCTGTATGCGGGTCTCGCGACGAACGCCGGTATCGGGGCCGCCGTCGACCGGGCGGTGGGCACGCTCGTCGGTCGGGCCGAGCTCCGGGTCGCCGCTTTCGGCGAGATCGGGTTGTCCGACGCGACGCTGGCCACCGTCCGCGATACGCCGGGCGTCGATGTCGCCGCACCGTCCTTCGAGCGGCGGACCTACCTGGGGACGGGCCTGTTCGCTCCCGGGCCGCTGCCGGCGCCGGTGACGCTGGTCGGCATCGATCCGGTCCTCGAGCCGCGCATCCACGACCTGACGCTGGCTGCCGGCGCGCCGCTCGAGCCGGGTGACGACCCATCCGCACTCGTGTCCGCGACCCTGGCGCGGCAGGACGGGCTGTCCGTGGGTTCGCGGGTCGGGTTGCAGGGCGTCGACGCTCCGATCTATCTCCGGGTCGCCGGGATCCTCGCCGCTGACGGTCCCTGGGCGGGAGCGACCGGCCGTGCCGTGGTCACCACCCTGCCGATCGCCCAGTCGGTGTTCGACGCCGACGGGCTCAGTCGCATCGACCTCGAGCTCACCGAGGGTATCGATCCCGCGGCCGTCATCGAGGCTCTCGAGGCGACGCTCCTCGCCGAGCCCTACGTCGTGTCGTCGCCGCGTGACCTGGCGACCGCGATGGAAGCATCCACGGGCGACTTCGCCGCGACGACCGCGCTGATCGCCGCCATCGCCCTCTTCGCTGGCGCCTTCCTGATCTTCAACACGCTATCGATGACGGTCGTCGAGCGCGTCCGCGAGCTCGGGTTGCTGCGCGCGGCGGGCGCGACACGAGGCCAGCTGACCTCGTACATCCTCCTGCAGGCGTCGGTCATCGGGGTGGTCGGCGCAGGGATCGGGATCGTGGCTGGCGGCGTGCTGGCGACCGGGATCGCCGCATGGATGGGATCCGTCGGGTCGGTCCAGATCGCGGGTCCGGTCGTCCGCCTGAGCGATGCTCTGGCCGCGTTGGCGATCGGCGTCGGTGTCACGCTCGCGGCGGCCGTCGAGCCAGCCCGTCGGGCCGGGCGCGTGCCGCCGGTCGAAGCATTGAAGTCCCGCCTCGACCTGCCGCCGGCGCGCCGTGCTCGTCTTCGCTGGCTGATCGCCGTCTTCGGCGTCGTCGGTGTCCTCGGCCTCGGGATCTGGCCGCGGGCGGCCGGCGACGCCGCGCTGCTCCGTTCGCTCGTCGTCTACGCCGTCCTTCTCGCCGTGGCCCTGCTCGTCCCGTTCGTGCTGCCGGTGCTTGCGCGCCTCGCCGGCACGCCATTCCTGGTGCTCTCACGGCTCGAGGAACGACTCGCCCGCGCCTCCGTGCTGCGTGATCGGGCCCGAGCGGCGTTGACCGTCGGGGCGCTGACGGTCGGCCTGGCGATGATCGTGGCGCTGGGCGGGGTCGGGCAGCATGCCCGCGCGGCGGCCGGTGCCTGGATCGCCGACGTCGTCCCGGGCGACCTCATCGTCACATCGATCTTCCCGCGCGCTCTCGACGAGGGGCTGGACGAGACACTCGGCGAGCTCCCCGGGGTCCGGTCGATCAGCCCGATCGCCACGTTCGACCTGGCGGTCGACGGTCGGCGGGTCGACGGGGCCGCGATGGTCGGCGCGGACCTGGACGCCGACGGCCGGCTGCACCTGGTCGAGGGCGACCGTGCGACCGCCCTTGCCGAGCTCGATCGAGGCGGCGCCGTCATCGTCCCCTCAGGCGTCGCTGCGCGCGACAGCCTCGAGGTCGGGTCGCGGATCGTCGTCGCGGCGGCCGACGGCTCGGCGATGAATTTGCAGATCGTCGGGATCGCCGGGCGGACGCTCCCGGGCCGGTCTGGCGAGTCGCTTCTGGTCGGCTGGGCCGATGCCGACCGGCTGGGGATCGACGGCGCGGACGCCTTCGCGGTGCGGTTCGTCGAGGGTGCCTCGGCGGTCGATCAGGCCGCGCTTGCCGACGAGGCGCGCACGCTCGCGCTCGAGCCCGTGCCACTCGACAGGATCCAGGGGGCCATCGGCGAAGCGCTCGACCGCGTCTTCGGGCTCTTCGACGTGTTGTCGCTCATCGCGGTCATCGTGGCGTCTCTCGGGATCGTCAACACGCTGACCATGAACGTGCTCGAGCGCGTCCGCGAGATCGGCGTGCTCCGGGCCGCCGGTATGACACGACGCCAGGTGTGGCGCTCCGTGGTGGTCGAGGCCGGCATCACCGGGCTCGTCGGTGCGATCTGCGGCGTGGTGGCCGGTTTCATCGTCGGTGGCCTGATGGTCGCCTTGTCCGGTGGCCGCTGGGACCTCGCGACGGCCGTCCCGTGGCTGGCGGTCGCGGTCGCGTTCGTGCTCGGGGTCGCGCTGGCCATGCTGGCCGCCGCCTACCCCGCTCGCCTCGCGAGCGGCATCTCGATCGTGCGTGCCGTGGGGTACGAATAGACGCAGGAATCGTGGTGCTAGACTCGTGCCCTCGGTCGTGCCCCCAGCACGACCACCGTCACGGAGCCTGGCTTGACGATCGCCATCCCGCGACTCGACCGGAGCACGGCCGAAGATCGCGGTATCACCCTGGCGGACTTCCTGGTCCCGATCCGAGTCGGCGAACGCACTCCCACGTGGATCAGGCACGTCCTGCTCGTCTTCGCGGGGGCCCTGATCGTCGGGGCCTCGGCCCAGGTCGTCATCCCGACCGAGCCGGTCCCGTTCACGGGCCAGAGCCTGGGGGTTCTCACGGTCGGTGCCGCCCTCGGATTCCGTCGGGCTGCCCTGGCCTTGCTGCTGTACCTGGTGCTTGGGGCGATCGGCCTGTCGGTCTTCGCTCCCGGCGGGACGCAGGGTGTCGCCCGGATCGTCGGCCAGACCGGCGGATACCTCGTCGGGTTCGTGGTCGCGGCGGCCATCGTCGGCCGCCTGGCCGAGCTCGGCTGGGATCGGAGGATCGGTGGCTCGCTGGCCGCGATGGCGATCGGCACCGCGGTCATCTACGCGATCGGCGTGCCGTGGCTCAAGGTCGTCAGCGGGATCCCGTGGGAGGCGGCCGTCGCCGGCGGGATGACCAAGTTCCTCATCTGGGACGCGGCCAAGCTGGCCGTCGCCGCGGCCATCTTCCCGGTCGCGTGGTGGCTCATCGGCCGCCGCCCCGAGGATCGCTGACCGCCTCCTTCAGCGAGCGGTAGGAGTCGCGCAGCAGGCGGGCCACCTCGGGCCAATACCCCGGGCCGGGACCCGTGGAGCCATCCGGGTCGGCGGCGGCACCGCGATCACGGACCTCGGCGGCCTCCCCGCGGAGCCGACCGGCGTCGGCGACCGCCTCTGACGTGGTGGCGTAGATGGCCGCGTACAGCGCCGTGATGGCGTCCCCTGCCGCGGCGCCCGACGACAGACCCATCTCGCGCCGGACGACCCACCAGCGCAGCTCGCGGCGGGCGACCTCGGTGGCATCGACGTCGTCCGGCAGGCCGAGCAGCCGGTACGCACGCCCGATGTCGGGCGCGAACCTGTCGTAGTCGCCGTCCGCCCGGGCGAAACCGGCGGCAGCGCTGGTCAGGAGCACGCTTGCGGCCAGCGCGGTCGGCCAGGTGACCTGCGCCTGTTCGCGCAGGCCGAGGACGAGCCAGCCGAACAATCGGGCGGGCTGGCGGCGGTAATAGGCCTTCCACATGCGGGTCTCGAGCCGTGCCAGCGCATCGGCGTCGAAGTCCGTTCCCCAGCGTCCCAACCGTGCCTCCCTCGATGTCCCGCTATGGTGCGTGCGTGGATACGCGACGCGCGGCCCCAGGGATGTTCGACTACGGCATGTTCGGGCCGAACTCGGCCGCCTGGCAGCTCGACCGCGAGGCGATGTTGCTCCTCGGGGCCGGGCCCCGCGCGCTGCTTCTCCAGCTCGCTCACCCAGGGGTCGCGGCCGGCGTCGCCGAGCATTCCGATTTCCGGGCCGATCCCTGGCGGCGACTGGACGGCACGTTGCGGAGCTACCTGCGCATCATCTACGGGTCGACCGTCGCCGCACGGGACGAGATCCGCCGGCTGAACACGCTCCATCGCGGCATCCGGGGGCGCGACTACGACGCGCGCGATCCAGCCCTTTCCCTCTGGGTGCACGCCACGCTGGTCGACTCGACCGTCGTGGCCAACGACGTATGGACGGGACCCGTGACGCGCGATCAGGCGGCCCGGTTCTACGACGAGACCAAGCCGATCGCGCGGGCGTTCGGGGTGCCCGACGGGGTCCTGCCGCCCGACCTCGACGCGTTCGAGGCATATCTCGACACCCAGCTCGGGCCCGACGGCGCGGTCCGGGTCGGGGCGACGGCCCGAGAGCTGGCCGAGGCGATCCTGCACCCGCCACTCCCCGGGGTGCTGTCACGGATCGCGATCCATCCGCGCCTCTACGACTGGACGCTGTGGCCCTCGATCGGCCTGCTGCCGGAGTCGATCCGCGAGGGTTACGGGCTGTCGTGGGGACTCCTGGAACGTGCCGTGTCCCGCTGGCTGGTCGCGGGCTGGCGGGCCTGGAACCCCGTCCTCCCGCCGTCGTTTCGGCAGATGCCGCAGGCGCTCGCCGCCGATCGGCGTGTCAGTAGAAGGCCGGGAACCGCGGTCGGAACAGCGTCGACAGGTCGGCCGACGTCGCGTCGTCCAGCGTCTCGAGCAGCGTCTGGGTATTCGATATCCCGTAGCGTCGATCGACCACGTACTGCTTCAGCGTCGCCCAGAACCGGGTCGAGCCCATCCGCAGGCGCACCTGGTTGAGCAGGTTGCCGCCCTGGATGTACACGATCTCGTAGTAGCAGCCGCTCGAGTAGCTATAGATCGACCGGTCCAGGCGCCCGATCGAGCATCGGCTGGCGCGGCGGGTGCGGGTCACATCGCGCGCGATGAAGTCCGCGAGCGCCTCGTCGGCGAACGGCTGGCGGGCCTGGTCGTTCCCGACCAGCCCGTAGAACCACTGGTGTGCGGTCTCGTGCGCGACCAGATATCGCAGGTTCGCGCGGCCGACGCCATAGGGGATCCAGATCATCCCGGGCGATTCCATCCCGTACCCGCCGGCCGACTGGACGACCTTGTAGATGGGGTAGGGGTACGGACCCAGGCGCGACTGCATCGTCCGAAAGGCGTCGGCAGCGGCGTCGACGATCAGCGCCCTGTTGGCCGGCGAGCGGTAGTAGTAGCGCACCTTCGTGGAACCGACGAGCACGGTCGTTGTCCTGAAGTCGGGCGCGGCCGTGAACGTGACATCGCGGACATTGCGCGCGACGAATCGCTGGGTCAGGCCGTCCGACGACTGGGAGACCCGATCGGCCGTGGACGCGACCACGAGCCGGCGGTCGGAGAAGAGCGTGACCGCCACCTCGGGGCTGACCGGGGTCACGAACGGGTCGCCGTGATTGGGCCGGGTGAATGGCGTGGCACGGCTCACCCACGGGATCCAGCGGTACGCGTCGACGATCCCGTTGACCTTCGTGAACATCCAGTTCGAGCCCGACAGCGAGCTGCGTAGCCGCGCGAGGTAGTGCACGCGGACGCGAACGCTGTCACCGGCCGCGAGGATGCCGCCGAGCGGAACGACGACCGTCTGGTCGCTCACGCGCCGGGCCACGTTCCGACCGTCGACCTGCACCACGCGGAGCGACATCCCGCCGAGCCGCGCGGCGATCGTGTTGAACTCGATCCGGTCGATCGGGCCGGCCGAGGTGTTCGTGATCGTCGCCATGCTGTTGACCATGAAGGACCGGGTCGCGTAGTTCAGGGTCAACGCGACCGAGTAGGTCGCGCTGAGGTTGAGGCTCGTCTGGTTCACGCTGCCCGGGGTGATCGCACTGACCGCAGCCCCGCTCGCGGCGGCGTCCGTCGTGATGGGAGCGGACTCGGTCGCAGCGATGTCGACGTCGGCCTCGTCGAGGAATGCCTTGCGCCCGCTGCACGCCAGGGCCGGCGCGGCGATCCCGAGGAGGAGCAGCACGGCGAGCGCGACCGGGGCGGCGATCCGCGACATCGATCGTCGGGGCATCAGGCCTGAATCCTACCCGCGGCGGTCGAATCGCGGCTCCCGGACCTTGGTCCCGTTCCGCCCCTACACTGCGTGGGCATGGCGAGCGGCTCCGTCACCCCCGAGTTCCTGGACGCTGTCCGCTCCCGGCTTCCGGACCTGCGGCTGCTCAGCGACGAGGCCGATCGCGAGACGTATCGGCGCGACGAGACCGCCTACCTGCCGGCGGGCCTCCCCGGCGCCGTGGTGTTGCCGACGGAGACATCACAGGTCGTCGCGCTCGTCCGGATCTGCGCGGAGTTCGACGTGCCGATCGTCCCGCGCGGTGCCGGCTCGGGGCTGAGTGGCGGTGCGGCCGGTATCGATGGCGCCCTGACGATCGCGTTCACGGCGATGGACCGCATCCTCGAGATCGACGCGCCGAACCTGTGCGTCGTCGCACAGCCCGGCGTCATCAACGCGCGATTGAAGGCTGCCGTCGCCGAGCAGGGCCTGTTCTACGCGCCCGATCCGGCGAGCTTCGAGATGTGCTCGATCGGCGGAAACCTCGGCACCAACGCCGGCGGTCTGTGCTGCGTGAAGTACGGCCAGACGCGCGAATCCGTCCTCGCTCTCGAGGTCGTCATGGCCGACGGGAGCGTGATCCGGACAGGCGGCAAGAACGTCAAGGACGTGGCGGGCTACTCGCTGACGCACCTCATCGTCGGGTCGCAGGGCACGCTGGCGCTGATCACCGAGGCGACGCTGCGCCTCCGGCCCGCGCCGCCGCCGCGCCAGACGCTGCTGGCGTTCTTCCCGACGCTCGAGGGGGCCGGGGATGCCGTCGCGGGGATCGCGGCGGCCGGCCTGTCGCCGGTGACGCTCGAGCTGATGGACAGGTTCACGATCCGCGCGGTCGATGATATGCACGCGCTCGGTCTCGACCGCGAGGCGGCCGCGATGCTGATGATCGAGTCGGACCTGCCGTCCCTCGCCGCCGATGACGAGCTCGAACGAGCCGACGCGGTCTGTGTCGGGGTCGGGGCGACCACGACGGTCCGCTCGCAGACCGTGGGCGAGGCCGACCTGCTGCGGCAGGCGCGGCGCGCCGCGCACTGGGCGCTCGAGAAGATCGGCGACGTGAAGATGGAGGACGTCGGTGTGCCTCGCTCGCGGGTGCCCGACATGCTCCGGGCGATCGAGGCGATCGCGGCCAGGCACGACGTCCGGATCGGGACGTTCGGGCACGCCGGCGACGGCAACCTGCATCCCGACCTGGTCCTCGAGCGCGGCGATCCGCGAGCCGAGGCGATCACGAAGGCGGTCCAGGCGGACCTCTTCCAGGCCGCCCTCGACCTCGGCGGGACGGTGACCGGCGAGCACGGCATCGGGTCCGCCAGGCGCGAGTGGCTCGAGCCGCAGCGCGGCGCGGACGCGGTGCGGGTCATGCGATCGATCAAGACCGCGCTGGATCCCCAGGGACTGCTGAACCCGGGGCGCGTCCTCTAGCCCGCGAGTCATCCGCCGGGCGGCCGGCTGCGCATGACCAGTAGAGCCCGACGGACCAGTCGCGACGACGTCGAGGCCACCGATGGACCGGGAGCCGTGGAGGAAACCGGTCCCCAAAGAAGGAGGGTCTCAACCCACCATGTCTCCAAGGAAGCTCGCCGCGTTCGGGACGGCGATGGTCGCATTGACCATCGGCGCCGCCCCGATCCTCACCAGCGCGGCCGACCACCTCGACGCCCCCGCCCTGGGCGGGGCCACCGCGAACGGCAAGATCGCCCCGCATTCCGAACACGGCGACCGCGACATCAACGATGTCTACGTCTTCCGCGCGCCGGACAACGCGAATTGGACCGTCATCGCCATGACCGTCAACCCGGCCATCAACCTTTTCGGTGGCAACTTCGGGACGAACGTCCGGTACATCTTCAACATTGACAAGAACGGCGACGAGCGGGCTGACCTGGCCTACGTCGCGCGATTCGGTCGCGTCGACCGCGATGACGATGACAAGTACCCCGAGCAGGACTATCGGATCAAGAAATACACGGGCAGCGACGCTCGCTCGATCGACGACGGCACCACCGTCGCCTGGGGCGAGACGAACGAGGGCAACGCCAGGACGCGCAACAGCCTTCGGGCATGGGCCGGCGTCCGTTCGGATCCCTTCTTCTTCGACCTGACCGGGTTCATCGGCACGACCACGAAGCTCACGACCGGGACAGCGGTCGGCGGTGACGCGCTCGGCAACAACCCGACCGACTTCTTCAAGAACCTCAATACCAACGCGATCGTGCTGTCCATCCCGAACTCGCAGCTGCCCGACACCATCGGCGTCTGGGCGACCACGCAGTACCGGAAGGATGGCCGCTGGCGCGCCGCCGACCAGATGGGCCGCCCGGCCATCAACACGGTCTTCAACCCGACGGCCGACAAGGACCTGTTCAACCGGACCCCGCCGAATCGGCAGGCGACGGCCTACGACGGCAAGTTCCGCAAGAACGTCATCAACACCCTGAAGTTCTTCTCGAGCCTCGACAAGGAAGGCGCGTACTCGAACGCTCAGGCGGGGGCCCTGGCCGACGTCCTGATCCCCGACGTGCTCGTCTACAGCCGCTCGAGCAAGCTGCCCGCGCCGCTCAACGGCCGGGCATTGGCTGACGACGTCATCGACGTCGAGCTCAACATCACCACGGGCGGCGATCCGCTCGGACTGTTCGCGAACCGCGACGCCACCGGCGCCGTGCCGAGCGACGGTGTCGGTCCGCACACCGACTACCTGGCGCGCTTCCCGTATCTCGGCAAGCCGCACTAGGCCGACTGGCGGAGGGCGGTCCTCGGGCTGCCCTCCGTCACCACCGGATTGGACGCGCTCACATGACGACCATCAGCAGCTCCTTCCCACGCCGCGGCCCCCGAGCGATCGGGCTTCTGGCCGCGGCAGGTCTCGTCCTCGCCGGGTCGTATCTGGTTTCGGGGATCCCACCGACCGAGCCGGCGGCTCAGCCCGGGGCGACGCTAGCGCCCGACGCTGCACCGGAGGACGCGGCCCCGATCGACGGCGGCGGCGCCCCGCTCGGCTCGCTGGCCCAGATCGACCACTCGATCGCTGCGTGGTCCAGGAACCTCGCGGACAACCCGCGCGATTTCCTGGCCTCCACGAACCTGGCTGCCCTGTACCAGGGGCGCGCGCGCCTCAGCTATGACCTCGGCGACTACGAGCGCGCGCTCAGCGCGGCTCGGACCGGCCTGTCGATCGAGCCGTCGCATGCGCCGGCACGAGCCCTCGAGGCAGGGATCCTGTACTCGCTTCATGACTTCGACGGGGCCTTCACGGGCGCCGATGCTCTGCTGCGGGACGACCCGTCCCAGATCGGCGCGTTGGCGACGCGGTTCGACGCCGCGCTCGAGCTCGGCAGGATCGATGCCGCCCGGGCGGACCTGCAGCTGCTGACCGATGCGGGCGGCCCCGCCGTCCTGATTCGGGAGGCGCGATACGCGTCGGTGACCGGTGATGCGAGCGGGGCCCACGAGCTCGCTCGCGAGGCGCGCGCGGCGGCCCTCGACGACGACGTCGAGGATCTCGGGTTCTACGCGTACGCCGCCGGCGAGTACGCCCGCCTGGCTGGCGATGCGGGCGCCGCCCGGGCGAGTTTTGCCGAAGCGCTCGAGCTGCGTGCCGACGATCTCGCCGCACTGGTCGGCCTGGCCAGGATCGACGCGTTCGACGGCCGGACCGACGCGGCCATCGACGGCTTGCGGCGAGCGACCGCGATCGCCCCACAGCCCGAATCGCTGGCCTTGCTGGGCGACCTGCTGGCGATGCGCCCGTCGGTGGGCGCGAACGCCACCGAGGCCACGGACGCCCACGCGACGGTCCGCTTCATCGCGCGCCTCGGGGACGTCCAGGCGGCGACGTACGACCGGCAGCTGCTTCGGTTCGAGCTCGATCACGATGGTGCCAACGAGGTCCTCCTCGCGCGAGCCAGGGCGTCATCGGACGAAAGGCCCGACTCGTCGGGCCATGACACGGTCGCCTGGGCGCTCTATCGGCTGGGGCGGTTCGACGATGCGGCGATGTCGATCGCGAAGGCGCGCCAGCTCGGCGCCGACGACGCCCGGCTGAGGTTCCACGCCGGTGCCATCCAGATCGCTCGGGGCGACGCCGTCGGCGGGGGGGCGCTGTTGCGCTCTGCGCTCGACCTGGGCCCGGCGCTCGATCCGATCGAGCGCGCGGAGGCATCGTGGCTTCTCGGCGGCTGACGAGGTGTCCCAGCCGCCTCGGCGTGCTCGTTGGCGATCTGTGCGGCTTCCCGAACGGTCGCCGACTTGCCGAACATCCGCACCGGCTGCGTTCCACGAACGGCCTTCCATCATCGGAGAAAGGTGCATGAAGAGGATCGATGTTCGCGTTTAGCTCCACCTCAGCGGAGGGTGACCTCCGCTCGGCCGTCCGGACATTCGCCGCCGCGGAGATCGAGCCCATCGCGCTCGAACACGATCGAACGGGCGTCTCGCCTCTCAACCTCGTCCGGACATTCGCCGCCACGGGCCTGCCCGCGCGCTGGCTTGAGATGGACCGTTCAAACGGGCAGGGCTTCCTCACCGAGATATCCATCACCACCGAAGAGCTTGCCTACGCGTGCGCCGCGACGGCCAGCCTGATCATGCTGCCAGTGATCTTCAATCGCCTTGCGCTCGAGGGGCTAACCGAGCCAGCCCGGTCGGCCTATCGCGCGCGGGCCGTCTCCGAGCCGCTGATGACCTCGTTCGCGGCCACCGAGCGGAGGGCTGGCAGCGACTTCCGCCTCGTCGATACCCGGGCCAAGCGTCAAGACGGCGAGTACGTCCTCGACGGGCGCAAGGAGTACAGCTCCAATATCCGTCACGCCGATTACGTCATCGTCGTGGCCCGGAGCGACGGGAGCGACGGGCGCGACGGGAGTGGCCTCAGCTGGTTCCTTGTTCCCACCGATGCACCCGGGGTCGTGATCGGCGACCGCTGGTCGACGCTGGGGCTGCGCGCCCTGGACCTGTCGCCGATCGAGTTGCACGACGTCCGCGTCCCGCTTGCCAACCGCGTCGGCGAGGAGGGCCGTGGCCTTGCGATGATGGGCAGCAGCCTGAGCCAATCCCGAACCGGGATCGCCTCAGTCGGGGTCGGCATCGCCCGTCGGGCCCGCGACGAGGTCATGGCGTTCGGATCGAAGCGGATCCTGTACGGCGAGAAGCTCCATAAGCAACAGGACTATCGTTTCAGGATCGCTGAGATGGAGAAAGACATCGCCGCGGCGCGGGCGCTCGTCTGGCTGTCCGCGATGAAGCACGACCAGGGCCTGGACGCGACCAAAGAAGCAAGCATCGCCAAGGTCTTCTCCGGTCAGATGGTGATGCGAGTTACCGAGTCGGCGTCGCAGATGTTGGGGAGCATCGGCTATACCGGCCAGAACGTCATCGAGAAGCTGTACCGCGACGCTCGACACGTCGGGATCGTCGAGGGGGCGGAGGCCACCCACAAGGAGATCATCTTCGCGACGCTGCTCCGAAGGGGCGGATATTAGGCGGGCGCCATCACGTCCTAGCGAGCGGTTTCGCCCGGCGTGACTGCCCGATCCGTGGGTGTGCCGGGCCCCTGCAGGTATCCAACCTGAAGCTCGGGCAGCGGCCGCCCCCATACGCCGTGGAACGGGATGCGGATGGGCGCTTGGCCGGGTCGATCGCAGTCATAGTCACCATGCATCGAGCCGTTCATATCGAACACCGTCCACAGGTCGGGGACGAGGGCTTTGCCGTAGGAGGCGGTCACGTCGTCGATGTGGAGCCCGATAACGGAGGGCCTGTCGAAGGTCTGACCGGCGTTTGCACTCGCCGCCACGAACCGTCGGTCGGCGTCTGTGACAAGCACCACCGTCTGGGGACGGATGGCACCCGTGGCAACCTGGTAGTCGAGCCAAGCGTGGGCCACAGCAAGCGCTCGCTCGGGACGCGCCGGATGCTTGGGCTGTAGCCCGGCCCAACTGCGCTGTGCCTCCCGCCAGCGGGCAAGGGTCGCGCCAGCGGAGGGCGGAACGCCTGACCTGACGGCCAAGAGCGCATCGCGGAGGTGCCGGTGCACGACCGATGCCGTCGTCCGCATCCGATCGGCGATCGCGGCCACCTTCAAGTCCTCGATGACGGCCAGCTCGAGGGCCTCACGCTGATCTGAGAGCAGGAGAGCGAGTGCGTAACCGCTCAGGGCCTGGCGCACGCCGCCCCTTCGAAGTGTCGTCCCGGCCAACGGTGGGTCCGGTGGCGTCTCGATCGTGCCGCTTGAAATGGGGCCGTCCAAACGCTGTTGCTCAGCCTGAGCGTACCCGAGGGCGGTTGCCTCGAGTGTGGCCCCCGCGGTATCGATCGCGAGAGCGTCGGAACTCGATCGAAGCACCTCCCTGAACGCCCGCTCCACGACTGCCTCTGCAGTAGCCCCTTCGCCAAGGATTCGGGCAACCAGGCGGTAGGCGGCGGCTCCACGGTGCTCGTAGAGCTCCTCAGCCCACATAACGGAGGGGTCTCTTTGAGACGATAGTCCGTCTCGCCAGACGTCCAAGACGACCGTTCGCCGCCGTCCGCCGGCCCACACCCCGTCATGACCCACGACGGTCGCCATCGGGTAGGTCTCGCGCAAGACCGCCTGCATCAGGGCGATCTCCTCAGGCGAGTCCATGTCCCAGCGTTCTTGCGCGACGACGTGCTGTACGCGCTCACTGAAACCAGCGTCCGAGGCCGGCTGGCAGACGGCAAGGACCCGGCTCACGCAGGGCGCCCCACGGGCGGATCGGTTTCGCTGAGACCGACCCACGCATCGCGAGCAGCGACGTTTGCGATCGCAGCCGCGCCGGCCGCATCCGCTGCGTCCACCGAAGCAAAGGGTGCCAGTGCCACCAAACCCCTGGTGAGGTGCAGGGGGCCACTCGCCTCGGCAGAGTTTCGCGGGTAGAACGTCCTCTCCAATGTCACCCCGGCGAGTTTCAACGGGGTTTTCTGGGACGTCCGGCGAAGCACGGCCTGTGTCTGGAACGTGGCCATCAGGCGGCCCGCTGGAGATGCAATGCGTGTCGACGAGTCACGAAACAACCGATCGGCGCCTGCCGGTATCCGCGGCGCGGGGAAGGGGTTGTGGCCACCATCGCACGGCCGGACGGCGGTGATCGATGAGACCCATGAGCCTCCGTCTCCATCCTAGCTCTGAGGACGTCACAGTTCTCATAAACGATCGCCGGGCCAGCGCGCCATTCCTATTCGCCTGTCAGAGGTGCGGCCGTCCCGCCGCCGCAAGATCGCATCCACCCAGAGCGTGGCCCCTGACGGGGCCGGCTGCCTTGCGCTTGGCGTTGACACGAGACCGTCGCCGCCCGGATGATGCACACACATGCCTGCACATCTGTTCTGCACATCTGTGCAATGACGGGCGATCGCGACCAGCTCGTTCAGGCGAGCCGCCTCTACTACGAGCTGGGTGAGACCCAGAACGCGGTCGCCGACCGACTCGGTGTGACCCGTCCCCAGGTCAGTCGCCTCCTGAAGCGAGCGCGTGCTGAGGGCATCGTCGAAATCCGGATCATCGATCGGGACACGGCCGAGTCGCCCGCCGCCGACACGATCCGAGGGCGTTTCGGGCTCGACGCGGTCCACCTCGCGCCGACCCTGAGTGGCCCCGAGGACCTCACGCGACGGATGGTCGGCCGGCTGGCCGCCCAGGTCCTGCGTGCCACGGTCCGCGACGGGAACATCGTCGGGATCGGTGACGGCGCCTCGGTCGGTGCCGTCGCCGACGCCCTGGACGATGCCGCGACCCCGGTCCGGGCCACCGTGGTGCCGCTGGCCGGCGGGTACTGGTCGACCGGCCCGGAGCGTGAGCCCTTCCGACGGATCGCAGATGCCTTCGGCGCCCAACCGCACGGGCTGATGGCACCCGGCCTGCTCGACGACGCGGCGACGAAGGCGGCGCTCGAGGCTCACGCGGGCGTCCGGGCCATCCTCGATCTGTGGGAGCGGCTCGACGTCGCACTGTTCGGGATCGGTGGCCGGTCGTGGGGTGCGTCGTCCGTTGGCGCCGACACTGCTCGAGAGCTCCGCGCCGACCATGCCATCGGAGAGATCCTCATCGCGCCGTTCGACGTCGATGGCGCCTTCGTCTGTCCGACGCTTCGCAGTCGAGTGCTGGCGTTCGATGCCAGGTCGCTAACCCGGGTCCCGGTATCCATCGGTGTCGGGGCGGGCGAGCGCAAGGTCGGTCCCATCCTCGGCGCGCTCCGGACCGGGGCGGTGAAGACGCTCGTGACCGACGTCGCGACCGCCGACGCGGTCGTCGCGATGGACGCGTCGTGACGACGCCGGCGACCGCGATCCTCGGCATCGACCTCGGGACGACCGAGGTCAAGGCCGGCCTGGTCGGTCTGGACGGGCGGCTGCTCGCGATGGCGCGGGCGGGCTACGGGCTCGACGTCGGCCACGGACCGGGCTGGGCGGAACAGGACCCGGCGGCGTGGTGGTCCGCGGTGGTCGTCGCGGTCCGTGCGCTTCGACCGCCCGAGCCAGTCGATGTCGTCGCGATCGGGGTCGACGGTCACGGTCCGACGCTCGCGGCGGTCGATGAGCGCGGTGAGGCCACGCGGCCGGCGATCACCTTCCTCGATACGCGTGCCACGGACGAAGCGGACCAGCTTGCCGCCGCGACGGGCATCCGTGGCTGGGCGCTCGGGCCGCTCCCGGCCGCGCTGTGGCTGGAGCGCCACGAGCCCGATGTCGCGCACAGGACCCGTTGGTACCTCACGACCTGGGAGTGGCTGGCCTTCCGGTTGACCGGCGTGGCCGCCGGCCCGCTCGTCCCCGGCCAGGCGATCCCCGATCCGACGGCCGCGGCCGAGGCGACCGGCCTGCACGTCGAGCGCCGCCCTCAGGAGTCGGCGATGGGGTCGATCGTCGGCGAGCTGAGCGGCGTCGCCGCGAAGGCGCTCGACCTGCGCGCCGGAATCCCGGTCACCGGTGGAACGAACGACGCATTCGCAAGCTACCTCGGCGCGGGTCTGACGCAGGCAGGTGACGCATACGACCCGGGCGGCTCGGCCGGTGGGTTCGGCGTGTACTGGCACGAGCCGGTCGAGGTTCCCGGAGCGTTCGTGACACCGGCGCCGCTGGAGGGCCTCTTCAGCGTCGGTGCGGCCATGGCCGCCACCGGCCGGGCGCTCGACTGGTTCCGCGACAGCGTCGTCGGCGGCGTCACCACGGAGCGACTCCTCGAAGAGGCGGCGACCACCCCGCCCGGCGCCGAGGGCGTCGTCTTCCTGCCCTACCTCGCGGGCGAACGCTCACCCGTCTGGGACCCGTCGGCGACCGGTGCGTTCGTCGGCCTGACGCTGGCCCACGGGCGCGCCCACCTCGGCCGCTCGATCCTCGAGGCGAGCGCGCTGGCGATCAGGCACGTGGCCGAACCGATGCTGGCGGCTGGCGTGACGGTGACCGCGATGCGTGCTTGCGGGGGACCGGCCCGCAGCGAGACCTGGAACCAGATCAAGGCCGACGTCACGGGCTTCCCGGTGCTCGTGCCGGCCGTCCTCGAGACAGCGGTGCTCGGCTCGGCGATCCTCGGTGCCGTGGGCATCGGGGCATGCCCCGACGTGCCGACCGGCGTGCGCGCGATGACCCGCATCGAACGTCGACTCGATCCGCGTCCTGAGTACCGGGCGACCTACGACCGGGCATATGCCGTGTACCGCGGCCTCTACCCGGCCCTGGCGCCGATCCTGCGCAGCTCGCCGTGAGCGGCTCCGCTATCCGCGTGAACGCGGTGGACTTCGCATTCCCGGTCCGGGGCGGTGGCCGTTTGCCGGTCCTCGACGGGCTGGACTTCGACGTCGCGGGCGGCCAGGTCGTCGCGCTCATCGGGCCGAACGGCTCGGGCAAGTCAACGTTGCTCCGGGTGATCGCCGGTCTGCTCGCGCCCGAGCGGGGAACCGTCACGCTCGACGGCGACCCGATCACCGGGCCGGACCCACGGATCGGGCTGGTCTTCCAGGAACCGCGTCTGCTGCCGTGGCGATCTGCCGCCGCCAACATCACGTACCCGCTCGAGCTCGCCGGTTGGCCGGAGGCCCGCCGACAGGAGCGACTCGACGCGCTCGCAGACCTCGTCGCCCTCGACCCGAGCGTCATGGCCAACCGGCCGAGCGAGCTGTCCGGCGGTCAACGGCAACGGGTCGCGCTGGCTCGAGCCCTGTCCCTGGAGCCCGGTGTCCTGCTGCTCGACGAACCGTTCAGCGCGCTCGATGCCCTCACCCGCGAGCGCTTCGACCTCGAGCTCCTCCGACTCTGGGAACGTGCCGCGCCGACGATCGTGCTCGTGACGCACAGCATCGCGGAGGCAATCCTCGTCGCCGATCGGGTCGTGGTGCTGTCGGCGCGGCCGGGCCGCGTGGTCGCGGATCTCCCCGTGGAGCTGCGGCGGCCGCGCTCCATCGCCGATCTCGACGCGGCCATCGTCACCCAGACGGCCCGCGAGATCCGCCGCCATCTCGGCGAGGGCGGCGATGAGGTGGCCGCGTGAACCGCGTCGCGGTCGCGTCGGTGCTGGGCGCGCTGGTCGCGTTCCTCGTCGTGTGGCAGCTCGTCGTGATCGTCAGCGGCTTCCCGACGTTCATCCTGCCGCCACCCGGTCTGGTCGTCACACGCTGGGTGTCGGCGTGGTCGGCTGGCACGATCCAACCCCACCTGCTGGCGACGCTCCAGGAGGTCGCGCTCGGCTTCGCTGTCGGTGCCGGCTCGGCGCTCGTCGCCGGCTACGCGCTGGCACGCAGCGCACTCGTCGAGCGGCTCCTGTCGCCGTACCTCGTCGCCGCGCAGGCCACGCCGATCCTCGCCCTCGCACCGCTGATCGCCCTGTGGTTCGGGCCGGGGCTCGCCGGCAAGGTCCTGATCTGCGCTCTGATCGTGTTCTTCCCCGTCGCGGTCGCGACGATGGTCGGCATCCGCTCGGTCGATGCCCGCCTGCTCGAGCTCGGTCGATCGCTCCGGGCGACGCGTCGCCAGATCCTCACGACCCTCGAGATCCCCGCCGCCCTCCCGAGCATCCTGGGTGGGATGCGCGTGGGCGTGACGCTCGCGGTCGTCGGGGCGATCGTCGGGGAGTGGGCGGGTGCGGAGAGGGGCCTCGGCGTCCTCATCAACCTCGCCCGCGGGTCGATGTTCGACATCCCACTCATGTTCGCCGCGCTCCTGACGATCGCACTCGTCGGGATCGTGCTCTATCTCGTCGTCGTCCTCGTCGAGCGCCGCCTCGTCGGCGCCCGCTGAGCCGCTACCGTTGTCCACTCCAGGAGGTCACGTGTCGTCCAAGCGTTTCGGGTTCGCGTCGATCGTCGCCCTCGCTCTCATCCTCGTCGGTTGCAACGCGCAGCCCGCGACACCCCAGCCGTCAGTCGCGCCGTCCACGGACGGGTCACCGGAGCCGTCCACGACGCCGACGTCCTTGACGGTCGGGCTCGGGTTCATCCCGAGCGTCCAGTTCGCGCAGTTCTACCGGGCCGACCAGGCGGGCTACTACGACGAAGCCGGTCTCGACGTCACGTTCCGGCACGGCACGGACTACGACGTCGTGGCTCTCGTCGGCCAGGGCGAGCTGGACCTCGGTCTCGCCGACGGGACCAGCGTGATCCCGGCCGTGAGCAACGGCATCCCGATCAGGTATGTCACGACGATCTACGGCCGCTTCCCGTCGGTCGTCTTCGCCAAGGCATCGTCGGGCATCGACCGCGCCCAGGACCTCGCCGGCAAGAAGCTCGGCATCCCGGGTCGGTTCGGATCGTCGTGGATCATGCTCCAGGCCCTGCTCGCGTCGGCCGACCTGACGCCGGACGATCTCGAGATCGTCACTTATCCCGACTTCGGCCAGGGGGCCGCCGTGACCCAGGGGGCGGTCGATGCGGCGACGGGCTTCACGAACAACGAGCCGGTCCAGCTGGCCCTGACCGGTGAGGCGGTCAACGTCCTGCGCGTCGACGAAGTCACGCCTCTCCCCGGCAACGGCTTGATCGTCGGCACGGCCGCCATCGACGCCAAGGCCGACGCGATCCGGGCGTTCATCGCGGCGACCCTTCGTTCGATGCAGGAGATCGCGGACACGCCCGAGGTGGGCCTCGAGGCTGCGTTGGTGGCTGTCCCCGACCTCGCCGCGACACGCGACACGCAGGCGGCCATCCTCGATGCGACCATCGAGGTGTGGCGCGGACCGGTCCAGCAGGAGGAGGGCCTCGGGGCCATCGAGCCTGCCGATTGGGAAGCGTCGGTCGACTTCCTGACAGAGCTCGGGCTCGTTCCGAACCCGGTCACGGTGGACGACCTCATCGACACAGGCCTGCTGCCTGGCTCGGGCTGAGCGCATGCTGGGTGGGGTCCGACCGAGCGGCTCGCGACGGTCGTGGTGGCTGCGCGAGGCGCTCACCGCGGAGGGGGTCGCGGCGCCTCACCTGCCCGCGGCCGCGCCCCCGTTGCGTGGCACGACGACGGCCGACGTCGTCATCGTCGGCGGCGGGTACACCGGGCTGTGGACGGCGCTCCGCATCACCGAGCTCGAGCCGGGCGCGCGGGTCGTGATCCTCGAGGCGGACATCTGCGGCGGCGGGCCGTCGGGTCGGAACGGCGGCTTCGTCACGAACTGGTGGGACGAGTTCCCGACACTCCTCGAACGCTATGGCGAGCGAGGCGCCCGGGCGATGGGCGAGGCGATGGAAGGGGCGGTCGACGACGTCGGCGCGTTCTGCGCCGCACACGGGATCGACGCGTGGTTCACGAAGGCGGGCTCCCTGTCCGTGAGTGCCGCGCCGGCCCAGGACGGGTCGTGGGACGAGGCGGTGGCCGCCCTCCGCGGTCACGGGCTCGAGGATCGATACGTCCCGGTGTCCGCGGGGGAGGTCGCCGCACGGGTCCGTTCCCCGGTGTTCCGCGATGGCGCGTTCATGCCGGGCGCCGCGACGGTCCAACCGGCGACGCTCGCCCGTGGGCTGCGGCGGGTCCTCCTGCAGCGCGGCGTCGTGATCGCCGAGGGCACCGAAGCGGTCGAGATCGACGGTGTTCGTGCCGGGCCCCTCGGCCGCGTGGGGGCCGGAACTCGACGCGCCCCGTCCCGGCGGGGCAATGGCCGGGGACTCCGGCCGGTCCGCATCCGAACCCAGTCCGTGGTCGGTGACGGCGAGGTCCTGGCCGGCTCGGCGGTGATCGCGATCAATGCGTGGGCCGGGGGCTGGCCGTGGTTCGCCCAGCGTCTCGTGACCTGGTCCTCGTACATCGTCCTGACCCAGCCCATCCCGGATCGACTCGCCGACATCGGCTGGACCGGCGGCGAGGGCGTCGCCGACGCGCGGTTCACCCTGCACTACCTGCGGACGACGCCGGACGGGCGGATCGCCATCGGTGGCGGTGGCGGCCGGGCCGGCTTCGGCGGGGCGATCGGCGGGGTCTTCACCGACGACCTGCAGGCCGCGCGGCGCGCCGCAGCGGGTCTGCGCCGCCTGTTCCCGTCCGTCGCCGACGTCCCGATCGAGGATGCCTGGGGCGGCCCGATCGATATCACCGCCGACCACCTGCCGTGGGTCGGTTCCGTTCGGGGTCGCCCGATCCACTACGCGCATGGGTACAGCGGCAACGGGGTCGGCCCGTCCGTCGTCGGCGGGCGGATCCTCGCCGCGCTGGCGACCGAACGCGCGGACGACCCCGCGCTCGCGTTACCGCTCGCCAGCGGACGTCCGCCTCGGCGATTCCCGCCCGAGCCGGCACGCTACATCGGGGCGCGACTGGTGCGCGAAGCCGCTGCCCGACGGGAGTCCATCGAGGAGCGCGGCGAGGAGCCGGGTGTGCTCCTGCGGGAGATCAGCAGGCTGCCGCGCCGGATCGGCTACCACCTGGGGCCCGATTGACGGTGGGCAGGGGCGGGGCCTGACCGCGATCCGGGCAGGGATCGGCCGGAACCGGTACAATGTGGGCTCCCGTTTCACCCACGGACGCCGTCCGTTCACGCGCAAGAGGTCCCCCTTGAACAGTCGCCCCCCCGTCAAGCCTGTCATCGCCAACGAACCGTTCAAGCACGTGATCGACGAGTACAAGCACCAGGCCCAGACGATCACCTGCACGTGCGGCTGGCATGGCAGCTCGGCGACCATCGACCGAGGGGGCTCCGAGTGGACCGCGCACCTCTTCGAGGTCCGCGGCAAGAAGAGGTAGGCGGCGATCGCTGCCCAACGGGACTGACCCGGATCGATCGGTCCGGGTCGTTTCATGTCCGGTAGCCTGTCCGGCGTGGAGCTCCCCAGCGCGCCCCCGTTCACGGTCCGCGCCCGTCTGCTCACGCCGCTGACCGCGGGCGGCACGCAGTTCGAACCTGACGGGCTGGTCGAGGTCGATGCCGCGGGTCGGATCGCCTTTGCCGGCGCGGCCGCCGGGCGCGAGGCCAGCTCGGCCGCCATCGACGTGCGGCCATGGGTGTTGATGCCCGGGTTCGTCGACCTCCACGCGCACCTGCCGCAGCTCCCGAACGCCGGGCTCGGTGCGGGCATGGATCTGCTCGCCTGGCTCGAGCGCTACATCTTCCCGCTGGAACGCGGGTTCGACGTTCCGACGGCCGAACGCGTCGCGCCCGCCGCCTGGCGCGCATTCGCGGCCGCCGGCACGACCACAGCGCTCGTCTACGGCGCGGTCTACGAGGCGAGCCTGGACGCCACGTTCCGGGCTGCCGAGGCGCACGGGATCCGGGCGATCATCGGCAAGGTGATGATGGATCGGATCACCTACGACCCGACGATCGAGCCGTCCACGATCCTCGGCAGGACCCTCGCGGAAAGTGCGCGCCTGATCGAGAAGTGGCACGGCGCCGACGACGGTCGGCTCCGCTACGCGGTGACGCCGCGGTTCGCGGTCTCCTGCACGGCCGATCTCCTGCGCGAGTCCGCCGCGCTGGCGGCCGCGACCGGCGCGTACTGGCAGACGCACGTGTCGGAGGACACGGGCGAGATCGCGGAAGTCGCGCGGCTCTTCCCGGAGGCGATCGACTACGTCGACGTCTACGACCGTGCCGGCGGTCTCGGCGAACGAACGATCCTGGCCCACGGCGTCCACCTCTCCGACCGTGAGCTGGGGCGGCTCGTCGAGACGGGCACGCGCGTGGCCCACTGTCCCATCTCGAACCTCTTCCTCGCGTCGGGCGTGATGCCCCTGGGCCGGTACCTGGACGCCGGGCTGAGCCTGGGCCTCGGGTCGGACGTCGCGGGCGGCCCTGATCTGTCGATGTTCAGCGTGATGCGCGTCGGGTTCTACGCCCAGAACGCACGCCGGGTGGCGGGTCTCGAGGAGGGCGCGGTCCTGAGCCCGCTCCAGTGGCTGCGGCTGGGCTCGCTCGGCGGCGCCGAGGCGCTCGGCATGGGCTCCATCATCGGGTCGCTGGAGGCGGGCAAGGAGGCCGACCTGATCGTGGTCGATCCCGCCTACGCCGCGCCGATCCCGGGCATCGCCGACGACGAGGCGGAGGACCTCGCGAGCCGACTGATCTTCCGCGCCCACCCCGACATGGTCCGCGCGGCCTGGGTCCGCGGCCGTCGCCTGGAGGGTCCGGGCGGCGGGCATGGCTGACAGCGTCGACATCCTCATCACCGGGGGCGCCATCGTCGATGGGACCGGGGCGCCACGGCGTGAAGGCACGGTCGTCGTCGAGGGCGACCGGATGCGCGTGCTGGATCCGAGTTCGGGTGGCGAGCGCCCCGTGCACGCAGGCGAGACGATCGATGCGACCGGACTGGTCGTCGCGCCCGGTTTCATCGATCTGCACAGCCACGGCGGGCTGGTCATCCTTGCGGAGCCGCTCCACGAGCCGAAGGTCCGCCAGGGCGTCACGACCGAGATCGTCGGCGTCGACGGCAACGGCTTTGCGCCATTCCGTCGCCAGGAAGACCTCGACGCGTTCGTCCATCTCGACTCCGGCCTCGACGGCCGTCCGGATATCGACTACGACTGGCGTTCGGTCGCCGATTACCTCGCGCGGTATGACGGCACGGTCAGCCTCAACGTCGGAACCCTCGTCGGGAACAGCCAACTCAGGATCGACGCCCTCGGCTGGGACGACGTCCCCGCCGACGAGCGGGCGGTCGACCACATGAGCGCCGTCCTTCGCGATGCCATGGCGGACGGCGCCGTCGGGCTGTCGTCGGGTCTCGACTACCCGCCGGGCAGCTTCGCCACGACCGATGAGCTCGCCGCGCTCACGCACACGGCCGGCGCGCTCGGTGGTTTCTATCACACCCATGTCCGGTACACGCTCGGCGATCGCTACCTCGACCCGATCAAGGAGGCGATCGAGATCGGGCGGCGCGCGGCGGCCCCCAGCCACGTCACCCACTTCTACCATCGGCAGACGCACCCTGGCGGTCCGGATCGGCTGCTCGCACTGATCGACGATGCGCGGTCCGAAGGTCTCGACATCACCTTCGATACATACCCGTCCGAGTGGGCGAGCACGAGGCTGCTGATCCAGCTGCCGCAGTGGATCCAGGCGGGCGGGCCCACACCCCTAAAGGAACGCCTGGCCGACGCCGCAACGCGCGATCGACTGCGCCGCGAGATGGGCCCGGCCTACACGAGCGCCGCCGGTTGGGCGGACTTGCGGCTCGGCAATTTCAAGCGCCCTGACCTCCTGCGCTGGGAGTCGGCGAGCCTCGCCGATGTGATGCAGGAGACCGGCCACGACGCGGTCGACACGATCTGCGACCTGCTCCTCGCGGAGGACCTCGGCATCAACCAGGTGACGAGCGGACCTTGGTCGGAATCGCTCAGGGACTTCGTCAGGCACCCGGTCGGGATGGTCGGCACCGACTCGACGTTCATCGCCGCGAAGCCGAGCCCACGGACCTACGGCTCGTACCCGCGGATCCTCGGCCAGTTCGTGCGGGACGAGCAGCTGCTCAGCGTGGAGCTGGCGATCCACAAGATGACGGGCGCGGCGGCGGCGCGACTCGGGCTGAAACAGCGCGGGACGATCCGCGACGGGGCGCTGGCCGACCTCGTCGTCTTCGACCCGGTGACCGTCCGCAGCAACGCGACCTACGACGAGCCGCGCCAGTACCCGTCAGGGATCGACCACGTGATCGTCAATGGCACGCTCGTCGTTCGAGAGGGCGAGCACACCGGCGCCACGCCGGGCCGAGGGATCCGACTCGGCGTGGATTGACCTCAGAGCCCGACGGCATCCTCGGTGGCGTCCCCGTCCCCGTCCTCGGCTCCCGGGACCATGTCGCCGACCGGGCGCGAGTTGCGCCGGCGCTCCACCCGCATCCGCTCGGTCGCGACGCGGACCGCACCCGACAGACCGGCATCGCCGGTCGTGCTCGCCCAGCCGATGGCCAGCCGCATCGCGATGGCCCCCGATTCGAGCCACAGGTCGCAGGCACGGCGGATCCGCTCCACGTAGTTGATCGCGGCGACCTCGTCCGTCACCGGGAGGAGGGCCGCGTACCGCCCCCGCTCCAGGCGAGCGACGTAGTCGGCTCGCCGAGCGAGCCGCATGATCGTGTCGGCCAACGCGGTCTCGATCCGGTCGCCCGGCTCTGAACCGAGACGATCGACGAGCTTGGCGAGCCCGTCGAGCTCGAAGACGATCACGGTCGCGGGGTGGCCATACCGCTGTTCACGAGCTTCCTCGTGTGACATCGCCTCCTCGAAGGCGGTGGCGTCCATGAGGCCCGTGAGGGCGTCCCGGCCGTGCGGCCCGGCCGCGTTGCGGCCGATCGGGATCGGGGTCACGGACTGCGGTGCCTGGTGCTCGTCCTCCTGAGGCTCGTCCTCTTGCGGATCGTCGCCCTGCGGGTCGTCGCCTCCTCCGCCTCGTCATCGTCCCTCTCGGCTGCGTCCTCGAAGCGCATCGTCGTCCGCACGGGCCATATCGGCGTCATCCATACCGGCGTCATCCATGTCGTCGTGGTTCATGTCGTCGTCATCCTCGTCAAGCTGGGCTTCGTCGGCGTCGTCCTCGGGCTCGTCCTGCTGCTGGTAGCGCTGCTCGAGGGGTGTCGGTGCCGGGAATTCGAAGGGTTCGAGCTGCGGATCGGCCGGCTCGGCCCGTTGCGCACCTGCCACGCCGAGGGCGCCGGCCAGGGGCCAGCCATCGCTGGAATCCGACCAGTAGTGGCGGGATGTCGGCCAGCCATCGCTGGCGGGCAGCCACGGATCTCGGTTCTCATGCGCGCCTTCCCAGGCTCGATCATCCCGGCTGGTCGGCGCGAGGAGCGCGTCGACCTCCACGAGCTGGCGGGCGCGCGCGGCCCGAGATCTCGCCGACACGACGAGCAGGATCAGGATGTTTGCCAGCGCGATGATCGCGATGATGAAGAACACCGAGCCAGGCGAAAGATTCATCGCTGGGATAACCCCCCAATAAGCCGGACACCTGCCCCGAGCGGGCCTCCGGTGGCCGGGATGATACGGGCGGCTACGCGCGTTGGGACCATCGGATCGAGCGTTCGGACCGAATCTCGGTGCCCGATCGCAACGACCGGGTAGCTTGGGGGGTGGTCCAGCGTGGTCCAGCCGGGTCCGGGACCGATGGTATCGTCTATGCGCATGACGACCCGCACGAACGTGCCTGATGCGCTCGTCGTCCCACCCGCAACGACCGTCCCCGGCCGAGCGCGCCCGGCAGTCCCGCTCCGGCGCGAGGGGCCCGAGAAGCTCACCGGGTTGGCCCTCTACACCGACGACATCGTGGTCCCGGGCGCGTGGTATGGCGCGACGGTTCGTTCGAGCGACGCGCACGCCACTTTCGATGTTCTCGACCTCGACCCCGACTTCGACTGGTCGAAGGTCGTGGTCGTCACCGCGGACGACATCCCGGGCGACAACATCGTCAGCTCGATCAAGGCCGACCAGCCGATCCTCGTCCCGATCGGCGGCGAGATCCAGCACCACGCCGAGCCGCTCGCGCTGATCGCCGCGCCAGACAAGACGACGCTCCGCGAGGCACGCCGGCGGGCTGTGCCGCGCACGACGAAGCTGCCGGCCGTGTTCGACCCCGACGCCTCGGACCACGTCTTCGCCAGCTACGCGATCGGTCGCGGCGACCCCGACGCGGCCTTCGCCGCCGCAGACCTCATCCTCGAAGGCGAATACCGGGTCGGGCACCAGGAGCAGCTCTACATCGAGAACAACGCGATGATCGCGGTGCCGACCGACGGTGGCGGCGTGACGGTGACCGGCTCGCTCCAGTGTCCGTACTACCTGCACGCGGCCCTCAAGCGCGGCCTCGGGCTCGACGACCAGGCGGCGCGGGTCGTCCAGGCCGAGACCGGCGGCGGGTTCGGCGGCAAGGAGGAGTTCCCGTCGGTCATCGGGCTCCATGCCGCCCTTCTCGCTCTGAAGGCCCAGAAACCGGTCCGGATGATCTACGACCGCCATGAGGACATCGCCGCGACCACGAAGCGTCACCCGGCGATCGTCCGCCACCGGACCGGCGTCACCCACGACGGGAAGCTCATCGCGCAGGACATCGAGGTCGTCATGGACGGAGGGGCGTATTGCACGCTGACGCCCGTGGTCCTTTCCAGGGGCGCACTCCATTCCGGCGGGCCGTACCGCTGCCCGAACGTGCGCATCCGGGCCAAGGCGACGCGGACCAACACGCCCCCGAACGGTGCGTTCCGCGGGTTCGGGGCGCCGCAGACCGAGTTCGCGGCCGAGACCCACCTGAACCGGATCGCCGAGCAGCTCGGGATCTCGCCGCTCGATATCCGCCGACGCAACGTCTACCAGCCCGGCGACACGACCCCGACCGGGCAACTGCTGCGGGACAGCGTCGCCGGCGAGGAGGTTCTCGAGCGGGCGGCGGAAGCCGCGGAGTTCGGCCACATGCGGGTCCGGACCGGTGCCGCGCGGCGGGCGCGCGCGGGCTCGGGATCGATACCCGGATCGGCGCTCCGCACCGAGCGCGACAGGATCGCGTCGGGCATCGGCCTGGCGCTCGCCTGGCACGGGGCCGGCTTCACGGGCTCGGGCGAGGTCCACCTCGCATCCATCGCCTCGCTCGAGCTGACCGCCGAGGGACGTGTCCGGATCCTCACTGCTTCGACCGAGATGGGCCAGGGCACGAAGACGATCTTCCCGCAACTCGTCGGCGACGCGCTCGGGATCCCCGAGGCCGACGTCGAGATCGCGCCGCAGGACACGGCCTACGTCCCGGATTCCGGCCCGACCGTCGCGTCCCGCACGGCCATGGTCGTCGGCGGCCTGCTGATCAAGGCCGCGCAGCGGCTGCGCCTCGACGTCGAGACGGCGACCGGCGGGCCGTTCGCGACGACCGCCGCGGCCTATGCCCGGGAGAACGGCGCAACCCGCATCGACCAGCAGTTCGAGCCGTACCCGGGCGGGACCCCATTCGACGACACGACCTACACCGGCGATGCGTACCCTGCATTCGGCTGGGCGGCCTGCGTCGCGCGGGTCGATGTCGATCTCGATACAGGCGAGGTCCATGTCCGGGACGTCGTCGCCGCCGACGACATCGGCCGCGTCATCCACCCGGTCCTGGCGGAGGGCCAGGTCGAGGGCGGGACGCTGCAGGCCGTCGGGTACGCCACGATCGAGGAGATCAAGCTGCGCGACGGCCGCTACCTGAACGATCGGCTCGCGACCTACATCATCCCGACGGCGCTCGATGCTCCGCGGATCTCGACGATCCTGGTCGAGGCCCCATTCGGTGGCGCACCGCACGGAGCCAAGGGGGTCGGGGAGCTGCCGATGGACGTCGGGGCGCCGGCCGTCGTGGCCGCGATCGCCGATGCGACCGGCGCATGGGTCACGGACCTGCCGGCCAGCCCCGAGCGGATTCTTGCGGCCCTTGCCGATCGCCCGGCGGTCGCTGGGCCGCGTCCCGCCGAGTCGGAGCCGGCCCGGGAGCTCGCCTCGTGACCGTGTACAGCCTCGTCGTCAATGGGACGACGACCGAGGTCGACGTGCCCGGGATGCGCCGGTTGCTCGATGTCCTGCGCGAGGACCTCAGCCTCACCGGGACGAAGGAGGGGTGCGGGGAAGGGGAGTGCGGCGCGTGCACGGTCCTGGTCGACGGAGCGCCCGTCGATTCGTGCCTCGTCCCGGTCTGCCAGGTGGCCGGCACGGAGATCCGGACCGTCGAGGGTCTCGCCCCCGCGACTGCGCCGGCGAGCCGGCAACTTGACGCCCTGCAACTCGACGCCCTGCAACATGCATTCCTCGTGACCGGCGGCGCCCAGTGCGGGATCTGCACGCCCGGCATGCTGATGGCGGCGCGCGCCTATCTCGACGCCGGCGGAGGCCCCGACGAGGATGCGATCCGCGAGTCGATCGCCGGCAACCTCTGCCGGTGTACCGGATACACGAAGATCGTCGAGGCTATCGCCCTCGTCGCGAACGGAGGGGCTGCATCGTGAGTCCATCAGGTGATCGCGTGGCCGTGCCGACCAACGGCCACCACCCCGCCATGTCCGAGCATCCGGCCGACGCGGTCGCCGGCACCGACCCCGATGTGGACGAGACTCCATCCGTCGCGGCCGATTTCGGCGCCGCTGCGACCGTCGACGACCGCGGGGCTCGCTCGCCGGTGCCTGTCGTCACGCCGATCCAACTGGCAGCCGGGTTCGGCATCATCGCAGCGCTGATCCTGCTGATCGTGGGTCGCCGCCGCGGCCGCCGCGGCTGAGGGACCGCGCCGGACGCCACACCCGATGCCGATCGAGCCGCCCGTCACCTCCCCGCGCGATCTCGCAGGGGCGTACGCCGCATTGTCGTCAGGGACTGCCGAAACCCCTGTCCGTCCGATCGCCGGCGGCACCGACCTGATGGTCGCGCTGACCGGGGAGCTCGGTCCGCCACCGGCGACCATGGTCGACCTGTGGGCGATCGACGCGCTGCGCGGCATCGCGATCGAGGGCGACGCACTCACGTTCGGGGCGCTCACGACCTACACGGACATCCGCCGTTCCGCGCTGTGTCGCGAGCACGTCCCGGCCCTGGTCGAGGCGGCTGCGACGATCGGCGCGGCGCAGATCCAGAACCGGGGCACGCTCGGGGGCAATATCGCGAACGCCTCGCCGGCCGGGGACACGCTGCCCGTGCTGCTGGCCGCCGATGCCGTGTTCGTGCTCGGGTCGGAACGGGGTGAGCGCGAGGTACCGGCCGACCGGTTCTGGACCGGCTATCGAGCCACGAACCTCGCTCACGACGAGCTGATCCTGCGGATCCGGATCCCACTCGCCGCCGATCGCGAGATGCGCTTCCGCAAGGTCGGGACGCGTCGTGCCCAGTCGATCAGCAAGGTCGTGATGGCCGTCGGGTGGCACGGCGACGGGACGTGGGAGACGGTACGCGTCGCCCTCGGATCCGTGGCGGCCACCCCGATCCGTGCGGCAACGACCGAGGCCGCACTCGAGGGTCGAGCGCCGACACCGGAGACGGCGGACCGGGCGGCAGAGGTGCTCGCCAACGAGCTGGTACCGATCGACGACGTCCGGTCGACCGCCGAATACCGCCGCCTCGTCGCGGCGCGGATCCTGCATCGCATCGTCCGCGAAGCGGGCGGGTGGTGAACGCGGATCGCGAGGCCCTGGCGGCGCTGTTCGAAGGTGCGCCGCGCTTCCTCGATCGACTGGTCGACGCTGGGCCATTCGAGAGTGCTGACGCCTTGTTCGCGGCTGCGCGCTCGATCGCTCATGCCATGCCCGAGGAGGAGCAGGTCGAGCTCGTCGACGCCCATCCGCGACTCGGGGCGCCGCCCGGCAGCGTGTCGGCGATGAGCTACGTCGAGCAGGGGTACGACCGGGCAGCCGGCACGACCGTCGACGTCGCCACGGAGCTCGAGCGCCTCAACGACGCGTACGAGGCCCGTCACGGGTTCCGGTACTGCGTCTTCGTGGCGGGTCGCCCGCGCGAGGCGCTGCTCCGCGGGTTCGCCACCGCGCTCGACGCGGACCGGTCGACCGAGCTCCACCGGGCCCTCGACGCCGTCGTCGACATCGCCATCGACCGGCATGCGAAGCTGTCGGGGTGATCGAGCTCGGTGCCAATCGCTACGGCAAGGCTGCGATCCGGGTCGTGCGGGTCGGCCGCGACACGAGCCCGCACAGCCTCCGTGACCTGACCGTCGCCGTCGCCCTCGAGGGAGAGTTCACGACCGCCCACACAGACGGCGACAACTCCCTCGTCGTGGCGACGGACACGATGAAGAACACGGCCTATGCCTTCGCCAAGGACCATCTCGACGGCGCGATCGAGGCGTACGGGCGGGCCCTCGCCGAGCACTTTCTCCAGTTCGATCAGGTGGAGACCGCCACCGTCAACATCCGCGGCCACCACTGGCGACCCATCGATGTCGCGGGCGGTCCGGCGCCCGATGCCTTCGTCCGCGGCGGCGAGGGCACGCGAGTCGCCACGGTCGCCGCGTCCAGGGCCGGGACGACGGTCGAGGCAGGCGTCGAGGACCTCGTCGTCATGAAGACGACTCGCTCCGCCTTCGCGGGCTTCCCGCGCGACCAGTTCACGACATTACCCGAGACCGACGACCGGCTCATGGCCACGAAGGTCACCGCGATCTGGCGCTACGGCTCGCCGGATCTCGATTTCGATCGCGTCTTCCTCGACGTCCGGACGACCCTGCTCGAGGTCTTCGCCGACCACGACAGCCCGAGCGTCCAGACCAGCATCTGGATCATGGCCAAGGCGATGCTGGAGCGACACCAGGAGCTCGATGAGGTCCGGATGGTGCTCCCGAACCTGCACCACTGGCCGGTCGACCTGTCGGCGATGGGCATGACAAACGACCGGACCGTCTACGTCGCGACGACCGAGCCGCACGGGCTCATCGAGGCCACGATCCGCCGCTCGGAGGTGTCGTGATGCCGCCTCCCGGTGTGGTGGTCACGGGTCCGCCGGTCGACGGGTCCGAGCGCGTCCTGACCGACGAGGCGCTGGCGTTCATCGCCGACCTCCAGCGCCGCTTCGGCCAGGTGCGCCTCGACCTCCTCCACCGCCGTCACGAACGCCAGGCCGAGCTCGATGCCGGGGGTCGACTCGACTTCCCGGCCGGGACCCGCGAGATCCGCGACGCCGACTGGACCGTCGCCCCGGCGCCGGCCGATTTCGACGATCGACGGGTCGAGATCACCGGGCCGGCCGAGCCGAAGATGATGATCAACGCGCTCAACTCGGGCGCCCGGGTCTTCATGGCGGACCTCGAGGACGCGCTGTCGCCGACATGGGCCAACGTGGTCGGTGGCCAGGCCGCGCTGATCGACGCGGTCCGCGGCACGCTCGCGTTCGAATCGCCCGAGGGCAAGTCGTATCGACTCGGCGATCGGGTGGCGCAGCTCGTCGTCCGCCCGCGCGGTTGGCACCTGGTCGAATCGCACGTGCTTGTGGACGGCGCCCCGATGTCGGCCTCGCTGTTCGATGCCGGGCTCTACCTGTTCCACAACGCCGCCGAGCGCGTGGCGCGTGGCTCCGGGCCGTACCTCTATCTGCCCAAGCTCGAGTCGCACCACGAGGCACGCCTCTGGAACGAGGTCTTCGTCCATGCGCAGGCGGAGCTGGGCGTCGCCCGCGGGTCGATCCGGGCGACGGTCCTGATCGAGACGATCATGGCTGCGTTCGAGATGGACGAGATCCTCTACGAGCTGCGCGAGCACGCGGCGGGTCTCAACGCCGGGCGCTGGGACTACCTGTTCAGCGTCATCAAGCGGTTCCGCGCGGATCAGGAGCTGGCGACGCCAGATCGGGCGCAGCTGACGATGACGGTGCCGTTCATGCGTGCGTACACGCGATTGCTCGTGCAGACCTGCCATCGGCGCGGCGCCCACGCGATCGGCGGCATGGCGGCGTTTATCCCCAACCGGCGCGACCCCGAGGTCACGGAACGGGCGCTCGCCAAGGTCCGCGAGGACAAGGAGCGCGAGTCGCGCGACGGCTTCGATGGGACCTGGGTCGCCCATCCCGACCTCGTCCCGATCGCGACGGAGATCTTCGATTCCGTTCTCGGCTCGGCGCCGAACCAGAAGGATCGCGTCCCGAACCTCACCGACGCCGCCGTCAGCCCCGCCGACCTGAGCGACTTTCGGGTCGAGGGCGGTGGCGTCACGGATGACGGTATCCGGGCCAACGTCCGCGTCGCGCTCGCGTACCTCGACTCATGGCTGCGCGGCACCGGCGCCGCCGCGATCGACAACCTGATGGAGGACGCCGCGACCGCCGAGATCGCGCGGTCGCAGCTCTGGCTGTGGCGTTCGCGCGGGCTCCTGCCCGTCGAGCGTTACGCGGCCCTCCGGGACGAGGAGCTGTCCCGCCTCGGCGGTGTGGCGGAAGGTCGGCTCAAGGACGCCTGGGACATCCTCGACCACCTCGTGCTCGACGACGAATTCGCCGAGTTCCTGACGCTGCGCGCCTACGCGATGCTGGAGTAGCCCGGACCTCGGCCGCCTCCGCCGCCTCGGCCTCCCGATCCCGCCCGAGTCCTCTTGATGCATATTTCCGGCCGGTCGGCGCCGAGTCACCTGCTGATGACCACGGGCCGCATCATCGGGTGGGCGAGGTGAGTCGCCGTTGATCGCGGTTCACGTGGTGGGCATGCGGGCAACGCTACCGTCGTGCCATGGCTTGGACGGCAGAGGCTCGTGAGCGCCGATTCCCGGAGGTGCAGCGTGGTTGGGAACTGCTCGGCGGCGCCGTGAAGCGCCGCCGCATCGCGATCGGTTGGTCGCAACGGGACCTGCAGCGCGCCTCGGGCCTGAACCAATCGGCGATCTCGCGCCTGGAGCGCGGGATTCTCTCGGGAATTCGCTTCTCGACGTTCGCCCGGCTCGTCGCGGCGATGAACGGCCTCGATCCGGAGCCCACACGGTGCCCACCGGCGAGAAATATGCATCACCGGCGACATCACCGGCGAGATCACCCCTCGACAAGCAGGTACGTGGTCATCGGTCCGAGGCCCTTGACGTCGACTTCGCGACGCTCGAACCGATACTCGTCGCGCACCGCGTTCCACGTTGCCGGTGCAACCTGGACGCGACCCGGAATGCCGCTCGACTCCATGCGGGCCGCCGTGTTGACCGTGTCACCCCAGACGTCGAACAACAGTCGACGCCGACCGATGACGCCGCCGACGAGCGGTCCCCCGCTTGCGGAGCCGCCTGTCGTCGTCGTCCGATGGCGCGTCGGCGATCGCGATGAAGCGAACCAGATTCAATGGCGTTCAGCCCGCGATCGGGCCGCGCTCCAGGTACTGGCCGAATCCGCGCCGGCCGACGAACGAGCCGGCTTGGATGACATCGGTGCCGCGCACGACGACATCGCGGACTGCGCCGCTGACCTCGAGTCCCTCGTACGGCGTGTAGTCGCTTGTGTGATGGAGCGACTCGGCTTCGATGACCCGCCGGGCCGACGGATCGAAGACCACGACATCGGCGTCATGGCCGACCACGAGCGCCCCCTTGCGTGCCATGCCGAACCGCGCCGCCGGCGTGGTCGAAAGGAGCTCGACCATCCGCTCGAGCGTGATGCGGCCGCGGGCGACGCCCTCGCTGTAGAGCAGTGTCAGCAGGGTTTCGATGCCGGGCGCGCCGTTACTGATCCGGTCGAACGACACACCCGATCCGGCCTCGGCCTTCTCGACTGCCATACGGTCGGGGACGTGGTCGGTGGCGACGAGCTCCAGCGAGCCGTCGGCGAGACCTGTCCACAGCGCGTCGCGATCGGCGGCTGAGCGGAGCGGCGGCGAGATGACGAAGCAGGCGCAGCGGGTCGGGTCGGGTTCGTCGTAGCAGTCCTCGGTCAGGACGAGGTAATGCGGGCACGTCTCTGCGGAGACGCGGACGCCGGCGGCCTTCGCACGCCGGACCTCGTCGAGCGCGGCCGCGGACGAGAGGTGGACGACGTGCACGGGCGCATCGGTGGCGCGGGCGAAGGCCAGCGCCCGGGCGGTCGCCACGGCCTCGACGTACGGCGGTCGCGATGTCGCGTGGTAGCGCGGTAGCGTGTCGCCACGCTGAAGTGCGGCGGCGATGCCCGCATCCAGCAGGACCGGGTCCTCGCAGTGGACCTGCAGCATCCCGCCGCGTTCGCCCATGACGCGCATCGCGTCGAACAGCGCCTGGTCTCCGAGGCGGAAGTCGAACACCATGAACGCCTTCGAGGTGGCGACACCGGCCTCGATCGTGGCCGGGAGCTCGGCCAGCGGATCGTCGGCCTGGCCGGAGATCGCCAGCGACAGGCCGTAGTCGATCGCGCTGTCCGAGTCCGTGGCGGCCCGCCATTCCGCGAGCCCGGTCCGCAGCGATCGCTCGGCCCCAGGCGACGACCCCGTCCCGGGGTTGTTGAACGACAGGAACGCGGTCGTGCCCCCGAACGCGGCGGCGACCGAATCCTGGAAGAAGCGGTCGGGCTCCCGGTCGGTGGCGACGCGCGTGTGCGTGTGGGCATCGATGACACCGGGGAGCACCAGCATCCCGGTCGCATCGATCACGCGCTCCGCACCCGCGGCCAGCCCGTCGAGTGACGGCTCGATCGCCGTTATGCGGCCGCCGTCGGCCGCGAGGTCAGCGCGCCGGGACCCGCCCGCGGTGACGACCGTGCCGCCGGCGATGACCAGGTCCGTCAGTCCACGATCTCCGAGATCCGGATCTGTTGCGCGCCGTCCCACAGGGCGCGGCGCCCGACCTCACGCAGTCGATCCTGCCAGCCCTCGTCGGGGTCGATCGACGCGAAATGGTTGGCGGCCAACTGGCCGACCTTCGACGACGTCGTGCACGCCCCGTACGGGAAGAAGATCTCGCATTCGCTGATGCCACCCGGGTACATCGCCAGCATCCCAGGCGACGGATGCGACGTGTGGTTCTCGTAGTCGATGCCGGGTCGGAAGTCGCCGTACGGGATCCATGTGGACTCTCCGGACCAGCGGCAATGGATCAGCTTCGAATCGATCGGCAGCATCCGCCGGATGGCCTCGATCGTCTGGGGCGCGGCGGGTTCCCAGTGGGCGCTAAAGTGCAGGTCACCGACCTCGATCCGCAACAGACCCATGCGTGGAGGATAGCGTGGCCGCCGACCCCGGACACCCACGGCCGACCATCAGCACGCACGTCCTCGACACGGAACGTGGGGTGCCGGCGACCGCGGTCCACGTCACGCTCTATCGACTCGATGTCGGCGACGGCAAACCGGTCCGCATGACCCAGGCGCTGACCGATGCCGACGGGCGGGTCCGCGACCTTCTCGAGCGACCGCTCCAGGTCGGCGATTACCGTCTCGAGTTCGATGTGGCGCACGAGGACGGCTCGTTCTTCACGAAGATCGCGATCGACGTGCGGATCGACGACATCGAGCGCAGCTACCACGTGCCGCTGCTCCTGGCGCCATTCTCGATGACGACGTACCGGGGGTCGTGAGGCAGTTCCCCGTTCCGTGCCGGGTCGGCCTTAGCGCAGCACCGCGAACCCGTCGATATCGACGCGCGGCCGCCCCGATGTCCCCGACGCGATCAGCTTCACCCGGTGGACGCCCTTCGTCGACCAGGCTCGGCTGAACAGCACGACCCGCGAGCGAGAGCTCGAGCGGTACAGGTCGATCGTCCCGGCATAGACGCCATCGACATAGACCCTGGCCTTGCCGCTGGTCGGGCCTTGCCGACCGACGATCGCGATGGATCTTGCATCCCGCGTGAACTCGACCCAGGCACCCGCCTGGCTGGATGTGCGCAGGTCGCCGTGGCTGGCGGTGCTCGACCGCGTGTTGGACCAGCGGCCCGAGTAGCGGGCGAGGGTCGTCCGCTCCTGGTGCATCGTCGCCGTCACGGCAGGGGAGACGGCCTGCGTCCCGACATTGCCCGCACCGTCGCGCCCCGAGACCGCGAACTCGACCGGCGTGCTGAAGGACATCGAGACCTTGAGCGAACGGGTCGCGACCGTGCCAGCCACGACGGTCCAGGCGCCACTCCCGACGCGCCGCCGGAGGACGTAGCTCGGGACGCCCGAATGGTCGTCCGTCGCCGCCGGCCAGGCCAGGGTCGTGCCGACCGTCGAGCCGATGATCGTCCCGGCGTTGATCCTGTGGCTCGAGATCGCCTGTGCCGTCGGCCCGGTCATGTCGGCGGCTCGCCATGCGTTGACGAGGCGGCCGGTCACGGTCTTGCCGACGGTCGATGCGAGGGTGTTGGCGCGGGACATGACAAGCGACTTCAGCAAGGTCGGCGTGACGGGCCCGCTGACATTCCCCGCGTAGAGGGCGGCGACCCCGGACACGTGCGGCGCTGCCATCGAGGTGCCTGCGGACCACGCCCAGCAGGGCGAACAGCCCGGTTCCGCCGGCCAGGACGACACGATGTTCGTGCCCGGGGCCGAGACGTCCACCATCGTCGCCCCATAGTTCGAGAAGCTCGCGAGACTGCCGCGCTGGTCGATCGCCGCGACACTCAGGATGTTCGCCAGGGGAAACTCGGCCGGGAAGAACTGGTAGGCGCTGCTGTCGATGTTGCGACCGGCATTGCCGGCGGCCGCCACGAACAGCGCATCCGATTCCTCGATCGTGTCCTCGAGCACGAGGCTGCCGGCGGACCCGCCCCACGAGGCATTGATGATGGGGGCGTCGAACGAGGCGGCGTAGTCGATGGCGTCGACCGCCATGCCGTCGGTGCCGCAGGAACCGCTGTCGTCGATGAACTTGAGGGCCATGATCTTGACGTCAGGGGCCACGCCGACGACCCCACTGCCGTTCAGCGACGCGGCGATCGTGCCGGCCACGTGCGTCCCATGCGCATCCTGGCCGGCGTCGTGCACGGATGCATCGTCGTTGCAGAAGTCCCAGCCGTGGACGTCGTCCACGAACCCGTTGTCGTCGTCGTCCACCCCGTTGCCCGGGATCTCGTCTGGGTTCGTCCAGGCGTTCGGGGCGAGGTCCGGATGGCTGAGATCGACCCCGTCATCGATGACGGCCACGACGATGGACGGGTCGCCATGGGTGATGCGGAGCGCCTCGAGGCCATCGATATCGATGTCGACGATGCCGGTCCGCCGCTCGGTGCCATTGAGGGTCTGGCCCGCATTGTGGATGCCCCACTCGCTTGGGAAGCCCGGTTCTGAGGTCACGTCATCGGCGAGCTCCCGGCGATGGTTCGGGGCGACAGCCAGGACGCGCGGGTCAGCGTCGAGTCGGCGCCGCACGGTCGCGGGTGACAGGCCCCGCCCAACGACGACCTGCGTGCGCCCGTTCTTGCTGGTCGAAACGACGTTGAGACCGAGATCGCGCGCGACGGCGCGACGCTGGGCCGGGGTGGCATCGGCGCGATAGCGGACGAGAACCTCGTCGGCCGATGTCGGTGGGGCGGTCGGGTCAGCGGCGGTCACGCCGGTCGGGGTGAGGACGCTGACGGCGAGGGCGACCGCGAGCAGGATCGAGTGACGGGATGCGCGCATCGGTCCCCATCGTACGCCGGTCGGTCGTGCGACCGTGACAGCCTAGATGTCACGGGTGGGTCCTAGTGTCCGGGGCATGGAAGCACACGTCATCCCCCTGCACCAGGTGGTCCGGCTGGAAGGCGACCGGATCGTCGTCGAGCGCCTGTCCCTGTCGGACCCGACCCTCGCCGCGTTCCTGGGAGAGCGACCGGCGGGGGATCGGGGTCCGATCGTCGAGCGCGCGCTGCGGATCGGGCTCATCGCGTTGCAGGACGCGGGGGTGACCGTGAACGTGGATGCGGTGCGGACGGAGTTCGAGCGGCTCGTCCGGCAGGCCGAGCAGGTGAATGAGCGGGCCGCCGCGGCGCTCGAGCAGACGCTGCGCGCGAACTTCGCCGACGGCGACGGTCGATTGCCGCGCACGCTCGAGAAGTTCCTCGGCGATCGCGGAGCGCTGCGCTCGATGGTCGACGAACTGTTCGACGAGAAGAAGCGCGACAGCGCGATCGGGCGGATCGGCTCGATGCTCGAGCGGTACTTCGATGGCGATGCGTCCAAGCTCGCGCTGCTCCTCGACCCGACGCGTCTCAACTCGCCGATGCACCAGTTCCGCCAGGAGATCGCCGCAGGGTTCAAGGGCCTCGAGGAGCGCCTCGTGGCGATCGAGGCCGCGGCCGCGGCGCGGGGTGCCGAGCGGGCCAGGTCCGCGGCGAAGGGTGCCGATTTCGAGGACCTCCTCGCCGAGATGCTCGGCGACATCGCGCGCGGCGCCGGCGATCTCCTGGACCGCACGGCGCTCGATGCCGGGGCCGTGATGAAGTCCAAGAAGGGCGACTTCGTCCTGACCGTGGACTCCTCGGTCGCGCGAGGCTGCGACCTGCGTGTCGTGATCGAGGCCAAGGACCGGCCGATGTCGATGCGGGCCATGCGCGACGAGCTCCGCGAGGCGCGCGAGAACCGCGGTGCGGCCGTCGCGGTCGCGGTCTTCACGCCGGCCCATGCCCCGACCGGGGTCGCGCCGTTCAGCCTGATCGGTGGCGACGTCTACTGCGTCATCGACCCCGACGCCCCCGAGCCTGCGACGCTCGAGGCCGCCGTGCGCCTTGCGCGCCTCCTTGCCCTGGCATCCCTCGCAGAGCGCGACGTGGCCGTCGACGCCGCCGCGATCGGGTCGGCGCTCACGGCGATCCGGGAGCAGCTCGAGGTCGTGCGTCAGCTCAAGTCGCAGCTGACCTCGATCTCGAATGCGACCAAGGCCGTGTGGACGGGGCTCGACGCCATGCGCTCGAGCATTCTCGCCCGGGTGACCGAGGCGGAAACCGAGATCCGGACCGCGGTGAACTGACGGCTCCGGGGTCCGGTGCGGTTAGGAACGTTGCCTAGGCGCGACCCGGACCAAGGGGGTGCTGCGCGTTGCTAGGCAGGTAGGGGATGATGTGCGGGAGTCAGCGCACGTCGAAACGAGCGATCGGCTCCTCCGCGGACCCGATGAGCCGGAGAATCCATGCGCCGCATCGCAGCCCTCGCCCTTGCCGCCTTGGTCTCGCTCCCGATCGTTTCGCCCGTCGCCGCGGCCGATCCGCTGACGACCGCCGAACCATCGGCACCGACCGAGCCTTCGGTCGCGCCTGAGCTGACCGCGCCGCCGGAGCCGACCCCGTCCGCCGAGCCCACCCCGGCCGCCGAGCCGACGCCGGGCCCGGGGGGCGACCCGACGCCGCCCGCCGAGCCAACGCCGCCGCCCGATCCCGAAACGCTCGTCGAGCCGTCCGACTCGACAGGGCAGCCCCTCAAGACGAAGCCGTCGAAGGACGCCGCTGTCGACGCGAAGGGCCGGCCGATCGCCGCCGGTCGATACATCGTCGTCCTCGCAGAGACAGCCAACACCACCAATGTCCTGACACGACATCGCCAGCGCGAGGGCACGAAGGCGGAACGGTCGTTCAAGCACGCGTTCCGCGGCTTCACGGCGAGCCTGGACGCGACCCAGCGGCGGGCCCTCCTCACCGACCCGAGCGTCAAGGCCGTCGTTCCCGATGAGGTCATCGAGATCGCGGCCCAGACGACCCCGACCGGCGTCTCCCGGGTCGGCACCCTCCAGTCGCGCTTCGCGAACGTGAACGGCGTGGACGACCGCGTGGATGCGGACGTCGCCATCGTCGACACGGGCATCGCCTTGCATCCCGATCTCGCGGTGGCCGGTGGCTACAACTGCTCCAGCGCCGACCGCAGCCGCTGGATCGACGAGAACGGCCACGGGACCCATGTCGCCGGCACGGTCGGTGCCCTCGACAACACCTACGGCGTGGTCGGCGTCGCTCCGGGTGTCCGGCTGTGGGCGGTCCGGATCCTCAACGCCAACGGCAGCGGGCTGCTGTCGTGGTACGTGTGCGGGCTCGACTGGATCCTTGCCCAGCGCGACCCCCACGACTCCTCGCGGCCGCTGATCGAGGCGGTGAACATGAGCGTCGCGAAGGCGGGCAGGGACGACCCGAACTGCGGGTTCGGCAACAGCGACATCCTCCATCAGGCTATCTGCCGGCTGTACGCGGGCGGGATCACGGTCGTGGCCGCGGCAGCGAACGAGCGGCGCAGTGCGTCGGGTTACGTCCCGGCGGCATACAACCAGGTCATTACCGTCTCGGCCCTCGCCGACACCGACGGGAAGGCCGGCGGCTTGGGCGGCAACCGCTGCTACTCGTGGGGCAGCTACGACCGCGACGACACGTTCGCGGATTTCAGCAACTACGGATCGGACATCGACATCATCGCGCCAGGAAAATGCATCTGGTCGACCAAGCCCGGTTCGACGTACGGGTATTCATCGGGCACGTCCATGGCGGCACCGGCTGTGACCGGCGCCGTCGCCCTGTACAAGGCGACGCGCCCGTCGGCGACACCTGCCGAGGTCCGCGAGTCCTTGCGCTACCTCGGCAACCAGGGCTGGAGGACCTCCACCGACCCCGATCCGTACCACGAGCCGCTGCTCGGCGTGTCCCGTATCGGAGCCCTTGGCAGCTTCTCCCTGTCGTCGCCCAGCGCCGGCACCATCGCGTCGAAAGGCGGCACCGTGTTCGTCCCGGTGTCCGTGTCGCGGTCCTCGACCTTCTTCGAGCGCGTGCGGCTCACGGTCAGTGGCGTCCCATCCGGGTGGTCCGCGGCGGTCGCCGCGCCGAGCCTATATGGCTGGACCGCCACATCGACGTCCGTCAAGGTCACGGTTCCCGCGACCGCCAAACCGGGTACCTACCACATGCAGGTAACGGGCACGAACTGGGGCCGGACGAAGTCGGCGACCCTGACCGTCGAGGTCGCCTCTGACCTGCCGACAGCCAAGGCGCCGGTCGTCTCGGTTCTGTCCGGGACGAGCATCGGCCGGTCGTCGGCCGGCGTCATGTCGGTGACGCTTCGGACTGCCTGGTCCGCCGCCACGGACCCGTCCGACAGGATCGTGCGCTACGAGATCGAGCGCAGCTTCAATGGTGGCAGCTGGGGTGCGACCCGGGCGACGTCGGCTTCGGTGCGATCGATGTCCTGGGCGGGACTGGCCTTCGGCGCCAGCCATCGTTTCCGGGTGAGGGCGCTGGACAGCGACGGCGACTGGAGCCCGTGGGCCCTCTCCGGCGTCGCCGTGACGCCTGCGCTGGTGAGCGATCGGTCGACCCTCGTCACATACGGCGGGACGTGGTCCCGTTACGCGACCACGTCTGCCACCAACGGCGGGATCACCAGCTCGTCGTATGCCGGCGCGACCGCACGCTACCGGTTCACCGGTCGGACGATCGCGGTCGTCGCCCCGACCAGCCTGACACGTGGTCGGGCGACCATCTACCTCGACGGCGTCTACAAGGCGACGATCGACCTGCGCACGTCATCGACCATCCCCCGGCGCGTCGTCTACGTCGCCAATTGGGGCGCATCCGGCACGCACACGATCACGATGCGCGTGGCGGGGACCACGGGCCGGCCGACGGTCTCGCTCGACGGGTTCGTCGTCCTCCACTAGCGACTGCCCGTCAGGCTTCCGCAGGCGATCGCCAGCCCCGTTCACGAGCCTGCTTGCCCGCGTGCGCTATCGTGACCGTCCGATGCACCGGGCCGGGTATCCGCCCGGGCGCGTACGCACGAGGTGGAGCGCCGTGGCGAGAGCGATGTGGAAGGGGGCCATCCAATTCGGCCTGGTCACCATCCCGATCAAGCTCTATCTGGCGACCGAGTCCAAGGGCATCAGCTTCAACATGCTCCACAAAGAGGACCTGTCGCGCATCCAGATGAAGGTCTGGTGCCCGGTCGAGGATGCACCCATCTCCCGGAGCGAGACGGTCAAGGGCTACGAGTACTCGCCGGGCGAGTACGTCGTCATCACCGACGACGACCTCGAGAAGGTGCCGCTCAAGACGGTCCGCTCCATCGAGATCGAGCAGTTCACGAAGGCCGAGCGGGACGACAACGCGGTGCGCTTCGTCAAGTCGGCGTACTACGTCGAGCCGGACAAGATCGGCCGCAAGGCGTTCTACCTCCTGAAGTCGGTCCTCGAGGACGAGGGCCTCACCGCGATCTGCAAGGTCGTCATCAAGGACCGCGAAGCGCTTGCGGCCCTTGATCCCTTCTCCGAGACCCTGCTGCTCACCACTCTCCATTGGCCGGACGAGATCCGCTCGACCAAGGAGCTCGAGCTGCCGGAGGAGGAGTTCGACTTCAAGCCGGCCGAGCTCACCATGGCCAAGCAGCTCGTGTCGGCGATGACCGGCAAGTTCGACCCGTCCCAGTACAAGGACGAATACCGCGAGGCGCTCGAGAAGATCATCGAGGCCAAGGTCGAGGGCCGGGAGACGGTCGAGATCGAGGAGCCTGAAGAGAGCGGCAAGCTCATCGATCTGATGGCCGCGCTCGAGGCATCGGTCTCGGCCGCGAAGGCGGCTCGAGAGGCGGGGACCGAGAAGCCCGTCTCCGTGGCCGAGGCCCGTGAGAAGAAGACGGCGCGCACCCGCAAGGCGGCTGCCAGTACCGCCGGCGCGGACGATGCCGAGGAGGCCAAGGCCAAGCCTGCCCGCAAACGCAAGTCGGCGTAACACACCGGCGCCACGGGCCCGGCGCGCACACCGGCCCGCCGAGAGGGCGTAGCAGTCTCCGTGTGACCGGGCGGCCACAATGACTGGTCAGCCACAGCGACGTGCCGCCGCGGCTGGGTGAACCGAACTCCGAAGCGTCGCCACGTCCCGGGTTCCTGCGGCACACTCCACGCGTGCCCCTCGAGGAATACCGCCGCAAGCGCGACTTCAAGCAGACCCCTGAGCCGGCCCCGGTCACCCAGACCGCCGCGAGTGGCCGGAGCGGGCGATTCGTCGTCCAGCGCCACCGCGCGACCCGGCTCCACTACGACTTCCGCCTCGAGATCGACGGCGTGCTCGTCTCGTGGGCCGTCCCCAAGGGCCCCACGCTCGACTCCAAGGTGCGGCGCATGGCCGTCCACGTCGAGGACCACCCGATCGAGTACTTCGATTTCGAAGGGGTCATCCCGGCCAAGCAGTACGGCGCCGGCGACGTCATCGTCTGGGACTGGGGGACCTGGGAGCCGGAAGCACCGACCCTCGACGGACGCCAGAGCGTCGCGGACGGGGAGCTCAAGTTCCGCCTGAACGGCCAGAAGCTCAAGGGCCGCTTCACGATCGTGCGAACGAGCGGTCGTGGGGGGAGCCGCCCGTTCGAGAGCGACGACGGTGATCAGTGGCTGCTCATCCACAAGGCCGACGATCACGCCAAGCCCGGCTGGGATGCCGAGGACTTCCCGCAGAGCGTCAAGACCGGTCGGACGAACGACGAGGTCAAGACCAACCGGGACGCGGTCTGGATCAGCCAGGCGCCGGCCGCGACCGCGGAGATCGACCTCGCGGGGGCGAAGGTGGCGCCGCTGCCCCAGAAGATCGAGCCGATGATGGCGACGCTCGCGACCAAACCGTTCGACGACGAGGACTGGCTCTTCGAGATCAAGTGGGACGGCTTTCGGGTGCAGGCCGTCGTCGATGACGGCAAGGTCCGGATGCTGACGCGGAACCTCAACGATGCGGCGGCGTACTTCCCGCGTCTGCTCGGTGCGCCGGGCCGCTGGCTCGAGGCGAGCCAGGCGATCATCGACGGCGAGGTCGTCGCGATCGACGAGGAAGGCAGGCCCGACTTCAGCCTGCTGCAGACCAAGCTCGGGGACAAGGAGGCGAGCGGGCTGCTGTACCAGGCGTTCGACCTGCTCTACCTCGATGGCCGGTCGCTGCTGAACGTGCCGCTCGAGGACCGCAAGCGGCTGCTTCGGAGCGTGTTGAAGGACCATCCCCGGGTCCGCTTCGCCTCGCACGTCGTGCGTGACGGGAAGGCGTTCTTCGAGGCTGCCGGCGCGATGGGGGTCGAGGGCATGGTCGCCAAGCTCCGTCGATCGCGCTACGAGCCCGGCCGGCGCAGCGCCTCCTGGCTCAAGATCAAGATCCGGCCGGAGCAGGAGCTGGTGGTCGGTGGCTGGACGCCGGGGAGCGGTAACGCCCGCGATCTCGGCGCGATGGCGGTCGGGGTGTACGAGGATGGCAAGCTCCGGTTCGCCGGCAAGGTCGGCAGCGGCTTCACCGGGGCGATCCGCGCCGACCTGCTGAAGCGACTCAAGCCGCTGGTCCAGGACGACCCGCCGTTCGACCCCGCGCCGCCGAAGGATTACCGTGGCCGGTGGGGCGGCGATCTCAGGGACATCACCTGGGTCCGGCCGGAGATCGTGATCCGCGCCGAGATCGGCGGGTGGACTCGCGATGGCCAGGTCCGCCAGACGGCCTACAAAGGCATCGAGACGGGACGTGACCCGACGACCGTCGTCCGCGAGACCGCGGTCGCGACGACCACCGCGGTTCGTGCCGCCGAAACAGCCGAACCACCGCCACCCGAGGAGGAGCCGATGCCATCGTCGCCCTCGACCCCGACCTTCGCCGCCGCCACGCCCGAGGAGCTCGAAGCGCTCGACGCCCTCGCCAAGGAAGGCGTGTGGCACATCGGCGGACGTGAGCTGAAGCTCACGAACCTCGACAAGCCGCTGTTCGAGGCGGACCCCCCGGTCACCAAGCGCGAGCTCATCCGCTACTTCGCGACGATCGCGCCGACGATGCTGCCGCACCTGGTCGACCGTCCATTGAACTTCCAGCGCTTCCCCAACGGGGCGGGCGCGGCCGGGTTCTGGCAGAAGGACATTCCCGAGACGGCCCCGAAATGGCTCACGCGCTGGCACGAGACCGGCGTCGATGGCCGCACCGATCGGGACGCCAACGACCACCTCCTCGCGACCGATGCGGCCACCCTGGCGTGGCTCGGCAACCAGGCGAGCTTCGAGATCCACGCGTGGACTGGGAAGCTGCCCGAGCCGTGGCAGCCGACGTTCGCCTACATCGACATCGACCCCGGCGAGAAGACGACGTGGGAGGAGACGCTGACGCTCGCGCGGCTGTATCGGACCGCGCTGGAGCATCTCGGTGTCCGCGGGTACCCGAAGACGACCGGCAAGCGCGGCATCCAGATCTGGATCCCGATCGTCCAGGGCAAGTACGACTTCGGCGACACCAGCGCCTGGGTCGAGCGCGTGTCGAAAGCCGTCGGCTCGACCGTCCCAGATCTCATCTCCTGGGAGTGGGCGAAGGCCGCCCGCAAGGGCCGGGCCCGGCTCGACTACACGCAGAACGCGTCGATCAAGACGCTCGTGGCCCCGTACTCCGTGCGGCCGGCACCCGGCGCCCCGGTCAGCACGCCGATCTCGTGGGACGAGCTCGACGACCCCGATCTTCGCCCGAACCGCTGGACGATCCGGACCCTTCCTGAACGTGTGGCGCGGGTCGGCGACCTCTTTGCCGCCGCGCAGACGGACGCGCAGGAGTTGCCGCCAGTCTGAGAGCGTCAGTCGACGCTGAAGTCCGCGTGCATGCCTCGCTCGTAGTGGGTCTCGACGTTGCACAACAGGACGTAATGGCCCGTGGCCAGGTCGACGGACAGGGTCTGTGTCGCATCCACAGCGACGCCCTCGACCTCGCCGACCGGGGACAGCGTCGATTCGTCGATCTGGTGGTCGATGACCGGCAGCGCATCGGCGGACAGGTTCGTCTTGACGACGACGAATTCGTGGAACTGCGTCCCGGCATTCGTGATCGCGAATGTCACCGAGCCGGCTCGCGCCGTCGAAGCCGACGGCGCGACCTCCCATTCGCTGAGCTCGACCGCGACCGGGGCGCCGCCCGAGGCTGTGGTCGACGCGCATCCACCCGCGACCACGCCGAGGATCATGGCGGCGACGAGGCGCGTCGAGGACCCGGAGCTGGACGCACGAGCATGGCGCACCCTCAGGCCTCGACGACCTCGACCCGGGTCACCCATTTCACCCAGTCGAGGCCGCGCCGGTTCGGGACGACGAGTCGGCACGGAGCGCCGTTCTCGGCCGGAAGCGACTGGCCGGCCACCGTCGTCGCCAGCAAAGCCGATGCTGCCTCGTCCGCGCTGAGGATCGTCGACCAGCCCGTGACCGAGCTGACATGGATGCTGCCCCGCTGCGGGACCGTCAGCAGTCTTGCGAGGGGGACGCCTCGCCAGGTGGTCTCGAGCGCCCAGCCCGAGGTGCAGTCGAGGACAGCGGTCATGTCCACATCGCCGAGCGCCCGCACCTCGCCGAGCGACAGCGATCGACTGTGACCAGCGGGTCCGATCACGGTCAGGCGCCACGTTCCGTGGTCGACTGCCGGCGTCCCTTCGCCGAAGAAGGTCGTCGATGGTGGGATCCCGCCCGGCGGCAACCAGCGCGATCCGGTGAACCGTCGGGTCCCGCCGCGAAGCCGATCGAGGAGTGACGTCACGCCGAACGCCGCGACGCCGGCGATCGCGAGCCCGCCACTGGCGAGGAAGGTCCGCCGCGACATCCCGTTCCGTGGCCTGATGGTGACGACCCGCCATCGGCGCGGCATCAGGTGGAAGACGACAAGCGGCACGAGGACCAGGCCGAGCCATGCGTGGAGCGTCAGCACGGTCCACGACCCGAGCGCGAGCGCCTCGCCGGCCGCGACCCACAGGAAGCCGCCCACCAGCGCACCGACCGCGAGCAACGTGACGCCGAGCCCCAGGGCGAGGCGCCCCCACCGCCTCGCGACGACCGCCCGAGGCACCGATCGTCTCAGCTTCCAGGCCACCGCGGCGAGCAAGGCGCCGCCGAGCACACCGTGGAGCATGAAGATCCAGCCCGCATCCGGGCCGCCGGCTTTGAGTGACAGCAGCCCGGTCGTGGCCATGCCCAGGACAAGGAGTGCAAGCAGTCGGTCGAGCGTCGCTTGACTCATGACGTGGACCAGTCTGCGCCTCGGTCCGGGACAAATCGATGACACGTGGCACGATTCCGGGCATGACCGACGAGATCACGCTCCGCAATCCCACGCCCGAGGGCCTCCACGACTTCTGGCAGCCGCTCGCCGATGCGTTTGCCGAGAGCCTGACGAAGGAGGAGATCGAGGCCGAGCGACCGCTTCTCGACCTCGATCGGTTCATCGGCGCGTTCGACGGGGTAAAGCAGGTCGGAACCGCGGGGGCATACACCTTCCGACTCACGGTCCCGGGCGGCGAGGTCGGCGCCTCGGGCATCACCGCGGTCGCCGTCCGGCCCGACTATCGGCGGCGCGGGATCTTGCGCCAGATGATGGACTGGCTGCTGGAGGATGCCAAGAAGCGCGGCGAGGCGGTCGCGGTCCTGACGGCGTCGGAGGCTGCGATCTATCAGCGGTTCGGCTTCGGCCAGGCATCCACGACGTCGTCCTTCACGCTGGACTCGGCACTCGCGGAGTTCGGCGAACCGATGGACCTCGGCCCGGGTGCGCAGATCCGGATGGTCGAGACCGACGAGGCGACCGAGCTGTTCGCAGAGATCTACGACCGAGTCCGGCCGGGGATCCCGGGCGCGCTCGATCGGAGCGAACCGAAATGGCGGCTGTGGCTCGTCGCCGATGCCGAGTGGATGCGGCGCGGCCAGGGCATCAAGTACATGGCTGTCATCGAGGTCGAGGGAGAGCCGCGCGGCTACGCGATCTACCGCATCGAACACGGCTGGGGCGCGACAGGCCCGGCGTCGACCATGAACGTCATCGAAGTGACCGGCGTCGACCCGGCTGCGGAGCAGGCACTCTGGCAGTGGCTGCTGTCGATGGACCTGGTGCGAACGGTCGCCGGTCGCCGCGGGCCGGTGCCGCATCCGCTGCAGCACTGGCTTCTCGAGCCGCGGCGCCTGGATCTGACCATCACCGACGGGCTCTGGCTCCGCATCGTCGACCTGCCGGAGGCGCTCTCCGCGCGACGGTACGTGGGCTCAGGCACGCTGGTCATCGACGTCGCCGACGACATGATCGAGTCGAACGCGGGTCGGTGGCAGCTCCGGATCGACGACGGCAAGGCCCACGTCACGCGGACGAAGGCAGCACCCGACCTGGAGCTGGACGTCGGAACGCTGGCGGCGGCCTACCTGGGCGGCTTCCGGTTCGTCGACCTGGGCGTGGCGGGCCTTGTCCGCGAGTGCCAGCCCGGCGTCCTCCAGACCGCCGACACGCTGTTCACTCCGCCGCGGGCCCCCTGGAACGCGACGCCGTTCTAGATCAGCGCGATCAGCCCGAAGAGCTGCTCGCCTGTCGACTGCATGAAGCCACCGTGCAGGAGCGTCACCGACACGTCGTCGCGGTTCGGCCAGTTCGGGTCGTAGAGGCGGATCGTCGTCGGCCCGTCGGGGCCGGCGGTCTCGTAGCCGAACGCCAGCACCTGGTGGTCCTTCGTCAGGTGGAACGGGTTCCAGCCGTGGTGTCGCACGAGACCGATCATCGGTAGACGGCCGGCGTCGATCGCGACCCGGATCCGCGGCCACTCGGTCTCGAGCGTCCGGCGACGAAGTCGATCGGGAGAGGTGCCCGCCGACAGCCAGAAGCGCAGGGGACCGCGCATCCAGTCGAGCGACAGGACCTGGCGGCGCACGATGGCCCGGAACAGCGCCGAGCCGTTGGCGGGCGGCGAGGTGTCGGCCGGGACCGGCTGCCCGGTCTGAAAGCGTTCGCGCACGAACCAGCTCATCCCGCCGCACAGGCCGGCCGCGGCGTTGCCGACCCCGACCCAGCGAGGGTCGATGAAGCCGAGACGCACCGTCGGTCCCGGCGGGAAGCGGTTCGAGAAATGCAGGCCGTGCACGGACGGCAGGAAGCCCGGGACGGCATTCGAATCGGTCATGTCGCGGCGCATCGTACGCCCGAGCTCCCCGACTGGAGGCTACTGGTTCTCGGTGTCCGGAGCGGGTGTCTCGGCAGCGGGGTCGGCGACCGGGACCGCGACGCGGACGCGGACGATAGTCGGATCGACGCCCTGGGCGGCGAGCGAGCCGATCTCGGGCGTCACGATGTCGATCATCAGCAGGTAGTCGCCGGGCGCGCTCGGCGCGAAGATCAGGATCTCGGACTTGGTGACGGCACGCGGCGCGAAGCCGGGTGGGAGTGCGGTCTCCCTCATCGACGCCGCCGCCGCGGCCTCGGTCTGGAGCGGATCGTCGACACCGCCCAGCGACACCCACGTCCCGACGAGACGGGCCTGGGTCGCCTTGGCGGAGCCGGTCGGGTTGCGGGCATTGTCGACGGTCTTGGCGCCAGGCACCGCCAACCGGCCCCACTTGCGATGACCGAGATTCGAGACCCACAGCGACAGCTCGTGTGCCGAACCCGGCGCGATCTCGAGCGCCTCAGGGCCGACGACGCCTGCATCGTGCGCACCGGTCAACCTCACGATCAGCGATGCCACCATGGCCTGGCTCGTCGCGTCGTAGGCGACACCCTCCTTGTCGTGAAGGGTCACCGACAGACGATATCGACCCGGCGCCGCCGGTGCGACGACCTTGATCGAGAGGTTCTTCGTATCGATCTTGAGCGCACTGGGCGCGACGACGTCGCCGATGCGCTCCGGGGTGACGAGGCCGAAGTCGGGCGCCGTCTCAGGATCGTCGGCCGGCGTCGGCGCGACGGGGTCGAGCGGGTCCCAGCGGACGCTCGCCTGGATGCCATCGGGCAGCCGGTCGCGGGAGCCGATGGCATACGGGATGCGGTACCACAGCCTCCCGCCTGCGACGTTCGCGCGAAGTGACGGCGTCTTGATCTTGAGGCCGGTGCCGGACAAGGTCGGCACCAGTGCCGCCGGCTCGACGGTCGTGCGGGTGCTGCCGGCTCGACCGCGCGCATGGCTCAGGACGTCCTTCGAGGCGAGTCCGCGCTTGAGGACGATCGACCGCGTGAAGCCCGAGTCGCCCTTCTCCGGGTCCATTTCGGCCACATAACCCTCGCTCCGGGCACTGTCGAAGCCGAACGTGTTGCCGTTCGCCGTCGGCGCGTTCCGCCACGCGGATTCGATCCCGCTCCGTCCCGCCAGCACGGCGCGGACCATGTGGTTCGGGCTGGCGTACGCCTCGGCCACGACGGCCGCCGCGCCGGATCGGATGAAACCCGCGGCGAAGTTGTCGACGCGCTGCCTGGCCATCGCGAGCGTGCCCTCGGGCAGGCCGGGCTCGGTGTTGCCCGACGCGTAGCACAGGTGGTTCAGCAGGACGACCGCATTGGGCGCCAGTCGGACGCTTTCCGCGATCGGGCCCTCGCCGAAATACTGGTGGGTGCTGTCTCCGCTGCCGGCCGAGGGGTTCAGCCCGAAGCCGTTCTGGCTCGGCGGGTAGAGCTCGTCCCGATACTTGCTCGGCCAGCCATTGCCGTGGCCCATGTAGATGACGAGGCTCGCCCCCTGGAGTGCCTGCTTGACGGCGGGCCAAGTGGCGTTGGGGGAATAGATCTCGGTGACGTCGGGGGTGTACCTGCGGGCGAGCGCGGCGGCCTTGCGGGCCTCGGAGCGGTAGCGGTCGGTCGCGCCGCCGGAGGGTCCCACGACGAGGACGACCTTCGGGACACCGGTCGCCGCTGGCGCGGCAAGGACGCCGGGGGCCACAAGACCAACCCCCAGCAGAGCGGCGAGGAGTCCGACGATCACCCGTCTCACGACGGGCCCGTGCTCCACGACAGGCACCCCCCAACGACCGGCGGTGACTCCACGACCCCGCCAGGCGATGAGCCTATTCCAATCGGAGCCGAAGACACCATATCCATGGGGCGTTATCTGGGCCTTATCAGTTCGATATCGAACGGTAGCGGTGCACCGCGGCACCAAAGAGTCGTGGGAGGGTCCGGCGTACCATCGGGCTATGCCCAACCTCCTCGCGGGCGAGACGAGTCCGTATCTACTCCAGCATGCGAACAATCCCGTCGATTGGATGCCGTGGGGCGGCGACGCGTTGGCGCGCGCCAAGCTCCTGGACCGCCCGATCTTCCTGTCGATCGGTTATGCGGCATGCCACTGGTGCCACGTCATGGAGCGCGAATCGTTCGAGGACGAGGCCACGGCGAAGGTGCTCAACGATCATTTCGTGCCGATCAAGGTCGACCGGGAGGAACGACCCGACCTCGATTCCATCTACATGTCCGCGGTCCAGGCGATGACCGGGGGCGGCGGTTGGCCGATGTCGGTGTTCCTGACGCCCGATGGCAAGCCCTTCTATGGCGGAACGTACTACCCGGACCAGCCGCGCCACGGCATGCCGTCGTTCCGCCAGGTGCTGGAAGGCGTCTCGCAGGCGTGGCGGACCCAGCGCGGGGAGGTGCTCGCGGCCGGCCAGCGCCTCGTCTCGGCCCTCGTCGAGCAAGCCCGAAACGCGTCCGCCGGCGGCGACGTCGTCATCGACGGCGCGTTCTTCCATGCCGTGAACGAGGCATTGGACGCGCGCTTCGACCCGCGGAACGGGTCGTGGGGCGAGGCGCCCAAGTTCCCCCAGCCCATGACGCTCGAGTACATGCTCCGGCGCATGGCCGCTGGCGATCCCGCGCCGGGCGCGATGGTCCGGTTCACGCTCGACAAGATGGCTGACGGCGGGATCCGCGACCAGCTGGGCGGCGGGTTCCACCGGTACGCCACCGATGCCCGCTGGCTCGTGCCGCATTTCGAGCAGATGCTCTACGACAACGCGCAGCTCGCCCGGGTGTACCTGCATGCGTCCCGTCTCTTCGGCGATGACCGCGGCGGTCGGCGGTATCGCGAGGTCGCGATCGGCGTCCTGGAGTACATGCTCCGGGAGCTTCGTCGCGACGACGGCGCGTTCGCGGCGAGCCAGGACGCGGACACCGAAGGCGAGGAAGGGCGCACCTTCACTTGGTCAGCGTCGGAGGTCCGCGGGGTGCTCGGGGACGGTGAAGCCGCGGACGCTTTCGAGCGGGCGTACGGTGTGGACCCGGACGGGAACTGGGAGGGCGTCACGATCCTGTCGCGGATCTGGGACTCCTCGAACGAACCGCCGTCGCGCGACGACGCATTGCTCGAGGCGTCGCTGGCGGAGTCGCGTGCGGCCCTGCTGGAGCGACGTACGACCCGACCGCAACCGGCGCGTGACGACAAGGCGCTCGCGGCCTGGAACGGGCTGGCCATCGCTGCCTTCGCAGAGGCGGGGCGGCTGCTCGGGGAGAAGCGGTACACGGCCGCGGCCGTGGCGGCCGCCGGGACGATCGTGGACGGGCTGCTGGCCGACGATGGGGCGCTGCGCCGATCGTGGAAGGACGGTCGTGCCGTCGGCGCCGGTGTGCTCGAGGACTACAGCCATCTCGCCGAGGGGTTGCTGGCCCTGTACGAGACCACGTTCGATGAACGCTGGTTCACTCTCGCACGCGGCCTCGCGGACCGCATCCTCGAACGGTTCGAGGACCCGGCGGGGGGCTTCTTCGACACGGCCGACGACCATGAACGCCTGATCACCCGACCCAAGGACCCGCAGGACAACGCGGTCCCGTCGGGCGCCGCGATGGCCGCCACGGTCCTGCTTCGCCTCGCCGCCTTCTCGGGCGAGGGCAGGTACCGCGATGCCGCGGAACGGGCGATCGGTACGGTCGCGCCGTACATGACCCGCTACCCGACCGGGTTCGCCCAATGGCTCGTGGCGGCCTCGTTCGCGGCCGGCGATGCCGTCGAAGTGGCGGTCATCGGGGACCCGACCGACGATGCGACCGCAGAACTCCTCGCGCCGATCTGGTCCGACTGGCGGCCATTCCAGGTCCTCGCCGTGGCTTCGGCGGAGGCAGCGCCCGCATCCGCGATCGCCCTGCTCCACGATCGGCCCCTGATCAACGGACGCCCGACGGCCTACGTCTGCCGCGACTTCGTCTGCTCGCTGCCGGTCTCGACGGCGGATCGCCTGATCGACCAGCTGACCGCGACCCCCTAGTCTCGCTTCTCGCCTGCGGCCAGCGCACCCGCGATCCCCTCGGCGAACCTGCGCAGGGACGCTCCCTCGGCGTCCGCGTGATCGGGATTGATCTCGGTGACCACCAAGCCGCCGAACCGTGGACTGGCCACGAATACCGCAAGGCAGTCCAGCGCATCGTCGAGCAGCAGCCCGCGATCCTCCGGCTGGTCCGCGAGCGGGCAGTCCAGGAAATCGAGGACGTCCACATCGACGTGCACGAGGAACGGCCGGTCGTCGCCCTCGATATCAGTGCGGGCCGCGCGCGCAGCCTCCGATGCGCGACCCGCGACGACCTCGATCGGGTAGCTGCGGAACGGGTGCTTCGTGAACACGACGCCTTCGATGTCCCGGGGATCCTCGGTCGGCCGCACTGATACCGCGCTCTGCCCGAAGAACATGACGTCGCGCGCCTCGAGCATCGGCGTTCGCGGCCCGATGCCGGCCAGTTCGCGCGCGGATCCCGGCTCGCCCAGGAGATGCGCGACGCCCATCGAATCCATGTGGCCGGCGGGTTGGGTCGCCGGCACGTAGAGATCCACTCCGCCGTCGATGTAGAGAAGGCTCGGCTCGAGTCCCGCGCGCAGCATGCCCGCGACGACGCCGACCGTGATCGAGCAGTCACCGCCGATGACGACGGGGAGCTCGCGGTCTCGGATCGACCCCTCGATCCTCTCGGACACCGACGCGGCGACGGAGACGACGGCATCGAGGTTCTGCGGACTTCTCCTCTCGGGGTCCGGCCGCGAGCGGAACGCCGGCAGGTCACCGTGATCATGGACCTCGACGCCCATCTCCTCGAGAAGCTCGAGCAAGCGCGCGCTCCGCAGCGCGGCGGGACCCTTCTCGAGACCGGGTGTTCGGGCGCCGGCGCTCGACGGAACGCCTAGGAGCCCGAATGTCCGCGACATGCCCCTAGGATGGCGACGTGTCGACGCCCCTGCCAGCCGCAACCGTCGTTCTGCTGCGGCCCGGCGATGGCGGTCTTGAGGCGCTGCTGACGCGTCGGCCCGTGTCGATGTCGTTCGCGCCCGATGTCCAGGTCTTCCCGGGTGGACGCGTCGACGAAGCCGACCTCGACCCCTCCGTCCTGAAGCGGAGCGTCATCGCGCCCGAGGCGGCAACGGAGGCGCTCGGCGGGGACCTCCCGCCGATCGATGCCCTCGGCCTGTATGTCGCGGCCATCCGCGAGGCGTTCGAGGAGGTCGGGATCCTGCTGGCGGATCACGCCCCCGGCGTGGATCTGGGCGCGGCACGTCGCCGGCTGCTCCAGTCACCCAAGGCCTTTCCCTCGATCGTCGAGGAGCTCGACCTGTTGATTCGGACCGACCTCCTCGCCCCGCTGTCGCGCTGGGTCACGCCGCCGACCCTTCCGCGCCGGTTCGACACGCGCTTCTTCGCCGCCGCGGCTCCCGATGGCGTGGACGTGTCGCTCGTCGGTGAGGAGGTCGCGGATCATGCCTGGCATCGTCCGGTCGATGCGCTGGATTCGATGGCGCTGGGCGAGCTCGCGATGTGGCTGCCGACCTCGACGACGCTGACGCAACTGGTCAATGTCACGTCGGTCGACGACATCAGGTCGCGGCTCAGCCCGGGCCGGCTTGGTCAGGTCGATGTCGGGGAGATCCACGACGGCATCGTGCGCATCGAGATGCCGGCCGGTGGCGGCGTCGCCGGTCAACCTGTGAACGCGTACCTGGTCGGGCACGAGCGGTTCGTTTTGATCGACCCGGGCGATCCGACCGGTCCGGGTCTCGACCGCGCGATCGAGGAGGCCGCGCGCCGCGCGGGTCGCATCGAGGCTATCGCGCTCACGAGCGCCGAGCCGGATCACGCCGGCGGTGCCGAGTCGCTGCGGGAGCAGCTCGGGATCGAGGTGCACGTCGGTCGGCGCGGCGGCCGTCACCTGCCCTACATGGTCGCCGAGGTCGAGGATGGCGCATCGATCGACGCGGGCGACGTTCCCGCTCGGGTCGTGTCGACGCCGGGCCTCGTGCCGGAGGGTTTGGCCTTCGTGATCGGGGATGGGCAGTTCGCCGTGACGGGCGATCTGGACGGCACCCGCGGTGCTCGCATGATCCCAGGCCCGGTCGACCACGAGGCGTGGCGCGCCTCTCTTGCGCGCCTCAACGCTGTCGCCCCCGATGCGCGCTGGCTCGGCGGGCACGCTGACCCCTAGACTGGCGCGCATGGACGACGGAGTCACCACGCGACCGATCCCGGAGGCGCGCGGGCCGCACCTGCCGGACGTGCTGACCGGCAGGTCGCTCTGGGCGTACGCGTTCGCCGTCGTCGCGGCGTTCATCGCGTGGAGCGTCTGGCGTCGGTGGACGGCGGAATACACGATCGTCGACGTGAACGCGGTGTCGGCGCTCCTCTTCGGACTCATCCCGGGTGTCGTGGCGCCGCTGCTCGGGGTCGCCCTGTTCGCCCGTCATCCGGATGCGCGCCGGACCATGCCGTTGCTCGTGTTCGGCGTCCTCCTCTTCGCGTTCGCCGAGGTCCTGGCGGTCTTCGACGGCGCCATCTTTGCTGCACTTGCCGCCTTCAGCCCCGACGACGCCGCTCCCGTGACACCCGCGATCGTCGCCTTCGGGGTCTTCACCACCTTGCTCGGGATGTTTGCCGCCCTCTACACGGGTGCCGGGTTATCGAGCGCACGACGCGCCGAGCGAAGTGCCGCCGAGCGCCCCCTGATGATCTGGCTCGTCGCCCTTGGGGTCGTCAGCGCTGTCGTGTCGATCGCGTCGATCCTGCCGTTCCTGACCGGGTCACCCGCCGCCGGTGATCTGCTCCAGCTGGGCATCAGCTTTGCGGTGAGCTTGCTGGTGACCTTGGCGTGGGCATATCTCGTGGCGGTCACCGTCGGCGGATGGTTGGCGGACGACGTACCTCCACGGGCGTGGGCGCTCGCCGCTCTCGCGACCTCTGTCCTCTTCGCGGTGCGGCTCTTGATCGGGGCCGTGCTGGGGCCGGGAGAGCCGTGGTTCATGATCGTCACTGTCGCGAGCTACGCGTCCCTCGTTGCGTGGATCGTGCTGCTGGTCGCGTTCTGGCTCGGCTTGCCGTCGCCAGGCGAGTCGGGCACGGAGGCCCCGCCCGACGACCCTACGGCCGATCCACGGGAAGCGACACCGCCAGGTTCCGCAGCAGGTTGAGGCCCTCGTCGACCTGCTCGGTCGGCGCGTAGGGTCCTGGCATCAGGAAGCACGGGCGGCCGGCCAGCGCCACGCCACGAAGCTGACCCCACGGCTCGGCCAACTCGCGGCCGGCAGCCGTTTGGGCCACGCGCTTGTAGATGAACACGACCGCCCCGGGCCGCCACAGCGCGATCTTCTGCCAGAGCGGTCCGACCCCTTCGCGCAGCTCCTCGTCCGTGGCCTCGTCACGGGCCGTCGGGCGCTTGATCAGGTCGGTGATCCCGTGACCGGCCGCGACGAGCGCGTCGTCGGCCTTGGCGACGTCGGTGCGCGGCGGGATGATGCCCGTTGTCATCAGGCGCTGCCAGAACCGTTGGCCGAGGCGGCCCTGGTGGTAGTGGCCGGCGTCGACGCTGACCGGCGACGGGTTCAGACCGACGAACAGCAGCCCGTCACGCTTGGGTGGCAGGTCGGCGAGCGTCTCGGTCGGGACGCCGTCGATCTCGATCGTCGTTCGATGCGGACCCGGGTCGGGTCGCCGGATGAGTGCCTCGAGCTCGTCCGGGGTCACGCCGTGTCGGGCGGCCTTCGATCGGCCGGTGGCTCGTCCGTTGCCGCGTCGGTGGCCGCGTCCGCCCGCGGCCCGTCCGTCTCAGCCGTTGACGTCGACCCGTCCGACGCGCGGGACTGGATCTCGGCCTGCGCCTTCGAGGCCTCCTCGCGCGCCTCGCGCACGCCACGACCGAGCGCCTGTCCGAGCTTGGGCAGCGTCTTGGGCCCGCGCCACAGCAGCACGAGCACGAGGATCACGATGAGGACGAGACCGATATCCTGCATCCGCGGATGGTAGCGCGGCGGCACCCGCTATCGTCCGGGCATGCTGCTCGTCTACGGGCCGCGCTCGATCGAGTACGACTTCGGGCCCGACCATCCGCTGACGCCGCGCCGGTTCGGGCCGGGGATCGACCTGCTGCGATCCGTCGGTGGGGATCCCGGTCTCGCGCCCGAGCCGGCAACCGACGCCGACCTGCTGCTGTCTCACACGGCCGAGTACCTCGAGGTCGTCAAGCGGTTCTCGGTCGATCCGTCCGGGCTGTCGAAGGCGGGGATCGGGCTCTCCGATAACCCACCCTTCCCGGGCATGCACGAGGCCGCGGCGGCAGTGGCCGGCGGCTCGTTGCGCGCGATGGACGCGATCCTTCGCGGCGATGTCGAGCACGCATTCCATCCGGGCGGTGGCCTGCATCACGCGATGCGCGCGCGGGCGTCAGGCTTCTGCATCTACAACGACCCGGCCCTCGCGATCGCACGGGCGCGGCGCGATGGGCTACGCGTGCTGTATATCGATCTCGACGTCCATCACGGCGACGGCGTCCAGGCTTTGTTTTGGGACGACCCGGGGGTGCTGACGTTCTCCATCCACGAGACCGGTCGGTACCTGTTCCCCGGGACGGGTGATGTCACAGAGGTCGGGCAGGGGATGGCCGCGGGGACCGCGGTCAACGTGCCGCTCCTCCCGGGGACCGGCGACCGGGCATGGGTCCCGATCCTCGAGACACTGCTCCCCGAGCTGGCCGCCTCGTTCGGGCCCGATCTGATCGTGTCGCAGCACGGCGCCGACTCCCACGCCTGGGACCCGCTCGCACACCTGAACGTCACGACGACGGGTCACGGACGGGCAGCGCGGCTGGTCGACCAGCTCGCGCATCGATACGCGCATGGCCGATGGCTCGCGACCGGCGGCGGCGGGTACGACGCGTATCGGGTGGTACCGCGAACGTGGGCGCTGACATGGCTGGCCGGGGCACATCGGGAGGTCCCAGCGTCGACGTCGGGCCAGTGGCGCGAACGGTGGACGGGCGAGGCGGCACGGTACGGGCAGGTGCCGCTCCCCGAAACGTTCGACGATGGCCCGATCGCCGATGGCGACCTCGGGTCGGAGGAGGCAGCGTTCCAGCTGGCCGCTCTCGACGTGGCCGGATTGGCGGGCCTGGCGACGGTCCCGCGGCTCGTCCGGGAGGCCGTCGAGCGCGGGTGGTGGAACCCCATGGCGCCCGCCTCCGGGTCGATGCCCGCGACCCCGGACCAGGTTGCGGGGACCCCCACGATCCTCGGCTCCGTCGACGGCGATACATGGGCGCGGCTGACCGTGACGCCCGGGATCGTCGCCCCGGCCGACGCCACCAGCGCTCATGACCTGATCGGTGCCGGCCTGCGCTCCCCGGAGCCCGCACGGGTCTCGGTCGCGGTGGTCGGATCGAGCGCCGTCGGCCTCGCCGTATCTGCGCCGGCAGATCCGCGGGACGGGTCGATGGAGCTGCTCGCCCTGGGCATCGCGCCGGCGTTTCGGCGGCAGGGGTTGGCCGGTCGACTGCTCGCGGAGCACGCCGTCTCAGGCACGCTGGCGAACGTGACGCTTGCCGAGCGCGACGTCGTCGAGCCCCTCGATCGCGCTCTTCGGGCGACGATCGCGCGTCGGCTCCTGGACGGTGCAAAGTTCGCGGTGAAGCCGGGCGACGGGGCCATCCGGGCGGTCGACCCGCTGGCGATCGCCGCTCGGCTGCCCTGACGGGTCCGGGACGTCCTCGGCCGGGAGGTCGAAGGTCCCGAGCCAGGCCGGGCCACCCGCCGCGACCACCGGCTCGTCACGGGCCGGCACGTGCCCGATCGCATAGCGCTCCGGGCCGGCGGCGTCATCGAAGAACGTGACGATGACTCGAGCGTGGGGTCGCGGGCGGCGGAGCTCCTGGGCGATCGCTCGCAGCCTGCGCCGGTCGATCCCGGCTCCGACGACCACGTTGAGCGCGAGGACCGACCCATCGTCGGCCACCCACCGGGCGGTGACGGCGACCTCCGCTGCCGGTCCCGCCGGCGGGGTCGGCAGCGGCGGGGCGGCGCATGCGAGCGCCGCCATCACGACCAGTGCCCGGATCGCGGTCCTCAGCACCACTTCGACAGGCGGAACTCGACCCCCTGGAAGTCGCGCGCCGTACCCGTCCCGATCTTCCGGTCCGAACCGATGAACGGCTCCTGCCAAACCTCGAAGCCATACTCGAAGAACACGTTGTAGGCACGGATCGTCCAGCACGCAGCACTCGGGACGGTCGTGCTGGACCGGTACGCGACCGTTTCGGATCGCTCGACGTTGAAGCCGACGCCCGCGGTCACGATCTCGGCGCTGACGCTGACGCTCGCCGAGAAGCTGTTCTTGACGGTCCGGGTGATGTCGATGGCGATCGTGGTCGGGCCGTTGCCCTGGACCATCGTCACGAACGGCTTGACCGTCCGCAGGAAGCGGCGGTTCTTGATGTAGATGCAGTCCCAGACGCACAGCGCCTGGGTCCCGACCGAGCTGTTCCCAGTCGCGGGCATGATGAGACCCTGCGCGACCAGCTCGGCGCGGCTGACGAATGTGATGACTTCCTTGCCCGAACGGTCACCACTCCCCGCGGCGGCCGTCGCCGGAGCGACGAGCCCGAGGGCGACCACGACGGCCATGGCGAGCGGGACACTGAGCGAGCGACGCATTGCCACCTACCTCACATGGCGGGTGACGGCTGATCGGCGTCGGGTCCACCCTAGTCGGGAGCGCTCAACGCCGACGTATCGGCAGCTCGACCGCCGCGTAGCTGCGACGCAGCCCGCGCTCATCGGGACGGATCAGGCGGATGGTCCGTTCGTTTCGCGCGGGCCGACGAGTCGGTAGCCCAAGCCGTATTCGGTCGCGATCATCGAGTGGCCCGGAGCGACCGTTTCGAGCTTGAGTCGCAGGTTCCGAACCGTCATGCGCAGGAGGTGGACGTCGCGGTCGTACCCGGCACCCCAGACGCCGCCGAGCATCTGGCGGTGGGTGACCAGCTGTCCGCCGTGTTCGACCAGGTAGGCGAGAAGCCGGAATTCGGTCGGCGTCAGGCCGATCTCCGCGCCTCCCAGGTGCGCACGATGATCGTCGAGGTCGACGACGAGCTCGCCGTGACGGAGTCGCCGCGGTCGCTCCGGCGCGGTGGTTCCTGCCCGCCGCAGCGCGGCCTCGACCCGGGCGATCAGCTCCGGGAACGACACGGGCTTCGTGATGTAGTCATCGGCCCCGAGCTTCAGGCCACGGATCTTCTCCGCTTCCGAGCCGCGAGCGGTGAGCATCAGGATCGGGACACGGCTGAACTCGCGGAGGCGCTCGAGCAACTGCCAGCCATCGAGACCGGGCAGGGCCACGTCGAGAATGACCAGATCGGGACGCGCGTCGTAGAAGCGGCGCAGTGCATCAGGCCCGGTGCGGGCCATGACGGTCCCGTATCCGGCCTGTCCGATCCACAACTCGACGAGCGCGCCAAACTCCGGCTCGTCCTCGACGATGAGAACGGTCTCAGCCATCGTCGGCCTCGGCTGGCGCCAGTGGCAGCGTGATCCTCACTCTTGTGCCGGGCCGGCCGTCCGGCCGGTCGCCGACCGTCAGCTCCCCGCCATGGGCCTCGACCAGGCGTCGGCAGATGAACAGCCCAAGGCCTGTCCCGGGGATCCGCGATTCGCGCACGTTCCAGGCACGGTGGAACGGCTCGGTGACGAGCGAGCGGTCCGCCTCGGGGATGCCGATGCCCTCGTCATCGACTGTGATCGCCAGCCATGACCCGCTGACCGTCGCGCCCACGTCGACCGGACTGCCATCGGGCGCGTATTTGAGGGCGTTGCCGACCAGGTTGGCAAGGATCTGGCCGACCCGCGCGATGTCGACCTCGATCATGGGCAGGTCGGCGGCGGCCTCGACGACGAGGCGCTCCTCCTGGCGCGTCATCGTGAGATCTCCGCGCAGGCGGGCGACCAGCGCCTCGAAGGTCGTCACCCGGCGCTCGAGGATGAGCGGATCGGCTTGCAGGTGCGTGACGTCCAGGACCTGATCGACGAGCGCCGCCAGCCGTGTGGTCGCGTCGTCGATCCGCTCGACATAGGCGCGCTGCTGACCGGGCTCCAGCGGGAGGTGGAGCAACGTCTCCGCGTATCCGCGGATGAGGGCCAGCGGCGTCCGCAGCTCGTGGCTCACGGTTGCGACGAACCCTTCCCGCAGCTCCTCGAGGGCCTGGACCGCGCTCATGTCACGGAGGATGGCCGTCGCCCGCGTGTCGCCTCCATCGCTCGCGGCGGAGACGGTGACGGCATAGCTTCCCGCCACGCGGACGGGCGCACCGGCCTGCCCACGGACGGCGGATTCACGATAGGCGATCGGCTGGCCACGGGCCTTCACCTCGGCCAGCGGACAGTCGGCAAGGGCGTGCCCGCCGGCGATCTCGCAGCCGAGAACATCCCCGCAACTCCGACCGATCGCTGCTTGGGCTGTGGTGCCGAGCAGCCGCTCGCCGGCTGGGTTGAGCCGCACGACGCAGCCCTCCGCGTCGACCTGCAGGATGAGATCGGTCGCCCCGTCGACGATGGCGCCGAGCTCGTGTCGCTCGCGTTCGAGCGCTTGACGCAACCGGGCGCTCTCGAATGCCACCACCAGCTCGTGCCGGGCGAGGAGGGCGATCCGGAGGCCGTCCTCGTCGAGCTGCCGCCCTGCCACCGGCCAGACAGCGAATGCCGCGCGCAGAGCCGCATCGCCGAGCGTGACGCCGCGCGCCCCAGGAAACGTGGCTGTCCAGGCCTGCAACGCGTCGACGTCCGGAAACTCGGTCGGGACAGGGTTGCCGTCCGGAGCCCCCGTCACCGTCACCAAGGTGATTGAGCGCTGATCGGGGTTGCCGATCCACAGCGCTCCGCCTGCCGCGTTGGCGAGCCGGATGAGCTCGAGCAGCACGGATCCGGACAGCTCGCCGAGCGTGCCGCCGGTGGCGATGAGCTGGCTCAGCTGGTACTGGGCGAAGAGGGCGTCCGCCTCACGCTGAGCGTCTTCGAACGCCCGACGGCGATCGCGCTCCAACGCATCGATGCGGGCCAGCAGTCCGGCGGCATCCCGCCGGGTCGTCGGGTCAGCCACCGGCGATGGCCCGAAGAAGAAGCGCACACGAGACGGCGCCGGGATCGAGATGACCGATCGACCGATCGCCGAGCCGGAGCGCCAGACCGCGCCGGGCGATGAGTGACCGCGTGGTTCTCATCCCCCGCGCGGCCGATCGCACGGCGGCGGCCGTCGCGTTCGCCGGGGTTTCGCCGCGCGTTATCGCATCGACCAACGTGTCCGCAGCTGGCCGCAGGGCGTCGAGGATCGTCTTGTCGCCCACCGTGCAGCGCCCACGCCGCGCCAGGCCGTCGGCGGCGGCGGCGAGCATCGGCCCGAGCGTGGCAAAGTCGAGCGTCGGGGAATCACCGGCGGTGACGCCAGCCTCGAGGAACGCAGTGCCGTACAGCGGCCCAGACGCTCCGCCGACGGCCGCCACGAGTCGATGGCCGACGGCCCGGAGCAGCTCGCCGGGCGGCGTCGCCGGGGGCATGTCATCGAGCATCGCTTCGACAGCCCGGAAACCGATCACCAGGTTGTCGCCGTGGTCGCCATCGCCCAGGACCGTGTCGAGGCGGGTCAGATAGTCGGCGTGGCGCTCGACGACCACGCGGCATCGTCGGAGGGCCGCCCGGACGGCATCCGCATCGATGACTTCGTGGCGAGGGACGGACGGCGGGGCGGACACGGTCGGCCGACGATAGTCGGTCCACCGGCCCCGGGCAACGCGGTCGACCGGTCGGGTCGACGTCTTCGTGCACGGGGTGGCGACCTTCTGCGGACCTCTTGATGGCGCCTTGCTTTCTTCTTGATGACCTGGGGCGGAGGATCGCCTCCAATCAGCAACCAGGGTGTAACCCACCCGGAGGACGAAAGGAGGAGCGCTTGGTGGGCTTGATCCTCGTCTCCCACAGCGGCACGCTCGTCGACGGTCTGCGTGACATGGTCGCCCAGGTGGCCGGCGCCGACGTCCCCGTGGCGACCGCCGGTGGCACCGAGGATGGACGCCTCGGCACCAGCGCCCCGCGTATCGCCGAGGCCGTCAGGTTCGTCCTCGACCGCGCCGACGGTGCGGTCGTCCTGCTCGACCTCGGAAGTGCCGCCTTGAGCCTCGAACTGGCGTTCGAGGACCTGGCCGACACCGATCGTGAACGCGTCCGTGTCACCGAAGCGCCGCTCGTCGAGGGCGCGGTCCTTGCCGCGGTCCAGGCCAGCGTCGGCGCGACGATCGATGAGGTCGTGGCGGCGGCCGAGTCGGCCGCGACGATGGCCAAGCTGCCGCGGGCCTGACGATGTCGGAGATCCGCCTCGTCGTGATCGACCCATCGGGGCTGCACGCTCGGCCCGCAGCCCGGTTCGTCCAGGCCGCAAGCCGCTTCGCCAGCCGGATCGTCCTCCGTCAGGACGGTCGCGAAGCCGACGCCAAGAGCCTCATCGCCCTTCTCGGAATGACGATCCGGCCGTCCACCGAGATCACCCTCACGGCCGATGGCCCCGATGCCGAGGCCGCCCTCGCCGCCCTGCAGGCGGAGCTCGCACCCTACGTCAGCCAGCCTGGCTGATGCCAACCACCCGGAGGAGGTAGCACTCGATGTCGTCCCCGACCATGTCCCAGAAATTGACGGCCGAAGCCATCGGCACTGCCATCCTGGTCTTCATCGGCGCGGGCTCGGTCCCGCTCACACTGTTGCTGACTGGCGAGAACCCGTTCGGCAGCGCCGAACTTTCGACGATCTCGTTCGCCTTCGCGTTCGCGATCTTCGCGGCGGTGTACTCCGTCGGACACATCAGCGGCTGCCACATCAACCCGGCTGTGACCATCGCATTGCTGGCGACACGGAAGATCGACTCCACGACGGCCATCGGCTACATCGCCGCGCAGCTCGTCGGTGCCCTGATCGGCGCCGGCCTCACGCTGATCATCCTAACTGGGAACGATCCGGTCGCTCTCGGTTTGGGCGCGGTCGACGTGAATGCCAACGCCGGCATCGGCATCGGCTTCGCGGCCGAGGTCATCGGCACCGCGATCCTCGTCTTCACGGTCTTCGGGGCCGCCGTCGACGGCCGAGCCCCGGCCGGTTTCGCCGGGATCGTCATCGGGTTCATCGTGTACGGGATCATCATCCTCGTCGGCCCGATCACCGGTGCCGCGCTGAACCCGGCCCGCCAGATCGGCCCGGAAGTCCTTGAGTTGATCATCGGCTCGAAGACCAATCTCGGAGCCCTGCTCCCGGTGTACATCGCTGGCCCGATCGTCGGTGGTCTCGTCGGCGCCTTCGCGTACCAGTTCATCGGCCACACGCGGACGGCCACCGTGCCGGGTGCCGCCGTCGCCGAGCACGCTCACGAAGCCGCCTGACGCATCACGTCGTCCACCCGTCGCATCTGACCCGAGGAGGATCCATTCGATGGCGACCAACGCACCCACGCGGGTGAAGAAGCTCTTCAATGCGATCGACGACATCGTCCCCGAGAGCCTGCGCGGCCTCGAGGCGGCGCATCCCGACCTGGTCAAGGTCGACCTGAGCCAGAACCTCGTTCTCCGCAAGGACGGGCCGAAGCCGGGCAAGGTCGCCTTGATCTCCGGCGGCGGGTCCGGTCACGAACCCATGCATGGCGGGTTCGTGGGTCTGGGCATGCTCGACGCGGCAGCCGCCGGTGCGGTCTTCACGTCGCCCGTGCCGGATCAGATGGAGGCGGCCACCCGCGCGGTCGACGGCGGTGCAGGCGTGCTGCACATCGTCAAGAACTACACCGGCGACGTGCTGAATTTCCAGCTCGCGGCCGAGCTGGTCGGCGGCGACATCGAGGTGGCGACCGTCGTGACCAACGACGACGTGGCGGTCCAGGACTCCCTCTATACAGCCGGGCGGCGGGGCGTCGGTGCCACCGTGCTGCTCGAGAAGATCGCCGGAGCACATGCCGAGGCCGGCGCGTCGCTGGCCGACGTGGCGGCGACCGCCGCCAAGGTCAACGACCAGGGCAAGTCGATGGGTCTCGCGTTGACGTCATGCGTCGTTCCCGCGGCAGGCACGCCGACGTTCGATCTGCCCGACGATGAAGTCGAAGTCGGCATCGGCATCCATGGCGAGCCGGGCCGCCGACGCGAGAAGCTGGCTCCCGTCGACGACATGGCCGAGTGGCTCGTGTCCCCGATCGTGTCGGACCTGGGACTCAGCCGTGGCGACACCGTGCTTGCATTCGTCAACGGCATGGGTGGCACCCCGCTCATCGAGCTCTACGTGGCCTTCAACAGCGTCGCGAAGATCCTCGGCGGGCAGGGCATCTCGATCGGGCGCTCGCTCGTCGGGAACTACATCACGAGCCTCGAGATGGCCGGCTTCTCGGTCACCTTGCTGCGCCTCGATGACGAGCTCACCCGTTGGTGGGACGCCCCGGTCCACACCCCGGCCCTGCGCTGGAAGGTGTGACCGACCGGCTCGATCCGAGCGGCCGCCGCACCGTCCTCCCTCAGGTGCGGCGGCCGCCTCCCAACCCGAGGACCGTTCACGCGGTCGCGCAGCCTTCTAGACTCGGGCGCGACGGCTGCCGTCAAGGGGTCCATCCATGATCGACGTCATCGATGCCTGGCTCCGCCTCGCGGCCACGCGCCTGCACGATCAGGCCGCGGCCTTGACCAAGCTCGATCAGGCCATCGGCGATGGGGACCACGGCACCAACATGGACCGCGGGTTCAGCGCGATCGTCGCGATGCTCGACGGCGCGGCGCCCGAGGACGACGCCGCATTGGCCGTCGCCGGCGCACGCCTGCGCACTGCTGGGCGGACCCTGATCAGCACCGTGGGCGGCGCCGCCGGTCCGCTCTATGGCACGGCGCTGATGCGCGCGGGCGGGGCCATCGCCGCGTTGCCCGAAGGGACGACGGGGAGCGCGGCCCTGGTCGCGGGGCTCGAGGCCGCGATCGGGGGCGTCCAGGCCCTTGGCAAGGGCGTTGCCGGCGAGAAGACGATGCTCGACGCGCTGCTGCCGGCCGTCACCGCGGGACGCGAGGCGTCCGATGCAGGCGGCGACGCGGGGGCCGTGACCGGTTCCATGGCCGATGCTGCCGAGGCCGGGGCATCCGCCACGATCCCGCTCCTCGCGACGAAGGGCCGGGCCTCCTACCTCGGCGAACGGTCGATCGGCCATCAGGACCCTGGAGCCACCTCGGCCGCACTCCTGCTGCGGGCGCTGGCCGATGTCGTCGGCGACTGATCCGGTGGCGCGAACCGTGGCGGGGTCCCGTGGCGGGACTGAGCCCCGGACGCCAGGCCCGGTGCTCGTCGGTCGGGCGGGTGCTCCTGGTGTCGGGTACGGGCGCGCGCTTGTCGTCGACCCGCCCGGGGGCGGGGCCGCGGTGGGCGCGGTGGGCCAGCCCTCCGATCCTGCAGCGGAGGCCGACCGACTCCGGGCGGCGCTCGAAAGGGCGGCCACAGAGCTCGCGGACCTCGCCGAGCAGACGTCGACGCGTGCCGGTGAGGAAGTCGGGGCGATCTTCGTGGCGCAGGCGTTGTTCGCGCGGGATCCGGGGATCGTGCAGCCGACGCTCGACGAGATCGCGACCGGCAAACCGGCCGCCGACGCGATCATGAGCGTCACGGCTCGCCATGCGGACAGCCTTGCCGGCGTCGATGATGACTACTTTCGTGAGCGCGCCGCCGACGTTCGAGACATCGGGCGCCGGGTTGCTGCGCTGCTTCGCGGTGAACGGCGTCCCGATCTCTGGCACGCGGACGGTCATCCCGCAGTGCTGATCGCGGCCGACCTGGACCCGTCAGTGGTCGCGTCGCTCCGTCGGGAGCTCGTCGCAGGGATCGCGATGGGCGTCGGAACGTCGACCGGCCATGCGGCGATCGTCGCGCGTGCGCTCGGTATCCCGCTGGTCCTCGGGCTCGGCGATTCGATCTCGGCCGTGCCGAACGACATCGAAGTCGCCGTCGACGGATCGACTGGCCGACTCCTCGTCCAGCCCGCGCCGGAGACCGTGGTCGCGCTCCAGTCGGCTGCCACCTCATCGCCGATGACCGCCGGTGATCGAGTCCCCACGCACGGCGTCGCGGTCATGGCGAATGTCTCGTCGCCACTCGAGGCGGCGGCGGCCGCCGTGGCCGACGCGGATGGCATCGGACTCGTCCGGACCGAGCTCCTGTTCCTGGGTCGGCATACGCCTCCGACCGTCGATGAACAGCGAGCCACCTACGCGCACATCCGTGCCAAGTTTGGCGATCGACCGATCGCCTTCCGGACGCTTGACGTCGGCGGGGACAAGCCCGCGTCATGGCAGCACGGTCCAACCGAAGCGAACCCCGCCCTCGGGGTCCGGGGCGTCCGGCTCGGTCAGCGCCAACCGGACCTCCTCGACGATCAGCTTCGCGCCCTCGTCGAGGCGGCGGGAGAGGGCGAGTTGCGGGTGATGATCCCGATGGTCGCCACGCGCGAGGAGCTCGACGCGGTGCGATCGCGGCTCGACGCCGTCGCTGCCGCCGTCTTCAGCTCGACCCGAGTTCGTCCGCGCGCGACGAGACTCGGGGTCATGATCGAGGTGCCGTCGGCCGCGGTGATGGCCGACGTGTTCGCCGAGGCGGCGGACTTCCTCTCGATCGGGACGAACGACCTCGTCCAGTACACACTCGCGGCAGACCGGACCAACCCGGACCTCGGGGACCTCGCCTCGCCGTTGCAACCGGCGATCCTGCGTCTGATCGAGGGCGTGGTCCGGGCGGCACGCGCTCGTGGTCGACACGTCGCCGTCTGCGGTGAGGCGGCAGGAGACCCGTCGGTCATCCCTCTTCTTGTCGGACTGGGCGTCGACGAACTGAGCGTCAGCCCGGGTGCGATCGCGACTGTCCGAAGCACGCTTGCCGGTCTGGACCGGTCGGCCTGCGAGGCATTGGCCACGCGGGCATTGGGCGCCGGGTCGCTCACGGAGGTGCGCGCGCTCCTCGAGCACGGCGGCTAACTCCCGGCGGCGACCGCCTGTAGAACGGATGGTCGAAATGGCCCGCGGCGCCTATACTTGCTGGTCCGTGGCAGGCTCCGTCGTCGCCGATCCTCTCGCGCCCTTCTCGCCCGCCGTCCGGGCCTGGTTTGAGGCGAGTTTCGAGAGCCCCACCGAGGCCCAGGCCCGCGGCTGGGCGGCCATCGCCCAGGGTGAGCACACGCTGATCCACGCCCCCACCGGCAGTGGCAAGACCCTCGCCGCCTTCCTCTACGCGCTCGACCGGCTGGCGCGCGACCCGAGCCCGCCAGCCACGCGCGAGAACCCCGGCCACGTGCGGGTCCTCTACATCTCCCCGCTCAAGGCTCTGACCTACGACGTCGAGCGGAACCTTCGGGCGCCACTGACCGGCATCGGCCTGGCCGCCCAGAAGCAAGGCGACGAGCCGCCGCGGATCACCGTCGCGAGTCGGACCGGCGATACGCCCAGCGAGGACCGCCGCGAGATCGCGCGCCGCCCGCCCGACATCCTCATCACCACGCCCGAGAGCCTGTACCTGCTCCTCACGAGCCAGGCGCGCGAGATCCTGCGCAACGTCGAGCACGTGATCGTCGACGAGGTCCACGCGATCGCCGGGACCAAGCGCGGGGCCCACCTCGCGCTGACCCTTGAACGCCTCGAGCACCTGCGCGACCCGGACGTCGGCACACCGCCTCAGCGCATCGGTCTGTCGGCCACGCAGCGACCGCTCGACACGATCGCGCGCTTCCTCGGCGGCATCGGTCCTGACCGTGAGGTCACGATCGTCGACGCCGGCTCGCGGAAACCGCTCGAGCTCGAGGTCGTGGTCCCGGTCGACGACATGGCGGCCCTTGGCGAGGTCCTGCCGCAGGATCAGCAGCCCGGCGGCCCCGCGATCAGCCCGGACCTGCGGACGAGCATCTGGCCATCGATCCACCCGCGGATCCTCGAGCTCATCCGGAGTCACAAGAGCACGATCGTCTTCACGAACAGCCGTCGCCTCAGCGAGCGGCTCGCCCAGCGCCTCAACGAGCTTGCCGGCGAGGACCTGGTCCGCGCCCACCACGGCAGCATCGCGAGGGAGCAGCGCCTCGAGATCGAGGAGGAGCTCAAGGCCGGTCGACTCCCCGCCCTGGTCGCGACGAGCAGCCTCGAGCTGGGGATCGACATGGGTGCGGTCGACCTCGTGATCCAGGTCGAATCGCCGACGAGCGTTGCCCGCGGCCTGCAGCGCGTCGGTCGTGCCGGTCACCAGGTCGGGGCGCCCAGCAAGGGCGTGATCTTCCCGAAGTACCGCGGTGACCTCCTCGAGGTCGCGGTCGTCACCCGCCGCATGCACGAAGGCCAGATCGAGCAGACGCGCATCCCGCGCAACCCGCTCGACGTCCTTGCCCAGCAGCTCGTGGCGATGACGGTCATGGATCGCTGGTCGGGCGACGACCTCTTCCGGACCGTGACGAAGGCCTCCCCGTACGAGACCCTGACGCGCGACGTCATGGACGGCGTCCTGGGCATGCTCGCCGGCGCGTACCCGTCCGACGAGTTCGCCGAGCTCAAACCACGCCTCGTCTGGGACCGCGTCACCGACACCATCGAGGGACGGCGCGATGCCCGCGTCGTCGCCGTGACCAGCGGCGGGACGATCCCGGACCGCGGCCTGTTCGGCGTCTTCATGGAGGGCGAGGCCGGCACCCCGGGCCGTCGCGTCGGCGAGCTCGACGAGGAGATGGTCTACGAGCTTCGTGCCGGGATGCACGGCGACGTGATCATCCTCGGGGCCAGCTCGTGGCGCGTCCTGGACATCGGACACGACCGCGTCACGGTCTCGCCGGCGCCCGGCGTCCCCGGAAAGCTGCCGTTCTGGAAGGGCGATGCAGTCGGCCGCCCGATCGAGCTCGGCCGGGCGCTCGGCGCGTTCGTCCGGGAGATCGAGGGCGACCTGCACCGCGGAGCCAAAGGGCGGGAGGCTGCAGCACAGCGCCTCAGGGACTTCCACGATCTTGACGAGCGCGCCGCCGAAAATCTCCTCGCGTACCTCGAGGACGAGCGCGATTCGACCGGCGCACTGCCGACCGACACACGCATCGTCGTCGAGCGATTTCGCGACGAGCTCGGCGATTGGCGGCTGACGCTCCTGTCGCCCTTCGGTGGGCGGGTCCACGCGCCGTGGTCACTCGCGATCGAGGCGCGTCTCCACGACCGACTCGGCATCGAGGTCCAGACGATCTGGTCGGACGACGGCATCGCGATCCGCCTGCCCGAGGGGGAGGGGAGCATCGACGGGATCGAGGAGCTTCTGTTCCCGGCGTCCGAGGACGTCGAGGATCTCGTCGTCGGCCAGGTCGCGAACTCTGCGCTGTTCGCGAGCCGATTCCGCGAGAACGCCGCACGCGCCCTGCTCCTCCCGCGCCGCCGGCCCGGGACACGGACACCGTTGTGGCAGCAGCGCCAGCGTGCCGCGGACCTGCTCGCGGTGGCCAGTCGCTACGGCAGCTTCCCGATCCTCGTCGAGACGTATCGCGAATGCCTGTCGGACGTCTTCGACCTGGATGCCTTGCGCGAGATCCTCGGTGGCGTCGCGAGCCGGGAGATCGCGGTGCATGGCGTGGAGACCCCGCGGGCCAGCCCGTTCGCGAGCAGCCTCCTGTTCGATTACGTCGCCGCGTACATGTACGAGGGCGACGCCCCTCTCGCCGAGCGACGGGCGGGCGCGCTCACGCTCGATCGCGACCTGCTGCGCGAGCTCCTCGGGCAGGAGGAGCTGCGCGAGCTGCTCGACCCGGAGGCGCTGGCCGACCTCGAGCTGTCGCTCCAGGCACTGACCGACGAGCGGCAGGCGACGACCGTCGACCAGGTCCACGACCTGCTCCGTCGTCTGGGCGACCTCTCGAGCGAGGACGTCGCGGCGCGTGTCTTCGAGGACCGGGCAACGGCCGACGCGTGGCTGGGCGAGCTGGCCGCGAGCCGGCGCGCCGTCCGCGTCCGGATCGCCGCGGAGGGCCGCTGGATCGCGATCGAGGACGTGGCCAGGTATCGCGATGGGGTCGGCGTGACGGCACCTGTCGGGGTCCCCGAGGCATTCCTCGGGCCGGCCACAGCCGCCCTCGACGGCCTGCTCGCCCGCTACGCCCGAACCCACGGACCGTTCCTGACGCCCGAGCCGGCCACCCGCTGGGGCCTGCCCTTCGGCATCGTCGAGGATGCCCTCGAGCGGCTGCTGTCCGCAGGCACGATCCTGCGCGGTGAGTTCCGGCCGGGCGGGGCGGAACGGGAGTGGTGCGATCCGGACGTCCTCCGACTCCTGCGGCGACGATCTCTGGCGCGGCTGCGTCGCGAGGTCGAGCCGGTCGATCCGGCTGCGCTCGGTCAATTCCTGCCGGCATGGCACGGGATCGCGCCGGCGGCAGGACCGGGTGCGGAGCCGTCGCCTGTACGCGGTTCAGCGGCGCTGGAGCGCCTGGCAGAGGTCGTCGAGCAACTTTCCGGCGTCGCGATCCCGGCGTCCGTCCTGGAGCGGGACGTCTTGCCGTCACGCGTCCCCGGTTACGTACCACGCCTGCTCGATGAGCTCGGCGCGCTGGGCGAAGTCGCGTGGGTCGGGCGCGGCACGCTCGGCCGCGATGACGGCCGCATCGCGCTCTACCGGCCCGGCCGGGACGCATTGCGTCCGCCCGGCACGATCGACGCCAATGACGACCCGACCGCTCGACCCAGCGGCGAGCGCCACGAGCGGATCCGGCAGCACCTTGCCGCGCGGGGCGCGAGCTTCTATCGAGCCATCCACGCGGCCGCCGGTGGCGGGTCGGATCGCGAGATGCTCGATGCGCTGTGGGACCTGGTCTGGGCAGGCGAGGTCACCAACGACACCTTCGCGCCGCTGCGGGCGTTGCGCTGGAAGCGGCCCTCGGGCTCGGGACCGGCCGCGCGGCGTGGCCGCCCCGGGCGGCTGACCGCGCTGGGACCGCCGGAGGCGGCCGGTCGCTGGTCGCTGGTCGAACCAGTCGAGAACATCGCCCCCACAGAGCGACTCCACGCCCAGGCGCTCGCTCTGCTCGAGCGGCACGGGGTGTTGACGCGCGAGGCGGTGGTCGCGGAGGGCGTCACCGGTGGCTTCGCCGGGGTCTATCCGATCCTCCGGGCGCTCGAGGAAGCGGGCCGGATCAGGCGCGGCTATTTCGTCGATGGGTTGGGCGCCGCGCAGTTCGCGCTGGCGGGCGCGCTCGATCGACTGCGCGCCGTGCGCGACGGCGACGAGGGATCGTCGGCGCCGACCGTCCACGTCCTCGCCGCTGCCGATCCCGCCAACCCGTACGGAGCAGCACTCGCGTGGCCACGCCGCGGGGATGAGGATCGGCGCCCGTTCCAGCGGGCGGCCGGGGCATACGTGGCGATGGTCGACGGGATCGCGGTGCTCTACCTGGAGCGCGGCGGCTCCACGCTCCAGACGCTCCCCGCAGCCGACGATCCCGACGTCGCTGCCGCCGCGCTGCGCGCCGTGACCACGCTCGTGAGCGGCGGGCGCATGCGCGAGCTCGTGATCCGCAAGATCGACAGCCTGGCGATCGCCGAGTCGCCGTGGCGACCGGCCCTGCTCGAAGCCGGTTTCACCGCCGGCTACCGCGGCCTCACGCTGCGGGGGGCCCGCTGACTCGTGCGGGACGCAGATGCCTGAGGGCGACACGCTCTTCCGGACCGCGGCGGGCCTCCGGCCGTACCTCGTCGGCCGCGACGTGCTGGCGGCGCGTGCCCAGGGACCCGGCGCCGTCCCGCAGATCCACAGGGTGGTCGGCAAACGCGTGGATGCCGTCGAAGCACACGGCAAGAACCTGTTGATCCGGTTCGACGGCGGCCTCGAGCTTCGCACGCACCTCCGCATGAACGGGTCGTGGCACCGCTACCGGCCGGGCGAGCGCTGGCGCCGACCACCGGGCCGCGCCCGGCTCGTGCTCGAGGTCGACGGCGCCGTCGCTGTCTGCTTCGATGCCCCCGTGGTCGAGCTGTTCGAGGCGCGCGCCGAGCGCGTCCATCCATCGCTGTCGCGCCTTGGGCCGGACCTCCTGTCGCCCGACTTCGATGCCGCCGAGGCGTTTCGCCGCCTGCGCTCGCCCGAACGCCGCTCGATGCCGATCGGTGGAGCGTTGCTCGACCAGCGCGCGCTGGCGGGTCTCGGCAACATCTGGCGGAACGAGACGCTGTTCGCGGAACGCGTGGACCCGTCTGCGCCGGTCGAAGGCGTCGACGACGCGACCCTCGATCGGCTGATCGCCACCGGCCGGCGACTGCTGACCGAAAGCGCCCACGTCGCGCCCGGTCGGGCCCCGACCCGCGTGTACCGCAAGACCGGCCGCCCCTGCCCGCGCTGCGGGACGCCGATCCGGTCCGCACCGCTCGCCGGGGACGTGCCGCGCACGACGTACTGGTGCCCGACCTGCCAGGCAGAGACGACGTGAGCGACATCGAGGCCCGGTGCCAGCCTGCGCCCGACGGCTGGCGCTGCACCGTGACCGTGCGCGATGACCGCGGATCGAGCAGCCACGACGTCACGGTCGGCACGGATGACGCCACCACCCTGGCCGCCGCGACGACCGCCGAGGACACCGAGCGCCTTGTCTACGAGACGTTCGATTTCCTCCTCGAGCGGGAGCCGAAGGAGTCGATCCTGCGGACGTTCGATCTGTCCGTGGTCGGTCAGTACTTCCCGGAGTTCGAGCACGAGATCCGGAGCCGGCTCGCGCCCTGAGCTCACGGCCCGTAGGTGATGGTCCCGCCCGGGACCTCCACCGTGCAGGCCTCGGGTGTGGACTGGACCCAGACCGCAGCCGCGAGATCGACCTCCTCGGACCGTTCGACTCCAAGGACCCGATATGAGACCGCGACGCGGAAGAGGGGGTCCTGGCTTCCCTGCTGGTTCGGCCCGGCGCACGGCCCAGCCCGCCCGACCAGGACGATCGCGAGCTCCTCGCCCGGACCCAGGGTGACCGGCCACGCGGCGGATGCATCGGGCAGCCTGGCCGACAATCGGTGGACACGCCCGTCGTCGACCGGCTGGACGACCCAGCCGACGGCGATGATCGACGCCACGAACGGGTTGAACGACGTCGACGGGACATGGTCGAGACCCAGGACCGACATCGGCAGGACGCCCGCGTTTCGGATCGCACCGGCGAAGGTGAAGGTCTCTCCGGGCGGCACCGCGTAGCTCAGGGTGTCCATGATCCCGTCGAGGTCACGTGACGTCACCGTGCCGTTCGGGCTCGCCGCCCAGCCACTCGCCTCGGGCCGGATCGGTCGTGTCCCGTCGATCGCGATCCAGGCGGTGCTTCCGACGATCAGGATCAGGGTGAGGATCCCAAGGCGCCGCCGCCACGATCCCCGGCGGGCAAAGGCGATCAATGCACCGACCGCCGTCCCGGCAAGGACGAGGGGCAGCGCCGGCAAGGCAGCGCGGTCGATGCCGGTGTTCGCCGCTGCGGGGTCGAGCGGCACGCCCGAGTCGGGCGCAACGAGCAGATCGGTCAGTGTCAGCAGGGCGATGCACCCGAGTGCCGCGAGCGCCAGCAGGACAAGGAAGCGGTCCGACCACGGTCCCGCGGTCTGGGTCACCGGCACGCCGCCCGCCCTGACCGGGGCGGCGATTGGCTCGACGACTGGCTCGACCGCGCTCGGTTCGATCGACTCGGCGACATCGTCCGAGATCGCCGACCCCGCCACGACCGGAACCGGACGCCGACGCAGGCCGACTACTGCGAGCGCCAACAACGGCAGGACGAGCAGGATCGGCACGAGCGACGGCAGGATGTCCCCGAGGTTGAACTGATGGCCGAGCTCGGTCATCCCGGCCGACATGTCCTCGATGCCGCGGACGAAGCCACGCAACCCCGCGTCCCGGCCCTCGGCCGTCGCGGACGTGAGCTCGTCGTCGAGCGCGGTCGGGCGATCGATGGGACGCCAATAGTTGTCCTCGGTCGCTTGTTCGATGACGGGGCCGACCAGCGTGAGGCAGCAGATCGTCGTGCCGTCCGGCGTCACGCCGACGACCGCGGTCACATCGCGTCGCGGGTCGCCGTCGCGATCGTAGGCGGCCGGCCAACCCGCGGGGGTCGACAGGTCCGAGCCGCTCGGTGCGTCCTGGACGATCAGGGTCGCCTCGACGCCGGTGGCCCGGAACACCCGATCGAGTCGTGACTGTGCGTCGGCGATGGCCGCGGCGGTGAAGAAGCCGGACGGGGCGGCCACGAACGGCTGTGCGGCCGGGACGGGCACGTTCGAAGGCCCACCGACCGAGTCGCTATCGCGCAGGGTGGTGGCACCCAGGCGAGTCAGCACCGCGATCGCCAGCACGGCGACTGCGACGGTCGCCGCGAGACCGAGGATGGCCCGCCAGGCGACGATCGGGCGCCCACCCAGCCGAGGGGCGGCGGCGGGGGCGTCGAGCGGGATCGCGGCGAGTCGGCTGCGAAGCCCTGCCGACGCACCGCTTGGTGCGCGCGCCGCCAGCACGCTCCGCAGCTCATCCTCGAATCGATCGTCGGTCATCGGTCGGTCTCCTGGCGCTCGACCGCGCCGCGAAGGCGGCGGAGCGCGTTATGCAGGCGGGATTTCACTGTGCCCTCGGCGATCCCGAGTCGAGATGCGATCTCGGGCACCGTCAGGTCGGCGTAGTAGCGGAGCGCCACGACGACTGCATGGTCCGGATCGAGGTCGCCGAGCGCTCGATCGATCACATCGCGCATCAGGACGGCGTGACCCATGTCGTCAGCGGCGGCCAGCGCGAATCCGGCGGGCTCGAGTGACGGGATCGGCACCACGACCGGGCGGCGCTTGCGGGCCCTCAATCTGTCGCGGCAGCCGTTCACGAGGATCCGCCCGAACCATGCCTCGAACCGGTCACGCTCCCGGAGCCCCGCGAAGCCGCGCCAAGCGACCACGGCGGCGTCATGAACGGCGTCCTCGGCCTCGATCGTGTCGCCCAGGATGACCGCCGCCAACCGGTAGTGGCTGTCGAGCCCGCGGTCGAGCAACGCGGCGAACGCGGTCGCCCGGTCGTCCATCGTCCCCTGCACCGTGCGGCTTGCCAGCACTCGTCTCCCTCGACATGCGGGTCCTGTCGCTTGGACCTGACGACCGCGGGGAGGAAAACGTTCACGCGAAGACTAGCCAGCGCGGCGCGTATCATCGCCGCCGATGTGCGAGCACTACATCGCGCGGGCCGCTGAGCCGTTCCGGCTCGACGAGCTGTGGCCGTTCACCGAGCGCCTCGAGCGTTTCGGCCTCGCCGGGTTCGGGTGGGGCGCGGCATGGCTCGCGGGCGAGGGCCGGCTCGACAGCCATCGGGACGTCCGATCCTTCTGCGACGATGCGGGAGGTGCCGCCCGGATCGGCCTCCACGAGACGACCGCGGCGCTGGTCCATCTTCGGCGGCCCTCGCGCCTCTCGACCCTGCAGCTGCCCGACACCCAGCCATTCGACGACCCGGCCGGCCGATTCGCCTTCAGCCACAACGGCGATTTCCGGGACTGGCGCCCAGCCCGCGCTCGGTACCGCCACGACGGCCGGATCCACGGTCGGGCGGACACGGAGGTCGGGGCGCGCTGGCTCGAGGACGCCTGGGGGAACGACAGCCCGGCGCACCTGCTCGCGGCAGTCCACGAGCGATTCGGCGGGCAGGCGAACCTGGCGGTCCTGGCGGCCGACGGAACACCGCATCACTACGCCGGCAACACCGATAACCCCGTCTTCGCGTTCCGGCTTGGCCGGATCGGCATCGTGTCGACCGGCATCTACTCGCTCGACCGGTCGTTGTTCCGGTTCGTCGCGGGGGGCGGGACGGATCGACGCCTCATCCGACCAGGGGACGTCGGCTAGCCTGGACCGTCACGGAGCCGCGACGATCACGTCATAGCATTCGACGAACGGGGACCGTCACCTTCAGCCCAAGAGGTAGCCTGGAGATGCACGCCGACCCCGCGCTCGCCGACGATGCGTCGTTCCGACCGACCGCGACGCTGTCCGATCGGCCACCTGATCCGGATCTCGCTCTACTGGCTCGGCCTGACCGCGATCGACGGAGCCGTCGGGCTGTTCATCCAGAACCGGCTGAACTTCGGCCCGTTCGCACCCGACCCGCTCGAGGTCGGGCGAATCACGTTCCTGTTGTCGATCCCGGTCGCCGTGATCTCGATCCTCATCCAGCCGACCGTCGGCTCGATCAGCGACTACACCGTCAGCCGTTGGGGCAGGCGGAAGCCGTACATCGTGATCGGGTCGTTGCTCGATCTCGTGTTCCTCGCGGGCATCGCGTTGTCGAACACTGTCCTGATGCTCGGCGCCTTTGCGGCGCTCCTGGCATTCAGCACCAACATCGCGCGCGGGCCGTTCCAGGGCTACGTCCCGGACCTGGTGCCGGAGAAACAGGTCGGTCTGGCGAGCGCCATGGTCGGGTTGATGCAGATCCTCGGGAACGTCACCGGCTTCGTTCTCGTGACGGTCGCCGTGCTCCTGGGGCGAATCGAAGTCGCGATCTTCGCCGTCGCGCTCGTCGAGCTGCTGACGATGGTCGCGGTGGTCGCGAGGGTCGGCGAGGGCCAGCCGCCCAAGCCGAGGAACGGCAAGTCGTGGGGCGCGATCGTTCGTGAGGTGTGGGGGACCGACGTCCTCCAGGAGCGTTCCTACGTATGGCTGCTCGCCTCACGCTTCTTCTTCCTGATGGGTGGCGCGGTGCTGGTCAACCTCATCCTCACCTACCTGAAACAGACGCACGGCCTGGACGAGGACGCGGCCAACTCGACCAACCTCGTGATGCTCGTGACGATCGTTGTGGCCAATGTCCTCGCGATCATCCCGTCGGCGCGGTTGTCGGACCGCATCGGTCGCAAGCCTGTCATCTACGCCAGTTGTGCCATCGGTTTCGTGGGGGTCGCGCTCGCCGCGCTCGCGCCTGCTATCCCGATCGCCATCGTCGGCGGCGCGTTGTTCGGGGCGTCGGCCGGCACATTCCTCGCGGTCGATTGGGCGTTGATGACCGACATCATCCCGAAGGCGTCGTCGGGTCGGTACATGGGGCTCTCGAACGTCGCGACGACGTCATCGACCGTCATCGCGGTGGCGACCGGCGGCCTGTTGCTCGACGCGGTGAACATCGCGATTCGGGCTGGGGGCCGGGCCGCGCGCCGCGTTCCTCCTGGGCGCCGCCTACTACGTGATCGCGGCGCTCACGCTCCGGCCGGTCGTGGAGCCGCCGCGGTCCGAGCGTCGAGCCACCGGTATGCCCATGGGATGAACGCCCACAGGTAGACGAGGTAGTCGAGCCGGATCGGCCGGGCCCCGAAACCGAACAGGGCCTGGAACTGGACGATCGTGAGCGGCAACAGCACCACGCTCAGCGCGACCGACACCGCCAGCCAGATCAGGCCCCACCTGCGGGTCGCCCGGGCTAGGATCGGCCAGACGATGACCGGCACCCATTTCATCCATGTCGCGAGGGCCCACAGGGCGCCACCGAGCCGCGGACCGGTGAACTGCGCGGCCCACAACATCAGCGTGAGCTGGAGGTTGATGTTGCCGGTGTCGAGATTGGCGCCGACCGGGAAGGCGAGCAGAACGATGATCACGGCGGTGGTCAGCGGCCGCCGTCGATAGGCCCAATCGACCGTCCACAGCAGCAGCAGGATCGTCCCCACGCGCCACACGACCCAGGCCACGTCCCAGGGCAGCAGCGCCCACGGCGCGAACAGCGGCAGCATCCACGGGGCGTAGACGTACGGCAGGAAGGGCCCGGTCGGGTGGTACGGGTCGCCGCCGTTGAGCCAGATCCGGACGCCAGCCCAGTAGGCGCGCGCATCGGCTCCGGCCGCGTCGCCCCGCCCGATCATCCCAGCCGCGAGCAGCGAGAAGACGAGGCTGATCAGGAGGATCGCGATCAGTCGGCGGTGGTCGCGGAGACGCGAGATCTCGCGCCGGATCGCCCGTCGGTAGACGCCCGCTCGACGCCGCGTCGGCTGGCCGATCAGGTCGTGCCAGTCGATGACGACGCGCCCACGCCCGCGGGCCGTGCCTGGGACAGGATGGAGCTCCGGCGGTCGCTCGACGTCGGCCATGGCGCCGGCATTCTCGCACGGCGTCCGCTGGACTCCGGGTATCCTGACGCGAACATCGACGCCCTGGGAGCCCGACCAACGCCCGTGAGCGACGGACACGTCATCATCATCGGCGGCGCGGAGGACAAGGTCCGCGACCGCGTGATCCTCAGCCGGTTCGCCACCCTCGCCGGCGGTCGCGATGCGACCGTCGCGGTGATTTCGACCGCGTCGTCGCTCGGCGAGCTCGCGGGTGAGCGCTACAAGCAGGTCCTCGGCGAGCTCGGCGTCAAGAAGGTTCGCGCGATCCACGCGGTGACTCGGGCGCAGGCGAACGACGACACGGTCGCCCTGGCGCTGCGGGACGCGACCGGCATCTTCATGACGGGTGGCAACCAGCTGCGGCTGTCATCGACGATCGGCGGCACGCGCCTCGCCGACGCGGTCCTCGAACAGTTCCGCAAGGGGGCCGTCGTGGCCGGCACGAGCGCCGGGGCCTCGGCGATGTCGAGCCACATGATCGCGTTCGGCGCGTCCGGCGCGACCCCGAAGCACCGGATGGCCCAGATCGCGGCGGGCCTCGGCGTGCTGCCGGGCGTGATCATCGACCAGCATTTCCAGCAGCGGAATCGGCTGGGTCGGCTGCTCAGCCTCATCGCCCAGAACCCGAGCTTGCTCGGTCTCGGGGTCGACGAGGACACGGCCGGGGTCGTCGGGCCCGACCACATCATGGAAGTCATCGGCCGCGGCTCGATCACGGTCGTCGATGGCGCCCGCTCCGAGACCGACGCGTGGGAGGTCAAAGGTCACCGGCCGCTGATGATCAGCGGCGTCGTGCTCCACTCGCTGCCGGCAGGCTACCGGTTCGACCTGCAGCGACGCGAGCGGATCATCGCTCCGACCCTTCACGCCCTGCCCGGCGGCGAGGCCGCATCGAGCTAGACGCGGGATGAACCGGGATGTCGACGGGCCCCGGCCGCCCGTGGGCCGGGAGCGCGCGGTCGCCGTGGGTATGGTGCTCGTCGCGGCGGTGTCGCCTCAGGTCGGTGCGGCGTTCGCCGTGACGCTCTTCGACGAGCTGGGTCCGGCGGGTGCGGCGTTCCTGCGGCTGGCGTTCGCGGCGATCGTGCTGTGGGCGATCTGGCGCCCCCGGCTGACCGGCGATCTGCGGCTCGCCGGGGCGTTCGGCGTCGCGCTCGGGCTGATGAACTGGTCGTTCTACGAGGCGATCAACCGGATCCCGCTCGGCGCCGCGGTCACGATCGAGTTCGCCGGCCCGCTGCTCGTGGCGGTGATCGGCTCGAGGCGGCTGCTCGACGGTGTGTGGATCGCGCTCGCCGCGGCCGGCATCGTGCTGCTCGTCGACCCCGCCGGCGGATCGATGGACCCGGTCGGCGTCGGCTTCGCGCTCGCCGCCGCCGCGTGCTGGATGGCCTACATCTACCTGAGCAAGCGCACGGGCGCGGCGTTCCCGGGCGGCTCGGGGCTCGCGATCGCGATGGCCGTCGGCGCGCTGATCGTGCTGCCGGCTGGCGTGATCCAGGCGGGCGGCACTCTCGCCGAGCCCGACATGCTGGGCTCGGCGCTCGTCGTGGCGCTCGCCTCCTCGGTGCTGCCGTACTCGCTCGAGCTCGAGGCGCTGCGCCGGCTCCCCGAGGCGGTGTTCGGGGTGCTGATGTCGGTCGACCCGGCGATCGCCGCGCTGGTCGGCTTCGTGATGCTCCACCAGGAACTCGGTCCGCGCGAGCTGCTCGCGATCGCGATGGTGGTCGTCGCCAGCGCCGGGGCGACGAGCCTCAGTCACCGATGACGGACGCATTCATCGGCGTCTGCCGTGGCGAACTCACCCGCCGTACACTGACCGCCCATCCCGAGAGCGCAGGAGAGCGAGCGTGACCGAGACGGCCGAGCCGACCGCGACGACGAGGGCAAAGCGCCCCCGCTCGAAGCGCACGGACGGGACCACGCCTGACGCCACCGCCGTTCCGATGACGCCGCTCCCGACGCTGCGGATCCTCGAGACCCGCGTCCTGCGCGGTCCGAACTATTGGGCGCGCGAGCCGGTCATCCGGATGCTGGTCGATCTCGGCAACCTCGAAGAGTTCCCCTCCAACCGGATCCCGGGCTTCAGCGACGCGCTGATCGCGCTGCTCCCGACGCTGGAGGACCACGCCTGCTCCCTCGGACGGCGCGGCGGGTTCATCACGCGGCTCCAGGAAGGGACGTGGGCCGGTCATATCGCGGAGCACATCGCGCTCGAGTTCCAGAACCTCGCCGGCACCGACGTGCGTCACGGCAAGACCCGCTCGGCCGGTGTCCACGGACAGTACAACTGCATCTACGAATACCGCGAGGAGGCCGTCGGGCTCGAGGCCGGCCGGATGGCCGTCGGGCTCGTCAACCACCTCGTCGCGCCCGATGACCCCGACGTCTTCTTCGACTTCGCACCGAAGCTCGAGAACCTGATCCGGCTGGCCGAACGGCAGGCGTTCGGGCCGTCGACCCAGGCCCTGATTGACGAGGCCGTGAGCCGCGACATCCCGTTCATCCGTCTCGACCGGCACTCGCTCGTCCAGTTCGGGCACGGCGTCTACCAGCAGCGGATCCGGGCGACGATGACCTCCAAGACATCGGCGATCGGCGTCGACGTCGCGTCGGACAAGAACCTGACCAATCGACTCCTCGACAGCGCCGGCCTTCCGGTCCCGCGGGCAGACGTGGTCATGAACGAGGAAGACGCAGTCACCGTCGCGAGGCGACTCGGCTTCCCGTGCGTCGTCAAGCCGCTCGATGGCAACCACGGCCGTGGCGTCCACCTCGATCTGCGCTCGGACGAAGCGGTCCGTGCCGCCTTCCACGGAGCGCTCGCCCAGAGTCGCTCGGGCGACGTCGTCGTCGAGACCTACGTGGCCGGCAACGACTACCGCTGTCTCGTGATCGGCGGCAAGGTCGCGGCCATCGCGGAGCGCGTCCCCGCGAGCGTGACCGGCGATGGCGAGCACACCGTTCGCCAGCTCGTCGACATCGCGAACGGCGATCCGCGCCGGGGCATCGGTCACGAGAAGGTCCTGACCAGGATCAAGATCGACGAGGCGGCCGCGGAGATCGTCCGCGCCCAGGGCTACGAGCTCGACGCGGTCCCGCCGAAGGGGACCTGGGTCAAGCTCGCCCTGACCGGCAACATGTCGACCGGCGGGACCTCGATCGACCGGACTTTCGAGGCGCATCCCGACAACGTGGAGATCGCCGAGACCGCGGCCCAGATCGTCGGGCTCGACGTAGCCGGCATCGACTTCATCTGCCCGGACATCACGACTCCCGTCCGGGAGACCGGCGGGGCGATCGTCGAGGTCAATGCCGCACCCGGCTTCCGGATGCACACCCATCCGACCGAGGGCGAGCCACAGTACGTGGCCCGACCGGTCATGGACTCGCTCTTCCCGGCGGGCGCCAACGCCCGGATCCCGATCATCTCGGTGACCGGCACCAACGGCAAGACGACGACCGTCCGGATGATCGCCCACATCCTGAAGCTGATGGGCCGCCGGGTCGGGATGACCTCGACCGACGGCATCGTGATCGACGGCCGGCTCATCAAGAAGGGCGACATGTCGGGCCCCAAGTCGGCGCAGATGGTCCTGCAGAACCCGACGGTCGACACCGCCGTGTTCGAGGTGGCCCGCGGCGGGATCCTGCGGGAGGGCCTCGGCTACGACCGCAACGACGTCGCCGTCGTGACGAATGTGACCGGCGACCATCTCGGTCTCGGTGGCATCGATTCGATCGGGCAGCTGGCCAACGTCAAGGGCGTCGTGGTCGAGGCGGTGCCGCGCTCGGGGACGGCAGTCCTGAACGCCGACGACACGCACGTCTATCGGATGGGCCGCCACTGTGCGGGACGCGTGGTGCTGTTCAGCATGGCGACGGAGAAGGGCGAGGACGGCTTCGACCGGGTCGATGGACACACGTCGCGCGGCAATGCGGCGTTCTGCCTCGAACCGACACAGCAGGGCGAGCTGATCGTCCTGCGGCTCGGCAGCCGCAAAATGCCGGTGCTCTACACGCACCTCATCCCGGCCACGTTCGGCGGCCGGGCGCGCATGAACGTCGCGAACGCCCTCGCGGCCGCTGCAGCTGCCTGGGCGTCGGGTGCCCACCTGCACGACATCCGCCAGGGTCTCCGCACGTTCTCGACGTCGTTCTTCCAGGCACCGGGTCGCCTCAATCTGCTCGATGTCGGCGGCGTCCGGGTCGTCATCGACTATTGCCACAACGTCGACGGGATGCGCCAGCTGGCCGACTTCGTCCAGCGGATGATGGAAGAGCCGCAGACGAAGGCCGGGAAGTTCGGGACGGGCAAGGCCTCCCCCCGATCCGGCCGGGCGATCGGCGTCCTCGGCATCCCGGGCGACCGCCGCGACGAAGACCAGCGCCAGTACGGGGCCATCGCCGCGGGCGCATTCGACGAGGTCATCGTTCGCGAAGACAAGAACCTGCGCGGCCGCTCCCCGGGAGAGACCGCGACGAACGTGATAGCGGGCGTTCGCGCCGCCAAGGCCGACGGCCGCGCTCGAACGACGCGGGCCGAGAAGGTGCTCGACGAGCTGACCGCCGTGCGTGCCGCCCTCCGCCGCGCGACCCCCGGCGACCTGGTCGTGTGCTGTGTCGACGATGCGATCGGCGTCTACCGCGAGGCGATGTCGGCGGCCGGCGCGACGCGTGCCGGCACGGCATTCGCCGACCCGGGTGAGCTCGAGGCGCCCGAAGGCTAGGGCCGCCGCATCGGACCCAGGCCCGCCATTACCTCTCCTGCTGCGAAGCCATCGCGATACGGCCCGACCAGCGGCGGCGGCGCGTCACGGAGCTGCTTCCAGAACGGGTTGAGGCCGGCGGTCCCGTGCTCGCGCGTCGTCGTGACGGAGTCAAGATCGATCATCTGTGTGAGGAACTCCTCACCCGAACCTCCGATCGCCAGCACGCGACCCTCGGGGTCGACGATGACGGACCGCCCGGCACCGAACAGAGCCCCGTTGTTGGGGTTGACGATGAAGACCTGGTTGGCGATCGCGTTCGCCCGAGCAAGGACGATCTCCTGCTCGCGGTCGACGGTCCGGGTCGCGGTGGGCTGGATGATGACCTCCGCACCCATCCAGGCGAGCGTTCGCGGGATCTCCGGTACCCAACCGTCGTAGCAGATCGCCAGGCCGAAGCGACCGACATCGGGGATATCGAACGTGGTGTACGAGTCGCCTGGGACGGTCGGCTCGTACGGCATCCACGGGAACAGCTTTCGGTACGTCGCGACGAGCTCGCCGGTGGGCGACACGACGATCGCGGTGTTGTGGATGGCCTCGCCGTCGCGCTCGTAGATCGAGCCGGCAACGATCCATTTCCGGACGTCGCGGGCGACCGCAGCGACCCTGTCGGTCAAGGGGCCGGGGACGGTCTCGGCGACGCGTGCCTCGTACCCCGATGGGCGGTCATCTTCGAACGAACCAAGGGCCGACAGGTAAAGCTCAGGAAAGACGTACAGGTCGAATGCTGGGAACGATCCCGCAATCCGGCGAGTCTCACGGGCGAACTTCTCGAACGTCGCGTCGACGTCGTACGGGCGGGGAGCGACCTGGACTCCCACGACCCCGATGGTCCGACTCACTGACCGATCCTTCAGGAGCCTTCGCCCGACGCTGGGGTCGGCGACAGGTGCTCATGGATGGCGACCCATCGACCGTCGGTCTCCCGTCGGAACACGATCGTCTCCCGCTCCTCCGTCGTGACTTCTTCGCCTCCGCTCAGCGCGCGGGTCGAAACTCGGTGTGTGAAGACGGCGACGTCGTCCACGAGTTGCACGAGCTGGTCATGCGAGGTACAGCCGAGCACACGAAAGCCGTCCTGTTCCCACTTGGTGAATTCGGCCTCGTACGCGGCTCGCGAGCCGAGGACCTGCGGCGTCGTATAGAACACGAACGTCGCATCCGGCGCGAAGCATGCGAAATACTCCTCGCGACGATGGGCTCCGAACGCATCGACAAGACGCCGGGCGGTGGCCAGGACGTCGTCGCGATCGGCCGCGGGTGTCGTGGTCAGGCCCTCAAGCGTTCGGCTGACGTCGGGCGAGCAGCCAGTAGACGATGCCTGCCGTGATCGAGGGCGCGATCCATGCCAGGTCACCGTCGTATAGGACCTTGGACAGCGGCCCCTGGAAGCCAGGCGCGTTGATGGTCAGCAAACCCACCAGCACACCAGCCCCGAGGGCGGTGATGCCGTTCAGGTTGACGCCGCTCGTTCCCCAATACGGACTCGCGGGCGAGTTCTCATGGATACCGACTGGATCGTAGCGCCATCCACGTAAGACCCCATCCACCACCCACACGGCGCCGAACGGCCCGACCCAGATGTTCAGGAAGGCGAGGAAGTTCGTGGTCGTCGTCATGAGATCCTGGTTGAGGAGGAGCATGTACAGCACGATCGCCGTGGCGATCACACAGTCAAGGAGGGTCGCCCGCCAGCGGCGGAGCGGGATCCCGATGGCCTGGATCGTCAGCCCCGAGCTGTAGAACGTGATCGCATTGTTCGCGATCGAGCCGCCGGCGGCGGCGATCGCGAAGGCCACGAACAGCCACGTCGGGATGAGCGGTCGTAGGCCCCCGACGGGGTCAACGGTGAGGTCGACCTTCGTCGCTAGCAGGATGCCGATCAGGGTGACGAAGACCGTAATCGTCGCCGCGCCCGCGAATGTCCAGCCGACGATGTCGCGCGTCGGCGTGTTGGACGGTAGATATCGAGGGTAGTCGGCGCAGACGATCAGGAACGAGAGGGGCGCGGCCGCCGCGAGCGCGGTGGCCAAGAGGAACGGGCCGATCGCCGCCTCGCCCTGGAGCGTGCCTGCGTACGTCCAGTCGATGCTCGGTAGCGTCCAGACGGCAACGACGATCAGCACCGCCGTCAACGCGATCGCGAAAACCCTCTGGGCGATGAACAGGAGCCGGTGCCCGTAGATGGCGACGAGCGCGGAGATCCCGATGATCACGAACGTTCCGACGACCGTGCCGGCGGTGCCCGGTTCCTGCCAGCCCAGCTCGGCGGCGAGGGCAAGGAACGCGAACACCCCGAAGATGGCGTTGAGGGCCTCGAAGGCGATGAGCTCGAACCAGGCCAGCACGGCATTGAGTCGGTTGCCGCGGACCCCGAACGCGGCCCGACTGAAGGTCATCGTCGGCAGTCCGGAGCGTGCCCCGCCCTGCGACGCGAACCCAACGAGGATGTAGCCGAGGGTCGCGACGAGGAGTGCGGCGATGGCTTGGACGATGGACAGCTCGAAGCTGATCAGGATCGCCCCGATGAGGATGTAGTAGGCGTATGCGTTGGACCCGAGCCAGAAGGTGAACAGGGCACGTGGCTTCAGGTACCGCCCGCGCTCATCGATGTAGTCGAAGCCGTGCTGTTCGATCTCCAGCGCGCTGTCGACATCGGGTTCATGCAGCAGATCCGCTGGGGCGGTCGAACCGACCGTGGGCATCTCGCTCATCGCCCTCTCCTCCGAGCCGGAGTCTCAGACGCCGCGTATATGCTGTCCAATACTTTCTGGGTCGGGCAGCCATAGCCGGGAGGCATGGGCCATCCTCGAGCTCCGGATGCTCTCCTATTTCCTCGCCGTCGCGGAGGCCGGGTCGGTCAGTCGGGCGGCTGCCGACCTGCGGATCGCCCAGCCGTCGCTGTCGCGCCAGCTTCGTGGGCTGGAGGCTGAGCTCCGCGTCGATCTCTTCCGGCGGGTGCCAACCGGGGTTCGCCTGACCCCGGCTGGGTCACGTCTTCTGCCGATGGCGCGCGACCTCGTCGCCCGCGCGGAGGTCGCCGAGGCGAGGATGCGAGCAGTCGCGGGTGGCGCCATGGCTAGCCTGCGGGTGGTGGCTCCGGCCACCACGATCGCCGATGTCATCGCCCCGTTCCTCGCTGCGAGTGGACCGCACGCACCGTTCGTCACGGCGCAGGAAGAACTCCCTGCCGGCGTGTTCGGCAGGCTGGAGCGGGGCGACGCGGACCTGGCCATCTCGTCGGGGCCGCCGCCCGCCGGCTTCATCAGCAGACCCGTCTTCCGATTCGCGGTGTGGGCATACGTGCCGCCGGGCCATCGGTGGACGCTCCGGCGGACGGGCCGCGTGCGCCTCCGCGAACTCGTCGAGGAGCCGCTCATCGTGCTGGGACCGGATCACGGAACCCGCCGAGTCCTCGACATGGCGGTCGACGATGCCGGGCTCGGCTACACGATGGCGTTCGAGACGAACGTGCCGGAGATCGCCCAGGCCCTTGCCGCATCCGACCACGGCGTCGCCGTCGTCTCGGACGATCCGCGCTACGGCCTCCGGCCGCTCATGATCGTCGGCTCAGCCGGCCCGCTCCGTATCTCGCTCCTCGCCGCATGGGATGCCACGCACTACGCGGCCGACGCGATCTCGCCCTGGGTCGATCAGCTCGCTCAGTACTGTGTCGAGCGCTACGGCCAAGCAACGTCATAACCGCGGTCGTGGTCGCCCAGAGGGCTCCGGGCCATGGCGATGACTTCGATCTCGACCACCATCTCCCGATAGGCGAGGAAGGGGAGCGGCACTGGCACAATCGGTGGCGGACGATCGCCGAAGGCGGTCCGCGTCTGGGCGAGGATCGTCTCGAGGTCGCTCGGCGAGCCTTCGAAGAACGCCGTGATCTGGGTCACGTCCGACATCCGAGCATCGACAGTCGCCAGCGCCCGCTCGATGTTCGCCAGCGCTGTCGCGGTCTGGGCACCGAGATCGCCCGGATCGACGACCTCTCCCCGACCGCGGAGCGACACCTGGCCGCCGATCGTGACGAGGTCGCCGGCTCGGCAGGCGTGCTTCCAAGGCAGGTGGATCGGCCAGTCCCAGTGGCCGTCGGGCCAGCCGTGGCGCCGTGTCCCGGTCGAACCCGCGACGGACAGCGTCTCGAACTGGGTCAACGCGCGGCCCGCGAGACGTGGGTACGGGATGCCCGTGGCCGCGGCCGCGGGCTCGTGGAATGCCGCCCCACGCAGCTTCGCGGTCGGTTCCCAGTCGGCCTCGGTGCCTCCGCCGACGTAGCTGATGTTCATCTTGACGCAGTCGTCGAGCGCGGCTCCGGCCTTCGCCGTCGACGACCTGAGCCCGGCGATCACGTCACCCGTCTGCGCCAGGATGTCCGGACCGGGCCCGCGCATCCCGCCGACCCAGATCCGATCGCCGACGCGAACGGCCGTCGGGAAGTCCGCATCGCCGACCGTCGCACGCGGCCCCCGGGCGGCGGCAGCGTCGACGACGACGGCCGCGCCGGGGAGAGCCGGCTCCCGCACGGGGAGGAGATTGACGACGGGCCGTGCCCCGTCGGGCAACGCCGCGCGGATCGCCCGCCGGACGTCCGCGTCGTCGAGCCCTTGATCGTAGTAGGCGCCGACCCGGACAAGGTCCTCGACGCTCCAGCGTTCCTCGTTGAGAACATCGGCGATCGCCGCCATCGCGGCGTCGGCGCCGGCCCGGAGGTCTTGGGTGGCCCGTGCGTGGGAACCCACCCAAACGAGCTCGCCCGCCCCTGCCGTGGCTTGATGACCGCGAGCGACCACCTCCGCTGGCTGAGCCTGCGGTCCTGTCGACTGCGCCACGTCCGTCACCTGCCGATCCTTCCCCAGGGGTCCCAATCTCATCGGCGGCGATGCGCCTGTCCAATACCTTGTTGGTCGCACCGCCATAGCCCGAAGGCATGGGGAATCGCGTGGTGCGTGGCTGTACGATCGTCCGGATGTCACCCCGCTACGTCCCGGAGGACTCGCTTCAGAGTCCGCGCTTCACCGGCCCGTCGACGTTCGCACGGCTGCCGTACGTGCGCACGCTGGAGGACGTCGACCTCGCGGTCGTCGGCGTGCCGTTCGACACGGGCGTGACGTACCGCGCCGGTGGCCGGTTCGGACCGAACGGGGTCCGCGCCGCCAGCGTCATGCTGCGGCCGTACAACACGAATCTCGAGGTCAAGCCGTTCGACATCCTGTCGTGCGTCGACTACGGCGACGTCTCGATCGTGCCGGGCTACATCGAACGCAGCTACGAGGCGATCGAACGGACGGTCGCCCCGATCGTCGAGGCCGGCGTCGTGCCGCTCCTGATCGGCGGCGACCACGCGTGCACGCTCCCGCACCTCCGCGCGACGCGCTCGCGCGGTCCGGTCGCGGTCATCGATTTCGACTCGCATACCGACGCGTGGGACAGCTACTTCGGGGAGAAGTACAACCACGGGACGTGGATGCGCCGCGCGATCGAGGAGGGCCTCGTCGACGTCGCGCATTCGATCGAGGTCGGCCTGCGTGGGTCGGTGTATGACGCGGAGGACTGGACGGGTCTGCGCGACGAGCTCGGCCTCGAGTACCTCACGACCGAGGAGGTCCTGGCGATCGGCCCCGAGGCGACGGCAGACGCGGATCAAGGAGCGCGTCGGCGACACGACGGCCTTCATCAGCTTCGATATCGACGTCGTCGATCCGGCCTTCGCCCCGGGCACGGGGACACCGGAGCCCGGCGGCCTGTCGGCGCACGACGCGCTCGCGATCGTGCGGCTGCTGACCGGCATCGAGTTCGTCGGCTTCGACGTCGTCGAGGTGATCCCCGCCTACGACCCGGCGGGCCAGACTGCATTCCTGGCCGCCAACCTCGCCTACGAGATGCTGTCGCTGGTAGCGGTGCGGCGCTCGGCATCGTAGGCGACGTCGCCGCCCACGATGGTCATGTGGACGCCGATGCCGGCGAGCGCGACAGTCGGTGTCGCGAACAGGTCGGCATCGAGCACGACGACGTCCGCGAGCTTGCCGACCTCGAGCGAGCCGAGACGGTCGTCCGCGAAGTACGACGCCGCGGCATCGATCGTGCTCGCCCGAACTGCTTCGTCCACGCTCAACGCCTGGTCGCCGCCGATCACGTCGCCCGAGACCGTCGTCCGCATGACGGCCGACGCGATCGTATCCATGCGGCCGATGGGAGGCCACCGGAGCGTCGCTGGAGAGCGCGAATCGGACGCCGGCATCGATCATCTCGCGGTAGGGCTGCAGGCGGTGCGCCCGCTCCGGGTCGAGGACCCGCAGCCAGGCATCGCCCGCATCCCAGAAATAGCGGGGCTGGCCGACGGCCATCACCCCGAGCCGGGCCATCCTCTCGAGCTGGTCGGGGCGCGGACCGCCGCAGTGCTCGATCCGGTGACGGTGGTCCTCGAGTGGCTCGACAAGTAGTGCCGCCTCGTATGCATCGAGGACCCGATCGATCGCCCGGTCACCCTGGGCATGGACGCCGACCTGCCAGCCCGCCACGTGCGCTCGCACGATGGCGTCCCGGAAGTCGCCCTCCGAACCCCAATACAGGGAGCCCGTGAATTCCCCTGCAGGCCCGTATGGCGTGGTGAATGACGCTGTGCCCCCTGTCAGGGCGCCGTCGGCGTAGAACTTCATCGGTCCGATCGCGAGCCGATCGTCACCGAACCGTCCGGCGAGGCCGAGACCCTCGAACGCGTCCAGCTGCGAGGAGATCGGCATGGCCGTCAGACGGACGCCGAGCAGTCCGCGTGCGCGGGCGACGCGATACCCGCTCAGCTCGCGCCGGGTCACCTGGGCGTCGACGATCGATGTGATGCCCGCGGCGAGCGATGCCCTCGTCCCACGGTCGATGTCGGCCACGATCTCCTCGAGCGGCGCGTCGTCGTGGAAGCCGGGCCCGTGATGGCCGATGTCGACGGCAGCCGGCACGACGAGCTGCTGCGCTGCGTCCAGGCAGTAGCCCGTCAGGCGGCCCCGTTCGTCACGGACGAGGTGACCTCCCTGCGGGTCGGTTGCCGCATCGTCCAGTCCGCGTCGTTCCAGTCCGAGGCTGTTGGCGAGTGCGTGATGCCCGCTCATGTGCTGGACGAGGACCGGGTGCACGCGCGTCGCCTCGTCGATGTCCCAGCGGGTCGGCAGGCGGCCGTCGCGGAACATCTCCGGATTCATCCCGACCGCGCGGATCCACGAGCCGTCCGGCGTGCGTTCGGCGGCCTCGGCGATGCGTTCGACGAGGTCCGCGATCGACGCCACGCCGGGGTAGCGCACGTCGACCGCGGCGAGCTCGGCGCCGGTGAAGGCGAGATGGTGATGAGCGTCGACGAATCCGGGCAGGATGGATCGGCCGGCGACGTCGACCTCGCGTGCGTCGGGCGGAGCCGCGGCACGAGCCGCATGGTCGCCGCCGACCGCCACGATCCGGTCGCCGGCGATCGCGACGCCGCCGGTGAACGGCGGCTCCCCGGGCCGTGCCGTGAAGACGCGACCGTTGAGCAGGACGAGTCCGGCCATCGTCCCAATCTTCGCATCCCGCACGACCCATTCGGAACGGATTGTTCGCGCCTTGCGCCCGGGGCTACGATGCACCGGTCCGGTTTGGAGGAGTTCGCCGGGCTGGCCGCGCAGCGGCCGAAGAGGAGGTTCGAGCATGCGTCGCTGGACACCTGTCGTCGCGTTCCTCGCGTCCATCGCGATCGTCGGAGGTTGTACGGGAGGCGGTGGTGCAGCCACCGGATCGGTCTCCTCTCCAGAGCCGGCTGCATCGGCCCCGGCCAGCGAGCCTGCGGCGAGCGCATCGGGCAGCGCAGCCGCGGACTCTGCAGCGTGCAACCCGCCGCGCCAGGAAGGCGTGACGCTGACGTTCGTGTCCTTCGGTGGCGTGTATCAGGAAGCCCAGCGCAAGGCGTGGCTGGAGCCATACACGGAGCTGACAGGCGTCCAGTTCAGTGAGGACGAGAACTCGTTGAATGCGACTATCAAGGCGCAGGTCGAGGCAGGCCAAGTGACGTGGGACGTCGTCGATGTGGGCAACGACTTCGGGCTGGACGCGCACGCCGACTTGCTTGAGCCGCTCGACTTCAGTCTCATCCCGCGTGACGAGCTGAACGAGGCACTCGGCATCACCGACTACCGCATCCCGGACATCACCTACGGGGTCGTTCTCGCCTACAACACCGAGGCGACCGGCGGCGCAGGTGCCTGAGGGGTGGGCCGACTACTTCGACACCGCCAAGATCCCCGGGAAGCGCGGGGCATGGGACTACTCCGCGAGCGGGATGTTCGAGTTCGCGCTGATGGCCGACGGCGTGGCGCCCGGCCGACCTGTACCCGCTCGATCTGGAGCGGGCGACCCGCGAAACTCAACACGATCAAGGACGACATCGTGTTTTGGACGTCCGGGCGCCCAGTCGCAGGAGATGATCGGCTCCGGCGAGATCGCGATGACCATGATCTGGAACGGCCGCGGCTGGAGCGCCAAGAACATCGACAAGAAGCCGGTCGAGATCCAGTGGAACCAGCAGATCGTCACGGCCGACTACCTGGTCGTGCCGAAGGGCTCGCCGAACAAGGACGCAGCCATGAAGTTCATCGCGTACACCGCGTGCGCGGAGCACAACGGTGGCCCGTCGGAATTCATCCCGTACGGCCCGACGAACAAGAACTCCACACCGAACCCGGCGATGGTCAACGACCTGTCGGTCACCAACGCCGACGCGAACTCGGTCTACTTCAACGATGCGTATCTCGTCGAGAATGCCAAGGAGATTGAAGCGGCCTGGCAGGCCTGGAAGGCGTCCTGACCGGCACGTCCGCGTGTGACTGACGGATGACGCCCGTCGGCGGGGCTCGCAGACGCACGTGGCTGGACCGCGTCCGCCTCCGGGCGGACGGCTGGTCGCTGCTTGCCCTGCCGGCGGTGATCTTCCTGGGCATCTTCTTCCTCGTGCCACTCGTCGCAATGAGCCTGCGGAGCGTGACCGACCCTCCCGGCGCTGGGCTGGCCAACTACGAGCAGTTCTTTGGCCAGGAGGCCTACGTCCGCGATCCTCTTGAACACGTTCTGGATCGCCTTTCTGGCGACCGCCGCGTGCCTCGTGGTCGGCTACCCGTTCGCATACCTGATGACGATCGTGCCGGGCAGGATCGCGGGGCTGCTGCTCATCGCCGTCCTGCTGCCGTTCTGGTCGAGCCTGCTCGTGCGCACGTTCGCGTGGCAAGTGCTGTTGCGCGATACCGGCGTCATCAACCGGTTCCTGCTCGACCTCGGGCTCATCAGCGAGCCGCTGACGCTGATCCGCACCACGGGGGGCGTGATCGTCGGGATGTCCCACATCCTGTTGCCGTTCATGGTCCTGCCGCTCTACGCAGTCATGCGCCGGATCGACCCGGAATTCGGTCGCGCCGCCGCGAACCTGGGAGCCGCACCATCCGCGGCGTTCCTGCGCGTCTTTCTGCCGCTCAGCCTGCCCGGGGTGCTGGCCGGCTGCCTGCTCGTGTTCATCCTGGCGCTCGGCTTCTACATCACGCCGGCGCTCCTGGGTGGTCTGCGCGATCAGATGATCAGTCAGCTCATCGTCCAGCAGATCCAGCAGCGCCTCGACTGGGGTTTCGGCACCGCGATGAGCGTGGTTCTCGTCGGCATCACGCTGGTGATCCTGTTCCTGGCGTCACGTGCGATCCGGCTACGTGACGTATTCGGCAGCGTGGTCGAGGACTAACCGGTGAGCGATTCCTGGAGGCAGCCCCGCCGCATCCTCATGGCCGCGCTCGGCGCGCTGACCGTCTTCTACCTTTTGGCGCCGACGCTGGTGATCGTCCCGATGAGCTTCACCGAGGCGCGCATCCTGAGCTTCCCGCCCGAGGGGTTCACGTTCCAGTGGTACGAGCGCATGGTGACCGACCGACAGTGGTCGACCGGCCTCATCAACAGCGCCCTGGTGGCGACGCTGACAGCGATCCTCGCCACGGTCCTCGGCACGCTGGCCGCCCTCGGCCTGAACCGAGGGCGGTTCCGCGGGCGAACCGCGGTCAACGCCCTCGCGCTGTCCCCGTTGATCGTGCCCGTGGTGGTCATCGCCATCGGGATGTTCGGGCTCTTCGTCCAATGGCGGATCAGCGGCTCGTTGATCGGGCTGGTCGTGGCGCACACGGCACTCGCCCTGCCGTTCGTCGCGGTCGCCGTCGGGACGTCGCTCCGGACCATGGATCGCAATCTCGAGCTGGCCGCGGCCAACCTGGGCGCGAACCCGCAACGGAGCTTCTTCCACATCACGTTCCCGATCATCCTGCCGGGAGTCCTGACCGGTGCGATCTTCTCGTTCATCACGTCCTGGGATGAGGTGGTGGTCGCGATCTTCATGACCTCGGCGCGCTTCCGGACGCTGCCGGTCGAGATGTGGGAGCAGGTCCGCCAGGCGGTCGACCCGACCGTCGCCGCCGTCTCGACGACCCTGCTCGTGGTGACCACGGTCCTGCTGCTCCTGCTGCTCGTCGTCCGTCGTCAGGCGCCTGCGCAATGACCACACCCGACGACGCCCGGACGAGCAGCGGCGCGAGAGAGGACCGGCCGGCCCTGGTCCTTCGCGGGCTGCGTAAGTCCTTTGGAAGCGCCGTCGCCGTGGACGGCGTCGACCTCGAGGTCCGTCGCGGCGAGTTCGTGACGCTGTTGGGTCCGTCAGGCTCGGGCAAGACGACGACGCTCCGGATGGTCGCCGGCTTCATGAGCCCGAGCGGTGGGTCGATCGAGATCGACGGCAGCGACATGACGCGCGTCCCGCCGTACCGCCGGGATGTCGGCATGGTCTTCCAGAACTACGCGCTGTTCCCGCACATGACGGCGGCCCAGAACGTCGCGTTCCCGCTGCGGATGCGCGGGCGGCCACGGGCCGAGATCGATCGGCGGGTGGCTGATGCCCTCGGCCTGGTGAAGCTCGGCGATTTCGGCGACCGCTATCCACGCCAGCTGTCCGGCGGGCAGCAGCAGCGGATCGCACTCGCCCGCGCCGTCGTCTTCGAGCCGCGCGTGCTGCTGATGGACGAGCCTCTCGGCGCGCTCGATCGCAAGTTGCGGGAGTCCCTCCAGCTCGAGATCATCCGCGTGGGCCGCCAGCTCGGTTCGACCGTCCTGTACGTGACACACGACCAGGAAGAGGCGCTGGTGATGAGCGACCGGATCGCGATCTTCAGCGCCGGCCGCATCGAACAGCTGGGGAGCGGCGAGGACCTCTACGACCGCCCGGCGTCGCTGTTCGTGGCCGACTTCATCGGTGAATCGAACATCCTGCGTGGGCGGTTCGAGGTCGACGGCGCGGACGGCCCGTGGATGACCCAGGGGCAGTCGCGTTGGCGGATCGGGCAGGCCGCGGCCGAACGGGCCGCCTTGGACGCGGGATCCGCGGCCGCGCTCGTCGTCCGGCCGGAACGGATCCGCCTGGTTGACGCGGCGTCGGATGGCGGACCCGGCATGAACCTCGTCGATGCGACGGTCGACGAGGTCCTCTACCTGGGCCCCGACACGAAATACCAGCTCGCGCTCGAGAGCGGCCAGCGGATCGTCGTCCGCGAGCTACGCGAGCAGCGGGGCCGCGAGTTGCAGCGCGGCGACGCCGTGCGGCTGGGCTGGTCGGTGGACGACGGGTTGCTCGTCGCCGACCCGGGGAGCGGCTAGTCGGCCTGCGCCTGGTGGCGCCCAAGCGCCGATTTGACGGCACACCGACGCCGCGTTTATCGTGCTACTGGTGAGTAGCTTGTTATGAGGCCATTGCGGCGACCGTGGGTGATGCGCATGCGCTGGCGTGACCTGCTGTTCGCGCATTGGCCGGTCGACGTCGACGCGCTGCGGCCGCTCGTCCCGCCCGCCCTGGACATCGACACGTACGACGGGCGGGCGTATGTCGGGATCGTCCCGTTCGGGATGGAGGACGTCGCGCCCCGTGGCCTGCCGTCGCTGCCGCGGGTCGGAGCGTTCCCGGAGGTCAACGTGCGAACATACGTCCGGCACGCCGGCGTCGGCGGAGTGTGGTTCTTCAGCCTCGACGCCGGCAGCCGCGTGGCCGTCGAGGGCGCCCGGGCTGGCTTCCACCTGCCGTACTACAGGGCCGCGATGGGTATGGGCCGTGAGGGCGACGCGATCGAGTTCCGATCGGAACGTCGTGACCGACGCGGCCGGCCGGCCGTCCTCGACGTCCGCTACCGACCGACAGGCCCGATCGAGCGTGCCGTGCCTGGGTCGCTGGAGGAATGGCTCACGGATCGGCTGCGCCTCTTCGCGTCCGACGGTCGCGGTCGTCTCACGCGGACCGAGATCCGCCACGCACCGTGGCCTCTCCGCCCCGCCGAGGCCGGGTTCAGGACGGAATCACTGGCGGCCGCGCAGGGCCTCCGACTGCCGGACGAACCGCCCCACCTGCGGTTCGCCGACCGCCTGGACGTGGTCGCCTGGTGGCCGCGCCCTGTCGACGAGGGTGTACCGACGATCTAGGCGCCGGCGCTCCGCATGTTTGCCTGCACGGTCCGGACGATGAACCAGATCTCCAGGGCCGCGATCACGATCAAGGCGATGCCGATCACCATCTCCACGGGGTCCGCTCCCTTCGACTCGGCGCGCCGGGTTGTGGCGAGCGCCGCGGGCATCATGCGCCGCCCGCATCTCGCGCGGCAATGCGTTGCGTCCAGTACGGAGGTGGGAGCTCGAGATCGAAGCGGCGGGCAAGCGCCGCCATGTCGTGTCGATCGACCGGTCGCGGCTCGTAGTGCAGGTGGAACGCGATGAGCAGCGCAGGCGTGAGACAGCGAACGGTGCGACTTTCGATGTGCCCGACGGCGTCGGTCGAGCCCGGCGGGTAGGTGAAGCGCTCGCCGGTGAGTCCTTCCTGGGTGCCGGTGCCGTCGAGCCCCCACGCGATCGGGTGGAGGTCGACCGCCCGTCGCCCGTCACCGAGGACGAGCCGTGCGGGTCGCACGTCGAGCTCGCTTCGCAGCCCGACCCGACCGAGCGCCGCGACGGCCTCGTCGACCACCGCGGTATCGATGGCGAGATCGAGGTCGCCGTGCTCGCGCGTCACCCGACCGAGCAATGCGTCGACCGCCCAGCCTCCTGCCACCGAGACCGGGATCGAGCCGTCCTCGAGAACGTCCAGGACGCCGATGACGTCCCCCGCCGACATCCCCATCAGGCGCGGCGCGGGCGATCCTGCATGCGCGGGACGATGCTCGTGAGCTCGGACGCGACGTCCACCGGGCGGGCGCCGAGCGACGCCAGCAGCTCGAACACGGCGTCCCGCTCCTCGTGGCACATCAGGACGATGACCCGGGGAGCATCGGATCCACGACCGTGCCCGTTGGCCGCGGCCCCGGCGCCGGCGGCGCCGTTGAGCTCGGCGCGCAGCGCAGCCGTCTCGGAGCCGTAGACCGGCACGTCGCCCACGGACTTGCCGCCGGCCTTCACGCCCGCCATCAGCTCGCCGACGACGGACGGGGCAGTGCGTCCCCGCAGATACTTCAACGTCTCCTTGATCGCGACGCGTTGCGCCCGCTGCGCCGCGATCCGGCCGATGCCACGCAGCGTGTCATCGGGTCGATCGCCGGCCGTCCCGATGATCGCCGTGATCGGGGCCGCGCGACCGGCACCGCCCGCCGCGATCCCCTCGGCCACGTCCATGACGGCGTTGATGCCCGCCTCGTTGTGGGCGAAGTCGACGATCACGACGCGCGAGCCGAGCTTGAACAGGTTGAGGCGGCCCGGCGAATGCGCGGCGGATGGGGCGAAGCCGACGAGCCCGTCGCGGACCTGGTGGAGCGTGGCCCCCATCCCCCGCGCGCCCCCGGCGGCGGCAAGGGCGTTCGCGACGTTGTGCTTGGCCAGCCCGCCGATGGTGATCGGCACCCGTGCGATCTCGACGACGCGCGATGCGCGGTCGCCCTCGAGCTCCGTCAGCCAGCCATCGCGCAGGACGTACGCCCGCCCGCCACGCGCCACGTGCCGGCGCACGACCGGCGGCATGGCCGCGGCCGTCGTGAAATATGCGACGTGCGCGCGCGCCCGCCGGCCGATCGCCGCGACGAGGGGGTCGTCGCCGTTGAGGACGACCCAGCCGGACGCCTTCGTGATGCGGCAGACGGTGGACTTCACCTCAGCCAGTTCGGGCAACGTGTGGATGCCCTGGAGGTCGAGGTGGTCGGACGACACGTTGGTCAGGACCGACGCGTCGTTCGACTCATAGCCCATGCCGCGCAGGACGATCCCGCCGCGGGCGGTCTCGAGGACCGCCACATCGATGTCCGAGCGGCGCAGGATCTGCTGGGCGCCGCCGGGTCCCGTCCAGTCGCCGGGCTCCACCAGCCTCTCGTTGACGAGCACGCCGTCGGAGGTCGTCGTCCCGACCCGCCGGCCGGCCGTCAGCAGGATGTGGGTGACGAGTCGCGAGACGGTCGACTTGCCGTTCGTGCCCGAGATCGAGATCGCCGGCACGCGTCGATCTGCGTCACGGATCCACGGCGGTGGCGTCGTCCGCGCGGCGACGATGCGTTCGACCCAGCGAGTGAGCAGCCGTTCCTGGCCGCCCGTCAACCGCGCCGTCCGTGACGGCGACACGTCCCGCTCGGCGAGCGCCAGCGCCGCCTCCGTCAGGATCCGTGATCGCTCCTCGCCCTTCCACGGGAAGGTGATGATCCAATGCCCGGGATCGGACGAGCGATGGACCGCGAGCCCGCCGCGCCCTTCGTCGTGATCGGCGCGCAGCCGGCGGACCCAGGCGACGATCGCGGCGATCGGGTCGGGCCAATCGCGCGCCGGGACCGCGGCACCGAGCTGGACGAGCGCGTGGCGCCCGGGATCGCGCTGGCCGTACCACGTCCTCCGCCGACCGACCGCGAGTTCCAGCTTGACCACCGGCTCGAGCCGGTAGACGTTGGGACCCTCCAGCATGCGGATCTCGACCACGCGCACGGTCCCGGCAGGATAGCAACACGGAGCGGTCGGTAGACTGCCCACGATGGCGACCCAGACGACCGGATCGACCGCCGATCTCGAGCTCGAGGCGCTTCGGGCGTCCATCGCGTCCGATCTGCGCGGCTTTCTCGCGGACCTGGAGCGGCTCGTGAATATCGACTGCGGCTCGTACACGCCCGAGGGCGTGCGCGAGATCGGTCGCTGGACGGCCCGGTTCCTCGCGGACTTGGGCGCCGATATCGATGTCCGGCCGGACCCGACGGGCCGCTTCGCCGAGACGATCGTCGCGACGTTCGAGCGCAAGGCCGACGGCCCGCGCGTGCTGCTCATCGGTCACATGGATACGGTCTTCGACCCTGGGACCGCGGCGGAGCGCCCGTTCAGCATCGCCGACGGCACCGCCTACGGTCCGGGCGTCACCGACATGAAGTCGGGCCTGCTGGCGGGGCTGTACGCCCTCAAGGCGATCATCTCGGAGCTCGGCGGACTCCCGTTCGGGCGGCTGACATTCATCGCCAATCCCGACGAAGAGGTCGGCTCGCCGAGCTCCCGCGAGCACATCAGTGCCGCGGCCGCGGACGTCGATGCCTGCCTGGTCCTCGAGTGTGCCCGCGCCAACGGCGACATCGTGTCGGCGCGCAAGGGCATCCTCGACACCCGTCTGACCGTCCATGGCCGGGCTGCCCATGCCGGCGTGGAGCCGGAGAAGGGCCGCAGCGCGATCCTCGAGGCGGCACGGGTCGTGCGCGACCTGCACGGCCTCAACGGGCGGTGGCCGGGCGTGACCGTCAATGTCGGCAAGGTCGTGGGTGGCACGCGACCGAACGTCGTCGCCGAGCGCTGCGACCTCGAGGTTGACGTGCGTGCCACGACCGCAGGCGGGTTGGCGGAGGCGGAGGCCGCGGTCCACGCGATCGCCGCGGCGACCGAGGTTCCGGAAACGACCGTCGAGACGCACATCCTCGTGTCGTGGCTGCCGATGGAGAAGCTCGAGCGTTCCGGCTGGCTCGTCGAGCGCGCACAGGCGATCGCGGACCGCCTGGGGTTCACGGTCAACGACACCTCGACGGGCGGCGCGTCCGACGCCAACACGACATCGGGCATGGGCGTGCCGACGCTCGACGGTCTCGGCCCGATCGGCGGCAACGACCATTCGCCGGCCGAATATCTCGACGTGGACTCGATCGTGCCGCGGACGACGATGCTGGCCGGGTTACTGCTCGCGATCGCCCGGGACCCGGCCGTGCTCGCCTGGCGCGCGGACGATCCGCGGTTCGCCGGGTGACCACCGCCCGTCGCCTGATCTCGTCGGGCGGTCCGTGGGAGGCGGTGGCCGGCTACAGCCGCGCGGTGGTCGTCGGGGAGTCGTGCTGGGTCGCCGGCACCACCGACGCCGGCCCGGACGGGGCGTCGCAGCATCCGGGCGACATCGCCGGCCAGGCCCGCGCGGTGTTCGGGATCATCGAGCGCGCGCTGGCCGAGGGTGGGTTCACGCTGCAGGATGTCGTCCGGACGCGCATGTTCGTCCTGGACATGGCGGTCGCCGATGAGCTGTCCGCTGTCCACGGGGACGTCTTCGGCGGGATCCGGCCCGCGGCCACGATGGTCGCCGTCGCCGGCCTGATGCACCCGAGCCTGCTGGTCGAGATCGAGGCCGACGCGCAACGGTCGGCCTGACGGTCAGCCCGGCAGCGGCGACAGACCGGTCGCCCGGGCGAGGATGACGATCGCGACCGAGGCCATGAGCCCAAGGAGCAGGTTCCGCCGCCATGCCGTCACGGCGAGGCATGCCAGCACCGCGATCCATTCGATGCCGATGTGGAACGACGGCGTGCCGGCATCATCGGTGGCGACCATCACGCTGACCGCCGCGAGCGCCGCCAGCACCGCCGGCCCGACGAGCTGGAGGTAGTCGAGCGCCTTGCGCGGCAGCCGCTCCATCCCGGGCGTGAGGAGGCCGACCGCGCGGGTCGGATAGGTGACGAGGAACATCAGGACCGCGAGGGGGATGAGCTCGGTGCTCATCGGGGCGTCCCGGCCTCGTCCGCGTCGGGTGGCCGCTTCACGTGGGCGCCGGGCATGACGTACCGGTCCGCCGATTCGAGCGAACCCAGCGGTGCGGTCTCACGGGCCAGGGCCTCGGGGACGAGCAGCCCGACGGCCGGGCCGGCGAGTCCACCGACGACGATCCCGATCGCCGGACTCGACACGAGCGCTACGACCACGGCGACACCCGCCCCGACGATCGCCGCGACGAGCTCGCGCCGCCCGGTGACCAGGCCGACAGCGAGCCCGATCATCGCCGACGGGAAGATGATGTCGATGCCGAACCGGGCCGGGTCGGGGATCTGTCCGCCGAGGACGACCCCGGCGAGGGTGGCGAGGTTCCACGGGATGAAGGTCGACACGATCGCGCCGATCCAGTAGCCCCATTCATCGGTCCGGCCGATCCGCCGGAAATGGCCGATCGCCAGCGCGAAGGACTCATCGGTCAACAGGTGGGCCATCACCGCGCGTCGCGCGAACGGCACCTCGCGCAGCCAGGGTCCGAGCGCCGCCGAATACAGGAGGTGCCGCGCGTTCAGCAGTGCTGTCAGCAGGACGACGCCCGGCCAGGCGAGCCCGCTGGCGACATAACCGACAGCCGCGAACTGGGCAGCCCCACCGAACACGATCACGCTCATCGCCAGCGCCTCGATCGGCGAGAAGCCGGCCTGGCGGGCCGATAAGCCGTAGACGAACCCGAAGCCGATCGCGGCGACGGCGATCCCCGCGGCATCGACGAGTGTGCGCCGTCGGCTGGCGGGCAGGTCCTCCGTCGGCGTCGGCGGCCTGGTGTCGTTCAGCGCAGGAACGTCTTTCCGCAGGTCCCGTCGCAGACGACGTAGACGGCGTGCTTCTCCGCGGCGTACCCCGCAGCATGGAGGAGGCCCGGACAGCCCGGCGTCGGGCACTTCCAGACCCACCACCGCTCGTTCGCGTCGAGCGGGGTCGATTCGGCGCTGAGCGTGGCGGCCAGACCATCGCGTTCCGAGACGAGGCGATCGACCGTCGCGGCCCGATCGGCTTCGGTCTCGCTCGTGTACGGGTAGTTCTGACCCACGTTCGAGGTCACGGACGCCTCCGATCGTGCGCGCTCGGGGACGAAGGGCCGGTGACGGCGTCGTGTGAGCGCTCGCCCGTCACCGGCGCCCGGAGTATCGCATATGGTCGGTCCTTCACCAGACGGCCGGCAGACCTTCGCTGCGTGGGTCCGTGGTGGCCGCGAGCGAGCCGCCGGCGCTCGGACCGCCATCGACGAGCTCGATCGCATGCTCGTGGCCGAGGCGGCTGTCGAAGGGGCGCGTCGGGACGAGGTCGTGCCCGGCCGTGAGCAGCGCCTCGGCGATACCGGGCGCATGCCGTGGTTCGAGCGACACGAGGGTCGCCGGGGCAAGCAGCTCGGCCGGCGCGACGAACCAGCGTGGCGCCGCGACGGCGGTCCCGATGTCGAGCGTCCCGTCGACCACGGCGCTCACGAACTGGGCATGGATCTGCGGCTGGGCGTCGCCGCCCATCGAGCCGACGACGATCCATGGATCGGGCCGGCCGTCCCGGAACAGCATCCCGGGGAGCAGCGTGTGCAGGGTTCGTTTGCGCGGGGCGAGCACGTTCGCATGATCCGGATCGAGGCTGAAGTAGCCGCCACGGTTCTGGTAATGGATGCCGGTCACGGGGTCCACCACGCCCGACCCGAACCCCTCCCAGTTCGACTCGATGAGGCTGACGGCGTTGCCCATCGCGTCGGCCGTCGCGAGGTAGATCGTCCCGCCACTGGGCGGGTTCGTCGCGGGAGCCGGTGAGAAGGCGCGCTCCCGGTCGAGACCCGCGGCAAGGGCAGCAAGGCGGTCGGGATCGAGCAGCTCCGCGACCGGCACCGGGCGAGCCTCCGGGTCCGTGAGATGGGCATCCCGATCGGCCATCGCGACCTTCGCAGCCTCGATGCCGAGGTGGATCCAGCGGGCGTCGTCGACCCCGTGAGGCCCGAAGCGCGACGGGAGGGGCGGCTCGAACTGGCGCAGGATCCCCAGGATCTCGAGCGCGACGATCCCCGAGCTGTTCGGCGGATGCGTGGTCACGCGCACGTCGCGATAGCGGAGGTCGATCGGCTCGCCCCAGGTCGAGACATGCGACCTCAGGTCGTCGGCGGTGAGCGGCGAGCCGGCCGCGGCCAGCGCCGCAGCCTGTCGTTCACCGAGGTCGCCGTCGTAGAAGGCGTCGAACCCCTCCCGGACCAGGGTCTCGAGGGTCGCCGCGAGGGCGGGCAACCGGACGCGCTCGCCGTGCCGCCACGCCCGACCTTCCGCGCGGAAGACGGCCTCGAACCCGCCACCCCGCGCGTCGATCTCGCGAGCGATCGGCGCCATGGCCTCGACCTCGCCGATGAACTCGTCCGAGGCGGCAAACCCGTCGCGGGCCTGCTCGATCGCCGGACCCAGGATCGCGTCGCGCGACAGACGCCCGTAGCGGGCGTGGGCATCGCCCCACGACCGCACGGCCCCCGGGACGGTGATGCTGAACGGTCCGCGGATCGGCATCCGCCGGTGCCCCGCCTCGCGCACCAGAGCCGCATCCGCGGCGGCCGCCGACCGACCCGACCCGTTCAGCGCGACCTGGCGCCCCTCCGCGGCGTCCCAGATCAGCCAGAACGCGTCGCCGCCGATCCCGCAGCTCCCCGGCGCGACGACCGCGAGCACGGCGTTGGTCGCGATCGCGGCGTCGACCGCCGAGCCGCCCTGGCGCAAGACGCCGAGCCCGGCCGCCGTCGCCAGGTGGTGCGGGGCCGCGACCGCCCCATGGCTACCGCGCGCGAGCGGGACCGGCACCAGCGGCCGGTGGTCGGTCACGTCCGCGGGTCCGCCTGGCTCGGCACGACACCCAGCTCGTCCTCATCGCGACGGAGCTGGGCGAGCGGGATGAGGGCCACGCCGAGCAGCACGACCGTGGCGATGAGCATCCCATCGATGCCCCGGCTATCCGCCGCGACGCCGCCGATGAGTGCTCCCGCGATCTGCCCGACCGCCAGGAACACCGAGTACAGCCCCATGATCGCCCCGCGGTCACGAGGGAAACGCTCCGAGATGTCGGCGAGCAGCCCGAGCGCCGCGGGCGTCGCCCCAGCGAGCACGAACAGCCCGAAGGCGGCGACGGCCGCGGCGATCAGCGGCACCGCGCTCGGCAGGTTCGACGAGTGGTTGATCGCGATCCCGGCGCCGACCAGCGCGGCGCCCCCGAGGATCCCGTACAGGATGATCGTGGTGCGGCGCAGGTTCTTGAATCGATTCCCCCAATACAGCAACCCGATGCCGAAGATGACCCCGATCACGACCGCCGCCGCCGAGATCTGGACGGCGCTGAAGCCGCGCATCAGGGCTTGGTCCGGGAAGCGGGGGTCCTCCTTGGCGAACTGGAAGATCGACTGACTGAACCACAGCCCGATCGACGCGTTCACCGCGATCCAGGTCGGGGCGAGCAGCCACACATGCGCGCTCCTGGTCAGTTCGAGATAGCGCCGGAACCCGACGTGCGGGGGCTTGACCGCCGCGTCCTCACCGACGGGATCCTTGACCGTCCAGAAGATGAGGAACGAGATGCCGTACACGATCGCGTTGAGGAAGAAGGCCCCCGGACCGAACGTGGCGAAGGCGATGGGCGCCACGGCGAAGCCGGCACCGATGCCGAGCAGCGTCGCACCCTCGAAGCGGGCGGACATCTTGCCCCGGAGACCGGCATCGGTGGCGGTGACGATCGCGATGAAGCCCAGGATCGACGGGATGCTCGCGGCGGTCGACGCACCCTCGAGCCAGCGCGTGCCACCCAGCACGACCAGATTGGTGGTCAGGCCGGTCAGGACGACGGCGATCGCCCCGAACGCCGGCCCGAACAGCATCACCCGGTGGTGGCCGAGCCGGTCGGACAGGATGCCGAAGAACGGCGAGAGGACGAGCTCGGCGATGTAGAACAGCGCGTGCAGGATCGCGAGGGTCGTCGCCGACACCAGCTCGCCGCCGTGCTCGGGCAGCCTGGCGAGGTACACGGCCAGCATGGCCCCGGTGAGTCCGGTGCTGAAGCGCAGCGTGAAAGTGCCGGCCAGCACGGCCCACATCGATCGATCCATGCCCCGACAGCGTAGCGGGAACGGGCTGGACGCGACTCGTATGATGCCCCGAACGACCGGCCCTTCGGGTCGGCGGGGGAGGAGGAGGGTGGCATCCGTGGCGCGCGTCGCGATCTTCACCGACTCGGCGTCCGACCTCGATCCGGCCGAAGCGGCGGCATCCGGCATCCACATCGTGCCGCTGCTCGTGAACTTCGGATCGCAGTCGTTCAAGGCCGGCGTGGATCTGACCGGTCCCGCGTTCTGGGAGCGCATGACCGCACCCGACGCCCCGTTCCCGACGACGGCAGCCTCCTCACCAGGGGACTTCAAGGAGGCGTACGAGGCGGCCTTCGCCGCCGGCGCAGAGGCGATCGTCTCGGTCCACGTCGCGAATTCGCTGTCGGGCACGATCAAGAGCGCCCAGATCGCGCGCGACATGCTGCCGGACCGCGAGATCCATGTCGTCGATTCGCTGAGCGCGTCGATGGCGATCGGCATCCTGGCACGGATGGGGCAGGAGCTCGCCGAGGCGGACGTCCCTGCCTCGGAGATCGCCGAGGCGCTCGAGGAACGCGCCCAGGACCTGCGGATCTACTTCGCCCTCGACACCCTCGAATACCTCAAGAAGGGCGGCCGGATCAGCGGCGCCCAGGCAGCGATCGGGACGCTGCTTTCGGTCAAGCCGGTGATCATGCTCAAGCACGGCGAGGTCACGACGGTCGATCGAGTCCGGACGCGCTCGAAGGCGCGCGACCGCCTCATCGAGCTGACGGTGGAGCGGGCGGTCGAGCGGCTGTCGATCCTCCACACGGTGACGCCGGACATCGAGGCGTTCCGGAACGACATCCTGAAACACCTGCCCGACCTCGACCCCGGGGCCGTCTCGGTCGAGCTGGTGGGCGCGTCGGTGGGGCCACACGTCGGGCCCGGCTGCGTCGGTTCCGCGATCCTGTATCGACCGAGCTAGGTCGCGCCAGGTTGCGGCAGGGTTGCGACAACCTTGCCGACCGGTACCATCGGGGAGGCGTCAGGGACCGACCTGCGGCTATACTCCGGGGCGCACATGAGTCGCGCGTCGCAAGCCCGGCCAACGCACCAAAGTCAGGTCGATGCGCCCCGTGGGGTCGTCCGGGAGACGACCCACACCTTCGAGGTGGCCACCGAGGGCTGCCCGACAGAGAGGTTCCTCCTTCCATGACCACCGAGAACGTCGCTGCCCAGATCAACGCGTGGGAAGTCGCCCAGCGACAGTTCGACCTCGCCGCCGAGCGGCTCGACATCGATCCGGGCATGCGCCTCGTCCTGCGCGAGCCGCGCCGCGAGTTCACCGTTCATTTCCCGGTCCACATGGACGACGGCACCGTCCAGGTGTTCACCGGGTACCGCGTCCAGCACAATCTGGGCCGCGGGCCGGCGAAGGGCGGCATCCGCTACCACCAGGACGTGACGCTCGACGAGGTCAAGGCCCTGGCGATGTGGATGACCTGGAAGTGCGCGGTCGTCGGGATCCCGTACGGTGGCGGCAAGGGTGGCGTCATCGTCGACCCCAAGCAGCTCAGCCAGAAGGAGCTCGAGGGTCTGACCCGGCGCTACTTCACGGAGATCGAGGTGCTCGTCGGGCCGGAGAAGGACATCCCGGCACCCGACGTCAACACCAACGCCCAGATCATGGCCTGGATGATGGACACGTACTCCATGCATGCCGGTCACACCGTCCCGGGCGTCGTCACCGGCAAGCCGATCAGCCTCGGCGGCTCGGAGGGACGCAACGAGGCGACGGCCCGTGGCACGGTCTTCTGCATCATCGAGGCGACTCGCCACCTCGGCATGGAGCTGAACAAGGCGCGCGTGTCCGTTCAAGGCTTCGGCAATGCGGGTTCGATCGCGGCGCGGCTCATTACCGATGAGGGCGCCACAGTCGTCGCGGTGTCCGACTCGACCGGTGGCATCCACGATCCGAAGGGCCTCGACGTCCCCAAGGTCATCGCCTGGAAGGGGGAGCACGGCACGGTCCAGGGCTTCCCGGGTGCGACCGACATCAGCAACGCCGAGGTGCTCGAGGTCGACTGCGACATCCTCATCCCGGCCGCCCTCGAGAACCAGATCACCGCGCGCAACGCCGGCAACATCAAGGCCCGCCTCATCGCCGAGGCAGCCAACGGTCCGACCACGCCGGAAGCCGACGAGATCCTGTTCAAGTCCTGGAACACGTTCATGATCCCGGACATCCTGTGCAACGCCGGCGGGGTCACGGTCAGCTATTTCGAGTGGGTGCAGGACCTCAACCGCGATCACTGGAGCGAGCAGGTCGTCAACGCGAAGCTCAAGGAGATCATGGTCAAGGCATTCAGCGAGGTCCTCGCCGTCGCCCGCCGCGAGCAGTGCGACATGCGCACCGCTGCCTACCTCCTGGCCGTCCGCAGGGTCGCTGACGCGATGGAGCTCCGCGGCCTCTACCCGTAAGGCCGGCACGGCGAAGCGCGTCCGCCGATGGCGCGACTGCTGGAGCTTGATGCGTCGGTCCTGATCGTCATCGACGCCCAGCCACGCTTCCTCGAGGGAGATGGGGCCAGCCCGGTCGACGGCATCGTGGCGCGCGTCGCATGGCTCGTCGGGGTCGCCGCCGCCCTCGACGTGCCGATCCTCGTGACCGAGGAGGCGCCCGACCGGAACGGGTCGACGCACCCGGACGTCGTCGCGCGGCTCCCCGCCGGGACACCGGTCCACGTCAAACCGACGTTCGGCCTGGCCGGCGTGCCGACCATCCTTGCCGCCGTCGAGGCGACCGGCCGCACGACGGCCGCGCTGGTCGGCATGGAGACCGATGTCTGCGTGGCGCAATCGGCCCTGGGCTTGCTGGATCGCGGGAAGCGGGTCGCTGTGGTCGCCGACGCGACGTACTCCCCGGGCGCGATGCACGACCACGGCCTGCGCCGGATCGCCGACGCCGGCGGGGTCGTCGTCCACGCCAAGGGCCTGTACTACGAGTGGGTGCGGACGGTCGACGCGGCGCTCGCCTTCGAGCGGGCGCATCCCGATCTCGTGTCACCGCCCGGGTTTCGCCTCTGACGCCCGCGGGCACTCGCCGCCGAGCGGCCAGGACCCGATGCTAGAGTTGCGCGCATGCTCGATCACGAAGAGAAGTTCCTGTTCAAGGAGGAGATCCTCCACCTGTCGAACGCGGTGGCGGAGCCCGGCGGTCTCGACAACGTGGAGGACCTGCTGACCGACGTCATCACGAGCCCGCGCTTCGACTCGGAGGTCTTCACCCTCGAGCGGAGCCTGCAGGTCATGCTCGGCCCGCGGGCGGGGACGACGCTGGTCGGACTGCTGACCGTCGCACCCGAGGTCTTCGACGAGGTCGCGGAGGTGCGGATCCCGTCCGAGGTCCACGAGCGGCTGGTCGCATGGCGCGCTCGCTTCGGCCTGGCCATCGACAACGCCTTGAACTTCCTCAACAACCCTGACGGGATACAGGGCCACAACTTCGCGACGCAGGTCGCCCACGTGGAGGAGCGACGCGTCCTCCAGGGTCGCCTGACGCTCGTTCGGTACAACAACGAGCCGCAGTTCTTCGTGGCCGACGCGAGCGTCTTCTTCGGGCTCGTCACCGACATCCTCGAGCGTCTCGGGCCATATCTCGAGTCGGACGCGGTCGATGCCGAGACGGTGGCTCGCCTGCGCGACGCGCTCGGGCTGGTCGAGCGCAAGACCGGGGCGCACGGCTGAAGCACATTTACTTGGCCGCGACCGGCCAGAACCGTGGCAAGACGACGGTCAGCCTCGGGGTCCTCGATGGGTTCCAGCGCCGCGGCCTCTCGACGGGGTTCATCAAGCCGGTCGGTCAACGCACCGTGATCGAGGACGGCGTCCCGGCCGACGAGGATGCGGTGCTGATGAAGACGGTGTTCGGCCTGCCCGAGCCACTCGGGCAGATGAGCCCGGTCCACATCCCGCGCGGGTTCACCCAGGCCTACATCGACGGCAAGGTCGTCGACGATCTCGGGGCCCGCATCCGGGCGGCGCACGCGAGGTTCGCCACGGAGCGCGAGATCCTGCTGATCGAGGGCACCGGACACGCCGGGGTCGGTGCGGTCATCGACCTGTCGAACGCGGTCGTGGCGGCGATGCTGGGCGCCCCGGCCGTGATCGTGTCCGAGGGCGGCGTCGGTCGCCCGATCGACGAGATCGTGCTCAACAAGGCGCTGTTCGAGCGCTCTGGCGTGCGCGTGGCGGGAGCGATCGTCAACAAGGTCGACCTCGCGGCGAAGCCGGACCTCGCCCGCACGCTCGAGCGTGGGCTTGCCCGGCACGACATCCCGCTCCTGGGCGTGCTGCCGTATCGGCCGATCCTGTCAAACCCGACGCTGGCGATGGTCCTCGAGGGCGTTCACGGCGAGACCATCCATCCTGGCCCCGACCTCGACCAGGTGATCGGCGGCGTGGCGATCGGCGCGATGGAGCCGGTACACATGCTGCAGCGGATCGGCGAGCGTTCGCTGGTCATCGTGCCGGGCGACCGCGACGACGTCATCGCCGCGATCGTCCACGCGCATCGGATCAAGGCGCAGGCCGGCGGCAACGCGCTCGGGCTCGTCCTGACCGGTGGCTATCGACCGCGCAAGGCGGTCCTCGACGCCATCCGCGACGCCGACCTGTTCGCCACGATCGTGCCGGAGGACACGTACGCGGTCGCGTCCGAGGTCCACGACCTCCTGGTCAAGACCCACGTCGCCGACCGCGAGAAGATCGAGGAGATCAAGGCGCTCGTGTGGGAGCACCTGTTCATCGACCGGGTGCTCGAGGTGGCCGTCGAGGTCGAAGTGGCCGCCTAGTTTCGAGGTCTCGGTCGGTGGCGCGGGCCGGGGCCGCGACCCGCGCCGCCGCCGTCAGTCAGGCCGGGGTCAGTGCCCCGCGGGACTCAGCCTCCGTACACCTGCGGACGGGCCTCGGTTCCCCTGTCCTCGTCGAGGAGCTCGTTGTCGATCAGCCGTGTCGACCCGAAGCGCACGGCCAGCGAGGCAAGCGCCGGTCCATCGACCGCCTCCAGCTCGGCCAGTGTCCGGCCGTCGGCGACCGACACGTATTCGACATCGGCGAGCGGCTCCGATGCCAGCGCGTCCTGCATGCGGGCGCGAAGGGCATCCCCCGATCGTTCGGCGCCTTCCCACGCCTCGCGGGCCGCGAGTAACGCCCGCCGCAGGACGGTGGCCGCCTGGCGTTCGGCGGGGGACAGGTGGACGTTGCGTGACGACATCGCGAGGCCGTCGGGCTCGCGGATCGTCGGGCACGCCACGACCTCGGTGCCGATCGCCAGGTCGTTCGCCATCTGGCGGATCACCATCACCTGCTGCGCGTCCTTCTGGCCGAAGTACGCACGGTCGGCGCGGACCAGCCCGAACAGGATGGCCACCACCGTGGCGACACCGTCGAAATGACCCGGTCGCGCCGCGCCCTCCAGCGGCTGCCCGACGGCCCCGACGGACACGGTCGTGTCGAACCCGTCCGGGTAGATCTCCGCGACGTCCGGGGCGAACACGAGATCGGCCCCCTCCGATTCGGAGATCCCGAGGTCTTTCTCTTCGTCGCGCGGGTACTGGGTGTAGTCGGCCGCCTCGTTGAACTGTCGCGGGTTGACGAAGATCGTCACGACGGTCGTCGCGCTCTCCTGGCGCGCTCGGCGGATCAGCGCGCGGTGGCCGTCGTGCAGCCAGCCCATGGTCGTGACGAGACCGATCGGCCGCGGCGCGTCATCGAGCGCCTCGCGCAACTCCGCGCGGGTGTGCAGGACCTTCATTCGGGATCCCGAGACGCTAAAGGTCGCGGTCGAGCGGGATCCCGCCGACGGGTGCCTCGCCCATCGCTCGGTCCGACGCGCCCCGTCCGAGCGCGTCGTCGAGGACCGCGTCGTCCATCCGCACCGTTTCGGCCTCGCCTGGGAACGCACCGGCGACCACATCCGCCGCAAAGGATCGGGCCGCATCGCCGATCGTCTCCCGCAGGTTCGCGTAGGGGCGCGCGTGGCGAGGCAGGAAATCCCCGAGGCCGAGCAGGTCGGTCACGACCTGGACCTGGCCGCTGCACAGCGGACCCGCACCGATGCCGATGGTCGGGATGCTCAGTCGATCGGTGATGGCCCCCGCCAGCTGCTCGGGGATGAGCTCGAGGACGATCGAGAAGGCGCCTGCTTCCTGCACCGCGAGCGCATCCGCCAGGAGCGCGCGCGCCTGCGTCCGGTCCTTGCCCTGGACCTTGACCTTGCCGCCCATCCCGTGTTGCGCCTGTGGCGTCCAGCCGATGTGGCCCATCACCGGGATCCCGGCCTTGACCATCGCATCGATGATGCGCGCCGAGCGGACGCCGCCTTCGACCTTGACGGCCTGCGCCCCGGCCTCCTGGAGGAAGCGACCGGCGTTCTCGAGCGCCTCGTCGGTCGACGAGTAGGTCAGGAACGGCATGTCGCCGATGACCAGCGCCTGGCGGGTGCCGCGCACAACGGCCTTCGTGTGGTGGAGCATTTCGGTCATCGTCACCCGGACGGTCGACTCGTAGCCGAGCAGCACCTGCCCGAGCGAATCGCCGACCAGGATCAGAGGAATGCCGGCGTCATCGATGATCCGCGCGGTCGGGAAGTCGTACGCGGTCAGCATCGGCAGCCGTTCGCCGTCGGCGTAGCGCTTGGCGATGTCGGCGACGGTCAGGCGACGGGGTGTGTCGGACGCGCTCATCTCACTCGCCAGTCTGCGCTGCGCTGTCGCGGTCGTCCAGCGCGCGAGCGACCCGGTCGAGCAGGCGATCCGCCACTTCGCGCTTCGACAGCATCGGCAACTCGTCGCGGCCCCCATCCGCGTCGAGAATGGTGACCCTGTTCGTGTCGGTCCCGAATCCGGAGCCCGGCTCCGAGACGTCATTCGCGACGATCAGGTCCACGCCCTTGCGGCGTAGCTTGTCCGCGGCCCGATCGAGGGAGCCGGTCTCCGCGGCGAAGCCGACGAGGACCGGCCGCGGGGTCATCGGCTCGTAGGTGGTCTCGCCGTTCCGATCCGTGCCGCGCGCGATGCGGGCGATCTGGGCGAGCACGTCGGGCGTGGCCTCGAGCTCGAGGGTCAGGCTGCCGCCACGCTCGAGCTTCGTCGCGGCGGTCGTCGCCGGCCGGAAGTCGCTGACCGCGGCGGCCATGACGAGGGCGTCGAACCCCGCCCGCCCATCGGCGTCGTGGGTCAGGCGATGGAGCGCGGAGCGGAGCTCGGCCGTCGACTCGAGGCGGATCGTCGTCGCGCCGGCCGGCGGTTCGACCTCCATGCTGGCCGCGACGAGGGTCACCCGTGCCCCGCGGGCGAGGGCCGCGGCGGCGATCGCGACGCCCATCCGGCCGCTCGACCGGTTGCCGATGTAGCGCACCGGGTCGATCGCCTCGCGGGTGCCGCCTGCGCTCACGACGATGTGGCGGCCTTCCAGGTCGGGCTCCCGGGCATCTACCACGGGTGGCCGAGCTTCGGGGTCGGAGACGCGAATCGGGCGCGCGCCGATCGCCTCGACGATGGCGTCCACGACGGCCGGCAGCTCGGCGAGCCGGCCGACGCCCGATTGCCCGGATGCGAGCTCGCCGGCCTCGGGCTCCACGATCGTGTATCCGAAGTCGTCGCGCAGCCGTGCGACATTGGCCCTGGTGGCCGGGTGGGTCCACATCTCGCCGTCCATCGCCGGGGCGACGACGACGGGAGCGCTCGACGCCAGGACCGTGGCGGTCACGACGTCCCCGGAGAGGCCGCTGGACATCGCTGCCAGCCAGTGGGCCGTGGCCGGGGCGACGACGATCGCGTCGACGGTATCGGCGACGACGATGTGACCGATCCGGCCGTCCGGGAGCAGCGCGAGGACGTCCGTCTCGACGGCGTGGCGGGACAGCGCGGCGAACGTCAGCGGCCCGACGAACGCCGTGGCCGCGGGGGTCAGCATCGCGACGACGTCGGCGCCTTCGGCACGGAACAGGCGCAGCAATTCGACAGCCTTGTACGCGGCGATGGAGCCCGTGACACCGAGACCGATGAGCCGCCCCTCGAGCCGACCGGTCACGGCAGGCCGAGCTCCAGCCGCTCCCCGCCGGCGACCTCGGCGTGCAGGATCGCGAGCCCCTTCAGCGTCAGGTCGGGATCGATCGCGTCGATGCCTTCGAGGTCGCGCGCCCATGGCGCGCCGGACAGCCCGCCGGTCAGGATCGCCCGGACGTCGGTCGCCGGCACGCCCGCCTGATCGGCCAGCTCGCGACGGATCCGCACGAGGAGGCCGGCGACGAGCGCCTGGTACCCGAACACCGTGCCCGATTGCATGGCACTCACGGTGTCGCGGCCGATCGCCCGGTCCGGGGCACGCAATTCGATCCGCGGCAGCTTGGCGGTCCGTGCCGCGAGCGCCTCGAGCCCGAGCTCCAGGCCGGGAGCGATCGCCCCGCCGACGTAGGCGCCGTCGGCGGCGACGCAGTCGAACGTGGTCGCGGTCCCGAAGTCGACGACGACCGCCGGCGTGCCATACAGGTGACCGGCGGCCAGCGCGTTCACCAGCCGGTCGGCGCCCACCTCGCCCGGGCGCTCGGTACGGACGGCGAGCGGGACGATCCCAGCCGAGGCGACCGTCAGTGGCCTCTCCCTGCGGGCGGCGATCGCCTCCACGTGCGCGGTGAGGGCGGGGACGACCGAGGCACAGGCGATCGCATCGACGTCACCGAACGACCCGTCATCGAGGTGCAGCAGCCCGTCGAGCACGAGCTCGAACTCGTCCGCCGTGGCCCGCTGATTCGTGGCGGCGCGCCGGGTCGCGGCCAGCGCGCCGTTGCGCAACAGGCCGATCGTGACGTTCGTGTTGCCGATGTCGATCGCGAGCAGCATCGGCGCGATGATACGCGGCGGCCCGCGAGTGCTCGCGCGTCGTTGTGGAAGGCGCGGACCTGTTCCCGCGCCCATCGCCGTGCGGTACCATCGCGGGCAGTCCTCCGAGGCCAGCCCCCAGCCACCGACCTGCAGGAGACCGACTCTGTGTCGACGCCGCCGGCCGCCAAGTTCTTCGTGAACCAGGGCGTGGTCGCGAGCACGACCGACATGCTCCACCTCCTGCGGCCGCTGCTCAAGCAGACGGTCACCTACCGCTACATGCGCGGCCGCGATGTCGTCTCGCACGGGACCGGCTGGGTCGAGCGGATCGTGACCGATGCGCCCGAGACGTCGACGTACTTCACGCCGCTGGCCATCACGCTGAACATCGACTCGTTCGAGCACCTCGAGTTCGAGACCCGCCCCGATCAGCTCCTGATCTATACGCTCGTCCAGGGTGATGAGCGGGTCATCGTCGAGTTCGCGCCGATCGGCGTCAACGCTGAGGACACCTCACCGTTCGCGCCGCGTCAGCTGGAATTCGACACCTCCGACTACGTCCAGATGGAGCTGCTCGGCCTCGACGCCCACGAGGACGAGTAGCGCGTCCGGGCCGGCGCTTCGAGGCGGCCGGCGTTCCCCAGCGAGGGCAGCGACCTGGCGCGGACCGAGCCCGCAGATGGTCCGGCGCGCCGCCGAGGGCAAGGAGGGACGGAGACGCCGTGACAGAACCGAGGGACGACCGCCTGGCAGAAACCAGGGACCGGGTGCCGGAGGGCGGCATCGCGGGCTACTTCAAGTTCGCGGAACGAGGGACATCGGTCTCGACGGAGCTTCGGGCCGGCCTGACCACGTTCATGGTCATGGCCTACATCATCTTCGTGAACCCCAGCATCCTCTCGAGCGGTCCACTCGAAGGATCGGGCCCGCCGTTCCTGCCGACCGTCGTGGCGACCGCGCTTGCGGCAGGAATCCTGTCCATCGCCATGGGCCTTGTCTCGAATTATCCATTTGCCCTGGCCGCGGGCCTCGGCATCAACGCCGTGGTCGCTTTCCAGCTCATCCTCAACGGCGGGTTCCTCTGGCAGGAAGCCATGGCGGTGATCGTCTGGGAAGGCATCCTCATCACGATCCTCGTCCTGACGGGACTCCGCGAAGCGATCATGGACGCGATCCCGATGAGCCTCAAGCGTGCGATCGCGGTCGGCATCGGGCTGTTCATCCTCACGATCGGACTGGTCAACGGTGGCTTCGTCGCGCCCGGAGCCGGAACGCCGGTCACGCTCGGAAATCTGACCTCGGCGGCATTCCTGACGTTCGTGGTTGGGCTCGCGCTCGCCCTTGCCCTGATGGCGATGCGCGTTCGCGCCGCATTGCTCATCAGCATCCTGGTGGCCACCGCCCTGGCGATCGTCCTGCGAGCTGCCATCGGCGATGCGGCCGGGTTCGGGCCCGGACAGGCGGTCCTGCCGGCCCAGTACTTCTTCGACTTCAGCGCGGACAACTTCTCGACCATCCTGGCGCCACTCGGCTTCCTGCTGTCGGTCTGGACCAACCCGGAGCTCGGATTCCTGACGGTCGCATTGGCCGTCTTCACCTTGATGCTGTCGGACTTCTTCGACACGATGGGCACCGTCGTCGGCATCAGTGAGGAAGCCGGTTTCCTTGACGAAGACGGACGCCTTCCAGGCATTCGAAACGTCCTGGTGGTGGACTCGATCGGTGCGGTGGTCGGTGGCGCATTCAGCACCAGCTCGAACACGACGTACATCGAATCAGCGGCCGGAGTGGAGGAGGGTGGGCGGACCGGCCTGACCTCCGTCGTGGTCGGTCTGCTCTTCCTGGCGGCGATCCTCATCGCCCCGATCGCCGGGATCGTGCCGGCGCAGGCCACAGCCGCGGCCCTGGTCGTCGTCGGCTATCTCATGTTCCGCAACATCAAGGACATCGAGTGGGGCGACGTCGATGACGTCGTTCCGGTGCTTGCGACCCTCATCATCATGCCGCTCACCTACTCGATCACGAACGGCATCGGCGCGGGGTTCATCGCCTACGTGTTCCTGAAGCTCGTCCGCGGGCGCGCGTCGGAGATCCGGCCCTTGATGTGGGTCGCGGCCCTCGCCTTCGTCCTGTACTTCGCGATCCCGTGGCTCCGGATCGTGCTCAACATCTGATCGCGGCCAGACCCAGCTCGACGCCCCGGCCACCCGGCCGGGGCGTCGCTCTTCCCGGATGTCCCAGATGTCCCTCGCGCCGCCGCGCCGCGCCGCGCGTGGTCCGCCGGCTGGACCGTCGGACCGGCGAGGCTCGAACCAGTGCCGTCACGTGGGCGATCGGCCCTCGTTCGGTCCTGTGCATGGACCGTTCGCCCGACCGGGGAGTCCTGAGGTGCCCCGCGGGTCAGGTCCAGCGCGTTCCGGCGGTCGGATGGTCCGCGGGGTGGACCGGGTGGCGCCGAAGGCCGTCGAAGGTCGGCGATCGGCACACGTGGAACCGCCAGCGTTCCGGGTGACGCCCGAACCCCTCGTCCGAGGGGCTCAGCCGCCGAACGGGGACGCGGGCCGTTCCAGGCCGCGTCGGAACGGCCATTCCTTCGTCGGTTGGAACGCTGGGTGATCCAGATCGGGCCGAGCCGGAGCCACGGCCCCTTCCTGTACCATCGGCCGCGATGTTCGAACGGACCGCGCTGCCCCATGGGCCGCGCGTCATCAGCTCCCGGGTTCCCGGGGCGCGTTCGGTCTCCATCGCCGCGTACGTCCTGGCCGGTTCGCGCCTGGAAAGCGCCGAGGAGGCCGGCGTCGCCCATTTCATGGAGCACATCACGTTCAAGGGCACGGCCGCCTACCCGACGACACGCGCCATCAGCGAGGCGATCGAGGGTGTCGGCGGCTCGTTCAACGCCGCGACAGACCGCGAGTCGACCGTCTACTGGGTCCGCGTCCCGATCCGCGAGGCCACTCGGGCGATGGACGTTCTGGGCGAGCTGATCGTCCGGCCAAACCTCAGCACCGACGAGATCGAGGGCGAGCGGACCGTCATCATCGAGGAGATCCGCGGTTACCAGGACGATCCGGCCGAGTACGGCCAGATCCTGTTCCAGACCGCGATGTTCGGTGACGGCCCCCTCGGTCGCGAGATCTGCGGCGACGAGGCCGGCATCCGGGCACTCCCGGAAAGGACGATCCGCGAGTTCTGGCGGACCATGTATCGACCCGCCAACACCGTGATCGCCGTGGCAGGCGACCTCGGGCACTCGGAGGCCGTCGACCTCGCCACATCCGCGTTCGGGATCGGCAACGGCGTCGTTCCCGGCTTTGCGCCCGCACCGGCCCTTCCGGCGGGCGAGCGCGTGCTGGTCGGCAAGCGGCAGACGTCACAGGCGCAGCTCGTGGTCGGCGTCCCGGCGCTGCGTCGAGATCACCCGGACGCCTGGACGCTGGCGTTGCTGAACGCCGTCCTCGGGGACGGGATGAGCAGCCGCTTGTTCCTGTCGGTCCGCGAGGAGCTCGGGCTCGCGTACGACATCTCGTCCGGCCTGGTCGACTACGCGGATGCCGGCGCGCTCGAGGTCTCCGCGGGCGTCGATCCCGCCTCCCTGCGCGACGCGCTCAAAGCCATCCTCGTCGAGCTCGCCCGTCTGCGCGATGAGCCGGTCCCGCCGGAGGAGCTCGACAAGGCCAAGCGCTACCTGTCCGGCGGCCTCGAGCTGCGGATGGACGAGACCCGCCACGTCGCGTCGTGGATCGGCGGCCAGGAGGCCCTCCATGACCGCGTGCTCACGGTCGACGAGGCGCTGGTCGCGATCGCGGCCGTCACCGCCGAGGACATCCAGCGGATTGCCCAAGCCCTCCTCGTCGACGACGGTCTCCGGCTGGCCGCGGTCGCCCCCGCGCGCCACCTGCGTGGCCTCGACCGTCACCTGCGCCTGCCCGCATGACGGACGACACGACCGCGTCGACACAGCGCGCGCACGACCTGGTCCTCGCGCGTGTGCATCTTCGTCTCGGATCCCTCTCGCTCGCCCGGGCCGAGCTCGAGACCCTTGCCGGTCGCGACATGCTGGACGCCGAGGGCGTGGTCGACCTCGCCGAGGTCCGCTGGCGCACCGGCGACATCGCCGGGGCGGGCGAAGCGGCCGCGGTGGTGCTCGACGACGATGACGGTCCGGTCCTTGCGCTGATCGTCGCCGCGGAGGCGGCCGCGGCGCGCGGGCGTCCGACCGAGGCGCGCCGCCTCGCGGCCAAGGCGTTGGCCGCGACCAACGGCTCGATCGATGCGATCTTCGCGGGCATGCCGCGCAGTCCCGCGTGGCCGCCGGATCCGGCCGCCCCTCCGCCGGCGCCGACGACGATGTTCGATTCGCCACGCGCCGAGTCCGGCCGCGCGACGCAATCGAGCCGCCGCCGCACCGCCCGCGAGCCGGCGGCACCGCCGCCCCAGGACCCGGAGGACGACGGAGAGATCGGCCTGTGGGATGAAGGTCTCGCCGCCGAAGCCGAGGCGGCGGCCGAGGCGCAAGCCGAGGTCGATGCGTCGCTGCCGACCGGTCAGGAGGCGCTCGAGGACGGCCGTGCGGCGCTGGAGGCGGGCAACGTCGTGGACGCCGCCCTCCAGCTCGCGCTCGTCCTGCGCGTCGCTCCCGTTCTTGCCCCGGCCGTGCTCGACCTCGTCGGAGATCGCCACGACGCGGGCCTGGCGTTCGTGCGCGGCGATGCGTATCGTCTCGTCGGCCGAGAGCTCGATGCGCGGCGCGCCTATGCCGATGCCGCCCGACCTGATGAGCCACCACCACAAGGAGATCCCGCGTGATCGAACGCACCCTCGTCCTCGTCAAGCCCGACGGCGTCCAGCGCCAGCTGACGGGTCGGATCCTCGCGCGGTACGAGGAGCGGGGGCTCAAGATCGTCGGGCTCAAGCTCGTGACGGTCGATCGCGTCCTCGCCGAACGCCACTACGCGGCGCATCGCGACAAGCCGTTCTTCACCGGGCTCGTCGACTTCATCACCTCGGCGCCGCTTGTGGCCCTCGCTCTGGAGGGACCGAACGCCATCGGCGTGGTTCGGGCGATCAACGGGGCGACCCGCCCGCACGAGGCGGCACCCGGCACGATCCGTGGCGACTTCGCGCTCGAGACCGCACAGAACATCGTCCATGCGTCCGACGGGCCGGAGGCCGCCGAGGCCGAGCTGGCGCTGTGGTTCGACGACCGCGAGCTGCTCGACTACGAGCGCGACATCGACCGCTGGGTCCTCGCTCCGGACGAGTGACCGCGCGGTCGACTGGCTAGGTCGTCGGCACCGGCTCGACCGACGGCAACCCGGACGGCTCCGGCGTCCCCGACGGCCCCGGCGAGGGCGAGCGGGAGGGCGCGGCCGACGGCGCGCTCGATGAGCCATCCGGGGTCGCATCCGGCGGCGCCGCGCTGGGCGCGTCGGACTCGACCGGCTGCGGCGATTCGCCGGGTGCGAACGATTCGACGCTGGTATCGATCGTCGGCGGCAGCCCGGCGGCTGCCTGCGGGGACCCGAACGCACCGGCGGACACGACAAGGCCAAGCACCGCGAGCAGGGCCGCCGAGCCGGTCGCGGTGACCAGCCGATTGTCGGACCACGTCCGGACGAGCCAGCCGCCCGGATGGGTCAGATCGATGCCCGAGATCACGGGTCGCCAGGGGACCCGCGGTGTGGTGCGCGGCCGTTCGATCCCGTAGAAGAACAGCCGTCCGTAGTAGATGAGGGGGCTGAGCGTCCCGAGCAGGACGAGCGCTGCGACGGGTCCGTCCAGCACGAGCTCGACGAGCGTGCCGCGTGCCTCCGGCGCCGCGAGACCCGGCAGGCCGACGCTCGCGAGGACGACCAGCCCGAGCACGACCGCGAGGATCGGGGCTCGAACGGCCCAGCCGCGCAGGTCGGAGATGCGGCCGGTCCCGAAGGTCGCTCGTGTCGCAGCCGCCCACGCCGCGAACGCGCTGCGCGCGACGATGAACGCAAGGATCCAGGTTCGCGCCGGGGCCCATGCCGCCGGATCCAGGGCCGCGATCGCGAGCATGATGACCCCCGCGTCGCCGACGATCGCATAGCCGACGACATGCTCGATGTCATCTTGGATCCAGGCCGCGATCGACCCCAGCACGATCGACGCGATGGCCACCGCGAGGACCACGAAGCGCACCGGTCCCAGATCGAGTGCCAGCGGCGCGACCGAGGCGTCGGCCCAGGCCAATGCGACGATCGCGAGTGCGGCCGGAGCGATCGCGGTCACGAGAGGGAGAGTCGTCTCGGGCACCGCGTCGGTGAGCCGTGCGGCCCAGGTGTGCGCGGGGATGGCGCCGAACCGGATGGCGACGGCGAGCGCGAACGCGAGGTAGGCGAGCCCGAAGACGATCGGCTGGGCGGCGAGCTGGCTGAGATCGCGCCCGAACCACGCCGTGGCCGCGATCGCCATCGTCCCGGCGACCGCCGTCGCCCGCAGGACGCGGGCCCCGACGGTCGCCGCGACGCGCCCGCCGAGGGGCGTCAAGGCCACGAGCGCCCCGAACGCACCGCCGGCGGTCGCCGCGAGCACCGCGACGCGCGGGTCGGGCAGCGACAGCGCGAGAGCCGACGACGCGAGGATCCCGAGCGCCACGGCCGGCGCGTCGCGCCGGCTGCCGGTCGCCTCGCCGACGATCGCCAGCAGCAGCGCGACCAGCGCCCCGAGCACCAGGAACAGGCGCAGGTAGTCGGTCGTGGCGATGCCGCCGCTGCCGATCTCGATCACCTGGCTCGGCCGGATGAGCAGGCCCGTCACGACCGCAGCGAGCAGGGCCGCGATCCCGACACGGGTCGCGAGCCGCTGGCGGTCCCGCAGCATGAGCGTCGCGATCGCACCCAGACCGGTCACCAGCAGGAACGGCAGGAGGCTCATCGACTGGTCTCGCTCAGGCGGCGTCGAGAGGGTGGGCGTCGGGCTCGCGACGACGGCGGGTCCGTCCCTCCAGGCTGAACGCGAAACCGCCAGTGCCATCGGCCCGGGCGCTGCCGGCGAGCGTCGCGAGCGTCCCGGCGAGCACGACGAGGGTGCCGCTCGTGACGAGCTGCTCGAGCTCGTCGGGAGTCCCACCGAGGGCCGCGCGCACAAGGAGGGCTGCGTCGACCAGGAGGATCGAACCGAGGCCGACGCGGAGGACGTCGCGTCCGGTCAACACCGCTGGGATTGCCAGGGCCGCCACGCCGAAGCCCGCGGCACTCGCCAACGCCGAGCCCATGGCGGGTGCGCCAAGCCCGTGCGCGGCGAACCCGACCACGAACGCCGCTGCAGCGACGAGCGTCTCGGCGGGCCAGCCGATGCGCGATCCGCCGGTCACTGCACCCGGGATGCCGGCTCGGGGCCGGTCGCGCGCGACGACCCACAGCAGGTACGCGGCCAGGATCGCTCCGACGAAGCGTGTCGCCAGACCGAGCGGCGCCGGGATCGGGTCGGCCAGGACGGGCGAGCCGATCAGCACGACGGCGAGTCCGAGGATGGTGGTGCGGGCGTCTCGGGAGGAGACGGCGACGACGGTCCCGGCGACGACCGCGAGGGCGATCCCGGCCAGGATCGGGTTCACCGCCGGGTCACCGACCGTGTCATGGCGTCGCGGTTGCCGGGCTCGGGTAGGTCGGCGTCTGGAGGATGCCGATGGTGTCGAACGGCCAGTAGCGCAGCCAGGCGCGGCCGACGACCCGGTCCAGCGGCACCGGACCGAAGGTCCGCGAGTCGGCCGAGTTCGCCCTGTGGTCGCCCATCAGGAACAATTCTCCGTCCGGCACGGTCCACGTCGATTGCTCGAATGGCGGTGTCGTCGGCTGGGGCGGTCCGCCGACTTCATCGGCGTACAGGTACGGTTCGTCGAGGACCACCCCATCGACATACACCAACCCGTCGTCGCGGATCTCGACGACATCGCCGGGCTCGCCGATCACGCGCTTGATGAAGGGCGTGTTCGCGTTGCCCCAATCCGCCGGGGGCTCGAACACCACGATGTCACCGCGGTTGTACGCGTCGAACCTCGGCGTCAGCTTGTCCACCAGCACGTACTGCTCCTCTTCGAGCGTCCGCTGCATCGACTTCTGCTGGACCTTGTACGGCTGTGCGACGAAGTTCTGGATGACAAAGAAGATCAGGAGTGTCAAGACGAGCGTCTCGACGATCTCGAAGAGACACCCGAGCGCGGGTCGTTGACTCACAAGTCCGGCAGTATAGGGGCCGCCGGTCACGCACGCCGATGGTTCGTCCGCGGTCTTCCGGGAACAGTCCGGGACCGCTCGATGGCGGTGCATAACCCGCCCTCCCGGTTGAGTTTGACCCGCTCAAGAGCGCCTTGTTACACTCGCCGCCGGCCTGAAAGGTCCCACCCATCGGTGCATGCCGACGGGACCCAGCGGCATCTCCCCGGACCCGGCGACGACGGCGCATCCTGACGCGCCTCGGCCCGGTGCCGGCCAGCCTTTCCCACTGGAGGACCCCACGACCCTGATGGATGCCAGTGCGCTCCAGCTGATCATCCTGCCCGCCGGGATCATCGCCGTGCTGTTCGCCCTCTACCTGGCCCGGGACGTCCTGTCCCGCGACACCGGGACACCGGAGATGCAGGCGGTCGCCGGCACGATCTTCGAGGGTGCCGTCGCCTTCATCCGCCGCCAGTACACGACCATCGGCATCCTGGCCGTTGTCGGGGCGGTCGTGATCGGCGCCGTCATCACCGTGTTCGAGACGGCCGACGTGGCCGACACGAGTGTGTTCGGCCTCGACCTTGGCTGGCGGACGGGGCTCGCGTTCATCGTGGGCGCGGCCTGCTCGATGGCCTCGGGCATCATCGGCATGTACATCAGCGTGAAGGCGAACGTCCGAACGGCCGCGGCCGCACGACGGAGCCTCGTCGAGGCGGTCCAGGTCGCCATGCGTGGCGGGGCCGTGTCCGGCTTCCTCGTCGTCGCGCTCTCGCTGCTCGGCGTTTACGGGATCTTCAGCCTCTTCGGCGGGCTGTCCGGGGGTCAGGCCACCCACGACGCGCCGTTCCTCATCGTCGGCTTCGGCTTCGGTGCATCGTTCGTGGCCCTCTTCGCCCAGCTGGGCGGCGGCATCTACACGAAGGCCGCCGACGTCGGCTCGGACCTCGTCGGCAAAGTCGAGAAGGGCATCCCCGAGGACGATCCCCGCAACGCGGGCGTCGTCGCGGACCTCGTCGGCGACAACGTCGGCGACTGTGCCGGCCGTGGCGCGGACCTGTTCGAGTCGACCGCGGCCGAGAACATCGGCGCGATGATCCTCGGCGTCGGCGTGTTCACGATCGCCCAAGCGGCCGGCTGGCCCAACCCGGCGGCCTGGATCTTCTTCCCGCTCGTCGTGCGCGCCTTCGGTCTCCTCTCGACGATCGTCGCGATCTTCTTCATCCGCGGCAAAGAGACCGAAAACCCGATGAACATCCTCAACCGCGGCTACTGGGTCACGACGATCCTGTCGGTCGTAGCGCTGCTGGTCACGACCAACGTGATGCTCCAGACCAACGGCAATGCGCCGTCGGGCCTGCCCGTCTGGCTGTACTTCTTCGGTGCCGGAGTGGTCGGCCTCGCGACGAGCGTCGCCTTTGTGTACATCACCCAGTACTACACGGCGGGCTCGTTCCGACCGGTCCGCGAGATCGCCGAGGCGTCCAAGACCGGCCCAGCGACGAACATCATCTCCGGCACCGCGGTCGGCTTCGAGACGACCTTCGTGACGGCGATCACGATCGGCATCGCGCTCTACGCCAGCCACTGGCTCGGGACCCAGGCAGGCATCGTGAACGAGGCCGGGCGCGACGTCGGCGGCATCTTCGGGACCGCGGTCGCGACGATGGCGATGCTCATGACGACGGCATACATCCTGGCGATGGATACGTTCGGACCCATCACCGACAACGCGGGCGGGATCGCCGAATTCAGCCGCGCCGAGGCCGGCGCCCGCGAGATCACCGACCACCTCGACGCCGTCGGCAACACGACCAAGGCCCTCACCAAGGGGTATGCCATCGCGTCGGCGTCGCTCGCGGCGTTCCTCCTCTTCAGCGCCTACATCGACAAGGTCAACCTCATCCAGACGAACCGCGGCGGCGAGCTGCTCGCTGCGGTGGACCTCGCCAAGGTCGAGGTCTTCATCGCCGCCCTCATCGGGGCGATGCTCGTCTATTTCTTCAGCTCGCTCGCCATCCGCGCCGTCGGCACGACGGCCCAGGCGATCATCGTCGAGGTCCGTCGCCAGTTCCGCGAGATGCCGGGGATCATGGACTACAGCCAGCGACCGGACTACGCCCGAGTCGTGGACATCACGACCAAGGCGGCCCTGCGCGAGATGATCGCCCCCGGCGTCGTGGCCGTGGCCACGCCGATCATCGTCGGGCTCCTCCTCGGCGCCGAGGCGGTGGCCGGCATGCTGATGGTCGGCACCATCGCCGGCGTGTTGCTGGCGACCGTCCTCAACAACGGTGGCGGTGCCTGGGACAACGCCAAGAAGTACATCGAGTCCGGCAACCTCAAGGACGCCGACGGGAACGTGCTCGGCAAGGGCACCGAAGCCCATGCCGCCGCCGTCGTCGGCGACACGGTCGGTGACCCCTTCAAGGACACCGCCGGTCCCTCGCTGCACGTCCTGGTGAAGCTGCTCGCGACGATCACGCTGGTGCTCGCCCCGCTCTTCATCCGGTAAGGGGCGCGCGCCAAACCCACCTCGATCAGAACCGAGAATCGCCGAGCCATGATGCGTTCAGGCCAAGGCGCCGCCGAGCACCCGAGCGAGCGCACCCCAAGGTGCGTGAGCGAGCGCGCACAGGCGGCAACGCCGGCCTGGACCATCAGGGCCGGCGCCTGACATGGATCTCGTCCTTCAAGCGCTCGTCATGGGCATCGTGCAGGGACTCACCGAGTTCCTGCCGGTCTCGTCGTCCGGGCACCTGATCGTCGTCCCGTTCCTTGCCGGATGGGACGACGCGTTCCTCACGTCGCTGGCATTCAGCGTGATGCTCCACCTGGGCACGCTCGTCGCGCTGCTCGTCTATTTCCGGGCTGACTGGCTGCGGCTCATCCCGGCCGGCGTGGCGGCCGCGCGCGATCGCTCGTTCCACGGCGACGATGACCGGAAGCTGGCCTGGCTCCTCGTCGCGTCCACGATCCCGGCGGCGCTCGTTGGCCTGCTGTTCAACGACCTCATCGAGAACTCGTTCCGGCAGGTCGGGCTCGTCGCGGTCGCCCTCGTCGTCGGTGGCCTCATCCTGCTGGCCGCCGACCGCTTCGGGGCAAAGTCACGGGCGATCGAGGACATCACGTTCCCGATCGCGATCGGCATCGGCGTCGCCCAGGCCCTGGCCCTCGTCCCGGGGATCAGTCGATCGGGCATCTCGATCGCGGCGGGCCGGCTGGTCGGCATGGATCGCGAGTCGGCGGCGCGGTTCGCCTTCCTCATGGCCACGCCGATCACCGCCGGAGCCGGCCTGTTCGAGGCACGCAAGCTGCTGGCCGGCGAAGGCGGCGTCGACGTCGCGATCGTTCCGCTCGTCGTCGGCATGGTCGCGGCCCTCCTGTCGGGCCTCGTCGCCATCCACTTCATGCTCAGCTTCCTTCGACGGCAGTCGCTCGACGTGTTCGTCTGGTATCGCTTCGCGCTCGCCGCGGTGGTCCTCATCGCGTGGCTGGGCCGCTGAGACCACCCCGTGGAGGTCATGAAGCAGCTCCGGCAGCGGGCGATTCGCGACCTCGTCGGTCAGCGACCGATCCGCACCCAACAGGAGCTCGCCGCCGCGCTGCGGGAGCGCGGCTTTCGGACGACCCAGGCGACGATCAGCCGCGACGTCGCGGAGCTGGGCCTGATCAAGTCGTCGCGCGAGGGCACGGCCGCCTACGCGCTGCCACCCCGACTGATCGAGGCGGAAACGTCGGGCGAGGACCGACTCCGCAAGCTCCTGTCGGACCTTCCGCTCGAGATCCACGAGGCCGGTTTGCTTCTCGTCCTGCGCACGTTGCCGGGATCGGCCCATGCCATCGCGGCGGCGCTCGACCGGGCGCGCTGGCCCGAGGTTGCGGGCTCCATCGCGGGCGACGACACGCTCTTCGTGGCGCTACCCGACCGGGGCTCGCTGCAGCGCGTCAAGCGCCGGCTGTATCGGCTGGCCGAGGGGTCCTGAGACCTTTGACACCCATCCGGGACGCGGCTACCATTCGCCTCCGGCTGGGAACTTCAGGCGCGCGGGGACACCGCAGCGGCCTGAAGTCCTTTTTGTTATCAGCTGACCGACAACCGGTCGTGCACCTGAGCGCGACCTCGCCATGCGGGGACCGATCGTGAACAACAACAAGCCCACCTATCTGTCCAAGGACGGCCTTGAGAAGCTTCGCGCTGAGCTCGAGGAGATGACGACCGTCAAGCGGCCCGAGATCGCGAACCGGATCCACGACGCCAAGGAACACGGCGACCTGTCCGAGAACGCGGAGTACGAGGACGCCAAGAACGAGCAGGCGTTCGTCGAGGGCCGCATCCAGACGCTCGAGGCCTTGATCAAGAACGCCACCCTCATCGACGAGAACCATTCGACCGACCACGTCCAGATCGGCTCGACTGTCAGCGTCGAGAGCGACGACGGCAAGGAGACCTTCACGATCGTGGGTTCCGCCGAGGCCAAGCCCAATGAGGGCCGGATCTCCAATGAGAGCCCGGTCGGTCGGTCGCTGCTGGGTCGCAAGAAGGGCGAGAAGATCGTCGTGAAGGTGCCCGCCGGCGACTTCACCTACAAGATCACCAGCATCACCTGAGGGAGACGGCCAGCGCCGTGGATTGGGCCGACGAACTCGCTCTGCGGGTCCGTGACGCGGGCCCGCAGGTCGTCAACGACTCGAAAACGCCATCGGGGACCGTCCACGTCGGGAGCCTCCGGGGCCCGGTCATCCTCGACGCGATCACGCGCGCGCTCCGAGCGAACGGCGTAGAGACGACGCTCCTCTACGGGGTCGACGATCTCGACCCCATGGACGCGCAGGCGCTGCTGACTCCCGACGCAGTCGACGCAGAGATGGGCCGGCCGCTCGCGCATGTGCCTGACCAGGCCGGCGACTGCCACGCGTCGTACGCGCGCCATCACGCGCAGACGTTCATCGATACGTTCGCCGGGCTCGGCATCAACCCGGACCGCTACTACTGGATGAGCGACATCTACCCGATGGGCGACATGGACCCGTTCATCCGGGTGGCGCTCGATCGCGCCGCGCTCGTGCGCGACATCTATCGACGGGTCGCCAACGTCCAGCACCCGGACACGTGGCACCCCATCAGCATCATCTGTCCGAACTGCGGCAAGGTCGGGACGACGATCGTCACGCAATGGGACGGCGAGCGGGTCTTCTATGAGTGCCGGACGTCCCTCGTGGCGTGGGCGCGCGGGTGCGGCCAGAGTGGCTGGATCTCGCCGTTCGGTGGCAACGCCAAGCTGCCATGGAACCTCGAGTGGGCGGCCCAGTGGTCGCTGTTCGGCGTGACCATCGAGCCGAACGGCAAGGATTTGGCCACGGCCGGTGGCTCGCGCGACCGCTCCGACGCGATCGCCCGCGAGGTGTTCGAGCGTGAGCCGCCGCTCAACGTGCCGTACGAGTTCCTGAACATCGGCGGCAGGAAGATGTCGACCTCGAAGGGTCGCGGCGCCGCGGCCCACACGATCGCCGAGGTCGTGCCGCCGGAACAGTTGCGCTTCCTGTTCCTCCGCCATCGGCCGAATCACGCCATCGATTTCGACCCCGACGGCACCGACCAGATCCCGCGGCTGTTCGACGAATTCGACAAGTTCGCGGCTGCGACCGCCGGTCGCGAGGTCCGGGGCGAGCTGCCGCCCGGGTACGAGGCGACGTTCCGCTACTCGCTGCTCGATCCGGACGCGGACGTCCCGGCCGAGGCGACGTTGTTCCGGCCGGCGTTCGGCCATCTCGCGATGCTCATCCAGGTCCCGGGCGTGGACGTCGTCGAGAGGGTCGAAGCGGAGAAGGGGAGTGCCCTCACGGAGCGCGAGCGGGCGCTTCTCGACCAGCGCGCCGGAGCGGCGCGAGCCTGGCTCGACACCTTCGCCGCGGAGAGTGTACGGCTGACCATCCATCGCGACGCGCTGCCTCCGAGTGCCGCGGAGCTCGACCCGGCGCAGCGACGGTTCCTCGCACGGCTGGCCGATCGCGCGTCACGGGAGGAGCCCGCGAGCGGCGACGCCTGGCAGACGCTGATCTTTACGGTCGCCACCGAGGAAGGCGTGCCCGGTCGCCGGGCATTCGAGGCGCTCTACCGTGCCTTCCTCGACCGGACGAACGGACCGCGCGCCGGCTGGCTCCTGGCGAGCCTGGACCGGGCCTTCGTGATCGGGCGGGCCACAGAGGCTGCCGGCGCAGCCGGGGCGGCGGTATGAGCGTCGGTCTGCAGAGGCTCCGCGACGAACCCGATGTCATCAGGCAGGGCGCGATCGACAAGGGCGAGGACCCGTCGATCGTCGATCGGACGCTCGAGCTCGATGCGCGGCGACGCCAGCTGCTCGGCGAGACCGAGGCGCTCAAGGCCGAGCGGAATGCTGCCTCGAAGCGGGTGGGCGAGGCGATCAAAGGTGGGGCGAAGCCGGACGGTCCGGAGGTCGCGGAGCTCAAGGCGTCGTCGGTCGCGGCGGGCGAACGGATCACGGCACTCGATGCCGAACTGGCGGACGTCGAGGCTGCGGTCGAGGACGCGCTCCTCCGCATCCCCAACCCGGCCGATCCGGAGGTGCCCGTCGGCGGCGAGGACGCCAACGTCACGGTCCGCACGTGGGGCGAGCTCATGGCGCACGTGGAGCCCGTCGAAGGGGAGGTCGGTGCCGATGCGCTCGCCGGTGGTGCGACCTGGGCCCGCAGGCCGCACTGGGAGATCGGCGAGGCGCTCGACATCATCGATAACGCGCGTGGCGCGAAGATCGCGGGCTCCGGATTCCCGGTGTACAAGGGCGCAGGGTCGGCGCTCCAACGTGGGCTGATCTCCTGGTTCCTCGACGTGCATACCCGCGAGAACGGCTTCACCGAGGTGTGGCCGCCGGCCGTCGTGAACACGGCGTCGGCGACGGGTACCGGTCAGATCCCGGACAAGGAAGACCAGATGTACGTCGTGACGCGCGACGAGCTGTACCTGGTCCCGACAGCCGAGGTCCCGGTCACCAACCTCCATCGCGACGAGATCCTCGAGGCGTCCGGGCTGCCGATCCGGTATGCGGCCTACACGCCCTGCTTCCGCCGGGAAGCGGGCGCCGCCGGCAAGGACACGCGCGGCATCTTGCGTGTCCACCAGTTCGACAAGGTCGAGATGGTGCTGTTCGAGCGACCAGAGGACTCGCCGGCCGCGCTGGAGTGGATGACGGAACGGGCCGAGATCCTGCTGCAGCGCCTCGGGCTGGCATACCGCGTGCTCCTCATGAGCACCCGCGAGATGGGCTTCGTGCAGGCGAAGAAGTACGACCTCGAGGTCTGGTCACCGGGGGTCGAGCGCTGGCTGGAGGTCAGCTCGTGCTCGAACTTCCGTGACTACCAGGCCCGCCGGATGGCCATCCGCTACCGGCCCGAGGCGGGCGCCAAGCCGGAGCTCGTCCACACGCTCAACGGGTCAGGGCTGGCGCTCGCGCGCGTGGTGGCCGCCGTGCTGGAGACCTACCAGCGACCAGACGGGTCCGTGACGGTGCCGGAGGTGTTGCGGCCTTACCTGGGGCGGGACGCTATCGAGGCGCCCGGCTGATTCCGCGGTTACGCGCGTCGCCTCCCAGACGACCCGTCGCGGGAGGCGACGTTGCCCTTCCCGGGTATCCTCTCGGGCGGAGAGGTGGCCGAGTGGTTGATGGCGGCGCTCTTGAAAAGCGCTGAGTCGAAAGACTTCGTGGGTTCGAATCCCACCCTCTCCGCCACGCCGTGACGGCGCCGCCGCCCGGGTTGTGCGGCACGTGCCGCCACTCACGGATCGTCGAGACCCGACGCGGTTCCACGTTCCGCCTGTGCGAGCGGTCCGCGACGGATCCCCGGTACCCGCGCTACCCGAACCTGCCTGTCGTCCGGTGCGCCGGACACGAGCCCGATAGACCCGAACCACCGCAGGTGCGAGCGGCCGGCGGAAGGCCACCCCCCAACGCTTGACGCTCCCCGCCGCCCGACACATACTCCGCCGACATCACGAAGAGCGGGCTATGAACGGGACGAGTACCCGTCGAGCGTCGGCAGAGAGACCCGGTGGCTGGTGGAAACCGGGGCGACGGCGGCGGCGAATGGACCCGGGAGCCTCCGGACCGAACGGGGTCACTCCCCAGTAGGCTCCGGCGCAGAGCGCCAGCGATACAGGGCAGCGCCGATCGCCTGGGACCCGACCGCCGAGCGCGGACCACCGGACCCGGCCGTCGGTCACGAGAGTGCGGCATCGCCGAATGAGGGTGGCACCGCGGAAGGCACGACCTTTCGTCCCGGGGACGATCGGTCGTATCTGATTCTCGAGGCCCAGCGATGACCACCGCAGACCCAATCAGCCTGAGCCAGGCCAAGCGGCTCGCCAGCAACGCGGACACGATCCGCCTGCGCGCCACGCGCCCGGCCGACCTCGAGACGCCGATCGGGGCTTTTCTCCGCCTCGACGACGGCAACCCGGCTTACCTCCTGGAGTCGGTCGAGGGCGGCGAGCGGCTGGGTCGTTACTCGTTCCTCGGCGTCGGGCCGCGTCGCCTTCTCGAGGTCCGCGACGGCCGATCGCGCATCCAGACACGGCCGGTCACGGTGCCGACCTACTCACCCGACCTCCCGATCGAGACCGGCGACGCCGGCGACGCGCTCGACGCCATCCGCGATTTCGTGCGTAGGCGCCGCGTCGAGCCGACCGACGGGATGCCGCGCTTCACCGGCGGTGCTGTCGGCGCCATCTCGTACGACGCGGTGTCGGCATTCGAGACCACGGTGCCGCTCCCGGAACGTGATCCCATCGGCGTCCCGACCGCCTCGTTCATCGAGACCGACCTCGTCCTCGTCTTCGACCATCTGACCCACACCCTCTCCGCGATCGCATCGCTCCACACCGACGCCCCCGACCTCGAAGGCCGCTATCGAATCGCCGAGGCAGCCATCTTCGAGGCGCTGGAGCGCACGGCACGACCGAGCGCCGCCGAGCTCGCCGGTCCACCGACCCGCACGAGCGGCGGCGCGACCCTGGCCGGCCCGATCGAGACGAGCCTCGGTCGCGAGGAGTACATCCACGCCGTCGAGGTGGCCAAGGACGCGATCGCGGCCGGCGAGGCGATCCAGGTCGTGCTCGCCCGGCGCCAGTCGTTCGGCCTGCCGTTGGATCCCGCGACCGGTCGCACGCTCGACGGAATCGGGCTCTATCGCTCACTGCGGCGCGTCAACCCGAGCCCATACCTGTTCTTCGTCCGGACGCCGCAGTTCGAGGTCGTCGGCGCCTCGCCCGAACTGCTGCTCCAGGCCGAGGGCGACAAGCTCACGACCCACCCGATCGCCGGGACCCGCCCGCGCGGCAAGGACCCCCGCGAGGACGAGATCCTGGCGGAACAGCTCCAGAAGGACCCGAAGGAACGTGCGGAGCACGTGATGCTCGTCGACCTGGGGCGGAACGACCTCGGTCGCGTGTCGCGCGCCGGGACCGTGACGGTCAGCAAGTACATGGAGGTCGAGCGCTACAGCCACGTGCTCCACCTGGTGTCCCACGTCGAGGGCCGCCTGAAGCCGGAACTCGACGCCCTCGATGCCCTGCGCGCCGTCTTCCCGGCGGGCACCCTCAGCGGCGCGCCCAAGATCCGGGCGATGCAGCTCATCGCGGCCGCGGAAGGGGAGCGGCGCGGGCTTTACGGTGGGGCGGTGGGCTACCTCGGCTACGACGGCAACCTCGACACCGCGATCACCATCCGCAGCGCGGTCCTCAAGGACGGCCAGGCCCACGTGCACACGGGCGCCGGCATCGTGGCCGGCTCCGTGCCCGAGTCCGAATTCGAGGAGACCGAGCACAAGGCCGCGGCCCTCCGCCGGGCGATCGAACAGGCCGCCGGCGTGCCCGAGGCTCCGCGAGAACCGGCCGAGGCGACGACATGATCCTGGTCGTCGACAACTACGACAGCTTCACGTTCAATCTGGTCCAGGCGCTGCAGGCGGCCGGCGCCGAGGTCACCGTGCTCCGCAATGACGCCATCGACCGCGCCGGCCTGGAGCAGCTCGCCGACGATCCTGCCGCCGACCTGCGCGGCATCGTGATCTCGCCCGGCCCGGGCGACCCCGACGATGCCGGCGTGTGGTCGACACCATCAAGGTGGCAGCCGAGCGCGAGATCCCGCTGCTCGGCGTGTGTCTCGGCATGCAATCGATGGCCGCGGCCTACGGCGCCTCGATCGTCCGGGCACCGACGCTCGTCCACGGCGAGGCGACCGAGGTCACCCATGACGGGGCGGGGCTGCTCGAAGGCATGCCACCGTCGTTCATGGCAGCCCGATACCACTCATTGGCGATCGACCCGGCAACGCTCCCGCCGGAGCTGCGGGTGACCGCGATGAGCGAGGTCGACCGCGTGATCATGGGCATCCGCCACGTCGCACTGCCGATGGAAGGCGTCCAGTTCCACCCGGAAAGCGTCCTGACGCCACAGGGTCCCCATCTGCTCGCGAACTTCCTCCGCCAGGCCGGAGAGGGTGAGGCATCGCGGCTGGACGCCGCGACTGGGTCATTCGCCACGGCGGGTCTCGGCCACGCGATCGGCGACGTCGAGGCCAACCGATGAGCGAAGCCGTCCGAGCCGCGCTCGCCTCGATCGTCGAGGGCGGGACGCTCACGCTCGACGAGGCCCGGCTGGCGATGGGCGCGGTGATGGACGGCGAGGCGACGCCGGCCCAGCTCGCGGCCCTGCTCATGGGCCTGCGCATGCGTGGCGAGACCGTCGACGAGCTGGCCGGCTTCGCATCGGCGATGCGCGAGCGGGTCGTCCGCGTCGAGGCGCCGGCGGGCACGATCGATGTCGTCGGCACCGGTGGCGACGGCAGCGGGACGTTCAACGTCTCGACTGCGGCGGCCCTGGTCGTGGCGGCGGGCGGCGTCCCGGTCGCCAAGCACGGTAATCGGGCGATCACCTCGAAGGCGGGTTCGGCCGACGTCCTCGATGCCCTCGGCGTGCGCGTCGACCACGATGCGGCGTCGGCGGGTGCGGCCCTGCGCGACACCGGCTTCGCCTTCCTGTTCGCGCCGAGCTTCCATCCCGCCATGAAGCACGCCGGGCCGACCCGACGTGAGATCGGCGTCCGCACGGCGTTCAACCTGCTCGGTCGCTCACGAACCCCGCGGGCACGAGCCGGCAGTCCTGGCTGGGGGTCGGCGACGCGGGCGCCGCTGCCCGGATCGCCGAGGTCGCCCAGCGGCTGGGGCACGGAGCGGACGTTCGTGATCCACGGCGCCGGGATCGATGAGCTCCCGCTCGACGACAGCGGCGTCCTGTACCACGTCGCCCCGAACGCCATCGACAAGATGTTATGCGCATCGCGGCCTCGAAGCCTCGGATTGCGGGTCACGCCCACCGCCAAGCTCGCCGGCGGCACGCCCGACTACAACGCCCTGGACGATCGATGCGATCTCCCGTGGAGAGCCCGGTGTGAAGCGCGACGTCGTCCTGCTCAATGCGGGCGCCGCGTTCCTCGTCGCCGGCGAGGTCGAGGATCTCGAGGGCGGGATCGAGCGTGCGGCCCTGACGATCGACGCAGGCCTGGTCACCGACCTGCTCCGGCGTCTGCGAGCGGAGCGGGCCACGCAGGTCCCCGCGGAGGCGACCCCATGAGCGCCGTCGCCGCGCCCGGCAACGTCGTCGAGGAGATCGCCGAGCGTCGTCGCAGCGACCTCGTCGACGAACTCGCACGTTTCGATGTAGTCGAAGCGGCGGCGGCCGCACCCCCGCCGCGCCCGATCACGGCGCGCCTCGCCGCCCCTGGGGCTGCACATCATCGCGGAGCTGAAGCTGGTCCTCGCCGTCGGCCGGCGCGATCGCCGCCGACGGTGACGACCTCGTCGCGCGGGCTCGTGGGGAGGTGGCGGGCGGGGCGACCGCGATCTCGGTGCTGTGCCGGGAGGGACGGGAGGGCCAGACGATGGCCCAGGCGGCCTGCCGCTGGCTGCTGGCCCAAGCCGGGCGTCGACTGCGTGATCCCCGGCGCCCGCACGCTCGAGCAGCTCGAAGTCGAACGTCGGCGCGATCGACGGCGACCTGACCGACGAGGAGCTACTGGGTCGAGGAGCTGCACCAGGACTGGCGGGCCGAAGGCCGCTGGTAGGCGGCCCGGCCACCGCGCATCATGTCCCAACGTCCTCCGCTTCTCGTCAACCGCGACCGCGCGCCAACTGAGGAGACGACCCCGCATGCGCTACACCACCTTCGGACGGACCGGGCTGAGCGTCTCGCGCCTCTCGATGGGCTGCAACCGGCTCGGCGATCCCGGGCGTCGACCCGGCCCAGTGGCCGCCGATCGTCCGAGCGGGCGCTGGACCTGGGCGTCACCTTCTTCGACACCTCCAACAGCTACAACCAGGGGCGCAGCGAGGCCGTCCTCGGCGAGGTCACCAGCCGGCCAGCCGACGCCGGTCGTGATCGCCACCAAGGGCGGCGTGCCGGTCGAGACGAACGACTACGCGAACCGCGACTTCTCGGCCGAGCACGATCCTGGCGGCCGTCGAGGACAGCCTGCAGCGCCTGCGCCGCGACACGATCGACCTGTACATGCTCCACAGCCCGACCGTCGAGCAGCTGGAGACCGCAGACCTGGGCCGAGGCGATCGAGAAGCTGAAGGCGCAGGGCAAGGTCCGCTACTTCGGCATCTCGACCGACGACCACGCCTCCGGCATCCGGGCGATCGAGCTGGGCGCCGACTTCCTCCAGATCGAGTACGACCTGCTCGACCCGTCGGCCGAGGACGAGCTGCTGCCGCTCGCCCGCAAGCACGACGTCGGCATCATGATCCGGACGCCGCTGGCGCGCGGCCTGCTGAGCGGCAAGTTCCCGGCCGGCCAGGCGATCCCGCCGGAGCAGCAGTGGCGCCGCCCGACCGGCGACCGGCTCCAGCTGCGGCTCCAGCGCGTCGAGCAGCTCCGCTTCCTGGAGCGCGACGGGCCAGACGCTGGCCCAGGCGGCGCTGCGCTGGCTGCTGGCCCAGCCCGGCGTCCACTGCGTCATCCCCGGCGCCCGCACCGTCGAGCAGCTCGAGGCGAACGTCGGCGCGATCGACGGCGACCTGACCGCCGACGAGCTGTGCGCGGGTCGAAGGAGCTGCACCAGGCCTGGCGCGCCGAGGGCCGCTGGTAGCCGAGCCGCCGGGACAGCAGCATGCCGCTCCAGAACCGGGTGACGCCGTTCGGCGAGATCGTCGCCGTGCCGGAGCGCGGCACGATGATGGGCAACCGGGGCATCCTCCACGATGCCTCGCGGACGCCTGCGCCGGCGTTGGGCGAGCAGGCTCTGGATCTGCTGCGTCCTCGAGTTCCGGGGGCGCCGCGACCCGGTCATGGCGCCAGGCCACTACACCCGCCTCTTCTTCCTGGACGAGCCGACCGCGCTGGCGGCCGGCCACCGCCCGTGCGCCTACTGCCGACGGGCCGACTACCTCGCGTTCCGCGCGGCCTGGGCGGCCGGGAACGCCGGGCTCGGGCTCGGGCCGACGCCGCGCGCCGCCGAGATCGACCGGGTGCTACACGATGAGCGGCTCGGACCGGGCGGCTCGAAGCGGCTGCACGTGCGGGGACCTCCGCGCCTGCCCGGACGGCGTGTTCGTCACCTCGGGCGGGAGTGACGAAGCCGCGCCGGATCGAGTCGGCGCTCCTGCGTCTGGCACGGGCGCCTCTGGCGCTGGACGCCCGGGGGCTACCAGGAGGCCGGTCCTGTCCCGCGGGACCAACGCTGACGTTGACGCCGCCGTCGATCGTCAGGGCGCTCACGGCGGACGGCTACGCCGTCGGTCCGAGTAGACCCGGACGGGGCCGGGCTTCCCGGAGGATCGGGTCACGGGGCTGTTCTGGGTGGCCAGAGCCTGCCCTGAGCGTAACGAAGGGATGGCCGCGCCGGACGGGCCTCGCGTCAGCTCGCCTCTGAGAGCGGCGCGGCTGGCGACGCGGCTCCTGGCCGCGCTGCGCCGCCAGCCAGACCGTCACCTCGTCGGCCGAGAGCGGCTTGCTCACCAGGTAGCCCTGGACCTCGTCGCAGCCGAGCGAGCGGGCGAGCTCGAGCTGCTCGGTCGTCTCGATCGCCCTCGGCGACGACGCGCATGCCGATGCTGTGCGCCAGCGTCGTCACCGCCTGCACGATCGCCTGGTTGACCGGGTCGTGCTGGATGTCGATCAGGAACGCTCGGTCGATCTTGACGCGTCGAGACCGGGAAGCGGGTCAGGTAGGCCAGCGACGAGTAGCCCGTACCGAAGTCGTCGACGGCGAGCTGGACCCCGAGCGTCGCGCAGCCGCTGCAGCACCTCGATCGGTCGCCTCGGCCTGCTCGGCGACGACGCCCTCGGTCAGCTCCAGCTCCAGGCAGCCCGGCTCGAGGCCGGCCCGGTCGAGCAGGTCGGCGACGCGCTCGGCGAGGTTCTCCTGGCTGGAGCTGGCGCGCGGAGAGGTTGACCGAGATCCGCTCGGGCGCCAGCGCCGGCCGCCTGCCACTCGCGCATCTGCTCGATCGCCCGGTGCAGGACCCACTCGCCGAGCGGCAGGATCAGGCCGGACTCCTCGGCGAAGCCGATGAAGTCGGACGGCGGGACCAGCCCGCGCTCCGGATGGCGCCAGCGGACGAGCGCCTCGACGCCGCGGACCGTCAGCCCGTCGGCCGTGACGATCGGCTGGTAGTAGACGCACGAGCTCGCCACGCTCGAGCGCGAATCGGAGGTCGGACTCGAGCTCCAGCAGCGCGACCGCCCGCCCGTGCAGCGACGGGTCGAACACCACATGGCGGTCGCGGCCCAGCTCCTTCGCCCGGTACATCGCGGTCTCGGCGTCGCGCAGCAGATCCTCCGGCGCCTGGGTCGTGTCGGTCAGCAGCGCGATGCCGGTGCTCACCGTCACGAACAGGCTGTGCCCGCCGACGAGCAGCGGCTGCTGGAGCGCCTGGCGGACCCGATCGGCGACCTGGCTCGCCTCGTCGTCGTTCTGCCACGTCCTCGATCAGGATCGCCCACTCGTCGCCGCCCAGGCGCGCCACCGTGTCGACGTCGCGGACGCACCCTTCGAGCCGCCGGGCGACGGCGATCAGCAGGTCATCGCCGAGCGCATGTCCGAGGCTGTCGTTGACGACCTTGAACCGGTCGACGTCCATCAGGATCACGGCCACCCGGTGCGCGTCGAGTCGCTGGCTGACGCCGGATCGCCGTGCAGAGCCGTTCGAGGAACAGCGCCCGATTCGCCAGGCCGGTCAGGGCGTCGTGGAGCGCCTCGTGGAGCCGGCGCTCCTCGGCTCGCGGCGGTCCGTCGATGTCGGTCAGCGACCCGGCGATCCGATACGGCGTGCCGTCTTCGCGCCGTAGCGCCAGCCCACGGCAGAGGGTCCAGCGGTACGTGCCGTCGTCGCTGCGCAGCCGCGCCTCGCATGCGAGATGATCGACGTGGCCCCGCAGGTGCGCGTCGATCGCCGAGCGAAGCTCCGCCAGGTCGTCGGGATGAACCCGCTCCAGCCAGAACGAGGGCGACACCACGTCGCCGCCATCGTTCACGCCGGCGATCTGGTGCCAGCGCGGCGAGCAGTACAGCGTGTCGGTCGTCAGGTCCCAGTCCCAGAGGCCGTCGTTCGAGCCTCTCGCTGCCACCTCCAGCCGCTCGTCGCGCGGCAGTGTGCGGGCGAGATCGCTGACCGCCTTGAGGTCGTCGAGCGCTTCCGCCCGCGTCACGACTCGGGCCCGAAGCGCCGCGAGCGCCTCCGCCAGGCGGGCGACTTCCCGAATCTCGGAGACTGGCGGCCCGGCCGGATCGGCGTCGACGCCGATCGAATCGACGGCGCGTGTCAGCCCCGCGAGCGGCCCGGCCAGCGCCGCGCGCCGCGATGCAGTCCCACGGCCACGCCGAATCCGGCCGAGACGACCACCATCACCAACGCGGGCAGGCCGTCGTCCAGCGCGAATCCGGCCGACGCGCCATCGCAGACCGCGGCGCCGAGCGCGAGCAGCACCAGGACCGGCATGACGGCGGCGAACGCGAACAGCGTGCCGAGGTGGACCCAGAGGGAGACGAGGTGGCGGGAGCGTCGACGCTCGGGCGGTCAGCGCGGCTGCGCGGAACGTCGGCAGCGCGCGATGGACTATCGAGCGGTCTCAACACGGGACGCTCGCCGGCCGCGTCCCGACGAAGCCCGCTCTCCGGGCGCGTCGAAACCTCCTGTCGGGCGCTCACCATCCGCTTTGCCTCGCCGCATCCTTGCCGCAATGCATGGTACCACGTACATGCAGCAGTGCATCGCCTGGGCCATCATACTCACGGTAGTACGTGTAGTCGCCACATTCGGATCGGTCACGTCTCAGGGATGCGTCACAATCAGCGCGCTCGATCATCGCGCGCAGTGGACGCCCACCAACGAGCGGACCGCCGACGATGGCTCGGCCCGCATCGACGCGTCGGCGCGCGGAGCGGTCCCTGGTCGGTGCTGCCAGGCCCCCGACCGAAGCACGCTGCCGCCATACCGGATCAGGCTCGCTCCCCCGCCCCACGACCAGCAGTCGTGAGCGGAGCCCGATTCCAAGCACCCTTCAGCTCCAGATGGCCCCGGACTTCGCGGCCGGCACGACGTTGCTGTCTCGTGCCGTCGCGAATGTTGCAGGGAGCGTGCCACGCTGCCTCGATTTCAGCAACACCGGGCCGCAATCCTCGCTCTGGCCGGCGTTGTCGACCCATCGGCGGAGACCCTAGACTCACTCGGGAGAGATTTCGCACGCCTCGGCTCGTCCTCGGGCGCTTGTCCCGCGCGGGCCGACGGTGCAGTCCGGGAGCACGCTCATCGCCACGCTCGAAGCACGACGCCGGCCGGCCCGCCGACCGCTCCCGCCGGACGCCGGAGCGGTCGGCGTCGTCGAGACCCGCTCGTTCTCGTTCGGATCGGCCGCCGAGCCGTTCCTGCTGGAGCGCGGTGGGCGTCTGGACGCGGTCACGCTCGCCTACGAGACGTACGGCACGCTGGCGCCGGACGGCGGCAACGCGATCCTCGCCTGCCACGCCCTCTCCGGCGACGCGCACGCCGCCGGCTGGAGCAACGACGCGGACGCCCCGAGCGCCGTCGACGGCATGGGCGCCGACGAGAAAGGGATCGTGCCGCGCGGCGGCCTCGGCTGGTGGGACGGCATGATCGGCCCCGGCAAGGCGTTCGACACCCGCAAGTACTTCGTGATCTGCTCGAACGTGATCGGAAGCTGTCGTGGCTCGACCGGCCCCGCCTCGATCGACCCGGCCACCGGCCGGCCGTACGGCTCGCGGTTCCCGCTGGTGACCGTCGGGGACATGGTCCGCGCGCAGCGCGAGCTGCTCCGCCACCTCGGCGTCGAGCGGCTGCTGGCGGTCGCCGGCGGCTCGCTGGGCGGCAACCAGGCGCTCCAGTGGACCGTCGCGTACCCCGAGATGGTGGTCGGCTGCGTCGCCATCGCCACCTGCGCCAGCCTGAGCGCCCAGGGGATCGCCTGGAACGAGATCGGCCGCCAGGCGATCACGGCCGATCCGGCCTGGAAGGGCGGCGACTATTACGGCGGACCCCAGCCCGAACGCGGACTCTCCGTGGCGCGGATGATCGGCCACGTCACCTACCTGAGCGAGCAGTCGATGATGGCGCGGTTCGGGCGCCGACGCCGGCCGACCGACCCGCTCGGATGGCGAGATCGCCGATGGGGAGATCGCGGTGACGGCGGCGCACGGCGATCCCCGCCTCGGCCCGTTCGAGGTCGAGAGCTACCTCCGGCACCAGGGCCAGCGGTTCGTCGATCGGTTCGACGCGAACTCGTACCTGGCGATCAGCCGCGCAATCGACGAGTTCGACCTGGCGGAGGCGTTCGGCGACGGATCGCTGGCACGGGCGTTCGAGCGGGCCGAGGCGAGCTTCCTGGCGCTCTCGTTCAGCTCGGACTGGCTGTATCCGCCCCACGAGTCGCAGCGGATCGTGGCGGCGCTGGAGGAGGCCGGCCGCGAGGTGACGTACCGGAACCTGCGCTCCAGCTACGGCCACGACGCCTTCCTGCTGGAGGAGGGCCGCCAGACGAGCCTGATCCGGCCGTTCCTGGCGCGCCTCCGCGAGCGCACGCGCAAGGCGTAAGGGCGTCAGGCAACGCCCGCTGCCTACGGGCCCTCATCTCCTCGCGTCTATACTGGTCGACAGACGCATGGGGAGGTCCTTCCGATGGCTGAGGTCAGGACGCGCTACGCCACCACCTCGAAGACGACCGACGTCCCGGGCCGGACGCTCAACTCGGCCCGCACGAACCACTGGGTGATCGACTCGCCGTCCGGCCCGAACGAGGCGGTCACGACCGGTGAGTCGTTCATGTCCGGCATCGCGGCCTGCGCGGTGAGCCTGGTCGAGATGCACACCGTCCGCAACAACCTGCCGTTCGGCACGCTCACAGTGACCGTCGACGCGACCCGCACCGACGAGAGCTGGCCGGACTTCGCGTCGATCGACGTGCATTTCACGTACACGGGCGTCGACGGCGACCAGGCGGCGAGCTACACCGAGGTCTGGAAGGAGAACTGCCCGCTCTACCGGGCGGTCGCGAAGGGCGCGACGGTGAAGGTCACCCACGAGGTGAAGTAGGCGTCTCCGGCTGATCTGATCACAAACTGGCTCGTCCGGCTAGCCACGATTGGCCAATCGTGGCTAGCCGGACGAGCCACATTTCATTCCAGCCCCATCAGCGAGTGCTCGAACACAGAAAACGGCCGAGGGTTGCCCCTCGGCCGAGTTGCGCTCGTCAGGGTCTCAGCCTCTGCTGTGCCTTCGACCGCGAGTGTCGCATGGCGCGCGCAAGAGAGCGTCTGACCCCATATGTGAAAAGCGTCCGGGAACCATTTGCCAACCGCATAGAGTTCCCGCGGTCGGAATTCGAGCGCAACGGCAGTATACCACCCCGCCCCGCGTTCTGTCTCCATACTTTCGTACCGATTTCGCTCCACGCCTTGACCGGCAACCTGACGCCCCCTACCATCCCGTTGGAGGCTTCCATGAGCTACGAGTTCGTCCTCTCGGAGCGCGACGGGCCGATCGGGGTCGTCACCCTGAACCGACCGCGCCAGTTGAACGCGCTCAGCTCGGCCGTCTTGACCGAGCTTGCGGATGCGCTCGAAGCCCACGACCGCGACGACGACGTCCGCGCGATCGTCCTGACCGGCGGCCCGGACGTGTTCGCGGCCGGCGCCGATCTCAAGGAGTTCGGCACGCTCTCCGTCGTCGACATGATGGCCGGCAACCGCGTCTCCCTGTTCGATCGGGTGCGCGGGGTCGGCAAGCCGGTCATCGCGGCCGTCAGCGGCTACGCGCTCGGCGGCGGCTGCGAGCTGGCGCTGCTCTGCGACATGATCGTCGCCTCCGAGACGGCCCGCTTCGGCCAGCCGGAGATCAACGTCGGGATCATGCCCGGCGCCGGCGGCAGCCAGCGGCTGGCCCGCACCATCGGCAAGGCGAAGGCGATGGAGATGGTGCTGACCA
>CAVSKR010000004.1:0-43018 GCA_963728635.1 uncultured Chloroflexia bacterium
CTTCGGTACCAAGCTTGAGCCCCGCTGAATTTTCGGCGCAGATCCACTTGACCAGTGAGCTGTTACGCACTCTTTCAATGATGGCTGCTTCTAAGCCAACATCCTGGTTGTCTGAGCGAATCCACATCCTTTACCACTTAGCTTGGATTTAGGGACCTTAGCTGGCGGTCCGGACTGTTTTCCTTTTGACCACGAAGCTTAGCCCTCGCAGTCTGACTCCCGGGCTCTGAAATCACGGGATTCGGAGTTTGGTTGGGGTTGGTAAGCGGGAAGCCCCCTAGCCCATCCAGTGCTCTACCCCCGTGATTGAACGCCCGAGGCTAGCCCTAAAGCTATTTCGGGGAGAACCAGCTATCTCCGAGTTCGATTGGCATTTCACCGCTATCCACAGCTCATCCCCTAGCTTTTCAACGCTAGTGAGTTCGGTCCTCCACGAGACATTACTCCCGCTTCAACCTGGCCATGGATAGGTCACTCGGTTTCGGGTCTACTGCGTGCGACTGATCGCCCTATTCAGACTCGCTTTCGCTCCGGCTCCGTCCTTCGCGGACTTAACCTCGCCACACACACGTAACTCGTCGGCTCATTCTTCAAAAGGCACGCCATCAGGCTACCGGCGAACCGGCAACACCCTCTGACTGCTTGTAGGCACGTGGTTTCAGGTACTTTTTCACTCCCCTTCCGGGGTGCTTTTCACCTTTCCCTCACGGTACTCGTTCACTATCGGTCGCCAAGAGTATTTAGCGTTGGACGGTGGTCCGCCCAGGTTCCCACATGAGAGACCTTCCACGTGGTACTCAGGTGGTCGATCACGGAGGTCGGTCGTTTTCGCCTACGGGGCTGTCACCCGCTATGGCCTGCCGTTCCAGGGCAGTTCGACTAACGATCGACTTGGTAACTCCGCGGACGCCTTGCCGGGCATCCATGATCGACTCCTACAACCCCCACTCAGAAACGGCGGCAACCTATCGCGCTGAGTTGGGTTTGCGCTGTTCCCTTTTCGCTCGCCACTACTCAGGGAATGTTCTCTTCTCCTCCAGCTACTGAGATGTTTCAGTTCGCTGGCTTACCTCCACCTGGCCTATTTGGTTCAGCCAGGAGTGACTGGGCATGACCCCAGCCGGGTTTCCCCATTCGGACATCTCCGGATCACTGTCTGCTCGCGACTCCCCGAAGCTTTACGCAGCCTGCCACGTCCTTCATCGGCTCTTGGCGCCAAGGCATCCACCCCGTGCCCTTTGTAGCTTGACCCCCTCCAGCCTCTGACCAGGTGGTCAGTGAATGGATGGGATCGATCGGGATCATTTCCTTGACTACTCGGCGAAATCGAAGATTTCTTCATTTCTGCCGAACACTATTCCAGTTGTTAAGGTGCGGCCCACCGAGGTGGGCCTCCGACGGCTCGATGCGGACATCGATCGTCGCCCAGCGATCCGCTGGTCGGTGGCCTGCCGGCGGGCGGCAGGACACGGAGCAGGGGCTCGATGGCGGGTCTTGTGTTCCTCGGGTTGGTCCCGAGCTCTTCGATTGCGGTTTCCGCGCCAGGAGGTGGTGGAGACGAGGAGACTCGAACTCCTGACCCTCTCCTTGCAAAGGAGACGCTCTGCCAACTGAGCTACGTCCCCAGGCCGGTGCGGTGGTGGGCGTTTCTGGACTCGAACCAGAGACCTCTGCCTTATCAGGGCAGTGCTCTAACCAGCTGAGCTAAACGCCCGCCGAGGCGGTGGCGATCCGTCCTGACGACGTTTCGGTCGCCCGGCGGCGTGCACCTTGACCATTGAAGAGTGACAGGAAGCACTGGTTCCGGATGTCCGAACGATTTCGGTGTTTCTTTCCAGGTCGCTGATCGGTCTCTCCGCCGACCCTTGCGAGTCGGCGAAGCGAGCTCCACCTGGCGGGGAAGCTCGAACGACCGGGCGATCAACCCTAGGAGCCATCAACGCCTCGAGCCCACCAAAAGCTCGAGACTCGGATCTCCCTAGAAAGGAGGTGATCCAGCCGCACCTTCCGGTACGGCTACCTTGTTACGACTTCGTCCCAATCACCGATCCCACCTTCGACGGCTGCCTCCTTGCGGTTGGCCCACCGGCTTCGGGTGTTACCAGCTTTCATGACGTGACGGGCGGTGTGTACAAGGCCCGGGAACATATTCACCGCCGTATGCTGACCGGCGGTTACTAGCAACTCCGGCTTCATGCAGGCGAGTTGCAGCCTGCAATCCGAACTGAGACCGGCTTTAAGGGATTCGCTCCACCTCGCGGTTTCGCCGCCCGTTGTACCGGCCATTGTAGCGTGGGTGTAGCCCAGGACGTAAGGGCCATGCTGACTTGACGTCATCCCCACCTTCCTCCGAGTTTCTCTCGGCAGTCCCGTGTGAGTGATACAACACACAGTAGGGGTTGCGCTCGTTGCGGGACTTAACCCAACATCTCACGACACGAGCTGACGACAGCCATGCAACACCTGTGGCCAGGCCCCTTGCGGGGAACCGACGTTTCCGCCGGGATCCTGGTCATGTCAAGCCTTGGTAAGGTTCTTCGCGTTGCGTCGAATTAAACCCCACGCTCCGCTGCTTGTGCGGGCCCCCGTCAATTCCTTTGAGTTTTAGCCTTGCGGCCGTACTCCCCAGGCGGGACACTTAATGCGTTAGCTTCGGCACTGGCGGGGTTGATACCACCAACACCTAGTGTCCATCGTTTACGGCTAGGACTACCGGGGTATCTAATCCCGTTTGCTCCCCTAGCTTTCGCGCCTCAGCGTCAAGAACAGGCCAGGTAGTCGCCTTCGCCACTGGTGTTCCTCCCGATATCTACGCATTTCACCACTACACCGGGAATTCCACTACCCTCTCCTGCCTTCGAGTCGATCAGTATCGCGTGACCCTCCCCAGTTGAGCCGGGGGCTTTCACACGCGACTTGAACGACCGCCTGCGCGCTCTTTACGCCCAGTAAATCCGGACAACGCTTGCCACCTACGTATTACCGCGGCTGCTGGCACGTAGTTAGCCGTGGCTTATTCGTCAGGTACCGTCATAATCGTCCCTGACAAAAGAGGTTTACAACCCGAAGGCCGTCATCCCTCACGCGGCGTTGCTGCGTCAGACTTTCGTCCATTGCGCAAAATTCCCGACTGCTGCCTCCCGTAGGAGTCTGGGCCGTGTCTCAGTCCCAGTCTGGGTGATCGTCCTCTCAGACCACCTACCGATCGTCGCCTTGGTGAGCCGTTACCTCACCAACGAGCTAATCGGACGCAGGCCCCTCCCGAAGCGCCTTGCGGCTTTACTGATGCGATCGAACGCATCACCACATGCGGTATTAGCCACCCTTTCGGGCAGTTATTCCCCACTTCGGGGCAGGTCACCTACGCGTTACTCAGCCGTCCGCCACTAACACTCACAGGCAAGCCCGTGAGTGTCCGTTCGACTTGCATGTCTCATGCACGCCGCCAGCGTTGATCCTGAGCCAGGATCAAACTCTCCGAATAGATCGCACCGTGTTGCCACGGCGACTTTCGATCCGAGGGTTTGATCGCTCGCACATCCTTGTCCAGATGTTTCCTGTCACTCTTCAATTGTTAAGGTGCAGCGTCGAGGCGCAGCGAGGCGCATGGCGCAGAACCCCGAGTATGAGGCTCCGCCCCGTGCGACGTCAAACGCACCGATGGGGCTGGGGCCGAGGATCTCGGCCCGTCGTGCCGGCCTCCTGGAGGAGGCACGGCGGCGAATACTGGGGCAGGGCGACCCGGCTGTCAAACGGCCATCCGTAGCATCCGGGACAGGTGGCGCGGGGTGGGCGCCGGGCCCGCGGCGGTCTCCTCGAGCTCGTGGCCCGCGGCCCGCGATCCGCAAGGTCGACGGCCCCGCCTTCTGATCCCGTCAGCCGTTCCATCTGAGGCCGGATCTCTGGCGCGACTTGCGTCAGATGCACGCTATGTCGCGATGTCGCCTCGGTCGGTCGCGCCCTTGCATCTGATGCTCGGTATCGTGCCGTTCGGGCGCGACAGGGGCGCGAACCCGTCGTCTGCCGCAAGGAATCGACAGATCTCGGGCTTCGTGAGCGGCCGATGGCGACGTTGCTTGCGTTTGATGCAAAGTGGATCGGCCAGGCGGGGCGTCGGGTGCGGGACGTCGGTGGCGTAGGGATCCGCGGGACGACGGGCGCTCAGAACATCCCCGACTCGACCAACAGGATGAAGGCCGCCCCACTGAGCCAGCACAGCAGTGCCAGTTCGATCGTGCCTGGGTGGGCGAGCGGGCCGGTGATCACCGCATAAAGCACGACGCCGAGCAGCAACGCCACGCCGGCTTTGAGCAGGCGCAACGCCAGCTCGTTCAGGAGATTGCTCACGCGTGCGACCCGTGCGCGCCTAGACCGCCCGCCGCCCCTGCAGGGCGCGGATCAGCGTCACTTCGTCGGCATACTCGAGGTCACCGCCCACCGGCAGCCCGCGTGCGATCCGGGTGACCGAGCCGACGACCGACTCCAGCCGCTCGGCGAGATACATGGCGGTCGCCTCGCCCTCGAGTGTCGGATTGGTCGCGATGATGACCTCCTCGAACGGAGCGCCGTCGCGCGAGGCCTCGTCGGCGCGGGCGAGCAGCTCGCGGATCTTGAGGCGTTCGGGCCCGATCCCGTCGATCGGGGAGATCGCGCCGTGGAGCACGTGATACCGCCCCTTGAACTCGCCCGTTCGCTCGAGGGCGAGGACGTCGAGAGGCTCCTCGACGACGCACAGCCGGCGCTGGTCGCGACCGGGATCGCGGCAGATCGCGCAGAGCTCGTCCTCGCTGATGTTGAAGCACAGCTCGCAGAAGACGACCTTGTCGCGCACGTCGACGAGCGCTGCGGCAAGCGCGCGCGCCTCTGCATCAGGGGCGCGCAGCAGGTGGTAGGTCAGTCGCTGCGCAGTCTTGGGGCCGATGCCGGGCAGGCGGGCGAAGGATTCGATCAGCCGCGCGACTGGCTCGATGAGCGGGGTCGCCACGCGCCGATCACATCCCCGGGATGCGCAGGCCGCCGGTCACGGCCGCCATCTTCTGCTCGGCCAGCTCGCGCGACGCGCGAAGGGCGTCGTTGACCGCTGCCACCACGAGGTCCTGGAGCATCTCGACGTCGTCGGGGTCGACCGCCGAGGGGTCGATCGTGACGCTGACCAGCTCCTGCTTCCCGGTCACGGTCGCGTTGACGACACCGCCACCGGCGGAGCCGTCGACCGTGGCGGCTTCAAGCTCGGTCTGGATGCGCAGCATCTCCTGCTGCATCTGCTGCGCCATGCGCTGCAGGTTGCCCATCCCCATCGTGTGCGCTCCTCCTCGTGTCGTGTCGGCAGTCTGACCGATGCGGTCGCGTCGTGTGGCCGGACCCGCTCAGTCGATCTCCGCCACGTCGACCAGATCCTCGCCGAAGATGCGTCGCGCCTCGGCGACCAGGTCGTCGGCGGCCCCGAGCGGCGCCACCTCGATGTTCGTCGCGACGGTCCGGACGCTGATCGGCCGGCCGAGCAGGCCGCCGACCGCCGTCTCGACGTCCTGCCGGCGCCGTTCCGCATGGTCCTTGAGGAAGCCCTTGGCCTCGGGAAAACCGAGCGTTACGACATTGCCTTCGACACCGATCGGCCGGCACTCGGTGAGCACCGCCCGTGTCGCGGGGCTGACGGCCTTGACGATCTCCGGCCAGCCCTCGAGCAGCCGGTCGAGGTCGTCGCCGACGGCGATCTGGACGGCGACGGACGGACGATCGGCGGCCTTCGGCGGTTCGACGGCGGGTGCGGGCTCGGCCTTCGGTGGCGACTCGGTGACGGGCACCGATGCCGGCGCGTCCTTGGTCGGTGACGGCTCCACGGCCACCACGGGCGCCTGCGTCTCCGATCGGCCCACTTTGGCTGGTCGCGGTTTCTCGGCTGCCTTGAGCGTCGTCGCGGGTTTGGGGGTCGGGAACTGGTCGGTCGCGTTGGGGGCCGGAGACGTCACGGGTGACGATGCGTCCGGCGCGGTCGCTGCCGCCGGGGGTGCGGTTGGCGCGGAAGCCTCTGTCGCAGGAGGGGTGACGACCCCGGCCGCCGTGACCCCGCCGGCGAAGAGCGCGAGCTCGAGCTGCAGTCGCAGCCCGCCGATGTCGGCCCGGTCGGGGTCGATCGCGACGAGTCGTCGGGCGACGGTCACGAGACCCGCAAGGTCCGGCGTGGTCTGGTCGACCAGGCGGATTCGGATCGCATCGACGACCTGATCGAGCAGGGCGCGCGGGTCCCGGCCGCGCTCCTCGAGCCGGTCGAGGATGTCGACGCCTGCCGCGACGTCACCACCCTGGAGAGCAACGACGAAGCCCTCGACAGCCGCCGCATCGGCGAGTCCCAACAAGTCGCGGACGGCCGCCTCGGTCACGGTCTCGGTCGTGGTCGACAGGAGCTGATCGAGGATCGACTCCGCGTCACGCATCCCGCCTGCCGCGAGCCGCGCGACGAGCGTCAGAGCGGTCGGCTCGATCGATCGACCGTCCGCCTCGAGGATCCGGGTCAGCTTGCCCTCGATCTCGGGGATCGTCAGGCGCCGGACGTCATAGCGCTGTAGCCTCGAGAGGATGGCCGGCGGGAAGCCCGACGGCTCCGTCGAGGCGAACATGAAGATCACGAAATCGGGCGGCTCCTCGAGCGACTTCAGGAGCGCGTTCCAAGCGTCGCGTGTGATCTGGTGCGCCTCGTCGAGGATGTACACCTTCCGCCGCAAATGCCCGGGCGGATAGGCCAGCCGGTCGCGCAGGTCGCGGACCTCGTTGATGCCGCGATTGGATGCCGCATCGATCTCGAGGACGTCCAGCGTCGTCCCCTCCCGGACTGCGACGCAGGCCTCGCACGCGTCACACGGATCGCCGTCCTGCAGGTTCGTGCAATTGACGGCTTTCGCGAGGATCCGCGCCATCGAGGTCTTGCCGGTCCCGCGCGGGCCGACGAACAGGATGGCGTGTGAGACGCGGTCGGTGCGGACCGCGTTGCGGAGCGTCTCGACGACCGCTTCCTGGCCGACGATCTGGCTGAAGGTCTGGGCACGCCAGCGTCGGTACAGCGCCTGGTGCGGTGTCGTCGAGGTCACGACCTCCTCCGGTCGAGAATCAGCCGAGCGGATATGCCGTGCACCCTCCGTCGATCATCCGTCGCCCGGGCCCACCACGACGGGCGGCTCGGATCAGGCCGTTCCGCGGCACCCGACGATGGTCGCTTAGTGCTGCTTCCTTCCGGACCTGACACGGTTCGCGGTTCGCCGCTGCGCGGGACCCGATCCTCAACGTCGCACCGACGGGCGGCGACCGAGAACGGAGACCTCGAGAGGGGATTCGGCCCTGCTGGAGCGGATTGCAGGCTACAGGGCACCGCTAGTTCCCCGCCTAGCACGGCCCGGGAAGGATAGCAGGCGCGGCACTGGACCCGGCTCCGGCCGTCCAGGCAGCGCGGTCGTGGCCGAAGTGCACCCGCACGGGGTCAAGCTCGCGCAGGCGCTCGATGGATCGGTCGTAGGCCGACGGGTCGGGTGCGCCGCTCCGACCCTCGAGCGCATCAGGATCGCCGACCCATTCGCCGACCGTGTAGCAGGCCTGGCCGGCGAGGACGATTGTGCCGGCGTCGGTGTCGATCGCGAGCGACTGGTGGCCACGGGTATGGCCGGGTGTGGCGATCACCCGGATCGCGGGGGTGATCTCGTGGTCGCCGTCGATGAGGAAGTACGTCGTGTCCGGAGTCTCGATCCAGTCGAGGATCGTGTGGTCCGTGGTGTGGGCGAGCTCCCATTCGGCGGACTGCACGTGGATCGGCGTGCCCGGGAACGCGCCGTTCTGGCCGGCGTGGTCCGCGTGGAGATGGCAGTTCACCACCTCGCTGATCTCGTCCCTGTCGACCCCGGCCTCGCGCAGGATCTCCAGGATCGGTCGACCGACCGGTGCGTACGCCTCGTCGAGCGCGGCGTTGCCGAACCCGAACCCGGTGTCGAACATGAGAACCCCGCCCGGATGGCGGACCACATAGCCCATGACCACGCCGCGCCGCCCGGCGAGGGCCGCGTCCGGGAAGCGGAACTCGGACAGCTCGAGCGGCACGATCTCGATGTCAGTCATGGGCTGGCCCGCGGGTCCGGGCTGCGGTGCTTCCGCGTTTGGATCCGCCAGCGTTCCAACCGACGCCGAAAAAGGGCTTCCTCCGCCGACCGGAACGCTCCGAGTCCCCATTCGACCGCTGAGCGCCGGATAGCCACGCTTCCTCCGTCACCCGGAACGCCGCGTGTTCCACGAGTGGGCGCATCGGCCGTCCGCGAGCGACGCGCTCGACAGCCCGGCGACCTGGCATGTGACGTAGCGGCGCGAGAGGGCGGTCGAGGCCAAGGCGACGTCCGAGGACCGGAGCGAGCGCACCCTGAGGTGCGTGAGCGAGGACCGCAGGCGTCAACGCAGGCATCGGCCGTCCGCGAGCGACGCGGTGTGGCGGAGAGGGCGGGATTCGAACCCGCGACGGGTTGCCCCGAACCGCATTTCCAGTGCGGCGCCATAGTCCACTAGGCGACCTCTCCCCGGACACATCAGGACCGGCCGGGGAGACCGACCGGTCCGTGTGATCGAGTGTGTGGCGGAGAGGGCGGGATTCGAACCCGCGGTGCTTTCGCACACCGCTTTTCGAGAGCGGCACCATCAACCACTCGGACACCTCTCCGCGGGAGAGGATACCAAACGAGCCCTCGGCGACCGCTCACCGACCTCCCTGGACGCGCGGATCGGAGACCCGTCAGACGGCCGGGCTGCCGGCGAAGAGCGCCTCGACTTCGTCGCGACGGATGCCGCTGACGACCTTGATCCGGCGCGGCAAGGACGCATGCTGGGCGAGCTGGATGACGGTCCCCGCCGCGCCGTCCCGTGAATTCGGGACCGCGAAGACGAGCGCTTCGACATCGCTCTCGAGGAGCGCGCCCACGCACATCGCGCAGGGCTCCTCGGTGGTGAAGATCGTGGCGTCTGCGAGCCGACTCCGACCGAGCCGACGGGCGGCGTCGCGCAAGGCGACGACCACCGCGTGGGCGGTCGGGTCATCCGATTGCTCGACCCGATCATGGGCCCGCGCGACCATCGCTTCGTCCACGACGGCGACGGCCGCGATCGGCCGCTCGCCACGCCCGACGGCGAGCTGTGCCTCCGCGAGCGCCTCGCCCATGAACAGCTCGTAGTTCATGCGGCGATGCTAGCAGACCCCCGTTTGCGCCCAACCTCTCGCGACCGAACCGCAACCGCCTCCTCGGCACCGAAACGCTAGGATTCGGCACGGCATGTCGACCCCCGAACGCATCGCGGTGCTCACCGGCGGCGGCGACGTCCCGGGGCTCAACGCGGTCATCAAGAGCGTCGTCTACAGGGCGACCGAGGCCGGCTACGACGTCCTCGGCCTGCGGCGCGGCTGGGAGGGCCTCACCCACGTCCAGCCCGATCTGCCCGACGGTGGCGGAACGGGCTACCTGCGACCGCTGGACCGGATCAATACCCGGACCATCGAGCGGACGGGCGGCACCATCCTCCATACATCGCGCACGAACCCGCGCAAGATGCCATCCAAGAAGCTACCCGCGTGGCTCTCCCAAGAGGACCGACAGCGGCTCGTCGTCGGAGACGACGTCTACGACCTGACACCACTGGTGCTCGATCACATCGCGGCGCTCGGCATCGACGTCCTCGTGACGATCGGAGGCGACGACACGCTGTCCTACTCGCAGGTCCTCGCGGACGCCGGCATCTCTCTGATCGCCATCCCCAAGACGATGGACAACGACGTCCAGGGGACCGAGTACTGCATCGGCTTCTCGACCGCGATCACGCGCGCCAAGGAAGCGATCAATCGACAGCGGACGACGCTCGGCTCGCATGAGCGGATCGGGGTGTTCCGGATCTTCGGACGCGATGCCGGCTTCTCGGCGCTGTACACGGCGTACGTGACCTCGGCGCGTTGCGTGATCCCCGAGGCCCCGTACGACCTCGACGCCCTGGCCGCCCTCCTGGCGGCCGATCACGCAGCGAACCCGAGCCACTACGCCTTCGTCATCACCGCCGAGGGCGCGATCTGGAAGGGCGCGAAGGTCAGCGACGTCGGCGAGGCCGACGCGTTCGGGCATCGCCACAAGGCCAACGTGGGCGAGGCGCTTGCGTACGAGCTACGGGCACGGACCGGCATCGAGACGCTCGCCTCGGAGCTGACCTACGACCTTCGGTCGGGTGAGCCCGACTCGGTCAATTCGATGGTCGCGACCACGTTCGCCAACGTGGCGATGGACCTCATCCAGAGCGGGGTCACGGGACGGATGGTCGCCATCCAGGACGGCAAGTACGCCCACACCGACCTGCCCGACCCCGCCCTCGGACCGCGCAAGGTCGACGTCCCGGTCATGTACAACGCGGAGCGGTTCCGGCCGCGCTACGACGGGAAGCTCGGGGACCCGATGCTGCTGGTGGGACTCGACTAGTCGTCGAGGGCGGACAACCCGCGGATCGCGCGCGCGAGCGCGGACATGTCCTCATCGCCGTGGCCGTTGGCGATGAGCCCGTTCTCGAGCTGTGCCGCCAGAGCGCTGACCGGGAGGACCGCACCGAGCTGGCTTGCCAGCTCCAGGGCGATCCCGAGGTCCTTGCGGTGGAGCGACACCTTGAACCCGAGCGGGTAGTCGTTGTCGATCATCCGCGCGCTCCGGTTGGCGAGGACCCAGCTCTGGGCTGCGCCCCCACCGAGGGCGGCGACGACCTGCTCGACGTCGAGGCCGGCCTTGATGGCTAGAACCACGCCCTCGGCGACGCCCAGGTAGGCGCCGGCGAGGATGACCTGGTTCACCGCCTTGACCGCCTGGCCGGCGCCGATCGGGCCGACGTGGGTGATCGTGCGACCGAGGGCGTTCAGAACGGGCCGGGCATGCTCGACGTCCCGCTCGTCGCCGCCGACGAAGATCGTCAGCGTCGCATTCTTCGCGCCTTCGCTGCCGCCCGAGACCGGGGCGTCGACCATCCGCAGCCCTCGTTCGCGCAGACGCGCGGCGAAGTCCCAGCTGCCCGACGGCGCGATCGTCGAGCAATCGATGATGAGCGTGCCGGAGCGCGCTGCGGAGGCGACACCGTCGTCGCCGAACAGGATGGCCTCCACGTCGGGCGTGTCGGACACGCAGATGACGACCAACGGCGTGTCCGCGGCGGCCTCGGCCGGTGATGCGGCGGTCTCGACCCCGAGCTCGGCGAGCTCCGGCGCACGGCCGGGGGTCCGGTTCCAGGCAGTGACGGGGAACCCGGCGCGCGCGAGATTCGCGGCCATCGACGAGCCCATCGTCCCGAGTCCCAGGAACGCGACCTTCTCCACGGCAGCCATGGTACGGGTCGGCCGGTGCGTCAGGTCGCGCTCCCGGTCGGGATGTCGCAGGCGAAGACCGGCGGGGCGAGCCCTCGACGCTGGCGCCGGACGGTGTCGATCGCGGTCAGTCGGACCTGTTCGGCGGACGCCGTCTGGGCGGCGAGCTGCGCAGACGCCCCAGGCGTCCCGTGGCACGTCCCCGAGCCGCTATCGGTGAACGTCTGGCCCGCGATCGGGATGAACTGGTAGTCATAGCTCGAGGGATGGAGGGTCATCTTGAGGACGCCGTAGGTCGAGCCGTTGCGGACCTGGCTATTGGCGAGTGACCCGGACGACGGGGCGAGCGCGGCACCACCGGTGCCCACGACGAACTGCCGGATCCCGAACGCCGAATCGGCCGCGCCGGCAGGGGTCTGGGGCGCGAATCGTTCGTAGTTGTGGTAATGGCCGCCGATCACGACGTCCGCGCCGTGGTCGTACAACGCCTGCCACAAAGCCAGGGTCGCGCCGTCGGGCGACGTCCGGTTGGAGGTGAACCGGGGGTGGTGCCATATGGCGATCGTGCAGGTCGCGGGATGCGTCGCGAGATCGTTCCGGAGCCATGTGGTCTGCGGCGATGAGGCGCCGCAGCCGCCCACCTGGGAGCAATTGCTGTTGAGGACGATCGCGTGCCAGGTCCCGACATCGAAGCTGTAGTAGCCCTTCGACGGATCGCCGGCCGCCGACCCGAAGTAGTTGTAGTACCCACTCGCACCGGACGTCTGGTACTCGTGATTGCCGCTCGCGGGGCGGGTCCGTGCCTTGTGGCGTCCCCAGTTCGGCGCGTAGCAGTTCGCGAACTCGGTCGCGCTCCCGTTCTCGTACGCGTTGTCGCCGGCGGTGAAGACGGTCCCGGGGATGCCGTCGAGCAGGGTGGCCGTCGCCTCGTCCTGGGTCCGCGAGCAGTTCGCGATGTCGCCCGCCCCGACGAAGACCGGGTCGCCGGAGCCGCCCCCCGGCGTGGTGACCGAGATCGTGCGCGTGGCTGGGGTGCCGGTCCCGGCGCCATTCGACGGTGTCAGCCTGACCACGTAGGAGCCCGGCGAGCTGAACGTGTGGCTCGGGTTCCGGATCGTCGAGGTGTTCTGGCTGCCCGAGCCCGGATCGTCGAAGTCCCACGACCATCCGGTCGGGCCGTTGGTCGACTGATCCGTGAACGCCACGGTCAGTGGAGCGTTCCCGGAGCTGGGTGACGCCGCAAACGCGCCGACCGGTGTGCTGGGTGGCGGCGGCGATCCGCCGTTGATGACGAGTTGCGGTCGGTTGGCGGCCACCTCGCGGCTCGCCACGATCATGCTGTCAGTGCCGGCACTCTTGAGTGCGAAGGCATAGCGGCCGTTGCCGGAGATCGCGGTCGGCGGCAGGTCGATGTCGACATACGCGTTGAGGGTTCTCGGCGTGGCAGTCGCGAGCGCGTTTCCGCCGATCGCCGGTGCGTTCTGGAAGGTGATGCCGCTCTCGGTCCAGCTCGTGGTGCCGATCGCGTAGACGCCCTGGGCGCTGTTCGTCGCGTCGGTCACGTACAGGCGCAGGCGTACCGACTGGACCGGTCCACTCAGCCCGGTCACGTCGAACAGCACGTAGAAGCGATACGTGGAGTTGGCGGTGTTCGGGTCCTCGCGAGTCCGTAGGGATGTGAGTGACCCGTAGTTCGTGCCCGGCGAGCGCGAGTGGACCTGGGCGTCGGCGATCGGCGCGAGGGCGAGACTGGTCGGCGGCCCGGTCGGCGTCGGGGTCGGGGTCGGCGTTGGTGTCGGGACGGGCGTCGGCGTGGGTGTCGGCGTCGGGTCAGGTGTGGGTGTCGGGTCCGGGGTCGGGGTGGGATCCGGGGTCGGCGTCGGGGTCGCGGTCGGGGTCGGAGTTGGAGTCGGGGTCGGTGCCGCGCCATCCGTGACCACCACCAGCCGCGGCGGGTTGGCCGCGGTCTCGCGTGAGGCGAAGATCGCCGAGTTCGTTCCGGTGCTCTTGATCGCGAACGAGATGCGCCCGTCGCCGGCGACGGCCGACACCGGGAGAGGCAGGTCGTTGTAGGCACTCTGGGTCGGCACGGGCACGGTCGCGAGCGCCGTCGGATCCAACGCCGGCGCGTTGCCGAACGTGATGGCGGATTCCGACCATGTCGTCGTGGGCACGCGATGGATGCCCTGGCCGTTGGTGCTGGAATCGGTGACGTAGAGCCTCAGCGTGACCGAGGTGACCGCCTGTCCGCCGACACCGCTGACGTCGAAGGTCAGGAAGCTGCGGTATGTCGGGTCGGTCGGAGTCCCGGCGCCCTCGCGGGTGCGGATCGTTGTGAGCGTGCCGTAGTTCGAGCTCGGGTTACCCGAGTTGACCTGCGCGTCGGCGATCGGGACGAGCGTGAGGGTCGTGGCGGCTTCGGCCGAGCGCGGGAACAGGCCGGACAGCACGGCCACGGCGGCTGCCAGCGACGCGTAGACGAATGCATGGCGTCGGGTCACGGATCCCCCTCGACGACGCCGCAGGGCCTGGGGCGCGCTACGACGTTCTGCGCAGACTAGCAGGGGATGGCGCGCCCGGCGAGACTCGAACTCACGACCTTTAGGTCCGCAACCTAACGCTCTATCCACTGAGCTACGGGCGCACATGTGCCGACGGACCGGAGAGGTCTGGCGGAGAGGGAGGGGATTCGAACCCTCGATGCAGGTTACCCCACATGGCGGTTTAGCAAACCGCTGCACTAGGCCTCTATGCGACCTCTCCGACGCTGCGGCGGGCGCCATCCTAACATGCAGTGCGGGCCTTCCCGGAGCAGCCTCAAAGCCGCGCGTTGACACGCGCGGCCGTGCTCGGCACACTCCGCTCACACATGCGCCCGACCTTCTACTTTCGATGCCCGGCATGAACGTCTTCGGTCACTGAGACCGGGGGCACGAGTCGTGCCGGGCGAACGAAGCAGAGGCCAGACCTCTGCTTTTTTGTTTGGCCGACCTCGATCCAACGAGGAGACCGCACCGCGATGTTCGTCGTGATGACCTCCGGCGCCAGCGAGGCCGAGGTCCTGGGAGTCAAGAGCCGGATCCTGGCAGAGGGTCTGACGCCGTTCGAACACCAGGACGCCGACCACGTCGTCATCGCCGTCGTGGGCGAGATCGGGTCGCGCAAGCCCGACCTCCTCGAGGCATTCGCCACGATGCCCGGGGTCGATCGGGTGACCCCGATCAGCCGGCCGTTCAAGCTGACCTCGCGCGAGTTCAAGCCGGGCGACACGGTGATCCGCGTCCTCGATGCGGCCATCGGCGACGGCTCGCTCACCGTCATGGCCGGCCCATGCTCGGTCGAGAGCCGCGACCAGCTCTTCGAGACGGCGGACGCCGTCAAGGCCGCCGGCGCGACGATCCTGCGCGGCGGAGCGTTCAAGCCGCGGACCAGCCCGTATGCCTTCCAGGGGCTCGGCGTCGAGGCCCTCCGCTACCTGGCCGAGGCCCGCGAGCGGACGGGGCTCCCAGTGATCACCGAGGTCATGGAGCCGTCGCAGGTCGACATCGTCGCCGAGTACGCCGACATCCTCCAGATCGGCACGCGGAACATGCAGAACTACTCGCTGCTGCGCGACGTGGGTCGCGTGGCCCGGCCGGTGATGCTCAAGCGCGGCTACGGCGCCACCGTCGAGGAATGGCTGATGGCCGCCGAGTACATCGTCAGCTCCGGCAACCCGAACGTGATCCTATGCGAGCGCGGCATCCGCACGTTCGAGACGTACACGCGCAACACGATGGATCTCGCGGCCGTGCCGCTGCTCCATCACCTGACCCACCTGCCGGTCATCGTCGACCCGAGCCACGCCACGGGCAAGCGCTGGCTGGTCAAACCGCTGGCGATCGGTGGGATCGCGGTCGGCGCGGACGGGGTCATGGTCGAGGTCCATCCGGACCCGGATCAGGCCCTGTCGGATGCCGAACAGCAGCTCACGCTCGATCAGTTCCGCTCGCTCATGGACGCCCTCGTCCCGGTCCACGAGCACGTCCGCGGTTTGCACGGCGATCCGTTCCTCGCGGGGGCTGGATTCGGCGCCGACAACGGGCTGGCGAAGCATTGATCGCCACCGACGTCGCCACCGTCACGCCCGCCGCCCGGCTGCGCGGCGAGCTGCGGCTGCCCGGCGACAAGTCGATCAGTCACCGGGCCTTGCTGTTCGCGACGCTGGCGGCCGGCGAGAGCCGGATCACTGGTGCCGGCGATGGCGCCGATGTCCGGTCGACTGCCGGCGCGATGCGTGCGCTGGGCGCGAGTCTCGCAGCGCGACCCGATGGCGACGGACGCAACGTCGCCTACGACGTGACCTCGCCTGGCGCCGACGGGCTGAGCCAACCGGCCGAGGACATCGATTGCGGGAACTCCGGCACGAGCCTCCGGCTGATGGCCGGGATGCTCGCCGGGCTGCCGATGCAGGTCGTCCTCGACGGCGATGACTCATTGCGACGCCGTCCGGTCGCTCGTATCATCGAGCCACTGCGCCGGATGGGCGCGGAGCTCCACGGTCGACGTCACGATTCCCTCCCTCCCCTCACCGTGGTCGGGCACACGCCGCTGAGGGCCGTGGACTACGCGACGCCGGTGCCGTCGGCGCAGGTGAAGTCGGCGATCCTGCTCGCCGGCCTCCGGGCCGACGGTCGGACGACGGTCCGGGAACGCGTCGCCACGCGCGACCATACGGAGCGCATGCTGAGAGCGCGCAGTGTGCCCGTGAGCAGGGTGGACGGCGACGATGGCGGCGTCGCCTGGACGGTGGAAGGAGGGACGGCGGTGCAGCCCATCGATCAGCACGTGCCGGCCGATGTCTCAGCAGCGGCTTTCTGGCTCGTCGCGGGCGCCATCCACCCCGATGCCGAGCTGGTCCTGCGCGATGTCGGAGTCAACCCGACCCGTCGGGCCATCATCGACCTGCTGCGCGCGATGGGCGCCGACATCGACGAGCGTCCTTCGACGATCCCCGACGATCCCGACGCAGGTGAGCCGATCGCCGACCTCGTCGTGCGCTCGTCGGACCTGCGCGCCATCGATCTCGGCCCGGCCGACGTCGCGTCCGCGATCGACGAGATCCCCGTCCTTTGTCTGGCCGCCACGCAGGCGCGCGGCACGACCACGATCCGTGGCGCCTACGAACTCCGCCACAAGGAATCCGACCGGATCGCCGGTATCGCGGCGGGCCTGTCGGCGCTCGGGGCCCGCATCGAGGTCGATGGCGACGATCTGGTGGTCCACGGCGACGCCGCGCTCCACGGCTCCACGACGGACAGCCTCGACGATCACCGCCTCGCGATGACGTTCGCCGTCGCCGGCCTGGTCGCGACCGATCGCACGGTCATCGAACGGCCGGCGTCGGCCGCCATCTCATATCCCGGCTTCTTTGCCGACCTGGAAGGGGTACGAGCATGACGAAGCGCGTGGTCCTCATCGGCCATCCAGTGGCGCATTCGTTGTCCGGCGCGATGCAGCAGGCGGCCTTCGACGAGCTCGGCATCGACGCCAGCTACGAGCTGTGGGACCGAGCCCCGATCGACCTGGCCGAGGCCGTCAAGGGCCTGCGCTCCGACGACTTCCTGGGCGCGAACGTCACGATCCCCCACAAGGAGCGGGTCGTCCCGATGGTCGACAGGCTGACCGAGGAGGCGTCGTCGACCGGCGCCGTCAACACGATCACGCGCGAGGGCAAGCGACTGGTCGGCCACAACACCGATGTCGCCGGGTTCAAGTTCGCCCTCGATCGCCTCGTCGGACGACAGAAGATGCCGAAGCACGCCGTCGTCCTCGGCGCCGGCGGCGGAGCGCGCGCGGTCGTCTTCGGGCTGATTCGCGAAGGCTTCCAGCGGGTCATCGTGTTCAACCGCCACCTGCACCGCGCCGAGGGACTGGTTAAGCACTTCGGTCGGACCGCCGCGCATATGGAGCTGCGCGCGATGCCCTGGCACGAGTCGATCATCGAGTCCGAGATCGCCAAGACCAAGATCCTCGTCAACGCCACATCGATCGGCCTGACGACCGACGTCAGCCCCGTGCCGGCCGAGGTCCTGAACGACGAGCTGCTCGTGCTCGACCTCATCTATGCCCGCACCCGCCTGCTGCGCGATGCCGACGCGGTCGGCGCGACGACCCTGGACGGCGAGCTCATGCTCCTGCACCAGGGCGCGGCGGCATTCACGTTGTGGACCGGCCAGCCGGCACCGCTCGAGCTCATGCAGACCAAGCTCGCCGAGGCCCGCGCCGGCGGCCTCCGCTCCGCCGAGGGCGAGCCGACCGGCGAACCGGTGGTGGCCGCCGCCGAGTGACCGCTTTTCGCTTCCTGACCGCCGGGGAGTCGCATGGACCCGCGCTCGGCGTGACGATCGAGGGCGTGCCGGCCGGCCTCGCCCTGACCGAGGACGCCATCGCCGCCGATCTCGCGCGCCGCCAGAAGGGCTACGGCCGCGGGGCGCGGCAGCAGATCGAGCAGGATCGTGCGGAAATCCTCGGCGGCGTCCGCCACGGCGTGACGCTCGGTTCGCCTGTGCTGCTGCTCGTCCGAAACAGGGACTGGGAGAACTGGACGAAGGTGATGCAGGTCGCGCCGCTGTCCGAGGACGAGGCGCGCGATCTTGCGGAGCTCGCCGACGGCGGCGACAAGCGCGCGACCCCGGTGACCCGGGTGCGGCCCGGGCATGCCGACCTTGCCGGCGCTCTGAAGTACGGCTTCAACGATGTCCGCAACGTGCTCGAACGCGCGTCGGCGCGCGAGACGGCGGCCAGGGTCGCGGCGGGCGCGGTCGCACGCGCGTTTCTGCGCGAGCTCGGCATCGAGGTCTGGTCGTTCACGGCGGAGGTCGGCGGCATCGCGGTCGATCCGGCCAATTGCACGCGCTCGCGCGAGGAGGCGGACGCCTCGCCGCTGCGCTGCCCCGACCCCGCCGCGGAGGCGGCGATGATCGCCCGGATCGACGAGGCACGCTCGAACGGCGACACCGTCGGGGGCGTGTTCGAGGTCGTCGCTCATGGGTTGCCGATCGGGCTCGGCTCGTATGTCCACTGGGACCGGCGGCTCGATGGCGCCCTCGCCGCCGCGGTCATGAGCATCAATATCGTGAAGGGCGTCGAGTTCGGACTGGGGTTCGAGCAGACAAGGCGATTCGGCTCGGCGGTCCACGACGTCATCGCAGGACGGGACGGTGACGGTCGCTGGGTCCATCGGTCGAACAATGCCGGCGGCCTGACCGGCGGCGTGACGAACGGCGAGCCGCTGGTCGTCCGAGGCGCGGTGAAGCCGATCTCGACGCTGGCGCGGCCGCTCCCGTCGGCGGACCTGATCACCGGGGAGCCGGTCGAGAAGGCCCACTACGAGCGCAGCGACATCAGCGTCGTGCCGGCCGCGGGGATCGTGGCGGAGGCGATGGTCATGTTGACGCTGGCCCGGTTCGTCCTCGAGAAGACCGGCGGCGACACAGTCGCGGACGCCGTCGCCAATCTGGAGACGTATCGCGCCCGGATCGCACGACCGCCCGACGCGCCCGTGGTGGGTACCGCGGCCGGAACGAGCGGCGATGGGCCGGTCGAGACACGCCACGGCCTGACCGGCTCGGACGAGGCCGGCTCCGGCGGCGACGACTGAGGCCGGCGATGGACATCGTCCTCGTCGGGCTGCCTGGCAGCGGCAAGAGCGTCGTCGGGAAGCGGCTGGCACAACGGCACGGCGCCACGTTCATCGACCTCGATGAGCGGATCGAGCGCGACGACGGCCGGCCGATCCCGACGATCTTTGCCGAGGACGGCGAGGCCGCATTCAGGACGCTCGAACGGCGCGCCGTCGATGACCTCGGCGAGGCGGACCCGGCGCCGGCCGTGCGGCGCGTCGTCGCGACAGGCGGTGGCGCGATCGTCGACCCGCGCAATCGGTGGTCGCTGTATCGCGGCCGTCTGAGCATCTGGCTCGACGGGCGGCCCGAGGTCCTCGCCCAGCGCCTGCGGCGCTCGCCGCACGTGCGCCCGCTGATCACGGGGCGCGACCCGATCGGGGCCATCCGTGACCTCGCCCAACGGCGCGAGCGGTTCTATGCGGCTGCGGACGTGCACATCACCGGTGTGGCCGAGGTCGCCAGCGTCGTGGCGGCGGTCGAGGCGCACCTGGCCGAGCCCGCGACCCGCGTATCGACCGGGACGACGCTGCTCGATGCCGTGACGCCGATCGGGCGGATCGTGATCGGCGACGGGATCGCCGCGACGGCCACCGAGCGGGCGCTCGGTCGACTCGAGGCACGGCGCGCCATCCTCATCTCGGAGCCCGGCGCGTGGGGGGCAGCCGGGCAGGGCATCGCCACGGCGCTCGAGGCCGGGGGGCGGACCGTCGTGACGGTGATGCTGCCGGAGGGCGAGGCGGCCAAGCGGTTGTCTGTCATCGAGAGGGCGGCCAGCGAGCTCGCCCAGCACAGGGTCGGCCGGGATGAGTCGATCGTCGCGATCGGTGGCGGCGCGCTTGGCGACGCCGCCGGCTTCCTCGCGGCGACGTACGTGCGCGGCGTCACGCTCGTCCACGTCCCGACCACCCTCGTCGCGCAGATCAATTCGTCGATCGGCGGCAAGACTGCGGTCGACCTCCCGGAGGGCAAGAATCTTGTCGGGGCCTTCCACCAGCCCTCCGACATCGTGATCGACGTGGGCTTGCTCGCCACGTTGCGCGAGCGGCAACGGCGGGCGGCGCTCGGCGAGGCGGTCAAGATGGCGGCGCTCGGGGACGAGCGCCTGTTCGAACTGCTTGAGCGGCGCGGTGACGCGATCGCGAGGGGCGATCCGGCCTCGGCGGCGCGCGGCGAGATCGCCGAGCTCGTCGAGCGATGCGCCTGGGCGAAGGTCGAGGTCGTGATCGCCGACGAGCGCGAACGCCAGGCCGGGAAGGGTCGCATCACGCTCAACCTGGGTCACTCGCTGGGTCACGCGGTCGAGGCCGCGGCGGACTTCGAGGGGCTTCTTCATGGCGAGGCCGTGGCCTACGGGCTGCGCGCCGCGTGTCGCATCGGCGAGGCGCTCGGCGTGACGCCGCCCGAGCGGGCGGCACGGATCAGCCGGCTCCTCGACACGCTCGGCCTGGCGATCGAGCCGCTGCCCTACCCGCTCGACGACGTGCTGCGCCACCTCGCGGCAGACAAGAAGCACGCCGGTGGGCGGCTGCGCTGGGTGCTGCCGACGGCGGATGCGGTCGAGGTGCGCGCCGACGTCTCCGACGAGCTGGTCGTCGATGCCGCCGGGGCGATGCTCGCCGCGGGAACGGCACGATGACGCGCGTCCTCGTGCTCCAGGGACCGAACCTCAACCTCCTCGGGACGCGCGAGCCCGAGATCTACGGTTACGAGACGCTCGACGAGATCCACGCGGGGATCGAGCGGCGTGCGCGCGACCTGCGGCTCGAAGTCGACTTCTTCCAGTCGAATCACGAGGGTGCCCTGATCGATCGACTGCACGTGCGCGACTTCGACGTCGCGATCGTCAACGCAGCCGGGCTGACCCACACGAGCGTGTCGCTGCGCGATGCCTTGCTCGCCGTCCAGCGGCCGTTCATCGAGGTCCACCTGTCCGACCCTTCGACCCGCGAGGAATTCCGGCATGTGAACTACGTGCGCGACATCGCGCTCGAGTCGATCGTCGGGCAAGGCGCCCGCGGCTATCACCTCGCGCTCGAGTCGATCGCCCGACGGTTGGCGGCGGCGATGGCTGATCGACGACGAGCCGCCCCGGAATCGGCCGAGCTGCGCCGCCTGCGGCGTCGCATCGACGTGCTCGATCGGCGGATCGTCGCGTTGCTCAACGAGCGCGCCCGGCTCGCGCGGGAGGCCGGCCAGGCCAAGGCCGAGGCGGGCAGGACCGCGGTCCGCGACGCGGAGCGTGAGCGGGAGATCCTGCTGCGGGTGTCGATGGCCAACGAAGGACCGATGCCCCAGGCCGATCTTCTCGCGCTCTACCGACGCCTGTTCGCCGCGACCCGGGCGCTGGAGGCGCGCGACCGTGCGCGCGATCGCGCGGATGTCGACGGGAGCGGGGGCGGGGGCGACGGCTCGACCGGCTCGTGACGTGGACGGCGCCGCGCCCACCCTGACCCGGTTCGCGCCAGCGCCGACCGGCTACCTACATCTCGGGCATGTCGCGAACGCGGCCTGGACGTGGGGATTGGCGGCGTCGCGCGGGGCACGGATCCTGCTCCGGATCGAGGATCACGACCGCCAGCGCTGCCGGCCCGAGTTCGACGCTGCGCTGCTCGAGGACCTCGACTGGCTCGGGTTCGTCCCCGATCTCGGCCCGGTTCGCCAGTCGGGTGCCGACGCCGCACGGGCCTATGCCGACACGCTGGCTACCCTCCGGGCGGACGGGCTGGTGTACGGATGCGACTGCTCGCGCGCGACGTTCACTGCATGGGCGGCCGGGCACGGCCGGCCATGGTCTGGCGCCGGCTGCCCCGGTGGCTGTCGCGATCGCGGCGTGACCGGACCCGTGCTGCGCGTCGCTCTCGGTGGCGGGAGCGAGTCGTGGACGGACGTGCTGGCCGGATCGTGCGAGGCAGATGTCGCGCCGACCGGCGACCTGGCGTTCCGCGACCGGCATGGCAACTGGACATACGGCTTCTGCGTGGTCGTCGACGACCTTCGGCAGGACGTCGACCTCGTCGTCCGCGGCCGGGACCTGCTGCATGCCACGGGGAACCAGATCAGGCTGGGGCGCCAGCTCGGTCGCAAGGCGCCGCCGGTGTTCGCTCATCACCCGCTCGTGCTGCGTCCGGATGGCAGCAAGCTGTCGAAGTCGGCGGGCGACACGGGTGTCCGGGAGCTGCGGGCGGCCGGGCGTACTCCAGCCGAGGTGATCGAGATGGCGGCGAGCGCCACCGACTACCGCTCGGAGCGAGGCGCCTAGTCCGAGCGGTCCTCCATCTCCCAGGCGTGGTCCAGCGCGTGCCAGGCGATCCGGCGGGCGGCGTACCGCAGCGTCCATTTCCTGTCGGCGAGCGGGCTGCCATCGGAGGGACGGCGCAGTGCGTCGAGCACCGCCACGCGCTCAGCCTCGATCGCCGCGCGATCGCCGAGCCGAGGCTCCGTGAGGCGGAGGCCGATCTCGCGGGCGTAGGCATGGTCGGCCTCGATGACGTGGCCGATCATCTTGTCCCGGTCCCTGCCGCCACCGCGCGGGCCCTTGCGCAGCTCTGCAGGTGAGCCGGCCGCGACGCGGCCGAACACCGTCCAGGCCGCCTCGACCAAGCTCGCCAGGCGCTCCGCCTCGGCACCGGTCACCCGGCGGCGGTCGGCCTTGGTGATCTCGGACGGCACGCCGAAATCGGTCCCGCCGCCGCCGTCGACGGTATCGACGACACGCAGGGCTGCCGTGTCGGTGGCCGGCAGGGCCAGCTCGGCGATCTTGGCGACGGGCACGTAACGTGGCGCGTACGCGACGAGGGCGTCCCGCGCTGCGTCAACTGTCTTGCCCGCGCGGCACCAGCCCGGCCAGTCGATCGCCCACACGAACGCCTTCTTGGCGCCGATCTCCTCGCCGACCTCGATCTTCTTGCGGACCATGTAGTCAGGATACGTGTGGCCCGGCTCGAAGTCGGTCGGCAAGGTCCAGGCAGAACGACGCGATCGTCGGGGCGGATCGCCGGTCAGGGTCGAGGTCCGGGTTGTAGATCGTCACGGTCGCGCCGACGCAGCCGCCCCGACCGAGCGCGGCATCCGTCAGTTCGCGCAGGTCCGACCAGGACAGGCCGCCCGGCTGCCGGTAGTCGACGGCAGGCAAGGCCCGCGTCGAGAGGACGTCGAGATCGACGTGGAGCCACCTTGGCCCGCCGTCCGGCGTGATCCGCTCCAGCGCACGAGTCGCCGCCCGTGCTGGATCGAGCGCGACGGCCACGTCATCGACGACGGGTACGAGGTCGTCGAGTGGCTCGACGACGGCCGCGAGGATCTCGGACCGGTCACGCGGCCCGAGGATGGCCACGCGCCCCGGTTCGAGGTGCGGGATCTCAGCGAGCAGCTCTTGGCTCAGCGTTTCGCGGCCTCGACCAAGGAGCCAGCCGAGCTCCATGTCGGCCGCCTCGCCGGTCGTGGACGCATCGGGCGGCCACGCATCCTCGTGACCGTCGACGAACAGCAAGGCAGGCAGCTCGCCGTCGGCCTCGAGGCAGCCGGCGAGTCCACCGATCAGGACGGGACAGTCGCCACCGAGCAGGATCACGCGATCGCCTCGCCGTCGCGCTTCGGCCACGGCGGCGCGGGTTCGGGCGAGGGTCGATGCGAGGTTCGCGCTGTCGATGACGCCGTCGTTGCCCCGCACTCCCAGCGGCGGATCGATGGCGATGTCTCCTCGGTCGATGACGTCCGGACGGTTCGCGCCAAGTCCCGTCGTCAGGCCACTCTCCCGCAGGACCGCCGGGGCCCGCGCGACCCCATCGCTCGTCCCGGACGAGTTCGTCGGGACGCCGAGGATCGTGACGCTCATGTCGCGGCGCGGAGCCGCCCGATGAGGTGCGCCAGCGCCGTGATGTCGCGGCCGTCGTCGCCCAGCGCGTCCACGAGCGCCGAGGCGACGATCACTCCGTCCGCGCCGGCCTTCGCGATCGCGCGAACGTGCGCCGGCTTGCTGACGCCGAACCCGACCGCGACGGGCACCGGCGAGACGGCACGAACGTCGCGGACCAGGTCGCCGACCGATGCGGGCAACGCGGAACGGGCGCCTGTCACGCCGACGAGCGACACGCAATAGAGGAAGCCACCACTCCGGCCGGCGATCATCGCCCGCCGTGCCGGTGGCGTCGTCGGTGCGACCAGGTAGACGACGGCGAGCCCGACGTCGCGCGCGACGGCTTCGAACGCAGCGCTCTCGTCAGGCGTCAGGTCGGCGACGATCACCCCGGCCGCACCAGCACCGGCCAGGCGTCGTGCCACGGCCTCCCCATCGCCGCCGCCGATCACCTGGTTCGCATACCCCATCGGCACCAGCGGCAGGTCCGGGCGAGCCGCGCCGATGCGCTCGATGAGCCGGAGCGAGCCCTCGAGCGAGGCTCCAGCCTGGAGCGCCGTGCCGGAAGCCCGCTGGAGCGTCGCGCCGTCGGCGAGCGGATCGCTGTACGGAAGGCCGACCTCGAGAAGGTCGGCCCCGGCATCTGCCGCCGCGAGCGCGATCTCGACGCTGGTCTCCGCATCGGGGTAGCCGGCGACCACGTACGGGATGAGCGCGGCACGGCCGTCGGCGCGCGCGCGGGCGAAGGCCGCAGCGATCCGGCTGGCTCCGGAGGTGTCGTTCGTGCCGGTCACCGTCGCTGGGTCCGCCATCCCCGTGCTCGTCATCGATGCGCTCGTCATCGACTCGACCGCCAGGCCGCGGCCATCTTCTTGGGCGCCGTGCGCGCCCAGGCCGCTTCGATGACCTCGCGCAGCACCTCGTCGGGGATCCCCGAAAACTCGACGTCGACCCACCCGTAGCGACCGACATACGCAGCGATACGAGCCGAATCCGGGAACGCGGTCACGAGCTCGGCCTGCTCCCCGTGACTGGTCCTGATGCTGCCGCCGGTCTCATCGACCGCCATGATCACGAAGATCTTGTCGCGCACGCGGAAGGTGGGGTGGCCTTGGTTCACCTCGTCACCCCACGTCTCCTTCTCGGTCGTGTCGGGCAGGGCGAGGCACAGCGCGCGGACCTCGCCGCCGGTCACCGGGCGCTCTCCCACGGCTCGACATCGTCGAAGCGCGACAGGGCGGCGAGGTCCTTGTCGCCCCGACCGGAGAACCCCAGGAGGACGAGCACGTCGTCAGGCCAGCCGCCTGCGAGACCGTCGACGCCGGCAAGGATCTTGGGGAGTGCCGCGATCGCGTGCGCAGTCTCGAGCGCCGGCAGGATGCCCTCGGTCTTCGTCGTTGCCTTCATAGCGGCCACGGCCTCGCGGTCGGTCGCGGCGGCGACTTCGATGCGACCAGCCTCGGCGAGCGCGGCGAGCTGCGGCCCGATGCCCGGGTAGTCGAGGCCCGCCGACGCGCTGTGCGCCTCGACGACCTGACCGTCGCGGTCTTGGAGCATCAACGAGCGCGAGCCGTGAAGGATGCCGGGCGTGCCGCCCAGGATCGCGGCGGCATGCCGACCCGTGTCCATGCCATCGCCGGCCGCCTCCGCCACGGCAAGGCGGACGCTTGGCTCCCCGATGAACCGGGCAAGCAGCCCGATCGCGTTGGAGCCACCACCGACGCAGGCGAGCGCGAGATCCGGCAGGCGACCCTCCGTCTCGGCGAGCTGCGCGGCCGCCTCGTCGCCGATGCGCCGCTGGAGGTCGCGCACGATCGTCGGGTAGGGGTGCGGGCCCATCGCCGAACCAAGGACGTAGTGGGTCGACTCGACGTTCGTGACCCAGTCGCGCATCGCCTCATTCACCGCGTCCTTGAGGGTCGCCGTGCCGGACGTCACGCTCCGGACCTCCGCACCGAGGGCGCACATGCGAAGGACGTTGGGTCCCTGGCGCTCGATGTCCTCAGCGCCCATGTACACGACGCACGGCAGCTCGAGTAGGGCGCAGGCAGTCGCGGTCGCGACGCCGTGCTGGCCGGCGCCGGTCTCGGCGATGACGCGCGTCTTGCCGAGCCGGCGGGTCAAGAGCGCCTGGCCGAGGGCGTTGTTGATCTTGTGGGCGCCGGTGTGGGCCAGGTCCTCGCGCTTGAGGTAGAGCCGCGGGCTCGCGAGAGGCCGACCGGCCAGCCGCGTCGCCTCCTCGCGGACGGCCGCGGCCAGGCGGTCGGCGCGGTAGATCGGGGTGGGGCGACCGGCGAATCGCTCGAGCAGGACGCGCAGGTCCGCCCAGAACACCGGATCGTGGCGCACGGCGTCGTACGCCGTCTCGAGCTCGGCGAGCGCGGCCATCAGCGTCTCGGGGACATACCGACCGCCGAAGTCGCGCTCCATCCCCCACCGTCCCGCGCCGTCCGTGTCCAGGAGCCCGGGGTGCACCGGCGTGGGTCCGAACGGGATATTGGGGCGGTCGTCACGCGCGGCCTTGGCACGCTTGATGAACAGGGCCACCTTGAACGGATCCTTCGCCGGACGCTCACCCGAGGGGCGCGGGAACTCGACGCCCGATGAGACGTCGACCGCAGTCGCCGGGATCGAGCGAAGCGCCTCGGCGACGTTGGCCGGGGTCAGGCCGCCGGCCAGCATGACCGGAACCTCCCGGGCGATCGCGGCGGCCACCGCCACGTCCGAACGCAGGCCGGACCCGCCGGCGTGCCGCCCGCCCGCTGTGTCGACCAGGACGCGCTCGGCGCCCTGGTCCAGCAACGTCCGGACCGCCGCAACGTGGTCGCGTTTGCCATCGGGCTCCGGGTCGACATGCACGACGCCCCAAGCGCGGCGTGCGAAACCCTCCGCAGGCCGGTTCGGCGCGGTGCCGTGGTACTGGACCACATCCGGCTCGACACGTGATAGCCCGTCCGGGATCGCGTCGCCCGTGACTAATACGACGTCGGGCAGGGTCGAGCCCTCGCCGATCGATCGCGCGACCGCGGCGAGCTCGATGGCCTCATCGGGCGCCAGTGCTCGCGGCGTCCCTGCGACGACGTTCAGTCCCACTCCGTCGGTACCGGCATGAACGGCGGCCGACATGCCCTCCGCGGTGGTGATGCCGCAGATCTTCACGTACGGACGCCGCGCCACGTTCGCCGGGTCGCGGGGCTGACGCCCGGCCGTGACGAAGGAACGGACCGCGGCAGCCGGATCGTCCGCGCGCATGAGCGCTTCGCCGACGAGCGCCCCATCGAACCCGAGCGCGCGCCACCGTTCGACGGTCGAAGCGTCCCGGACACCCGACTCGGCGATCGCGATCCGATCGTCCGGGACGAGCGACCGAAGGCGGTCGGCGCGTCCGATATCGACCTCGAGAGTCCGCAGGTCGCGGTTGTTGATCCCGATGAGCCGCGCGTCGGTCGCCAGGGCGGCCTCGAGCTCGGCCTGCGAGTGCGCCTCCACCAGTGGTTCGAGTCCGATCTCGAACGCGCGGCGGACGAGCTCGGCCAGCTTCTCTTTCGGATGCAGCACCGCAAGGAGCAGGACGACATCCGCCCCGGCCGCGCGGAGCAGCGGAAGCTGGCGCGCATCGACGACGAACTCCTTGGCCAGGACGGGGATCGAGACGGCCTCGCGCACCCGGCGAAGGTCGTCGACCGAGCCGTTGAACCAATGCGGCTCGCACAGCACCGAGATCGCGGTCGCCCCGCCCGCCACGTAGGCACGAGCCCGCGCGACGAGGTCGTCACCGTCGGCGGCGATCGCGCCGGCCGACGGCGAGGACCGCTTCAGCTCCGCGATGATGTGCAGCCCCGGGGCGGCGAGGCGCGCCGTGATCGGGCGCGGCGGGGGTGCGGCCGCCGCCGCTTCGACTACATCGAAACGTGCGAGTTCGTCGACGAGGTCGCTGCGACGACGCTCGGCGATCTCCTCGACGACGTTGCCGGGCGCGGCGACGGCGCTCATGGGGTCGCCTCCGCGGGGACCTGCGTGGCCCGCTCCGCTCGCAGACGCCGGAGCAGGTCGGTGACCAGGCCTGCGTCGATCGTCAGGGCCGCACGCTCGATCCCGCCCTCGAGATCCTCGACCTCGCCGGCGACGAGGAACGCGGCGCCCGCATTGAGCAGGACGACGTCGCGCTTCACACCGGGCTCTCCACGGGAGATCGCATCGATCGTCCGGGCGTTGTCCTCGGGCGTGCCGCCGGCGAGCTTGGCGGTGGGCGTGACCCGCAATCCGAGCTTCGAGGCCGCGATGTCGTGACGCTCGATGGCGTTCGGGGCGACGTGGTACAGGACGCCGCTGTCGTCGAGCGGGAGCTCATCGATCCCGGCGCCGTGGATCACGAACGTCCGCTCCGTGCCGAGCCGCTGGGCGACCTCGGCGATCCGGGCAGCGGCGCCCGCGTCGCCGACCCCCAGCAGCTGCCGGCTCGTGCCCGCGGGGTTCGTGAGCGGACCGAGCAGGTTGAACGCCGTGCGGACGCCGATCTCACGTCGGGTCGGCCCGGCGTGCTTCATGGCGGGATGGAAGCTCGGCGCGAACAGGAAGGCGAAGCCGGTGTCGCGCAGGGCCGCACCCGCCGACGCCGCATCGTGGTCGACGCGCACGCCGAGGGCATCGAGGACGTCGGCCGAACCCGCCTTCGAGGTGATCGCCCGATTACCGTGCTTGGCGACCGGGACGCCGCCCGCCGCCACGACCAGGGCCGCCGCAGTCGAGATGTTGAACGTCCCGCTGCCGTCGCCACCGGTGCCGACGACATCGATCGTGCCCGCCGGCGCCTCGACGCGGACGACCCGCTCGCGCATCGCCGATGCGAAGCCGGCCAGCTCGTCGACGGTCTCGCCACGCATGCGCAGGCCCATGAGCAGGGCCGCGAGCTGGGCCGGCGTCGCCTCGCCGTCCATCACCGCGCCCATCGCCAGCCGGGCCTCGTCGAGCGTGAGCGTCCCGCCCTCGACGATCGAGGCGAGCGCGGCTCGGACGGCTTCGCTCATCGGTCGGCCTCGACGTCGCCGATCGCGTGGCCGAGACCCGCCGTGGCGAATGACCCAGTCGCGGCGTCCAGCCGCGATGCCTCACCCTCTCCGGCCTGGCGGAGGAAGTTCGCGAGCAGATGGGGACCCTGTGGCGTCAGGACGCTTTCCGGGTGGAACTGGACGCCTTCCATCGGCAGTGCGACGTGGCGGATGCCCATGATCACGCGGTCGACCTCGCTCATCGCGGTCACCCGCAGCTCCGGCGGGAGCGTTGCCGGGTCGATCGCCAATGAGTGGTATCGGGCTGCCATGAACGACGGTGGCATGCCTTCGAGCAGCCCCGCCCCGTCATGGGTGACCTCGGTCGCCTCGCCGTGGACGAGCGTCGGTGCCCGGACGATCGAGGCGCCGTAGGCCGCGGCCATCGATTGCATGCCGAGACACACGCCGAGCAGCGGGATCTCGCGCTCGGCTGCCACCTTGATGGTGTCGACCGACACGCCGGCATCGTCGGGGTCGCCCGGGCCGGGCGAGATCACGATGCCGCGCAGGTCGGCGGCAGGATCGTCGGCGAGCTGCTCCAGGCCGGCGCGGTCGATGGCGTCATTGCGGAGCACGGTGACCTCGGCGCCGGCCGCCTGCAGCGCCTGGACCAGATTGAACGTGAAGCTGTCGTAGTTGTCGACGACCAGGATCATGTCGTCGCCTCGGCCGGTTCTCGCGGAGCCTCGGGCACGCCGGCGGCCTGTTCGATCGCCCGGCGGAGGGCCGCGGCCTTGTGCTCGGTCTCCTCGAATTCGGACTCGGGCACGGAGCCGGCCACGATGCCGGCGCCCGTGTGCACGTGGGCCTGGCCGTCCTTGAGGACCGCGCTGCGGATGGTGATCGCGGTGTCGAGGTTGCCGTCGTAGCCGAGGTAGCCCACCGCCCCACCGTAAAGCCCGCGCCGCTCCCCTTCCGCGGCCGCGATGAGCTGCATCGCCCGGATCTTGGGCGCGCCGCTGAGGGTGCCCGCCGGGAAGACGGCGCGCAGGGCATCGAGGGCGTCGAGTTCCGGCTTCAGGCGGCCCTCGACGTGGGACACCAGGTGGAGCACGTGGCTGTAGCGCTCGACCTCCATGTACTTGCTGACCGTCACGGTCCCGGCGCGCGACACGCGACCGAGGTCGTTCCGCCCCAGGTCGACGAGCATCACGTGCTCCGCACGTTCCTTCGGGTCCTTCTGGAGCTGTTCCGCCAGGATCTCGTCCTCGCGGGGGTCCTTGCCGCGCGGGCGGGTCCCGGCGATCGGGTGGGTCGTGAGCTTGTCGCCCTCGGCCTGGAGCAGCAGTTCGGGCGAGGCGCCGACGACCTCGAACTGCGGCGTCCGGACGAAGAACAGGTATGGGCTCGGGTTGACGCGCCGCAGTGAGCGATAGAGCCCGATTCCGTCGAGCGTGCGACCGGTCGCGGGATCCAACGGCAGGCCGAACGACTGGCGCCGGGCGAGCACGACCTGGATCGCCTCGCCGGCCGCGATCGCGTCCTTGGCCACCTCGACGGCGTGGATGTACTCCTCGCGACCGAGGCTCGTCTCGATCGGGCCGGCCAGGGTCGCGCCGCCGCTCGTGCGGGTCGGTGGACCGGCGAGCTCGGCGGCGCTCGGTCGTGCCGTGCGCTCCAGCGCCTCGAAGATGGCTGCCTCGGCGATTCGATAGCGGCCTTCGAGGTCGGGGGCGTCGGTGTGGAGCGATGCGATCGCGGAGAGGGTGTGGGTCAGATGGTCGAAGACGAGGACGAGGTCGGTCTCGATGAACGAGGCGGTCGGGACGCCGATGGGATCACGTTCCGGGAGCGGCACCGTGGTCTCGAATGCCGACACCGCGTCGTACGAGATGGCGCCGACAGCACCGCCGGTGAAGCGCGGCATCCCGTCGGTCGGCTCGACGCGGCGCCTACGCACGAAATCGCGGATGGCGTCGAGCGCGTCGCCGGCGTCGCCGGTCTCGATCGGGAGGTCGGGTGAGTAGGTCGGCACCGTGACCGGCCGTGTCTGGATGCGCGATCGGCCGTCGCGGACCTCGAGAAGGCGACGCGGCCCGACGCCGAGGAACGAGTAACGACCCAGCCGCTCGCCGCCCTCGACCGACTCCAGGAGGTAAGCCGGGTTGCCGTCGTCGAGGCGGAGAAAAGCCCCGATCGGCGTCTCGAGGTCGGCCGGGCGCGTGGCGCGCAGGCGGATCGTGTCCGCGTTGCTGGCGAGCCGCTTGGCCTGGCTCAGGCTGATTGGGTCTGCGGTGGTCATCGCTGGGCCTCGAGAATCAGATACGACCGATCGTCCCCGGGACGAAAGGTCGTGCCTTCCGCGGTGCCACCCTCATTCGGCGATGCCGCACTCTCGTGACCGACGGCCGGGTCCGGTGGTCCGCGCTCGGCGGTCGGGTCCCAGGCGATCGGCGCTGCCCTGTATCGCTGGCGCTCTGCGCCGGAGCCTACTGGGGAGTGACCCCGTTCGGTCCGGAGGCTCCCGGGTCCATTCGCCGCCGCCGTCGCCCCGGTTTCCACCAGCCACCGGGTCTCTCTGCCGACGCTCGACGGGTACTCGTCCCGTTCATAGCCCGCTCTTCGTGATGTCGGCGGAGTATGTGTCGGGCGGCGGGGAGCGTCAAGCGTTGGGGGGTGGCCTTCCGCCGGCCGCTCGCACCTGCGGTGGTTCGGGTCTATCGGGCTCGTGTCCGGCGCACCGGACGACAGGCAGGTTCGGGTAGCGCGGGTACCGGGGATCCGTCGCGGACCGCTCGCACAGGCGGAACGTGGAACCGCGTCGGGTCTCGACGATCCGTGAGTGGCGGCACGTGCCGCACAACCCGGGCGGCGGCGCCGTCACGGCGTGGCGGAGAGGGTGGGATTCGAACCCACGAAGTCTTTCGACTCAGCGCTTTTCAAGAGCGCCGCCATCAACCACTCGGCCACCTCTCCGCCCGAGAGGATACCCGGGAAGGGCAACGTCGCCTCCCGCGACGGGTCGCCTGGGAGGCGACGCGCGTAACCGCGGAATCAGCCGGGCGCCTCGATAGCGTCCCGCCCCAGGTAAGGCCGCAACACCTCCGGCACCGTCACGGACCCGTCTGGTCGCTGGTAGGTCTCCAGCACGGCGGCCACCACGCGCGCGAGCGCCAGCCCTGACCCGTTGAGCGTGTGGACGAGCTCCGGCTTGGCGCCCGCCTCGGGCCGGTAGCGGATGGCCATCCGGCGGGCCTGGTAGTCACGGAAGTTCGAGCACGAGCTGACCTCCAGCCAGCGCTCGACCCCCGGTGACCAGACCTCGAGGTCGTACTTCTTCGCCTGCACGAAGCCCATCTCGCGGGTGCTCATGAGGAGCACGCGGTATGCCAGCCCGAGGCGCTGCAGCAGGATCTCGGCCCGTTCCGTCATCCACTCCAGCGCGGCCGGCGAGTCCTCTGGTCGCTCGAACAGCACCATCTCGACCTTGTCGAACTGGTGGACACGCAAGATGCCGCGCGTGTCCTTGCCGGCGGCGCCCGCTTCCCGGCGGAAGCAGGGCGTGTAGGCCGCATACCGGATCGGCAGCCCGGACGCCTCGAGGATCTCGTCGCGATGGAGGTTGGTGACCGGGACCTCGGCTGTCGGGACCAGGTACAGCTCGTCGCGCGTCACGACGTACATCTGGTCTTCCTTGTCCGGGATCTGACCGGTACCCGTCGCCGACGCCGTGTTCACGACGGCCGGCGGCCACACCTCGGTGAAGCCGTTCTCGCGGGTATGCACGTCGAGGAACCAGGAGATCAGCCCACGTTGGAGCGCCGACCCTGCGCCCTTGTACACCGGGAATCCGGAGCCCGCGATCTTCGCGCCACGCGCGTTATCGATGATGTCGAGCGCCTCGCCGATCTCCAGTGCGGCCTGCGGGCCCAGGTCGCACCACCGGCGAGCGCATCGGCACCGACCTCCCCTTCGACGGGCTCCACGTGCGCCATGAGCTCGCCCCACGTGCGGACCGTGACGTTGGCGTCCTCGCCGCCGACGGGCACCTCCGGATCGGCCGGGTTGGGGATGCGGAGGAGCGCGTCCTCGACCGCAGCCTCGACGTCCGCCAGTTCGGCATCGAGTGCCGTGATCCGTTCGCCCGCCGCGACCGACGACGCCTTGAGCTCCGCGACCTCCGGACCGTCCGGCTTCGCCCCACCTTTGATCGCCTCGCCCACCCGCTTCGAGGCAGCATTCCGCTCGGCCTTGAGCGCCTCGGTCTCGCCGAGCAGCTGGCGTCGCCGCGCATCGAGCTCGAGCGTCCGATCGACGATCGACGGGTCCTCGCCCTTGTCGATCGCGCCCTGCCTGATGACATCGGGTTCGTCGCGGAGCCTCTGCAGACCGACGCTCATACCGCCGCCCCGGCTGCGCCGGCAGCCTCTGTGGCCCGCCCGATCACGAAGGCCCGGTCCAGGCTCGCCAGGAGCCAGCCGGCGCGCGGTCCGTTCGTCCGGTCGAGGAAGGCACGGTAGAGCGCCTCGAATGCCCGGCGACCGGGCACGCCTTCCTCGGTGGCGACCGTAAAGATCAGCGTCTGCCAGGCGTCGCCGCTCGCGGGCTCCTCCCGTGACGCGCGATCGGCCAGCCGTGCGAGGAACCGTCGCTGCGCCGGGTCGAGCTCCGCGGCACTCGGAGGCAGCGCGTCGCGATGGATGGTCAGCCGTACACTCTCCGCGGCGAAGGTGTCGAGCCAGGCTCGCGCCGCTCCGGCGCGCTGGTCGAGAAGCGCCCGCTCGCGCTCCGTGAGGGCACTCCCCTTCTCCGCTTCGACCCTCTCGACGACGTCCACGCCCGGGACCTGGATGAGCATCGCGAGATGGCCGAACGCCGGCCGGAACAACGTCGCCTCGGCCGGGACGTCCGCGTCCGGATCGAGCAGCGAGTAGCGGAACGTCGCCTCGTACCCGGGCGGCAGCTCGCCCCGGACCTCGCGACCGGCGGTCGCAGCCGCGAACTTGTCGAATTCGTCGAACAGCCGCGGGATCTGGTCGGTGCCGTCGGGGTCGAAATCGATGGCGTGATTCGGCCGATGGCGGAGGAACAGGAAGCGCAACTGTTCCGGCGGCACGACCTCGGCGATCGTGTGGGCCGCGGCGCCGCGACCCTTCGAGGTCGACATCTTCCTGCCGCCGATGTTCAGGAACTCGTACGGCACGTTGAGCGGCGGCTCACGCTCGAACACCTCGCGGGCGATCGCGTCGGAGCGGTCGCGCGAGCCACCGGCCGTGGCCAAATCCTTGCCGTTCGGCTCGATGGTCACGCCGAACAGCGACCACTGGGCCGCCCACTCGAGGTTCCATGGCAGCTTGGCGTTGCCACCGAACGGCGAGATCCAGCCACTCTGGCCGCACCCGCGCGCCCACGCCACGAGGAACGTCCGGCACCATAAAAGAACCGCTCGCCGTCCCATTGCGTGACGATCGTCGTCCCGACCTTGCCGCAGCTCGGACAGATGATGCTGATGGGTGTCACGTGTCCGGGTGCTGGACGTTGGCGACCCGTCGATAGATGTCGCGCACGAGCGCGGCGCGATCGAGCGCGACCCGGATGAACGGGTCAGGTCGCCATCGGGTAGATGTCGCTCATCCAGTAGTAGCGGGCCGGGTTGATGCCGAGCCCGGCGAACGTATCGATGAACGTCTTCGCGTGATGGCGCGCGTACGACGCGTGGCAGTCGCCGGCCTGGTCAGGCACATGCGCGAGCGGCCCGCCCATCTCTGCGTCGACTGCGTCGGGAGTCAGCAGCGCCTGCGCGTCCATGGGGTCGAGATCGTCGACCCCGTAGAGGAGCGTCGTCTCTACGCCGTTCGCTCGGAGCGCGCGCGTGATCGCGTCGAGGATGACCGGGCCCCGGAGGCTCCCGACGTGGACGGTCCCCGATGGCGTTTTCGAGTCGTTGACGACCTGCGGGCCCGCGTCACGGACCCGCAGAGCGAGTTCGTCGGCCCAATCCACGGCGCTGGCCGTCTCCCTCAGGTGATGCTGGTGATCTTGTAGGTGAAGTCGCCGGCGGGCACCTTCACGACGATCTTCTCGCCCTTCTTGCGACCCAGCAGCGACCGACCGACCGGGCTCTCATTGGAGATCCGGCCCTCATTGGGCTTGGCCTCGGCGGAACCCACGATCGTGAAGGTCTCCTTGCCGTCGTCGCTCTCGACGCTGACAGTCGAGCCGATCTGGACGTGGTCGGTCGAATGGTTCTCGTCGATGAGGGTGGCGTTCTTGATCAAGGCCTCGAGCGTCTGGATGCGGCCCTCGACGAACGCCTGCTCGTTCTTGGCGTCCTCGTACTCCGCGTTCTCGGACAGGTCGCCGTGTTCCTTGGCGTCGTGGATCCGGTTCGCGATCTCGGGCCGCTTGACGGTCGTCATCTCCTCGAGCTCAGCGCGAAGCTTCTCAAGGCCGTCCTTGGACAGATAGGTGGGCTTGTTGTTGTTCACGATCGGTCCCCGCATGGCGAGGTCGCGCTCAGGTGCACGACCGGTTGTCGGTCAGCTGATAACAAAAAGGACTTCAGGCCGCTGCGGTGTCCCCGCGCGCCTGAAGTTCCCAGCCGGAGGCGAATGGTAGCCGCGTCCCGGATGGGTGTCAAAGGTCTCAGGACCCCTCGGCCAGCCGATACAGCCGGCGCTTGACGCGCTGCAGCGAGCCCCGGTCGGGTAGCGCCACGAAGAGCGTGTCGTCGCCCGCGATGGAGCCCGCAACCTCGGGCCAGCGCGCCCGGTCGAGCGCCGCCGCGATGGCATGGGCCGATCCCGGCAACGTGCGCAGGACGAGAAGCAAACCGGCCTCGTGGATCTCGAGCGGAAGGTCCGACAGGAGCTTGCGGAGTCGGTCCTCGCCCGACGTTTCCGCCTCGCGCGACCGACCCGTTAACGTTCGCCGGAATCACGCTTCTGCTGGCGTTCGTCGCGCTGTTCGCCTGCTACGTACCCGCGAGGCGGGCGGTGAAGGGGATCCCATGGTCGCGCTCAGGTACGAGTGAGCTGTCTTCGCTCTGTTCTCCGAACCCCGCACCTGCCGCCCGCCGCAGGCTCCAGCGGGGCAGTCGGGCAGGGTTAATCTGATTCTCGCGCGGGCGCTCCGCCACATCCTCCGAGCGCATCGTGATGGGGAAGTCTGTATGATAGTCCGATGCGTTTCCGCCCAGAGCGAGTCGCTCCGTGCATGCGGCGCTGAGCCTTCTCAACACGCTGCTTCCAATGATGTACGCGATGGCGGCGCTCACGTACATGGTCGATTTCTTTCGCGACGACCCCCTCGCGCGCCGCGCGGCTCGCCCGCTTCTGACGGCCGTGATCGGCTTGCACGCCGTCTACCTGGCGCTGCGGACCGGCCTGTACGAGCACATTCCCCTGGCTTCGATCTTCGAGGTCATGACCACGGTCGCCTTCTCGGTCGCCGTCGTCTACTTCTACGTGGAGCTCCGGTCCAGGACGCACAAGACCGGTATGTTCCTGATCTCCTTTTCCTTCGTTTTCCAGACTCTATCCTCGGCGTTCATCTCGATTCCGGGAGACTTTCCGCCGATCCTGAAGAGCCCTCTGTTCGGAGTCCACACAGGGTCGGCGGTTCTCGGCTACACGGCCTTCGCGGTCTCGGCGATCTACGGAGCTCTCTACCTTCTCCTCTACCACGATCTCAAGGCCAGTCGCTTCGGGCTACTCTACCGTCGCCTGCCCCCGCTGGAGAGTCTCGCACTGATGAGCTTCCGCGCCGCAGTGCTCGGGGTCGTCTTTCTGACCGTGACGATCGCCATCGGAGCCATCTGGGCCTCCCAGCGATTTCCGGGGTTCTACGGCGACCCGAAGTTCATCCTGACGGCCGGGGTCTGGGTCGTCTACTCCGTGGGGATCGCGCTCCACTATCTTCTCGGGTGGGCCGGTCGAAGGACCGTCTACTTCTCCTTGTTTGGATTCGCCCTCATCGTGTTCTCGGTGATGGCGGCGCGGCTGTGGCTGCCCTCCTTCCACGGGTTCGCCTGAGATGAGCGTGCTCGAGTTCGTCGTCGTGGGCTGCAGCCACAAGACCGCGCCTCTCGAAGTGAGAGAGACGCTCGTGTTCGCCCCGGAACAAGTGCAGGAGGCGCTCCGTCTCGCACGCGGAGACAGCGTTCTTCACGAGACGATGATCCTCTCGACCTGCAACCGTACGGAGTTCTATTCGATCTCGCCCGACCCACTGAAGGCGGAGGCCTACGTCCGGGAGCTGATCTCGAGGTTCAAGGGCTCGGACCTTCTCGGCGCCGGCCCCTACGGCTACATCTACCGGGACCGCCAGATGATCCGTCATCTCTTTCGCGTCGCCGCGGGCCTGGAATCGATGGTGCTCGGCGAGGTCCAGATCCTCGGACAGGTCAAGGATGCCTACAGCGTCGCGTGCGAACAGGGCTCAACGGGGGTCATGTTCAACCGCCTGCTGGCCGCGGCCTTCAGAGCAGGGCGGCGCGCTCGCTCGGAGACCCGGATCGGGGAAGGCCCCGTGTCCTTCGCATCGGCGGCGGTGGCCCTGTGCACAAAGATCTTCAGCGATCTCACCGACAAGCGCATCCTGCTCGTTGGAGCGGGCGAGTCGGGACGCCTCGCCGCCCAGCACTTCGCCGCGGAGCGGCCCGCGGCGCTCATGATCGCGAATCGAACACCGGCCCGGGCCCACGCTCTCGCCGAAGAGCTGCGGGGGGAGGTCATCCCGTTCGCGAAGATGATCCCTGCACTGCAGCTCGCAGACATCGTCGTATGCGCCACGCGGGCTCCGCGGCCCTTGATCACCGAGGAGATGGTCCGGAAAGCGATGCGCGAGCGTTCGGGCCGTCCCGGTGGTCTTCGTCGACATGGCGGTGCCCCGGGACGTCGACCCGGCAGTCGTCCGGCTGGACAACGTCTTCCTCTGCTCCCTCGATGCCCTCCAGACGATCATGGAGCAGAGCCTGGTCCGGCGACGAAGGGAGGCGCCGCGCGTCGAGGAGATCATCGAGGAAGAGGTCGAACGCTTCCTGCGGTGGGCACGCTCGCTCGAAGTGACCCCGATCGTGCGCGAGCTGCGCGAGAAGTTCGAGAGGGTGCGCTCGGAAGAGACCCTCCGCATCGCCCATCAGTTCCCGAGTGGAGACCGCGAGAGCCTCGAGGCGCTCAGCAAGGCCCTGCTCAACAAGTTCCTGCACCTGCCGACGACCCGGATCAAGGCCATCGACGTAGAGGCCGATGACGGCCTCATGCGTCTCGATGCGGTCCGCGAGCTGTTCGCCCTGGGTGCGGATAACGCGAAGATCCCCTCCGACATCGCCGATCCGGGCGATATCGGCGACGACCGCGGCGATGGGGCCCTCGATCCGGGCGACAGCGACGGCGGCAACGGGGTCCCCGATCCGACCGAGGGGTCGAAAGCGTGATCTTACGCTCGATGGCCTGGTCCGCCGGGCACGACTGCGGCAGACCCGCAAGTCAGACAATCCTCTCTGAACGTCGCGACTTGCGACTTTCCGTCCGTCTTGTACCTCCGCCGGCTCACCTCGGCCCTCGTCGCTGCCACTGGTTTTCGAGTCCGTGCGTACCGGATGAGGACAACGTACCTGCCGGCGAGAGCCTGGAGCGCGCCCCCGAGGGGTGCCCCACCATCTTCATTCGGATCCGCGGGAAGGTGGTCGGCTTGCGCCTTCCGTGGGACCGGCGCGGGCTCCGAGCGCGCCGGGTGAGCGCCCCAGGCGGCCATTCCCCTATCAGGATCGGAACACGGGGAAGCCGGCTCGCGCTCTGGCAAGCACAGGACGTGGCGACCCGATTGTCCTCGCATCGTCCGGAAGTGCCTCTGAGTGCGTCATCGTCAAGACGGTCGGGGATCGGATCACCGACGTTCCGCTTTCCACGGATCGGCGGCAAGGGTCTGTTCACGAAGGAGCTCGATTCCGCGCTCCTCGCGCGGGGAGATCGACCTTGCCGTTCACAGCCTCAAGGACCTTCCAACCGCCGTGCCCGAGGGGCTCGAGATCGTAGCCGTCCTCGAGCGCGGGACCCTCGTGACGTTCTGATCTCTGCTTCGGGGGGGACGCTCGTTCAGCTCCCTGTGGGCTCGAGGGTCGGCACCTCATCGCTCCGACGCAGGTCCCAGCTCCTCGCGCTGCGCTCCGATCTGCGGATTCTCGATCTTCGAGGAAACGTCCCCACGCGCATCGAGAAGCTCGAAAGAGGCCAGTACGAGGCGATCGTCCTCGCAAGCGCCGGTGTGAAACGCCTCGGTCTGGAGCCGAAGGTCACCGAGGTTCTCGGCGCCGATCGTCTTCTGTCCGCCGTCGGTCAGGGGGCGATCGCGGTCATGGTACGCTCCGCGACTCGTCGACGACCGACCTCGTGCGTCTGCTCGACCACCGGCCGACACACCTGGCGACCGCGGCCGAGCGCGGGTTGCTGCGACGTCTGGAAGGGGGCTGCCAGGTCCCGATTGGAGCCTGGGTCCTGACGGAGGACGAGCTCGTCCTGGACGGGCTGGTCGCCGACCTGGACGGGTCACGCGTCTTCCGCGCGCAGGAGAGCGGGAAGGCGGCAAGCTCGGACGACGCGCGGCGCATTGGCGAGCGTCTTGCGGAGACTCTGCTGGACATGGGGGCCAGGGAGGTTCTCGAGCGCATCGTGAAGGAGGCACGCACGGTTCCTCTCCCGATCCCGAGCGGCGGCGGGGAGGGAGACTGAGGCCCACTCGATGGCGCATATCGCTCAGGTTCGTCCTTTCCAATGATCACAAGATCCGCCGTGCCGCCCATGGACGATGAGCCTTGAGCGGCAGCCCGTCGAGCACCTTTCCTTCCCACGGACATGGGCACAGCGCGTCGTCCCAGCCGCCGATCACCCCAGACCGGGCCCGCACCATACGGCGGTCGCGGCACTTTCCTCGGGACGTTTATCCCGGCCGTGATCTGACGATGAGCATGAAAGAGCCGGAGAGCCTGCGAACCCCGCTGAGAGGACCAGGGCTGTGAAGATGAGTTTGAGGGGGGCCCGAGCCCGACCGTGGTCGTGACTCACGCTGAAGGGCTCGAGGGGGCTCTTGCGGCGAGCCTCCGTGCGCAAGGCGTGGAGGTGCTTGCCCTGCCCACGATCTCGATCGAGCCCGCAGAGGACTTCGGGCCCCTCGACCACGCGATCTCGGAGATCGATCGTTTCGACTGGATTCTATCACCAGCCGCCATGCCATCGATGCGGTCTTCGACGCCGGTCCTGGTCGCTCGCACGGCAGAAGGCCCTCCCCACCCTTCGGGTCGCCGCCGTGGGAAAGGCGACGGCCGCGCGCCTCTCTGAGCTCGGCGTGACGCCCGATCTCGTATCCCCCGATGGCAGGGGGGCGAGCCTCGCCGCCTCGATGATCGAGGTGTTGAGCCGCACGAGCGGAGGACAGCGCTCAATGAACGGAGCGGTATCCCCAACGGAGTCTTCGAGCCTCCATCGCCGCGAATTCCAACTCTCCGTCCCCCAAGGAGGTCGAAGAACGCTCGCCGGAGTGCGGGTCCTGTGGCCGCGCTCGGACATCGCGCGGCGCGAGCTTCCGGAGACGCTGCGAAACGCGGGGGCAGAGGTCGTCGAGCCAACTGCCTACCGGACGGTTCCTGCAGGACCGGGGGGAAGCGTCGAGGAGTTTCTGAGGCAGGCTGCAGGCCGGCACGATCGACGCCGTGACCTTCATGTCGCCATCGAGCGCCCGAAACCTGTGCGCGCTTCTCGGCCGCCCCGACCTTGCGATCGTCGCAGAGCGCAGCTCGGTCGCCAGCCTCGGCCCTACGACGAGCGAGGCGCTGCGCGAGCTTGGTGCTCCTCCCGCAGTCGAGTCAGCGTCGAGAACGGCCGAAGATCTCGCCGTCACGCTCGCGGCCTACCTCGAGGGTCGAAGGGCCACGGCCTCGGGACCTCCGGAGAGTCCGACACACGATGACACCCGACTACGGGATCCACGAAACGGGCGGGGCATCCGACGCCTGCAGCTGTTACGAAATGGAGGCCCCGAAGGGCTTGCCCCGTCCCGGCGGTCCTGCTGATGAACTCCAGCTTCTGGTCCAGCCTTCCGGCGGTCTCGTCCGTGGAGGGCATCTGGAGAACAAGATGCATACGCTCCAACTGAGGTTGCTCGAAGATGCACGTCTTGGTCGTCTCATTGATCGTTTTCCTCGCTCTGACAAGCGCTATGCAAGCCGAGACGAGCGAGGGTCGAGTTGAGATCAAGTACTCGTCCGGGGCCCTGTGTGGGTAGCAGAGGGACAGACACGTATGCTTCGAGACCGGCGACATCTACATCACCGATGTGGCGTCCTCGTTTCCGCAGAAAAAGCTACCTTGCACGTGGTACGGGTACTCCTTTGAATATGCATTCGGCCCAAATTACTCTACGTTGCGAATGGTCCTGGAGGGACGTTGGTGGCGTGGGCACTCGGTTACGAACTCGTCGTACGAATTCGAACTTGATCAGGCACAGTCAACCTTCTTCAATCCGCAATACTCCGTCTTGCCGGTCCCACAACGAGAGAAGGGTAAGGTCGTCAAGATTAGGAACACAGTTACTTTCACGAAAGAAAGTGTTTGAATTCGGTTAACCCTCCTACCAGGAGGTGACTCGGACCGAAGGCGCATGACAACAGAGGCCGGCTCACCATGACCACCCGGTGCGTCTGTTGACATCTGTACGCAGAGGAGCCCTTCCCATGAGCTTTCCCATTCACAGGCCCAGGAGACTGCGCCGCTTCGAGACGATCCGGAGGATGGTCCGCGAAACGCGCCTCTCCCCCGACAACCTCATCGCTCCCCTCTTCGTCTGCCCCGGCGAGGAGGTGCGCAGGCCGGTCCCGTCGATGCCGGGATGCTTCCAGATGAGCGTCGACGCCATCGTGGCCGAGTGCCGCGAGCTGGCCGCGCTCGGTGTGCCGGGGGTGATCCTGTTCGGGATCGCGCAGTCCAAGGACGCCGTCGGAAGCCGAGGCGCTCGACGACGGAGGCATCGTTCCGCGCGCGGTCCGGGCGCTCAAGAAGGAGATGCAGGACTTCGTCGTCTGGGTGGACGTCTGCCTTCTGCGAGTACACGGACCACGGTCATTGCGGCCCCGTCACGAAGGGTCGCGATGGACGCACCGACGTGGAGAACGACCGGACGCTCCTGCTTCTCGCCCGCTCGGCGGTCGTCTGTGCGGGCGCCGGCGCGGACGCCGTCGCTCCTTCGGACATGATGGATGGTCGCGTGGGGGCCATCAGGACCGCTCTCGACGAGGCGGGCCGGAGCGACGTCGGGATCGTTTCCTACGCCGCGAAGTACGCGTCGGCGTTCTACGGTCCCTTCCGCGAGGCGGTTATCGGCCCCCTCGTTCGGAGACCGGCGCAGCTATCAGATGGACCCTGCGAACCCGACGAGGCGCTGCGCGAGGTGGCCGAGGATCTCGAAGAGGGAGCGGACATCGTCATGGTGAAGCCGGCCCTCCCCTTCCTCGACGTGGTTCATCGTGTCAAGGAGACGTTCGGCGCGCCCGTAGCGGCTTACAGCGTCTCCGGAGAGTACGCGATGATCAAGGCTGCGGCGGAGCGCGGCTGGATCGACGAGGAGAGGACGATGATGGAGTCCTTGACGTCCATTCGCCGCGCGGGAGCCGACGTGATCCTCACGTACTTCGCCAAGCAGGCCGCGAAGGTGCTGGCATGAGCCCTGTTCCGCCGCGGCCCGGTGCAACCTGTACATCGCGCGGCGACTGGCCTCTGGACTCAAGGACGAAACGGCCTCGCGTACGAGAAGGGCACGGTCGTCCGCTGATGCATCGCCGTGTGAACCGAATCTCGCCGGCCAGATGTCGAAGGACCTCAGGAGCGGGCTCGGGCCTCGGGAGCGAAGGCGCTTCGTCGAACCGGCGCCGTTCCTGCACGACACGTGAGCGAGACCCCAGCACGGGCCCCGCGAGCCGGGCGCTCTTCGAACGGGCCCAGCGCCTGATTCCGGGAAGGGTGAACTCTCCTGTCCGTGCTTTTCGCGCCGTCGGCGGTCAGCCTCTCTTCATCGCCTCAGGGGCGGGCTCGCGGGTCAGGGACGAGGACGGACGCGAGCTGATCGACTGTGTCGGCTCCTGGGGTCCCATGATCCTCGGGCACGGACA
>CAVSKR010000005.1:0-1243922 GCA_963728635.1 uncultured Chloroflexia bacterium
GAAAAGCTAGGGGATGAGCTGTGGATAGCGGTGAAATGCCAATCGAACTCGGAGATAGCTGGTTCTCCCCGAAATAGCTTTAGGGCTAGCCTCGGGCGTTCAATCACGGGGGTAGAGCACTGGATGGGCTAGGGGGCTTCCCGCTTACCAACCCCAACCAAACTCCGAATCCCGTGATTTCAGAGCCCGGGAGTCAGACTGCGAGGGCTAAGCTTCGTGGTCAAAAGGAAAACAGTCCGGACCGCCAGCTAAGGTCCCTAAATCCAAGCTAAGTGGTAAAGGATGTGGATTCGCTCAGACAACCAGGATGTTGGCTTAGAAGCAGCCATCATTGAAAGAGTGCGTAACAGCTCACTGGTCAAGTGGATCTGCGCCGAAAATTCAGCGGGGCTCAAGCTTGGTACCGAAGCTGCGGATCAGGCGATCGTTCGCGATCGCCTGGTGGTAGGGGAGCGTTCCATCAGCTGTGAAGGTCGACCGTGAGGACGGCTGGAGCGGATGGAAGTGCGAATGTCGGCATGAGTAGCGCAATGTGAGTGAGAATCTCACACGCCGTAAGCCTAAGGTTTCCTGAGGAAGGCTTGTCCGCTCAGGGTTAGTCGGGCCTAAGCCGAGGACGAACGTCGTAGGCGATGGACATCCGGTTGATATTCCGGAACCACTAACGATCGTTTGCACCGCAAGGTGTCGCCTGGGGGTAGGAGATGGGAGGAGGCCGGCGCAAGCCGGTTCAAGTCCCGGATCTGATCCCAGGTGAGAGCAATGGCATGACACGGTGTGGTAGTTCGAGCGCGTTTTTGGCTATACGCGTCTAAGCCGGTAGGGGGATCGGACAGGTAAATCCGTCCGGTCATTTCAACCCCGAGCAGCGAATGAAAGGGGCTTCTGCCTCGATTCGAGTGAGCCACGCTGGCGAGAAAAGTGTCTAGCGAGATCAATAGTGACCGTACCGCAATCCGACACAGGTAGGCGGGTAGAGAATACCAAGGCGATCGGGAGAACCCTCGTTAAGGAACTCGGCAACATGGCCCCGTAACTTCGGGAGAAGGGGCGCTTCGCGGCTGCTTGCTTGCAAGCGGTCGATCGAAGCCGCAGTGAAATGGCCCAGGCGACTGTTTAGCAAAAACACAGGTCTCTGCGAAAGCGAAAGCTGACGTATAGGGGCTGACGCCTGCCCAGTGCCGGAAGGTTAAGAGGAGAGGTGCAAGCTTTGAATCGAAGCCCCGGTAAACGGCGGCCGTAACTATAACGGTCCTAAGGTAGCGAAATTCCTTGTCGGGTAAGTTCCGACCCGCACGAATGGCGTAACGATCTGGGCGCTGTCTCAACGAGGGATCCGGCGAAATTGAAGTACCTGTGAAGATGCAGGTTACCCGCGGCAGGGCAAAAAGACCCCGTGGAGCTTTACTACACCCTGACATTGGATTGGGATTTAGCTTGTGTAGGATAGGTGGGAGGCTGAGAAACTGGGGCGCTAGCCTCGGTGGAGCCAACGTTGAAATACCACCCTTGTTGTATCTCGGTTCTAACCGCGACCCGTGATCCGGGCGCAGGACAGTGTCAGGCGGGTAGTTTGACTGGGGCGGTCGCCTCCTAAAATGTAACGGAGGCGCCCAAAGGTTCCCTCAGGCTGAATGGAAACCAGCCGAAGAGTGCAAAGGCATAAGGGAGCTTGACTGCGAGACCCACAAGTCGAGCAGAGACGAAAGTCGGGCTTAGTGATCTGGTACCTCCGAGTGGAAGGGGTATCACTCAACGGATAAAAGCTACCCCGGGGATAACAGGCTGATGGTGCCCAAGAGTTCACATCGACGGCACCGTTTGGCACCTCGATGTCGGCTCGTCGCATCCTGGGGCGGAAGTACGTCCCAAGGGTTTGGCTGTTCGCCAATTAAAGCGGCACGCGAGCTGGGTTCAGAACGTCGTGAGACAGTTCGGTCTCTATCCGCCGTGGGCGTAGGGAACTTGAGAGGAGTTGCTCCTAGTACGAGAGGACCGGAGTGAACGAACCGCTGGTGTGCCAGTTGTCCCGCCAGGGGCACCGCTGGGTAGCTATGTTCGGTCGGGATAAGCGCTGAAAGCATCTAAGTGCGAAGCTCGCCTCGAGATGAGGTTCCCCACCGGGTCAACCGGGTAAGACCGCAGGGAGACCACCTGTTTGATAGGCCGCACGTGGAAGTCCGGTGACGGATGAAGCTGAGCGGTACTAACGGTCGAGGGCTTGACCTCTTCAGCAACTGACCAGGGGTCAGTGGCTGGGATCGTGATCGATCCTTGACGACTCATACCGAGATCGAAGATCTCTTCCGGCGCCCGCCGGGTCCCGACGCGGATCCGCAGCGTGCCGCTGCCGATACGTCCAGACGCAACGAATCCCGGTGACTCTAGCGGAGAGGCCATACCCGTTCCCATCCCGAACACGGAAGTCAAGCTCTCCAGCGCCGAAGATACTGAGAGGGCAGCCTTTCGGGAAAATAGGTCGTCGCCGGGATTTTTGCGTTCCTGGGACCCGAAAACCCCTTGGCCACTCGACACGAGCAGGTATCCTCCGCTCGGATGACGGACATCGCGGTCCCGGGAACTGCCGCCCTGTCCACCGCGCCGGATACGGCCGCGGTCTGTCCGTTCCTGCTCGCCGGTGACGCCGCATGGCGGTCGTCGACCGTCTCGCGCGATCATCGATGTCATGCCGTTGCACCCGCGGCCATCCTCGCGAGCGACAAGCAACGCCGGCTGTGCCTCGTCGACCAGCATGTCGGCTGCAGTACCTATATCGCCGCGACGGCCGCGCTGATCGAGCCCGGCGCCCCCGAGACCCGGCCCCTGCACCGGTCGGTCACGAAGACTGCGCCGCTCGTTCTCGATCGCGGGCGCCTGCCGATCGCCGTGCCGGTGCTGCCTGGCCGCGGCGTGGGCCAGAGCGGCCTCGTCGCGCTGATGGTGGTCGCCTTCGGGGCACTGGCTGTAACGCGGCTCGGGAGCGGCGGTCCGGGGATCGATCCGGTCGCCGGAGTCGACACGGGTTCGCCGACCGCATCGGTGGCCGCGTCGCAGGCCGTTGTCGCGCCCACGACCGCCGTATCGAGCCCCGACACCGAGCCGACTCGGACCCTCGTCCCGTCGGAGGTCAAACCGTCGGCCGCCGCGACGCCCGCGCCGACCCCGGCACCGACCGCGACCCCCAGGGCCACCGCGACACCGCGACCCAGCCCCGGACCGACGACCTATACCGTCCAGAGCGGCGACACGCTCAGCGGCATCGCGGGCGAGTTCGGGACCACCTGGCAGGTGCTGGCGGAGCTCAACAAGCTCGACGATCCACGGCGACTGCGGGTGGGGCAGGTCCTCAAGCTGCCGGCCTGACCGTCTAGCGCTGGCAACCCCGGCAGTAGGACGTCACGAAACCGCCGGCCTTGACCTCGGTGATCCGCGTCCCGCAGCGCGGGCACGCCTGGCCGCCCTTCATATGGACCGCGAGGAAGTCGCGGACCTGGGTCTCGAACGTCGGCGGGACGCGCTCGCGCAGCACGTCGATCGCTGTCGAGATCGTGGTGCGCATCCCGTCGTACAGGGCGTCGATCTCCTCCGCTGCGAGGCTGGCGCGCTTCCGGAAGGGCAGCAGTCGCGCCGCGTGGAGGATCTCGTCGCTGTAGGCGTTGCCGATCCCGGCGATGAACGATTGGTTGCGGAGCAGGTTCTTGAGCTCTCCCGGATGACGCCGGATCCGCTCCCGCCACAGCTCAAGCGTCAACGCCGGGTCATCGGCGTCCGGGCCGATCTCGTCGTCGGACATCCCGGGAACGGCGCGCTCGAGACCATCCGGCAGCAGATAGACCTTGCCCATCTGCGTCGGGTCCCGATAGCGGACCTCCGGCTGGGCGTTCGCGGCGGGAAGCCAGTCAGCCGAACGGGTCCAGCTCGCCGGCTTGAATCCCTTGGTCGGACCGGCCTCGCCGAACCCGAGGACCATCGCGGTCTTGCTCGGCAGCTTGGCGCCAGGCAGAGCCAGCTGGAAGCGCCCGGTGAGCATCGGGTTCACCACGATCCGGTCGCGGTCGAGGTCCAGCACCAGGAACTTGCCGCGCTGGCGGATCCCGGTGACGGTTTGCCCGACGAGGCCGGTCAGCTCATCGGGCGTGCCGCGGACAGCCAGCGGGCCGGGCGCGGTGGCGGTGCTGATCCGACGGCCTCGCAGGGCCGCATCGAAGGCTTCCGCGACGATCGTCAGGTCGGGTAATTCGGGCACGGTTGCCGATTGTAGCCGCGTGAAACGCTGTGCTAGACTCTCCCGGCCCCGAGAGGCAGGACAGCTGAAGAGCGGAATCAGGCCACAGTCAGCGCGAAGGAGCGGACCGCGGAATTCGAACACCACGGACCACACCCGAACGGATCTTCTGACCCGGCCTGAGCGTCGCTCAGGTCGTTTCTGATTCTTGGTCGCGAATCCACGACAGGAGTGACCAACACATTGACCGAAGAGAAGCAGGGCGGCACCACGCCTGCCACCGACGCCACGGCATCGGGGGAATCACAGGCGCCTGACCGACCCGCAGGGGCGATCGCCGTCGCCGACGAACCGGCCCAGCCGGCAACCGACGAGAACGGGACCCCCACCAGCGAGGCGCCCGCCAACGAGGCCGATCCGACCCAGGTCGAGTCGGCAGCGACAGCGGACCCGGCGCCGGTCGTCGAGAGCGAGACCGCCCCGGAGCCCGAGGCTCCATCGGCGACGGCCGAGACCGTCGACACGACGCCAGCCGCCGACCAGGCGGCGACCGCGTCCGGCGCGACCGAAGCGTCCGCTCCGACCGAGGCACCCGTCGTGGACAGCGAGACGGCTCCCGAGACGGAGCCCGCGGCCACATCAGTGAGCGTCGAGGCAGAGCCTGGCGAGGCAGAGCCCGGGACGGACCTCGGCGCCGCGGCCGAGCCCGAGGCCGCCGCAACCGCCGAGCCCGACGCAACCCCCGAGGCGGCCGCAACTGCCGAGCCCGACGCAACCCTTGAGGCCGCCGAGCCCGAGGCACCCGCCGAGCCCGAGCCACCCGCGCCTCCGCGCGACCTCGGCCCCGAGCCGACGACGATGGAGGAGCTGCTCGCCGAGCAGGAATCCGACATCAAGAGCTTCAAGCACGGCGATGTCGTCGAAGGGAACGTGGTCCGCATCGACAAGGACGAGATCCTCGTGGACATCGGTGCCAAGAGCGAGGGCGTCGTCAGCAACCGCGAGCTCTTCGGCCGCCATGGTGGCGAGGGCCAGGCACCGCTGAACATCGGCGATACCGTCCTGGTCTACGTCCTCCAGCCGGAATCGCCCGAAGGCCACGCGGTCCTGTCATTGCGCCGCGCCGGACTCGAGCGCAAGTGGCGCGCGATGCAGGAGCAGTTCGAGGCGGGCGTGATCATCGAGGCGCCGGTCATCGACCACAACAAGGGCGGCCTCATCGTCGACTGTGGGATCCGTGGCTTCGTCCCGATCAGTCAGATCGTCGACTTCCCGCGCCGGCCGCAGAACGACCAGCCGCGCGATGCCGCCCAGGAGATCGCCGAGAAGCTCCAGCCATTCGTCGGCAGGAAGCTCCGCCTCAAGATCCTCGAGGTCAACCGCAAGGCCAACCGCCTGATCCTGTCGGAGAAGGTGGCTCTCTACGAGGAGCGCCGCGAGAAGCGGGACGAGCTTTTCAGCAGCCTCCAGGTCGGCCAGAAGGTCACAGGCACCGTCCGATCGATCGCGCCGTTCGGCGTCTTCATCGATCTCGGCGGGATCGACGGCCTGGTCCACAAGAGCGAGCTCTCGTGGAACAAGGTCAACAACCCCGAGGCCGGTTACAAGGTCGGTGACGAGGTCGAGGCCGAGGTCATCGATATCAATCACGAGCGCGGTCGGATCAGCCTGTCGATCCGCCGCCTCCAGCCCGACCCGTGGCACTCGACCGTGGCTGACTTCAACGTCGGCGACATCATCGACGGGACGGTCACGAAGCTCGTCAACTTCGGCGCCTTCGTGCGCGTTCGCGACGGCCTCGAAGGCCTGATCCACATCAGCGAGCTGTCGCACCAGCGCGTCGCCCACCCAGGTGACGTCGTCCATGAGGGACAGTCGCTCAAGCTCAAGATCATCTCGCTCGACTCCGAGCGGCATCGCCTCGGCCTCAGCCTGAAGCAGGCCGAGGAGCCGCCGGCACGTCCGGCACCCGAGCCCGGCCAGCCGGCACCGTCCTCAGGAGGTGGCCCGCGCGCCGAGCGACGTCCGCGCCAGGAACGCAGCTATTCGATGAGTGACGCGGTCCAGGAGCCGGAGGGCGGGATCGACAACACGCTTGCGTCCGCGTTCGCGCAGGTTCGCCAGCAGTTGGCCGAGGCCGAGTCAGGACCGGTCGCCGAAGGCGAGGCCGCGCAGGCACCTGCCGCCGAAGACGAGGCCGAGCCCGCTGAGGCTCAGGCCGATGCCGAGACGCCCGTCGCCGAGGCCGAGCCGGCCGAGGCCCAGGCGGAAGCCGAGCCCGTGGCCGAGACCGAGCCCGCGGCAGAGGCCCCGGCAGAAGCAGAGCTCGCCGAAGCCGAGCCCGTCGCCGAGGCTGAGCCGGTCGCCGAGCCCGAGCCCGCTGAGGCCCAGGCCGAGGCCGAGCCGGTCGTTGAGGCCGAACCGGCAGTCGAAGAGACGATCGAAGCGGCAGCGGAACCGGTCGCCGAGGCCGAACCGGAGCCCTCGACAGAAGCGCCTGCCGAGCCCGACGAAGCGGCGACCCCCGAAGCGGCCGCCGACGCAGCTGCGGCGCCGGTCGACGAGGCCGCCGTCGAGGAGGAGTCGAAGCCGGACGCCGCCGAGACTGAGGACGACCCGAAGGCCTAGACGGCCGGCGCCAATCCGTTATCGCCAAACGACCCGCCGATACCGGCGGGTCGTTTCGATTCCTTAAGGCGGTTCAGGCATCCGGATGCCTGTCGACCGGCGATTCAATCTACGAGAGACCGGTACTCATGGCACCAGCCGGCTGGTGCGAACGTCGTGCTAGCATGGGCATCAGGCCGGTACATGGATCGGCAGGCGAAGGGAACAGGCGTTCGACTCGATGGATCGCTTCGACAAATTCACGGATCGCGCGCGCAAGGTCCTGACACTGGCTCAGGACGAGGCGCAGCGGTTCAACCACAACTACATCGGCACGGAGCATCTGCTCCTGGGCCTCGTCCGCGAGGGCGAAGGTGTGGCGGCGCGCGTCCTCGAGAACATGAACGTCGAGCTGGCCAAGGTCCGCACCGCCGTCGAGTTCATCATCGGTCGCGGCGATCGACCGGTCGTCGGTGAGGTCGGGCTCACGCCACGCGCCAAGCGTGTGATCGAGCTGGCCATCGACGAGGCGCGGCGCCTCGGTCACAACTACATCGGCACCGAACACCTGCTGCTGGGTCTCGTCCGCGAGGGCGAGGGCATCGCCGCGGGCGTCCTCGAGTCGCTCGGTGTCAACCTCGACAAGGTGCGCCACGAGGTCATCCGCGTCCTGTCCCAGAGCTCGTCCGCTGGACCCAGCGCCCAGGAGACGAAGCGTGCCAGCAAGACGCCGACGGTCGACCAGCTCGGGATCAACCTGACCGAGGCCGCCCGCGCGGGCAAGCTCGATCCGGTGATCGGCCGCGAGAAGGAGATCGAGCGGGTCATCCAGATCCTCGGTCGCAAGACGAAGAACAACCCCGCACTCATCGGGGAGCCGGGCGTCGGCAAGACGGCGATCGCGGAGGGTCTGGCCCACCGGATCATCGCCGGCGACGTCCCCGACATCCTGCTCAACAAGCGCGTGCTGACGCTCGACATCGGTTCCCTCGTCGCCGGCACCAAGTACCGCGGCGAGTTCGAGGAGCGACTCAAGAAGATCATCGAGGAGCTCCGGAACACGAACGACGCGGTCCTGTTCATCGACGAGCTCCACACGCTCGTCGGGGCCGGCGCGGCCGAGGGCGCGATCGACGCCGCCAACATCCTCAAGCCGCCGCTCTCCCGGGGCGAGCTCCAGTGCATCGGCGCGACCACGCTCGACGAGTACCGCAAGTACATCGAGCGCGATGCCGCACTCGAGCGCCGCTTCCAGCCGGTCATGGTCGAAGAGCCGACCATGGAGCAGACGGTCGACATCCTGCTCGGCATTCGCGAGCGCTATGAGCAGCACCACAAGGTGACGATCACGGACGAAGCCGTGAAGGCTGCCGCCGACCTGTCGATCCGCTACATCACCGATCGACACCTCCCGGACAAGGCGATCGACCTGATCGACGAGGCAGCCTCGCGCGTTCGATTGCGCCATGCCTCGGCACCGCCTGCCCTCCGCGAGGCCCAGCGCGAGCTGGACCGAATCACGAAGGAGAAGGACGCGGCGATCAACAACCAGGAGTACGAGGAAGCCGCGACGCTGCGTGAGTCCGAGGCGACCGCCAAGGAAACCGTCGACACGCTCCGTGCCGAGTGGCAGGCGACGATGTCCGGTGACCAGCCGACGGTCGGGGACGAGGAGATCGCCCAGGTCGTTGCGATGTGGACCGGCATCCCGGTCACCCGCATCGCCCAGGAGGAGTCGGAGCGGCTGCTCAACATGGAGGATGCCCTGCACAACCGGGTCATCGGCCAGCAGGAAGCCATCGACATCGTGTCGAAGGCGGTCCGTCGCGCGCGCGCGGGCCTCAAGGACCCGAAGCGCCCGATCGGTTCGTTCATCTTCCTCGGCCCGACCGGCGTCGGGAAGACCGAGCTCGCCAAGGCCCTCGCCGAGTTCATGTTCGGCAGCGAGGACGCGCTCATCAAGATCGACATGAGCGAGTTCATGGAGCGCCACAACGTCAGCCGTCTCGTCGGGGCGCCTCCCGGCTACGTCGGCTTCGACGAGGGCGGCCAGCTGACCGAGGCCGTCCGCCGCAAGAGCTACGCGGTCGTGCTGCTGGACGAGGTCGAGAAGGCCCACCCGGAGGTGTTCAACATCCTCCTCCAGATCCTCGAGGACGGACACCTGTCCGACGCCAAGGGGCGCCGGGTCGACTTCCGGAACTGCATCATCATCATGACCTCCAACCTGGGCGCGAAGCAGCTCCAGACGAACTCGAGCCTCGGCTTCCGGGTGCAGGGCACCACCGACGAGGCGCGGGCCGAGAGCTCGTACGAGCTCATGAAGGAGAAGGTCGCGGCCGAGCTGAAGAACAGCTTCCGGCCGGAGTTCCTCAACCGCATCGATGCGACGGTCGTCTTCCGCTCGCTGACGGTCGAGGAGATGACTCTGATCGTCGACCTGATGCTCGCCCGTGTGCGCGATCAGCTCAGGGCCCAGCAGATGTCGCTCGAGGTCACCGAGGCGGCCAAGGAGCACATCATCAAGCTCGGCTACGACGTCGCCTATGGGGCGCGACCGCTGCGCCGCGTCATCCAGAACATGATCGAGGACGTCCTCGCGGAGCACCTGCTCCTCGGCCGCTACGAACCGGGCACGACGATCGTCGTCGACAAGGACCCGGAGGCCGGCCTGGATATCCACGCGGCCGAGTCCCGGACGCCGGTCGAGGCCCACTGACCTTCCCGTGGCCAAGGCCACGAGCCGCTACGTCTGTCAGAGCTGCGGCGAAGCCTTCCTTCGATGGGAAGGCCAATGCCGTGCCTGCGGCGAGTGGAACAGCCTCGTCGAGACCGTGGTCAGGGCCAAGGCATCGAGCGCGGCGTCAGCACGGGTCAGCGTCGGCAGCGCCGAACCCCTGGCCCTGCGCGACATCGGTGAGACTGCCGTCCCGCGGCTGCCGACGTCCATCGGTGAGCTCGACCGGGTCCTGGGCGGAGGGGTCGTCCCGGGGTCGCTGATCCTCCTCGGCGGCGAGCCGGGGATCGGCAAGTCCACGCTCCTGCTCCAGGCGGCCGCCGGGATCGGCGGTCCCGTCCTCTATGCCACGGGCGAGGAGTCGGCCGCGCAGGTACGCCTCCGCGCCGACCGCCTCGGGCTTCTCGACGCGCCGGCCGGTGCCGCGATCGAGGTCCTCGCCGAGCGCGACGTCGCCAGGATCGTCGACGTGGCACGCTCGGCGCGCCCCGCGCTGCTCGTCGTCGATTCCGTCCAGACCGCGATGATCGATGAGCTCGATGGCGCCGCCGGCAGCGTCGGCCAGGTGCGCGAGTCGACCCTGCGATTCATGGAGTTCGCCAAGGGCGAAGGGATCGCGGTCGTCCTCGTCGGCCACGTGACCAAGGACGGGTCGATCGCCGGCCCGAAGACCATGGAGCACCTCGTCGACGCGGTGGTCACCCTCGAGGGCGAGCGGTTCGCGGCCCTGCGTCTCGTCCGGTCGTCCAAGAACCGGTTCGGCTCGACCGACGAGGTCGGCGTCTTCGAGATGGCGGGCGACGGGCTGCGGGAGGTGGCGGATCCGGCGCGGGCCTTCCTGGCCGACCATCCCGAGGCCGCACCGGGCAGCGTCGTCGCCCCGACGATGGAGGGCAGCCGCCCCTTGCTCGTCGAGGTCCAGGCGCTGGTCTCACCGGCCGGCTACGGCACACCGGCTCGCAAGGCGAGCGGCATCGACCCCAATCGACTCGGGCTGCTCGTCGCCGTGCTCGGCCGGCGGGCCGGCATCGGCCTGGGATCGCACGACGTCTACGCCAATCTCGCCGGCGGCCTCAGTGTCGCCGAGCCGGGTCTCGACCTGCCCGTGGCGTTGGCCCTTGCCTCGTCACTGCGCGACCGGCCGATGGCCCCCGACGCCGTCGCGATCGGCGAGGTCGGCTTGCTCGGTGAGCTGCGTCCGGTCGCCGGCATCGAACGCCGGCTGCGGGAGGCCGCACGGCTCGGTTTCGAGACTGCGATCGTGCCGCGACCGGGTCGCGGCGGGCGCGCAGCGGAGGTGTCCGGCCTCCGTATCGTCGAGGTTGCGACCCTGCGCGAGGCGATCGGCGCGGGGCTCGGAGACGGGCCGCGGACCCGTGGCGACGCCGTTCCGGCGATGCTAGGCTGACGCCCCGTCCAAGCCACTCCGGGTGGACGACCGAGAAGATCCACCGAGGGTGCACTGGTTGATCCGCTATATCCGTCTCCTGGGAGCGGCGCTCGGAGGGCTCATCGGGCTCGTGCTCGCGGGCGCGGGGGAGGGCCTCTTCCGGGAGGCCCCATACGCCGGATTCCTGCTCGCGGCGTGGGTCGTCGCGTGGGTGGTCGTGGGCTTCGCGATCCTGCCGTACCTGACGCTCGTGCCGGCGACCTGGGTGCTCTCACGCGTCGAGGACCTCTCCACTGCCGAGTTCGTCACCGCGGTCATCGGCCTGACGCTCGGGCTCCTGATGGGCCTGTTGCTGGGGGTCCCGCTCGCCAACCTCGGACCGCCCTGGGGCGACGCCCTCCCGCTCGGTGTCTCGCTGTTCCTCGGGCTCGGCATGCTGGGCCTGACCGTCGCCAAGCGGCGCGATCTGATCATGGCCGCGCAAGCGGTCGGGTTCCTCCGATCGGGCGAGGAGGGTCGGAGCGCGGATCTTGCGGGCGAGCCGCGGATCGTCGTCGATACGTCGGCGATCATCGACGGCCGGATCGCGGAGATCGTGGAGAGCGGCTTCATCTACGGCACGCTCGTCGTCCCGCGCTTCGTGCTCGACGAGCTCCAGCACATCGCGGACAGCTCCGACACGCTGCGCCGGAACCGTGGGCGCCGGGGCCTCGAGATCCTCAATCGGATGCAAAAGGAACCGGGCACGCCCGTCGAGATCGTGGAGGACGCCGTGCCCACGGAGACCGAGGTCGATGCCAAGTTGGTCGCCCTCGCTCGGGCGCGCAGCGGGGTCGTCCTGACGAACGACTTCAACCTCAACCGCGTGGCCGAGCTGCAAGGCGTCCGCGTGATGAACATCAACTCGCTGGCGAACGCCGTGAAGCCCGCCGTGCTGCCCGGTGAGGAGCTGCGCGTCCGCGTCATCCAGGAAGGCAAGGAGGCCGGCCAGGGGGTCGGCTTCCTCGATGACGGCACGATGATCGTGGTCGAGGGCGGCGCGCGACACATCGACAAGGATCTCGACGTCGCGGTCACGCGGGTCCTCCAGACCGTGGCCGGTCGGATGATCTTCGCGCAGCCGCGTCTCGACTAGCGGGGATGGCCGGCGGGGCGGGAAGGGCCGGCTCGCCGGGTTCGCGCGCCGACGCGATCGTCGTGGCCGCCGGCGCCTCCTCCCGGATGGGTGGGGCGGACAAGCTCCTCGCGACGATCGGCGATCGGCCCCTGCTCGCACATGCCGTCGCCGCGCTGGCGGCGTCACCAGCAGTGGGGTCGATCGTGATCGTCACGACCGGCGATCGCAGGCACGCGCTCGAGGCAGGTGGCTGGGTGCCGGGCGATCGCACCACGTTCGCGGACGGTGGCGACAGACGCCAGGATTCGGTCCATGCCGGGTTCCGTGCCCTGGAGGAGGCGGTTCCCGATCCCGAGGGTTCGCGCGTCGTCCTCGTCCATGACGGGGCTCGGCCCGTCGTGCCGACGACGCTGATCGCGGACGTCGTGGCCGCCACGGAACGCCATGGTGCCGCGATCCCGGTCGTACCCGTCAGCGACACCCTCAAGCGTGTCGACGGCGACCGGATCGAGGCCACCATCGATCGCACCGCCCTGGCCGCCGCCCAGACGCCGCAGGGCGTCCGTCGCTCGATCCTGCGCAGCGCGTTGGCCAGCGCAGTCGCCGCCGACGGAACCTGGACCGATGAGGCCGCCCTCCTGGAGGCCTGTAGAATCCCCGTTCATGTCGTCCCCGGCGATCCCGCCAACCTCAAGGTGACGGTCCCCGCCGATCTGGAGCGGGCGACCGCTTTGTTGCTCGGCCCGAACCCGACGCGACGGACGGGGCTCGGGCGCGACGCCCACCCGTTCGGGCCGGGCGAGCCGTTACGGCTCGGCGGCATCGAGTTCGCTGGCGCCCCGCGACTCCACGGACATTCCGACGGGGACGTCGTGTTGCACGCGCTCGCGGACGCCTTGCTCGGGGCGGCCGGTCTGGGCGATCTCGGTCGCATGTTCCCGGCCGGTCCGACGACGCCCCGCGGTGTCGCGAGCGACGACCTCCTCGCGGCGGTCGTCGACCGGCTGGCCGAGGCTGGCTGGCGACCGGCGACCGTGGACGTGACGATCGTGGCCGCCCGTCCGCGCCTGGCCGGTCGTCTCGACGCGATGCGCGGCGCGGTTGCCGCTCTGCTCGGTCTCGACGAGGGATCGGTCAGCATGAAAGCCTCGACCGGCAACCTCGCCGGTCCCGAAGGCGCGGGTCGGTCGATCTCGGCGTTCGCGTTGGCCACGATCGAGGCCCGGCCGTGAGCGATGTCCGGCTCCATGACACGTTGACCGGCGAGACTCGACCGCTCGTTCCGCTGCGCGACGACGGCGTCCGGATCTACTCCTGCGGTCCGACGGTCTACGGACCAGCCCACATCGGCAACTTCCGGTCGTTCCTTTTCGCGGACCTGCTGGTGCGGTATCTCCGCTGGCGCGGCTACACCGTGACCTGGGTCATGAACATCACTGATGTCGATGACAAGATCATCCGTGGGGCAGCTGCGGCCGGAGAGACGATCGGCGAGCTGAGCGCTCGCTACCTCGAGCGTTTCCTCGTCGACGCGGAAATGCTGCGGATGACACGTCCCGACGTGCTGCCCCGCGCGACCGAGCACATCGACGAGATCGTGGCGCTCATCGAGACGCTCCTCGAGCGCGGTCACGCGTATCGGACCGAGGACGGCTCGATCTTCTTCCGGATCTCGTCGTGGCCGGCATACGGGCGCCTCGCGCGGCTGGACCCGGAGCAGATGCGGGTCGGCGAGCGCGTCGAGTCCGACGAATACGCGAAGGACGACGTGCGCGACTTCGCGCTGTGGAAGGGCCAGAAGCCGGGCGAGCCGTCGTGGTCGACGGCGATCGGCGATGGCCGCCCGGGCTGGCACATCGAGTGCTCGGCGATGAGCATGGCCCACCTCGGCTCATCGTTCGACATCCATACCGGTGGCGTCGACCTGATCTTCCCCCACCATGAGGACGAGATCGCGCAGAGCGAGGCGGCGACCGGGCAGCCCTTCGTCGAGACGTGGTTGCACTGCGCTCACCTGCGGTCCAGCGGCTCGAAGATGGCGAAATCGACCGGGAACATCGCGCGGGTCGGCGAGGTCCTCGACGCGGGGGTCTCTGCGCGCGCCTTGCGCTACGCGCTGCTCGCGGTCCATTACCGCGCGGGCCTCGATCACTCCGACGAATCGCTCGCCGCCGCCGGCGCCGCCGTCGCTCGACTCGACGCTGTCGTGCGAGCGCTGGAGACGTATCGCGCGGACGGCCCCGGGGACGCGACACTCGATGAGGCCCTGGTTGCCGGGCGGACGGCGTTCGGTGAGGCCCTCGACGATGACCTGAACATCTCCGCCGGGCTCGCAGCGCTGTTCGACCTCGTGCGCGATCTCAACCGGCGCATCGAGGGCCGCACGTTATCGACCGATGACGCGGGCCGGGCCCTGGCCGCGCTGCACGATCTCGACCTCGTGCTGGGCGTCTTTCCCGACGCCGGCGCGGACGCCCTCGACCCCGAGCTCCAGGCGCTCCTCGACGAGCGCGCGGCGGCGCGAGCTGCCCGCGATTGGGCGGCATCCGACCGTCTTCGGGACGCACTGTCCGATCGTGGCATCGCGGTCGAGGACACCCGCGACGGCCAGCGCTGGCACCGAATCGCCGAGGTTAGCCGTGGCTGACCGGCCGCCCGATGACCGCCGGCGGGGCGGGGGAGCGGGTCGAGGGCCGCGCCGGGAGGGACCGCGCCGCGACGGCCCGCGACCCGGTGGCCCACGGCGAGACGGGCCGCGGTCGGACGGGCCGCGCCCGGGTGGGCTACGACGCGACGGTCCTGGCGAGGTGGGGCCACGTCGCGGTCCGCCGTGGCAAGGTGGCGGGCCGCCCGGCGGTCCACGCCGCTCATGGCAGCCGGGGCCGCCCGGCGACCGGCCCCGGCCCGGCCCACGACGGGGCCAGCGGCCCGATGGCCCGGGTCAGCGGCCCGACGGCCCGAGACAGCGGCCGTGGGATGACCGCGGGGGAAGCCAGCCATTCGACCGCGGGCAAGAGGATCAGGCGGACCGCGGCGGCTTCGACCGTCGTTCACCGCGACCCCCCGGTCCGCGGCAGTTCGGCGGCCCACCGGGTCGCGAGCCGCGTCCCTTCGACTGCGGTCCGCGACGACCCGGCCCTCCCCCTGGAGGACCACGGAGACCCGGCGATCGCCGGCCTCCCTTCGACCGGGACCAGGATCGCGACCGGGATCGGGATCGCGGCTGGGACCGCGACCGTCGCCCGGGCGGTCGTCCATACGGTCGGCCCGGGGCGTATCCGACCGGCGCCAGCCTACCGCCAGCCGGCCCTGCCGCCGCCGGATGCCCTCGGCCCCGCGGAGGAGCTGGTCGCCGGCCGGCGCCCGGTCGAAGAAGCCTTCGTCGCGCGCCGTCCCGCGATCCGGCTGCTGGTCGTGCCACAGCGCCGCGCCGCGCTCGAGAAGCTCGTCCTTCACGCCACCAACCTGCGCATCCCGATCGTCGAGGTCGAGGGTGGTTCACTCACCGCACTTGCGGGGTTCGACGGCCACCAGGGGATCGCGCTCGTGGTCGAGCCGCGGCAGTTCGCGAGCCTCGACGACATCCTCGCGCGTGCCACGGAGCGCGGCGAGCCGCCGTTCGTCCTCGTGCTCGATTCGCTCGAGGACCCGCACAACGTCGGCTCGCTGTTGCGCAGCGCGGAAGCGGCCGGCGTCCACGGTGTCGTCTTCCCGATCCATCGCCAGGCGCCGCTTAGCCCGTCCGCGGTCAAGGCGTCTGCGGGTGCCATCGAGCACCTCCTGCTCAGTCCGGCCGATGACCTCCCGGCGGCCCTGAGCGATCTCCACGCACGGGGCCTGCGGATCGCGGGTGCCGACGGCGGTGCCCCGCTGAGCGCCCGGCAGACCGACCTGCGTGGACCGCTCGCGATCGTCGTCGGGAGCGAGGGCCAGGGCCTCGGGCCGGCCGTCCGTCGCCGCTGCGACGTCTTCATGCGGATCCCGATGAAGGGTGCCGTCGGGTCGCTGAACGCCGCGGTCGCGGGGTCGATCCTGCTATTCGAGGCGCTGTCGCAGCGCGAGGATGTCGAGGCCCTTCCGCCACCGGCGACAGCGGCTCCACAGCAGCCCGATCCGTCGACCGAACGGTCGACCGACGAGGACGCTCCCGCCACCGAGACCGCCAAGCCAGCTCCGAAGCCGCGCAAGCCACGCGCGAAGAAGGTCGCCGTCGACGCGACGCCCGCGCCCGACGCTGAGGCGTCCCCTCCGCCCTCGGCCGATACGACAGCCACGCCCGAGCATGACGGGGACCTGCTGCCAGGCGACGCACCGCCCAAGGCGCCGACGCGCCGCCGGGCGCGACGCGCGGAGACCCCCGACGCTTGACCCATCCGACCGGTCGGTCCTATCATCTCCCGGCGCCGAAAGGGTCTTTTCTGCGGTATGGCCCTGCCCGTCGCGCCGACGTAGCTCAATTGGTAGAGCAGCGGTTTTGTAAACCGCCGGTTCCGGGTTCGAGTCCCGTCGTCGGCTCCAGAGCACGTCCATCGGTGGTCGGATCCGCCACGGGGCCGCAGTCCCGATCCGGCACCGCAACGTCAGTGGGTAGGTTGAGCAGGTGGTGAGCTCAGCTGGCTGTAGACCAGCCGCCTTCGGCTTTGGGGGTTCGATTCCCTCCCTGCCCACCACATCGAAGACAACCCACGATCGGCCCGGGCCCACATAGCTCAGCTGGCAGAGCACTTCCTTGGTAAGGAAGAGGTCATCGGTTCAAGTCCGATTGTGGGCTCCACCGCCCGATCCCAAACCCCGCGGCGTCGTCCGCACCTGATCTAAGGAGTGAACTGGTCACGTGGCCAAGAAGAAGTTCGAGCGCACCAAGCCGCACGTCAACGTGGGCACCATCGGCCACATCGACCATGGCAAGACCTCGCTCACCGCGGCGATCACCAAGTACCTCGCCCTCAAAGGCGAGGCCGAGTACCGCGCCTTCGACACGATCGACAACGCGCCCGAGGAGCGCGCCCGCGGTATCACCATCGCCATCGCCCACGTCGAGTACGAGACCGACGCGCGCCACTACGCCCACGTCGACTGCCCGGGTCATGCCGACTACATCAAGAACATGATCACCGGCGCCGCCCAGATGGACGGCGCCATCCTGGTCGTCGCCGCGACCGACGGGCCGATGCCCCAGACGCGCGAGCACATCCTGCTGGCCCGCCAGGTGGAGGTGCCCTACATCGTGGTCTTCCTCAACAAGGTCGACATGGTCGACGACGAGGAGCTGCTCGACCTGGTCGAGCTGGAGGTCCGCGAGCTGCTCTCCAAGTACGAGTTCCCGGGTGACGACATCCCGGTCATCCGCGGCTCCGCGCTCAAGGCCCTGGAGGCACCCGACAACCCGGCCGACGAGGCGTACAAGCCCATCCAGGAGCTGATGGACGCGGTCGATTCGTACATCCCCACCCCCGAGCGGGCGGTCGATCGGCCGTTCCTCATGCCGGTCGAGGACGTGTTCGGCATCAAGGGCCGGGGCACCGTCGCCACCGGCCGCATCGAGCGCGGCATCGTCAAGGTCGGCGACGAGGTCGAGCTGGTCGGCGTCAAGCCGACCCGCAAGATCGTGGTCACCGGCGTGGAGATGTTCAAGAAGCTGCTCGACGAGGGCCGCGCCGGCGACAACGTGGGCTGCCTCATCCGGGGCATCGAGCGCGAGGAGATCGAGCGCGGCCAGGTGCTGGCCAAGACGGGCTCGATCAAGCCCCACACCAAGTTCACCGCCCAGGTGTACGTGCTGACCAAGGAGGAGGGCGGCCGCCATACCCCCTTCTACAACGGCTACCGGCCCCAGTTCTACCTGCGCACGACCGACGTGACCGGTGCCATCGGGCTGCCCGACGGGGCCGAGATGATCATGCCCGGCGACAACGTCGAGATGAGCGTCGAGCTGATCACCCCGATCGGCCTCGAGGTCGGCCAGCGCTTCGCCATCCGCGAGGGTGGCCGGACCGTCGGCGCCGGCGCCATCGTCACCATCGCCGAGTAGGGACGACATGGCGAGGGTCGAGAACCGTCCGACGATCCAGCTCGCGTGCACCGAGTGCAAGCAGCGGACCTATACGACGCGCAAGAACAAGAGGAACGATCCGAACCGGATCGAGCTCATGAAATATTGCCCGCGCGAGCGACGGCATACACTTCACCGCGAGGCGAAGTAGGCCGACGGCCGCGCCGCCGCAGGGGTGTAGCTCAATTGGCAGAGCACTGGTCTCCAAAACCAGCGGTTGTAGGTTCGAGTCCTATCGCCCCTGCCATTACCCGCTAGTGAGAGAAGAACGACGACGTGAAGCGAGTTCGACGCTACTTCGATGAGGTCTGGTCCGAGCTGAAGAAAGTCAGCTGGCCGACCCGTGAGCAGGTGCGCAACCTGACCGTGCTGGTCTTCGCGATCAGCATCGTGGTCGGGCTGTACATCACCGTGCTCGATCGCATCTTCGTCGGGTTGCTCAACCTCATCAGCCCCGCGGCGGCGGCGTAGGAAACGATGATGACCGACCTCAGCAGCACCACCGAGACCAAGGCGCCCGACAAGCGCTGGTACATCATCCACACCTACTCGGGCTACGAGAACAAGGTCAAGACCAATCTCGAGCACCGCATCGAATCGATGGGCATGGAGGACAAGATCTTCCAGGTCCTCGTCCCGATGGAGGACGAGATCGAGATCCGTCAGGGCCAGCGGCACACGGTCCAGAAGAAGGTCTACCCGGGCTATGTCCTGGTCGAGATGATCCTGGATCCCGACAGCTGGTTCGTCGTCCGCAATACGCCGGGCGTCACGAGCTTCGTCGGTGGCGCCAACATCCCCGGTGTCCGCAGCGAGCCGATCCCGCTGACGGAGACCGAGGTCAAGCAGATCCTGCGGCACATGGGCGTCGAGACGCCCAAGTACCGCGTCGCGTTCACGAAGGGCCAGAGCGTCCGGGTCACCGACGGGCCGTTCGCCGAGTTCATCGGCACGGTCGAGGAGATCAACCCGGAGCGCAACAAGGTCAAGGTCCTGGTGAGCATCTTCGGCCGCGAGACGCCGGTCGAGCTCGACTTCCTGCAAGTCGAGAAGTTGTAGAAAGGACCCCTCGTGGCCAAGAAGATCCGCATCGTCCTGACGCTGCAGTTGCCGGCTGGTGCCGCGACGCCGGCGCCGCCCGTCGGCACCGCGCTCGGCCCGCACGGCATCAACATCGTCGAGTTCACCAAGTCCTATAACGAGAAGACGGCCGACAAGCGCGGCCAGGTCATCCCGGCCCAGATCACGATCTTCGAGGATCGCTCGTTCAGTTTCATCCTCAAGACCCCGCCGGCCGCGGACCTGCTCCGCAAGGCCGCCGGGATCGAGAAGGGCTCGGGGACCACCGGGCGCGAGAACGTCGGCCGCGTGACCCGCGACCAGCTCCGTGAGATCGCCACCATCAAGATGTCCGACCTCAACGCCAACGACCTCGAGGCTGCTGCCAAGCAGGTCGAGGGCACGGCGCGCTCGATGGGGATCGAAGTCTCCAACTAGACCGCCACGTTTCGCGCTTGCGGCAGGGACCCCGGGCCGCAGGGCTTCCGTTCAAGGGGAAGGCCGGGTTCGCCGGCCGATAGGAGGACAGATCGATGGCCCATCGCGGCAAGAAGTATCAGGAAGCGGCCAAGCTCGTCGATCGCGAGACGCTGTACGGCCCCGCGGATGCCGCCGAGCTCGCGAAGCAGACGACCACCGTGAATTTCGATGCGACGATCGAGGCCCACATCCGCCTCGGCGTCGACCCGCGCCATGCCGACCAGATGGTTCGCGGCACGGTCGTGCTTCCGCACGGCACGGGCAACACCGTCCGCGTCGCGGTCTTCGCCCAGGGCGAGAAGGCCCAGGAGGCGCTCCGCGCCGGCGCGGACGAAGTCGGCGGCGAGGACCTCGTGAAGAAGATCGAAGCCGGCTGGCTCGAGTTCGACGTCGCGCTCGCGACACCCGATTCGATGGGCCTCGTCGGCCGACTCGGCAAGATCCTCGGCCGTCGAGGGCTGATGCCGAACCCGAAGGCCGGCACGATCACGTTCGATCTCGAGCGGGCCGTCAAGGAGGTCAAGGGCGGCCGGGTCGAGTTCAAGGTCGACAAGGCGGCGATCGTCCATGTCGCGGTCGGCAAGAGCAGCTTCGAAGCGGAGGCGCTGGTCGACAACCTCGCGGCCCTCGTCGACGCAGTCAACCGCGCAAAGCCGTCCGGGGCGAAGGGCCAGTACCTGCGCACTCTGACGATCGCCAGCACGATGGGCCCGGGCATCCGGGTCGATGTGCCGGCCGTCCTGGCGGTCGCCAACGCCGCCTGACCCACGCCGGCGGTTCGCCGGCGCACAATTTGCATGCGATGGCCGCGGAGACGCGAGCCATCTGACAAGACAAGACGGACCGCCGCAGACAGCCTGCGTCCGTAGTGCGCGACCGACGTCGTCGTACCGGACTCAATCCGTCGGACCGGACCAGTCGATCGCCTGTACAGGGCGCGACCGGGGACGCCGACGAGCACGCCGAGGCAGTCGGTGCCTCCACCTTCGCCGGTGGGTGTGCCCCTGCGAGCCGGGGTCGGCCTCTCTCGGGAGGTTGCCATGGGATCCGTCGCAGGGGAGAGCCGGAGCGTTGGCTCCGGTCGACCCACCGCCGCACGCCGGTCCGCGTGCCAAAGCGACGAGGAGGCACATGCCGACCGAAGCAAAAGAAGCGACTGTCGCCGAGCTGCGCGAGGAACTCGCGAACGCACGGACGATGATCGTTTCCGAGTACCGCGGCCTCACGGTGAGAGAGATCGCCGAGATCAGGCGAGCCCTGCGTAAGCAGGACGTCCGATACCGCGTCATCAAGAACCGCCTCATGCGGATCGCCGCAGCCGACACGGTCGGCGAGGCGCTTTCCCCGCTCCTCAACGGTCCGACCGCGATCGCGTTCGGCACCGACGAGGCAGCGACCGCGAAGGCCGTCCTGGACGCCACCCGCCCGTACAACAAGGTTGTCCGGATCACGGGTGCCATCCTCGGCGACCGGGCGATCGACGGGGACGCCGTGACGCGGCTCGCCGCGCTCCCGTCGCGGGAGGTGCTGTTGGCGCGGCTTGCCGGCGGGATGCAGGCGCCGGTCGGTACGCTTGCCGGCCTGTTCGCTGCGCCGCTGCGCAACCTTGGCTATGCCCTCGCGCAGGTGGCCGAGCAGAAGCGCCAGGCCGACGCGTAGATCTCTTTCACGACCGCCGAATCCGAAGACATCGATAACGACAAGGAGATTCCCATGGCAACCCTGACCCAGGACGACCTGCTCGAGGCCATCGACAAGATGACCGTCCTCGAGCTGTCCGAGTTCATCAAGCGTTTCGAGGAGCGCTACGGCGTGACCGCCGCTGCCCCAGTCGCTGCTGCCGCCGCCCCTGCGGCTGGCGGTGGTGATGGCGCCGGCGCTGCCGCCGCGGCCGCGCCCGAGGAGCAGAGCGAGTTCGCCGCCGTCCTTGCCGAGGTCGGCCCGAACAAGATCCCGGTCATCAAGGTCGTCCGCGAGCTGACGGGTCTCGGCCTCAAGGAGGCCAAGGATCTGGTCGACGCGTCGCCGAAGCCTGTCAAGGAAGGCATCGCCCGGGACGAGGCCGAGAAGATCAAGGCGGCCTTGGAGGAGCAAGGGGCAAAGGTCGAGATCAAGTAGCGAGCTCCCGGCACCTGCGCTCGTTTTCGTGCTCGACGGCGCCTTCCCCGGCGTCGTCCGGGCGCGGGAACCGGCGTGGACGGTCGCCTTGTCCCGCCGCGCGGGAACGGGTGCGCGGGGTCCGGGCGGCTCGGATCGGCGCCCAAAATGCCCAATAGCACGTTCGGGGGTGTTTGACAAGACTCAAAATCGCGGTACCATACCCCTTCTGTGAGCGCGGCCCCCCATTTCTCCTTCCTCCTCCGTCAAGGAGCGGTGCTTCATGCTGTCTAACGCTGAGTCGTCTTCGACTCGCGCCGTGACCCCATCGGGTCGCATCTCGTACGCCCGTATCGACAAGAAGGTCGATGGCGTCAGCTACGAGAAATTCGAGATCCCCAATCTCATCGAACTGCAGCTCGGATTCGTTCAGCTGGTTCGTCGAGAAAGGCCTCCGCGAGCTGTTCGATGAGATCAGCCCGATCAAGGACTTCACCGGCAAGGTCATGGAACTGCAGTTCCTCGACTACGAGTTCGGCGAGCCCAAGTATTCCGAAGAGGAGTGCCGCACCAAGGACCTGACGTTCAGCAAGCCGCTGTACGTCAACGTCGAGCTCCTCATCAAGGAGACCGGCGAAATCCAGCGCCAGCGCGTGTACATGGGCGACTACCCCTGGATGACCGACCAGGGCACGTTCGTCATCAACGGCGCGGAGCGGGTCGTGGTCAGCCAGCTCGTCCGCTCGCCGGGCGTCTACTACAGCGAGGCGGAGGACCTGGCGTCCGGCCGCATGCTGTTCAGTGCCAAGGTCATCCCGAACCGCGGCGCCTGGCTCGAGTTCGAGACGAACAACAAGGACCAGCTCTGGGTCAAGGTCGACCGCAAGCGCAAGATCGCAGCGACCACGCTGTTGCGCGCCGTCGGCTACGAGGAGAACGACGCGATCACCGCGCTGTTCAGCTCGATCGACACGGACGCCGACCATCCCTTCATCGCGAGCACCCTCGACAAGGACCTGACACACACCCAGGCCGAGGCCCTCATCGAGGTCTACAAGAAGCTGCGCCCGGGCGACCCGCCCACGGGTGAGAACGCCCGCCAGCTGGTCGAGAGCCTGTTCTTCAACTTCCGCCGGTACGACCTCGGTCGCGTCGGTCGCTACAAGTTCGACAAGAAGCTGGACGCAGTCGCGGCGCGCATGGGCCTCGAGCTCGAGCGCGAGCAGCGGACGATCACGAAGGAAGACATCGCCGCGATCGTCGGTCATCTCATCGAGTGCAACCGCGGCCTTCATCCGAAGGACGACATCGACCATCTCGGCAACCGGCGCATCCGTGCCAACGGCGAGCTGATCCAGAACGCGTTCCGGATCGGCCTGCTGCGCATGGAGCGCGTCGTCCGCGAGCGCATGACGATCCAGGAGATCGACAAGGCGACCCCGAACGCCCTCATCAACATCCGCCCCGTCGTGGCGGCGATGAAGGAGTTCTTCGGCGGCAGCCAGCTCAGCCAGTTCATGGACCAGACGAACCCGCTGGCCGAATTGACCTCGAAGCGCCGACTGTCGGCGCTCGGCCCGGGCGGCCTGTCGCGCGAGCGCGCCGGGTTCGACGTCCGCGACGTCCACCACAGCCACTACGGGCGGATCTGCCCGATCGAGACCCCGGAAGGCCCGAACATCGGCCTGATCGGATCGCTCGCGACGTACGGCCGCATCAACAGCTACGGCTTCATCGAGACCCCGTACCGCAAGGTCAAGCGGACCGTCGGCTACGACGAGACCGGCCTGACCGCATATCAGGCGGGCCAGGACCTCGTATCGAAGAGCGGCGGCGTCGTGCTGAAGGCCGGCGAGACGTTCACGAGCGCGGCCGTGTCCGAGCTCAAGAAGCAGAAGGCGCATGCCTTCCCGATCCGCCCGGTCGTCACCGACGACATCGAGTACCTCCCCGCGGACGAGGAGGAGGAGCACGTCGTCGCGCAGGCCAACGCGCCGCTCGACGACGAGGGCCATTTCGCCGCCGAGCGCATCCCGTCCCGCTACCGCGACACGTTCCCCGAGGCTCGCCCCTCACAGATCGAGTACATGGACGTGTCGCCCAAGCAGGTCGTCTCGGTCGCCACGGCGCTCATCCCGTTCCTCGAGCACGACGACGCCAACCGGGCGCTCATGGGTTCGAACATGCAGCGCCAGGCCGTCCCGCTCCTCGAGCCCGAGTCGCCGATCGTCGGCACCGGCATGGAGGAGCGCGCCGCCCGGGACTCCGGCCAGGTCCTCGTGGCGACCCGCGGCGGGGTGGTCACGAGCGTGACCGCGCAGCGCATCGCCGTCGAGACCGACGCCGGTGAGCTCGACGAGTACCGCCTCCAGAAGTTCGTCCGCTCCAACCAGGGCACGTGCATCAACCACCGTCCCATCGTCAACGTCGGGGACCGCGTCAGCGACGGCCAGGCCATCGCCGACTCGAGCTCGACCGAGATGGGCGAGCTGGCGCTCGGCCGAAACGTCCTCGTGGCGTTCATGAGCTGGGAGGGCGGCAACTACGAGGACGCGATCGTCATCAGCGACCGCCTCGTGCGCGACGACCTGTTCACGAGCATCCATATCGAGAAGCACGAGATCGAGTCGCGCGACACGAAGCTCGGTCCCGAGGAGATCACCCGGGACATCCCCAACGTCGGCGAGGAATCCCTCAAGGACCTCGACGAGGAGGGCATCGTCTACATCGGCGCCGAGGTCCGCCCCGGCGATATCCTCGTCGGCAAGATCACGCCCAAGGGCGAGACCGAGCTGACCGCCGAGGAGCGCCTCCTGCGGGCGATCTTCGGTGAGAAGGCCCGTGAGGTGAAGGACAGCTCGCTGCGCCTGCCGCACGGCGAGCGTGGCAAGGTCGTCGAGGTCCGCGAGTTCCGTCGCGAGCTCAACGACGACCTGCAGCCCGGTGTCAACCGGCTGGTCCGCGTGTCGGTCGCCCAGAAGCGCAAGATCTCGGTCGGCGACAAGATGGCCGGCCGCCACGGCAACAAGGGCGTGATCGCCAAGATCCTGCCCGCCGAGGACATGCCGTTCCTGCCGGACGGCACGCCGGTCGACATCATCCTCAACCCGCTCGGCGTGCCGAGCCGGATGAACATCGGCCAGATCCTCGAGACGCACCTCGGCTGGGCCCTCCACAAGAAGGGTCTCAAGGCCGCGACCGCCGTGTTCGACGGCGCGACCGAGGCGCAGATCCAGGACGAGCTGCGCGATGCCGGCCTGCCGGAGAGCGGCAAGATCGAGCTGCGCGACGGCCGGACGGGTGAGACGTTCGACCGGCACATCACGGTCGGCTATATCTACATGCTCAAGCTGCACCACCTCGTCGAGGACAAGATCCACGCACGCTCGACCGGCCCGTACAGCCTCATCACCCAGCAGCCGCTCGGTGGCAAGGCGCAGTTCGGCGGCCAGCGCTTCGGCGAGATGGAGGTCTGGGCGCTGGAGGCATACGGCGCCGCCAACATCCTCCAGGAGCTGCTCACCGTGAAGTCGGACGACGTCCTCGGACGTGTCCAGACCTACGAAGCGATCGTCAAGGGGGAGGAGATCCAGCCGCCGCGGGTCCCCGAGTCGTTCAAGGTCCTGATCAAGGAGCTGCGCAGCCTCGGGCTGAACGCGGAGATCCTGGACCAGAACGAGGAGGAGATCCCGCTCGCGGAGGACGACGCCTCCGGCTACCTGCTCCCCGATCTCGGCGGGATCAACCTCGCCGGGTTCGAGGACTGACCGACATCACACCCACCACCCGCACCAACCCACCGTTCCCGCGGGGTCGCGTCCCGGCCGGCTCGACCCCGCTCGCTCACGGTCCGCATCACGTCGCCGAGCCAGGCGGTGACGTGGAGGAGAACCATGCTCGAGGTCAATAACTTCAGCGCGATCCGTATCTCGCTCGCCAGCCCGGACCAGATCCGGGAGTGGTCGAAGGGCGAGGTGACGAAGCCCGAGACCATCAATTACCGGACGCTCAAGCCGGAAAAGGACGGTCTTTTCGACGAGCGCATCTTCGGTCCGACCAAGGACTGGGAGTGCTACTGCGGCAAGTACAAGCGGATCCGCTACAAGGGGATCATCTGCGACAAGTGTGGCGTCGAGGTCACCCGCAGCAAGGTCCGTCGCGAGCGCATGGGTCACATCCAGCTCGCGAGTCCGGTCAGCCACATCTGGTACTTCAAGGGCACGCCGAGCCGGCTCGGCATCCTGCTCGACATCAGCCCGCGCAATCTCGAGCGGATCCTGTATTTCGCGCTGTACATCGTCACCCACGTCGATGAGGACGCGCGCAAGCGTGCACTCGCGGCGATCGAGGAAGAGGCCGAGGGGCGCGGCGGCAAGGCCGGCGAGCGCCTGGCCGAGCTCGAGGACGAGCTGCGCTCGAAGGTCAATAAGCAGAAGGACGAGCTGAACGAGGAGCTCGCCCGGACCAAGGCCGACCTGGAGAGCCAGCGCGCCGCACGGACCGAGGAGATCGCGGCTGCCGCCCAGGCGACCGAGGCGCTCGTATCCGAGCTCAAGACCGGTGTCGCGGAGGACGCCATCGCGTTCGGCCCGACCGGCGAGGTCATCGTGGCCGCCGGCGACAAGGGCGGCAAGGAGGCGACCGCGCGCCTGCGCAAGGTCGTCGCCGAGTACAGCGAGCAGGTCAACGCCGACCTCCAGCAGCGCGAGGCCGATGAGGCGCGCGCCGTCGAGCAGAAGATCGCCGACCTCTCGAGCGGTGTCGACGACACCCTGCAGCACGAGCGCGCCGGTCTGCAGGAGCAGGCCCAGGGCCTCAAGGACGAGCTGCGCCAGCGGCGCGACGAGCTCGAGGCGATCAAGCCGATGCAGACCATCGGCGAGACACGAGTTCCGCATGCTCGACGAGAAGTACGGCTCGACCGCCAAGAGCGGCCGCGTGTTCGGCGCAGGCATGGGTGCCGAGGCCGTGCGCGAGATCATCAGCCGGATGGACCTCGAGGAGCTGGCACGCTCGCTTCATGTCGAAGTCCGGACGAGCTCCGGTCAGCGGCGCAAGAAGGCGATCAAGCGGCTGCGCCTCATCGAGGCGTTCCGTCGGAGCGGCACTCGCCCCGACTGGATGATCCTGTCGGTGCTGCCGGTCATCCCGCCCGACCTGCGACCGATGGTCCAGCTCGACGGCGGCCGTTTCGCGACGTCCGACCTGAACGACCTGTATCGCCGCGTCATCAACCGCAACAACCGGCTCAAGCGACTCCTCGAGCTCGGCGCGCCCGAGATCATCATCCGCAACGAGAAGCGGATGCTCCAGGAGGCGTGCGACGCGCTGATCGACAACGGCCGCCGTGGCCGGGCGATCGCGGGCACCGGCAACCACCGCCTCAAGAGCCTGTCGGACATGCTCAAGGGCAAGCAGGGTCGGTTCCGCCAGAACCTGCTCGGCAAGCGCGTCGACTATTCCGGTCGATCGGTCATCGTGGTCGGCCCCGAGCTCAAGCTCCACCAGTGCGGGCTGCCCAAGAAGATGGCGCTCGAGCTGTTCAAGCCGTTCGTCATGCGCCAGCTCGTCGAGAAGGGCTTCGCCCACAACATCAAGAGCGCCAAGCGCATCGTCGAGCGCGTGCGGCCGGAGGTCTGGGACGTCCTCGAGGACGTCATCAAGGACCACCCGGTCCTGCTCAACCGCGCCCCGACGCTGCACCGACTCGGCATCCAGGCATTCATGCCTGTGCTCGTCGAGGGCTCGGCGATCCAGATCCACCCGCTCGTCTGCACGGCGTTCAACGCCGACTTCGACGGCGACCAGATGGCGGTCCACGTGCCGCTTTCGACGGCCGCCCAGGAAGAGGCGCGGACGATGATGCTGTCCACCGCCAACCTGCTGTCGCCGGCCGACGGCAGCCCGGTCGTGGCGCCGACGCAGGACATGGTCCTCGGCTGCTACTACCTGACGATGGACGCCACCACGACCAAGTCGAAGAAGCCCGTCCGCTCGTTCGCGTCGGAGGATGAGGCGATCCTCGCCTACCAGCTCCGCGAGAAGACCAACGCGGCGCTGCACGAGGTCATCGACGTCGAGGTCCAGGCCTGGGACGCCGAGACCGAGGCACTTCGCCCGGAGCGCCGGCGGACCACGATCGGGCGCGTGATCTTCAACCAGATCCTGCCGAACCAGCTGCGCTTCCACGACACGGTCATGAAGCGGAGCGACCTCAAGGAGCTGGTCGATCGGTGCTACCGCGACCTCGGTCCCGAGGAGACGGCCCATCTCGTCGACGGCATCAAGAGCGTCGGGTTCGAGTTCGCGACCCGTGGCGGGATGACGATCGGCCTGTTCGACATCGAGATCCCGAAGGACAAGGCCGAGCGGCTGGTCGCCGCCGACGACAACGTCGCGGAGATCGATCGCCAGTTCCAGCGTGGCCTCATCACCGAGGACGAGCGCTACGAGCAGGTCGTCGGCGTGTGGCAGGAAACGACCGCCAAGATGTCCGACGAGATGATGAAGTCCCTCGACCCGACGGGCCCGGTCACGATGATGACCGCGTCCGGCGCCCGAGGGAACAAGGGCAACATCGGCCAGCTCGGCGCGATGCGAGGGCTCATGGCCGACCCGTCCGGGCGGATCATCGACGTCCCCGTGCGGAGCAACTTCCGCGAGGGGATGACGGTCCTCGAGTACTTCATCTCGACCCACGGCGCCCGCAAGGGTCTCGCGGACACCGCGCTGCGGACCGCCGACTCGGGGTACCTCACCCGGCGCCTGGTCGACGTCGCCCAGGACGTCATCACCCGCGAGGACGACTGCGGCACCGAAGAGGGGAGCTGGATCATCCGCTCCGAGTCGAGCGATGAGAAGGGCGCCTTCCAGCGCCGGCTCACCGGACGGCTCGCCGCGGCGGCCCTGCCCGACCCGTCAGTCAAGATCAAGAAGGGCGAGGAGGCTCCGATCCTCGTCGAGCGCAACGAGATGATCTCCGAAGAGGTGGCGGCCCGGATCGACGAGGCCGGCATCGACGAGGTGCTCGTCCGCTCGCCCCTGACCTGCGAAGCCCGCTACGGCGTCTGCCGTGCGTGCTACGGGCGCAACCTCGCCACCGGCGACATGGTCGGGAGCGGCGAGGCCGTCGGCATCATCGCCGCGCAGTCGATCGGCGAGCCCGGCACGCAGCTGACCATGCGGACGTTCCACACCGGCGGCGTCGCCGGCCTGGACATCACCGCCGGCCTGCCGCGCGTCGAGGAGCTGTTCGAGGCCCGCATCCCCAAGGGCAAGGCCGAGATCAGCCACATCGACGGGATCGTCGAGATCATCCGCGGCGACGGCATGACGAAGGTCAAGGTTGTCTCGACCGAGGTCTACGACACGTCGCTCGCGGTACCCAAGGGTGCCGAGCAGCTGGCCGCCCCCGGTGACACCGTCACCCTTGGCCAGGTCGTGGCCCGCTCGGGCAAGGACGGCTCGACAGTCGAGGTCACGGCGCCTGTCGCCGGGTTCCTCGTCAAGTCATCGGACGGGCTCGCAGTCCGCGCCGAGGACGTCGTCGAGCGCGAATACCTCATCCCGCACAATGCCAAGCTCCTCGTGGAGAACGGCCAGCCGATCCGTGCCGGCGACGCCATCACGGACGGCCCGATCAACCCGCAGGAGTACCTCGACACCCGGGGCAAGGACGCCGTCCAGCGCTACCTGGTGAAGGAGGTCCAGAAGGTCTACAAGAGCCAGGGCGTCACGATCAACGACAAGCACATCGAGATCATCGTCCGGCAGATGCTCCGCAAGGTCCGCATCGACCAGCCCGGTGACGTCGATCTGCTGCCGACGGAGCTCGTCGACCGGCTCGAGTTCGAGGAGCACAACAACCACGTCCTGGCCGAGGGCGGCGAGCCCGCCACGGCCCAGACGGTGCTGCTCGGCGTGACCAAGGCGTCGCTCAACACGTCATCCTTCCTCGCCGCGGCGTCCTTCCAGGAGACGACCCGGGTGCTGACCGAGGCCGCCATCAACGGCGCCAAGGACCACCTGATCGGGCTCAAGGAGAACGTCATCATCGGCAAGCTCATCCCGGCCGGCTCCGGGGCCCCGGCGAACGTCGCGGCCCGCAAGGCGCGCGAGCGCCAGGCCGCGCTGGAGGCCCTTGCCGGCGAGGCCCTCGAGGGTCTCGGCGAGGCCGAGTACAACCCGTTCCTCGAGGACGGGCGGGGCGCCGACCGCGACGAGGAGACCGCCGGTCTCGCGCTCGCCGCGGAGATCGCCGGCAAGGACGGGGATGGCGACGACGACGGGGAGGCGGTCAACCCGTTCCTCGCCGAGGACGCCGCCCCGGCCGCGAGTCCGACCGAGGACGAGGCAAACCCGTTCACTGCCGACGAGACCGAGAAGGAAGACGCTCCCGCCTGACCGCGGAGCCGTCTCCCGCCCGATCCGTGACCCCGGGGCGACCCGGGGTCACGCACGTTTGACACTGATTCCGGCCCCCCGATATACTCCGCCTTCGTGGCCTCGGGAGGGGTCCGCCTTCGGCGCCTGCGCCGACGCCCATTCCGCCACCATCACTCACACCACCGGTCCCGGCCGGACCGCCCCTCTGGGCGCGACTGGCGACGCTGGACCGGCCCCGCGGTCGGTGCCGACCGCCCTGCATCGCCATATGAAGGAGTTGCGTCTTCGTGCCGACGATCAGCCAGCTCGTGCGTCACGGTCGCCAGACCAAGGTCAAGAAGGTCAAGGCGCCGGCCATGCGCAAGAACTGGAACAGCCTGCGACGCCGTCAGGTGTCGATCCCGGGCGCCCCGCAGAAGCGCGGCGTCTGTCTCCAGGTGCGCACGATGACGCCGAAGAAGCCGAACTCGGCGCTGCGCAAGATCGCGCGCGTGCGGCTGTCGAACCAGATGGAGGTCACGGCCTACATCCCGGGCATCGGCCATAACCTGCAGGAGCACTCGGTGGTCCTCGTCCGCGGCGGTCGCGTGAAGGACCTGCCGTCGGTCAAGTACCACATCATCCGCGGCACCCTCGACGCTGCCGGCGTGCGCGACCGAAAGCAGGGTCGCAGCAAGTACGGCGCGAAGGCCAAGTAGCATGCCGCGCCGAACGAGCATCCCGCGCAAGACCAAGTACGAGGTCGTGCCGGCCAACCGCATCACGCATCGCTTCTCGGCGAAGCTGATGAAGGGCGGCAAGCAGAACCTCGCCGAGCGGATCCTCCGCCAGGCCCTCGCCCGCGCCGAGGCGCAGGCGGGCCGGCCCGGGCTCGAGATCCTCGAGGCGGCGATGCGCAACGCGACGCCGATCATCGAAGTCAAGCCGCGCCGCGTCGGCGGCGCAACTTATCAGGTCCCGGTCGAGATCCGGGGCGATCGCCGTCTCTCGCTCGGCGTCCGCTGGCTCGTCCAGGCGGCGCGCAAGCGGAGCGGCAAGAGCATGAGCGAGAAGCTCGCCGCCGAATTCGTCGATGCCATGAACGGCCTGGGCGCGGCGGTGAAGCGACGAGAAGACACCCACAAGATGGCCGAGGCGAACCGCGCCTTCAGCCATTTCAAGTGGTAGACCCGGGAGAGTAGGGAAGACCGTGGCACGACAGGTTCCGCTCGCGAAGACGCGGAACATCGGAATCATCGCGCATATCGACGCCGGCAAGACGACCGTGACCGAGCGGATCCTCTTTTACACGAAGAAGATCTACAAGATCGGCGAGGTCCACGAGGGCGCCGCGACGATGGACTGGATGCCCCAGGAGCAAGAGCGGGGCATCACCATCACCGCGGCCGCAACGACCGCGTTCTGGGGCGACAATCGTATCAACATCATCGATACGCCCGGGCACGTGGACTTCACGGTCGAGGTCGAGCGCAGCCTTCGCGTGCTCGACGGCGCGGTCGTCGTCTTCGACGGCGTGGCCGGTGTCGAGCCGCAGTCCGAGACGGTCTGGCGACAGGCCGATCGCTACGGCGTACCCCGTTTCTGCTTCATCAACAAGCTCGACCGGACCGGCGCCGACTTCTGGCGTGGCGTCGAGTCGATCAAGGAGCGCCTTGGCGCGAACGCCGTGCCGATCCAGATCCCGATCGGCCGCGAAGACCAGTTCCAGGGCGTCATCGACCTCGTCGAGATGAAGGCCATCTACTACCGCGACGACCTCGGCAACAAGATCGATGTCGTCGACATCCCGGACGAGCTCCGCGCCGAGGCCGACCAGCATCGCCACGTCATGATCGAGGCCGTCGCCGAGATGGACGACGAGCTCACCCACAAGTACCTCGAGGGCGAGGAGCTGACGATCGCGGAGATCAAGCGCGGTCTGCGTCTCGGCACGCTCACGACCAGGATCGTCCCGGTCCTGACCGGCTCGGCGCTGCGCAACAAGGGCATCCAGAAGATGCTCGACGCGGTCGTCGACTACCTGCCCTCGCCGCTCGACGTGCCGCCGATGATCGGTCTCGACCCCAAGAGTGGCGCCGAGGTCCTGCGCACCCCCGACGACAGCGAACCGTTCAGCGCGCTGGCGTTCAAGATCGCGGCCGACCCGTTCGTCGGCAAGCTCGCGTTCTTCCGCGTCTACTCCGGCACGCTCAAGGCCGGCTCCTACGTCCTCAACCCCACGAAGGGCAAGAAGGAGCGGATCGGGCGCATCCTCCAGATGCATGCCAACCACCGCGAGGAGATCGACACGGTCTACGCGGGCGACATCGCCGCCGCCGTCGGCCTGAAGGACACGTTCACCGGTGACACCCTCACCGACGAGGCGCACCCCGTCCTCCTCGAGTCGATCACGTTCCCCGAGCCGGTCATCGAGGTCAAGATCGAGCCGAAGACCAAGGCCGACCAGGACAAGCTGACGATCGCACTCCAGCGCCTGTCCGAGGAGGACCCGACCTTCCGCGTCCATACCGACCCGGAGTCGTCCGAGACGCTCATCGCCGGCATGGGCGAGCTGCACCTCGACGTCCTCGTCGACCGCATGGTCCGCGAGTTCAAGGTCGCCGCCAACATCGGCAAGCCGCAGGTCTCCTACCGCGAGACCATCCGTCGCGAGGCCGAGGGCAACGGCCGCTTCGTCCGCCAGACCGGCGGCAAGGGCCAGTACGGTCATGCCGTCATCAAGCTCGAGCCGGCCGAGAAGGGCGCGGGCTACGAGTTCGTCGACAAGATCGTCGGCGGCAGCATCCCGCGCGAGTACATCAAGTCGGTCGATCAGGGCATCCGCGAAGCCCTCGAGACCGGCATCTACGCGGGCTACCCGGTCGTCGACGTCAAGGTCACGCTGTTCGACGGGTCGTACCACGAGGTCGACTCGTCGGAGATGGCGTTCAAGATCGCTGGCTCATACGCGATCAAGGACGCCTTTCCGAAGGCCGATCCGGCCATCCTCGAGCCAATCATGCGGGTCGAGGTGACGATGCCCACCGAGTTCATGGGCGACGTCATCGGCGACCTCAACAGCCGGCGCGGCCAGATCGAGGGCATCGAGTCACGCATGGGCACGGAAGTCGTCCAGGCGTTCGTCCCGCTGGCCCAGATGTTCGGGTACGTCACGGACCTGCGGAGCATGTCGCAGGGCCGCGCAACCTCCTCGATGGAATTCAGCCATTACGCCGAGGTGCCAGCCAGCCTGGCCTCGGAACTCGTCCAGAAGTCCAAGGTCTAGGGAGCACAACCACGATGGCCAAGAAGAAGTTCGAGCGCACCAAGCCGCACGTCAACGTGGGCACCATCGGCCACATCGACCATGGCAAGACCTCGCTCACCGCGGCGATCACCAAGTACCTCGCCCTCAAAGGCGAGGCCGAGTACCGCGCCTTCGACACGATCGACAACGCGCCCGAGGAGCGCGCCCGCGGTATCACCATCGCCATCGCCCACGTCGAGTACGAGACCGACGCGCGCCACTACGCCCACGTCGACTGCCCGGGTCATGCCGACTACATCAAGAACATGATCACCGGCGCCGCCCAGATGGACGGCGCCATCCTGGTCGTCGCCGCGACCGACGGGCCGATGCCCCAGACGCGCGAGCACATCCTGCTGGCCCGCCAGGTGGAGGTGCCCTACATCGTGGTCTTCCTCAACAAGGTCGACATGGTCGACGACGAGGAGCTGCTCGACCTGGTCGAGCTGGAGGTCCGCGAGCTGCTCTCCAAGTACGAGTTCCCGGGTGACGACATCCCGGTCATCCGCGGCTCCGCGCTCAAGGCCCTGGAGGCACCCGACAACCCGGCCGACGAGGCGTACAAGCCCATCCAGGAGCTGATGGACGCGGTCGATTCGTACATCCCCACCCCCGAGCGGGCGGTCGATCGGCCGTTCCTCATGCCGGTCGAGGACGTGTTCGGCATCAAGGGCCGGGGCACCGTCGCCACCGGCCGCATCGAGCGCGGCATCGTCAAGGTCGGCGACGAGGTCGAGCTGGTCGGCGTCAAGCCGACCCGCAAGATCGTGGTCACCGGCGTGGAGATGTTCAAGAAGCTGCTCGACGAGGGCCGCGCCGGCGACAACGTGGGCTGCCTCATCCGGGGCATCGAGCGCGAGGAGATCGAGCGCGGCCAGGTGCTGGCCAAGACGGGCTCGATCAAGCCCCACACCAAGTTCACCGCCCAGGTCTACGTGCTGACCAAGGAGGAGGGCGGCCGCCATACCCCCTTCTACAACGGCTACCGGCCCCAGTTCTACCTGCGCACGACCGACGTGACCGGTGCCATCGGGCTGCCCGACGGGGCCGAGATGATCATGCCCGGCGACAACGTCGAGATGAGCGTCGAGCTGATCACCCCGATCGGCCTCGAGGTCGGCCAGCGCTTCGCCATCCGCGAGGGTGGCCGGACCGTCGGCGCCGGCGCCATCGTCACCATCGCCGAGTAGGGACGACATGGCGAAGCAGCGGATCCGGATCCGCCTCAAGGCCTACGACCACCGACTGCTCGATCAGTCGGCGGCGCAGATCGTCGAGACCGCCCAGCGCACCGGCGCGGACGTGCTCGGCCCGGTCCCGCTGCCCACGCGCATCGAGAAGTTCACGGTGTTGCGCTCGCCGTTCATCGACAAGGACTCCCGGGAGCAGTTCGAGATCCGCACCCACAAGCGGCTCGTCGACATCCTGGATCCGAGCTCGAAGACCGTCGACGCCCTGATGCGACTCAGCCTCGCTGCTGGCGTCGACATCGAGATCAAGATGTGATGAGTATCGGATTGATCGGCCGTAAGGTCGGCATGACACAGGTCTTCCAGGATGACGGGACGATGGTCGCGGTGAGCGTGCTCGCCATCGAGCCCAATACGGTCACGCGCCTGCGCACGACCGAGCGCGATGGCTATACGGCCGTCCAGCTCGGCGCCGAGCCGTCGAAGAAGCTGTCCAAGCCCGAGGCAGGCCAGCTCAAGACGCTGCCCAGGGCCGCCCAGGGGCTGGCCACGCTGCGCGAGTTCCGGGTCGACAGCGTCGATGAGTACGAGGTCGGCCAGGTCGTCTCGATCGGCGACCTGTTCGATGCCGGCGACGATGTCGACGTGTCGGGCGTGTCGAAGGGCAAGGGCTTCGCCGGCCATATCAAGCGTCACAACTTCCACCGTGGACCCAAGACCCACGGCTCGGACCATCACCGGGAGCCGGGCTCCATCGGCCCGGGCACGACCCCCGGTCGCGTCTATCGCGGCCTCAAGATGGCCGGCCACATGGGCGACGAGGGCGTGACGATCAAGAAGGTCCGCGTCGTGCGCACCGATCCCGAGCGCAACCTGCTGCTCGTCGCCGGAAGTCTCCCCGGTGCGCGCGGCTCGCTCATCCTCGTGAAGAAGGCCTGACGATGCCGTCGACACCCCTCTACGACCGGACCGGCAAGACCGTCGGCAGCGTCGAGCTCAGCGATGCGCTCTTCGCCGCCCCGGTCAACACGGCCGTGCTCCACCAGGTCGTGACCGCCCAGCTGGCTGCCCGCCGGACCGGCACACACGACACGCAGACCCGCGGGGAGGTCCGCGGTGGCGGACGGAAGCCGTACCGCCAGAAGGGCACCGGCCGCGCCCGACAGGGCAGCATCCGCGCACCGCACTACCGCGGTGGCGGGGCCGTGTTCGGCCCGCATCCGCGTTCCTATGAGCAGCGCCTGCCGCGCAAGATGAAGCGCCTCGCCCTGCGCGGTGCTCTGACCGCCAAGCTCGGTGACGAGCAGCTCAAGGTGATCGACGGCTTCGGGCTCGACGCCATCAAGACACGCGAACTGGCCGGTGTCCTGCGCGCACTCGAAGCGAATGGCCGCGTGCTGGTCGTCGCCCCCGGTCGCGACCAGAACCTCGAGATGTCGGCGCGCAACCTGCCGACCGTCGAGGTCATCCTGGCCGACTCGCTCAACGTGGTCGACCTGATCAACGCCGACCTCGTGCTCATCGAGCAGCCCGCGCTCGCCCGCATGGAGACCGTCTACGGCGGCGCCCCGAGGGAGGTGGACGCGTGAGTGCCCTGACCGCGGCCGAGATCATCCTGCGCCCCGTCGTGAGCGAGAAGTCGATCGACGAGTCGGGGCGTGGCAAGTACACCTTCGCCGTCCACGACGACGCCAACAAGATCCAGATCAAGGCGGCCGTCGAGGAGCTCTACAAGAAGGAAGGCGTGACCGTCACCGCGGTCAACGTCCTGACCACGAAGGCCAAGGAGAAGCGACGCGGGACGCGGCGCGGCCGGATCGTCGGCCACACCACGCCGTGGCGCAAGGCCATCGTCACCCTGGCCCCCGGCCAGAAGATCGAATTCTTCGAGGGGGTCTGACGATGCCGCTCCGCAACTACAAGCCGACCTCCCCGGGGCTCCGCCAGATGACTCGCTCGACCTTCGAGGAGATCACGACCAAGGAGCCGCACAAGCCCCTGCTCGAGCCGCAGAAGCGTGGCTCGGGTCGCAACAACCAGGGCCGCCTCTCCGTGCGCCATCGCGGCGGCGGTGAGAAGCAGCACTACCGGCGGATCGACTTCAAGCGCGACAAGACCGGCGTGCCGGCTCGTGTCGCGACGATCGAGTACGACCCGAACCGCTCCGCGCGGATCGGCCTGCTCCATTACCGCGACGGCGACAAGCGCTACATGCTGCTGCCGCACGGCCTCAAGGTCGGAGACGTCGTCATCTCCGGCTCGGACGCCGAGGCGCGCATCGGCAACGCGCTGCCGCTGGCCAACATCCCGCTCGGCACCACCATCCACAACATCGAGCTGACGCCCGGCAAGGGCGGCCAGATCGTGCGCTCCGCCGGGACCTCGGCGCAGCTCCTCGCCAAGGAAGGCGGCTACGCCACCGTGCGCATGCCGTCCGGCGAGATGCGGCGTATCCCGGTCGGCTGCATGGCCACCGTCGGCCAGGTCAGCAACCTCGACCACGAGAACCAGAACCTCGGCAAGGCCGGCCGCGCCCGGCACATGGGCCAGCGCCCGGAGGTTCGCGGGGTCGTCATGAACCCGCGCGACCATCCACACGGCGGTGGCGAGGGCAAGTCCCCGACCGGGATGCCGCCCAAGACCCCGTGGGGCAAGCCCGCCATGGGCTACCGCACCCGGCGGTCCAAGACGACCGGACGCCTGATCGTCCGATCGCGGCATCGCAAGTAGACGGGGAGGTAGGAGTCGATGTCCCGTTCCATCAAGAAGGGCCCGTTCATCGAGGCCCGTCTCTCCGACCGGATCGAGGAGATGAACAAGCGCAACGAGAAGAAGGTCGTCAAGACCTGGTCGCGCGCGTCGGTGATCTTCCCGACGTTCATCGGCCACACCATCGCGGTCTACAACGGCAAGAAGCACATCCCGGTCTACGTGACCGAGAACATGGTCGGCCACCGGCTCGGTGAGTTCAGCCCGACCCGCAACTACCGCGGGCACGGCAGGCACACCGAGCGGTCGACGGCGTTGAAGTAGGCCACCCGATGCGCGTGTCCGCGACCGCCAAGTACCAGCGCGCTTCGACGCGCAAGACCCGCCTCGTCACGTCCGCCATCAAGGGCAAGCGCGTCGAGGAGGCGACGGCATTGCTGCGCTTCATGCCGCAGAAGGCCGCCGCCGACGTGGCACGCGTGCTCAAGAGCGCGACCGCCAATGCCGAGAACAACCACAACCTGTCCGCGGAGGACCTCGTGATCGTGGATGCGATCGCGAACGAGGGCCCCACCATCAAGCGATTCCAGCCGCGGGCACAGGGTCGGGCGTTTCCCATCCACAAGCCCATGACCCACATCACCATCGTCGTCGCGGACCAGGAGGCCTGACATGGGACACAAGGTCCATCCGTACGGCTTCCGCCTGGGTGTCTCGCGCACCTGGACCGCGAAGTGGTACGCGGACAAGGAATACACCGCGTCGCTCAAGGAGGACATCGCGATCCGCACGCTCATCGAGCGGCGCCTCGCGAATGCCAGCGTGAGCGGCGTCGAGATCGAGCGTGGCATCAACCACGTCACGGTGACGATCCACACGGCCAAGCCGGGCATCGTCATCGGCAAGGGCGGCGCGAACGTCGAGGTCCTGCGCCAGCAGATCGGCGCCCTCAGCAACCGCAAGGTCAAGCTCGAGATCAAGGAGATCCGCCAGCCGGAGCTCGACGCGCACCTGGTGGCGATGAACATCGCCGGCCAGCTGACCCGCCGGATCGCCTTCAAGAAGGCGATGAAGCAGGCCATCCAGCGCTCGATGAAGGCCGGCGCGAAGGGCGTCAAGATCGCGGTCGCGGGCCGGCTCGGTGGCTCCGAGATGGGCCGCCGCGAGTGGGACAAGGAAGGCCGCATCCCGCTCGGGACGCTGCGCGCGGACATCAGCTACGGCCAGGTCCATGCCCACACGACGTACGGCCGCATCGGCGTCAAGGTCTGGATCTATCGGGGCGACATCGCACCCGAACCGGTCCGACGGCCCGAGCTCGCGGGTGCCCAGGCGCCCGCAGGGCAGGGGAGCTGACGATGTTGATGCCGCGACGCGTCAAGCATCGCAAGGTCATGCGCGGCCGGATGTCCGGCCTGGCCAAGGGCGGCTTCACCGTCGCCTTCGGTGAGTACGGCCTGGCCACGATGGAGCCGGCCTGGATCACGAGCCGCCAGATCGAGGCGGCCCGGCGCGCCATGACCCGCTCGGTCAAGCGCGGCGGCAAGATCTGGATCCGAATCTTCCCCGACAAGCCGGCGACCAAGAAACCGGCCGAGACGCGGATGGGTTCCGGCAAGGGCGCACCCGACCACTGGGTCGCGGTCGTCAAGCCGGGCCGAATCCTGTTCGAGATGGCCGGTGTCGATCACGAATCGGCGGTCGAGGCGATGCGCCTGGCCGGTCACAAGCTGCCCGTCGCGACCCGCCTGGTCGCCCGGGAAGGCGCGAAGGAGGCGTGACGGTGGACCTGAAGAAGATCCGTTCGCTCTCCGACACCGAGCTCGACGATGCCCTGCGCGAGGCGAAGCAGGACCTGTGGGGAGCGCGCTTCGCGCTCTCGACACGCCAGCTCAAGGACTACAGCACGATCTCGCAGACACGGCGAACGATCGCGCGGATCCTGACCGTCCAGCGCGAGCGCAAGCTCGGCAAGACGGCATAGGACATCACGCGATGACAGGAGCGACCACCAAGGTGCAGGTAAAGCGGAAGACGAAGGTCGGCCGCGTCGTCAGCGACCGCATGGACAAGACGATCGTCGTGTCCGTCGAGCGACTGGCACGCCACCGGCTGTACAAGCGGGTCATCCGGCTCACGACCCGGTTCAAGGCCCACGACGAGGAGAACGATGCCCGCATCGGCGACACCGTCCTCATAGAGGAGGCGCGCCCGATGTCGGCGACGAAGCGCTGGCGGCTCATCAGCGTCGTCCAGCGTGCCGGCGAGCACGGCCTGCCCGGCGAGGCCGTCGTGGGCGAGGAAGAGGCAGTGACCGAGGCGATCCACGCCGCCGCTCATCCGGGTCGGACCCGCGCCGCCGAGGCCGACGAGGCCACGGTGACCGGCCAGGTGGCTCCGACGAGCAGAAGGTGCCGACGGAAGCCGCTCCGAAGACCGAGGCGACGCCCCTGCGAGCCATCGGTCTGAGGATTCCGTCTCGTGATCCAGCCCCAGACGCGACTCAAGGTGGCCGACAACACCGGCGCTCGGAGCATCCAATGCATCCGGGTGATGGGTCGCTCGCTCAAGACGACCGCGGGCGTCGGCGACGTGATCGTCGCCAGCGTCAAGCAGGCGATCCCGAACGCCGCGGTCAAGAAGGGCGACGTCGTGCGCGCCGTGATCGTTCGTACGAACAAGGAATACGGCCGCGCCGACGGGAGCTACATCCGCTTCGACGAGAACGCCGCCGTCCTCATCAACAACCAGGGCAACCCACGCGGGACGCGCATCTTCGGACCGGTCGCCCGTGAGCTGCGGGACCGCAACTACATGAAGATCGTGTCGCTCGCCCCGGAGGTGCTGTGATGGCCGTCCGGACCGTCGCTCCCAAGGCACCCAAGGTGCCCGAGATCCGCAAGGGTGACACCGTGGTCGTGCTGTCCGGCAGGGATGCCGGCAAGCGCGGGACGGTCGAGCGCGTGATTCGCCGCCAGGCTGCGCCGCGCGGTGGCCGGAGCGTGTTCCGGCGCGGTTCGTCGGCTGGCGGCGTGAGTGTCATCGTCGAGGGCGTGAATATCGCCAAGCGCCACACGAAGGCCCGTCAGACATCGAGCTCCACCGACCGCATGCCCAAGATCCAGCAGGGCGGCATCCTCGAGATCGCCCAGCCCCTGCCGATCGGCAAGGTGATGGTCGTGTGTGGCAGCTGCGGCAAGCCGACCCGCATCGCCCACCGGACGCTCGACAACGGGCGCCGGGTCCGGGTCTGCAAGAACTGCGGCGAGCAGCTGGAGGTGAAGGCATGACCAGCCGCCTCCGCGAGCGCTACACGGCCGAGGTCGTGCCGGCGCTCCAGAAGCAGTTCGAGTACCACAACCCCAACCAGGTGCCACGCCTGTCCAAGATCGTCGTCAACATCGGTCTCGGCGAGGCGCTCACCAACGCCAAGGCGCTCGATGCCGCGCTCGGCGACCTGAGCACGATCACGGGCCAGAGGCCGATCGTGACGAAGGCCAAGCGATCGATCGCCCAGTTCCGTCTCCGGACCGGCAACTCGATCGGTGCCAAGGTGACCCTCCGCGGCGAGCGGATGTGGGACTTCCTGGACCGGTTGACGACATTGGCCCTGCCGCGCATCCGCGACTTCCGGGGCGTGCCCGGGAAGTCGTTCGACGGCCGGGGCAACTATTCGCTCGGGATGCGCGAGCAGCTCGCGTTCCCCGAGATCGACTACGACAAGGTGGACCGTCTCCGCGGGCTGGAGATCAGCATCGTGACGACGGCGAAGACCGACGAGGAATCGAAGAAGCTCCTCGAGCTCCTCGGCATGCCCTTCGCGTCGTAATCGCGGGGGAGGGAGAACCATGGCCAAGAAATCGATGATCGCCAAGGCGAAGCGCAGCCCCAAGCACAAGGTGCAGGCGTACCACCGCTGCTTCGTGTGCGGGCGACCGCGCGCCTTCATGCGACGGTTCGCGCTGTGCCGCATCTGCTTCCGGGAGCGAGCGCTCCTGGGCGAGCTGCCCGGCGTCACGAAGTCGAGCTGGTAGGAAGACCGATGAACATCTCCGACCCGATCGCGGACATGCTCACGCGCGTTCGGAACGCGTCGCGGGCACGCCACACCGATGTGGTCGTGCCGGCGTCGCGCACGAAGCGCGAGATCGCCCGCATCCTCAAGGACGAGGGCTTCATCGCCGACGTCAGCGAAGAGCAGGACGGACCCACGGCACTCCTGCGCCTGACCCTCAAGTACGTCGACGGGAAGGCCCCAGTCGTGTCCGGCCTCAAGCGCATCAGCAAGCCCGGCTTGCGTGTCTACGCACGCAAGACGGACATCCCGCGGGTGCTTGGCGGCCTGGGCATCGTCATCGTCAGCACGAGCCAGGGCATCATGACCGGCCAGCAGGCGCGTCAGGCGCAGCTGGGCGGCGAAGTCCTCGCGTACGTCTGGTAGGCGAGAACGATGTCGCGTATCGGACGACTGCCGATCACCGTCCCGTCCGGCGTCGATGTGACGATCGACGGGCGGGAGGTCACGATCAAGGGACCCAAGGGTACCCTCAGCCGGTCCCTGCACCCCGACATGTCGGTCAAGCAGGAGGACGGCTCGATCGTCGTGACCCGGCCGACCGAGCAGAAGACCCACAGGCAGCTCCACGGGCTGACCCGGACCCTCGTGAACAACATGGTCGTCGGCGTCACCGACGGCTACCGCAAGGGCCTCGAGATCACCGGCGTCGGGTATCGCGCCGCGCTGAGCGGCAGGAAGCTCACGCTCAACCTGGGCTACAGCCACCCGATCGAGATCGACCCGCCCGAGGGCATCACGTTCGAGCTCGAGAATCCGACCCGCCTTGCGGTCATCGGCATCGACAAGGAGCTGGTCGGTCAGGTCGCCGCGCAGGTCCGCTCGACCCGCAAGCCCGAGCCGTACAAGGGCAAGGGCGTGCGCTACGCCGGCGAGCAGGTCCGCCGCAAGGCCGGCAAGGCCGGCAAGATCGGCGCCAAGAAGTAACCCTGAACCACACGAAGGATCGACGACTATGACGCAGCTCGCGAGCCGAGGCGCCGCCCGACGCAAGCGCCACGACCGGATCCGCCTCTCGATGGCGGGATCGGCCGAGCGGCCGCGTCTGGCCGTCTTCCGCAGCCTCAACCATATCTACGCGCAGGTCATCGACGACGCGTCCGGCAAGACGCTCGTCTCCGCCTCGACGCTGGAGAAGGAGCTTCGCGGCTCCAAGGCCAGCAAGGCGGACGAGGCCGCTACCGTCGGTCGCCTGGTCGCCGAGCGGGCGAAGGCGGCCGGGGTCGAGCGCGTGGTCTTCGATCGAGCCGGGTTCCGGTACCACGGGCGCATCAAGTCGCTCGCCGATGCCGCCCGCGAGGCCGGTCTCGACTTCTGATCCGGAGGAACCATGGCACGTATCGACCCGAACAAGCTCGCGCTCGAGGAGCGCGTCGTCCAGATCAACCGAGTGGCCAAGGTCGTCAAGGGCGGCCGCCGCTTCAGCTTCAGCGCGGTCGTCGTCGTCGGTGATGGCTCCGGCCACGTCGGCGCGGGCCTCGGCAAGGCTGGCGAGGTCCCGGAAGCGATCCGCAAGGGCGTCGAGGACGCGAAGAAGAACATCATCAAGATCCCGATGGTCGGCACCACGATCCCCCACGAGGTGAAGGTCGAGTTCGGGGCCAGCAGGGTGATGCTCAAGCCGGCGTCGCAGGGCACCGGCGTCATCGCCGGTGGCTCCGTGCGTGCGGTCCTCGAGGCGGCCGGCGTCCGCGACATCCTCTCGAAGATCTACGGCTCGACCAACCCGGTCAACGTGACCCGCGCGACGATCGAGGCGCTGCGCGGGCTGCATTCCGCGGAGGAGCTGTCGGCGCGGCGCGGCGTCAAGCTCGTCAGCCACATCTCCGGCCAGCCGGCAGCCGCCCTGGAGGGGGTCGATGGCCGGTAGATTGCGGATCACCCAGACCAAGTCGACGATCAGCCACATCGCGCGCAACCGGGCCACGATCAAGGCCCTCGGCCTGCACGGCATCGGCAGCACGACCGAAGTCCCGGACAACGATGCGACCCGGGGCATGGTCCGGCAGGTCCGGTTCCTGATCTCGGTCGAAGAGGTCGCCGACGGCGCCGGCACGTCCGGCTCGCGCAGCCGCGCCAAGGCCCGCGACGAAGACCCCGCGAAACCGGCTGAGGAGAAGGAATGAAGCTTCACGATCTGCGCCCTGCCGAGGGTTCGCGCAAGGAGCGCACCCGCGTGGGCCGCGGCATCGCGGCCGGCAAGGGCAAGACCGCGGGCCGTGGCACGAAGGGTCAGAAGGCGCGTGCCGGTGGCTCGATCCCGCCCTGGTTCGAGGGTGGCCAGACCCCGCTCCACGTCCGCATCCCCAAGCTGCGCGGCTTCAAGAATCAATTCAAGGTGCAGTACGAAGTCGTGAACGTCGGCGACATCGCGGCAGCGGTCGAGCGCGGCGCGCTCGAGACCGAAGCCCCGCCCAAGGCGAAGGGCCAGGCGAAGGCCGGTGGTCAGATCACGGTCAACCAGGACATCCTGCGGGCCGTGGGGCTCGTACGAAGCCTGAACAAGCCGCTCAAGATCCTCGGTTCGGGCGAGCTCGGTGCCCCCCTGTTCGTCGTCGCCGACGCCTTCACGGCATCCGCACGGGCGAAGATCGAGGCGGCCGGGGGGACGGTCTCGGTCCTTGAGGTCCCCACCAAGCCGTTGAAGGCGATCGGCGTGGAGCCGACCGACGACGCCCAGCCGGCCGACGATGCGCCGAAGCCCGCGAAGCGCCCGAAGTCGAAGGCGTCGGCCGAGGCCGCTGTCGAGCCGGAGTCCGAGCCCCCGGCCGCGACCGCGGAGTCAGAGACCGCCGCAGAGGCGTCGGAGGGTGAGCCCGCCGCCGAGGTGGACGCCGAGTCCGCCGACGCGGACACCGAGTCCGCCGACGCGGACACCGACGACGGCGAGACATCGTCCGGCGACGACACCTAGCATCCCGTGTTCGAATCCCTGCTGAACGCCTTCCGGGCGCCGGACATCCGGCGCCGGATCCTGGTCGTCCTGGGCCTGCTCATCGCGTTCCGGTTCCTGGCCGCTGTGCCGGTGCCGGGCATCAACCGCGAACAGCTCGCCGCGTTCCTGGAGGGCAATCCGATCTTCGGGTTGCTGAACCTGTTCTCCGGCGGCGGATTGTCGAACTTCTCGGTCGTGGCGCTGGGCATGAATCCCTACATCAATGCCTCGATCATCATGCAGTTGATGCAGGGCGTCGTGCCCTCGCTCCAGGCGCTCAGCCGCGAGGGTGAATACGGGCGCAACAAGATCACCCAGTACACGCGCTACCTGTCGGTCCCGATGGCGCTGCTTCAGTCGTACGGCTTCCTGGCATTGCTCAACAGCAGCAACGTCCTGACCGGCCGGTTCGACCTCGGCAGCTTCGACACCCTGACCCAGATCGCCACGCTGACCGCCGGTGCGGTGGCCCTGATGTGGATCGGCGAGCTCATCACCGAGCGGGGCATCGGCAACGGCATCAGCTTCATCATCTTCGCCGGCATCGTGAGCCAGGCGCCCGCCGCGATCGGCGCGTTCACGGTCAATCCGAACATCGCCGCGCTGATCGCCTTCGCTCTCGTGGCGGTCGCCGCGGTGGCCGTGATCATCTACATCCAGGAGGGCCAGCGCCGCATCCCGGTGCAGTACGCCAGCCGCGTCCGCGGGCGGCGGATGTACCAGGGCGGTCAGACGTTCCTGCCGCTCCGCGTCAATCAGGCCGGCGTCATCCCGATCATCTTCGCGGTCAGCATCCTGCTGTTCCCGGTGCAGCTCGCGTCGTACTTCACGGCGTCCGAGATCTCAGTCGTCAAGAGCATCGCGGACGGGATCGTCTTCCTGCTCAACCCGACGTCGGCCCTGTACATCATCCTGTACTTCCTCCTGACCGTCGGCTTCACGTACTTCTACACGGCGTTCACGTTCAAGCCCGATGAGACGGCCGAGCAGCTGCGCAAGAACGGCGGGTTCATCCCGGGCATCCGGCCGGGCCGCCCGACCCAGGACTACCTGGCCCGGGTCGTCTCGCGCATCACGTTCGCGGGAGCGATGTTCCTGGCGATCGTCGCGGTCGCGCCGACGATCGTCGGTGCGGCGTTCCCGGACCTCGGGGCGATTGGCCTCGGCGGGACGAGCCTGCTGATCGTCGTGTCGGTGGTGGTCGAGACCATGAAGCAGATCGAAGCGCAGCTGATGATGCGGAACTACGAAGGGTTCATTCGTTAGCGATGCCGGCAACCTCAGTGGTGAGCTGCAGCTCGCGCACCGAGGTCCGAGGCGGAGCCCCGCGACGCCATCGGCCCGAGGTTTCCCCCAGGGCTGGCGCATGACTGTGATCGTCCTGCTGGGTGCGCCTGGGGCGGGCAAGGGGACGCAGGCCGAACTGCTCGCCGAGCGGCTCGGTATCCAGCACGTCGCGACCGGCGACCTGTTCAGGGCGGCGGTGCGCGACGGATCGCCGATCGGCCTCGAGGCGCGCCGGTTCATGGAGCGCGGCCAGCTCGTGCCCGACGACATCACGATCCGGATGCTCCTCGACCGGCTCGACCAGCCGGATGCCGCGGATGGGGCGGTCCTGGACGGCTTCCCGCGCACCGGCGCGCAGGCGCTCGCGCTCGACGACGCCCTGGGCGAGCGGGGCGACCAGGTCGACCTCGCGGTGAATATCGAGGTCCCGGTCGACGAGCTCATCCGGCGCATGTCCGGCCGCTGGGTGTGCGAGGACTCCGGGCATGTCTACAACGAGTCCACGAACCCCCCGCGCGTCCCGGGTGTGTGCGACATCGACGGCTCGCCCCTCATCCAGCGCGAGGATGACAGGGCCGACACGATCCGGGCACGCCTCGACAGCCAGCTGGCGAGCCTCCGCGAGGTCATCGACCACTACGGGCGGACGGGGGTCCTGCGCTCCGTCGATGGTCTCCAGCCGATCGATACGGTGGCAGACGATGTCCTCGCCGTCGTCAACGGTGAGCCGAAGGGCACGGGCGTCTGAGGTGGTCACGCGAAAGTCCCGTGCCGAGATCGCGCGGATGCGCGCCGCCGGGCGCATCGTCGCCGAGGTCCTCGCGCTGGTCGAGAGCGAGCTCAAGCCTGGTGTCACCACCGGCCACCTCGACCGGCTCGCGGAGGCGCACATCCGTGCCGCCGGCGCGATCCCGTCCTTCAAGGGCTATCCGGGTATCAACCCGCGCCGGCCGTTCCCGGCCAGCCTGTGCATCTCGCTCGATGACGAGATCGTCCACGGGATCCCGGGGGAGCGGAGGATCCGCGACGGGCAGATCGTGAAGGTCGACGCCGGGGCCATCGTGGACGGCTGGCACGGCGACGCGGCCCGGACGTTCTTCGTCGGAGTCCCACCGGAGCCCGTCCAGCGCCTGATCGAGGCGACCCGGGAGGCGATGATGGCCGGCATCGCGGCCGCGGTCCCGGGCAACCACATCGAGGACATCTCCGGAGCGGTGGAGGACGTCGCCAGGCCGCACGGCTTCGGGATCATCCGTCAGTTCGTGGGCCACGGGATCGGCACCGAGATGCACGAGGAGCCGCAGGTCCCCAACTATCGGACGGGCCGCCGAGGGCGCAAGCTCGAGCCCGGGCTGTGCCTCGCCATCGAGCCGATGTTCACGCTCGGCGACTATCGGGCGCACGTGCTCGACGACGACTGGACGGTCTCCACGGTCGACGGCTCACTCGCGGCCCACTTCGAGAATTCGATCGCTGTGACGGAGAACGGTCCGGAGATCCTGACGAGTGTCTGATGTGGCAGTCCGAGGATTTGCTCAGAATCGCGTCTTTTGATACGCTACGCGTTCGTGTGTCGGTCCGTCCGGGCCGGCACTCCCCATGAGAAAGGGAAGCACACCAGCCTGTGGCCAAGAAGGATGCGATCGAAGTGGAGGGAACGGTGATCGAACCCCTGCCCAACACGATGTTCGCTGTGGAGCTCGAGAATGGCCACCGGGTGCTCGCCCATATCAGCGGCAAGCTACGGATGAACTTCATCCGCATCCTGCCGGGTGACCGTGTCCGCGTCGAACTGTCGCCGTACGACCTCACCCGCGGCCGCATCACCTACCGACTCAAGTAACACGACACGCACGAACACGAGAACGAGGATCCGTTGAAGGTCAGAGCTTCCGTCAAGGCGCGCTGCGACAACTGCAAGGTCATCCGGCGCCACGGCACCGTGATGGTCATCTGCAGCAACCCCAAGCACAAGCAGCGGCAGGGGTAAGCGATGGCACGTATCGCCGGTGTCGATATCCCGCGCGAGAAGCGCGTCGAAGTGGCGCTCACGTACGTCTATGGGATCGGCCTGCCCACAAGCCAGAAGATCCTGACCCAGACGAACATCAACCCGGACACACGGGTCCGCGACCTCACCGAGGAGCAGGTCAACCGCCTGCGGGAGCTGATCGATCGTCGCTACAAGGTGGAGGGCGACCTTCGCCGCGAGACGGCGCTCAACATCAAGCGCCTGATCGAGATCGGCTCGTACCGCGGGGTGCGCCACCGGCGCAACCTGCCGGTCCGCGGCCAGCGCACCAAGACCAACGCTCGCCAGCGACGCGGACCGAAGAAGACGGTCGGCATCCGGCGCAAGAAGTGACGAGGGACTGACCAGGCATGGCGGAGCGGAAGAAGGCGGTCAAGCAGCGTCGGCGGGAGAAGAAGAACGTCCCCCAGGGTCACGTTCACATCCAGGCGACGTTCAACAACACGATCATCACGATCACCGACCTCAACGGCGCGGTCATCAGCTGGGGCTCGGCCGGTGTGGCCGGCTTCAAGGGTTCGCGCAAGAGCACGCCCTACGCGGCGGCGCTCTCGGCTGACGGCGCGGCGAAGCGTGCGATGGAGCACGGCATGCGCCAGGTCGAGGTCTACGTGAAGGGCCCCGGCGCGGGCCGCGAGCAGGCGATCCGGTCCCTGCAGGCCGCCGGCCTCGAGGTCAGCGCCATCACCGATGTCACCCCCATCCCGCACAACGGCTGCCGCCCGCCCAAGCGGCGTCGCGTCTAGCTCGGAGATCCATGGCTCGTTATACCGACTCCGTCTGCCGGATCTGCCGGCGCGAGGGCGCCAAGCTCTTCCTCAAGGGCTCGCGCTGCTATACCAAGAAATGCGCGTTCGAGCGGCGACCGTCGCCCCCGGGCCAGCACGGCGTCCGCCGTCGCAAGGTCGGTGAGTACGGCCTGCAGCTGCGCGAGAAGCAGAAGGTCCGCAAGACCTACGGCGTGCTCGAGCGGCAGTTCCGCAATTACTTCATCGCCGCCGAGAACCGGCCCGGCGTGACCGGTGAGAACCTGCTCCGGTCGCTCGAGATGCGCCTGGACAACGTCGTGTATCGGGCCGGCTTCGCACCGTCTCGCGCGGCCGCTCGCCAGCTCGTCGCACACGGCCACTTCGCCGTGAACGGTGTCCCCACCAACATCCCCTCGTACCAGGTCAAGCCGGGCGAAAAGATCGAGGTTCGCGAGACCCGCCGCGCCCGGGAGCCGTTCAAGGTGGTCAAGGAGACGCTCCGCAACCACCAGGCGCCGGAATGGCTGTCCATCGACGCCGGGACGCTGTCCGGCTCCGTCGTCACGCCGCCCAGCCGCGACCAGATGCCGCTCGATCTCAACGAGCAGCTCGTGGTCGAGTACTACTCGAGGTAACTGACACCACATGATCGAACTCGAGAACCCGCAGATCGAGCCAGTCGAGGAAGTCGGCACGTACGCCAAGTACGAGGCCGGGCCCCTCCAGGCCGGGTACGGCGTGACCCTCGGCAACGCGCTGCGGCGCGTCCTCCTGTCGTCCCTCGAAGGCGCGGCGGTCACCAGCATCCAGATCCGCGACGTCTACCAGGAGTTCTCGACGATCCCTGGCGTCAAGGAAGACGTCACCCAGATCGTCCTGAACGTCAAGAAGCTCCGCCTCAAGAGCTTCGCGGCGCATCCGGTCCAGCTCCGGCTCATCAAGAGCGGCGCCGGTGCGGTCACCGCGGCCGACATCGCCGAGTCCGCCGACGTCGAGATCATCAACCAGGACCTCGTCCTGATGACGATCGACACGGACGACGTGACGATCGAGATGGATCTCACAGTCGAACGCGGCGTGGGCTACCTCGGCGCCGAGCGTGCCGAGGCGCTGCCGATCGGCGTGATCGCGGTCGATGCGATCTTCACGCCGGTCCGCAAGGTCAACTACTGGGTCGAGAGCATGCGCGTCGGTCAGATGACCAACTTCGACAAGCTCACGATCGAGATCGAGACCGACGGAACGATCGGGCCCGAGGAGGCACTCAGCCGCTCGGCCGAGATCCTCGTCAACCAGTTCCGCCCGTTCGTCACGGTTGGCATGGCCGCCGTTCCCGCCCCCGCGGTGACAGGTGTGGCGGCGCTGCCGCCGAACATGCTCGACATGCCGATCGAGGAGCTCGACCTCCCGATGCGGGCCTACAACTCGCTCAAGCGCAACAACATCGTCAAGGTCGGACAGCTGCTCCAGCTCAAGGACGACGACCTGCTGCGCATGCGCAACTTCGGCAAGAAGTCGCTCGACGAGATGAAGGAGCGCCTGCGCATGCGGGGCTTCATCGTCCCGGAGACCGAGGGCGACGGACTCGACGATCTCGACGGTGAGGAGCCGTTCGAGGACGAGCCCGAGGCCTGACCCATGGCTCATCGGATCTCCGGTCGCAAGCTCAGTCGCAAGACAGGCCCGCGCATGAGCCTGTTCAAGAACCTGACCGTGTCGGTCCTGCGGTATGAGCGCGTCAAGACGACCGAGGCCAAGGCCAAGGAGATCAGCGGGCGCGTCGACAAGGTCATCACGCTGGCGAAGCGCGGTGACCTCGCCGCACGCCGTGCGGTCGTCGCCCAATTCCCGAACGAGCCGCTCGTCGTCACCAAGCTGTTCGACGAGATCGCTCCGAAGTACGCCGACCGGACATCGGGCTTCACCCGCATCGTCCGCATCGGACAGCGCCGCGGCGACGCGGCGGAAATCGTGCAGATCGAACTGGTCTGACCAAGCAGATGCCCGAGAGGGTATCGCCGAGGCGCTACCGCGCCCTGGTGGAATATGACGGAACGGACTTCGCCGGTTTCCAGGTCAATCCCGGAAAGCGGACGGTCCAGGGGGTCCTGGAAGACGCGCTGGCGCGCCTCGGTGACGGGGTGGTCCGGCGGGTTGACGGGGCCGGTCGAACGGATGCCGGCGTCCACGCCACGGGACAGGTGATCGCCTTCTCGTACGGTGGACGACTCACGGTGGCCGAGCTCGGTGCGGCACTCGAGGCGATCCTGCCACGAGACGTCGCGGTCCGGGCCGTGCGCCGGGCGCCGGACGGGTTCAACCCCCGCTACGCGGCGCGGTACCGGGAGTACCGCTACAGCGTCTGGAACGGGCCGCCCAGTCCGCTTCGCGAGCGCACCGCGCTCGGGGTGCGGGACCCGCTCGACACCGCTGCGATGGCGCGAGCCGCGTCGGCCTTCATCGGCCGGCACGACTTCCGGGCCTTCGGGGCAGGGGACCGATCCCCGGTCCGGACCGTCACCACGGTCCGGGTCCGACGGTCGGGCCGGCTCGTGACGATCGACGTCCGGGCCGACTCGTTCCTGCGGGGACAGGTCCGACGGATGGTCGGCCTCCTGCTGGAGGTCGGTCTGGCCAAGACGGACATCGACGCGGTCCGGGCGGCGCTTGCCGATCCGGGATCCGCGGCAAAGGGGCCGGCGGCCCCGGCAAAGGGCTTGTGCCTCCGGCGCGTCGCCATCGGGCGATCGAGGGGCAGCGAAACGAACGGAGAACGCGAGGAACGATGAACGCGAAGACCATGTCGGTCCGTGAGAGCGAGATCGAGCGACGCTGGTACGTCGTGGACGCGACGGACGAGACGCTCGGCCGTCTCGCGTCGCGTATCGCCCGCGTCCTCGTGGGCAAGCACAAGCCGACCTACCAGCCGAACCTCGACTCGGGCGACCACGTGATCGTCCTCAACGCCGGGCGCATCGCGGTCACCAGCGACAAGCTCGAAAGCAAGGTCTACGTCCGCCATAGCGGCTACCCGCAGGGCTTCAAGGAGGAGACCCTGGGTCATCTCCTGGAGCGCCGGCCGGAGGAGGTCATCCGCCGTGCCGTCAAGGGCATGCTGCCCCACACGCGACTCGGCGCACAGCAGCTGCGCAAGCTGAAGGTCTACGCCGGATCCGACCATCCCCATCAGGCTCAGCAGCCTGAGCCGCTCGCCTGACGAGGAGCGAACAGATATGTCCATCCCTGCCTTCTACTCCGGGACCGGCCGTCGCAAGACGGCCATCGCGCGCGTCCGGCTGCTGCCGGGCGAGGGCGAGATCGTCGTCAACGGCCGATCGCTCGATGAGCATTTCGGCAACGCCGTCAACGAGGCCGAGGTCCGAATGCCGTTCCGGGTGACCGGGACCGAGGGTCGCTTCAACGCGATGATCAAGGTCGAAGGTGGCGGCGTGCACGGCCAGGCGGGCGCCATCCGCCACGGCATCGCACGCGCGCTGCTCGAGGTCGACGAGGACGCGAACCGCCTGCCCCTCCGTCAGGCCGGGCTCCTCACGCGCGATCCGCGCATGAAGGAACGCAAGAAGTACGGGCTGAAGCGTGCCCGCAAGGCCCCTCAGTACACGAAGCGGTAAGCCGGCGACAGTTCCTCGGTCGGCCACGGCTCCGTGCCACCGGGCGACCCATCTGGCGAACGAACTGGCATTTCCGGACGTCCAGCCGTCCCGTGTGCCACCGGGCGACCGATCTGGCGAACGAGCCGGCCATCCCGGACGTTCAGCCGTCACTTGTACCACCCGGCGACCCAACAGCGTCTGGCCCCGGGGCCGTGCCGCGTCTGGGCCACCACCGACCGAATGATCGGGCTCCCGGTGAACGTGATCGGAGCCGTTAGAGTGGCGCGATGACGCCCACTTCGACCGACGCGCCCACGCTGCGCGGCCGCGACCTCCTGAGCGCAGCCGATCTCTCCGCCGCCGAAGTGGCGCGTGTCTTCGACACCGCGCAGGGGCTCAAGGCCGAGTTCCGGGCACGCCGCCGGCACGAGCTGCCGCTCCTGGCGGGCCGCACGATCGCCATGCTCTTCCAGAAGCCGAGCCTGCGGACGCGCGTCACGTTCGAGGCCGGGATGACCCAGCTCGGCGGTGCCGCGATCTACCTCCCGGAAGACGCCGTCATGGGTGCGCGCGAAGCCGTGCGCGACGTCGCCCGCAACCTCGAACGGTTCGTCGACGCCATCGTGGCGCGCACCGGCCCGCACGAGGTCGTCACCGAGCTCGCCGCCCAGGCCTCGGTCCCCGTCATCAACGGACTGACCCTGCGCGAGCACCCGTGCCAGGCCCTCGCCGACATCTTCACGATCCGCGAGCACCTCGGAGGCCTCGACGGAGCTGTCGTGACGTTCGTCGGCGACGGCAACAACGTCTATCACTCGCTCGCGCTCGTCGGGGTGGCATTCGGGATGGAGGTGCGGCTCGCCCATCCGAACGGCTATGCGCCCGACCCGCGGATCGTGGGGATCGCCGAAGAACGCGCGCAAGAGTCGGGCGGCCGGCTCGTGTTCGGCCACGACCCACGCGAGCTGGTCCGCGGCGCCGACGTCGTCTACACCGACGCCTGGACATCGATGGGCCAGGAGGTTGAGACCGAGGCCCGCCGCGACGCGTTCGCGTCCTACCGCATCGATGACGCGCTGATGTCCGCGGCCGGACCGGACGCGGTCGCGATGCACTGCCTTCCCGCGCATCGCGGCGAGGAGATCACGTCGTCGGTCATGGACGGCCCGCGCAGCCTGATCTTCGAGCAGTCCGAGAACCGGCTGCACGTCCAGAAGGCTCTCCTCGTGGAGCTGATCGGCGCCGTCGCATGAGCGATGCCCTCTACGAGCGCTACAAGGAGGCGCTGCGACGCGGACACGTCGCCAGCCAGCGCGCCCGCTTCGATGAAGCGCTCGACGCCTATGGGGAGGCCGCCAAGGTCGCCCCAGACCGGGCGCTGCCGCTGGTCGGCATCGGCCTCGTCCTGACCCGGCTCGGCAAGACCCCGGAAGCATTGTCGGCGTTCGACCTGGCACTGGACCGCGCGCCGACCGACGAGACGGCCCTCCGCGGCCGGGTCGATGCGCTCCTCGTACTCGGCGATCGCGTCCAGGCCGCCGAGACACTCGACCGGCTCGTCAGGATCATGGAGGCCTCCGGTCGGCAGTCGGAGGCCCTCGATGCCGCCGGGCGCGCGCTCGATCTCGCCGAGGCGCGCAGTCGACGCGAGGGCTTGCAGGTGATGGTCGATCGGCTGGAGTCGGACCCCGCCGCAGTCTCCGGCGCGGGAGAGGCGCTTGCTCGAGCGACCGCGCTCCTCGCCGGGCCGATCGGCCCGGAACCCGAGCCGGAGCCACCACCATTCGATCCGGCCGCCGCGATGGCGGCCGTCGAGGATGCCGCCGAGACCGGCGATGCCGTGGCGACGCGCACCGCGGCCCTCGCGGCCGCCCGGGGCCACCGGGAAGCGGGCCAGCTCCATGCCGCGATCGATGCGTGCTACCAGGCGCTCGCCACGAACCCGGCCGATCCGGCCCTGCATCTCGCGCTGGCGGAGCTGTACGTGGACCGCGGCTGGCGCGCCGCGGCCGCCGACAAGCTCGTCCTGCTGGCCCGACTCGTGGATCTCGGCGACGACCCCTCGACGCGCGAACGCCTGTGCGGGCTGGCGACCCGACTGCCCGACGATCCTCGCCTGGAAGCCATCTGCGCCTGACCCGACGGGCCCGCCGGACCGGGTCCGAAGGGGGAGCGATGCTACACTCGGCGGACGATGTCGGAGCTCCTCGGATCGATCCTCGAACAGGTCCGCTTGACGACCTTCCTCGACATCGCGATCACCTCCCTGCTGATCTACTGGCTGTTCAGCCTCATCCGCGGCACGCGCGCGGTCCGGCTCGTCATCGGCGTCAGCGTGTTGATCGTGGTCTACCTCCTGGCGGTCGCGCTCGGACTCGAGCTGCTGACCCGCATCCTGCAGGGCGGGGCCGTCGTCGGCCTGTTCGCGCTGGTCGTGATCTTCCAGCCGGAGATCCGCCGGGCGCTCGAACGGATCGGCCGGGTGGGGTCGTTCGGCTGGATGTTGACCGGCGCCGACTCGCGCGCGGTGGACCACGTCGCCAAGGAGGTCGCCCGCGCCGCAGCTGAGCTGTCGGCGGAGGGCCACGGCGCCCTCATGGTGCTCGAGCGGGAGACGGGTCTGGAGGACACGGCGGAGACCGGCGTCATGATCCACGGCGACGTGTCCGCGGATCTCCTCCGCACGATCTTCGCCCCACGCACGGCGCTCCACGATGGGGCGGTCGTCATCCGCGGCGAGACGATCCTGGCGGCCGGGGTCCTCCTGCCCCTCGCCGAGACGACCGTCCAGGTCGAACGCTTCGGCACCCGACATCGCGCCGCGCTCGGCATCGCCGAGCAGACCGACGCGATCGTCATCGTCGTGTCCGAGGAGAACGGGCAGATCAGCCTCGTCGAGCGGTCGCGCATCGTGCGAAACCTCAACGAGGCGCAGCTCGCCCGCACGATCCGCCAGCTCCTCGACCCGACCCACGGTCGCCGCCGGCGCCCGCTCGGCAGCTGGCGATCCGCCCCGGAGCCCGCGTCCACGTCGGCCGTACGAGCCCCGCGGTGACCCGAGTCCTCGGGGTCCTCATCCACAACTGGCCCCTCAAAGTCGCCGCAGTCGGTCTGGCCACGCTCCTGTACGGCGGCCTGGTGCTGTCGCAAAGCTCGGCGACCCTGACCGGCGTCGTTCCGGTCGCGGTCGTCGGCCAGCCGGCCGACGGGTTCATGCTCACGACGATCCGGCCGGTGACCGAGATCCGCTATTTCACGCCGTCGAACGTCCGGCCGATCTCGTCCGACTTCGAGGCGTGGGTCGACGTCACGAATGTCGCCCCAGGGAGCGGACCGCGCAGCGTGCCGATCCAGCTCCGCTCGGTCGATCCGCGTGTGCGTGTGCTCGGGTTCGAGCCGCAGGCCGTGACCATCGATCTCGATATCGTGGCCAGCAAGACCGTGCCGGTCCAGGTCGAGCGCGGCGATGTCCCGACGAACATGACGGTGGGCGCGATGACCGTCGAACCGACGGAGGTCCAGGTCGTCGGACCGCGGTCGGTTCTCGACCGGGTGGTCGCGGCGCGGGCGGACGTGCTCGTCCAGCCCTCGGGAATCGATGTCGACCAGGACGTCGAGCTCGTCGCCATCGACAGCGTCGGCGACGCCGTGGCGCAGGTGCGGTTGGAACCTGCGACCGCGCGGGTCACCATCCCGATCTTCTCCGATCGTCAGACGCGCACCCTGCCGGTCAGCCCGCAGATCACCGGGTCGCCGGCCGCCGGATTCGAGCTGAGTTCCGCGAGCGCCGCGCCGTTGTTCGTCACGGTCCTGGGCGACATCGACGACCTGGAAGCGATGACCACCGTCGACACGCAACCGATCCCGGTCACCGGGTTTTCGACGTCGCGCACGTTGCAGGTCGAGCTTGCGCTGCCGACGGGTGTCGTCGCGACCGGTGCCGACGAGGTGACGGTCACGATCGGCGTCCGCGCAGTGACGGGGACGCGCTCATTCGAGGTCGGCGTGCGGACTGTCGGGGTTCGCCCGGACCTGTCATACGCGGTCGCGGTCGATCGCGTGCTCATCACGGTCGGTGGCAGCACCGCCGAGCTGGACCGCCTCATCGGCGCGACGCTGACGGTCGACCTCGATGTCTCGACGCTCGGCCCCGGGACGAGCGATGTCACCGTGACTGCTGCGCTCCCAGCCGGTGTGACGCTCGTGGCGGCCAGCCCGCCGCGTGTCGGGGTGACGGTCGCGGCTCGCTCGACACCCGCGCCTTCCTGAGCGTGGGACGCCTCTTCGGGACCGATGGCATCCGCGGTGTCGCCAACGTCGACCTGAAGCCGACCGTGGCCTACGCGCTCGGGCGCGCGGTGGCCAGGCGTCTGGCCGAGCCCGGCACTGCGATCGTCGTCGGCCAGGACACGCGCCGGTCGGGCGACATGTTCGTCGCCGCCATCGTCGCCGGCGCGACCAGCCTCGGTGTCGACGTCCACGTCGTGGGCGTGGTCCCCACGCCCGCTCTCGCGTACCTGGCGGGGTCCGGAGAGTATCGGGCGGGGATCATGGTCTCCGCGTCGCACAACCCGGCCGAGGACAACGGCCTCAAGGTGCTCGACGCGAAGGGGCTGAAGCTCGACGACTCGATCGAGGACGAGCTCGAGGCCCTGATCTGGCGGGAAGGCGAGATCGCCGGCGTCGGGAACGCGTCGCTCGGCCGGCGGATCGACGCGACGGAGTCGATCGAGCGCTATCTCGAGCACCGACGCGGTCTGGCGGGCACGATCGACGCCAGCGGGTTGCACATCGTGCTCGACGGCGCGAACGGCTCCGGCGGCGCGGCCGGGCTCGAGATCCTGGCTGCCACCGGCGCCCGGGTCGAGGCGATCCATGTCGAACCCGATGGCGTCAACATCAACGTCGAGTCGGGCGCGACCTCGCCCGGTGCCCTCGCAAAGGCAGTCAAGGAGCGCGGCGCCGACGTCGGCTTCGCGCTGGACGGCGACGCCGACCGCCTGATCGCTGTCGATGGGCAGGGCCGCATCGTCGATGGCGACCAGGTTCTTGGCATCCTCGCTCTCGAGCGGCTCGGGCGCGACGCGCTGCCCGGCGGTCTCGTCGTCTCGATCCTCTCGAACGGTGGACTCCAGGGCGCAGTCGAGGCGGCCGGCGGGGAGGTCGTCCGGACGCCGGTCGGGGACAAGTACATCCTCGAAGGGATGCAGGTCGCGGGCTCGATGCTCGGCGGCGAGAAGTCGGGGCACGTCATCGTGCTCGAGCACACGACCTCCGGGGACGGGATCGTCACCGCGCTCGAGGTCCTGCGCGTGATGACGACGCGGGGTGCGCCGCTCGCAGAGCTCGCCGAGGCCATTCCGCTCCTGCCGCAGCAGCAACGCGCGGTCAAGGCCCGTCACAAGGATCAGTGGGAGGGCGACCCGACCCTCCGTCGCGCGATCGCCGATGCCAGCGCACGGCTTGGCAGCGACGGGCGCGTCCTCGTCCGGCCGTCCGGGACCGAACCCGCGCTACGGGTGATGGTCGAGGGCCCGGATGAGTCCCTGGTCACGGAACTGGCCGACGCGCTCGCGACCCTCGCTGGGGAGCGTCTAAACTAACGCCGGTGCCCACCTGAAGGCGTCACCACGTCCCGCGGCGGTCGTCGGGGCAATGGATCGGAGGACCTGACGGCATGTGCGGCATCGTGGGCTATACGGGACCCCGGGAGGCGGGTCCCATCCTCATCGAGGGACTGGCCCGCCTCGAGTACCGGGGATACGACTCGGCGGGCATCGCGCTCGTCGACGACGGCGGCGACCTGTTCGTCGAGAAGAAGGCCGGCAAGCTGGCCAACCTGCGTGCGGCGATCGCTGATCGGACGCCCCATGCGGCGATCGGACTGGCCCACACACGCTGGGCCACCCACGGCCGTCCGAACGACCTGAACGCCCACCCGCACCAGGACTGCACGGGCGACATCACCGTCATCCACAACGGCATCATCGAGAACTTCCGCGAGCTTCGCGACGGGCTCGAGGAGCGCGGTCATACGTTGACCTCCGAGACCGACACCGAGGCGCTCGCTCATCTCGTCGAGGAGGCCTACACGGGCGATCTCGCGGAGGCCGTCCGTGCGACATTGCGCAAGGTCGAAGGTGCCTACGCCATCGCGGTCATGCACCGCGGGGAAGGGGACCGCCTCGTCGGCGCCCGCAAGGACGTGCCGCTCGTCGTCGGTCTGGCCGATGGCGAGTCGTTCCTCGCCAGCGACGTCGCGGCCATCCTCGCGCACACCGACCAGGTCCAGTTCCTCGAGGACGGCGACGTCGCCGACCTGCGCCCGAGTGGTGTCGCCATCACGGATGTCGACGGCACGCCCCAGGAGCGCTCGATCACGACCATCGACTGGACGACCGAGGCCGCCGAGAAGGGCGGCTATGAGCACTTCATGCTCAAGGAGATCCACGAGCAGCCCGAGTCACTGCGCCAGGCGATCGCGGGTCGCGTGACGCGCGAGGACCACATCTGGCTCGAGGAGCTCGAGGGCTTCGAGGAGACACTCGCCCAGATCGACCGGGTCGAGCTGATCGCGTGCGGGACGGCGTATTACGCCGCGCTCGTCGGGGCGGCCGCCATCCAGGACTGGATCGGCATCCCGGCCCGTGCCACGGTCGGCTCGGAGTTCCGCTACAGCCCCCCGCCGATCGACGGCAAGACCCTCGTCATCGCCGTGACCCAGTCGGGCGAGACGGCCGACACGATCGCCCCGACCCGGCTCGCCCGCGAGCGCGGCGCGCCGGTCATCGCCGTTACGAACACGGTGGGGAGCGCGATCACCCGCGAGGCCCATCGGGTCCTGTTCCTGCAGGCTGGACCCGAGATCGCCGTCGCCGCCTCGAAGACGTTTGTGGCCCAGGTCACGACGCTGGTCGTGCTGGCCGCTGCGATCGCCAAGTCACGCGGCGCTCTCGGCCTCGAGCAGGAACAGGAGTTGGGCGCGGCGCTCCATGCCCTGCCGGCGGCCGCCGCGAAGGCGATCGAGAACGCCTCGGGCGTGCCGGACCTCGCCCGGCGCTACGTCAACTCGCGCGGTTTCATGTTCGTCGGCCGCGGCTACACATACCCGACCGCGCTCGAGGGGGCGCTCAAGCTCAAGGAAGTCAGCTACGTCCACGCCGAAGGCTATGCCGCGGGCGAGATGAAGCACGGGCCGATCTCCTTGCTTGACGCGGAATGCCCGCTCGTCGCGGTCGCGACACGGTCGTCCGTGTACGAGAAGCTCGTGTCGAACGTGATGGAGGGTCGGGCCCGGGACGCCCGTGTCATCGCGGTGGCCACCGAGGGCGACACCCAGATCGAGCGGATCGCCGACGACATCTGCTGGGTCCCCGACACGCATGAGGCGCTCAGCCCGGTGCTCGCGATCATCCCGCTCCAGCTGTTCGCCTACCACGTCGCGATCGCGCGGGGCACGGACGTCGACCAGCCGCGCAACCTGGCGAAGTCGGTCACGGTCGAATAGCGCGATGTCCGCCGCCGGTGATCGCGAGCGCGAGTCGAGCGACACCGCGACCCGGCTTCCCGACGGGCAGTACGCGGCACGCGCCACCACGGAGCTCGGCATCGACATCATCCGTGTCGAGCGCATCCGCGCGTCGCTCGAGCGATTCGGAGACCGCTTCACGAACCGGGTCCTGACGCCCGCCGAGAAACGCTACGTGCGTGGTCGGCCCGAGACCATGGCGGGTCGCTGGGCCGCCAAGGAGGCGGTTTCGAAAGTGCTCGGGCTCGGTGTCCGGGGCATCGGCTGGCGCGACATCGAGATCGAGCGGCTGCCGACGGGGCAGCCCGCCGTGCGCCTCCACGGTCGGGCCGCCGCGCGCGCCGCGCAGCTTGGCATGGGCCGCATCGCCGTCTCCATCACCCACGAGTCCGATTACGCGGTGGCGATGGCGTTCGGCGTGCGCACGGCCGGTGGCCGGTACCTCTTCCCGCCGGACATCGAAGACCGCCTCGACGATCGCGAGCGCCGCATCCTCGCACGTATCGAGCGGCTGCGGGTCGAGACCGAGGTGAATGGAGCCGGTGCCCCCGGCACGGATGACCCGACGACCGGAGAGTCGCCCGGTGCCTGAGCGTCGGGCCCTCGGCTTCGGCCGCCGGGCGGACGAGTCGGTCCCCGCATCTCTGGGCAGCCCCGATGAGCGCCCGTGGCCAGAGGGCGTCCCGAAGCTCGACGAGGACGCGGCCATGGCGCTCCTGCCGCCGCGTCCCGAGCGGGGGCACAAGGGCTCGTTCGGGAAGCTGCTCGTCATCGCCGGGTCGCTCGACTACGCGGGCGCGGCGTTGCTTGTCTGTCGCGCCGCGGGTCGGGCCGGGGTCGGGCTCGTGACGCTGGCAGTTCCCGAGACCCTCCAGCCGCTGTTCGCGGCGAAGGTGATCGAGGCCACGACGATGGCGCTGCCCGAGGACGACGTCGAGGAGCTCGACCCCGAGCCGGCACTCGCGCGGATCTTCGACCACGAGCACGACGCGCTGGTGGTCGGTCCAGGGCTCCGACCCGGGCTCGCGACCGCGGAGCTCGTTCGCGAGCTGATCGACGGGGGCGGGGAGGAGCGGCCGCCGCTGGTCCTCGACGCCGAGGCCCTTCGCTCGCTCGCGTCGATGGACACCTGGTGGGAGGGCGACCGGCGAGCCGCCGTGCTCACTCCCCACGCCGGCGAGTTCAAGCGGCTGCGGGCGGGCAGCGGGGTCGAAACCGACGCCGACGGGGACCTCTCCGACGACGACACCGCGCGGGTGGCCGCGGCGAAGGATGCCGCCACGACCTGGCACCAGGTCGTCGTGCTGAAGGGCGCTCGCACGGTCATCGCCTCCGCGGAGGGCGAGGTCATCGTCGCGCCGTTCGAGAATCCCGCGCTCGCCACAGGCGGGACGGGCGATGTGCTGGCCGGGGCGATCGGGTCGCTCCTCGCCCAGGGTTTGAGCCCGTTCGCCGCCGCACAGCTCGGGGTGTATCTGCATGGGGCGGCCGGCGAGGTCGCTCGCGAGCGATACGGCGACGCCGGCCTGCTCGCGTCGGACCTGCCCGAGGGTCTGGCGATCGCGCGCCGCCGCCTGGCGGCCCTCGCCGAGCGACGCAGCAGCGGCAAGCGACTCGGGTTCCGGGTCGGGGAGCCGGCGCGACCCGCCGAGGAACCCGACACCGCACCCGCGTGATCGCCGCGACCGGGTCTCGTCTGGCATCGTGACGGCGACAACCACACCATCGATCGAGGCGCGCCTGGCGAGCGCGGGTCTGCCGCCGCTGCCCCGGCTGGCGTGGCTCGAGCTCGACCTCGACGCGCTGGTTGGCAACCTCGCGACGCTGCGGCGGCTCGCCGGCGGCGCCCCGGTCCACCCCGTCGTCAAGGCCGACGCGTACGGCCACGGCGCGGTCCCGATCGCGCACGCGCTCGCCGCGGCGGGCGTCGACGGCCTCAGCGTCGCGACGATGGACGAGGCGATCGAGCTCCGGGACGCCGGGATCGATGTCCCGATCCGCGTCCTCTACGCGATCCCGCCAGGTCTGGTCGCCGACGCGATCCGCCTCGGGATCACGGTCGCGGCCGGCGACCAGGGCACGCTCGATGACCTTCTGGCCGCTGCCTCGGCCGCCGCCGACTCGGGCTCGAGCGCCGTCGGCGCGACCGCCGGTTCGACGGCCCCGGGCCGTCTCCGCGTCGAGATCGAAGTCGAGACCGGCCTCGGGCGTGGTGGAGCCGCTCCTCCCGACGTCGCCGGCATGGCGGATCGGATCGCGGCCTCGGACGCCGCGTTCCTGGTCGGGATGTGGACGCACCTCCAGGCCAGCGAGGACACGGCGATCACGGCCCGCCAGCTGGAGCGTTTCGACGAGGCCGCCGACGCGCTCGGCGCGGCCGGCCGCCCGGTGCCGACGCGGCACGTCGCCGCGAGCGGCGGGGTGCTAACCGGCGTGACCGCCTACGGCGGCGTGCGGCCCGGCCTGTCGATCTACGGGATCGTGCCTGACGAGCTGGAGAGGCAGGAGCTCCGCGAGCGGGGAGGCGACGGACTCCGACCCGTCATGGCCCTGCACGCGCGACCGATCCGGGTCGCCGACCTGCCCGCCGGTCATGGCGTGAGCTACGGCCCCACCTTCACGACGGCCCGCCCCAGCCGGATCGCCACGCTGCCCCTCGGGTACGGGGACGGCTATGCCCGGGCGAACGCCAATCGGGCCGAGGCGCTCGTCCGCGGCCTGCGCGTCCCGCTCGTCGGCAATATCACGATGGACGCAGTGATGGCCGACGTGACCGACGTCCCGGGGAAGCCTGTCGGGACCGATGACGAGTTTGTCCTGCTCGGCGCGCAGGGCCTGGAACGGATCACCGCGGAGGACCTGGCGCGGCTGCGCACCACCAACACCTGGGAGGTCGTGACGGCGATGTCCGCGCGTCTGCCCCGGGTGTACCATGCCGCAGCCGAAGTGAGAAGCCTGCGGACGTTGAGCGGGTGGAGAGGGTAGTTGGCACGCATCGAGCTGTGGAACGGCGACATCTGCGACCTCGAGGTCGACGCGATCGTCAACCCCGCGAACCTGTCCCTGTGGATGTCGACCGGCGTGTCCGGCGCGATCAAACGAGCGGGCGGTGACGCGATCGAATTCGCCGCTGTCCGCCAGGCGCCCGTGCCCCTCGGCGAGTCCGTCGTGACCGACAGCGGCAACCTCGCCGCTCGAGCCGTCATCCACGCCGTCTCGCTCGACCGGGACCGGCGGACGAGCGGGCCGGTGATCGAGGCGGCTGTGCGCAGCGCCATGGCGCGTGCGCGAGAGATCGGCGCGACCAGCGTCGCGTTCCCCGCGCTCGGCACTGGCGTTGGTGGGTTCCCGCTCGAGGATGCGGCGCGGATCACCGTCGAGACCGTCCGTGAGGAGCTGGAGCAGTCCCCCGCGATCGAGCACGTGACCTTCGCTCTGCGCGGCGCCGTGGCCTATCAGGCGTTCCAGACTGCGATCGCGGGGCTCGCCCCTGCGGCCGACCGCGCCGGCGCCGTCGGGTGAGCTTCCCGCTCGAGCCGAGCGAGGAACAGCGCAACGACCTGGTCGAACAGGTCGCGCGCGAGATCCAGCTGCGCGGACTCACGTCGTCCGCGGTCCACTTCCTCGAGGCCAGCCGGCCCTACCGCGCGCTCGGGGCGAACGCGATGCTGTTCTTCGACCCGGTCCTGCGCGGCGTGTTCGGTGGCGACCTGGCGTCGGCGACCGAGATCCTGGCCGACGACACGGGTATCGAGCTGCTCATCGCCCGGCTCGAGGAGCTCGACGACGAGCTCGTCTGGGACGGCTGACCGCCCTCGACGCCTGATCGACGGTCGGCCGGTCCGGCCGAGTCCGGGTAGCATCTGACGGTGACGACGCAGCCACACGCATTCCTGACGATCGACCATGGTTCGGCCACGGTCTCGGTCGCACTGGTCGGCCGCGCCGGCGGGGCGTGGCGCCTGATCGGGAGCCTGTCGATCCCGACCGGCGGCGATCTCGATCCGGCCGTCGACCTTCTCCTGGAACGGACCCGGGCGGCCGACCCCGATCTCGCGGACGCGATCGGCATCGTCGGGCTCCACCGCGACCAGCTGCCGAGGCTCGAGGTCCGCAGCCGCCGCCCGCGGCGCATCGCCGTCGTCGCCGGCTCGGAGCGCACGCTCGCGGGGCTCGTCGCGACCGCCGGACGGAGCGGCTGGCGCACGACCGGGGCGAGTGCCGAGACGACCGATCCGCTCGCCATGACGCGCCTCCTGCTCGACCGCGCCATCGCCGCGATCGTCGTCGGGGCGGGCGACCCGCCGAGGGCGGACGAGCGTGGCGGCATCCGCGAGCTCGCGACCCTCGTGGCGGCGGTCGCCACCCGGCGTCCGGAGATCCCGATCATCCTGTCGGGGTCGATGTCCGAGGGTCTCGACATCTTTGGCGACGTCGGCGCCCGATCCGGCGAGGTCATGCTCGCGCCCGCGGCGGCGAAGGCGACCTCCGCCAGCGACCCCGACGCCGAGGACCCGCTCGCGGACCTCCTGCTCGAGCTTGCCCTGCCTCCTGACGATCCACGACGCGCGCTGGGGGCCGGTACACGCGCTCTCGCCGACGTGCTCGACCGCCGCGTCGAGGCCATCGTGCTGGGCCATGACGCCGGCGCGCGCGCCGTGGCGGTCCCCGCCGCCGGTGGTCGACCCTCGTCGGTCCGGCTGGCGGTTGTGCCATCGGCGGCAGTGGCGCCGGACGACCCGGACGACGCCGCGGTCGACGGCGTGCTGATGTGGACCACGGTTCCGTCCGATCGACACCGGGTCCGGGACCGGATGCGCGAGCTCCGGATCGCGCCGTGGTCGGACGGGGCCGGCGACGGCTCCGCCCTCCGCATGGCGGCCGCGCGGGCGGCATTGGTCCGCCTGGGCGCTGCGACGGCCCGCTTCGACGACGGCCCCGTCCCGGATCTGATCGTCGTCGCGAGCGGGGTGTGGACGTCCGTGCCGGCGCCCGCGGTCTCTCTGGCCCACATCGATGTCCTCCGACGTCCTGGGGCCAGCCTCTATGCCCTCGATCACGCCCGGCTGCTCGGCGCGCTCGGGGCGATCCCCGACGCCGGCGAGCGACGCGTCCTGTTCTCCGACCTCGTGGACGATCTGCTCGCCCCGCTGGGAAGCGTCGTGACCCCGGCCGGGCTGCGGGCGGGCCGATCGGCCGGGAGCGTCGTGGTCCACGCGTCAGACGGCACGAACGAGCTCGAGCTGATGCCCGGCGGCCTGGAGCTCGTCGACCTGCCACCCGGAGCCACGGCGGTGGCCGAGTTCATGTTTCGTGACCGGGTCCGGCTCGGTGGCCGCGGCAAGCACTTCGCGATCGATGTCGCGGGCGGGCTCGGTGGCCTGGTCGTGGATCTGCGCGACGTGCCGCTGCGCCTGCCGGACCGCGCCGACCGACGCCGCGACCTGCTCGCCGCCTGGCAGTCGTCCCTCTGGGCAGGCTCGGACGTATGACCGACGACCACGACAACGACCAGAACGGCCACGTACCGGACGCTCCGCCACCGTCGACGGACGAAGCCTTCGGCACGGGCGAGCCTGCCCCTGATCTCGGTCTCGTCCGGCTGCGGCGCCTGCTCGAAGGTCCGGTCGACGTCACGTTCCCCCTAGCGCCGGGCGACCGCCCACTGGTCGCCGTCGGCGAGTCGGTCGTGCCCGGTGCGCCGATCATCGAACGCGTCCGCGATCCGCGCCTGCTCGACGTCGTCGTCCCGGAATCGGCGGCGCCGGCGCCGGGCGGCCACATCGCCGACGGGGAGTTGCTGTTCGAGTGGCGCGGTCGCTGGCGGGTCGCCGGCGGCGATGTCAGCGAGCCGATGGACAGCCCGATCCCGGGGATCGTGCGCGAGGTGCACCCGGGGACCGCGATCGTCGTCAAGGCGACGGGCCGCGCGCTGCGCGCGATCGTCGCGCTCGGTGGGCCCACCCGGGGCCAGCTTCACGTCGCCTCATGGGTCGAAGGCGAGCTGCGCAGCGGCTCGGTCAATGTCGGGCTTGCCGGGAAGATCCTCGTGGTCGGGTCGCGGATCGACGCCGAAACGCTGACACGCGCCCGGGCGATGGGCGTGCGCGGCATCATCGTGGCCGGGCTCGCGAGCAAGGAGCGGCGCGACTTCCTCGCGTCCGAGGACCGGCAGAAAGCCGCCCTCCATCGCCTGCCGCCGTTCGCGGTGCTCGTCCTCGAGGGTGCCGTCCGGCGCCCCCTGGCAGGGCCGGTGATGGACGTGCTCGACGCGCTCGAGGGACAGGAGGTCGCGATCGTCGCCGACCCACCGATGCTGATCTTCGATCTCCCGGAGCTCGAGCTGCCGGTCCCGCGGCCCGACCACGTCCGGGTGCGCGCGGGCCAGCTGTCCGGCCGCGAGGGCACCTGGACCGGGCTGGTCGGCCCGCGGCGGTTCGCCGGTGGCGTCCACCTCGAGGCCGGCACCGTCCGCTTCGAGGACGGCTCGACCGTCGCGGTGCCACTCGGCGACCTCGAACGGTTCGGATGACCGCGATGACAGCCCCGATCGTCGACCAGCTCGTGGTCGTCTGTCCCGACCCGGCCGCGACGAGCGCCCTCGGCCGCGCGCTGGGCGCCGTGGCCGAGGCCGGTGATCTGGTCTGCCTGTGGGGGGATCTCGGCGCGGGAAAGACACACCTCGCGAAGGCATTCGGCGCGGAACTCGGCGTGACCGAGACCATCACCTCGCCGAGCTTCATCCTCATGGCCGAGTACGAGGGACGGCTGCCGCTCTTCCACATCGACCCGTACCGGCTGGCCAGCGCGGAGGACGCGCTCGCGGGTGGGCTCATCGACGAGCGCCAGGCGGCGGGCGTCACGCTCGTCGAGTGGCCCGAGCGACTCGGCGACGCGCTGCCCCTGGACCGGCTCGACGTCCGCATCGATGGGACCGGGGATGAGCCGCGCACGATCACCCTGGTCGCCTGGTCGGATCGCTATCGCCGTTACCTCGAGGCGGTCGGGTGAGCCACGACGGCCGCCGCGCGGCGATCCTCGCGATCGACACCGCCACGACCCGCATCGTGATCGCGGCCGGGTCATCGGCGGGTGTCGCCGACGGGATCTCGACATGGCCGGCAGGGCACCGCCACGGCGAGACGCTGCTGCCCTCGATCGCGCGGTTCCTCGGTGAGCAGAACATCCGCCGATCGCGGCTGAGCGGCATCGTCGTCGGCACGGGGCCGGGCGCCTTCACCGGGCTCCGGGTAGGCATCGCCACCGCGAAGGGGCTGGCGCACGGGCTGGGCATCCCCATCGTGGGCGTGTCGACCGCAGAGGCATTGCTCGCAGCGTCGGGGATCGAGCGCGCCGTCCTGCTGCTCCCCGCCGGGCCGTCCGACCGGCTGGTGGTGCGCCCCGGCCGCGGTGCGGTGCCCTTGCCGGCGGGAGCGGACCCTGAACTCGACGCCGGCGAGACGCTCGTCGCGCTCGATCTCGACTCCCGTGCGCCGGCCGAGGCGCTCGAACGGGGCGAACAGGCTCATGCACGGCTCGGACACGAGCTCATCCGGATCGGCGCCGACCGGCTTCGGGCGGGTGTGCCGAGCGAGCTCGAGACGCTCGTCCCCGATTACGTCACGTTGCCGCGCGGGGTCCGCTCCGCCGACGGATCGATCGCATGGTCGCGCGACCACCGGTAAGGATCGTCATCGAGCCGATGCGGCTCGAGGACCTGACCGCCGTCCACGCGATCGAGCTCGCGAGCTTCGCCGCGCCATGGCCGCCCCACGCCTACCGCAGCGAGCTCGAGTCGAACCGGCTTGCGCATTATCTCGTCGCGCGTGCGGGTGATGCGGTGGCGGCCTACGGCGGGATGTGGCTGATGGTCGATGAGGCGCACATCACGACGTTCGCGGTCCATCCGGCCTGGCGCCGGCAGCGCATCGGGGAGCGGCTGCTGCTGGCCTTCCTCGACCTCGCCACCGACCGTGGGGCCCACGAGGCGACGCTCGAGGTCCGGCTGTCCAACCTGGCCGCCCGCAAGCTCTACGAGAAATACGGCTTCCGCCCGGTCGGCCTGCGGCCGCGCTACTACACGGACGACCACGAGGACGCCCTGATCATGACGACATCGGCGCTCACCGACGCGGAAATGCGCGCCCGCATCGAGCGGCTCCGCGCCGAGCTCGACGCTTCGCCCGCACCGACCGAGCCGGGCGCGCCGGCCGGACCCGAGGCCGCGACGGGGGCTGAGGGTGCGACGGGAACCCGGGCCGCGACCGAGCCCGAGCCGCCCACCGATCCGCTCGTGGACCACGGCGGGTGAGCGGGCCGCTCCTGCTGGCGATCGAATCGTCATGCGATGAGACCGGCATCGCGCTCGTGGAGGGCGGCCGACGCCTCCTGAGCAACGTCGTCGCCTCGCAGGTCGCGCTCCACGCCCCGACGGGCGGGATCGTGCCGGAGCTTGCGGCGCGCGCTCATCTGCGCTGGATCGTCCCGACGCTCGACGAGGCATGGGCGGCGGCGGGCGTCGAATGGCGCGACATCGACGGGATCGCGGTCACCTACGGACCCGGCCTGGCTGGCTCTCTCCTGGTCGGGATCAACTTCGCCAAGGGGCTCTCGTGGGTCCACGACGTGCCTTTGATCGCCGTCAACCACCTCGAGGGGCACGTCTACGCGGCCTGGCTCGTCGATCCGGGCGAGGACGAGGCCTCGAAGCCTGAACCGGTCTTCCCGCTCGTCGCGCTTGTCGTGTCGGGCGGCCACACGTTCCTCGCGGAGATGACCGATCACCTCACGTACCGGCTGCTCGGCACGACCGTGGACGACGCCGCGGGCGAGGCATTCGACAAGGTCGGGCGGCTGCTCGGTCTCGGCTATCCGGGCGGTCCGGCGATCCAGCGCGCAGCCGAGGCTGCGGTCCGGCGGGACATCGCGTTCCCCCGGGCATGGATGGGCGATTCGTACGACTTCAGCTTCTCCGGCTTGAAGACCGCGGCGCGCCGCATCGTCACGGAGGCACGCACCGCGGAGGGCCTCTCGGCGGACGACCCGACCGAGTTGTCCGTTGCGACCACAGCCGAGCTGGCATGGGGCTTCCAGGACGCGGTGGTCGACGTTCTCGCGACGAAGACCGCGCGAGCGGCGCGCGAGGTCGGGGCGCGCTCGATCGTCCTCGGCGGGGGCGTGGCCGCGAACAGCTGCCTGCGCGAACGCTTGGCCGCCGAAGCCGGTGGGCTCGGCCTGCCGTTGATCGTGCCGCGGCCGGGCCTGTGCACCGACAACGGGGCGATGATCGGCGCGGCCGGTGCGCGCCGCTTCGAGGCGGGGGAGCGGGCGGGCCTCGACCTCGACGCACGCCCGTCGTCGCCGCTGGCGAAACGGGACCCGATCGGGACGCCATCGTGAGCCGCGACCGGTGAGCCCCGACCGGTGAGCCCATCCGCCGCCATCGACCCGGCCCAGGTGCGCGCGACGCTGCGGGCGGCCGGGCTTCGCGCCCGGCACGCGCTCTCCCAGAACTTCCTGGCCGACCCGGATGTTCTCTCGGCGATCCTCGACGAGGCCGACCCGCGACCGGGCGGACGGGTGCTGGAGATCGGTCCCGGGCTGGGACTCCTGACCGGCGGCCTGCTCGACGCTGGCGCGGCGGTCACTGCGGTCGAGCTCGATAGCGGTCTCGCGGCGTTCCTGCGCGAGCGGTTCGCCCCGGCTCTTGACGCCGGGCAACTCGAGCTCGTCGAAGGCGACGCGCTCGACCAGGACCTGGTCCGCCTCGTCCCCGAGCCGTACGACGTCGTCGCGAACCTGCCCTATCACATCACGTCGCCCATCCTGCACGCGTTGCTCGGGGAGGCGCCGCGACCGCGCCGGCTCGTGCTGATGGTCCAACGCGAGGTCGCCGAGCGGATCGCGGCCCCGGCCGGGAAGATGAGCTACCTGTCGGTGTTCGTGCAGTACCACGCGCGGGTGCGGATCGCGTTCCGCGTCCCGCCCGAGGCGTTCGAACCGGAGCCCGCGGTCGAGTCGGCGGTCATCGTGGTCGAGCCGTACGACGCCGACGACCGCCTCGGGCCGGACGACGAGGACCAGTTGTGGCGGCTCGTCCAGGCGGCGTTCCGCGAGCGACGCAAGATGATCCACAACGTGCTGTCCCGGCAGCTCCCCGTCGACGCGGGGCGCGTGACCTCGGCCCTCGAGACTGCCGGCATCGCGCCGGATCGACGCCCGCAGACGCTGGCGGTCGGCGAGTGGCTCGTGCTGCGCGAGGCCATCGGCCCGATCGGATCCGACCGGCGGGGCCGTCGCGCATGACCTCGACGTCTCCTGATGGCGCGCACCTGACACCGGTCGTCCGGCTCGCCCCGGCGAAGCTCAACCTCACCCTGGCCGTGGTTGGACGACGTCCGGACGGGTTCCACGACCTCCACTCGGTGTTCGTGCCCCTCGCCTTGCACGACGTGCTGACCCTGGCGCCGTCCGGTCCGAGTGGTCGCGCCGATACGCTCCACGTCAGCGGTCTCGACGCGGGCCCGATCGACGACAACCTGGTTGCCCGGGCGATCGCCGCGGCACGGGAGGCGATCGGGGTGGGCCCAGGGCGTCCGCCGACGCCGCCGCTCGCGGCGCGTCTTGAGAAGAGGATCCCGGTCGCGGCGGGGCTAGGCGGCGGCTCGTCCGATGCGGCTGCCGCCTTCGACGGCGCCCTCGAGGCGTGGGGGGTCACCGATCTTGACCTCTCCCGGCGGCTGGCGGCGGCAGCCACGGTGGGTTCGGACGTGCCGTTCTTCCTGACCGGCGGCCCGGCTCTCGTCGAGGGCCGCGGGGAGCGTGTGACGCCGCTCACCGGCGTGCACGGTCACCCAGGCATCCTCCTCGTCACGCCTCGGGTCACGGTCCGAACGCCGGATGTCTTCGCCGTCTTCGATGGCGCGCGCGGCAGCGGCGACGGCTCGGTCCGGATGACCTCCGCCCACCTCGCCCAGGAGCTCGGCAACGGGTTGTCGACGACCGATCTCATCGCACGCGCGGGTGTGCTCGCGTCGGCCAACGACCTTCTCGCGGCCGCGATCCTCGTGGTGCCGGAGCTGGTCGGCGTCCGGCGCGCGCTCACGCGGGTGCTGAGCCAGCCGATCGGCCTGTCCGGGTCGGGGCCCACGCTGTGGACGCTCTATCCTTCGCTCGGTGAGGCCCAGGCGGCCGCCACGGTCGTCGCGGCGGCCATCGAGGACGGCACGATCCCGTCGATCGGCGGGGGCCCGCCATCGATCATCGCGACGACCATCCGCACCGGACACGAGGGAGTGACACATGACGCGTGAGGCCATCTCGACGACGAGCGCGCCGGCGGCCGTCGGGCCGTACAGCCAGGCAATCGTGGTCGGCGACCTCATCTTCTGTGCTGGCCAGGGCGCCATCGACCCGGTGACGCAGGACGTGCGTCACGGAACGGTCGAGGAGGAGACCGAGCGCACGCTCCAGAACCTCGGCGCCGTGCTCGACGCGGCCGGCGCGAGCTTCGCCGACGTCGTCAAGACCACGGTCTTCCTCGCGGACATCAACGACTTCGCGGCGATGAACGGCGTCTACGCCCGGTTCTTCCCGGATCCGCCGCCGGCCCGTACGACCGTCGAAGTCGCCGCCCTGCCGAAGGGCTTCAAGGTCGAGATCGAGGCGATCGCGCGGCGCCCGTGAGGGCCGCCGGCCGGTGCGCCAGCCCCCGCGCCATCGCGGGCCGCCGGGCCTCAGTGCGCCGGCGCCCGTGGTGGGCCGCAGCCGCGCGACCGCCCGGCCGTGGCACAACATGCGTCCACGGACTCGTATGCCCAGTTCACCGCAGCTTTTCGGCATTGCATGCACCCGGCGACGAGTTGCGAGCCAAAGACGGGTCCAGAACGCCCGGTCGCCACGAACTCGGCATTGCAGTCCTCGGGTGCACATCCTGCCATTGCGTCGCCCCGGCCCTTGGCGTTTGGAACATCCCCATGTTCCGACCGGCGAACGAGCGACCGAGGGTCGCCCAGAATCAAGCCCTCCAACGTCAAATGGCATATCAACAGGCTCCAAACGGCGGTGGAACGGCCCATTTCGCTCCGATCTCGACGCCTCCTTCGCTGATTGGAACCTCGGGATGTTCCACCCGCATCGCGCGCCGCCGCCGACCGGCCCTCGCTTGACGCTCCACGCAGGCGCCCATACCATCCGGCGGACCACCTGATGAACCTACCTTTCCGCCCGTCGGGCTTCGGATGCAGCGTGGGCGACCACCGCCCCGCGCACGCCCGGCGCCGCGCATGAACCCCCCAAGTCCCGACCCCTCAGGGGCGAGCGTGAACGCTCAGAACGGCCGAACGACCGCCGTCGTGCTGGCCGCGGGCCTCGGCACGCGGATGCGCTCGGCTGTGCCCAAGGTCCTCCATCCCCTCTGCGGGCGCCCGATGCTCGCCTACGTCCTCGATGCCTGGTCCGAGGCGGCCACCGAGAGCGAGACCGAGACCGGAGACCAGGGCGAGGTCGCCGGCCGGACCGCGAAACCATCTGCGACCCGCCCCGTTGTCGTGTACTCCCCCGCGGTCGACGCCATCCGCGAACCCTTCGCCGATCGAGCCGATTTCGCCCTCCAGGACGAGCCGCGCGGCACGGGTGACGCGGTGCGCGCCGCCCTCACCGCCGTGCCCGACGACGCGGCCGAGATCCTCGTGCTGTCCGGCGACGTCCCGCTGGTGAGCGGTGAGGACCTGCGGGCGATCCTCGACGCCCGCCGTGAGGACGACGCTGCCATCGCGCTCGCGACGTTCTTCGCGGCCGATCCGGACCGGCTCGGGCGCGTCGTGCGCAGCGAGTTCGGCACGGTCGAGGCGATCGTCGAGGCCAAGGACGCGGCCGAAGAGCAGCTCTTCAACAACGAGGTCAATGCCGGGCTCTACGTCTTCGACGGCGCCTGGCTGCGTCGAAGGATCGGCTCCCTCGAGCCATCGGCGACGACCGGAGAGCTGTATCTGACCGAACTCGTCCGGCTCGCGCGGGAGGACGGGCGGCTCGTCATCGCCGTCGCGTTCGAGGACGACGGGCGTTTCGATGGCATCAACGACCGGTCGCAGCTGGCCGCCGCGGAATGGAACCTGCGCGTCCGCCGCAACGAGCAGCACATGCGCGACGGCGTGACGATGCGCGACCCGTCCACGGTCTATCTCGATTGGGGCGTCACGCTCGGGCACGACGTCACGATCGAGCCGAACGTCATCCTGCGCGGGACGACGTCGGTCGGCGAGGGGAGCGTCATCGGTGCTGGCAGCCAGATCGTCGATTCGACGATCGGGAGGAATGCGCGCGTGTGGGCGTCGGTCGTCGAATCCTCGACCGTCGAGGACGACGCGTCGGTCGGCCCCTTCAGCCATGTGCGGCCCGGAAGCGTCGTGGGCGAGGGCGCGGAGGTCGGCAACTACGCCGAGCTCAAGAACACGCGTCTCGGCAAGGGCTCCAAGCAGCACCACATGAGCTACCTCGGCGACGCCGAGATCGGCCAGAAGGTCAACATCGGCGCGGGCACCGTGACGGCCAATTACGACGGGACGCGCAAGACGCGGACCACCATCGGTGACGGGGCCTTCATCGGGGTCGACACGATGATCGTCGCTCCGCGCGAGATCGGTGCGGGTGCGCGGACGGGCGCCGGGGCGGTCGTCACGAAGGACGTCCCGCCGGGCAAGCTCGCGGTCGGCGTCCCCGCCCGGATCCGCGAACCGCGTCCGAAACCTCCGCGCGGACGCGGCGGACGAGTCGGCCGACACCGCGGCCCCGGCCGACGCGACGTCCGAGGGGTCGGAACCCGCTCCCGGTGACGGCCCCTCGTGAGCGGCCCCGTCCTCGAGATCGGCCTGATCGTCGTCCTGGTCCTGCTCAACGGGATCTTCTCCGCGACCGAGATCGCACTCGTCACGCTCCGACGCAGCCGGATCCAGCAGATGATCGACGACGGAAACCGCGCCGCGATCCGCGTGCAGCGCCTCAAGGCGAACCCGGGACGCTTCCTCGCGGTCATCCAGGTCGGCATCAACTTCCTCGGCTTCCTCGCCTCGGCGTTCGCGGCGGTCAGCCTGGTCGACGGCGCGGCGGACTTCTTCCGCCAGTTCGGCCCGATCGCCAACGCGGCCTCGGGGATCGCCCTCGTCGTCGTGACGATCCTGCTGACCCTGTTCACGATCGTGTTCGGCGAGCTCGTGCCGAAGCAGATCGGCCTCGCCCACGCCGAGCGTGTCGCCATCGCGACGAGCCGCCTCATGGAGTTCCTGGGCTCGGTCTTCGGGCCGCTCGTCGGGGCGCTGACGCTCGTCACCCGGTACATCAGCCGCCTCTTCCGCGCCGACGTCCCGGCGGACGAGCGGATCAGCTCGGAAGAGCTGCGCCTGATCATCGAACAGGGCGGCGAGCAGGGCATCCTCGAGGCCGAGGAGGAGCAGATGATCCACGCGGTCATCGAGCTCGGCGACCAACGCGTCCACGAGGTGATGGTCCCGCGGATCGCGATGGTGACGCTCCCCGTCGGTGCGACGATCTCCGACGCGATCGACACGATCGTCGCCGAAGGCCACAGCCGTATCCCGGCGTACGAGACCTCGATCGACGAGATCATCGGCATCGTGTACGCCAAGGATCTGCTGCCGTTCCTCAAGGCCAACGCTTCCGAGCCGCCGCCGATGCGCTCGCTCCTGCGGACACCGGTGTTCGTGCCGGAGTCGATGACGGTCGACGACCTGCTCCACGAGCTGCAACGTCGGAAGGTCCACATCGCGATCGTTCTTGACGAATACGGCGGCACCGCCGGGCTGGTCACGATCGAGGACCTGATCGAGGAGATCGTCGGCGAGATCCAGGACGAGTACGACGAGGAAGAGCCGATGATCGTGCGCCTGACCGACGACGAAGTGCGGGTCGACGGGCGTGCCTCGGTCGATGACCTCGCTGAGATCTTCGAGATGAACGCGCCGCTCGAGGACGAAGACGAATACGACACGGTCGGAGGGCTGATCTATCACCGCATCGGCGGCGTGCCAAAGCCAGGCGACCAGGTCGCGGTCGATGGCCTGACGCTGACGGTCGAATCGACCGACGGCCGTCGCGTCTCGAAGGTGCTCGTCGTCCGCTCTCGTCCAGAGAACGGCCCGGAAGACGACGAGGCGGACCGCTAGGCCGAGATCACCCCGACGATGATCTCCTCGAGCCGCGCCCGCGCCGCCGGCTCGACGACTCCCGCCGCGTCCAGCTCGGCCAGTGCCTCGTCGCGATACCGACGCGCCGTGTCCCGCGTGTAGTCGCGCGCCCCGACTCGCTCCAGGATCTGCACGATCTCGGCGAGCTCCTCTTTCGATGGCTTCTTCGTCGCATACAGCTCGAGCAACCGCGCCCGGTCCTCGGGTGCTGCCCCCTCGACCGCGTAGATGACCGGCAGCGTCTTCTTCTTGTGGGCGACGTCCGACGGTTCCTTGCCGGTGGTCTGTTCGGCGCCCCAGATGCCGAGCAGGTCGTCGTTGAGCTGGAACGCGATCCCGAGGGCCCAGCCGAACGCGCGATAGCGGCTGATGACGGCCTCGTCGTCGGTCGCCAGCAGCGCACCGGCCTCGATCGACGCGGCGATGAGCGCGGCGGTCTTGCGGCCGATCATGTCAAAGTAGGCGTCGACCGACATGACCTCGTCCGACTCGCTCGTGGCGATGTCGATGTACTGCCCCTCGCACAGCGCCAGGCACGTCTCGTCGAACAGGCGCATGAGTCGGATCACCTTCGCGTCCGAGAAGCCGAGATCGGTCAACCGATGGAGCGCGATCCGCGACAGGCTGAACAGCGTGTCACCGGCGTTGATCGCCTGGGGGATGCCGTGGATCGACCACAGCGTCGGCCGATGGCGTCGCTCGGTGTCGCCGTCCTCGATGTCGTCGTGGACGAGGCTGAAGTTGTGCCCGAGCTCGACCGCGGCGGCACCCGGGAGTGCCTTGCGATGATCGCCGGCGATCGAGGAATAGGCGAGAAGCCCGAGGAGCGGTCGCACCCGCTTGCCGCCATTGGCGCCCTTGCCGTCGAGAGCCAGGTGGTAGCGGACCATCTCGTACAGGCCGTGGGTCGATGGATCGCGATCGCGGACGAGCCGGACGATCTCGCCTTCGGTGTCGGCGATGAGGTCGGCGAGGTCCAGGTCGGGCGAGGCTGTGGTCATCGCGAGCAGTGTACACCGAAACATGTCCGCCGGAAGTAGCCTGTTGATTGACCCGAGATGGCGTTTCGGCGGACACGGATGAGCGCCGGTACGGGGGACGCGACCGTACCGACGCCTGATTCGAATACGCAGCCGATGTCGATCCGGATGAATGAGAAATTCGGCGGTATCCGGATGGCCCGAACGGCCGGACCCTGGCCGGTGGTGCTACCGTCCGGAGCGAGATGCCCGTCCCCCGTCGCTACACCACGGACGCCATCGTCCTGTCACGCTTCGACCTCGGCGAGGCAGACCGCGTCCTGACCCTGATCACGCCCGGCGGCGGCAAGCTCAAGGCGATAGCCAAGGGCATCCGCCGCCCGACTTCGCGGCTGGGCGGCAGCCTGGAGCCCTTCGCCGAGCTCACGGTCGCCCTTGCCCGAGGCAGGACGTTCGACGTCGTCACGCAGGTCAGCGTCGGGCATGCGTGGCTCCGGCTCCGCGACGACCTCGAGAGCGCGGCGACGGCGTGGTACCTGGCCGAGCTCGCCGACCGCTCGCTCGAGGAACGGCATGCCGCCGAGCCTTTGTACGCGCTCCTGCGTCGCGCCTACGAGCTGCTCGACGCCGGGATGGCGCCGGGCCGTGTGGCGCGCTGGTTCGAGATGCACCTCCTCGACGAGCTGGGCGTCCGCCCCGAGGTCGATCGCTGCGTCGAGTGCGACCGCGTGCTCGAGTCCGACGAGCGGTTCCGCTGGGTGCCACCGCTCGGCGGGATCGTGTGCGAACGATGTCCGGGGCCTCCGCACGATCGGACCGGCCTCAGTCTCGACGCGCTCAAGCTGCTCAAGGCGTATCAGCGCCTCGACATCGAGGCTCTCGCCGGCCTGCGCCTGGCGGCTGCCGTGGAACGCGAAGGCGAAACGGCCCTGCGCGAGTTCGTCCGGCACGTGCTGGAGCGGGAGGCGCGCTCCCTGGCCTTCCTCGACGAGGTCCGCGCCGCCACCTGACGGACCAGGAGCCCAGGACCAACGGCCCATGACCAGCCGGTGCGGGGACGCACCACAAGTTGAGATGGGTTGGGAGGGGAAGAGGTCGCATCCGATAGGTCCGGGGCGGTGTTTGTTCACGCGGAATTGATGCCGAATAGCGCATTCGTACTAGACCGGGGGGACGCTCGCTGCCATGATGCGCGCGTCTCATCCGAGTCGATTCAGGGGGAATCCGCTGAGCGGCTCACCGACCTGGGCAGAGTCCCGGAGTTTCAGGAGGTCCTCATGCGGGGGTTTTGGAACGTGAAACGTCGCAACAGTTCAGCGACGCGGATCGCCGTGGCGGCGGCGGCCGGTGTCCTTCTTCTGACGGCGGCGTTCGTGCCCGCCTCCCTGGCCGCTGCACCGACGCCGAGCGCCGGATCAGCGACGGTCGACGGTGCCACGGGCGATTGGTCGCTCGGGGCTGACTTCTTCGCAGACATGAACGACAGCGTGGCCGATCATCCCGTCCGCGCCAAGTTCTACGCAAAGTACGACTGCGACGAGGAGGTCTTCTACGGCCTCGTGCTCGTCCAGGGCGACGAGAAGGCGCGTCAGGATCGACCGGACGAGGCCTACATCTCGATCGACGGATCGGTCGAGGTCGACGAGAACAGCGGGCAGTTCGCCTGGGTCAACGGCAACGGTGAGCTGGCGGATGGCTTCGAGGGCGGGACCGATCTCGCGCCGGGGAGCTACACGCTCCGCGTTCACGTGCTGGTCGCCGACGACAGCGCAGACGGCTACACGCCGCTGGACCTGATCGGCCGCAACGTCCCGCTCGAGATCGAGTGCGCCGCGGTCGAGCCGACGCAGGGCACACCCACTCCGACACCGCAGACACCGAGCAACCCGACGCCGAAGCCGCCGACCGGTGGTGTGGCGCCGACCACGGGCACGCGTCCCGTGAACACCCTCCCGCCGACCGACACGATCGACGGGGCCGCGACGAGCGGACCGGGCGGTGCCGGACTCGTGCTTCTCTTCCTCGGCCTTGGCTCCTTCGTCAGCCTGGTCGCGACACGTGGTCGCCGCCGACCCATCGCGATCGAGGTCAAGGAGAACGTCGACCGACGATGACCCTGCAGCGGTGGCGCGCCTGACCCGCGCCGCCGCGATCGCGGCGGGGGCGGTCGCGTCCTCCGCCGCATTCCTGGCCGGCGCCGCCGCCCTCGGTGGCGCCGCGTCCGGACTCGTCGAACGCCGGCGCAACCGCGTCCTCCAGCCCGGTCCGTACCATGCGTCGGGCAGGGCTCTCGACGTGCATCGGAGCTTGACCGTCGTCGATCTCCACGCCGATTCCCTCTTGTGGGGCCGCGACCTCCGCCGGCGCGCCACGTATGGGCACGTCGATGTCCCGCGCCTCGTCGACGGTGGCGTCGCGATCGTCGGGATGGCGGCCTCGACCAAGGTGCCCCGCCGGGCCAACCTCGATCGCAACGACGACCGCAGCGACGACGTGACGTTGCTCGCCCTCGCCCAGCGTTGGCCGCGGGCGACCTGGGGCAGCACGCTGGCTCGGGCCCTCCACCTCGCCGCGCGCCTGCGGGCGATGGCCGACGGATCCGCGGGCGCTCTCACGCTGATCGAGACGCGTGCCGGCCTCGACGCGTATCTCGCGCGTCGTGCGATCGATCCCAGGATCACCGCAGCGTTCCTCGCGATCGAGGGCGCGCAGGTGCTCGAGGACGACCTGGCCAACCTCGACACCCTCGTCGCCGCCGGGTACAGGATGCTGTCGCCGGCTCATTTCTTCGACACGGCATACGGCGGTTCCGCCCACGGCATGGTCAAGGGCGGGCTGACGCCGGCCGGTCGCGATCTCCTGTCGCGCATGGAATTGAGCGGCGTGATCATGGACGTTGCGCATGCGTCGTCGGCGACGATCGACGACATCCTCTCGATCGCTGTCCGGCCGATCGTCGCGTCGCATACCGGCCTGCGGGCGGCGGTCCCGGGCGTCCGAAATCTCCCAGACGACCAGGTCCGTGGGATCGCCGCGACCGGCGGGCTCGTCGGGATCGGGTTCTGGCCGGTGGCCAGCGGCGGCGACGACGTCGGGGCCATCGCCCGATCGATCGTGACCGCCATCGAGCTCGCCGGCGTCGAGCACGTCGGGCTTGGCTCCGATTTCGACGGCGCCGTCCCAACGCCATTCGATGCGACCGGGATGCCGATGCTCACCGAGGCTTTGCTGGCCGAAGGCTTGTCGGAGGATGACATCGCGGCCGTGATGGGCGGCAACGCCGTCCGGCTGCTCGCCGCGGGTCTGTCGCCGGTCGCGTGAGGCTGAGCCTCTGCTAGCATCTGGCTCCAGCCATCCCGCGCGGCCATGCCACGGTCGCGTATCAGCGGAGACCCTCGTGACCACGCCAACCGTCGATCCGGACGACGTCGCCCCGGCCGTCGCCGACCTCGACACGATCGTGTCGCTCTCGAAGCGACGCGGCTTCATCTACCCCTCGTCCGAGATCTACGGCGGCATCAACGCCGTGTGGGACTACGGTCCGCTCGGCGTCGAGCTCAAGAACAACGTCAAGCGCGCCTGGTGGCGCTCGATGGTCCAGGAGCGCGACGACATCGTCGGGCTCGATGCCGGGATCCTGATGCATCCGCAGGTCTGGGTCACGTCGGGCCACGTCGGGAGCTTCAGCGACCCACTGGTCGAGTGCCAGACCGACCACCGCCGGTTCCGCCTCGACGAGCTGCCGGGCGCCGAGGGGCTGTCCGCATCGGAGCTCCAGGACCCCGGGATCGTTGAGCGACTCGGCCTGCGCTGCCCCGTGGACGGCGGTCCGCTGTCCGCCCCGCGTCGCTTCAACCTGATGTTCAAGACGTTCATGGGCCCCGTCGAGGACGAGGCGGCGGTGATCTACCTGCGGCCTGAAACGGCGCAGGGCTCCTACGTCAACTTCAAGAACGTCCTGCAGTCGTCGCGCAAGAAGCTGCCGTTCGGGATCGCCCAGGTCGGCAAGTCGTTCCGCAACGAGATCAGCCCTGGCAACTTCGTCTTCCGGATGCGCGAGTTCGAGCAGATGGAGATGCAGTACTTCGTCCGGCCCGAAGCCGAGGCCGCCGACGCGTTCGAGGAGTGGCTGCCCAAGCGCCGGGCGTGGTACGAGCGGTTCGGTGTCGATCCCGGACGCCTGCGGCTGCGCGAGCACGCCCCCGATGAGCTCGCCCACTACGCGAAGAAGGCGGTCGACGTGGAGTACCGCTTCCCGTTCGGCTGGAAGGAGCTCGAAGGCGTCCACAACCGCGGCGACTTCGATCTCTCGCGCCATTCCGAGGCGAGCGGCGAGAACCTCGAGTACTTCGACCAGGCCACCGGCGAGCACGTGATCCCGTGGATCGTCGAGACCGCCGCCGGCGCCGACCGTGCCGCCTTCACGTTCCTCATCGACGCCTACCGCGAGGAGGAGGTCCGCGGCGAGACACGCGTCTCGCTGGCCCTTCATCCGGAGCTCGCACCGTACAAGGTCGCGGTGCTGCCGCTCCTCAAGAAGCGTCCGGAGATCGTCGAGCTGTGCCACCGCATCAAGGCCGACCTGCAACGACACACGATGGCCGTCTATGACGACACGGCGGCGATCGGCAAGCTGTACCGCCGCCAGGACGAGATCGGCACGCCGTGGTGCGTGACGGTCGATGTCGATTCGCTGGAGGACGGGGCGGTGACCGTGCGCGACCGCGATTCCATGGAGCAGGAGCGAGTGCCGGTCGAGGCCGTGACCAGGCTGATCCTCGATCGACTGGAGGCGGCGCGCGCGGGATGACCACGGCGGAGGCGCTGACCGGAGCCGTCCGGGCCTGGCTCGCGACGCTCGACGACGCACAGCGAGAGCGGGCCACGTTCCCGTTCGACACCGACGAGCGCTTCGCCTGGGCGGCCACGCCCGGCGAGAGAGAAGGACTCGCGATCGCGGACATGGGCGCCGAGCAGCGGGCGGCCGCGATGGCGACCCTCGCGGCGGCCATGAGCGAGCGTGGCGCGCAGGAGACTGCCGCGGTCATCGCGCTCGAGGACGTCCTCGGTGCCCTCGAACGGGCGCGGGGCCGGGCGGGTTGGATCCGCCGCGATCCGGAGCGCTACTGGTTCGCGGTCTTCGGCGAGCCGGGTGCACACGGAGCGTGGGCATGGCGCGTCGGCGGCCACCATGTGGCGATCCCGGTGACGCTCGACGACGGGGTCGTGATCGGGAGCACGCCCTCGCTCCTCGGATCGAACCCGGCCGTCGTGCCGGAGGGTCCGACTGCGGGCTCCCGGACGCTCACGGGAGAGGAGACTCTCGCGCGCGACCTCCTCACGAGCCTGTCTCCGGAAGCGAGGGCCATCGCCATCGTCGATCCGGTGGCTCCGCCCGAGATCCACAGCGGGTTCGGGGCTCGGGCAGACCTTCGACAGGTCCCGAGCGGGATCCGCCACGACGACCTCCCGGCGCCGGAGCAGGAGCGCCTCGAGGGCCTCGTCCGGCACTACCTCGGGCGGGCCCCGGACGACGTCGCCGCGGCGTCATGGGAGCGGATCGTGGAGGCGGGCCTGGCGCCCATCACGTTCGCCTGGGCCGGCTCCGCCGAGCCGGGTCGCGGCCACTACTACGCCGTCCGCGGGCCGAATCTCCTGCTGGAGTACGACAACACCCAGAACGATGCCAACCACATCCATGCGGTCTGGCGCGACCTCACGAACGACTGGGGCGAGGACCTGCTCGCGGCCCATTACACGGCGAGTCATCCCGCGACGAGCTGACCGGCACGGAACGTTTCGACCCCCCGCCGACGACTACCATCTGAGCGCGACGAAACCGCCGCGCCGACATCGAAGCCCGGTGGGCCGTGGACCAGCGAGAACTCGTCGAGCGGGCGCAGCGAGGCGATCATGACGCCTTCGCGGTGCTGGCCGGCATGTTCGTCGCGCGGCTGGACGCGGCCGCCCGACTGATCCTCCGGGACCACGAGCTCGCGCGAGACGCGGTCCAGGACGGCTTCATCCGCGCGTGGCGCAGCCTCCCCTCGCTCCGTGATCCGGATCGGTTCGAGGGATGGTTGCGCAGCCTCGTCGCCCGATCGTGCATCGACATCCTGCGCCGCCGCGGCCGGCGGCCGATCGAGGTCGAACTCGTTTCGACGGATGGCCCGTCGATCAGCGACGTCTCCACCGTCACGGCGGACCGTGACCTGCTCGACACGATCCTTCGCCGACTGCCGCCCGAACAGCGTGCGGTCGTCGTTCTCCGCTACTACTTCGACCTCGAGGTGCCCGAGATCGCGGCGACGCTGCAAATCCCGGTCGGCACCGCGAAGTCCCGTCTCCATCGGTCGATGTCCGTCATGCGCTCGGCTCTGGCCGACGCCGACCCCGACCACGCGCCCGTGCCGAAGGGACAGTTCGCATGACCACCTTCGAGCGCTTCGAGCGCGCCATCCCGGAGCTCATGACCGAGCTCTCCCCGGCGCGGGTCCCGGACTACGTCGACGACATGCTCCAGCAGACCGCCGCCACGCGGCAGCGGCCCGCCTGGAGCTCCCTGGAAAGGTGGATCCCCGTGGGTGTCATCGCCCAGTCAGTGCCGCTGCGGCCATTCCCGTGGCGACAGCTGGCCGTCCTCGCGCTGCTCGGACTCCTGATCGCCGCTGGCCTCGTGGCCTACGTCGGTTCACCGCCGCGCCTGCCTGCGCCCTACGGCCCCGCACGGAACGGCCAGATCGTGTTCAACACGGCCGACGGCGACATCGCCGCGGTCGACCCGGCGACCGGCACGATCACGTCGCTCATCACCGGGCCGACCCAGGACATCGCGCCATGGTTCTCGCCCGACGGGCGACGATTCGTGTTCGTTCGGACCGTCCCCGATGGCGACGCCTACTTCGTGGCCGACGCGGACGGATCCGACGTTCGCGAGCTCGTCGCGCCGCAGGTCGACTGGTTGGAATGGTCGCCGGGCTCGGACCGGGTCGTCGTGCGTCATTCGGTCCGCGGTCAGGGTGTCGCCTCGGTCGTCGATGTCGAGAGCGGTGCATCGACACCGCTCGACCTCGGGCTGGACATCCAGCAGCCGGTCTGGCGACCGAACCACGACCAGATCGTCTTCGCGAGTGAAACCAGCGGTGAGCGTCTCTTCTACCTGGTCGACTCGGACGGGACCGACATCCGGACGCTCGACACGGCGGCTGGCGTCGTGAACCTGCCCAGTCTGTCGCCGGATGGTGAAGCAATCGCGTATGCCACGTGGGAGGCCGGCGTGCCCGACCGCGAAGGCCGGATCCATGTCATCGGCATCGACGAGGGCGGTGACCGCGAATTGACCCTCCCGGGGTCATCCGGTTCCACGGAGCTCGGGCCGATCTTCTCCCCGGACGGCCGCAAGCTGCTGATCGAGCGGTACGAGGCAGCCGGCGGCTACCGCCTGATCATCGCGCCGATCGACGGGAACAAGACCGAGATCGCACTCGGAGAGTCCCGTGCGGAATTCACCGATGGAGCGAGCGCGATGTGGTCGCCCGACGGCACGTTCATCCTCGTGACGTACAACGACAACCAGGAGACATGGCTCTATGCCGCAGACGGCAGCAGCGCTCAGCAGGTCACCTGGACGACGAACGGCGCGCTGACCTGGCAACGATTGGCACCCTGATCGACCGCACGACGGCGGGTGCCGGCCTCCGGTCGGCGTCCGCCGCTATTCGTCCGTGGCCGCCGCGTGGTCGGCCGCCCCGGCCACGCCCCGTGGTTCCTTGCCCTTCGGCCAGTAGAGCTCCTTCTTGACCGCCGATTCAGTCATGCCCAACCCGAGCAGCGTTTCCTCGGCCGCGAGGATCATGTCCGGGTTGCCGCACAGGTAGGCGATCGTGTCCTCGGGCCGCAGCCCAAGGTCCGCGAACACCGGTGCCACGACGGTCTCGGCACGGCCGGTGCGTCCTGTCCAGCCCGCGTTCGAGGGATCGGTCGGCCGCGAGATGGTCGGCACGAACGTGACCGGGTACTCCCCGCTGGACTCCCAGCCTTCCAGCAGCTCCCGATAGCCCAGGTCGCGCTCGTACGACACGCCGTTGATGAACACGGCACGTCGCGGCGTCCCGTCCTCGAGCATCTGGCGCATCATCGAGACGAACGGCGCGTTGCCCGTCCCCGACGAGACGAACAGGTGAACGCGGTCGTCCTTGGGCTCGAGCAGGAACTTGCCCTTCGGGCCGATCATCCGCATCCGCTGGCCGGTCGGCAGATCCCACAGCACCGGGGTGAACGTCCCGCCCTGGACGAGCCGCAGGTAGAACTCATACCCGGTCGACCCGGCCGCGTGCGGCGGCGATGCCACCGAGTACGGTCGCTGCACGATGCGTTCGTCGACGAACACGCCGATCGTCATGTACTGGCCGGGCTCGAACGGCGTCGGCTCACCGTCGAACTTCACCCAGAAGTAGCCCAGGCTGTCGTGCTGGTCGACGCGGTCGATGAGGGTCGCGTTGTAGCGCTCGTCGTCGGTCGCGACCTGACCGATCGGAGCCTCGCTCGGGGCCGTGGGCGTGGCGGGGGTCGCGGCAAGGTCGGACACGGCGACGATGGTACCCGGCCGACGGCCACGCGACGGCCCCGACAAACCAGAACCGGACGCGCCGCCAACCCGCAACCGAGGGCGCCCGAACCGCGACGGTACAATCGCGGAACCCTCGTGACCCTCGCGGGCCGTTCGCCCGCCGCCCCGGAGGACCCTCAGCGATGACCACCACCACACCACGGCCGGCGACTGCCGACCGGCCGCACGCGGCGGCCAAGCGCTACATCTACGCCTGGGGCGACGGCGGCGCCGAAGGGAACGCCCAGATGCGCGACCTCCTTGGCGGCAAGGGGGCGGGCCTCGCCGAGATGACGATCGCGGGGTTGCCCACACCGCCCGGTTTCACGATCACGACCGAGGCCTGCAACGACTACTTCGCCAACGGCGAGCGTCTCCCGGACGGGCTGTGGGACGACGTCCTCGAGGCGGTGAAGGAGGTCGAGCGGCGAACCGGCAAGGGCTTCGGCGACCCGGCCAACCCGCTCCTCGTGAGTGTCCGATCCGGCGCCAAGTTCTCGATGCCCGGGATGATGGACACCGTCCTCAATCTCGGCCTCAACGAGCAGACGCTGCAGGGTCTCGTCGCGCTGACCGGCAACGAGCGGTTCGGGTGGGACGCCTACCGGCGGTTCATCCAGATGTTCGGTCGGATCGTGATGGAGGTCAGCGGCGAGCGGTTCGACCACGCGCTCGACGCCGCCAAGCAGAAGCACGGGGCACAGCAGGACACCGACCTCGACGCCGCGGCGCTGAAGGACCTGGTGGCCGAGTTCAAGTCGATCGTGAAGGCGGATACCGGCCGGGACTTCCCAGAGGACCCGTCCGAGCAGCTCGACCTCTCGATCAAGGCGGTGTTCGCGAGCTGGTTCGGCAAGCGTGCCCGTGACTACCGCAAGAACCAGGCGATCCCCGACGACCTCGGCACGGCGGTCAACGTCGTGACGATGGTCTTCGGCAACATGGGTGACGACTCCGGGACGGGCGTCGCGTTCACGAGGGACCCGAACACGGGTGAGAAGGTCCTGTTCGGCGAGTACCTGACCAACGCCCAGGGCGAGGACGTCGTCGCGGGCATCCGCACCGCCCCGAAGATCGCCCAGATGCAGACCGAGATGCCCGAGGTCTACGCGCAGTTCCAGCGCATCGGCCAGCAGCTCGAGTCGCATTATCGCGACGTCCAGGATCTCGAGTTCACGATCGAGCGCGGCCGCCTGTACATGCTCCAGACACGGTCCGCGAAGCGGACGGCGGCCGCGGCAGTGCGCATCGCTGCGGACATGGTCGACGAAGGCACGATCACCAAGGAAGAGGCGATCGCCCGGATCGAGCCCGCCCACGTCGACCAGCTGCTGCGCGATCAGTTCGACGCGGCCGGCCTCGAGGCAGCGACACGCATCGCCAAGGGCCTCAACGCCTCGCCGGGCGCGGCCGTCGGCCGGGCCGTGTTCAGTGCCGATACCGCCGTCGAGTGGGTCGAGCGCGGCGAGAGGGTCATCCTCGTCCGAATCGAGACCTCGCCCGACGACTTCCATGGCATGGCCGTCGCCCAGGGCATCCTGACGGCCCGCGGCGGCGCCACCAGCCACGCCGCGGTGGTCGCGCGCCAGATCGGCAAGCCGTGCGTCGCCGGCTGCGCAGAGCTCGTCGTCGACTACGGCGCGAAGAGCGCCCGCAGCACCGACAGCGGCGTGTCGTTCAAGGAAGGCGACGAGATCAGCCTCGACGGCGCGACCGGCACGGTCTATCAGGGGGCGATCCCGACCGTCAGTGCCCGGTTCGAAGACCAGCCCGAGCTCCAGAAGGTGCTCGGGTGGGCCGACGAGATCCGTCGGATGGAGGTCTGGACCAACGCCGACAAGCCGGAGGAGGCAGCCCAGGCGCGAGGCTACGGAGCGCAGGGCATCGGCCTGTGCCGGACCGAGCACATGTTCCGCGAAGGGGAGCGGCTGGAGATCGTGCGTGACGCGATCCTCGTCGCGAACCAGGCGACGCGGGCCAAGGCCAGGGGGGCCGCCGGCGACCCGCTCGGCGACGACGACACCGCGTCGATCGCCCGCTTCGATGCCGCGATGACCAAGCTCGAGGCACTCCAGCAGGGCGACTTCGAGGGCATCTTCAAGGCCATGGACGGCCTCCCGGTCGTCATCCGCCTGATCGACCCGCCGCTCCACGAGTTCCTGCCCAATCTCGAGGAGCAGCTCGTCAAGGTCACCAGGGCGGAGGACGCCGGCGGCGCCACAGAGGAGGACAAGGAGCTCCTCGCGACGATCAAGTCGATGCACGAGCAGAACCCGATGCTCGGCCTGCGCGGCGTGCGACTCGGCCTGATGATCCCGGACTTCGTGAAGGTCCAGACCCGAGCGATCCTCAACGCGCAGATCGCGGTCAAGCGCGCGGGCGGCAACCCGATCGCCAAGATCATGATCCCGCTCGTCGGCCACGCCAACGAGCTGAAGCGGACCAAGGAGCTGCTCGAGGCCGAGGTCGAGGCCGTCGAGGCGGCGGCCGGTGGCGTCGATGTCGACTACAAGTTCGGCACGATGATCGAGGTGCCGCGCGGCGCCCTGACGGCCGACGAGATCGCGAAGGACGCCGCGTTCTTCAGCTTCGGCACCAACGACCTGACGCAGATGACATTCGGCTACAGTCGCGACGACGCCGAAGGCGGCTTCCTCCTCAAGTACGTCGAGGAGGGCATCCTGCCGGTCAATCCGTTCCAGACCCTGGATGACGCCGTTGCGGGCCTGATGAAGATCGCGGTCGACAAGGGCCGCGCGACACGGCCCGATCTCGAGATCGGGATCTGCGGTGAGCACGGTGGCGACCCGGCCTCGATCTTCAAGTGCGAGGCCCTCGGGCTCGACTACGTGTCGTGCTCGCCGTTCCGGGTGCCCATCGCGCGCCTGGCCGCGGCGCAGGCGGCCCTGACGTCGGCCGCGGAACGGGACAAGTGAGCGTCGCTCTTTCCGCCTGATCCCACCGTGCGATAGTCCGCCAACCCCGAAACGATTTCATGGGTCACACCGGGGTGGTCCGGTGTAGTCTAGGGATGTGCAGGGGGCGTGAGCGTGCAATTCGAGATCGGCGCATTCATAGACACCTTGAGAGCGGGCATCGGGATGATTCCGCCGGCGTTGATCGCGATCGCCTTGCTCGGCGGCCCGACGGCCGGCTGGCTCCTCTATCGATTTGCGGTGCAGCCGCGCACCAGGCGGATGCGCGGCCTCGACCCGTCCACGATGTGGGTCTGTCCCAGTTGCCGGTCCGCGAACTCGTTGCGCAACGCTCGATGCTATCGGTGCGACTCGCCGCCGAGCGTCGAGGACCTCGAGGTCATCCATACCGAGCCCGCTGGCCCGGTGCGGCTGGCCCCGGTCGGGCCCGGCCTGAATCTCGGTGGACCGGGTCAGCTCTCGGGTGACCCACGGCCCATCTCCCGGATCGAGCGTGCGCAAGAGGTCTGGGTCGAGGAGAGCGACGAGTGGGAGGGCTGGGCGCAGGAGAAGTTCGAGGAGGACCGCGCGGCACTCCCCGATATCGCCGCGATGACCGAAGTCCCGGAAGGCCCTGGCCGTCAGCGATCGCGACCGGGCGGGACCATCCCCGTCGGACCGGGTCGCCCGGCCGTTGCCCGGCCGCGGCGTGCCATCGCGGCTGGCGAGAGACCGGGACCTGACGGCACGCCCGCGGCGTGACCGACGGCCTGCCACAGGCCCCAACTCGACCGGCTGACCGCCCGCCACCCAGGGGCCGCCATCGAGTCCTGATCGTCGGCGGCGGCTTCGGCGGCCTGTACGCGGCACGAAGCCTCCGAAGCGACCCCGAGGTCGCGGTCACCCTGCTCGACCGCAGGAACTTCCATCTCTTCCAGCCGATGCTGTACCAGGTCGCGACCGGTGCCCTGTCCCCGGGCGAGATCGCGCAGCCACTTCGCTCGATCCTCGCTCGCCAGAGGAACGTGACGGTCATCCTCGGCGAGGCCGTCGGTATCGACGTCGACCGCCACGAGGTCCAGGTCTCGGACGGCGGTCCGATCGCCTACGACACACTGATCGTGGCGACAGGCGCGCACCACACGTACTTCGGACACGACGAGTGGGCGGCCCATGCCCAGGGCCTCAAGACGCTCGAGGACGCGGTCGAGGTCCGGCGGCGCATCCTCATCGCATTCGAGGCCGCGGAACGGGAAGCTGACCCGGAACGACGGCGCGAATGGATGACGTTCGTGCTCGTCGGTGGCGGCCCCACGGGCGTCGAGCTGGCCGGCTCGATCGGCGAGATCGCGCGCGACACGCTCAAGCGCGACTTCCGGGCGATCGACCCGGCCGAGGCTCGCATCGTCCTTGTCGAGGCCATGGACAGGGTGCTGCCGACGTTCCCGCCCGGCCGATCGGCGTCAGCGAGAAAGCAACTCGAGCGCCTGGGGGTCACAATCCGGATCGGCACCACCGTCACCCATATCGATGACGCCTCCGTGCGGGTCAGGCCCACGGCCGATCGCGATGCTCCGGAGGAGACGATCCCCGCGCGGACCGTGCTCTGGGGCGCAGGCGTGATCGCCTCGTCGTTCGCGCGCAAGGTGGCCGACGCGGCCGGGGCGAAGACCGATCGGAACGGCCGCGTCGTGGTCGAGTCCGACCTGACCGTTCCCGGGCATCCCGAGATCTTCGTGGTCGGCGACGCCGCCGTGCAGCCGTGGAAACCGGACCGCCCGACTCCTGGCGTCGCTCAGGGCGGGATCCAGGGCGGCACCTATGCCGCCAAGGTCATCCGGCGGCGCATCCTCGGCCGCCCGTGGGAGCCGTTCCGCTACAGCAATCGCGGCGACGTGGCCGTCATCGGCCGGCTGTCGGGCGTCACGGATATCCCGTGGCTGGGCCCGCTGGGACAGCAAGGCGGCTTCACGGCCTGGCTGCTGTGGCTGGGCATCCACATCGCCTACCTGATCGGCTTCGCCAATCGGATCGTGGTGCTAGTGCGGTGGGCGTGGTCGTTCATCACCCACGGCCGCGGCACGCGTTTGATCACAGGCCGACAGCTGCTGCCCCCGATCGAGGACCCCGAGCCGCCGGCGCTCCCGCCCCCCGAAGACCATTTGGCCCAGGCCGGCGGAGCCTCGCGATGGTCCGAGCCCGTGAGCTCAGAGGCGAAACCCTCGGAGTCGCACGAGGAGCCCGGCAAGGAGCCGCCGGGGAAGCCCGGGAAGCCCGGCAAGGAGCCGCCTGGCAAGAAGCCGCCCGGCACCAAGCGCTGATGTCCATTTCCTGGACCGGAGGCGAGCATCCCTCGTTGATCACTACTGGCGACATCAACCGGGGTCGAACTCGCCTGACACTCGTGCCGCCACCGGCCCTGGCCGTAGATGGAACGGTTCGAGGATGAGCGTGCCCTAGTCTGTGAGCGCGGCGAAACCGTCGCGCCGCATGGATGACGAGGATGGATCGAACACTCGTCGAACGGGCGCGTCGAGGCGATCACGCCGCCTTCGCCATCCTGGCGGAATCGGCGACCGATCGGCTGTACGGCCTTGCGACGCTCATCCTTCGGGATCCTGACCGCGCCCAGGACGCGGTCCAGGAGGCGCTCATCTCCGCCTGGAGAGATGTGCGAGCCCTGCGAGACCCCGATGCATGGGACGCCTGGATCCATCGACTCGTCGTCAGAGCGTGTTATCGAGAGGCCGACCGACACCGTCGGCGGCGATTGCTCGTCGACACGTTCGATCCGACCCCGCCGACCATCGGCGATGGGTCGGCAGATCTCGCCGACCGCGATGAGATCGAACGCGGCTTCCGACGGCTGACCGTCGAGCAGCGCGCGATCCTCGTCCTGCATTTCCACGCTGGGCTCACGGCGGCCGAGACCGGCAACGTCCTTGGGATACCCGAGGGCACTGCCAAGTCTCGACTCAATCGGGCACTGCACGCGATGCGAGCGGCCCTCGAGGCCGACGCGCGATCCACACAGCTCAATCCGGGGCGACTGGCATGAACGCGTCGCACGACATCGAACGAGACCTCGCGCGGTGGATGGAGGTCGTCGCGCCGTCGCGGGCGCCCGACAACCTCGCGCCTGGGATCGTCGAACGAACCCGCTCGTTGCAGCCGCGTCCAGGTTGGCTCGCCCGCCTCATGGAGCCTCCGATGCAGACGCACCTTTCGTTCAGGAACTACCTTGGCTTCGGCCGATCCCCGCGGCTGATCTTCGTCGGCCTGCTGATCCTCGCCCTCACCGTCGGCGGGGTCGTCGTGGGAAGCCAACTCTTGCGGGAGCGACCCGTGCCCCTTCCGTTCGGCCTCGCCGGCAACGGGCTGCTCGCGTCCAACATCGACGGCGAGATCGTCCTCATGGAGCCTGACGGGTCCAACGTGCAGCGTCTCGTGCTGCCGTTCGAGGGCGTCACCAAGGCCTCGTTCTCGCGCGACGGAACCAGGATCGCCGCGTGGGCGCCTCGCGGGAATCAGAGGTCGCTGATCGTCGCGAACGCAGACGGAACGGGTGCCTTCGAGGTCGACCCGGCCAGCCCCGTCGGCGATCCTGGCGGAATCGATTGGTCACCGGACGACCGACGTCTAGCCTTCAGCGGGTCAGGCGATCGGCTGTTCGTCGGCGACATCGACGCTCGAACGGTTGGTGAACTCCAACCGGACGTGTCGATCACGTACCGCAGGGATCCCGCCTGGGGTCCGGATGGACGGCTCGCTTACAAATGCATGACCGCTGACGGCGTGCCACACCTGTGCGTCGCGAGTGCGGACTTTCAACTCGAGCAGAAACTGGGGACGTCGGCAGGAACGGAATATGCGTTCCAGGAGCCGTCGTGGTCACATGACGGCAGATCGATCGCATACCAGGTGGATGACGTCATCGATCCCCCGCCCGACACGGGCTTCGGTTGGGACGTCGCAACGATCGACGTCGCCACCGGGCGAGAGAAGGTCCTCACGCGCGGCTTTGTGGACCACACCATCCTGCCGGTCTGGAGTCCGGACGACCGACATGTGCTGTTCCTCACGGCGAACGGTCCGGGTGTCGTGCGGTCCGACGGAACGGGGCTGCGAGTGCTCGGGCAGACGTCGTGCGCATCGATCGAGCCGTCACCCGATGGCGCATTCGCGACCTGCCCATCTGGCGACGACGTCGTGCTCTATCCGATCGAGGGCGGCGGCCAGCCGACCGTCATCGAACTCGGAAGGCCGGTCGAATTCGTCAACTGGCAGCGCGTGGCCAACTGATCCTGCGATCCGGGCTAGGACGGCTGCGGCTCAGCTGCAGCCGTTCCCCGATTCCGGTTTCGGGCTTGCTCTCATCCCCCTGATGCGGCCCGTGGTCATCAACGACCGAGGTTCCGGTCGGACGCGGACCGGTCAGAACGTAATGACCTGCCGGATGTACCGCCCCGCTCGCATCGCGGCGAAGGCGTCCTCGATGTCGTCCAGGGCGATCCGGCGGTCGATCAGGCGATCCACGGGTAGCCGGCCTTCGGCGACCCACGCGGCGTAACGCGGAAAGTCGATCGACGGTTCAGCGAAGCCGTAGTTCGAGCCGAGGATCCGGCGCGAACCGTCGACGAACGGATAGACCTCGAACGAAGCGCGCTCGCCGAGCGGCGTCATGCCGACGAGGACCGCGGTCCCGCCTACCGGTAGCGCGGAGATGGCCAGCTCCGCGGTCGATGAGCGCCCGATCGCCTCGAAGACGAAGTCCGGACCGCCGTCAGTCAGGTCGCGCAATGCCTCGACCGTGGCAGCAGCATCCTCGTCGGCGAGGAGCGCGTCCGTGGCCCCGACCGAGCGCGCGACGTCCAGCTTCGATGCCACGCGGTCGATCGCCACGATCTGCGATGCACCCGCGACCACGGCGCCCATCACGCACGACAGCCCGACCCCGCCCAGGCCGATCACGGCGACCGACGATCCTGCGGGCACGTTCGCGGTCTTGAGGACGGCCCCGACGCCTGTCGTCACGCAGCAGCCGATCAGCGCGGCCGCCGCCGGATCGACGTCGTCGGGAAGCGGGATCGCGGCCGCGGCCGGCACCACGGACGCCTCGGCCATGGTCCCGATCGCGCAGTAGGAGCGGACTCCCCGGAACGCCGTCTCGCCGTCGGGCAGTGCGTGCCGGTACGAGGGGGAGTCGGGGCACGCCCAGATCCGGCCACGGCGGCACGAGCGACACACACCGCAGGGGATCAGCCACGACAGCGCAACGAGTTGACCGACGCGGGGCGTGGTCACCCGCGGACCAACGGCCTCGACGACGCCCGCGCCCTCGTGGCCCATGACGATCGGGGTCGGTCGATCCCACTCGCCGTCCCGGACGTGCAGGTCGGAATGGCACACGCCGGACGCCAGCATCCGGACGCGGACCTCCCCGGCGCGCGGTTCGATCAGCTCGAGCTCGCGCACGACCACGGGTCGACCGACCTCCTCGAGGACGGCGGCACGGACCGTGGAGCCGGCCCCGGAACGGGCGTCGGTCGTCACGTCTCGGTCGACCGACGCCGCTCGGCGGGACGAGCTGGCAGGTAGGGGACGTACTCGGGCCACCACATCGCGGCATCGACCGCCGCAGGCGGGTCGTCGAGTGTGCCGGCTTCGTGTGCGACCGCAACCGCGATCGAGCGCGACACCTCACGCAGGGCGGTGACCGGCGGGTACAGCGCGCCGGTCGCGAGCCGCTCGTCGGTGACGCATTCCGCCAGCTCATGGGCCGCGAGGAGGAACATGCGGTCGGTCACGGTCGGCGCCTCCGCGACGATGGCCCCGAGCCCGACGCCCGGGAAGATGAACACGTTGTTCGCCTGGCCCACCTCGACCCGACGGCCATCATCGAGCGTGACTGCGTCGAATGGAGAGCCCGTCGCGACGAGGGCGTGGCCGTCGGTCCAGTCGAGGACATCGGACGGGGTGGCCTCCACGAACGAAGTCGGGTTGCTGAGCGGCAGCACGACCGGGCGCTCGCCCGGGCCGAGAGCGTCGGCCATCGCGCCCACGACGGTCGGATCGAACGTGCCGGCCACACCGGTGGTCCCCACGAGGACCGTCGGCTGGACGCGCCGGATCGTCTCGACGAGGTCCGGCGTGGGTCCCTCCACGGCCGCGAGCGCGAGCGCCGACTTGGTCGCATCGAGATCCTCCCGACCGGCATGAACGAGCCCCTTCGAGTCGACCGGCGCGATCGTCTCGACCCCGGCCAGCCGTAGCAACCGCGCGATCCCGATCCCCGCCGCGCCGGCACCGGCGAGAACGACACGCGTCTCGCCGAGACTGGAGCCCGTCACCCGAAGCGACGCGAGGACGCCCGCGACGACGACCGCGGCCGTGCCCTGGATGTCGTCGTTGAACGACGGGACGCGGCCCTGGTATCGGTCAAGCAGCCGCAGGGCGTTCTGCTGCTTGAAGTCCTCGAACTGGATGAGGCAGCCGGGCCACACCTCCTCCACGCCTCTCACGAACGCCTCGACCAGCGCGTCGTAGTCGGCGCCCCGTAGCCGAGGTGCGCGGTGCCCGAGATAGAGCGGATCTGCGAGTAACGCTGGATTGTCGGTCCCGACGTCGAGCGACACGGGCAGCGTCAGCGATGGATGGATGCCGCATGCGGCCGTGTACAGAGCCAGCTTCCCGATCGGGATCGCCATCCCGCCAGCACCCTGGTCACCCAGGCCCAGGATCCGCTCGTTGTCGGTCACGACCACCAGGCGGACATCCTCGAACGGCCCCTGGCGAAGGAGCTGCGGGATCCGATCGATGTCCGCCGGCGTGATCCACGTCCCACGGGTCCGTCGCACGATGTGACTGAATTCCTGACACGCCCGCCCGACCGTCGGCGTATACACGATCGGCAGGAACTCCTCGATGTGCTCGGTCAGCAGCCGATAGAAGAGGGTGGCGTTCCTGTCCTGCAGCGCGGCCAGCCCGATGTACTGCTCGAGCGCGTCGTGCTTGACCCGGAGGTGCTCGAGCTCGAGCTCCACTTGCTCCTCGATCGACAGCACGCGGGCCGGCAGCAAGCCACCCAGCGCGAAGGTCTCGCGCTCATCGGTCGGAAAGGCCATGTCCTTGGTCAGCAGGCGCGACCCGAGCAGGGCCGGTCCGGTCAGCCCGACCCGTGCCGGACGACCGGCCACGATCTCGTCGAACGGGGAGGGCAGGGGGCGCACCGCGCCAGTATCGTTGGGCGATGGACCCCTTGCCCCCCGGTTTCCGCTGGCCCGACGGCATCCGCGCGGCCGCGATGTTCACGTTCGACGTCGATGCCGAGGCGGTCATGCTGACCGATCACCCCGAGGTCATCGACTACCTCGATGTCATCGGGCATCAGCGCTACGGGCCGTTGGTCGCGGTCCCTCGACTGCTGCGCATGCTCGATCGCCGCAAGCTGCGCACCACGTTCTTCATCCCGGGATGGGTCGCCGAGGCGTGGCCGGCCGTGGCGCGGTCCATCCGCGATGCCGGCCACGAGATCGGTCATCACGGCTACATGCACGAGAGCGTCCGCGGCACGGACGAGGCGACCGAGGAGGGCTATCTCGTCCGCGGCCTCGAGTCACTCGACACGGTGCTGGGCATCCGCCCGATCGGCTACCGGCCGCCGTCTTGCGACATGAACTTCCGGACGCCGTCGTTGCTGGCCCGGCACGGATTCACGTACGACTCCGGGATGATGGATTCAGATCACCCATATCGGTGGGAGTCGGGTGTCATCGAGCTGCCGATGCATTGGAGCCTCGATGACTGGAACCGATACAACTACGTGCCCGGCTACGCGTCCTCGCCGATCATGCGGCCGAGCGACGTCTGCGATGGGTGGGCGGAGGAGCTCGATGCGATCGTCGAGGTCGGCGGCCTGTTCGACCTGACGATGCACCCGTTCATCAGCGGTCGCCCGGCGCGCGTTGCGGCGCTGGAGAAGCTGATCGAGCGGGCGCAGTCGATGGACGGCGTCTGGGTCGCCGCGGGCGATGAGATCGCGGCCTGGGTCGGCGGCCTGGATCTGCCCGGAGTGGTGCACGAGCCACCGGTCGTTGGGTAAGGGGCCGCCGCGGCATCCGCCCGTGATGCACAGATTCCGGGCCGGCGCTACGGGTCAGTCCGTGATGACCACGGGCCGCATCAAGGCGGGAAGGACGTTCGGTCTGATGCGGCCGACGCCCCCGCCGATGCGGCCAGTACGCATCACATCGGCACCTTCGCGCCAGATACTCCTGCGTCCGTGACGGCCGTCCTCCTGGGGCTGGCCGCTGCGCTTGCCTATGGCATCGGTGACTTCCTCGGCGGCCTGCTGTCGCGGCGCATGCACTACCGGTTGGTCGCCGTGGCCGCCACCGCCGTTGCGTTCGCGGTGTCCGTGATCGCGCTGGTCCTGTCCGGCCCCGGAGAACCGACGTCCGGGGCCCTCCTCTGGGGAGCGGTGAGCGGGGTCGGTAGCGGGCTCGGCACCCTGGCGCTCTTTCGCGGACTCGGCCGCGGGCGGATGGGGATCGTGGCGCCGCTCAGCGCGCTTGGCGCCGCCGCGCTACCGGTGGTGATCGGGTTGGCGTTGGGCGAACGGCCGTCACCGATTGCCTGGGCGGGCGTCGCTCTCGCGCTCCCGGCGATCTGGCTCGTGTCGACGTCAGGCAGCGGCCCCGGGAACGGATCGGTGGCCGCCGGTGTCGTCGACGGGCTCTTGGCCGGCGTCGGATTCGCACTGTTGTTCGTCGCGTTGAGCTTCGCGGGCGACAGCTCCGGCCTTTGGCCGGTGGCGGCCAGTCAAGGCGGCGCGCTCATGGTCGTGTCGGTCGTGACGCTCGGCACACTCCGCACCCTGGACCGACGTGGAGTGGGCTTCCGCGAGAAAGCCGGGGCAGTCTCGATCGGGATCATCGGTGCCGCAGCCTCACTCTTCTACTTCTGGTCCACGCACGAGGGACTGCTGTCGATCGTGGCCGTGATCACCTCGCTCTATCCGGCCGTGACGGTGCTCCTGGCTGCCGGGTTGCTCCGAGAGGCCATCACCCGACGTCAGACTCTGGGGCTCGCGTTCGCGGCCGCTGCCGTCCTGCTGATCGTGCTCGGCTAGCCCTAGAACCGCCCGCCGGGGCGCCGCCTACCTGGCCGGAAGCACCCGCAGCACGCCGACCATCCCGTACGCCTCGTGGTTCGGCAGGTGGCAGATGAACAGGTACTCCCCGGGCGCGTCGAACACCACTGTTGTGGTCGCGCTCGACCCGGCCGGCAGCGAGACCTCGGTCGGGCGGAGACCGTGCTCGGGTTCCGTGCCGGTTCGATGACGCTCGTGGAACGCGGCATCGCCGACGAGCCACTCGTGGTCGATCGGGTCGGTGTTGATCAGGGTGACCGTGATCGGGACGCCGGCCGTGGCGACCACCTCGGTGGGGCTGAAGGCCGAGAAATGGATATCGATCCGTGCCGTGGCCGCGGGCTCGCCCAGGCCGGGCGCCCGGACCCAGGCCGCCGCGATGCCGGCAAGGCCCAGGGACAGGGCGATCCCGCCGAACAGGGCGAGTCGCCCTGGCCGGCGGGTCGAGCGCGGATCCATCAAGTCGAGCGCGGATCCATCAGGCGGGCCGGAGACCCGAGCCCATCTGGTGCCGCGCGATCAGCACGAGGATCCCCCCGATGCCGACCGTCACGAACGAGACTCCCGCGAACCAGCGGAGGGCGGCCATCACGGTCGGGTCGGTGGCGCCCGGCAGGTCGAGACCGGCCGCGACACGGGACGGCGAACCGGCACCGGACGCATCGACCGCGAGGTCGTAGCCGAGCTGCGGGGCGTTGGCATCGATCACGACCTTGGTGAGCCAGGCCTCGTCGGGCACCCATTCCATGCCGCGGTCGGACCGAAGGTCGGACAGCAGCAGGTCGTTGGCTGCGGCCGAGTGCTCGAGCCGCATCCCGTTGAACCCATCCGGGTGCGGCAGCATCGCCGGGGCCCGGTCGGTCAGCAGGTAGACATCCGCCTCGACCGCTTCGCTCTCGGACTTGCCGAGCGCGAGGATCCGCAGCGGGACCCACGGGTTTTCGGTCGGGATCGTGATGTGGACCGGCGTGCCGTCGCCCACGTTCTGGCCGCGGGCCGCGGCGGCTTCGCCGTCGAACGCGGCCGCCAGGAAGATCTGGCTGCGCTGGGCGTAGAACTCGAGGACTTCCGGCGCGTCGGGCGGGAGACGGAAGCCATGATCGGTCGCCCACGTCCCGACCTCGGCGGCGCCGCCGCGCAGGACGGTGATGTCGAGAGCGTCGATCGTGACTTCCATGATGACCTCGGCACTCGCCGCGGGTGCAGCCGCATCCAGCGAGAAGAGTGCTGAGCGCTCCGACAAAGGATCGGTCTCACGGAGCAGGCGCTGGAGAGTCCAGTCACCACCCTTCTCGACGCTTGTCGGGATGCCGGGGAGTGGCGTCAGGCTGCCAAAGGCACCCCCGCCGCCGGCGAACTCGAACGAGGTGACGTAGTGCTCGACCCCCTCGTGGTAGCCCGCGAACGTCGTCGTCCGCAGGAGATTGACCGCCCCGTTGGGACCGATGAGCCCGCCGCAGGCTAGAGCGGGGGCCGCGCTGATGGCGACCAGGAGAAGGCCGGCGACGAGGGCGATGGTCCGCCTGCCGGCCCGGGTGATCGATCGCATCGAACGATCCTCCTGTGGAACGGCCAGCCCTCGGGCATCTTGGGGTCCGGTCCGTTTGGGGTGAGACTCCGGACCGGCCCCGGATGTTCCGTCGCGCGGTGGTCCCGGCTCGGCCTAGCTCCATCGCGGGGTGACGGGGCGTCGGTCGACGCGTCAGACTCCCGTCATGCGTGCCCTCCCCGCCGCCCTTGCCGGTCTCCTGTTGCTTGCTGTCGCGACGCCCGTCGCCGCGGCCGACTTCCCATCGAAGGACGCGAAGTACCACAACTACGCAGAGATGGTGGCCGAGCTCAACAAGGCGGTCGCCGATCATCCGGCCATCGTCCAGAAGTTCTCGATCGGGCAGAGTCACCTGAACCGCGAGATCTGGGCCGCGAAGATCTCGGACAACGTCGCGAACGACGAGAACGAGCCCGAGGTCCTGTTCGACGCGCTGCACCATGCCCGCGAACACCTGACCGTCGAGCAGGCACTGGCCGTGCTGCGTTGGCTGTCCGATGGGTACGGCTCGAACGCAACGATCACGCAGCTCGTGAACAGCCGCGAGATCTTCATCGTGTTCATGGTCAATCCGGACGGCGGTGAGTACGACCTGACCGGCTCTCCGTACCGTGGCTGGCGCAAGAACCGCCAGCCGAACGCGGGCACCACCGCGATCGGGACGGATCTCAATCGCAATTACGACTACCACTGGGGCTGCTGCGGCGGTTCGTCGGGGACGAAGTCCGCGCTGACCTATCGAGGCCCCAAGGCGTTCTCCGCGCCGGAGACGCGGGCCATGCGGGACTTCATCGACAGCCGCGTCGTGGGCGGGCGCCAGCAGATCCGCGCCGCGATCACGTTCCACACCGCCGGCGAACAGGTGCTGTGGCCCTACGGCTACACCCGCACCGACGTCCCGGCCGACATGACCGCCACGGACTACGCCGCCCTGCGTGAACTCGGCCGGCGGCTCGCCTCACGAAGCCGGTACACGCCGATGCAGTCGAGCTCCCTATACATCACCGACGGCGACGAGATCGACTGGGCGTACGGCCGCCACAGGATCTTCATGTACACGTTCGAGATGTATCCCCGCGGCGTCACGTCGATCAGCCGCTTCTACCCGGCGGACGAGCTGATCACCCGCGAGACGGAACGGAACAAGTCGGCGGTCCTGTACCTGATCAACAGCGCGGGCTGTCTCTACGCGTCGATCGGCCTGACCGAGACGCATTGCGGTCCATTCCTCGACGACTTCGAGGTGAGCCGGGGCTGGCAGATCAACCCGCTCGGCGACGACACCGCGACCGGCGGTCGCTGGCAGCGCGCCAACCCGGCCGGCACGAATTACCAGGCGGATGCGGTCACGTCCGGCTCCCGCGCGCTGGTGACCGGCACGGCGGCCGGGTCGGCCCACTCCTCGAACGACGTCGATGGCGGCGTGACCTCGGTCCGCTCCCCGGAGATCGCGCTCCCGGGCACGGTCGGGCGGCTGACCTTCCGCTACTACTTCGCGCATGCCTCCAACTCGAGCGCCGCGGATTCGTTCCAGGCGTTCATCGAGGAGTCGGACGGGACGCGCACGCTCGTCCGCGAAGAGGCCGGCGCCGCGAACACCGACCGTCCGGCCTGGACCTCGGCGACGATCTCGCTGACGCCGTGGGCCGGTCGGACCGTGCGGATCGTGTTCGTGGCGACCGACGCCGGCCCCGAGTCGCTTGTCGAGGCCGCGGTCGACGACGTGCGGATCACCAGGCCCTAGGAAATTCGCACGGCCAGGTCGGCCGGCGAGGCTACCGTGCCTCCTGCATCGGTTCGGTCTGGCCGTACACCTTCGGGCTGATCGCGTAGGCGTGTCGCTCGAGATCGAGCGCGCGGTTATCGAACTTGGTGAGCGTGGCCTTCGAGAGGACCGAGGTGCCGGTCAGCTCGAGCTCCTCGCGGGCATCGGACTCACCCCGCCAGCCGACACGGATCTCGCCGACACCCTGGGCGTAGGACTTCAGCTGGAAGATGCCTTCCTCCCCGAGGCTCGACTCGGCGAACCGGACCACGTTCTTGTAGCAACCGACCGCGACGCAATCCTCTGGTTCGATCTCGTCGATCCGGGCGTAGTCGGACCATTCCACGGCAGGTCCCCAGCCCTGGTACAGGGCCTGCGTGTGCGTCGTCGGGTCGGCGAACATCTTGATCCCGGCCTGCGCGTCCTCGAGCCCGTGGATCCAGGTCGGCGCCTTGACGAACTCGCCTTCCTCGAACTCCTCGGGGTGCTCGCCGAGGTACCAGACGGTCCCCTGGTCGTCCTGGGCGTAGAAGGCGATCTCCTTCTCGACCAGTTCGCCGTCGCTGAGGTCCTCGATCCAGACGACGGCCGTCCGCACGTCACCGATCATCTTCGTGAGGCCAGTGACGGTGAACGTGATCCGATGCGGGATCCGCTCGCCGTTCTCGATCGTCACGCCCTCGATGACCCAGCGTCGACCGGTCTGGAGCGGCAGCCATTCGTTGTCGATCCGTGCGCCATTCGAGAAGACCGCGGCGCCGAACGCGGCGTAGGTCGGCACAGAGGGATCAGGCGCGGGGGTGGGCTCCGGGGTTGGGGCGACGCTTGGGGCAGGGGTCGGCCCCGTGTTCGGCACGGCCGATGCGGAAGCAGGTGGCGGGCTGGCCGCGGCCTGACTCGCCGGCGGGCTGCTGCTACACCCGACCGTGGCGACCAGAACCAGGGCAGCGGCGCACAAGGCGCCCGCGCTCGACCGACGCATGACGGTAACCCCCAACTTCCCCTCGGACCGCCCCCAGCGGTATACCCCTAGTACTTTGGTACCGGGACCCTCGGTTCGCACTATGTTGGAATGCGAAGTGGTGCGTTCTCGCACCACGGAAATCACAAAGGTAGGCGAATTCGGAACGTGGTACCGGTACTCCCCGTCGAATTCGACCTCGAGATCTCCCCTATGAGCCGCCACGAGATAGCGCGCGATGGCCAGTCCCGAGACCCGATCCGCTGGAACCGGCACCCTTCACGAATCGGTCGAAGACGTGGGGGAGCAGGTCGGCATCGATGCCCGGGCCGGTGTCCGCGACACGGACCACGAGCCGGTCGCCGGTGACCTCACCGCGGACGATGACCGTGCCACCGGATGGCGTGTGGCGGACACCGTTCGCGACGAGGTTGGCGAACACCTCCCGGATCCGCACCGGGTCGACGTCGAGGATCGGGAGATCGGCCGGGACATCGGCCGTGACGGTCACCCCGGCCGTACCCGCAGAGCCGGCGAACGACCGCACGACCTCATCGATGAGCACATCCGGGTCGGTCGGTTCCCGATGAAGCTGGAGCGTGCCGGCCTCCGACAGCGCCACCGTCCGCAGGTCGTCGATGAGCCGCTCCATGACCCGCGTCTCCTCGAGGATCGCCGCGAGGTGAGCCTCGTCGGCCGGGTGGACGCCGTCGATCATCGCCTCAAGGTTGCCGGCGACGACGGTCAGCGGCGTCCGCAGCTCGTGGCTCACATCATTGAGGAGGGTCCGGCGCTGGTCCTCGTCGCGCTCGAGCCGCTCGACCATCGTGTCAAAGCCCCGTGCCAGATGCCGCACGGGCCGCATACCGCGCTCGGGCACGGGTACGCGGACCGAGTAGTCGCCCGCCTCGACACGAGCGGTCGCATCGACCAGGGCGTCGAGGGTGACGGCGGATCGACGAAGGCCCCGGCTAAGGCCAACGAGCGCTGCCACGACGACGATGACGGCGATCACGCCCGCGATCGGCCCGAGCTGGGAGAGCGCCGACGCGGTCGCGGCGACGAGCGCCCCCGCGACGATCAGGAAGAGGATCCCGAACAGGCAGCCGAAGCCGCGCCACGGACCGCCGCGCCATGGACCTGGGCCCTCGCCCCATTCGCCCGCACGCCGGCGGCGCCACATCTCACGGCGATAGGCGCGCCAGTCCTCGGGCCGTGGCGCGCCGCCGCCTCCCGCGGGGCCGCCAGCGCTTCCCGGGGGACCGCCGCTCCCCGGGGAACCGCCTGGCTCGGTCATCGATCGTCCGCCAGCCGATAGCCCACGCCGTACACCGTCAGCACGTAGCGAGGCTGGCGGGGATCCGGCTCGAGCTTGCGGCGCAGGTTCTTGACGTGCAAATCGATCGCCCGCTCGTAGCTCTCGAAGGCGACTCCGTGGAGCGCATCGAGGAGCTGGCTTCGCGTGAAGATCCGGCCAGGCTGGCGGGCGAGGGTCGCGAGGAGCGTGAACTCGGTCGGCGTCAGGTCGATTGACGAGCCGGCCAGCTCGGTCCGCATCCGGGGCACATCCAGGGTCAGGTCACCGACCCGGATCACGTCCCCGGCCCCGACCGGGCGATCGGCCCGGCGCAGCACCGCCTTGACCCGCGCAACGAGCTCCCGCGGCGAAAACGGCTTGGTGAGGTAGTCGTCCGCGCCGAGCTCGAGCCCGAGCAGCTTGTCGAGTTCATCGTCCCGGGCCGTCAGCATCACGATCGGGATCGATCCCTGCCGTCGCAGCTCGCGCGTCACGTCGAGGCCGTCGAGTCCGGGCAGACCGAGATCGAGGACGACAAGGTCGGGTCGATCGCGCTTGACAGTCTCGAGCGCAGCCGGTCCGTCGCGCGCCACAACCACCGAGAAGCCGGCATGCTCGAGATAGTCGCGTGCCAGCTCGACGATCCGTGGCTCGTCATCGACCACCAGGACGGTGCGGTTCATGTCGCGCTGCATCGTACCGACACGGACGCGCCCTCCCGGACGAACCGGGAGGGCGCGGCGTGTGTCGGTCGCCGGCTCAGGCCGACGGATCCTTCGGAGGAGTCGACTCGGTCGGAGTGCCTGGCTGGTCGTGCGCCTGGCGATGCCAGTCGTCGAACGTCTCCTGGAATCGACTGCGATGGTCGCGGTCGCCCCAGTTGCCCGGACCACCAGGACCACCCGGGCCACCCCAGCGTCGACCGCCCCAGCCTGGACCCCGCCAGAACGCGGCCCGGAGCAGGCCGATGATCAGGAAGATGAACAGCAGGGTGCCCAGGAACCCGAAGATCGAGAACCCGTGGCCCCAACCGGGCCCGTGGCCGTAGCCGTAGCCGTAGCCGTACGGATACGTGCCTGGAGCGACCGGTGTGACGACCGTCCCGTCGGGGGCATTCGCCGCGGCCGTGGTGATCGCGGTCGACAGACCCTGCTGATAGGCGGCCTGCGCGATGAACCCACCGCCGACGACGATCGCCGACGACGATGAGGAGACCGATGAAGACGTTTCGCATGGTTGCGTGAGCTCCTTGATGACTGTGCGGCCGCCACGTCGGCGGCCATCTCATGCATCGCATGCTCACGCCGGAATGTGGAGCCACGATGGAGCGGATCGGGAGGGGTCCATGCGATCGCTGACGCCTCTCGAGGCGCCGTCGCTCGACCATCGGTCGTTGATGTCCGATTCGCCGGCGCCGGGTCGACCATTGATGCGTGATGACTACGGGCGGCATCACGGAGGCTTGTCGTTATCGGTCCGGCGATGCGGCCCGTGGTCATCAGCGGCAAGACGTCGCGCCGGTCGCCAAACTGGACATCAGGCCTCATCCAACCTGGAGCCAAGCATGACCGAATTGCCTCAGGACCCAGACACGCTCGGCGGGCGGAACCTGCCAATGTGCCCCCTCTGCGGGAATGCCACATTCCGGCAGGAGGAAGGCAAGTTCGACAGCGCCTGGGGCTTGACGGCCCACCGCGTGACGATGCTCGTCTGCGAGCGCTGCTCCTACATCCTGACGTTCTACGACGGCAACACGATCTTCGATTTCGATTGACCGCGACACCGGGCGGCTACCATCGCGATATGCGTAGCAGCTCACGCCTCCTGGTCGCATCCATCGCGATCACGATTGCGCTCGCAGCGTGCAGCGGGGGTGGCGCGAGCCCGGTCGTGCCGTCGAGCTCGGCGCCCTCGAGCTTGGCGCCGGAGAGCGTGGCCCCATCTGCAGCGTCGCCGTCGGCCGATCCCGATCCGTCCGCGGCATCGGCGATCGTGGGGGAGTGGGTCGGGATACATGACTGCGAGCGCATCGTGCCGATACTCACCGATGCCGGCCTCGAGGAATTCCTTGGTGACGCCGTCTACGGCAACGGGCTGATCCCGGGCGTTGATCCGAATACTTCGACCCTCAAGGACCCGAGCAACCCGTGCGACGGCGCGGTCGAGCGCCAGCATTCGCACTTCTTCACGTCCGATGGCGCATTCGGGTCCAAGGATTTCAACGGCGAGACCGTCGACGGCGGAACGTATTCGCTCGAGGGCGGCGATGCCATCGTGATCAACAGCATGCGCTTCCGCTACTCCGTTGATGGCGACACGCTCACACTCGAGCCCGAGCCGGTCGACATCTCCGCATGCCCGGACAAGGAATGCCGGTTCTATGCGGCGTGGGTGCTGATGGTCGCGATGCCCGGCACGACCTGGACGCGAGGCGAGATCACGCCGTCGTGATCCGCGCCGCCCGGTCGCTCGTTGCGGCGATCGATCAGGGCACGACCAGCAGTCGATGCATCCTGTTCGACCATGCCGGGCGGCCCGTGGCCAGTCATCAGCTCGAGCACAAGCAGATCACGCCGCGACCAGGCTGGGTCGAGCACGACGCCGACGAGATCATCGAGCGAGTGCGGACCTGCGTCCGGGTCGCGCTCCGGGAGGCCGGCGCCGATGCGAAGGCACTCGCCGCGGTCGGGATCAGCAACCAGCGCGAGACGACAGTGGTGTGGGATCGGCGGACCGGCCGGCCCATGCATCACGCGATCGTGTGGCAGGACACGCGGACGGCGGAGGCGGTCGGGCGGATCGGTGACATCGATCGATTTCGCGCGCGGACCGGGCTGCCCGTCTCGACCTACTCGAGCGCCCTGAAGCTGCAGCTGGATCCTCGACGAACTTGAAGGTGCTCCGGGCGAGCGGGGCGACCTGGCGTTCGGGACGATCGACGCGTGGGTGCTGTGGCAGCTGACCGGCGGGGTCGATGGTGGCGTGCACGCGACCGACGTGACGAACGCCAGCCGGACGATGCTGATGGACCTCGAGAGGCTCGACTGGGACGGGTCGATCCTCGAGGAGATCGGCATCCCGCGCTCGATGCTGCCGGAGATCCGCAGCTCATCGGAGGTGTACGGGACCGGGGTCGGCGACCTCGAGGGCGTGCCGATCGCGGGGATCCTCGGCGATCAGCAGGCGGCCCTGTTCGGGCAGACCTGTTTCGGAGAGGGCGAGTCGAAGTGCACGTACGGCACGGGTGCGTTCATGCTCATGCACACGGGCACGACGCCGGTCCACAGCACGCACGGGCTGATCACCACGGTCGCTGCGCGGCTCGGCGGTCCAGGCACGCCGGCGACCTACGCGCTCGAGGGGTCGGTCGCGGTCGCGGGCTCGCTCGTCCAGTGGTTGCGGGACGACCTCGCGATCATCGATTCGGCCGACGAGGTCGAGGCACTCGCCCGTTCCGTGCCCGATTCGGGTGACGTCGTGTTCGTGCCGGCGTTCTCCGGGCTGTTCGCGCCGCACTGGCGGCCCGACGCGCGCGGCGTGATCGCTGGCTTGACCCGCTTCTCGACCAAGGCGCACGTGGCGCGGGCGGCGCTCGAGGCCACGGCCTTCCAGGTGGCAGATCTCAGTGCGGCGATGGCGGCGGACCTCGGGGCGCCACTCGCCGGGCAGCTGCGGGTCGACGGTGGGATGACCCGGAACGAGCTATTGATGCAGACCCAGGCGGACATCCTGGGGAGTGTCGTGGTCGCGCCCGCGATCACCGAGATCAGTGCCTTGGGCGCGGCCTATGCCGCGGGTCTGGCGGTCGGGTTCTGGCGGGACCTCGACGAGCTCCGGTCGATGGATTCTGCGCCGCGTCGATGGGAGCCTCGGATGTCCGAGCGTGACCGCGCCGCCGGTCTGGCTCGGTGGCACAAGGGAGTCGAACGCTCGCTCGGCTGGGTCGAGCCCGGCTAGCTCAGCGCTGGGCGAGTGCGTGCTGGAGGGCCGTCGCCGAGGAGACGATGCCGTTCGGCAGTCGCACGACCTCGGTTGGGAGGTCGGCATCAAGCACGCCGCCCCCGCCCGCGGCCACGAGCCACGTTCCGCCGTGGACCATCGTATCGACGACCTGCTGTCCCGCTCGCCGATCACCCGCGGTCGGGATCCCGACGACGACACCTCGCGCGCTCGTCACATGGGCTGCATCGATCCAGCTGTCGTGGGGGACGTCGGCCCCCAGGTAGACCACCCCGATCCCGAGCCGCCGCGCGGCCGTGGCGAACGCCAGGGCACCGATCTCGTGCCGGCTCCCCGCCGGGAGGCCGACGAGGACGGGACGCTCGACGTCGAGCCGCCCGGCCGCCTCGAAGGCGGCCGACAGCCTGCGAACGACGGCGTGGCTGGCGGCGTGTTCGGCAGCGACAGAGACCGTGCCGGCAGCCCAGGCGTCGCCGAGGGCGCGGAGGACCGGCATGAGACGGTCGTCGACCACGCGCTCGAACGAGCCGGAGGCGAACAGCTCGTCGAGCACCGACTCGACACGCCGCTCGTCGAGCGCCGCGGCGGCATCGACGAACTCCGTCGCCAGGTCAGGGCCGGGCAGCGATGCCGATGGGGAGAGTGGGGGAGCGGCTGGCGACGTCGACGGGGACGCCATTCGCCTCGATCTCGCGGGCGGCCTGGCTCGCAGACCAGCCCGAGTCGACCAGTTGTCGCATCGCACGAACGCGGTCGATCGCCGAATCGTCGTACAACCGATAGCCGGACTCGGTCCGTTCGGGTCGGACGATGCCGTAGCGCCGCTCCCAGGCCCGAAGCACCTCGATGCTCACGCCTGCGCGGAGGCTTGCCTGCTTGATGGTGTACATGGTTTGTCAAAGATAACACGGCGCAAAGACTTGACAACGAGTCCCCATCGCGCGTAAAGTCTCGACGAACCCTATACATAGGGTCGACAAGCAAGATGCCTGTCCTCAGCGGGCACAGCAGGAGAATCTATCGATGCAGTACCTCCGGGCTCTCGCGCTCCTCCTCGTCATCGTCGGCGGCGTCAACTGGCTGCTCGTCGGGATCGCCAAGTTCGACTTGGTCGCGGCGATCACCGGCGACGCGTTCGGTGAGACGAATCCGATCTCGGCGATCATCTACATCCTGGTCGGTGTGGGTGCCGTGGCACTCGTCCCCACCCTGTTCCGCTGGCTGACCGCCGACTCGGCGGCGACCTCCCAGGCCTGATCGACGATCGGGATCCGGGCCCGCGACATCACCGCTTCGGCGGTCGGTGTCGCGGGCCTTTTCGTGCGTGGTTGTTATGCGGATGCGAGGTCGCTGATAGCCCGCCGCGTAGACGCGGAAATCACGACGGCCACCCTTGGCCATCTACATTGATGGCCGATCGAACCGAATTCTCAAGCGCGCCAGCGGGCGCCACGCGGGCCTGGGGGGCCCGTGGAGGAACGACGGGGCGAGTGAGCCGACCGTCGAGCACGGGGGACGCCCGCAGGCGCGCTTCCACGTGTCCGGGACCCGGGCGGGACCTCTAGATCGCTGATATGCGAATGCAATGTCATCGGGGCTAGGGTGGTCGAGCCCGGACGTCACAGCCGAACGAGGTCCCGTCATGACATCGACCCCGCGCCGCTTCGCCGTGCTCCTCGCCCTCGTGATGGGGCTGTCGCTCGCCATCGCGCCGGTGGTCTCGGCCCATGACGATGACGATGCGCCATCGAACCTGCCTGCCCGCATCGACCTGCCGCCGGGCTTCCAGCCCGAGGGGATCGAATCCTTCGGTCCATTCCTGTTCGCGGGCTCGCTCACGGACGGCGCGATCTGGCGGGGGAGTGCCGAGACCGGGCTGGGCCGGATCATCGTTCCGGGCGAGGCCGGGAAGGTCGCGACGGGTCTCCACATCGACAAGTGGAACCGCCTGTGGGTTGCCGGTGGGCCGACCGGCACGATCCGTGTCTACCGGATCCTCGACGGCGGGCTGCTCCAGCACGTACACGTTCACGGGCACGGGCTTCATCAACGACCTCGACATCACCCGCAACGCCGTCTACGCCACGGATTCGCAGAACGCCCAGCTGGCGGTGGTGCCGCTCGGGCGGTTCGGGCGGCTGCCGGATCCGTCGGCGGTGAGGCTGCTGCCGCTCAAGGGCGACTTCGAGATGCAGCCCGGCTTCAACGCGAACGGCATCGCGGCTCGCGGCAGCTATCCTGATCATGGTCCAGTCGAACACGGGCCTGCTGTTCCGGGTGCATCCGCGGACCGGCGCGACGCGCAAGATCAACACCGGCGGGTACCTCGTCACGAACGGCGACGGTCTCGAGCTCCGGGGCCGGACGCTCTACGTGGTGCGGAACCAGAACAACCTGGTCGCGGTGCTCCGGCTGAACGAGAGCCTGCGCAAGGCTCGGTTCCGGGGTGAGATCACCGCGCCGCCAGGCGCCCTGTCCGTGCCGACGACGGCGACCACGACGCTCGGTGCGCTGTGGGTCGTGAATGCCCGGTTCGGCATCGCCACGACGGAGTACTGGATCACGCGCCTGCCGTTGAAGCCGTAGGCGGTCGACCTCGAACTAGGTCACGGCCGGCGCCGAGCAGACCGCGCAGGAGTCCGGCTCGCCGGAGGTGACGGCGCCGGCCGCGTCGCAACACGGCCCGGACAGGGAGAGGACCGCCAGCTCGCGCCGGCGCGGACCGGCCGATGCCTGGAGATGCCGTTCGAGCTGGGCTAGCCGATCGTCGAGGCTGCGCAGGCTGTCCATGCGCTCGGCGATCTCGGCGCGCTTCTCGGCGAGCTGGCGGGGCAGCTCCGCCGTGGTGTCCTCGCAGTGCCCGGAGTGACACCACGAGGCCAGGCGCGCCGCCGTTTCGAGCGGCAGATCCATTCGGCGCAGATCGACGAGCAGCCGCAGATGCTCGACGTCCTCCTCGCGGTACTCGCGATAGCCATTGCCCGTCCGTGGCGCGGACGGCAGCCAGCCCGCCCGCTCGTAGAAGCGCACCGTGTCGCCGCTGACGCCCAGCTGCTGGGCCAACTCCCCGATCCGCATGTCACCTCACGAGCTGTTGCAGGCGCTCATGCTCACGCCGCGCGTGCGCTGCGGCTTCCGCTGTTCCCCACCAGCGTACTCGGAGGCGGGTCCCGTCCCCGTCAGGCGCCAGCTGGTGCCGCGCCGTCAAGCGCCGGTTGCCGGGCAGCGTGACGGTGCGGACGAACGCGTCGAACGGTTGCCAGTCGACGATCTCCTCCACGGTCCGGAGCCGATCGGCGATGCAGGCGGTCACCGTCCCGATCCCACGTCGGGAATCTCCGCCGACCTCCTCGATGCTCTGGAGGCCTTCCCGTCTCGCGCGGTTCTCGGGGGCCGTCAGCTCCTCCCACAGCGCCATCGGTCCAAGGGGCACGTGCAGATCGGCTTCGAGCAGCGGCCGTCGCCGCGGCGGACTCCACGTGGACCGGTCCGTGATGAAGCGGGCGGCCAGGTCCAGGAGGTGCACCTCGATCTCGCCGAGGAAATCGAACCGTTCGACGCCGGGTCCGGAGGCCGAGACCCGCGGGATCCAGCCCGAACACGTCGACGGCCGCGTCGGTCAGGAGCGCGTAGCGAACGAGCCCGAGCCTCGCCGGTGTGTCGGCCTTCAGGAGCCGGTGAGCCACGATGACATCCGTCCCGGCGAGCTCCATCCGGCCTGCCACGCGCTGGCGGACGGCCGATCCGACGTGGACCACGAATTTCAGGTCCAGCTCCGGGATGCGACGGCAGGCCTCGCAGGTGCAGGTCGTTGCCTGGGCCATGCTCAGCAGTCGGGCCCGAAAGGCCGCGGTCGTCGCGTCGATGGCATCGAGCAGCGCCGGGCCGGTCAGCTTGTCGAGTGGCGCCACCATGAAGGCGGCGTCGCCTTCGAGCTTCTCCAACCGGAACGTCGGTCGCAGCTGGCGGACGACGGTCTCGACCAGATCGGCCGCCATGGCCGGCGCTCGCTCCGGCTCGCTGGCCGCGAGGTAGGCGGTGTAGCCGGACAGGTCGGCCAGCAGCATGCAGACCGGCTGCGCCGGTGGTCGCTCAACAGTCATGTCGGCAACGCAGCCTAGACCTTGGAGTCGCTCCAATGTCAAGGGTGTCGTTGCGTCTGATGTCCAATTTCGGTCGGCGGACGGAGCCTTGGGCGCTGATGACTACGGGCCGCATCAGGGAGATGATCGGGCAGACATTCTGTGTGTGATGTGCATGGGCCGATCAACGAGGCGAATCGGTCGATCGAGCGTCCGATCTCCTCGCGAGCCGAGCGATACCAAGGACCGCGAGCAGCACGACACCAGCGCCGATCGATTGCCGCGTCGTGAGGCGCTCGTCCAGGACCAGGAAGCTTGCGACGAGGCCGAAGACGGGGATCAGGTAGAACGAAGCGGCCGCGATCGATGCCGGCATGCGCCGGAGCGCCCATAGGTACATCCAGTAAGCGAGGCCGTAGTAGAGGACTCCTGAGACCGCCGCGCTCGCTAGGCCGGTCGTCGACGGACTCGTCGGCCAGACCGCGCCGCCGACGACCCACGCTATCGCCGCGATGACCAGGGCGAACCCCAAGGCATACGCCTGCTGGGCGGCGACGATCGACGCTGTTTCCGTCGCTGGCACCAGCCAACGGCGCGCCGCCGTCGTGTAGACCGCACAGCACACGACACCGGCCAGCGTGAGGGCGACACCGATCAGGCTCCCAGCCGAGGCGGGGTCATAGACCACGAGTCCGACACCGACCGCCGCCACGAGCGACAGGACGATCAACGGCAAACCGAGAGGCTCGCGCAGGAACCAGCCGGCCATCAACAGGATCAGCAAAGGCTCTAGCGCCCAGATCAGGACGGCGAGGCTCGCGCTGATCGAAACGAGCCCGAGCAGGCCCAGCGCGTACGACAGGCCAGGGTTGAGGATGCCCAATCGTTCGAGGGCCGCCGGCGCGGAAGGATCGCGGAACGGCAGACGGTTCGCCACGAGTAGGACGACCATGACCGCGAGGCTCGAGGCCAGTTGGATCGGCAGCAAGGCGAGCGGTGGGATCTCCTCGACCGCGCGCTTGCTGATGACCGTGCCGATGCCCCACGCCGCCGAGGCGGCGATCAGCGCGAGATAGGCACGGTCCGAGAGGCGTGAGGCGGACATGTGGGCGCTCCGAGTGGCAGGGGACAGGACGCAGGCATCGACGTCCGTTTCCTGCACTCGCCATCGCAGGTCGCGTAACCCGGCACGCGCCGCCGGGCTCGGGGGAGCACTCGCACCTTCCGAGTATGCCTGTCGCGCGATGCCCTCGGCGCAGAATGAACCCGACGGCTGCCTGGGTGGCTCTTCAAGGGTGATCGGCCGAGACACGGTCGACCATCGGACGAGGAGGGTCGGGTGCAACGAACGCTCGTCGATCGGGCGAAGCAGGGCGACGGAGAGGCCTTCGACGCCCTTGCTCGTGCGGCCGGCGACCGGTGCATGGCGATCGCGGTTCGGATCCTGCGCGACGCCGACCTGGCCGAGGACGCGGTCCAGGCCGCACTGATCACTGCCTGGCGCGAGCTGCGCAGCTTGCGCGATCCCGAGGCGTTCGAGCCCTGGCTCCACCGGATCCTGACCCATGCCTGCTACGCCGAGGCCAGGCGTCGCCGGCGATGGTCCGCAGCGATCCGGGTGCTGCCTGTCGAGGCATCGTCCGGCCCCGACGACACCCTCACGGTCCAGGACCGCGACCAGCTCGATCGGGCCTTCCGCAGGCTGACGCTCGAGCAGCGAGCCGTGCTCGTGTTCCGCCACTACCTCGGTCTTCCGATGGCCGAGGTGGCGGATCGACTCGACATCCCCATCGGGACCGCCAAGTCCCGCGTGCATTTCGCCACAGCGGCGCTCCGGGCGAGCCTCGAGGCCGACGACCGGACGCCATCCATCAAGGAGCGGCTGGCATGACCGCGTCGCGCGACACCGAGCGCCTCATCCGCACCTTCCTCGAGGAAGGCGTGACGGAGTTGCCCGAGCGCGTCTACGACGCCGTCCGCTCCGATATCGATCGAACCCATCAGCGGGTCGTCATCGGCCCGTGGAGGACGCCCGACATGAACACCTTCGCCAAGTTCGCGATCGCGGCGGCCGCCGTGCTGGTCGTCGCGATCGTGGGCTGGAACCTGCTACCCGGCGACGCCGGGCGTGGGGGGACACCCGCCGCCTCGCCGTCACCCTCACCGTCGGCCGCAGCGTCGCCGTCGCCGTCCCCATCACCGAGCGGACTCGCATTCTTCCCGTCTGGCCCGATCTCCCCCGGCAGGCACGCGATGGTCCGCTCGGGTAAGTCATTCTCAGTGGACATTCCGAGGGCTGGATGGTTCAGCAACGGCGACTTTCGGATCTACACCGCCTCGGGTCAGGTGGCGTTCATCTTCTGGACCGACGCTCCGACCAATGTCTATGCGGATCCCTGCACGAAACAACCGTTAGACCCTCCGGCGGGTGACACCCCGGCCGAGCTCGCCGCCGCGATCTCATCGATCCCTGGCACCGAACTGGTCAGCGGACCGTCGGACGTCACCATCGGCGGGTACCCGGCGAAGCTCGTGTCGACCAGGATCCGCGACGACATCGATTGCGCGCCCAACGAGTTCATGCTCTGGTACGCCCAGGAGCCGAACAATGGCCGCTGGCCCGATGCGCTCGGCGATACGATGACTGTCTGGATCATCGACGTTGACGGGACCAACGTGTGGATCGATGGTTCGGCGGGCACCAACATCGTGCCGACTATCCACGCGGAGATGCGGCAGATCGTCGATTCGATCCAGTTCGAATAGTTCGATCGCAAACTCGTGTGAAGCGGCGGCCCGAGCGGGCCGCCGCTTCACCAAGATTGACAAACCCGCTGGCGCCGCCAGCCCATACCGTGTGAATGACATCGGACGAAGCCGATGTCGTCATGCGGTAGAGGCATGGATACCGATCTCGTGGTCCGAGCCCAGCACGGCGACAAGGGGGCGTATGCCCTCATTGCCACCGAGATCGCCAATCGGTTCCTTGCCGTGGCGCGCAGGATCCTGCGCGACCTCGATCTTGCCGAGGATGCGACGCAGCAGGCGCTGCTGAGCGTCTGGCAGGACCTCCCGCAGCTGCGCGACCCGGCGCGCTTCGACGCCTGGTCGTACCGGCTCCTCGTGCACGCCTGTTACACCGAGGGTCGGAAGGAACACCGCTGGGCGCCCAACCTCCGGCTGTTGCCGGTCGACGAAGCGGTAGCGGAGGGCGACCTGAGCTCGGTCGTCGATCGCGACCAGCTCGAGCGCGGCTTCCGCCGTCTTTCGATCGATCATCGCGCGGTGGTGGTCCTGCACCACTACCTCGACCTGCCGCTCGACCGGGTCGCCGATGTCCTCGGCATCCCGGTCGGGACGGCCCATTCCCGTCTCCACCATGCGATGCGCGCGCTGCGTGCGGCCCTGGACGCCGACGCGCGGCCACCTGCGCGGGAGGTTGCCCGATGAGCGCCGAACGTGACATGACGCGCATCGTCCGGTCGTGGCTCCGAGTCGACGAGCACGAGTCAGCGGACCGAGTCCTGGACAACGTGTTCGCCCTCCTTGACGCGACCCCACAGCGCCCGGCCTGGTGGCCGGCGCGGAGGATCGCCGAAATGAATACCTTCGCCAAGCTCGCGATCGCGGCCGCCGCCGTCGTGGTGGTCGCCGTCGTCGGGATCAATCTGGTCCCCGCAAGGGATGGGGTCGGCGGGGGCGGCCCGTCCGCCCCGGCCTCGCCGTCGCCCTCTCCGTCGCCCTCACCGAGTCGGTCGCCGTCCCCTGCGGCCGCGTTTCCGCCCGAGGGCCCCCTGGCGATCGGCGCCCATGCTGCCGTCTACGATGGCGTTCCGCTTTCGTTCAGCGTTCCAGCATCAGGATGGACGAGCGACGGGGAAAACTCGATCGGCAAGGGCGAGTACGGGCAACCCGATTACGCCGGGATCGACTTCTGGCTGAATGCCCCGGAGAACGTCTACTCGGATCCGTGCGCCCATACCCCGCTGAGCCCGCCGCCGAGCACCACCGCGGCCGGTCTCGCCGCCGCCGTGGCTGCGATCCCGGGTACCGACCTCGTCACTGGGCCGTCGAACGTCGATGTTGGCGGGCGTCCGGCGCAACACGTCGTGCTCACGATCAGAGAGGATCTCGCCTGCGACCCGCACGACGCCTATCTCTGGTACGACGAGAGCACCGGTGGAGCGACCGGCGGTTGGCGGTGGGCTGAAGGGCTAGGCGCAACGTACAGAATCTGGACAATCGATGTCGACGGGACGCTCGTCTGGATCGATGCCTACACGTTCAAGGGCGCAGACCCCGAGCCTGGACAGGAGATCCAGGCGATCGTCGACTCGATCCAGTTCGAGTAGTTGGACCGGCTCATGCGGCGGCAGCCGAGTGGCTGCCGCCGCTTCTCGGGGTTGAGCCACTGTTCAGCGATCCGTTCAGTCCTGGACGACGTACCCGACGTTGATCTCGCCGTTCGGTAGCCAGTCGACCGAAAGTTGCTGGTCGCGGCCCCCGCCCACCGGAGTCACGTACGCCCATGTCCAGCACTTGCCGTGCGCGCATTGCACGGGGTCGATGCTGATGCGGCCGCCATCTGCGCTGTCGCCGAGCTCGGCGACGACCGCATCGAGCGCCTGCTGGCACATGTCGGGCTGGGGGTGGCCAGCGCATTCCGCCGGACGCCCATCGACCAACGTGAAACCCGTCGGGCCGCAGCCAGTGATGAGAACAGCTCCAGTGAGCAGAAGGGGAACCGGCGACAGAAAGTGAAGTCGGTTCACGCGAACCCCTCCGCTGCGCGCCAACACGGTAACGACTCCCTAACGCTATCCCACGGCGCGACGCATCCGGGCGATTCCCTTGGATTCGTCTCGGCTCATCGGTCGGGATCTCGATCCTGCGCCTCCAACGGCGGTGCTATCGGATCTTCGCGGAGACTCCGCGCAGATCTCCCGATACAGCGATCGCACGGATGAGAACGGCCCCGCCGCCGTGAAGGCGGGCGGGGCCGTGGTTCGTCGGGCGAGCGTGGCTAGCCCGAAACGTGCACGAGCGGATCACCCTGGTACGAGATCGTCAGGTCGAAGCTGAATAATTCGATCCGCACGACCTGATTGCCGGGGCACTGGAGGGTCGACAGCGGCGTGATCCTGAACGTCGCATTGGTTCGACCATTCCTGACCGCGAAGGTCTCGGTCGAATTGACGGCGATCGTCTCCTGCTTGTTGTCCGCTTGTGGCTTATTGCCTCCGCGGTTGTAGCAGCGCGAGAACACGTCGACGGTGCCCTCCAGGTTGAACGTCGCGCTCGGCACATTACCGAGACCGGCGATCGACGCGGAGATCGTCAGGCTGTTGCCCGACTGGGTGACGGATGTCTGCCCGACCTGGTGCGGGCTCGCGGCAAGGACGGTGCCGGCTGAGATCAGCAGGACCGCGATGCTCAGGACGAAGACGCGTGTGAGGCGCGTCATGGGAAACCACCGTTCCTCTCAATGTGGTTTCGGGCGCCACTGGGAACGAGCGAAACCGTTGCTTTCTCAGCGTCCCCCTTCCGAGATGTTTTCGCCTCGGCATCCTCCTACCCCCGGATGCGGCGATGGCCTCCGCCCCCTGCGGCGGCCGACATAGGACGAAAGTACTACTGAGGACTGGTACCACGGGTATCAAGCGCATTGGTGCCGCGCTGTCATAGAGCCGACATCCTTGCCTCGCTCGGCCCCGGAATCGATGAAGCCCGGCGGGGTCCGCCGGGCTTCGGTCGAGCGTCAGTTCGCGGCTTAGTAGCTGCGCTGCTTCTGGAAGCAGTCGCTGCAGTACACGGGCTTGGTGCCGTTCGGTCGGAACGGGACCTGGGCCTCGCGGCCGCAGCTCGCGCACGTCGCGCTGAACATCTCCCGGGGACCGCGGTCATAGCCGCCGCCCGAGTAGCCGCCGCCCGAGTAGCCGCCGCCGGCGCCACCCGCAGTCGCCGCGCGCGGCCTTGCGGCTCGCACGGCACGACGGGCAGCGACGCGGCTCGCTGAACTGTCGATCTGCGAAGAACTGCTGCTCGCTCGCGGTGAACGCGAACTCCTGCCCGCAGTCGCTACAGATCAGGGTCTTGTCTGTGGTCGTCGAAAACATGAAAACACTCCATCTCGTGCGGCTTCAGCGAACCTGTCTCGCCGAAACCAGAGAGGAGTGGTCGTGTTGCCGCGTATCGGTGGCGCCTGTACCGGCGCCGGTCGACAGTGTAGCAGGTATCGCGCGTCGGAGTCGAACGGGCGTTCGATAGCCCGGCTTGAGCTAACTGGGGTCCTCCCAGCGGACGACGATCCGACCCTCGACGCCCGGCAAGGGCAGGGAAGCGGCCTCCGCCTCGACGCTGTCGCGTTCTACCCGCGAGCAGGCGCCGCCAGGACTGGATCGACACCTTCGCATCCGCGCGTCGCCACGTGCCGGCCACCTCGCCCCCGACGAGCAGCGCGCCGGGCCAGACACGCGATGTCCACAGCTCGCCGCGTCGAACGGTGTCGGGGACGAGCAGATCCCGATCAGGGCCCCAGAGCAGGAAGTACGCATCGCCGCTCGGGAGGAGGCGCGCCGGCGCCGGCGTTGCCGGCGTGGCACGGAACGTCGGTTCATCGCTCGTCAGGATCCAGCCGTCGCCGATCGGCGTTCGGACATGCGTCAGCTCTTCCGCGAGGGCCTCGAAGGCCGCTCGGCCGCTCGGCACCCCGATCCCCGCCCACTTCGCGAAGGCCTCGGGCGTCGTCGGGCCGAAGATGTGCAAATGCCGACGCGCGAGCTCGAGGCGCGCGTCCGACGGATCCATCTCCGGCGCCGGGACCGTCCAGATCGTCGGCAATCGGGCACCCTCCCAGCGGATGAGGACCGTGCCCGTCGGGGCGGCGTACCGCAGCCGGTTCGGATGGACCCCGAGCCCCTGTCCCGCCTCGTCGTAGCGCATCCGTCGGCCGCCGAGGAACGTGGCGAGGCGAGCGGCGATGTCATCGGCCTGGCGCCGGCTCGGCCCGGGCGCGTCGAGTCGACCGAGCGAGAAGACCGGGAGATCGCGCTTCGCGACGACGTACGCGCTGAACCGCGGTCCCCAGAGCTGGACGAGCGATGGGTCCTCCCAGGCGGTGGGCCCGATCCCCTCGACACGCGCATGGATCGACAGGAGGGCCGCCCGCGGCATGCTGTCCGCCAAGCCGGCCCACGCTGCCGTCCGGAGCGAATCGGAGCCGGCGGGCAGCCGCTCGTCGAGCGCGCCGACGTTCCGGCGGAAGGCGAGGATCTGCTCCCGAGTGAGGTCGAGCCTCGCCGGATCGGGTGATCTCACCGCACCACGGTATCTCCAGGAGCCGTCCGCGACCTATCTTTGAACCAAAAGGGCCACGAACCCGCCAATACGGCGACTGCCCGCGATCGCGGGTGGCCGAAAAGGACGAGGCGAGGGATCGGTGACGAGATCCGAGTTGGTCCGGCTGGCGCGGCAGGGTGATCGTGACGCGTACGACATCCTCCTGACCGAGCACGTCGACCACCTGTATCGGATCGCGCGGCTGGTCCTGCGGGATTTCGACAGCGCGGAGGACGCCGTACAGGAGGCGCTCGTCCGTTGCTGGCGCGATCTGCCCAGCCTCCGGGACCCGGATCGGTTCGACGCGTGGCTGAACCGGATCCTCATGCGTGCCATCACCGACGAAGCCCGCAAGCGGCGTGGCTTCGTCATGAACGTCGTCCCACTCAGGGTCGAGCCAGCCGAGGCTGACAGCAGCGGCGCGCTCGCCGACCGTGACGAGATCGCCCGTGTGTTCGACCGCCTGTCGATCGAGCACCGGACGATCGTCGTCCTCCATCACTACCTGGGCATGACCACCGACGAGGCCGCTCGCGCGATCGGCATCCCGGCGGGCACGGCCAAGTCCCGTCTCTACTACGCGACCGAGGCGCTCCGCGCCGCCCTCGAGGCGAAAGCGCGCAGCGTCCCGGCAGGAAGGGCTCTCGCATGAGCACGTCCATCGATCCGCGGCGGTCCATCGCCGAGTGGCTCGAGACCGAGGCGCCCGATCGGGCGCCGGCGCGGCTGATCGACGCCTCGCGAGAGCGCATCAGGACGACACGACAGCGCCGTGCCTGGTGGCCGGCGCGGAGGACATCCGACATGAACACGTTCGCCAAGCTGGCGATCGCGACGGCCGCCGTGGTGGTGGTTGCGATCGTCGGCTACAACCTGCTCCCTGGTGGAAGCAGCAACGTGGGCGGGACGGCCGCGACGCCGTCTCCATCGATCTCGGCATCACCGTCGCCGTCGGCGTCGGCGTCCACCTCGCCGATGCCCAGTGACGCCGTCAAGGAGGGCAGCCTGGAGGCAGGCTCGTACACCCACTACGGGATCGACGGCCTGCCCGTGAACGTCCGGTTCACCGTGCCCGCCGGCTGGTCGTGGGTCAGCCAGTTCTCGCTCCTCACGACCGGCGACGCGGCCGACGAGATCGGGATCGCCCTGTGGTCGGGCAGCGAGCTGCAGGTCTACACCGATCCGTGTCAGTGGGAGGGCGCCGAGCCCGATCCGCCGACCGGGCCGACGGCGCGCGATCTGGCCGATGCCCTCGCTGCCCAGCCGACGCGGAATGCTTCGGCGCCGACCGAGCGCAAGGCAGCTGGCCCGGACGGGCCGGATCAGTTTGCGGGTTGGATCGTCGAGCTCACCGTGCCCGAAGACGCCGACTTCGCTACCTGTACGCGTGGCGAGTTCCGAAGCTGGGGGCCGGACGAGATGTCCCGGTATCACCAGGGTCCCGGTCAGAGCGACACGGTCTGGGCGATCGACATCGACCCCGACATGCGCATGGTCATCGATGCGACGTACCTCCCGAGTGCGCCGCAGCAAACACGAACCGAGATCGACGGCATCCTCGATTCGCTGGTGTTCGTCCCGCAGGGCTGACGTTCCCGCGAACAGAACCGGGGACGGCGGCGGCCTTAGGTCGCCGTCGTCGCCCTCAGCGGCCGGCCGACACCGTGGATGCGGCATTCGTGGCGAATGGGTGCAGGACGAGCTGATGCCGCCCACCCCTCGAATCGACCGCAACGATGGGTTGGCCGGCCGTCGTGACGTGGCGGCCAGTCTTGTCCGTCACCTCGAAACGGCCGCCACGAAGTCGGCGGATGCGGATGTCCGACTTCGAACCTCGGGCGGCCGCGATCCCCGTCACTTGTTTGGTGTCCGGGTCGCGAACGACCTCGATGCCCAGGCGCGACCCATGCCCGAGGTTGGCGCTGTGAACGACATCGACCACCGCGACGACGTACCCGCGTCTCCGACCTCGGTACAGCGCGACGAACGCCGCCAGCAGCCCGCCCGCCAGCACGACGCCGAGGATCACGAGGATCGGCTGGAGGATCGGGTTGCACTCGAGGGCGGATCCGCAGGGAATGACGGCATCCGACACCGCGGATGCCTCACTCGTCCCGACGGCATTCGTGGCGTACGCGCGGCAGACGTATGCAACGCCGTTCGTGAGGCTGCCGATCTGCGCCGTCGTATCGGCCGATCCCACGTCGACTGCTCGAGACCACGTGGCACCACCGTCGTCTGAGCATTCGTAGCGGTACCCGGCCACACCCGCCCCGGCGTCCGGTGTGACGTTGATCCCCAAGGAGCGGTCAAAGGCTTGGACGGACGGCTTCCCGGGTGCCGCGGGTGGCGCCATCGGCGCGACCGCAGCCGTCGCGGCGGTCCATGTCCCCACGGACGCCGAGCCGACGGCCGCGACCTCGCATTGGTACGTCACCCCGTTCGTCAGTCCATCGACGACGGCCCTGGTCTCGAGTGACACGCCTTCCTTCGCCTCGATCCACTCCCCGGCACCGGCGTGGCAGCGGGCCCGGTAGTCGACGACCGGCGCAGACCCGGACGTCGCGGCGGGCGGAGCCCAGCTCAGGGCGATCGCGCCATCGCGGGCCGTGAGCTGGATGGCCCGCACGGCCCCGACCTTGGGTACCGGAACGGCGGGAGGGGGCTCGACGGTGAATGTGCAGGTGGCATCCTGGAGCGCCACCGCGACGGCATTGCCGGCATCGGCGGGTGAGTCGAAGACGACCTGGGGCCAATCGAACGTGCTCCCGCTGACGCACGGCGGCATCTCGCTGACGATCCGCATGCCGGCGAGGCCGCTCTCGAGCGCATCGCGCCTCCTCGGGTCGAGGCCCATGCCGACCGGCAACAGCGCAAACGGCGAGCGGCTCGCAAAGAGACGCTCCCGAGTGACGCGTACCTGGCTCGTGGGCACGCCCCGAACGTCGTGCCGACCGTCGGTGAACAGGATCAGCGCGGGTCGGACCGCGTCCGCCGGAAGGTGCTTCGCCGCCTGCTCCATCGCCGCGACGTAGTTCGTGTCGATCCCGATCTTCCGAGTCAGCGCGGGAGCCAGACCCTTCCGATACGCCGACGCGACCGATCGCAGACAGCCGGCGAAGGCGGTGACGGCCTGCGGGCTTTCCAGGAGCTTTAGCTCAGTGCAATTGGGGTAGTCGGCGGCTTTCGCGGCGAACTGGACGATCGACACGGTGGTGTCGCCGGCGATGAGGTCCGACGACGTCTCGTCGACGCGATCGGCGATCCGCTCGAGGGCGGCCCCGAAGCGGTTGCGGCTCGCCGGCTCGTCGAGGATCGAGGCCGAGAAATCGAGGACGAGGACGACATCGGACGGATCCGGCGCCGTCAGCGCGTGGACGGTCGGTGTCGGCGCGCCGCCGATGAGCAGCGCAGCCATGGCGACCGTGACGACGGCTCGTGTCCGCCGATCAGGGTGATTCAATCGTTGACCCTTCGTGCGTTCGTGCGGCCAAGCCGCCGACCGCTCGCAGTTGGAGCGAAGCCCCAGTGTCCTGTCGTTCGGGGTGTCGCTGAGGCTTCGCGAGCTCGACGATGCACCTCGCGGTCGGTCCCATCAATACCAGAACGAAAGTACTGGATGCGTCGGTGCACCGTGTGGATCGACCTAGTGACCCTTTCCGTGCCCACGCTCATTCTTTGTATCTAGGCGGTTCCCGAGGTGCTCCACAGCGTGATGGCGATGATCGTCAACGCTGTCACCGCCCCCGGGACGATGGCCATCCATCCGTACGCGAACGGCACGAGCCGGTCTCGCAGGGGTGGGATGTAGACCGCGATCAGCGCGATCGGCTCGATCACGAAGAAGCCGACGACGAACCCGACCACCGGTCCGACCAGGAGCCCCGACACTTCGACCCGACCGGCAACGAGCGACGCGACGATCGCTCCAGCGACGAGGCCGACGATGGCCGAGAACAGGGCCAGAAAACAGCCGACCTGCGCGTACCCGCCGTCGGTCGTGAGGATGTCGCGGTGGACCAGGACCCATTGGGGCGCGTCCCCTTGGACACTGGCGTTCGCGCGGTTCCGCTCCTCCTCCATCTGACGACCAAGGGCAGCACGGTCTGAATCGGAGGCCAGGGCGCGTCCCCCGCCGGGCGCCGAATCCGGCGAATGGGGCGCGACGACCGCTCGACCCTGGTCTCGCCCGACGCAGTCGAAGACGAAACGCGTCCCCGTGCCCTGGCGGAAGACCGCGACCTGACCGCCGCGTCGCTCGAGCCGCTCGACCGCTTGCGCTCCGGTGAGGCCCTTCACATCGCTGGCACTCCATGGCGGCCGAGCGGGAGCCTAGCATCGCGATGTCGCTGGAGCGTCGGTCTCGAACGCCTCTTTCCACGGCCCGACCGCCTCGTCGTAGCTGCCGCGCCATCGCCGCGTACATCTGGGCGACGTGGTCGAGTCCCCGAGACCGATGGCTCACCCCCTGCGGGCGTTCCGGGCGGAGCGCAACGCGAAGGCCACGGCCTGTCGCATCACCTCAGAACCTGGTTGTGGCGGTGACCTCCCGGTCACCGCCACTCAGCGTGTCCTCGATGCGGTCGATGTATCACCCCAGCGGCCTAGACGTGGATCAGGATCAGATGGCCAGCACGAAACGGATCGCGGCGTCGACCCAGCCGAGGACCGACGGATCGAGGCGCCCGCTCCTCTGGCCGAGCACGGCGGTCGGTACGGTGAAGGGCTGATCGCACTTGATCCAGCCGTTCTTGCGCAGCCCCGTGTCGCGTGCGCGCGCCTCGACGAGGAACGGCGGACGGAAGGCGGCCGCCTTCGCGGACGTGGTCATCGGCAGGACGATGACGGTCGACGACCTGTGCAGCCGATCGGTTTGGACGACGAGGACCGGCCGACGCCCGCGAATGACGTGCCCACCGACGTCGGGAAGGTCGATCCAATGGATGTCGCCCCGGTGCGGTCCGCGCTCCGAGACCAGCTCGGGCGCGGTCACCACTCGGACTTCGACACGAGGTCCGCAGTCGTCGGCCGGAAAGCCTCTGCCCAGTCCAGGTTCTCCTGCGCCTGAGCCTCCAGCGCTCGATCGATGTCAGCCTGCTCGGCCTCCTCGAGCGTCCGGCGGAGCGATGCCGCGATAAGCGCGCTGACCGTCGACCCTGACGCGTGGGCGGTCGCGCGCACGATCTCGATGAGCTCGGTCGGCAGGCTGATCGACAGCTTCGCCGTCCGTTCCGAAGACCTACCTTGTCCGTACGGCGCAAGCGTTTCGCGAAGTATCCGCGCCCGACGATCTGTACTACCCATGGTAGGAGTGACGGTACGACCAAGTGCAGGGGCCGTCAAGGTCCCTAGAACGGGTCGCGCCAGCAGATGGGTCGCTGCCCTATTTGACACCTTCCGGCAGGCGGGCTCCCTCGATCATCTCGGTCGCGACCGGGGCGAGCTCGGCGAAGACGGCATCGTCGGGCGCTGAGATCATCGCGTAGAGGCCGTGCGACTCCCCGCCCCATGTCGCATCGACCGCGACCATCCGGACGTGGAACGGCCCGCCCTCGCTGTAGAAGCCGCCCTCCCACTGCGGGAAACTGAGCAAGCCGACGCACGGTCGGAACTCGGCCGGACACTCCTCGTCGACATTGACGGCGTTCGGCGAAGGGCCGAACTCCAGGGTCGTCGCCTCGAGACCACCGAAGCGCCCGATGCCTTTCTCGATGACCGCGATGTTCGGGTTGGCCGCGATCCAGTCGACCATGGCCTTGGCCGTCCCATCGAAGCCTTCGACGGGCTGGAACGTGCCGTCCACGATCGGATAGACATCGATCCAGAAGAGCAGCGCCCGGTCCTCGGTGCCCTGCGGGCGCAGCGCGAACTCACCCGTGCTGTCCTCGAAGCTCGTCCAGCCGTCCGGGACCGTGACGGTGAGCTGCCCGCCGAAGAAATGCTTGGTCGTGTAGTCGCCAGCCGGGAGGTCGCCGGGACGGATGAGATTGGGCTCGACGCACGCCGGCAGACAGCCCGGGATCGGCGTGCCCACGCCGCTTGCTGCCGCGCTCGCGCTCGCCGCAGTCGGAGCGACGGACGCTGCGGCAACCGCCGAGGCCGACGCGGCGCCGCCACCGGAGCTGCTGCACGCCGCCGACAGGGCACACATCACGGCGAGTACGACGAGCCTGCGCATGGACGACCTTCCTCTCTCGAACGCGAACCGCTGACGGTGGCTAGGGCAGTCGCTGCCAGTTGCCGTTGCCGATGTTTCCGGTCGCCGGTAGCCGGACGACCGGGGCGACGCCCTCTGGGTCGAGGATCACGAGCTCGGCGAACGTGCCGTCGGGCGCCTGGACATAGCTGTAGACGCGCGTGCCATCGGGCGACCACACGGGTGGCGCGAGGTCGGCGTCGACGCGCATCTCGGTCAGGTTCGGCCCGTCGGGATCGGCGACGACCACATAGCCGCGCGCCGAGCCGCCGACCGGCACCCGCGCCCAGGCCAGCAGCGATCCGTCGGGCGACCAGGTCGGCGAGTACTCCTCGCTCGCGTCGTGGGACACATTGGTGACGACCGATCCGTCGGCCGATACGACGAAGATGTCCGACTGATCCTCGAAGCCCGCGGTGGTCGCCAGGCGTGACCCGTCAGGCGACCAGTCGGGCCACAGGAAGGTGTTGGTCAACGACGACAGCCGCCGGGCGCCCGAACCGTCGGGCTGGACGACGTGCAGGGTGCCCGTGGCGGCACTCTGGAACGCGATCACACCGCCGGTCGGGGACCAGGCGGGGTCGATGCCTTCAAGCGATGGATCCGTGATCTGGGTCGCGCCCGACCGGCCCAGCCGCGCGACCATGATGCTGGTCCCGGAACCGACGTCGGCCGCGAAGGCGATCCGCGTGCTGTCCGGCGACCACGACAGATTGCTCGGCTGGAAGAGCGACTCCTCGCGGACCTTGAGCGTGATCCCTTCCGCGAGGACCTCGCGGTCCTGCCCGGCGGCGTCGGCCACGATGAGGCTCCACGGTCCGCTGTCCGCCGATCGGTGCCAGAAGGCGAGGTACAGCCCGTCCCTCGACCAGGTCGGACTGACCGACTGCCCCTCGGCGACGATCACCGTCCGCTGCGTCCCGTCGGCGAGGGCGACGACGATGCCTTCTGCGGTATCGACCGCGATCAGGCCCGCGCGCGTCAGCCCGAACGGCGGTGCCGGCCGCGGGGCGCCCACGATGCCGAGGACCAGCGGCACCACCACGACGAGCGCGGCGAGCACCAGCACGAGGACGAGACCGCGCGCAGCCACGCGGAGACCGGCGGCATGCCGCCAGAACCATCGATCGGGGATCTGCCAGGCCGGTCGCCGCGGGGTTGCCTCGACCTCGTTCTGGATCGCTTCGAGCAGCCCCGGAGGCGGCGAGTTGTCGGCAGCTCCGAGCGGAGCCACGAGGAGACCTGTCGTTCGAGGTCGTATCGCGCGGTCATGCGATCCGCTCCCCGTCCATCGTCACGACGCGGGCGTCGGCATCGAGCGTCGCCCGCATCGTCTGCAGGCTGCGATGCAGTTTCGATTTGACGGTCCCGAGGGGGAGGCCGAGGACGTCGGCGATCTCGGGCAGCGAAAAGCCCTGCGCGTGGTGCAGCACGACGATCGCGCGCTCCTCCACGCTGAGATGGCGGAAGCCGCGTTCGAGCTGATCGCGGTCGACGAAGCCCGGCAGCTCGTCGGTCGCGGCATGGTGATCGAGCGGCAGTTCGCGGATCTCGACGGTCCGGCGCCGTCGATCGTGGCGCGCCTCGCTATGGCAGGCCCGGACGAGCACGCGATGGACCCATGCGTCGAATCGTCCCGGGTCGCGCAGCGCCGAGAGGTCACGCCAGGCGGCGATGAGCGCCTCCTGCGTCGCGTCCGACGCCCGATCGGGGTCACGGAGGATGAGCACCGCGACGCCGTAGAGGCGCCCGACCGAGAGCGCCGCCAGCTCGTTGAACGCGGCTCGATCGCCCGCCATCGCGCGTTCGACGAGAACTCGGTCCATCAGGCCTCCGCTGCGCGGCCATCATGGCGCGCTACGGTTATCGGGGCGTCAGGCGGCCGAATGGTTCCCGATTCGGTGGGCGAGTGACGAGTGGCACGCCATGCCGGAGTTGGCCGCCTCCCCTAATCACCTCGTCGTGGGATGCGACGCCGAAGGTTGACCCGTTCGCTACGATGCCGGGAGCACTCCGAGGGGTGGGGGATGACAGTCGGCACGAAGCCCGATGTGACCATGGCCACGCGTCTCGTGGAAGGCGTCTGGGGTCAGTTCGAGGGTGACGAGTCGGCCGAGCAGCTCATCGTCGATCGCTTCTCTTTTCGCTGGACGTCGCCCTTGTGCCCGAGCTGATGAACGCGAAAGCGCCCAAGCGTGGCCCGTCCATGCCTGACCTCGAGTCGCTTCTCGCCGGGACTCGCAACACAGCTCCTGTCGGGATGTGCGGATGATCACGTTCACGGGGCTGACCGAAGAGCAGCGTCGGATCGTCGAGTGGGGCGACGGGCCGGCCGTCGTCATCGCCGGGGCTGGCACGGGAAAGACGCGGGTGATCGTCGAGCGGGTCCGGCATCTGCTCGAGACTCGCGACGGACTCCAGCCGGAGAACCTGCTGGTCCTGACCTACAACGTCAAGGCTGCGGCCGAGCTGCGCGAGCGGATCGAGGCCGCCGTCGGGATCGCGGACGCTGCCCGGCACGACGGTCAGCAACTTCCACAGCTTCTGCCAGGGGATCCTGACCGACAACGCGGGCGACGCCGGGCTGCCGGCTCGCCCCGATGTCCTCGACGGCGTCGGCCAGGTGCTGCTCCTGCGCGACCTCGTGCCAGGGCTCGGGCTGCTCTATCACGGGACCAACGACTACACGTACGCGAACATCGTCAACTTCATCAGTCGATGCAAGGACGAGCTCGTCCGACCCTCCGATTTCGAAGCATTCGCGCTCGCCGAGCGCCACGCGTTCGAGCTGCGCTTCGGCGACGCGGAGGTCGCCGTCCAGCGGCTCGAGACGCAGGGCAACCTGCGACCGCTTCGGAGCGTGCGCGGTGCCTACGCCGCCGAGCGCACAGGGGAACGGGACGGGACGGGCGCCGGGGCAGGTGAGCTGGCGAAGGCCGCCGACCGCGAGGCGCGCCGGACGATCGCCGGCGACGGCCAGGCGCGCACCCGCAACTGGTTCCGCGGCCGAGGACCAGCCGCGCATCGACGCGCTCGCCGCGACCTACGTCGAAGACGCGGCCGCGCTCGAGGTCCTGCGCCTGACCGAGCTCGCCATCATCTATCGCGCCTACGAGCAGGAGCTCGCCAACCGCGGGGCGCTCGACTACGGCGAGCAGATCGCCGCCGTGACGCAGCTGTTCAAGACCCGGCCCAACGTGCTGCGCCGCTACCAGCGCCAGTACCGATACATCCTGGTCGACGAGTTCCAGGACGCCAACGTCGCCCAGATCGAGCTGATCGAGCTGCTCGGTCGGGCGCCCGATCGACCCGACAACGTCATGGTCGTCGGCGACGACGACCAGTCGATCTATCGATTCCGAGGCGCGAGCTTCGCCGCCTTCGCCGAGTTCGACCGGCGCTTCGCGAAGCCGCCAGCCCACGATCCGACGTCGACCCCGCCCGGACCGCCGCCCCGACTCCGACTCGAAGAGAACTTCCGGAGCGTCGGCCATGTGCTGACCGGCGCGAACCGGCTGATCGAGATCAACCAGCTCCGCTTCCTGCCCGACAAGCGGTTGCGGACCGAGCGACCCGACGGCGAGCCCGTCGAGATCCACACCTGCGGCGGGCCCGACGACGAGGCGGTCGCGATCGTCGACGCGATCAAGGCGCTCGTCGGCGACACGAAGCGCTGGAACGACGTCGCCGTCCTCTATCGCAAGCACAAGCATCGCGAGGCGATCGTCGCGCGGCTGCGCGAGGAGGACATCCCGTACACGGTCGTCGGTGGCCTGTCGCTGTTCGCGACGCCGGAGATCCGCGATCTCGAGCAGGGCATGCGCGCGGTCGCCAACCCGGTCGATGACGTCGCCCTCGTGCGGACGCTGACCGCCGGCCCGTGGCGGCTCGATGCGCTCGAGATCCTGACCGTGACCCAGCACGCCGCGTTCGACAAGCGCCACCTCATGGAGTCGATCGTCGAGCTCGTCGATACCGGCAGGGTGGGGGAGCGGGACATCGATCCGGCGCTGCGAGCGAAGCTCCGCCAGGTCCGCGCCGCGATCGACGAGCTGAACCCGCTCGTGTACCGCGAGGGCCCGCACACGATCCTCGAGCGCTGGCTGGAGCGGACGGGCGTCGTGCTCGACCTGATCGCGACCGACACGCTCGAGGCCAAGCGGATGGTCGCCAACATCGCGAGCTTCGTGCGCTTCGCGGCCGACTGGCAGCGCGCCAACCCGGGTGGGACGCTGGCCGGGTTCGTCGCGTATCTCGATGCGTACCAGTCGGCCGGCGGGGAGCTGCCGACCGCGGTCGAGCTGGCCGAGGACGTCGATGGCGTGCGGCTGATGACGCTGTACCAGGCGAAGGGGCTCGAGTTCCCGATCGTCATCGTCCCGCAGCTGGTCGACGGGGAGTGGCCGACGCGGGAGGGCTGGTCCGGCTACTTCCCGCGCGAGCTGCTGCGCGAGGCCGTGCCCGAGGGCGACCTCCACACCGAGGAGGAGCGCCGGCTGCTGTACGTCGCGATGACGCGGGCGCAGGAGCGGCTGATCCTGACGACGCACGGCGGGCCGGGCGTGACGAAGGGGCCGTCGCAGTTCGTCAGCGACATCGTCTGGGGCGGTGGCGAGGACGTCCGGGTCGTCGACCGGACGGCCGGGCGCGGTGCGGGTGGCGACGACAACGGTTACGAGGCGGACCTGGATCGTGTCGTCGGCGAGGCGCGGCGTGTCATGCCGCTGCCGACCTCACGCGAGCGGCGGCTGGCATTGCGCCTGCGCGCCAGTGAGCTGGTCGGGCTCATGGAATCGAGCGCCGCGACGGATCCGGAGGCGACGGCCGCCCGAGAGGCACTCAGCGCACAGCTGGCGGACGCCGGTCGCGCCGCCGCGATGGCCGCCGACGAGGCGCGTGCCCAGGGCCTCGACCCGCTGACGTTCCGGACGATCGCGCTCGATACGGGCGCCGGCGCGAACCTGCTCGACGTCGCGCCGCTGCCTGGCTCGTTCAGCTACTCGGCGTTCGACACGTACGAGCGCTGCCCGCTCCAGTACGCGTTCAAGTACGTCTACCGGATGCCCGAACCGGCCCGCACCTCGCCGGCGTTGAGCTTCGGCTCGACGGCCCACGCCGCATTCGAGGCATTCACGAACGACCGTCGCGAGCGCGCCGCGCGCGGGGAGCCGCCGCCGACCCGCGAGGACCTCGAGCGCGAGTTCCGCTCACGCTGGGTGCCGACGGCGTTCGGCGATCGGGCGTCGGAGGAGCGCTACGAACGGCGGGTCGATACGTTGCTCGACAACTTCTGGGAGGGCGAGGTCGCGTCGCTCGGGGAGGCGCTGTCAGCCGAGCTCGACTTCGAGCTGCGGCTGGACCCCGGCGCGGGGCAGGACCCCGTGCTCATCCGCGGCTCGATCGACCGGATCGATTGGCTGCCGCCGGGCAAGCTCGAGGTCATCGACTACAAGACCGGCAACGTGTCATCGCAGAAGAGCGTCGACGAGAGCCTGCAGCTGTCGATCTACGCGCTGGCCTGCCGCGACGCGCTGAACCTCGGCACGCCCGACCGGGTGACGCTGTACTTCACGGAGTCGGCGACCCGCCTGTCGACGACCCGCACGAACGAGCAGCTCGACGCGGTCCGCGACGACATCCTGGCGCGGGTGGCCCGGATGCGCGCCGGCGACTTCGCGGCGACGCCGTCGGCCAACGTGTGCGGCTAGTGCGACTTCAGGGCGATGTGCCCGGAGCGCATGTCGTGAGACATCGCCCGCCCGGCCCCGACTGGGCCCTGGCTATCCGCCCGCCAGCCACTCGTCCAGGAACGAGCTGATCGCCGCGAGCATCTCCTCACCCGCCAGCAGTGCAGGATCGTTGTGGTGGCTCGCGTCGAGCGCCAGTACCGCTTGGGCTCGGGGGCCGCGTCGAAGACCCGCCTGCTCAGCTCGGCCGGCACGATCTCGTCGCGCTCGGTCACCAGCACCTGCAGCGGCACGCGCACCTCGCGGATCTGTTCGGCCGGCGGATGGCGATCGAACAGAAGGAAGTCGAAGACGGGCAGGAACGGGTAGCGATGGCGCCCGACGTCACCGAGCGATGACGGCGGCTACCGAAGGACGTGGGCAGCCGGCGGTCGCTCGGTCCCCAGACCGCCGGCGACGGCGGCTACGAGCGACTCTCCGAATGCGCTTGGGATCGACGTCCGGTCTGGCCGCGAGGACATCGACCGCCGCTCGCCATCAGTCGGTGAAGATTGGGGCTTGTGGCGTCTTATCGAGTCTTATAGAATGGCTGCATGGCCACACGCAAGGGCACCGCAACCCGACGCGCCGCGCTGGAGGCCGAGGTCCAGGAGCTTATGGCGAAGGCACAGGCGAAACTGCGTGAGATCGAGGAGCTGGACGTCGACGACCGGCGCAGCACCACCGAACCGACTGGTGGCGTGCAACGGAGGCCACTGCGCGCGCTGGTCCTCGATGCTCTCGAGGAGATCAGGTCGCCGACCTACACGAGGGAGATGATCCTCTTCTTGAGAGCGCGCTACGGGCGCGAGGTACCGCCCACACGCTTCGGCAGCCTGTCGAGCGACGAGCGCAACGCCTACGAGCGGGGTGGCCCTCGCCCTGTGTGGCTCTGCCACGGGATCACGTGGGATCGTGGCGAGGCGATCAAGCGGCTGTGGGCGCGATCCGACTGGCCGCTGGAGCGGCGGGTGATCGCGCCGACGACGGGCCGCATCCAACACCTCATGCTGACCCGCCGACTCAGCGAGATGGCGCAGCGGGAGGCAGATACCGCTGCGGATCCGGACATGATGCGGATCCTCGCCGCCGACCACGCCCGCGACCTGCCCGGCATCACCTTCCGACGTGGGGAGTTCCCGCTCGAGGAATGGCGGTCGGTCGCCGACCGCATCCTCGCCGATGTGCTTCCTCGAGATGAGGAATGACGCAGGGAGGCTGCGCGGCGGCTCACGGCACTCACTCCGGCCCACCAGTTGTTCGGGGTACCCGACATCCCCGAGCTGCGGGTGGCCGAGCCTGCCGGTTAGGGCGAGATGGGTCTCTCCGGCACCCGTGGCCTCGTGCGGATCTCGAAGGTGCCTGGTCGCGACCTGCAGGCCGCCATGGTGGCTGAGCAGGTCGACGAGCGCGACTTCTACCAGAGCGTGACCGGCTCCGCCTTCGAGGGCGAGTACGGCGAGCGAACCTCAGCGCGGCGCCGCGGCAACAAGTTCGAATCCAACCTCCACATGAACAACGCTGCCGGGCTGCGACGTGCCCTCGGGCCGCTGGTCGGCGCCGACCCCGAGGAAATGACCGTCCGGGACTTCGGCGAGGAAGTCCCCGGGCCACCTGGGGTTCTGCATGCCATCCGGCTCAAGCGCATGCGGGAGATCCTCGACGATACGGGCCGCCGGTCGCGTGGTGCCCGACCGGGTCATCCAAGCGCAGTTGCATGGTGGGTCGGACCCGGAACGAGCGTCAGGGACCATGAGTACGTCACCCCCGACTTCCTCGTGCTCGATCGTCCTCTGGGGATGTACCTGCCCGGGGAGGAGAAGAGCTTCATCGTCCGTGACGGGGTTGCCGATGGCGCCGATCTCTTCCTCACCAGGCGGCAGGCCGGTGCCCAGATCCTGGCGCTTCGTTCCGAGGCGGCCCGGGTCGGGCTCGCCGATCGTGTCGCGAACGAGGCGCGCTTCATCTTCGCGACGCCGTTCGGCCTCCGGCTGCTGCTCCGGTGATCGAGCAGCTGCATGGTGAAGTGCATGAGATCGAACGCGCGATCGCTGTCCTGGCGCGTGTTCGCGGTGAGCTCGCAGGTCTCCGGGCCGGCGGCGACGTTGCGCTGCCCATGCTCGTGGACGAGTTCGAAACCGACTACGGCGAGGCCTGCGTTGGCACATGCATCCTGGCACCGGTCTGCGCATCCCGGCATCGCGCGACTACGCGCAGCCTCGGCGCCGCGGCGGTCGACGCCCTGGGCGAGACACAGCTGGACGTCCTCTATCGGCTGCTCGACGGAGGTGAGCCACGCGACGACTTCGAGGCCGTCCTGGCGACGAAGATCGGCGACGCCCTGTCTGCGCTCGGCATCGACGGCCGGGGCGTCGCATGAACATGACGATCGACGCCGTCGCGCGCGTCCTCGCTCGTCGACGAGGGCGACTCGTGCCGGTCCGTCGGACCTCCGCGCTCTCATCCGATCCGGGCGGCGCGTTTGGCATCGTGATGATCAAGGTCGTCTCCGAGGAGGTCGTCCAAGGCATCGGGTACGGTCGCTGGGCTCGCCACCCGAGGTTCTCACGCGGTGGAATCCGCTGAGCCGCGAGTCTGGTGATCTCGAGCCCTTCGCCGATGCGCTCGACGCCTACCTCGTCGGGTCGGTCGACGCGGGTGTCCTGCCGCGCATCTGGACGCCCTATCCGGCGGTCGTGACGCTCATGGACTTGCTCGGCCATCGGTACCGCCGGAATGCGCGCGCGTCTGCCGCCCTCCAGCGGATGGGTGCGCAGTGCCGCGTGATCGTCGACGAGGCGACGTTCCCCGGCCAACAGCTTCTGGCGGTCGCGACCGATGTCCTGCTGGATCACGCCGTCACCGGTCTGTCCCCGATCGAGGAGAGGCACCTGGGCGCCCTGCTCGCGTGGGCCGACCCCGGGGAGGGGGTTGATCCGGTGGCGGAGTCCGAGCGGCGCGCCCTCCGGCCCGCGGCAGCCATGCTGTACCGACCAGCTGACGATCAGGTCGAGGCCTGTCGTCGAGAGGGCAAGCGCCAGAGCGCGCGCGGCGCGCACGCGCGCGCGCAGAATTTATGCCCTCATTCGCGAGGCGCTCACGTTCGAGTGGGAGCGACTTGCTGAGGCCCGGGAGGCATTCCTGAACCTCGGATTGCCTCAGGCTGCCGAGCTGCCGCGGCTGGTGGGTGAGTCGCTCGAACGGGTGCGGTACGCCCTGGGAACTTACCCGGCTCGACCGTCCCGGCCCGCCGCCTTGTCGAGGCTCCTGGAGGAGCAATCGTTCGCCGCGACGCTGACCGCCGACGTGATGGTACGAAGCGATCCAGCCGTCCGGGAGCAGGAGCGCCGCGCGGGTCGGCTGATCCGTGGCACGGTCTCGGCGGTCGATCAGCGTCGCCCGAATTTCCGGCCGTGCACCGTCAGCGTCGTGACCGACCAGACAGTGCTTCGTGTGCGCCGCGGGACTGTCCTGGGACTGCTTGGCACGAACGTCTCCGGGCGAGTCACGAGCGTCCTGCCCGTCGCAGACGGCGTTCGCATCGACATCGGGCTCGCGAACGGGGTTCGGAATCCGCCGGGCATCGGCTCCACCGGTGACTGGTCGGACTCCGATGCCGTGGACCTCCGCTTCCGGCATGGGCAGGTCTACGGCCAGCCTGCGGACGATCCGCCTGCACTGCTCGCCTCGGAGCTTCCAGCTGCCCAGGCGCGGTCGATCCCGGATGACCTCGTCGGCGTGGCGCGGGCGCTCCGCCGATGAACGCGGTGGTCGACATCCAAGCGCTGGCGGACGCCGCCGAGGCGCGGGTCCTCGATCGAGTGCTGCGCCAAGGGACACCTCTGCTGCTCGTGATGAGCCCGCCGGGGGCCGGCAAGACGTCTCTGGTCGAGAAGGCCAGCGCCGTGGCGGTCGCCCACCTCGGCCTACGCGTGCTGGTCGTAACGCCCCGCGCCGAGCAGAGCTTCGACCTGGTTCGGCGCATGCTGGTCGACTACCAGCCCATCGCGATCTCCCTTTTCCACTCCGCGAAGCGCCCGGTGCCGGACGACCTCGTCGGACGGATCGGCGACGTAACCCGCAGCGTGGGCCTGGCTCAAACTCCGGGAGTGACCGTGGCCACCGTCGCGAAGGCGATGGTGCACGCCAATGAGCTACGCCATCGGTTCGACATCCTGATCTGTGACGAGGCGTACCAGGTGACGTACGCCGAGCTCTTGCCGCTGCTGGGCGTCGCCAACCAGGTGTTGTTGGTTGGCGACCCGGGCCAGCTCCCGCCGTTGGTGGAAGCGGACACGGCCCGATTCGAGGCCGCGCCGTTCAAGGTCCACTGGGCGGCGCCTCGCGAGCTGCTCAGGCAGTTTCCCGATTTGCCGGTCGAGCGGCTCCCCCTGACCCGCCGGCTCCCGCCGGACACGGTCGAGTTCGTCCAGCCGAGTCTCTACCCGGATCTCGAGTTCGTATCCGGGGCGGCTCCCGGCACGCGACGGCTGACCTTCACCATGAGCGGCGTGGGTAACCGACTCGACCCGGTCCTCGACCAGCTGGAGCGGGGAGCGAGTCTCGTCGGCGTCGTCCTGCCGCCACACACATTCGGGACCGATGAGGTCGACACCGAATTGGCCGATGTGGCTGCCGGGCTCATTTCTCGGCTCGTGGAACGGGGTCCATCGTGGGCGGGGGAGCGACCTCTCGGTCTGCACGATATCGGCGCCGCTGATGCCCACGTTGCCTCGGGTGCGGCGCTTCGCCATCGGTTGGCCATCCTCGGCATGGATGGGGTGATGGTCGATACCCCGGAGATCTGGCAAGGACTGCAGCGGCCGGTGATGGTGGTGAAGCATCCCCTGAGCGGGGCTGCGCGGTTCAGCGGCTTCTCACTCGATGCGGGCCGACTCTGCGTGATGCTCTCCCGCCATCAGCTCGCCTGCCTCGTCGTCACGCGGGACGGGCTCGATGACACCCTCGAGGCCCACAAGCACGAGAGCGACCAGCGGCCGAGCGGCGCCGCGAGCGCCGAGTGGCCGGGCTGGCTCGCCAATCGCGACCTCTGGCGTCGGCTCGAGACGCGGGGCCGATTGACGAGGATCTAGGCGGCGGCCGGGGAGATCACCCGATCGTCGGCGGGGCCGCCGTAGATCGTCGCAAGCCGCTCGGCTGGCTCCGCAGCCTTGGTGCGTAGGTAGACTGAGCAACACCAGAACGGCACCCTGGGCTACCAGCCTCGGCGCTGTCGTTCCGCCTTCCCTGTTCACCGTTTTGGCGAGGGGTTTCGCTTCGTGACGGCTCCAGTGCAGACCCTGACACTCGACACTCCAGAGGTCGGCAGCCTCGCGCGTGTTCGTGGGCGGCTGTGGGTCGTGTCGGACGTGGCTCGTAGCCAGCTCCCGGGTGATGGAGCCGTCGATGACGGCTCGGCTCAGCACCTCGTCGAGCTGACGTCGATCGAGGACGACGGCTTCGGCGACGAGCTGCGCGTCGTCTGGGAGATCGAGCCGGGACGCGCGGTCCTCCGGCGGCGACGCTGCCCGACCCGCCGGACGGCTTCGACGACCGCCCGAGCGGCTCGACGCGTTCCTCGACGCCGTCCGCTGGGGCGCCATCGCCTCGGCCGACGCCCGGCGCTGCAGGCGCCGTTCCGCTCCGGCATCGACGATCGAGGACTACCAGCTCGACCCGGTCGTCCGGGCACTGGCATGCCGCGCGTCAACCTGCTGATCGCCGACGACGTCGGGCTGGGCAAGACGATCGAGGCGGGCCTCGTCGTCCAGGAGCTCCTGCTGCGGCACCGCGCCCGCACGGTCCTGGTCGTCTGCCCGGCCGAGCCTGTGCGTGCAAGTGGCAGCGACGAGATGGGCGAGAAGTTCGGGCTCGAGTTCCGGATCGTCGACACCGAGCTGCTGCGCGAGCTGCGGCGCGAACGCGGGCGTCGGCGCCAACCCGTCTGGACGCCACTTCCCGCGGCTGATCGTGTCGATCGACTGGCTGAAGCGCGAGCGCGCCGATGCGGCTGCTCGACGAGGTGCTGCCGCCCGACCCGACCGCCTACCCGCGGCGCGTTCGACCTGCTGATCGTCGACGAGGTCCACAACGTCGCACCCGCCGGCGCGGCGGCCGGTACGCCGACCGACTCGCAGCGGACCAAGGCCATCCGGCGCCTCGCGCCGCACTTCGAGCACCGCCTCTTCCTCTCGGCCACGCCGCACAACGGCTACCCCGAGTCGCTTCACGGCGCTGCTCGAGACTGCTCGACCCGCAGCGATTCGCCCGCGGCGTCCGCCCATCCGGACCGACGATCTGCGCGCGGTCATGGTCCGCCGCCTGAAGTCGGACCTGCGCGACCGCCGCCGACGACGGCGCGCCCCGCTTCCCGGCCGGCGACGATCGACGCGCTCGAGGTCGCCTTCGCGCGACGACGAGCGGCGCGGTCCACGCCGCGCTCGACGAGTACACCGCAGCTCGCGGCGCGCCGCGGCGCACCGCGGCGGCAGCAGCGCCGGCCACCGAGTTCGTCTCGCTGCTGCTCAAGAAGCGGCTGCTGTCGTCGCCGGCGGCGTTCACGAGACGCTCGAGGCACCACCGCGGCCTCGCTCGGGCGCCGGGCAGGCGGCTCGCAGCCGCGGCGTCGCGAGCTGACCCGGCGCATTCGACCGGCTCGAAGAGGAGCGTCGAGCGAGCGATGTCGACCTGGCTGAGCGCACCGAGCGACGCGCCTGCGCGAGGCGGGCGCGGCCGTCGGACGCGGCTCGACCGTCGAGGCAGCGGAGCGAGCTCCTCGATGAGCTGCGCTGGTGGGCGAGCGTGCGCAGCCGGGCGACCGGACGCGAAGGCCGACGCGACTCTCGAATGGCTCGACGAGATGCGGCCTCCGGCCGGACGGGGCGGACTGGAACGACGAGCGGGTCATCGTCTTCACCGAGTACCGCGACACGCAGAACTGGCTGCAGACCCTGCTCGCCGCTCACGGGCTCGGTGGTGAGCGGCTCGAGCTCCTCTACGGTGGCATGGAGACCGACCAGCGCGAGAGCGGATTCGCGATGCCTTCCAGACGCACCCCGCCGTCTCGCCGGTCCGCATCCTGCTCGCCACCGACGCGGCCTCCGAGGGGATCGACCTGCAGCGCCATTGCCACCGCGTCGTCCATGTCGAGATTCCGTTCTCGCCGACCCGCCTGGAGCAGCGGAACGGACGCGTCGATCGTCACGGCCAACGAGCGACGGAGATGCTCATCCTCCACTTCGTGTCGCGGCCGGGTAGCAGGCGGCAGCCCCGGGATCCTCGAGGCCGACCTGCAATTCCTCCGCCTGGTCGCCGACAAGGTCGCAGACGATCAGGGTCGACCTCGGCAAGCGCCGGGCCGGTGCTCCAGCGCGCAGGTCGAGGAGGCGATGCTGGGCCGACGGACGGCGATCGACGACGGCCCCCTCGAGCCGAGACGGGCCCGCGCCTCAAGCCAGCTCGCGAGGCTGGAGCGCGACCTGCGCGAGGAGATCGCCCGTCTGCGCGAACAGCTCGAGGAAAGTCGCGTCGAGCTGGGGCTCAATCCCGGAACCGTCGAGCGGATCACCCGCGTCGGGCTAGAACTGGGGCGGCAGCCACCACTCGCTCCGACGACATCCGCCGCCCCGAAGGCACGGAGATCCCCGGTTTCACGGTCAGGGGAACTGGCCGGATCCTGGGCACGAGCCATCGCGGACGTCCCGCACCCGGTGACGGACCGGCCGCGACCGATCGTCTTCGATCACGACGCCGTCGACGGACATGACGACGTCGTCCTCGCGCACCTCGGCCATCCCCTCGTCCCCCAGGCATCCAGGCTGCTGCGGGCGGAGATCTGGACCCAAAACCCGAGCTATCCCGCGCGACCGCGCGAATCACGACGGCGAGGGCTTCGATGCGCCGCTCGTGATCGCGCACGCGCGCCTCGTCATCACGAGTGCCCAGGGGCATCGGCTGCATGAGGAGCTCATCGCCAGCGGCGGCCGCGTCCGTGCGGGGCGGTTCGCTCGACTCGAATGTGGGGGAGACCCGGAACGCGCTGGCCGGCGCGACCGATCAACGGCCGCCCGAACTCTTGGTCGGTGGAGTGGTGGACGCGTGGCCGGCCGATCGGAGGAATCCCTCGTCTACTCCGTGGAGCAGCGAGGCCGCGAGGTGGCGGAGAGCGTCGAGCGGCGGCTCGGGCGAGCGCTGCCGAGGCCGATCAGGACCGGATCCGCGAGGTGCTCGGAGATCTGGAAGCGGCGTATCCGGACCGGCTCGGAGAGGTCGAGCGCGGGTGAGCAGCTCGCTCTTTCGATCCCGAGGAGCGGCGCAATTCGAGCGAGACATCGAGCGCCCTGCGAAGACGGCTCGACGAGATCCCGGACGAGATCCGGGCGGAACTCGCGGCGATCGCGGAGCGGTTCCGGCGCCAGTCCCCCGAACCTTCCCGGCCGCCGTCACGATCCTCGTCCCGTCGTCTGCTCGTCGGACCAGCATGGCGATGAGGCGGGCGAGGATCGCGCAGGCGCACGCCGATTGGCTCGGGCTCGTCGAGACGCCGGCGCGTCTTCCTGAGCGTGCCTGTCTTGCGGCGCGTCTTTCCCATGGCATCGATCCAGCGCCGGACGACGTTAGGGCAAGGCGCGCCGCGTCCTCGAATGCTCGGATCTCGCAAGCGGAGCGAACCGACTGGATCCGTGGCTATCTCCGGGAGGCACTCGGTCTCGCGCCCGTGCTCCTTGAAGGTCAGGCGGTACCCGAAACCGCGACGCATTTCGTGGCCGAGCATGGCGAGGTTCTCCGACCGGAATTCGTCGTGATCGACCCAACCGATCGTGACGGGGACGGCGTCTCGCGGCTTCTTGTCATGACCTGGCCGGACGGGACCCGTCGCGATCTGCCCCTCCCCGGCCGATGGGCGACAACGCCGCTCGAACGAGCCGCTGCCCTGGCGCGGGCCACCGGAGTCCGATCTTGTCATGGCGACGGATGGTGACTGGTTCTCCGTCGTCCGCCGCGGTCGGGCAGGCGACGGCATCCGCCACCTGGCTGTCGTCCATCTTCGTCGAGGAACGCGGGCTCCTCGACTCGTTCATCGCCCTGCTGTCCGCGCGTCGATTCCTCGGGGTCGGCGCACGCGACACTCTCGAGGCGATGCTCGCGGAGAGCTCTCTCGCTCAAGAGGAAGTGACCACACCCTTGGTCATCAGGTGCGTCAGGCCGGTGGAGCTCCTGGTCCTCGCCTTCTCGCGGGCGAATCGTGAGCAGGGTGGGCGATTGCTCGAAGGAATGCACCACGAAGAGGTCTACGCGGCGGCCTTGACGGTGATGATGCGGCTGGTCTTCGTCCTGTATGCGGAGGAGCGCGACCTCCTGCCCGCGCGCGACCCGCTGTACGCCGAGTCGTATGGCGTCCTCGGTCTCCGTTCGGCAGCTCCGGGAGGATGCTGATCGCTTCGGCGAGAGAGACGCTGGAGCGGCGACATGCCGCATGGCATCGAATCCTCGCGACCTGCCGAGCGATCCATGGCGGAATCGAGCACGATCGGCTGCGGCTGCCGGCGTACGGGGGCAGCCTGTTCGATCCCGATCGGTATCCGTTCCTCGAGGGTCGACGCGCCGGCGAGCCATGGCGTGACATGCGGGGAGGCCCCTGCCCGTTGACGACCGTTCGATCCTCGCGATCCTCACGGCCTTCCAGGTCCTCGTGTTCCGTGACGCCGGTGTCGTGGAGTCCCGACCGCTCAGCTATCGCTCGCTGGATGTCGAGCAGATCGGGTACGTCTACGAGGGCTTGCTCGACCACGGGGCGATCAATGTTGACGACCTCGGAGTGAGCCTTCGGAGCTCCAGGCCCGACGGCCCGGAGCTCGCTATGTCGCTCATCGAGGAGAGCGCCGCACGGGGCGAGACTCCGCTCGTGGGGTTCTTTCACGAACAGACTGGTCTTTCGGATGGTGCCATCACCCGAGCGCTCGGCATGACTCCCGACGCGGACGACCTTCGCGGACTCCGGGAAGCGTGTGAGAACGACGAGGTCGCGATGGAGCGAGTGCGGCCGTACCTCGGCCTCGTAGCGCGCGACCTGCGCGGCCTCCCGCTCGTCTTCCTCCCAGGCTCGATCTATGTCACGAAGACGACCGAGCGTCGCGACACCGGAACGCAGTACACGCCGAAGGAGTTGGCCGATGAGATCGTCGAGTACGCGCTCCAACCCCTCGTCTACGACCCGGGTCCGGCACCGGCGCGGCGCCCGAGGAATGGATTATTCGCCGACCAGAGGAAATCATCGACCTGCGTGTGTGCGACCCGGCAGTGGGATCGGGCGCGATCCTCGTCGCCGCCTGTCGGTATCTGACCGAGAGGCTCATCGAAGCCATCGCGATCACACGGCTGGACGACGGCGCTTCCCGGTGCCCCGGACCCTGACGGCGACGCGGCAGACGTCGCCCTCGCCGCTCGTCGACTCATCGTCGACCAATGCCTCTTCGGTGTCGATCGCAATCCGCTCGCCGCGGAGATGGCAAAGCTGTCCCTCTGGCTCGTGACGCTCTCGCGAGAGCGCCCGTTCACATTCCTGGACCACGCCATCCGGGTCGGTGACTCCCTGCTGGGCATCAGCAGCCTCGACCAGATTCGGTGGCTCCACCTCGACCCCGCAAGGGGTCGCGCGCTGCACAGGAATCTCATAGACGTCGGCCGGGCGATCGAGCCACTGGTGGACCGCGGAGTAGACGCGGTGCGCGCATACCAAGAGGTTGCCGTCGTGACAGTCCAGGACGCCGAGGAGAAGCGACGGCTGAGCGAGGAAGCCGACGCCGCGTTGCGCCCAGTCCGGATTCTCGGAAACGCCGTCGTCGGAAAAGCGCTTCTTTCCGCACAACGAAGAGGGCCGTCGTTCGACGATGCGCTCAGGGCTCTCTCTACCTCGGTCAACCGGGCGCTCGACGAGCGACGCTCCGCCGCGGAACAGGACGCGCTCCTGACTGAGATTGCCGATCAGGCGGTCTACGATCTCGACACAGACCGTCCGCCTCTGGCTCCGCCGCGTCGACCGCTCCATTGGCCGCTCGCCTTCCCCGAGATCTTCATCGACCGCGAGAATCCGGGCTTCGATGCGTTCGTCGGCAATCCCCCCTTCCTCGGAGGCAAGAGGATCTCGGGGCCCTACGGCGTGGCCTATCGGGAATACCTAGTCAGGGACGTTGCGAACAGAAAGAAGGGAAACGCGGACCTCGTCGCCTACTTCTTCCTCCGAGCATCGGCGCTCGGATCAACTCGAGCGACTGTCGGATTCCTCGCCACGAACACAATCGCTCAAGGCGATACGCGAGAGGTTGGTCTCGACCAAATTCTTGGCGGCGGCTGGATCTCACACCGTGCAGTAAAGAGTCGCCCGTGGCCTGGATCCGCGACCCTCGAAGTGGCTCAAGTTTGGCTCCATCGCGATGGGTGGGTAGGCAGCATCGTCCTGGACGGTCAGGTTGTTCCGAGCATCGGCCCTCAGTTGAAGTCGTCTGATGGGACGCCGACGATACCCAGTCGTCTGCGACTTGCTCGGAATCAAGCCTTCATCGGATCGCTCGTAAACGGCACCGGCTTCATCCTTCAGCCTGATGAGGCGGAAGATCTAGTCCGCCGCGATCCTCGCAACCTACACGTGATCAGCCCCTATCTAACGGGTAGCGATCTCGTCTCTTCAGCGACCCAGAGTCCGTCACGACACATCATCAACTTCGGCGAGATGAGTCTCGAAGAAGCCTCGCAATATCGCGAGGTTCTGGACATTCTTCGACAACGCGTTAAGCCTGTGCGAGACCGTCTTCCGGATTACAAGCGACGGGTTCGAGACGCGTGGTGGCGCTACGAGTTCACGGGCGCTGAGCTTTACGAGCGGATTGGTCGACTATCCAGATGCCTCGGACTGTCCCGCGTGGGGAAGACCGTGCTTCCACTCTTCGTGAGGACGGGACAGACCTTCGCCGATACCGTCGTCGTCTTCGCATACGACGACGACTTCCACTTCGGAGTCCTCACCAGTGCCCTTCATTGGTGGTGGGTCATCCAATACGCCTCGACGATGAGGACCGACATCCGATATACGCCGACCGATGTCTTCGAGACTTTCCCGCAGCCGACGAGCAGCGAGGCCGTGGCGAGGGCGGAGCTGAGTTGGATGCCCATCGGCGGGAATTGATGATCGCGCGTGAGGAAGGTTTGACGGCGACATACAACCGTGTGAACGATCCCGACGAGGCGGCCCCGGACGTCGTTCGGCTTCGAGAGCACCACGTCCGCCTCGATGAAGTTGCAGTGGCGGCGTACGGATGGACGGACGTAGAGCTCGGCCATGGCCATTACGACACGAGGATTGGCCGCCGGTTCACGATTTCGCCAAACGCGCGTCGCGAGGTAATCGCGCGTCTGCTTGACCTCAACGAGATTCGTCACGCCGAAGAAGTTGCGAGTGGGGCGCACGCGCGACCGGGAGCGCGACGCCGTCGGCGACGCGATGCCGTGGTTGCCGGCCAGTTGGGCCTTGATCGCGAGGCGGGCACGTGACCGTTGCGGTCCCGACAGGCCTGACCCCATCGCCGGTCGACCTCCGTGCCGAGCTCGAGCTGCTGATCGTGGCCGATCTCCTCGGTCCGACCGGCGGCGAGGAAGAGGAGATCGACGGCCGTGAGTATGTCCGCGATCGCTACATCGTGGGTGCCCTTGCGCCCCGGAGTTCGGTGGCAATCGATCCTGAGCGCACCGATGACGATGGAGTTGAGGGTGACGACTCCCTCAGTCAGCCTTCGGACGGAGAGTCAAATCCGGCCCAGTCAACGCTGTTCCCATCATCATTCGGCATGTCGTTCGCCGTCGACGGCAGCCAGCAAGCCCTGCGGATCGAGGTCAGTTGGGGCCGATACGAGCGCCGGGCGCGCGACGCCGAGGAGGGCTCCAAGCCGCGTCAGGTCTGGCGCCGGGTCCCTGTGCGGGGTGAGATGACGATCCCTCTCATCGAGGGAACGCTCGAGCCTGTGTCCCCTTTGCCGGAACAGGCCGATGTCAGGGTCAGGGGTCGGGCTTCCCGCCTGAACGGGGACTGGCTGGTGACCCTGTTCTTAGTCAACGGTCAACCCACCCCGGAGAAGCTCCGCGATCGTGCCTGGCTATTCCAGCCCCGGCTCACCGTCGAGGCGCCCGAAGGTCAGGCGGCATTCATCGCGCGCTCGTCGTTGCTTGTCGCGCCCGAGGCTGGCGATCCGGAACGCGCTCAGCTCGACCTTCTGTACCGGGACGAGTTCGAGTTTGCGGTCGGTCACGGAATCGCGACGACGGCACATCGGAGTGACGATCCTTCGCGGGCGACGCGCCTGGAGACGACTGCGATCCCGGTCTACGAAGTGCTTCGGACCGAAGCTCCCTCGATCGAGGAGAGGCCGGACCTGGTGGATCTCACGCTCGACATGAAGGAACTGTCCGACCTCCCGACTGACGCGATCGCCGAAGCGGTTCGACCAATCGCCTCGGCGTATTCGGCATGGCTCGATACACAGGAGCAACGCATCGCAGACGACCCCGGTGTGGCCGGACATCAAACCTCAGCCAGGCTGGCCATCGACGACGGGCGTGTCGTCGCACGACGACTCATGGACGCGGTAGACCTGCTCGCAGTTGATGCGACCGCTGCGGACGCCTTCCGGTTCGCAAACCGTGCGATGTGGCTGCAGCGCGTCCATACGGAAGCATCGAAGCTCCGCCGAGAGCGACCGGATCTCTCCCCCGATGCGGCCGTTACGGAAGTGGACGGTCCAGCCAATCGGACTTGGCGTCCCTTCCAGCTCGCCTTCGTCCTGCTCAACCTCCCGAGCCTTACCGACCCCCGCCACGCGGAGCGCCGACAACCGGCCTCGCCGATCTGCTCTTCTTCCCGACCGGCGGCGGCAAGACCGAGGCGTACCTCGGGTTGACCGCGTTCACGCTCGGCGTCCGGCGGCTGCAGGGCGTCGTCGGCGGGCACGACGGTCGCGATGGCGTCGCCGTGCTCATGCGCTACACGCTGCGCCTGCTGACAGCGCAGCAGTTCCAGCGCGCGGCGGCGCTGATCTGCGCCTGCGAGGTGATCCGCAGGCGGATCGGATCCGGCGACGCGCTGGGGCGAGACGCCGTTTCGGATCGGCATGTGGGTGGGCGCGGCCGTCACGCCGAACACGCACCGCACGGCCGCGCAGAGGCGCTCGATGACGCGCATGGCGTCGGCGGCCGCGCGGTCGGGGCGGCATCGCTCGCCGGTCCAGCTCGCCTCGTGCCCGTGGTGCGGATCGGCATCGACCCCGGGCTCGACGCGCGCACCGACTCGGACCGCTGGCGGACGCTCGTCTTCTGCGGCGACGAGCTCGGCCGGTGCGACGTTCACTGGCCGGCAGAGTCCCGACGAGGGGCTGCCGGTCGTCACCGTGGACGAGGAGATCTACCGGCTGCTGCCGTCGCTCGTCATCGCCACCGCTGGACAAGTTCGCGCAGCTGCCCTGGCAGGGCCCGCTGCACATGCTGTTCGGGCGCGTCGAGCGGCAGGTGCACGCGCCACGGCTACCGAACGCCGGACCTCGACAGGTCGCGGGAGCGCGAAGAAGCGGACTCGCATCACAGGCGCGGGGCGACCTGCCGGCCGCGCAGACAGTCGCGTGCGGCCCGCTGCGTCCGCCGGACCTGATCATCCAGGACGAGCTCCACCTGATCTCGGGGCCGCTCGGCACGATGGTCGGGCCTGTACGAGACGGCGATCGACAGGCTCGCCTCCTGGGAGCTCGACGGCGCGCACAGTGCGGCCGAAGGTCGTGGCGTCGACCGCCACGATCCGCCGAGCGGGCGAGCAGGTCCACGCGGTCTTCTGGCGGGCGCTGCGCGTCTTCCCGCCGCCGGTCCTCGACCTCGACGACTCGTTCTTCGCCGTCCGACGCCGAACGTCGGAGGCGCCGGGCCGACGCTACCTCGGTATCTGCGCGCCGGGCGTGCGCCTGAAGTCGGTCGAGGTTCGCGTGTTCACGACGGTCCTCGCCGCGGCGCAGACGCTGTTCGAGAAGTACGGCGCGGCCGCCGATCCGTGGATGACGCTGGTCGGCTACTTCAATGCGCTGCGCGAGCTTGGCGGCATGCGGCGCATCGTCGACGACGATGTGTCAACTCGGCTTGCGCGCGACGGACCGAGCGCGGTCTCGGCCGGCGCAGCGGCCTGCTCGTCACGGAGCTGACGAGCCGCGATCGGCGTCAGCCGACATCCCGGACATCCTCGACCAGCTCGGCGGTCCGCGCACGATCCGCCGATGCACGCGAAGACAGGTCCGCGCGCCGATCGACGTCCTGCTTGCGACGAACATGATCTCCGTCGGCGTGGACGTGTCGCGGCTGGGCCTGCATGATCGTCGTCGGTCAGCCGAAGGCGACGGCCGAGTACATTCAGGCGACGAGCCGTGTCGGCCGAGACACGTGGGCACCGGGCCTGGTCGTGACCGTGTACAACTGGGCGCGCCCTCGAGACCTCTCGCCACTACGAGACGTTCGAGCACTACCACGCGACCTTCTACCGCCACGTCGAGGCGCTGTCCGTGACGCCGTTTGCCCCGCGTGCGCTGGACCGCGGACTATCGGCTGTGCTCGCGTCCCTAGTCCGCCATGAGAACCCGGACTGGAATGCTGAGCCCTCTGCCCAGGTGGTGGACTTGGATGATCCTCGAGTAGCCGCCGCGATCGAGTGGGTCGCAGCCCGCGGGAGCGCCGTCACGGCGCGCGGCGAGGTGGCTGATGAGGTCCACGCGATGGCCGACCACCGTCGGGATGCTTGGGCGGCACGCAAGACACGGGTTGGCACGCTGCTGAGCTACTCGACGGATCGCGACGCGACGAAGCCCTTGCTCGCGATGCCGACGGGGTCACGCTGGCAGCTTTGGACGGCGCCGATGTCACTCCGGGACGTCGAGCCAAACGTGAACCTGGTCGTGGACGAGCGCGATGACTCGATCGGCGGAGGTCCAAGTTGGGAGACGGCTCCGCCAGCGCCAACTCCATCGCCTGTCGACGAGGACGCGACCGAGATGGAGCTGGAGGGGGAGCAAGACTGATGGCCGGTCGGGTGCTGCCGCCACGCGTTGGAGCCCTGCGGCCGAGTCAGCTGATGCACGCGTTCGGAGTCGGCGCCACGGTCGACTTGCCCAACTTCGCCGTCATCGTCGCCGGTCTTGATAGCTGGAACGACACGCACCAAGTCCGCCTATCCGAGGAGCGACTGCTCGAGGCGGTTCGAGCCGTCCTAGGCCCGCAGGTGCGTGAGCTGCGTGCCGCACCCTGGCTCGAGGAGACCCGGAACCCATTCGAGGAGTGGGCCTGGACTGGCGTGCCAGTCTTTCCGTTCCCTCGGTGGATGCGCTGCCCGCGATGCAACCTGCTGACGACGGTCGATAGCGGCCTCCTCGAGCTCGATCGGCGACCGTATCGACCCGACCTCACCCGGTATGTACACCGCAACTGCGCTGGACGCGGGCGCCCTCCGACAGCGGTTCCAGCCCGGTTCGTGGTGGCTTGCCCGCGCGGCCACCTCGATGAGTTCCCGTGGGAAGAGTTCTGTCACGTCGCCGCTCCATGCACGGGCAAGCCGATCCTCGAGATCTACGAGACGCGCGCGAGCATCCGCTCGACGGATCTGCAGGTCCAATGTCGGACGTGCTCCCAGCGCAACCATCTGTCATTGGCCTTCGGTGAAAGCGCCGCCCGGACGATGCCCCGGTGTCGCGGACGTCATCCCCACCTGCGAGCGTTCGACCCAAGTGGCTGCCCCGAGCGGGTACGCGCGATGCTGCTCGGTGCATCAAACAGCTGGTTCCCCAAGACCCTATCGGTCCTCGCCTTGCCCCGAGGCGGCGACGAAATCGGACAGCTAGTCGATGACCACTGGGCGGATCTGGATCGAGTGCCCAACCGTGACGTCCTCGACTATGCCCTGAGCGAGAAACCCGAATTGAGGTCGCTACGCGACGTTCCCATAGACCAGCTATGGACGGCGATCGAGGCACACCGGGCCGGCGGTGGCACCGACGCACTGGACACCGACCTCCTCGGCCCAGAGTGGGAGGTGCTGTCGAACCCGGCCTCCGCACCCCGCTCGGCGGACTTCCGCGTCAAGCCGGGCACGGCGCCGGCGGCATTCGCGGAACAAATCGGTGCGGTCGGGCTGGTTGAGCGACTCCGCGAGGTCGGCGCATTGGTCGGGTTCACCCGAATCGATGGGCCTGACTCCGGGGTCGCCTCGGACGAGCCTGCAGTCGAGCTCGCTCCGATCTCGGCTTCAGCACCGACCTGGGTGCCCGCCGCGGAAGTCCGGGGGGAAGGCGTCTTCCTGCGGCTCAATGAGGCCAGGGTCAGCGAATGGACCGAGCGAGCAGCTGCGTCGTCGCGGCTCGACGCCCTCCTTCAGGGTCATCGACGATGGATGTCCCGTAGAGGGCTGGACCCGGACACTGAGTGGCCGGGAGCCCGATACATCCTCCTTCATTCACTCGCTCATTCGCTCATCGTCGCGCTTGCGCTCGAGGCGGGCTATTCGTCTGCTTCGATCCGAGAGCGCATCTACGTGCGTGAGCCCGACGAGACCGGTGGCCCGATGGCCGGCGTGCTGCTGTACACATCTGCATCGGACTCCGAAGGCACTCTCGGTGGCCTCGTCAGTCTTGGCGAGACGGAGAACCTCGAGCGCATGCTCGCTCTTGCCATCGATCACGCACGCCTGTGCAGCAGCGACCCGATCTGTGCCGAGCACATCCCTGGGGAGGACGAGGAGAGCCTTCACAATGCGGCCTGCCACGCATGTCTCTTCGTCGGGGAGACAAGTTGCGAGCGAGGAAATCGTTACCTCGATCGGGCCGTCCTCGCGGAGACCCTCGCTGGTACCGCCCTCGGATTCTTCGCGTGAGCCAGACAGGCGACGTCGCAGGACTCGCTGATGCGATCGTCCAGGTGGCACGCGCTCTGCCTCCCAAGCACGCACTCGAGATCGCAGACGACATCGCCGAGATCGTGTCGGCTAGCTCCCACGATGCCGCTGCCTTGGCACAGCGCTATCCGCACCCCACGCTTCGAGATGCGGCCGAGGACTTGGTTCGCGGATGGAGAGCTGGCGGCTCGGAGCTGCCGGGCTCCGCCGTGGCGCTCGCCCTTCGAGCGGCTGCATCTGCGCGTTCGGACGCTCGTAGAGAGCAGAGGATCGATCCTGTTTGGAGCGGTCCGGAGACGCCGGAGATCGCGGTCCGCCGCACCCGGGAGGCGCTCATCGAGGTCATCCGGGCCGCCCATCATCGGCTCATCGTTGTGGCATTCGCCGCATACAAGGTGCAGGCCGTCGTGGAGGAACTGCGCGCGGCGGCTCAACGCCAAGTCGACATCCGACTCGTGCTCGAGACGACTGAGGATTCGGCCGGCTACCTAAGCCACAGCGCCTCCGGCGCGTTCACAGACCTTCGCGGCCGCGCCACGTTCTGGGTGTGGCCGGGCGACCGCCGGCCCCCGAACGCGAAACTCCATGCGAAAGCCGCGATCGCCGATCGGACCGTCGCCCTGGTTGGCAGCGCGAACCTCACCGACGTAGCACTCGGTGACAGCATGGAACTCGGCGTTCTCGTGCGGGGTGGCCCGCTGCCGGCGCTGCTGTCCGACCATTTCCTGGTCCTCATGGACCGAGGTGACCTCCGGCGCGACCCAAGCCTCTGATGCCGAACGGCGAGGGCTGTACACCAATAGGTCTATTGGTGTACGATCGAAGAGCATGGCAGACCCGAGTCCCAGATCGGCGCGAAGAGTGCTGCGGCGTTTGCCCGCGACGAAGTCCGCGAGGGCCGCTCTGGTAGCGGTCGCTGAAGCGCGCGGCTGGCTAGTCGTCGGCTCGCTATCCGACCTGGGCTACTCCGCGGCTGATCTCGACCGGATCGGGGTCGCGCTGGCGGGCGACACCCTCAGCGACCGCGACCATGCGCTCGTCGTTGCACGCGTCGACGAGCCCAGCGGACACGTGGTCGAGATCGCCTCCGTCATGGACCTCGCGACCCGCGAGCGCTGGGCCCTGTTGGCGATCGACGTGCGGCCAGCCACAGTCGAAGGAGAAGGCGACCCACAGCGTAACCAGGTTCTAGCGACTCTCGGCCCATGCGAGCGCCGGCTCATTGCGGAGCGCACGAGGGAGGTCCTGGCGCAGAGGCGCAAGGAGGGCGTCCGTCTGGGGCGCCCTCCAAGCGTGCCCGGGCCGATTCTGTGACCGCGTCCGTAGCGAGCATGCTGCTGGGCGCTCATTGAGGGCGATCGCTGAGGGTCTGAACCAAGAAGCCGTGGCGACGGCGCAGGGAGGCCGCCAGTGGTATGCGTCCACGGTTAGCAAGGTCCTCGCAAGCGAGTCCGGAAGCCCAGAGCCGAGCACGCGGCGGGTGCGCGGGAAGCGACGGTCGCGCGACGATCGAGCGACTCCGCTCCGTCGGTCCCAGGAATCCCGACGATGACCACCGCGCACGTCGTCACCACCGCTGTCCTCCCGCCTGGCGCGCAGCGCAAGGAGCCCGAGGTCCATGTCACCGAACGCTTCGAGGCGACGAAAGATGGCGTGATCGAGCGTGTGGTGTCTTTCGGCGGAGAAAGTGTCAGGACACAGATGGGAGTCGCAACATCTGGAGCCCCGACAAGCCTGGACGCACAGGCCGACCTAGAATTTCTGAGGGCGACCGAGCGGCCGGCGCAAGCGGCCTCGAACCCGGTGAGATCCTTCGATCTCTACTCTGGCTGCGGTGGCCTCTCGCTCGGGCTCGGAGAGGCATGCCGCGCGCTTGGCCGTGGGTTCGTGCCCGTCGCAGCCCTCGACGCGAGTCGTTACCCGTTGAGCGTCTTTGGCCGCAACTTTCCTGAAGCCCGTCTCATCCGCGCCGATGCGTCGAGGCTCTTCGGCGAGGGAGAATCGAGCCCGACCTGGCGCGAGCGAGCCGTCGCGCGTGACGTGGGTGACATTGACTGGCTGCTTGCTGGTCCGCCTTGCCAGGGCTATTCATCCCTGAACCACGATACGAGAGGCACCGACCCGCGCAACGGCCTCTATGAAAGGGTTGCGCGCGCCGCCCGAGTCCTCGAGCCACGGCATGTCTTGATCGAGAACGTGATCTCGGTCCGCGCCGACAAATCCGGAGCGGTGTCGCGCACGGTCGAAGCACTCGCACGTCAGGGTTACACGGTGGAAGAGGGCTTCGTTGACCTCGCCGACATCGGCGTGCCACAGCTTCGGCGTCGGCACCTGGTCCTGGCGACCAAGGGTGCCCGGAGCCCTCGTCCGCGCGACATCGCGCTAGCACTGAAGCGGCCACGGCGGACCGTGAATTGGGCGATCCACGATCTAGCAAAACAGACCGGCAAGACCGATTTCGACAAGGCATCAAAGGCGTCGGCTGTGAATTCGGCTCGGATGGCATACCTGCTACGCCACAAGCTGTATGACCTCCCGAACGCGGAGCGGCCGCCCTGTCAGCAGGCCGACGGTCACTCCTATCGGTCGATGTATGGGCGTCTCCGATGGGACGCACCGGCCCAGACGATCACGAGTGGTTACGGATCGATGGGGCAAGGGAGGTATGTCCATCCCGACGGCGGTCGTACCTTGACGCCGCATGAGGCAGCACGCCTACAGTTCTTCCCGGATTGGTTCGACTTCGGCTCTGCCGCACGGACTGAATGGGCCGACGCCATCGGCAACGCGGCTCCCATGAGGCTCTCATATGTCGCCGCTCTCTGGCTGATGTCGTAGAGCTCCAGAAACGTGAAGCCGACGTTGCTAGGAGATGCATCGAATGCCTCGCGGGTTGCCGCCCCCATCATCTGAGCAAGCCCGCCGCCGGATGCAGACCACCGGGAGACGCGACACGGCTCCGGAGCTGGCGCTTCGTGCGTCGTTGACGGCGATGGGCGCGAGCTTCGAAGTCGACCAAGCACCTGTGGATAGCCTTGCCCGCCGAGCCGACATCGTGTTCCGGAAAGCCCGCTTGGCGGTGTACGTCGATGGTTGCTTTTGGCATGGATGTCCGGAGCACGCAACCTGGCCGAAAGCCAACGCTGATTTCTGGCGTGCCAAGATCGAAGCCAATCGCGTGCGGGACTTGGATACGGATCGCCGTCTCCGGGAAGCAGGCTGGCGAGTGTTTCGGTTCTGGGAGCATGAGGCCGCGAGCGACGCCGCTTCGACCATCGCGGCCGCGCTCGACATCAACGCGCCACTTGCCGACGAGTAGGATCCGGCCCTCGGACACTACGGTGGTGGTTGTGGCCAATCAGGCCGGGCATTCGCTGGATGGACTTCCCAGCGCGCGGGCACTCAGGGTCTACTCCGCCGCGAGCGCGTCCTTGAGTAGCTGGGCGGCTATGTTCAGACCATTGTCATCTCTCGCCGTCAAGACGATGCCGTGGAGGCCATCGCGGGCGATTGCGATGCCGTACGTCTCGCTAGTGTTGGGCAGGCGGTACTCGATCCTGATCTCACCGGGCCTAGGAGGCGCATAGGCCACGACCTGCCCGAACGTGGGATGCCGGACCTGGAAATACCACGGGTCGCCCTTGCTCTGCTGTGGGCGAAGGCTTACACCGTCGAAGTCCAGTGCGGCCCTTGCGAAGCGAAGAGCGACCTCCGGATTCCCGCCGCTGCGATGGTCGATGAGCCTGAGCACGCTATCCGGCACCTTGTCGAGGCCATCGATCCCGAGCGCGAGCAAGGCCGCGCGCCGGTCGACGAAGCTCTCGGCTAGCCAGCCGCTCGGTACGAGGTCCCGGACAACAGACAGCAAAGCCTCCGTGTCTTGGGCAAGCAGCATGCCGGCCTCCTCCGACGACCCGAGGGCGCGTTGCGCAGCCTCCAGGGTGACACCCGGCAGCCAACGCGCGAACGCCGCAGGTGATTTCCAGATGCGGAAGGATCCGCCCTCATCTCGTTGTGGCCACACCGTGATCAGGTAGACCCGCTTGTCAGTCGGCGGGCTGATCATCACGCTGTAGCGATCCGGGCGCGGATACAGGCCGATCTCCCGAGTGACCTCGATGATCCGTCGGAGTTGTGGTCCAACACCGACCTCATCCGCGACGGCGAGGACGGCGGCGAACGCACGGGTTCTCCGGATCCGGTGGACCGGCAGGCCGAGAGGTAGGCGACTCTAGAGCAGTCGAAAGTCCCGCGGCTTCATCGTCGGTATCAGCAGGGCGTGGCCAGACCGAGATCGCCACCGATGCGAGTCGGTCACCCCGCTCAGCGATGGCTCGCTCGTCCCACGCCTCGGAATTGCGGATATCCGCCGAGATCCGCATCACGCTGTGTTCGCGCAAGGCGGCCTGCTTCTCCGGCCAGGCCGAATTCGACATCTTCGGATTGAGACGCCCGGTTACGAGCGTGAGGTTGCCGATGCGGTGCTTCGCATCCTCGCGATCGAGGCGGGCCTGAGCGGGGTCAACGCCACCAGGGAGTGGCCAGTTCTGGGTCCACTCCTGGGGCAACACGTGCTCGACCGTCAGGTCGGTCGGAAGGGGACGTTCTCGGTTAGACCTGAGCGCATGCCCTCCTCCAGCCCCTCGAGGACCATCCGCAGTCGGCCCCGCGGCAGCACGGTGTACGCGGGCAGCGTTCGCAGCGTGGATCGAACCATGCCCGCCGACGGCCAGAACTGGCTTTCGCCAGACAGGCCGGCAAGATGGCCGACCACATCGGCAGCGATCGGGCCTGACCCGCGAGCCGCGGCTGCCTCACGAGTGGATTTCAGCAAGGCGAGGAAGACGTTGTTGTAGTTCTTGGTGGTCTGCCGAGTGAGCATCCGTCGAACCAGCCAGCTTTCGATCGCGCCAAGCGCCTTGGTGCGTTGATTGGGATCGGAGATGCCTTCTGGCCCGAGGAGCCATAGCAGTACCGGGTAGGCGGTCGTGACCTCCATGGTGTTGAGGCGGTAGAGGAACTGTCCGAGCTCCAGTGCTCCTAGGCTCGTTTTCGAACGCCTCGTAGACGGTGCCGTAGCGCGCGAGATCGGCCAACACCTCCGGCAGCCTGCAATTCGCCCGCCGTCAGGTATCGCTTGAACTCGGGGAACAGCAGATGCGTCACACCTCGCGGCCAGTCGACATGGCGAGCCAGTGGTTAAGGAAGATGTCGAGACGAGGTCGCTTGAGCCGGCCTTGCTGGATCTCCTGCTCGCCACCAGTCGGAGTCCAGGACCTTCCAGTACTCCTCGTAGAGAGGGTCGATCTGGTCGCCCTGCAATAGGGCCGTTTGGAATAGATGGTTCTTGATCAGGTCGGCAGCGAGCAGTGGCGTGCCGCGGGCGTTGAGCGTCTCGAAGATGATCTGGGCGTTGTCGCCCGGGTCGAGGTCGATCGTGACGAGGACGAGGCGTTTCCAGATCGCGGTGCTGAGACCTTCAAGTCGCTGGCCGTACTCGTGGTCGTCACCGCCTTCAGCCGCCCACTCGTCTATGGAGACGCGGAAGAATTCGAAAGGCCTCGTGCATCCGGTGAGCGCCCGTGGCGGCCACGACTCCACTGGCCACTGCTCCCTGAACGCGACCTGGTCGCGCTGGGTGGGAAAGACTTTGAACTGGTCGCCGCTGTTCCTGACGAGGAACTCGTCGTTCAGGAGCAGCTTGTCGAACATCTGACGGGGCCCATCGAGGCTGCGTTCTGCGGCGAGCGACCGGGCGGCCGCGATCATGAGTTGCAGGGTGGTCAGTCGCTGCTGTCCGTCGATGACCGTTCGCGCACCGATCATCCCCACCTGGTTCAGCGACTGTTCGAGCACGACTGCGCCCAGGAAATGGGGAACGTGTCATTCGCGGATACGCTGTCGAGCTGACGCTCGGCAACCGCTCTGACGTCTTCCAGAGCAGCTCCCACTGTTGCTCCCTTGTCCAGATGTAGGGTCGCTGGTACAGCGGGACGACGTAATGAACGTTCTGTCCGAAGATCGTCGCGAGGTCGACCGTGTCGGCCTTCATCCTCTAGTCCCCCTCGTCGACGCCAGTACCTCGACCTCATTGCCGTGGCCGTCGAGGGACCACATGCGCTGACGATTTCGCATCGCTCGTCGAAGAGCTTCCGACACGTTGTCTCGCTCGGGATCGATGCCGCGTTCGTCCGAAAGCAGTTGGACCTCGCGGATGTGACCGTAGTCGCGCCGCCCGTCCCAGGCATTCGGCGTGTTCGATACCTCGAAACGGTAGCCGCCGGTGACTCGTGCGATCGACCAGACGCCACGTTTGGGCAGATGCGGCAACACGATCAGGTCGCCGACCTGCATCGCACCTGGCTCGCTCGGGAGGAGACGACGGTTCCCCCGCCATATCTCCCGTTGCCACGGGCTAAATCTCGCGCCTCCGCGACGGAAACGCTGGAGTCGTTCAAGGTCGTCCTCCGGTCCAACGCCCCAACCTTGGCGCAGACGTCCCGCCTGGACCTCGTCCCAGATGAACGCGCGCCTTGATTGATCAGTTCTCATCGCCCAGTAGCGCATCTCGTCAGGCTACCGCGACTAGGGTCTGCCGGATCGGTCGGGAGATGCGGGATGACCGGACTCTTCGGACCGATCAGGCTAGGGACCGCAGTCTGACACCGTACTTCCAGGCGCCGAGATAGGCACGCTACAAGTGGGTATCGGTCCGCAGTCGGACACCAGACTGGTCAACCTCAAAAAGGTGCGGATACTTCCTCGCCCGCAGCAGGATCTGCTGATAGTCGGCACGACTCCCGTCACCGCGCAGATACAGCTTGCGGGCAGCGACCTCATTGGCCACCCAGCGGGCTGGCTTGGGGCCGCCGCCCACCAGCCTCAGGACCTCAGTCATCGCCCCATGAAGCGTAGTTGGTGGCGGTTTCATAGGCTCGACGTCGCGCGCATCGGGCTCCGCTGCGGCTTGGCCTTGCAGGAAGCGCGTCAGGCCCTCGATGTACTCCTCACGCCATTGGTAGAGCGGGAAAGGCAGGATGAGTAGGCGATAAGCAGGAAAACCGGCAACCGTCGCAGCGGCCTTGATCGGACCCTCAAGGGAAGTCTTGATCCCAACAACGTGGTCTGGATCAAGATCCCGGATGAGGTCCGCGAGAGCAGCAATCCCTGAGTTGACGGCATCCTTTCGGGGTCGGCCGCGCGAACGGTTCACAGGATCAGGAGCTACGTCGTAGAGCCAGAAGCCGAGATCCTTGAAGTGGTCGAGGAACCCGATGCCTTCAGGCATGGGACCCAAAGCTCGTTCGAATGCATGGCGAGTCGCGCGGAAAAGATGCGAATCCCCCTGATAGAAGAACGTCCCCCCAGCGGGAGCGGATTCGCCAACGAGTAGAACCACGACATCATCGGGCCGATATCGGTCGCGAAGCGCATCCGCGTCGGAAGTGGCGCCCGATAAGTGATTCTGCTTCGAAGTCGGATTGCCTCGTTCGTCAACCCCCACTAACCGCTCCACGATCCAGTCCCGTACCACGATTGGAGCGGGCCGCCCCGTCTTATCACCGATACGTGTCAGCTGGGCAACCGTCCAAGCCTCCAGTGGTACCACCAGATCCTTCACAGTCTACTCCTAGAAAAATGGATAAGAGCCTATATATAATTGATAGGCCCAAGTCGTGTCAAGTTGCCTGCTTGCTCGACCGCACACAACCGCCCAGCGTGATGATGTGATCGAGTTGCAGGATATCTTGACAGTATGACGTATGACTGTCTAGAATGCGGCCATGTCACCGAACCCGGAGGATGCGCGCTACACGCTGACCGAGCTGTCTACGCTCGCGGGCGTCACACCCCGTACCGTCCGCTACTACCTCGCCCAGGGGTTGCTGCCTGCCGTCGGCGTGTCCGGCCCCGGAGCGAAGTACGACGACAACCACCTAGCCCGGCTGCGCCTGATCAAGCGATTCCAAGCCGAGCATCAACCGCTCGCGGAGATCCGTCGTCGACTCGAGACGCTGGATGACGCCGCGATCGCCGCCATCGCCGTCGAGCCGGCACCCCCGGCGCCGTCCGACTCGGCGCTCGACTACATCCGTCGCGTCACGGCCCCAACGCGGCCAAGCCGCGCGCTCTACCTGCGCGAGGCCTCCCCACTCTTCGCGGCGACCGAAGCCCAACTCGCACCGGAACCGCCACAGCCCTCCGGGCCATCACCGCGACTCGAACGCTCCCAATGGGAGCGCGTCGACCTCGCGCCCGACATCGAACTCCACATCCGTCGACCGCTTCCGCGGTCCACCGCCAAACGGGTCGATCGCCTCATCGAGATCGCCCGCGACCTTCTCGAGGAGGACCAGTCATGACCCGTCTCACCGCCCGCGCCGATCGGCGCCTCATCCGCCCCACCGATCGCAGCCACCGCTTCGTCCTCGTCGAGCTGACGGCTCCATCCGCCACCCGACGTCGCGAGCGCACGCCCGTCAACCTCGCCTTCGTGCTCGACCGCTCGGGCTCGATGTCGGGCGCGAAGCTCGACCTCGCCAAGCAGGCCGTCGAGGAGGCACTGGCTCGCCTCGACGACCGCGACCGCTTCAGCATCGTGGTGTACGACGACCAGATCGATGTCGTCGTCGAGTCGACGCCGGCCTCCGCCGAAGCGCGCCGGAACGCCATCGACCGCCTGTCGGGCATCGACGCACGCGGCAGCACCAACCTGGCTGACGGCTGGTTCCGCGGCTGTGAGCAGGTCGCGAAGCACCTGTCGACCCAAGGGATCGACCGCGTCCTGCTGCTGACCGACGGCCTCGCCAACATCGGCATGACCGACCGCGACGAGCTCGCGCATCACGCCGGTGAGCTTCGAGCCCGCGGGGTGTCGACGACGACGTTCGGCGTCGGAAACGACTTCGACGAGGCGTTGCTCCAGGCCATGTCCGACGCCGGCGGCGGCCACTTCTACTACATCGCCGATGCGGCCCAGATCCGCGATCACATCGCGAGCGAGGTCGGCGAGACGCTCGAGGTCGTCGCTCGTGACGCCAAGCTCGAGGTGCTGGCGGGGGAGGGCATCGAGGTCGAGGCCATCAGCCCGCAGCGCGTCGACAGCCGCGGCGTCCGATCGGTCGTTGCACTGGGCGACCTCGTGGCCGATCAGCTCGTCGAGGTCGTGCTCCGCCTCACGTTCCCGTACGGTCGGCTCGGGCAGGAGACCGGGATCATCGTTCGAGCGCTCGATGGCGAAGGCGCATTCGAGGCCGCGAGCGTGCGCGACGCTCGGCTGACGTGGACGCTGGGCCGACGACCGGGCGAACGACGCGCAGCCTCGCGATGTCGACGTCGACCGCGCCGTCGCGCGGCAGTTCGCCGCTCGGGCTCGCCAGGAGGCGGTCGCTCGAAATCGGCACGGCGACTTCGAAGCGGCGCGGAAGGTCGTGGCGGGGACCGCTCGACGTATCCGGAAGTACGCCGGCCGCGATGCCGCGATGCGCGCCCTGGTCCATGAGCTCGAGACCGAGGCCGAGCAATTCCACGCCCCGATGGCCGCTGCGTTGCTCAAGGAGGTCCACTTCAGCGCAGGCAACGCCGCTCGGTCGCGCGACATGTCCGGTCGGGCGATGCGGAGCCGCTAGGGATCTTCCGTCGTCGTGACAGGAGAGGTGTCACAACGGGCGGGCACGGTAGGGATGGATCTGCGATCGACCGGGATCGTGGACCGACCGGAGGCCCCCGCCGTGATCACCGCCTACACGCTGCTCGTCGAGCGCCCCACGGACCGCGTGGAGCGCTCGTGCTCGTCGAAGATGCCGTATGCGAAGCCGACGCGAGGCGCGGGCTCGCGTCCGCGGTGGGCGCAACCAGGACGGCACGCTGCGCCCGTACCACTGCCAGTTCTGCGACCTGTGGCACCTCGGACATTCGCGTCGTCGCCACTGACTCATTCAGCGGCGAACATCGACATCGCGGCCTGGTCGGCGTAAAACATCCGCCATGAGGTCGATCGCGGCCGCTGAACCCCGACCCCCCCGGCTTGGCGGGCTCGTCGCAAGCACAATGGTTGTCGCTGTCTTTTTCATCCTGCTGTCGGTCGGCCCGGTCGTGTCCTGGCTCGCCGACCTTGGGATCGTCCCGTCACTTGGCGGACTGACGATCTTCGTGCCGTGGCTCCTGTATGCCGCCCTCGCGACGCTCATCGCTGTGAGATCGAAAGCCGAAGCCGCCGTTACGGCGACAGCGATGCTGCTTCCCTCCATCTACGTGGCGGCGAACTATGTGGCCGAGGGCGGGAGCGTCTGGCCGCCCCTCGCGGTCATGCTATCGCTAGCTCCCGCCTTGGGCGTGTTCCTGGGGATGTGGGGAGGATCGGCCGTGATGCGGCCCGGCGGCGCGACGCGAACGATCGCAGGCTTCATGGCTGCTGCTGCGCTCAGCTTCGTCGGGGCAGCTGTGCTCGCGGTCCCAGCCTGGATGGTGATCCTCCTTCTGTGAGTCTTACATTCCCCCGCATGGGCAGTACCGGCCCTTACCCGCTGCTGCTCTCGCCGTTCGAGATCCGCGGGCGCCGGCTGCGGAACCGCATCGTCTCGACGCCGCATGCCACCGGCTGGAGTCGCGACGGGCTGATCGACCGCAGCGAGGTCGACTACCACGTCCGCAAGGCGGCTGGCGGCTGCGGGCTGGTGATGACGTTCGGGTCGGCGTCGGTCGACCCGTCGACCGAGGCGTCGTACGGCTCGATCGCGCTGTGGGACGAGCGCAACGAGCCGGCGTTGCGGGCGCTGGCCGACGGCGTGCACGCGCAGGGCGGGCTCGTGATCTCGCAGATGACGCACATGGGCCGCCGCGGCACGTCCGTCATCTCCGGCATCCCGCTGCGCGCGCCGTCCGACCTGCCCGAGGGCGTGCACCTGGAGGTGCCGGTGCCGCTCGCGACCGACGAGCTGCCGGCCATCGTCGAGCGCTTCGCCGAGGTGGCGCGCCGGCTCGAGCGCTGCGGGCTCGATGGCGTCGAGGTCACGTCGTTCGGCGGGCACCTGATCGAGCAGTTCTTCGACCCCTTGGTCAACACGCGCACCGACGAGTACGGCGGTTCGCTGGAGAACCGGACGCGGTTCGCGCGCGAGGTGCTGTCGGCCGTGCGTGCCGCGGTGTCCGACGACTTCATCGTCGGGTTCCGGATGGCGGTCGATCAGTGCCTTACCGGCGGGCTGGGACCGGACGACATGATCGAGATCGCCCGGAGTCTCGCGTCGACCGGCGCGGTCGACCTATTCAGCGTCAGCGGTGGCACCGGCGCGACGCGCCTGTCGACCGGCTACTTCGTGCCCGGCGACATGCTGCCCGAGGGCCTCTACAACGAGCGGGCGATCCGGTTCCGACGCGAGGTCGGCGTGCCGACGCTGGTCGCCGGCCGGATCGTCGAGCCGGAGATGGCGGAGGAGGTCCTGGCGGGCGGGGTCGACCTGGTGGCCATGACCCGGGCGCTGATCGCCGATCCCGACCTGCCGCTGAAGATCGCGGATGGCCGCCGTCACCGGCCGTGCATCGGGCTCAACGACGGGTGCATCGGGCGGCTGTACACCGGCATGCCCATGTACTGCTCCGTCAATCCCGCGATCCGGGATCCGTCACTCGCCGAGGTCGTGCCGGCCGCGGAACCGGCTCGGGTCGTGGTCGTCGGGGGAGGGGTCGCCGGGCTAGAGGCGGCGCGCGCGGCGGCGTTGCGGGGCCACCGGGTCGTCGTGTTCGAGCGGCGGTTGGTGCTCGGTGGTCGGGCTCGTCTGGCTGGGCTCCGATCCGGTCGGGAGCGATGGCATCGATACATCGACTGGTTGCGCGAGGAGGCCGAGATGGCCGGTGCCGAGATCCGGGTCAGCGTTGAGGCCGATGTCGACGTCGTCCTCGCCGAGCGGCCGGACGCCGTCATCGTCGCGACGGGCTCGGTGCTTCGGCCCGAAGCTCGGTTGCCGGGTCCGGTGCCTGTCCTTGATGTCGATGAGCTCCTCGAGGGCGGCGTCCACGGACTCCCGGACCCCTCGACGGGGAAGGCGCTGATCCTCGATCACGACGGGCACCAACTCGCGCCGACGGCAGCCGAGGTGCTTGTGGTTGCCGGCTTCGAGGTCGAGATCGCGACAACACACCCCGCGGTCGGCAACCTCATCGACGCGACACAGTTGCCCTTCGTGTTACAGCGGCTCGCGCGAGACGCTGTCCGGCTCACGCCAAACGTCACCGGCGTCGCTAGCACACCGGCCGCCGTAACGCTCCGTCACCTGTACAGCGAGGTCGACGAACAACGCGACGGCATCGCGGTCGTGGTGATCGCCGGTCGCCGGAAGGGCTTGACCACACTGCGCGATGAGCTGGCCAAGGCAGCCCCCGACGTCCCGGTCGTCGTGGTCGGCGACGCCCTGTCGCCGAGGACCCTCCTCGACGCCACCGCCGAGGGCGCCCGAGCCGGCGCGACGATCAGCGCGCGCGCCCGTGAGCAGGTGGGGTAAGGCTCATGCGGTCAGGCGCGACCCGACGGCCGTCGGAGAGCGAGCGGGGCTCGCCGAAAGCGATCCAGTCGGCGGCGAGCGCGCCCATGATCGGCGACATCTGGATGCCCGAGCCGCCACCGCCGGCTGCGATGATGACCGAGGGATCGCTCGGTGCCGGGCCGACGATCGGTAGGCCATCGGGACCCACGGGGTAAAGACCGGCCCACGCCCGCTCGACGTCACCGAGCGGGAGGTCCGGCATGCGGCGCTCGAGCGCGGCTCGGGTGTCGGCTAGGTAATCCTCATCGGCCGACTGGTCGTACCGGTCGGGGTCGACGCCCTGGCCGACGACTTCCTCGCTGTGGAGGCCTGCCAGCACGTGATAGGGATCGTCGTAGGTGGCGACATACAGGCCGCGCGTGCCGGAATGGGGGATGTAGTCCATGACCATCGGCAGCACGGGGTCCAGCGGGCGCTCTAGCCGCCAGATACCGATCTGGTTGCGGAGCGGGATGACCGGCACGTCGACGTCGAGGAGGTTGCCGATCCGCGCCGCCCACGGACCGGCCGCGTTGACGACCACTTCGCATTCGATCACGCCGTCGGTGGTCTCGAGGCGCCAGCCGTTCGCCGCCGGGGTCGCCGCGACCATACGCACGCCAGTTCGGATGCGCACACCGCGTCCCTCGGCCAGCCCTGCCAGGAGCCGGCAGTAAGCCGGTCCATCGATTCGGCCATCACGTCGGCCGAACAGGCCGCCTTGGACGCCCTCAGCCCGAAGCCACGGAACGAGTCGCTGCACACCGTCGGCGTCGAGCACCTCCGCGTCGTCGATCCCGAGCTCGCGCTGGAGCCGTGCGCTCGCTCCGAATGCTTCGAGCGTCTCGTCGTCGGGCGCCAGGCGCAGGTACCCGATCTCCTTGATCTCGAGCCCGTGGTCGCGCTGCAACCGCCGGAACGTGTGCATGCTGCGAGCGCGCAGCTCGATGTCGAGCGGGTCGACGTACTGGGTCTCGATGAAGCCCGCCGACCGGCTCGACGAGCCCGCCGCCAGGTCCGCGGCCTCGAGGACGATGGCGTCGGTGACGCCGCGCTCGACGAGGTGCCACGCGGTCGACAGCCCGACTGCCCCGCCGCCGATGATCGCCACTGAGGTCGCCACGCACAAACCTTAGCGCCGCTTGGGCGCGAGGATTGACCGATGAAGCGGGCTTTGATACTGCTCCGAGGCGACCTGCCTGACGCGAGATTGCCCTGGCCCGCACCGTCCGCCATCCTTGCGGCGTGCCGCTGTACATGGATCGCCACGAGTTCGTGGGCCTCACCGCCGAGGAGGCCGCGGCGGCGCATCTCAAGGACCTCGCGGTGCAGGGTCAGTTCGGGGTCCGGTTCCTGACCTACTGGTTCGACGACGAGCGCCAGACGGCGTTCTGTCTGGGGACAGCTCCGGACACAGAAGCCATGGAGGGTGTCCACCGGGCGTCGCACGGATTCATGCCCTACCAGATCATCGAAGTGTTCGAGGTGGCCTGGTCGGAGGAGGCAACGGCATGACCGAAGCCGGCCAGGTCGACCGCCGTGAACGCTTCCGCGCGCTGCACCGAAAAGGGCTGTTCGTCATGCCGAACGCCTGGGACATCGGGTCGGCGCGGCTGCTGGCCTCCCTCGGGTTCGAGGCGATCGCGACCACGAGCTCGGGTCACGCTGCCTCGCTAGGGCGGGCCGATCAGGAGGTCAGTCGCGACGAGCTCCTGAGCCACGTGGAGGCACTCGTCGCCGCTGTCGCCGTGCCCGTGAGCGTCGACGCGGAGCGGTGCTTCGCCGATGACCCGGCTGGCGTCGTCCGGACCGTGGAGCTGATTGCGGCCGCGGGCGCGGCCGGCTGTTCGATCGAGGACTACGAGCCCCTCACAAGCTCGATCGATGCCATCGACGTCGCCACCGAGCGCGTCGCGGCGGCGGCCGAAGCAGCCCGGAAACACGACCTGGTGCTGACCGCTCGCGCCGAGAACCACCTGTACGGCATCGGCGACCTGGCCGACACCATCGAACGGCTCCTCGCCTATCGCGCCGCGGGCGCCGAGGTCGTGTACGCGCCCGGGCTCGTCGAACCCGACCAGATCGAGCGACTCGTCAAGGCGGTCGATGCTCCGGTGAACGTCCTCGCCATGCGGGGTTGCCCGTCCGCCTCCGAGCTCGAGACGCTCGGCGTTCGACGGATCTCGACCGGTGGCGGGCTGGCCAGGGCTGCCTACGGCGCACTGATCGCGGCGGGACGGGAGCTGAAGACGACGGGGACCTATGGGTACCTGGATGCCGCCGTCACGACAAAGGACCTGGAGGCGGCCCTGACGGCAGGCCGCCCGCCTGACTGAGCCTGCCCCGCGCCATACTCCGATCGTCGACAGTCGAGGAGGCATATGGGCAGGATCGGGGCCGCGGTCTGGGCGACGGGGCATGCCGGACGGGTGATCGTCGAGGCCGGGCTCACCCGACCGTGGCTCGAGTTTCGCGGCGGGATCGTCTACGACCCCGCAAAGGACGGTCTGGACCTCGGCCAGGCATGCGGGCTCGACGTCGATCTCGGGGCGCCGGTCTCGACCGACGTCGACGCCGTCCTCGCTCGTCCGGACATCGACGTCGTGTTCTACACGGGCCTCGGCAGCCCGACCGACGTCGCCGAAGCGTGCCTGCGCGCCAACCGGGCCGGTAAGGACGCGATCACAGTCTCCGGCCTCGTCCACCCGAAGACGGCCCTTGGCGAGGCCGAGGCCGCCGAGCTCGATGCGGCCGCACGTGCCGCCGGGGGCCGGATCCTCGGCACCGGGCTCTGGGACTACCTCACGATCACCCTGCCGCTGGCGTCGTTCTCGAACGTCCTGACCTTCGAGGAGATCCGCCTGGAGCGCGTCGCCGACATGTCGCTATGGGGCCACGGCATCCTGCGCGACGAAGGGATCGGCGGTCCGATCGAGGCAGCCGGTGGCGGCTTCATGATGCGCAACTTCCTCGTCGAGGCGCTGATGCTGCTGGCCGAATCGGCCGGGCTCGACGTGGACGAGCCGGTCTTCGAGAGCACCCCCGTCCTGACCGACGTCCGCCGCGAGCGGAACGGCTACGTCGCCGAACCTGGGACGATCGGCGGGCACGACCGACGGGCGACCGCCAACATCCGCGGCGGCGGACGGCTCGTGTCGGTGTGGCGCGGCCGGTTCGACCTGCAGCCGGAGCGCGACGGCATGGAGGCATCCGCCCGGGTCATCGTCGACGGTGATCCACCGTTCGAAACGACCGTTCGGGGCGACCTCTTCCTCGACACCTACCCGCCGACCGGGGCGCGGGCGATGGCCGCGGTGCGACCACTCCGGCTCCTGCCGCCGGGCCTGCACACGATCGACGAGCTGTCCCAGCGACCGATCTTCGGGTAGGTCGGGCCTCAGCCAGGCTCCTCGCGTTCGACAACGATCAGTCCGCGCGCCGCGAGCGCGTCGATGAACGGCCTGCGGCTCGAACGCTGCCTCGGGCGGGTGGACGCCCGCCGGGCCGCCGTGAGCGACCAGGTCCGCGGCGATCGCTGCGACGGTGCCGGTGATCGCCGCCGACGCCGACCGACCGGTCTGTTCCACGGCGAAGTCGTAGGTCAGCGACATCGGCTGGCCGTCGCGGACGCCCTCGACCCGAACGTGCTTGACGTTCGCGCTCCGCTCCTCGGGGCCGATGCCGCGCCGGCCGATGTACGCCGCCGCGAAGCGCCGCGGTGAAACGGCGACCCCGTCGAGCATGAACGGCCCGTCGCTGTCGAACCCGAGCTCGAGCAGGACGCGGATCCGGGCTGTCTCGTCGACCGGGTAGCCGACCTTGAACACGACGTCCTGAACGTCGATGGTCCGCGGGATGGTTACCGGCTCAGGGTGGGGAACGAGGTGGACCTCCTGCTCGCCGTACGGTTCCGGGAAGGCGAAGTGCTCCTCGCCGCTGAACGATGGGTACTCGACCGGCCGGCCGCCCTCCCACACGATCGACGTGCCCGGTGCTGGCGTCGAAGCGGGTCACGACGATGCCCGGCGACGTCCACATCGGGTGGGTGATGTACGAGTACATCCGGATGGCGTCGACCGAGTCGAGCTGGTCCGCGCCCAGTCTCGCCAGGATGTTGGTCAGACCGGGCGCGACGCCACAGCCGGGGACGATCCGGCATCCGGCGGCCTCCGCCGCGGCATGCCGCTCCAGTTGCTCGAGGGTCTCCGGGTAGTAGGAGCCGAGGTCGACAAGGTGGACGCGCGAGGCGATCGCCGCGTCGGTGACCCGAACGTTCTGTCGCATGTAGGTCGCGTTGAGCACGACGTCGGTCTCGGCGAGGGCCGAGGCGAGTGACGCGGGATCGTCGACATCGACGTGGACAACCCGATCCGGCGCACTCAGTCGGTCGAGCAGGGCGTGGGCGGCGTCGATCCGGATGTCGCCGATCGACACCTCGTGGTCGGTGCGCTCGACGAGATCGGCAACGGCCGCCGAACCCATCTCGCCCGAACCGCCGAGGACCAGGATGCGAGCCACGCATCGATCGTAGCGGCGTCAGAGGAGCGCCGCGGGCTCGGCCTCAGCTGGCCACCCCGGCCGAGCGGATCGAGCGGCTCCCGTGTTGCGAGCGGGTCGACCTTACCCGGCGGTGCCCCTGGGTCTCGCCCACATCGACCGGCCCAAAAGTCGCGCGATGACGATGGCTGCGATCGCCATCGCGCCCGCAGCGGCGACCCAAGGGACGACCGGCGTCGACACCTCCTTGATCGCGATGCCGGCGAACGCCCAGACGATCACGAGGCCGTACGCGACGTCGGCGTTGCGGATGACGAATCGGCCGGCGGCGACGGCGACCGTCGCGAGCACGATCGACGCGAGCCACTCGCCGGGGAGCAGCGTCGGTTCGAAGCCGAGTGCGTCGAGGGTCTGGGCGACGTTGGCGACCGCCGCGACGCTGATCCAGCCGAGATAGATCGAGAACGGGATCCGCACCGCCCAGAGCGCAGTCCGGTCCTGGCTGTCGGCGACCTCGCGGATCCGCCGGTGGATCACGATCAGCGTGGCGAGCAACGCGAGCATGAGCAGGACCGAGAGCGCGAACCATCCGTAGTGGAAGCACAAGATCCACGCGATGTTGAGGACTCCGGTGATAGCGGGCAGCCAACCGAGTCGGCGCACCAGAGGATCGTCGCCGCGTACCGCCTGGTACACCGTGAAGGCGCCGAGCCCGAGGTAGATCACGCCCCAGATCCCGAACACGTAGCCGGCCGGGACCACATAGACCTGATAGCGATCGCTGATCTCGGCCGTCCGTTGGCCATTGATGGGGAGGGCGTTCGCGGCCCCGTTCACCGCGAGCGTCAAGACGTAGCTCGCAACGGTCAAGGACCGGCGCGGCAGGTCATCGTTCGTGGTCGACCGAGGGGCTGCGAGGGAGGAGTTCATGTCTCGAGCCTCGAGCATACGCGAAGGCCGGCGGTCTGGGCTCGATCGCCCGTTTACGTCGGGACGCGGCGGTTGGTTGGATAGGCCTCGACACATCTGGTATGAAGTGATAGCGTTATTCCTATCGTGGCAAGTCGAGTAGGTGAGCGAGGCCAGATCACGATCGAGAAGGCGATCCGTGAGGAGCTCTCGATCTACGCGGGCGACGAGACGATCCAGCGGATCGAGGGGGGCCGGATCGTGATCGACGTCGTACCGGGCCGGCATCGGCGGTCGCTCGCGGGGGCATTGCGCGGCAAGGTCGGACGTACGCCGGAGGACGAGGAGTGGGAGTCGCTCCGCGACGCCGCCTGGCGCACGCCGGACCCGAATCGAACCAGGTGATCGGGCTCGACACATCCGTGGTCGTTCGTTATCTCGTCGGCACACCAGTGGCACAGGCGAGGCGGGCGGCCCGACTCATCGATGACGATGCCGTCGACTGCGGAGTGTCGATCATGGCGCTCGCAGAATGTGCGCACGTCCTTCGCACGCAGTACGAGGTCGGCCAACGGGACATCATCGAAGCGCTCATCGGATTCGTGCAGCGTGCCAACGTGAGCGTCGTGGACCTGTCACCAGATGTCCTCGTCGAGACCCTCGTGCGCGCGCGCGACCTCCCGGGCCGACCGATCCCGGATGCGCTGATCGTCGCCGCGTCACGCGCGGCGGGCGCGCTACCGCTCGCGACGTTCGATCGAGGGCAGCGGCGCTACGGCATCGAGACGCGCGATCTCTGATCGGTGGGGAAGGGGTTGCAGCCGGGCCAGCCGCGGGACGGAACGCCCCTCGTTCCAACGCGCCGACACTCGTTCCGACTCGGGCGTTCGATCGGGATGACGAGTCAGGCACCCACCGGTGCCGACTCGGCCACGCGGCGTAGGACCGCCGGATTATCGATACGCGTCGCGAAGATCGCTGCCGACTCGCGCGCGCCGGCGACGCCCAATGCAGACTGGTGGAGGAACGCTCGCACGAGGAACTCCTCCATGCCGGTCCGGGCGGCGATCGCCTCCAGCTCGGCAACCCATCGCTCAGCGTCAGGCAGGCCATGGGCCACCGCTTGCTCGCACAGCGTGTCGAGGCAGTAGCCGTAGATCCACAGGTACGTATCGGGAATCCGGATCGACCGCGCTCGGGCATCGACCAGCCATGCCATCCCATCGCTCACATCGCCGTTCGCGATCTTGATGAGGCCGATGCCCCGCGCGCCAAGACCCTCCCAGCACGGATCGCCGATCTGACACCCGAGCGCGAACGCGGCCTCGAACGCGTCGCGCGCCTTGCCCATCCGCCCCTCCGCGAATTCCACCGCGCCGAGCATGGACTGCGGGTACGGCAGGAATGTCATCCAGCCGGCGGCGCCCAACTCGTCGATCGCGTGCTCGAGAGCCGACCGCGCCTCGGTCAACTCCTCGCGCATGAGGTGCGCGCGGCCGAGGAAGGCGTAGGCCCATGCCTGCAACCGTGGCTTGCCGAGCGGCGCGGCCTCGGCGGACGACCGGGTCAGGATGTCGATCGACGTCCCCGTCTGGCCGCGGTCGTGTACCACCGACCCGCTCACGCCCAGTGCGGCCGCGCGAAGCCCGGCGTCGGGCGCCTCGTCGAGCGCGCGCCGCAACCACGTATCGGCCCGGTCGTACCGGGCCCGGAGCATCTCGACGTACCCGAGCTCCCGACAGGCCTCGCTCACGAGTCCGCTGTCACCGATGTCTTCGGCGACGGCCAGCGCCGCATGGAGCGCCGTCGCCCCCTCGCCGTCACGGCCTCGACCGCCGTGGATGTATGCCTCGCCAAGAGCGACGAGCCCCTTCGCCAGCAGCGACCGGTCGCCCGCTTGCTCGGCGTCGGACACGGCCCGGCGGAGCGTGTCGAGCCCTGCCTCGATGGCGCCCGCGCCGATCGCCGCCTCGCCAGCCGCGATCAGCGAGGCGGCACCGGCCCTCGTGCCGGTGCCGCTCACGGCAGAGAGAGCGGTGGCCGCAGGGTCAGCCGCCCGGAGGAGCGTCGCCGACGGCTCGATGCCGAGATCCTGGCGGAAGCGCTCGATCGTCGCCCGGAGATAGCGCTGGGCTTCCGTCCGGTTCCCGGCGGCGACGTGGGCACGGATCAGCAGCGCGTAGCCTTCCTCATCGAACTCGTCGAGCGCGACGAGCCTGGTCGCGAGCTCCACCGCCGCGCTCGCGTCGCCGGATGCCATCTTCGCGATCGCGGCCTCGCGAAGGATGCCCGCCGAGACGCCCGCGTAGTGGCGTCGTTCGGCCAGCAGCCACGCCTCGAACGCTGGGTGGGCCGCTGGCTCGATCCCCTCCAGCAGCTCGCGGCCGAGCCCGGGTACGTGCACCGCTTCGGCCCAGCCGCCAGTCGTCAGCGTGCGGACATCGAGGTCGACCTCGGCCGGCAACCCGATCTCGACCGGATCGCCCTCCAGCCGGACGTCCGAGCCCAGCGACCGGCGGAGCTCGGCCAGGTTCCAGCGGAGCGATGCGAGAGGGTCGTCGGCCTCAGTGAACAACAGGTCGGCCAGTCGATCGCGCGAGACGGGCTTCGTCGAGAGCAGCAGCAACGCCAGCAGCGCCCAAGGCTTGTGGCCGCGAGGCGCGCGTCCTGGCATGCCGTCGTGCTCGATCAGCGGGGTGCCGAGGAGCCGGATCGCGAGGGCCATGCCGCAATCGTGCGTTGACGGTCGACGTCAGGCAAGGGATCAGATCCGCGCGAGGGATCAGATCCGCGCGCCGGTGCCGCGGCCGATGACAGCTTCCGGGTCGGGCCCGAACTGGCCGGCTGCCAGCTCGGCGCGCCATCGCGCCCCGATGGCGGACGCCATGTCGCGGATGGCGAGCGACGCCCGCCGCAGGCGGTCGACGAACAGCTTGGACGGACCGGTGCCGAGCTTCGGGGTCGTGGCGGTCATCTGGAGACTCCTTCCTGGTGCTGACCCGGTCGATCCGGGCTGATGACGGAAGGTTCGTGACCGCCCGTGTGACAGAGCGTGTGACGCGACGCTGGGGCCGGGGCGCGCTGGGCCGGTCGCGCTGGGCCGGTCGCACCCACCGTTGGTCGGTCGTACATGTTGCTCCCAGTAGGACTGGATGGTACTCTGTCGCACATGCCACGACTCGCTGTTCATGCCGAGGCACGCCTTCGTGCCAAGAGCCAGCTAACCCTCCCGGAGCCGATCGTCGAGTCCGCCGGCGTGAGGGAAGGGGATCGGTTCCTGGTCGAGATCGTCCCGGATGATCCCGACACCATCCGGCTTCACCGCATCCGCTCCAGCTACGCTGGCGTGTTGCGCGACGTCTACGACGATCCAGCCGCCGACCTGAAGGGCGAGCGCGCGACATGGGAGTCGCGTGGCTGACCGATCCAGTGCTCGTCAGCTCGGCGACGCGATCCCACCGGGTGCGTCGATCCTCATCGACAGCTCGGTCGTCCTGGCGTATCTGGCCGGCGGCGAGCCTGGCAGTCGCAAGGCTGTGGAACTCTTCGACGCCTTCGTCGCGACGGGCCGCAATGCCGCGTCCCTGTCGATGGTCACGGTCGCCGAGATCCTCGTTCATCCGTTCCGACGTGGCCCCGTCGCCGTCGCCACGGCCGAGGCGTTCCTCCAGCACTTCGCCGACATGCGAGCTCGTGCCGGTCACCTACGAGGTAGCGCGCGAGGGCGCCCGGCTTCGTGCATCGACCGACCTACCGATGCCCGACGCACTGATCGTCGCGAGCGCCCTCGTCGTCGGCGCGGACGCGGTGGTGACGACCGATCGATCGTGGCGTCCGCGCCTGCGGGCCGTCGTGCCGGAAGTCATCGTGGTGCAGCTCACCGCCTGACGACGTAGAAGCCCGGTGTCAACGCGATGTTGACCGCCGGGCTTCGTCTACTTGAGGTCCGAGAATTCAGGCTGACGGCGACGGCGCGGTATCGACCGCATCCTCCGGCTGGAGCTGGAGCGTGGCGAGGATGTCGTTGAAATACGCTTGGTCGTATGCCGCGACGGCCGGCGGGTCGTCGGCCGAGGTGTGGAGCCAGATCACGTAGCCGCGGTCTCCGGCCCACGTCGCCACCATGCCGCCCCCGCCGCATAGCCGTGCAGGCCCGGCCCCGGTCGTTACGGATTCGAGGGGGAGCGCACAGTCGTCGTTCGCGGCCATCGCGTTCAGGAACTCGTCGGCCCAGGCTGCACCATCCTGGCCCGCCAGCGGCTTCGAGGCCACGACGAGGAACAGGTGGTCGGTAAGGGTCGGGTCGTGCATGAAGTCGCCCGCGGGCTCGCTGAAGTTCGGGAGGCCGGCGGTCGTCCACGGTTCGGTCGCGTCGATCGTGTCCCAGCCAGCTGGATACGAGATCGAGAAGCCGTGACGCTTGGACGTGAAGGTTTCCGTCAACGGTGGCGCCGAGGCGACCGCGATGCTCGCTGACGGGCTGGCCGAGATCGACGGGGAAGGGGATGGGCTGGCGGTCGGTTGACCGCCGACGTTGGACGAGCTCGGAGGCCTGAGCACGCTCAGACCCACGGCCCCGACGGCGATCACGGCCACGGCCGCGATCGCCACCTTGGCGAAGTTGTTCATGTGCGGGAACCTCCACGGCACGCGGATGACCACGCGCCGCTGTCGTGTGGTGTCGATGGTCTGGAGGGCCGACCGCAGCACCCAGTCGGGCGCACGCGGCGGGGCCTCGGACTCGTAGAAGTCGGCGAGCTGGCGTTCGAGGTCGCGGTTGACGTTCATGCCATCCGGCCCTCCCGCACCGCGCCGACCGAGGACCGTGCATCGGCGGTGATGGCCGCTCGAAGCGCCTCGACGGCGTAATGGAGCCGGGACTTGGCGGTCCCGACGGGGATCTCGAGCGCATCGGCCGTCTCGCTCGGAGACAGGCCGACGTAGAAGTGCAGGACCAGGATCGTCTGCTGCGCATCGGTCAGCCGCCGCAAGCCGCGCTCGAGCTGGTCGCGGTCGGCAAGGGCCGACGTCTGATCAGGCTCGGACGGTTCATGCGGCAGCATCGTGACCTCGGTCCGCCACCGCCGGCGGTGGCGCCCGATGTCAGCGCTGGCTCGGACGATCAGCCGGTACAGCCAGGCATCGAACCGCTCGACGTCGCGAAGCGTCGGGAGATCGCGCCATGCCCGCACCAGTGCCTCCTGGGTCGCATCCTCCGCGAGTTCGGTATCGCGCAGGACCATGCGAGCGATCGCGTACAACCGATCGACGGCGCCGGCAGCGAGGACGCTGAAGGCCTCACGGTCTCCGCGTCGCGCCCTGTCGACGAGCTCCGCCTGCACGCTTCGCTCCTTTCGGGGACGACCGATCTGGTCGTCTATACGCTACGGCGGAGGACAAGGCTGGCGGGTTCATTCTTGGCTGTCGGCTCGGAGCAGTTAGCCGACCGCGACAAACGTACGTTCGGCCAGCGCGATCGTTGACCTTTGTCGCGCAGGAATCGGGGGCCACAGGCGTCCAATGGGCAGGGGCGGGATCCATTCCACCGTCCATTCGGAGACATCGACATGCCCAAGTTCGTCCTGGCGGTCTCGCTGCTGGCCGCGATCGTCCTCGCCGCGTGCGGATCGGCCACGCCACCGCCCAGCCAGGCCGTGGCTTCGCCACCGCCCGCGTCGCCTGTTCCGTCCGTGCCCACGGTACCCTCCACCCCGGAGCCGGCTCTGCCGACGGCAGAGCCGCCCGTGGTCACGCCCGACCCGACCGTCGGCCCGACACCCAAGCCGACCGCCAAACCGACACCCAAGCCGACACCACGCCCAACCGCGCCCTCGTTCAACCGCGCCGAGCGCTATCTGATCGACGGCATCATGCGCGGCGAAGGCGACTGCTCGCCGGTGCGCTCGGGACTGCCCGGCCGCGCCATCGCCGGCATCGACTGCGACCTCGTCGGGTCGCCCGTCGCGCGGATGGGCTACTACCTATTCCGGAACGAGGCAGACCTGCTCGATGCGTACCTGGCCCGGATGGAGGCAGAGGGCATCGCGCTCGAGAGCGGCAGCTGCCTCGATGGGGAGGGTGAGGGCGCCTACATCCCGTGGGGTGATGATGGTTTGGCACCCTATCGACAAGGCTGCTTCGTCAACAGCGAGGGTTACGGCAACTACCGCGCCACCCTGCCCGGGGCCAACGTCTACGTCGGGCTGCTCGGCCGGACGGCCGACACGCGCAGCCTGGACGACTGGGCCTGGTTCGGCAACCAGGACGTGCCCGGCATCCCGACCCTGTGGCAGCAGGACTTCGTCTATCGACCGTAGATCCGACGTGTCCTCGGGGTTCGGGCTAACGTGCACAGCGTTTACGGAGGAAATCGAACGATGGCGAGCGCACCGATCGTCCTGGTCCCGGGTTTCTGGCTCGGCGCATGGGCATGGGACGAAGTTGCTGACATCCTCAGGCGGGACGGCCACGACGTCACCGCGTTGACGCTTCCGGGTCTGGAGTCGAAGGAGGCCGACCGGTCCTCGATCACCCTCCAGGACCACGTCGACGCGATCATCCGAGCCCTCGAGGCCAGGGACGAGCCGGCGGTCCTCGTGGTCCATAGCGCATCCGGGTTCAGCGGATACGTGGCGTCCGATCAGGTGCCGGAGCGGATCGCGGCGATGGTGTACGTCGATACGGCGCCCGGAAAGCCGCCGCTCGACCCGGACTTCGCCGATGCCGAGAAGCCGCTCGACTGGGAATCAGTCGCCGAGGAGGAGAACCTCGACGGGATGAGCGAGGAGCAGAAGGCCACGTTCCGCGAGCGGGCGGTGCCGGTCCCGGGTGCCATGCTCCGCGAGGGCTACACGTTCACGAACGACGCGCGGCGCGACATCCCCTCGACGATCATCGCGACGGGCTACACGGCCGAGGACTACCAGAAGTATGCGAGGGAGAACCCGGACTGGGCGTTCCTCGCGGGCATTCCCGAGCTTCGGAACGTGACGTGGATCGATCTGCCGACGAGCCACTGGCCGATGTGGTCGAAGCCGAACGACCTCGCCCGGATCATCGGCGAGGTCGCGACAGTGCCGTCGGGGAGTGGCCGATGACCACGCACCTCAGGCGACGAGCCGCTTGTACCTGATGCGGTGCGGCTGGTCGGCGGCGGTGCCCAGCTCCTTGTGGCGGAACGCCTCGTAGTCGCTGACGTTGCCCTCGAAGAAGCGGACCTGGCTGTCGCCCTCGAAGGCGAGGATGTGGGTCGCGATCCGGTCGAGGAACCAGCGGTCGTGGCTGATGACCACGACGCAGCCCGGGAACGACTCGAGCCCGGCCTCGAGCGCGCGCAGCGTATCGACGTCGAGGTCGTTGGTCGGCTCGTCGAGGAGCAGGACGTTGCCGCCGGTCTGGAGCAGCTTGGCCAGATGGACGCGGTTGCGCTCGCCGCCCGACAGCTGGCCGACCATCTTCTGCTGGTCGGTGCCGCGGAAGTTGAAGCTGCTCACGTACGCGCGCGCGGGCACCTCGCGCGGCCCGACCTTGATCGCCTCGACGCCCTGGGTGATCTCCTGGAACACGGTCTTGTCGGCGGCCAGATCGTCCCGGCTCTGGTCGACATAGGACATCTCCACGGTGTCGCCGATCGTGATCGAGCCGGCGTCGGGCGGCTCCTGACCGACGAGCATCCGGAACAGCGTCGTCTTGCCGGCGCCGTTCGGGCCGATGATCCCGACGATCCCCGAGCGCGGCAGCGAGAACGTCAGGTCCTCGATGAGCAGCCGGTCGCCGAAGCCCTTGCGCAGCCCGTCGACCTCGATGACCTGGTCGCCGAGGCGCGGCCCGGCCGGGATGGCGATCTCGAGCTCGCGCTCGGTGCGCTTCGCGTCGTTCGACTCGGCCAGCAGCTGCTCGTATGACCGACAGGCGTGCCTTGCCCTTCGACTGGCGGGCCCTTGCCGACGAGCGCACCCATTCGAGCTCGCGTGCGAGCGTCCGCTGGCGCGCATCGGCCGTCTTCTGCTCGCGCGACAGGCGCTCGAGCTTCTGCTCCAGCCAGCTCGAGTAGTTGCCGGAGAAGGGGATGCCGCGCCCGCGCTCGAGCTCGAGGATCCACTTCGCGACGTTGTCGAGGAAGTAGCGGTCGTGGGTGACGGCGACGACCGTGCCGCTGTACTCGTCGAGGAAGCGCTCGAGCCAGTCGACCGACTCGGCGTCGAGGTGGTTCGTCGGCTCGTCGAGCAGCAGCAGGTCGGGATGCTGGAGGAGCAGTCGTGCGAGCGCCACGCGACGTCGCTCGCCGCCGCTCAAGCGTGGCCACGTCCTGGTCGTCGGGAGGACAGCGGAGCGCGTCCATCGCGATGTCGACGTTGCGCTCGAGGTTCCAGGCATCGGCCGCGTTGATCTTGTCCTCGAGCGCCGATTGCTCGGCGCCGACGGCCTCGTAGTCGGCGTCGGGATCGGACCACTTGGCCATGACGGCGTTGTACTGGTCGATCAGGTCCTGGACCGGGCGGACGCCGTCGAGGACGTTGCCCTTGACGTCCTTCGTCTCGTCAAGGTGCGGTTCCTGTGGGAGGTAGCCGACCGTGAAGCCGGGGGTCAGGCGCGCCTCGCCGGTGAACCCGTCGTCGAGCCCGGCCATGATCTTGAGCAGGCTCGACTTGCCCGCGCCGTTCGGCCCGATGACGCCGATCTTGGCGCCCGGGTAGAAGCTGAGCGAGATGTCCTCGAGGACGGTCCGGTCCGGCGGGTAGTGCCGGGCGAGCCGGTACGTGGTGTAGATGAATTCGGCGGGCATGGTCGGTCAAGGGTACCCGCCAGGGCCGCCGCGGCTCGCCGCCGGGACGGCTCGCCGAGACGAGCGCGGGACGGCGCGAGCCTACGATGAGCTCCGTGCGAGTCCAGGATCGGCATCACGGCGCGGACGGTCGCCTCCGTCCATGGCTCGTTGCGCTCGCTCTGTCGTCACTCGCCGGTTTCGTCAGCGCGAACGGGGCGGTCCTCGGGTACGACGCGAGCGTGGGACACGGCCCGCTGGCGAGCGTCGGTCACTCCCTGGTCGACCTTACCCTGAGGTTTCTCCCCGTCCTCTTGGGGGTGCTCGTCTACGCGATCGCGACGTGGCAACTCGGTATTCGCGGTGCGCTCGTCACATTCGCGGGATTCGTCGTTGTCGGGCCATTCCTCTTCTTCACCTTGTCGCCCTGGAGTTCCGAACCACCTGAGAGGCTCGTGTGCTGCGACGGGGTCCGCTCCCTGAACACGCTCTCGACCTCGATCTTCGGGACCTTGGGGGTTCTGATCGTCCCGCCGATCACCCTTCTCCTTCGCAAGGTCTGGCGGCACTCACGAGCTCAGGCGTCGTCGGCTACCCGGTAGGGCGCAATCGCTGACTGGATCCTCGTGGTCGGGTCCGTCTGCGCGATCAGCGCTGGCGCGTGTACGTCGCGTTCAGCTCCGCCTCGCCGACGACGTGGTTCTGCATCGCCGCCCGCACCTCGTCGGCCGTCGGGGTCTCGGCGAGGCCGAGCACGTCATCGAGGGAATACAGGCTAAATCGATAGCGGTGCGTACCGGACGGAGGGCACGGCCCGCCCCAGCCGACGCGGCGGAAGTCGTTGGTGCCCTGCGGGGGAGCGTCCGGCGACGACGAGATGCCTTCAGCCAGGCCGCCGGTCTGCGAGCCGGCCATGTCGAACACGACCCAGTGCACCCAGCCACGCGCATCCGGGTCATCGACGATCAACGCCAGCGCGGCGGTGTCGTCGGGTGCGTCGCTCCAATCGAGGGCCGGCGAGACGTCCTCGCCGTCGCAGCTGAACTTGCGCGGGATCGCGGTCCCGTCATCGAATGCCGGGCTGGTCAGTCGGAACGTCATGGTCGCCTCCTTCCCAAACTCTACGCGTGGGACCTTCGTTCCTCGCGCGCGAACGGTGGTGTCATAGAGGTGGCGGTCGTGAGACGCATCCTTGTTCGGTGACGACCCTGTACCGACACGCGCCCCACCGGACCGCTCCTGTATGAAGGGCGTGGTATTCAACCTCCTCGAGCAGGTCACGAGCCAGGCACACGGCGAGGATGCGTGGGACGACATCCTGGCGGCGGCGGATCTGGACGGTGCCTACACGTCGCTCGGTAGTTACCCGGACGAAGACCTGGCGCGGCTGGTCGGTGCGGAGGCCGACAGCCTCGGCGTTCCGCCGGACGACGTGATCCGCTGGTTCGGCCGGTCGGCCTTGCCGCTCCTCGCGAGTTCCTATCCTGGGTTCTTCGACTCGCATCGCAGCACGCGCGACTTCCTGCTGACCCTCAACGAGATCATCCACCCCGAGGTTCGCAAGCTCTACCCCGGGGCGGACGTGCCAGTGTTCGACATGGCTGTCACGGACGACGGCCGGCTCACGATGGGCTACGGCTCGCACAAGAAGATGTGCGCGTTCGCCGAGGGTCTGATCGAGGGTGCCGCCGATCACTTTGGCGAGCGCGTGTCGATCGAGCAGGCCCGGTGCATGAACCGCGGCGACGAGACCTGTGACCTTGAGATCACGTTCGGGTAGGGATCCGCGCCCCGACCTGACGGTCGCCCCGGGCCCGCCGTCGACGACCGAGGTCGAACGGCTCCGGCGGCGGCTCGAGCGTGAGCGGAAGGCGCGGCGCGAAGCGGAGCTCATCGCCGAGCGCACAACGCGGGTCCTGCACGACGAGGTCGCCGCCCGGACGCGCGAGCTCGAAAGCCTGGTCGCGATGGGCCGCGACCTCGCCGTGTCGCTCGACAGCCATGGCTTCGCCGACGTCATCGCGCGGCATGCGGCCCAGGCGGTCGGCTTCGACGAGTGCGGCATCTATGTCTGGGAGCGCGACGACGACTTCGTCGCGACGGCCGGCTACTACCCGCCGGAGCGGCGCACCCTCCTCGAGGATCGCTACGAGCTCGACGCCTACCCGGAGACGCGCCAGGTCCTCATGGCTCGACGACCGTCGGTCATCGACCCGACCGATCCCAACGCCGACACGGCCGAGGTCCGGTTCCTGCGCGATCTGGGCGGAAGCCTGATGTTCCAGATCCCGATGGTCGTCAACGGCCGGTCGATCGGCACGGTCGAGCTGCTCGCGCGCACGGGCCAATCGCTCGACGAGTGGCAGCTCGCGCTCGCCCAGACGATGGCGAACGAGGCCGGCGTGATGCTGGAGAACTCCCGGCTCTACGCGCAGATCCGTCACCAGGCATTCCATGACGCGCTCACCGGTCTGCCGAACCGCGCGCTTCTGCGCGATCGCCTGGAGCATGCCCTGGAGCGCGGCCGTGGGGCGAATGCGCCGCTCGTCGCACTGATGTTCATCGACCTCGACGACTTCAAGGTCGTCAACGACAGCTTCGGGCACGAGGTCGGTGACGAGGTCCTGCGCGCGGTCGCGGCTCGCTTGCAGCGCTTCAGCCGGTCGGGGGATACGGTCGCGCGGTTGAGCGGCGACGAGTTCAGCATCCTCATGGAGGATCTCGACGACGCAGATGCAGCGAGCGCCGTGGCTGCACGCATCATCGCGGCGTTCGAAGGACCGGTTCACGTGGACGGTCGCGACGTGCACGTGTCGATGAGTGTCGGCGTCGATGTGGGCCGCAGCTCGAGCCACTCCGCGGATAGCCTCATCCGCAACGCCGACTTCGCGATGTACAGCGCGAAACGAGCCGGCAAGGCCCAGTTCCGCGTGTACCGGCACGGCGAGCGGCAGACGGCCGACGACGAAGCCAGGCTGCGCTTCGACCTTCGCCACGCGCTGTCGCGCGACGACTTCCGGGTCCATTACCAGCCGATCGTCGACCTGCAGACCGCCGCGGTCCGCTCCGTCGAGGCACTCGTGCGCTGGCAGCATCCCGAGCGCGGCCTTCTGCTGCCCGGGTCGTTCATCCCGATCGCGGAAGAGACCGGCGTGATCGTCGAGATCGGCGCGTGGGTGCTCGAGCAGGCCTGCACCGACCTGCGGACCTGGCAGCGCGCGCAGCCGGATCTCGCGGTGTCGGTGAACCTGTCCGGTCGCCAGCTCCAGGATCCAGGACTGGTCGATCACGTGCGCGACGTCCTTCGATCGTCGGGCATCAGCCCCGCCTCGCTCATCGTGGAGGTGACGGAGACGGTCCTCGTGAGCGACCCGAGCGCCGAGGCGCAGCTTCGCCGGCTCAAGGCGCTCGGTGTCCGGCTGGCGATCGACGACTTCGGGACCGGCTACTCGTCGATCAGCTATCTGCGGCGGTTCCCGGTCGACATCCTGAAGATCGATCGTGAATTCACGAGTGACGTCGTCTCACCGGAAGGCTCGGCGTTGCTGGGCGGGATCGTGCAGCTCGGCCGCTCGCTGGGTCTCGAGATCGTCGCCGAGGGCATCGAAGAGCCCGACCAGCGTGACCGGATCGCGGCCACGTCGTGCGATCAGGGGCAGGGCTACCTGTTCGCGCGACCGGCGCCCTACGCCGACGTGACTCGCCTCCTGGCGATCGCCCCGCCGGGACGTCACGGGACAACTTCGCCGCAACGGGACGCCATTATCCTTGAACGCGGCCAAACGGCTGCGTCACCGAGGGGTGGCTGTGGACCAGCGGGAACTCGTCGAGCGAGCGGGCCGAGGCGATCATGACGCCTTTGCCGCGCTCGTGGGCGCGTCCATCGCGCGGCTGGAGGCTGTCGCCCGCCTGATCCTCCGGGACCAGGAGCTCGCGCGAGACGCTGTCCAGGAGGCGTACATCCGAGCGTGGCGAGACCTGCCGGGACTGCGTGATCCCGCCAAGTTCGACGCCTGGCTCCACCGTCTGACCGTCAACTCCTGCCTCGATGCCGTGCGCCGTCGAAGGCGCCGGCCGATCGAGGTCGAGCTCTCGCCGATCATGTCGCCGAGCATCGGCGACGAGACGAGGGGCATCGCCGACCGCGACCAGCTCGAGCGCGGGTTTCGCCGCCTCGGCGCCGACCTGCGGGCGGTACTCGTCCTGCACTACTACGTCGGGATGTCGGCCTCGGCCGTCGCCGAGACCCTCGACATCCCCAAGGGCACAGCGCAATCGCGCCTGCACCGCGCGCTGGCTGAGCTCCGCGCCGCCATCGCGGCCGATGAGCGACAGCCCGCGCCCGCCCACCGGTTGATCGCATGAACCGCGCCGACAACCTCGAGCGCGACCTGACGGCGTGGTTTGCCGAAACAGCGTCGCCGCGCGTGCCCGATTACGCCGACGAGATCCTCGACCTGACCGCGGGAACGAATCAGCGGCCGCGCTGGAGCTTCCCGGAAAGGTGGCTTCCCATGAGCGTCATCACGCTCAGCCGACGGACCGTGAAGCCGCGCCCGTGGCGGGCGATCGTCCTACTCGCCGTCCTCGCGCTGCTCCTGGCGGCCCTGGCCGTGAATGTCGGTAGCCGACAGCGGCTGCCTCCCCCGTTCGGCCTTGCGGCGAACGGCCTCGTCGCGTACGCCCAAAACGGCGACGTCTTCACGGTCGACCCGGTCAGTGGCGCGCGCCAGGGGATCGCGACCGGACCGGAGATGGATCGCGAACCTCGATGGTCACTGGACGGAACCCGCGTCGTGTTCGTGCGGACGATGGGCGAAACCGTTCGACTCGTCATCGCTCGCCTGGACCGGCCCGAGGAGGTGGTCGCGACGACCCCCGACCTTGTCGATATCGACACCGACAGCATCTCCTGGTCACCGGATGGGCGGTGGATCAGCGTGGCCTCGCAGCACACGGGATCGCTCCTTGTCGTCGATGCGGGGACCGGCGAGTTGACGCCGCTCGACATCGACTACTTCTTCCTGGACGTCTACTGGCGCCCGCCGAGTGGTCACCAGATCCTGTTCTTGGGCGGCACAGAGGCTGACCACAGCCTCTTCGTCGTAAACATCGATACCGACACCGTGACGGAGGTTGCCCGGCCCGCACGTCCCGACGGGCTGCTCAGGCCGAACGGATGGACGCCGGATGGCCGGCGGGTCATCTACACACGCGACGACAGCACGGGCGAACGTGTTCGCACGCATGTCCTGGACGTCACGACGGGCGAGGAGGCCGTCATCGACGCCGGGTTTGGCCATGTGTCGAATGCGGGCGATCGGCTGCTGGCGCTCGACGACGAGGGCCGGATGTGCATCGCGGACATCCGTCGTGGGCCGTGTGTCCAAGTCGCCCATGCTTTCCCGGCATACGGGGCCGGGCACGCTGCCGGAGCGCATTGGTCGCCGGATGACGAGTGGATCATCTCGCGACTCGAGGACGGCCGTGGCGCGGGTCTGGTCGACCCCGACGGGGTCTCGCTGGACCAGCCTTCCTGGCTGACGGACGGTGCCGAGTCCTGGCAGCGCGTGGCGCCCTGACTCCTACTGCTCGTAGCCCTCGACGGTCTCGGCTGAGCGCAGGGATGCGTCGTTCGGGTCGAGGCCGGCCGCCTCGCGGGCCTGGCGCTGGTGCAGCAGGTCGTACGCCCGATCAAGCTCGACCTTGATGGCGTCGAGTCGGTCCTGCTGGTCCTGCGTCAGCCCGCTGCCGTCGCTCGCCGACGCCCAGAGCTGCTCCTCCTCGGCGGACAGCGCGTTGATGGTCTGGAAGAGATCGAGATCAGCCATGGCGAGACGATACGCCTGGACCCCTGCTGCGACAACGAGCAGTCAACGTCGTCCGAGGGCGAAGTCGACCGCATCGTCGGAGGCCATCGACCGACCGACCGTGCGCGCTCGCTCGAACGCGGCCGAACCCATCGCCTTGGGAAGTGCGGCCAGCATCCGCTCGTAGTGCGGCCGCTCGTCGGGCGGCCAGGCCATGTGCTGCGCGGCCATCATCGTTTCGGCCGCGCCGACCAGGGTCGCGGCGCGTTCCAACTGACCCCGTTCCGTGGCGATCGCCGCCAGCCCGCTGATGGCGAACGGCTTCGTGAAGTCGTCGCCGATGCGCCCGGAGATCTCCAGGGTCTCCCGGACGAGCGTCTCTGCCGTGTCCAGGTTCCCGAGCTGGCGCTCGACCATGCTCAGGTTGGCGGCCTCGGATGCGATCAGGAACTCGTTGCCGGCGGCGCGGACAAGCGCGAGCCGTTGCGTCATCCAGTCGCGGGCCTCCGGCAGATCGCCCGCGATCTGGGCGCCGACGCCGAGGAGGTGGAGGGCATTCGAGCGGCCCGCCTCATCATCCGCCTCGTCGCTGACCGCGAGCGCCTCGCCGGCGAGCTGCCGGCCCTTCGGGACGTCCGTACGCAACGCGACGCGCGCGAGGCCGCCCAAAGCCTGCGAGATCATGGTCGCGTCGCCGAGCTCGCGGGCGATCTCGAGGCCTTGATCGAAGAGGGCCGCGGCCCGGTCGTCTTCCCCCAGCCAGAACGGCATGAAGCCGGCGTTGATGAGGGCCTGTCCGCGCAGGCGCGGCTCGCCACCCGGCGCTCGAAGGACTCGACCGAAGAGATCGGCGCCTTCCTCGAACCGCTGTTTCGTGATCCAGAATCGATAGAGTGCATTGGCGAGGCGGAGGGCCTCGTCGGTTCGCTCGTGATCGATGAACCACTGGCTCGCCGCGGCCAGGTTCTCGTACTGGTCTTCGAGCTGCTGGACGGCTGCCTTCGCGTCAGGACCCCGCGATTTCGCGCTGGCCTCCTCGGCCTGGGTTAGGAGGGTTTCCGCGGCCCGAACATCCATACGACGAGATGGTAGGGCCGCGGCCGTGTCTCGCTCAGCGCGTGATGCGAAGGAGTCGACCTCCCGTGAACATCCCGTCGGTCACGAAGATCTCGCCGGCACGGGTGACGACGATCCCGCCTGGCTGCGAGAGCTTGCCACGCACGAGCTCCCGCGGTGCGCGCCCGGGGCGGACCTCCAGCAGGACCGCGGGCGGGAATTTGCCGCCCGGCGCGAAGCCTTCCTCGAACTTGAGCCAGCCGGCCCGCGCGATCTCGTAGACGTAGAGCCTGCCGTTCCGCGGGTCGAACGCCAGGTCCATGATCGACGTGAAGCCCGACTTCCAGGAACGGCACGCACGGGTCTTCTTCGCCACGTCGCACACCGCGTTCTTCGCGTTCGGATTGACGCGCCAGATGTGCGCCGAACCGGGCCGGCCGGGGAAGCCGACCAGCTGTCCGACATATGCATAGCCGTCGCGACCGATGGCGATGCTGGTCGGGACGGCCTCGGCGGGCAACCGCGGCGGCAGGCTCGGATCGCCGACCCTGTCGGTCCGGACCGATCGCGTCTTCCAGCGGGCGACCGTCCAGGCGGTGCCGTCGGGCTTGACCCGGATGACGTCGTTCCCGGCCGCGTCGGCCAGGAGCACGTCGTTCGACTTGAGGGCCGCCAGGCCGAACGGATTGGTCTCCGCGGGATCCTGGGGGGCAACGTTGTAGGGGTCCGGATCGGCCGCCTGATACGCCTTTAGATCGAGGATGGGGGTGATCGCCCCGCCCACCGCCTGCCGGTAGAGCCATTGATCGCCGCCGATCGCCCAGCCGGCGCCGTCGGGTGTCATCACGGCATCGACGACGTTGACCGGATCGGTGATCGGCGTCTGGGTGCCTCGCCCCGCGCCCTTGAAGACGTAGGTGAACACGGGTCCTGGCGGTCCATACGCGCCCTGGCCGATCACGAGCTCGGTCCTCGAGAAGACGGCGAGCGCCTTCGGGGAGTTGAGACCCGAGAGCAGGACACGCGCGCGGCCGCGGCGGTCGTCGTCGTCCGCAGCCACCGGCGTGGCTGCGGCGAGCAGAAGCCCTCCGACCAGAAGACAGACCGAAATGAGACTCGTCGCACGCCGTCGCATCGGGGACACCTCGCGCTCGTTGGGGGTCAAGGAGCAGTGTAGGAGTCCAGCGTCATCGAAATGTCGCTACTCCCGCTCGACGGCCCTCGTCTCGACGAGCAGCAGCTCGGCGCCCGCATCCCGGGCGCGGACCTCGACCTCCGACTCGGCGATGACCTTGGCGGCGCCACCCTCATCTAGCTCGCCGGCATCGGTATCGCTGGCGATATGGGCCGATCCGTGGACGACGAAGAGATAGCCCTGGAAGCCGGGCCGGAACCGGTGGGTCACCGCCTGACCGGGATCGAGCAAGGTCGCGTAGAGGGCGGCGTCCTGATGGACGCTCACCGCCGCAGGGCTTGCCGGTGCGTCCGGACCGCCGTAGCCCTCGGCAGGCACGAGGACTGGCAGCCACCGACCGCGCCGCGCCGCCTCGGGGAACTCCCGCTGCTCGATCGATGGCTCGAGGCCGCGCCGCGCGGGGATGATCCACATCTGGATGAACCGCATCGGCTGGGCCTGGCTGTCGTTGCCCTCGGAGTGCTCCATGCCGGAGCCGAGCGTCGCCCGCTGGACCGACCCAGGCGGCAGGATGCCGCCGTTCCCGCGACTGTCGGCATGCGCGAACGTCCCGTCGGCAACGTAGGTGATGCCCTCGATGTCGCGGTGCGGGTGCATCGGCCAGGTCGCGCCTGGGACGAGCGTGTCGTCGTTGAACACGCGCAGGTCGCCGAACCAGGTGTTCTCGGGATCGTTGTAGAAGTCGAAGCTGAAGTGCCAGTAGGCGCTGAACCAGCCGCCATCGGTGTGGTGGATCGTCTCGCGTGGTCGAAGGATCAACATCTGGTGGAGCTCCGATCTCGATCGATTCAGCCGAACGAGCAGTCGATCGTCACCTTGTCGAGAGCGCGCTCGAGGGTCTCGAGCTCGCGATCGTCGAGTCGATCCACGAACAGGTGGGCGACTCCGCGAATGTGGACGGGCGCCGTCTCGGCGAGACGGGCGAGGCCCCCATCGGTCAGCGCGACGACGACGCCGCGCGCGTCGGTCTCGGCTCCGGCTCGCGTGACCAGGCCCTCGCCGACGAGCCTCGCCACGCGCCGGGTCATGCCCGACCGCGAGATGAGCGCCCGGTTCGCGAGCTCGGTCATCCGCAGGGACCCGCCGGTGACGGCGAGCTGGGCGAGGACGTCGAAGTCAGCCAGCGACAGGCCGGTCTCCTTGACGAGATCGGTGTCGAGCTGGCGCATCAGGGAGGCCTGCGCGCGCAGGAGCGCCTGCCAGGCCGCCAAACCCCGCCTGTCGGGCATCTCCTGGCTTATGAGTCGCTCGATCAGCGCCGTCGGGTCAGTGTCCGTTAGTGCTTGCATGTGCAACCAAATAGGCGTACGGTGTTAATTGCAGTTGCAACTAAGCATAGCAACTCCGAACGCCGGAAGGAAGCCATCCGTGACCACCGCAACCTACCCCGAGCTCGACCTGTCAGTGACGCGTCGGTTCGGGACATTGGCGGACGAGTCCCGCGTCCAGCGGGCCATCACCGCCCTCGAATCGCACGGCATCAGCGTGCTCCGCGCCGCCGACGCCGCGGAGGCGAAGCGCACGGTCCTGGGTCTGATCCCGGAAGGCGCACAGGTCCACCACGGCGCCTCCGAGACCCTCGAGGCCACGGGCATCACCGATGCCATCGAGAAGTCGGGCCGCTATGAACCGCTTCGCCCGCGAATCTGGAGCATGGACCGCGCGACCCAGGCCGACGAGATCCGCCGACTGGGCGCCGCCCCGGACGTGATGCTAGGCAGTGTCCACGCGGTCACGGAGAACGGGTCGCTGATGGCGGCCTCGAACAGCGGCAGCCAGCTTGGTCCGTATGCGAGTGGTGCCGGGCAGGTGATCCTCGTCGTCGGCACGCAGAAGATCGTGAGCGACCTCGAGGAGGGCCTGCGCCGTGTCGATGAATACACGTTCCCGCTCGAGGACGCCCGCGCCCAGGCCGCCTACGGCATCCACAGCGGCGTGAACAAGGTCCTGATCATCAACCGCGAGATCTTCCCGGGCCGCATCACGGTCGTCCTGGTGGACGAGGTCCTCGGGTTCTAGGAACCGAGAAAGAGAGCAACGAATCATGGCTACCCAGGTCGAAACCGCACAACGCCAGGTCGTCTATCTGGAGGACGCCCACACCCGCCCGATGATGGGTCTCGAGATCCTCGAGCCACTGCCGTCGCGGAACATCCCATACGAGCAGGTCGACCCATTCATCCTCGTCCACGAGGGGATCGTCCCCATCAGCCCGGATCGCGCTGCGCTCGACACGACCCATCCGCACCGCGGGTTCGACAACCTCTGGTACGTGATCTCAGGCGAGGCGAGCACCGGGCACAGCACGGGTCCCGGGGGCGAGTTCGAGAGGGCGCGGTTGCAGGCCGGCTCATTGCTGAAGCTTCGAACGGGCCGCGGCGTGTATCACGCCGAGAGCATCGGCGAGGAGGAGCTCCGTGAAGGCAAGGCCGGCACGGAGTTCCGCGGCGTCCTGTTCTGGGTGAACCTCGCGCGCAAGGACAAGGACGTCGAACCGACGTCCCAACTCCTCGAGCCCGCGGACATCCCATCGCGCGAAAAGGACGGCGCCACGGTGCGGACCCTCGTGGGGGAGGGCTCACCCGTGGAGCTCGGGACGCCCGGCCTGGTCCTGGACGTCGAACTGCCGAACGGAGGATCGTTCGCCACGCCGATCCCGTCCGACTTCAACGGCTTCGTCTACATGCTCGAGGGCGAGGCGTCGATCGGCGCGAACGGCCGTCGCGCGGGCCGCACGGCAATCGCCGTCATGGGGCCGGGCGACGCGCTGGCGGTGTCGGACGCGCAGCCGGGGACCAGGTTCATGGTCATGGCCGGCAAGCCGTACGGCGAGACGCCGATCTACAACGGTCCCTACGTGGACTGAGGCGTCATGATGGTGCGATGACGCAACAGGTCGCGATCGACCCGACCATCCCCCCGAGCGGACCGGGTTGCGTCGAATGCGAGGCGGCGGGGGCGTGGTGGTTCCACCTCCGCCGCTGTGCCCATTGCGGGCACGTCGGCTGCTGCGACACATCGCCGTCGCAACACGCCAGCAAGCACGCGATCGAAGCCCGGCATCCGGTCATCCAGAGCTTCGAGCCGGGTGAAGACTGGTTCTGGGATTACGCCACCGAGCAGGTCTTCGAGGGACCACCGCTCGCTCCGCCGGTCCACCATCCGCTCGACCAGCCGGTGCCCGGACCCGCCGGACGCGTCCCGCCGGACTGGGAGCGACACCTGAATTGATGGCGTCGATGGACCAGCCCCGTCCACATGCGGCGCTCGGCGTCGAGCCCATCCAGACGATCGACCGCGAGGAGCTCAAGTCGAAGCTCGATCGGGGCGACGACCTCAAGCTGATCATGGCGCTCAATCGCTGGGCGTTCGACGCGAAGCACATCCCCGGTTCGCTCCATTTCGACACGCCCGACGCGCTGTACGCCTCCGTGCAGCCCGATGACGAGGTCGTCGTCTACTGCTCGCATGTCGATTGCCTCTCGAGCGTGGCGCTGTACCGGGATCTGGTCCGGCGCGGCTACACGAACGTCCGCCGCTACTCGGGCGGGTTGCTCGACTGGGAGGATGCCGGGTTGCCCCTCGAAGGCGAGTTCGTGACGGTGTCGTCATGAAGGCCGACCCGCCGATGCCGGTCGAGCGGCTCGATCACCCGTACCGAGATGAGATCGAGTCGGAGCGGCAGGGCTGGTACGAGATCGTCGACCTCGTGCGCTCGTTGACCCCGGAGGAGTGCGTCGCACCGGGCTACCAGCGCGATCCGGACTGGACGGTCCGCGACGTCGTCGCCCACGTCGGCACGTGGCTCGCGGAGGCGCAGGTCCAGTACGAGCGCATGAGCGCGGGCACGTACGACGGCCACGACATCGACATCGACGCGCTCAACGCGGCGATGCTGGCGGCCATGGCCGACCAGCCATGGGACGTGGCCTGGGTCCAGGCCAACGCGGGGCGGACGCGGATGATCGAGGAGTGGTGGCTGCTGCGCGAGCCGACCGACGAAGCGGCGTGGTGGATCCGCAAGACCGGCAGCGATCACTACGCCGAGCATCTCGGGCGCCTGCGCGAATGGTGCCTGGAACTGATCGAACGCCGAACTCGCTGACCGGTCGTCAGTGGACACCCTGACCGCGATCCTCGTGGTGCTCGTCGCCGTCGCGATCCTGTTCGAGGCCGCGCGGCGCATCGGCGTGCCCTATCCGACGCTGTTCGTCCTGGGCGGTGTCGGACTCGCGTTCATCCCTGGCCTTGCGCAGATCAGGCTGGAGCCGGAGCTCGTGCTGCTCGTGTTCCTCCCGCCGCTCCTGTTCAGCGCCGCCGTCGAGACGCCGATCAGGGAACTTCGGGCGAACCTGGCGCCGCTCCTGCGTCTGTCGGTCGGGCTTGTCGTTTTCACGATGACGATCGTTGCCGTCGTGGCCTACTACGCGATCCCGGGCCTGGGGTGGCCCGCCGCTTTCGCTCTCGGGGCGATCGTGGCACCGACCGACGCCCTGGCCGCGACGACCGTGTTCCGGCGGCTCGGCGCCCCACGCATCGTGCGGACCCTCGTCGAGGGCGAGGCACTTGCTGAACGACGCGACGGCGCTCGTCGCCTATCGAGTCGCCGTCTTCGCCGTCGTGAGCGGCACGTTCGTCCTGGCCGACTCGCTGGCGACGTTCGTCATCGCCGCGGTCGGGGGCATCGCGATCGGCGTGGTCCTGGGTCGCGTCGCGGGCGAGATCCTGCGACGGCTCGACGACCCGCCGGTCGAGGTCGTGATCTCGCTGGTCATCCCATTCGCCGCATATCTCCCGGCCGACCGCCTCGGGCTGTCGGGTGTGCTGGCGGCCGTCGCCGCCGGCCTGGTCATCGGCGGCCGGTTGGGCAAGATCCTGACGCCGACCAGCCGGGTCCTGTGGCTGACGACGTGGAAGATGGTGGGCTTCGTCCTGAACGGGTTCGTGTTCGTCCTGATCGGCTTGGAGCTGCCCGACGTTCTGGAGGGCCTGGCCGGGAGATCACCGGCGTCGATCCTCGGTTTGGGCGCATTGGTCGCTGCGGTCGTCGTTGCAACCAGGCTGGTCTGGGTCTTCGTGAGCAGCTTCCTCCCTGGATCGCCGCGGCAGATCGTCGCGCGGCGGGACCCGCGTCTTGCCACGAGGCTCACGATCGTCGTCGGCTGGGCTGGGCTCCGCGGGGCCGTGTCGCTGGCCGCCGCCCTCGCCCTACCCGCCGATTTCCCTGAACGCAACCTCATCCTGCTGGTGACATTCGCCGTGATCCTCGCGACGCTCGTCGGCCAGGGCCTGACGCTGCCGGCCGTCCTGCGTTGGGCCCGTTGGGATGGCGTCGAGTTCGACGGGGACGAAGTGACGCTCGCCCGCTCGGCTGCCTATCAGGCCGGGCTCGACGAGGTCGAGCGGGCCCGCCCGTCGTGGCCGGACCATCAGCCGCTCCTCGACCGCCTCCAGGCAAGCCTGAGCGACCGTGCCCAGCACCTCGCGACCGAGGACCCGGATGAGACGGAGGAGCGCCGCCAGGAGCGGGTCGAACACGAGGAGATCCAGCGAGGCGTCATCTCGGCGCAGCGTGGCGCCGTCATCGAGCTTCGCGATCGAGGTGAGATCAACGACCAGACGTTGCGGACGATCGAAAGGGAGCTCGACCTCGAAGAGCTCCGGATGGAGGGCTGAACCGGGCGGTCAGGCCGGCGCGTCAGCCCGCCTCGGTGTCCTCGCCGCCGCCTTCGGTCTCGGCTGCCTCGGTCGCGACCTCGACCCGGCTCAGATGGCTCGCTTCGACGAGGGTCGGCTTGCCGTCGCGGTCCTTCCAGCGCGTCTGGACCTGGACCTCTTCGCTCTCGCCGACCAGCCGCAGGACGACGACGAAGCTGGAGCCGCCCTGGGCGACCGACTCGATCGCAGCGTCCTTCGACGGCAGTGGGAAGAGTGAGATCACCTCACCGAGGTTCCTGCGGAGCTCCGGGCTGACGTCCTCGGTCGCCCGGTCGACGTCGCCGGCGACGATGGCCTCGCACATGGCCCGGGCGCGGGCACGAACGGTCTGCTCATCCATCGATCAAGGATAGTCGGCCGGCCTGCGACGGTTGGGGGGCGCCGTGCGTCAGGCCGGCCGACTGGGGGCGATGTTGGCGTTGAAACGGAAGGTATTCGTGGGGTCGTAGCGGTTCTTGAGGGCGACCAGCCGTTCGAACCGCTGGCCCCCGTAGGCCGACGCGATCTCATCGCTCGTGGCGTCGTCGGCGAGGTAGTTCACGTAGTCCCCGGATGTGTATGGCGCGATCGCGTCGGCGTAGGCGCGTACCCAACGGACGTGCGGGTCCGGATCGGCCGGACCCTCCCAGACCGCGAGCGCGCTGGCGTTGAACCGGGCCTGGCGCTGGCCGAACGCGGTGGCGTCGTCCGGCACTCGCCGCACGGCGCCGTGGGGCGCCTCGATCAGGATCGCGGAGTGATCCGACGTCACCGCCTCGAACGATTCGACCGCCGCGTCGATGGCCGCGTCGGGCAGGTCGCTCAGGAAATGACCCTTCCAGTAGTTCTGCAGCCCGAACGGGATCTCGGCGAAGATCCGCTGGACCTCGGGGTAGGTCATCGGCCGGATCCCGTCGTCGAGCGGTGGGCCGAGTCGGCGGATCGGCTCGACCAGGGCCTCACCATCCCCGACCGGGCCGTTGTAGCAGGCCGCGATGGCCGCGATGCGCGGGCCGCCGTCGGGCACGGTGACCATGACGAAGGCACAGCTCAGCTCGTCCGGCCCGCTGGCGGTGACCTCGCGGAAGAGCTCGAGGGCGGCACGCGCCTGCTCGATCGGGTAGGCGACCAGTCCGGCAAGCAACTGGCCGACCGGGTGGAGGCGGTACTCGAAGGAGGTGACCACCCCGAAGTTGCCGCCCCCGCCACGGATGCCCCAGAACAGGTCGGCGTTGCTGTCGTCACTTGCCGTCAGGAATGAGCCGTCTGCGGTCACGACGTCGACCGAGACGACGTTGTCGCAGGTCAGGCCGTAGCTCCCCATCAGGAAGCCGAGACCTCCGCCGAGGGTCAGCCCGGCGATCCCGGTGCTCCCGACCGTCCCGCCTGTCGTGGCGAGACCATGAGCCGAGGTCTCCGTGTCGAAATCGATCCAGTTGCAGCCCGGATCCGCCCGCACCGTTTGCGACGCGAGGTCGACCCGCGCGCTGCGCATCAGTGAGAAGTCGATGAGCAGGCCGTCGTCGCAGGTCCCGTGGCCGGCCACGTTGTGGCCTCCGCCGCGGACGCCGACCGGCAGGCCGCGGTCCCGCGCATAGGCGACCGCCGCCAGCACGTCGGACGTCCCGCGCACCCGGGCGATGGCTGCAGGGCGCTTGTCGATCATGCCGTTGAAGACCCGTCTCGCCGTCTCGTAGCCGTCATCGCGAGGCAGCAACAGCTCGCCTCGCAGGGTCTCCGCGAGCGAAAGCAGGGCGTCATCCTGGACGAGGCTGGACACCGCGGGGGACCTCCGTGCACGGGCCTGCTCTGTACTATATGCGTTGACGCAAGGTGGTCGTTGGCATATCGTGCATGACACGTTTCGGGCGCCCTGAACGATCGGAGGTCGTGGTGGCGAAGCTCCCCCGCAGCCCTGCGACCGACGCGACGCTGGTCCCGGCTGGGGCGTGGGTGGAGATCAGCCAGGTCGTCCTGCCGGCCGGCGGTCGGGCTCCCAATGTGCCGCAGGACACGGCGGAGACCGACTTCGTCGCGCGCATCCGGGGGTTCCTTGCCGAGCCAGCCACGATCGGCGACGACACGACGGTGCGAACGCTGTTGGGCCGCGAGGTCACCGGTCGACTGACCGACGTCAACCCGCGCAACCCCGCCGACTTCGGTGACCCCGTGCCAGAGCTGCTGGCCCTCGGCGTCGCCGCCCGTCGAGCGCTCGAGGGGCACGAGTCGCGATGACCCGCGACGACTCGTATGGGGGCGTCATGGCCCGCCGCGCCGAGATCATGCGCCGGTCGATCGGAATCGACTACGACCGATACGAGATCGACGGAGGCATCGCGTTCGACTACGCGGGTCTCGCCGACAGCCCGCCGCCGACCTTCGAGGACGTCCGGCGCATCCAGCGCAAGAACAAGGTCGGCGAGACGCCGCTGCTCGAGCTGAGCCGCCTCAGCGCGCTGGCTCGCCAGGCGGCGCCGCCCGGCTACGGCGCGCGGATCATGGTGAAGGACGAGGCGGCGAACGCCGCCGGCAGCTTTAAGGCCCGCCGCGCGTCGATCTGCCTGGCACAGGCCGCAGATGGCGGTTTTGCCGGCGTCATCGCCGCCACTTCGGGTAACTACGGGGCGGCGATCGCCTCTCAGGCCGCGATGTACGGGCTCAAGGCGCTGATCCTCCAGGAGGTCTTCGACTCGAACGGGCGCGGTCAGCCGGAGGTGCTGGAGAAGACACGAGCGTGCGAGGCCTACGGTGCCGAGGTCTGGCAGCTCACCGTCGGTCCCGAGCTGTTCTACATCCACCTCCTCCTGCTCGAGGAAACCGGCTACTTCAACGCCAGCCTGTACACCCCCTATGCGACCCTGGGGATCGAGACGCTCGGCTACGAGATCGCCGTCGAATGCACCGAGCGATACGGCCGGGCGCCGGCGGCCGTCGTGGTGACCCATAGCGGCGGTGGCAACGTCACCGGGACCGCCAGGGGCCTGCAACGGGCGGGCGCCGACGACACGTCCGTGATCGGCGCGAGCGTGGATCTGACCGGGCTGCACATGGCCAGCGACGGCGACTTCAATCGCAAGTCATTCACGACCGGACATACAGGCTTCGGGGTCCCGTTCTCCGTCGATCCCGATCGCGTCGACGTGCCCCGGAACGCTGCTCGTGGGCTGCGCTACCTGGATCGCTACGTGACGGTCACCCAGGGCGAGGTCTTCTACACGACCCAGCTGCTCGCCGATCTCGAGGGCCTCGAGCGTGGACCGGCCGGCAATACATCCCTCGCCGCGGCACTCGTCCTGGCCCGAGAGTTCCGCGACGACGAGGTCATCGTCGTCCAGGAGACCGAGTACACGGGTGCCGGCAAGCATCCGACCGCCCAGTTGACGCTGGCCCGCGAGATGGGCATCGAGCTGGCGGTCGGGCCGCGCGAGGACGAGCGTCCGGGCCAGCGCATCGTCTTCCCGCCGTCGATCGATGCGATGGGCATCGGCGAGGTCGACCTGGGGCGGCTGCGGCGCTCCTATCTCCAGCGCATCGCCGCGCGGGCCGGGGCCCGGCCGTTGGCAGCGGTCGAGATCGACTTCCTGGCCGCCGACCTGAACATCGACATCGATCAGCTCCGGCAGGAGTGGGAGGTCGCACGAGCCGGGCCCGAGCGCGTTGCGACCGTCGCCGGGAGCGACCGTGGCTGAGGTTCGCCTCGACCGAGTCGTCAAGCGCTACCCGAGCGCTGCGGCCGACGCCCTGCGCGAGACATCGCTCACGTTCGAAGACGGTCTCTTCACCTGCGTCCTCGGGCCGTCGGGATCGGGCAAGAGCACGGTCCTCAAGTTGCTGGCCGGCATCGAGGAGGTCAGTTCCGGGCGCATCCTGATGGACGGGCGCGATGTGACCAACGTCACGCCGGAGCGACGCGACGTCGCGATGGTCTTTCAGTCCTACGGGCTCTACCCGCACATGACCGCCCGGGACAACATCGGGTTCCCGTTGATGCTCCGCGGGATGAACAAGGCCGATCGGTACGCCCGCGTGGGTGAGGTCGCGGAGATGCTCGGCATCGGGGCGCTCCTCGACCGTCATCCGCGCGCACTGAGCGGCGGCGAGCGCCAGCGGGTTGCGCTGGGCCGGGCGATCGTCCGCAAGCCGAAGGTGTTCCTGCTCGACGAGCCGATCAGCAACCTCGACGCGAACCTGCGCGCCACCACGCGGGAGGAGCTCAAGCGCCTCCACCAGCAGTTGCGGGCGACGTTCATCTACGTGACCCACGACCAGGACGACGCGGAGGCCATGGGCGACCGGGTCGTCGTCATGGCACGCGGCGACGTCCAGCAGGTGGACACGCCGAGTGCGATCTACCGGCGACCGGCGAACAGGTTCGTCGCCTCGTTCGTGGGGCGTCTGCCGATGAACTTCATCCCCGGCGAGATCGTGGCCGCCGACGGCCGGGCCCGTTTCGAATCCGGCGTCATCGGCGTCGACCTCCGCGGTCAGGAGGCGCCGGTAGCGCCGGTTCCGGTCGTCCTCGGTGTGCGCCCGGAAGGAGTCCGGGTCGTTCGCGACGTCACGACGGCGTCGCTCATCGGGACGGTGACGCTCACCGAAGTCGTCGCGCCCGATGAGTACGCCACGATCGCCGTCGCGGAACGGACACTGCGGGCACGTGTTCCGGCGGAGGAGCTGGGAGTCGGCGACGAGGTCGGCGTGACGTTCGCGCCGAACGACCTCTTGTTCTTCGACCCCGAGAGCGGGGAGCGCATCAACCTTTCCATGGACGCCCGCCCCGCAGTCGCCGAACAGCGCGAGGTCGTGGCGTCATGACCGCCGAACCGCTGCCGCTGCCCGAGCGCGGCAACCGCCTGAGCGGGCTGTCGATCCGGCGCGAGAACCAGGCGTATGCCGCGTTGTTCCTGATCCCGACGGCGGCGCTGTTCATCGGCCTCGTCGGCTACCCAGTCCTGTACTCGCTATTGCTGACGGTGACCGGGCGTTCGACGGTGCCGGGTCGGCTCGGACAGTTCGTCGGCCTCGACAACTGGCTGCGGCTCACGACCGATCCGATCTTCATCCAGGCTGCCGGGCAGACGCTGATGTACGTCATCCCGTCGGCTGTCTTCGGGGTCGTCATCGGCCTGGCGGTGGCGCTCGTCCTCAATGAGCGCTTCCGCGGGCGCGGGCTGGCTCGCGCGGCGCTCCTGATCCCGTGGGCCCTGCCGCCGGTCGTCGTCGCCGCGATGTTCCAGTGGTTCCTCGACTCGCGCCGGGGCCTCCTCGGCGAATGGCTCGTGAACGCCGGCCTGGTCGATCAGCCGCCGCTGTTCTTCAGCGGTGTCCCGGGCACGCTGTTCATGCTGACAGCGATCCACATCTGGAAGACATTCCCGCTCATCGCCCTGATGTTCCTCGTGGCCCTCCAGTACCTGCCCGAGGAGACCGTCAACGCCGCCCGGATCGATGGGGCGGGACGGTGGCGACGCTTCCGCCACGTCGTCCTGCCGTTCCTGCGGCCGACCCTCGTGGCCGCGGTGATCATCCAGGTCCTCATCACGATCCAGCTCTTCGACCTGATCTTCGCCCTGACCGGTGGCGGGCCGGGCCGGTACTCGACGTACAACCTGTACTTCTACACGTTCAAAACGACGTTCGAGCAGACCGATTTCGGGTATGGCGCGGTGCTCGCCTACGTCGTCACCGCCTTCGTCGTTGCGCTGGCGCTGCTCCTCACGCGGGGTCGGGCGCGGGGGCTGCTGTCGTGACGACAGACGACATGCGGACGGGGATCGAGCCGCGGATGGCGAAAGCCGCCGCCATCGCGGGAGCCGGCCTCATCGCCGGGGCGGCGGTCCTCGAGCTTGTCCAGATCGCCCGCCCGTTCGGGCTGCCGTTCTGGGCCTGGGTCGTCGCCACGCTGGCCGGTCTGGCCCTCCTGTGGCACGGACTCAACACGCTTCGCCAGGACCTCGGCGCCCGGGTGGTTGCCGCGCTGCTCGCGCTCGGCATCGTCCTGCTGATCGTGATCCCGTTCGGGTTCGTCGTCGTGCTCGGCTCGCTGCAGCGGCGAGCGGATCTGCTCACCGGAGCCCACATCCTGCCGCCTGCTCCAACGACCATCGCCTTCGACCAGCTCATGCGGATCCCGTACTTCGAAGCGGGCTTGCGCAACAGCCTCCTGGTGTCGACCACGGCCGCGATCGTCACGACGCTGCTCGGCCTGCTGGGGGCGTACGCGATCGCGCGGCTGCGGTTCCCCGGTCGGGGCGCGACGTACACCGCCGTGATGCTTGCCTACATGCTCCCGGGCGTCGCGCTGCTCGTGCCGCTCGTCGCGATCTTCAAGGGCCTCGGCCTGATCGACACGCTGCCGGGGATGGCCATCGGCCACATCGCGCTCACGGTCCCGCTCGTGACCTGGATCCTGATCGGGACGTTCGACGGGGTCGAGCCTGACCTCGAGCATGCCGCCCGGATCGATGGCGCGAGCCGGCTCCAGGCGCTCCGGCGGGTCGTGCTGCCGGTGACCGTGCCGAGCATCGTGACGGCGGCGGTGTTCGCCTTCGTCCTGTCATGGAACGACCTGCTCGTCTCGAAGGTCCTCTACGTCGGCACCACCCCGATGCTCGCGCCGGCGATCGTCAACCTCATGGATCCCATCAACCGGATCGAGCCACAGCTCTCGATGGCCGGCCTGATCGCGTCGGTCCCGGTACTCACCTTGGCCCTGCTCATGCAGCGGTATCTCATTCGAGGTCTCGGCGAAGGCGCCGTGAAATAGGTCGTCATGTCTATGGAGGAGGACGTCATGGACCAGACCCAGCGACCATCGGTCAACCCGGAGGCGCCCGAGGGGACATTCGCGAGTCCGCTCACGCGGCGGCGGTTCCTCGCCGGGACCGCCATGGCCGGCGCAGGCGCCGCGCTCGCCGCGTGTACACCGGCGGGCCCCGGCGCCTCGGTGGCAGCGCCGAGTAGCGCCCCCGCAGCCACTACCGGCGCGTCTGTCGCACCCAGCGAGGCGGCCACCTTCAGCCTCGATCGGCCGCTCAAGGTGCTCCTCGCGAACCACACCGGGTTCTACGCGATGGTCACCCCGGAATGGGAGCAGCGCACCGGAGTGAAGGTGGAGTTCACCCGCGAAGCGTTCGGCCCGCTCCCGCTCAAGCTCACGCCTGCCTTCGAGAGCGGCGGCGAGAGCTGGGACGTCGCGTACCTGTGGCGCGCCTGGGTCGACCTCTACCGCCAGTACCTGACTCCGATGGACGAGCTCGGCGTCACGGTCGACGAAAGCGCCATGCTCCCTGCGGCCATCGAGGCCGCCCAGGGCTCGGACGGGAAGTTCTACGGCCTGCCGAGCAACATCTACACCTACGTCCTCTACGCCAACAAGAAGATGTTCGCCGACGCGGGCGTGGCGATCCCCAAGACCTACGCGGAGTTCGTCGCGGCGGCCAAGCAGTTCACGACAGGGGACCAGTTCGGCTACGTCGACGGCTGGGCACCGCTCTACCTGTTCCCGAAGTGGTGCGTGTGGTACCACCTCAACGGCGGCGACCTGTACGGGCCGAACGGCGAAGTCCGGTTCAACGACCCCATCGCGATCAAGGCCACCCAGGACATGATCGATCTCCTGCCGACCATGCCCAAGGAGGTCATCGAGTCGCCGTGGGGCATCTATGACGTGGAGGCCAAGAAGGTCTTCCTCGGCGGCAAGGCCGCGATGATCATCGATTACCAGCACATCTGGTACGAGGCGCGTGACCCGAACCTGTCGGCGCTGGGCGAGGACCCGGTCGAGATCGCGATCATCCCCGGCTACGGCGGCGACCTCCCGGCTTCGGGCGGCCAGGTCGTCGGGGAGTGCTTCGGCGTGCCCAAGACCAGCCCGTACAAGGAGGCGGCGCTCGACCTCATCAAGCACTACTCGAATGCTGCCACCCAGCTCGGCCTCCTCACTCGTCGTGAGGAGCTCCACACGTTCGAGCCCGCGGACGAGAGCGGCTACCCGTCGTACATCGCCCCGTACAGCGATCCGACGGTCCCCGCGGCCGACCAGGCGGCAGTCGACACGGCGTTCGCGCAACAGGAGTTCAAGAACAATCGGTACGGGACTCGCGCGGCCTACCAGAAGATCTCCGACGTCGTCGAGGCCGCGGTGTCCGCGGCATTCCACGGCGCGGATCCGGCGGCCGAGCACGCGAAGGCCCAGACCGAGATCGACGCCTACCTCGCGGCCAATCCGGGCTTCTGAGCGCGGGTTCGGACGAGGCTGGCATGTTCGATGTCCTGATCAGGAACGGGCGCGTCGTCGATGGCACGGGCAACCCGTGGTTCCCGGCCGACATCGGGATCCGTGACGGCACGATCGCAGCGATCGGCCGGATCCCGGACGACGCGCCCGCAGCGTCCGTGATCGATGCGGCCGGCAAGATCGTGTCGCCCGGCTTCATCGACATCCACTCGCACAGCGATTTCGTCGTCGCCGACGAGTCGCACGGGGAGATCCTGGCCCCGTTCGCCGCCCAGGGGATCACGACGCTGGTGACCGGCAACTGCGGGTATTCGCCCGCGCCGGTCAACCCGCTCACCCGCGCGGAGCTGTCCAGCTACACGACGTTCCTGCGCGCCGGCGACCTGCCCGACGCGTGGACCGGCTTCGGCGACTACCTGGACTACCTCGATGGCCACGGCCTGATGTTCAACGTCGTGCCGATGGTCGCCCACGGCGCCCTGCGGATCCACGAGGTGGGGTTCGAAGGCCGCGAGCTGACGCCCGACGAGCGGACGCGGATGCGCGACCAACTGCGGAGGGCGCTCGAAGAGGGCGCCTGGGGCCTGTCCTCCGGTTTGCTGTACGCGCCGGGGATCTTCGCGCCCCCCGACGAGATCGAGGACCTCGCGTCCGAGCTGGGTCCGTTCGACGGGCTCTATGCGAGCCACATCCGCGGCTCCAGCGAGACGCTCATGCCGGCCACCAAGGAGGTGATCCGGGTCGGCGAGGTCAACGGGATCTCGAGCCAGCACTCACACATGGAGGCGTTCGGACGCCCGAACTGGTCGAAGCTCGATGCGATCATCGAGCTCCATGAGGCGGCCCGCGAGCGGGGCGTCGACACGGGTTTCGACGTGATCCCGTACATCGCGGCGAACACGACGCTTCTGGCGATCTTCCCGCCGTGGGCCCTGGCCGGTGGGGTCGACGGGCTCCTCGGGCGGCTGGGCGATCCGGACGCCCGCGCCCGGATCCGACGCTCGATCGAGGAGGACGTGCCCGGGTGGCCGTGCTGGACGCCGGGTGGCTGGCCGCACAACCTGGTCGAGGCGACCGGCTGGCAGAACGTCTCGATCATGTGGGTCGAGAGCGAGGCGAACAAGCCGCTGGAGGGCCGCTCGCTGACCGAGATCGCCGAGGAGCGCGACCGACATCCGTTCGACGTCGCCGCGGACCTCGTGCTCGAGGAGAGCGGCCACGCCATGGCCCTCTACTTCGGCGTGTCGGGCGAGCCGGACGAGGAGGCCGGGCTCGAGAAGCTGCTGGCGCACCCGCTCGCAGCGGTCGAAAGCGACGCGATCCTGACCGGCCGAGGGAAGCCCCACCCGGCGGCCTACGGGACGTTCCCGCGGGTGCTCGGCCATTTCGCTCGCGATCGCGGGCTGTTCAGCGTCGAGGAGGCCGTCCGCAAGGCGACGTCATTGCCCGCCCAGCGGGTCGGCCTCAAGAAGCGGGGCACGCTGCGCGAGGGCAACCATGCCGATGTCGTCATCTTCGACGCGGCGACAGTGGACGACCGGACGACATATCGCGAACCGAGCGCGGCGCCGATCGGCATCGAGCACGTCCTGGTCAACGGCACGGCCATCGTCCGCGACGGCGTCGTGGATACGGCCGCACGGACCGGACGCGTCGTCCGGCGAGGGACCCTCGATGCGTGATCCCTGAGCCAACGACGATTCGCGTCTCCCATCGCATCCGGACTGGACGAGGAGCCACATGACGCTCATCAATTCGCACACCCACATGCAGCGCTTCGAGGTCGACTTCCCGCGCGAGCTCGGCGAGTTCTACGTGAACATGTTCAAGGGCCAGGACTGCTGGCATACCGGCAAGCCCTGGACACCGGAGGACTTCTGCGTCCCCGGTGAGAGGCTCATCGCCGACATGGACGCGGCGGGCATCGACAAGGCCTTCGTGCTCGGCGTGGGCTACCTGCCGTGGGGCGCCTACGACCCGGAGAACGGGGCCTACGTCCAGTCGATGGTCCAGAAGTGGCCCGATCGCCTGTTCGGCTTCTACACGGCGAACCCGCTCGGCGGCAACGACGAGGTCAAGCGGTTCGAGCGGGCCATCAACGAGCAGGGCCTCAAGGGCCTGAAGATGCTGCCCTCATACAACTACGTCGCCCTCAACGACCGGCGCATCTGGCCCCTGTTCGAAGCCGCCGAGGCGATGGGCGTCCCGCTCATCACCCACACGGGCTGGAGCATGTTCCCGAAGGGCAAGATGCTCGCGTACGACCATCCGTTGCTCCTCGAGGACGTGATGATCGACTTCCCGCAGCTGAAGCTCGTCATCGGCCACGTCGGGTTCGCGTGGGCCGAGGAAACGATGCATTTCATGGCGAAGTTCGAGCACATCTACGGCGACTTCGCGTTCTGGGCCGAGTCGGCGCCGCTGTGGCGGGTCGCCCAGATCTGGACCTGGGCCAAGAAGCTCGGCGTGTTCGGGCGATTCCTGTGGGGCTCGGACTATCCGTACGTCCCGTTCGATACGGGCAAGGCGTTCTTCGAGAAGGTCCGCGACTACACGGAGCGGCACGACCTCGATCCCTACATCACCGAGGAGGACGAGCAGAGCTTCTTCGGCGGTGCGGCCCTGCGGCTGCTCGGAGTCAAGGAGGCCCCTCGATATGATGGACCCTCGCCAAGCTGTCCTTGACGAGATCGCCGACCTGAGTCGCGGCGACCTCGAGGCCGTGCTCGCCTACTACACCGACGACGTCTACTTCGAGGACGTGACGGTGCCCGAGCCGTGCCGGAACAAGGACGAGATGCGCGATTTCATGGCCATCTTCTATCGGGGTTTCCCGGACCTCCACATCGAGGTCGCGAACTGTGTCGCCTGCGGCGGCAACACCGTCGTGGCCGAGTACGACCTGATCGGCACGCACACCGGCGAATTCGTCGGCCATCCTCCGACCGGGCGGTCGTTCCGGATCAAGGCCGTGTCGGTCTACGAACACAACGACGAGCTGTTCACGCGCGAGACCGTCTACTACGACTCGGCCTCGTTGTTCGGGCAGCTCGGCCTGCCAGTGGGGAACGCCTGATGGTCACGTTCGGCATCTCTCCGGAGTGCCTCTGTCACGACGTCCGCGACAACGTCCGCCGGGTCCGCGACCTCGAGGAGGCCGGCTTCACCCACATCTGGGAGGGCGACCACACGTTGCCCTGGCAGCACTCGTCCGGCCACAGCGCCGGGATCTGGGCGACCCTCACGGCGTTCCTGGCAAATACGGAGAAGGCGGTCGTCGGCCCGATGGTGATCCCGCCGATCGGGATCCGCCATCAACCGGTCGACGTCGCGATCGAGATCGCGACCCTGGAGCTGCTTTATCCCGGGCGCGTCGCGCTGGGCGTGGGCACCGGCGAGGCGATGAACGAGAAGACGACGACGGGCGTCTGGCCACCGCTGCGCGAACGGATCGAGCGCCTGGTCGAGGCGATCGGGCTCATCCGCCGCTGCTGGGAGGAGCCGGACTACTTCCGGCACCAGGGCAAATACTTCGACTCATTCTTCCGCCTGTACCAGACGCTGGAGCACCGCATCCCGATCATCTGCGCGGCCGGTGGCCCGAAGATGGCCGGCAACGCAGGACGCCTGACGGATGGCTACGTCGCCGTGGGCGTGCCCGCGGAGGTCCACCGTGATGTCCTCTTCCCGGCGTTCGAGGCGGGTGCCGCGGAGGCCGGGCGAGCCGCCCCGAGCGGGTTCCGGACCGCCTGGGTCAGCACGTCGTACCACCCGGACCGTGAGAAGGCGCTCGACGGGGCGCGCGTTTACGGCGGGCTCCTCATCCCCGAGGCCTACTCGTACATCCAGGATCCACGCGTCATCGAGCAACGGGCCCTGCTGGTCCGGGACGAGGCGCTGTCGGCGGCCTTCTGCATCGCGACGTCCGGCGAGGAGATCATCGCCAGGTTCGAGGCCTTCATCGAGGCCGGTTGCGACCACATCATCTGGGCCGACATGAGCCCCGATCCGTCGATCGTGGCGGAGGTCTGCCGCGACGAGGTTCTGCCATACTTGACGCGTAAATACGGCGTAGAGCCGATGGTCGCCGACGTCGCTGTTCGCTGAGGTCAAGCCCGCACGATGACCACGTCGGGGCCGCGGGCCAGGAGCGCGAAGAAGGCCACGCCAGCTCGCACGTCGGCGATCGAACGCGACGATCAGCTGGGCCGCCGGATCCGCGCTCTGCGGTCCGAGCGAGGCTTGACGCTGACCGGGCTTGCTGCCCTGGTCGGGATCACCCGCAGCTTCCTCAGCAGCGTCGAGCGGGGCGTCGCCTATCCGTCGATCCTCGTCCTCCGCTCGATCGCATCGGCTTTGGAAGTACCCGTCTTCCTGCTGTTCACCGCACCCGAGTCCAACGGTGCGGTCGTCCGGAAGGACGCGCGCAAGGTGATCAAGCCGCCGGGCGGGTCCTTGTCCTATGAGCTGGTCTCACCCGACGTGCGGCGCAAGATCGAGATGATCATCGTCCACGTAAAGCCGGGAGTCGCCGCGACGGCGATGGCGCACGAAGGCGAGGAATGCGCCCTCGTCCTGCGCGGCCAGGTGGTCATCACCGTCGGTGACGTCGACTACGAGCTCAACGAGGGTGATTCCATCTACTACGACTCGGGCCTGCCGCACAAGACACGGGCGGTCGGCGAGGAGGACGCGGAGATCGTCTCCGCGATCACGCCCCCGAACTTCTAACCGTCGAGCGGCGCGAGACCCGGACCCAGTCGACCTCGAACGCCTTCGGGTAGTCGGCGGGCCGGCGCGGGTCGGCGCCCTCGACCGGGAACTCGTATATGTTGAGCATGAGCTGCATCGGGTAGGTCGCTGACTGCTCGACCACCCGGATCAAGCGGTCGTCGATGTACCAGGCGACGCGGTCGGGTGTCCATTCGGCCGAGTAGGTGTGCCATCCGCGCACGTCGATCGCGACTTCCTCGGCCGAGAAGTCGTCGACGATCGTCGGGTCGCCGAAGGGGTGGACCCCCATCCCGATCCTGGCGCGATCGGCCCGGACGTCGCGGCCGAAGATCTCGGCGACCAGGATCTCCGACGAGCGCTGCGGCTCGTCCTCGAAGCCGATCATCCACAACGCGACCATCGCCCGTGGGTCGTCGAGCGCGCGGAACCGTGTCTCGATGAGGCCGTACTGGGTCGTGAACAACGCCCGGTTGTGCACGGCCGTGCGGACGACGACGTCGGGATGGAAACGGAGCTGGCCGACGGTCGAGCCGACCGGCCCGCCGAACACGCCGGTCTGGAGCGACGACACGCGCAGGTCGCCGTCGAGCTCGGGGGCCCACGGCGGGTGGTCTGTCTCGATCAGCAGCCGCAGGACGCCGTCGCGGATCTCGTAGCGGGTGGCGGTCCGGTCGGGCGTGCTCCAGTGCGGCAGGTAGTGCGGGAGCCAGCGCGTCTCGTCGAGAGCCGGCCGGTCGAAGTCGTCCTCCCACTCGAGCTCGTAGCCGGTTCGATCAAGGGCCTTCGGGGCGATCCCGGATTCGGGCATCGTGCTCAGCGATCGGCGGTCGGGACGTACTCGAGCAGGACGCCGCCCGCCGACGTCGTCGTCGAGCTCCTGAGCTGGAGCTTGAGTGGAGCGCCGAGCTTCGCGAACAGGGCCTTGCCACGACCCAGGGCCACCGGCGCGAGAAGGAACCGGTACTCGTCGATGAGGCCGGCCTCGCTCATCTGAGCCAAGAGGGCCGCGCCGCATGCGAGCATGATGTCCGGCCCGTCCGCTGCCTTCATCTGACGGACGGTGTCGACCACGTCGCCCTCGAGCTGGCTCGCGTTCGGACGGAGGTTCGGACGACCGCGCGACACGACGTGCTTCGGCGTCACCCGCCAGAAGGTGGCGAACTCGCGCTCCACGTCCAAGACCTTCGGGTCGTCAAGGTCGAGGTCGTCCCAGTACTCCATCACGTCGTACATCACGCGGCCCATGACGATGTCGCCGGCCTCATCGACGAGGCGGTTGGCGTAGCGGTGCTCATCCTCTGCCGGCTCGAACTGGGACAGGCCGCCGTCGGGATCCGCGTACATGCCATCGGCCGAGATCGTGATGTAGTAGATCACTCGTCGCATTCGACCAGTATCGCGGGTCGCCCATGAGTAAGCGGCGGATGAGGGGCGACCGCCATACTCCGTGGGTGCCCCGTCTCGAACCCGAGCCACTCCTCGACGATCTGAACGACGCCCAACGCGAGGCCGTCCAGGCGACCGAGGGTCCGGTCGCGATCCTCGCAGCCGCGGGCACCGGAAAGACACGTGTCATCAGCCGGCGCACGGCCTACGCGATCGCGACCGGCGTGGTCGAGCCGGACGAGGTCCTCGTCGTGACCTTCACCGACAAGGCGGCGGGCGAGATGGTCGACCGGCTGCGGGGGCTGGGGCTGCCAGGCGTCACCGCCCGCACGTTCCATGCCCATGCACTGAGCCAGCTGCGTCACTACTGGCCGCTGCTCCATGACGGCACGCCGCTGCCGTCGCTGCTCAATTCGAAGCTGCCCTTGCTGGTGCCGCTGGCACGGGCGCTGCCCGGGCACTATCGATTCACCCCGGCGAAGGATCTCGCCGATGAGATCGAATGGGCGAAGAGTCGACGGCTGACCCCGACGACCTACGAGCGCGCCGTCGCCGGCAGCCCGACGACGCCATCGCGCGAGCCACCGATCCCGGTCGACCTGTTCACGCGGCTGTTCGCCGGCTACGAGCGGGCAAAGACCCGTGCCGGCCGGATCGACTTCGACGACCTGCTGCTCGACACCATCGATCTGCTCGAGACCGACGCAGACGCCGCGGCCACGATCCGTGCGCGCAAGCGCTGGTTCAGCGTCGACGAGTACCAGGACACGAACCCGCTCCAGGAGCGGTTGCTCGAGCTGTGGCTCGGCGATCGACGCGATGTGTGTGTCGTCGGCGACGAGGACCAGACGATCTACACGTTCACCGGTGCGACGAGCGCGTTCCTGACCGGGTTCGCCGAGCGGCACCCGGGCGCGCGCGTCGTGACCCTCGCCGAGAACTATCGATCGTCGCCCGAAGTGCTGGAGCTCGCGAATCGACTGCTCGCATCCACCGGGCGGCCGAAACGACTGGTGGCCACGCGACCGAGTGGCCCGGTGCCGACGATCGCGCGTCACGGAACGGAGTCCGCGGAACTCACCGCGCTGACGGCATGGGTGCGCGAGCGACTGCGAGAGGGGACCGCACCGTCGGAGGTCGCGGTCCTCGTCCGGATGAACGCCCAGCTCGCGCCCATCGAGGCCGTGCTCACCAGAGCGGGGATCGCCTACCAGGTCCGCGGCGTCCGGTTCTTTGACCGGTCGGACGTCCGGGGCGCCATCGACCTCGTCCGGGGTGCCGACCTCGAGGCAACGGGCACCGCGCTGACGGCGGCCGTGCGGGCCTTGTGGGCCAAACGCCTCGGATACGACGACGATTCGGTGGCGGGTCATGCCGGCGAGGAGGCGCGCGAGCGAACCGCGGCGCTCGACACGCTCCTCGACATCCTGGCGACGCTGTCGCGCTCGGACGCCCGGGTCGGGGTGGCCGGCTTCCTCGCGGACCTCGACCGGCGACGGACGGCGGAGCGCGCGGGCTCGGCGGACGGCGTGAACCTGCTCACGTACCACCGCGCGAAGGGCCTCGAGTGGGACGCGGTGGCGCTGCCCGCCCTCGAGGAGGGGATCCTGCCGATCCGGCAGGCATTCGATGACGACGAGCTGCTCGCCGAGGAGCTGAGGCTCCTGTATGTCGGCATCACGCGGGCGCGCCGGCACCTGGCGATCTCCTGGGCCGCCGAGCGCGAGACGCGCGGGCGCACGACCCGCCGCGAGCCGAGCAGGTTCCTCGCGGACCTCCGCCCGCGGCCGCTCCACGGCGAGGGTCGAGTCACCCAGCACCCGGACCGGTTCGCCGCCGACCAGGGAGCGCGTCGCGCGGCGTCGAGCGCCACGGCCGCGTCGGGCTACGGCGTCGCCGACGACAACCCGCTGTACGCGGCCCTCCGAGAGTGGCGGACGGTCCGCGCGCGCGAGGACGGAGTCCCGGCATACATCGTGTTCCACGATCAGACGCTCGCTGCGATCGCCGAGCTGAAGCCGCCGTCCGCGGCGGCGTTGAGGCGCGTGAAGGGCGTCGGTCCGGCCAAGATCGAGGCCTACGGGGACGAGGTGCTCGAGCTCGTCAGCCGGCTGCGCTGAGGCGGCCGGCGCGGCGGCCGCGGGCGAGCCGGCGACTTGACCCGGACGCGCACGATGGCGTGACCACCCCGGAGGGTACCCGTGAGCGAGCGCGACCACGACCACGATCACGAGCACGAGCCCCACGAGCACGAGCACCACGAGCATCGCCCGCTGTCCTACGAGGAGGCGATCGACGAGTTCCGGGCGGACAAGGACGAGTTCTTCCGGTCGAGCCCGCACAGCCCGCTCCCCGAGGCGGAGCGCTCGGGTTTCACCGGGTTGCCCTATTACCCTGTCAACACCGCACTCCGGTTCGACGAGCTCGTCCTCCAGCCCTACGAGGGCGACGAGCCGTCCGACTTCCAGATCCCGACGTCGGACAACAGGCTGCGGCCGGCACACCGCGCGGGGACGCTGCGCTTCGACATCGATCGCGAGCCGCTCCAGCTGACGGCGTACACGTTCGACGGCGGTGACGGGCGGTCGCTGTTCGTGCCGTTCCTGGACAAGACCAGTGGGAGCGAGACGTACGGCGCCGGCCGATACCTGGACCTGGAGCCGGAAGAAGACGGCCTGTACTCGCTCGACTTCAACCTCGCGTACCACCCGTCATGCGTGTACGACATCAAGTTCTCGTGCCCGCTGACCCCGGCGGAGAACAGGCTGCCGACCCGGATCGAGGCAGGGGAGCGCCTTGCCGAAGCCTGATCAGTAGCCCGCGGCCGGCGTCGGCCAGGCCCTCTCGTACTGCGGTCGTGGTGATCGATTGGCTGGTCCTGATCGTGATCGGGCCTTCCGCGGTGGACGCCGTGCGTCCGTCCGCCGCACGCGTTCGCTAGCGCGAGGACATCGAGATGCAGATCGCTCCGTCGCTCCATCGGCTCGGATCGAGCCTCGTCAACAGCTATCTCGTCGAGGACGCCGGCGGCGTCACGATCATCGATGCCGGACTGCCCGGCTACTGGAACGAGCTGCCCAAGGAACTCGCCTCGATGGGCCGGTCGATCGATGACGTTCGTGCGGTCGTGCTCACCCACGGCGACACCGATCACGTCGGCTTCGCCGAGCGGCTCAGGCGCGAGCGGGGCGGTGCCGGTGTACGTCCACCACGCCGACGTCGCGCGCGCCCGAGCCGAGGTGAAGAAGCCATCGAGCGGCTGGGGACCCGTCAAGATCCGACCGCTGCTCGGGTTCCTCGTGTACAGCGGCCTGCGGGGCGGCCTGCGAGTCCCGCCCCTGACCGAGGTCGTGACGTTCGACGACGGTGCCACGCTCGACGTGCCGGGTGCGCCGCGGATCATCCACATGCCGGGCCACACGCCGGGGAGTGCCGCGATCCACGTCCCGGGCGTGAGTGCCGTGTTCGTCGGCGACACGATGACGACCCGCAGCGTCTTGACGGGTCAGGTCGGTCCGCAGCCCGCGCCGTTCACGCTGGATCCGGACGGCGCGCGGGCCTCGCTCGCACGGCTCGAGACCCTCGACGCGCGTTGGGTCCTGCCGGGTCACGGCGAGGCGTGGGACGGCGGCGTCGCGGAGGCGGTTCGGCTGCTCCGGGTGGCGTCGGGGCGCTAGTGAGCGCGTCCGCGTCCGCGTCCGCGCGTCGCGACGTGCCCTAGTCGAGCGCCTCCGCGATCGCGAGCAGGTCGTCGACGACCACCGCGGCGCCGGCCCCCTCCAACCAGCTTGCCGGAACCGCCGAGCCCGCGATGACGCCGATCGGGATCATGCCGGCGGCCACTGCCGCGACCATGTCCCAGGTCGAATCGCCGACATACCAGGCCCGGGCCGGCTCGATGTCGAGCTCCTCGGCCGCGCGGAGCAGCAGGTCGGGCTCTGGCTTGGCGTGCTCGACATGGCTGGCGTCGACGATGGTCGGTTCTGTGCCGAGGCCGAGCGCGGTGACCGACGTCGTGACCTGATCCTTGCGGCTCGACGTTGCGATCGCCCAGGAGATCCCACGCTTCTCGATCGCGTCGACGACCTCGCGGACACCGGGCAGCGGGCGAGGGGAGCGGTTGAGGCGCTCGTAGATCTCGCCGGAGCGCTTGTCGATCGCCTCTGCACGCTCGTCGTCGATCGGTCGGCCGGCGCGGGCCGCCACCTCCCGCGCGAGCCGCTTGCCATCGACCCCGATGAGTGGCCCCAGGTCGTCCCTGGAGGTCGGCAAGTCGACCTCCTCGAAGACCGCGAGCCACGCCTCGATCCTGGTCTGGACGGTATCGACAAGCGTGCCGTCGAGATCGAACAGGACCGCGGCAGGGAGCGGCAGGTCGCGGATGCCGGCCGTCATAGCGAGCGAGCGAGGCGGATCACCGGCGGATGCTACTGGACGATTGGGTGCGCCGGGCACCGTTCGGTCTAGAGGATCACGAGGCAATCACCGCCTGGATCGACACCGTGACCGAGCGCGGCCAGGCATTGACGAGTGTCGACCGGGAACTGGCGACGGAGTTCCGGGACCTGGGCGATGACGGTCCGGTTGTGTCGAGTGTCCGAGACGAGCAGGATCGCTCGTTTCGTATCGAGGTCGCGCTGCTTCCCACGCAGTCGCCGCTCTGCGGCCTGGACGTCGTCGAGCCTGGTCTCCGCTTCGACGATCGCATCGAATTCGGTCGCCGCGGCGACGCCGTCAGCGCTTCGAAGGTCGCCCGCGATTGGCATCGGGACCTCGGTGCGCCACAGGATCGATGGGGCGAGCCTCGCGGCAAACCGGCCGAGGAGCGCGAGATGCGCCTTGTCACGGACGGGCGCCGAGCGAGGGTGGACGCCAAGGCTGAGCTCATGGCCAAGGACTGCTGCCATCCGCGACATCAGGTCGATGTCGATGTGGGGGGCGAGGCCGGACTCGATCCTCCGGACCTGCGTGTGCGAGATCCCCAGCATAGAGCCGACCTGGCGAGTGCTGAGCCCAGCGCCGAACCGCGCAGCCCTGAGATCCTCGCCGAGCCGTCGAAGCAGGAGCTTGGCTCTATGTGCCCCACGTTGCGCGGCGGACTCCCAGGTGGGCATGCGGGCAGTCTCCACTTCAGCCCTTACCCGCCGCTCATCTGCATTTGGAACATCACGAGGTTCCAATCAGCGGCTGGGCGAAGGAGATGAGGCTTCAGATCGCCGGATTCGGACCGTCGCCGGCCGAATGGAACCTCCAGGAGGTTCCAATCGGCGGCTGAGGAGGCCATCAAGGGCTGCTCGTTCGCTGATTGGAACATGGGGATGTTCCACGGCGGCCCCGGCGGGCCGGCTGGGGTCGGAACGACGGTCGGGGTGGACCGGAGGCGTAGAATCAGCAGTCTCCCGACCCGCCCTCGAGGGGTCTCACAGGTTCCTCGGACGGGCCGAGTGTCCGGAGGAGCGCCGAACATGCAGCACGCTTTCCTGATCGAGCTCGAGGACAAGCCGGGCGCACTCGCCGATGTTGCCGAGGCGATCGCGGCCAAGGGTGTCAACATCATCAGCGTGAGCGGCGCGACCTGCGGCGAGAAGGGCCGCATCGCGATCGCCACCGACGACAACGCCCAGACCCGGGCGGCGCTCGGCGACCTGCCGTGCACGTTCGAGCAGAAGGAGATCACGACCACGACGATGAAGCACGAGCCAGGCGCGCTCGGAAAGGCCGCGCGCCAGCTCGCGAACGCCGGGGTCAATGTCGAGTCGGTCCTGCTGATGGGGTCCCAGGGTCAGGACATCGAAGTCGGGTTCGTGACGAGCGACCCCGTCATGGCTCGAAGCACCCTCGCGCACGCGGGGTCGACGAGCGCCTGACCGGCGCCTCTGCACGGCCGACCGGTCGAGCTGCCCGAGCCGCCCGAGCCGGTCGAGCCGGCCGAGCCGGTAACCCGTAAGGACCAGAAGGGCGGAGCGTTGGGGCTCCGCCCTTCGCTTTGGGCGGTTCGGGTTGGATGGCGCGCCCGACTTCCTGGCACATGCGAGGCAGAACATGGTGCGTGCCGTCACCAAACACCCGCCCAGGACCCCACTGGACCGCACCGGACCTCCCCGCGCAAGGCACGATAGGGTGGTCGTCCGAGGTCGATGACGCATCGGGCGTGATCTGGCCCACCGCGCCACCAGCCAGGTCAAGGGAGGCCGCGCCCCCAGACGGTCTCCATCGGCGGCGACGGAGCTTCGGCCCCGTCGCCGCCGTTCGCTGTCAGGCGGTTTCGAGATCCGCCTGGGTCGCGTCGAGCGGCTCGCGCAGCGCCGTGTAGGCGAGGATCCCGAGTGCTCCGAGGAGGGTGACGCCCATGAGCGGCGCGCCGATCTGCTTGAGCTGGGCGGTGTTCACGATCAGGCCGATGACGAACACCACCAACCCGAGGTTCACGCCCCAGAAGATCACCTGGCCTACCCACGAGCGTCGGACCTCGGCGCGAAGGACCACCGTCATCATCAGCCCGAGCACGATGTTCGTGACGATCCCGATGTACGCGGCGTGGTCGCTGGCGATCAGGACATTGAGCGGGAACGCGTTGGGGTCTCTTGGGTCGGCCGCGCTGATGAACGTGAACACGAGGTACATGAACAACGCGAGCGCGAAGACGACCCAGAGGGCGGCCACGGCGTAGTGGCGGATCGGGTTGGCCGTCGCCCAGTCGATGCGCAGTGCCTTCGGCCACACGCGCCTCACGAACAGCACGACGGCGACGAGCTGGGTCAGTAAGTAGATCCCGCCACCGGCCTGCTCGGCGCCGATAAGGAGGCTGATCGAGATGACGAGCCCGCCGAGGAAGAGGGCGCCTATCTGGATCACGCCGCGCATCGGCAGGTCTCGAGTGCCGAGCAGTCGCCACTCGATGAAGCCCATCGCCGCGAGGACCAGGTAGCCGAAGGTCATCGCGCTCGCGTGCGCCCCGACCGAGTCGCCCGGCAGGATGTTGACCCCCGTCGCTCGCGTGACCTGGATCAATACGCCGAAGATCGCGCCGTACCCGAAGCTCGTGAGGGCGAGGACGACTGCCAAGCGCGGCAGGCTCCGCTCCCCGGCCAGGTACGTCTGCCATGCCCAGACAAGCAGCCAACCGATCGCGATCAAGAGTGCGACGCCGCCGACCGCCCGGAACGCGAAATTGCCTGTATAGAAGGCCAGGACGTAGACGGGCACCAGGACCGCCAGGGCCATCATCAGCCGACGGTCGGCAGCCTGGAAAAGCAAGAACGTCGACGCGACGATCGCCAGCGTCAGCCAGCCCACGGTCCCGGCATGGACGTGGGTCAGTAGCTGGTTCCGGTCGAACTCCACGACGTCGGCGCCGTTCAGGATCCCGATGACGATGTTCACCACGAACACGGCCATCGCCACGAGGTAGAGGTCGCGCGCCGCCGCAACCCAGGCGGGCGCCGTCCTGCCGCTGTCCATGCCATCCCTCCGCATGTCGTAATTCCGATGCCCGCGAACCGCGGGCCTCGATGTGTGGGCCGCCTGAGTATGCCGTGCGTCAGGGGCGCCGTACCGACCAGATACCGACCAGGATCAGCGCGATGCCGGCGACGGCGATCGCTGCGCCGGTCGACACCCGATCGGCCAGCGGTCCGGCGACGAGGGACGGCACGAGGGAGGCTGCGCTGACGATCGAGGCAAGGACTCCGAAGACGCGGCCCCGGACGTCGGCCGGGGTCGACTCGACGAGGTTGGTCTGCGCCGTCACCGACGTGACCGCATATGCCGCGCCCGCGATCATCGCCACGACGACGACGACCGGGAGAGCCCCGATCCCGATGCCGAGGCCGCGCAGGACGCCATCGAGCCAGCCGGCAGCGGCGAGTGCGGTCGTGACGATCCCGAGCACGAGCAGCCCACCCTCTGCGACCCGCCGGCGCGGCAACGACCCGCCGAACCGGCGCAGGCCGAAGACGCCGATGATCACCCCGATCCCGAGCGGGACGACGACGACCGCCAGTTGCTCCGGGTCGAGACCCACGGTCGTCGCCAGCGACGGGCCGAGCACGCCGAGGACGCTGGCGACAGAGGTCGCCGTCGCGAGAAGAACGATCGGCCGGCTGATCGATGCCTCCCGGCGGACGACCCGGAAACCATCGCGCAGCTGGTCGAGCGGCTCCCGCAGGGAGGGACGATGTTCGCCTGCCTTGGGTGCGATGGGCGGGGCACTCGGGAGGCCGATGCAGGCGATGCTCGCGGCCACATAGAACGCGGTCACGACACCCAGCACGAACGACGGCCCGGCCATCGTCACCAGGAGCGGCCCGAGGAACGCGAATCCGATCGCGAAGGAGCCCTGCAGGGTCAGGTTGAAGATGCTCATCGCTGTCTCGAGCTGGGGCTTGGGCACGACCCGCGGGATCATCGAGCCCTCGGCCGGGGTGAGCGCCACGCTCATCAGGCTGACACCCAGATTGAGTGCCAGGACCATCGGGATGTTCGCGCCCGCGAGCGCGAGCCACGCCGTGAGGGCGGTGCGGACGAGGTTGGGCACGACGAGCGCCCAGCGGAGATCGAGGCGGTCGACGATGACCCCTGCGAACGGAGACAGCGCGATCTGGGGCAGGACGAAGGAGACGAGCAGGGCACTGACCGCGCTGTTCGAGCGGGTCGAGGTGAAGACCAGGACGGTCAGCGCGTACAGCGCCATGTTGCCGCCGACCTGGTTTGCGGCCTGGATGAACCACAGCCGCGCGAAGACCGGATCGCGCAGGATGGAGCGAGCGCCTGCGGCGTCGATGGTCACGATGGAACGTGAGTCTAGGGGACGCGACGCGGCCCGGAGAGGGATCTCGGGCGGCGACCCCCAGTCGCTCGCCCGAGCCCTCGCGTCGAGTGCGTCCCAGCCCGCGGCCGCGGGAGGAGGAGCGGACCGCGGGCTCTATCTGTATGGGCGTCGACGACGGCCAATTCGTTCGAAAATCAGCCCGGCTCGAAGCTCCACTGGTCGATGTCGATCACGGGCTCATAGCCGATCGCCTGGTAGATCTTGTTCGCGGTCAAGTTCGCGAGGTCCGTGAACAGGAACACGAATCGGCGCCCCTGGTCGAGTTGCGCCTGGCTCGCTGCTGCGGTCACGGCGCTCGCAAACCCATGCCTGCGATCGGCGGGCGGCGTGTAGACCGGCCCCACCCGGATCCCGTTCGGGGTCGGCCCAGTGACGGCGGCGACCGAGACCGGCCTGCCATCGACTTCCCACAGGTAGAAGATCCGGGAGCCGGTTTTGAGCGCCGCATTGACCAACGCCTGGGCTTGCTCGGGGTCGCCGTGTGGGAGCGCTTCGCGCAGGAAGGCGTGAGTCCAGTCCACGAGCAAGTCGCGATCGTGCCATTCAGCGATGCGCATCTCGCCGGGCACGGCACGTGGCGCGCGGACATGCTCGACCCGATAGATCCGCTCTGCCATCGTCTGGTGCGCAGTCATGCCGTGCCGCTCGGCCCAACGCTCGGAGAACGTGCGAGCGACGTCGACGGGGGCAGTGATGCCCGGCGTGCGGAACCGGCCACGGTCCATGTCCGCGATGAGGACCGCTATCGCGTCGGGGGCGTCGACGCACGACACGACGACGTTGAAGGGCGGGGTCATCAGAGCCGCCGCGACGACCTCGTCGTCCTGCCGGAACGCGGCGAAATACGGTGGTGCGGTCATCGGCCGATCCGGGTCCGTGATCAGGTTGGCGGCGATCCCGAACAGCAGGTTGTGCTCCGCCTCGCGATCGGCCAGGAACGGCCCAGCCGCATCGAGGAACGCCTGGGCGTCGGAAAACCGCTCGACCTGCACGGGGGGATGAGGCACGTCCCCGAGTCTACGCGGCGATCGGTCGCCGATCCGCGGCCCTGGCTGGAGCGACCCGCCTCAGGAGTATCGTTCGCCAGCATGATCCTGCGCATCGTGTTCGGTCGGTTCCCGGCAGGCCTCGACGCGTCGGCTCTGGTCGATGTGCGCGGTCGCCTGGCACGTGCGGCGCGAGACATTCCGGGACTCGACAGTCTCATCGTCGGTGCGCGTCGGTCGACGACCGACGAGGAGAACGGCCCGATCGAGGCGGCGCTCGTGACGGTCTGGCGCGACGCGACGCTGATGACCCGGGCGACCGGCATCGACGAGCAGGATCGCTTCCTCGGGACCCGCCTTCGACTGCCACTCGAGCTCGATCAGGCCGTCCATTACGAGATCGTCGGCCGCACGTTCGCCGCCTTGCCCCCCGAGACCGCCGCGTACCTTCGGATCCTTACCGTCCGCGCACGGCCGAACGAGGAAGCCAGGCTCATCGAGACCCTGCGCGACCAGCAGCCGCGTTTCGTCGACCTTGGTCTGGTTGCGTCGCACCTCGGACGCCGCGTGATCGGTCGGGAATGCGAGGCCGTCACCGTCGGTGTCTGGCCGGACCGGGACACGATCCGCCGGGCGACCGGTGGCCGACCCGAGAAGCCCCTGTACGCGAAGGACCTCGCCGATTGGTCCGATCGGATCCAGCTGGAAACCTACGACGGCATCGAGATCGCGCCGCGGCTGCCGGCCGCGAGCGGTCCGCCCATCTACGTCATCGACGAGGACCTGCGGATCGTCGACATCACGGCGGCGGCTGCCGCCGCGATCGGGTGGGCGACCGAGGATCTCGTGGGCAAATCGGTGCTCGATATCTCGCTCGCCGAGCCCGATGCCAAGGCAGAGCCGTGGGAGACGCTGCTCCAGAGCGGCCAGGTGAGTGGTGAGGGACCGTGGCTCGTGCCGGACTCCGGGGCGGTGTTCATCCGCTTCATCGCCGTCCGGGATGTCCCGATCGTCGGTCGACATACCGTGCTCGTCCACCGCTGGCATGAGCCGGCCCCGACGGTCGAGGATCTCGAGGACGCGCTGCGAGAGGCGTTCCCGGCGCGAGCGGGCTAGGTCCAGGCAGACCGAAGCCCCCCGCGTTGCCGCGAGGGGCTTCGGTGAGCGACTGATCGCCGATCCGCTGGATCAGCGGCTCTGGTTGATCGGTCGCTGATCGCGCTCGAGCGGCGTCGTTCCGCTCGGCTGGGCCGGGTCGGTGGCCTTGCCCTGTTCCATGTCGTCGGTGCCCTGGCCCTGCCAGTCGTGCTGGCCCTGGCCCTGAGCATGTGTCCTTGTCCTTGTCCTTGTCCCAGTCGCGTTGGTCCTTCTTCCAGTCACCCTGACGCTGGTCCATCTGGGTCTGGCCCTGCCCCTGGCCCGTCTGGCCCTGGCCCTGACCCTGACCGGTCTGGCCCTGCCACCTGGCCCGTCTGGCCCTGGCCCTGACCCTGACCGGTCTGGCCCTGCCCCTGGCCCGTCTGGCCCTGGCCCTGACCCTGACCGGTCTGGCCCTGGTTCTTGTCCTGCGTGCCCATCAGCGCACCTCCGTGGGAGCGTTTGGGGGTCACCACCGAGTCTGCGCGGTGCGCCGCCGCAGCCGGTCACCACCTTCCGCCGGACGGCGTTGCGAGCATGTGTCAGCCCAGGCGCGGATGAGGCCGGTCCTTCGAAGTTCGGACCTCTCAGGGGAATCTCAGCCTCCTGTCATGAAATCGACGTGTGGAGACACCCGGCGGACCATCGTCTCCCACCGGATCGAGCGATCTCCTCCCGCTTCGATCGCGGTCGATGGTCCGCCGGACACGCCCTACGGGCACCGGCGACCAGACGCGTCGAGGATCCCGCCGAGGCCCCCTCTTGACCGTTCCGGGGCATACTCCGGGCACCGCCATGAGCATCGCCGCGCGTCAGCGCCTCCACGTCTCCTTCGCGCTCCTCGCCGTCCTCGCCGTGGTCGCGGCGTCATGCACGCCGTCCGATGACCGTGCCAGCCAGACGTCCGCGGCGACCCTCGCGGCCGCATCCCCCGACCCGACGGCGACCACTCCGTCGCCCAGCGCCCCGCCGCTGGCGGCCGGTCCCGCCTCGACACCCTCGGGCCGTCCGTCGGACGCGGCCCCGTCGCAGGAGCCGGCCGCCGAGGCGCCGCCGAGCGACGGACCGGCCCGCAAGGCGTTCGCGATGAACCTCGCCGACCGGGTCGACTTCGTGGCCCAGTACACCTTCGAATGGTGCGTGGGCGCAAGCCTCCAGATGGCGCTCAACATGTCGACCGACGAGGAACGCACGACGAAGGCCGATCAGCAACGCCTGTGGGAGATGGCGCGCGACAGGTCCTTCAGTCCGTTCGGCGGAGCGAACCCGCGCGGCTGGACGGCCGCGCTCAATGACCTCGGCATCGGCCCGTACCAGCTGGTGAGCCTGCCGACGTTCGATGAGGCGATCGCCACAGCAGCCGCCGCGATCCGCGAGACCAAGCGTCCGGTCGGGCTCGTGATGTGGCGTGGCCGGCATGCGTGGGTCATGAGCGGATTCGAGGCGAACGCCGACCCTCGGCATTTCGATGATTTCGCGGTCAAGCGCGTCCGCGTCCATGACCCGCTCTACCCGCATGGCAGCTCCGTCTGGGGCAAGAGCCCACGGCCGAACAGCCTCGTGACGCTCGAGACCCTCGCCAGGCAATACGTGATTCGCGACAGCGGTCGCGTCAATCTCGGGGTCCCGCCGGGGTACCTGCTCGTCCTCCCGATCAAGGCGGCCGCATGACGGCCGCCGTCGCAGTCCGGGGCGCCCGGTTGCACGTCGTCGATGAGGGCTCCCCGGATTCGCCTGCGATCGTCCTCCTCCACGCGGGGATCGCGGACCTGCGCAGCTGGGACGGCATCGCACCGCAGCTCGTCGCCGCCGGCTACCGGGTGATCCGGTACGACGGCCGGGGGACGGGACGCACGGAGAGCGAGGCCGTGCCGTACTCGCGGGTCGAGGATCTGCTCGCCGTGCTCGACGCAGCCGGCATCGAACGCGCCGCGCTGGTCGGCAACTCCCTCGGGGGCATGACGGCGATCGACGCTGCGATCTCGGCACCCGATCGGGTGGCCGCCGTCGTCGGCGTCGCGGCTGGGCTGGGCGGGTTCGATGGTGGCTCCACACCGGAAGAGGACGCGCTGTTCGCCGAGATGGATCGGCGCGATTCCGCGGTCCCGCCCGATCCGGAGGGGATCGCCGACATCGACATCCGCGTGTGGGTCGACGGGCCCGGCCAGCCCGCCGATCGGGTGCCTGCGACGATCCGCGGCCTCGTCGCCGAGATGGATATGTCGAGCTATGAGCCGGGGCACGAGACAGGCGATCTCATCCGGTTGGATCCGCCCGCGGTGGGGCGGCTCGGTGAGCTGCGCTGCCCGGTGCTCGCCGTCGCCGGTGCGCTCGACGTCTCGGAGGTGGCGGTGACCGCCCGCCACCTCGCGGCGAACGCGCCGACCGCGCGTGCCGTGATCTGGCCCCACGTGGCCCACATGATCGGGATGGAGGCCCCCGACGAGCTGGCGGCGCTCATCATCGAGTTCCTCGCCCCATTGCCGCGGTGGTCGTGACCGGGTCGTGAGGCGACCGATCGCCGTCGCCCTGGTCGCGACGCTGCTGTTCGGCTGTGGTGGGATGCAGCCGAGTGGCGCGACCTCGAGCGGCGGAGCCGCCGGCCTGGCAAGCCCGGCAGCGTCCGTTCCGACGGCACGCCCCACGGTCATCCCCGAGCCGAAGCACGAGGTCTACGGCTACGTGCCGTACTGGGAGATGGATGAATCGATCGCCGACCACATCGGGCGCACCGACCTGACGACCCTCGCCCTGTTCTCGGTCACCCACAAGCGCCACGGCGACCTGGACGACCAGACCGGACTCCGACGGATCCGCGGCGAGGTCGGGCGGGCGATGATCCAGGCCGCCAGGCAGCGCGGCGCGCGCGTCGAGATCGTGTACACCAGCTTCGGCGGGGCGAAGAACCGGTCCTTCTACGGCGATCCGAAGGCGCAGGACCGCTGGCTCGAGGAGCTCGTCGGGCTCGTCGAGGAGCTGGACCTCGATGGTGTCAACGTCGACGTCGAGGCCCTGCCGATCGAGCTGGTCCCCGATTACGGTGCGTTCGTCGGCCGGTTGCGCACGGCGCTGCGGGAGCGGCGGCCGGAGGCCCAGGTGTCGGTCGCCACGCAGGCGAACGAGGTCGGTGCCGCGATGGCGGCCGCGGCCGGTCTGGCCGGCGCCGACCGGATCTTCCTCATGGCCTACGACTATCGCTGGGCCGGGTCGGAACCCGGCGCGTCCGCGCCGATCGACCGGATCGACGGCGAGGTGAAGGACATCACCTGGTCGCTCGACCTGTACGGCACGCTGGGCGTGCCGACCGACCGGCTGATCCTCGGCCTGCCGCTGTATGGCGTGACGTGGCCGGTCACCGCCCCCGGTTTCCTGGCCCCGTCGAGCGGGCGTGGCGATGCCTGGGTCCCCCGCAGGAACCTGGGGGTCTTCGCCGACCCGACGTTCGAACCGACCTACGAGCCGACGGAGAGCGTCGAGTTCTACACCGTCCCGAGTGCGTTCGCGACCGCCCCGCTGTCAGGCGCTGCCACAGAAGCCGGGTCGAGCGCCAGTCGCGAGCCGATCGCCTGGAACGCGGTCTACTACGACTCTCCCCGGAGTCTTGCCCCGAAGCTTCGCCTCGCCAACGAGCGCGGCCTCGCCGGCGCCGGATTCTGGGCGATCGGCTACGAGCGGGGCCTGCCCGACTACACCGAGCTCATCGCCACGTTCCGCGCGGGCCAACTGCCGCCCGGATGACCGAGGTCCTCAGCGCGCGTCGTCTCGGCCGGGCGACGCTGGCGCGCCAGCTCCTGCTGGAACCCGCCGATGTCGGTGTGGTCGACGCGGTCGAGCGTGTCGCCGGACTGCAGGCACAGGAGCCCGCGTCGCCCTATATCGGGCTGTGGGCGCGGCTCGCCCGGTTCGAGACGGCCGAACTGGACGCCGCCATCGCGGCACGGGACGTCGTCAAGGGCACGCTCATGCGGGTGACGTTGCACCTCGTGTCGGCCGCGGACTACCGCGCCTTCTGGCCGGCGCTGCTGCCGGCCCTCGAAGCGCAGCGTCGCCGGCGAGGGCTCGGGCCGCCATCCGCCCGGCGAATGGCCGCTCTGCAAGCGCGCGTCACGGCGTTCGCGGCCGAGCCGCGCAGCCTGACCGAGCTGCGTGAACACGTCGGCGACGTCGACGGGCTGCCGGCCGACGAGATCGTGTGGTGGCTGCGCCGCCGCCTGCCCCTGGCGCATGCCCCGACTGGCGAACCGTGGTCGTTCGGCCGCCGCCCGCTCCTTGCCCACGCCGACGCGTGGTTGTCGGGCGGCGTCTGGGCCAACCTGGCGACCGCGATCGAGCATCTCGTGCGGCGCTATCTCGCCGCGTTCGGACCGGCCTCGCTCGCCGACATCGCGCAGTGGTCCGGGCTGGCCGTCGCGATGGTGCGGCCCGGCGTCGAGGCGATCGACGCGGCCGGCGACCTCGTTCGCTATCGCTCGGAAAGCGGACGCGCACTCATGGACCTCGTCGGCGCGCCGTTGCCCGACGAGGATGTCCCCGCGCCACCACGACTGCTGGCGATGTGGGACAGCACGGTCCTCGCCTTCGCCGATCGAACGAGGATCATCAGCACGGCCGACCGGGCGCGGATCATCGCGCGCAACGGCGATACCCTGCCGATCATGCTGGTCGACGGCGTCGTGGCCGGCCGCTGGTGGACTGTGGCCGACGGCGGGACCACGCGAATCGAGCTCGAGCCGTTCCGCCGCCTGAGCCGCGACGATCGCCGGACGCTCGAAGCCCTCGGCGATCGGCTCGCGCGGTTCGTCGAGCCCCACGAGCCACGGGTCTATTCGAGGTATCAGCGCTGGAGGACCGACGGACGATGACGACGATCGAAGAGCATCTGCGAACGGCCGTCCGCCTCGCCACGGACAACGTCGCCGCCGGCCAGTTCCCCTTCGCCGGTCTGGTGGTGGGTGACCGCGGGGCGGGCGAGGTGATCGCCACCGGGGTCAACACCTGCCGGCGTGACGCCGACCCCGCCGCGCACGGTGAGGTCGAGGCGATCCGGGCGGCGTGCCGGCGTCTCGGGACGTTCGACCTGTCGGACACGATCGTCGTGTCGAGCTGCCATCCCTGTCCGATGTGCCAGGCAGTCGCGGGGATGACCGGGATCGAGAGGATCATCTTCGCGGCGACCCGCGAGCAGGCGGCGACAGGCGGGTTCGGTTTTTCCGACGCCATGGCGGGCCGGCTCGACCAAGTCGATGGCGCCCTCGTCGAGCTGGAATACGTCGAGACCGAGGGTGCTGCGGACCCGTTCGACGCGTGGCGCGCCGGCGGTCATCCATGGGGGTCCACGATCCGCCCGGTCCACGAGTTGCGGGTCGCGGTGACCACCGCCGACCACGATGCCGCCGTCTCCTTCTATCGGGACGTTGCCGGGCTCCCGCAGATCGCGGATTGGTCGTCGGCGAACGGCAAGGTCGTCGTGCTCGACGGCGGTCGGGCGACGCTCGAGCTGATCGACGAGGCGCAGGCCGCCTACATCGATTCGGTCGAGGTCGGGCGACGCGTCGCGGGGCAGATCCGGCTCGCCCTCGAGGTCGACGACCCGGCGGCCCTGGCCGAGCGGATGCGGACCAACGGTGCCGTGCTGCTCGGGGCGGGCCCGGTCGACACGCCCTGGGGCGACCGCAACGTCCGCATGTCCGCGCCGGCCGACCTGCAGCTCACGCTGTTCTCGAAGCTGCCCTAGTCACTCTCGTTTGATCACGATCCGCGCCGGATCGATGGATTCGGAGAAGACGAGTTCGATCTGGCGACCGAGGCCGATCAGGATGCAACCTCCCTGAGGTGGATCGTAGACCTCGCGGATCGTCACCTGGAGGCCCGTGCCGGCTCGGTCGACCCTGATCAGAGTGCTTTCCTCGCACTCTCCGCCGGTCCACCCGAAACGCAGGCGTTCGGGATGGCCGAGAACGGACACGACCCCGTCCTCGCCGCCCGGCCCGGCTGTCTCGGTGTCGAGCACGAGCCCGGTCGTGTCGACGACCGACACGGGAAGCGGGCGGATCGTGTCGTTGCCCGGGAGCACGACATCGAACGTCGCATCGCCGTCACGCACCGACGCCAGCGAGAACCACGCCTCGAGGATGCAGTGGTCCCCGGCACGGCCGCAGTGCTCGACCACCGACACCGGCGCAACGTCGGGGCTGCCGATGGCCAGGTCGATGCGCAGCAAGCCGATGCCCAACGCCTCGAAGCGGCTCGGCCGCCAGGTCCAGCCCGGACCTTGGCCGACCTCCGCATGCGCGTCGCGCAACCCGTCGACCAGCTCGTGGAACGCCGGCTCGGTCGGGGCCACGTTGAAGTCTCCGAGGACGACGACCGTCTCTCCACGGGCGATCGCGGCATCGATCCGTTCGCGGATCCGCCTCAGGGCGTCGTCTCGGCGCTCGGATCCCAGGGCGATCGGAACCGGTCCCAACATCGAGATCCGGCCCGCCAGCGGATGAGCGGTGATCACGGTGATCTCCCGCCCCCCGATGTCGAGGACCGCTTCGACGAGTGATGGGTTGCTGCGGAACTCCGCGCGGACGATCGGGTACCGGGACAGCAACCCCATGCCGAAGACGCCGGGGTCGGGATACAGCGCCGTTTGAGGGTAGCGCTCGGCGAGTGTCGCCGACTCGGTGATCGCACGGACGTGATCGGGTCCCAGCTCCTGGAGCGCGACGACATCGCTGTCCAGCGTCGAGATGCCTTCGACGGCGCCCACCCCGCTGCGAGCCCCGACTTCCAGGTTCCAACTCGACGCCATGAACAGGTCGTCGGACGGATCCGCAGACGGTGGCAGCGAGAACCACTCGCCGCCGAATCTCAGGACCGCGACGAACCCGAGAACCGCGAGGCTCGAGCGCAGCGCCACGCTTCGCCGTGCGATGGCGAGCGGGACGAGCACGAGGGCCGCCAGCGCGAGGTGGACTGACAGGATGTTGGCGAGTGCCAGGGGACCGGTCCGGGGTTGGAGGATCGGGACCACGATCAGGAAGGCAGCGACGGCGGCCGGGTATAGGGCGAGGAATCGGGTCACCACGACTAGACGATGGCTGATGGGCCGGCGTGGCGTTCGGTCAGACCAACGGTGCGACCTCGCGATGGAAACGCTCGATGAGCGAGACCAGCTCGGTCGGGTCAGTCGTGTCGAACCAGAGCGCCACGTGCCCGACGCCCAGCGTCTCGAACGCGCGCACCTCAGCCGCCATCTCCTCCGGAGTGCCGCGGATCGCGTAGTGCCGCGCGGTCGCCGGGCCGAACTCTGTCCATGCCCGGACCGTGAGCCACGGCATCGGCCGGCCGGCGGCTTCCGCGGCGGCCCGGATGATCGGCACTCGAGCGGCGTACTTGGCCGCGCTGGACGCGCTGGACTGGTAGCCGTCGCCGAGCCGTCCGGCTCGCTCGAGGGCCGGCTCGGCCCGTCCGCCCACGACGATCGGCAGCGCTGCCCGCTGGCGGGGCAGAGGAGCGAAGGCGAAATCGTCGAACGCGTGGAACCGGCCGTGGAATGGCTCGGTCGATCCCGACCAGAGATGGCGCCACAGCGCGATCGACTCGTCGAGGTAGGCACCCCGCACGCGGAAGCGGTCGGCGGCCCCGAGGGTCGCGAACTCGGTCTCGTTCCAGCCGATGCCGACGCCGGCGACGACGCGCCCGTCGGTCAGGTCGTCGAGCGTGGCGAGCTCCTTGGCGAGCAGCACCGCATTCCGCACCGGGACCACGATCACGCTCGTCCCGAGACGCACCTTGGCGTACCGGGCGCCGACCCAGGCCAGACTGAGGATGGCCTCGTAGATGCGGCCATAGTCGTCGGCATCCTCGGTCGGGACGAGGACGTGATCCGTCGTCCAGACCGTCGACCAGCCCAGGCGTTCGAGGGCCTCGGCCGCCGCCTCCATCCCTTCCCGTGAGGCCCCGTCGCGGAAGTTCGGCAGGCACAGTCCGTAGTCCATGGCGCCCATCCTAGGGTGCTAGAGTCGCGACCGATGGACCGGCGCACGTTGATCAACACGTACCGCCTCGGGTTCGCGGTCCTGACGATCGTGGCCATCGCGGCACAGGCGGCCGACCTGCACGCCAGGGGCACGCTCGTCGCCCAGAACTTCTTCAGCTACTTCACGATCCAGAGCAACCTGATCGCCGTGGCCGTGTTCCTCATCGGCGTCGCGTGGTGGCGGACTGCCCCGACCCCGGTCTGGGAGCTGGTCCGCGGGGCATCGGTCGTGTACATGACCGTTACGTTCGTCGTGTTCGCAGTGCTCCTAAGCAATACGGACGTCGACACGGCCCTGCCGTGGGTCAACGCGGTCGTCCACCAGGTCATGCCGATCGCGGTCATCGTCGACTGGCTGATCGACCCGCCACGGACCTGGATCCCGTTCACGACCAGCCTGCGCTGGGTGACGTATCCGCTGCTCTGGACGGCGTACACGCTCGTCCGCGGCGCGACCAGCGGCTGGTACCCGTATCCGTTCCTCGACCCGGCGAACGGCGGTTACGCGACGGTCGCCGTCTACGTCGTCGCGATCCTCGTGTTCGGGGCCGCCCTCTGCCTGGCCGTGTCCTGGCTCGGCAACAGGCTCGGCGCACGACAGGCACCCGTGTCGGGAGCGTCCGCGGCCTGACCGACGGAATCGCCCTTCGACCATTCGTGGGCGTGTCGGCCCCGTTCGGAACGCGCCTTAGTCGAGGTCCTGCAACAGTTCCGCCAGCATCAGTGCATTGGTCGCGCCGTAGTTCGCGTAGCAGTTGTTGAAGAGGACGTGGGTCTGCTTGGTCTGACCGGCCGCTTCGCGGACGCGCGGGACCCAGTCCTCGAGCTCGTCCTCGTCGTAGAGGTAGCGGAATCGCTCGACGGTCTTGATGCCCTGCTTCTCCCAGGTCTCGGCGCGCCGGCCGTGGAAGCGGACGACCGCGAGGTCGGGCGAGGTCGCGGCGACGATCGGCGGGACGCTCGACTTGAAGCCCTGCGGGCCGTCGATCATGACCAGCGGGATCTGTCGGTCACCGAGGAATGCGAGCGTCCGCTCGATGTTCTTCTCGTTGAACCATGTCGCGTTCCGGAACTCGACAGCCGGCGTCATGCCGACCCTGCGGAGCCGATCGACGGCATCCTCGATCGTGTCGCGGTTCTCCGATGATGTGAAGAACCAGCGCGGGTACTGCAGCAGGATCGATCCGAGCTGACCGGCCTCGGCGAGCGGCGCGAGGCCGTCGGCGAACCAGGCCCAGACGTCGTCCTTCAGGTCGTCGGGCAGGTCCTTGGCGTAGATGCGCGCCTTCTCCGCCACCTCGCCCGGGAGTGCCTCACGCAGGTCCTTCGGGAGCCGCTTCGTCTCGGTCGGCTGGCCGGTCATCAGGGCATGCGCCTTGATGTCGAACGTGAAGTCGGGCGGCGTGCGCTCGACCCACAGCTCCGAGGTCCGGCGAACCGGCAGCGAGTAGTACGTCGCGTCGACCTCGACGAGCGGGAACTTCGAGGCGTAGTACTGCAGCCGCTCCTCGGCGCTATCGGCCCCGGTGGGGTAGAAGACGCCCGACGCGGTCATCGTCGGGTCGGTCCAGGAGGCGGTCCCGATGCGGATCGTGCCGCCGTTCTGGGCCGGGATCGGTTCCGCGGCCACGTCCGGCGAACCGTCGAAGGTCGCCGCCGCGGCGTCGGGCCCGGGATCGTGGACGTTCGTCTCGGTCATTTCGTCAGCCTACTCGTCGCGTACGATCGGGCGGTGACCGAACGGACGCGGCGCACGCTCGATCTGCACATCGACGTCGCCGATGACGAGGAGCTCGCGGAGCTCGAGCGCGCCTTCCTGACCGCCCGCGCGACCGAGCTCACCGCGGTGCGTCGTCGGAACGTGCGCCTGACCGCCGGCTATGGCGATGCCACGACGCGCGATGTCCTCGACGACGAGGGCCGCCGCGCGCAGATCCGCTACGAGTTGCTCACCCGTCTTCTCGAGGCCCTGGGCAAGCACACGCGCTGACGGGTCGGCTGATGCGCGACTACCGCGTCGGTCGCTGGAAGCCGTCCTTGTACTGATCCCATGTCTCCCGCGCGAGATCCCTGACGGCGCCGTCGTCGACCGTCTCGGGCGCCGTGATGTTCAGACAGCTGCGGCCGATCTTGGTGCCGGGGAATCGGTCATGCACGGCTTCGACCAGGTAGCCGCCGGCCCGCTGGCCCATCGAGAACAGCGAGATGTAGCCCTTCCGGTTCGCCAGACCGACCGAGAACCAGCGACCGGTCGGTCGCCCGCGGCTGTCGGAGTACTCGTACGAGCCATAACCGATCAGGGTCCCGCCGTATTCCCACATCGTGACGTCGGCCTCGGGAATGGCCGAGGTGATGACGTCGTGGAGGTGCTGCATCTGCGAGCGCCGCGGCTCCGGCAGCGATGCGATATGCACCAGGGCGGCCGCCCGTCCATCGTCCATGCCCTCGAGACTACCCGGCGGGGCAATGCCCCGCGGACTTCCGTACCAGTCACCGCGCGAAGATGGGAGCGCTTGACGGATGGCGTCACGGGCCCGAAGGTCATGCGCACCCAGACCCCCTTGCTGCCGGCGAGGGACCATCGCACCGCCGGCGCGTCACGAGTCCTCATGTCCGACCGTCCGCCGCTCCCCCACGGCCACCCCCGCGCCGCGTCTGCGCCGACTCGAGCGAGTCTGGTGGCGGTCCTCATGGCTCTGACCATCATCGCGCCGGTCGCGGCCGCGGACCCGAGCCCGTCCCCGAGTCCCGACCCGGCCGAATCATCGGCGCCGCCGCCGGTCGGCGTCGCCGAGGTCACGCCGACACCGACACCCACCCCCGTGCCGACCACGACTCCAACACCGTCGCTCGTCGTGACGATGGCACAGAGCGGGACGAGCTACGACGCGACGACCAATCGAGCACGCGTTCGCATCACCATCACCGCCTCCGGCGCCGCAGCTCCGTGGAGCTACTCGGTCGCGGTCCGGGGCACGACAGTCACCTCGGGAACGTCAACGGCGTCCTCGGTCGCCGTCACGGTGACCAACGACTGTTCGATCACGACCCAGAGCGTGACGGCGCAGGTGACCGACGACCTCGACCGGACCGTCGGGACCGCCGCGACGCTCGATCGGTCTCTCTGTCCGCCCCCGCCGAACTATCCCCACGCCCGGGACAGGATCCTGGCCGGCCCGACCCTGACGGAGACGTCCTTCGTCGATCGACTCCGTGCGGTCGGCTCTCCGGCCCTCGCCGAGGGACGCGCGATCTATCGGACCCTCGTGAGCGGCGGCGTGAACCCGGCGTTCGCTCTGGGCACGTTCCACGCCGAGAGCCATTCCGGCACCCGCGGGTACGCGACGTACACGAAGAACTGGGGCAACATCCTCTTCTACGAGTGGGAGAGGGAGTACGGCGCGACGCCCTACGCCCCCGGTAACGGGTACACGTACGCCAAGTACAAGACGTGGCTCGACAGCGTCCGCGCATACGTCGCCCTGCTCAATCGCTACCACCGGTCCGGATACACCACGGTCAGCTCGGCGTCGGCGCGCTGGCTGGGCACGGTCGAGGGCAGTGACCGGCACCTGCGCTACCTCACCAACATCACCAACGTCATGCGGATCCTGCCCGACGACGCGGTGCCCCTGATGACCGGCCTGACGGTCCCGGCGGCGAGCGACGCCTCCGTCCCGGTGAGCTACACCGCGAGGGACAACCTGGGCATCACCGGGTACCAGGTCCGCGCCCGCCGCGGCAGCGGCGCCTGGTCGGCGATCGAGTCGACCACGTCGCGGAGCCACGGGCTCACCTTGTCGACCGGCAGCTGGACGATCGGGGTCCGCGCCTCGGATGCGGCGGGGAACTGGTCGACCTGGCGATACGGTCGCGTGTCGGTCGATGCGGTCGTCCCGACGATGACGTCGCTCAGGACCTCCGCGACCGTGGTCCGCTCCGTCGACGGGCGGTTCACGGCCTCGTGGGCCGCGACCGACAACATCGGCATCGCCCGCTACCAGTGGCGAGCGCGCCAGCGGCCCGACGGGACGCAGACCACTCCGACGACGCTCACCACGCGGACCGGGACGTTCCGCCTCGCTCCCGGCACCTGGGAGCTCGATGTCCGGGCCCGTGACCTGGTCGGCAACTGGAGCACCTGGCGGTCGACGCGCGTGATCGTGCCGCGCGATGATCGTGCCTTCAGCTTCTCGGCCGGCACGAGCCGGCGGACGAATCCGGCGGCCTATCGGGCGACCCTCACCTCGACCAACGTCAAGGACGCGGAGCTGGTCGTCACCACTGCCGACGGTGACGGATTCTTCCTGGTCGGTCGTGTCGGGCCGCCATACGGACGCCTTCGCGTCACGGTCGATGGCGTGGCGACGATCGTCGACACGGGGTTCTACCAGGGCCGACGCGCGACCTCGTATCACGACCGCGTGCTGCTGTTCTCGACGAGGTTCGCCGCCGGTGCGCACACCGTCACGATCACGAATCTCGCGACATCGGGCCGCTCCACGATCGTCATCGACGCGCTCGACTTCTCGCGCTGACGCGATCGTCCCGTACTGAGGTACGACGCCCTCCACGCCTAGACACTCTAGGAGCTAGGGGCCGATACTCCTCGGTATGCGGTCGCTCGCGATCCAGCTCGTCGCAGTCGCATTCATCGTCGCCGCGTGCTGGACAGGATCGGCCCTCTCGACGGGATCGGCGCCCTCGTCGACCGACCTCACGATCTTCGGTGCGGCATCCCTGAAGGGTGCCCTCGAGAAGGCCAAGCCTGCGTACGAGGCCAGTCATCCCGGCATCACCCTGACACTATCGACGGATTCGTCGGCCGTGCTGGAGGCGCAGATCGAGCAGGGTGCGCCGGCCGACGTCTTCCTGTCGGCCGACACGTCGAACCCGCAGAAACTCGTGGATGGCGGGTTCGCGAGCGGCGGCGCAACGGACTTCGCCGGCAACAAGCTGACGATCATCGTGGCGCTCGACAACCCGGCCGACGTGACCACCCCGGCCGACCTCGCGCGAAGCGGCCTGAAGGTCATCGCGGCGGGCGACGGGGTGCCGATCACGGCCTACGCCGCGCAGCTCGTCGACAACCTCGGCGATCAGCCGGGCTATCCGCCGGAGTTTGCCGCGGCCTATGCGGCCAACATCGTGTCCAAGGAAGACAACGTCAAAGCCGTCGTCGCGAAGATCGAGTTGGGGGAAGGGGATGCCGGCATCGTCTACGTGACGGACGCCGCCGCCTCGACCAAGATCACGACGATCGCGGTGCCGGACGCGGCCAACGTGCGTGCGACCTATGCCGGCGTGGTCGTCAAGGCATCGCCGAACCAGGATGCGGCCAAGACATTCCTCGACTGGTTCGCGGGGCCCGACGGTCAGGCGATCCTGGCCTCATTCGGGTTCCTGCCGCCGTCCTGACCGGGCCGTCACCGGAGGGCATGATCACCCGTCCGATACTCCGCTGGAGTATTGACAAAAGGGTTGACATTCGGAGTCCATGAGGCGTACTATTCCCTGTACCGGGCTTGTCAAGACTTGACAGGCCCACAGGTGTGTCCGGGACCATGCGGGTGGTCGATCGGGCAGGAGTGGAACGGCATCGCCTGGTCAGCGATGAGAACGGAGCGGAGTTTGTCGGTCGGCGCGACTGCCGAAGTCAAGAGCAAATTGTCGGTCGTCGACGTGGTCGGCGAGAGCGTCACCCTCAAGAAGGCGGGTACCACCTACAAGGGCCTGTGTCCCTTCCATGGGGAGAAGACGCCCTCGTTCGTGGTCACCCCCGGTCGTGAGTCGTGGCATTGCTTCGGGTGCGGCAAGGGTGGCGACATCTTCAGCTTCGTCATGGAGCGCGACGGGCTGTCGTTCCCGGAGGCCCTGCGGATCCTCGCGAGCAAGGCCGGCGTGGAGATCGACGAGCGGACCAAGCGCGAGGACATTCGGCGCAAGCGACTCCGCGGCGTGCTCGACACGGCGATCGCCTTCTACCATTCGGTCCTCCTGAACTCGAAGGCGGGCAAGCCCGCCCTGGACTACCTGCGTGGTCGCGGGTTCACCGACGCGACGATCGAGACCTACCAGCTCGGCTGGGCACCGGCTGGCTGGGACGTCATGGCTCGCCAGCTCCAGGCCAAGCGCGACATCCGTCCGGAGGAGCTCGTCGAAGTCGGGCTGGCCAGCCCGAGCCAGCGCGGCCGGGGCGTCATCGACAAGTTCCGCGCCCGGGTGATCTTCCCGATCCGCGACCAGAACGGGAATGCCGTGGGCCTCGGCGGGCGGCTGTTGGACGGGGAGGGGCCCAAGTACCTCAACTCCCCTGCGACGCCATTGTTCGACAAGAGCCGGACGCTGTACCTGATCGACAAGGCCAAGGGCGCGATCCGACGTGCGGACAAACAGGCCGTCATCGTCGAGGGCTATACCGACGCGCTGATGGCGCACCAGGCCGGCTTCGAAAACGTCGTGGCCAGCCTTGGGACGGCGTTGACGCCGAACCAGATCGGGTTGCTGACCCGCTACGCCGACCGGATCGCCCTCGCGTACGACGTCGACCCGGCGGGGGAGAAGGCCGGCACGCTGGGCGTGACCGCGCTGGCCGGACTCATCGGTCAGCTCCAGGGTGACGACTCGGGCGTCAAGCTCGAGGACGTCCGGGTCGTCCGGCTGCCCGACGGCAAGGATCCCGACGAGGTCCTGCGCGAGTCCCCGGCCGACTGGGAGTCGAGCGTGGCCAAGGCGAAGCCGCTCGTCGAATTCCTCATCGGCCATCACGCGGCGCGGCATGACATCAAGACGCCGACCGGTCGGATGGGCTTCATCGACGCGGTGATGCCGTCGATCCGTGACATCGCGGATCCGCTGCGTCGTGACGAGGCGCTCCAGGAGGTGCGTCGGGTGTCCGGGGTCGAGGAGCGCGTCCTGCGCCAGGTCCTCGACCGCCGGATCGCCGCGGCCGGCGGATTGGGTCCGCGTCGAGGGTCGGAGTCGCAGACGCGCATCACCGCGGACGCCGTCCTGTCGTCGCCGGACGCGCTACCGGTCGGGGACATCCTGCGCGCGGTCTCGCCGGTCGAGGCCGAACTGCTGCGACTGCTGCTGCTCCTGCCCCAGGAACAGCTGCGTGTCGTCGAAGAGCTCGGGCCGGATCAGCTGCCCAGCACGCTCGCGCGTGAGCTCTACCGGGCGATCGTGCTTGCCCGGGCACCAGACGACCAGGGCGTCCATCCGGAGTTCGACCGGGCGAACCTGCTGCTCGGCCTGGACGAGGAGACGCGCTCGCTGGCCCATGCGCTTCTCGCGCTCCAGCGCCCGATCCCGGAGGCGCGCGAGGTGGCCCGACTGCTGCTCGACCTCGAGGACGATCTCATCCGGGAGCGCAGCGACTTCAACGAATCGGCTTTGGCCGAGGCGGAACGGTCCGCCGACACCGAATCGATCGAGCGTCTGCTGCTCGAGCGACGCCATATCAATGAGACGCGAAAGTCGATCGATCGACGTCGCGAAGACACACGATTGCTCGCGCGGCCAGTGATGGCCGCTCAGACCTGAGACCCAAGGAGGAATCCGATGCCAACCGATCCGCTCGATAAGCAACTCGTCGAGGCCGTGCTGTCACGGCCGCGGCGCGCCAAGGCCGACCTCGAGGAGGCCAAGCTCGCCGGACTGCGCCCCTCGCGCGGTCGTGCCGCGACGGCCGTCGCCGCGCCCGATGACGACGACGATGACGACGATGACGACCTCGAGCTCAGCCCGGAGCTTGCCGCCGCCGCCGGGGATGACGGAGAGGTGAACGTCGAGGTCGTGGCCGAGGACGGCACGGCCGATCCGGCGGCGCGCCTGCCAGCCGAAGGGCCGACCAAGCTCGACCCCAAGGAGGTCGAGGAGCCGACTGCCGAGGATCTCGAGGCCATCAGCGCCGACATGATCGGCATCGATGACCCGGTCCGGATGTACCTCAAGGAGATCGGCAAGGTCGCGCTGCTGACCGCCGAGGAAGAGGTCGTCCTGGCCAAGGCCATCGAGCTCGGCGAGCAGATGGTCGAGGAGCCCTGGAAGGGGATGGCCTCGCTCCACGAGTGGACCCTCCACGACACGGAGCGCAAGACGCGGACCGCCAAGCCGCAGCACAGGCTGCCGTTCGGTGAGGAGGCGCACGCGTTCGTCCGCGCGGGGATCAGTTCGAGGCTGGCCAGGAACCTGCTTATCCCGTCGCCGGACTTCCACCTCATCAAGGCCGGACGCGATGCGCAGTCCGAGGGCACCAAGGAGCTTCTCAAGGAAGGCAAGAAGCTCGTCGCGACGTACAACGCCGCACCGAAGGCCGATACCTTCATCCCGTTGCTCGACTGGGCGTTCTTCGCCGTCCACAACGGCGACCTCGACTCGCGCGACAACGTCGGCCTGCGAGCGATCTGGGACTGGACCCGTGAGGGTGTCGCGTGGCCGGCGCTGGAGCGCTACATCCTGGCCGGCAACGAAGCCGAGCTGCTCAAGCGCATGGGCTTCGATCCCGAGGTGCCGCTCAACACGAAGCTGCGCGACCGCAAGGGCGTGATCGTCGAGATCGGCCGTGACGCGCGCGAGCAGCTGACGAGTGCCAACTTGCGGTTGGTGGTGTCCATCGCGAAGAAGTACATCGGCCGGGGTATGTCCTTCCTGGACCTCATCCAGGAGGGCAACATCGGCCTCATCCGGGCGGTCGAGAAGTTCGACTACGAGAAGGGCTTCAAGTTCTCCACGTACGCAACGTGGTGGATCCGGCAGGCCATCACCCGGGCCATCGCCGACCAGGCCCGGACCATCCGCATCCCGGTCCACATGGTCGAGACGATCAACCGGCTGATCCGCGTGTCCAGGGGCCTGTTGCAGGAGCTTGGGCGCGAGCCGACGGTCGAGGAGATCGCCGAGGCGATGTCCAAGGGCCAGGAGGTCCAGGTCACGCCCGAGAAGGTCCGCGAGATCATCAAGGTCTCGCAGGAGCCGGTCTCGCTCGAGACGCCGATCGGTGAGGAGGAGGACTCCCACCTCGGTGACTTCATCGAGGACCGTGGCGCGCTGGCCCCGGCAGAGGCGGCCTCGCACCAGCTGCTCAAGGAGCAGGTGGAGGCGGTGCTCGACTCGTTGACCGGGCGCGAGCGGCGCGTGCTCCAGCTCCGCTTCGGACTGGAGGACGGCCGGGCGCGGACCCTCGAGGAGGTCGGCAAGGAGTTCAACGTCACCCGCGAACGGATCCGCCAGATCGAGGCGAAGGCGCTGCGCAAGCTCCGCCACCCGTCCCGGTCACGGAAGCTGAAGGACTACCTGGAATAGAACGCCGCGGGGGCGGGCAGGGGCGCGGCGCCGGCGGGCGCTCGGCGGATGCCACCCTGCGCCAGCGTCACCCGGCGCCAGCGCCACCCCGCGCCCCGCGTCTGGATGGGCCCTTAGGGCTGAGGCATCAGACCCGCCGTTGGATGACGGATTCGCTGTCGTGCTTGCATGAGATGCAAGCACTACATGACGACCGTCCCGAGCGCGTCGCGGACCTGGCATCTGATGCCGCATATGCAGGCCCGCCAACCGTCTGGAGGCTCTGCTAGCGGGGGATTTGCATCCCATGCCGCAATAACTGCATTGACAGCGGTGGGGCAGTGGTTGCAATCGGGTTCCCTTGCATCGGATGCAACTGGCCCTCCTAGAGCAGGATGATCGCATTGTCACCCGGGTCGACACCCGCGCCGAGCAGCTCGAGCGCACGGTCGCCCGGGACGGGAAACCGCAGGGACAGCTGTGCTCCGTGCGCGCGAAGCACGTGTCGGTTCGCCCTGGAATCAAGCACGAGCAGGATCAGCCGATCCATGCCACCGTCGCGCTCCTTGAGCGCAAGACGTCGATCGAGTGCCTGAACGTCGCGGATCCGGGTTTCCGCCTCGACTCCGGCGCGGAACGCCGGGCACACAGCCGTGGCGTCCCATGCACGAAGGTCGTTCGCGATGGGAAATGCGACCTCGGCGCGCTACGTGATCGAGCGGTGACAACAGAGGTGAAGCCGCTCGAGCAGGGCGGCGTGCGCCGCGTCACGGATCGGATCGCCGGCGGGATATGTGCGGATCGAGAGATCCATGCCGAGCACCGCGAACATCCGTACGGCCATCCCGACCGACACGTCTGGGGATAGTCCCCGCTCGATCCGGCTGTACTGGGATACCGAGATCCCAAGCGCGCTGGCGACGTCGTCTTGACCTACACCGCTGTTCAGCCGGGCCGTCCGGGCCTCGGCTGGGAGTCGAGCGAGGATCTCGCGCGCGCGAGCGGATCCGATATCGATCGCGCGTTCGCGGCTTCCCATCGCGGGAGCATGCGACTTTGCGCTCTCCTGGCGCTTATCGTGCCGTCAGCGGGATCTCAGGGCCCAGCGTTCCGGGGTGAGGCCGATCCGGGCTGGTGAGTCGGCGAAGGCGCGGGCCTCGCCGGCCGGTGCCAGCATCCCGGTCATCCAGTCGCGGTACCACGGCGACCAGGTCCGGGCACCGGCGCGGCCGTCCGCACCGTCGTGGTACTCGGCGAACGTGCCGCCGAAGGGCGGCTCGTCGGCCGGCCTCCGCGAGGTGAAGGCCCCGGCCTCGTGCAGCGACGGCAACTCCCCCTCGGAAACGCCCAGGGAGCGGTACACCGATTCGACCTGATGCAGCCACTCGTGAACATACCCCTGGGCCGGATCCGGATCGGTCGCCAGGGTCCGCCAATGGTCGGTCGAGATCGACGAGAAGCCCGCCCCGAACGTGTCGTCCGACGGCCCGAGCGTGCAGCCCCAGCCGCATTGCGGCACGTCCGGATCGCCCGGCCACAGCGCGAACACCGAGTCGTAGCGGCCGCCCTCCGCAGCGACGTCCGCCAGTGCCGACCGGACCTCGCGAGGCCCCACCCACCATCGGCCGCCACCGCTCGACGACATGGATACAAGCGGGCGGCGAATCTCGATGATGTCGAACGGCTCGAGCGTCGCCAGGCCCGAGCTCCAGGCACGGACCGTCTCGGGCAGCCCCTCCAAAACGCCGTGGATCGCGTCACGCTCATCGCGCGCCATGACCCGCCGCGCCCGGCGCCGTGCCAGCCCCGATCCGAACCGCGCGTCGAGCACCGGGTAGATCAGGACGAGGGTGCGCCACGGTTGAGGCGCTGCCTGGGGAGGCCTCACGTCGGTGGCGGCACGGTCGGGGAGGGGGTCACGTCGGCAGGGTATCGCCTGCTAGCATCGGCCGGTGGACACCCAGACGTTCTACGTGACCGTCAGCTCCATCTCGTTCACGCTCCTGGGTCTGTGGTGGGTCGTGGTGCAGGGCCGCGAGACCTGGCGGATGAACATCGCGCGACGCCGGATGGCATACGTCGTCTCGCTCCATTTCGTGCTCCCGGGTGTGATGTCGGTGCTGGCGCTCGTCGCGCCGGATGTCGGCATCCTGTGGCGGATCACGTTCGTGACCGCGGGGCTGCTCGGCCTGCTTGGCGCCGGCTATGTGGCGCGCACCCTCACCGACGAGCATGACTGCCCGCCGCTCGTTCGGCTGATCGAATGGATCGCCATCCCGATCTACGCGCTGATCGCGATCGTCGCCGTCGTCCCGGAGGCAGTCGGGATGGTCGGGATCGGGCTGACCCCGCTCCAGGTCGAGGGGATCATCCTGGCCATCCTCCTGTTCTTCGGCGTCCAGGCGGCGTGGATCCTGATGGTCGAGCCGCCGCGCGAGACGCCCGCGTGACTCCGGCCACGTCGGCGAAGCGGACGTCGACGGCGGCGAGCGCGACGCGCCGGGTGACCGACCATCCGGGACCGCTCGTCGGTGTCGAATGGCTCGCCGATCACATCCGCGATCGCGACCTCCGGATCGTCCATGTCGCGCCGAACAGGCGCGTCTTCAACCGGCGCCACATCCCGGCCGCGGTCTACAGCGACCTTCATCGCGAGATCGCCCTGCGCGGGACCGCGCCCGAGACCGGCGACGCCGAGCGCGAGTGGTTGATCCCCGGCCCAGAACAGGTCACCGAGGTCCTGGGGCGCTGGGGGGTCGGCGACGGGGACCGGATCGTGTTCTACGACGACGTCGGCATGAACCGCCAGGCGATCCGCGGCTACTGGCTGCTCAGCCTGTACCGCTATCAGCCGGATCGGCTGCACGTGCTCGACGGCGGGATCAAGGCGTGGTCGCGTGCCGGTCTCGAGACCACGCGTGAGGAAACGGCGCGCGCGAAGGGCCGCCGACCGCCGACCCTCGGGGAGCGGGACGACTCGATCCTCGCAACGTACGAGGATGTCCTCGCCTGGAGCCGCGAAAGCAGCCGCAGCGATGATGCCCCGACCCGCATCCTCGACGTGCGGACCGCCAGCGAATGGGTCGGGACCGACCTGCGCGCCCGGCGTGGCGGCCACATCCCCGGCGCCCGCCATCGGTGCTTCGTCGACCTCCTGACAGACGAGGGCACGTTCCGCCCGGTCGACGAGATGCTCTCGCTCATCCGCGCGAGCGGCGCCGAGCCCGAGGAGATCCGGGCCACGTACTGCCAGGGTGGCGTCCGCGCGGCGCTGGTCTGGTTCGTCCTGCACGAGCTGGCCGGCTACGACCAGGTCCGGAGCTACGCCGGATCCTGGGAGGAGTGGGGAAACAGGCCGGACAGCCCCATCGAGCGTCCCTGAGCCCCGAGAGCCCCGAGAGCCCCGATAGCCTCGTGACCGACCCGTCCATCGACAGCCTGCCCGTGCGGAACGTCGCGATGGTCCGGGCCTTCTCGCCGATGCTCGATCGCGCGCTCCTCGTGGGCGGCGCTCTCGCGATCGTCGCCGCGATCTTCTTGACCCCGTTCCTCGCGGACGCGCTGCCGTCACCCTTCCAGCCCATCGTCACGGCTTTCGTCGGTGCGCTGATCGGGACGATCGCCGCGTTCCTGTCCTTCCCAAGCCGCTTCCGTCGCACATTCGAGGCATACAGCTGGCTCGGTCGCACGGAGATGGACCGCTTCCGCGAGCGGACCGGCAGTCCGGTCCCGGTCAAGCGCATCGACATCGAGCGCTGGCTGGCGATGACGCCGTCTACTCCGGCGACCCGGCTCGCGCGCGGGGAGGTGCTGGCGTTCGTCGCCCGCTACGACGACGCCAGGGCCGAGATCCGGGAAGTCGAGGCCAGCTCGGCCGAGGAGGCGATGGAGCTCGCGTCATTGCGCCAGTACATCGCCTGGCTCGAGGACGGGACGATCGAGCTCGATGAGCTGAGGGCTGCGACGGCCAGCCTGCCCGTGGGTTCGACAGGACGGGCGATGGGAGACGTCACGATCGCGTTGACCGAGTCCCGGCGCGGGTTCGTCGAGGGAGATCCGCGCTGGTTTGTCCCGCTCGAGGCCGTTCGGACGTCGCTCGGGCACGCGCCGTCGATCGTCGTGGCGCGCGACACGTGGCTGAAGCTCGCGGTCCTGTTCTTCATCGCCGCGCTGGCGACATCGATCCTCGTGCTCGTGCTGCGCTAGCCACGCTGCGGTATCCTTCCGACCGGCCACGAGATGGCCTCCCGCGGGCGCGACGCCCGTGGCCCGTTCCGGCGTAGCTCAGTGGTAGAGCGGGCGGCTGTTAACCGCCATGTCGTAGGTTCGAATCCTACCGCCGGAGCCACGCCCGCCTAGGTTGATCCAGTCCCCAAGCGGCCTCCCGGAAAGGCCGCCCCGCGCTCGAGGCCGTTCTGGGCCGCCTGTGCCTCGCACGCCGCGATCCACGCGTCGGGCGTCACCTCGGTCACGCGCTCGCCGATCAGGCGGTACGCGCGTCTTGCTGCGTCAGGCGGTGCGCGGCAGCTCCCAGCCTCGCTCGGGGCGGATCACCCGCTGAGCCGTCTCACCGTTCACCTGGGCGAGGTGGGCGAAGAACCGCGCACGCCTATGGGAGACGATGCGGGCATCCCGGCACGGACACCCCTCGACCAGGCACCCCGACCGAGCCTCGCGTCCGGGTGCGGTGCTCATGGTGGTCTCGTTCGCGTCCATGGTGCTGGTCTCCGTGACGAGTTCCGATGGCGTGCACTCTCGGCTCGCCGGGCAGCAACCCGGCTGCAACATGGCAACAGAGGCAGATACGCATCGAACCCTTTGCGCAGATCGCCGCCGAGCTCGGACACGAACTGGCTGCTCGAGTGCGGCTGGACTTGCAATGGGCCCAGTCGGCTGACCTATGTCTCGACATCGAAGGCGTGCCGCGCGGGGTCGCTCGAGGAGCGACGAGCGGGACTCGCGATGTCGGGCGGCTTGATTTCTGGCTCTATCGCAGCGGGGAACGGTAGTGACCGTACGTTGGCCAATCGTGCTGTGGGCCTTCGGCTACTCGATCACCGCGCCGTCGGTCGTGGCGTGGACCGGCGCTGTTCGTGCTCTTGCCCGCGCTCGGCGGCCTGTACTGGGCCATGCGCGGCGAACCATCGATGTAGCCATCACTCGCAGCGACGACGCGGCCGCCGCGGTTCTGGTGACCGCGCGCCGCGTAGCGTCACAGTAAGCCGAATCGAAAAACCGGCCCTCGTGATCATCATCGTTCTGATGGTTTCTAGGCCGGATTGTTTACGTCGCGCTGGCCACCGCGCCGGCTGGGACCAAGGTGAATGGCCAGTTGCTACGAACGGCCGGCCCCATCGGGCCGGCCGTTCACAAAGGCCGATCGCGGCCGGTCGCCGGTCAGCGACCGCGCTCACCGCGAGGCAATTGCTGCCGCGCGTGGTCGTTGAGGTCGATGCCGCCCGGGGCCACGTCGATCGGACTGTAGTTCGACGTCCATCCACCGGGGTAGCCGGTCGAAGGGGCCGGAGCGACGACGACGCCGCGCTCGCCAGCGCGCTGGTCGACCAGGCCGGGCTCCAGGATCTGCGGGGCGACGACGCCGCCGCGCTCGCCGGCGCGCTGGTCGACAAGGCCGGGCTCCAGGAGGGTCTGGTCGGTCGTTCGGCTCAGCGTGACGGCCTTCGGCGACGTGGCGCCCAGTGCCGCCCAGGCGAGGGTGATCGCGAGGGCCGCGCCCGCGAAGGCGACGACGAAGATCTCGATCATCCGACGATGCTGGGGCTGGGTGCTCGTGATGGTCTGTCCCTGTGCAGCCATGTCCTTGACCTCCGATCTCGCACCCATGCCGAGTGCGTTGAGGAGACCCTGACCGTGACTGGTTGCAGACCGGCTGGAATCGGGCTTCAAGTGGGTGCAGCACACGGATCCGAACGGCAAACGTGCGGATCTTGGGTCCGCTGGAGGTCCTCGCCTACAGCCGAACGGTCGACATGCGGGGCAGAAAACAGCCCGCGCTGCTGGCGATCCTGATCATCCACGCCAACGACGTGGTCTCGCCCGACGCCCTCATCGATGACATATGGCACGCGGGGCTCGAGCGATACGACTATCGTCACCGATGAGCCAATTCCCACGACGCGCGGGTGCCGAAGTGCAACTCGAATTCCGCCTCCTCGGCGAGTTCGCAGTCCTCGCGGACGGTCAACGCCTCGATCTCGGGGGACCCCGTCAGCGGAGCGTGCTCGCGCTGTTGCTTCTGCAGCGCGATCGGGCGGTCTCGACCGCGGTGCTGGCCGACAAACTGTGGCCCGACGACCAGCCACTAAGCGCCATCAAGACGGTCCAGATCTACGTCTCGCGGCTGCGCGATGTCCTGGGCGCCGAAGCCGGACGGCTAAGCTCCACGGCGTCGGGCTATCGCCTGGCGGTCGCTGATCACGAGTTCGACGTGGCGCGCTTCGAGCGCGGCCTACGCCAGGCACGCGAGACGAGCGCCTCCGGCGACCAGGACCGCGCACGCGCGATCCTCGAGGCCGCACTGGCCGAGTGGTCAGGACCCGCCCTGGGTGACATGGCCGATGAGCGTTTTGCGCGAAGCGAGGCTGATCGGCTCGAAGAGCTCCGGCTGCAGGCCATCGAGGAGCTGTACCAGGCGCGCATCGATATTGGTACTGGCCGCGAGACGATCGCCGAGCTCCGTCGCCTCGTGGCCGACGAGCCCGGCCGGGAGCGGCTGTGGCGGCTGCTGATGGTGGCGCTGTATGCCGACAGTCGCCAGGCCGAGGCCCTCCAGGCCTACCAGGATGCCCGCCGGTATCTGGCCGACGAGCTCGGCCTCGACCCGAGCCCGGACCTCCAGGAACTGGAACAGGACATCCTCAATCAGAAGGCGTCACTCCCGGCGCGGCGCGAACTCGAAGCGGCTCCGACCGCGGCGAAAGACGCGCCTGCCGACGAGCCACTCTCCTCGGCGGGGGTCGCCGAGTCCGGGGCGCAGCGCCGGCGCCGGATCGTCACAGTCCTCCGCGCTGACACGGTCGGGGCGACTGTCGACGGCGCCGACCCGGAGGTCCTCGAGGCGCTTGGGAGCCGTGCCGAGGCGGTCATCCGCCGGGCGATCGAGCGTCATGGGGGAATCATCGACCGTGCTGATCAGGATGGTGTAACCGCCGTTTTCGGCCTGGCGGTCGCGCGCGAGGACGATGCGATGCGTGCCGTCCGGGCGGCCGCTGAGCTGCGCGGCGCAGCGGACTCGGATGCGACCGTCACGCAGGTCGTTCTCAGCGTCGGCGTGGCTACCGGGGAGGTCCTCGCTGGCGCCGGCGACGGGCATGGCTTGCTGGTGACCGGTGTCCCGCTCCATCTGGCGGGCGAGCTCGCCGAGCGCGCCGCGGGTGACGAGGTCCTGCTGGCGCTCGAGACCGAGCGCCTCGTCCGAGGTGCGACCGCTACCGAGCCGGTGTTGCTCGACGGCGATGACGATGGTCCTGTGACGGTAGCGGTGCGCCTTGTGACCGTCAGCGAGGCCGAGCCGATCGAGCGTCGGACGACCACCCCGTTCGTCGGCCGGGCCGTCGACCTGGACGCGCTGGCGGCCGCCTTCGAGCGCGTAGCGGCCGACGCCGCGCCCGGGCTCGTGACTGTCACCGGCGCGCCGGGCGTCGGCAAGAGCCGGCTCGTCGCTGAGGCCCTCGCCCCCATCGCCGAACGCGCCACGGTCCTGCGCTCGCGCTGTCTGCCCTACGGCGAGGGGATCACCTATTGGCCGGTCCGCGAGCTCGTCCAGATGGCCACCGGGATCGAACTGGGCGAGCCGCGCGACGATGCCATCGTCAAGCTCGACGCGATCGTCGGCGGGGTCGAGCGGGCCGACCTCGTGCGCGGCAGCGTCGCGTCGATCATGGGCCTGACGGACGAGCCGGTGCCCGGCGAAGAGATCGCTTGGGCGGTCCGCCGCTTCGTAGAGGTGCTCGCAGCCGAGCGCCCGCTGGTGCTCGTGGTCGACGACCTGCAGTGGGCCGAGCCGGTGCTCATCGACCTGCTCGATCACCTGCTCGACCTCGGTCGCGGCCCCATCCTGCTCATCGCCATCGCCCGCCCCGAGCTCGAGGACGTCCGACCCGACTGGCTGGCCCGCCCGAGCCTAGCCCTCGTACGGCTGGACGCGCTCGTCGAGACTGACGCCGCCAGGCTGCTGGATCATCTTGCGCCGGAGCTGCCTCCAGGGGAATTACGCTCGCGAATCCTGGCGTCCGCCGAAGGCAACCCGCTGTTCGTCGAGCAATTCGTCGCCTATGCGACTGACGAGGCGCTCGCAGGCCGGCCCACGCTCGACGAGAGTACGGCGGTCGACCTGCCCATCCCGCCCACCATCGGGGCGCTTCTCGCAGCCCGGCTCGACCGCTTGCCCGAGGCCGAGCGTCATGTCCTCGAGCGGGCCTCGATCGTCGGGAGGACGTTCTGGACCGGAGCCCTCACCGAGCTCCTGCCCGACAGCGAGCGCCGGGAGGTAGCAGGCCGTCTGGCCCGCCTCGTGCGGCGCGACTTCATCCGACCCCAGCGTACCGACTTCGCCGATGAGGACGCGTATCGGTTCCGTCACCTCCTCATCCGCGACGCGGCCTACGCGAGCCTGCCCAAGAGCGATCGGAGTGAGCTCCACGAACGGTTCGCCGACTGGCTCGAGCGAACAAACAGACAACGGGAGCGTGAGACAGAAGTCGAGGAGATCCTCGGCTACCACCTCGAGCAGGCCTACCGGTATCGCATCGAACTCGGACCCATCGACGACGATGCCGTCGCGCTCGGCGACCGGGCGTCGACCCGGCTCGCGTCCGCCGGTCGACGGGCCCTCGCCCGCAGCGACTTCCCCGCTGCCGCCAACTTACTCGACCGCGCAGCGCGGCTCCTAGTTGAACGCAACGGAGAGCGAGCCAGGCTCCTCGTGTCGGCGGCCGAGGCCTACCTGGAGATCGGCGAGTTCGCCACAGCCGATGACGCGCTCGTTCAAGCGGCGGCGGTCGCCGACGACGTCGGCGCCCGCCCGGTCCTGACCACCGCCAACCTTGTGCGACTCCAGCTTCAGTTCCGCAGCGAAGCCTCGACCTCCATCGACGACGTCATGCGCGGGGCGCAGGCCGGCATCGAGGATCTGAAGGCTTTCGACGACCCAAACGCGCTGGCTCGCGCGTGGCGACTGATGACCCTGGTCTACGGCGTGTCCGGGCGATACGAGGCGGCCGGCCATGCCAATGAGCGGACCATCGAGTTTGCACGACGTGGAGGGGATCATGTCCTTGAGAAGCGCCTCTACTCGTCGGCAGCGCAAGTGGCTCTATCCGGACCTCTGCCTGCCCAAGCTGGGATCAACAAATGCGAGGAGTTGGTGCAGATCTCGGAGGGAGACCGCCGTTCTCAGGCGGTGACTCTGGCGGCTCTGGCCCACCTGCGGGCGATGGTCGGAGATTTCGCGCAGGCTCGAGAGGACTACCGGCGCGGGCGCGCGACGCTTGAGGAGCTCGGCTTGCGTTTCGACGCCGCCCTCATCTCGATCGACTCAGGGCCAGTCGAGCTGCTCGCCGGGGATCCGGCCGCGGCCGAGGCCGAGTTGCGGAAGGATCACGAGGCGCTCGATGCGATGGGAGAGAGGAACTACATCTCTTCAATCGCGGGGCTTCTGGCCGAGGCGCTGTATCGACAGGGTCAATTCGATGAAGCGGCGACATCCGCTGCCTTCAGCGCGGAGGTGGCTGCCCCATCCGACGTCTTTTCACAGCATCTCTGGCGCGGGGTGCGGGGCAAGCTGTTGGCCCGGGATGGCGCCCACGATGAGGGCATCGCGCTTGCCACCTCCAGCGTCGAGCAGATCCGGACATCCGACGACATCGAAGGACAGGGCAATGCGCTGATGTTCCTGGCCGAAGCGCAGGCCGCCGCCGGGCGCGACGACGATGCCAGCCGCTCGGCGACCGAAGCGCGGACGCTGTTCGAGGCCAAGGGGAACATCGTGTCGGCCGCCAGGGCGGCCGTGTTCGCCTCGCCGGCGGAGGCCGGGAGCGCCTAGGTCCCTGACCACATCGGCCGGGGCGATGTCACGTGCGGTTGGCTCGCGAATCCGACGACGACGGTGGCGTGACGACGGTGGCGTATCATCGGCGCCGATGTTGCGGTTCGTGAACCAGCCGAGGACGACCGGCACCGGCCGGCCGACCCGGGATGACCATGACAGCATCGGCGAGGCGATCAGGGTCGAGATCTACGACCCTGCTACGAACCGGACCGTCGACACGGACGCGGATGTGACCCTCACTCTGGGATTAGGTTCCGCACGTGGCAAGCTGATCGGGGGGACCGCGAAAGCGGTCGCCGGGGTCGCCACCTTCCCGGACCTGTCGATCGATACGCCTGGCCTCTATACGCTCAAGGCCAGCACCGCGGCCGACTCGGACACCCCGTTTTCGGACGGGTTCATGGTGGCCGATACCGTTGCCACGTGTGACGGCCCCGGCTGTAGCTTCAGTGAGACCAGGGAGCCGCACACCTACACGGCAACCCCGGAGCAAGGGTCGGCAGGCGCCAGATGGGCCTCCTCCGTCAACCTGCAGGGAGTGCGGATCTCGTGTGATTTCGCGCCGTTCGATTACCCGGACGAACGCCAGCCGAACACGATCTGGTATAGCTACGACGACGGGGACACCCGGTCCCCCAAGACGATCGTGATCGTCATCGACAAGGCGATCGTCGATCAGACGCCGGACAATGGCACGTCTGACTATCGGGTCTGCTATTCGTCACCGGTGCCCTTTACCGACCGCACGGGCGAGCCGGCCAAGCCGGATCCCTGGGACGATGGTCCGAGCGCGTACTTCGGGACCACCTGGTTCACCGGGCTCCTGCCGGACTGCGATCCGAACGATCCAGTGGCGCCTTGCGTCCTGGGATGGACCGACGATGGTGGCAACCGAGTCGGGACGTTCCTGGCACCACCTGGCGATCCCTCCTTCAGGTAGACAACTAGGCAATTCAGCCCTCCGCCGCCCCTGCTGGCGCAAACGCGGCAGGTTTAGGGTCAGGGCGTGATGACGACCGACTCGAGGATGCCCTGGGCGGCGCTAAGGTCAGCGGCGGACGTTTCCTCATACGCGATTAGCACAGCGATCAACCGCGTGTCCTCGACGTCGACCGGCAGGACGCGGATGGTCGACATCCAGGCGCGCTTGCGGCGCGCCTCGGCGTAGCAAGCGTGGACGAGCATTCGCTGGAGCCAGGCGTCGAACCGGTCCGGATCGCGGAGGCGGGGCAGCTCGCGCCAGGCGATCACCAGCGCCTGCTGCACCGCGTCCTCGGCCAGGCCGACGTCGCGGAGGATGCGACGCGCGATCCCGAAGAGCGTGTCCCCACGTGTGCGAGTCAGGATGGCGAATGCCTCCTGGTCGCCGCGCTGGGCCTGCTCGACGAGATCGCGATCCACTCGCTCCGCCCTCAGAGGTGGCGCCTCTTGGGTGCGCCGTCCGAGCCTACAGAGTGCCCATCGATCGGCAGTGTTCAATCTTCGCTGGGACGCCTCACGCTCCGGGCACGCTGACCCGCAAGCGTTACGAGTGCCTCCGCCGCCGACGGACGGCCTCGATGCTGCGGTTGCGCCTGATCTGCCGTCGGCAGTCGGGACAGTGTCGTTGAACCGGGGGCGTCCGCTCTGCGACCTGGTGACATCGATCACACTCGATGATCGCGGCATGGAGCCACTCCCGGGATCGTTCGGGGCGCGGAAGCACGATCTCAGGCGGAAGGTTGTCTCGCGCGATCAGTAACCGCCGGGACCCGACCGCCGGAGCCACTCACCTCCTGCGGCCGCCTGGCCAACGCCCACCCACTCTGGGCCACCCAATTCGCGCTCGCGTGACTCTTGACACGAGTCATATATTAATCAAATGACTCGTATCACCAATGACAGCCAGCGTGCGTACCGGAGTGACCTTCGGGTCCAGCAGGCCGAGGAGACGCGATCCCGGATCCTGGACGCGGCGCAGCGCGTCATCGCGGCCGGCGTCGCGAGCATCTCGATCCCCGGCGTGGCGCGCGAAGCAGGAGTTTCGATCCCGACCGTGTACCGCCACTTTGGGACGAAGCGGGACCTGCTGGCCGCGGTCTACCCCCACCTGCTTCGCCAGTCGGGTCTCCCCGAGCTGATCACTCCCCACGACATGGAGGAGTTCGGCCAGATGGTTCGCCAGCTCTTCGGGCGCATGGAGTCATTCGACGAGATGAGCCGAGCGGCGATCTTCAGCCCCGCGGCCGACGAGGTTCGCCGGATCAGCATGCCCGAGCGGATCGCCAAGTGCCGTGCCTTTGCTCGGCTCATGGCGCCGGGGGCCAGCGCCGCTGACCTGGAACGCATCACCCGCATCTTGGTGGTTCTCACCAACTCGGCGGCGCTGCGGATCTGGCGAGACTACCTCGGCTCCTCGATCGACGAGACGGCCGATGACGTCGTCTGGATCCTGCGCGCCGCGATCGCCACATCCCAGGCGAGGAAGGCACCTGCATGAATCCGAGCGGACTCCGACACCTCCGGAGTGTCGGCATGGCCGATGCAGCCGAGGTTGGTGGCAAGGCCGCCAGCCTCGGGGACCTGATGGCGGCGGGAGTCCGGGTCCCCGAGGGCCTCGTCCTCACCGCGGATGGCGCGGAGATGGGCGCCCACGAGCGTGGCGCCCTCCTGCGAGCTGGCGCCGCGGACCTGGGGAGCGGGCCGTTCGCCGTCCGCTCGAGCGGCGTGACAGAGGACGGCGCCGCGCTTTCGTTCGCCGGGTTGTATGAGACGGTGCTGGACGTCGTACCCGACGACCTGCCGGAGGCGTCGGACCGGGTGCTGGCAAGCGCCCGCGCGGCCCGCGTCGCGGAGTACGAACCGTCCGGCACCGGGAAGATCGCGGTCATCGTCCAGCGCATGGTCACGCCGGTTGCCGCCGGCGTGGCCCTGACCGCCGACCCGGTCAACGGGGATCGGTCCACCTCGGTGATCACGGCGGTGCGAGGCGTCGGCGATCGCCTGGTGTCCGGGAACGCGGTCGGCGACGAGTGGGTAGTCCGAGGCCGCGAGGCCACCGCCCGCCGGCAGCCGGAGCGGGCGCTCGGCGAACGCCAGGTCCTGGCCGTGGCCCGCGAGGCAGAGCGCATCGCGACCGCGCGCGGGACTCCGCAGGACATCGAGTGGGCGATCGACGCCGACGGCGCGCTGTGGATCCTCCAGGCGCGGCCGATGACCGCACTGCCGCCCGATGTGTCCTGGGCGTCGCCAGCGCCCGGCGTCTTCACCCGGACGTATCGGTTCGGGGAGTGGATCTCGGAGCCGGTGACCCCGCTCTTCGAGTCGTGGCTCTTGTCAGCCATGGAGGTCCGTCTCCACGACCTCCTCGAGCGCTGGTTGGGGCAGCGCGCGCCATTGCCCCACCACGTGGTGGTCAACGGCTGGTACTTCTACTCACTCAACTGGATCTCTCCCGGGTCGCTGCTCCGCAGCCTGCCGGGCATCCTGGCCCATCTGGTGCGCGATCCGCGCCGCGTGACCGGCGTCCTGCCACAGACAGTCCGCTTCGCCGTCCCGATCCTCGAGCGCCAGTGGCGCGAGGACATTCAACCCCGTTACCGGGCGGCGGTCGCGGCCGCCGAGGAGCGGGTCGAGGTGTTGCCGGTGAGCGAGCTCCCCGAGCTGATCGACGAGCTGGCCGACCTCGCCGGGGAGTCCTTCACCTTGGTGGCTGGGCTGACTGGCGCCGCTTACAAACTGGAGCTCAACCTGGCCCGGTTCTACCGCAAGCACCTGGCCCCGGCGCTGGGCGGCAGCCACCTGCCCCTCGTCTCCGGCTTCGAGCCGCCGACCGATCCGGGGCGCCACGCGGTCGTCTCGCTCGACTGGTGGCACGCCGCAGCGCCGCTGTCCGCGGCGCCACCGAACGAACCGAGGCACGCCCGCCTGGTGGAGACGCGGCAAGCCGCCGAGGCGGCCGCCCTTGCGGCCCTTGCCGACTCGCCGTCGAAGCTGCGGGCCTTCCAGAGACTGCTGGCAGACGCCCAGCGCCTCGTGCCCATCCGCGAGGAGCAGACCGGCGAGCTGACCATCGCGTGGCCCGTCATGCGCCGGGCGGTCCTGCGCATCGGTGAGGCCCTCGCGGAGCGCGAGGTGATCCGCGAGCAGAACGACGTCTTCTTCCTGACCCGGACCGAGGCGCTGGCCGCCCTGGAGGGAATGCCGCTGCCGGCAACGACCGATGCGGCCGGCCGCCGGGCGATTCGCGAGGAGCAGGCCAGGCTCGTCCCGCCACCGATCGTCGGACGCATGAACCGCCAGCTGAAGGCATGGTGGGACAGCCAGCCCCGACAGTTCGGTGCCACGCGATCGGAGACCGCCATCGTCTCGGGTGCTCCCGCATCGCCGGGCCGCGCCAGCGGACCGGTCCGCGTCATCCGAGGGCCGGACGAGTTCGATCAGCTGAAGCCGGGCGAGATCCTGGTGGCGCCGCTCACCGCGCCGGCCTGGACGCCGCTTTTCAGCCAGGCCGTGGCGGTGGTCACCGACGTGGGGAGCGTGGCCGCCCACGCATCGATCATCGCCCGCGAGTATGGGATCCCGGCGGTGGTCGGCTGCGGCGACGCGACCGCCCGCCTCCGAACCGGAATGCGGGTCACCGTGGACGGGGGCGCCGGGACCGTCGAGCCGGAATAGGCCTCACCGGTCGTCCTGATCGAGCGATATCCTGCGCCCCATGCCGCGCGACCCGAACATCCCCGACGCGTTCGACGTCTATACGCTCGTCCTGCTGCGCCGCCCAGCCAACGCGCCGGATATGTCGGATCAGGAGCTCGATGCCCTCCAGGCCCGGCATCTGGCGTACCGCGCGGAGCTGCGCCGGCAGGGCGTGCTGGTCGCCAACGGACCGCTCGGTGAGCAATCCGACATCACCATGCGCGGGCTCTCCATCTTTGCCTGCAGCCTGCACGAGGCCGCACGGCTCAGCGACGCCGATCCATCGGTCCAGGCCGGACGGCTGAGCTACGACCTCATGGAGTGGTGGGTCGCGGCGGGGACGCTGGCTTTCCCCGACGCGAGGGCTCCGGTCGGGGACCGACGGGTGATGCCCGACGACTGATCGCGGTCCGGGGCGGACTCAGCCCATTGCGTTGGGATCCATGGGGCTCATGAGCTGGAAGTAGTTGCCGTCGGGATCGGCGAAGGTGGCGATCCACGAGCCGGGTGCTCCCTCGAAGTCGTAGGGCTCGCGGATCACGGTCGCGCCGGCGGTCTTGAACCGGTCGAAGTCACCCTTCACGTCGTCGCTCTCGATGTTCCAGATGATCCGGCCCGGCTGCGCGTTCTGGCCGTGGACCTCACTGTGCGGTCCGACCGTGACCGCGCCCGACCCGATCAGCCAGCCGGTGTAGCCGCCGTCGTCCCAGCCGGGCTCGCCGAAGAGCTTGCGGTAATAGTCGGACAAACGCTTGGGGTCCTCCGACCCGATCAGGATGCCGTTGAAGTTCATGCCGCCTCCCTGGCTGCGCCCACCGGGCAGCCCCGGTCTCGGTCCAGTACACCACGTCCGAGGGGCGGGCGGGCTGACCTCGTTCGCCGAGGCCGGCTGACCGCCACGGCCCGGCGGACGGCCACGGCCCAGGGGGCGGCTATCATCGGACGCCATGGGTCGTGACCCGGCGGTCGATGCCTACCTTGCCTCGCTTCCCCCGGATCAGCGGGAGGCCCTCGAGCGCGTGCGGAACGAGGTCGCGCGCCTCGTCCCCGATGCTGTCGAGACCATCAGCTATGGCATGCCGGCGTTCAAGCTCCGGGGTCGGTTCCTGGTGTCGTACGCAGGCTGGAAACAGCACTGCAGCATCTACCCGCTGACGGACACCTTCATGCTGTCCCACGCCGACGCGATCGCGGGATTCGACAGGACCAAGGGCAGCCTTCATTTCACGCCGGCGGCGGCTTTGCCCCAGACCGTGCTCGAGGACCTCGTGCGGGCGCGCGTCGCCGACCTCGACGACGACGGTCGCTAGGGACGCGTGTCGATCGGGGCACGCTCCGGACGGTTGCGAGCCGTGCGCGTCCTCGCTGCCATCATGGCCGTGTCGGCAATCGGGTTCGGGGTCGTCACGGCCGTGGTCGGCTTCCTCGTTCCCGCCCAGGCGCCGCATGCGTTCCACAACGTCATCGTCGCGTCGCTGCTGCTGGTCCTGTCCGCGCCACCCGTCATCGCGGTGGCGCGCGCACCCGAGACAGCGATCCGACCGCTGGTCATCCTGGCAGCCGTCGGCGTCGCGGGGCTGGCGACGATGGCCGTCGCCCTCACACCCGATCCGTTCACCCTCCCATTCGTCGTCCTCGTCGGCGTCCTGTGGGCCGTGCTGCCCGACCGCTCGCGACCCATCCCATCCGGCCGGCCGAGCCCGATCCTGATAGCCCTGCTCGTCGTCGGCGCCATCCCGCTGACCGTGTATGCGCTGGACCAGGCCGGACTGCAGCGCGCGGACCACACGAGCGAGCACGCCGCGTTCTTCCATTGGGTGGAGACATCGTTCTACGCGATGGCGATCGTCCTGCTCGGCGCGCTGGCGGCCTTCCGTCCGGCGGCGTTCGGGCTGGCGGCGTGGTGCGCCGGCGTGGCGCTCGCGGTCATGGGCGGCGCGTCGCTCCTGTTCGCGGGGTACGCATCCGCCCTCCCGGGCCCGTGGGGCTGGGCAGCGCTCGGCGGTGGCGCCCTTTTCTGTGCGCTTGCGGAATGGGAGGTACGCCGGCGGGCCGGGGAGGGGAGCTGACGAGCGCCCGTCCTGGTCGTCAGCGGCGCCGACCCCCGCGCAGGAAGCCGGGGAGCCGGTCGAGGATCAGGCCGACCTCGGGGAAGTACGACTCGATGCGAAGGGCGTCGCGGTTCAGAATGACGACGGCAAGTGACGTGGCGGCCGCAGCGGCGATCGTCCACCACCCGAACGGCGTGAGCGCCTGGACCGCCGTCAGCGCGACGACCGCCACGAGGACGATCCCGAACACCCGGACTGCCTCTCGGTCGATGAGCGGGATGCCGACCTTCGGTCGCAGAGCAAGTTGGAGCAGGACGCTCTGGAGGATGAGGGTCGAGGCGGCGGCGATCGCGGCCCCGAGCGCGCCGTATGCCGGCACCAGGACCAGGGTCGTGACCACCCCGGCGGCCGCCGCAGTGGCGTTGAGGACTGCCACGGTGCGGGTATGGCCGTGCGCCGCGAGGGTGATCCCGTTGAACCCGAACGTGGCCTGGATCAGATATCCGACCGCGAGGATGCTCAGGTACGTCCCCGAGGGTTCGTAGCGGTCGCCGAAGAGCAATCCCGAAATCGGGCGGCCGAGTGCGAACGACACGGCGAAGATCGGGAAGCTCGTCACGGCGACCCACATGGCGGTGCGCCAGAACAGGTCGGTCGAGGCACCGAGGTCGTGTCGCGCTGCCAGCCGCGACGCGACGGGCAGGTAGAGCACGTAGAACGCAGACGCCACGATCGTGTTCAGCCCGGCCGCCGGGCGGATCACCTGGAAGGCGGCGACCTCCTCGAGCCCGCGCGCGGCGGTCAGCACGACCAGCGGAAGCGTGTTGACGAGGAGCCAGACCCCGTCGTTCGACAGCAGCGGCAACGAGAAGCGGATGATCTCGCCGGCGGGTGCCGTCGGCGGTGTCGTCCGCAGGGAGCGCAGGACGCCGCGCTGCGCGAGCATCCGGACGAACAGCGCCCCGTAGGCCGCGAGACCCAGGGCGGTCGCCAGGAGGTAGCCGACGGCGAGCTGCGTCGCATCGCCATCGGCGAGGACCAGCGTGACGGCGACGCCCAGGCGGAGCAGTGGGCCGACCACGTAGCGGCGGATGAAGATCGACCGGGAGCTGCCGAGCACGGCGAACAGAGCGATGAGCATGTCATCAAGCGCGTCGATCGGGGCCAGGACCACGAGGATCAACAGCAGGCCCGTGGCGCCTGGATCGAGCACGCCGCTAGACGTGAGCAGACCCTGGGCGAGGGCAACGCCGAGGACCAGCATCGCGCCCAGCCCGACGATGACTGCGACGTTGACCAGGATCGACCCGACGAGGCGTGGATGGTCGCCGGACTCCTCGTAGCGGGCGAAGAACTGGGTCGCCCCCCGGTGCAGGCCGAGCGTGACGAAGACCTGCCCGACACCCGCGATGGCGAATGCCAGCGCGAAGGCTCCGAACTCGGTCTGGCTGAGATGCCGGGCGATCAGCGCCTGGCTGACGAGGTTGATCCCGATCGAGACCAGCCGTCCGACGAGCAGGAGCGTCGATCCCCGGACGTGGGCAGCGCCCTCCGTCACGCCTCAGGATCCAGGTGACACGCCTCGTTCCACGTCTCGACGACTCGGTTCGATCGCTCCCACCCGAGGATCCCGATCGTGGCCGTGCCGAGCGCGAAGTGGGCGCCGTGGCGCCCGGGCAGTCCCAGCCATCGCGCGGTCAGCACCCGGAGGATGTGGCCGTGGGCGAACAGCAGGGCATCGCCCTCGACAGCCGGGTCCAGGCACCGAGCGATGACGCGGTCCGCGCGGGCACTGACCCGGCGGGTGGTCTCGCCCCCGCGCCAGGGACCGGTCCAGATGGTCCAACCGGGTAGCCCTTGCCGGATCTCGGCAGTCGTCCGGCCTTCGAATTCGCCGTAGTCCCACTCCCTGAGGTCGTCGACGCGTTCGGCGTCGGAACGACCCGCGAGTCGGGCGGTCTCCGCCGCCCGCGACAACGGGCTGGTCAGAACGAGTGCGAACGGATGACCGGACAACCTCCGGCCGAGGTCCAGGGCCTGTTCGCGACCCAGCGGCGTCAGCGGGATGTCGGTGCGCCCGGTGTGCCGCCCGGAGCGCGACCACTCGGTCTCGCCGTGACGGACGAGGTAGATCTGGCGCTCGACTGCGGGCTCGCTCACAGGTCGGTCGCCGGCCGGCCGGTCTCGTCGGGTTCGGCGGCGAAGAATTGCCGCTCGCGCCAGCCGAAGAGCGGCGCGAGCAGCAGCGTCGGCCACGTCGAGATCCGCGCGTTGTAGCGGTAGACCTGGTCGTTGTAGAGCTCGCGACGGTCCGCGATCATGTCCTCCAGCCGCTCGATCTCGTTCTGGAGGTCGAGGACGTTCGCGTCCGACTTGACCTCCGGGTAGGCCTCGACCACGGCGAACAGCGACCGGACGGCGCGGGACGTGGCCTCGGCGTGGACCGCCTTTTCCGGGATCGGCTCGGTCGGCGAGTACGCGGCGCGCGCCTGGGCCACCTCGGTCAGGACGCCCTGCTCGAAGGCGAGCAGACCGCGGACCGCGGATACCAGCGCAGGCAACTGGTCGTGCCGCTGCTTCAACAGGACGTCGATGTTGGCCCACGCCTTGTCGATCCGCTGGCGAAGCGCCATCACCGCGTTGTAGCTGGTGACTGCCAGGAACAGGATGATCGCGAGGACGAGGCCGACGGCGAACGCTGCGGAGAGAGATCCTGGCGTCATCGGGTGCTCCGCCGCCGCGTCACGAGCCGAGCGCGGCCGGGGCCATCAGCGCGAGCGCCATCGCAGAGACGATCGCGACCACGGCCCCGAGCAAACCGATCAGGAACCGATCCTGCTGCCGCTCGACCGCGACGCTCGGCTGGCCGTGGGCGATCAGTAGTGGGACGCCCGGGGCCGTGGCGAGCACGAGGGTCTCAGGGGCGATCGCGAACCGGCGGTCCGCATCCGCGGCTTCGGTCGGCGAGGCGATCGGCAGCGTCTTCGCGGCTGGATCGAGATCGGGTGGGCGAACGGGGCGTCCGATCCCGAAGCCCGGGATTGCGGCGTTGCCCCACGCCTCTTCCGGCGAATCCTCGAGCAGACCGGCCGAGCGGGCCTCGGCGATGTCGCCGGCGACCTCCGGGTCGTCCGCCGCGAGACCGGACCCGAGTTCCACGTCCGCCTCGGTCGGGTCCGCGAGGTCCACGAAGGGCATCGCTCGTCCGACGATCGTGATGGCATCGCCGGGGACGAGCAGCGCCTCGCGATAGCGACGACGCTGCCCGGACCCGGTGCCGTAGGCGCTGCCAGTCGTGCCGGCCAGGATCGACAGGGAGCTCCGGGGCTGCGCTGTCGGCACCGTCAGGAGCGCCGCGATCGCTGCTTCGCGGCCGAGGCCTGTCTCGGCGACGGCCGTGCCTGTCCGCAATCGCAATCCGGGCGGCTCGTCGCCCATGAGGTCCGTCGCGTCATCGAGGCGCGTGGGTGCGTCCCAGCGTGCTCCCCGCGGGAAGACACGGATGTCACCCGTGACGTCGCGAACGCGAAAACCGACCGCCCGCTCCTCGGCGAACGCGGCCGCGAGGTCGGCTCCGTCGTCGCCGTCGTCGATGGTCGAGCGGTAGTACACGCACCTCGCGCTTTGGAGCGGGGAGATCAACGTCAGCTCGGCCGGCTCGATCACGCCGCTCACCTGGACCTCGCCTGCGGCCAGCGTCGCGATCCGCGAGGTCGCCGTGTCCCCCAGGCGGGTGGCGTCGCGATACCCGCTCATGCCCCGCACGAGCAGCCACAGACCGGCCACCACGCCGGCGCCCGCGAGCAGCGCGATCTGGGGCACGAACTCGATGGACATCGTGCGCATCCTACGGGCCGGATTGCACACGTGCACCACCGGGCCCGACCCTGCGACCGATGGATCACGGCCATGTGCTAGCCTCGGTCGAAGGCCGGAGGGGTTCGGCCGCCGGGAGGACACAATGCGCCTGAGCGAGTGGTCGAAGCGCGCACCGCACAAGGAATCGATGGCGCCCAAGGTCATGGCCACCGTGACCCCGATTCTGGCGGCACTGGGCGCCCCGAAGGATCCGTCGAGCTGGATCGCCTGGGGCGAGGATCCCAGGGCACGCTACGTCATCTTGACGCCCACGGCGGCCGGTCTCGTCCAGGTCCACGTGCGCGTCAACGTCCCGCAGGAGGGCCCACGGTCCTCCGGCAAGCTCGTCCGCTGGAACAGGGTCCAGACCGGCGAGCTGTCGGTCGAACAGGTCGGGGGGCACCGGCTGATCGGCTTCCAGATCGACAACATCATCCTGCGCGGCACCGACGACGAGGGCGAGGCGATCGCCAAGTTCGCGCTCGACGTCTACGCGGCCATCGATCGCGTGTCGTGACCGCGCAACGCCCGCGAGCGCCGGGTACGATCCATCCCCTCCGGCGGACGCTTCGCTACTACCTGTCGCGCCTCCTGATCGCCGTGATCACCCGGGCATGGCTGCGGTTCGAGCTCGAGGGCCGGGATCGGCTGCCGCGCGGTCCGGCGATCTATGCGTTCAACCACCTCTCCTGGGTGGATCCGTTCGTGCTGATGGCGACCTTGCCGCTCCGGCCGCGTCTGTCGTTCTTCGGGCCGAAGGAAGAGGACATGCGGGCGGGCGGACGGAACCGGGTGATGCTCTGGACCGGGAGCGCGATCCCGTACAAGCCCGGCAAGAACGACTTGCTCGAGGCCACGCGCCGGGTCGGTGCGGTCATCGCCGAGGGCGGCATCGTCGCGATCGCGGGGGAGGGGCGGATCGGCGCGCTCGAGGGACGGCTGCTGCCGCTCAACGACGGTCCTGCCTATTTCGCGCTGCGCTCGCGTGTGCCGTTGGTCCCGATCGCGATCAACGGCACGAGCTGGCTGCCGTTCGGAGGCCGCGTGCGGGTGCAGGTCGGCGAGCCGATCGTGGGTGAGGGCCGACCGGATCGGGCGGCCGTCGCGGCCATGACGGCGACGCTCTCGAGCCGGCTCCAGGATCTGCTGCACGGTGCCGTGGAGCCCCAGCGGACGGGTCGGCTCGGGCGCTGGGTGACCGAGCGTTTCAACGAATGGCCGGAGGGCTCGCGGGACGCGGCGCTCGCTGCACAGCTGGCTGGGGAGACCATGGAGGCCGCTCAGGCCGGTTGACCACGCCCGGGGGTGACTCGGCGCTTGGCCCCGGCGACGTCCGTGGCCCTTCTGGCATACTCGGCGCGACGACCAGATCAGGAGCGAGCGTGGCAGCGACAGGCCTTTCCGCCGACCCCCAGGAATATCGAACCCGCCTCCAGGAACAGTCCGATGCGCAGATCGACGCGTGGGCGGCCGAGCTCATGCGCGACGTCGCGAAGCGCCGGGGCGTGATCCGCGTCCTGTCCGATCTCCGCAAGGCGGCCAAGCTGAGCGAGCGCGATATCGAACGAGTGTTCGCTTCTGGCGACGGACCCGTCGCAGTCGTCGGTCGCGACGCGCAGGGCCGACAGATGATCCCCGCCGTCGCGCTCTATGCGCTGGTGCCCGGTATCCGGACCCAGGTGAAGGACGGTCGCCGGCGGCTCATCGATTACCTGGTCGAGAACTTCGACGAGCTGGTCTACGTCTGACCGAGCGCATGCCCGGGTCTCCCGCCTCCCGGCCCTGATCCGGCTGGTCCATCCGTTCCCATCGATCCTCGACGGCGTCGTCGTCAGCACGGTCGCCCTCCTGGCCGGGGGAGGGGCCAGGGTCGGTGCGCTGCTCGGGGTCTCGATGGTCGCGCTCCAATTCGCGATCGGAGCCCTCAACGACATCGTCGACGCACCGACCGATGCGGGCCGCGTGCCGCCCAAGCCCATCCCGGGCGGGGAGGTATCGCTCCCGACAGCGCGAACCGTGGTGCTGGTCGCGACCGCTCTTGGTCTGGGTACGGCGGCGATCGTCGAGGTTCGCCTCGGCGGTCTCGCTCTCCTCGTGCTCGCGATCGGTGCCACCTACGACCTCGTGGCCAAAGGCACCGCATGGTCGTGGCTTCCGTTCGCGGTGGGCATCCCCGTGCTACCGATCTACGGGTGGCTCGGGGCGACGGGGACGCTGCCCGCGTTCTTCACGATCCTGATCCCGATGACGGTCCTCGCCGGCGCCGCACTCGCGGTGGCGAACGCGCGGGCGGACTTTGACGCCGACCGGACCGCTGGGACCGAATCCGTGGCGACGGTCCTTGGACCCACCCGATCCCTCTGGCTGGACGCAGGGCTCATGGCCGCGGCGACGGCGATCGGCGTGACGTTCGTGGGGCGCGGAAGCTGGGGCGTCGTGACCTGGGCCCTGGTGATCGCCGGAACCGCGCTCGTCAGTCTCGGGCTCGCGGCGGGGCGCGGTTCAACCGAGCGCGCGAGACGGCGCTCCTGGGAGGCGCAGGCGATCGGCGCCGCGGTCGCTGGGGCGGGCTGGGTCGCGGCAATGACCCAGGTCGGGCTCTAGCCTCTGCTCAGCCGCCCGTTGGCTGGCTCGTGGGGTCGGCGTCAGTCGAGGTCGCCGGACCGTACGAGAGCGATCGCGTTCTCCAACCGGAGCTTCGAGATCGTCAGGTATTTCGCGAGATTGTCGCGGTCGACGTCACCGATCCCGCGGATCGCCTCGGGCTCACGGAGCACGCCGACCAGCTCGTCGAGTGCCTCGGCGAGTGACGCCTTGGCGTTGACGAGCGAGTCGTCGCTGAGCTGTCGCCGCATCGGGGGCGGCGCCTCGACCTCCGGCTCGGCCGCGATCGCATCCGGCGGTTCGTCTTCGACGAGCACGGCCTCGAGGATCACGACCGCGTCGGCGTTCCCGAGCTCCTCCGCAAGCTGCGGCTGACGGGCGCGGCGACCCTCGATCTTGTCTCGAAGCTTGATGAGCGTCAGGTCGCCGCGAGCGACCTGGTCGGCGAGCCGCCGACGTCGCTTGGGGTCCTCGACCTTCATGAGCTCGTAGGCGTGCGACAGCGTGTCTTTGCGCAAGGACACCAGCTCGCGGACCTCATCGGGAGCGTCCGCGAGACGAAGCCGGTTCTCCACGTAGCCCTTGTCCTTGCCGAGCTTGTCGGCAAGCTTGCGGATGCTGTAGCCGTGCTCGGAGACCATCCGGTCGAACATCGCCGCCTCGTCGAGTGGCGAGATGTCCTCGCGCTGCAGGTTCTCGATGATCGAGATCTCGAGAGCCGTGTCGTCGTCGATCTCCTCGATGAGTGCGGGGATCGAGTCAAGGCCGGCTTGCTTCGAGGCGCGCCAGCGGCGTTCGCCGGCGATCAGCTGATACGTGTTCGGGCCGACCGGCCGGACGAGGATCGGCTGCAGGACGCCGTGCTCCCGGATCGATGCCGCGAGCTCGTCGAGGGCCTCCTGGTTCATCGCCAGTCGTGGCTGCTCAGGATTCTGCTCGATGTGGTCGAGCGGCACGATCCGGACCCCGACGCTGCGCGTCGGGCTGTCCGGCGACAGCAGGCTGACGATGGCGGGGGAGAGCTCGCGCTCCTCCGATAGGCGGCGGGCGGCCGCCGCTCGGAAATCAGGCCGTGCCAAGGTCCACCACCTCTCGTGCGAGCTCACGGTACGTCCTGGCCGCTTCACTGCTGCCGGCGTACGTCGTGATCGGTCGCCCGACGAGGGGAGCCTCGCCGAGCTTGACGGTGTTGCGGACGATGCTGCTGAAGACATGGTGGTCGCCGACGACACGCAGCTCGTCAAGCATGTCGCGGGCCAGGTTGGTCCGGCCGTCGTAGAAGGTCGGCAGGAGACCGAGGATCCGCAGGTTCCGGTTGAGCTTGAGGCGGATCGCGTTGATGACCTTCACGAGATTCGTCAGACCCTTCATCGCGTAGTACTGGGTCTGGACCGGGATGATCACACCGTTTGCGGCCACGAGCCCGTTGACCGTGAGCAGGCCGAGGTTCGGTGGGCAATCGATGAGGACGTAGTCGTACCCCTTGAGCTGGCCGACGATCGCCTCGCGCAGGATGTTCTCCCGGCCCAGCGCGGTGAACAGCTCTCCCTCGGTCGACGCGAGGTCGATGTGTGCGGGCGCGACATCGATGCCAGGGCTTTCGGTCGGGAGGATCACGTCAACGAGCTTCGAGCGGCCGTCGGCGAGGACGTCGGCCATCGAGCGTTCGACAGTGTTGAGATTGACGCCGAGGCCCGCGGTGAGGTTCGCCTGGGGGTCCATATCGATGCAGAGGATTCGATAGCCCTCTTCCGCGAGCGCCCCGGCGAGGTTGATCGCCGTCGTCGTCTTGCCGACGCCGCCCTTCTGATTCGCGATCGCGATGACGTTCTTCACTGGGGCATCACCTCGGAATCGATCGCCCTGGGCTGACGGGGACGGGCGGGACGTCCGGACATGCTACTCCAGCGCGCGTTGCAACGGGCACCCGGTTATCCACACGCAAAGCGAGTTGTTCACCATTTCCGTGGATAACTGTGACCGTATGATGGCCCCTGTCCGTGTGCAAAGACACGCCGATTCGCGGAGGTCCGACTGATGTCGACGAACGAACAGCGATTGGCGCGTCTCGATTCGATGCGCGCGGAGGCTCGACTCGGTGGCGGCCAGGAGCGGATCGACCAGCAGCACGAACGCGGAAAACTGACCGCGCGCGAGCGGCTTGACCTCCTGCTCGACGCAGGATCGTTCGTCGAGCTCGATGCGTTCGTCACGAATAGGAACCCCGAAGTGGAAACCGCATTCCTTGGTGACGGCGTCGTGACCGGCCACGGGACCATCGATGGTCGCCTGGTGTTCGTGTTCAGCCAGGACTTCACCGTTTTCGGTGGATCCCTGTCCGAGGCATATGCCGAGAAGATCTGCAAGGTCATGGATCTCGCGATGAAGGTGGGTGCACCGATCGTCGGTCTGAACGACTCCGGCGGGGCGAGGATCCAGGAAGGCGTCGTGTCACTCGGTGGGTATGCCGACATCTTCCTGCGCAATACCCTCGCGTCCGGGGTCGTGCCGCAGATCTCGCTGGTGCTCGGGCCGTGTGCCGGGGGAGCGGTGTACTCGCCGGCGATCACGGACTTCACGATCATGGTCGACGGGACGAGTTACATGTTCGTGACCGGCCCGAATGTCGTGAAGGCGGTGACCCACGAGGAAGTCGACGCCGAGACCCTGGGCGGTGCAACGACGCACACGACCCGGAGCGGCGTCGCGCATCTCGCCGCGCATGACGAGGCGGAGGCATTGACGTCGGCCCGGCGGCTGCTGGGCTACCTACCGCAGAACAACCTCGGCGATCCGCCGCGCGTCGAGACTTCGGATCCGCCGGAGCGGATGGATGCGGCATTGGACACGATCGTTCCCGACGACGCCTCGAAGCCGTACGACATGCATGCGGTCATCGAGCGGATCGTCGACGACGGTGCGTTCCTCGAGATCCAGCCCGGATGGGCTCCGAACATCATCACGGGCTACGCCCGGCTTGGTGGGCGCAGCATCGGGATCGTCGCGCAGCAGCCGGCGGTGCTTGCCGGCGCACTGGACATCGACGCGTCGACCAAAGCCGCCCGCTTCGTCCGGACGTGTGACTGCTTCAACGTGCCGTTGTTGACGTTGGTCGACGTCCCGGGTTTCCTCCCCGGCGTCGGACAGGAGCACGGCGGGATCATCCGCCACGGGGCGAAGCTGCTGTATGCATATTGCGAGGCCACGGTCCCGAAGCTGACCGTCATCACCCGAAAGGCGTATGGCGGTGCGTACGACGTCATGTCGAGCAAGCACGTCCGCGGCGACATCAACCTCGCCTGGCCGACGGCAGAGATCGCCGTCATGGGCGCCGAGGGAGCGGTCAACATCCTGAACCGTGACGAGATCGCCGCGGCGGATGATGCAGTCGCGGAACGCGCTCGGCTCGTCGCCGACTACGAGGAGCGATTCGCCAATCCGTATGTCGCGGCCGCGCGTGGGTATGTCGACGATGTCATCCGCCCATCCGAAACGCGACCGCGCCTCATCAAAGCGTTGGAGATGCTCGCCGACAAGCGCGACACGAACCCACCGAAAAAGCACGGCAACATCCCGCTGTGACGAGCGTCACCCGGCCGGCTGCCGCGTCTTTGCGCAAGGACAGCCGGGCCCGCCCCTTCCGCCGGATCCTGATCGCGAACCGCGGCGAGATCGCCGTCCGGATCATCCGGACGTGCCGCGACCTCGGGGTCGAGACGGTCGCCGTCTATTCGGATGCGGATGTCGACGCGGCCCATGTCGTCGGCGCAGATGAGGCGGTGCGTCTCGGCGCGGCTCCAGCGGGAGTGAGCTATCTCCGCGGCGACGCCATCATCGAGGCGGCGCTCGCGACCGGCGCTCAAGCGATCCATCCGGGCTACGGGTTCCTGTCGGAGCGGGCGACGTTCGCACGAGCCGTCACGGACGCGGGGCTCGTCTTCATCGGGCCGCGCGCCAGTGCGATCGAAGCCCTGGGCGACAAGTTGGTCGCGCGACGGACGGCGATGGCGGCGGATGTGCCGGTCGTCCCCGGGACGTTCGAGCCGACGCCGATCGACCGGCCGGACCAGATCGAGGCCGTGATCGCCGCCGCCGAGGAGCTCGGCTTCCCGTTGTTCGTCAAGGCGGCCGCAGGCGGCGGCGGTCGCGGCATGCGGCGCGTTACGTCCGCGACCCAGCTGCCCGCAGCGTTGGCGGCCGGCGCCGCCGAAGCACTCGCTGCGTTCGGTGACGGGTCCGTCTATCTCGAGCGGGAGATCCGGCCTGCCCGTCACATCGAGGTGCAGCTGCTGGGTGACGAGCAAGGCGACGTCGTCGCATTGGGCGAGCGGGATTGCTCCATCCAGCGACGGCACCAGAAGCTCGTCGAGGAGACGCCGGCGCCCGGGCTGACGCCGGACGAGCGAGCCGAGGTGCATGCGATGGCGGTCCGCGCGTCTCGCGCCGCCGGTCTCCACAATGCCGCGACCGCGGAGTTCCTCTTCGACCCAGATCGGCGCTTCTGGTTCCTCGAGGTCAATGCGCGCCTGCAGGTCGAGCACGGCGTGACGGAGCTCGTCACCGACCTCGACCTCGTCGCCGAGCAACTCTGGTTGGCGGCAGGCGAGCCCCTCTCCGAGGAGGTCCGAGGAGCGGCGGCGACGGCGGCAACGCCGACCCGGCATGCCGTCGAGGTCCGCCTGGCGGCCGAGGATCCGGCGCGCGATTTCGCGCCGGTCCCGGGCCGGGTCGGCGCGTGGGTCATGCCATCGGGGCCGGGCGTTCGCGTCGACACGGCCATCCGCCCGGGAGACCGCGTTCCACCCGATTACGACCCGATGATCGCCAAGGTCATGACGATCGGACGCGACCGGGGTGCCGCGATCAGGAGGATGCGGCGCGCGCTGGATGAGGTCGCCGTCAGCGGCATCCAGACCACTCTGCCTTTCCACGCGTCGCTGATGCGCGACCCGGCTTTCGCCGATGACGATGGATCGGCGCTGTCGACCGATTGGGTGGCTGAACGGTGGGCCGGCGAGGACGACCGAGCCCGGGTCGCCGAGGTTGCTGCGATCGCGGCAGCCGCGGCGCTGGGCCAAAACGTGCACGAATTCGCCGGATCGTCTTTGCGCAAAGACGGATCGGTCGCTGCCGAGTCCTCGTGGCGGCGTGCGGGGCGCCAGGCCGCGACGAAGCGCCAGCCGCGATGACGGGGACGGCCGGCTCGGTCCGGGTGACCGCCTCACCCGCCACGGCTCTGCCGGACGAGACGCCGCGCGTCATCGCGTCCGGAGCCGAGGTCCCGGCGGGCCACAAAGTCCAGGTCGGGCAGGCCGGCACGGCGGACGCCGAGGGACGACGGGCGGTCGAGGTCAACGTGGACGGGTGGCGGTTCGAGCTGGTCGTCGAAGACGAGGCCCGAGCCGTCCTGCGGGAGCGCGCGTCGCGGGTCCGTGGGGTGGTCGCCGGGGCTGGTGGACCGCTCGAGATCCGTGCCATCATCCCGGGGAGGGTCGCGTCGGTCGCCGTCAACCCGGGCGATCGCGTCGAGGCGGGCCAGACGCTGCTGGCCGTGGAGGCGATGAAGATGCAGAACGAGCTGCGTGCGCCACGGCCCGGAACGGTCGCGCGGATCCCCGCTGCCCCCGGCGCGACGGTCGAGCTCGGCGACGTGCTCGTGGTCCTCGAGTGACGGCATGACCGACCAGGCGGACCGTCGGCGGCGCCCGGTCGGGGAGGGGAGCGATCCCGCCCGCGATCGATGGCGGGCGACGCTGCGGGCCAAGGCCGTCGCATCGGCGGCCGAGCGACGCGATCGGTTCACCACGTCGTCCGGCATCGAGATCCGGGACCTGTACACACCTGCGGATATCCGCGAGCTGGACGAGGATCGCGACCTCGGACGCCCGGGCGAGTTCCCGTTCACCCGGGGCGTCCAGCCGACCATGTACCGCAGCAGGTTCTGGACCATGCGCCAGTACGCCGGGTTCGCCACCGCCGAGGAGACCAACCGCCGGTTCCGCTACCTACTCGACCACGGCCAGACCGGCCTGTCGGTCGCCTTCGACCTGCCCACCCAGATGGGCTACGACTCGGACGCTCCGGCCGCGGAGGGCGAGGTCGGCCGGGTCGGCGTGCCGATCAGCAGCCTCGCCGACATGGCCGTCCTTCTCGACGGTCTGCCCCTGGGCGACGTGAGCACCTCGATGACCATCAACGCCACCGCCCCGATCCTCCTGGCGCTCTATGTCGCGGCGGCCGAGGCGCAGGGCGTCGAGCGAGCGCGGATCGGCGGGACCACCCAGAACGACATCCTCAAGGAGTACATCGCGCGGGGGACATACATCTTCCCGCCGCGCCCGTCGATGCGGCTCGTCACCGACGTCTTCGAGTTCTGCGCTCGCGACCTGCCCAAATGGAACACCATCTCGATCTCGGGCTACCACATGCGCGAGGCCGGCGCGACCGCGGCCCAGGAGCTGGCCTTTACGCTCGCCGACGCGATCGCCTACGTCGAGGCGGCGGTCGAGCGCGGGCTCGACGTCGACGATTTCGCGGGGCGGCTGTCGTTCTTCTTTGCCGCCTGGTCGGAGCTCTTCGAGGAGGTGGCCAAGTTCCGGGTCGCGCGCCGGATGTGGGCGACGATCATGAAGGAGCGGTTCGGAGCGAGGGACCCGCGGTCGATGGTGTGCCGGTTCCACGTGCAGACCGCCGGCTCGTCGCTGACCGCCCAGTCGATCGACAACAACGTCGTGCGCACGACCATCCAGGCCCTTTCGGCGGTGCTGGGCGGCGCCCAGAGCCTGCACACGAACTCCCGGGACGAGGCGCTTGCCCTGCCGACCGAGGAGGCCGCTCGACTGGCCCTGCGGACGCAACAGATCCTCGCGTTCGAAGCCGGCGTGACCGAGACACCCGACCCGCTGGCCGGCTCGTACTACGTCGAGAGCCTCACGAACGAGCTCGAGGCGGCAGCGTGGACCTACCTCGACGAGATCGAGTCGATGGGCGGAACGCTCGCGGCGATCGAGCGTGGCTTCCAGCAGCGCGAGATCCAGGAGGCAGCGTACCGGGTCCAGCGGGCGATCGATACGGGCGACCAGGTCGTCGTCGGCGTCAATCGCTTCACCGACGACGAGCCCACCACGCCACCGACCCATCGCATCGACCCCGAGGGGGAGCGGCGCCAGGTGGAGCGCGTGCGGGCGGTCCGGGCCGAGCGCTCGGCCGAGACCTGGACCGCCGCCATGGACGACCTCGAGCGGATCGCTCTCGCCGATGGCAACCTCATGCCGCCGATCCTCGATGCCGTCCGGGCATATGCCACGGTCGGTGAGATCAGCGATCGTCTCCGGGTCGCCTGGGGCGAGCATCGCGAGCTCATCACGGTTTGAGGTCGTCCCATGGAGCGATCGCCGCTCGCCGATCTCCGCGCCCGTCTCGCCCCGGAGGGTGGCGGCGGGCTGGTCGACGCCGGTGGGGCGGTCGACGCGGCCACAATCGCGGCGATCGCCAACGAGCACGGCGCGCGGTTCGTCCACCTGGCCGGCCCGAGCTCGAAGCGGGCATTGCTCGAGACGCTCGCGATCGACCTGGCCTTCCCGGGTTGGGCCGGGCGCAACTGGGATGCCCTGGAGGAGCTGCTGGCGCACCCGGAGTCGTCGATGTCGGGCGGCATCCTCATCGTCTGGACCGATCCGGGCCGCCTCGATGCGGCCGACGCGGGGACCTTCCGGGCGATCCTCACGTCCGCCGCGGCGGCGAGATCGAAGGACGGCGACGCACCGCTCGTCGCCGTCATCGGCACGTCGAACCAGGAGGTCTCTCACATGCCCGAGGTCCCGCCATCGATCCGCCGGCTCGGCAAGATCCATCACGTCGCGCTCGTCGTCCAGTCGATCGAGGACGCGCTCGGCCTGTGGCGCGACATGCTCGGCCTCGAGCTCGAGACGATCATGGACATCGCGCCCGATCGGGTCCGCATCGCCTTCCTGGGCGTCGGCGAATCGAAGGTCGAGCTCGTCCAGCCGACCGATGACACGACCGGCGTGGCGCGGTTCCTCGCGTCGAAGGGGGAGGGCTTCCACCACGTCTGCTTCGAAGTCCCGAACCTCGCCGAGGCGCTCATCCGGCTCGAGCTCGACGGGCTCGAGCTGATCGACACGGTGCCCCGCCGTGGCGCGGAGGGTCCCGTCGCATTCATCCATCCGCGATCGTGCCACGGCGTGCTCGTCGAGTTGATCGAGGCGCCCGGCGGTCCGGCCTGGACGTCGCTCGGGTTCGGCCGCGACGGCTGACCGGAGGCCCAGCCGCCGTCCCTGGGCTATCCTCGCTCGATCGAGGCCGACAGCGACCGGAGGACGCACCTGCCATGATCATTACCACCACGCCGACCCTGGAGGGCCGCACGATCGCCGAGTACCGCGGACTGGTGACGGGCGAGGCCATCCTCGGCGCGAACATCTTCAAGGATCTGTTCGCAGGCATCCGCGACATCGTCGGCGGCCGGTCCGGCGCCTACGAACAGGAGCTCGCGAAGGCGCGCACGATCGCTCTCCAGGAGATGGAGGCGGCGGCCACGGCGATCGGCGCCGACGCCGTCGTCGGTGTCGATCTCGACTACGAGACCGTCGGCCAGGGCGGCTCCATGCTGATGGTGACCGCCTCCGGCACGGCGGTCAGGCTGGGCTGACGTCGGTCTCCCGGCTCGACGTCAGGCGGGCTTCGAGGCCAGGATCGAGAACATGAGTGGCAGCTCGCCCGGCCCGTCGGGCAGGACGTAGACGCCGCTGCCCGGCTCGCTTTCGACCAGGAAGTCGGCCGGCCACTCGAGGAACGGCTGCTCCTCGAGCCGGTCGATGCGGAGCCCGGCGTCGATCAGGGCGGTCACGATCTCGCCCAGCCCGTGATCCCAGCCATGCTCCTTGTGCTCGGTGCCCAGGTCCGCCGCGCGGTCGGCATACGAGCCGTGGACGTCGAAGATCAACGGGTCCCCGTGCTCCCAATAGGGGTACCGGAGCCGGAGTTCGCGCGGCGAGACACCCTCGTTCTCGAACACCTGGAGGACGGGATGGACCTCCGAGATGTAGAACCGGCCACCCGGCTTCACGAAGCGAGCGACGACCCGGGCCCAGCCGCGGATGTCGGGCAACCACCCGAGGACGCCACGCGACGTATAGACCACGTCGAACTCGTCGCCGAGCCGCAGCGGAAGCTGGTAGATGTTCGACTCGATGAATCGGGCGTTCCCGATGCCCAGGTCGGCGGCGAGCTCCCGGGCGAGCCCGATCGACGCCGAGGAGAAGTCCACACCGGTCACGCGTGCCCCGAGCCGCGCCCAGGACAGCGTGTCCAGGCCGAAATGGCACTGGAGATGGAGCAGGCTCTTGCCGGTGACGTCCCCGATCGCGGCGATCTCGTACGGCCTGACTCGGACGCCGCCCTCGCGGAACCCGGCGACGTCGTAGAACTCGCCCTCGGCGTGCACCTTCGTCCACGCATCCCAGAGCCGCTGGTTCGAGGCGAACGAAGCCTCCAGGTCTCTCCGCTCGGTCATGTCACAGCTCCCAGACGAAGACGACATCCGGCGCGCGGTCGGCAGCCCGGCAGAACGCGACGACCCGCCCGGCCAGCTCTCGGATCCATGGCTTCTCCTCGCGCGGGAGGTCCCCGAACTCCTCCTCGAGCCGGTCGATCCAGCGCCCCGCCAGCGCGTCGAGGACGGAGTCCGGGACGGCAGCCACGGCGGACACCCAGCCAGGGTCGATGCGCTCCACCGTCAACGCACGTTCGTCTTGCGGGCCGAGCTCGATGCGAGCGTCGATGAGGTCCGGCGGCACGTCGCGGTCGGTCGCGGAGCGGGCGGCCTCGGCGAAGAGGTCGAGCCAGGTCGGGTCCATCCCGCCGCTCAACGAGAGGTAGGCGGGGAACCGGCTCCCATCGGCGAGGCTGGCGCGGTCGTCTGTGCCGACGACGATCAGGATCTCCTGCGCCGGCCCGGCGACGAGCTCCATGCGCGTCCCCATGTCACGCGCCCCGGTACCCGGCGTCCCGGAGGAGCGAGGGCAGCTCGGTCGGGGATCCGGCGACGCGGAAGCCCGCCGCCTCCAGTGCCTCCATCTTCGACGCCGCGGTGCCCGCGCCGCCCGAGATGATCGCGCCGGCATGCCCCATGCGCTTGCCCTCCGGGGCGGTCTGGCCGGCGATGAACGCGGCCTTGGGAACATCGCGCAGGTGCTCGCCGGCCCACAAGGCAGCGGTCTCCTCGGCCGCCCCGCCGATCTCGCCGATGAGCACGATCGCGTCGGTCTCGTCGTCCTCGGCGAACAGCTGGAGCGCGTCGAGGAAGGTCGTGCCGATGATCGGGTCGCCGCCGATGCCAAGGCAGGTCGACTGGCCGAGCCCGGCGTCGGTCATCGCCTGGACGGCCTCGTAGGTCAGCGTGCCGGAGCGGCTGACCACACCCACCCGGCCCTCACGGTGGATCGAGCCCGGGATGATGCCGACCTTCGCGCGGCCCGGCGATGTCGCGCCGGGACAGTTCGGTCCGATCAGGCGGGCGCCACGGCTGCGGACGACCTCGACGGTCGGGATCATGTCGAGCGCCGGGATGCCCTCGGTGATGCAGAAGATCGTGGCGATCCCCGCGACCGCCGCCTCCATGACGGCGTCCGGGGCGCCCGCCGCCGGGACGAAGACCAGGGAGGCGTTCGCCCCCGTCTCGCGAACGGCGTCGGCGACCGTGTCGAAGACGGGCACCGTACCGTCCAGGACGACCTGCCCGCCCTTGCCCGGGGTCACGCCGGCGACGATGTCCGTGCCGTAGGCCTGGCAGGCTCGCGCATGGAACTCGCCTTCCCGCCCGGTGATGCCCTGCACGACCAGACGCGTCTCCGACCCGACGAGGATGCTCACGCCGGAGTCTCCGCGCCGCGCGCCGCGGCGACCGCCTTCGCGGCCGCGTCGTCGAGCGACGCTGCCGTATGGAGACGCGCCTCCTCGAGCAGGGCGGCCGCCTCCACCGCGTTCGTGCCGACGATCCGAACGACCATCGGCACGTCGCGGGTCTGCTGGGCGCGAGCCTCGATCAGGCCGCGCGCGACCTCGTCGCCGCGCGTGATTCCGCCGAAGATGTTCACGAGGATGGCCTCGACCTTGGGATCGGACAGGATCAGCTGCATGGCATGGGCGACCTTGTCGGCGCGTGCACCGCCGCCGATATCGAGGAAGTTCGCCGGTTCGCCACCCGCCCGTTTGACGAGGTCCATCGTCGTCATCGCCAGGCCGGCACCGTTGACCATGCAGCCGATCGTGCCGTCGAGCTTGATGAAGGTCAGCCCGGCCTCGCGTGCCTCGCGGTCTTCGGGCGCCTCCTCGTCGGGATCGCGCAGGTCCTCGAGACCGGGGTGGCGGGGGAGGGCCGAATCGTCGATCGTCACCTTGGCGTCGAGACAGACCAGGCGCTCGATGGGCGCGTCGCCGGGCTGGGGGGCCGGCTCGCGGACGACGGCCAGCGGGTTGATCTCGACGAGATCGGCGTCGTAGGCGGTCATCGTCCGCACGAGACCCCTGGCGATGGCGACAGCTGCCTTGAGCTGACCGCCGAGGCCCATCGCGAACGCCAGCTCGCGTGCCTGGAAGTCGAGCAGGCCGAGCTGCGGATCGGCATGCCGCCGGACGATCGCATCCGGGTTGGTCTCCGCGACGTGCTCGATCTCCATGCCTCCCTCGGCCGAGCCCATCAACAGGATGCGACGCTCCGCCCGATCGACCAGGGCCGCGAGGTAGAACTCCTGGACGATGTCCGCCGCCGGTCCGACCAGGACCTTGCGAACCGTCATCCCCTTGATGTCCATGCCCAGGATCTGGTCGGCGACGGCGGCCGCCTCGTCGGGCGACCCGGCGAGCTTCACGCCGCCGGCCTTGCCCCGCCCACCGACGAGGACCTGGGCCTTGATCACCACCTTGGCGGAGCCCTGGGACAGGAAGCGATCGGCGGCTGCTCGGGCCTCTGCGGATGTGTGGGCGACCGCCCATTCGGGGACCGGCAGGCCCTGGGCGACGAGAAGGGTTTTGGCGTCGGCCTCCTGCAGCTTCACCGACGCATCGTAGCCGAGCGACGCGCCCTCATCCGGCCATGCCCAGGTGCAGGCGCCGGGCATCGGCGATCCGGTCGAGAGCCGCCGCGGACTTCGAGAGCGACCACACGATCGCGTCGTCGATGCCGGCCGCTGCGAGGTCGTCGAACACCGTCGCGAGGCCGTCCGCGTCGGCCGCCAGTCCCGTCCGATCGTCCCCGCCGGCGCCGGGATCATGGAGCCGGATGCCGACCGTCCGCCTGAGCGTCGCAGGATCGCGACCGGCCTCCCCGCACGCCGCATCCAGCGCCGCCAGCAGCACCCGCATGCGGCCGTCGACCCCGCCGAACCACGCGGCGTTCCAGGCGTCCGCCCACGCCGCGGTCAGCGCCAGCATGCGCGGGCCTTCGGCCGCCACGAGGATCGGGACGGTGCGGGCCGGTGGTGGGATGAGGGACGCGCCAGACACGCTCTGCCATCGCCCGGCGACCGTCACGGTCTCGCCGCGCAGCAGGCGAGCGGCGATCTCCAGGTCCTCCGCGAAGCGTCCCACCCGGTGATCGATGGGGTAGCCGAATGCCTCGTATTCCGGGTCGTGCCACCCCGACCCGAGGCCGAGGATCACACGGCCGCCGGACAGGTCGTCAAGGGTCGCCGCCATCTTGGCCATCAGGGCGGGGTTCCGGAAGGACGAGCACATCACGAGGGAGCCGAGCTCCACGCGCGGCACGATCGGGGCGAGTGCGGCGAGGGTCGTCCACGCCTCGCGTATGCCCTCGTCCGGGCGGCCGCGGTAGCGGAACAGCAGGTGGTCGAACACCCAGACCGAATCGAGACCGGCCGCTTCGGCGTGTCGGGCGAAGGCGCTCGTCTTGTCGAACGTCGGGGAGTGCCGGTCGGGCGTGTCTCCGTCGGACAGGGGGAGCGTCACGCCGATCCGCATCCGGGCGAGTCTAGCGGGGTCCGCTCCAGTCGGAACGATTCCGACGGGTCGCCTCGCCATACTCGACGAGCGCGGCCACGTCGGTCGCGCCACCGCCGAGGGGCGTGATGCAGCGAGACCTCGTGGAGCGAGCGCGGAAGGGCGATCATGACGCCTTCGCCGAGCTGGCAGGCGCCGCGATCTCCCGCCTGGATGCCGCCGCCTGGCTCATGCTGCGGAATACGGAACAGGCCAAGGACGCCGTCCAGAACGCGCTCGTCCGTGCCTGGCGTGATCTGCCCACGCTCCGCGACCCCGAGCGCTTCGATGCCTGGCTGCATCGCCTGCTCGTCCACGCCTGTATCGATGAGGCGCGACGGCTGCGACGACACAGGCTCGACGTCGAGCTCAGCACGATCGCCGTTCCTTCCATCGTCGACGACGTGTCGATCGTCGACGACCGCGACCGACTCGAACGCGGCTTCCTCCGGCTCGAACCGGAGATGCGAGCCGTCATCGTCCTCCATCACTACCTCGACCTTCCGATGCCGGCCGTGGCGGCGACCCTGGGGATCCCCCTCGGGACCGCCAAGTCGCGGCTGCACCGCGCCCTGGGCGAGATGCGGGCGGCACTCGATGCCGACTCTCGCGTGAAGGGCGATCTCGTGGAGGGCAGGCCGGCATGACGACCAACGATCGCCTCGACCGCGTCATGTCGTCCTGGCTCCACGGGGACGCGGACTACCGGGTGCCCGACCACCTCGACGAGGTGCTGGGGGTCACCAGGGTGACGCGCCAACGGCCGGCATGGTCGAGCCTCGAAAGGTGGCTCCCGGTGGATACGACCTTCCGCCCACGCCTCTTCACCGTGCCGCGGCCCGGTCGGCTGCTGCTGGTGGCAGCGCTCATCGTGCTCGTGCTTGCCGTCGTGATCCTCGCGGCCGGCTCACGCCAACGCCTGCCCGAGCCATTCGGACTGGCCCGCAACGGCATCTTCGTGACCAGTCGCGACGGCGACATCTACACGCTCGATCCGACGACGACCGAATCCGCCCTGCTCGTCGGTGGCGATGCGTTCGACTTCTCGCCTCTCTTCTCGCGCGACGGCACGAGAATGGCCTTTCTGCGCTCCGACGGCCCGATCGCGGGGCCCGCCATCCTCACGCTGATGGTGGCCAACGCAGATGGCTCGAACCTGCACGCCGTGACAGCGCCGACCAAGAGCCTCGATTGGTTGGACTGGTCGCCGGACAGCACCCGCGTCGCCTACATGGCGAGCGGGGACCTGTACGTGGTCGACGTAACCGGCGGTGAGCCGCGACGCCTGGAAGGCACCGGACGCGTCCACTTCCCCGCGTGGCTGCCGCCAATTGGGGAGGAGATCGTGTATCTCCAGGAGGGTGGCAGCCCTGCGATCTTCGCCATCCGTGCGGACGGGACGGGCAAGCGTCAGTTGTCGACGACACCGGCGACCAATCGCTTCGACTACCAGGGCCCGACGATCTCACCCGACGGGTCATCGATCTCGTTCACCCGCTACACCTCGTCAGGCGAGCCACGCGGCTTCCTGCTCGATGTCGAGACGCGGACGGAGCGGCGAGTGCCGGTGCCCGATGGCACGCGAGCCGAGCGTGGCGGCCTGTTCGCGCCGGACGGGAAGAACCTGGCATTCGTGCGCTATTTCAGGAACTCGACGTGGCAGCTGATCCTCGCTCCGATCGACGGTAGCGCGGACGGCGTCCCCATCGGGCCGCGCTTGCCGGGGACGCCACAGAGCGGCAACGCAGGCGTGAGTGGGACGGCCTTCACACCCGATGGCACGGCGCTCGTCGTCCGCTACGGCGACGACACGGCGGCGGAGACCCACCTCCTGCCCCTCGACGGCTCAGCGGGCAGGATCATCGATGCCGGCGAGTTCCAGTTCGTCGACATGCAACGCCTCGCGCCCTAGCCACGCCGGACGCGGCTCCTGGGCCGGTCTCCCCACCGGGGAGGCCGGCCACGCCGCGTCGGTCGGCCCGGATACAATCGGGCCATGGCCCACCCAGTCACCCTGATCCCCGGCGACGGCATCGGTCCGGAGCTGGCGGAGGCGACACGACGCGTCCTCGATGCGACCGGGGTCGCGTTCGCGTGGGAGGTCGTGGACGCGGGCGAGGCCGTGATGGCGGAGTACGGGACGCCGCTGCCGGACCACGTCCTCGAGTCCATCAAGCGCAACAAGGTCGCCCTGAAGGGGCCGATCACGACGCCGGTCGGGGAGGGGTTCCGGAGCGTCAACGTGACGCTCCGCCAGGTGCTCGGGCTGTACGCGAATCTCCGGCCGGCCCGCAGCATCAAGGGTCTCGAGTCGCGTTACGAGGACGTCGACCTCGTGATCGTCCGGGAGAACACCGAGGACCTGTACGCCGGCATCGAGCACATGGTCGGCCCCGACGCGGCCGAGAGCATCAAGATCATCACCCGCGCAGCGTCCGAGCGGATCGCCCGGTTCGCTTTCGACTACGCGGTCGCGAACGGTCGACGCAAGGTCACCGCGGTCCACAAGGCGAACATCATGAAGCTGTCGGACGGGCTGTTCCTCGAGAGCTGCCGGACCGTCGCCGCCGACTACGACGGCCGTATCGAGTTCGAGGACCGCATCGTCGACAACATGTGCATGCAGCTCGTCCAGAAGCCCGACCTGTACGACGTTCTGGTCCTGCCGAACCTCTACGGGGACATCGTCTCCGACCTGGCCGCGGGCCTCGTCGGCGGGCTGGGCGTGGCGCCCGGAGCGAACATCGGGACCGACGCTGCGGTGTTCGAGCCGGTCCATGGCTCCGCGCCCAAGTACGCCGGTCTCGACAGGGCCAATCCGACGGCGCTGATCCTGAGCGGGGCGCTGATGCTCCGCCACCTCGGGTACGTCGCCGAGGCGGATCGCGTCGAGACGTCGCTGCGCGAGATCATCGGCGAGGGCCGGACGACCAGCGACCTCGGCGGTTCCCTCGGGACGGCGGCGTTCGCCGACGCGGTCATCGAGCGGCTGGGATCCGGCGTGAGCGCGGCGCGATGACGGGGCTCGTCGGCAGCCTTCGAGCCCCGCGCAAGCCGGCCGGCACCGCCCCCGCCGGGCTGGGTGCGACGCGGCGCCGCGACCGCTGGTGGACGGCGCCGCTCGTCCAGGGGACGCTCTTCACGGTCTGCGCCACCTACCTGTTCGTCAGCGGGATCGTCTGGACGCCGCTGTTCGGCACCGCATACGAGGTCGACGGTTACCTGTCGCCGCTGTTCTCGCCGTTGATCAAGCCCGATTGGCTCCCGACGTGGATCAGCCCCGGCCTGTTCATCCTGTGGGTCCCGCTCGGCTTCCGTGCCACCTGCTACTACTACCGCAAGGCCTATTACCGCTTCTATTTCGCCGATCCGCCCGGCTGCGCAGTCGGCGAGCCGACCATCCACCGCGGGTACAAGCTGGAGACGGCCTTCCCGTTCATCCTGCAGAACCTGCACCGCTACTTCCTGTACCTCGCGTTCATCCCGTTGTTCTTCCTGTGGCTGGACGCGTGGCTGGCGGTCACGCATCACGGTGACTACCGGATCGGGCTCGGCGTCGCGATCCTCTTCGTCAACGCGTTCCTGCTCACCGGCTACTCGCTCTCGTGCCACTCGCTCCGCCACATCGTCGGTGGACGGCTGGACTGCTTCTCCTGCTCGCGTCGCGCCAAGGTGCGCCGGTCCCTGTGGCAGAGCATCACGTCGCTGAACCTGCAGCACATGGCGTGGGCGTGGATCAGCCTGATCTCGGTGACCGCGGCCGACCTGTACATCCGGCTGCTCGCGCTCGGCGTCATCACCGACCCGGCGATCCGGATCCAGCTCTGACCCATCCGACGCGACCATGACATTCCCCACGGATCCGCAGACCCGGCCCCACGACGTTCTGGTCATCGGCGCCGGCGGCGCCGGGCTCCGGGCCGCGATCGAGGCCCGCGCGGCCGGTGCCGACGTCGGGCTCGTGTGCAAGTCGCTCCTCGGCAAGGCACACACGGTGATGGCCGAGGGTGGCGTCGCAGCGGCACTCGCACACGTCGCGCCGGCCGATTCGTGGCAGGTCCATTTCCGCGACACGATGGTGGGCGGCAAGAAGCTCAACAACCCGCGGATGGCCGAGCTCCACGCCGTGGAATCGCCGGCCCGTGTCCGCGAGCTCGAGGAGTGGGGAGCGGTGTTCGACCGCACGGCCGACGGGCGCATCCTCCAGCGACCGTTCGGCGGCCACTCGCACCCGCGCCTGGCCCACGTCGGCGACCGGACCGGGCTGGAGATGATCCGCACGCTCCAGGATCGCGCCGTGTCCGCGGGGATCGACGTGTACATGGAATGCACGATCACCCGCCTCGTGACGGGCCGCGATGGGGTGACCGGCGCGGTCGGCTACTGGCGGACGACCGGGCGACCGATCGTGTTCGCGGCCAAGGCCGTCGTCCTGGCGACCGGCGGCATCGGCAAGGCGTACGAGGTGACGTCGAACTCGTGGGAGTACAGCGGCGATGGGCAGTCGCTCGCATACGAAGCGGGCGCCGAGCTCATGGACATGGAGTTCGTGCAGTTCCACCCGACCGGCATGGTGTGGCCACCCGGCGTCCGCGGCTTGCTCGTGACCGAGGCCGTCCGCGGGGAAGGGGGCATCCTCCGCAACGCGATCGGCGAGCGGTTCATGTGGAAGTACCTCCCCGAGGACCGTCGCGAGGAATACGCGGCGAACGCGGATGAGGCCTCGCGCTGGGTCCAGGCCCAGTCCCAGGCCAAGCAGACCGACGCGCGGCGGCCACCCGAGCTGTCGACCCGCGACAACGTGTCACGGGCGATCTATACCGAGGTGAAGGAAGGTCGCGGGACGCCGCACGGCGGCGTCTACCTCGACATCAGCTATCTGTCCGCCGACCACGTCCGGCGCAAGCTGCCCTCGATGTACGAACAGTTCAAGGAGCTCGCCGACGTCGACATCACGAAAGGGCCCATGGAGGTCGGCCCGACCACGCATTACGTGATGGGTGGGATCCGGGTCGACGCCGAGACCGGGGAAACCAGGGTGCCCGGTCTATTCGCCGCGGGCGAGGTCGCGGGCGGCATGCACGGCGCGAACCGCTTGGGCGGCAACTCACTGTCCGACCTGCTCGTGTTCGGCGCGCGGACGGGCAAGGCGGCGGCGGACCACGCTGCCGGCGAGACGGGTCAGCCCCATGTCGACCCCGTGCAGGTCCAGGAGGCGCTGCGTGTCCTCGATGCGCCGTTGGAGCGGACTTCCGGCGAGGACCCGTACGCCATCCAGCGCGATCTGCAGTCCGTGATGCAGCGTCAGGTCGGCATCTTCCGCGTCGAAGAGGACCTGGACCAGGCCCTGCTGGAGCTCGCCGAGCTCCGCCGTCGCTGGGAGTCGGTCTGCGTGACCGGTGGTCGGCCGTACAACCCCGGCTGGGACCTGGTCTTCGAGCTCGGCAACCTTCTGACGGTGTCGGAGGCGGTCGCCCGCAGCGCACGCCAGCGGACCGAGAGTCGCGGGGCCCACAGCCGCCTCGACTACCCAGAGACCGACGACGCGACGTGGGGCGAACGCAACAGCGTCATCGCCCGGGACGCCGACGGTCGCATGACCATCTACACGACCCCCCTGCCGTCCATGAGCGACGAGCTGCAGGGCGTGCTCACGGCGGGTCACTGAGCATGGAGGAGCGCATGTCGGAAGCACACCTTCGGGTCTTCCGCGGCACGCCCGGGAGCGAGGCCCGCTTCGACGAGTTCGACGTGCCGATCGAATCGGGCATGGTCGTGCTCGACGCCCTCCACTGGATCCAGGGCCACGAGGCTCCCGATCTCGCCGTCCGCTGGAACTGCAAGGCCGCGAAATGCGGCTCCTGCAGCGCCGAGGTCAACGGGCAGCCGCGTCTGACCTGCAAGACGCGCCTGTCAGATTTCGACCTCGAGGAACCGATCACGGTCGAGCCGATGCGAGCCTTCCCGCTGATCAAGGACCTGGTGACCGACGTGTCCTGGAACTACGAGGTCAACAAGACGATCCAGCCGTTCACGCCGCCCGACGACGTGCCCCAGGAGGAGTGGCGCTGGCAGCAGACGGACATCGACCGCGTCCAGGAGTACCGGAAGTGCATCGAATGCTTCCTGTGCCAGGACGTCTGCCACGTGCTCCGCAACCACGAGACCGAGCGCCCGTTCATGGGTCCCCGCTACCTGGTGCGGGCGGCCGGCCTCGAGCTCCACCCGATCGACCAGGCCGACCGCCGCGAGTACCTCAAGGACAGCGGTGGGATCGGCTACTGCAACATCACGAAATGCTGCACCGAAGTCTGCCCGGAGCACATCAAGATCACGGATAACGCGATCATCCCGCTCAAGGAGCGTGTGGCCGACGCCTATTACGATCCGCTCCAATGGGCGTGGCGCAAGCTGCGGGGTGGCGACGCGGGGTCGGGGAGCCGGGTCGAGCTGCCCGTATTGCAGGGCGATCCCCGTCCGCCGGGACCCGCGGGGGACAAGGCGCCAGAGTGAGCCAGCCAGGGATGGACGAGCGTCCCACGTTCATCGTCCGGACCGATGGCGCCGCGCGCGGCAACCCCGGACCGGCCTCGGCCGGTGCAGCCCTGTTCGCAGCGGAGCGCCCGGACGCTCGTGATCCACGCGCTCAGCCCGATGCCTCGATCTCCGACTATCTCGGCGTTCAGACCAACAATGTCGCCGAGTACACGGGCGTCGTCCGCGCGCTCGAGCTCGCCCGCGAGCTCGGGGCCGGAGAGGTCCACCTGCTGCTCGATTCGAAGCTGATCGTCGAGCAACTCTCCGGGCGGTGGCGCGTGAAGGATCCCAAGCTCATCCCGCTGTGGGCGGCGGCGCGAGCGACGCTCAACGGTTTCAGGCGGTGGACCGCGACCCACGTGCCGCGGGCCCAGAACGGCGTTGCCGACGCTCTGGCCAACGAGGCCATCGACCGGGCCACCGCCGGTGGTGCCACGTCCGTCGTCCGTCGACCCGAGCGGCCCTGATGGACGATCCGAGCCGTCGACCCGACGGCTCCTGGCCGGGCGACCGGCCGATCCGCTGGGATCGGGTCGCCGCCAACATGACCTGGTTCGTGATCGGGACGGCGGCGGGTGCCTTCCAGCTGGCACTGGCGATCCCGGTCCTGTCCGTCGGGCGAGGCTGGCTGGGTGTCGCCCTCGCCGCCGTGTGGGGCGCATTGACCCTGTTCGCGGCGTGGTCGTGGGTGAGAGGCAGGTGGCGGATCGTCATCGCGCCGGTCCTCACGGCCGCCGCGCTGTTCGCGGTGGCGATCATCGGTGGGCCGCCGCCTCCGCCGGTGTCCGGGCCGCTCCTGACCGACAATCCCGCCGGGGTCGTCCCGGGAGTCGCCTATCAGCCGGTGATCGAGCCCGCTGGGTTCAGCACCATCGTGACCAATCCCTACATGCCGCTCGTCCCGGGAACGACGCGGATCTACGAAGGTGGCGACGAACGGATCGAGGTCACCGTGACCTCGAGCACGCGCGAGGTGATGGGCGTCCAGACGGTCGTGGTGCGCGACCGTGCGTTCCGCGGCACCTCCCTCATCGAGGACACGGAAGACTGGTTCGCCCAGGATGCCGACGGGAACGTGTGGTACTTCGGCGAGGACACCGCGGAGTGCCGCGGCGGTTCGATCGCCGGCCGTCCCGGCGCCTGGGAAGCCGGCGTCGATGCGGCGCAGCCAGGCATCGTGATGCTCGCCGCGCCGCGCGTCGGCGATTATTACCGGCAGGAGTTCTACGCCGGACGGGCCGAGGATGTGGCACGCGTCCGCGAGCTCGGAGCGACTGTCGTCCAGGACGACGTGACCTACGCCGACGTGCTCGTGACCGAGGACTTCACCGCCCTGGAGCCCGGCCAGCTCGAGCACAAGTCGTACGCGCCGACCGTCGGCCTCATCGAAGAGCGCGACGCGGCCGGTGGCCAACCCATCCAACTCAGCGACACAACGGTCGGCGAACCGGTCGCCTCGGACGCCGGTTCGCTCTGCCAGGGGTAGAATTGGAAGGTCAGCGAGGCGGTCGGATGGTCGCGCGGCACCGGTCGGGGTGACCCGCGGGTGCCGTGAGGAAAGTCCGAGCTCCACAGCGCAGGGTGGCGGGTAACTCCCGTCCGTCGTGAGACGAGGACCAGTGCCACAGTGACGATGCCGACGCCCGGCTCTCGGGCCGGGCGGCGGAGTGAAACGGGCAAACTCCACCCGGAGCAAGGCCAAATAGGAGGGCGCAACCCGCGCCGGGCAACCGGCCGGGGGAGAGGCGCGCTGCCCAGCCCTCGGGTCGGCCGCATGAGCCGTCGGGCGACCGACGGCCTCAGATGGATGGCCATCGCCGGTCGACGCTTCGAGCGTCGATCGGCACAGAACTCGGCTTACAGACCGCCCTCGCTGACAAATGACTTCAGGCGGAGGTCTCTAATCCTCATCGGGGCGGAAGATGTGCGGCGCCGTGCAGGCGTTGCAGATCGGCATGGCCGAATTCGAGGTCCCCGAGAGGGATCGGGATCTTCCGGTCCGGGAACAGGCATTCCACGTCGTAGACGCGGTCGGAGCCCGCTTCCACGTCGATCAGGCGCCGAAATGTGCAGCGCTTGATCCGGTGCGGCGCCAGGTGATAGGCGTCGGGCTGGGGCGGGATGATGGGGAGCGGAAGCGCCATGGGATCCGGTCGAGGCCTCGTACACGATCGTGGGACAGGCGTCCTGCGATCTTGGCGCCGGAGCCTAGCACCCGATTCTCGGCGACGGCAAGGAACGAAAGGTACTAGGCTGATGTCCCGGATGCGCTCGAGAGCGCATCGATCAGGGAGGTTGAGTGGCAGACGACAGTGGGCTTCCGCCCACCCCCCGCCCACGCCGCCGCCGCACCGACATCGACCCGAATGCCCCGTCTCCGCCTGTCGCCAATGAGCGTCGACGACGTCGGAAGGCCTCGGCTGCAGATGCAGCTCCTCCCAGCCCCGAGGCGGCGGCAGCGCACGATGTCGCCTCCGAAGCCGTGCCCCCGCCGGTCGCCGAGGTCGCCCCGACAGCCCCGAGCGCCCCGACCGCGTCGCCATCTGATGCGGCGGTGCCCTTCCACGTCCCGGGCCTTGCCGCGACCGCGCTGACCGACCGCGACGAGGTCGTCGCCGATGCGACCCCCGTCGAAGTCCCCACCGACGACCGCCGATCCTGGCTGCAGGTCCTCGACGATCGCTCGCCCGACCCGAACGTGTGCCCCTTCCTGCGCGCGACCGGCCAGAGCGGCCTCGTCGCCCCGATCGAATCGCCCGACACCGCGAACCGCTGCGCCGCGCTCGCCGAGGCCGTGCCGCAGTCGCTTCGGCAGCAGGAGCTGGTCTGCCTGTCGACCGGCCACGTGAACTGTCCGCGCTATCTCCGCGGTGCCGCGGTGATCGCCGAGACGCCGACACCGGTGGTCCGCGAGGGGCGGGCGATGTCGCCTGCGATGCTCGGGTCGCTGGTGGTGCTCGTCCTGGCGCTCAGCGCCTCGGTGGGTTTCGTGCTGGCCCGGGGCGGTGCCCTGGACATCGGCCCGACAGGCGTCCCCGCCAGTGCGTCGCCGTCGGCCGTCGCTGCCGCCTCACCGTCCGTCGTGGCGAGCGCACCGGTCGTCGCGCCGACCTCGATCGCCCCCGTCACGCCCTCGCCGACGCCCCTGGTGACCCCATCGCCACTACCGACCGCGACACCGGCTCCGACACCCGAGCCGACCCCGCGAGCGACGCCCAGGTCCGACCGCTATCGATTGCTGCGGGCGTGTCCGAGTACGCCGCGCTGCTGGATCTACACCGTCCGAAGCGGCGACAACGTGTTCAGCATCGCGCGCTACTTCGGCGTCTCCCAGGACAGCATCTACGACCGGAACCCGTGGCTGCGCACCCGGGGCCTGCGAGCCGGCCAGGAGTTGCGGCTGCCACCGCCGACGCGGTAGTCGATTTGGGTGTCGCCCGGGAGGCGACACCAGCCGGTCGAGGACGCAGCTAGCCGACTCTCGGTGCCCGAGTGTCGCGTCGGAGGCGACAGCAGCGGGTCGAAGCCGCCCTGGCCGGGCTTCAGGACGCCCGCGTCCCCTGGGAGGCGGCAGCAGGCCGCGGCGGCCGCCCGAGAAGCCCGTCGGTGCGTGGCGATTTCCCGATTTATGCATTGACTCAGGCCCGATCGCGCCGTACGATGCGCCGAAGTGGTCCAAAGTGGTGGGAAGTGGGGAACAGCGGCCAGGCACGTGCGACAGGCCGAGACCCCGAACCCAGAGGACCAGGCTCAGGCAGTCCAAGGAGCCCCCACGGGTGTTCACCGGCGAGTACCGGCACACGGTGGACGACAAGGGACGGATCGCCGTCCCCGCGAAGTTCCGCGCCCAGCTCGGAGCTGGTGCGGTCGTCTCGCGCTGGCTCGACGCCTGTCTGGCCATCCACACGCAGGGGGGTTGGGACGCGCTCGCGGCGAAGGTCGCGGCGCTGCCCATCACCGACCAGAACGCCCGCCGCTTCCAGCGCCTGATCTTCGCGGGCGCGGCGGAGGTCGATCTCGATCGGCAGGGCCGGGTCCTGCTGCCTGCCTATCTGCGCGAGCACATCGATCTGGGCACTGAGGCCGTGGTCGTCGGCTCGCGCGACCACGCCGAGATCTGGGTCCCGTCGACCTGGGCGACATACGCCCAGGGCCTCGAAGACCCGGACGAGCTGGCCGAGGCCTTCCAGGGCCTCGGGATCTAGCTCACACCACATGCGCTTCCAGGGTCCGCTCGGGATCCGATCGACGAGGAGTGGAGGAGAGATGGAGGTAGGGCACATCCCGGTGCTGGCAGAGGAGGTCATGTCGATGCTCGCGCCTGCGCCGGGGAGCCTCCAGATCGATACCACCCTCGGCGGCGGTGGGCACACCGAGCGGATCCTGGAGGCGACCGACCCTGATGGCCGCCTCCTCGGCCTCGATGCCGATGGGGCGGCCATCGCCAGAGTGGACGGTCGCCTCCGCCCCCGATTCGGGGATCGCCTCGTCCTGCGCCAGTCCAACTTCAGGGTGCTCGGTGATGTCGCCCGCGAGGCCGGCTTCGGCGCTGTCGACGGCGCCCTGTTCGATCTCGGCCTGTCGAGCTACCAGCTCGCCGATTCGGAGCGCGGGTTCGGGTTTCGGGCAGGTGGCCCGCTCGATATGCGCTTCGATCCTTCGCGCGGCGTGCCGGCCGCAGATCTCATCGCCACTCTCGACGCGCCCGAACTGACCGCGCTTTTCCGCCGCTACGGCGAGGAACCGAGGGCCGGTCGGATCGCGCGCGCGATCGTCGATGCGCGGCGCACGGCGCCGCTCACCACCGCCGAAGAGCTGGCAGCGCTCGTGGAGCGCGTGTCACCACCGAATCCTCGCCAGCCACGGCGGACGCATCCGGCGACCCGCGTGTTCCAGGCCCTGCGTATCGCGGTCAACGAGGAGCTGGACGCGCTGCAGGAAGGCCTGGCGGCGGCGGTCGACCTGCTCCGACCGGGTGGCCGCCTGGTCGTCCTCAGCTACCACTCGCTCGAAGACAGGATCGTCAAGCGCTTCTTCGCCGCTGAGCGGCGGGGCTGCGTCTGTCCACCGGAGCTCCCGGTCTGCGTGTGCGGCCGGAATCCCCGCCTTCGACTCCTGACGCGCCGGTCGGTGACCCCGACGGCGTCGGAGATCGAGGCCAATCCACGCGCCCGGAGCGCCCGCTTGCGGGCCGCCGAGCGACTGGCCGCCTAGCCCAGGCATCCCGACGGAAGGAGGAGCCCCATGAGCAAGCGTCACCACACCAGCCGGCGCAAGGCCTACGGCCGCCGCCAGCACGAGGTTCGCGAGCGCCACGACCGCGGGCAGCATGTCGACGCGTCGCCGGCCGACCTCGAGCAGTGGGGCTCCGGTGCTCCCGCCGACCCGCTGTCGTTCCTCGATCCGCGCGCGCCGCGGTTCCGCTTCGCGTCGGGCGACTGATCGATGGCCGTCTACGAGGGCGCACGCCCCCGCACCATCGCGCTGCCGAGACGACCGCGGCTCATCGAGACGCCGCTGCTGCCGCGTCGGCGTGCCCGCGCGGCGGTCCGTGCCCATCGGACGGCCAGGGCTCGCCCCGGCCTGCTGCTGGGATTGATCGTCGTCGCGTTCATGCTCGCGTTCTTCTCGCTCGCCCAGCAGGTCCGTGTGTCGGCCACGAGCTACGACATCGGCCGGCTGCAGGTCGAGCGGGAGCGGCTCGATGCGCGACTCCAGGAGATCACGTCGGACCTGAGCCGGCTGGGTCGCGAGCCGGCCGTCCGCAAGCTCGCGCTCGATGCCGGGCTCGGCCAGCTGGGCGAGACCGTCCTGCTTCCGGCCCGCTGATCGTCGGAGCCGACGAGCGATGCTTGGTCGCACCGATTCCCGCCGCCGCCTCCTGGTCCTGCTGACGGTCTTCATCGTCGGCTCGCTGGCGCTGTTCGCTCGCACCGCGTACTGGCAGGTCCTCAACGGCGACTTCCTGATGGCTCGTGCGGCTGCGCAGACGACGGTCAGGATCGAGGTCGCCGGACGGCGAGGCGACATCTACGACCGGACAGGGACCGTCCTGCTCGCGACGACCATCGACCGCGATCGTCTGGTCGCCGCCGCGGACCAGCTCGCACGCGATCCCGCGGCACGGATCCGGACCGGTGACGAGCTCGTCCGGCTGCTCAAGCTCGAAGAAGCCGACGCGGCCACGCTGCGCGAGAAGCTCGCCTCGGAGCGGCCGTACATCGTCATCGCACGCGGCATCGAGCCGTCCGTGGCCGAGCGCATCCGCCAGGCGCTGCGCGACGAGCGGATCGTCCACGTCGCCCTGGAGGCGGAGCCGGAGCGGGTCTATCCGCAGGACGGCGGCGGGCCCGAATCCACCTTGGCCGCCCACCTGCTGGGGTTCGTGAACCGGGAGAACAACGGCCAGTACGGCGTCGAGCAGGCGTATCAGGAGACGCTCGCGGGGAACCCGCGGATCATGGTCGCCCAGCGCGACGTGAGCGGCCGGCCGATGCCCGAGACGGCGGTGGTCGAGGCGCCCGGCTCGATCGGCGAGGACGTCCGCCTGACGATCGACGCAAGCCTCCAGCTGGCCCTCGAGCAGGAACTGCTCGCCGCCTGGATCGCCGACGAGGCAAAGAGCGTGTCGGCGATCGTCATGGATCCGTACACCGGGGCGGTCTACGCCGAGGCGACCTACCCGTCGTACGACGCGAACGACTACCGGACCATCGCCGCCGAGGCGCCGAGCCGGTTCATCGACCCGGTCGTCTCGAACGTCTACGAGCCGGGCTCCGTCTTCAAGATGATGACCGCCGTGACCGCCCTGGAGTCCGGGACGGTCACGCGCACGACCCGCATCAAGGACGTCGGGACGCTGCGGCTCGACAACGGTGAGACGAAGATCGATAACGCCGATCACCGGGGGATGGGTTGGATCACGTTCGAGGACGGGATCGCGTACTCCCGGAACGTCGTCGCGGCAAAGGTCGCCCTCGGCCTCGCTGACACGACCAACGAGTCGGCAGCGATGCTGTACGACACCTGGCGCAAGCTCGGCTTCGGGGAGAAGTCCGGCATCGACCTCGCCGGCGAAGCGTCGGGGAGCGCCTACGTCCGAGACCCCGCAGTCACGCCATGGAGCGAGATCGATCTGGCGAACGGGGCGTTCGGCCAGGGCGTCGCGGTGACCCCCATGCAGCTGGCCGCGGCGTATGCCGCCCTCGTGAACGGCGGGACGCTCGTCCAGCCGCATGTCGTGAGCGGCGTCGGGTCGCGCGACGTCACCGCGACGGACCGGGGTCGCGTGGTCCCCGAGAAGATCTCGCGGACGCTCCTGCGGATGATGGATCACGTCGTCGAGGAAGTGTCGTATTACCGCGACCGGACGCTGGTGCCCGGCTACCACGTGGGTGGCAAGACCGGCACGGCCCAGATCTGGGACGCCAAAAAAAAGGCCTGGAAGGACAACCTTTTCAACTTCACGTTCGTCGGATACATCAGTCGCGAGGCCGGCGCACCGGATCTCGTGATCGCGGTCCGCATCGAGGAGGGCCGACCGCGTCTGCCGCGCCTCGGCCTGCTGGAGATGCCCGTGATGTCCTTCGAGCTGTTCCGCCGGGTGGCGACCGACGCGATCCGGACGCCTGACTTGCTGGACGACCGCGTCGTCGCCGAGCCCGTGCCCGTCACGGACCGGTGAGCGGACCCTATGCGACACTGGCCGCCGTGAGCGACGTCGACCCGTCGGTCCCGACGCCGCCGGGTAGCGCGCCCGCCCTCACCGCCGACGACATCCTGCGGCTGACGGGCGGCCGGCTTCTCGCCCGATCGGAGCGGCCGATCCGCGGCGCGGCAGTCGATTCCCGGCTGGTGTCCGCCGGCCAGCTGTTCGTCGCCCTGCCGGGGGAGCGCACCGACGGCCACCTGCACCTCGAGGATGCCGTCGGCCGTGGTGCCGCGGCATTGTTGGTGACGCGCCAGGTCGAGGACCCGACGGCATTCGGGGACGTCACGATCGTGCGCGTCGCCGAAGCCCTCGCCGCGCTCGGTGCCGTCGCGCGTGGCTGGCGCGAACGGTTCGATCCGCTCGTGGTCGGGATCACGGGAAGCATCGCCAAGACGTCGACCAAGGAGGCGGTCGCGACGGTCCTCGGCGGGGCGATGCGCACGCTCAAGACCGAGGGGAACCAGAACAACGAGGTCGGCCTGCCGCTGACACTGTTGCGGCTGGGGACCGACGACGAGGCGGCGGTCCTCGAGATGGGTATGTACGTCTCCGGCGAGATCGCCGACCTGGCCGCGATGGCACGGCCGTCGATCGGCGTCGTGACGGCCGTCCAACCGGTCCACCTGTCGCGGATCGGGACGCTCGAGGCGGTGGAGCGTGCCAAGGGCGAGCTGCTCGAGGCTCTGCCCGCCGGCGGGACCGCGGTGCTCAACGCGGACGACCCGATCGTCACGCGGATGGACCGTCGAACGGCAGCGCGGGCCGTGCGCTACGGCTTCGACGACTCGGCCGACGTCCGAGCGACGGATGTGACGTCGAGCGGCGCGGACGGCATGGCATTCCGGCTGCAGACCGCGGTCGGCGAGCGAGCGATCCGGGTCCCGACGCTGGGCCGCCTATCCGTCCATAACGCCGCGGCTGCTGCGGCCGTCGGACTCGCCGCCGGCCTCTCTCTCGAGTCGATCGGGACCGCGCTCGAAGGCGGGTGGGCAGCCCCGCACCGCGTCGAACTCGTCCGGCTGCGCGGCGTGACCGTGATCGACGACAGCTATAACGCCTCGCCAGGATCGGTCGCGGCGGCCCTCGAGCTGCTGGCAGGCCTGCCTGGTCGGCGCGTCGCGGTCCTTGGCGAGATGCTCGAGTTGGGCGACGCCCACGACTCCGGACACCGGGCGGTCGGTGAGGCGGCAGCGGCCATCGCCGAGCTGGTGGTGGTGGTCGGAGCCGGTGCAGGGGGGATCGCGGCCGGGGCGGCGGACGCGGGCCTCGACCTTGGCCGGATCCACGCTGTGGCGGACGCCGACGAGGCGCTCGATGTCCTCCGGCCGCGGCTACGTGATGGCGACGTTGTCCTCGTCAAGGCCTCGCGGGGCATCGGTCTCGACAGGCTGGTCGACGCGCTGCGTCTCGAGCTCGGCGAGGCGACCCGATGAACGTCGGGACGGTCGAGCTCATCCAGGGCCTGCTGCTCGCGTTCGCGCTCATCGTCATCCTCATGCCGCCCTATATCCGGCTGCTCCAGGCGCTCGGTTTCGGCAAGCGCATCCGCCAGGAAGGGCCGGAGAGCCACTTCCAGAAGGAGGGCACGCCGACGATGGGCGGGCTGCTCATCGTCGTCGTGGTCCTCGGGATCTACTTCTTCCTGCAGCAGCCCGACGCTGCGACGTTCGCGCCGCTGGCGGCATTGGCAGGCGTCGGTCTGCTTGGTGCATTCGACGACTACCTCAATGCACGGACGGGCGAGGGGATCCGCGCGCGGCAGAAGCTCATCTGGCTGACGGTCGTCGCGTTCGTCGCGGCCTGGCAGATCCAGCAGACCTATACGATCACCGCCATCCCCGTTCCGTTCGTCGGCCCGGTCGAGGTCGCGCCCTGGCTGTACGTGCTGTTCGGCGCCTTCGCGATCATCGCCGCGGCGAATGGCGTGAACCTGACCGACGGGCTCGATGGGTTGTCGGGTGGGACCGTCGCCATCGCCTTCGTCGCCTACATGCTCATCGCGCTGCTCAACGAGCCGGCCCAGCCCAATCTCGCGCTGTTGTGCTCGTTGATCATCGGCGCGCTGCTGGGCTTCCTGTGGTTCAACGTCCACCCGGCGCAGATCTTCATCGGCGATTCCGGCGCCCTGTCGTTGGGGGCCACGCTCGCCGTCACCGCGCTCATCACAGGACAGATCCTGGTCCTGCCGCTGATCGGAATCATCTTCGTGCTCGAGACGGGCTCGGTGATCCTGCAGGTCGTGTATTTCCGGTTGACGGGCGGCCAGCGCCTGTTCCGGATGAGCCCCATCCACCACCACTTCGAGCTCGGCGGCTGGGACGAGGAGAAGATCACGATCCGCTTCTGGATCGTCGGCATCCTCGCGGCCTTGCTGGGCGTCACGCTGTTCGTGGCCACGCAGCCCGGCCGGGCCCTCTGAGCGCCGTCGTGATGACCCGGCGACCCGCGATCGACCCGGACGCGCTGACGATGGACGGGATCCGCGACGGCCTGCTCGACGACGCTCCGGTCACGGTGCTCGGGTTCGCGCGCAGCGGCATCGCCCTCGCGCGCTTCCTGGCCGATGCCGGGGCGCGCGTGACCGTCTACGACGGACGGCCGGCGAGCGAGCTCGCGGATGCCACCGCCGCTCTCGAAGGGCGCACCGTTCGACTGGCTCTCGGCCCGGACGTCGAACCGGCCACGACGTGGGCCGATGCGCAGCTCGTGACGACATCCCCGTCGATCAACCCGGACTACCCGACGACCGAGCCCCGTCTCCGGTCTGCCTTGAAGGCACTCGTGGCGTCCCGCGCGGGGGGCGATCGGTCGGCGCCGGCGCTGATCTCCGAGCCGGACCTCTTCCTGCGGCTGTGCGTCGCCCCGACGATCGGCGTGACCGGGACGAAGGGCAAGACCACCACTGCCTCGCTGACGGCGGCGATCCTTTCCACGGATCCCGACCACCCGGCCGTGCTCGGCGGCAACATCGGCGTCCCGATCCTCGAGCGGCTTGCCGAGCTGACCACCGATCATCGCGTCGTCTACGAACTGTCTGAGCTGCAGCTCCCGACGCTGTCACGGGGCACGACGGTGGCCGTCTACACGAATGTCACGTCGGATCACCTCGACCGGCACGGCTCGCTGGATGCGTATCGGCGGGTCAAGCGCATCCTGGCCGAGCGGGTCGATCCCGACGGCGCCCTGGTCCTCAACGCCGAGGACCCGATCGTGGCGAGCTACGGGCCTTCGAGCCCGGCACCGGTCGTCACGTACCGGCGGCACCGACCGGCCCCCGCCGGTCTCGGCGTGGTCGACGGCTGGATCGTCGCGGACGGCGTCGAGCCACTGGCGATGGCGCGGGGCCGGTCGGCGGCCGAAACCGTCACCGGACCGGTAGGCGACGGCCGGATCATGCCGGTCGACGAGCTCGGCATCCCGGGCGACCACAGCGTGTCGAACGCGCTTGCGGCGATCGCCGTCGGCCTGCTGTTCGGCATCCCGCATCGGGCAATCCGCGAGGCGGCGGCAGCGTTCACCGGCGTCGAGCATCGCCTCGAGCCCGTGGCGCTCGTCGATGGCGTCCAATTCGTGAACAATTCGCAGGGCACGCAGCCCGATGCGGTCATCGCCGCGCTCCGGGCGTTCGCGGCGCCGGTCGTCCTGATCGCCGGCGGTCGCGACAAGGGCGTCGATCTCGCGGAGCTCGGCGCGGTCGTGGCCGAGCGGGCGGTCGCGGCGGTACTGATCGGCGAGAGCGGGCCCGACCTGGCCGACCGGTTTTCTGCGGCCGGGCTGGGTCACACCGAGCGGGCCGAAAGCCTGTCCGAGGCGGTCGCCCGCGCCGACACGTTGGCGCGTGCGTCATTGGCCGCGGCGGGACCCGACGTCGGACCCGCGACCGTCCTGCTGAGTCCTGCCGCAGCGAGCTTCGACATGTTCTCGGACTACGCCGCCCGCGGGCGGGCCTTCAAGGACGCCGTCGCCGAGCTGGTGGCGGCACGCGCACGGAGGGATCGATGAACCTCGCCCCACCGATCCCGCGGTTCGGTCGCCCGATCGCCGAGCAGGCGGACCGTGAGCGGAAACGCACGAGCGATACGCGCCGGGCCGCCAACCGGACGCCGACCAAGGACCTGACCCAGGCCCTTCAGCGCGAGCGGCACGCACCCGACTACATGATCCTGGTCGTCGTCGTGGCCCTCGCCGCGATCGGCATCCTCATGGTCTATTCCTCGTCGGCCATGAAGGGCTACCTGTCGACCGAGGCGGACACGTTCCAGACCGTCGGACCGCAGATCCAGTGGGCATTGCTCGGGCTGCTGGCGATGGTCGCCATGATGCGCGTCGACTACCGCTACCTGCGGCTCGCATCGATCCCCGGGTACGTGGTCGCCCTGGCGCTGCTCGTGCTGGTCTTCGTCGACGAGTTCAACATCGTCGTGGGCGGTTCGGCCCGCTGGCTCCGGCTCGGTCCGCTGCCGGCCATCCACCCGGCGGAGATGGCCAAGCTGGCCATGGTCATCTATCTCGCCCACTGGTTCGCGAAGCGCGGGTTGAAGGTCGGCGGGTTCTGGGGCGGGACCGTGCCGTTCCTGCTGATCGCCGGGCCGGTCGTCGCGCTCGTGTTCAAGGAGCCCGACCTCGGGACGACGATCGTGATCACGCTGACCGCATTCACGATGTGGTTCGTGGCCGGCGGGAACACGTTCCACCTCGGTTCGATGGTCGGTCTGGCCGGTCTGGCCGCGATCATGGTCGGTCTGGCCGGCTACCAGATGGACCGCATCCGCGCGTGGCTCGACCCGTGGAGGTACGCCGACACGATCGGGTACCACACCGTGCAGGGGCTGCTCGCGCTCGGTCTCGGGGGCGTCTTCGGATCGGGCCTCGGCGAGAGCCGCATGGCCGGCGGCCTGTTCGTCCCGAACGCGTTCAATGACTTCATCTTCGCCATCATCGGCGAGGAATTCGGGCTCGTCGGGGCGGGCATCGTCATCGCACTGTTCGTGTTGCTGGCCTACGCTGGCATCCGCGTGGCGCTGGGCGCGCCCGACACCTTCGGGGCGCTCCTGGCGGCCGGGATCACGGCCTGGCTGTGCATCCAGGCGTTCATCAACATCGGGGTCGTGGTGACCCTCGTGCCGATCACCGGGATCACGCTGCCGTTCATCAGCGCCGGCGGGTCGTCACTCATCATCAGCTTCGCCGCGATCGGGATCCTCCTCTCGATCTCGCGCGAGACCATCGAGAAGGGAACCTGGAACGACGATGCGACTGCTGATCGCGGGCGGCGGAACGGGCGGGCACATCTACCCGGCACTGGCCGTCGCCCGGTCACTCCGCGCGCGACCGGACGGCGCTGAGCTCAGCTGGCTCGGCGGCCATCGCGGTCTCGAGGCGGGCATCGTCCCAGCCGCCGGGATCCCGTTCCGGCGGCTGGCTCTCCGTTCACTGCGCTCGGTCGCGCTGGACGCCCACGCCGTCCTCGACCCACTGCGCCTCGGTGCCTCCGTGCCACAGGCGGCGGCGATCCTGGCCGCCGAGCGACCCGCCGCGATCTTCACGACCGGCGGCTACGTCGCCGTCCCGGTCCTGCTCGCCGCGGCCCCGCTCGGCATCCCGGTCGTCCTGTGGGACGGCAACGTGGTGCCCGGCCGTGCGGTGCGCGCGACCGCGCGGTTGGCGGACGTCCTGGCGGTCTCGTTCGAGGCGACCTGCGAGTCTCTGGCGTCGGCCGCGCCCGGCCGGCCGTGCTACGTGACCGGCACGCCGATCCGCGACACGGCATCGATCGACCGCGAGGCGGCCCGCCAGCGGCTCGGCATCCCGCCGGCGGCGCGGGTGCTGCTGATCTTCGGTGGGTCGCAGGCCGTCCGCCGGTTCAATGCGGCGGTCGCCGAGGCGCTCCCACGCCTGGTCGAGCGTGTCTACATCATCCATGTGACCGGCGACGACGGCTATGCCGCGGCGTTGACCGGCCGCGAGGCACTGGCCGCCGACCGGCGTGAGCGCTACCGGCCGCACCCCTTCCTGCGCGACGACATGCTGACCGCCCTGGCGGCGGCAGACCTCGTCGTGGGGCGAGCGGGTTCGTCGACGCTCGCCGAGGTCACCGCCCTGGGCCTGCCGATCGTCGTCGTGCCCTATCCACACGCCGCGGGGCATCAGAAGGCCAATGCGCGCCAGCTCGTCGATGCCGGGGCTGGGCGGCTCATCGACGACGGCGACTTCGACGCCGCGGCGTTGATCGAGGCGGCGACCCTGCTCGACGATCCCGCGGCCCACCTCGCGATGTCGGCGGCATGCCGGGGCCTCGGCCGGCCGGGTGCGGCCGATGCCGTCGCGGATCTGGTGATCGCTGCCGCCCGGCGGGAGCCGCTGCCCGACGCGGCCGCCGTGGAGCGACGATCGCGCGGGTCGCGGGCGTGACGCCGGTGTCGGCATTCGACGCGATCGCGATCGGGTCGGACATCCAGCGGCGGGTCGGCGTCAAGACGTCGCGGGACGAACCGCTGGCGCGGTTCACGACGATGCGCGTCGGCGGCCCCGCCGACCTCTTCGCGACCGTGCACAACCTGTTCGAGTTGCGTGCCCTCGTGCGCTTCGCGCGGGCACGTGGCATCGCTCACCGCATCCTCGGCCGGGGCAGCGACCTCGTCATCAGCGACCGCGGGATCCGTGGCCTCGTCATCCAGGATCGAGCGGAGGGCTCGCGCATCGACGGCGATCGCTACGTCGCCGACGCCGGCGTCCCGATGGCGCGCGCCGCGACGGAGACCCAGAAGGCGGGGCTGACCGGCCTCGAGTTCGGGCTCGCGATCCCCGGCACCGTCGGGGGCGCGGTGTGGGCCAACGCGGGGGCACATGAATCGGACATGGCCGGGGTGGTCGAGTCCGCGCGGGTGCTCGATAGCGAGGGTCACGAGGCGGTCGTGCCGGTCGCGGACCTCGGACTCGGGTACCGTGAGAGCCGCTTCAAGCATGCATCCGGCGACGGCCCGCCCGAGCTCATCCTCGACGCGACGTTCCGCCTCGAGCCGGCCGACCCGGACACGATCAAGACACGACTCGACGACATCCGCCGGTGGCGCCAGGCCCATCAGCCTCTCGGCCTGCCCTCGGCCGGCAGCGTGTTCCGCAATCCGCCCGGCGACTCCGCGGGGCGGCTCGTCGAAGCCGCCGGATTGAAGGGTCATCGCATCGGCGGTGCCGTCGTCTCGGAGAAGCACGCCAACTTCATCGTCAACGACCAGAAGGGGAGCGCGGCCCACGTGCGCCGGCTCGGCGACCACGTGCGGGCCGTGGTGGCCGCGACGAGTGGCGTGGACCTCGAGTACGAGGTCGACTTCATCGGCGACTGGGACGGCTGGCCGTGGCCGGACTGACCGCTGCCGAGCTGCCGCCGATCGTCGTCCTGCTCGGGGGCCCGTCCGCCGAGCACGACGTGTCGATCGTGTCGGGGTCGGCGATCGCGCAGGCGCTCGCGGAGGCCGGCGCCGATGTGCGCCCGGTGCTGATCGACCTCGAGGGCGCCTGGTGGTGGCTGCCCACCGACCACCGGCGCGGGGACCGCGAGGCCACCGCCTACGACGACCCGCGCACCCTCGGAGCCGAGGGTCCGATCGCTGTCGGTGCGGCGCTCGACCGGCTCGCCGCCGGCGACCCGGCACCGGTCGTCGTCATCGGGCTGCACGGGCCGTTCGGCGAGGACGGCACGATCCAGGCAATGCTCGACGCTGTCGGCCTGGCGTACACGGGCTCGGGCGTCGCGGCATCGGCGCTGGGCATGGACAAGACACTGTTCAAGCGGCTGTGCCGGGGGCTCGGTATCCCGGTCGTCGACTGGCGCGAGGTGCGTGCCTCGCGCTGGAAGGCCGATCGGCCCGGTGTCCGGCGCGAGATGCTGGCGTTCGCCGCCGGGGAAGCGGACCCCCGGCTCATGGTGAAGCCGGCGCGCCTCGGCAGTTCGGTCGGGATGACGCTCGTGCACGACGCAGCGGAGCTCGCGGCGGCGCTCGACAGGGCGTTCCGGTACGACACCCTCGCCCTGGTCGAGGCCTACGTGCCGAACGCGCGCGACCTCGAGATGTCGGTCATCGGCAACGACCACGCGACCATGGAGCTGTACGGCCCCGGCGAGATCGTCAGTGGCAACGAGTTCTACGACTACGCCGCCAAGTACACGCCGGGCCTGTCCGAGACGTCGACCCGGGCCGAGGTCAGCGACGTCGAGCGGGCCGTGATCCACAAGCTAAGCCGGGACGTCTACCGGGCCATCGGCGCAGAGGGCTTCGCGCGCATCGACTTCCTGATGTCCGGCGAGCGGATCCTCGTGTCGGAGATCAACACGATCCCGGGATTCACCCCGATCAGCCTGTTCCCCACGATGCCGGCCGAGGGCGGCTACACCTTCGCCGACGTGTGCGTCCGCGTCGTCGAGCTCGCCATCGAACGCCACGCCGCCCGCCCGGCGACGAAGCTGGGGACCGGCGACCTGCCCCGATGACCCTGCGTCCCCGGCCGCCGTCGCGTCGTCCCGCCCCGATCCGGCCGACCGTGCGGCGGTCGATGGGAGCGCCGGCCCGCCGGACCCGATCGATCCGCCGCGCCTCGGCCGGACTGACCCCGGTCCGGGCCGGCGCGGTCCTCGTCATCCTCCTGTCCGCCTCGGCGATGTACGGCGTGGCCCAGTCGCCTGTGTTCACCTACGCGGGCGCGACCGTCGAAGGGGTCACCTTCACCGACGAGGCCGCGGTCCTTGCCGTGCTCGAGGAGGCACGCGGGGCGAACCTGTTCGCGCTCGTCACGCGACCGCTCGAGGAGCGGATCCGGGAGTTGCCGACCGTCCGCTCGGCCGACGTGTCGGTCCGTCTGCCCGACACGCTCGCGGTGCGTATCCGGGAGCGCACGCCGATCCTCGTCTGGCAGGTCGGCGCGCGGCGCTATCTCGTCGACACGGACGGCCAGCTGTTCGCGCGCCTGCCCGATGCCCCGCCAGACGAAGCCGCCGCCCTGCCCGTGGTCGAGGACCGACGCGCGGCGTCGGTCGGGCTGGCGGTGGGGCTGGCACTCGACCGCGTGGACCTCGACGCCGCGACCCGCCTCGCCTCACTCCTCCCGGCCGACGTGGGCAGCGAGGCGGCCGCGCTGTACGTCTTCATCAGCGACGCGAACGGCTTCACCCTGCGGACGAAGCCTGCCACCTGGCAGGCGGTCTTCGGGTTCTACACGCCGACCCTGCGGACGCCCGAGCTCATCCCGGGCCAGGTGCGCCTGTTACGCAGCCTGCTCATCGGACGCGAGCCCCTCATCGACCGCGTCATCCTCGCGTCGGAGACCGACGGGACGTATACGACCAAGTCCACGCCGACCCCGAGCGAGACCTCGGTCCCGTGATAGCCTTGGCCAAACCAGACGGAGGAGGACGAGGGACCACGTGCTGCTTCCCCTGCTCGGGCTCCTCGTGGGCGTCCTGGCGGGTCTCGTCCTCAACATCAACGTCGGCTTCGAGCTCAGCCGGTACTCGGCCGTGGCGATCCTTGCCGCGCTGGATTCGGTCCTCGGGGCGGTCCGAGCGGAGCTTGATGGCGTCTACGACAATCGCATCTTCATCAGCGGCTTCCTTGTCAACGCGATCATCGCGGTCCTGCTGACGTTCGTCGGTGACCGCCTGGGCCTGGACCTGTACCTCGTGGCCCTCATCACCTTCGGCCTTCGCATCTTCGACAACGTGGCACTCATCCGCCGGCATTTCCTCTAAGCCGGCCTAGAGGGAGACGGACGGGAACGTGGAACGTGAAGCGGTCCTCGTCGGCATCGACGTCGGCACCAGCAAGGTCTGTGCGCTCATCGGCGAGGTGGGTCGCGACGGGCGGCTGACGATCATGGGCCACGGGACCGTCCCGGCGTCGGGCCTCAAGAAGGGCGTCGTGATCAACATCGACCAGACGGTCCACTCGATCGCCGAGGCGGTCGAGAAAGCGGAGCGGCTGTCCGGCTGGAAGATCGACCGCGCGTTCGTGGGAGTCGGCGGGCAGCACGTCGAGAGCCTCAACTCGCCTGGCCAGGTCGCCGTCACCGGCCACCATCGCGAGGTCAGTCGCGAGGACATCCATCGGGCCATCGACGTCGCTCGCGCCGTGCCGATTCCGTCGAACCGCGAGGTGCTCCACGTGGAGCGGCGCGGCTTCTCGGTCGACGGCCAGGAGGGCGTCAAGGACCCGATGGGGATGAGCGCGTTGCGGCTCGAGGTCGAGACGCACATCGTCACCGCCTCCGCCACCGCGGTGACCAACCTGTCCAAGTGCGTCGCGGCGGCCGGCGTCAAGATCGACGAGCTGGTCGTCAACTCGCTGGCATCCGCGGAGGCCGTGCTCAACGAGACGGAGAAGGACCTCGGCGTCGCGGTCGCCGACTTCGGGGCCGGGACGATCGACCTCGCCTTGTTCCAGGACGGGTCGCCGTTCCACACGCGCGTCCTGCCGATCGGCGGCAACAACATCACCAACGACATCGCCGCGATCCTCAAGACCTCGCTCCAGACCGCCGAGGAGCTCAAGATCCAGAACGGGACGGCCGACCTGCGCACGGTGACCGAGGACGAGGAGATCAGCGTCAGCGTCCTCGGCGAGGACGCCGGGCGCACCGTCAGCCGGCTGGAGGTCTCCCAGGTCATCGAGGCGCGGATGCGCGAGACCTTCGAGCTGATGCGCAACGAGATCCGCGCCGCGGGCGTGCGCCAGCTGCCGGCCGGCGTGATCCTGACGGGCGGCTCGGCGCAGCTGTCGGGCATCGCCGAGCTCGGCCGCGAGGTCCTCGAGATGCCGGTCCGCGTGGCCGCACCGAGCGGCATCGGCGGGCTGGTCGACACGCTGCTCACGCCGGCCTACAGCACGGGCGTGGGTCTGCTCCAGTGGGGCGCAACGACGCTCGTCGACGGCGAGCCGATGCGCTACGAATCGGCGCCGGCGATGGGCGGCCTGGGGCGCATCCGCGACGCCCTGCGGAGCATCTTCCCGTAGCTGACCGGACCGGACCGTGGACACGCGCGAGCTGACCGTCCGGAGCGGCTCGGCGCGCGGACTGGCCGATCTGACACCGGCGGTCGCCGCGTTCCTTTCGGACATCGCCGCGGCGGACGGCTTGTTGTCGCTGTTCGTGCCGCATGCCACGGCGGGGCTCGTCGTGGTCGAAGTCGGGTCGGGCTCGGATGACGACCTCATGGACGCCCTGGACCGCCTGCTGCCTCGCGAGGATCGGCTGTACAGGCACCGCCACGGGTCGCCGGGCCACGGCGCGGATCACGTGCTACCGCTGCTCGCGAGTCCCTCGCTGACCGTGCCGGTCGTGGGCGGACGCGCTGCGCTCGGCACGTGGCAGTCGATCTGCCTGCTCGACCCCAACGCCGACAACGCAGAGCGCACAGTGCGGCTGAGCTTCCTCACCGGCTAGATCCGGCGGGTGCGCATCCGCCGGTCGACCGGCTCGGTGCCGCGGCGCACCGGGTCGAAGGACGCGTGTTCGACGCGGCATCCCGTTCGATGGCCAGCCCTTGGCCTCGGCGCTATACTCCCCGGACCCACGGACCCGTCCGCCACCGAGGCACCAGGGTCCCGTTCGAGCGCGCTGACCGAAATCACCCGATGACACCGCCCAGGACCCGCCGAGGGTCGCCGGAGGAGAACCCGATGCCGTTGCGTTCCGATTCCGAGAACTTCGCGTTGATCCGCGTCATCGGCGTCGGTGGTGGTGGGAGCAACGCGGTCAACCGGATGATCCGGGCCGAGATGATGGGCGTGGAGTTCATCGCCTGCAACACGGACGCGCAGGCCCTGCTCCAGTCGGATGCGCCGCACAAGATCCGCATCGGCGACAAGGTCACCCGCGGCCTCGGCGCCGGCGGCGATGCCGCGATGGGCCAGCGCTCCGCCGAGGAGGACTCGGACAAGATCGCAGCGGCGCTCGCGGAATCGGACATGGTCTTCATCACCGCCGGCCTCGGCGGCGGCACGGGGTCCGGCGCGGCGCCGGTCGTGGCGCAGATCGCCAAGGACTCCGGCGCGCTGACGATCGGCGTCGTCACCAAGCCGTTCGCCTTCGAAGGCAACCGGCGCAAGCTCGTGGCCGAGAAGGCCGCCGAGGAGCTGAAGGCGCAGGTCGATGCGCTGATCACGATCCCCAACGACCGCCTCAAGGACGTCGTCCAGAAGAACACCAGCATCCTCGACGCGTTCCGGGTCGTCGACGACGTGTTGCGCCAGGGCGTCCAGGGCATCAGCGACATCATCACGGTGCCGGGCCTCATCAACCGCGATTTCGCGGACGTGCGAGCCGTCATGAAGGACGCCGGGTCGGCGCTGATGGGCATCGCCCGGGCGACCGGTGAGAACCGCGCGGTCGAGGCGGCCCAGCAGGCCATCGCGAGCCCGCTCCTCGAGCTCGACATCCACGGCGCGCAGGGCATCCTGTGGAACATCACCGGCTCTTCGAACCTGTCCCTGTTCGAGGTCAACGAGGCGGCCGAGGCGATCAAGGAGGCCGCCGATCCGGAGGCCCTGATCATGTTCGGCACGAGCTTCAACGAGCGGCTGGGCGACGAGGTCATGGTCACCGTCATCGCGACCGGGTTCGACGGCGGCAAGCGTCGCCCGACCATCCACCGCGAGGCGGCTGGCGTCCTGGAAGGTGCGGCATCGTCGCGCATCGCCCACGAGCGCGACTTCCTCCAGGAGCTGGAGCGCCAGCGCGAGCAGGGCGGCGACGGCGCGTTCAGCCCGGCGCTGCATGAAGACGACGCAGCGGCCGTCGTCAGCTCCCCGCGTGTCGAGCGGGCGGCCGGCGAGAACGCCGCTCGTCGGCCCGTGACGTACGACGCCGATGACCTGGAGATCCCGAGCTTCCTCCGCCGCAAGTGATCTCGGCCGGCGCGACGCCGGCAACAATGCGATGACGGTCCCGTCCACGGACATCGACGCCCTTCGTGTGGCGCACGAGGCCGTCCTCGCGCGGATCGCGGCGGCCTGCCTGCGCGTCGGGCGCGACCCGGCGGACGTCACGCTGGTTGCGGTCTCGAAGGAGGTCGATGCGGACCGCCTCGGTCATGCCGTCGAGGCGGGGATCCGCACGCTCGGCGAGAACCGTGTCCAGGAGGGCGCGGCCAAGGTCGCCCGCGTCGCGGGCGCCACCTGGCACCTGATCGGTCCGCTCCAATCCAACAAGGCGCGGCGGGCGCTCGAGGCGTTCGACGTCATCCAGTCCGTCGACTCCAGCGGGCTGGCCGAGCGGCTGGATCGCCTTGCACGCGATGTCCGCGACGCGAGCTCGACGGCGCGCTATCCGGTCCTGCTCCAGGTCAACGTCGACGACGATCCGTCGAAGGCCGGCTTCGCCGAGGCCGAGCTGCCGGCGGCGATCGAGGGGACGTCGGGGCTCGACGCACTCGAGGTCCGCGGTCTCATGACGATCGGCCGGCTCGTGGCCACGGCCGAAGCGGCGAGGTCGACGTTCGCCGGGCTCCGGCACCTGTCCGAGCGACTGCGGGGCGCGGGCGCGCCCATCGGTCCTGACCTCTCGATGGGGATGAGCGACGACTTCGAGGTCGCTGTCGAAGAGGGCGCCACGATCGTCCGCGTCGGTCGTGCCATCTTCGGCGAGCGGCCCCATCGCCATGCCCCCGGCGAACCGGCACACGAGCACCCCCGCTGAGCGTCGCGACCACGGACTGGTAGACTCGGGAGACCGTGGCCGGGACGTTCTTCCTCACCTTCCTCCAGTTCCTGTTGATGGCGCTCTGGGCGCTCATCTTCGGTCGGATGATCATGTCGTGGATCGACCCCACGGGGCGCAACCAGGTGTCGGCTTTTCTGTTCCAGACGACCGAGCCGATCCTCGGACCCGTGCGCCGGATGCTGCCCCAGACCGGCATGATCGATTGGTCGGGCTTCATCGTCCTCATCCTTCTCGGGTTCATCATCGGGCGCCTCTGAGGGTCGTGAGCGCGACCGACGTCCGCTTCGCCGTCCGCCTCACGCCGAGAGCGGCGGTCGACCGCGTCGACGGGGTCACCGATGGGGTCCTGCGCGCACGGGTCGGCGCTCCGGCCGTCGAAGGACAGGCGAACAACGCGCTGATCAGGCTCATCGCGGAGGAACTGGGCGTGGCGCGCAGCGACGTCCGCATCGTGGCCGGGGCGACGAGCCGTCAGAAGCTGATCGTGATCGATGGCGCCGACCCGGAGGTGATCGTTGCCCGGTGGCCGGGCCTGAAGGTATGATCACCGCCCCGGGCGATTGGCTCAGTGGTTAGAGCACGCGGTTCACATCCGCGGGGTCACTGGTTCGAATCCAGTATCGCCCACCACCCTCCTCACTCGATCGGGTCAGAGGCTGCCCGCTGCCGCCGGGCCATCAGCACGAACGGGATCGCGAAGATCTGGATGGCGCCGGCCACGACGTACGACGGACCGTAGCCGTACACGTCGGCGACGCGGCCCAGTGCCGGCTGTGCGGCGGCCCCGCCGATCGAGCCCATGAAGGAATCGAACGACAGCACCGTGGCGCGCTGCTCCGACGGGATGAGGCCGTTGATGTAGGCCTGGCGGAGCGGTATCTCGATGGCGAAGATCAACGCCCAGACGGCGAGCAGCACGAGCGCCACGACGAAGCTGCTCGTCCAGCCGATGACGCCCAGGATGACGACCGTTGCGGCCGTGGCCAGGAGGATCGCGTCGGTGCGGCGGCGGAACAAGCGGCGCGCGTGGGGGACCAGGATGCCGCCGAGGATCTGCGCGCCGGCGAACAGTGCCGCTGCCAGACCCGCGACGCTGTAGGCCTCGGGGTCGCCGTACAGCTGGAGGATGTATGGCTGGCTCGCGTAGAACGAGAAGAACCCGACGCCGCTCGTGAACGGCGCGGCCAGCATCAGCGCGCGCACCGGCGGATTGCGCCAGCCGCCATCGATCGACCCGCGAACGACGCTCCGGATCTCGGCCACGTGGCTCGCTCCGCGACGCGGTGAGAAGCCGATGTCATGCATGAAGCGATACGCCACGACCAGCGTCAGGCCCAGCAGCGCGGCGCGGAGCAGGTAGGGCACGCCGAGGTCGGCAGCCTGGGCGACGACCCCACCCAGCACCGATCCCACAAGCATCGCGATCCCGGACACGGTCTGGGCCCGACCCAGCACGGTTTCGAGGGCGCCCGTGTAGCCGGTCGCGCTGAGGGCGTCGACCAGCCACGCCTCCGTCGCACCGGAGAAGAACGTGAAGCCGAGCCCGAGCAGGATCGACGCCAACGCCCACCCGGCGAACGGCGCATGGACCTGCCACATGACGTAGTAGAGCAACGTCGATGCGAGCAAGGTCACGGCGCCGAGCAGATAGGAGTACCGCCGTCCGCGGGTATCCGCAACGACTCCGGTCGGGACCTCGAAGAGGACCTGGCCGATGGCGAAGAACGCGTTCGCCGCGAAAGCCTCGGTGTTGCTCAGGCCGGCATCGAGCAGGAAGAGCGTGTTGACGCCCCAGATGAACGACGCAGCGAAGGTCGTGAGCAGGGTGAGCGTGAGGTACGTCCGCTGGACGGACCCGGCGGTCGCAGTCACGGTCGGCCGATGCTACGCGACCGCGAGCTGGACCGCTGGCGTGGCCGCGTAACGCGGGCCGGCGTCGGTGCGTCACATCTTCGCAACGACGAAATCCTCCTCCGCGATGAAACCCCTAGGTCCTCCCCTTGGGGGTTTCATCGTTTTCGCCGGGCTGCTGACGCCCGATGGCGGCGTTGGCGCTCTGCGGCTCCTCGCTCACGCACCCTCAGGTGCGCTCGCTCCGGTGCGGATGCCGGAGGTCAGGCCTCTGTGGCGAGGCGGCGCAGGACGGCGGGCAGGATGCCGCCGCCGAGGTAGTAGTCGACCTCGATCGGTCCGTCCAGCCGGGCGATGGCCTCGAACCGGGCAGTGCTGCCGTCCTCGCGCGTCGCGAGGACCTTCACGGACCGGCGCGGCGACAGGCCCTCCGATGGACCGAGGACGTCGTACGTCTCTCGACCGCTCAGGCCCAGCGACGACGCCGTGTCGCCCGGCTTGAACTGGAGGGGCAGCACGCCCATCCCGACCAGGTTCGAGCGGTGGATGCGCTCGTACGACTCGGCCAGCACGGCCTTCACGCCGAGCAGCGCCGTGCCTTTCGCGGCCCAGTCCCGCGAGGAACCGGACCCATATTCGCGGCCGGCCAGCACCAGCAGCGGGACGCCCTCGGCCTGGTAGCGCATCGACGCGTCGTAGATGAACATCTCCTCGCCCGATGGCAGATGGACCGTGTACGGTCCTTCCTTGCCCTCGACAAGTCGATTGCGCAGCCGGATGTTGGCGAACGTCCCGCGCACCATCACCTCGTGATGGCCGCGTCGCGCCCCGTAGGAGTTGAACGCGAGCGGCGAGACGCCGTGGTCCTGCAGCCACCGGCCGGCCGGTGACGACGGCGAGATCGACCCGGCGGGCGAGATGTGATCGGTGGTCACCGAGTCGCCGAGCACCGCCAGGACCCGGGCACCGGTGATGTCACCCACGTCATGGCCGCCCGACGAGAGCCCGTCGAAGAACGGTGGCTTGGCCACGTACGTCGAGGCCGGATCCCAGGCGTAGCGGTCGCCTGACGGGATCGGCAGCGCTCGCCAGCGGTCGTCGCCGTCGAATACGACCGCGTAGGTCCGCCGGAACAGCTCCGGATCGATGGACGATCCGATGACCGCGCGGATCTCATCCAACGACGGCCAGATGTCCGCGAGGTGGACTGGCCGACCATCGGAACCCGTGCCGAGCGGCTCGGTCGTGAGATCGACATCGACCCGACCGGCCAGCGCGAACGCCACGACCAGCGGCGGCGAGGCGAGGTAGCTCGCGCGCGCGAGAGGATGGATCCGGCCCTCGAAGTTGCGGTTGCCCGACAGGACCGCGGCGACGACGAGGTCGTTCTCCTCGACCGCGGAGGCGATCGGCGCATCGAGCGGGCCGGAGTTGCCGATGCATGTCGTACATCCGTAGCCGGCCAGCGCGAACCCGAGCTGTTCGAGCGGGTCCATCAGGCCCGCCGCCTCGAGGTAGCCGGTCACCGCCTTGGAGCCCGGCGCGAGCGACGTCTTGACCGTCGGCGGGACGCGCAGCCCGCGGGCCACCGCGTTCCGTGCCAGCAACCCGGCACCGATCATCACCGTCGGATTCGACGTGTTGGTGCAGGACGTGATGGCCGCGATGGCCACAGACCCGGTGCTGATCCGGACCGTCTCGTCCCCGACGGTCACCTCGACGGGGCGGTACTCACGCCGGTCGGCCGCCTGCGCGTGGGCCGGGACCGGGGCTGTCGCAGGCGCCGGCCGCTCGGGCGCGTCCAATGCTTCCGACGCGGCGAAGGCCGGCGCGTCCGAGGCCGGGAACGACTCGGCGGATGCCTCGTGGACGACATCGGACGGGGCCTCGGGAGCCGGCGTCGCGCCGGGCCCCTGGAGGCCGTCCGGGAACGCGGTCCGGAAGTTCTCGCGCAGGGTCTGCAGAGGGACCCGGTCCTGCGGTCGGCGCGGACCGGCGACCGATGGCTCGACCGTCCCGAGATCCAGCGTCAGAAGCTCGTCGAACGCGGGGCCGTCACCGGGCTCGCGCCACAGGCCCTGTTCCTTCGCGTAGCGCTCGACGAGGTCGACCCGCTCGGGCGAACGGCCGGTGAGGCGCAGATATGCGAGCGTCTCGTCGTCGATCGGGAAGAGCGTCGCGGTCGCCCCGAACTCGGGGCTCATGTTCGAGATCGTGGCGCGATCCGCCAGCGACAAGCCGGCCAGGCCATCGCCGGCGAACTCCACGAACGCACCCACGACGCCGTGCCCCCGCAGCATCTCCGTGACGACGAGCACGAGGTCGGTCGCAGTCGAGCCCCCCGGGAGGGCGCCAATCAACTTCACCCCGACGACGTGGGGCATCGGCTGGTACAGCGGCTGGCCGAGCAGGACGGCCTCTGCCTCGATGCCGCCGACGCCGTAGCCCAGGACGCCGAGAGCGTTGATCATCGTCGTGTGCGAGTCCGTCCCGACCAGCGTGTCCGGGAATGCGACGCCGTCTCGGTCCTCGACGACGGTGGCGAGGTACTCGAGGTTGACCTGGTGAACGATGCCGGTGCCCGGCGGCACGATGCGCATGTTGCGAAACGCGGTCTGCGCCCAGCGCAGGAGCTGGTAGCGCTCCCCGTTGCGCTCGTACTCGCGCTCGACGTTGAACGCGTACGAATCGTCCGTGCCGAAGCGGTCGACCTGGACGGAGTGGTCGATCACGAGATCGGCCGGGACGAGCGGGTTCACCCGGGCCGGGTCGCCGCCGAGGTCGGCCATCGCGTCGCGCATCACCGCCAGGTCGACGACCGCCGGCACGCCGGTCAGGTCCTGCATGATGACCCGCGAGGGCATGAACGGGATCTCGGCTTCGGCCGCGACACCCGGCCGCCACGCGGCGAGCGTCTCGACGTCGGCCGGATCCACGATCCCCCCGCCCGCGTGGCGCAGCAGGTTCTCGAGGAGGATCCGGATGGTCACCGGCAGGCGGCTCTCGGCCGTCGTGGCCGAGATGGCGCTCAGTCGGTACACGTCCGGGAGGCCCGGCGCGAGCGGCGTGCGAGCGCCGAAAGGGTCGTTCCGTGACAACGCGTCTGTCTCCACAGGCTCGCTAGACTCGATGCATGCAAGCGTACCGCGCCCGGCCTCCGGCCCGCGCCGGCGCATGCCGGTGAAGCCGTGGGGCCCACTCCCGGGTGACGACCCGGAGCGCGATCGGGCCGAGACCAAGGCCGCCATCGCGGCGGCGGGGATCGACCTCGACCCGATCCCGCCGGGCCACCACCGCCACGACGACGGCGACGTCCATCCCGATGGCCACGCCCATCCGCATCAACGGTCGGGACCGGGCCAGACGCCGTCGACGGGCATCGTCGGGGCAGGCGCAGTCGGGACCGCGCTCGGGATCGCCCTCAGCCGCGCCGGCTGGCCGGTCCATGCGGTTGCGAGCCGCGACGTCGGCCGGCGGGCGCGCTTCACCGGCAGCGTCGAGGGCGCCCGAGGTTTCGCCGAGGCGCAGGCGCTCGTCGAGGAGGTGGAGCTGATCATCCTCGCGGTGCCGGACGACGCGATCGGCCCGCTCGCGCGCGAGATCCGGATGTACGGCGGCCAGGCGATGGTTCACACGAGCGGGTCGCTGGGTGCCGAGGTCCTCCTCCCGGCGATGGCCGCGGGCACGCAGGTCGGGTCCTTTCACCCGCTCGTCGCGTTCGCGGACACGGAACGGGCGATCGCCGCGCTCCACGGCGCGACCGTCGCGATCGAGGGCGATGACGACCTCGCGGCGATGCTGGCCGACATGGCGGAGCGGCTGGGCGCCCACGCCGTCCGCCTGGCTCCCGGCTCGAAGGCGGCCTATCACGCTGCTGCGGTGCTGGCCGCCGGTGGCTTCGTGGCGCTGCTCGACGCGATCGCCGAGCTCGGCGCCGTGGCCGGTCTCGATGAAGAGGGCGCGCTCGCCATCTACGGGCCCCTGATCGAGGGAACGCTCGGCAATGCCCGTGCCCTCGGCATCGAGGCGGCATTGACCGGCCCGATGACGCGGGGCGACATCGGCACGCTCGCGGCACACCTCGATGCGCTGGCGGCCCACGCCCCCGGCGTCCTGCCGCTGTATGTGGCCGCCGCGCACCGCGAGATCGATCTGGCGCTCGACCGTGGCGCGCTGGCACCGGAGACGGCCTCCCAGATGCGTCAAACGCTCACGACAGCGCTTGCAAGGCAGGACTGACCTAGTACCATTGCGGCCCATGGGACACAGCATCGCCGCCAAGTACGCGGCACGACCGGCGGCGCGATTCGTGCGTCCGTCGAGCCGTGCCCGCGAGCGGCGACTCGGTCTCGGGGCACAGGCATCGTTCTCTGCCGTCGCCGCCGTCCAGACCGAGCTCCGTGGACCCGAAGCCGGCCCGTACGCTCGCCTGAAGGCGGGTTGGCGTGGCCCTCGTCCGACGCGGTCGGCCGTCCGAGATCGCCGGGTCCGGCCGTTGGTGACGATGCATTGGGCTCGCTCCGGGCGCTCCGGAACGAGCCGGCGTCGCAGCGCCGCCGCGGCGCCGTGGCACGCCTGAGGTCTGCGACCGCCACTTCCGCGGGCGGCATCGTCGTTCGATACGAGGCCGGGCGTCCCCAGTTCGTAGCCGGAAGCCGGCGACGCGAGCGCGACGGCCGCACGTGGACGCTCCCCAAGGGCACGCCCAAGCGGAACGAGACGCGGGAGGAGACCGCGATCCGCGAAGTGGCCGAGGAGACGGGCCTCGATGTCCGCATCACGGGGCCGCTGGACTCGATCGAGTACACCTTCGTCCAGTCCGGCACGCGGATCCACAAGACGGTCCACTATTTCATGATGGAACCCGTCGGCGGTGACCTTGCCCGGCACGATCACGAGTTCGACCAGGTCCGCTGGGTCGACTTCGCCGAGGCGACGAGCCTGCTGACGTTCGAGACCGAACGCGCCCTCATCGTGCACGCGGCGGATCTCCTGACCGCTCCGCCCGCGGAGCGGGCTTCGTGACCGGACCGGATCTCGTCGAAACCGTCATCCACGAGACACCGCTCGCCAGCCGCCACGAGGCGCTGGGCGCCCGCATGATCGACTTCGCCGGTTGGCGCATGCCCGTCCAGTACGGCTCGATCCTCGATGAGCATCGCGCGGTCCGCGAGCGTGTCGGGTTGTTCGACCTCTCGCACATGGGCGAGCTGTTGATCGAAGGTCCGGGCGCCGGCGAGGGCCTGGCTGCCGCCGTCGTGTCGAACCCACCGGCGCTCGCCGTCGGACGCGCGCAATACTCGATGATCTGTGCTCCGAACGGCGGGATCATCGACGACCTGATCATCTATCGGTTGGCCGACGACCGGTTCCTCGTCGTGGCCAACGCGGCCAACGCACAGGTCGTGTCGGATGCGCTCGCGGAGCGCCTCGAGCGATCCCGCGCGGTGCTCGACGACCAGTCGCTGGCGACCGGTCTCGTCGCGGTCCAGGGCCCGCGGTCGGTCGACGTGCTCGCGCCGCTGACGGACGTGGCGGTCGGGGACCTGCGTTATTACGGCATCGCCGAGGGCTCGGTGGCGGGGATCCCCGCCCATGTCGCGCGCACCGGGTACACGGGCGAGGACGGCTTCGAGGTCTTCGTCGACACGGGCAAGGTGGGCGAGCTGTGGGATGCGCTGCTCGACGCGGTCCGTGCCGCTGGCGGCGGAGCCGTCGGTCTTGGGGCCCGTGACACCCTTCGCCTCGAGGCAGGGATGCCGCTGTACGGCAACGAGCTCGACCTGACGACGACGCCGTTCGACGCAGGTCTCGGCCGCGTCGTGAAGCTCGACAAGCCCGGCGACTTCGTCGGCCGCACGGCGCTCGAGAAGGTCGTCATCGACGGGCCGCGCCAGCGACTGGTCGGTCTGATCGTCGAGGGCCGCGGCATCGCCCGCCACGGCTATCCCGTCCACGCGGGTGAGCGTCGCACTGGGGTCGTGACGAGCGGCACCCAGTCGCCGACACTGGGCGTGCCGATCGCCATGGCGTATGTCGCACCGGCCGACGCGGAATCCGAGACGATGCTCGGCATCGACATCCGCGACGCGCGTGTCCCGGCGCGGGTGGTTCCGCTGCCGTTCTACCGGAGGAGCAGTTGACGTGAGCTCGCCCACCGACTTGCGCTACACCCGCGACCACGAGTGGGTCCGGGTCGACGGCGATCAAGCGACCATCGGCATCACCGAGTACGCAGCCGACCAGCTTGGCGACATCGTGTTCGTCGAGCTGCCCGAGACCGGCCGGGACCTCGAGGAGGCGAAGCCGTTCGGCGTCGTCGAGTCGGTCAAGGCCGTGAGCGACCTGTTCGCGCCGCTGAGCGGCACCGTGACGTCCACGAACGACGCCCTGGCCGCGACGCCCGAGCAGGTCAACAACGATCCGTACGGCGCGGGCTGGATGATCAAGATCACCGTTGCCGATCCGTCCCAGATCGACGGCCTGCTCGACGGCGAGGCGTACGACGACCTCGTCGCGGCGGGCTGACGGGACGATGCCGTACGGCCCACACACGACCGCAGACCGCGAGCGGATGCTCGCGACGCTCGGCCTCGAGAGCGTCGACGAGCTTTTCGCCGACATCCCGGTCGACCTGCGGGCGAGCGCTCTCGAGCTCCCCGAACCGGAGCCGGAGCTCGAGCTCGCCGCGCGGCTGCGTGAGATGGCCGGTCGCAACCGCACGGACCTTGTCTCGTTCCTCGGCGCGGGCGTGTATCGACACTGGAGCCCGCCGGCGGTCGACCAGCTCCTGCTGCGCGGGGAGTGGTATACGGCCTACACGCCGTACCAGCCCGAAGTCAGCCAGGGCACGCTCCAGTCGATCTACGAGTACGAATCGCTGATCGGCGAGCTGGTCGACCTGGACGTGGTCTCGGCGTCGCACTACGACGGCGCGGCGGCGACCGCCGAGGCGGCACTGATGACGTGTCGGGCCACGCGGCGCGAGCGCGTGCTGGTGAGCCGCGGCGTGCATCCGCATTACCGCGCCACGCTGCGCACGTACTTCGGCGGAGGGCTCGAGCTCGAGGAGATCCCGCTGGTCGCCGACGGCGACGCCGCGGGCACGACCGACCTGGACGCCCTCGAGCGGATGTTGGCCGAACCGGATCGACCGGTCGCGGGCGTCATCGCCGCGAACCCCGACTTCCTCGGGCTCCTCGAGCCGATGCCGGGGATCGGCGGGCTCGCCCACGCCGCGGGCGCCCTGTTCGTGGCGGTCATCGAGCCCGTCTCGCTGGCGGTCCTGGCGCCCCCCGGCTGCATACGGCGCCGACATCGCCGCCGGCGAGGGCCAGCCGCTCGGCATCGCGCCGCAGTACGGCGGCCCCTATCTCGGGATCCTCGCGTCGACCGACGCGCTCGTCCGCCAGATCCCCGGCCGCCTGGTGGGGATGACGACCGACCTCGACGGCCAGCGGGCGTTCGTGATGACGCTGCGGGCGCGCGAGCAGGACATCAGGCGCGACAAGGCAGCCAGCAACATCTGCACGAACCAGGCGCTGCTCGCGCTGGCGGCCTCGATCTACCTCGCGACGATCGGGCCGCACGGACTCCAGGACGTGGCCGCGACCGGCGCGGCGCGTGCGACCGAGCTGGCGGCCGCGCTTGCCGCGATCGGCGTGGAGCGGCTTCAGCCGGGACCGTTCCTCAACGAGTTCGCCGTGCGCGTGCCGGATGCGCGCACGGTCCATCGCCGGCTGATCGAGCGCGGCTTCCTGGCAGGTCTCGTGCTGGCCGACGCGGAGCCGGACGACCCGACCCTGGTCGACGGCCTGCTGCTGTGCACGACGGAGCTGACCACGTCAGGTGACATCGCACGGTTCGTCGCCGCGTTCGGGGAGGTCCTCACCGGTCGGCCGCCGGTCGGCGTCGAGACCGGGGCGAGGCGACATGGTCGACGGCAATCGGGGCGGCCCGATGAGCGTCACCGGCCAGAAGCTCCAGCCGACGCTGTTCGAGCGCAGCCGGCCCGGGCGAGGCGGGGGCAAGATCCCCCACCCACCCAAGGACGCGCTGGATCGCGTGCCGGCCGATGCGCGACGGGAGACGCCGCCGGCCCTGCCGGAGATGAACGAGCCCGATGTCGTCCGTCACTACGTCAACCTCAGCCAGCTGAACCACGCCATCGATACGGGGTTCTACCCGCTCGGCTCGTGCACGATGAAGTTCAACCCGAAGCTCAATGAATGGGCGGCCCGGCTGCCGGGGTTCGCGGATCTTCATCCGCTCGTGCCGGACGAGGTCGCCCAGGGCACGCTGCAGCTGCTCTGGGAGCTCGAAGGGGCGCTTGCCGAGATCTCCGGCATGCGGGCCGTGACGCTCCAGCCCGCGGCCGGGGCGCAGGGGGAATTGACCGGGATCCTCATGATCCGCGCCTACCACCGCGAACAGGGCGACACGGAGCGCGACGAGGTCCTGGTCCCGGACAGCTCACACGGCACGAACCCGGCGACGGCATCGATGGCCGGTTTCAAGACGATTACGATCCCGTCGGCCGCCGACGGTGGCGTCGACCTCGACGCGTTCAAGGCGGCACTCGGCCCTCGCACGGCTGCGGTGATGATCACGAACCCGTCGACGCTCGGGCTGTTCGAGTCACGCATCGGCGACCTGCTCGAGGCGATCCACGAGGCCGGCGCGTTGGCGTACATGGATGGCGCGAACCTCAACGCGATCCTGGGCCGGTTCAAACCGGGCCAGGCGGGCTTCGACGTCATGCATTTCAACGTCCACAAGACGTTCAGCACGCCGCACGGGGGCGGCGGTCCGGGCGCGGGGCCGGTCGGGGTGGGGGAGCGGCTCGTGGCGTACCTGCCGACGCCGCGGGTCCTGCGCCTCGATGACGGGACGTTCCGCCTCGAGCGGGCAGATGAGCGCCCGACATCGATCGGCCGACTGCGCAGCTTCGTCGGCAACACGGGCGTCCTCGTGCGCGCGTACGCCTATATCCGCGCACACGGCGGCTCTGGCTTACGGGAGGTCAGCGACGACGCCGTCCTGGCCGCGAATTACCTCAAGTCACGTCTGGCGGGCACGTTCGACCTGCCCTACGACCGCCCGTGCAAGCACGAGTTCGTCGCGTCGGCGGCGACCCTCAAGAGCCGGACCGGCGTGCGTACGCTGGACCTCGCCAAGCGGCTGATCGATCACGGGTTCCATCCGCCCACGATCTACTTCCCGCTCATCGTCGAGGAAGGGATGCTGATCGAGCCGACCGAGACCGAATCGGTCGAGACTCTCGACGCTTTCGCAGACGCGCTGGAGGAGATCGTCGCCGAGGCGAAGAGCGATCCGGATCTCGTGAAGGGAGCCCCGCACACCGCGCCCGTGAGGCGATTGGACGAGGCGACTGCCGCTCGGCAGCCGAATCTGCGTTGGCGCCCGATGACCGGCCGCCAGATGCCCTGCCCTGATTGAGCGTTGAGCGGGACTTCGCTCGTAGCTCGATTTGGATGGAAGTTGAGCCACAAGCGGGACTTCCGCGATATTGACGGGCCCGACGTTCGTGTGAATGATAGGCGCCATCTTGGAGGCCCGCGGCTCGTCATCGTGTCCGCGGGTGCCTTCGCGCACGGCGACAGCCGATGGGAGGATCGTCTGGCGCCGAGGTCGGTAACATGTCGAGGTCGCCGGACAGTGACCGATACGTGCCCGAACAACTCCGGACGTCACGGCAGGAGTTCGTGGCGACGGTCACGTGAAAGGGATATACATGTCGCAGAAACGTCTCCTCGCCCTCGTCGGCGCGGTCGCAATCTTTGCGTCCGCGTGCGGCGGCACGCCGGCGAGCCAGCCGCCGGCCAGCGTGGCGCCAGGTGAGTCACCCGCCGAATCGTCCGAGCCGAGCGCCGCTCTTGCCGCCGAGCAGGTCCTGCGCCTCTCGTTGGGCGCCGAGGATCCACATTCGCTCGATCCGGCGCTTGGCGAGACGAGCACCGACATCGCCGTTCTGCACGGCCTGAACCGGTCGCTGCTGTACTTCGACAAGGAGCTCAGAACGCGGTTCCGTCGCTGGCCGAGGCGCATGCCCGAGCTGTCTGCCGACGGACTCGAAGTACACATTCAAGCTTCGCGATGCGCAGTACAGCAACGGCGACCCGATCGTCGCCGCTGATCTCGTGTATCGCCTGGAAGCGCCTGATCGACCCGCGCACGGCCGCGGCGTACCAGGCCATCATCCAGGACGTCGACGGGAGGCGCCGAGATCCTCGCGCTGAGGCCGACTGCAAGCTGACGCGGACATCCAGGCCGCGGTCGACAAGTTCGGCGTGGCGGCGCCGGACGAGAAGACGTTCGTCGTGAAGCTCGCCCATCCGACGTTTCCTACTGCGCTCTACCTGGCGACCCTGTGGGGCACCGGCCCGATCCCAGGAGAAGTGGATCACGTCAGCCCGAATCCGACAGAAGCTGAGAACTTCGTCAGCTCCGGGCCATTCAAGATCAAGTCCTGGACGCACCAGGCCGAGCTCGTCATCGAGCCGAATCCGAACTGGTACGGCGACGAAGCCGACCCTGACCGAGATCCGGTTCGAAGATCGGTGGCGACCCCGCCGCGGATCAGGCGTCGTTCGAGGCCGGTGAGCTGGACATGCTCGCGCGCAAGTCCGCCCGACGTGCCCCGGATCACCGCCGACCCGGAGCTCGGTCCGCTCGTGGTCACGCAGCCGACCCTTATCTTCGACTACTGGGGCTTCGATACGACGAAGGGCCCGACCGCGAACCGCGCCTTCCGTCGCGCCTTCGATGGCGATCGACAAGGAGACGATGATGGCGACCGTCTATGGCGGCCAGGGTCTCGTGGCCGGCAGCGCTGATGCCGCCCGGCATGGCCGGGCATCAGCCGGACATCGGTCTGAAGTACGACGTCGAGGCGGCGAAGGCCGAACTGGCGACCGCGCTCACCGAACTCGGCATCGCGGATGCGAGCGACGATCCCGCCCCTGTCGTTCGGTTTCAATACCAATGCGGGTCACGAGGAAACGTCTGCCTTCATGCAGGAGCAGTGGCGGACGAACCTGGGCGTCGAGAGCGAACTGAAGGGCATGACCTTCGACACGTTCGTCGTCGAGCGTCCCAGCTCGAAGTACTCGATCGCCCGCAACGCGTGGGGCGCGGACTATCCGCATCCCGACAACGATCCTTCGCGTCCTGTTCCAAAGCGAGAGCGGCAACAACGACGAGGGGTACAACAACCCCGAGTACGACAGGCTGATCGCGGAAGCCGGCGCCGGAGCTCGACGTCGACAAGTCGATCGCGCTGTACAACGAGGCACAGTCGATCCTGGTGGAGGATGCTCCGGCGGTCTTCACCCGCTGGCGCGTCTCGAACTACGAGGTTCGACCCTGGGTGACTGGACTACATCGCGACGCGGTCAGGACTCAAACGTGATCGGCGACCTATTCTACGAGAACATCAAGATCCTCGAGCACTAGAGATCACGACTCCGTCGTGATCGACAGGCCCGGACCCATTGCGGGCCCGGGCCTGTCCCTCATTCGCTAGGCATCACTGGAGATGCGAGGCAGAGCATGATCCGGTACCTGGTCGGGCGACTCCTCTGGATCATCCCCGTCTTGTTCGTCGTGTCGCTCCTCACCTTCGCCCTGATGCACGCCGTCCCGGGTGGTCCGTGGGCGCGCGAGAAGGCGCTTCCGCCGCCCACGGTCGCGTTCCTGAACGCGAAATACGGACTCGACGACCCCATCCCCGTCCAATACATCCGATGGGTCGGCGGTCTCGTGCAAGGCGATCTCGGTCCGTCGTACAAGTATCAGCGACCGGACCGTCAATGACATCGTCGGCGAGGGGATCGGCACGACGATGCACCTCGGCGTCATGGCATTCCTCTTGGCGGTCTTCATCGGGATCCCGCTCGGGGTGTTCGCCGCCCTCGGCCACAATCGATGGCCCGACTACTTATCGACGAGCGTCTCGGTCATCGGCATCGCGATGCCCAGCTTCGTGCTCGCGTTGCTCCTCGATCGTCTTCTTCGGCGTGACACTCCGCGCTGCTCCCGACGGCCGGCTGGAAGGGCCCGGAGTACTGGGTCCTTCCGTCGTTGGCCCTGGCCGGGTTCCCGATCGCCGTCGTGGCTCGCTACACGCGGGCATCGATGCTCGAGGTGACGCGCAAGGACTACATCCGGACCGCTCACAGCAAGGGTGTGGGCGAACGGGCCGTGGTCACGAGACACATGATCAGGAACGCGCTCATCCCGGTCGTCACGATCCTGGGCCCGATCCTTGCCTTCCTGGTCACGGGTTCGTTCATCATCGAATCGATCTTCGGGATCCCGGGCATCGGGCGGTACTTCATCACGTCGATCAGCCAGAAGGACTACGGGGTCCTGATGGCCATGACGATGCTGTACGCCTTCGCGATCGCCTTCCTGAACCTCGTGGTCGACGTGCTCTACGCATACATAGATCCGCGGATCCGGTACAGCTAGGAGATCTGCCGATGGCCACCCAGAGCACGGTCCTGCCGCCGCGACCGGTCGTCGTCCGGGCGGGCTCAGGGTTGTGGCGTGATGCCTTTGCGCGCCTTCGGAAGAATCGGCTCGCCATGGTCGGCCTGATCGCGGTGATCGCGCTGTTCCTGCTCGCGATCTTCGGACCGATGCTGGCTCCGTACCCGTACCAGGAGCAAGATCTCAAGGCGGTCCTCGCAAACAACGGGCGGCCCGTCCCGCCGGGCAACGCGGAGCATCTGTTCGGCACCGACCAGATCGGTCGGGACCTGTTCAGTCGATTGCTCGATGGCGCTCGCATCAGCGTGACGGTCGCGATCGTCGTCCAGGTCGTGGTGCTCCTGATCGGCGTCCCGATCGGTGCGATCGCCGGGTGGTTCGGTGGCCGGACCGACAACCTCCTGATGCGGTTCACCGACGTGATGTACGCGTTTCCCGACCTTCTCTTCATCATCCTGCTGACGGTCGCATTCAGGGAGACGGCATTCGGCAAGGCGATCGACGGACTGCTCCTGATCTTCGTCGCGATCGGGCTCACGAGCTGGGTCACGGTCGCCCGACTCGTTCGCGGCCAACTGCTGGCGCTCAAGGAGACCGAGTTCGTCGAGGCGGCGCGTGCGATCGGTGTGCCCTCCAGCAAGATCGTCACGCGTCACCTGCTGCCCAACGGCATCGGCCCGATCATCGTCGCGGTCACCCTGGGCATCCCGGCGGCGATCCTGGCCGAAGCGACGCTGGCGTATATCGGGATCGGCGTGCAGGCCCCGCGTGCCTCGTGGGGCAGCCTGATCAACGATGGTCAGAAGGTTCTCCGTGGCGATCCGCACCTCGTGACATTCCCGGCCATCGCGATCGCGATCGCGTTGATCAGCTTCACGTTCCTTGGTGACGGCCTGCGCGATGCTCTCGACCCGAAGCTCAAGGGCAAGCAGTAGGTGGCCGGCCCGATCAACCCCATGACCAACACCGAGGCGCCCTCGATCATCGAGGTCTCCCCCGACGACGTTCGGGGACTGCATGCCCCGGCCGAGTCCGCCTCGGGCAAGCCACACAAGGCCGAGCGATTGCTTACGGTCGAGGGACTGTCGACCCACTTCTTCACGCCCGATGGCGTGGTGCGGGCCATCGACGATGTGAGCTTCGATCTCGGGTACGGTGAGACGCTCGGCCTCGTCGGCGAATCCGGCTGCGGCAAGAGCGTCACGGCCCTGTCGATCGCGAGGCTCATCCCGAGCCCGCCCGGTCGCATCGTGTCCGGACAGATCACGTTCGACGGGATCGATGTCCTGAAGCTCGACGAAGACGAAGTGCGACACCTGCGCGGCAAGGAGATCGGCTTCATCTTCCAGGACCCCCTGACCAGCCTCAACCCGACGCTCACGATCGGCTACCAGATCGCCGAATCGATCCGTCAGCACATGGGGCTGCCCAAGGCCGCGGCCTACGATCGTGTGGTCGAACTCCTCGCGAAGGTGGGCATCCCGCGCTCCCGGGATCGGCTGAAGGACTACCCGCATCAGTTCTCGGGTGGGATGCGTCAGCGCGTGATGATCGCGATCGCGCTGTCGTGTGACCCCAAGCTCATCCTCGCGGACGAGCCGACCACGGCCCTCGACGTGACCATCCAGGCCCAGATCCTGGAGCTGATCTCGAAGCTGTCCGACGAGTTCCACACTGCCGTCCTGATGATCACCCACGACCTCGGGATCGCGGCCGGCATGTGCGACCGTGTCAACGTCATGTACGCGGGCCGGATCGTCGAGACCGGCACGACGGACGAGCTGTTCGAGAAGCCGCGCATGCCCTATTCGTGGGGCCTGCTCGACTCGCTGCCGCGCCTCGACGACGTTCGCGGCGACCGGTTGCGAACGATCGAGGGCCTGCCCCCGCTCCTGATCGACCCGCCGGACGCGTGCCGGTTCGAACCGCGCTGCCGGTTCGCACGGGACATCTGCCGCCAGGACGAACCCGAGCTGACCCGCCGCGGGGACTCGCTCCATCACGCCCGGTGTTGGGCCACGCAGCCGGATGGGTGGATCGCATGACCGTGACGATGCCCGAGGCCGGCGCGGCGCCAGCGGCACCGGACCCCAACCTCATCGAGGTCGACGACCTCAAGGTCCATTTCCCGATCCGAGCGGGGATCTTCCAGACCGAGATCGGCACGGTCAAGGCGGTCGACGGGATCACCTTCCAGGTTCGCAAGGGTGAGACGCTCGGACTCGTCGGCGAGTCGGGCTGCGGCAAGAGCACGACCGGGCGGGCGATGATCCGCCTCCGCGAGCCGACGTCGGGCTCGGTGAAGTTCGACGGCATCGATCTCGGCACGCTCAAGAGCGAGGAGCTGCGCCGGATGCGCCGGCGGATGCAGATCATCTTCCAGGACCCGTACGGGTCGCTCGATCCGCGCATGACGGTCGGCTCGATCATCAGCGAGCCGATCGACACCCACAAGTTGGCGAAGGGCGAGGCGCGCCAAGCAGCGCGTGGCGGACCTGTTGCGCATCGTCGGGCTGGATCCGCGGTACGTCAGCCGCTACCCGCATGAGTTCAGCGGCGGGCAGCGGCAGCGCATCGGCGTCGCGCGGGCGCTCGCGGTCGAGCCCGAGTTCATCGTGTGCGACGAACCGATCTCGGCACTCGATGTCTCGATCCAGGCGCAGGTGCTCAACCTGCTGACCGACCTCCGCGGGCAACTCGGCCTCACCTACCTGTTCATCGCCCACGACCTGTCGGTGGTCAAGCACATCAGCGACAGGGTCGCGGTGATGTACCTCGGGAAGATCGTCGAGATCGGACCGCCCGACATCATGTACGCCAATCCGGGGCACCCGTACACGCGGGCCCTGCTCTCGGCGGTGCCGGTCCCCGATCCGGAGATGGAGCGGCGGCGCAAGCGCGTGATCCTGACCGGCGACGTGCCGAGCCCGGTCAACCCGCCCGAGGGTTGTCGGTTCCACACCCGGTGCTGGTTGTACGAGCGCCTCGGCAAGCCGGAGGAGTGCCGCACGATCGACCCGCCCGTGCGAACCCTCCAGGGAGACCACGGTGCCGCGTGTCACTTCGCCGAGCAGGCCCTGGCGTCCGACGTGGGTGTCAGCCATATCGACATCAGCCCGGTCCGTCGAGGCACGCCCGAATCGGCGCTGGCGTCGATCCGGCCGCAGGACGGTGGCGCGCAATCCGAGGCCCACACCGTGGACGTTGCCGAGACCGTGATCGGCGGACCGCCGATCCACGGCGCGGACGGCACAGAGGGCGGCGACGCGCCCGGGGGCGTTGCAGGCGACGAGCCGAAGGCGCCGAGGACTTGAGAACGATCGGGGCGCAGATGATGCCGATCCCGATGTCATGAGGCGCTAGGATGGCGCAGTTTCGGAACCGGGGTCTCGATCGATTCCCGAAGGTGGCAAGAGGAGGAGCATTCCATGGTTCGATTGAGGTTCGGGGCGCTCGTCGCCGCGCTGGCGATGGTGGTGACTGCCTGCGCCGGAACGACCCCCAGCGCCGCGCCCGCGTCGAGCGGGCCCGGGGCGAGTGGTGAACCCTCGGTCAGCGCGTCTGCCAGCCCCGATGCGGCTGCCCCGAAGGAGGGCGGCACCCTGGTCGTCGGATTGGAAGGTGACATCAACCGCACGGACGCCGCGATCATCGACGACCTGAACTCGTCGTACGTGCTGCAGCAGATGGTCGAGGGCCTGGTCACGCTCGCGCCCGGCACCGGTGATGAGATCGTCCCCGCCCTGGCGACCGAGTGGGATCTCGCGGACGACGCCGTCACCTACACATTCAAGATCCGGGAGGGCGTCAAGTTCCACGACGGCACCGCCCTCGATGCCGCAGCGGTCAAGTACAACTTCGATCGCTGGCTCAACATCCCGCAGGCCTACATCGACCTCTCGTACACGTACTACATCGACTCGGTCATCGGCCGTGGCGACACGTCGTTCGTCGAGTCCGTCGAAGCGCCGGATGCCACCACGGTCGTCGTCAAGCTGCGTAACCCGAACTCCGCATTCCTGCTGCAGATGACGCTCACGCCGTTCGGGATCCAGAGCCCGACCGCCCTCGAGGCGGGCAATGCCAACGCGCCCGATTTCAAGGACAACAAGTACGCGGTCGGGGTCGCCCCGACTGCGGTCGGGACCGGGCCGTTCGTGTTCAAGGAGTGGGTGAACGGGGATCACATCACGATCGAGAAGAACCCGGACTACTGGGACAAGGCCGCTGGCGGCCCCTACCTCGATGCGATCACCTTCCGCGCCCTGCCTGACACGACGGCGCGTCTCAATGACCTCACCTCGGGTGGCATCGACGTCGCCCAGGTGCTGGCCCCGGTCGATCTGCCATCGCTGCAGGGCGATACCGAAGTCAGCATCATCGACCGCGGAAGCGCCTGCAACCTGGGCGTGCTGGCGATGAACCACAGCTTCAAGCCGTTCGACAACCTGCAGATCCGCCAGGCGGTCGCGGCAGCTCGTCGACCGGCAGTCCCTCGTCGACGCCTTCTTTGGCGGCGTCGGTTCGGTCGTCGACAACTGGACCCCGCCCGGATCGCCGTTCGAGAAGGACCTCGCCTTCCCGGCCTACGACCCCGCGGCGGCCAAGGCGCTGATCGCCGAATCGGGCGTGGCGCCCGCGGACCTTGCGTTCGACTTCTGGTACCCATCCAACACGACCCGTGCCTACATGCCCGACCCCAAGGGCCAGTTCGACGCCACGCTTACCATGCTCGAGGCTGTCGGGTTCAAGCCCAACCCCAAGACCGCGCCCTGGGATCCGGAGTACCTCGCCGGCTGGACCGGCGGCGACTACGCGATGTTCCAGGCCGGCTGGAATTGCGACTGGTTCGGCATCGACAACTTCCTGTACACGGCGTTCTTCGGGTACCAGGGTGGCAAGCCGAACCCCTCGTACGACTACCGCAACGATGAGATGAATCAGGCGATGCTGGACGCGCTCGCGGCGAGCGACGAGGCATCGCAGCAAGCGAACTGGGAGAAGGCCCAGGACCTGATCCTCGCCGACATGCCGTCGGTGCCGATCGGCTCGGTCAAGACAGCCGGCGGTATCGCGAACTACGTCAAGGGTTTCGCGCCGTCACCGACCCTGACGGAGTTCTTCACCGATACCTGGCTCGACAAGTAGGCGAGCCAACGCGACCGCCGTACCCTAGACAGTGATGGACGGTCCCCCGGGCGACCTTGAGGTCCCGGGGGACCGCGCTTGTCGGATGACGATGGCCAACCGAGGCACGAGCACGCCCTGATGGCAAAGTACATCGCTCGACGGTTGCTCGGCGCGATCCCGGTCCTCATCGGCCTATCGATCATCCTCTTTGCATTCGTCCACATGTTGCCGGGCGATCCGGCCGTCGCCGTCCTGGGCCAGCACGCTACTCCCGAGCGGATCGCCACCATGCGCGAGTACCTCGGCCTCGATGACCCGCTCTGGGAGCAATACACCCGGTATGTGAGCAACATGCTCCAGGGCGACTTCGGCACCAGCGTCATCAATAACCAGCCCGTGCTCAAGGAGTTGGTAACTCGGCTGCCCGCGACCATCGAACTCAGCCTCGGAGCGATGGTCTTCGCGGCCGGTGTCGGGATCCCGCTCGGTCGCTACGCCGCCCGCCATGCCCCAGGATTGCCCGATGGGGCTGTCACGGTCATCTCCCTGTTTGGCGTGAGCATCCCCGTCTTCGTCCTGGGGTTGACACTCCAGTACATCTTCGCGGTCCAGCTCGAGTGGTTGCCTGCGGCAGGACGTATCGATCCTCGGGCACGTCTCGAGATCCAGTCGAACTTCGTCCTCATCGACTCACTCCTGATGGGACGTCCGGACCTGTTCATCGACGGCATCAGACACCTGATCCTGCCGGCGATCGCGCTTGGCAGCATCCCGCTCGCGATCATCACCCGGATCACCCGGGCGTCCGTCCTGGACGTCGCCAACGAGGACTACGTGCGAACGGCACGCGCCAAGGGACTGACGGAGCGCCGGGTCGACAGCCGGCACATCATGCGGAATGCGTGGCTACCGGTCGTGACTGTCATCGGTCTCCAGGTCGGAGGGCTGCTCGCCGGGGCCGTGATCACCGAGACGGTCTTCGCGTGGGGCGGTGTCGGACGCTACGTGGTCGAGGCGATCAACAACCGTGACTATCTCGTGATCCAAAACACGATCCTGATCTTCTCCCTCATATTCCTCCTCGTGAACCTGGTGGTCGACATCCTCTACGCGTATCTCAACCCCAGGATCCGGTACTCCTGATGGCCGCACCTGCGATCGGGGTTCCACGAACGGTCCCCACACGCGCGAGCCGAGGGCTTTGGCGCGACGCCCTGCGGCGGTTGCGCCGGAACAGGCCGGCGATGCTCGGCGTACTCCTGATCGGTGTGTTCGTGGTGGTGGCGGTCTTCGCGCCTTTGATCGCACCGTACGATCCGCTGGACGGGGCACTCGTCGACCGACTCCAGCCGCCGGGCCCAGCCCACCTGATGGGTACCGATCTGCAAGGTCGGGATGAGTTCAGTCGGGTGATCTTCGGCGCGCGGGTCAGCATCATCGCCGGCCTCGCTTCGGTCGCCATGGGCATCCTGATCGGCGGCACGATCGGCGCCTTGGCAGGCGGGCTCGGCGGGAAGGTGGACGCAGTCCTCATGCGAGTCGTCGACGTGATGCTGTCGATCCCTGGGATCCTGCTCGCCATCGGTATCGTCGCGTGGCTCGATCGCGGCCTTCCACAGATCATCTTTGCCGTCGCGATGGTGAACGTGCCGGTCTTCGCGCGTCTGCTCCGGGGCAGCCTGCTGGCCCTGCGGGAGTCGGAGTACGTCGTCGCCGCTCGGTCCCTCGGCGCGAGCGGCGGTCGGATCCTCCTCCGACACATGTTGCCCAACTCGCTTACCCCACTGATCGTTGCGGCGACCCTGGCGCTCGCCACCGCGATCATCGACGTCGCGGGCCTCGGCTTCCTCGGCCTGGGCCCGCCCGACCCGCGAGTCCCCGAGTGGGGCACGATGCTCACGGACTCGACGAAGTTCCTGCGTCAGGCACCCTGGCTGATATTCTTCCCGGGTTTCGCGATCGTGATCACGGCGATCGGGTTCAACCTCCTCGGAGATGGACTGCGCGAATTGCTCGACCCGCGGCTCAGGCGCTGACGGCCCCGATGGTCCTGCTGTCCGTCGACCAGCTGGTCGTTCGCTTCCGGACCCATGAAGGGACGATCCACGCCGTCAACGGCGTGACGTTCGACCTCGACGAGGGAGAAACGCTCGGCCTCGTCGGCGAATCTGGCTGCGGCAAGAGCGTGACGAGCCTGGCGATCCTCCGCCTGCTGCCGAAGCCGGCTGGCCGGGTGGAGGGGGGACGCGTCGTGTTCGACGGTCAGGATCTCCTCGCACTCTCGGAGGGCGAGATGCGCGAGATGCGCGGGCGCGACGTGGCGATGATCTTCCAGGATCCGATGACGAGCCTGAACCCGGTCCTGACCATCGAGGAGCAGATGGTCGAGACGATCCGGGCCCACCGGAAGGTCGATGTCGCCGGCGCCCGCGCGCGTGCGATCGAGCTACTCGGCATGGTGGGCATCCCGCGTCCGGAGACGAGGCTCAAGAGCTACCCGCACGAGTTCAGCGGTGGGATGCGCCAGCGCGTGATGATCGCGATGGCGCTCGCCCTCGAGCCGAAGCTGCTCATCGCTGACGAGCCCACGACCGCACTCGATGTGACGATCCAGGCCCAGGTCCTCGAGCTGCTTCGGCGCCTGACTGACGATTCCGGCACGGCAGCCATCCTCATCACTCACGACCTCGGGGTCGTGGCGGGGATGACACAACGGATCAACGTGATGTACGCGGGGTACATCGTCGAGGCGGCCACGACGGCTGATCTCTTCGCTCGGCCGTCACACCCGTACACGGTCGGGCTGCTGCATTCGATCCCGCGCCTCGACGCGGAGCGGTCCGAGGCGTTGATCCCGATCGAAGGAGCACCCCCCGATCAGCGGGTCGCGCCGTCCGGTTGTCCGTTCGCGCCGCGCTGCGCGTGGCGGCTGCCGATCTGTTGGGAGGATAACCCCCTGCTCGAGCCCGTCGACGTAGCCGTCGCGCACGCCGGGGCTGCCGGTCCGGCGCTGAGATCCGCGCACCGAAGCGCCTGTCACAATCGGCCCACACCAGACGAGGCCGCCAGTGGACGGCCACTGCGTGAAGGCTTCGAGCGGGCGATGCCACCGGGTGGTCCCTCGGCGACCGCGATCGACGAGCTCGCGACCGCCGATGAGGCGGCTGCGCTCATCGAGAAGACCCTCCGCGAGGCGTCTTCGATCTCCGCTGCTCCCTCCGCTGCCGGGCTGCCGCTCCAGCCCGACGACGTGGAGGAGAGGCGGTGACCAGCGTGGACGCGTCGACCTCCTTGACGCAGGCCCTCGTCGAGGTGCGGGATCTCAAGGTCTACTTCCCTATCCATGAGGGTCTGATCCGGCGTCGGCACGTCGGTGACGTCCGAGCGGTCGATGGCATCTCATTTGCGATGCGGCAAGGGGAGACACTCGGCCTGGTCGGCGAATCCGGTTGCGGCAAGAGCACGACCGGGCGTGCCATCATCCGGCTCCTCGATCCGACCGCCGGTTCCATCCGGTTCGATGGCACCGAGATCACGAGTCTCAAGGGCAACGCGCTCCGGCCGATCCGTCGGCGGATGCAGATGGTGTTCCAGGACCCGTATGCGAGCCTCGATCCACGGATGACGGTCAACGGGATCATCTCGGAACCGCTCGAGATCCACGGCGAGGGCGGCACGACGGCGGAGCGTCGCGAGCGGGTCGGTCAGCTCCTCGCGACGGTCGGGCTCAATCCGGAGTTCGGTGTCCGCTACCCACACGAGTTTTCCGGCGGCCAACGCCAGCGGATCGGGTTGGCTCGAGCCCTCGCCCTGAATCCTGACCTGATCATCGCCGATGAGCCGATCAGCGCGCTCGACGTGTCGATCCAGGCCCAGATCATCAACCTGCTCGAGCGCCTGCAGGGCGAGTTCGGGTTGACCTACCTGTTCGTCGCGCACGACCTTTCGGTCGTCGCCCACATCAGCGACCGGATCGCGGTGATGTACCTGGGTCGCATCGTCGAGCTGGCGGGCTCGCGCGACCTGAACCGCAAGCCGCTCCACCCGTACACGGTCGCGCTCCTGTCGGCGATCCCCATCCCTGATCCGATCGTCGAGGCCCGCAGGCGGCGGATCATCCTCACGGGCGACGTCCCCTCACCGGTCGCGCCGCCCCCCGGCTGCCGGTTCCACACGCGCTGCTGGCTGCGCGAGCGACTCGGCAACCCGGAGGCTTGCTCGACCGTCGATCCACCGCTCCGGCCGCTCGCGGCTGGGCACGAGGTCGCATGCCACTTCGCCGAGGAGGTCGAGGGCTCGAAGGAGCAAGTGCTCGCGACCGGACGCACCCGGCCGTCTGCCGGCGGACCTGTGCCCATGAGTGGCGAGCCGAGCGGAGACGACCCCTCGGCGGGCCCTGTCGCGCCGGGGGCCGTTGCCAAGCCGCAGCAGCCTCACTGAGTCGCCGGCGGGTGCAGGAAGCCGCCGAAACGGTCGAGGAAGCCCTGGAAAAGGCCCTCACGTCCGCGGTGCAGCGGATGGGCCGCGTCCCAGCGGATCGCGTACGACAGCACCACGTCGTTGGCATCGAGCGCGGCCCCGTCGTGGAAGCGCACGCCGGCTCGCAGCGTGCACGTCCAGACGATGAGATCGTCGTCCGGGACGCACGCCTCGGCGAGCGCCGGCGACAGGCTTGGCTCGGGCAGGTCGTGGCGGTACAGCGACTCGGACACTTGCGCGCACACGCGCAGGGCCACGTCAGCGGTCTCGTCCGCGCAGAAGAGCCCAGCGGGTCGATCGTGCTGCATGTAGACGAACTGCGTCCGGTCGCCCGGGGTGACCGTCGCGAGCCGATCTGTCGCGGTGGAGCTGGCCTGGGCGCCGCGGACGTCGGTCCGGAACACGGCCGCCGAGCCGACATGCGCCAGCGGGATCATCGGCACGTGGCGGCGGAGCAGCTCGTTGACGCCGCGGTAGCCGTTCGCGCGAGCGGCCGGGTCGGCGGTCACGCGACCGCGTGCGAGCCAGCGCGCGACGTCGCCGAAGCGCTTGCCGAACTGGAGGCTGGCGGTCGGTCCGAAGTGGCTTTCCAGCAGGAGGCTGGCGTCCGGGTAGCGCGATCGCGCGCCCAGCAGGTAGAACCCGCTGAGCCGGCCCGCGTCGACGGCGGCGGTCAGCTCGTTGAACGGCATGACGGTGAGCTCGGCCGTGATGCCCAGCTGCTCGCGGAGCTGCGTCTGGAGGGCCGTCGCCGCCGCGCTCGGGTTGGGCAGGTAGTCGCGCGGCTCGTCGCTGTACGTGATGGTCGAGGCGAACCCTTCCGGAAAGCCGACCTCGGCCAGGAAATCACGGGCAGCCTCGGGGTCCGGCTCCGGCCAGGCGCCGCCCTCGCACCCGTACGGGATGGCACACGGCAGGAAGTGGCTGGCCACCTCGGTCGCCGGTGGGAACGCCGCGTCGACGATCGCCGCACGGTCGATCCCGAGCCCGATGGCCGTTCGCACGACCTCGTTGTCGAACGGCGCGAAGCGGTTGTCGAAGCCGACGTAGGCGATGTTGAGCCCCTGGCGGCGGGCGACGGTCAGCTCCGGGTTGGCGTCGACCGCCTCGAGGTCGCCGGGCGCCACCATGTCGATCGCGTCCACGGACCCCTCGCGCAGCTTCTCGAGCCGACGGCCCGCGTCGCTCTCGGCGACGAAGATCACCGCGCCCGTCCGAGCGCGGTCACCCCAGTACGCAGCCGATCGGGTGAGAGCGATGTCGCCCTTCCCATTCCAGCCGTTCAGCCGGAACGGACCGGTGCCGTTGACCTCGGTCAGGATCCGCTGGCGTTCGGCGACCGGATCGATCCGGCTCTGGAGCCACGCCGTATCGTCGATCGCCAGCGTCGGCGACGCGATCTTGGCGAGGAAGGCGGGATCGACATCGCACAGCTCGAACACGACCGTCAGCGGGTCCGTCGCGCTGATCCGGCGCATCGAGCCCGCGTACGGTCCGAACGCCGGGTCGGGGCTGGCCGGCTCCTCGCACGGCGCCGGACCATCGGTCGGATACACCATCGGCTCGAACGGTCCGCTGCTCGGTGGCGCGGTCGGGAAGGTGTCGGTGCTGATCGGGCCGGCGAGCTGACTCGTGTCCGGCGATGCGGACGGCGCCGGGCCGCCGCATCCGACGATCGCGACGATCGCCGCCATACCGGCCGCCAGCAGCCGGCGCGGCCGTGGTCGCGGTCGTGACATCGCGTCCTAGCCTAGCATCGGGTTCGCGTATGCTCGGGCGTATGAAGACCGTGCGGGTCGCCCTCGCGCAGATCGCCCCGGCGCTCGGCCAGCTCGATGCCAACCTTGCCCGGCACCACGAGCTGATCGCCGAAGCACGCGCGAACGGCGCGGACATCGTCGTCTTCCCCGAGCTCGGGCTGACCGGCTACCAGCTCCAGGACCTGGCGTCGGAGGTCGCGATCCGGCTCGACGATCCGCGGCTGGCCGATCTCGCTGCGGCGACCCACGAGCTGTCCGCTGTCGTGTCGTTCGTCGAGGAGTCGGCCGACCATCGTCTGTTCATCGCTGCCGCCCTGCTCGAGGACGGCGAGGTCCGCCACGTCCATCGCAAGGTCTTCCTGCCGACCTACGGCCTGTTCGACGAACGGCGGTTCTTCGCCCACGGCGACATGCTGCGCGCCGTGCCATCCCGACTCGGGGTCGGCATCGGGCTCGCGATCTGCGAGGACTTCTGGCACCTGCCGGTGCCCCAGATCCTCGCCCTCGATGGCGCCCAGATCCTCATCAACGTGTCGTCCTCGCCCGGGCGCGACCTGGCTGCGACGAACGAGGTCGGGTTGGGCACGGCGACGTCGTGGCGCGGGCTCATGCGCACGTACGCCCAGTTGACCACGACCTTCGTGATCTTCTGCAACCGGGTGGGCGTCGACGAGTCGATCTCGTTCTGGGGCGGCTCCGAGGTCATCGGTCCGAGTGGCGCCGCCGTGTTCTCGGCGCCGCTCTATGACGAGGGCCTGTTCACGGTCGACATCGCGACTGCGGACATCCGGCGCGAGCGCATCGGGCTCCCGCTGCTGCGCGACGAGCGCCCGGAGTTCCAGGTCCGCGAGCTGTCGCGGATCGTGGCCGAACGGGCAGGGCTCGCCAAGGACTCGACGAGCGATCCCCATGCCGAGGCTGGCCTCGATGTCGCGCCGGGCGATCGAACGCCGCACCCGATCGGCTTCCGACGCAAGGCCGGCTCATGACCGCGTTGCCGCCCGCCTTCGAGCTGCCGACCGAGCTCGAGATCGACACCGACGTCGCGCGGCGGATCATCGGCGAGTTCATCCGCGGCCAGCTGCGGCAGGCCGGCTTCGACCGGGCGGTCCTCGGACTGTCCGGCGGGATCGATTCGGCCCTCGTCGCCTATCTCACGGCCGAGGCGATCGGTGCGGATCGTCTGCTGTGCGTCCAGATGCCCTATCGGACGTCGTCGCCGGCCTCGCTCTCCGACGCCCAGGAAGTGGTTCGCAGGCTGGGGGCCGCGTCGGAGGTCGTCGAGATCACGCCGATGGTCGACGGGTTCTACGGCCCGACGAGCGACGCATCCTCGCTTCGCCGGGGCAACTTCATGGCGCGGATGCGGATGGCGGTCCTGTACGACCGGTCGGTCACCTGGAACGGTCTCGTCGTCGGGACCGGCAACAAGACCGAATCGCTGATCGGCTACACGACGCTCTTCGGCGACAGCGCGTGCGCCTTCAACCCGATCGGCGACCTGTACAAGAGCCAGGTCCGCCAGATGGCCGCGGCGATCGGCGTGCCGGACGAGATCCTCCGCAAGGCGCCCTCCGCCGACCTGTGGCCCGGCCAGACCGACGAGCAGGAAGCCGGATTCGACTACCCGACGCTCGATCGCCTGCTGTTCTGGCGCATCGACAAGCGCCGCTCGATCGACGAGGTCGTGGCGCTCGGGTTCCCGCGCGAGATGATCGAGCGGGTCGACCGGATGGTGGCCGGGGCGGAGTTCAAGCGCCAGGTGCCGCCGATCGCGAAGCTTGGGCCGCGGACGGCCGGCGTCGACTACCTGTACCCGCGTCGACGGCCCGGCTCGGCGCGCGGGTGACGTCCGCCGCCGCCGCGGGCGCGGGCGGCGTGCTCTACGTGGTCGCCACGCCGATCGGCAACCTGGCCGACGTGACCCTGCGGGCACTCGACGTGCTGCGCGACGTGCCGTTGATCGCCGCGGAGGACACCCGCCTGACTCGCCGGCTGCTGGACCGCCATGGCATCACGGGGCGGACGACCAGCTTCCACGCGCGCAGCCCCGGCACGCGGCTCGACGCCCTGCTCGAGCATCTCGGGGGCGGGCAGGATCTGGCGCTGGTGACCGACGCCGGGACGCCCGGCGTGAGCGATCCGGGCGCGGACCTCGTGGCGGCGTGGGCCGCGGCCGGTGGACGGGTCGTGCCGATCCCCGGCGCCTCCGCCGTCCTGGCAGCCGTCGCGGCGACGGGCATCACCGGCCCGCGATGGGCATTCGAGGGGTTCCTGCCGCGGTCCGGGCGTGACCGGCGCGAGCGACTCGCGGCGATCGCGGCCGACACGCGCGGCAGCGTGATCTTCGAAGGTCCGGGTCGCGTGACCGCGACGGTCCGCGACCTGGTCGGGGCCTGTGGCGAGGAACGGCCCGGTGCGGTGGCCCGCGAGCTGACCAAGATGCATGAGCAGATCGTCCGAGGGACGCTCGGCGAGCTGGCGACCGCCCTGTCCGAGGGCTCGATCCCGTCCCGCGGAGAGTTCGTTCTCGTTGTCGGGATGGGCGAGGCGCGTGAACGTGCGCCCGAGGACGTCGTCGCCACGGCCCTGGCGGCCGTCGAGCGCCTGGTCGGGGAGGGTGTCGCGCGCGGTGAGGCGGCACGCCGCGTTGCGGCCGAGACCGGCGTCCCGCGACGACGTCTGTATCGACCGGTGGACGTGTAGATTCGTCGCGATGACAGCGGTGTCGGTCAGCGGCCCATCCTCGTCGCGGATCCCGCTCGCATACGTCGTCGCGCTGGTGCCGGTCGCGGCGGCACTCAACGTGGTCGGCGGCACCATCAACACCGCCCTCGGGCTGCCGACGTTCCTCGACATGATCGGCACCGCGGTGGTTGCGATCCTGCTGGGGCCGTGGTGGGGCGCGCTCGTCGGCGTCGTCTCGAACATCGGAGGAGCGCTGATCCTCGGCCCCGTCGGGATCCCGTTCGCACTCGTCAATGTCGCCGGGGCCCTCATCTGGGGTTATGGCGTCCGCTCGTTCGGGATGGGCGCGTCCGCTCCGCGCTTCTTCCTCCTCAACGTCGTGGTCGCGCTCGTGACGTCCGCGGTCGCAGCGCCGATCGTCGTCTTCGTCTTCGGCGGAGCGACTGGTCACCCATCCGACGCGCTGACCGTGGTCTTCGCCAATGCCGGCCAGGGGCTCTTCACGGCGGTTCTGGCGTCCAACGTGCTGGTCACGCTGGCCGACAAGACCATCAGCGGGTTCGTGGCCCTGTCGATCATCGAGGCGCTCCCTCCCGAGCTGTCGAGGGACCTGCGCTTGCCGACGCCGACCAGCATGCGCCCGATCCTGGCTGCCGTCGCCGGCGTCGTCCTCGGCGTCGGGTTCCTGCTCGCCTACCTGCTGCTGGTCAGACCAGCGGCGCCAGCCTGAGCCATGGGTAGGACCGCTGAGCCATGAATCGCACTGTCGGACCGCGCGAGAGCCTTGCGGCCACGATCGTGGCCCTGGGCGTGCTGGCGATCGTCGTCCCGCTCGTCGTCGACAGGATGCCCTCGGTCGCCACGGGGATGAGCCCGGCGTTCATCCTTGCCGGGATGAGCGTTCTCATCGGCATCTTCGTGGTGATCGCCGGGATCATGTCCTTCATCGTCAAGGACTGACGCGGGGCCTTCGCCCGGCGGCGCTCGCATATGTCTGACGCGCCCCTCATCTCGCTCGCCGACCTGACCGTCACCTTCGCCGGATCCGATCGTCCGGCGCTGCGCGGGATCGACCTCGACGTCGCGCCGGGCGAAAGCGTCGGGATCATCGGCCTCAACGGCGCAGGCAAGACGACGCTCGGGCTCTGTCTCAACGGCGTCATCCCGCAGCTCGTGCCGGCGACCGTCAGCGGTCGCGCGCGCGTCGGCGGCCGTGACCCGGCCACGACGCCCGTTCGCGAGATGGCGCGGACGGTCGGCGTCGTCCTCGACAACCCGGAGTACCAGCTCAGCCAGGTGACTGTCGCGGAGGAGGTCGCATTCGGCCTCGAGAACCTGGGCGTCGCTCCCGGCGCGATGCCCGCTCGGATCGCCGCGGCACTCGAGGCCGTCGGGCTCGCGGGGCTGGAGGGGCGCTCGCCGTTCGCGCTGTCGGGTGGGCAGCAGCAGCGTCTTGCGATCGCGTCGGTGATGGTGATGGAGCCGGCGATCCTGGTCATGGACGAGCCGACCTCGCACCTCGACCCGGTCGCCACCGCTGACGTGTTCGAGATCGTCCGCCGGCTCAACCGTGAGAGTGGGATGACCGTCGTCATCGCGGAGCACGACGTGGAGGCGCTGGCGGCGCATGTCGACCGGGTGGTCGTGCTCACACAGGGCCGCGTGGCGTTCGAGGGGCCCACCCGGCATGTGCTCGGCCGGGTCGCGGAGCTCGACGAGCTCGGACTTCGGTCCCCAGGGGTCACTGAGGTCGCTCACGCCCTCGCCTCAGACGACGCGGATCTCCCGGTGACGATCGAGGAAGCGCTCGTCTGGCTCGAGGCCCGCGCATGAGCGGGGGCGACGTCGTCATCGCGATCGAGGACGTGGGGTTCACCTACCCCGGCGGCGTCATGGCACTCGACGCTATTTCGGTCGAGATCGGGCGGGGAACCGGCCTGGGCGTCGTGGGCCAGAACGGGTCGGGCAAGTCGACGCTCGCGAAGCATCTCAACGGCCTGCTGCGCCCCACCGCCGGTCGGGTGGTCGTCGAGGGCCTCGACACGGCTCGCCATCCTGTGCGAGCGCTGGCCCGACACGTCGGCTACGTGTTCCAGAACCCCGGACACCAGCTGTTCGCGCGGACCGTGGCCGCGGAGCTCGCCTTCGGCCCGCGCAACCTGGGCGTGGCCGCGGACGAGATCGACGCGCGCATCGCGATCGGTCGCCGAGACCCTCGACCTGGTGGACGTGCTGACGGTCCATCCGTACCGGTTGCCTCTTCCGATCCGCAAGCTCGTGACGATCGCCTCGGTGCTGACGATGCGTCCGAGCGTGCTCGTGCTCGACGAGCCCACGACGGGCCAGGATCACCGGACCAGCCGACGCATCACCGATGTCATCGACCGCGTGCGAGCCGGCGGGACCACGGTCGTCTGCGTGACACATGACATGACGCTGCTGGCTGCCATCAGCGACCGTGTCCTGGTGCTCCATGACGGCCGGATCGCCGCGGACGGGTCACCGCGCGCGGTCCTGTCCGACCGGGCCCTCATGGCGGCGACACGACTGCGGCCACCGCAGGTCACCGAGCTGTCGCTGGCGATGCGCGCGTGGGGCGATCGCCCGGGCGCCCTGTCGGTCGGCGAGCTCGTCGACGAGATCCGGGGCACCCGATGACGATCGCGATGGGACCGTCGCTGGCCCCGGAGCGTGGGACGTCGTGGCTGCACCGACTCGACCCGCTCGCGAAGCTCGCCTGGCTGCTCTCCGTGATCGTCGTGGCGTTCGCCACGTATCACCCGATCCCATTGCTCGCGCTGGCAGCGGTCGGGTTCGCGCTGACTCTGTCGGCCGGGGTCGGCGTTCGGGTCGCGCGGGTCCTGCTGATCTTCGCGCCCGTCACGGCGTCGATCCTCGTCATCCAGAGCCTCGCGCCGGCCGGTTGCGAGGGCGCCTGCATGCCGGACACGCGGATCGGACCGTTCGACCTGTACCAGGAGGGCACCATCCACGGCATCTCCCTGGTTGGTCGGCTTCTCGCGGTCGAGACGTTCGCGCTCACCGTCATCACTACGACTCACCCGAGCGACCTGTTCGCGGCGCTCGCCCGACTGAGGGTCCCGTACGTGGCCAACCTGATGCTGTCGATGACGCTCCAGCTCGTCCCGATCCTGCAGCGGGAGTTCGAGCTCGTGCTGGCGGCGCAGCGAGCACGCGGGATGCGCGGCGCGGGCTTCCGCGCGGTGCTGCCCTCGTTCGTGCCCGTGTTCGTGGGAGCGTTCGAGCGGGTCCACGGGCTGACGATCGGCCTCGAGTCGCGCGCGTTCGGCACCGGTGAGCGGACGTCGTATCGGCTGACGCGACCCGGTCCCCGCGACCTCGTGGTGGCGGTCACGGGTCTCGCGGCCGGCGTCGTCGGGACGTGGGTCGGACTCACGACGTGGAGCGCCGATCACACGCCGGATGTGCTGTTCCCGCCCGAGCTGGTCGGCGCCGTGTTCGTGCTGGCCGGTACCCTGTTCCTCGGCGTGGTGCTGGCCGGCATCCGGTCGATGGCGCGCGCGTGAGGAGGAGGCGATGACGTCGGTCGATGCGTTGCCGCCCGGACCCGTCTTCGACCCGGCCGACCCGACGTTCATGGCCGACCCGTACCCTGCGTACGCGCGCATCCGCGAGTCCACGCCCGTATGGCACCCGGCCGGCGACCACCTCTGGTACCTGACCCGTTTTGCCGATGTCCACGCAGGCTTCCGCGACCGGCGGCTCGGGACGACCTTCCTCCATCGCTACACGCCGGACGAGCTCGGTCTTGCTTCGGACGTGCCGGTCTGGCGCGACCCGCGGTGGCGGGACTTCCAGGCATTCGAGCGCTGGGAGATGCTCAACCTCGAGCCCCCGCTCCACACGCGGCTGCGCCGGCTCGTTACCGAGGCCTTCACGCCACGCACGGTCGAAGGTCTGCGGTCTGGGACCGAGGAGCGCGCCCGGTCGTTGCTCGCGCCGGGCCGCGACGCGGGCTCGATCGACATCGTGGGCGACTACGCGCAGCACTTCTCGCTGGGCATCATCTGCGGGCTGATCGGCGTCCCGGCGAGTGACGAGGCCACGATCCTGCGGTGGTCCGACGAGACGGTCCGCATGTACGAGCCGGCGCCATCGGAGGCGCAACGCCGGGCATCGAACGAGGCGGCGGGCTCGTTCCGGCGGTACCTGCTCGACCTGGTGGCACACCGGCGCGCTCGCCCCGCCGACGATCTCCTGTCCGCCCTGTTCGACGCAACGGTCGAGGGGGAGCGCCTGACCGACGACCAGATCGTGTCGACCGCGATGGTGCTGCTGATGGCCGGCCACGAGGCGGCCGTGAACGCGACGGCCAACGGTGTCGCCGCACTGGCCGCCCACCCGGACCAATGGCGAGCGATCCGCGATGGGCGGGTGACGCCGCGGGCCGCGATCGAGGAGATCCTGCGCTTCGACCCGCCACTCCAGTGGTTCGAGCGGTGGGTCCTCGACGACGGGTACGAGGTCGAGGGCGTGGCGATCCCGGTCGGGTCGCGGGTGGCGCTCGTGCTCGCCGCGGCGAACCGCGATCCGCGCCGCCACGCCGATCCCGATCGGTTCGATGTCGGGCGCGTCGACACGACGCACCTCTCTCTCGGTGGCGGCATCCATTTCTGCATCGGGGCGCCACTCGCTCGGCTCGAGCTCGACACCACGTTGACCGAGCTGGCGCGCACCGAGGACGAGTTGACCGTCCTGCCGCCGGCCGTTCGCCGTCCGACCTTCCAGTTCCGCGGCTACGACCGCCTGGTCATCGCACTGTCGGGAGGGGCCTGAGGTGGGCAACGCGCGGATCGTGGTCGTGGGGAGCACGATGATCGACCTGGTCGCCTATGCCGACCGGCTGCCGGGGGACGGCGAGACCGTCGTCGGGTCGAGCTACGCGACGGGCTTCGGGGGCAAGGGCGCCAACCAGGCGGTGATGGCCGCGCGCCTCGGTGCCGAGGTCGCGATGGTGAACAGCCTCGGCGAGGACGACCACGGCACGTCGTACCTCGGGCAGTTCGCCGCCGAGGGCATCGACACGACGTTCATCCGGCGCGTGCCGGGCTCGTCGGGGGTCGCGCCGATCTGGGTGGACCGCAAGGGCACGAACCGCATCATCATCGTCCCCGGCGCCAACCTCTCGGTCCGTCCGGAGGTCGCGGCAGCGGCCGTCGAGACGCTCCGACCACAGGTCGTGATCGGTCAGTTCGAGATCCCGCAGGCAACGACCGCGGCCGGGTTCGCAGCCGCGCGCATGCTCGGCGCCACGACGGTCCTGAACCCGGCGCCGGCCGCCCCGGTCGATCCGGGGCTGCTCGGGGTGACGGACTGGCTGGTGCCGAACGAGCCGGAGTTCGAGCTGATCGCCGGCGTGCCCCTCGGCGAGACGGATGAGGATCGGGCGAGGGTGGTGGCCTCCTTCGCCGACCGGCTCGCCGTCTCGGTCGTCGTCACGCTCGGCGAGCGCGGGGCATTGATCGTGCCACGTGGCGGCGGGCCATCGCTGGTGGGGGCGCCGCGCGTCGAGGCGGTCGACACGACCGGGGCAGGCGATGCGTTCGTCGGGGCGTTTGCCGTCGGCCTGGCGCTGGGTCGATCCGTCGAGGCCGCCGTCCGGCTGGGCTGTGTCGCCGCGGCCGACAGCGTGACCCGGCGCGGGACCCAGGCGTCCTACCCGGACGAGGCTGCGGCTGCCGGCATCCTGGCCGCGACCGACACGTAGGATTGGGCGCATGACCGCAGCGACGGCGCGGGAGGGGAGACGCGCCGTCGCTGCGACCTGGGAGGATCCGGTCAGGCGGCCGCGCCCTCGGCCTCGGTCTCGGTCTCGTCCTCGTCACCGTCGGCGTCGATCGCCTCGGCCGACTCCGGGATCGGGTCCGTCGGTGGCGCGTCGCCGAGCCGTTCGGCCTGGGCCACGAGGGACTCGGCGGCCTGCTGCGCCTCGTAGTCCTTCTTCCGGCGGCCCGACAGCATCTCGACGTGCGAGGCGACGACCTCGGTCTTCCAGTGCCGCACGCCGCGGTCGTCATCCCAGGACCGGGTCTGCAGCCGGCCCTCGATCGCGACCTGCTGGCCCTTGCCGAGGTAGGTGCCGGCGATCTCGGCCAGGCGGTCCCACGTGACAACGTTCGAATACTCGGCCTTCTCGCGGCCGCCCCCGAGGAACTCATTGCTCGCGACGGTGAACGTCGTGACGTTCTTGCCGCTGGCGAGGCTGCGCATCTCCGGGTCGCGCGTGAGGCGCCCCGTGAGCAGGACCTTGTTCACGGTCCGATCTCCTTCCCGGCCGGCCGGATGCTCCGTGCCGACCCTGCGTCACTCGGCGGGTGTCGACCCGGACGCTAGCAAGAAGGTCTGCACCGCCAGATATCGGCGGCTCTCCCGCGCCTTATCGCGGGGCGTCAGCCGGCGGCGGAGTCGGTCTGTCGAGACCGAGCCGGTGTCGTGGTCGTGGGCATGACCGGCGCGACCTGGCCATGGCCCGGCGCGATCCCGATCGACCCGTCCGGGCCCATCGTCAGCGACTCGCCGATCGCCTCGTCGCCCGTGGCCGGCTCCAGACGACGCCGCTTGCGCTGCACCCGCGAGGCGCCAGGGTCCGGGACGATGATCGGCACTGAGCGGTGTGTGGCGTCCGCTGCCGACAGGGCGAGGACCGTCGCGTCCGGCTCGGGCGCGCGGTCGGCGTAGAGGTCGCAGAAGAGCTCGACGATCTCGGGGTCGAACTGCGTGCCACTGTGCCGCCGCAACTCGGCGATCGCCTGCTCGTGGCTGATCGCCCGCTTGTACGGGCGGTCGTTGATCATCGCGTCGTAGGCGTCCGCGATGGCCACGATGCGGGCGCCCAGCGGGATCTCGTTCGCGCGCAACCCGAACGGGTAGCCGTGCCCGGCGTACCGCTCATGGTGGTGGAGGATGATCGGGACGGCGTCCTTGAGCGCGGCCGCCTGCTCGAGGATCACCTGGCCGATGCGGGGGTGCTGGACCACGGTCCGCCACTCCGCCGACGTCAGCGCAGACGGTTTCTCGAGGATCTCCTCCGGTACGGCAATCTTGCCGACGTCGTGGAGGAGCGCGGCGACGCGCAGGCGATCGATCTCGGCATCGGACAGCTGGAGCTGGCGGGCGAGCGAGACGACGATCGAAGCGATCAGGGCCGACGGCTGGCCGCGGTAGTGGGGGAGCGGGCTGAGCACCGAGGTGAGCGCGGCCATCGACGCATCGCGGGCACGCTGGCCGATCTCGACCGCACGGGCGCGGCCGGCCGCGGAGATCGGCGCGCGTGGGACGCGGGCATCGTCGTCCGGCTCGGCGAAGACGTATGTCTGGTTCCGACCGAGCGACTTCGCCGAATACATCGCCGCGTCCGCGTCGCGCACCAGGGTGTCCATCCTGAGCTGGCTCCCAGACCCGCCGGCGATGCCGATCGAGATCGTCACCGCGACGTCGGCTGCGCCCTCGATCGCGAAGCGCTGGCGCTGGACGAGCGTTCGCAGCTTCTCGGTGAGGGCCGCCCCTTCCTCGATGTTCGTCTCGGTCAGGATCAGCATGAATTCCTCACCGCCGTAGCGCCCGATCATGTCGGAGGTGCGCAGGTTGGCGGCGATGGCCTGGGCGACGCCGCGCAGGACGATGTCGCCGACGGCATGACCGTAGGTGTCGTTGACGGCCTTGAAGTGGTCGATGTCGACGAACGCGACCGACAACGGCCGGCCATAGCGCGAGGCCCTCTCGGACTCCGCGAAGAGGGCGGCCAGTAGCGACTGTCGGTTCGCGACGCCGGTCAGCCGGTCGACGGTGGCGCGATCGTGGGTGTCGACAAGGGCTGCGGCGATCTCGTTGACCGCGTTGGCCAGGCGAGCCTCGAGCTCGGTCCCGCGCGGGGCGACGTACGCGGTGTAATCGCCGGCCGCGATGCGTTCGGCGGCCTTGACGAGGCGCTCGAAGCGGTAATTCTGGTGGGCGCGCACGAGGATCGACGTGAGCGCGACGCCGAGGCCCGCGGCGACGAGTGCCGTGATAACGGGACGGACCCCGAGATCGACCCATGGGGCGAGCGATTCGGGGGCGAACATGAGCAGGATCCCGATCCCGACGACAGCACCGAGCGCCAGGATCCCGTACAGACGGGCCACGCGACAAGGCTAGGGGCGCAGTCGGGGCACACGGACCCGCCGGTGGTACCGCGTCTTCCCGACGGTGGTACCGCCGATGGGCGGGGCGCGGACACCCGCTGCTATACTCCGCCCGTCCTCGACCGCAGCGGGTCCGCCCGTGAACAGGAGGTCAACGATCGCGCGAGAAGGACGCATCGGCCGTCCCGTGAGGCGGTCGGGCGACCAGCCACCGGCGATCCGCCGACAGGTCGGCGGAGCACCACGGGAGCAGTCTACCCAAGGCCCGATAAGGGCCTTTTTGTTTGGGCGGCGCCCATCTCCGCCCAGAGGGGCGTTGCCGGGCTGCGCCGAGCGCTCACGCACGTTCAGTGCGCTCGCGCTCGTGCTCGCCCGGCGCCTTCCTCTGGACGGGCTGGCCGCCGCCACGCCGTCGGCGCGTGCGTCGATATCCGCGGCGATGTCGGGGGCGGGCTGATGCCGGCCACCGTGATCGTCGGGCTGCAGTGGGGCGACGAGGGCAAGGGCAAGACGACCGATTTCCTCGCCGAGCAGACCGCGATGGTCGTGCGCTACCAGGGCGGCGACAACGCCGGCCACACCGTCGTGCGCGGCGACGAGGTCTTCAAGCTGCGGCTCACGCCGTCGGGCGTGCTGTACCCGCACATCACGTCGGTCATCGGCAACGGGGTGGTGGTCAATCCGCTGACGCTCATCGCCGAGCTCGACATGCTGACGGAGCGCGGCATCGACGTCGCCCGGGTCCGCGTCAGTCGGAGCGCGCACGTGATCATGCCGTACCACCTGGCCCTCGATCAGGCGAACGAGGCCCGCCTGGCGGACGCGGCCGTCGGCACGACCGGACGTGGGATCGGACCGGCCTACGCCGACCGGGCCTGGCGGCTGGGCTTGCGCATGGAGGACCTCCTCGATCGCGAGATCCTCCGCGAGCGGCTGGGGCGGCTCCTGCCGGACAAGAACCTCCTGCTCTCGTCGATGGGCGCCCCGACCTTCACGGTGGATGCCCTCGTCGACGAGGCCGTCGGTTGGGGCGAGCGCCTGCGCCAACACATGGACGACACGACCTGGCTGGTCCAGTCGGCCCTCGCACGTGGCGAGCACGTGCTGCTCGAGGGCGCGCAGGGCACCCTCCTCGACCTCGACCACGGGAGCTATCCCTACGTCACGTCGTCGAACCCGGTCGCCGGCGGGGCGTGCACCGGCGGAGGCATCGGGCCGCTCCAGGTCGATGAGGTCATCGGCGTCATGAAGGCCTACTCGACGCGCGTCGGTTCAGGGCCGTATCCGACCGAGCTGCTCGACGGGATCGGGCGCGGGATCGCCGAGCGGGGCCACGAATTCGGGACCGTGACCGGCCGACCGCGACGGGTCGGCTGGTTCGACGCCGTGCCGCTGCGATATGCGGTGGCGGTCAACAGCGTCAGCTCGATCATGCTCAACAAGCTCGACATCCTGTCCGGGATCGAGACGCTGCGGATCTGCGTGGCCTACGAGATCGATGGCCGCCATGTCGAGGCATGGCCGTCGAGCGGCGCCGCTCTCTCTCGCGCGGAGCCGATCTACGACGAGTACCCGGGCTGGTCCGAGCCGCTCAACGACATCCGCTCGCTGCGCGACCTGCCGGAGAACGCCCGCCGCTACGTCACCGCGATCGAGTCGCACGCCGGCGTGCCGATCGTGCTCGTGTCGGTCGGGCCGGAGCGCACGCAGACGATCGAACGTGCATGGCGCGCCATGCGGCTGCGCCAGGGCATTCCCGCATGAGCCCGACCGGACTCGTCATGCCGACACGGATCCTGGTCGTGGGCAGTGGAGCGCGCGAGCATGCGCTCGCCTGGAAGCTGAGCGCCGAGCCGGGCGTGAACGAGGTCGTCGTCGGGCCCGGCAGCTATGGGATCGGGACGGAACCGCGGGTGCGCGTCCTCAAGGACCTCGACCCGCTCGATCCCGCGTCCGTCGTCTTCGTGGCGCGTGCCATCGCGGCGGAGCTCGTCGTCATCGGGCCCGAGGCGCCGCTCGCGGCCGGAGTCGCGGATGCCCTCGCCGCTGCCAAGATCCCGGTCTTCGGCCCGAGCGCGGGCGCCGCCCGGATCGAGACCAGCAAGGCCTTCTGTCACGAGGTCGCCCGTGCGGCGGACGTGCCGATGGCCCGCTCGGGTGCCTTTGCCGCAGGCGACCGCGAGGGCGCGGTCGCGTTCGCCCGGGACCTCGTGGCCGAGGGTCACGGAGTCGTCGTCAAGGCGGATGGGCTCGCCGCAGGCAAGGGCGTGACCGTCTGCGAGAGCATCGAGGAGGCCGAGGACGCGATCGCCGCGACCGTCGTTGAGGGTTCGATCGTCATCGAGGAGCGCCTGGAGGGTCGCGAGGCGAGCCTCATCGCCATCTGCGACGGGCGCGATGCCGTAGCCCTGCCGGCCGCGCGCGACCACAAGCGCCTGGCCGACTTCGACACAGGCCCGAACACCGGCGGCATGGGCGCGTATAGCCCGGTCGCCGACCTCCCGGACGACCTCGCCGACGACATCGTCGAGCAATTCCATCGACCGATCCTGGCCGAGCTGGCGGGTGGCGGCAGCCCGTTCCGTGGCGCCCTCTATGCAGGCCTGATGCTGACTGCCGACGGCCCGGTCCTGCTCGAGTGCAATGCCCGGTTCGGCGACCCCGAGACCCAGGTCATCCTGCCCCGCCTGGCCGCGCCTCTGGGTCCGCTGCTGCTCGCCGCCGCCAAGGGTCGTCTGCACTCGGCCGCCAAGTCGCTCCACCTGGAGGGAACGCGTCTTCCGACGCTCCCGGGAGCGTCCGTGGGCATCGTGCTCGCGGCGGCCGGCTACCCGGATGCACCACGGCACGGAGACGCGATCGAGGGCCTGCATGCGGCGCGCGCCGCCGGCGCCCTCGTCTTCCACGGCGGAACGACGCGCGACGACGTCGGTGGCTATCAGACGGGTGGCGGCCGGATCATCACGGTCGTGGGGCGCGGGCCGGATCTCGAAGCTGCACGCGTCCAGGCCGAGGGTGCAGCCGATCGTATCTCGTTCGACGGGCTCCAGCGGCGGCGCGACATCGGCTTCGACCCGGAAGCCCTCGCAGCGCTCATCGGGGCAGCTCGTTGATCGGACGCTACACGCTCGCCGAGATGGGCGGCATCTGGTCGGAGACCGCCCGGTTCGAACAGATCCTGCGGGTCGAGCTCGCAGTCGCCCGGGCGCAGGCCGCCCGGGGCCTCATCCCCGCCGCGGCACTCGACGCCCTCGAGACGCGGGCGCGGGTCGATGTCGACCGGATCGCCGAGATCGAGCGGACGACCGACCACGACATCATCGCCTTCGTCAGCCAGGTGGCCGAGTCGGTCGGGCCGGAGGGACGGTACCTGCACCTCGGGCTGACCAGCAGCGACGTCGTCGACACCGGGCTCGCGCTGCAGCTGCGCGCTGCGGGCGCCCGACTCATGGCCGACTGCGACCGGCTGATCGGGGTCCTGGTCGCCCGTGCCCGGGCCGAGGCCGACACCACGATGATGGGCCGGACCCACTCGGTCCACGCCGAACCGACGACGTTCGGCCTGAAGGTCGCGGGCTGGGCGTTCGAGATCGACCGGGGCAGGACACGGCTGGCGACGGCAGTCGACGAGATCGGCACCGGCAAGATCTCGGGACCGGTCGGGACGTACAGCCATCTCGACCCGGACATCGAGGCCGAGGTCCTCGCGGAGCTGGGTCTCCACGTCGATCCGGCCAGCAGCCAGATCGTCCAGCGTGACCGACATGCGGCGCTGCTGGCGGCCATCGCGATCCTCGGCGGCAGCCTTGAGCGCATCGCGACCGAGATCCGGAACCTGCAGCACACCGAGATCGGCGAGGTCCAGGAACCGTTCAAGGTGGGCCAGAAGGGCTCGAGCGCGATGCCCCACAAGCGCAACCCGATCCTGTCGGAGCGGATCTCGGGGCTGGCGCGGCTCCTGCGCGGGTACGCGCAGACGGCACTCGAGGACCAGCCGCTGTGGCACGAGCGGGACATCAGCCATTCCAGCGCCGAGCGGGTGATCCTGCCCGACGCGACGATCCTGCTCGACTACATGCTCGTGCGCATGACCGGGCTCATCGAGGGGCTGGTCGTCCGCTCGGAGCGCATGCGCGAGAACATCGCCCGCGGGCTCGGGCTGCACGCCAGCAGCCGGGTGCTCGTCGCGCTCGTCGAAAAGGCGGGGATCGGCCGCGAAGAGGCGTACGCGATCGTCCAGCGCGCGGCGCTGCGGGCAGCCGACGAGCGCGCGCCGCTGCGCGAGCTGCTGGCGGTCGACCCGGTCGTGGCCCAGCGCCTGCCACTGGCCGAGCTCGACGCATGCTTCGACGAGGCGACGTTCCTGCGCAACGTCCACGCGATCATCGAGCGACTCGACACGCTCGCCCCGACCACCGAGGTGAGTCGTGCTGACGGCTGACGGGTTCATCCGGTCCGGCAAGGTGCGCGACCTGTACGAGCTGCCCGATGGGCGGCTTCTGCTCGTCGCCTCCGACCGGATCAGCGCCTTCGACGTCGTGCTGCCGACGGAGATCCCCGACAAGGGCCGCGTGCTGACCGGCCTGTCACGCTTCTGGTTCGCGGAGACGGCCGGGATCGTGCCGAACCACCTGCGCTCGGTGCAGGTCGAGGAACCCGGGCTTCGCGGCCGGTCGATGATCGTGGAGCGGGTCGAGGTCATCCCTTTCGAGGCCGTCGTACGTGGGTTCCTGGCGGGTTCGGCCTGGTCCTCGTACCGGGCGGCCGGCGCGGTCTGCGGGGTCCGACTGCCGCGCGGACTTCGCGAGAGCGACCGACTGCCGCAGCCGATCTTCACGCCGGCGACGAAGGCCGAGGGAGGCGCCCACGACGAGAACGTCGACTTCGACACGATGGTGCGCGCCGTCGGCGGGCCCGTGGCCGAGGCGGTCCGCGCGGCCGCGTTGCGGCTGTACGTCGAGGCCTCGGCGATCGCCGCTCGGGCAGGCATCCTCGTGGCCGACACGAAGTTCGAATTCGGTCGCCGCCGGGACACGGACGAGCTCGTCCTCATCGATGAGGCGCTGACGCCGGACTCGTCGCGGTTCTGGGACGTCTCGACGTACGAACCGGGTCGCCCCCAGGCGAGCTTCGACAAGCAGTTCGTGCGCGACTGGCTCGAACGGCAGTCGTGGGACAAGACCGCGCCCGGCCCGGCGCTGCCCCCGGATGTCGTTCGTGGCACACGCCAGCGATACGTGGCGGCCTACGAGCGGATCACCGGCGCCAGCTTCGATCGCTATCTCGCGGAGGACGTGATCGCCCGATGAGCAGCCACCGGTACGCGGTGAACGTGACCCCCAAGCCCGGCATCCTCGATCCGCAGGGGCGGGCGGTCGAAGGCAGCCTCGACCACCTCGGGATCGAGGGGGTTCGCTCCGTGCGCGTCGGCCGGCGGGTCGAGCTGACGGTCGACGCGGCCGATGAGGCCGCGGCGCGTGCCGTCGTCGAGCGGCTCGCCTCCGAGCTGCTGGCCAACCCGCTCATCGAGGCGTACGCCATCGAAGCCATCGGGGCGGTCGCCTGATGCCGGTCCGCATCGGCGTCGTCGTGTTCCCCGGGAGCAACTGCGATCGCGACACGCTCCACGCGCTCGACATGGCGGGCGCCGAGCCGGTCGCGTTGTGGCACGAAACGGGCTCCCTCGATGGCGTCGCGGCCGTCGTGCTGCCCGGCGGGTTCGCGTACGGGGACTACCTGCGGGCGGGCGTGATCGCCCGGTTCAGTCCGGTCATGCGCGCCGTCGCCGCGTTCGCCGCCGAGGGCGGCCTCGTGCTGGGGATCTGCAACGGCTTCCAGGTCCTCGCCGAAGCGGGTCTCGTGCCGGGTGCGCTCCTCCGGAACCGGCAGCTCCGATTCCTGGGGCGCGACGTGACGATCGCCGCCGAGCGGCTGGACACGCCGTTCACGCACGCACTGGCCGCCGCGGGCCAGCCGCTGCGGATGCCGATCGCTCATGGCGAGGGCTGCTATTTCGCCGACGACCCGACGCTGGATGCGCTCGAGGCGGACCGACAGGTCCTGTTCCGGTACGTCGACGCTTCCGGCACGCCGGCGGCGGAGGGCGATCGCGCCGCCAACCCGAACGGCAGCCTCCGTTCGATCGCCGGCGTCGTCAATGGGGCCGGGAACGTCGCAGGCCTCATGCCGCACCCCGAGCGGGCAGCGGAGGCGATCCTCGGCTCGGACGACGGTGCCGGCATCGTCCGCTCGCTGGTCGAGAGCGCGGCGCGAGCCACATCGAACGGGCCACCGGTGGCGGTGGGGGCGCGATGACCGTCGCGGAACCCCCCGTGGAACACGTCGAACCCCTGCATCGGCGCCTCGGGCTGACCGACGAGGAGCTCGACGCGGTCCGTGACCGACTCGGCGGCCGCATGCCGAACGACCTCGAGCTCGCGATGTTCAGCGTCATGTGGAGCGAGCATTGCTCCTACAAGAGCTCGAAGCCGTTGCTCGGCACGCTCCCGACGACCGGTGAGGGCGTCGTCGCCGGGCCGGGTGAGAACGCCGGGGTGATCTCGATCGGGGACGGGCTCGCGGTCGCGTTCAAGATCGAGTCGCACAACCACCCGTCGGCCGTCGAGCCGTACCAGGGTGCCGCAACCGGCGTCGGCGGGATCCTGCGCGACATCTTCACGATGGGCGCGCGGCCGATCGCCGTGCTCGATGCACTGCGTTTCGGCGAGCCTGGCGATGCCCGGACTCGCCACCTCGCCGATGGAGTCGTCCGTGGGGTCGGCGGCTACGGCAACTGCGTCGGCATCCCCACGGTCGGCGGCGAGCTCGTCTTCGATCCGAGCTACCAGGGCAACCCGCTGGTGAACGTCATGGCCATCGGCCTGCTGGAGGAGCGGCGTCTGACGCGTGCCGCCGCCCCCGGCCCTGGCAACATCGTGGTCCTGTTCGGCTCGACCACGGGGCGTGACGGGATCGGCGGGGCGTCGGTCCTCGCGAGCGCGAGCTTCACCCACGATAACCCGTCGAAGAGACCTTCCGTTCAGGTGGGCGACCCGTTCGCCGAGAAGCTGCTGATCGAGGTGTCGCTCGAGCTGATCGACCGAGGGCTCGTCGAGGGGCTCCAGGACCTCGGAGCCGGTGGGATCACCTGCGCCACGTCGGAGACGGCCGACCGAGCGGGGACGGGCATCGCCATCGACCTGGAGTCGATCCCGCGGCGGGAGCCCGACATGGAGCCGTTCGAGGTCATGATCTCCGAGTCGCAGGAGCGGATGTGCGCGATCGTCCGGCCCGACCGCTGGGAGGCGGTCCGGGAGGTGGCCGAGCGTTGGGGCCTGCCGGCGGCCGTCATCGGACGGGTCACGGAGGATGGCGACATCGCCGTGTCGAGCGGTGGAGCGGAGATCGCGCGGGTCCCTGCAGCCGCCCTGACGAGCGAGGCGCTCGTCCACAAGCGCCTCGCGCGCCCGCCCGAGCACCGGCGGGCGGCCCCGGCCCCCGGCGTCCCGCTCGACCCGAGCGATCGACTGCCCGAACGGGGCATGGACCCGGGTGCCGTGCTCCTCGCGCTGCTCGGCTCGCCGAACCTCGCCTCCCGCCGCCCGGTCTACGAGCAGTACGACTCGACCGTCGGCGCGGACACGGTGGTCGGTCCCGGTCACGGTGCCGCGGTGCTCCGGATCAAGGGCACGACCAAGGCGCTGGTGGCCTCGACCGACGGCAACCAGGCCGTCGGCGCCATCGATCCGTATGTCGGTGCCGCGATGAGCGTCGCCGAGGCGACCCGGAACGTGAGCATCACCGGCGCGCGGCCGCTCGGGGTCACGAACTGCCTGAACTACGGCGACCCGACCCGGCCGGAGGCGTTCTGGCAGCTGAGCGAGGGCGTGCGCGGCCTCGGGGACGCGTGTCGCGCCCTGGGGATCCCGGTCACGGGCGGCAACGTGTCGCTCTACAACGAGTCGCCGGCCGGTTCGATCGCACCGACGCCGGAGATCGGTGTCGTCGGCCTGCTCGACGACATCGAGACCCTGGTCGGTCCCGCGTTCGTGACCGATGGTGATGCGATCGTGCTGGTCGGAGCGCCCACGCCCGGCCTGACGGGCTCGGCCTACGCGACACTCGCCGGGACGGCGGCGGAGGACGGCATCCCGTCGCTGGACATCGGCCGCGAGGTGGCGCTCCAGGCGTTCGTCCGGGAGGCCATCGCACGCGGGCTGGTCGCCAGCGCCCAGGACGTCGCAGCCGGCGGCCTGGCCGTGGCGCTCGCCGAATGCGCCATGTGGGGCGCGCACGGCGCGTCCGTCCGGGTCCCGACCGCGATGTCGCCCGCAGTGGAGCTGTTCGGCGAGAGCCCGTCGCGGATCGTGTTGACCGCCACGCCCCGGTTCGTGCCGGCAGTGCTGCTGCTCGCCCGCCAACACGGCCTGCCCGTCGAGGTGCTCGGGACCGTCGATGGCGACCGGCTGCGCATCCAGCTGGTCGGTGCGGGGGCAACCGGTGCATCCGAAGAGCGGGGGAGCACGATCGCCGACACGTTGGAGGTCCCGCTGACCGGTCTCCGCCACGCCTGGGACAACGGTCTCGCCCGCGCCCTTGGCTGGGAGGCCTGACCGATGTGTGGCGTCTTCGGTGCGGTCGTGCCGGGCGGCGAGCCCACAGAGGCTGCGGGGATCGCGACGCTCGGGCTGTTCGCACTCCAGCACCGCGGCCAGGAATTGGCGGGCATCGCGGTCAGCGACGGCGACCAGCTCATGCTCTACAAGGACCTCGGGATGATCGGCTCCGTGCTCGACGAGCGGCGCCTGCCGAGCCTGCGCGGGCGCCTGGCGATCGCGCACTGTCGCTACTCCACGACGGGCTCCACGATCTGGGAGAACGCCCAGCCGACCTACCGTCAGGGCCCGCGTCGAGCGCTCGCCATCGGGCACAACGGCAATCTCGTCAACACGCGCGAGCTGCTCGGGCAGCTGGCCGGCGGCCGCGCGCGTCTGCCGGCGTCGACCGACACCGAGCTCCTGACCGCCCTCCTCGCCGACGAGCCCGCCGCCGACACCGTCGAGGCGCTCCAGCAGGTCCTGCCCCGCGTTCGCGGCGCGTACAGCCTGGTGATCCTCGACCAGCGCAGGGTCATCGGCGTCCGCGACCCGCATGGGTTCCGGCCGCTGGTGCTCGGGCGGCTTCCGGTGACGGCACGCCAGCCGGGCGGCCCCGATGACGGTGGACTGTGGCAGGACGACGACATCGGCTGGTGCCTGTCGTCGGAGACCGCGTCGCTCGACATCGTCGGGGCGGAGTACGTGCGCGACGTCGAGCCCGGGGAGATCGTCGTCCTCGAGCCTGGGCACGCACCCCGCTCGATCCGCTATGCCGAGCCCACCCCGGCCCTGTGCGTGTTCGAGCTCATCTACTTCGCTCGGCCCGATTCGTACATGGAAGGGCGCAACCTCTACGAAGCGCGGCGTCGGATGGGCGAGCAGCTCGCGCTGGAGCACTCCGTCGAAGCCGATCTCGTGATCCCCGTGCCCGACACCGGAGCCCCTGCCGCCGCGGGCTACGCCGAGGCCAGCGGGCTGCCGTACCGCGAGGGCATGTACCGCAACCGCTACGCCGGCCGCACCTTCATCCAGCCGTCGCAGGGCATGCGGCACCGGGGCGTGACGATCAAGCTCAACCCGATGCGCGAGGTGGTCGCCGGGAAGCGGCTGATCGTGGTCGACGACTCGATCGTGCGCGGCACGACCACAAAGCGCATCGTCGAGCTGCTGCGGCGCGCGGGTGCGCGCGAGGTCCACGTTCGGATCAGCGCCCCGCCGATCTACCACCCGTGCTTCTACGGCATCGACACGTCGGTCGAGACGGAGCTCATCGCCGCAACACATTCGGAAGACGAGATCCGCGACTTCATCGGCGCCGATTCGCTCGGCTACCTGTCGATCCGCGGCGTGCTGGCGGCGCTCGATCTGCCCTACGAGCGTTTCTGTTTCGCCTGCTTCGACGGCAACTACCCGGAGCCCGTCCCGTACGACACGGCGAGCCGAAAGTTCATCCTCGAAGAAGTCGTCGCCTCCGCGCGTGACTGAACGAGGACGCCACGCCTATCGACATGCGGGCGTCGATGTCGACGCCGGCGAGCGGGCCGTGGAGCTCATGCGCGCCCACGTCGACTCGACGCGCCGGCCGGAGGTCGTCGGCGGCCTCGGTGGGTTCGGTGGCGCGTTCTCGATCCCGGCGGGCTATCGCGAGCCGTTGCTGATCGCCTCGACCGACGGTGTCGGCACCAAGACCGTCATCGCCGCGGCCGTCGGGCGGTTCGACACGATCGGCATCGACCTCGTCGCCATGTGCGCCGACGACGTCGTCTGCACTGGAGCCGAGCCGCTGGCGTTCCTCGATTACGTGGCCGTCGGTCGCCTCGATCCGGTCGGTGTCGCAGAGCTGGTCGGCAGCGTGGCCGCCGGCTGTCGCGAGGCGGGCGCGGCGCTCGTCGGCGGCGAGACGGCCGAGCATCCGGGGGTCCTCGAGGTCGACGAGTTCGACCTGGCCGGCTGCTGCATCGGCGTCGTCGAACGGTCCCGGGTGATCGACGGCTCGGCGGTCCGGGCCGCCGACGTCATCCTCGGGCTGACGTCGAGCGGGCTCCACGCGAACGGTTACTCGCTGGTCCGCTCTCTGGTGGCGCAGTGGGATCTCGACCTCGCCGAGCCGTACCAGGTCCGGCTGCGCCGGACGCTGGGCGATGCCGTGACCGATGAGCTTCTCGAGGCCGCCCCGCACGAATCGATGGCGACGCTCGGCGAGGTGCTGCTCACCCCGACCCGGATCTACGCGAAAGCCGTGCTGGCCGCACGGTCGGCGCTGGCTCGGTCGGGTCACGACATCCACGGCGCCGCGCACATCACCGGTGGCGGGCTGCCGGGCAACGTGCCGCGTGCCTTGCCGGCCGAGATGGCGGCGCGCCTCGACCCGGGCCGCTGGACGGTGCCGTCGGTGCTGCGGCTGTTCGGCGCCCTGGGCGGGCTCGACGACGAGGAGCTCCGGGCGACCTTCAACGGCGGTCTCGGGATGATCCTCGTCGTCCCGCCGGCCGCCATCCCAGCGGCCATCGGCGCACTCCGCGACCACGGGGTCGAGGCGATCGTGGTCGGCGAGGTGATCGAGGCGGACTCGACCAACGGCGTGCGCTACACCGAGGGACGCCTGGAGTCGGTCGCATGAGCGGACGGATCGCAGTCGGCGTCTCGGGGGCCGGGTCCAACCTTCGGGCGCTCCACGCGGCCGCCACGCGCGGCGAGCTCGGCGGCGCCATCGTCCTGGTGTTCGCGGACCGGGCGTGCCCGGCGCTCGACTGGGCATCCGAGCAGGGGATCGATACCGCGCTCGTCGATGGCGGCGACGACGAGACGCTCGCGGAGACACTCGCGGGGGTCGGGCCGGACGTTGTCGTCCTCGCGGGGTACATGCGGTTGGTCGGGTCGCGTGTCCTGGACACGTTCGCTGGCCGCATCCTGAACACGCACCCGTCGCTGTTGCCGGCCTTTCCGGGCGCCCACGCGGTCCAGGACGCGCTCGCCCACGGCGTGCGGGTCACCGGGGTGACGATCCACTTGGTCGATGCGTCGCTCGACGGTGGTCCGATCGTGGCCCAGGAGGCGATCCCGGTCCTGCTCGACGACGACGTCGCCGCGCTCCGCGAGCGGGTCCAGGCCGTCGAGCACCGGCTGCTGCCGCATGCCGTCGGGCTGCTCCTCGCGCGTGCCGTGGACGTCGGCTCGGACGGCCGTCACGTCACGATCGACGTGGACCGGGCCGACGTGAGTCTCCCCGCGCCGCGGCGCGCTCTACTGTCGGTCTCCGACAAGACCGGTCTGGCCGACCTCGGCCGTGGCCTCGTCGCGCGCGGGTTCGAGCTGGTGTCGACGGGCGGGACGGCCAGGACGCTGCGCGATGCCGGCCTGCCCGTGACCGACGTCGCGGCCGTGACCGGCAGCCCCGAGATGCTCGACGGCCGGGTCAAGACGCTCCATCCGCGGGTGCATGCCGGTCTGCTCGCGGATCGACGGCTCGACGACCACCGCCGGCAGCTCCTGGCCGCCGCGATCGCCCCGTTCGAGCTCGTCGTCGTGAACCTCTATCCGTTCGCGGTCGCCCTCGAACGCCCGGGCATCACCATCGACGAGCTGATCGAGGAGATCGATATCGGGGGACCGTCGATGGTCCGTGCCGCCGCCAAGAACCACGCGAACGTCGCGATCGTCACGTCACCCGCCCGGTACGGCGACGTCCTCGCGGCTCTCGATGCGGTGGGCGGGCTCGACGATCGGCTGCGGCGGGAGCTCGCGCTCGAGGCCTTCGCGCATACCGCCGCCTACGACGCCCGGATCGCCACCGAGCTCCCGAGCCGCCTGGTCGACGCCGGGCTGCTCGACGCTCGGCCCGACCCGTATCCCGCGACGCTCACGATCGGCCTCGAGAAGGTCGAGACGCTGCGCTACGGGGAGAACCCGCACCAGCCGGCCGCCCGCTATCGCGTCCCGGGCTCGAGCCTCGCCGACGGTCCATTCGGCGTCGACAGCACGCCGGTCCAGGGTAAGGCGCTGTCGTACAACAACGTGCTCGACGCGGCTGCCGCGTCGGCCCTCGGGCGCGCCCTGCGCGGGCCAGGTGTCGTGATCGTCAAGCACACCAATCCGTGCGGTGCCGCGGAGCGACCGGCACTGCTCGCCGCCTGGGAGGCGGCCCTCGAGGCGGATCCCGTGAGCGCGTTCGGTGGCGTCGTCGCGCTGACCCGCGAGGTCGATCGGGCGGTCGCGGAGGCGCTCACGTCCATCTTCCTGGAGATCGTCATCGCGCCGGCGTACTCGGCCGAGGCGCTCGAGGTCCTGGCGACGAAGCCCAACGTCCGGGTGCTCATCGACGAGCTGCTGGCGTCGGACGATCGCGTCTCGGACGCCGCCGCCTCGCCACTGGGCTCGATCCGAACTGCTGGAGGCGCGGTGCTCGTGACTGCGCCCGATGTCCTGACCGATGTCGCGACGACGTGGACCTGCGCGACACGTCGGGCACCGACACCGGACGAGCAGCTCGACCTCGATCTCGCGTGGCGGCTCGTCCGGGGCGTGACCTCCAACGCCATCGTCCTCGTCCGGGAACGGCGCCTCGTCGGCATGGGCAGCGGCCAGACATCGCGCGTCGACGCGGCACGCCAGGCGGTGCTCAAGTCCCAGGCCATGCTCGGGCCGACGTCGACCGTCGGGGCCGTCTGCGCCAGCGACGCATTCTTCCCGTTCGCGGACGCGGTCGAGGCCTGCCTCGCGGCCGGAGTGCGTGCGTTCGCGCAGCCAGGCGGCTCGATGCGGGACGCGGAGGCCGTCGCGGCGGTGGATCGCGTCGACGGAACGATGCTGATGACCGGGATCCGCCACTTCCGCCACTGACACCGTGCCGGCCGACGGCCGGTCGGACGGGACGCCGCTGCTACCATCGCGCTCCGATGCCCGACCGTCCCCGCTATTACCTGACCACGGCGATCGCATACGCGAATTCGAAGCCCGGCGTCCACACCCTCTACGAGGTGATCGGTGCCGACGTGATCGCGCGCTGGCACCGGATGATCGGCGATGACACGCGGTTCCTGACCGGTACCGACGAGCATTCGATCAACATCGCGCAGGCCGCGGTGGACGAGGGCCGGCCGGCGCGCGAGTTCGTCGACGAGAAGGTCGCGCTGTTCCAGTCGGCCGAGGATGCGCTGGCGATCTCGCCCGACCGCTTCATCCGCACCACCGATCCGGACCACGTCCGGGCGGCGCAGGAGATGGTCCGTCGCGCCCATGCGAACGGCGACATCTACCTCGGGACGTACGAAGGGTGGTATTGCCCGAACGAAGGGTTCCGCTCCGCGAGCGACGTGATCGAGACCGCGCGCGGCACGATCTGCCCGAACCATCCGGACGTGCCGTTGCAGTGGCTGACCGAGCGGAACTGGTTCTTTCGCCTGTCCGCCTACCAGGAACGGCTCGAACGGTTCTTCGCGGACCATCCTGACTTCGTGCAGCCGGACTTCCGGCGCAACGAGATGCTCGGCTTCATCCGCGGCGGTCTCGAGGACTTCTCGATCTCGCGCGAGCGGACGCCGGGCGGCTGGGGCATCCCGTTTCCCATCGCCGAGAACGGGGAATTGGCGCAGGCGGAGGACGGGTCGTGGGATCCCGAGGCCGGGGTCATCTACGTCTGGTTCGACGCGCTCATCAACTACATCACCGGTGCGGGCTTCCCGGACGACCCGGCGTCGTTCGAGCGGTGGTGGCCGGCGGACATGCACGTCATCGGCAAGGACATCGCGCGCTTCCACACGATCTTCTGGCCGGCCATGCTGTGGAGTGCCGGGCTCGAAGCGCCACGACGCGTGTGGGTGCACGGCTGGCTGATGGCTGCCGGCGGCGAACGCATGAGCAAGAGCCGCGGCAACTTCATGGATCCCCACGACTTCGTGGCTGCGTTCGGCGCGGACGGTGCGCGCTACGTCCTGCTCCGCGAGGTGCCATTCGACCGGGACGCCGAGGTGTCATGGGATTCGTTCGTCCGGCGCTATAACGCCGACCTCGCGAACGATTTCGGGAACCTCGTGAACCGCACGGTCTCGATGACCAGGCGGTACGTGGAGGGCGTTCGCCCTGCGCCGCGTGCGGAAGCCGTCTCACCCCTGGCCGAGGGCTGGAACGACACGATCCGGCTGTACGCCGAGGCGCTGGAGGGCTGCCGGCTGCACGACGCCCTCGCCGAGCTCTGGGAATTCGTCGGCGGTGCGAACCGCGTCGTCGACGCCGAGAAGCCGTGGGACCTGGCGAAGGACTGGAAGGCCGGCGATGAAGCCGCCGGCGATCGACTCCGCGGGGTCCTGGGAGATCTTGTCGAGGCCTGTCGGCTGGTCGGCCTGGCAGCCGCCCCGTTCCTGCCGACGGCGGCGCCGCGCGTCCTGGCCCAGCTCGGGTACGGGTACGGGTACGGGCCCGACGGCAACGGCGGGTCGTCGATCCTTGGCGAGCTCGAATGGGGCGCTCGGGCCGGGGAGGCCGGCCGCGTCGCGACCCCGGAGCCACTCTTCCCGCGGCTCGAGTCGGAGGCCGAGGCGGACACGCGATCCGAATTGGCTGGGCCCGCGCCCGACAGTTAAGGCCCGCTCGGGACGGGTTCCCGTGGCACCGGACCTTGCCCCTACGATGCGCCCGTGCGCCTCATCGACTCGCACTGCCACGTCAACGCCGATCGCTTCGGAGACGATGCCGCGACCGTCCTCGAGGCCGCCAGGACGGCCGGTGTCGAGCGGCTCTTGATCCCCGGCTGGAATGTCGCCTCATCGGCGCGGGCCCTGGCGATCGAAGCGGACGTGCCCTGGGTCGACGCTGCCGTCGGCGTGCATCCGCACGACGCCGCCAAGGTCGATGACGCCGGCTGGCAGCGAATCGAGGGTTGGGCGCGCGAGTCACGGGTCGTCGCGATCGGCGAGACGGGCCTCGACTTCGACCGCGTGTTCAGCCCCATCCCGGACCAGCTGGCGAACCTGCGACGCAACCTGCGCCTCGCTGCGGAGGTCCACAGGCCGGCGATCCTCCACTGCCGCTCCGCGGCCGGCCAGCGCGACGCACAGGACGCCCTGCTCGCCGAACTCACCGCGATGGGACCCGGCAGGCCACCGATCGTCATCCACAGCTTCTCCGGCCCGCTCGACTACGCCCGCGCGATGCTCGACCTCGACGCGGCGATCAGCTTCTCAGGCCTCGTCTTCCGGCGCGGGGAGGAGGCCTCCGCCGATGTCGCCGCCATCACCCCGCTCGATCGCCTGCTCGTTGAGACCGATTCGCCGTTCCTCGCGCCACCGGGCGCACCCAGGTCGCGCAACGAGCCCGCATACGTCGGCATCACGGCCGCATGGGTGGCCGAACGCCGGGGGACGACCATCGAAGCACTCGGCGATGCCCTGGTCGACGCCTATGACCGCACGTTCCGGCCGACGCGGTGATCGCGATGCGCGCGCTGCCTGCGATCGCCCTGATCGGCGGTGTGCTCCTGGCTGTTCCGAGCCCGCGCCATCCGAGCCCTGCCTCGGTGACGAGCCGGTGCAGGTGAACGTGCACCGGCCGCACCCGCCGGCCGAGTTGACAGGGCAGCCGCAGGTTCAGTAGTCTGGCACTTAGCACTCTCGCATAGAGAGTGCTAATGCATCGACGGACCGCCCCGCGGGGCACGTGTGCCAGCTCGATGCGAACAAACGACAAAGGGACCGGCCGACCGCGCCACATCCGAGCAGTCGCCGCCCAAGAAACGCACACCCGACGGTCGGCCGTGACCGTCACAGGAGGTACTGCACGTTGGCCACAGCCACTGCGACCAAGACCAGGCTGCGCCCGCTGGGCGACCGCGTGGTCATCGAGCCGACCCCGCGCGAGGAGATGACCAAGAGCGGCATCGTGCTGCCGGACACCGCGAAGGAGAAGCCCCAGGAGGGCACGATCATCGCGGCGGGGCCCGGCAAGATCAATGACGACGGGAAGCGCGAGCCGATGGACGTCAAGCAGGGCGACAAGGTCCTGTACGCGAAGTACGCCGGCACCGAATTCAAGATCGACGGTGACGAGTTCCTCATCGTCAGTCAGAAGGACATCCTCGCGATCGTCCAGGACTGATATCCGGAACCCCACGCAGACCCCACCACGATCCCCTGGGAGGAATTACGACATTGGCTAAGCAGATCCTTTTCGACGAGACCGCTCGTCGATCGCTCAAGCGGGGCATCGACCGCCTCGCCGACGCCGTCAAGGTCACGATCGGCCCCAAGGGCCGCAACGTGGTCCTCGATAAGAAGTTCGGTTCGCCGACGATCACCAACGACGGCGTGACCATCGCCCGTGACATCGAGCTCGACGACCCCTTTGAGAACATGGGCGCGCAGCTTCTCAAGGAGGTCGCGACCAAGACCGACGACGTCGCCGGCGACGGCACCACCACCGCGGTCGTGCTCGGCCAGGCGCTCGTGAGCGAGGGCCTCCGCGTCGTGACCGCCGGGGCCAACCCCATGGTCGTCAAGCGCGGCATCGAGGCCGCTGTCGAAGCGGTCGTGGCCGAGATCAAGAAGCAGTCGCGCCCGGTCGACAACCGCGAGCAGATCGCGGCGGTCGCCGCCATCAGCGCGGCCGATCCCGAGGTCGGCGAGATCATCGCCGAGGTGATGGACAAGGTCGGCAAGGACGGCGTCATCACCGTCGAGGAAGGCCAGAGCCTCGGACTCGAGAAGGAGTACACCGAGGGCATGCAGTTCGACCGGGGCTATCTCTCGGCGTACTTCGTGACCAACCCCGACCGGATGGAAGCGGTCCTCGAGAACCCGCTCATCCTCATCACCGACAAGAAGATCTCCAGCGTCCAGGACATGCTGCCGGGCCTCGAGAAGGCCGTCCAGCAGGGCAAGCCCATCCTGATCATCGCCGAGGACATCGACGGTGAAGCCCTCGCGACGCTGGTCGTGAACAAGCTCCGCGGGACCGTCTCGGTCCTGGCCGTCAAGGCGCCCGGGTTCGGCGATCGTCGCAAGGAAATGCTCCGCGATATCGCGACCCTGACCGGCGGGACGGTCATCAGCGAGGAGGTCGGGCGCAAGCTCGACTCGGTCACAGCCGAGGACTTCGGCCAGGCCCGCCGCGTCGTCGCCACGAAGGACGACACGACGGTCATCGACGGAGCCGGCTCGCCGGACCAGATCAAGGCCCGCATGACCCAGATCAAGGCCCAGATCGAAGACACCACGTCCGACTACGACCGCGAGAAGCTCCAGGAGCGTCTCGCCAAGCTGTCCGGTGGCGTCGCGGTGATCAAGGTCGGCGCGGCCACCGAAGTCGAGCTCAAGGAGAAGAAGCACCGCATCGAGGATGCGCTCTCGACGACCCGCGCGGCCGTCGAAGAGGGTCTCGTCGCCGGCGGTGGGACGACGCTCCTGCAGGCGATCCCTGCGCTCGACTCCATCAAGCTCAACGGCGACGCCCAGGTCGGCGTGGACATCGTCCGCAAGGCGCTCGAGGCGCCCGCGCGGCAGATCGCCGACAACGCCGGTGCGCCCGGCGAGGTCGTCGTGGAGCACGTGAAGGGCCTCAAGCCCGGCCAGGGCTACGACGCGCTCACGGGCGAATACGGGGACCTGTTCAAGAAGGGCATCGTCGACGCCGCCAAGGTGACACGGTCGGCCCTCCAGAACGCCGCCTCCATCGCCGCGATGGTCCTGACCACGGAGACGCTGGTCTCGGACCTCCCGGAGAAGGAGAAGGCCGGCGCCGGCGCCGGTCACGACCACGGCGGAGGCATGGACTTCTAGTCCTTCTTCGCCAGAGCGAAAATCAAGAAGCCCCGGCGGCGACGCTGGGGCTTCTTCGTGTTCGGGGCGCGACGCGGGGATCCCTGCTTGCTCGATGTCGCTGAGCGCGACCATGTCGCTGTCAGCGACATGATCCGGACCGGACCGGCCGCACCGTCGCTTGGCATACTCGCGTTGAACCTGCAGCCCGCCAAACGGAGGGACCCCATGTATCGGATCCGACGGTTCAACGTCCTCAAGACGTCGACGGTAGTGGCCGTGATGTACGTGGTCATCATCGCGGTCGTCGCCATCCCATTCCTGCTCCTGATCGCCGTCGCCGGCGTCTCGTTGAGCGGGGGACAGAACGCAGGGGCAGGTGCGATCGGCGTGGTCGGGGCGCTGCTCGGGGCCGTCCTGGTGGCGTTGTTCTACGGCCTGATCGGTTGGGTGTTCACCGCGATCGCCTGCGTGGTCTACAACCTCGCCGCCGGCTGGGTCGGCGGGATCGAGATCCAGGTCGAGCCCGTCGCACCGCCCCAACCGCCACCCGCCTGGCTGAACCCGGCCGACACCTCGCCGACCGCGCCGCCGAGCGCACCACCCGCACCGCCGACGGCACCGCCGGGCGACCCGATGGTGCGGGTCGTTTGACAGCCGGGACGAGGGCGCCGAGGCTGGGCTCATGCGGCCCCGGCTATTCGTCCTCGTCGCCCTCCTGAGCGTCGTCGCGTGTCAAAGCCAGTCCGTGACGCTCCTGGATGATCCGAAGGAGATCCTCGCCGCCGCCGTGACGACGACCACGGCGGCGACCAGCGTGCATGTCGATGTCAAGGCCGAGGGAACGCTGGCCGTCGACCTGTTCGGGAGCGGCGCCGAGGGCACCGTCAACCTCGTCGGGACAACCCTCGCTGCCGACCTCGACATCGCCGGGCAGAAGACCCGGGCCACATTCTCCTCGCCGAACCTGTTCGGCCTGGCAGGCGACGTCGTGCTCGCCGATGGCATGCTGTTCCTGAAAACGACCCTGACCGGCCCGAAGTTCCAGCCATCAGCGGTCGGGGCGCCACCCGAGAATCCGCTGAAGGGCCTGGCGGATCTCATGTCCCGGGCCGACCTCGTACCGGTCAAGGGTCCCGACGTCCCGTGCGCAGGCGGCACGTGCTACACGCTGACCATCCCGCTCACGGCCGACGACCTGATCGCCCTCGGCGGCGGCGGCGTCCAGCTGCCCACGGGTCTGCCGATCCCGCTGCCCGATGTCTCCGGGGCGGCGGTCGACCTGACGCTGCATGTCGAGCACGTCACGACCCGTGTGTCGGGGATCACCGCCGCTATCGACCTCGGCGAGACGGGCGATCTCAGGCTCGAGGCCACGTTCACGCGCTGGAACGAGCGGGTCGAGATCACGCCGCCGCCGGCCGACCAGGTCGAGGGCACCGGATAAGGCTGCGACCGACCCCCGACCCTAGAATGGGTCGGTGAGTCCCACACGTCGTCGCCGGACCGGCGACCCGACCCTCGACGACGCCGTCGCGACGCCCGGCACCGTCACCGCCGAGGTGTCCGACGCGGCCCCCGACGAGCCCGAGTGGCTGCGGGATGCCGCGGCCGCGACACCGGGCCGCGATCCGACCGCCCCGCCGGCGCCGCCGCCCGACCCGGCCGCCCTGGCCAAGCGCCGCGCCGAGCGGGAGGAGCAGATCCTCCGGGCGCTCAACCCCGAGCAGGCACGCGCGGTCACAACCACCGAGGGTCCCCTCCTGATCCTGGCGGGCGCCGGGTCGGGCAAGACCCGCGTGCTCGCCCACCGCATCGCCTACCTGGTCGGCGTCAAGGGCGTCCCGCCGTTCCGCATCCTCGCGGTGACGTTCACGAACAAGGCCGCCGCGGAGCTGCGCGAGCGGATCATCAGCCTGGTCGGCGAGGGCGGTCGGGACGTCCAGGCCGGAACGTTCCACGCCCTGTGCGCGCGCGTCCTCCGGCGGGACGGCGAGGCCATCGGGATCAGCCGGCGGTTCGTCATCTACGACACCGATGACCAGCAGGCGCTCATGAAGCAGATCCTGCGCGAGGAGGACATGCCGCTCACCGGCGAGTTCCGGCCGAGCGTCGTCCTCGGTGCCATCAGCCGCGCCAAGAACGAGATGCTCGATCCGACGTTCCTTGCCGAGAACGCCTCGAACCACCGGGAGCGGACGATCGCACGGCTCGCGAGCCGCTATCAGCAGCGACTCGAGTCCGCGCGCGCCCTCGACTTCGACGACCTCCTGCTCGAGGCCGTCCGGCTGTTCCAGGAGGCGCCCGACGTCCTCGCCCGCTACCAGGATCGATGGCACTACCTCCATGTCGACGAGTACCAGGACACGAACCGTGCCCAGTACCTGTGGATCAAGGCGCTCGCGAGCAAGCGCGGCAACCTCGCCGTCGTCGGCGACGACGACCAGTCGATCTACTCGTGGCGAGGCGCCGATCTGCGCAACATCCTCGACTTCGAACGGGACTGGCCGAACGCCACTGTCGTCAAGCTCGAGCGGAACTATCGATCGACCCAGCTCATCCTCGACGCCGCCCACGCCGTCGTGTCCCGCAACACCGCGCGCAAGGACAAGAAGCTGTGGACCGAGATCTCGGGCGGTCTGAAGATCCAGCGTTTCGAGGCGTACAACGAGGACGAGGAAGCAGAGTGGATCGCCCGCCAGGTCGAGGGGCTCATCGGCGGTCGTGGCACGGCGCTGACGCGGCGCGCCGACGAGAGCGACGAGGACACGAAGTTCCGGGCGCGGGACATCGCCGTGATGTACCGGATGAACGCGCAGTCCCGGGCGATCGAGGAATCGTTCCTGCGTTACGGACTTCGCTACCAGCTCATCGGTGGCACGCGGTTCTACGCCCGGCGCGAGGTGAAGGACGCGCTGGCCTACCTGCGGATCCTCAGATCCGACACGGACAGCGTCAGCTTCGAGCGGGTCATCAACGTGCCGGCCCGCTCGATCGGCGACAAGACCGTCGAGGCGTTGCGGGCTGCGGCCGCCGCCACCGATCCCGAGACGGGCGAGCCCGCCACGTACTGGGGCGCCATCGAGCGCGGCGCGCGCGGTGAGCTGCCGCTTCTCGCGCCGCGGACGCGCAACGCGCTGGCCGATTTCGCCGCGCTCGTGCGGCGGCTGCGGAGCCGGATCGGGGTGCTGCCGCTGCCCGAGCTGCTCGACGAGGTGCTCGAAGCGTCCGGCTACCGGGCGATGCTCGCCGACGGGTCGGAGGACGGCGAAGATCGCTGGGCGAACCTGCTCGAGCTGCGCTCGGTGACGACCCGCTACGACGACCTCGAACCCGAGGATGCGCTCGATCGACTCCTCGAGGAGACGGCGCTGGTCGCGGATCAGGACTCGTACGAGGGCGACGCCGACGCCGTCACCCTGATCACGCTCCACGCCGCGAAGGGGCTCGAGTTCCCCGTCGTGTTCATCGCAGGACTCGAGGAGGGCCTGTTCCCGCACAGCCGCGCGCTGGACGACGAGCAGCAGCTCGAGGAGGAGCGGCGCCTCGCGTACGTCGGGATCACCCGGGCGAAGCGCCGGCTGTACCTGTCGCATGCCTGGCGGCGGGCGACGTGGGGGATGGGGCAGGCTTCGGTTCCGAGCCGTTTCCTGCTGGAGATCCCGGCCGAGCTGATGATCGGCCCGCGACTCGGGGGCCTCGACGAACCCGAGCGCGACCTCGACCTCGACCTCGTGTTCGGCCAGCGCCGCACGACACGCTTCAACACGCCGACCCGCGGACCCGGACCGGCCTACCGCCAGGGCAGCGGCCGGCCCGGTGCGCCCGCGGACGGTGAACCCTTCCGGCCGAGCCGGGACCTCGCGGCACGCCGCGAGGCATTCGAGGCCGGAGCGCCGTCCGGCTCACTCGCGACAGGGGCCGGGACCGCGGCGCCGGCCCGGCCGCCACGCCCGGTGATCCCCGGCGAGCGCCAGTTCCGCGACGGCGATCGCGTGCGTCACGGGCGCTGGGGCGACGGCATCGTGGTGACCTCCAAGCTCACGCGGAGCGACGAGGAGATCACCGTGGCGTTCAAGGACCCGGCGGTCGGACGCAAGACGATGCTGGCCAGCCTGGCCAACCTCGAAATCGTCGGCTAGGGCGTGGCGTCCGCCGCCTCGAGCAACGCCACCACCTCGGTCTGACCCCTGGCCCTGGCATGGGTCAACGGCCTGACCCCGTCGGCGTCGGCCAGGTCCACGTCGGCGCCGTGCTCGATCAGCAGCCGGACGATCTCCTGGTGACGCGGCCCGCCGTCTGACAGCAGGATCGCCTCCAGGAGCGCCGTCCAGCCCAGGTCGTTGACGTGGTCGACGTCCACGTCGCTCTCCGACAGGAGGTATCGGACGATGTCGACGTGCCCCCGCTCCGACGCCGGGATGAGCGCCACGCCGCCGAAGCGGTTGGTGATCGCGGGATCGGCTCCGGCTTCGTTCGCCAGCCTGAGGATGTCCAGGAGGCCCTCGGCCCCGGCGTACAGGAACGGGTTGAAGCGCTGGGCATCCTGGGCGTCGACATCGGCCTCGGCCTCGATCAGCACCCGCACCGCGTCCGCCGCTCGGGCCACCGTGGCCAGCATGAGCGCGGGCGAGCCCGCAGCATCGCGCGCGTTGGGGTCCGCACCCTCGGCCAGCGCCTGCCGGATGGCCACGACGTCGCCAACCGCCGATGCGGCGAGGAGTCGCTCGTCGAGGTCGGCGGGAGGCATCGCCGAAGGGTAGCGGTTCCACATACGATGCCGACGTGGGCACGAATCCCGCGCGCGCTGACGTCGAGGCGCCGTCCTCGGTACCCTCAGGCGTATGACCGTCCAGCTGCCGCCGGTCGATCCGGCCCTCGTCGAATCCGCGTCCGCGCTCGATATCGAGGCGGCGACGGCGCGGCATGGCGAGCTGGCGGCCACGCTCGACCGGGCGAACGAGCTGTACCACGCCCAGGACGCGCCGGAGATGCCGGACGCGGAGTACGACCAGCTGTTCCGCGAGCTCGTCGCTCTCGAGAGCGCGTATCCCGAGCTGATCACCGACGAGTCGCCGACCCAGCGAGTCGGTGGGGCACCGTCGGGCGGCGTGTTCGACGAGGTCCGCCATCGACGGCCGATGCTGAGCCTGTCGAACGCGTTCAGCCACGACGAGCTGCGGGCCTTCGACGTGCGGGTGCGTCGCGGGCTCGGCGCCCCGGCGGCCCCGGAACCGGCACCGGACCTGCGCTACGTCGCCGAGCTGAAGATCGACGGCCTGGCGGTCACCCTCCGCTACGAGCGCAGTCGGTTCGTCCAGGGCGCCACGCGGGGTGATGGGACGACCGGCGAGGACGTGACGGCGAACCTGCGGACGATCGCCGTGATCCCCGACCGGTTGAGCGAGCCCGTGACGGCCGACGTCCGCGGCGAGGTCTTCATGCCGAAGGCCGAGTTCGTCCGAATCAATAGCGAACGCGAGGAGGCCGGGCTGCCGCTCTACGCCAATCCGCGCAACTCGGGTGCGGGCTCGCTGCGCCAGAAGGACCCTGCGGTCACCGCCAGCCGGTTGCTCTCCTTCTGGGCCTACCAGCTGCTCGAGGAGGGCGATGGCTCGCCGCGGACCCAGTCCGGCGCGCTGGAACGCATCAGCGAGCTCGGGCTGCCGGGCAACCCCGAGCACGAGGCCGGTCTCGACATCGAAGGGGTGATCGCCTTCACCGAGCGCTGGCGCGAGGCGCGCCACGACCTGCCGTACGAGACCGATGGTGTCGTCGTCAAGGTCGACCGCTTCGATCAGCAGGACAGGCTGGGCATGGTCAGCCGGGCTCCGCGCTGGGCGATCGCCTACAAGTTCCCGCCCGAGCAAGTCGAGAGCACGGTCGAGGACATCGTCCCGTACGTCGGGCGCACGGGGACGCTGACGCCGGTGGCCCACCTCACGCCGACCAAGGTCGCCGGGTCGACCGTCGCCCGAGCCACCCTCCACAACCTCGACGAGATCCGGCGCAAGGACATCCGCATCGGCGACCACGTGATCCTGCAGAAGGCGGGCGACGTCATCCCGGAGGTCGTGCGACCGATCGTCGACAAGCGCACGGGATCGGAACGCGAATTCGTGATGCCGACGACCTGTCCCGTGTGCGGCACGGCCGTCGTGCAGGACGAGGGCGCGGTCAGGGTGTATTGCCCCAACCCCCAGTGCCCGGCCCGCGTGTCCCAGGAGCTGTCGCATTTCGTCGGGCGCGGCGGGATGGACATCGAGGGTGCCGGCTGGAAGGTGCTGGAGCAGCTCCTCCAGCGCGGCATGATCCAGCGGCGCGGCGACTTCTACCGCCTCTCCGTGGAAGATCTCGAAGGACTCGAACGGTTCGGCCGCAAGAGCGCCGAGAACCTGCATCGGTCGATCCAGCGCTCGCGCCGCCGTCCGCTCGCGCGGATCCTCAACGGGCTCGGCATCGCGCAGGTCGGCGAGCAGACGGCCATCGACCTGTCGCTGTGGCTCGTCGAGCGGGTGCCGCCCGGGGACGGCTGGCTGGAGCGAGCAGCGAGCTACCTCGAGGCCGTGGACGGCACCGCATTCGAGGAGGTCTACGGGGTCGGGCCGACGGTCGCGACGAGTCTGGCTTCGTATTTCGGGGGGGAAGGTCCGGGTGGAGAGGTCCTGCGGGACCTGGCCGCAGCCGGCGTGGAGCCCGAGCTCCCCGAGCCACGGGCCGCCGGCGCCGCGGCCGGGCCGCTGGCCGGCAAGACGGTGGTCGTCACCGGCACGCTCGAAGGGTTCAGCCGCCAGGAGGCCGAGGAAGCCGTCCGTGCCGCGGGCGGCAAGCCCGGCGGTTCCGTGTCGAAGAAGACCGACTTCCTCGTCGCGGGGGAGAGCGCCGGGTCCAAGCTCGCGAAGGCGCAGGAACTCGGGGTGCCCGTCCTCGATGAGGCGGGCCTGCGGCGGTTGCTGGCGGGCGAGGAGCCCTGACCGGCGCCCGGCTAGCGGCGTCCGGTCGCGTACCGCTCCATCAGCTCGCTCACCGCGGTCCGTGCGGCCTGCCATTCGGGCTGGTCGCCCATGATCACCCCGTCCGGACCCCAGCGGCGTAACTGGGTCATCGCGGTGACGATCAGGTCGTGCGCGAGCTGGCGATTGCGGCCCGCATCGATCTGGCCGGTGACGAGGTAGCGTCGGACCGTCTCGAACGGCGCCGTCCAGCGACCCCAGCGCAGGCGATCGCCTTCGCGCAGGGTCTCGAGCCAGTCGTCGTCCCCGACGGGGTGTCGATCGTGCTCGCCAATGTGGCGCCGGAGGTCGACGCGCAGGCCCGGCAGGTCGAGGCTGTCGAGGCGTCCGTCATCTTCGACCGTGCGGTAGCAGACCGGGCAGCTCGGCAGCTCGGCGTGGGCGCGTGGTGCATCGCCGTACGGAAGACCGCACCGACGACAGAACGTGGCATCTTCGCGTGCGGCTGGGGTCCCGCACTGCAGGCAGACGGTCGAGATCATCGACACATAGGGTCGCCGCCGGCAATGCCGACCACCATCCCACCATCGGACGATCCCACCGGGACCCTTGGGTCAGGGCTAGCCCATCGCATGATTGAACTGGCCCCAGATGTGGTCAGGGTGCCAGTCCAGCGGTTCCCCGCGGATCAGCCGGGGTGCCCGCCACGCCTCCGTCCAGCCGTCCGCGGCAAGGGCATCGGCGCCCCCGGCGTTCTCGGCGAGGATGCCGCAGCGGACGCGCTTTCCGGGCCCGGCCGCCTGGCGCCGCCCATGCAGGATGGCCAGCGCATCTTCGACGCGCGGCGCCACGGTCGCCCCGCCACCCCACGGCGCCCGGATGACGAAGGCGCCGATGCTGCCGTCGTTCTCGAGGACGCGCGTCCCATCTGGAGACGCCAGATCGGTGATCACGCTCCGCCTGTCCTCGCCGGTCGCCACCCGGTCGAGGGCGGCGATCGCAGCGACGTCCTCGGTACGGAACGGACGGATCCGCGAGGCGCCGTTCTCCGACGTGTCGGTGGCCTCGGCGACGAGGCCCGGCGCCTCCATCGTGCGGTACCAGGTCTGGACCTCGAACCCGAGGCCCTCGTACAGCGGTCGGCCGCGGTCGGTCGCGACGAGGACGAGCGTCCGGCACCCGGCCGCGTCCGCGGCGTCGATCGTGGCTTCGGTCAATGCGCGTCCCAGGCCACGCCCGCGCTGGGCCGGCGCCACCCAGATGGTCCCGACCCAGCCGACCGGCCCGTTGATCGTCGCGACGCCTGTCCCGGCGATCGCTCCGTCGCCATCCTCGGCGACGAACACCCGGCACGCGGGCGAGTCCATGGCGAACGCGAACCACGCGCGCCGATCGCCCCATTCGTCCGCGAGGATCGCGGCGACGGTCGGGCCGAGGTCGGCTGGGTGCATCGGGCGCAGGCGCGGGCTGGTCACGGCCCGGATATCATCGGGTCCATGGCCACCCTGTCGCGCGCCGACGTCGAGCACGTCGCGTATCTCGCGAGGCTCGGCCTGACGGACGAGGAGCTCGAGCGGCTGGAGGGGCAGCTCAACCACATCCTCGACCAGTACGCGATCCTCGCGACGGTCCCGACCGACCACATCGCCCCGACCGCACAGACGATCGAGCTGGAGAACATCCTGCGCGACGACGTCGCCCGACCGTCGCTGCCACTCGAGGCGGTCCTCGCGAACGCGCGGGAGCACGACGGGGCGTCGATCGTCGTCCCGGCCATCCTCGGCGGCGACTGAGACGGCCCACGCGATGACGGCCGAGCTGACGCGACTCCACGCCCACGAGATGGCCGGCGGCCTGCGATCGGGCGGCTTCTCCGCTCGCGAACTCGCGATCGCGCACCTGAACCTGGTACAGCGCCAGGATCGCGGCCTTCACGCCTGGCTCGCGCTGGACCGCGATGGGGCTCTCGCGGCGGCGGATGCGGCCGACCGACGGCTGGCGGAAGCTCGCGGGGAGGGGAGTGCCGCGCTGGGCGCGCTCCACCCCCTGCTCGGCATCCCGGTGGCGCTGAAGGACCTCGTGTCGGTCAAGGACGGTCAGTGCACCGCCGGCTCACGGATCCTCGACGGGTACCGGTCGCCGTACGACGCCCACATCACCGAGCGGCTGCGCGAGCGGGGCGCGGTGATCCTCGGGAAGACGAACATGGACGAGTTCGCGATGGGCTCGTCGACCGAGCATTCGGCATTCGGGCCGACCGCCAACCCATGGGCGCTCGATCGGGTCCCGGGCGGTTCGAGCGGTGGCTCGGCTTCGGCCGTCGCCGCGTTCCATGCCCCGCTCTCGATCGGCACCGACACGGGCGGCTCGATCCGTCAGCCGGCGGCCCTGACGGGGATCGTCGGGCTGAAGCCGACCTACGGACGGGTGAGCCGCTACGGCATCGTCGCCTTCGCCAGCTCGCTCGATCAGATCGGGCCGTTCGCCCGCGACGCGCGGGACGCGGCTGCCCTGCTGCACGCGGTCGCGGGGCGCGACGATCGCGACTCGACCTCCTCGCCCGAGCCCGTCCCGGACGCCCTGCTGCGCCTGCCGGCCGACGACGACGCGGCAGCGGCCACCCTGCGTGGCAAGCGGCTCGGTCTCCCGAGCGAATATTTCGTGGCCGGCATGGAACCCGGGGTCGAGGCACGTGTCCGCGAAGCGGTGGCGGCGCTGGAGGCGGCCGGCGCGATCATCGAGGACGTCTCTCTGCCACACACCGAGTACGGCCTCGCGACCTACTACATCGTGGCGCCCGCGGAGGCGTCGGCGAACCTCGCGCGCTACGACGGGATCCGCTACGGGCCGCGGCTGGGCGAGGGCCGGGACGTGCTGGCCGACTACCTGGCCACGCGCGGCGGCGGCTTCGGGCCCGAAGTCAAGCGCCGGATCATGCTCGGGACATACGCGCTGTCGGCCGGCTACTACGACGCCTATTACCTCAAAGCCCAGAAGGTGCGCACGCTGATCAAGGGCGACTTCGACGCCCTCTGGGCGCAGGGCCTCGATGCGCTGGTCGCGCCGACATCGCCGACGGTCGCCTTCCGCTTCGGTGCCCGACTCGAGGACCCCGTGGCGATGTACCTGTCCGATGCATGCACCCTGCCGGTGAACATGGCCGGTCTGCCCGGCATCTCGATCCCCGCCGGCCTGTCGGATGGCCTGCCGGTCGGGCTGCAGTTCATCGGCGCGCCGTGGTCGGAGCCCGCGTTGTTCGAGCTGGCTCGCGGCTATGAGGCGATCACCGCCGGTGCCGAGTGGCGGGGCCTGGAGCCTGCGGAGCTGGCTGCGCTCGATGACCCCAGGACCCCCTCGCCGGCCGAGCGGATGGCAGCCATGGCGGTGGTCGACAGGTAGTCCCATCGGGTCCCTGCGCAAGTGCGCGAGGGTCGGGTAGGATGCCCTCGTCCTCATCCGCGGCACCGTCACATGCCGCCACATCCGTCACACCGTAGGGGGTTCTATGGAGCCGGCCGTCGCCGTCCTTTTCATGTCCGGGATCATCCTGACGATCGTCGGCTCCGGCCGCGCCGCGGTGAGCCGCGTCGGTCGCGGCGTCGTCGCCAGCGACGAGGGCGGTACCCAGCCGATCCCCATCCAGGAACGTCCCGACGTCGTCCGCCTGACCTGGCTGGCCGTCGCCCTCTACGGCCTGTTCCTCGCCGCCGCCGGCGTCATCTTCGGCCGCTAGTTTCAGATCGCGGCGCCGGTCCTCCGGCGCCGCAGCGCCTCCTCGATCGCCCAGATCGCGAGCGGCCGCAGGTAGATCGACGCGCGGAAGTTGCCGTGCTCGTCGTACGCCTCGGGCGTGCGGAACCACAACCCGCGTTCATAGGTCACCGCCGCTGCGCCGCGGGCCGTCTCCCAACCCTCCTCGATCAGCCCGCGACCGATCATGAACGCGGCCAGCGCGTACGTCGTTCCCACCCACACCTCGGCCGATTGCTCGCTCGACGTATCCACGGCGCCATCGGGTCGCATGCCGTTCACGGCACCCATCCGCCCGCCGCCGAACCGCTGCACGTTGTTCGCGTGGATCGTGCGCAGGGCCGCCGCGATGCGATCGGCCGGGAGGAGCTCGCCCAGCCCGGTTGCGTCCGCATACCACTGGCCCGCGAGTTGATCGGCCATGATGCTTGACGAGCTGCTGCCCCCACCATCGTCGTAGGCGTAATACCCACCGCGCCAGAGGCGGCGGTCGTAGGCGACCTGCGCACGCTCGAACCAGCCGCCCCATCGACCTTCCGCCTCCCGATCTCCGATCCGGCCGGCCATCGCCTCGGCGGCGGCAGTCGCCGCCAACCACAGCGATCCGCCGTACGCGGACGGCCCGCGCATCGGCCACGTGTCGTAGGTCTGATCAGGCTCCCCGTCGTGTTCAGGGAGCCCGTCTCCGTCGCGATCGGAGGCTGCAAGCCGACGCAGAACAGCGTCCGCGGTGGGGAACACGTCGCGGATGAGAGCATCGCCTCGACCGTCCGCGGCGACGGCGTCGCGCCACGCCTGCAGGACGAACTTGGGTCCCAGGTCCTTCCAGCCGTTGACGTCCTGGAACCGATAGCTGTTCGGCCGATGGAATGGGTCGTCGCTCGGGCCACCGACGTCATGAGGGACAGCTCCGCCCGCTTTGCGCGGAGCGTCGCGTCCGGACGCCTGGATCGTCACGACGGTCGGGTCGTCCACGGGGATCGCGGCGAGCAGGTCGCGGATCCCGCGCATCTCCAGCTCGGGGTAGAGCTCGAGGAGTGCGAAGGATGCGTAGAAGTCCACGTCCACGGTGTCGTAGAACGGGTAGTCGACGCATTCGAGGAGAGCGAATCGGCCGACGTCGTCCGCGGGTGGCTCGGGTCCGTTGACCTCGCCGGCTTCCCAGAAGGTCCCCCCGTCGACCAGGAAGTACAGCTCGTTGAAGAGTGCCGCCCGGTACCACGCTGGGCGCTCCGAGTCGTTGAGGATCGGTCGCTGCCAGTGGTCGATGGCTGACCGCCACGCGGGGGCCTCCTCGAGGGCACGGACCGCGATGTCCCACGCCCGCCCGCCCGTGCGGCCCCAATCGCGCGTGTAGCGCTTCCACCAGCGCCGCCCGGATCCGAACTCGACCATCGGCAGGTCCCAGGCCAGGGCGAACCGGACGGCCCGTCGCTCGCCGGGCCCGAGGACTGCGGTCGCCGCCACCGCGGCGCCCGCCGGCCCGGCCGTGGGGGAGTCGGCGCGGGCCGGCGAGGCCGCCTCGAGACGGCCGTCGGAGGCGAAGTCGAACCAGAGATCGGTGTCCGCGATGGGGTCGAACGTGGCTCGGGCAGACAGTTCCCAGCCGTCGCCCGCCCGGCCTGCAAGGGAAAGCGTGCCCTGCAGCGCGGTCGGTGCCTCTGCGGCCGGCTCGCCGAAGACGATGCCGAGCACGCGGTCGCCCTGATCCCGGACCTCGTGGGGACGGCCGGGTGCCGGACCGTGCTCGGGTCCACCCGGTGGGTCCGCCCATGTCGCCATGATCCCGACGGTGACGGGCTCCAGACCCGGGTTCTCGACCCACCATTCGAAGACGCCCACGGGAAGGGCGCTGCGTTCGAGGTCGCCGCCGATGACCGGGGAGAGCTGCTCGCCGACGAGGCGCACGCCGACATCGTCGGGTTCGAAGGTCTGCCAGGCGCGCGGGAAGAGCGCGTGATACGTGCCTCCACCGACCGGCAGGTTCCAGCCCCATCCTGGAAGGACGCCGTCCGGTGGCCGCAGCGCCGACAACACGGTGGCGTGGCTCGTTCCGTCCGGGCGGCCGACGTAGAGGGCGAACCCATCGGCCGGCACCGGCTCGAACCGATGCCGCCCGATCTCGAGGTGCCAGCGCGCGATGTCGCCACGGAACGTGCGCCCGATGCTCCCCGTTCCCAGCCCGCCGATCGGGATCCCGGCCCACTCGCCGTCGTCGATCATCGGGCCGCTTACGCGTGGCCGCCCGACCGACTCACACGGAACGCCGATGCCGCGGCGCCACGCCACCTCGGGGATCACCGGCCACGGGGTGTCGTGCGGCGCGGGCTCCTCCCCATCCGCCGGCGGCGTCACTTCTCGACCCCCGTGATCACGACGCCGCGCATGAACGCGCGCTGGGCCAGGAAGAACACGATGACGGGGACGATGATCGCGAGGATGGCGCTTGCCTGGACGAGCGGCGGTCGGGTGACGTACAGGGCGGCGAACTTCTGCATGCCCAACGAAAGCGGCCACAGGTCGGGGTTGCCGCCGACGTACACGAGCGACATGAGGAACTCGTTCCAGGCGAAGAAGAAGTGGAACAGGGTGACCGCGACGATGGCCGGGATGGCTTGGGGTGCGACCACCGACCACAGGATTCGCAACGGGCTTGCGCCGTCGATCATGGCCGCCTCGTCGAGGTCGGTCGGGATCGTCAGGAAGTACTGGCGGAGCAGGAAGACGTTGTACGCGTTGGCGAAGAAGTGGGGCACGATCAGCGGCAGCCACGAGCCCGTCCAGCCGATACGGCTGAACAGGATGTAGGTCGGGACGAGCGTGACTTGAGCGCTCAGCATGATCGTCGACAGCAGCACCAGGAACAGCGGCCCGCGACCGCGGAACCGGAACCGACTGAACCCATAGGCGACCAGCACCGCCGAGCCGACCGCCCCGATCGTGCTGATCACCGCGATGATCGCCGTGTTGCGCAGCAGCTTCGGGAACTCGATCTGGTTCCATGCCAGCGAGAAGTTCTCGACCTTCGGGTCGAACGTGTACGCGGGCTGGAGCGTCCGCCAGCGGCCCTCCCAGGTGAACGTCCCTGCGGCCGGATCGGCCGGGTCGACCATCACCGATGATTCGCGCCCCTTCTGGACGATCGCGAGCTCGCGGACGACGCCGTCGATCGGCACGGCGTAGATCGGCAGCGCGACGCCCTCGTACTCGAACGTCCGCGGCGAGGCCGGGTAGAGGGGAGCTGCCGGGTCGGCGACCTGCGCCTGGTCCTTGAGCGACGTCATCGCCATGTACGCGAGCGGCATCAGGAAGGCCGACAGGAGGGCTGCCGCGACAAGAAAGATCGCGGCACGGCCGGTGAAGTTGCGCAGCGACCGCTGGAGCGGCGCGCCGGCGACGAGACGCGGTCTCGCGCGCGGGATCGCGGTCATCGGCGCTCACCCGCGTAGTACACCCAGCGGCTCGATGACCAGAACAGCAGCATGGCCAGGCCGAGCACGATGAGGAACAGGACCCAGGCGAGCGCTGAGGCGTAACCGAGCTGGTTGAACGAGAACGCCTCGCGATAGAGGTTGACGTTATAGAACAACGTCGAGGCGTCAGGCTGGCCGTTCGTGAGGACGTAGGCCTGGATGAAGTACTGCGATACCCCGACGCAGCTGATCAGCAGGCTGTAGAAGAGGACCGGGGTGAGGAGCGGCAGCGTGATCCGCCGCAGCGTCGTCCACGCCCCTGCTCCGTCGACCTTGGCCGCGTCGTACAGCTCGCTCGGGATGCCCTGGAGCCCGGCGAGGGAGATGAGCATCAGCGCGCCGATGCCCCACAGGCCGACGATCCCGAGCGACGGCAGGACCCAGACCGGGTCGTTCAGCCAGTCCGGACCCTGCAGCCCGACGATCGCCAGCAGGCCGTTGACCCAGCCGGTCTCCTCGTTGAGGACGCCGATCCAGATGAGCGTGCTCGCGACGAGCGGGATCTGGGTCGGCATGTAGAACAGCGTCCGGAACGCCCGGCGGCCGACGAGACGCCGCGAGTTCAGCAGCACCGCCAGGCCGACGGAGAGCGCGATCGTCGGGGGGATGGTCAGGATGGCGAACCTGAGCGTGACGCTCAGCGACTGGGCGACGTTGGGATCGCGCAGGATCTGCTCGTAGTTCGCCAGACCGATGAACCGGACCTCGTCGGGTCGACGCAGGTCGAAGTCGGTCAGGCTGAAATAGAGGGCCATCGCCATCGGGATGGCCGTGAACAGCACGAACCCGATGATCCAGGGGGAGATGAACGCCCAGCCCCAGGCGGCTTCCCGCCGCGAGGCTGTCCAGCGCCAGCGCGAGCGGCGGATCGTCGACCCGGGCAGGGCAGGGGCGTCGGGCTGGCCGATCATCGGTTGGGGCCTCACGGCTCGCGCTGACGAGTTGGGGTGACGGAAGCGCGCCGGAGGAGTCGCGACGCGCTTCCGCCGATGATGGGCCTACTCGGCCTGGTCGAACAATCCCTGCAGCTCGGTCCGAAGCTTCTCCGCCTCGGCCGTGACATCCAGGCTCTCCGTCGTGATGAGGGTCTCCTGGAAGGCCTTCACCGCGGCGTCCGACTTGAGGAAGTTGGGCATGTCCGCCTCGTGGCTGGGCACGTCCGGATGGGCCAGCATGTTGCGAGCGACCTGCCAGTCGATGTCGTTCGGCGCGAACCGCTCCTCGAGGGCTGTGAAGAACGCGTCCTGCTTGCTGGCCACGGCCGGCAGCGCGCCGTAACGCGCGATCAGCGTGTCATTGCCCAGCAGGTAGGTCATGACCTCGAACGCCTCGTCGGGATGCACCGTGGACTTCATGATCCCGAACGTGTCAGCATGGAGCTTGGCCGTGGTGGTCCCGTCGTGGCTCGGCGGGACCGCGATGTCGAACGACTTGGCCTGCGGGTCACCCTCGGCCGGCCACGCGCAGCAGGTGTACCAGAGGTGGACGAAGTCCATCGCGACATTGCCCGACTGGAACGCGTTGTCGCTGTTGAGCAGCTCGGAGCGGTTCTCCGCACCGGTCGGGATGAAGCCATCCTTCCACATGCCGTCGTAGTACCACTGCCAGGCGGCCTGCCAGTTCTCCGGGATCTGGGCGGTCTTGCCGTCGGTGCCGACAAGCGAGCCGGGCCCGAACTGGGTGCCCCATCCGCGCGGGTCGGTCCACTGCATGTAGTAGCCCCACTGGGATGTGTCGTCCTTGTCGAACGACGCGCTCGTCCCGTCATTGCCGGCCTTGTCGACCGTCAGCTTCTTGGCGAGCTCGGTCAGGGTGTCCCAGGTCCAGTCCTTGCCGTCGTACTGCTCGCCGACCGTGTGCGGCGGCTCGGGCAGGCCGGCTTCCTGGAACAGGTCCTTGTTGTAGTAGATGAAGGAGGGGTAGATCGCGAACGGGATCCCGACCTGTCCGCCGAAGCCTTCCTTGTAGGCGTCGAGGATCTTGGGGTCGATGCCACTCACGTCGTAGCCGGTCTTGTCGATGAACGGCTGCAGGTCGAGCAGTTGGTCGCCGTATGAGTAGAAGCCACGGAAACCGACCGGCCCGATGATGTCCGGCGGGTTGCCGGCGGCAATCTGCGTGCTGAGGATGTCGTAGGCGGTCGTGTTCTGGTAGATCTCCAGGCTCAGGGTGATCTTGTCCTGGCTCTCGTTGAACGCCGCGACGACGGCCTGCTCGTCGGCGATCTGGTCGGGCTGCGCGCCCGTCCCGAGGCCGACGAACCAGCGAATCAGGACCTTGCCGTCGGCGGTGAGGCCACCCTCGTTCGTTGGGACGGGCTCGGGGGTGATGGCCACGTTGGCACTGGCGCTCGGGGCGACAGCGCTCGGCGCCGCGCTGGGCGTCGCGCCGCCGCACGCCACGGCGATCAGGCTGATGATGCTTGCAAGGACGAGGCGCCCGGCTCGGGCGTCACGACGGTCCATCGATCGGTTCCTCCTCCGTTGTCGCTTCGAAGTGTCCTGGACGGCGATGGGCGAGTGGCGGTCGTCGGTGGTCAGGGCATGGCCCTCCCCGCACTCGAGGCGCGCGCGATCAACTCGGTCGTGAGGACGACATGACGCGGGACCCGATCGGTCCGCTCGATCGTGCCGGTCAGCAGGGCGACCATCTCCCGGCCCATCTCCTCGATCGGCTGGCGAACGCTCGTGAGGGCGGGACGGGTCGTCGTGGCGATCGGCGAGTCGTCGTAGCCGACGACCGCGACGTCCTCCGGCACCCGGCGATCCGCGGCCTGGAGGACGCCGAGCGCCGCGACGGCCATCAAGTCGGAGGCGCAGAACACCGCATCGAGATCGGGCCGCGCCCGCAGCAGCCCCTCCATGCCGGCCTCGCCGCCCGCCTGCGTGAAATCGCCTGTGACGATGAGGTCGTCATCGACCGGGACGCCCGCGTCGCCGAGGGCGTCGCGGTAGCCGGCCAACCGGTCGATCCCGGCCACCATGTCGCGCGGCCCGGTGATCGTGGCGATCCGTCTGCGGCCGGTCTCCAGGAGATGCGCGGTCGCTCGACGCGCCCCGTCCCGGTTGTCTGCGTCGACGTAGTCGATGTCCGACCCACGTGACGGCCTGCCGAGCACGACCGACGGGATCCGACGCGCCGCGAGTTGCTCGGGTAGCGGGTCGTCCCCGTGCAGGCTGACGAGGATCACGCCATCGACGTGGCCGGCCGTCAGGTAACGCACGGTCCGCTGCTCATCGACGTCGTCGTGCGGCATCAGCAAGACGAGCTGGAGGTCGCGCACCGACAGGGCTGCGCTGACGCCGCGGACAAGCCGCGGGAAGAAGGGGTCGCTGAACAGCCGATTCGCGGGCTCCGTGATGACCACCGCGATGGAGTCGCTGCGGCGCGTGACCAGGCTCCGCGCCGCGCGGTTCGGGACGTACCCGAGCCGGTCGATGGCTCTTTCCACAGTGCGTCGGACGTCGGCGCTGACCTTCGGGGAGCCGTTGACCACCCGGGACACGGTCGCACGGGAGACACCGGCGACGCGAGCCACCTCATCGAGCGTGGCGACCGGTCGGCTCGACGCTGTCTCGAGTTGCGCCATCGAGCTCCCTGCGTGTCAGTGGCCGTGAGAGCGCTCTCACGTTCCAAACCGGACGATAGCACGCCTTGTCAAGAGAGCGCTTACAGCGTTGACTCCGCGGAGTTCGCCTCCTGCCGACCGACCGGACCGGGTCGGTGGCCCTGCACGATCGGAGACCGAGCGCCGGCGTATGCGAGACTCTTTGGCGATGGCGATCGAGACCGACAGCAACGCCGTGAGGCCGTCCGTCCTGGACCGCTACGAGGCGGTCATCGGCATCGAGGTGCACTGCCAGCTGCGCACCGAATCGAAGATGTTCTGCGCCTGCGCGACCGCCTACGACGGCGCCGCTCCGAACACCCACGTCTGCCCGGTCTGCCTGGGCCTGCCGGGAGCGCTCCCGGTCATCAATCGGCGGGCCGTCGAGCACGTTCTCGCGACAGGCATCGCGATCCAGGCGACGACGCCCGAAGCGACCAGGTGGGACCGCAAGAACTACTTCTACCCGGATCTGCCGAAGGGCTACCAGATCAGCCAGTACGACCTGCCGCTCGCCTCGGGCGGCCACCTGACGATCGAAACGTCGGACGGGCCGTTCACGGTCGGCATCACGCGTGCCCACCTCGAGGAGGACACGGCCAAGCTCGTGCACGCCACCGCCGGCGACGGCCGGAAGGTGAGCCTGGTCGACTTCAATCGATCGGGCGCCCCGTTGATGGAGATCGTCACCGACCCCGACATTCGGACCGCCGAGCAGGGCCGCCGGTACGCCGAGGAGCTGCAACTGCTGTTGCGGACGATCGGCGCATCCGACGCCGACATGGAACGCGGGCAGATGCGGGTCGAGGCGAACGTGTCGCTGCGGGCGCGCGGGGCAGCTGAGTTCGGGACGCGGGTCGAGGTCAAGAACATGAACTCGTTCCGCTCCGTCGAGCGGGCGATCGCGTTCGAGATCGAGCGACAGGCGATGGCGCTCGACGCTGGCGAGCCGCTCGTCCAGGAGACTCGCGGCTGGTCGGACGACCGTGGGGCGACGTACCACATGCGATCAAAGGAGACGTCGGACGATTACCGCTACTTCCCGGAACCCGACCTGCCGCCCCTCCACGTCGAACCGGCGTGGCTGGATACGCTCCGCGCCGCGATGCCGGAGCTGCCGGCTGCCCGACGAGTGCGGTACGTCGAGTCATTCGGGTTGAGCGCCTATGACGCCGGGGTCCTCGTCGCCGACCCGGACGCCGCCGCTTTGTTCGAATCGACGCTGAGCGCGAGCGGCTCGCTGGCGGCCAAATCGGTCGCGAACTGGGTGACCGGCGAGTACCTGCGCCTTCGGAATGCCGCCTCCATGGAGGCGCCCGCCCGCGTTGCCCCCGACCAGCTGGCCGCCCTGGTCGGCCTGGTGGACGAGGGGGCGCTCTCGCGCTCCAACGCGAAGGAGGCGCTGGCGGCGCACGTGACGACGGGAGCCGCGATCGCGGCGATCGTCGCGGAGTCCGGCTACCAGCAGATCTCGGACACCGGGGTCGTCGGTGCCGCCGTGGATGAGGTTTTGGCCGCGAACGAAGGCGCGGTCGCCGACTACCGCGCGGGCAAGACCCAGGCCGTCGGCTTCCTGGTCGGCCAGGTCATGAAGGCGACCCGCGGCCAGGCCGATGCGGGGGTCATCCAGAAACTCATCCGCGAGAGGCTGGACGGATGACGCTCACGAACATCATCTTCTGGGCGCTCGGCGTGGCGCTCGTGGCGATCGGATACATACGGGCCAGGGGCCCGTGGTCGCGCTACCAGGCGCTGCGCGAGCAGCAGGCAAACATCGATCGCTACGAGGCCTGGCGCGGCGGTCTCCGCACCGAGGACAGCGGCCCGACCGGGGCGTCTGTCGCGATGTCCGAGCTCCGTCGCCAGGCACAGGTGGGCGGCATCATCGCGGTGGTCGGTCTCGCGCTGATCTTCGTGGGGTTCTGGCTCCGCTAGGCGGGTTGCAGCAGATCGCCATAGGCGCCGTCGGGCAGGGGCCGGATCCACGCCGTCGGCAGGGCTCCGCCGACCTTGCCGTGCTCGACGGCCGCGATCATGTCGCCGGTCCGCCACCACTCGGCCAAGAAGGACGCGATGAACGCGTCGCCGCACCCGATGGTCGTGCCCCGGACCGGTGACGGTATGACGGCCACGGAGCGCTCGAAGCCGGCCGCGCCATCGACGACCAGGACGCCCTTGGATCCGAACGTCACCACGAGGCGCTTGCCGAGATCGCGGACGACGTCGCGCAGCGCCGACACCGTCGCGTCGCCATGCTCACCCGGCCAGCCGACGATCGCGAGATCGACCCAGCGCATCGTGTCGGCGAACCGATCGACCGTGTAATGGCGGAACCCGAGGAAGTCGGCGGCGACCTCGAGGTGTGCCAACCGTCCGGCCTCGCCCTGCCGACCCAACTCGGCGATGACGCCCTCCACCAGGATCGCATGGAGCCGACGGGCGCCCACGAGCAGGCGCTCCTCCTCCGGCGTGAACCGCAGGTCCCCGCAGACGCCCTGCACGTAGCGGTCCATCCACGGCTGGCGGTCCGGCAGGAATTCGATGTCGATCGAGGCCGACGGTCCGGCCGCGACGATCGAGCCGGGCACGTGGTCGATGCCGTGGCGCTCGAGCATGTCGAGGAAGAGGTCCGCCTCGCGGTCCCCGATCCGTGTGATTAGCGTGAACGGCAGGTCCAGCGAGCGCCAGTGCCACCCGATGTTGAGCGCGCCACCACCGGGCAGCACCGGCCCGTCGGGCAGGTAGCGATCGAGGCTCAAGGCGCCGAGCAGCAGCGTGTCCCGGGCGGCGTCGGTCACAGGCCGGCAAGCGGCTCGGTGCGCGCGTCGCCCAGCTCGAGGAAGCGATCGAGCCGGACCTCGACCACCTTGCTCATCTGCCAGAACGCCTCGACCGACAGGTGGCCGCAACCCTCGGCGTGATACCAGTCGGTCCGTGCGGGGAGACTGGTGATCAGGGCGGGATCGTGGACCGGCACGACCGCCGGGTTGAGGACAGAGCCGGGCGACAACGGATCACGGATCTGCAGGATGTGGCGGCCCCGGAACCCGCGGGCTCGCGGCACCGCGTGGTCCGCTCCGGTGCCGAGATCGCGCATCTCGACGACTTCGACGGGCGTCTCGACGATCTCCGGCCAGTCGGGATCGTCGACGAGCTCGGACATCACCCGACGCACCGAGATGTCCTGGTAGTGGTTCATATCGGTGTGCGGCTGCTCGTAGTCGTCGTCGTGGACGTTGGCGACCTCGAAGTCGTAGACATTGCCGCACGCCGTCGCGAGGAACCGGACGAGCGCGGGTCGGTCGCGGAGGTATCGCCGGTAGCTCGCCTCGTACTCCCGAATCGCGACCGACGTCGGGACCACCGCCCCACGGACGACGTGACCGAACCGCCATCCGTCGGGGGTGAAGCGCTCGTCGAGCAGCTGGCGCCAGCGGGCCTTGGCGGCCCCGGCGAACCCGGGCGACCCGGCCGGGATCCACGTCTCCCGCAAGGGTGCGGTGAGGACGGGATCGAGCTGACGCCACCAGTCGGTCCGGTCCATCGGGGCAGCTTAGCCGCCCATAGACTTGCGCCACACGGGCAGCGTGCGCCGGCAGGAGAGGGACCACATGCGCGAACGGACGGAGGGACGCGGCCTCGCGACGCGGGCGATCCACGCGGGGGAGCGGCCCGACCCGACGACCCACGCGCACCGCACCCCGATCTACGCCACCGCGACCTTCACCTTCGACTCGGCGGCCGAGAAGGAGGAGGCGGTCGATCGGTCGCTCGCATGGGAACCCGGGGCGTACTTCTACTCGCGGACCGGCAACCCGACCAACCGGGCGCTCGAGGAGAAGCTCGCCTCGCTCGAGGGTGCCGAGGACGCGGTCGTGTCGTCGTCGGGCATGGCCGCCGTGGCCGCCACCCTCTTCGCGCACCTCGCGGCCGGCGACCACCTCGTCGCCGGCGATGAGCTGTTCGCGATCACCAACGTCCTGCTCGACGAGGACTTCCCGCGCCGCGGGATCGATGTCAGCCGGATCGACCCGACCGACCCCGCGGCCGTCGAGGCGGCGATCACACCCAGCACCCGCGCGCTCTTCGTGGAGACCTCGACGAACCCACGACTGCGTATCCCGGACCTCGATGCGCTGGCGGCGATCGCGCGACGCCACGATCTCCTGTTCATCGCCGACAACACCTTCCTCGGGCCAGTCCTACTGCGACCGCTGGAGCACGGCGCGGACCTCGTCGTGCATGCCGCCACGAAGTACCTGTCGGGTCACGGCGACGCGGTGTCCGGGGTCGTTGCGGGTCGCAAGGCCCTGACCGATCCGATCCGCAAGCAGACCGACACGCTCGGCCAGGCGGCCAGCCCCTTCTCGAGCTTCCTTGTCCAGCGGGGCGTCCGCACCCTGCCACTTCGGTCGCGGGCGGCCTCGTCGAACGCCGCCCGGATCGCCGCCTTCCTCGAGGGCCACACGAAGGTGGATTGGGTGCGTTACCCGGGCCTGGCCTCGCACCCGGACCACGCCGTCGTCCGCCGGCTGCTCGGCGAGCTCGGCGGAGCGATGGTCACGTTCAAGCCGGTCGGGGGTCTCGAGGCGATGGCCGCCGTCACCGACCACCTGCGGCTGTGCGACATCGGGGTGAGCCTGGGCGACATGCACACACTGGTGTACCCGCGACCCAAGGACGACGGGATCATCCGCGTGTCGATCGGCTGCGAGGACGTGGACGACCTGCTCGAGGACTTCGAGCTAGGGCTGTCGTTCGTGGCGTAGGGACGCCCGGCGCCGTTCCCACGGGAACGGGCCGCCGCCGGTCGCCCCGATCAGGCGCGCCCGAGCGTCGCGGCCGCCGAGAGCGCCGCGCCGATCGTGAGATCGACCCGACGGACGACCTCCTCCTCCGGCGGACGGAACCAGTCCTCCGCCCCGAGCTTGCGGGTCCCTTCCACCTCGGAAGGGTCGCGGATGACGTCCGACACCGTGAGGATCGTCCCGGCCCGGACCTCGCGGCCCTTGGCGCGCTCGCGCATCGCGAGCAGGTACACCGCCGCCGTTTCCATCTCCGCGGCAAGGTAGCCACGCCGTCCCCAGCGGATGACGCCGTCGGGATGCGGGTCGTAGAACACGTCGGATGTCACCACTGGTCCGACGTGCGTCGTCAGCCCCTGCGCGCGGCTCGCCGCCAGCAGCGCGGCGACGACCTCGAAGTCGGCGGTCGGGGCAGTCGCCTCGCCGGCCCCCAGGATAGGCCCGATGCCGCTCGATGACGCCGCGGCGAGTGCGACCACCACGTCGCCGATATCGAGCCCACCGAAGCCGCCGCACGTCCCCACCCGGATGTAGGTCGTAGCGCCGAGGTTGATCAGTTCCTCCATGACGATCGAGGTCGTCGGGGCGCCCATCATCGTCGTCTGCACGGACACGGGCACGCCCTCGACGGTCCCGGTGTAGCCGAGCAGTCCGCGGTTCGCGTTCACGAGCCGGGATGCCGCCAGACCACCGTCGAATCGCTCGGCGATGCGCGTCGCTCGGTTCGGGTCGCCCGGCAACAGGACAACCGCCGCGTAGTCGCCGGGTTCGGCATGGAGATGGATCTGGGTCATGCTCCCTCCTGGGTGACGTGGGACCGGCCGAGGCGACGCCATTCCACGGACAGACAGCGGTCCATGACGACCATGAGTCCGCCCTCGCGCGCGATCCGGGCCGCCTCCCAGTCGACGATGCCGAGCTGGAGCCACAGGCAACGCGCCCCGACCGCCACGGCCTCGCGCGCGTGGGCCGCGCAGAACTCGGGCCGGCGGAACACGTCGACGATGTCGAACGGGCCGGTCGCCTCGACGGCCTCGGCCAGGGTGGCGAATGCCGCGATACCCGCCACCGCACGGTGTTTCGGGGTCACCGGGACCGCGTCGAACCCGCTCGCCAGCATGTGCCGGAACACGTCGTGCGACGGTCGGCTCGAGTCGTCGGATGCCCCGATCACCGCGATCCGGTGGGCCGTCGTGAGGAGCTCGCGGACCCCGTCGTCATCGAGCGTGTCGACGGGTCCGCGATGCTCGTCCAGATCGAGATACGCGATGGTCCGCGCACGGTCCTCCGGGGTCATCGTCCCTCCCGAAATCGGTCGTTGCCGAATCAATCGACGCGGCCCCGCCGATAGCGTATCCTCCCTCACCGAAGGTCGCGATCCGTCATCGTGTCGCGGCCACATGAGGAGGAATCACCTTGCGCAGCTCTATGCGGCTGCTGTCGCTGTTCGCGACCGCGGCCTTCATCATCGCCGCCTGTTCCGGCACGGCGGCGACGGGGGCTCCCAGCGTGGCGCCGTCGGCGGCCGGCAGTGAGGCGCCGAGCGAGGCACCGTCCGTCGCCCCGAGCGCGGCCGCGGTCGATTGGACCGCGTGTGTCGCGTTCGACACCGGCGGCCTCGGCGACAAGGGCTTCAACGACCTGGCCAAGAAGGGCCTCGAGGACGCGGCGGCCCTCGGCTACAAGACGTTCTTCTCCGAGGCGCAGGGCGCCACGGACTTCGCCGCCAACATCCAGCGGCTCATCGACCAGGGCTGCCAGTCCATCATCACGGTCGGCTTCAACCAGGCCCAGGCGACGATCGATGCGACCAAGGCAAACACCGACATCGCGTTCGCCCAGGTGGACGCTGTCTGGGACGAGACCGCGAACGGCCCGACGCCAGCGAACTTCAGCGGTCTGGACTTCCAGATCGATGAGGCCGCGATGCTCGCCGGCTATCTCGCCGGTGGCTTCAGCAAGTCGGGCAAGGTCGGTACCTACGGTGGTCAGCAGTTCCCGGGCGTGACCCGCTTCATGGACGGGCTGTACGCCGGCGTCAAGTACCACAACGAGAAGAAGGGCACGAACGTCGAGGTGCTCGGCTGGAACGCCGCGACGCAGACCGGCACGTTCGTCGGTGGCGACAATCCGTGGGGTGACCCCGCCAAGGGCGAGCAGCTGGCACAGACCTTCCTCGACCAGGGCGTCGACATCGTCCATCCGGTGTCCGGTGCGACCGGCAACGGCACGCTCAAGGCCATGCTTGCCGCCGGCAAGTGGGGCATCGGTGTCGACACCGACCAGGCCATCTCGCTCGCCGAGTACGCGGGCGCGATCATCACGTCGGCCGAGAAGGTGATCGACGTCGCTGTGCTCGAGACCTTCAAGAAGAACTCCGGTGGCGACACCGGCGGCGAGAACTTCGTCGGCACGGTCGCCAATCAGGGCGTCCGGATCTCGCCGTTCCACGAGTTCGAGGACGACATCTCGGCCGAGTTGAAGTCCGAGATCGAGGCGCTGTCGGCGGCGATTGCCGACGGTTCCGTGAAGGTGGCCGACTACCTGAAGTAGTCACCGGCCAGGACCGTCAGTCCATTCGACGGCCGCCCGCTCTCGATCCACGAGGGCGGGCGGCTCCGTATTCGAGGCTCGATCGACCGATGCGTCTCGAACTGAAGGACATCACCAAGCAGTTCCCAGGCGTCCTGGCGAACGACCGGATCTCGATCTCGGCAGACCGCGGCGAGGTCCTCGGGCTGCTCGGCGAGAACGGCGCCGGCAAGACGACGCTGATGAACATCCTGTCGGGGCTGTACCGGCCGGATTCGGGCGAGATCCTCATCGACGGGCAGCCCCGTCAGTTCAACGACCCGGCCGAGGCGATCGAGGCCGGCATCGGCATGGTCCACCAGCATTTCCAGCTCGTCCCGGTCTTCGACGTGGTCTCGGCAGTGGCGCTCGGCGCGGAAACGGTGACGGGCCCCCTGGGCACGTTCGATCGAGCGGCGGCGCGCACGCGCATCGTGGAGCTGTCCGAGCAGTACGGCCTCCATGTCGATCCCGATGCCGACATCGAGGACCTGCCGGTCGGTGTCCGCCAGCGTGTCGAGATCCTCAAGGCCCTGTATCGCAAGAGCGACATCCTGGTCCTCGACGAACCATCCGCCGTCCTCACGCCGGCCGAGACCGAGGAGCTGTTCGCTATCATCCGCGAGCTGGCGGCGAGCGGCACGACCGTGATCTTCATCACCCACAAGCTCAACGAGGTGATCGAGGTCGCTGACCGGATCACGGTCCTTCGGCGAGGTCGGGTCGCCGGGACGGTCGAGCCGAAGGCGACCACGCGCGAGCAGCTGGCCAACCTAATGGTCGGGCGCGACGTCGAGCTTCGCGTCGTCAAGGGTCCGGCGGCGCCCGGCGACGTGGTCCTGAGCCTCAAGGACGTCGTCGTCCGCGACGACCGCGACCACATCGCAGTCAAGGGCGTGTCGCTCGACGTCCGCGCCGGTGAGATCGTGGCGATCGCCGGTGTCCAGGGCAACGGACAGACGGAGCTCGTCGAGGCGATCGTCGGCCTGCGGACGGTCGACTCCGGCGCGATGTCCGTCGACGGCCACGACATCCTGCGGGCGTCGCCGCGGCAGGTCTCGGACCTCGGCGTCGCACACATCCCCGAGGACCGCGGGCGGGACGGCCTGATCAATTGGATGACCGTCTCGGAGAACTACATCCTCGACTCCTACCACCGGGCTCCGTACAGCAACGGCGTCCGGCTTAATCTCGAAGCGATCCGGGACGGCGCCGGCGTCGGCGTGAAGGAATTCGACATCCGCACCCCGTCGATCCACACGCTGGCTGGCTCACTCTCGGGCGGCAACCAGCAGAAGGTCGTCGTCGCCCGCGAGTTCTCGCGGCCCGTCAAGCTCGTCATCGCCGCTCAGCCGACGCGCGGGCTCGATGTCGGGTCGATCGAATACATCCACAAGCGCATCGTCGAGCAGCGCGACGCCGGGGCCGCCATCCTCATCGTCAGCACCGAGCTCGAAGAGGTGCTGGCCGTCGGTGACCGCATCGCCGTCATGTACGGCGGAAACATCGTCGGCATCGTCGAGGGCGATGCGGCGACGTTCGAGGCCGTCGGCATGTTGATGGGAGGCGCACAGTGAACCGGCTGCGGCGGGTGCTCGGTCCGGCCGTCGTTCCGATCCTCGCCGTCGTGAGCGCGTTCGTCGTCGGTTCGATCTTCATCCTCATCACGGACTTCGACAACCTCCAGCGACTCGGCACGGACCCGATCGGGGCGATCGGCGGGGCGTTCACCACGATCATCGAGGCGTACAAGTCGTTGATCCTGGGCGCGCTCGGCGATCCTGCGCGGATCGCCGCCGCTATCGAGGGCGGTGAGCCGCGTCAGATCGCCGCCGCCATCCGGCCGATCACCGAGACGCTCGTCGCGGCGACCCCGCTGATCTTCACCGGGCTGGCCGTCGCGGTCGCATTCCGGACCAGCGTCTTTAACATCGGCGTCGAGGGCCAGTTCATCCTGGGCGCGTTCGGGGCCACCGCCGCCCTCCTCGTCCTGCGCGACCTGCCGGCCCCGATCCCCCTGATCGGCGCGGCGATCGCAGGCGTTCTGACGGGCGCAGTGTGGGGTTTCATCCCGGGCTTCCTCAAGGCGCGGACCGGTGCGCATGAGGTCATCACGACGATCATGCTCAACTACGTCGCGGCGCAGATCGTCCTGTTCGGCTTGCGCTCCGACTTCCTCCGCCAGGAAGGAAGCTCGCAGCCGATCTCAAAGGTCCTGACGCCGATCGCGCGCGTCCCGGGCATCTTCGACGTCTTCGGGTTGCCGTCGATCCGGCTCCATTACGGCTTCGTGCTCGCTTTGATCGTGGCCGCGATCGTGTCGTGGTTCCTGTTCAAGACGACCAAGGGCTTCGAGCTTCGAGCCGCCGGATTCAACCTCACGGCCGCCCGCTACGCGGGCATGAGTGCCAGCGGCTCCATCATGCTGGCCATGGCGATCTCGGGTGGGCTGGCCGCCCTGGGCGGCTCGATGGAGGTCCTCGGCACGGTGCCCCAGATGTCGAACGACATCAGCTCCGGTTTCGGATTCAACGCGATCGCCCTCGCGCTCCTTGCGGGGAATCGTCCGCTCGGCGTCGTCGCGGCCGCTTTGCTCTTCGGCGCCCTGCGCACCGGCGGCGGCTTGATGCAGGTCCAGACCGGGATCCCGCTCGACCTCCTGTTCTTCATCCAGGCGCTGGTCATCATGTTCGTTGCCGCACCAGACCTCGTGAAATCGATCTGGCGATTGCCCACCCGGAGAGTGGCGGAAGGGGCACCAGCATGACTGCCGCCGTGTTCGCTGGCGACGCCGAAATGGGGACCGCCGCTCGGCAAGCGCTGCGCGCCGCGCGCATCCGGGGCGTCATCCTCGCCGCGATCGGTCTCCTGGCATTCAACGCGGCCCGCTCGGCATTCGACGTCCCCGCCGCCTTTTCCTTCTGGGTCGACCGCCAGGGCGGGACGCCGTTCGCCATTACCACGAACGTCGGGGTGCTCTGGATCCTGGCCGGCGTGGCCGCCGGCGCTGCCGGTATCGGTCAGCTCGTGCGCGGGTCGGCCTTCCCGTGGCGACGGACGCTCCTCGTGATCATCCCGGTGTTCATCGCGGCGATCCTCGCCTCGTTGCTCGCCGGCCGCGCGGCCAACATGACCGGCGTCTTCTCGGGCAGCCTCGAGCTCGCGGTGCCGATCACGCTCGGCGCGTTCGCGGGCATCCTGTCCGAGCGCAGCGGGATGTTCAACATCGCGATCGAGGGCAAGTTCCTGATCGGCGCATGCGCAGCAGCGATCGCCGCGAGCGTCACCCAGAACGTGATTATCGGCGTCCTGGCGGCGGTGATCGCAGGCGCCCTGGTCGGGTTGCTCATCGGCTGGCTGGGGATCCGCTACAAGGTCAACCAGATCATCTCGGGTGTCGTCGTCAACATCGGTGCGCTCGGGATCACGAACTTCCTGTTCCTGCGGGTCCTGTCCCAGAACACGGAGCTGAACACCCCGGCGACCATCGAGAAGATCAGGCTGCCGGTCCTGGCCGAGATCCCCGTCCTCGGTCCGCTGCTGTTCTCCGGCACCCCGTACCTGTACTTCACGATCGGCCTGATGATCTTCCTGACCTACATGCTGTTCCGCACGCGCTGGGGCCTCCGGCTCCGGGCATCCGGGGAGAAGCCCTCCGCCGCCGGGACCGTCGGTATCGACGTCCTGAAGATCCGCTACCAGGCGATGCTCATCGCGGGCATGCTGGGCGGCCTGGCGGGCTCATATCTGAGCCTCTCGACCGCCGGCAGCTTCCAGATGAACATGAGCGCGGGACGCGGGTACATCGCGCTCGCAGCAGTGATCTTCGGGGCATGGCACCCCGTCTTCGCATTCGGAGCCGCGCTCGTGTTCGGTTTCTCGGACGCGACGCAGGCGTTGCTCTCGATCCTCGGCGTCGACGTCCCGCCGCAGCTACTCAACAGCGTCCCGTACATCGTCACGATCATCGTGGTGGCGGGCGTCGTCGGGCGCGTGCGCGGGCCTGCTGCAGCCGGCGAACCGTACGACCAGGGTTGACCGGGTGAGCGCCGGCTATCCGGACGGGTCGGGACCGGTCCACGCGGTCCCGACCTTCTTCGGGGCGGAGGCCGCCCCGCGCAGCGCACCAGTCGGCACGGCCGAGAGGCCGCTGCCCCTCATCATCGACAGCGATCCGGGGCTGGACGACGCGCTAGCGATCGCCCTCGCGCTGGCGCGTCCCGAGGTCCAGGTCCTCGCGGTCACCACGGTCGGAGGAAACGCCGACGTCCGCCACTGCACGGAGAACGCGCTCCGTCTCCTCCACGCCTACGGGCGCGCCGACGTGCCGGTCGCCGAGGGCGCCGCAGGACCGATCGTCGGCAGCATCGTCCGTGCCACCGAGGTCCACGGGGAGGGCGGCATCGGCACCACGCAGCTCCCCCCGGCGACTGCCACCGCTCGACCGGAAGGGGCCGTGGAGCTGATCGCGCGGTTGCTGCGCGAGCATCCCGAACCGGTGGTCATCGCCCCGATCGGCCCGCTGACGAACATCGCGCTCCTCCTGCGTCTCTACCCGGAGCTCGCGCCACGCATCGCCCACCTGTCGATCATGGGCGGCTCGATCGGGGAGGGGAACAGCACCGCCTCGGCCGAGTTCAACATCTATGCCGATCCCGAGGCCGCCGACATCGTCTTCCGGTCGGGCGTTCCGATCACGATGATGGGCCTCGACGTCACCCATCAGGCGCTGCTGGACCGCGGCTCGGCTGACGCCCTCCGGGCGCTCGGGACGACATCCGGCCGGATCGCCGCCGAGCTCACCGACTACGCGCTCGAGCGCAACATGGAATGGTCCGGACGCACCACGACCGCGATCCACGACGCGGTCGCCGTCGCGCATCTGGCCATCGCCGACCTCGTCGACGTGGCGCCATATCACGTGGTCGTCGACACGACGATCGGCCCTGCACGCGGGCGGACCGTGTGCGACGGCCTCCCGTACCGCCTCCGCCGGGACGGCCGCACGCCCAACGCCGAGGTCGGCATCCGGATCGATCGCGCGCGGTTCGAGGCCGTGCTCATCGAGGCGTTCGCGGCATTGCCGTAGGCTCGGGATGCGCTACGCCGCGCTCGGGGATTCGTACACGATCGGGACGGCCGTGCCGCGGACGGACGCATTCCCGGAGCAACTCGTCCGGTCGCGCCCGGACCTCGGTTTGGAGCTTGTCGCGAACCTCGGCGTGAATGGCTACACGACGGCCGACCTGATCCGCGACGAGCTGCCCGCCCTGAACGCTGCGGCACCCGAGCTCGTGACGCTGCTGATCGGCATCAACGACGTCGTCCAGGGCATCCCCGCCCTCGCCTACGAGTCGAACCTGGTCGACATCCTCGATGCGCTGCAGGCGCGGTTGCCGCCCGACCGCATCGTGACCATCGCCATCCCCGACTACACTGCGACGCCAGCCGGCGGCGACTACGGCGACCCGGACGACCAGCACGACGCCATCGTCGCGAACAACGCGATCATGGCGCGACTCGCCCGCGAACGCGGGATCGCGTTCGTCGACATCTTCGACCTGTCTCTGCGGGCGGCCGAGGATCGCTCGCTCGTGGCCGACGACGGCCTCCACCCGAGCGGCGCCCAGTACGCGCTCTGGGTGGAGCGGATCGGTCCGGTCGTGGCGGGCCTGTTGCGCGGCTGACGCCGCCTCGCTTCAGCCGGTCCGCTCGGCCAGCTCGTCGAGCCGCGCATCGCTGATCCCGAAATGGTGGGCGATCTCGTGATACACGGTCTTCGGACGACCGCGGCTGCAAGCCGCCCGGCGACCGGTACGCGCGCAGGAGCGGCAGCCGGAAGATCGTGATCTTGCTCGGCAGCTGTGCGCCCTCCGCGCCGTAGGCCGTCCGGGGCACGCCCTGGTACAGCCCGAACAGGCCGCCTGCGCCGACCGAGGCGAGCTGATCGGGACTGGGCTCGTCCTCGATCACGATGGCAACCGACCCGAGACGCTCGCGATAGGGCGCCGGCAGGCGATCGAGCGCGTCGATGACGAGCTCCTCGAAGTCGACCTCCTCGGTCACGGCGTCGGCGATGCGCTCGCCGTCGGTGTGAGCTTCGAGAGGTCGAGGATCAGGCCGCCACCGTCCGACGGCACGAGCATCACCGAGATCTGGTCCGACAGCTTCTCGATGTAGCGGTTCTGGAGGATCGCCGCGGTCAGCGACGCCCCGACGAGGCGGTTCGATTCAGCCTCGCCGCGGGCACGCTCGATCTGTGACTCCGCGTCGCCGCGGGCGGCCGCCACCTTCTGCTGCGCGATGATCTCCTGCTGGGCGAGCCGCTGGCGCTCCGTCTCCACCTGCTGCTGCGCCGCCTGCTTCTCCTCGATCGCGGCGTTGTAGGCCTCGGAGTAGCTGAAGTTCTCGAAGTTGATCCCGTCCACGATGATCCCGCGTGGTTCGAGCTGGGCGCGAAGGAGGTCGGTCGCCTTCGTCCGGATCTCGTCGCGGCTGTTGAGCACGATCGCCGTCGGATAGTCGTCGGTCACCGACTTGGGGATGTCGAGGAAGCGCGGCCGGATGATGGTCTCCTCGAAGTTGAGCCCCAGCTCCTGGACGATGCGTGGCGCCGAACGTGGGTCGACGTGGTAGTTGAGCGTCGCGTTCAGGAAGAGGTCCTGCTGCTCCTTGCTCGCGGCGGTGTAGCCCTCGACATGGATGGCCTTGACGCGCGTGTCGATCTGGTCGACCGAGTTCACGAACGGCGTGACGAAATGGAGCCCCGGGTCAAGGGTCCCGCCGGTCACGGCGCCGAACTGCCGGACGACGCCGACGAACCCCGCGGGGATCTGGATGAACGCGGACAACGCCAGCGATGCCACCAGGGCGATCGCGCCGAGGCCAAGCAGCAATCCTGACGGCAGATCGGCCCGGACGATCTTGTCGCGGCTCAGTGCGGGCCGGACGCGGTTGGCGACGGCGGCGACGGCGCCGCCGATCAGCAGCGCGAGTGCGCCGAGGAACAGCAGGCCACTGATGGCTTCCAACGGGGTTCCCTCCTGTGAGACTCGATAGGCCCAGTCTGACGCGCCGGGTCAGATGGCGTCGAGCCGGCGGGGCAGCGCAAAGGTGGTGCATCGAGGCACCGGCTCTGGGACCTTCGGGTGCGAGCGGCGGTACCTTCGCCTAAGATGTGATCCACCGGAGAGCTGCGGGGTGCACTCTGGTGTAGTCAAGGGGGGTTTTGTCAACGTGTCTTCCCGCCGTGCCGGCGCGCGCGCCACGGCCACCATCGGCCTGCTGATCGCAGGCATCGTCTGGGCACCCGCGCCCAGCACGAGCGCCGCCGCCTCAAAAGGTGCGACCGCAGAGCCAGTCGGGACCGGACCTGCTACACAGCCGTTGACGGCCCCCGCCGCGCCCCCCACCGAATCCGCAGGGGCTCTCGCCGCGCCCAGCGACTCGGGCGAGTGGGGGCCGCTTCTCGACTGGGGCGTCCAGGCCAAGCACATGGCGACCCTCTCGACCGGCAAGGTCCTCGTCTTTTCGACGGGCGATAACGCCCGCGTGTGGGACCCGTCGACGGGCACGTTCACGCTCACGCCGGCGACCTTCGCAGATCTCCATTGCGCCGGCCAGTCGACGCTCGCGGACGGACGGCTCATCGTCGTCGGCGGCCAGAATGGCTCACCCCACGACGGCCACAACATGACGTCGCTCTTCGATCCGGTCACGCAGACATGGACGCGGGGAGCCGACATGACCGACCTCCGCTGGTACGCGACGAGCACGACGCTCGCCGACGGCCGGGTCCTGGCAACCTCTGGCGATGCGCCGGACGGGACGCGGTCGACCGTCCCCGAGCTGTACGACCCGGTCACGGACACATGGACCCGCCTCACCGGCGCCGCGCGCGACCAGGGTCTGTATCCGTTCATGTTCGTCCTTCCCAATGGGAAGACATACGAAGCCGGTTCGAAGACCGGCACCGCGACGATCGATGTCAGCGGCACGGGCAGCTGGACGACCGGACCGACCGCGCTGTACGCGACGAATGGCTACTCGGAGTCGGCCGTCATGTATCGCCCCGGGAGGATCCTGCGGGCTGGTGGCGGCGAGCCTGCCATCGCCCGCGCGATGGTCGTCGACATGACCGCGGCTAGCCCCGCGTGGCGCGAGGTCGCTCCGATGTCCTTCGCGCGCCGTCGGATGAACCTCACGATCCTCGCCGATGGGACGGTCATGGCGATCGGTGGGACCGGTCAGTCCGATAGCGCGACCGCGGCCGTGCTGGCGGGCGAGATCTGGGACCCCGCGACGGAGACCTGGACGACGGTCGCCTCGATGGGTGAGGCCCGGATGTACCACTCCAGTGCCGTGCTCCTGCCCGATGGACGCATCGTCGTCGGAGGCGGCGAGGCGGCGGGCCGGCTGCGTGCGCAGGTCTACTCGCCACCGTACCTCTTCAAGGGGCCGCGTCCGACGATCTCGTCAGCGCCGGGCACCGCGGCGTACGGGTCGAGCTTCTCGATCTCCAGCCCACAGGCCGCGAACATCACGTCCGTCAGCCTGCTCCGTCCCACGGCCGCGACGCATGCGCTGGACATGAACCAGCGCTACGTCCCGCTCGCGTTCACCACCTCGGGGACGACCATCCAGGCGGCGGCGCCGCCATCCGGTGGCGTCGCGCCTCCGGGCGATTACATGCTCGTGATCAAGGACTCCGCCGGTGTGCCGTCGGTCGCCTCGTGGATCCGGATCGGCAACGCCGGGACCCTCCAGCCCGGAACGATCAGCGGCGTCGTGACAGATGGCTCCACGTCCGCGCCGATCGAAGGGGCGTCGGTCTCGACGAGCGGGCGATCGGCCACGACGAGCGCCTCTGGCGCCTACACGCTCACTGACGTCCCGGCCGGTGAGGCCCAGGTGACGATCGCGGCGGCAGGCTATGCCAGCGAGGTCCGCCAGGCGGTCGTGACCGGTGGTGCGACCACCACGCTCAACGTCGCGATGGAGCGTCCCGGGAACGTCGCCGGGCTGGTGCGGAACGCGGCGACGGGTGATCCGCTCGCCGGCGTGACCGTGGGCTATCCGAGCGGTGTCACGGTGACGGACTCGGCCGGTCAATACGCGATCGCGGGGCTCGCGGCGGGTTCGCACACGCTCACGTACGCCGCCACAGGATTCGTCAGCACGAATCGGACTGTCACGGTGCAGGCGGACCAGACGACGACCGTCGACGTCCAGCTCACCCCGACGACAACCTACGTGACGGGCAATGTCAGCGATGCGGTCACGACCGAGCCCCTGGTCGGCGCGACGGTCTCGATCGACACGGGCCAGACCACGACGACAGATTCACAGGGCCGATATCGAGTCGACCTCCCGCCCGGCACGTACACGGTCACCGCATCGGCGAACGGCCACGTCACGTCAAGTGGCAGCGCGGTCATCAACGGCGGGAGCTACGCGACCCTCGATTTCAATCTGCAGCCCGACAGCCCGCCCGGCGGATCGTTGTCGTTCGTGCCGAGCGCAGATGCGTACGTCAAGAACACGAACCCGACGAAGAACTACGGGACGACCGTGGATCTCCTCCTGCGGCAGGGCAACGCCGCGAATAACACGACCAACACGACCTATCTGAAGTTCGATGTCGCGGGGCTGGCCGGGCGCTCGGTGACGGGCGTGACGTTGAGGCTGCACGTCGCGGACGCCGGACCGCACGGCGGCACGGTCTACGCGACCGGCTCGGCCTGGACCGAGAACGGGATCACGTGGGCCAACGCGCCGGCGTCGGTCGGGTCTCCCCTTGCGACGATCGGCGCCGTAGCGGCGGGGCAATGGATCGATGTGACCCTGCCGCCCGGGACGGTGTCCGCCGACGGATCCGTCGCGCTCGTGATCGTGGCCGGTAACACGAACAGCGTTTATTACGCGAGCGGCGAATCCGCGAACGTGCCGCAGCTCCTCCTCGATGTCGGTGGCGGGCCCGGTCCGACGCCGACCCCGACGCCGACCGCCACGCCGACCCCGACGCCGACCCCGACCGCCACGCCGACCCCGACGCCCACACCCACACCGTCGCCTACGCCGACGCCGACCCCGACCCCTGGTGGCACGCCGACCCCCACGCCCACACCATCGCCCACGCCGACCCCGACGCCGACCGCCACGCCGACCCCGACACCCACGCCCACGCCCACGCCGACCCCGACCCCGACGCCCACACCTCCGCCGCCGGGCGGCACGAACATCCGCAACATCACGTTCGAGGGTGGCCTGCTCGATCCGAGCACCGGCGTCGACAGCAGCACCGGCGTCGTGACGCTCGAGACCTCGTTGCCGATCCACGGCACCGCGTCGGCCCGCTTCGCGAACACGACCGGCTATCTCCAGGAGTCGTTCCCGGCGACCGTCGACACATTCCTGACGATGCGAGTTCGCGTCGTTGCATTGCCGGCCGGCGCCCCACGCATCCTCATGCTCTCGAACGCGGGTGTGACGACAGGCAACCTGACGCTCAGCTCGACCGGTCGATTGCGACTGCGCAACGGGTCGACAGCGGTCGGCGCCGAGTCGATCGCTCTCCAGGCCGGATCGACCTATCGCATCGGCCTCCACCAGACCCGAGGGACGGGTGGCAACGCCGTGCTCGAAGCGTGGGTGGTCGCAGACGGAGCGACCTTCGGGACGCCGTTCGCCCGCCTGACTACAGGGACCTGGACGACGTCGGCGGACCGGATCCGGCTCGGCGCCACGAACGGCGCCGCCGTCAACCTGACGGTCGACGACGTCCTGATCAGCAGTGGCAGCATGCCCACGCCGGTCGCCAGCGCCGGGACCGCCGTCCTCGCGGCAGCGGCCCCTGGGTCGTCGTATCCGGTCGCGATCGCCGTGAGCTGGTCGGGCGTGAAACGCCCGGCGTTCGGGGTCCAGTTCATCTGTCCCATCTGACCGACGGTCCGGCCGCGCGCGCCGCCGGCCGGTAGACTTGGCACTCCGTGACCCTCGCGCCGAACGACTTCACCCACCTCCACGTCCATTCCGAGTTCAGCCTCCTGGACGGCCTTGGCCGGATCACGGAGCTGGTCGATGCGGCGGCCGCCCAGGGCATGGACGCGATGGCACTGACCGACCATGGCGCCCTCTATGGCGCGGTCGCGTTCTACCAGGCGGCGCGGACCAAGGGCATCAAGCCGATCGTCGGCGTCGAGACGTACGTCGCCCCGCGGTCGATGACCTCCAAGGAAGGCAAGGCCGATAGCCAGCCGTTCCACCTCATCCTGTTGGCCCGCGACTACGCCGGGTACCAGAACCTGTGTCGCCTCGTCACCGATGCGCACGTCGACGGCTATTACTACCGCCCGCGCATCGACCGTGAGCATCTCGCCCGCTACAGCAAGGGTCTGATCGGACTGTCCGCGTGCCTCGGCGGCGAGGTGGCCAAGGCGCTCGAGGTCGACGACCTCGAGCTCGCTCGCAATGTCGCCGGCGAATACCGTGACATCTTCGGCCCCGACGGGTTCTTCCTCGAGCTCCAGGACCACGGGCTGCCCGAGCAGGCCAGGCTCAACGGACAGCTGCTGCGGCTCGCTCCCGAGGTCGGGCTGCCGCTCGTCGCCACCAACGACCTGCATTACGTTCGTGCGGACCAGTCCGACGCCCACGACGTGCTGCTGTGCGTCGGCACGGGCAACAACCTCGATACGCCGGGGCGGCTCAAGTTCGAGACGCACGAGTTCTACGTGAAGTCGGCCGCGCAGATGGGCGCGCTCTTCCCGGACCGGCACGACGCGATCCTGAATAGCCGACGTATCGCGGAGATGACCGACCTGTCGCTCCCGCTCGGGCAATTGCGGATCCCGCACTTCCCGGTTCCAGACGGGGAGACCGTCGAGTCCTGGCTGCGCAAGGAATGTCAGGCCGGCTTGGCGCGGCGCTACGGCACCGTCACGCCGGAGCTCCAGCAGCGCCTCGACTACGAGCTCGGGGTCATCACCACGATGGGCTACGCGGGCTACTTCCTGATCGTGGCCGACTTCATCCGATTCGCGCGGGAGCAGGGGATCCAGACCACCTGCCGGGGCTCGGCGCCGGGGAGCATCGTCACGTACACGCTCGGCATCACGCCGGTGGATCCGATCCTGTACCAGCTCCCGTTCGAGCGGTTCCTGAACCCGGACCGGGTGACGATGCCGGACATCGACGTCGACTTCGAGGACGGCCGGCGCGACGAGGTCATCGCCTACGTCGGGCGCAAGTACGGCCAGGACCACGTGGCGCAGATCATCACGTTCGGCACGATGCTCGCCCGCGCGGCCATCCGCGACGTCGGGCGCGTGCTGGGGCACAGCTACGGCGAGGTCGACCGCGTGGCCAAGGCAGTCCCGAACCAGCTCGGGATCAGGCTCGATGAGGCTCTCGACACCAGCCCGGCCCTGCGCGAGCAGGTCGATGGCGACCCCGCCATCAAGCGGATCATCGACTTCGCGCGCCATCTCGAAGGCGTCGCCCGAAACGCATCCACGCATGCCGCGGGTGTCGTCATCTCGCGTGAGCCGCTGACCGAGCTCATGCCGCTCCAGAAGGCGACGAACTCGGACTCGCTCATGACCCAGTACGAGATGCACGCGATCGAGGCGCTGGGGCTGCTCAAGTTCGACTTCCTCGGCCTGTCGAACCTGACGATCCTGCGCCAGGCGGTCGACCTGGTGCGCGAGAATCGCAGCATCACGATCGACCTGGACGCGATCCCGCTCGACGACGCCGCCACGTTCGAATTGCTGGCCTCGGGCGAGACGACCGGCATCTTCCAGCTGGAGTCGGCCGGCATGCGCCGCTACATCCGGGAGCTTCGCCCGACCTCCGTCTACGACCTGGCGGCGATGGTGGCGCTCTACCGGCCCGGCCCGATGGACAACATCCCCGCCTACATCCGCCGCAAGCACGGCCAGGAGCCGGTGACCTACCTCCACCCGTTGCTCGAGCCGTACCTGGAAAAGACCTACGGGATCTTCGTCTACCAGGAGGACATCATGGCCGCGGCCATGGCCCTGGGCGGGTTTACCGGCCCCGAGGCCGACACGCTCGGCTATGCGATCCGCAAGAAGAAATCGAGCGTGCTGCGAGCCCAGAAGGAGAAGTTCGTCAGCCAGGCCGCCGAGCGCGGCGTCACGCCGGGGGTCATCGACGCGGTGTTCACCGCGTTCGAGCCGTTCGAGCGGTATGGATTCAACAAGGCGCATGCGACGTGCTACGGCCTGATCGCCTACCAGACCGCCTATCTCAAGGCGAATCACACGGTCGATTACATGGCGGCCGTGCTCACGGCCTTTCGCGCGAACGAGGAGAAGGTCGCCGCCGCGGTCGCGGAATGCCGCCGGATGGGCATCGAGGTCCGGCCGCCGGACGTCCACGCGAGCCACCTCGAGTTCACCGTCGAGGGCGACGCGATCCGGTTCGGTTTGCTGGCCGTCAAGAACGTCGGCCAGGGCGCCATCGAATCGATCATCGCGGCGCGTGGAGCCGACGGTCGTTTCCGCTCGCTCCGGGACTTCTGCGAGCGGGTCGACCTGCGTCTCGTGAACTCGCGCGTCATCGAAGCGCTCGCCTGGGTCGGCGCCCTCTCGGACTTCGGTCATCCGGTGCAGATCATCGAGGCGCTCGGGACGATCGTGCCGTCCGCCCAGGCCGTCCAACAGCAGCAGGCCACCGGCCAGATCTCGGCGTTCGATCTCCTCTTCGCCGAGGCGCCCGACGAGGCCCTCCCCACGCGACCGGAGGCACCTCGTCGGGAGCGGCTCCGCAAGGAGAAGGAGCTGCTCGGGCTGTACCTGTCGGAGCATCCGATGGGGGAGGTCGCGGAGCAGGTCGGGCGCTTCGTGAACGCCTACTCGGGCGATCTCAAGGACGAGACGCTGGACGGGCAGCGCGTCGTGGTCGGTGGGATCGTGACCGGGCTGCGCACCGTCATCACGAAGCGCCAGGAGTCGATGGCGATCGTCACCCTTGAGGACATGCAGGGCTCGATCGAGGTCGTCGTCTTTCCCCGCCTCTACGAGACGACGCGGCCGCTGCTGCGTGACGGGGCGATCCTGCTGATCGCCGGCCGCATCGACCACAAGGGCGAAGAGGTCTCGCTGCTCGCCGACCTCGTGGCCGATTGGGACGACGCTGCGGCGCGCGGGCCGGACGAATTCGCCCGTGACGTCGCGGCTGGTGACAGGGGCGGGCGGAACGGGTCGTTCCGCCGGACGCCGGTCGCTGTCGGCCCGGGGCCGGGGGCGTCGCCCGTCGCCGCGCCCGCAGCGGCGTTCGTCTCACCGCGGCGTGATGATCCGACCGGGAACGGCTCGGGTGCCCTGCCCGAGGCGATGCCGCGGATCCAGCCGGCGGAGCCGGTGCCGACCTACATCGAGGTCCCCGGCGCGACCGCCGCAGGGGGAGCGGACGATACGAACGACGAACCGGCGGTTCCGGACGAGGCGCGGGCACGGATCGTCGGAGACGCGACGGCCGATGCACCGATCGCGGCTGGACCCCAGGCCGTGCTGCACGTCCGTTTCGAAGGTGCCGCGGGACCCGATCGCCTCGTTCGGGCTATGGAGACTGTCAAGCTCCTGCTGCGCGACCGTCCTGGTGGGACGAAGGTCGTCCTCCACGTTCCCGCGCCAGGCGGCGGGCAGGCACTGCCGATGGAGCTGCGCTGGGGCGTGGCCTACGACGCGGAGCTGTTGGCCGAGGTCCGTCGCCAGCTCGGCGACGGGCTCGTGGAGCTGCGACTCGCCAGCGCCTGAGGGAGGCGCTCAGCCCGCCGGGTCGACAGCGACGACCACCGCCGACCACGGGCAATACCGATCGCCGCTGATGACGCCCTCCTCGACGTCGGACGGCAGACCGTCGCACACCTCGATCGTGACGTCCGCGAACTCGATGTCGTTCGGGTCCAGGGACCAGCTGTATCCCTCGTTGACGCCCGTCTCGCGGAGCACGCGCCCGTTGGGGATGCTCGGGACATCCTCGATGGCGAGGAGCCGGCGAGCCGTGTCGATGTCCGCGGGTTCGGTGAGCAGCACCTTGAAGCGCTGGTCGACGACCTCGAAGGTCACGACGACAGGGCCGTCCGGCTGGCTGGAACCCTCGCCGCCACCACCGCCACACCCTGCGACGGCGAGGGCGAGCCCGGATGCCACGGCGACCGCCAGGGTCGCCCGGCGCTCCGCTCGACCGCTCACCGACCCTGCGCGAGCCGCCGCACGATCTGGACCGACGAGAGGCGCTCGTGGAAGTCGGCCCGGACTGCATTCACGGCGTCGTCGTTGAGCCCGAGCTCCTTCCCGATCTGGTTGAGGACCGCCGACTCCTCGGCCGAGATCGACCCGCTCGCGGCACCGACCGCGAAGCAGGCGCGGAGGACGTCGATCCGCTGTTGCTCGCTGGCGAGTGCGGTGAACTCCCGGGTCACGACGTAGTCCTCGGTGCCGCCGACGGTGCGCGCCTGCAGCTTGGCCATCTCGGTGACGAGCACGGCCGTGGCCTCGTCGAGTGTGCCGTGTGCCTGGAGCTCACGTTCGATGACCGCCGTCTCGTCTTCGCTGATCTCGAGGTCGGCGTGGGCGGCACGTGCAAGGGTGTAGGCGGCCGAGGCGACGAGGCGGGCCTGCTCGGCGGGAAGCCGCTCGAGCCGTGCCACGATCCGGCGAACGGTGGCGGTATCGCCGGCGGCAGCCGCGGCGTCGAAGGACGCGGTCTCGAGCTGCGCCGCCTGCTCGTGCTCGCGACCGGGGCCGAAGATGCGACTGAACATGCGCGGAGTCTAGGACGCCGTCGTGCAGCGCGCAGCGGGCGCGCGGGGCTAGGCTCTTTCGGTGAGCCTGCTGATTCGCGATGTCCGGTTGATCGACGGTGCGTCCGACGACGCTCGCGACCACATCGACGTTCATGTCGAGGGCGAACGGATCGCCTCCGTGCGCCCGCACGATGCCGAGCGTGCCGCCGATCCCGGTCCGACCGAGGTCGTCGAGGGGGCCGGGCGGACCCTCCTCCCCGGGCTGATCGACGCGCACGCCCACTACACGTTCGACCCCACCGAGGGTTCGCTCCAGGCGATCGCCCGGCGTACCGATGCGGAGATCCTCGAGGCAGCGGCCCGACATGCAGGACTGGCGTTGCGCGCCGGGGTCACGACCGCGCGTGGAGCGGGATCCATCCGCAACCTCGAGTGCCGGCTTCGGGATGCGATCGCGGCGGGCGACGTGGCCGGGCCGCGGATCGTGGCGGCGGGCACGGCCGTGGGCTCGGTCGGCGGTCATGGCTCTGCGTTCGGGCTGGAGGCCGACGGACCCGATGACCTCGCCGAGGCGACCCGGCAGGTCGTGAGCCATGGCGCCGATGTCGTGAAGGTCGTGGCCTCGGAAGCGGCGATGCTCACGACGACGGGCCTCGCCCCGGGAGCCATGGTCCACGGTGCGCCCGAACTGACGCTCGACGAGTTGCGAGCGATCGTCACCACGGCCGCCGACCTCGGACTGCGCGTGATGTGCCATGCCCAGGACAGCGAGTCGGTGCGGCGCTCGGCGGCTGCGGGAGTCACCTCCGTGGAGCACGCGTGGCTCGCGGACGAGGAGGCGATCGAGGCGCTGGCCATCTCGGGCGCCTGGCTCGTCCCGACGCTCGTCGTCACCGACGTGAATCGGACCCTGCCGGGACTCACTGCGGTCCAACGCGAGCGTCAGGACCTCATCGAGCGGAGCCATCGGATCTCGACCGAATCGGCCATCCGGCTCGGGATCCCACTCGCGACCGGCACCGACACCGGCGAGGTCGGCGTGACCGCGGACATGGTCTGGTGCGAGGTCGCCCTCCTGTCCGACCACGGGGCGTCGGCGATGAGCGCGATCAAGGCGGCGACCTCGGCGGCCGCGCGCCTGCTCGGGGTCGATGCCGTCACAGGGACGATCGAGGAGGGCAAGCTCGCCGACCTCGTGCTCGTCGAGGGCAATCCGCTGTCGGACCTCGCGTCGCTCGGACGACCGGTCGCCGTCTGGCAGGGTGGCCGCGCGGTCAGCGCCTGAGCGATCGCTCAGCGTTTGAGCAGGCTGGGGACCTCCGGTTCCGGGCCTTGCCAGCGGACCACCTCTTCCGTGGCGAACCGGCCGTAGTAGTTGATGAAATGGCCACCGCGGTCGCGCAGGATCCGGACGGCCTCGGCCTTCAGGTCGTCACCGCGCATGCGCGCCATGACCACGACCTGCCCCGCCCGGATCGCGGCGTCATACCAGGCCATGTCCGGTAGCTGGTCCATCACCGTGAACGACACGATGCGTCGCAGGCGGGCGATGAATCCGTGGACGGCGCCGGTCGGATCGAAACGGGAGGCGCCCTCGTCTCCCCGCAGGATCGTGATGTCGCGGTCACGGACGCCCGCAGCCTTCAGCTCCGCTGCGACGGTCGCCGCGCTCTCGGGGCTCGGCAGGACGGCGAGGAGCGAGTCGATCGGGTAGCCGATGAACCGTGACGGGCTCCGAACTCGAGACTCATTCATCCCGCGAGCATAGGCGTCGTCCGGCGGTCGTGCCCTTGCTATTCATGGAATCTATACTCGGTCTAGAACGAGTGTTCTATACTGAGCGTGTCTCAGACTCGCTTATAGTGGAGACCCGCGGCGGTGCTGGAATTGGCATACAGGGCAGACTCAAACTCTGCTGCCCGTGAGGGCTTGTGGGTTCGAGTCCCACCCGCCGTACCAGGCTTGGCGCGCGAAGACCTGCCTTGCCGCGCCGCACCGCCCGACGCCGAGCGATGCGTGGACGATCGTGGGCTTGGTTTCGCATATCCGTACCTCCTTGGTGTCTACCTCGGCGACGGCATGCTCACTCCCGCACCACGAAACGTATGGCGCCTACGAATCAGTTTGGACGCCAAGTACCCGGCGATCATCAGCCGCGCCGAGGAAGCGATCGATCAGGTCGCGGCACGAACCGTCGGCCGGGTCCCACGCCCCGGCTGTGTCGAGCTCTACAGCAACTGGAAGCACTGGATCTGCCTATTCCCACAGCACGGCCGCGGTCCGAAGCACTTGCGTCAGATCGCACTGGAGCCCTGGCAGGAACACCTCGTCACCCAGCATCTAGGGCAGTTTCTAGCGGGTCTGATCCATTCCGATGGATGTCGCTGCGTCAACCGAGTGAAGGGCCACGAGTACCCGCGCTATTTCTTCTCGAACTTGTCCGCGGATATCCGAGCGCTGTTCGTGGCTGCCTGTGCACTCGTCCGAGTCGAGTGCCGACCTGATGGGGCCCGTAACGTGTCAGTCGCGCGGCGCGAGAGCGTCGCCATCCTTGACGACCTGGTAGGCCCTAAGCGGTAGGGCATAGGACGATCGAGCGCGTCGGTGCGCGTCAGACGGTCGGACGCGACGGCGACGCTGGGGTTGCCGGGCACGGACCCGACCGGCACGGCCCGACCGCCGGAACCACGCGCTGCGGGCCTGCGTCTGGCGACCGATGCTAGACTCCCCCCGCCTCACGTCAGCCAGCATCGCCGTCCGGAGGGACCCCCCGACCGTGGAGGACCTTCGCTCGACGACGGTCTCCGACGACCCCGTCCAGCGCCGCGATCTCATCCTCATCGAGCGTGCCCGGTCAGGGGACCTCGACGCGTTCAACGACCTTGTGATCCTGTACCAGGATTCGTTGTTCGCGCTGGTCGTCCGCATGGTCCCCGATCGGGACCAGGCCGCCGACGCCGTGCAGGAAGCGTTCTTCTCCGCCTATCGGAACCTCGCGTCGTTCCGTGGCGGGAGCGTGAAGTCGTGGTTGAACCGGATCTGCGTCAACGCGGCGATGGACACCCAGCGAGCGAAGAAGCGGCGACCGGTGCAGCCGTATCCCGAGCTCGAAGACGAGAGCTGGCAGCCGAAGGCCGGCCCCGACGTCGATCCCGAGCGGATCGCCGTCCACGCCGAACGGAGCCGAGCGATCGCGGCGGCTCTGGCGCGCATCACCGACGATCAGCGGACCGCGATCGTGCTGTACGACGTCGAGGGGTACGACTACGGCGAGATCGCCGAGATGACCGGTGTCTCACTCGGGACGGTCAAGTCACGTATCCATCGCGGCCGGCTCTCGCTGCGCGACCTCCTGTCCGATCGGATGGAGCTGTTCCGTGGCTGAGCGCACGTCGCACGCGCGCCACGACCAATTCGCGATCGCCGACGCCATCGGTGCGGGCATGATCCCCACCTCGATCGCGACCTGTCCGTCGTGCGGCGCACTGCACACCGACCTTCTTGCGATCCGGGCCGCGATCCGCCATGCGTGGATCCCATCGCGTCCGCGGGATTTCGTGCTCAGCGCGAACGATGGCGCTCGCCTCCGCCCGGGTCGCTGGCGCCTTCTCCTTGCCGCGATCGGGACGTCGCGTGACGCGATCACACGTCCGCTCGCGCTGAGCCTCACGGGTCTCGGCCTTTCGGGGCTGCTCCTGACCGCGATCCCGGTCGGGACGTTTGATGCCGCCACCGGTGCCGCGGCGGCTTCCACCACGCCCGAGGTCGACATTGCCGGAGGCCCCGTCGCCACGATGGCAGCGCAGGATCGGAAGGTCGCGGCGAGCGAGGACGATCCGCTCGCAGGCCCAGCGGCGGCGCTGCTGGCGGCGGGAGGCGCGATGTTCCTCCTGCGCCGTGTCGCGCCACGCCTTGGCGGGGTGCGATGATGGCGGCCTGTCCGCAGCGCACGGGGAACCGCGCGCCGAACCAAGCCGTCTAGACGGATGACATGACCGAGCCGCTTCAGCCCGCATCCGCATCAGCGCACGCCGCGCACGACCTCACGATCATCGCGGCGATGGCTGCGCGCGCCGCGGACCTGTCCGATCCGCAGACGGGCGCCGCTCGCCAGCAGCTTGCCGAGTGCGGCGCGTGCACGGACCTTCTGGCGGATCTGGTTGCGCTGCAGGTCGCCCTCCCGACCACCTCCACGCCGTCCCGCCCGCGTGACTTCTCGCTCACCGCAGCGGATGCCGCGCGCCTGCGCAGCGGTGGCTGGCGACGGGTGCTCGGGTTCTTCGGATCGGCCCGTGACAACATCTCTCGACCGCTCGCGATCGGGTTCACGACGCTCGGGTTCGCCGCCCTCCTGGTCGCGGCGCTCCCATCGATGTACTCGGGCGGCGGCGCGGCGATCCTCTCGACCGTCGGCGCACCCATCCAACAGGCCGCGCCTGGCGCGGGCGAAGCTTATGGCTCTGACCGCATGGCGGTGAGCGCCGCGCCCGAAGCGAGCCTGACCAACGAGGGCGTCTTCGCCGGTGGGAACCCCGAGGAGCTGGGCTCCGCCGGTGGCGGCGATATCGCGGGCGAAGGCAGCCTGCTCGCCATCCGCGACGATGCATCGGGGTTGTCGGCGATGTTCGTCGTGGCCGGCGCGCTGCTGATCGCGGGGCTCGGTCTGTTCGCACTCAGGTGGAGCGCCCGAAGGCTTCTCTGACGCGGATTTCCAGGCGCCCAACGCAGTCGGTCGAGGCGGCCTGACGGGTACACTTGCGACCCGATGGAACGCCTGATGCTGCTCGACGGCTACGGGCTGGTCTACCGCGGATACTTCGCTTTGCCGCCGCTCACCACCTCAAAGGGCGAGCTCGTCAACGGCGTGTTCGGGTTCGCCAGCATCGTCCTGCGCGGCATCGTCGACCTCCAGCCCGATTACCTCGCCGTGTCGTTCGACCTGCCCGGCCCGACATTCCGCCACGAGCAGTACGCCGACTACAAGGCGACGCGCGTGAAGATGCCGGACGACCTGCGCGACCAGTTCCCGAAGGTGCGCGAGGTCGTGAAGGCGCTGCGGATCCCGGTCTACGAGATGCCCGGCTACGAAGCCGACGACGTCATCGGCACGATCACGCAGCAGCTCGATCCGCAGGAAAACCTCGAGACGACGATCGTCACCGTCGATCTGGACATGCTCCAGCTCGTGACGCCGCGCGTGCGGCTGATGACCACGCGCTCTGGCGTCGAGAACACGGTCATCTACGACGTCGACCGGATCGATGAGCGCTTCGGGCTGCGGCCTGACCAGATGGTCGACTACAAGGCGCTCAAGGGCGACCCCACCGACAACATCCCGGGCGTCCCCGGCGTCGGCGAGAAGACGGCCGCGAAGCTGATCCGCGAGTTCGGCGACCTGGAATCGCTGTTCGCGCGGCTCGAAGACGTGACGCCCGAGAAGCTGCGCGACAAGCTGCGCGACCACCGGGAGCAGATCTTCATGGGCCGCGAGCTCTCGACCATCGTCCGTGACCTGCCGATCTCCATCGATCTCGAGGCAGCCCGCCTCGGTGACTACGACCGCGACACCGTCGTCCGGCTGTTTCGCGAATACGAGTTCCGGACGCTCATCGAACGACTGCCGCCGATGGCCGGTGAGACCGCCGAGCAACGCACCGAGACCCTTCGATCCGTCGCGCAGAGCGGCTATGTCCCGGCGGCACGGGTCGCCGGACGTCCGGAAGGCTGGGGCGCCGGCCGGGCTATCACACGTCAGGGGAGCGGTGAGCTGCAGCTCCGGCTCGACTTCGATTCGGTGGTCACGCCGCAGGCCGTTGGCACCGCGCCGGCGAGCGCCGATCGGCCCTTCGAGCCGACCGACGATCTGGCGGGAGCGTTGGCCGCCGCGATCGTCGATCCGGGCCGGATCGAGGTGGTCGGTGAGGACAGAGTTGCCGGGCTGGAGCCGTGGCTGGCGTCCCAGCCCACGGTCGGCGTCGCACTGCTCCAGGACGATCCGCGTCCTCGGCGCGGGACGCCACTCGCGTTGGCCGTGGTCGGGACCGACGGTCGCACGGTGGCGGCGGAGGGCCCATCGGCGTCGGATGCGCTGCGCGCCCTGCTGCAGCGGCTCCGCATCCCCTTGGTCGGCCACGAGGTCAAACCGGTCCTGGTCGCCGCCTTGGCCGAGGATCCGGCCTCGGAGCCGCTGCCGGTCGCCTTCGACACCCAGATCGCCGCCTACATCCTCAACGCCGCGCTGCGCAGCCAGACGATCGCCGACATCGTCGCGGAGCACCTCGATCAGATCCTGCCGCCGGCGACCGAGCTGCCCCCGACGGCACGTGCGGGAATCGAGGCGCTGTCCGCGATGGCTGTCCGGGAGCCATTGCAGAAACGGCTCGACGACATCGAGGGTCTTCAACGCCTCTTCCGCGAGGTCGAGCTGCCGCTCATCCCGGTGCTGGCCCGGATGGAGGCGGTCGGTGTCGCGCTCGATCGGGAGGCGTTGGCGGTCCTCGATCGTGAGTTCGGTGCGGAGATCTCGCGACTCGAGCAGGGCATCTATACGGATGTCGGCCACGAGTTCAATCTGGGCAGCCCCAAGCAGCTCGAGCAGGTGCTGTTCTTCGAGCTCAACCTGCCGAAGGGAAAGCGGACGAAGACCGGCTTCTCGACCGATGCGTCGGTGCTGGAGGAGCTGCGCCCGGCGCACCCGATGATCGACAAGCTGCTGGAGTGGCGGGTGTACACGAAGCTGCGGTCGACGTACGTCGAGGCGCTGCCGTCCCTCATCGCGGCGGATGGGCGCCTCCACACGACGTTCCACCAGGCCGTCGCGGCCACCGGTCGCCTGTCGTCGTCCGACCCGAACCTGCAGAACATCCCGATCCGGACCGAGCTGGGCCGCAAGATCCGTCGAGCGTTCGTCGCCGGCGAGCCCGACCTCGTCCTGCTCGCCGCCGACTATTCCCAGATCGAGCTGCGGATCCTCGCCCACGTCTCGGGCGATGAGCCTCTGAAGGATGCCTTCGCGCGGGGGGCGGACATCCATCGCGAGACCGCGGCACGCGTGCTCGGCAAGGCGCCCGAGGACATCACGCCTGGTGAGCGGTCGATGGCGAAGATGGTCAACTTCGGCCTGGCCTACGGCATGAGCGACTTCGGCCTCGCGTCGCGCGCCAACATCTCGCGCCAGGAGGCGCAGTCGTTCATCAACAGCTACTTCACGGCGTACTCCGGGATCAGCTATTACATGATGGCCATCAAGGACCAGGCCAGGGATCAGGGCTTCGTGGAGACGCTGCTCGGGCGGAAGCGACAGATCCCGGAGCTGCGTGCATCGAACCCGGCGCTCCGGGGGGCAGGGGAGCGGATGGCCATCAACATGCCCATCCAGGGCACGGCCGCCGACATCCAGAAGATCGCCATGATCCGCGTCCAGGCGCGGGTCGAGGAGGCTGGCCTTCGCGCCCGGCTCCTACTCTCGGTCCACGACGAGCTGCTGTTCGAGACGCCGCGCGACGAGGTCGAACCGCTCGCCGCGCTCGTTCGCGAGACCATGGAGGGCGCCCTTCCGCTCTCGGTACCGCTGATCGTCGACGTCAAGGTCGGCGACGACTGGGAATCGATGACGCCGCTCACGCGCGCCGACGCGATCGCCGCCGAGGCCGACGAACTGCCGCTCGAGGCGCCAGTCGCGCCGGTCGCCGGCTAGGGCCGATCCGGTGCCGGAGCTTCCCGAGGTCGAGACTGTCGCGCGCGATCTAGGCCCGCGGCTGGTGGGCGCGACGATCGTCGGTGCGCGAACCAACTGGGTCCGCACGCTCCGCTCCCAGGACCCGATCGCATTCGCCGACGGGGTCGCCGGCCGATCGGTCGTGGCGGTAGGCCGCCGCGGCAAGCAGCTGGTCGTCGACCTGTCCGGCGACGCTGCCCTGACGATCCATCTGAAGATGACCGGGCAGCTGTTCGTCGTGCCCGCCGAGCTGCCGGAGGACCCGTACGTGCGGCTCGTCCTCGAGCTGGCAGGTGGCCGCGAGCTGCGCTTCCGCGACATCCGCAAGTTCGGCAGGATCGGTCTCTACGGGCGCGACCCGGCCAGCGGCGATCTTGTCGAGGAGATCGGTGGAGCGGCGGTGTTCGCGGGGGTCGGGCCGGAACCACTGGAGGAGGCGTTCACGTTGCGCGCCTTCCGCAAGGTGCTGCGGCGCCGCAAGGGGCGCCTCAAGCCGCTCCTGACCGACCAATCGTTCCTCGCCGGCGTCGGCAACATCTATGCCGACGAAGCGCTGTGGCGCGCACGGCTGCACCCGCTTCGTTCCGCGGCGTCGCTGCGGCCACCCGATGAGCGACGGCTGTTCGAGGCGATCAGGGGAGTATTGGGCGAGGCCGTCGAACGCCGCGGCTCGTCGATCGACGACTACACCGCACCCGACGGCGACGGGTCGATGCAGGACACGCTCGACGTCTACCAGCGCACCGGCGAGCCATGCGCCCGCTGCGGGCGACCCGTGAAGCGAATCGTGATCGGGGCGCGCTCGACGCATTTCTGTTCGTGGTGCCAGCGGCTCTCCGCGGCCGATCGGAAGGGCTCCGCGGCGATCCTGCGGGGGATGGCGGGCGGGCGCGTGGGGCGCGGCCGCCGCTGGACCGAGCTGGCGGCGGGCGAGGGCAGCACCGGCCTGACGGCGTCGGAGGCCACGGACGCCGCGGCGCGAGAAGATGCGGCCCGCGAAGCTGCCGCTCGCGAAGTGGCACGCGCCAAGACCGCACGGACCAAGCGCGCGGCCGCCAGTCGCCGAGCCGCCGCCCGCGCGTCGATGGGCGAGGGTCCGCGCTGATGTCGATCCTGCGAATCGCGGGCGTGACCCGTGACATCGGCACGCTGACGATCCTCGACGCGGTCGATGCGGCGATCGCCCTCGGCGACCGGATCGGCCTCGTGGGCCCGAACGGCGCCGGCAAGACCACGCTCATGCGGCTGGCCGTGGGCCTCGACGAGCCCGACCGCGGCACGGTCTCGCGCAAACGCGGCCTGTCGTTCGGGATGCTCGCGCAGGAGGCGCACCTCGATGCCGTCTTCATGGCGGCGCCGGACCTGCGCACGGCCGTTCGTGCGGGAGCCGCCCACCTCGAAACGATGGGCGCCGAGCTCGCGGAGCTCGAACGCTCCGGGCGGGCGACCGAGCCCGCGTATGCGGATCTCCAGCATCGCTTCGACGTTCTCGGCGGGTACACCCTCGACCAGCGGGTCGACGCGGCCCTGAGCGGCCTCGGTTTCACGACCGGCGAATGGGCCAGGCCGCCGAACACGCTGTCGGGGGGCGAGCAGACGCGCGCAGCCCTGGCTCGATTGGTCATCGCCGACCCGGACCTGCTGCTTCTCGACGAGCCCACGAACCACCTGGACCTCGACGCGCTCGAGTGGCTCGAGGAACATCTTCGCCGCCGGACCGGCTCACTGCTCGTCGCGTCGCACGACCGGGCGTTCCTCGACGCGACGGTCACACGCGTGTGGGAGCTGCGCGATCGACGGTTGACCGCGTTCCGCGGCGACTACAGCGCGTACCGGCGTCAGCGCGAGGAGCGCGATGCACGCGCGACCAAGGATGCCGGCACGCAGGCTCAGCAGATCGAACGCGAACGCGAGCTCGTCCAGAACTACCGCAGCCAGCGCAAGTTCAGCAAGATGCACGAGCACGAGGCGCGACTCGAGCGCCTCCTTGCCGACCGGCGCGAGGCGCCACGTTCGATGCGGAAGCTCGCGCTCCCACACTCGTCTCTGGTCGGTGACGGTCCGGCACGGTCGGGCGAGATCGTCGTCCGCCTGGAGGATCTCGCCGTCGGCTACCTCCCCGGTCGCGGCGCCGTACGGGCGGACGGCACGCCGGCGACGGAGCCACGCATCGTCGCCACGGCGCCATTCCTGGCGGCCCAGCGGGGGGACCGCATCGGGATCGTCGGCCCGAACGGCGCCGGCAAGACCACGATGCTGCGCACGATCGCCGGGGAGCTGCCGCCGCTCGACGGGACGCTGACGTTCGGGAACGCCGTGCAGATCGGGTACCTGGCCCAGCTCCGCGGTGCGGCGATCGCCGGGGCGACCGTCCTCGACGCACTCCTCGGCACGATCCCGGTCACGCCCGGTGAAGGGCGGTCATACCTCGCCCGCTTCCTGTTCCGCGGCGATGACGCGTTCAAAGAGGTGCGCTCCCTGTCGGGCGGCGAGCGGTCGCGGCTCGAGCTCGCGCTGCTCGGGATCCAACCCTCGAACCTGTTGCTGCTCGACGAGCCGACGAACCACCTCGACATTCCGGCGCGCGAGGCGATCGAGAGCTTCATGCGCGAATCGCCGGCGACGCTGCTCGTGGTGTCGCACGATCGGCGCCTGCTCGAGACGGTGTGCGACCGGCTGTGGGTGGTCGACGACGAGCGAGCGGTCGGCTTCGATGGCGGCTACCGCGCCTGGCGTGCGGCCGTGGCCGATGGGTGGACCACGAAAGAGGCTGTTGCCGCGCGAGCGGCGACAGTGCGAGGACCGGCATCCGTGCCAATCCCGGGCAAAGAGCGGGCCGCCAGCCCCGTCCAGGCGAGCACCGCGCGGGCCGCGAGCCGGACGCCGCGGGCCGGACGTGGTCGAACGCGCCATGGCAAGCTGTCGAAGGACGCCTATCGGCGCCAGAAGACGGCGCTCGACGCCGAGTTGACGCGGCTCGGGTTGCGCAAGAACCACCTCGAGCTGGCGATGGGCGATCCCACGGTGTCGGCCAACTTCGTCGAGCTGCGGCGGGTCACGAGCGAGCTCGCCGACGTGACCCAGGCCCTGGCTGTCGCCGAGGACGCCTGGCTCGAGCTCGAGGATCGAGCGCCCTGATGCTGAAGATCGGGGTTACGGGCCCGATCGGCTGCGGGAAGTCGACCGTCGCTCGGTGGCTCGGCGAACGGGCCGGCGTCCGGGTGATCGATGCCGATCATGAGGCTCGCCTGGTGCTGGCCCCGGGCACGGCCGAGGTCGAGGCCGCGTACGCACGCTTCGGCGGGGCGCTGCGCCGGCCGAACGGTGAGCTCGATCGGGCGGCTCTCGGTCGGATCGTGTTCGCCGACCCGGAGGCGCTGCGCGACCTCGAAGCGATCGTCCACCCGGCGGTCCGGCCCAGGATCCTCGCCGCGATCGAACACGCCGAGGGGACCGGCGCCCGGGCCGTCGTGATCGAGGCGATCAAGCTCGTCGAGGGCGGGCTCGCGGAGGTGTGCGACGAGGTCTGGCTGGTCGCCTGCGACCCGGACGTGCAGCTCGATCGGCTCATCGGTCGGGGCGACGCGAGCGAGGACGCGACCGCCCGGATCGACGCACAGGGCGACCTCGTCGAGCGGCTGCGTGGCGCCGCCACGCGCGTCGTCGACACGAGCGGCGACCCGACGACGACCCGCGCCGAGGTCGATCGACTGCTGGACGAGGCGCTGGCAACGGCCTGAAACGAGATGGCCGCCCGGACCACCTCGTCGGCGGTCCGGGCGGCTCGGAGGCGCGCCGGGTCAGCGGCGCGAGATGGAATCGAGGACTGTGGCGGGCCGCCCTACGAGGGGCTGGCCGATGGCGACGCCGACGCACCCGGCGAGCCGGATGGCGCCGGGGTCGCGACCGGGGTCGGTCGCGGTGTCGGGACGGGCCCGGAGACCGGCGGGAATGCCACCGGGATCGGCAGCCCGTAGCGGATGATCACGCGGTTCGTGGTGGTTCCGAGCGCGGTTGCGTCGACCTGCCGTGTGTCGACGTCGGGCCGGAGCGCGAGGCTGAACGCCGCCGCACCGCTGGCCTGGAGGTGGGAGATCTCCTCCGCGACATCGAGCGGGGCCTTGAGCACGTAGAAGGTCCCGGTCTTGGCCAGCAGCAGCATGTTCTGGTATGACAGCTTCGTCGCCTTGTCCGAGTAGTAGCCGTTGGATCCGATCCCGTCCTCAGAGTTCGTCAGCACGTTGATACTGGCGGTCACGAAGACGTCGACCGTCTGATTCGGCGTGAGGAGGCCGCCCACCGCACGATCGTCGGGCACCGTCATCGAGATCGCACGCCAGTCCGGCGAGTCTGGTGCGAAGACATCGGCCGGGCCGAGGACCGAGAACTGGCCGCCCTCGGTGCTCGAGGCGAGCAGGTTGGTCAGCACCATCTGCCCCTGCAGGATGGCGACCGCCGGCACGCGCCCGATGACCTTGTCGGGCGTCGAGGCGATGCCCTGGGCGTTCGTGTCGTCGAGGGGGATCTCGCGAACGGCCACATCGGTCGCCTCGATGATCTTGCGCGCGGGGATGGTCTGCACGGCGACCACGACGGCGACCCGCTGCAGACCGCCTTGGCCGGCCTGCTGTTGGGCCTGGTTGATGAGGAAGAAAGCGGCGCCGCCGGCGACGACCGCAAGGACGATGCCGATGACGACGATCCACCGACCCCGACGACTGGGGTCCTTGTATTCCATCTCCACGTGGTTGCCTCCGAATGGGTTGGTGCCGTGCCCGCCCGGCTAGCTCCAGGGCACGAGTCGCGCCACCTGACCGCGGCGCAACGCGGGATCGTTCATGTCTGCGTAGACGCCCGAGATCGCGTAGCCGTAAATGGCATTGCTGTCGATCGACGTGATCCGGAACGTTGTGAAGCCGAGGATGTCGACGTACTCATTCGAAGTGCTCGCCGTGGCGATCGCGACGCTGATCGGCATCATCCGGGTGACCGGTTGCCCGGCCGAGTTCGTTCCGGTGACGCGGAGCGTCAGCGAGTACACGCCCGGGCCGAGGGTCCCGCCGTTGACCGACACGGTCACCGTCTGCGACGTGCCCTTGTTCAGCGTGATCGTCGATGGGCTGACCGAGACCGTGCCGATGCCTGTCGGGAGGGTGCCGGGCACGGTGGCATCCGGGCCGCCCTCGACACTCAGCGATACGGTGCCTCCGAAATACGTGCCGTTGTTGTTGGGCGTGCTCACGGTCACGCCGGTCGTCCCGGTCCCGCCGGTGGACGGGATCAGGACGGCGCCGCCGCCGCTCGTCGAGAAGTCGCGGTTGACGCTCCCGATCGAGATCCCGACAGGGTAGAAGTGGTCGAGGAGGACCGGGCTCGACGAGTGGCCCTGGATCCAGACCGTGTAGACCCCCTGAGGTGCGCCGGTCGTCTGGAACGTCGACCACGTGACAGTGCCGTTCGGAGTCATCGGGCTCGGGCTGAACACCATCGGCGTCAGCGTCGTTCCCCAGGGGTGGACCGGGTCGCCCCAATCGGGGAACGCGCTCGTCTCGACCTGCCCGGTGAACGAGGCGTTCTTCGTCACGCTCATCGTGATCGTGTTATTGCGGTTCTGGTTGGTGTTGATCGTGGCGGTGCTGGCGACCGCGTAGCTGAAGTCCGGGATGCTCGAGACGGTGCCCGAGTAGACGGCGGCGAGGACCTCGGCGCCCGGGTCGTATCGTCCGTTGATGGCGTCGATGACGATCCCCGAGGAGTTGCCGTCGATGATGCCGACCTGGTCGTTCGGGTCGGGCGGAACCGTCACCACGGGGAAGTCCGGGCCCGGATAGCCGGTCGCGACCCAGCCCGCCTCCATGGCCTTGAGTGTGTTCGCGTTGGTACCGGCCGTGACGCCGTTGTAGAACACGTTCGACGGCGGCGACTGTTGCTGGAAATTGCGGATGTCGAGTGCGACGAAGCCGCGGAAGCTCGCGGCATTCGATGGCGAGGCGCCCTGCCCGACCAAGGCGATGATCGGCCCATGGTTCACCGGATCGTCGTCCGGTGTCGTGGCATTGAATGGCAAGCCTGGGTTGGGCGTCGAGCGGAGCGTGGCGTCGGTCGTGCTCCCCAGGCACGAGGTGTTTGCCGTCGCGACGAGATCCTGGAAGTGGTTGGTGTTTCCGTCGCACGGCGCGACGGCACCGGCGAAGGGTCCCGGAGCGTTGATGTAGTGGCGCACAGCGATCGGCAGGAGGTCGCCCTTTGTCTTGACCAGGGCCTGCCCCCCGACGACCGCAGAGCTCAAGCCGATGGCCCGTCCGAAGGTGTACGTGACGTCGCTCTTGATCGCCACCCGGACATCGCCGCCCGAGATCAGGATGCCGCTGGACAGGTACGACGGATCACCGCTGTGCCCCGGCTGGTACTGCGGCGTCAGGGCGACCGATGCGACGGTCCCGGTCGGGCTCGCGAAGAGGTTCCGTGCAAGGACGTCGCGACCTTCGGCTTCGGCGTCGGTCGTCGACTCGCCCCGGACCAGTGCATTGGCCACCGCGAGCGCTCCGGCGTCGGCGGCGTTCTGGAGGAAGCGCTTCTCGCTGTAGAACCGCCCGATGTCGAACGCCAACCCGGCGGCGGCCATGATGCCGACGAGCGACATCGCGAAGAGGACGAGGATCTGGCCCTGGCGCGGACGACGGTCCGAACGTCCGGCGCGAAGGTGCCTTTTGGTTCGAAGCCTCGCCATCAGTTCTGGACCATCGTGACTTCGGACGACAATCCGAGCCGCCCGTTCATGTCCTTGGGAAGGAACTGCGGGATGATCGGGATGATCAGGTCCAGGTGGTACGTGGCGCGGACGGTGATCTGTTGCCCCACCCGTGCGTCGGTCTCGGTCGTCCCGCTCGGGAGCACGTAGCTCACGACCAGGTCGCCGTTCGTGAACGTGGTGCCGCTCTGGGTCCAGGTCGATCCGGTCGCGAAGTTCGGGGCGACGTCTTCGCCAGCATGTTCATCGAGGCGAGGAGCGAGGTCCGGATGAACTCGTTGCGCTCGAAGTCGTTCTGCGCCTTCGACCGGCTGGCGTCGTAGACGTAGACGGAGCCGTTCCGCGCGCCCTCACGCGACGCGTTCGTGATCGTCACGTATGCGTTGAAGATGAGGCCGAACTGGATGATCGCCAGCAGGATGACGAACAGCGGCATCAGGACCAGGGCGAATTCGACCAGGCTCTGTCCTCGTTCGGATCTGCGGCGCGTGCTCGGCATCGGCGACAGTGGCTCTCCAGCGTGGTGACGCTGCGAGTGTCCCGCCGGAGGCATGGGACCCGGTATGAGTCATTCGTCCCACGAGGCCGGCCGAGAGGGGCATCGACGGTGCGAACGTCCGTTCGGTACTGCGGCGGTCCGGTGTAGACTTGACGGGTGCCCGACTTCGAACTCGTCGCCCCATTCCAGCCGACGGGCGACCAGCCCGCCGCGATCGAGCGGCTGACCGACGGCCTCGCGCGCGGCCTCAAGAACCAGGTCCTGCTGGGCGCGACAGGTACCGGCAAGACGGCGACGCTCGCGTGGACGATCGCGCAGCACAACAAGCCGACCCTGGTCCTCGCGCACAACAAGACGCTCGCCGCCCAGCTCTATGCCGAGTTCCGCGAGTTCTTCCCGAACAACGCGGTCGAGTACTTCGTCAGTTACTTCGACTACTACCAGCCCGAGGCGTACCTGCCGCGGAGCGACACCTATATCGAGAAGGACTCGTCGCGCAACGACGAGATCGACCGACTGCGGCATGCAGCGACGCACGCGCTGTTCGAGCGACGGGACGTGATCATCGTCGCGAGCGTGTCGTGCATCTACGGCCTCGGCGCGCCGGTCGACTATGGGGCGACCGTCCTCAAGCTGCGGGAAGGCGGCAAGTACCGGCGCGACGCGGTGCTCCGCCACCTCGTCGACCTCCAGTACCAGCGCAACGACCAGGCGCTCGGTCGCGCGCGTTTCCGCGTCCGCGGCGACACGCTCGAGCTGCAGCCGGCCTCGGAGGAGTTCGTGGTCCGGGTCGAGTTCTTCGGCGACGAGGTCGAGCGCATCACCGAGCTCGACCCGCTCACGGGCGAGCTGCTCGCGGAACGGCGCGAGACCAACATCTACCCGGCGACCCACTTCGTCACGCCGGCCGACAAGCTGCGCGAGGCCATCGTCGACATCGAGGCGGAGATGGAGGTCCGCGTCGGCGAGCTCGAGACGGAGGGTCGCGCACTCGAGGCGGCGCGACTCCGGCAACGCACGACGTTCGATCTGGAGATGCTGCGCGAGCTCGGCTACTGCACCGGCGTCGAGAACTACTCGCGCCACCTCGCACGGCGCGAGGCGGGGTCGAGACCCTGGACGCTGCTCGACTACTTCCCGCCGGACTGGCTGCTCGTGGTCGACGAGTCGCACATGACCGTTCCCCAGGTCGTCGGGATGTACAAGAACGACCGGACCCGCAAGGAGATCCTGGTCGACTTCGGGTTCCGGCTGCCGTCGGCGCTCGACAACCGGCCCCTCACGTTCGAAGAGTTCGAGACGACCGTGAACCAGGCCGTCTACATGAGCGCGACGCCGGGACCCTACGAGCTCGAGCGCAGCCAGGGCCAGGTCATCCAGCAGCTCATCCGACCGACCGGCATCGTCGATCCGCCCGTGACCGTCAGGCCGACCGAGGGCCAGATCGACGACCTGCTCGAGGAGATCCGGACGCGCGTCGAGCGCGGCGAGCGAGCCCTGGTCACGACGCTGACCAAGAAGATGGCCGAGGACCTCGCCGACTATCTCAAGGAGCTCGGCGTCAAGGTGCAGTACCTGCACAGCGAGGTCGACACCCTGGAGCGGGTCGCGATCCTGCGTGACCTCCGGCTCGGTGTGTTCGACGTGCTCGTCGGCATCAACCTCCTGCGCGAGGGGATCGACCTGCCCGAGGTGACGCTCGTGGCGATCCTCGATGCGGACAAGGAGGGCTTCCTGCGGTCGGCCTGGTCGCTCATCCAGATGATCGGACGGGCGGCCCGCAACATCGGCGGCGAGGTGATCATGTACGCCGACAAGGTCACGGAGTCAATGCAGGTGGCGATCGACGAGACCGACCGGCGGCGCGTCGTCCAGGAGGCCTACAACGTCGAGCGCGGCATCGAGCCGACGACGATCGTCAAGGGCATCCATGATCTGAATCAGCGCCTGCGGGCCGTGGCGGAGTCGACGATCGTCTACACCTCGGAGCGCGAGGGAGGACGGCCCTTCGACGAGGCGGATCGCCTGAAGGTCGAGGCGCTGGTGACACGGATGGAAGCCGAGATGCGGGGCGCCGCCAAGGAGCTCGAGTTCGAGCGGGCGGCAGCGCTGCGAGACGAGATCCAGCAGATCCGCCTTCGCGTGCTGGAGCAGGACGCCTCGGTGACGGTCGCCCGGGCCGCTGAGCGCGCAGCCGGCGCGGCGCGTGCCGCCTCCACGGGCCTGACCGGCGCAGCCGATCGGGCGCGCGGGCGCCGGGCCGCGGAGGCCGTGGCCGACTCGCCCGGATCGATCCTCGAGGTCACGAGCGTGACGGTCCTGCCCGCCGAGGAGGAGCCGGCCGAGACACTCGACGGGGAGCCCGGGAGCGACGGCACGGCGTCCGATTGGCTGCCCGGCATCCGTGACGAACACGATGACGAGACCGGCTGGCAGGCGCGCTGGCTCGACCGACCGACCTGGGACCGCACGGTCACGCCGAACATCCGCAAGCGCACCGGACAGCGTCCGGTCCGGACGGGACGCCGGCGCGGCTGATTCCCGGGTGCGCCCGCGCGTCCGGCGGGAACCCCGCGTGCCACCCCGCGGCACGGCCGACCAACGGACGGCAGCTTGCCGATGTTAGCCGTCGTGCGTGCCACCCGGCGGCACACCCGACCAGCGGACGGCAGCTCGCCGATGCTCAACGGTCAGCCGTGCCACCCGGCGGCACACCCGACCAGCGGACGGCAGCTCGCCGATGCTCAACGGTCAGCCGTGCCACCCGGCGGCACGGCAGCGGACGGCAGCTCGCCGATGCCCAGCCGTCGTGCGTGCCACCCGGTGGCCCGGTATGGGACGCCCCTGAGTCGTCTTCCCGGGTTCGGGCACCCCATGACCGAACTGGCGAACGAACCGTCCACCACGGTCGCTCAGGCGTCGCCCCCACCACGGGGTGACCGATCAGGTGAAGGAGCATGCGCCCGTGGCCGCTCAGCCGTCCGTTCAGTCACTCGGTGACCGAACGCTCCGAATCTTCGCGAGACGTCGCGACCCGCGGACCGCCGGCGACACCTACGCAACCGCTCCGTCGTCACATCGTTCGGAGCGTGCGCCGGCGTGGTGTTCGGATGCACCGGTTCGTGGGCCCGTGTGTATCGAATCGCACCAATTCGTGATGCAGAACGCACGGGTCCGGTCTAGTTTGGTGGAGTGTTGCTTCGGTTCGCGACCCTGATCGTCGCCCAGGCGTTCGACTTCGCCACCTTCCACCGAATGGTGGGGACCTGGGGGGTGGCCGCCGAAGCCAATCCGCTGGTCCAGGGGCTGTTCCTGAGCTTCGGCACGCCTGCGGTGGTGCTCGCGAAAGTCGCGCTGGTGACGCTCATCATCTGCCTCGGTGTCGCGGCCGCCGTCCGGGGCGGCAAGGGCCGCTGGAAGGCGGTCGGTGGCCTGCCCCTGGCCCTCGGGATCGCGGCGGGCCTCATCGGCGGGATCACGAACGCGGCGTTGCTGCTGCCGTAACGGGCAGTCCGGGCGCCCGCCACCATCCGGGGCCTGGTCCGCCCGATGGACCATCCGACGTTTGAACCTGCTGGGCGCGCCGAAGTTGGCGAGCCGGGGGGTCGGATGGTCCGCCCCATGGGCCGAACGGCGTCTAAGAGCCACGCGATCGCGGTTACACGGGCGGCCACCGGTCCGATGGTCCGCCGGGCGGACCGATGAACGGTGATCCGAGATAGAGGACCGCCCCACGCGCACCACGCGCACCTCGCGCAGCACGAACACCTGTTCCAAATGCTCGACATCCGCTAGACTTCGGTCGTGCCCCAGGATCAGCTCGTCGTGCGCGGCGCGCGCGAACACAATCTCAAGGACGTGACGGTCGCATTCCCGCGCGACCGCCTCGTCGTCATCACCGGCCTGAGCGGCTCGGGCAAGTCGAGCCTGGCCTTCGACACCATCTACGCCGAGGGTCAGCGGCGCTATGTCGAGAGCCTGAGCGCCTACGCCCGGCAGTTCCTTGGCCAGATGGAGAAGCCGGACGTCGACCAGATCGACGGCCTGTCGCCGGCGATCTCGATCGACCAGAAGGGCGCGAGCCGCAACCCGCGCTCCACCGTCGGCACGGTCACCGAGATCTACGACCATCTCCGCCTGCTGTTCGCCCGGATCGGGATCCCGCATTGCCCGAATGGACACGCCATCGAGCGGCAGAGCGTCCAGCAGATCGTCGACCAGGTGCTCGCCCTCCCGGAGGGCACTCGCCTTCTCGTGCTCGGACCGCTCATCAAGGACCGCAAGACCGAGGGCGAGCGGATCATCGAGGCCGCGCGGCGCCAGGGCTTCGTCCGTGTCCGTGTCGACGGGGAGCAATACGACATCGCCGACGCCCCATCGCTGGACAAGTACAAGCGGCACTCGATCGAGGTGATCGTCGACCGCTATATCGTGCGCTATGCCGAGGCGGCGGAGGGCGCGGAGCGCGCCGCCGACGGCCGGCCGATCGATCCGGAGACGGGCCAGGTCATCCCCGACCCGGATGCCTCGCGGCTCGCCGACTCGATCGAGACCGCCCTCCGCCTCGGCGAAGGCGTCGTCCTGATCGCACCCGCGCCGCGCGACGACGAGCCGCTCGCGTTCGAAGAGCGTCGCTACAGCGAGAAGTACAGCTGCCCGTACGACGGTTTCACGATCGACGAGCTCGAGCCCCGCTCGTTCTCCTTCAATTCGCCCCACGGGGCATGCCCCACGTGCGCCGGCCTCGGGACCAAGCTCGAGATCGATCCTGCGTTGCTCATCCCGCGGCCCGACAAGAGCCTGGCGAACGGCGCTCTCGGGGTGGGCGGGCTGCTGTCGACCGACGCGTCATGGCGGATGAAGATCCTGGAGGCCGTGTGCCAGGCGCATGGCTGGGACTTCAACGCGCCGGTCAAGAAGCTCCCGAAGGAGGCGCTCGACTACCTGCTGTACGCCAAGCGCGACCAGGAACGCGTTCTCGTGCGCTACAAGCACGAACGCGGCGAGAGCACGTACAAGGCCAACGTCGAGGGGATCATCTCGAACCTGGAGCGGCGCTACCGCGAGACCGAGTCGGACTACATCAAGGGCGAGATCGAGAAGTTCATGGTCACCAAGCCCTGCCCCACCTGTGGCGGCAAGCGGCTGCGGCCGGAGATCCTCGCGGTCACGATCGGCGACAGGAACATATGGGACGTCGCGACGATGTCGATCACCGACGCGCTGCGTTGGGCGGGTGGGCTGGCCGGAGGGCTCAACGACCGCGAGCGGGCGATCGCCTACCAGGTCGTCAAGGAGATCGTCGCCCGCCTCGGGTTCCTGGTCGATGTCGGCCTGGACTACCTGACGCTCGACCGGACAAGCGTGACGCTGTCGGGCGGCGAGGCCCAGCGGATCCGCCTCGCGACCCAGATCGGGACGACCTTGATGGGTGTCCTGTACATCCTCGATGAGCCATCGATCGGGCTGCACCAGCGCGACAACGCCAAGCTCATCGCGACGCTGACGAGGCTGCGCGACCTCGGCAACACGGTCCTCGTGGTCGAGCACGACGAGGAGACGATCAGGACGGCCGACTGGGTCGTCGACATCGGTCCGGGCGCCGGCGAGCACGGTGGCGAGATCATCTCGAACGGCACGCTCGAGGCGCTGCTGGCCGAGCCCCGGTCGATCACGGGCGCATACCTGCGCGGGGAGCGGCAGGTCCCGATCCCGAAGAAGCGGCGCAAGGGCAGTGGAAAGGCGCTCCGAGTCACCGGGGCTCGAGAGCACAACCTGCAGAACGTGGAGCTGCGCGTCCCGCTCGGGACGTTCGTCTCGGTCACAGGTGTGAGCGGCAGCGGCAAGAGCACGCTCGTCACCGAGGTCCTGTACCGCGCGCTGGCCCGCGAGCTCAACGGCTCCCGTGAGCCGGTCGGCGCATTCGACAAGCTGACGGGCTCCGAGCACGTCGACAAGATCATCGAGATCGACCAGAGTCCGATCGGCCGCACGCCTCGCTCGAACCCGGCCACGTACACCGGCCTGTTCGGACCGATCCGGGAGCTGTTCGCGGGCGTGCCGGAGGCACGGTTGCGGGGCTACTCGCCGGGCCGCTTCTCGTTCAACGTCAAGGGCGGCCGCTGCGAGAACTGCAAGGGCGACGGGATCCTCAAGATCGAGATGCAGTTCCTCCCGGACGTCTACGTCCCCTGCGAGGTCTGCAAGGGCAAGCGCTACAACCGCGAAGCGCTCGAGATCCATTTCAAGGGCAAGTCGATCTCGGATGTTCTGGAGATGACGATCGCCGAGGCGCTGGACTTCTTCTCCGCCGTGCCCAAGGTCAAGGCCAAGCTACAGACGCTGTATGACGTCGGTCTCGGCTACGTCCATCTCGGCCAGCCCGCCACGACGCTGTCGGGCGGGGAGGCGCAACGGGTCAAGCTGTCGACCGAGCTGTCGCGCCGCGCGACCGGCAGGACCCTGTATGTCCTCGATGAGCCCACGACCGGGCTCCATTTCGCCGACGTGGAGAAGCTCCTCGAGGTCCTCCATCGCCTGGTCGATGGGGGCAACACGGTGCTCGTGATCGAGCACAACCTCGACGTGATCAAGACCGCCGACTGGATCGTCGACCTCGGGCCGGAAGGTGGCGATCGCGGCGGCCGGATCATCGCCGAGGGCACGCCTGAGAAGATCGCGGCGACCCGCGGCTCCGCGACCGGGGAGTACCTGGATCGGGTGCTCCGCGGCCAGCCGCTCGTGCCTCTCTCCGACGTGACGTTCGCCGAGGAGGCTGGTCGCGGTCGCCGCGACGGGGACCACACGAACGGGCACGGTCCCGCGACCGCAGTGGCGGCCACGCCGTCGCGCAAACGTGCCATCGCCGCCGCGAAGGCCCGCTGACCACCCCGAGACGAGCGACCCGCCCGATCTTGTCCCGGTCGCGATACCAGGGGCTAGGATAGCCAGGTGCCAGAGATCGACTTCGCGTTCCTCGCCGATGCGGCGGAGACTATCCCCGGACAGAAGTTCCATGTTCTCGGCGGCGGGATCGCCCGGATCGGCGGGCGGCGCTTCCCGTTGCGCCATCCCCATCTCGCTCTGGTGATCGGCCTCCAGGTCACGGCCCCGGAGACCGACCGCGAGCACGACATCCGCTTCGTGCTGCTGGACCCAGACGGCGCGGAGGTGGCGGGCGCCACAGGCAGCCTCGTCGCTCGGAGCCAGCGTGACGGCCGCGATGCGACCCTCACTTTCTCGATCGACCTCTGGAATCTCACGTTCCCGGCTCCTGGCGACTACTCGTTCCGGATCCTGGTCAACGGCTCCGAGCGCAAGCGCCTTCCGTTGCTGCTCCTCGCGCCGCCGGATACCGCGAGCGGCACCGAGCCGGCCACCGCACCGGCGGATGCCTGAACGGACCCGGCCCCGCGGCCCCGCGCGCCACGAGCTCCCGGCGATCGACGACCTGGCCCTGATCGCCGCTCGTCACGGGGACCGGATGGTCGATGCAGCGCGCGGTCGGGGCGCCGACCGGTGGGTCGTGTTTCTCGAATCATTGCCGGACCGCCTGCGCGACGACGATCTCGCGGCATTGCGATCGACCGCCCTGCGGGCGCGCGCCGCGTACGGCCCGAAGGATTCGGTCCGCGACGTCCTGCCGGCCGAGGTCACCGAGCCGTTCCTCGACGCCATCGACCGGCTGCTGCGCGAGATCAACCGGGCCGCGGCGCGGGGCTGATCGGCAGGCTGTGGCCGACGGGCGCATCGTCGAGGCCGAGCTCGTCCGGGTTGAACGCCTCGAGAAGGAACGATGAGGGGACGGCGGGGTCGTAGCTGAGCGTCAGCGAGCGACGCGCCCGGGTCCACGCGACGTATCCCAGCCGGCGCTCCTCCTCGAGCGCTCGGACCGGATCCTCCGCATCGGCGATCGCGCGGCCGCTCGGGAACCGTCCCTCCTCGAGCCCGACCACTGCGACGTGGTCGAACTCGGCGCCCTTCGTCGAATGCGCCGTCGCCAGCGACAGGCGCGCATCGTCGCGGCGCAGCTCGGCCAGCCTGGTTCGCATCGCCTCGATAGCCGCCCGGAACGTCCCGAGGTCGGGGAACGGGGCCGCCCAGGCGAGCAGGGCCGAGGCCAGCTCGCGGTCGGTCCAAGCTCCTCTCGTGATTCCGGCTCGGAACCGACCGAGCCGCACGAGCAGCGGCGCGGACGATGGCGTCTCCCGTTCGACCCGGTCGAGCAGCGGATCCAGCCCGGCGTCGTCCACGAGCAGCTCGACGGATGGTGCCCGGAACGCCTCGCCCAGGCTCAGCGCCGCTACGACAGCAGGTCGCAGCTCGCGGTTGGTCCGCGCCAGGATGGCCCGCGTCCCATCGTCCTCCGGCCAGGACCGCATCAGCCTCTCCGTGCGTTCCGGTTCGTCGGTCGGGTCCGGAGCCAGCACCACCGAACCCGGCGCATCCGCCCGCGACCGGATCACCTTGTCGAACCGCTCCACGTTGTGGGCGATCAGGCGCACGGCCCGGTCGACCACCGGTGCCGGGCAGCGATGATTGATCTCCAGATCGACGCGCCTGAGTCCCGGCAACGAGGCGCCGATCGCCAGCAAGCGTCGCACGTCCGCGAGGCGCCAGCCGTAGATCGACTGGTCGTCGTCGCCCACGAGGAAGATCTGGTTCGCGGGCGCCGCGAGGAGCAGGGCGAGGCGCAGTTCCGAGCGGTCGACGTCCTGCACCTCATCGACCAGCAGATGGCCGGATCGGGCGCGCCACCGATCGAGCAGCGCGGTGTCCGTCTCGAGGGCGACCAACGCGTCCTGCACCAGGTCGTCGAAATCAACGGCGCCGCGGTTCGCCAGCGCCTGCTCATAGGTCACGAACGCGCGCGCAAGAGGCCCCGCGCCGGGATCGGCCGCCACCTCCGCGGCGCTGACTTCCAGGTCCAGCTTGAGGCGGGAGAACGCTGTGTCCAGCCGGCCCCGCTCGGCCATCGACGTCGCCGGCCACAGCTCGGCCACGAGGTCGGCCCGATCGATGAGGGGCTCGACGGGACGCCCGCTGTCGCGCAGGATCTCGCGCCCGAGTGCGTGGAACGTCCGGACGCGGACGGGCTCCGCGACACCCAGCGGGGTCAACGCCGCGCCCGCTCTCTCGCCGAGCTCCTCGGCGGCGCGCTTGTTGAAGGTGATCGCGGTGATGGTCGTCGGGTCGGCGCCGCCATCGACCAGCCATGCGATCCGGGCGACGAGGGTCGTCGTCTTGCCCGATCCCGCGGGTGCGACACACAGCACCGGGCCGGGAGGAGCCGTCGCCGCCGCCCGTTGGTCCGGGGTCAGGCGATCGAGGCGTCCACGGACGGACTCGTGGGGCATGAGACGAGTCTCACGGGAAACGCTTACCTGCGACCAAACCGCCGCCGCGATGCCCAGATGCGGCTCTTCGGTGATGGAAGTCAACGAACCGGTACCGAAGAGGGGCGCGACCACGCAACGAACAGACCGATAGGGCCATGGCGGTCCGCCGCGGCCCAGCGACAATTCATCCCACGCCAGGCCCGGCGGCGCGTCGACTGGGCCAGGCGCCTTGGGAGAACCGTCCCGATAAATCACCGACCCCTCCGCCGGGCAGCCGTCCTGTCGCTCGGCGCGCTCCTCGCGTTCGCGGGCACGGCTTCGGCGGACTCCCTCCTCGCGGACGGTGACGCCGTGACCCCGGTCATCGAGGGTGCGAAACACCTGGGCGACGTCAGCCCGGGCGCGACGGTCCCGGCCAACGTCCGCTTCCTCCTCATCTGCGCCGGAGTGCAGCACGTCGATGACGACCAGTCTGTCGTCCTCGGTTGGTCCGGCGGAGGCACGGTCCCGCTCGATGGAGCGATCGTGAGCGTGACCGCCGTGACGTTCCCACCGCTGACCGCCGCATGGGCGCCCGACACCCAGGGTTGCCCGGATCCCGTCCCGTCCTTGGAGGGCGGCGCGCTGAGCCACGTGATCCTGCGCGCCCCGACGACCGCCGGGATGCACAGCTTCACGGTCGCCTGGGATCGATCGGTGCAACCGGCTGGCAGCAACGACGCGAACGCCTTCAGCCGATCCCCGACGTCCGTCAACTTCACGATGCGCGTCCTGGCGAATGCGGCGCCGACACTGACCGTTCCCGGATCGTTCACGGTCGAGGGCAACGCGACCGGTGGCTGGACTGCCGACTGGGCGGGCGTATCGGCGACGGATCCGGAAGACAACCCCGACCCGACGCCCTCGTGCTCACCGGCCGCCGGCACGGTCCTGCCGCTCGGCACCACGCCAGTCACGTGCTCGGTGACAGACTCGGCTGGCGCGCCGGATACCGACGGCTTCGCCGTGACGGTCGTCGACACGACCGACCCGATGCTCGGCCGTGTCCCGGCCGACGTGACGGTCATGACGGCAGATCCTGCCGGTCGGACGGTGGCGTTCGCGGACCCGAGCGCGACCGACGTGGTCGATGCGGCGCCTGACGTAGCGTGTTCCCCGAGGAGTGGGTCGCGGTTCGACGTGGGGACCACGCCCGTGACCTGCACCGCGACCGACGCAAGGGGCAACTCGAGCTCGGACACGTTCGACGTGACCGTCCAGCTCGTGGCGTCCCACGAGGCCAGCGCGGTCTGGCTCGAGCCGGTCGCTGGTGGCGCGACTTTCGAGGCCAATCGGGGTCGCACGATCCCGATCAAGGTCCGGTTGTTCGTCGACGGCGTCGAGCGGAGTTCGGGGGACGCCGCACTCCGACTGACGCCGTGCGCCGGAAGCACGGCGATCGTGCTTCCGCTCGAATGGGGCAGCGGGCGATGGAACCACTCGGTCGATACGTCGATGCTGGCGGGGAGCTGCTACCAGCTTGCCGCGACCATCGACGGCCTGTCGGCCGGATCGTTGGCGCTGGAGCTGCGCGGCAGCGAGCCGGCGAAGGCCACGCTGAAGGCCGGCGTCACGGGGAAGGCCGCCGAGCGGACACGCACGGGCGACGCCGTCAAGGGCAGCCGCCCGGGCCGGTCGTCCTCGACCTCGCGCTGAGCGGACTTGCCCTAGCATCGGGGGCGTGACCCCCGAACTCGAGGCGACACTCAAGCGGCTGCCGGATCGACCGGGCGTCTACCTCATGAAGGACGCCAGGGGCGACGTGCTGTACGTCGGCAAGGCGCAGAGCCTCCGGCACCGCGTCCGCAGCTACTGGCAGAAGGCCACGCCGGTGATGGGCGAGGGCCACCGGATCCGCAGCGTCGTCGACCGGATCGCCGACGTCGAGGTGACCGAGGTCGACAGCGTCAGCGAGGCGCTGCTCCTCGAGGCCAACCTCATCAAGCGCTTCAAGCCGCGCTTCAACGTCCGGCTCAAGGACGACAAGAGCTACCCGTACATCAAGGTCACCCTCGGCGACGACTTCCCGCGGGTCGAGCGGACCCGCAAGCTCGTCAACGACGGGAGCCGCTACTTCGGACCGTACGCGTCGGCGACGAGCGTCGACGAGTCGATGAATCTCGTGCGCCGGCTTTTCCCGTTCCGGACATGCACGATCGACATCCGGGACGGCGAGCGGGCGCTCCAGCGGCCATGCCTCCTGTACCACATCAAGCGCTGCCAGGGACCGTGCATCGAGGCGATCTCGAAGGATGACTACCGGGCCGACATCGAGCAGGTCGAGCTGTTCCTCGAGGGCCGTCAGGAGACGCTGGTCAAGGCACTCCGACGCGAGATGAGCGCGGCATCCGACCGCCAGGAGTACGAACGGGCCGCGACGCATCGCGACAAGATCCGCGCGATCGAACGGACGATGGAGAGCCAGAAGATGGCCGCGTTCGCGCGGACCGAGCTGGACCTCGTCGGCATGGCGCGCCAGGACAACCAGGCCGCGGTGACGCTGTTCATCATCCGCGACGGCAAGATGATCGGGCGCGACGTGTACCTGCTGGACGCGATGCGCGAGGCGACGGACGCCGAGGTCCTCTCGAGCTTCCTGGAGCAGTACTACGCGCGCGCGACCTCCATCCCGCGCGAGATCTACGTGCCGGCCGGCGTGACCGACGCAGCCGACCTCCAGACGTTCCTCGTCGAGAAGCGGGGAGGGCCGGTCCACCTCCGGACGCCGCAGCGCGGCGAGAAGCGGGACCTGATGGGCCTCGCCTCGCGGAATGCGGCCGAGACGCTAACCCGTGAGCAGGCGCGCTGGCTGGCCGACCAGGGCAAGACCCTGGCTGCCCTCGAGGAGCTCGCCGCCGCCCTGGATGTGCCCGGGATCCCGTTCCGCATCGAGTGCTACGACATCTCGAACTTCCAGGGCTCGGAGTCGGTCGGGAGCATGGTCGTGTTCGAGGACGGCAAGCCGCGGTCGGGCGAGTACCGGCGGTTCCGCATCAAGACCGTCGAGGGTCCGAACGACGTCGCCAGCCACCAGGAGGTGCTGCGTCGGCGTTTCCGGGCGGTCAAGTCGGGCGAGGAGGGGAGCGAGGAGGAGCGCCGCTGGGCCATGCCCGACCTCGTGATCGTGGACGGCGGCAAGCCGCAGGTGAACGCGGCGAAGGGGGTCCTCGACGAGCTGGGCCTCCACGACCTGCCGCTGGCCGGCCTCGCCAAGGAGCGCGAGGAGCTGTTCCTGCCCGGACGCGCCGAACCGGTCGTCCTGCCGCCGACGTCGGCGGCGCTGTATCTCGTCCAACGGCTCCGGGATGAGGCCCATCGGTTCGCGATCACGTACCACCGAACGCTCCGGGATCGCCGCACGGTCCGATCGGCATTCGACGACCTGCCCGGCGTGGGCCCCAAGCGCAAGCGCGAACTGCTGAAGGTGTTCGGCTCGATCAAACGGGTGCGCGAGGCCCCGGTCGAGCAGATCGCCGCCGTGCCCGGCATCAGCCGCGCACTGGCCGAGCGGATCAAGGCGACGCTCGAAGCCTGACGCGCCGTGCCTGCCTCAGGCTGACACCGGCGGTGTCGCTGGGCCAGCGTCGGCGTCGACGAGAGCTCGCCCGAGCCAGACACTGTCGGCCGGGCGTTTCGGGTCGTACCGGACCCGGACCAAGTCGCCAACACTGAACGTCGAGGCCTCGTCCCAGTCCAAGTAGCCGCTGTCGCCATCGTGGGTGCCGCCACCGGCGTCACGATAGGAGTACCTGACGCGGGACTGTGGCCGTCGGTTGAATGACACGTTGGTCTGCTCGACCGCGGTCACGGTCGCATCCGTCTCCGACCCGTCCCGCATGAGCCGACCGGCGCGGAGCACGTTCCGCAGCGCTCGGACGAACAGGAAGCCACCCACGCCGCCCAGGAGGATGCCGAACGCGAGGAAGATCAAGGGCCCGAACGGCTCCGGTGTCGGGTCGAGTCTCGCCGGCTCGGACGACCCCGGCAGGTAGTACACGAGGATCGGACCACGCTCGGTCAATGCTTCCCACGCGTGGACGTCGACACGCTGGTCGCCCTCCAGGGATTCTCCGCCCTCGGTCATGTAGCGGAACCCGACGCGGTACTCGGTGCTCGAGTCACTGTCCGCGGGGACGATGTCCTTGGTCAGGACGATCCCAGTCGTCTGGACGGCCGCGTCCCAGCGGCGCTCCTCGATGGCCATCCCGATCCCGACGACCAGCATGATCGCGCCGGCGACCAACCAGATGCCACCGAACAGCAGCCAGAAGGAGCGCTTACCGTGGCCGAGGAGCGCGCGGATCCCGCCGCCAGTCATCGGCCGTTACGGCGAAGCGCGGGTCAGTGTGATCGGCGACACCAGGTCGTTCTGCCCGTCGCCCAGCGGTCCGATCATGCCATGCGCAGCGATGTATCCCTCCGCGACCGCGAGCGCGGGGTAGCTCGTCCCGGCCTGCAGGCCCATGAGCGTAAAGCTGCCATCGGAGACCGTCTGGGCATAGGCCACGACCTGCCTCTCGACGGGGGCGGCGCGCCAGGCGAGCGGGTCGGTGCCGGGTGCCAGCATGAAGATCACGGCTCGCGCGATGGGTCGGCCGCTGTCCGCATCGTGGATCCGCCCCGTGAGGGAGGCGGAGCCGCCCCCTGTCGTTCCGACCGTGGTCTGCGCCGTGAGGACCGGCTTCAATCTCGGTCCCGCGTAGACCTCCACGACATACGTGCCGTCCGGAAGCCCCCGGTCGTGGTAGATCGAATCCAGGAGGCATCCGCCCTGCTCCGTCCCGGGCTCGAGGACACGACCGCTGCGATAGATCAATTCGCCGTCGAGACGCCACTGGCTGACCATGTCCTCGCCCGACGCAAATCCCGCGTGCGTCATCGCAGCGGCGATCTGTCGCGTGTTGGACGGGAATGCCGCCAGCCTGGACGTCGGAGGGCAGGCGCCAAACGTGTCTGTCCACGTATCGAGCGAGAGGCGTTCGCGGCCGCTGCTCGGGACGAGCAGTGGGCTTTCGACCGAGCGTCGCCCGGCCCGGCCCGCGTCGAGCACAGCCGCAAGCAGGGCGACCGGGCGGATCAATGAGTACCCGCCGGTATCGCTTGGCCCCCGGGTCGGGACGCCGACCACCTCCCCGGCCTCGTTCGCGGCCAGGCCGCCGGAGTTCCCCTGGCTGACCACGGCGTCCGTCTTGATCCAGGCGCGCGGCCCGATCCGGTCGTCGCCCAGGAAACCGGATGCGCGACCCGAGCTGAGGCTGAGCGTATTCCCACCGATGCCCGGGAACCCGACGATCGTCAGGGGGTCGCCGACACGCACAGCATCAGAGTTGCCGATCGGGAGGGTCGGGAGGTCGAGCGACGAAGGGCTGATGCGGTTGCCATCGAAGTCCCGATCGATACGGATCACCGCCGCATCGAGGTAGCCGTCGGCCGAGATGACCGTGGCACGGTACGTCGGGACGGCCGGCTCATCCTCGGCCCCGACCAGAGCGACGACAAGGTCCTCCGGATCGACCGGTGGCGTCGGATCCGACTCGTACACCCCGAGACCCGGCGCGCTCGGCATCGCGACATGGGCGTTGGTGAGGATCAGTCCGTCCCTCGAGATGATCGTCCCGGACCCCCAGCCGACGGGCTGCTCCTGGCCCCCGATCGTCGCGGTGATGTAGATCTGGACCGTCGCCTTGACGAGGTCGGCGGTCGCTGCCGGGGCGGCGCGGCGAGGCCCGAACGCGTCATCGACGGAGGCGACTCGTCGATCCATTGCCGCGGCCGGCGTCGGTTCGACGAGCCGGACGTCGCCGGCGCCGATCCGCCCGGCCAGGTCGCGGGCGAACCGATCGAAACCCGGCACAGCTGCATCGAAGACAGCGGGCGGCGCCTCGAGCGCGACGGCAAGAACGCGATCCGCGGCGAGGATCTCGCCGTCCGGGAGGTAGTGCTCGACCGTCTCGATCGGGACGGGCGCTCCGCCCGGAACTGGATCGACGAACGTATAGCGGACGTCATAGGTCGCGACGGGCCCGACGAACCCCGGGCCTTCGCTCACGATCGTGAAGCCCTGCAGCAGCTGTCGCCGGTCCTGGAGCCGGCGTGCCGCCGCGTCCTCCAGTGTGAGCGTCGCGCCACTCGCGGAATCGACCGCCGACACGCCGTAGCGAATGTCCGGGTCGAGCGGATCGTAGGCGGTCAGCAACCGATCGCCGACGGGCGGCAGGACGACCCAGCCTGCCGGGACGGCCGCATCGAGCCCGCCCGAGTCGACCCGCGTAACCGCTCCCTCGACGTTCATCCGCAACAGCAGCCCGCCGACCAGCGCGACCGCAACAAGCACGATCACGGCGGCAAGCGACCGGACTTCGTCGCGGTGCCGGGCCGTCGTACCCGGCCGCAACGTTACCGCGGTCACGCCGAAGCCTCCGGGCCAGCCGCGGCGGCCGCGCGATCCAATTCCCGCCGTGTCAGGGTCGTCAGGACGATCGTGATCGCGCCCGCCATGACCGCGGCCAGCACCAGCCCGACCCATGGCGAGATCGCGCTGAGCGGATCCTCGATGGTGCCGCGCGCGACCGTGCTGCGCAGGTAGAAGAAGATGCCGTTGAGAGTGGCAGCGAGTGCGACGCCCGCGGGCATCCACCAGATCGGTCGCGGCTCGAACTTCTGGCGGCCGAGGAAGTAGCCGATCAGCCCGCCGAAGCTCGCGTGGGCAAGCGAGGTGAGGACGATCCGGATCGCACCGGTCCCGAGGTCGACCCCACCCGACTCGACGACGAATGCCACGTTCAGGGCAGTCGCGAATCCGAGGCCCACCGCCGTCCCGTAGATGGTCCCGTCGGTGCGCTCGTCGAACTCGCGGGAGTCGTACACCGACAGCCGCAGCGTGAGGTACTTCATGCCCTCCTGGACCATCCCGACGACGAGGATCCCGCCCGCGATATGGACGAGCGGCGATTCGAACAACCACGAGCCGACGTCGAAGACGCGGTCGATGACAGGGATCACGACGGCCGTCGCCACGAGGAGCCCGAGGACGAACACGCCGATGACCATCATCCGCGGCTCGGGCTCGAGCCGGTCCTGGCGGTAGAAGAACCCGAGCCAGACGATCGCCGGGATGATCGCCAGGATCAGACCCATGGCCGTGAGTGCGTCGCCCCCGAGTCGCGGCTGAAGCAGTGCGTCGACCGCATAGAGGACCACCACGAAGGCGATGAGCAGGAGGATCGATGCGACGTCGGCTTCGCGCCCTCCGCGGCGCGCGCGGGTGGATCGTTCGAAATGGCGCTCGCAGAAGGCGTACGCGCCCACGGTTCTGGTCGCAGGCTCGTCACAGATCCTGCACGTCCCGCTCATGGTCCTCCCCGCGCGCGGCCCCATAAGGGCAAGGCTGGCCATCCAGAACCGATCGCTCGAATGCTACGCCGGGCCGAACGCGTGTCAATGCGGCGAAGGGCGTCCCCCCAACGTTCCGTGTACCATCCCGCCGGTATGCGTAGAGCGGGTCCTGTTCTCATCGTTCTGATCGGTGTCTTCGCCCTTCTGATCGATTTCTTCCCCAACCTCAAACTGCCGGACCTGTCCGCCACCGACGGCACATGGCGGACGATCGAAACGAAGCTCGGCCTCGACCTCGAGGGTGGCCTGCGCGTCGAGTATCAGGCGCTGCCCAAGGAGGGCATCAGCCCGACGCCCGAGGCCATGGGCGTCATCAAGGACATCATCGAGCGGCGGGTGAACACGACCGGCGTGTCCGAGCCCGTCGTCGTCGTCCAGGGCAGCGACCGCGTGGTGATCGAGCTGCCCGGCATCACCGATGTCGACAACGTCCGCCGGCTGGTCGGCCAGACCGGCCAGCTCGACTTCGTGCCCTTGGGCACGACCCAGATGGCCGACGGCCAGACGGTCAACCTCGAGGAATTCCCTCCCTTGTTCGGCGGGGATCAGCTCGAATCGGCGGCCGTGGGACAGGACCAGACGACCGGCGGCCTGACGGTCACCTTCGTGCTGAAGAACAACGGCCCCGACTCCGGCGCCCAGAAGTTCGCGACCTACACGCGCGACCATGTCGGCGAGTTCTTCGCGATCGCGCTCGACGGCGTCGTGATCAGCGCGCCGACCATCAACGAGGCGATCCCGAACGGCCAGGTCCAGATCAGCGCCGGGGGCATCGGCGGTTTTCCGGCCAAGGAAGCCAACTCGCTCGTCACGATCCTCAAGTTCGGCTCGCTGCCGTTCCCGATCCAGGAGCTGTCCAGCGAGCAGATCTCTGCGACGCTCGGTGAGCAGTTCCTCAACCAGAGCCTGCTGGCGGGCGCCATCGGGATCGCCCTGGTCGTCCTGTTCATGCTCCTGTACTACCGGCTGCCCGGGCTCATCGCGGCATTCGCCCTGGTCTATTACACGGTCGTTGTGCTGGCGATCTTCCGGCTGATCCCGGTGACGCTCACCCTCGCCGGCATCGCGGGCTTCGTGCTCTCGGTGGGCATGGCGGTCGACGCCAACATCCTGATCTTCGAACGGATGAAGGAGGAGCTGCGGGTCGGCAAGTCGCTGCCGTCGGCCGTGGAGGCCGGCTTCAACCGGGCCTGGAACTCGATCCTCGACTCGAACGTGTCGAGTCTCATCACGGCGACGATCCTGTATGCCCTGGGGTCGTCGGTGATCCGCGGCTTCGCACTCGTCCTGATCATCGGCGTGCTGACGTCGATGTTCAGCGCCATCGTCGTGACCCGCTCGATCATGCGCGTGCTCGTCCGCCAGGAATGGGCGCGCAAGGCTCGCTTGTTCGGTCTTCGCGACGAGGAATTCGTGGCCGTGACCGCGCCGCGCCAGACACGCCGCCCCGTGCGTGCCGATGTTTGACGTCATCGGGAAGCGCCGCTGGTTCTACCTGTTCTCGGCCCTGCTCACGATCCCCGGCCTGATCTTCATCCTGCTGTCGCCCTTCACCGACGCCGGACTCCAGCTCACGATCGACTACACCGGCGGGACGCGCTGGGAGATCAAGTTCGAGGACCCGTCGGTCACACCGGCCCAGGTCGAGGAGGTCTTCGCCGAGAACGGACTCGACGCGACGGCGATCCGGACCGAATCCGGCTACATCGAGATCAAGACCGAACCGATCGGCCTCGTCGACGAGCCGGTGCCGACGCCGGCTCCATCGGCGTCGCCGGGGGCATCCGGCTCACCGGCGCCGAGTGGTTCAGCCGCGCCGAGTGGGTCGCCCGCCGCGTCGGCGAGTCCCGCGCCCTCCGCGAGTGCCGCCCCGTCCGCCAGCCCGGGTGCCTCGGGCAGCCCCGCCCCCTCTGCGTCGCCGGCCGCTCCGACCGGCAACACCGAGCTCCCGACGGACGGCAAGCTGGGCGAGATGGTGACGGCACTGGAGGAGGACCTTGGACCCATCGAGGCCCAACGGAGCCTCACGACGATCGGCGCCGTCGTCAGCTCCGACCTGCTGCGTCAGGCGCTGATCCTGATCGTGGTGGGGTCATTGGGCATCCTCGGCTGGATCACGTACCGGTTCCGGGACTGGAAGTTCGGGGTGACCGCCCTCATTTCGCTGCTCCACGACGTCGTCGTCGTGGTTGGCGCGTTCGCGATCCTGGGCACGTTCTTCCACGTCGAGATCGATGCGCTGTTCGTGACCGCGATGCTCACGGTGATCGGCTTCTCGGTCCACGACACGATCGTCGTCTTCGACCGGATCCGCGAGAACAAGGCACGCCATCTTGGCGAGCCGTTCGACGAGATCGTCAATCATTCGATCCTGCAGACGTTCGCCCGCTCGATCATGACCAGCCTGACCGTGCTCCTGACGCTGCTCTCGCTGTTCCTCTTCGGTGGGTCGGCGATCAGCGACTTCGTCCTGGCGCTGCTGATCGGCATCATCATCGGGACGTACTCGTCGATCTTCGTGGCGAGCCCGCTCCTCGTCGACTGGCAGTTGTGGGAGGACCGGCGACACGGCCGGCTGCCCACGGCACGCGCCCCCCGCGCGCGACGGGCGACGTCCTGACCACGGCGACCCTCGCCGGCCGCGATAAAGGCGTGGGTGAGCGCCGCATGGCATCCTGACGAGGTGCTCGAACCGCGCTTCCGCTGGAGCTTCCCGGAGTCCAGTCCCATCGATCCGGAGCTCCTGACCGCAGCGCTCGAGCGGGGACTCGCCGGGCGGATGACCGGACTCCTGGCTCGCCGCGGCGTCGTCGACGTCGCGGGCCTGACCGCCTGGTTCGCCGATCCTCTCGCCGGACTGCACGATCCGGGACTGCTTCCCGACGCCGACCGTTTGCTCGAACGGCTCACGCGGGCCCGCGATCTGGGCGAACGGGTGATGGTCTTCGGCGATTTCGACGCCGACGGGCTCGATGGTCTCGCCATCCTGGTGGTCGCCCTGCGCCGCTTCGGGATCGATGTCGAACCGTACGTCCCGAGTCGCCTCGACGAGGGCCATGGGTTGTCGATCGCGGCCGTCGACGCGGCTGTCGCGGCGGGCCAGACCGTGATCGTCACGGTCGACTGCGGCACGAGCTCTGCACCGGAGATCGGCGTGGCCGCCGAGCGGGGTATCGACGTGATCGTCACGGACCACCATCGCGTGCCGCCGCAGATGCCGCCCGCCTATGCGCTGGTCAACCCGCACCGCCCCGACTCGCTCTATCCGGATACGCGGTTGGCGGGCAGCGGCGTCGCCTTCAAGGTCGCGCAGCTGCTCCTGGCGGAGTTGCCCGGCGGTCCGGCGGCCGCCCTGGACCTCGCCGATCTCGCGACCGTCGGCACCGTCGCCGACGTGGCGCCGATCGTGGGTGAGAACCGCGCCATCGCCAGGCTCGGGCTGGAGAGGCTGCGGACGAACACGCGACCCGGATTCGCCGCCTTGCTGGCACGCGCCCGGATCGCGCCCGAGGCCGTCGACCTCGACACCATCTCGTTCGCGCTCGCTCCGCGGCTGAACGCGGCGGGCAGGGTCGGCGAGGCGCTGGAAGCCGCGCGGCTGCTGCTGGCCCCGGACGGCGAGACCGCCGCCGCGCACGCTGAGTCGCTCGAGGTCGCGAACCAGACGCGCCGCGACCTCACCGTGACGGTGGTCGCGGAAGCCCGCGAACGCGTGGCCGCGAACCCGGACCGCCCGGCGTCGATCGTGCGCGGTCCATGGCCCGTGGGCATCATCGGCCTCGTCGCGGCACGTCTCGCGGAGGACCGCGCTCGTCCCGCAGTCGTCGGTGCCGAGCTCGGCGACACGATCCGGGCGTCCTGTCGGAGCGACGGCTCGGTCGACGTCGGTGCGGCTCTCGCCGAATGCGCGGACCTGTTCACCCGTTACGGAGGGCACGCAGGCGCGGCCGGGTTCGAGCTCGAGGCCGGCCGCTGGGCCGAGTTCGTCGAGCGCTTCGAGGCGATCGCCGCGCAGGCGGTGCCACCCGACCCGCGCTCGGTCCTCCGGATCGACCTCGCCGTGCCGGCCCTCGACGTCGACTACCGGCTCCTGCGCGAGCTGGGCGGCCTGATCCCATATGGCCCGGGCAATCCGGAGCCGCTCGTCGCGGTCCTCGGCCTGACCGTCACCCGGGTCCGGCTGGCGGCCGACGACCACACGTCGCTGACACTCCGGCGCAACCGGGACGTGCTCGATGGCATCGCGTTCGGCCGGGCCGACATCGCGGCCCTCGTCCAGGAAGGCGACCGGATCGACGTCGTTGCCCGGCTCACCAGCCGCACGTTCGGCGGGTTCGAGTCGCTCCAGCTCGAGATCCGTGATGCGGCACCCAGCGGCTCGCACCCCGAAGCGGCAGCAGTCCTCGCCGGCCCGGCTCCTGCGCTCGTCGGGTCATCGTGACGCGTCAGATCCGGTCGCGGTCGCCACGGCCGCGCGACCCGTACGGCATCGGACCGATCGGCTCGGCCATCGGTCCGGTCGCCTCGGTGGTCGGTCTGCTCTTGATCGCCGTGGTCACGATCAACCTGTTCAACTACGAGCTGCCGTTCTCGAATGTCGGCGGGAACGGTGGCAACGGCAATGGCGGCCAGCCCGGTGGCCCCGCCCTGACACCCGCGCCCTCAGGCGTGATCGTCATCCCCGAGGAGGCGACATTCCTCGGTTCGATCGCGTACGCCAAGGGCGGCAACATCTGGATCCAGAACGATGAGGGGTCGGTCCAGCTGACCAAGACCGGCGGGGCCTCGATGCCCTCGTGGTCCTCCGACGGACATTGGATCCTGTACATCCAGTCGAAGGACGAGCTCGGCAAATGGCCCGTGCGCGGTCGGAACTCCTGGTACGACATCTCGGTCCAGGAGCTGATGCGCATCGCCGCGGACGGCAGCGGTGAGCCGCAGCGTCTGCTGAGCGGGCGGGTTCGGCGCGGCGCCCTGCGCTGGTCGGCGTGGATGCGCCAGCCCGTCCTCTCCCCGGACGGCAGCAGCGTCGCGCTCGTCACGGATGCCCCAGCGCCCGACGATTCGAACGTCGTCCTGCAGTTCTACGACATGAAGCGCAAGAGGCTCACGCGCGCGGGCGTGCGCGAGAACGGGGTGCTCGGCCACCAGGATCCCGACTGGCGACCCGACGGGAAGCTGCTGCTGTACACCGAGAACGGTCGCGACGGCGCGCGCGGCGCACCGGTCATCATGCGCTACGACCCGAAGACCAAGAAGGCGCGGGTCATGACCGGGGCGGGGTACATGCAGGGGACGTACTCCCCGGACGGCCGGTACATCGCGGCGACACGAACGACGACGCTCGGGACCGATGTCGTGATCCTCAACGGCAGCAACGGCAACGAGCTCCTGCGCATCACCGACGATGCCGCCTCATGGGCACCGACCTGGTCGCCGGCCGGGGACGCGATCGCGTTCCTGCACGTGGTCGGCCAGACCGTCGACCTACGCCTGGCCAAGCTCGACGGCACGGCACCGGCGTGGACTGTGACCGACACGGTCGACCTGACGGAGGTCTCGGGGCTGGATGCCGCCTCCCGGCCCGACTGGTACATCCCGCCGGCGCTCCTGCCGGCCGCGGAGCCGCCACCGTCCGCGGGGTCCGCGGCCCCGACCGTCGCCAGCCCCTCCCCGTGATCCGCGGCCGGTGACCCGCTCGTACCTCGAGCGACTCGGTGCCCGCTCGCGGGCCACCGGAACGGTCCTCTGCCTCGGGCTGGATCCTGATCCCGACGCTCTTCCGAACGGGTTCTCCCCGGACCTGGCCGGCGTCGAGCGGTTCGCCGAGCTCGTCCTGGAGGTCGCCTCGCCGGTCGCTGCGGCCGTCAAGCCGAACCTCGCCTTCTTCGAGGCGTTCGGGTCGGCCGGTCTCGCCGCCCTGGAACGCCTGCGGGCGCGGATTCCGGCCGATATCCCGGTCGTCATGGATGCCAAGCGCGGTGACATCGGATCGACCGCGGCTCGCCAGGCCGTCGCCCTGTTCGACGTCCTCGGTGCGGACGCCGTGACCGTCAGCCCGTACCTCGGGGCGGAGGCGATCGCCCCGCTCCTGGACCGACCCGACCGCTTCGCGTACGTCCTGTGCCGGACCTCGAACCCAGGCGCCGGCGAGGTCCAGGACCTGGAGCTGGTGGCGGACGACGATGCAGGTGCCCGGCGGGAACGGCTGCACGAACGCATCGCCCGTCTCGCCAGTAGCTGGGGTCCGGGCGGAACGGTGGGCCTTGTCGTCGGTGCGACGGCGCCCGAAGAGCTCGCCACCATCCGAGCGATCGCGCCGGGCCTGCCGTTCCTGGTGCCCGGCGTGGGCGCCCAGGGCGGGGCGATCGACCCCGTCCTGCGCCACGGCCCGGCAGCCGCCGATCCGGGGTCGGCAGGAACGGGCGGAGGGCTCCTCGTGAACGTCTCGCGGGGGATCGCCGGAGCCGCCGTCGAGCCTGGTCCGGGCGATCCCGCGGACCGCCTTGCGACCGCCGCCGCCGCATGGGCGGCCAGGCTCCCTGTGCTACCCTAGCCGCCGCGGTTCACCCGCTCAAGAGGACCTCCCACCATGCCGATGCCTGGACCCGTCGAACTCATCATCATCCTCGTGATCGCGCTGCTCATCCTCGGGCCGGGCAAGCTGCCGGACGTCGGCTCCGCGCTCGGGAAGAGCATCCGCGAGTTCCGGAAGGCTTCCTCGGACTTGAGCGATTCGGTGAAGGTCGACACCTCGCCGCTCCCAGCGAACCCGCCGGCCACGTCGGCCGACGCGCCTGCCGCCCCGAGCGAGCCCGCGTCGCGCACGAATTAGGGTCGGCGTCGCACGCGCCTGATGGCCGACGCTGACGCCCTCCGCGAGACACCGGCACCGGGCGTCCCCGCGCCGCCGCCCCCTCCCGCGACGGTCCCCGATGGGTCGGTCATGTCGCTCGTCGACCATTTGGGCGAGCTGCGCGACCGACTCTTCCGCATCATCCTCGCCGTCGTCGCAGGCTCGGCTGTCGGCTTCTATTTCGCGACGGATGTCCGCGACTTCCTGCTCCAGCCGCTCCCCGGTGGCCAGGCCCAGGTCCTCGGCCCGGGCGATGCGTTCGCGATCCAGCTGCGGATCTCGATCGTCATCGGGATCATCCTCGCCATGCCTGTGCTGCTGTACCAGGTCTGGGCGTTCGTCGCTCCGGGTCTGACGCCGGCCGAGCGACGCGCGGTCCGCCCGTGGATCCCACTCGCCCTGGTGTTCTTCGCCTTGGGCGTCGGCATCGCCCGGCTCGTCCTGCCGTACGCCGTGGGTTTCCTGCTCAGCTTCACCGACACCAAGCTCGTCGCGAACATCGCCGCAGGACCGTACTTCGATTTCGTGACCACGATGTTCCTGGCGTTCGGCCTCGTGCTCGAGTTCCCGATCCTGCTCGTGGGGCTGTCACGGGTCGGCATCATCACCTCGGACCGGCTGCGCGCATCCCGGCGTTATGTCCTGCTCGGCATCGCCATCTTCTCCGCCGTCGCGACGCCCGGTGGTGACCTCGTCAGCCCGTTCGTGCTCGGCGGGACGATGTATCTCCTGTACGAGTTGACGATCCAGTTCATCAAGCGGACCGGTCGGTGACCCAGACGGCCGACGAGCCGGTGACCGAGGGGTCGGCCGAGCAGGCGGTCGTCATCCTGTCAGGCCTGTCCGGGGGCGGCAAGACAGCCGCCGCGAAGCTCTTCGAGGACCTCGGCTACATGGTCGTCGACAACCTCCCCGGCGAGCTGTTGCCGGAGCTCGCGGGCCTCGTGGCGGACGACGACGAGCGGTTCGCGCGCGTCGCGATCGTCGTCGACGTGCGTGCCGGTGACCCGGCCGTCGCCCTCGGGGCGATGCGCGGTGCGTTGGAGGGCCGCGGGATCGTCCCGCGCATCGTCTTCCTCGAGGCGCGCGACGACGTCCTCATCCGGCGGTTCAGCGAGACCCGTCATCGCCATCCATTGAACGACCAGCGTGGGATCGCGAGCTCGATCGCCGAGGAGCGCCGGATCCTCGATCCGATCCGCGCCGAGGCGGATGTCATCGTCGACACGTCCGACCTCTCGCTCCGCCAGCTCCGCGAGCGACTCTTCGCGCAGCTCGCGACGACGAGCCGCCCGGATCAGCTCGCCGTCCAGCTGATCAGCTTCGGCTACAAGTTCGGGGTCCCCCTCGAATCGGACCTCGTGTACGACGTCCGCTTCATCCCGAACCCGTACTACGTCCCGGAGCTGCGACCGCACTCCGGCCTGACGGAGGAAGTCCGGGACTACGTCATGGATCAGCCGATGACGGGGCGCTTCCTCGAACTGCTCAAGGAGTTCCTCGACTTCGCGATCCCCGCGTACATCGACGAGGGCAAGACCAGGCTCACGATCGGGATCGGCTGCACGGGCGGTTATCACCGCAGCATCGTGATCGCCGAGCAGGTGGCCGCCTGGCTGCGCGAGCGCGACACGGGCCCGGTCGCCGTCTTCCACCGCGAGCTCGATCGCACATGAGCGAGGACCCGAAGCGATGAACCTGCGCCGCTGGCTGACGCCCGGCATCGGCGTCAAGCGCTGGCTGCTCGTCGTGTTCCTGGGGTTGTTGCTCCTGGCGATGGCCTTCGCTCACATGATCCGGCAGGCGACCCGCGACTTCGAGCCGTCGGGGCCGTTCGCGGCGTTGATCGACGTGATCACGCTGCAGTTCCTGCCGTTCGTGTTGCGCGGCCTGATCGTGGGGGTCGTCGGGATCGGGCTGGTGGCGTTGGGCGCGTACCGCGTCATCCGGGTGATGACCGACCCGCTCCGCGCAGCCGACGCCGACCAGCCGCTCGTCGAGGTCATCTACCAGAAGCGATTCCTCGCCAAGGGCCCGCGGATTGTCGCGATCGGTGGCGGCACCGGGCTGTCCGCGCTGCTGCGGGGTCTCAAGGAACACACCAGCAACCTGACGGCCGTGGTCACGGTGGCCGACGATGGCGGCTCGTCGGGGGTCCTCCGCCATGAGCTCGGCATCCCGCCGGTCGGCGACATCCGCAACTGTATCGCCGCGCTCGCGGACGCGGAACCGCTCATGAGCGAGCTGCTGCAGTACCGGTTCCCGGCGGCCGACGGCAGCCCGGCCGTGCCGGCGGTGGAGGGTCCCGGGCTGGCGGGTCACGCCGTGGGCAACCTGCTTCTCGCGGCGATGACCGCACTCGAGGGTGGCGACTTCGAGGAAGGCGTCCGACGCATCAACCGGATCCTGGCGGTCCGAGGCCAGGTCGTGCCGGTCACCGCGACGCCGCTGACGCTCCACGCCCGGACGTCGGCGGGCGCCACGGTCGACGGACAGTCGCGGATCATGCGCACGGCGGGCATCGAGCGCGTGTGGCTGACGCCCGACAGCGTCCGGGCCTCGGACGATGCGCTCGCCGCGATCTCCGAGGCGGATCTCATCGTGATCGGCCCCGGAAGCTTGTACACGAGCCTGTTGCCGAGCCTGCTGCTCCCGGCGATCCGCGACGCCGTGATGGCGGCGAGTGCCACGCGGCTGTACGTCTGCAATGTCGCCACCCAGGAGGGCGAGACCGCCGGTCTCGACCTGGCCGCCCACGTCAGGGCGCTCGTGGCGCATACGTCACCGGGGATCGTCGACCTGGTCCTCGCGAACAACCGGTTCGATGCCCGGGTCCCGGCCGGCTGGCAGGCCGAGACGGTGCGGCTGCATTGGCCGCCGGACGGCCTGACCCAGCCACCGCGACTCGTGCTCGACGACGTGGTCGACCCGGACAACGCCCACCATCACGATCCAGCCCGTCTGGCCACCGCGGTGATGCGCGCCTACGAGGGCGATTCGGCGACCCGTCGCAGGACCGTGACCCGGACCGCGTGACGTGACCAGCTCCGAGCGCGACCTCGTGACCGCGCTGCGCAGCGAGCTCGCGGCCATCGACCCGGCGCGAGCGTGCGACCGGTTCGCCGAGGTGGCCGGCCTCGGGCTGGACGTGGGATCGCGGGAGCCGGCCGTCTCCCGCCTCGTCCATCGCCTGCGACGCGCGGGTGAGAACGACCCCGCCGCGACGGCCGACTTCGACTGGGCCACGGCGGCTGAGCATTGCCGGACGGCCTGGCTGCGCGGGCGTTTCCTGGCGCGGGGTTCGCTGAGCCTGGCCGGTGGCAGGACCCACCTCGAATTCGTCGTCGCCGCCGACGAGGCGGCGACGCTCGCGAGGCGACTCGACGAGGTCGGCTTGCCGGCGTCGTGGCGCGTCCGCCGCGGCCGCGGGGTCGTCACCTGGAAGAGTGCCGAGGCGGTCGGCACCTTCCTGCGCCGGATCGGCGCGGCGGGGGCCCTGCTCGAACTGGAGGCGCGCCAGGTCTCGCGAGCCCTCCGCGGCGAGCTCAACCGGGTGCTCAACGCGGAGTCGGCGAATCTCCAGCGCGCGGTGGCCGCGGCCGGCCGGCAACTGGACGCGATCGCACAGCTCGATGCTGACGGTCGGCTGCAGGATCAGCCGTACGTCGTCCGGCTCGTCGTCGATGCGCGACGCGAGACGCCCGAAGCGACACTGACCGAGCTGGCCGAGCGACTCGAGCTCCACCGGTCGGCGGTGCAGCGAGCCCTCGAACGCATCGAGCGCCTTGCCGAGGCGGAGCCGGCCCCGCCCCGAAGCTCCCGACGCCGGTCGCGCGAGAGACGCTCTGGCATGATGCGGACGCATGCGTGAGGTCGTGATCGCCGCGAACTGGAAGATGCACACCACGCCGAGCGACGCCGGCGACCTCGCGCGGACGATCGCGGCACGGACCGGCGAGCCGGGCGTGACGCGAGTGATCTGTCCACCGTTCGTGTGCCTCGCGGCGGTGCGTGACGCGCTGGCAGAGGACGATCACGACGTGGCCGTCGGTGCGCAGAACGTGCACCAGGAGCTGGCCGGCGCGCACACCGGGGAGATCTCCGCGCCGATGCTGGCGGGGCTCGCCACATGGGTCATCGTCGGGCACTCGGAGCGGCGCCGCGACGCCGGTGAGACCGACGCCCTCGTCGCCCGCAAGGTCGGGCGTGCCCTCGAGGCAGGCCTGCGACCGATCCTCTGCGTCGGTGAACAGCTGGCCGAGCGCGAATCGGGCCGGGCGACGGAGGTCGTCGACACGCAGGTCCACGGTTCGCTCGATGGCGTCGACGTGACCCGGGCCGCCGACGGCGGCCTGGTCATCGCCTACGAACCGATCTGGGCGATCGGCACGGGCCGCAACGCGACCGGCATCGATGCCGCCGCGATGGTCGATGCGATCCGGGCGACTCTCGACGGGCTCGGCTGGGGCGAGAGCGGTGCCGCGGTTCCGGTCCTGTACGGCGGCAGCGTCACCTCGGCGAACATCGGGGAGTTCATGGCCGAGCCGTCCATCGATGGGGCGCTGGTCGGGGGCGCCTCCCTCAAACCCGACGAGATGGCCGGCATCGTCGCCAGGGCAGCGATCACCGCCCGGGCGCGCGGGCTGGCTGGGTGACCCGCCGAAGACCACGACCCATCGTCCTGGTCGTGCTCGACGGCTTCGGGATCGGGCGCGACCCCGGGGCCGACGCGATCGCCGCAGCCCCGATGCCGACCTGGCGCGGCCTGTTGGCTCGCTGGCCACACGGCGTGCTCGGGGCATCCGAGGGGGCCGTCGGGTTGCCGCCCGGCCAGATGGGCAACTCCGAGGTGGGCCATCTGAACCTCGGCGCCGGCCGGCCCGTGCTCCAGGACCTGCCGCGGATCGACGCTGCGATCGCCGAGGGCTCGTTCGACACGCGGCCCGCCTTCCTGGTCGCCATGGAGCGGGCGCGGGAGAACCACGGCACCCTGCACGCGATCTCGCTCGTCGGGCCGGGCGGGGTCCATGCCAACGACCGCCACCTCGTAGCCCTCGCGCGACTGGCCGCAGCCGAAGGGGTACCGCGCGTCGCCGTCCATGCGCTCCTCGACGGGCGCGACACCCCGCCGTCGTCCGCAGTCGACTATGTGCGCGACCTCGAGGCCCGCCTGGCGGCTGCCCACCCGGCTGCGTCGATCGCGACGGTCGGGGGACGCTACTATGCGATGGATCGCGACCGCCGCTGGGAGCGCATGGAGCGCGGGTACGACGCGATCGTCCACCGCGAGGCTGCCCATCACGCACCCTCTGCCGTCGCGGCGATCGAGGCCGCCTACGCACGCGGCGAGACGGACGAGTTCTTGGCGCCGACCGTCGTCGCGGGCCACGAAACGCCGATCGGCGACCACGTTCCCGTGATCCACCTCAACTTCCGGGCGGATCGGGCCCGTCAGCTGACGCATGCGCTGGCCGACGGCGCCGGGTTCGGCGGGTTCGACCGGACGTCACCGTCGGGCCGCCCCACACCGTCGGACCTCCTCGTCGTGACGATGACCGAGTACGAAGAGGGCTTGCCGGTGCTCGTCGCGTTCCCGCCCGAGACGGCGCGCTCGCTGGCCCAGGCGTTCAGCGAGGCCGGCTGGCGGCAGCTCCACGTGGCGGAGACCGAGAAGTACGCCCATGTGACGTACTTCTTCAACGGCGGCATCGAGGCAGCGTGGCCCGGTGAGGACCGCGTGCTGATCCCGAGTCCGAAGGTCGCCACATACGACCTGCAGCCGTCGATGTCGGCGCCGGGCGTCACGGACGCCCTCGTCGCGGCGATCGTTTCCGGGACGTACGACTTCATGGTCGCGAACTACGCCAATCCCGACATGGTCGGCCACACTGGGGACTGGGACGCAACGATCGAGGCGCTCGCGACGATCGATTCGTGTCTCGCGCGGGTGGTCGAGGCCGTCGAGGCGCTCGACGCGGCAGATCCGGCTGGTCCGGGCGCTCTGCTCGCCATCACCGCCGATCACGGCAACGCGGACGAGCTGCGCGACGAAGCCGGTGGGCCGGTGACCGCCCATTCGCTCAATCCCGTGCCGTTCGTGCTGATCGGCCGGTCCGTCGTCGGGCGCGCGCTCGCCGACGGCGTGCTGGCCGACGTCGCGCCGACCATCCTCGAGCTGGCCGACCTGCCACCCTGGCCGGCCATGACCGGTCGATCCCTGCTTCGCCCCTGAGGGGCCACGCGGGCGCCCTGTGGTAGCATCGGCCGCCGTACGAAACGGAGGAAGAACGCACGTGGATCCCATCCTGGGCGCGGGCCAGATCATCGTCAGCATCGCGCTCATCGCCGCCATCCTGTTGCAGGCGCGGGGGACCGGCCTGTCGGGCACGTTCGGTGGCGACTCGGCTGTCTACCGCAGCCGCCGGGGGGTCGAACGGCGGTTATGGCAGTTCACGATCGTGCTGCTCATCCTCTTCGTCATCTTCTCCCTGGCGTCGTACATCCTGTCGCCGACGACCGGCGCCTGAGGTCACGCCGCGGCTCGGGCCGCGGCCATCACACGGAGCTTCATGACCCGGACCGACACCGTCATCGTCGGGACGCTCGTCGCCCTGCTTGCGGTCCTCGCCGCGCTCATCAGCGTCCCAGCCATCCAGCTGTCCTCGGCGCCGACCACCGCCAGCCCGTCGCCGACCGCCGCCAGCCCGGGTTTCGAAGTCCGGCCGTATGTCGAGGGCGTCGTCGGTGCTCCGTCGTCGGTCTCCCCCTTGACGGCCAGGACGCAGGCGGACCGCGATCTGGTCGCGCTGCTGTTCGCGGGGCTCGTGCGGAACGGGCCCGACGGCACGATCGTGCCCGATCTGGCCGAGCGCTGGTCGGTCGATTCATCCGGGAAGACCTGGACGGTCGAGCTCCGCGCCGACGCGCGCTGGCACGATGGGACGCCGGTCACGCCCGATGACGTGATCTTCACGATCGAGACACTGCAGGACACGGCCTACACCGGACCGTCGGCGACGTCCTGGTCCGAGGTCACGGTCGCGACGACGGGACCGCGCCAGGTCCGGTTCACCCTCAAGACGCCCCTCGGTGGGTTCCTCCAGGCGCTGACCCAGCCGATCGCCCCGGTCCACCTGCTCGGCGAGGTGCCCATCGCGTCCCTTGCCGAAGACTCTTTCGGCGCGCAGCCGGTCGGCTCGGGACCATTCGCCCTGACCGACCTCACACCGACGTCCGCCTCGCTGGTGCCCGCCGAGATCGTGCTGGAGGCCGAGGCTCCGAGCCCGACCGCACGCCCGTCGGCTGATTCGCTGACGACGCCGGCGCCCACCCAGCGGCCGTCGCGCCCGATGCCGTATCTGGCGGGCATCGAGTTCCGCTTCTACGCCGATCCCGATGCGCTCGTGCGCGATTTCCGTGCCGGCGACCTCGACGGCGCGTCGGGTCTGCCGCCGGCGATGGCGGTCGAGCTCGGGTCCGACGATGGAGCGCGCCTGGTCCGTTATCCCGGATCGACCCTCACGGCCGTACTCCTGAACCTGCGTCCGGGTCATCCGGCCTTCTCGCCCGCGGCCGTCCGCACGGGGATGATGGCCGGTCTGAACCGTGAGCGTCTCATCGCCGAGTCGTTCGCGGGCATGGCGGCCCCGGCTACCGGGCCGATCCCGCCGGTCTCGCCGATGTTCGACCCGGCGGCGGATCCGGTCGTGGCCTACAGCCGGGGGGCGGCCGAGGCCGCATTCAAGGCAGCCAAGTGGACGAAGGACGCGAAGGGCTGGCACCTGCCGAACACCAAGGCGGCGATCTCGCTCGAGGTCCTGAGCCCGACCCAGGCGTCGAATCCCGGTCTCTACGCCGCGGCCGAAGGCGTCGTGCGCGACTGGGCGATGATCGGCCTGACCGCGAAGCACGTCGCGCTGCCGCCGGCCGAGTTCGTCGGCGAGCGCCTGTCGACCGGGACGTACCAGGTCGCGGTCGCCGACCTGCGCATCGGCCTCGACCCGGACCTCTATCCGCTCCTCGCCTCGAGCCAGACGCTGACCGGTGGATCGAACGTGATGGGCCTCCAGTCGGCCGAGCTCGACAAGCTGCTCGAGAAGGCCCGTGCGCCCGGCTCGGCGAGCGCTCGGCTGGCCGCATATAGCGCCCTGCAGAAGGCCCTCGCGGCGGGTCGATACCTGCTTCCGGTGGCCTTCGCGGACGAGGTCGTCGTCCTCCGCGACACCGTCCAGGGGCCCGCGATCCGGCAGGTCACCGACGGGTCGGATCGATTTTGGGATGTGCTAACATGGCGCCTCGCCGTCGACCGGTAACGGTTTTGACGGGGTCCGTGCCGAGGTGGCGGAATAGGCAGACGCGCTGGTTTCAGGTACCAGTGGCCGCAAGGTCGTGTGGGTTCAAGTCCCTCCCTCGGTACCACGCCCTCGGACTCCTTCATTCCCCGGTGACACCTGGGCCCAGGTGGCGGAATTGGTATACGCGTACGTTTGAGGGGCGTATGAGGCAACTCATCCGGGTTCAAGTCCCGGCCTGGGCACCACTCCGCAGCTCCTGACGACCGCCCTGCCGGGCGGTCGTTTCGCGTGGCCGCGGTGTAGGCTCCCCGCGGGCGGTTAGCTCAGTCGGTCAGAGCGCCTCGCTTACACCGAGGAAGTCACTGGTTCGAGTCCAGTACCGCCCACCAGCGTTATACGCACGAAACGCCCCTCGACGCTTGTCAGGAACGGCGGTCCGCAGAGCGGTCAGGCTCGCCCGAGGATCGCGCCCGTTCGGCTTCGTAGGTCTCAGTCGAGATGACCCCGCGATCGCGGAGATCACCAAGGTCGGTGGCATTGGCGGTGTCCGCGGGCCGTTTGGTCGTCAGCCGGTTGTAGCCGAACCCGACCGCGAGGAGGATTCGCGCGGCGACCAGGACGGCGATGGTCCACCCGGCGCTGTAGAGGACCGCAGGGCCCGTGTCGTTGTTTGCGAACAGGATCCAGCACCCAATGACGATCGTCGCGATCGCGACGACGATCAGCAGGATCCGCGACGACATGTGCATGGCTACCTCCGACGTCACCAGTCGATGGGTGCGTCTCAATCTCGAACGAGTCAGGCGTGACGTCAAGCCACGATGCGACCGCTGCACCTGCCTTGTCGAGCGCTCCGCGGCGGTCCGTGGCGCTCACCGATAGCCACGGGCAGCCTTCCAACGTACCGTTCGATATGGGCGGGAAGCCCGCTTACACCGAGGAAGTCACTGGTTCTAGTCCAGTACCGCCCACGACATCCCAGGAGGAACGCGCCGTGAAGGACACGCAGAAGCCCGCCAAGCGCACCGCCGCGAAAAGCAAGACGTCCAACCGCTTCTCGGCCGAGGAACGGGACGCGATGAAGGAGCGCGCCAAGGAGCTCAAGGCGGCCTCGAGCAAGGCGGAAGACGAAAAGATCGTGCTCGCGAAGATCGCGGAGATGCCGGCATCGGATCGCAAGTCATCGCCGAGCGGCTCCACGCGATCATCACCTCCAGCGCGCCGGTCCTCTCGCCGAAGACCTGGTACGGGATGCCCGCCTATGCCAAGGACGGCAAGATCGTCTGCTTCTTCACGAGCGCGGATAAGTTCAAGTCGCGATACGCGACATTCGGGTTCAACGACGACGCGAATCTCGACGATGGCGGCATGTGGCCGACGTCCTTCGCGCTGAAGAAGCTGACTGCACCCGAAGAGGCAAGGATCAAGGCGCTCGTGAAGAAAGCGGTGAGTTGAGGACACGAGCTCGGAGGCTGTTCGCCCTAGGCGCCGGCCCCCCGCTGCGCCCGTCCCGCGTGCCCGAGCCGCTTGCCGAGCCGGTGGGCGACGAGTGCGGCCGCCGGCATCGGGTCGCGGATCGAGAAGACACCGAAGTCGCGCGTGCCGCGCCAACTGCGAAGCACGCCCCCCACCGAGACTTCATGGCGTCGGATGCGCTGCCAGGAGGCACGCACCTCGCGGAGCGGGATCATGCATTTGCGGCCGTCGACCTGCTCAGGCTGCGGCTCGAGCGGCAGACCCGCCAGGGTCGCGTACAGCCGCCACGAGCCGTCGACCCCGCATGCGTCGGCGAGCCCGAAGTTGGCCGGGATCCGGACGTTGACCTCGATCAGGTACAGCTGCCCGTCGCGCGCATTGCGCTTGGTCTCACACGAGGCGATGCCGTGATACCCGACGTGGCCGAGGAGCTTGCGGCTGATCGCCATCGTGCCCGGCACGTGCGCGGCCTGGTTCAGCGAGCCAACCCCGTAGTCGAGCGGCCACTGGCGGATCTTCCGCCGGCCGTATTCGAGCGTGTAGGAGCCGTCGTCACGGCGCACGGTGACCGCTGCTTCGAGTCGATGCTCGCGACCCGGCACGATGTCGGTGAGGAGGAAATCGATGTCGTGCTCGAACAGCGCGCGGGCGCGCTGCAGGAGGTCCCGCCGCGTGGTCACGAGCACGGTCCCGAAGCCGGCCAGGAGCTTGGCCTTGTGGCCGAGCCGCGCCTTCAGGACGCGCGGATAGCGCAGTCCCGGCAGTAGCTCCCTGAGGTCGGCCTCGTCGTGGACGTGGTGGACGGTCGGCACGCGGATGCCAAGCGACGCGGCCGTTTCGTACAGACGCCCCTTGTCCATCAGGGCGGCGTGGGCCCCGTCGGTCGATTCGAAGCTTCGGAGCGATGCCGGCAGGCGCCCGCGGTTCTCGGTCAGCCATTCCGTCGCGGAATCCGAGCCAGAGAAGACCACACCGCCGCCGTCGCCGCCGAGCTCGGTCAGGACATCGAGCCATGCCGATGGGTCCTGGAGCGGGTCGGGCATGACCTCGCCCTCGACGCCGCGGCTCGCGACGACGTAGCCGTACTCCGGGTTGGCAAGGACGCGCACGTCGACGCCGCGCCGTACGAGCGCGCGGGCGAGGGTCAGACAGCCGTCGTTGGGCTGCAGGATGATCGCGCGCGGCAACGCCATGTCCTGCACCGCTCCCGGTGGCCCGGTCATCCCCAGGCGACCCGACGTGCGGCGTCTCGCACCGGCATAGGGCGCTCGTCCCTTGTCACGTGTCTCGACCCTCCTCCATCGCGCGCTGTCCCGCGCGTGGCCATGATGGTCGCTCATCCGGTAACGCGTCCCTATCTGGAGCATGTCGATCGTGCGCATCCCAGATTGCAACGACGTTGGAGTCGGACTGCACTGATAGACTCACCGGTGATGGCCGCCGCGATGGCGCGCCCGACCGGAGGAGGGGCATGGATCTCGCGCCCATCATCATCATCGGCATCATCGTCCTGCTGGTCGTCTTCGCGATCGGGATCTACAACTCCCTGGTCCAGAAGCGGCTGCGGATCGATGAGGCCTTCGCCCAGATCGAGGTCCAGCTCAAGCGGCGCCACGACCTGATCCCGAACCTCGTCAACGCCGTGAAAGGCTACATGGGGTTCGAGCAGAAGGTCCTGACCGACGTGACGAACGCTCGGGCCGCCGCGGTCGCCGCCGGTGCCCAGGGCCCGGCTCAGCAGGCCGCCGCGGAGAACGTGCTCACCAGCACGCTTCGGTCGCTGTTCGCGGTGGTCGAGAACTACCCCGACCTCAAGGCCAATCAGAACGTCCTCGAGCTCCAGGAGCAGCTGACCACGACCGAGAACCAGATCTCGTTCTCGCGCCAGCACTACAACGCCACCGTGCTCGACTACAACACCGCGATCGCGACGTTCCCGAACGTCCTGCTGGCAGGTCCCTTCGGCTTCACGAAGCGCGAGTTCTTCGACGCCGAGCCCGAGGCCGCGAACGTCCCGAACGTGGATCTCAGCCTGAGCTGACCGCCCGACCGCGGGAGGAACCGTGGCCGGATCATCCTTCTACGACCAGATCGCCGCCAACCGGCGGAACTCATTCCTCATGGCGACGCTCGTCGTCGCCCTCCTCGCGTTGCTCGGTTTCACGATCGGCTTCGCGGTCTTCGGCTCGCCCGAGGGCGGGATCGGCACGACGATCGTCGCGGTCCTGATCGGCGGATTGAGTGGCGCGTTCACGTACTTCGCGGGCGACTCGCTCGTCCTCGCCGTCAGTGGCGCCAAGCAGGTCGACGAGACCCAGGCGCCGCAGCTCATGAACGTCGTTCGCGAGATGTCGATCGCCGCGAACGTGCCGATGCCCAAGGTCTATGTCATCGACGACACCGCGCCCAACGCATTCGCGACCGGCCGGGATCCGAAGCATGCGTCGATCGCGATCACGACCGGGCTCCTCGAGAAGCTCGACCGCGAGGAGCTGCAGGGGGTCATCGGCCACGAGCTGTCGCACGTGCGCAATTTCGACATCCGGTTCTCGCTGGTCGTCGCCGTCATGGTCGGGGCGATCGCGATCCTCGCCGACTTCTTCCTGCGCTTCACGTTCTGGGGCGGTGGACGGTCGCGCGATCGGGACGGTGGCGGCGGGGGAGGGGCCCAGGCGGTCGTGTTCGTCCTGGCGATCGTGCTGGCCATCCTGGCGCCGCTCATCAGCCGGTTCATCCAGCTCGCCGTGTCGCGCCAGCGCGAATATCTTGCCGACGCCTCGGCCGTGGAGCTGACGCGGAACCCGTACGGGCTCGAACGGGCGCTCGCCAAGATCTCGGCCGACCCCGAGGTGCTCGAGGTCGCCAACCGCGGTACCCAGCACCTCTACTTCACGAACCCGATCAAGAAGTTCGAGGAGCGCTCGTCGAACCTGATGTCGACCCACCCCGCGATCGTCGACCGGATCAACCGGCTGCGACAGCTCACCGGTGACCCGCCACTTGGGGCGGCGGAAGAGGGGCAACTGGCCGGCCTGGAGTAGGGGATGGGGCGCTTGCCGCAGCGACCATCAACCCTCGCCACGCCCCGTGGAACATCCCGAGGTTCCAATCGACGCCCGAGGTCCGCGGTTGGGGCATCTCAGCCGCCGTTTGGAACGTGCATGACGTTCCACATGGCGCCGGAAGGCTCGGATTCAGGCCTTTCCCAGCCGCTCCGGCGCTGATTGGAACCTGGTGATGTTCCGATCGCAAACGAGGCGGCGACGGGCCCGGGACCGGGCCTCTCACATGGCGGATCCGCGAAGGCCCGTGGTATCCTGCGCTCCGCCGACGGACAGCCAGCGAGGTTGGCCATCGAGCCGAGGTAGCTCAGTCGGTAGAGCACGCGACTGAAAATCGCGGTGTCGCCAGTTCGATCCTGGCCCTCGGCACCACCCTTCGAAGGTGGGCGAACATCGAGCGGAAGTGGCTCAGTTGGTAGAGCATCACCTTGCCAAGGTGAGGGTCGCGGGTTCGAGTCCCGTCTTCCGCTCCAGTATCCTCCCCGAAGGCCCCGCTGCCCCTTCGTCTAGTGGTAGGACAGCGGACTTTGGATCCGTGAACCGAGGTTCGAATCCTCGAGGGGCAGCCAGCATCGCGCGACCGCGCGACGCACCCCGTCGGGGCGACGTGGTGAAGTGGTTCAACACGGGGGTCTGCAAAACCCCTATTCACCGGTTCGAATCCGGTCGTCGCCTCCACCCTCCCTCATCGGCGAGCCCGCCACCGCGCGTGCCGGCATTCCCCGCGCCCGCGCGGGCTGGACGTATCAGGACGCGACGCAGCCGCCGACCAGCGCCCAGAAGAACCCGCCGCCGAGCAGCAGGATGACCAGGAACACCAGGATGCCCCGCATGATGACCTCCTCCTATCGGAGTTCGATGTCGAAGGCATCGGGTCCGGTCCCGAGCCATTCCGCGATCGCCGCCCGAGCGGCGTCGGCCGTGTCCTGCCGGCCGGCCGCCCTCGCCACCGTAAGCCAGGGACACCCTTCGACCACATAGCGGCCTTCGGGCGCGGCCTGTAGTCGATATATCGGCCGTTCGCCGCGAGCGATCATGCGACGCCCGGCCTGGAGCGCCGCCTGGCGACGTCGTTCGATCGAGAGTCCTCGGGCCACCACCGGTGAATACCGCGGGCGCGCGCCACCTACGCTGTCGCGCCCGGGCGGGCCTGCCTGTCAGGCCGTCGCGGGCGGGATGTTCTGGTTGCGTCGGAAGACGTTGCCCGGGTCATAGCGCCGCTTGATCTCGGTCAGCCGATCCCAGGTCGCGCCGGGATACGCGGCACGAACGCGCGCCTCGCCCTCGTCGCCCACGAAGTTCACGTAGGCGCCGGCATCGCCCTGGTGAATGGCCGCGCTGAACTCGGCGACCCATGCCTCACGGCGTGGTCTGTCGTCCTCGCCCTCGTAGAACGCGGCGACATTGACCATGATCCGCGCGGCGCGATGGGCATAGGCCGTCGCATCGACCGGGACCCCGGCAGCGGCACCACCGAGGACGCGGAGCTGTGCCACGCGCATCGAGGCGTCCGACGCCGCCAGGTACTCCATGATCGTCCGCGCCACCGGCAGGTCGACATGGTCGATGAACATCGTCCGCGACACCGCCGTCGGGTGGTAGTCGGGGTCGTCCGGCGGGAACATCTCGGGGTAGGGGATCGGGCCGAGAAGATCGGCCAGCGGTTCTGCGAGCGCCCTGAACGGGGCCACTGCGCGCTGCCCGGCCTCGGCGTCGCCGGCGAATGCCAGCATCCCGAGGATCACGACCGAGCCGTGGTGCTCCTCGGCGACGAACGGCATCGGTGGGCAGGGCATCACGTTCGCGATGGTCGAGAGCTCCTCCGGCGCGGCCTCCGCCGCAGCGATGAAGCCAGCGACCGTCTCGGGGGTTGCGGGCAGCACGAGGATCCCGCCGACAACGCCGTCGAGCTCGCTGAGTCGGTAGCGGAACCGCGTCGCCACGCCAAAATTGCCGCCGCCGCCGCGGATCGCCCAGAACAGATCCGGCTCGTTGTCGGCGTCGACGACGCGCACCTCGCCGTCGGCGGTCACGATCTCCGCGGCAAGGACGTTGTCGATCGTGAGGCCGTGCTTCCGCACGAGGTAGCCGACGCCGCCGCCCAGGGTCAGCCCACCGAGCCCGACCGAGCCGGTATCGCCGAACCCGGTGGCCAGCCGGTGCTCTGCAGCCGCGTTCGTGTAGGCTCCGGCGGTCAGGCCGCTGCCGGCCCACGCCGTCCGCCCGGCGACGTCGATGTCGAGATCGTCGAGGTCGCGGACGTCGATGACGATGCCGCCATCACAGGAGCTGTGCCCGGCGGCGCTGTGACCGCCGCTCCGGACGGCCAGCTCGACGCCGGCCTCGCGCGCGATCGAGACGACCGACGAGACGTCGGCGGCGTCGACGACGCGAACGATGGCGGCCGGCCGGCTGTCGACACCGGCGTACATGATCCCGCGCACCGAGTCGAAGTCGGGGTCGTCCGCGGTGATGACGCGACCGCGGACGGCGTCGCGCAGCCGATCGATGGAGAGCGGGGCGCGAGAGGTCGATAGGGACATGGTCGTGTCCTCCCTGGTCATGCTTCGGCGACGGGTGTGCTGGTCGCGCCTTGTCCGCGACGGTCGCGGCGGTCGGCGCGCTCGTCCGCGTCGTCGACCTCTTCGGCATCCGGGCCCATCTCGACGTCGCGAAGGGCGATGAGGGTCAGGATGGCGACCCCGACGGCGACGATTGCACCGATCGTGGCCGAGACCTGCATGCCCTGGACGAACGCGTCGCGAGCAACGGTGACCACGGTCGCGCCGATGGCGGCGGGAAGCTCGGCCGCGACCCCGAGAGCCGCCCCCAGCGTGTCACGAGCCGCCTCGGCCGCCGCCGCCGGGATGTCGCTCGGCAGCGCCCGGGCGACGTCGCCCCGGTAGATCGCGACCCCGATGCTGCCAAGGATCGAGATCCCAAGCGCTCCGCCCAGCTCGGCACCGGTCTCGGAGATGCCCGATGCGGCACCGGCGCGCTCCGGCGGGGCGGAACCAACGATGAGCTCGGTCGTCAGCCCGAAGACGGGAGCAAGGCCGAGTGAGATCACGATCGAGGCGATGACGACGATCGCGAGCCCGTCTGATCCGCCGACCTGCGTCAGCACGCCGAGGCCCGCGGCAGCGATCGCCAGGCTCCCGGCCATGAGGTAGGCCGGGCGGACGGCACGGACGATCCGCGGCGCGAGGTTCGAGCCGACGATGAACCCGATCGCCGACGGCACGGACCACAGGCCGGCTTCGAGCGGCGAGAGGCCGATCACGAGCTGCAGGTACTGGGCGACGAAGAGGAAGTAGCCGACGGCGACGAAGATCGCCAGCACGTTCACCGCGAGCGCGGCGCTGAATGACGGGATCCGGAAGAGCCGGACGTCGATCATCGGGTCGGCAAGGGTGAACTGGCGCCGCACGAACAGCGCTCCCACCACGAGTCCGAGGACGATCGACGCGACCGGCAGGAGGTCGACGCCGTCCTGGGCGATCTGCTTGAGGCCGAAGATGATCGACAGGATTGCGACGAGCGACATGGCGGCGCTCCACAGATCGAGCCGGCCGGCCTTCGGGTCCTTGTACTCGGGCAGGACGATCGGGCCGAGGATGAGCAACAGGGCCATCACCGGCAAGGCGAGGAGGAAGACGGAGCCCCACCAGAACTGCTCGAGCATGACCCCGCCGAGAACCGGTCCGATCGCGCCGCCGGCGGAGAAGGCCGAGATCCACACCGCGACCGCGCGTGAGCGCTGAGCGGGGTCCTGGAACATCGCGAAGATCAGGGACAGGGTCGAGGGGGCGAGCGTGGCGCCGGCGATCCCGAGCAGGGCACGGCTGGCGATGAGCATCTCGGCGCTCGTCGAGAACGCCGCGAGGATCGACACCGCACCGAACGCGGTCGCGCCGATCAGCAGGAGCTTGCGCCGCCCGATGCGGTCGCCGAGCGTCCCCATCGTGACGAGGAAGCCCGCCACCATGAAGCCGTAGATGTCGATGATCCAGAGCAGCTGCGCGCTCGACGGTTGGAGGTCCTCGCTGATCGCGGGGACGGCCAGGTGGAGGACCGTCAGGTCCATGACATAGAGGAGGCACGCGAGCGCGAGGACGGCGAGGCCGATCCATTCGCGGCGGCCGGCCCGCGGCGGGGCCTGGGTTGCTGGGTCGAGCGCAGTCGTCACGTCAGTCGATCTCCGTTCCTTCCTAGTCCTTCATGCGCTGAAGGTGCCGCTCCATGCGGTCGAGTCGCTGATCCCACAAGCGCCGGTATGGCTCGATCCAGTCGTCGACCTCCTGGAGGGCCTCCGGACGGAGCCGGTAGACCCGCCGCTGGGCATCGACGCGGACGTCGACGAGCCCCGAGTCGCGGAGCACCCGCAGGTGCTTCGAAACGGCGGGCTGGCTCATCGACAGCCGATCGACGAGCTCGCCAACGGGCCGCTCACCGTCGCGCAACAGATCGAGGATGCGACGGCGGTTGGGCTCGGCGAGGAGCTCGAATGTGGCGATCACGAGCCGCAGTATGCCTATTCAGTTATATGCCTGTCAAGTCATGTAATCGCGGAGGTGGCGAGTGCGGCGCGTCGTTCGAGACAGGGGTCAGGCCGCCGTGACGAGAGTTTCGAGCCGCTCCATGCTCTCGGACCAGCCGCTCACAGCACCGGTCCGCATGATCGCGTCGCGGTCCTCGTCGGACGTGAACGAGTCGGTGACGGTGAGCAGGGTCCCGCCGTCGAGTTCCTCGAATGTGACCTCGACGAGGATCCGCAGCGGGCTGCCGGGCGGGGACGACGGCCGGTGCCGATCGAGGCTCGCCTGCAACTCGGCGGGAACCTCGTCGCTGATGTCATCTGTGAACACGAGGCGGGACGGTGGCTCGATCGCCACGAACTCGCCGACGGCCGGGAAGTCGACCCCTTCGGGCGAGCGCATGACGATGCGCAGGCGGCCGCCCGGGCGGACGTCCGCTTCGACGACCGGGTTGGTGAATCCATGCGGGCCCCACCACGCGGCGAGCTGCTTGGGGTCGGTCCAGGCTTGCCAGACCCGCTCGCGGGGAGCGTCGAACCAACGGGTGAGCGTGAATGACCGCTCGGCGACGTCGACCTCGACGCGAGGATCGGTGCCGGCGGATTGTGTCTCGGTGTCCATGCGGGGAGGGTACCAACGCATTGTGAACTCGACGTTCTCGAGGGCTTCTTCGCCCGTCCGGGGTGTTCCTGCTCATCTCCTAAGGCGAGCGACTACGATGTCGGCCCGGCCGGAGTGGCGGAACTGGTAGACGCAGCGGACTTAAACTCCGCGGCCCGCAAGGGCGTTCGAGTTCGAATCTCGGCTCCGGTACCACGATTGGCAGCATAGGTGGCAGCGTACGTGGTACCTCAGCCTTTTCGACTTGCGCGGGTCCCGGCGACCGATTGTGTTCTGCTCGCGGATCCGACCGTCGAGGCCCTTCACGACCAACTCCCCGCCGCCTGCGCTTTGCAACTGCCGCCGCGCAGCCGAGACGGCCTCGCGCTGTGTCGGGAAGTCGCCGCTCTCACCGCTCACCTCCCAGCCTCCGCCCGACTTCGGCCCGACCGTCACTCGTGCCATAGCGCACCTTCAATGAGTGAGATCCGGGGTCGATATCATGGCGAAGTGGTCCCGACAGTGCTGCCCCAAATCGTGGCGAATGACGGTTCACGCGCCTTGCGACAGGCCATCGCCGACGCCGAGCGTTTCGCACGCGAGCCGAAGGTCGACGGTGTTCGCAGACTGGTCGTCTACGGCCCGGAGCGCACCATCAAGACGCGAAACCGCCGCGGCGAGCGACGCGACTGGCTCCGTGGGGACGCGTTCGAGGCGGGCCTCCGGCGGCTCGCGCGACGGCTGGCAAGGGACGGTCCGCGACGGCGAGCTGACCGCCGGCCGCTTCTCCGGGACGATGGCCGCACTGCTTGGGTCGAAGCGACTCCGCGCTGACCTCCGTTTCGTCGTCTTCGACGTCCCGTGCCTTCTGGGTGCCGACCTCCGGGGTCTGCCGTGGCAAGAACGCCGCGAACGCTTGGAGCTACTCGCTCAAGCCTTCGATCTGCCGTTAGAGCTGAGCCCGCTGGTCGAGCCCTCTGTCGCAGTTGTCGAACAGATGTCCGATGGCCGGCTCGAGGGCATCGTGCTCAAGGATCGGACCTCGACGTACCGCGACGGGTCGCGCGCGGGCTGGACGAAGGTCAAGGACCGCAGCGGGTACGAGCGCGAGGGGTGGCGGTTCGACCGGCGCTAAGCGAGCCTGTTTCCGGCGGAGCCATCCTTGGATCTCGCAAGGATCCTCGGCCTGTAAAGCCAATCACGAGGCCCCGGTCGGCAGGTCCGCCGGGGCCTCGTCTTCATAGGCGGAAGTTGGTTCGCGACTCGAGCTAGGTAAGTGCGGGGATGACGACCTCGCAGAAGGCCTCGAAGTCACTCTCTGCTTCCGGATGCGGACCCTTGATGGTGACCTCGCTCCCGAGGAACTCGCCTGTCTCCAGGTCGAACGTGTCGGCGAACGAGATGATCCCGGCGTCGCGGAGCAGAACGCTCCCGCGCGTGGTCTGGATCTTCTCCGGCAGACCCTTGAACGTATTGATGAACGTGATGGTTCCGGCCTCCGCGTCGATGACGGGCGCCGGTCCCGAAGTCGTGCCAGCACTCGAAATCCTGGTCAGCGGCTAGGCTTTGCCGGGGCGTCCCCGGTCCCCCGTGCCTTCCCCTTGCACGGCCCCCCTCGCCGGGGCGCCCTCTTCCCACACCAGCATCCGGGGCCGGACCCTAACGCATCGAGCTCCCGTTCGTTGTGACTGTCGCAGCCTCAAGGGGGGCCGTGCGACGACCCTCCGGCCGCCTCCGGCCGGGGGGTCCTTCTATGCCCATTTAGCTCTCACCGTCGAAAGCGTCGGACTCGACCTCCAGCCATTCGGCGATCGCCGCCCGAGCCTCGTCCAGCGCCTCCCGACGCCCTGTCGCGGTCACCGGCACCCACGGCAGCGCATCGACGCGCCAGCGGCCGTCCTGAGTGGTCCTGAGGCGAGACGCGGGGCGCTCGCCACGGGCGATCATCCGCCGGCTCGCCTGATGCGCGGCCGCGCGCTGTCCTGCCTCGTTGAGCCCTCGAGCCATGCGCTAAGTCTGGGCTAACGGGCGACAGGTATCGCGGATCCAGTTCGAGCCGGGCTAACAAATCGTGACCCCACTCGTTGTCGAGGTCGGCATCTCCGGGGGTTGCCATCGTGTCCCCCGGGTGCGGTGACAGTCCCTCCGGGGGTCCCTCTTCTCCTTTGGTCCCTACCTCGTTCCTGATGAGAGCTTCTGAACGCAGGGATCAGACAGTCGGTGGCTTGTAGGCCTTGAGGGCGGTCGCGGCCTGCTTGACGATGGCTGCCTGCTCGTCCTGGTCGAAGATTTGGTGACTCTCGATGCCCACGACGGCGCCACTGGCACCGACCGCTGCCGCCAGCGCTGCGCCCGTCACGCCATCGGGCACGTTCGAGATCAGGAAGCCGTCATGTTTTCCCGTCATCCAGTAGAACGCTTCCTGCGTGCCCCCGAGCAATTCGACGAGCGCCTTTCCGGCGGCGGAGCGGTCGCTCGGACGCTCGATCATCGCCTTCGCGGACTCGCCCGTGTACGAGAAGAATGTGATGAACCGGGGCATGGCAAGTCTCCTTTGGTCGGCGCGTCACGCCGCCCGAACGGACGGGTCGGTCTCGCCAATGGCACAGCGCGGCGTGATGGCGACCGTGATGGGACGTCGCGCTGGTGGAACCCCCCGAGAGCTCCGGGCCTCCCTGCCGTCCACGGAGTGTGCGCCAGCTGGAGGAAGTGAGCAAGGTCAGCCGAGCGCGCCAGTCGGTCCGGGCCGACCGGGGCGCAGACTACGCGGTCGGGGCCGTTTCTTCGGCACAAGCTCCTTGAGCAATCCCCGCTTGACGACTCGGTAGCCTAGGGTCAGAAAGCTCCTCGTGGCCGTCGTGAGCGACCTTCCGTTCGGGTCGAAAGCCGGTCGGGTCGATGGCGTCCCGAACGTCGACCAGCCTTTCTAGCATGACGGCGGGCTCGTCACCGTCGATTTGGAAGCCGCATCCCTTGCAGCTGTGAGCGAGGCTCGGCATCCCGTCACCGTCTCAGTTGGCAGCACTTGTTGGCAGCAGTACCCGCGTACGGATACGGCACCAAGAGGATAGGCTCAATCACTCACGGCGCGGTCATCCACGGCCACCGGCGGACGCTAGGAGCGAGACTTAAACTCCGCGGCCCGCAAGGGCGTTCGAGTTCGAATCTCGGCTCCGATCCACCGAAAAGCGGATGCTGCTGCGGAGGCCGATGCCAGACGTGGAGCTCCCCCTCGCGCCGCCATATGGCGAGAGTCCTGCCTTCTAGCCCCTGCTATCGGGTCTCACTCCGGTCGACGTCCTCGATGGTCTCGGAGCCGCCCGGCGACTCGTCAGCGAGGCGGTCTTCGGACTCGTCACCGAAGCGGTCTTGATTGCGCGCGAGGTTGTAGATCTCGCGGCTTGTCTTTTCGACCTCGTCCGCTAGCTCATCGAAGGCAGGCGATGAGATCGGCAGCTGGCGCTTGCGCTGCTCGGTGTCACGCAGGTGGCGGAGTGCTGCAAGCAGCTTGTTGGACGCATCGGCGAGGGCGCGCTTCTTCTCGTCGGTCATCGCGGAGTCTCCAAGTCGAACGAGTCGAGTGGTACCTGAAGCCACTCGGCAACCGCCGCCCTGGCGTCCTCAAGCGCCTCTGGCGCCCACCAGCGGTGCCCGAGACCCACGGTAGACCGTCAACGTGCCATCGGCCATCTACGCCCGTCCTGAGGAGATACGCCGGTCTATCGGCTCGCGCGATCATCCGGCGCCTTGCTTGGAGCGCGGCCTGCTGCCGCGCCTCGCTCATCCGTCGTGCCACGAAAGTAGGGTATTGCTCCTATTCCGACAGGTCGGCTGTCCCGACTAGGGTGGTGCCCCCGGCTCCGGCCCCGGACTCGCGATCCCGGCATCCCCCCGCCGGCTAGCCCGTCCGGGCCGACCGGGGGTAGCCTGTCAAACGCAGCGCGAGGCTAGCGACCGCCCCTCTTGCGGGGCTAGAATCGAGGAGATTCGGCCGCCTCGAAACGGGCCGGTCGGGCAATTCGTGCAAGGCTCGGACCGCTCTCGGGCATGCGATGGAAGGGAGTCCCCGTGTCGACGTTCCGCGGGCTAGCGGTTCCGATCGGTGTGGTCGCCGCGATCTCGTTGGTCCTTTTGTTCAACCCCTGGTAAGTCATCGAAGGCGACATCCGCACCCTCCTAACGGTCGCGTTCTGGGTCACCTTCATCGCTCTCCTCGTGGTGTTGTTCGAGGGCCGCAAGGCGGCTGACGCCGACGAGGTCGAAATCGAGGGACCGCGGTTCGTGCGGTTCCTGTTCAATAACTCGCGGGCAGGTCTCTTCTGGCTGCCGATCCGGCTGTTCGTCGGGTTTGCCTGGCTCGAAGCGGGTTGGCACAAGGTCACCGACCCGGGCTGGATGCAAGGCGGCTCCACGCTTCGGGAGTACTGGGAGCGCGCAGCCGCGATCCCCGACCAGGGACGCCCGCCGATCACGTTCGAGTGGTACCGCGACTTCATCCAGGTGCTGCTAAATGGGGGCCATGAAGGCTGGTTCGCCTACGTCGTCACGTTCGGCGAGCTCGCCATCGGGCTGGGCCTGATCCTGGGAGTGCTGACCGGCGTCGCCGCCTTCTTCGGCGCGTTGATGAACATGTCCTTCCTGCTCGCTGGCTCGGCATCGACGAACCCCGTGATGTTCACGTTGGCTGTCGGCCTGATGCTGGCCTGGCGCGTGGCCGGCTATTACGGCCTTGATCGCTACCTGCTGCCAGTGGTCGGCGTCCCGTGGCGCCGCCAGAGGTACGGCGGCGCCAGCGTGGAGGCAGAGTCACCAGTCGGGACCCGCTGACGGTGGGGTGGTCGGAGTTGCGCTGGCGGGCGAGATCCTTCCGACTCTTCCACGCGGCATGGTCGGTGGTCGGACTGTCGACGCTAGCGCATATCTGGTGGTGCGCCATCACCCGCCATCGAGATCGTGTTCTTCCGGTCTCGATCGGCTTTCTCGCGGTTGAAGGGATCGCGCTCGGCATTGGGGGCGGCGACTGCCCGCTGGGGCCGTTCCAGAGGGAACTCGGAGATCCGGTGCCGTTCTTCGAGCTCGTGCTGCCGCCGAGGGCGGCGAAGGCTGCTATCCCCGTTCTCGTCCTCGCGAGCGTGGTGGGTATCGCGGCCATAGCCGTCGAAGACCTAGGAAGGCCCCGCGCATTGGGACATGGCGGTCTGTGTGGCCTTCGCCCCTGCAAGGCTGAAAGCAAGGTCGACTCCCGATACTCCATAAGGGACCAGGCCCTCGGTTGAGGGGATCCACCCTTGGGGGATGGAACGGATCCGAGGGTCTGTCGCCTCTACGTCGAAGGCTGAGAGCCGCAACCCGAGCTGCCCTCGCCACACTCCACACAAGGCACAACTGCCCGGCTTCCACGACGGCAGCGGGGTCGTTCCATTCCTCAACGTCGACGCAGTCGGGCGGCACGTCGAGCCATTCGGCGATCGCCGCCGGCGCCTCGTCCAACGCTTCCCGACGACCTATCGAGGTCACTGGCACACCCACGGTTTGGCGTCGACGTGCCAGAAGGCGTCCCCGGCGGTCGTGAGGCGATAGGCGGGCCGTTCGCCGCGGGCGACCATCCGTCGACCAGCCTGGAGCGCCGCCTCTCGCTGTCGCGCCGCGCTAACCCGCCGTGCCACGGTCGGAGGGTTGGCGTTCGTCATGACGCCAGTCTGCCGCAGGCGTACCGTGGCCGGACAGTTTGGCCGTGTGACAGGAGGGAGGGCATCGATGTCCGGGCCAATCGTCTTCATCAGCCACTTCCGAATCAAGGAAGGCCAGTTCGATGCGCTCAAACAGCTGACGTTGGATACAGCCGACGGCGTCCAATCACAGAAGCCGCGCACGGTCCTGTATCTCAGCTTCATGGATGAGGACCGCAGCGCCATCAGCTTCGTGCACGCCTTTGCGGACGCCGACGCGATGGACCTCCACTTCGAGGGCGCCGGCGAGCGGTCCAAGGCGGCGTTCGAGTTCATCGAGCCGCTTGGCTGGGAGTTCTACGGGAGTCCGAGTTCCGCGGCCCTTGAAACGATGCGACGAGCGGCCACCGCGTCCGGCGCGACCTTGACGGTGCAGCCCGAATATCTGGCGGGCTTCCTGCGCCTATCGTCGGGCTGAGACCGCATTCGCCGGGTAAGCGCCCACAACGATGCTGTCTCGGCCCCGACTCCGGTCCCGGACCTTCGTGGCGGTTCGACCGGCGCTTGACGGCTAACCGGCGGAGTATCCTCGGCACCTGCCGAACGATGGAGGGACACCGATGCGCACCACCCTCGTCATCGGATCGTTGGTGGTCGGTCTGTTCGCAGGATGCAGTACGTCGCAGACAGCTGTACCTCCCGCGCCGAGCGCGTCGTCGACACCCAGCACTTCCGCGGCTCCGGCCGAATCGCCGGCGCCTGCTTCCTCGGCTGTCACGACTGCCTCCCCGACATCGAGCTCGGGCGGCTCGTTCACCGTGTGCCCGACCGACATCGGCGGACCGGTGTGCCCGCTCCCGCCGGGCGACTACACGGCCGAGGTGCACGACCGGTTTAGCTTCTCGCTCAGCGATGACGGCTGGCGGGAGGAGCGACAGCAGAGCACAGAGTTCGCGACAAGGATCGTCTTGGAGTGGGCCGTGGACGTCGACCTACGGTTGACCTTCATTTCGGGTCCTACCGGACCGACGAGCCCTGTCGACTTGGGCGCAAGCCCTATTGCTCCAGCCGGTTTCACGGCTGGTCAGCCGGTCGATGTGACGATCTCGGGCACCGAGGCTCAGTACCTCGACCTGGTATCGGCAGGTGGGCAGACGCCCGCATCACTGGACATCGACGGCGTAAGCCTCTCGCTCGCGCCGGACCAGTCATATCGGTTGACACTCGTCAAGATTCCCATGGGGCAGGAATCGGCGACGCTTGTCATCGTGACGGAGGCACCCGCCCATAAGTTCGCGAACTTAGTGAAGGTGGCCGACCCCGTGGTCAGATCGGTGAAGTTCTAGGGCTCGCCGGCATCGGCCTCCGCGTCGACCACGTCCGGCGGCACGTCGAGCCACGCGGCGCTCGCCGCCGAGCTGGCCCCTGTGCCTGGTGCAGGTGTTCTAGGCGAGGCAAATCTCCACGGGTTCCTGACGTCGGCTCTATTTCGCGAACACGAGATGCAGGCCGGCATCGTCGCGTCGGCACTCGAGCATCATGCCTCTCCCCTCGGCGATGGCGCGGAATACGAGTTCATTCGTCCTGTCGATCTCCTCACGCGTGGTGGCGAAGGCATCGAGCAAATCCTGGTCGGGGCCCTCGAGCACGAGTTCGGCCCGCGTTTCGTCGCCGGTCAGTTCGACCGGGCGCATGTCGGCCGTGGTCGCCATGTTCAACGCGGACTGCAGCGCCACTCCACGGGCCGACGCGTCGTTACCCATTTCATCCCAGCTCGGGGCGAATTCACGACCGACGAACGATGCCCAGCCGTCGACCGATCCCTGGTGCTCGCGCGCCCAGCGTGCCGCGAGATGCCAGATTGCCGTCTGGTTGCCGCGCGCCTGCTCCAGGAGCTCGTCTGAGTCGAAATCGAGATCGCCCACAGTGCCTCCTTCGGCCTGACGCCACAGGCTCATGCCCACCGGCGAGGCCCTCATCGTACTTGCTCAGCGATCCACTTCCAGCCCGCCTCCCCCAATACGCCCACCCGCGCTCTAGGCCGTCCTAGGTCGCCTTACCATCTATGGGCGGACGACCCTAGCCCGACATAAACTCCGCGGCCCGAAAGGGCGTTCGAGTTCGAATCTCGGCTCCGGTACCAGCCTTGTTGCCCGACCTCACGTGGCGCGAGGTCTAACGACTGCGACCCGTCGTCGATCGAGCCGCATCGAAGCCATCCTCACACTCTCATCGGGCCAAGGCCCGAGCCATCGCGGTCGGGGGAGTCAGCCTCGCGTCGTGACGAACCAGGTGCCGACCACCGTGACCACGATGATCAGGACCAGCGCGAGCGGGAACACCGCTACGACATCCATGGTCCTACTGTGGGGATCGGTGCGGCTAGGTTCTATTGCCATAAGCGACCATCCTCGCCGCCAGAAGTGATGACGTCCGCTCGGCGTACTCGTCGCCGACATACGGAGGGAAGTGATGGATTGGACCAACCTGATCCTGTTGGTGCATGTCGCACTGGCGTTCTCGCTCGTGACTGGCCTGGTCGGGCGCTGGAGCCTGATGAGGAGCGCGCGCAAGGCAAAGGATCCAGGGACCGCATTCGCGCTCTCGCAAGCCGCCTCGCCGTTCGAACGCATGGTGTTGATGTCGGGACCAGCCATCATCGTGGCCGGACTCGTCACGGCTGGGGTCAAGGGCTATCCATACCTGGGCCTGACCACCGGATGGATGCTGCTCTCCCTGATCCTCGTGCTCGTGTTCCCGTTCGTTCTTGCCCCTCTCGTCTACATCCCGAGCAGTCGGAAGTTCGACATCGCGATCACCGACGCTCGTGAAAGGGGCGTCATGACCGCGGAACTGCGGGCTGCATTCGCAAATCCCGCCGTGAACATCGCACGCTGGTACGAGGCGATCGTAACGGGCGTCGTGGTGGCGCTTATGGTGCTAAAGCCATTCTGAGTGAACAAGTAGGTCCACTCGATGCACCTTATGTGAGAGGAGCCACAGCCGATGCCGTTCTATCTGACGCGGTTCAGCTACACGCCCGAGACCTGGGCACGGCTTATCAACAAGCCCGAGGACCGGCGCACGGCCGCCAAGGAGTACATCGAGTCAGTGGGCGGCACATTGCACGGCTTCTGGTACGCGTTCGGTGATCACGACGCCTACACCCTGTGGGAGGCCCCGGACAACGTCTCGATGGCCGCCGTTGCCGTGGCGATCGGGGCGGGCGGGGCGCTGAGTTCATTCCAGACGACCGTCCTTCTGTCCGTCGAGGACACGCTCGCGGCGCTCGAGAAGGCGCGATCGATCAAATACAAGCCTCCCGGCAGCTAGGGACAGGGCGCTCGCCCGAGCAAGCCGAGGACAGGGCCTGACGGGCCGTTCGTAACCTGTCTTCCGCTGGACCTGCCCCAAGGGACGAATCCATGGACGACCACGGGTCGGTGGAAAGTCAGTCGGCTTCACTCGCGGTTACCGCCGCGGGGCCGCCGACGATACGGGCCGGGATCGTCGCGGCCGCGTTGTGGCTGGTGATCGGTCTGACCGCCGCGTGGCTGAGCGCGCAGGCGGGCAGGCCGGCCCAGTCAGCTGGACTGGCCATGCTGGCCGGCGCAGTCGCCCTGTTGATCGCGGGCTGGAGATACAAGCTTCCCCGCATCAACGATTGGATCGGAGCCGGTGTCGTTGAGGTCCTGGTGGTCGTGGGGATGGGCTCTGTCGTGCTCTTCATGTGGACGATGGCGAGCTTCCGGTCCGACATCTATATTCCCCCGTCGATCTCGGGGGCGACCGAATCCTCACCTCCGATCCGCACAGCACGGCAGAGCCAACGGTCGCGCCCCAGCTGCCACGTGCCATGGACCCATCAGACGTGACACATATCGTGGCCGTGATCGACGAGCTGACCACGGCCGATGGCGACGAGATCATCGAATGGGTCAACCGCGAAGGCGAATGGGTCGCCGCGAACATGGACGTCGCGTTCGTTGAGAACGAGGCGGTGCGTGCCTATACGGATCTCACGATCGCCGCGCTGCAGAAGATGGGCCAGGGCGATTTCGACCTGCAGGAAGAAGTGAACGCGATCCTGGCCCTCCGCGACGACGTCGCGGCGCTGTCCCCGGGCGCCGTGCCGACGACCTGAGGTACCGAGGAGATCGAGATGGGCGACGGGGAACCACTCGGGCACGACGAGCTGTGGCGGGACGTCCTGGCGGGAACACACCCGTCGATCCGAGTCGGTCGCCGACTCTTCAGGCGTCTGCCGGGCGAGCCACGGTGCAAGCTCTGCGCCGCGCCGCTCGGGGGACCCGCCAGCCCACTGATGCGGCTGATCGGGAAGCGTGCATGGCCCAAGAATCCGAAGTACTGCGGTTCGTGCTTCGGACTGCTTAGCGAGCACCGCGGCGGCGCCGAGATCGAATGCAGCCTGATGTTCGCCGATGTTCGTGGGTCGACCACGATGGCCGAGGGCATGCGCCCTTCCGAGATCTACACGCTCATGGATCGGTTCTTCGACGCTGCTGCACAGGTCCTCGTGGAGCACGACGCCATCGTCGATCGATTCGTCGGCGACCAGGCCATCGGCATCTTCGTCCCGGCGCTGGCCGGGCCGGATCACGCCGCACGAGCGACTCAGGCAGCCAAGGCCCTGCTCGCGGCAACGGGCCATTTCGGTGGTGTCCCGTGGGTCCCGATAGGCGTCGGGGTGGCTTCCGGTCTTGCATTCGTCGGATCGGTCGGCTCCGCGTCGCACGTCGACCTGACTGCACTGGGCGACCCGGTCAACGTCGCGTCGCGACTCGCGTCGGCGGCCGCAACCGGCGAGGTGCTCGTGACCCTAGATGCAGCGACCGCGGCGGGGCTGCACGTCTCGCGTCTCGAGCGGCGGGATCTTGCGCTGAAGGGCAAGGCCGATTTCGACCTCCGTGGTGGTGGTGGTCTCGACCGCGAACGGAGCGTGACCATTCCGGCGAATGCGTTCGAACCGCCTCTACCGGCGGCGAAGACGAGGGCGGAGCGGACCACCCCGATGGAGTCCAAGGTCGTCGGACGTCAGGCCAAGGGACGCCCACCATTCTCCGGTCGATTCAGGATCCGTCTGTTGCCGCGACGGGAGTTTGTACGTCCGCGACCTCGCGGAGGACAGTGACGTTGCGGCCCGGGCCGTCGCCGTTCGCGATCGTCACGAACTCCACCGATGTTTCGCTGCCGTCGGGACGTCGAACGACGGCAAAGCTGTGAAGGCGGCCCTTCGTGGCGAGCGCCCGCCAGAGCGCATCGGCATCCTCGATCCGCGTGTCGGGCCTCGTGAATGAGCCCGCCCGGCTTCCGACGATCTGCTCCCGTGCGACTCCGAACAGGGTGGCGGCCCCGTCGTTCGCCTGGACGTACGTCCCGTCGCCGTCGCTGACCACGCGAGCCGTCGCCGGGTCACCGAGCCACGCGTCGCTGAACGATCGCCTCGTAGTGCCGTCCCGGAACACATACACGACCGGGGATGGACCGAAACCGGCGATTTCGGCGCGCAAGCGGGCATCGACTTTCGGGTGCACGTCACGAAGGCGCCTGCAAAGCCGCTCGATCGCCTCCTCTGGCGAGTCGTCGGAGGCCTCACGGAGGATCTCCCTGACCCGCGTGGCGAACACGATATCCTCGGTCGGGAACGGGAGAGCAGTGATCGGCGAGCGCCGATCGGCGTCAACCGGCAAGGCGGGCCAGCCTCCTTCGGACGTCGGTGACGGACCTGTGTCGCTGAGATCTGGGCCGACAATCTAGTACCCCGGGCACTTGGCTTGCAAGCGGCCCGCAACCCCTAACCCAGCGCCAGACATCCCGGTGTCGCATCGCGGGACGTAGCGTCGCAGCATGGGGACGCGACCAGCCGCTGGGGCTTGATATGGAATTCGACCTGGAACCTGCGCACGATCTCGATCCCCGCATCGGACCGTGCCTTCGCGCAGGCCGTCCATCGGGCGATCGCCAAGGGTGTCGAGTCGCGTCGGCACCTGGAGGACGTCCTTCGAAGCAGGTACCCACGGGTTCGCGTCCGTGCTCGGGAGCTGAGCGGCGAGCCGGGGACTACCTGGTACGTGTATCGCGACAGCGACTTCCCAGGCCGGCATGACGAGGCTCGCTGACAGCTCGCCGATCCGGATGTGTGACCTTAGCTAAAGGTGCAGCGCCCGACCATCGGTCGGGCGCTTCGTTCCGTAAGACGCTTGATCAGCGGCGAGTGCCTATTGCAGGCCCCAGAGGGTCGGGAACGCCGGCGTATCCGTGCTGCCGAGGAATGCGAAGTCCGCGAGGGCGCCCATGTCGTCGTTCCGACCAAGGATGCCGATGTACACGCCGGACCCAGTGGTGACCCGGTAGTTGGCGTAGCCCTGGTCGTTGATGAAGCAGCCTGCGCGCATCGGGGCGATCTCGCCCGGTTCCCATGGGACGTATGCCCCTTCACCTTCACGAATGCGGCACTCGTCGCCGCTATCCAGCGGGACGCCCTCCCGCTTCATGCGCGCGATGTAGGCAGCGATCATGTCCTCGTCCCTGTCGTACAGGTAGAAGCCGATGCGCGCGACGGCGCGATCGTCCGACGCGCACTCGATACCGGCGCGGCTGCGCGCCGGGAGGTCGTCGCGGACGGGCACGCAGTCCTTCGCGCCGCGAAGGATGCCGGCCAGCAGGTACGTCTCGTCTTCATTGAACGTCGGCTTGACGGGCTTGGGCTTTGGCGTCGTCACCGGCGCGGGCGGCTGGGCGGTCGGAGCGGGCTGCGACGGCGGCGGCGCCACCGACGGGCCCGGGCTCGAGGGCAAGCCCGGCGAGGCCGGCGGCACGCCGGCGTCACCGGACGGCGACGGAACGGGCTGAACGGGACCGGAACTGCAACCGGCCAGGGCGATGGCGGCGACGAGCGAGGCCGCCAGGGCGAAGGTGCGCATCGTTGGTGCTCCGATGCTGGCCGGTAGACGATCTCCGACCGTGAGCACGATGGCGCTGAGCGTGGGCTGCCGGCATCGGCGCAGGTCGACGGCCGGAGTGGACGAATGTCGTCACATTGCGATGGACTACGGTTAGCGCCTCGTGGACCTGCTGCCGGCCGTGCTCATCGGCGTCCTGGTCGCCGTCGGGCTGTGGGCACTGCTTGTGCTCGCGGTCTGGCGGTCGGCGCCGTCGAGGGCGACGGCCCTCGACGTGGTCCGGCTCTTGCCGGATCTCTTGCGGATGACGGCCGGGCTCGCACGCGATTCTGCCACGCCGCGATCCTGCAAGGTCGCCCTGGGCGTCTTGGCTGTCTGGCTCGCCAGCCCGATCGACCTGATCCCGGAGTTCGTGCCCGTCATCGGTCCACTCGACGACATCGTCGTGAGCGCGATCGTGCTCCGCTGGGTCGGCCGACGGGTGGGGGAGGACGCGTTGCGGACGCATTGGCCGGGCTCGAACGAGGGGTTCGGGCTGGTCCTGCGGTTGCTGGGGCGCACCTCGCACTGAGCAGGGCGGTGTGGGCCGGCGCGGGCGCGGAGGCCCGCCTGCGACGCTCAGTTCCGGCGGCCGAACCCGAATCGACGGCCGCGGCGCTCCGGCGCGGCGGCTGGGACCGTGTACCCGTCCGACCCGAAGGCCGAGCCGCTCAGCTTGACGAGCTGCTCGGCGGCCGGGGAGCGCGGAGCTCCCAGCACGATCGGCACGCCTTCGTTGACCGCCTTGAGGTAGAGGAAGGGGTCGTACGGCAGGTCGGCCGAGATGCGCGACCCGAGCGCCGCTTCGATGTCGCGCAGTTTCAGGATCTCGCGCGCGAACATGTTGTTCAGCACGAACGTCGACTTTGCCCCGATGGACGCAGCCTCGTTGAGATAGTCGAGCAGGCCGTGCACAGCCTTGAGCGCGGAGATCTCAGCGTTGACCGGGAGCACGATCGTCTCAGCGGTCTCGAACACACGGAGCGCCCGCTCGTCGAGCACCGAGCCGGCGTCGACGACGACGGCATCGTAGCCCTCCAGCAGCGTGCCGAGGATGTGCGAGATGTGGTCGGGCGTGATGAGCTCGGCCGATTCCGGCGAGGGTGGCGCGGCCAGGATGTGCAGGCCGCTGTCGTGGCGGACGGCGTAGGACCGCAGCAGCTCCGGCTCCCGGAGGGCGGCGTCGTCGCGAACGACGTCGGCGATCGTCAGCTTCGGTTCGAGGTTCAGGTGGGTCGCGACGCCGCCGAACTGCAGCGACAGGTCGACCAGGATGACGCGGTCGGCCTTGCGCTGCGCGGCGACCACCGCCAGGTTCGTGGCGATCGTCGTCGTGCCGACGCCACCCTTCGGGCTGTACACGGCGACCGTTCGCCGGGGCCGCGCAAGGGTCAGGCCGTCGGCTGAGACGACGGGTGCGAGCTCCTTCGACCGTTGGAAGCGGAGCAGCAACGCCTCGACGCGGGCCTCGACCTCACGCTGGTCGAACGGTCGGCCGACGACGTCGTCGGCTCCGGCTTCGAGGAAGCTGATGCGCTCCTCGACATCGTCCGTCGCCGCCACGCACAGGATCGGGATCGCGGAAGCCGACGGGGTCGCGCGGATCTCGCGGCAGAGCTCGAACCCCGTCTTGCCGTCCTTGGAACCCCCGGCAGCGACGTCGATGACCGCCAGCTGGTGCTCCGCGACCTTGGCGGATGCCTCGTCCGCGTCCGTCGTGCGGGTGACTGTATAGCCGGCGCTGGAGAGGAGGGGGGCAAGTGACGCGGCGCCGGTCGCGGCGGATTCGAGGACGATGATCGTGCTGGCGGGCACTGGGCCTCCGGTTCTGGATTCGGTCGGCTGGCGGGAGTCGCGCAAGAGGATACATCGGCGACCGTTGCGGCCCTGAGGCCGGCCAGGCGAGCCGTGCTAGACTACCGCCCGTTTCCTTTCCGCTCCGTGCCGGATCGGCGTGCCGACGTCAACGGGGCATTCCCATTGGAAGGAGTTGCCGCGCGTATGCGCCGTTACGAACTCATGCTCGTGCTCCGCCCGGACGTGCCGGACGATCGGAGCCAGGCGGTCATCGACCGCATTACCCGCCAGATCACGGCGGCCGGTGGACAGATCATCAAGGTCGCCCCGTGGGGCCGCCGCCGTCTCGCCTATCCGATCGATCGGTTTCGCGAGGGCTCGTACCACATCATCCTGTTCCACGCGCCTGGCGACGCCCTGGCCGAGCTGGAGCACAGCCTGCTCATCACGGAGGAGGTCCTGCGCCACCTCACCACCCGCGACGAACGTCCCGTGAAGGCTTCGCGACGCGAGGACGGCGCCGACGCGGACGAGACCGACGACACCGATCTCCCGCGCCTCGACGAAGAGGAAGAGGATGACGCTGGCGAGCGGATCGGCGAGGACGAGAGCGAGGCGGCCCCGGCCGCCATCGACTGAGGAGCGCGACGATGGCCCTGTGCAAGGTGATGATCATCGGCAATCTCGGGTCCGATCCCGAGATGCGCTATACGCCGAACAATCGGGCGGTGACCCAGTTCAATGTCGCCGTCAACCAGAGCACCAAGAATCAGCAGACCGGGGAGTGGGTCGAGGAGACTGACTGGTTCCGCGTCAGCGTGTGGGGCGACCGTGCCGAGCGCATGGCCGAGTCCCTGCGCAAGGGCAACAAGGTCTTCGTCGAGGGTCGCTTCAAGACCCGTCAATTCGAAGGTCGTGACGGCCAGACGCGGACCTCGCTCGAGATCACCGCAGACTCGATCGTCAACCTCGAGCGTCGCCCGCGGGACGACGACGGTTCCTTCAACGCACAGCCAGCCGGTGCCGGCGCGATGTCGGACGGCGGTGGTGGTGGCGGCGGTGGCGGCGGGGGCGGCGTCCGACCCCAACGTGCCCCGACCGACGACACTGAAATGGACGACCTTCCCTTCTGACCAGGAGTACCTGACCGATGCCTCCCGCTCGCTCGCGCAAGCGCGACGACTTCTATCGCGACCGCCGCCGCCGCAAGGTGTGCGCGTTCTGCGCCGACAAGACCACGCAGATCGACTACAAGGAGGTCAACCGCCTCCGTCGATACCTCTCGGAGCGAGCCAAGATCGAGCCGCGCCGCAAGACCGGCACGTGCGCCGGGCACCAGCGCGAGCTGGCAGTCGCGCTCAAGCGCGCTCGCCACGTGGCGCTCCTTCCGTACGCCCCCCAGCACCTGCGCCCCTAGAGCCCTAGAGCCCGACAGCGGGCCGCGGAGGATGGCCGAGATCCTCCTGATGATCGTCGGCGGCGCGGTCGCCGGCGTCTTCGGGTCCCTCCTGGGACTGGGCGGCGGCATCCTCATCGTGCCGCTGCTCACGCTCGGGTTCGGCCTCGACCTCAGGGAAGCGGTCGGCGTTTCGCTCGTCAGCGTGATCATGACGAGCAGTGTCTCGGCAGGGGTCTACCTCGAGCGGCACCTGGCCGACCTGCGGCTCGGGATGCGCCTCGAGCTGTTTACGGCGATCGGTGCGCTGGTCGGCGGCACGATCGCGTTCCTCATCGACGAACGCTGGCTCTCGGTCCTGTTCGCGGCCCTGCTGGGCTATGTCGCGGTATCGATGCTGCGCGCAAGCGATTCGCCGGCTGAGGAGCCGGGCCCGGACGGTCCGTCGTACCAGGTCCGGAACCTTCGGCTTGGGGTCGCCGGGGCGACCGGAGCGGGCGTCGCGTCGGCCCTGCTCGGTGTCGGCGGGGGCATCATCAAGGTCCCCCTGATGCACCTGGCGATGGGCATCCCGCTGCGGGTCGCGACGGCGACCAGCAACCTGATGGTCGGCATCACCGCGGCCGCGAGCGCGGTCATCTACCTCATCCGCGGCGAGATCGACCCGTACGTCGCGGGGCCGACGGCCATCGGCGTGTTTCTCGGGGCGAGCCTCGGATCCCGCATCTCGCACCGCATCGACCTGCGGATCCTGCGCTGGCTGTTCGTCGTCGTGCTGCTGTACACGGCCGTCCAGATGCTGCTGCGGGCGATGTCGTGATCGACTTCGATCGGACCATCGGCCGGCTGCTCATCGGATTGACGTACATCGGCACTGCGCTGCTCGTCGTCGGGGTCCTGCTGATGGTCGCGAACGGGATCTCACCGTCGAGCGGCGGTCCGAGCCTGGATCTCGCGTCGATCCCGGCCGACGTCGTCGCCCTCAGGCCGTCGGGCTTCGTGTGGCTGGGGCTCCTCGCCGTGCTGGCGACGCCGATCAGCCGCGTCATCGCGGCGGCGGTGGGGTTCTGGCTGGGCGGCGACAGACGGATGGTGGCCGTGGCGGTGGCGATCCTCGTCGTCATCGGCGTCGCCATCGGCAGTACGCTCGCGATCGGCTGAGGTCGCGGGACGCCACGCTATACTCGGCCGACCGTGCAGGCCCGCGCGAGCGTATCGCGCCGTCAGCGCAGGAGTCGCCGCGCAATGACCACCGACACCACGTCCGACTCGCCCGCTCCCACCGCTCACCACGCCCCAACGCCGGGCAGCATCGACGAGCTGATCTGCTACTTCGAGGGCGCGTTCGTCCCGATGAAGGAGGCCAAGGTCAGCATCATGACCCACGCCTTCATGTACGGGACGGCGACGTTCGAGGGCATCCGCGCCTACTGGAACGAGGAGCAGGGCAAGCTGTATGGACTGAAGGTCCGCGAGCACGTCGAGCGCATCCGCCAGTCGTGCCGGATCCTGCTCATGAATGACATCCCGTCGGTCGACGAGCTGACGCGGCTGATCGTCGAGACCGTGCGGCGGAACAAGTTCCGCGAGGACGTCTACATCCGCCCGTCGTTCTACAAGTCGACGAAGGCGATCGGGGTGCGCCTCCACGACCTCGACAACGAGCTGTCGATCATCACGTTGCCCTTCGGGAACTACATCGACACGGCCAACGGCGTGCGCGTGATGTCGTCGTCCTGGCGGCGCAACGCCGATGAGGCGCTGCCGGCCCGCGGCAAGATCGTGGGCGGCTACGTCAACATGGCCTTCCAGAAGTCCGAGGCAGAGCTGAACGGCTTCGACGAGGCGGTCGTCCTGACCGCGAACGGCCACGTGAACGAGTCGTCCGCCGCCAACATCTTCGTCGTGCGCGACGGCGTGGCGATCACCCCGACCGTCAGCGACGACCTCCTCGAGGGCGTGACCCGCAAGGCCCTGATGGAGCTGATGACGAACGAGGGGATCCCGACCGCCGAGCGTTCGATCGACCGCTCCGAGCTCTACGTGGCGGACGAGATCTTCGTGTGCGGCACGGGCGTCCAGGTGTCGCCGGTCATCGAGGTCGACCATCGGCCGGTGGGATCCGGCGAGATCGGACCGATCGCGCGATTGGTGCGTGACCGCTACTTCGAGGCGGTCCGCGGTCGCCTGCCCGCGTACCAGCACTGGCTGACCCCGATCGAGTAGCCGCCCCGGCGGCTCACGGGACCTCACGTCAGGAGGACGGCGGCGGCTCCAGCTCGGGTGTCGTGCGACCCACGGTGATCACCACGTCGGCCGCGATGGCGGGATCGGCGGCGGTCTTGATCGTGACCTTGAAGAGCGCCTCGAGATACGTGATCGTCCCGGTGAGGTCCGACTCGGCGCCGTTGTAGACGGTGATCACGGTCTTGGCCGGCACGGAGCCCTCGGGCTTGCCGCGCGGCGCCGAGGCATCGAGACCGTGGTACTCGAGGTACGCGGCCAGTCGCGCACCACGATTCGCTGTCGAGGTGCCGTTCACGACCCAGACCCGCGCACCCTCCGCCGCGAGGGCCTGGCGGAGTGCCTCGTCGCGCGGGTCCCCGGTGAACGCGTTCTTCACGGCCTGCTTGATCCGCGAGATGTTCGGGATCACGACGCAGCCACGGGAGTCCTGGCAGGTGTCGCGCGAATACAGCGGGGGAGCGAAGACGAAGGACCGGATGTTCGCGGTGTCGACCGCCGACGCGAGCCCGAGAAGCTCGTCGAGCTGATCGATCGGGATGTCGGTGCGGACCGCGGTCTTGAGCGCCGCGACGAGCTCGGGGAGACGCGGGATCAGCGCCTGCGGGTCGGCCTGCTCGCGCAGCGAGAGGAGGACGCGCTGCTGGCGTGCCCCGCGATCGAAGTCGGTCGAGGTGTGGCGCGACCGCGCGTAGCGGAGGGCCTGCTCGCCGTCCATGTGCTGGAGCCCGCTCGGGATGTACAGGCGCTGCACGCGACCGGTCGTCCCGGGGAACTGATCGTCGACGACGGGCACCTGGACGTTGATCGTCACGCCGCCCACGGCGTCGACGACCTTCTTGAAGCCATCGAAGTTGACCTCGACGAAGTAGCGGATGTCGAGGTCGTAGAGCTCACCCAGGATCGCCTTGAGCGAGTTGTAGCCACGCTGGCGGTCGTTGCCCGGCCACAGGTCCGCCCGGCGCCGGTTCTCCACGAACCAGGCATTGATCTTGGCGCGATAGCTTCGGCCCCAAACACGCTGGGCGGGTCCCGGCGGCACCGGCACGTCGACCGTGTCGCGCGGCAGGCTGAACATCGCGACCTGCTTGGAGACCGGGTCGATCGAGACGGTGATGAGCGTGTCGGTGTTGTGCCCGCCGCGCTGCTCGTCCGAGCCGATCAGCAGGATGTTGAGGCGCTCGCGGCCGTCCCACGGCGGGACCTCGACGCTCGGAACGGGCGTGCCGATGAGCGTCGGCTCGGGCGTGACGGTCGTGGTCGGCTCCGGGCTGTCGTTGGTCGGGCCCGAGGGCCCCGCCGACGGCGTGCTCTCGGGCTCGCATTCGGCATCGTTGCCCTGGCCGACGAAGATGCAGCTCCCGAGCGCGTCCTGCGCGAGCATGTCGTAGCGGGCCACGACCACGTGCGAACCGGCCATCACGAGGATGACCGCCGCGAGACCTGCGATCGACAGGGGATCGCGCGGGAGTCGTGCGCGGCCGAGCCGCCCGTCGCCCGACGCGGCGTAGGTATTGAGGTACTGGGTCACGCGATAGGCATCGACGATCGCGACGAGCCGGTAGACGAGGGCGATGAGGTTGAAGACGAAGATCGCCCCCACGAGCTGGAGGAACGCGCCGAGCAGCTCGAAGCGGTCGAGGCGGAGGACGAATCCGGCGATCAGGGCGAGGAGCAGGATCGGTGGGGCGGCGAAGCCCAGGGCCCGGATCGGGGCGCCGGCATACAGGTGCCCGAGACCGGGGAAGAGGAGGGACAGGAACGCCGCCGTGAAGGGCGACTTGGTGCGCGGTCGCGCCTCCTGCGGGTTCTGCATCGCGGGTAGGATACTCGGACTCGCCGGACGGGTCGCCGGGCCGGTTCCGGCTGGCTGCCGCCGTCCTCGCACCCCGGAGATGCATGTTCCGACCCGTCACCTCGAAGCCCGATCTCGTTGGCCAGGAACACGAACTCCTCGAGGCGTGGCAGGAACGCCGGACCTTCGCCCGGTTGCGATCACAGAACGCGGGCGGACCGCGCTGGAGCTTCCTCGACGGACCCATCACCGCCAACAACCCGATGGGCGTCCACCACGCGTGGGGCCGCACGTACAAGGACCTCTACCAGCGGTTCCACGCCATGCTCGGCGAGGACCAGCGGTACCAGAACGGCTTCGACTGCCAGGGCCTGTGGGTCGAGGTCAACGTCGAGCGAGATCTGGGGTTCACCTCGAAACGGGATATCGAGGCGTACGGCATCGACCGCTTCGTCACGCTCTGCAAGCAGCGCGTCCTGACCTACGCGGCACGCCAGACCGAGCAGTCGATCCGGCTCGGGATGTGGATGGATTGGAACGACCCCGACGAGCTGCGCCGCCTGCGCGACCTGCTCGCCACCGATCCGTCCGCGATCACGACCATCGAGGGTCCCGACGGGCCGGTGACCGACACCGTCGAGATGCTCGTCGGCCGGCTCGGCATGCCGGAGACCGGCGGCAGCTATTTCACGTTCAGCAACGAGAACAACGACCTGATCTGGTGGTTCCTCCAGGAATGCCACCGGCGCGGCTGGCTCTACAAGGGCCACGACACGATGCCTTGGTGCGCGCGCTGCGGCACGGGCCTGTCACAGATGGAGATGAACGAGGGCTACCAGGATCGCGAGGATCCCGGGCTCACGGTCAGGTTCCCGCTCACCGACCGGCCCGGCGAGGCCCTGCTGGTGTGGACGACCACGCCGTGGACGCTGACCTCGAACGTCGCGGCGGCCGTCGGCGAAGACCTGCGCTACGTCCGCGTCCGCCAGGGCGACGACACGTTCTGGCTGGGCAAGGGCACGCTGAAGACCGCCTTGACGGGCTCCTTCGAGGTCGTCGAGGAGCGACCCGGCAGCGATCTCATCGGGTGGCGGTACGAAGGCCCGTTCGACGAGTTGCCAGCGGTCCGCGCCGCCTTTGCCGACACCGGTGACGAGCACCGCGTCGTGGCCTGGGACGAGGTCGGCGAAGAGGAGGGCACCGGCATCGTCCACATCGCTCCCGGCTGCGGCGCCGAGGACTTCCAGCTCGGCAAGGCACTCGGGTTGCCGGTGATCGCGCCGATCGACGAGTCGGGCATCTTCCTCGACGGGTTCGGGTCCCTCAGCGGACGTGACGTGCGCGATGTCGCGGAGCCGATCATCGAGCACCTCAAGGACACCGACCGCTTCTACCGGCTCGAGCCCTACGTCCACCGCTACCCGCATTGCTGGCGGTGCGGGACGCCGCTCGTGTTCCGGCTGGTCGACGAGTGGTTCATCAGCATGGGCCCGGTCTACGACCAGCCGCGCGAGACGCTCACGAAGGAGCAGGTCGACGCCAGTCTGCGATACCAGATCATGGAGATCGTCGACCAGATCCGCTGGATCCCGGACTTCGGCTACGAGCGTGAGCTCGACTGGCTCCGCAACATGCACGACTGGATGATCAGCAAGAAGCGGTACTGGGGTCTGGCGCTGCCGATCTACGACTGCGCCGCGTGTGGCACCGTCGAGGTCATCGGTGGTCGCGAGGAGCTCAAGGGACGCGCGGTCGATGGCTGGGAACGGTTCGAGGGCCACACGCCACATCGACCGTGGGTGGACGAGGTCAGGATCGCCTGTCCGAGCTGCGGCGAGCCGGTGGAACGCATCAAGGACGTCGGCAATCCCTGGCTGGATGCCGGGATCGTGCCGTTCTCGACGCTCCACTACCGGGAGGACCCGGACTACTGGGCGAAATGGTTCCCGGCCGACTTCATCACGGAGAGCTTCCCGGGCCAGTTCCGCAACTGGTTCTACTCGATGCTCGCGATGTCCACCGTCCTCAAGCGGCAGGTGCCGTTCGAGACGATCTTCGGGTACGCCCTCCTCTTCGGCGAGGACGGCCGGCCAATGCACAAGAGTTGGGGCAACGCGATCGACTTCGACGAGGCCGCGGAGCGGATGGGCGTCGACGTGATGCGCTGGATGTTCGTCAAGGCGCGACCCGAGGAGAACATCCTCTTCGGCTGGCACGCGGCCGACGAGGCACGGCGCGAGCTCCTGGTGCTATGGAACGTCTACGCGTTCTTCATCACGTACGCGCGCCTGGCCGGTTGGACGCCGTCGGACCCGGTTGCGCCGGTCGCGGAGCGGCCGGCACTCGATCGCTGGATCCTGTCGCGCGCGGCCGGCACTGCCGAGATCGTGGAGGAGCGTCTGCGCGACGTGGACGCGCTGGGTGCGACGCGCGCACTGTCCGCGTACCTCGACGGCCTGTCGACCTGGTACCTGCGGCTCACCCGACGTCGCTTCTCGCGTTCCGACGACGCCGCCGACCGGTCCGCGGCGTTCGCCAGTTTGCACGCCGCTCTCGTCGGGACGACGAGGATGCTGGCGCCGACCCTGCCGTTCCTGGCAGACGGCATGTACGGGAACCTCGTGACCAGCGTCGATGACGCGGCTCCGGACAGCGTCCATCTGACCCGTTTCCCGACCGCGGAGCTGGCGGCCGACCGTGACGCGGGCCTCGAGGCCTCGATGGATGTGGCCCGGCGCGCGGTCGACCTCGCGCGGACGCTTCGGAGCGCCAACCGGCTCAAGACGCGCCAGCCGCTCGCTCGCGCGTGGGTGGCGGCACCCGGTGGCGACAGGACGCTGACCCGGGACCTTCTCGAGATCGTCGCATCCGAGATCAACGTGAAGGAGGTCGAGCCGATCTCCGACGGATCGGACCTGGTCGAGCGGCGGGTCAAGGTGCTCCTCCCCAAGGTCGGCAAGCGGCTCGGCCCGGCCATCCCGGCGGTCATGGCGGCTGCGCGCGATGGCTCCGCGACGTTCAACGGCGACGGGTCGGTGACGCTGGCCGGCGAGACGCTGGCGGCCGACGAGGTCGAGATCCAGGCGACGCCGCGACCGGGGACGGCCGTGGCAGAGGATGATGGGCTCGTGATGGTCCTCGACACCGCCCTGACCGACGAGCTGCGCGCGGAAGGCGACGCCCGCGAGCTCGCGCGCGCAGTCCAGGACCTGCGCCGCGAGGCGGGCCTCGAGCTGGACGACCGGATCGAGCTGTGGGTCCAGGGTCTGCCGGACGCCGTGGCGGCCCACCTGCCCGCGGTCGCGACGGACACCCTCGCCGAGCCTCGGGACGGTGAACCGCCGCCCGACGCTCTGCGATCGACCGTCGGGCTCGAGGCGGGTCCCGTGACGATCACGCTGCGGAGGCTCGTTTGACGTCGATGACCGCGTCGGCCACGCAGTCGGCGGCTCGTGACCGCGCGCGATGGCCGATCTTCCTCGGGCTTGCGGCGGTCGTCTTCGTCGCCGATCAGATCAGCAAGGCGTGGCTCGTCTCGTTCCTCGCGCCGGGCCAGCGGGTCGAGGTCCTCGGCGACTACGTGCGACTCGTCCACTCCCAGAACAACGGGGCTCTCTTCGGTCTTTTCCGCGACCAGGCGATCGTGTTCGCGATCGTGTCCGTGGGTGTGGTGGGGGCGATCATCTGGTTCCACCGCTCGTCCGGTCGGAACACGCTCCTGTCGGTCGCCCTGGGGCTGCTCCTGGGAGGAGCCCTCGGGAACATGGCCGATCGGTTCCGGATCGGTCATGTGGTCGACTTCGTCGACCTCGGGATCGGCACGCTGCGCTGGTACACGTTCAATGTCGCCGACATGGCGATCAGCGGAGCCATCCTGTTGCTGCTGTTGAGCACGTTCATCGTCGATCGACGGCGGCCCGCGACGGGATCCCCGGATGCCTGAGGCGCCCGTCGCCGCCGGCGTGCGCACCGTCCATGTCCCCGACGGGACGGCCGGACGGATCGACCGGTTCGTGGCGGACGCGACGGGCCTGTCCCGTAGCCACGTCCAGAAGCTGATCTCGGCGGGACGGCTGACGGTCGACGGCGTCGAGGTGCGCGCGAATGCGCTCGTGGCGCCGGGCTCCGAGGTGCGTCTGGACGTGCCCGAACCGATCCCGCTGGACCTCGCGCCGGCCCCGGACATCCCACTCCGGATCGTCTACGAGGACGACGACCTGCTGATCGTGGACAAGCCGGCCGGCCTGGTCGTGCACCCGTCGCCCGGGCACCACGACGGCGACACGCTGGTGAACGCACTGCTGGCGCGGGCCGGCGGATCGGAGTACGGCGGCATCGCCGGAGTCGCGCGGCCGGGCATCGTGCACCGGCTCGACCGCGACACCAGCGGATTGCTCATGGTCGCCAAGCACGATGCCGCGCAACGCTCGCTCATGGCCCAGCTCAAGGCGCGCCGGATCCGAAAGACGTATCAGGCCCTCGTTGCCGGGAGCGTGTCCGCCGCCGTCGGCCGCATCGAGGCGCCGATCGGGCGCGATCCCAAGCACCGGACGCGGATGGCGGTCGTGCCCGATGGCCGCGCGTCCGTGACCGGCTATCGCGTCCGCGAGCGTTTCGCCGGCTGGACGCTCCTCGAGCTCGACCTGGTCACCGGGCGGACTCACCAGATCCGCGTCCATCTCGACGGGATCGGCCATCCGGTCGCCGGCGATCCCGTCTATGGCACCGGCACGTCGCGGCGCGGCCCGGACGGGCTCGACCGGTTGTTCCTGCACGCCTGGCGGCTCGAGCTCGCGGCGCCCGGGGATGGCCACCTGATCCGTGCCACGGCGCCGCTTCCCGGGGAGCTCGAGGCGGTCCTCGACGGCCTGCGACAGGCGGAAACGGCTCGATGACCGACCCGCTCGATCCGACAGACACGGAGGACCCGCCCATCGAGACCGACGTGCGCCTTCTCGAACCTGCCCATGTCTCCGACGACCCAGGCCGGCCGGACTACGTCATCGAGGGCGCGCCCGGGGCCCTCCTGGTGATCATCTCCGGACCGTCAGGCGTCGGGAAGGACACGATCATCGACATCATGCACAGCCGCGAGCGCGCGGAGGGCCGCCAGGGGGAGCGCCATTACGTCGTCACGGTGACAACGCGTGCGCCGCGCGAGGGGGAGGTCGACGGCGTCGACTATCACTTCGTGACCCGGGATGAATTCCTCCGGATGCGCGCGGCGCGCGAGCTGCTCGAGGCGAACGAGGTTCACGGCAACTGGTATGGCTCGCCCCGTGACCAGGTCCGCGCGGCGCTGGCAGCGGGCAAGGACGTCATCCTCAAGATCGACGTGCAGGGTGCGCAGGTCGTCAAGGAGCAGGTCACCGAGGCGCTCCTGATCTTCGTGATCCCGCCCTCGCAGGAGACCCTGTTCGCGCGCCTGCGAGCACGGGCGACCGAGAACGCGGACGAGCTCGAGATCCGCCAGCGCGATGCGGCGATCGAGCTGGCTCGCCAGGACGATTACGACCATGTGGTCGTCAACGAGACCGGCCAGGTCAGCCGCACGGCCGACGAGATCGAAGCCATCATCGCAAGCGAACGCGCGGCCCACGCGGGCCGGCGGGTCCGCGTCTAGGCCCGGCATGACCCTCGGGCTTCAGCCCGAGCACGGGACAGAGGGCGCAGTCGCCGCCCCGGATCAGGGCCGACAGCGGCTGGTCGACGTCGCGGTCGATGCGGCCGGCGCCGGTGGCGCGCGACCGTACACCTACGCCGTGCCGGACTATCTTGCCGATCTGCTCGATGGCGAGGCCGTCCTCGTCGAGTTCGGGCGGCGGCAGGCGCTCGGGATCGTGCTCGGGACCGCGACGGCCACGGACGGCGTCGCGGCCAAGCCGATCGTCGATCGCGTCCGGGCCGACGGCCCGCTGCTCCCCGGGCTGACGCTGGCGCTCGCGCGCTGGATCGCGGATCACTACCTCGCACCGCCTGCCTTGGTGATCCGATCGATGCTGCCGCCCGGCCTTCTCGAGCGGCTGGAGCTCGTCGCCGAACGGACGCCGGAGACGGTCGCGGAGGGCGATGGCCCTCTCGACACGGTCGACGCCGACCTGCTCGACCAGCTCGAGGCCGGGGCACGGCCGGCACGCGATCTCGCGGCTCCCGACGGACGCGCGGGGCTCCTCCGCCGCCTCCGGTCCCTCGCGGATCGTGCGCTCATCACGCTCGACTGGACGCTGCTCGGGGCCTCCGCGGGGCCGCGCTACGAGCGCTGGGTCAGGACGACGGAGACGGGGTCGTCCGCGGCCGCCACGTTGGCGACAGGCGAGCGACCGGCGGGTCGGCCCCTTGGCCCCAGGCAGGTCGCCGCCCTGGCGGAGCTCGCTGCCACGCCCGTGGGTGTTGCCGGCCCGGAGCTCGCCGGACGCCACGGCACCTCAACGGTCGCGTCGCTGGTCCGCCGCGGCCTCGCGGACGCCGAGACCCGTGAACGACCGCGTCGGCCCCTTGCCGCGCGCAACGCCGGTCGCCGCGGTGGCCGGCCACCCGCGTCCGATCTCTCACCCGAGCAGGCGGGAGCCGTCGAACGGGCAACCGCGGCGATCCAGGGCCGCGATCCGCGACCCCTGCTGCTCGACGGCGTGACCGGCGGCGGCAAGACGGCCATCTACGTCGAGGCGATCGCGTCTGCGCTGGGGGAGGGCAGGGCCGCGCTCGTCCTGGTGCCGGAGATCGCGATGGCGCTGCCGCTGGTCGATCGGCTTCGGGCGGATCTGGACGCGCGGATCGCGCTGATCCATTCGGGCCTGGGCGATGGCGAGCGTGCCGACGAGTGGCGGCGGATCCGTGCCGGCGACGTCGATATCGTGGTCGGGACGCGCCTTGCCGTGGTCGCGCCGCTCGCCGACGTCGGCGTCGTCATCGTCGACGAGGAGCACGATCCGGCCTATAAGAGCGACCGGACGCCACGCCTCCAGGCGCGCGACGCGGCGATCCGCCTGGCGGAGCTGGCCGGCGCCGCGGTGATCCTGGGCTCGGCGACCCCGGCGGTCGAGAGCCTCGGCCGTGCCCTCGATGGCCGCTATGACCGGGTGGTCCTGCCGACCCGCCCGACCGGGCGCCCGCCAGAGATCGATGTCGTCGACATGCGCGCCGAGCTCGCGGACGGCAATCGCGGCCTGCTGTCACATGCCCTCGACGACGCGCTGACGAACCTCGATACGGCGGCCGGCGATCAGGCCATCCTCGTGCTCAATCGTCGAGGGACCGCCTCGGTCGTCCTGTGCAGGGACTGCGGCCACGTCCAGGCCTGCCCGGACTGCGAGCGGCCGCTGGTCTACCACCAGGCGGGGACGACGTTGCGCTGTCATCACTGCGGGCGGGCGACGCCGCTGGCGACGCGCTGCCCGAACTGCCGCTCGCCGCGGATCCGCTATCTGGGTGGTGGCACGGAGCGGGTCGAGCGTGAGGTGCGCGAGGCCCACCCCACGTTGCGGGTGGCGCGCCTTGACCGCGACGTCGTCGACCGACGTGGCGCCGCCGAGCGCGTGATCGATGCCTTCACGGGCGGCCAGGTCGACGTGCTCGTCGGCACGAGTCTCGTCGCCAAGGGGCTCGATGTCCCGAACGTGACGCTTGTCGGTGTCGTGTCATCCGACGTCGCCCTGAACCTTCCCGACGAACGCGCCGCGGAGCGCACGTACCAGCTGCTGAGCCAGGCGGTGGGCCGGGCAGGGCGTGGAGATCGGCTGGGCCGCGCGATCCTGCAGACCTATCAGCCGGAGCACGCGGTCATCCGCGCGGTGGCGGCGGGCGACGGAGAGGCGTTCTACACCGACGAGCTCGCACTGCGGCGCCGGTTCGGGTCACCGCCGTTCGGGGCCCTCCTGAAGCTGACGGTGGCGCTCCCGGACCGCGAGGGGGCGGAGCGCGAGGGCGCGGCCATGGCCGACCGGCTGCGCGAACGCGCGGCGGGGAGCGGGACGAGCGTGATCGGACCGGCGCCCGCCTACATCGTGCGGCGCAACGACCGCTGGCGGTACCACGTGATCCTGCGCGGCGAGGATCCGCGCGGCGTCCTGGGTACCGACCCGGGACCGCCGTGGTCCATCGACGTGGACCCCGAGTCCCTGCTCTGAGCGGAGGGTCTCAGTCCACTTTCAGGCGATAGGCCACGAGCACGCCGCCGACCTGCCGTTCGAGCCCCTGCAGGTACTCGATCTGGCTGGCCTCGAGGTCGACGGGCGTCAGGCCCTCACCGATCGCATCGGGGTCGATGGTTCCCCAGCGACTCGGTGCGTAGGCCATGACGACGTCGGTATCGAGCGTCCGTTCCGCCTCATGGACGAGGTCGACCTGCGCGGGTTCGAGCTCCGCGAACGTCCATTCCGCAGCCGCCATCTCCATCCTCCGTGTGAGCGTGCGTCTGATCTGCGGATGATACGCCCGGGACCATCGGATCCCGTGCCTTTCAGCCTCGTTCGTGCGAGGATGCGCTCCCCACGATGAGGAGACGCACACCATGACCGACCCGCTGAACCCAGCCCACGACGAACCTGCGGAGGGTCCGCGCGACGCCGGATATTCCGGCCAGACCGGTGCCGACACGGCGAAGGACACCGCCACCGACGCGACGGCCAACGCCTCCGCCAAGGCGAACGAGGTGTTCGAGCAGATCCGCGACGTCGTCGAGGATCTCGCCGAGAAGGCCGCCCCGACGGTTCGCGAGTTCTCCGCCAAGGCCGCGGAGTTCGTCGCGGTGGCTGCCGACAGGGCCGCCCCGGTCGTCCAGAAGGCCGGCGAAGTGACCGCCGAGGCCAGCGGCAAGCTCGCCGAGAAGTCGCGCACCTGGGCCGCCGATATCCGCCCGGGGGGCAACGACGCCACGAAGAGCGCGACCGATGCCGCAAAGGACGCGGCGAAGGACGCCGCGGAGGGAAACCCGCCGCTCTGACCCGCGATCTCACCGGCCCGGCCGCAGCGGCCGGTCGCCCATATACTTCCCGGCGATGTCCGTCCGACCCATCGTGATGCTCGGGGATCCCCGGCTGCGCCTGAAGGGCAAGCCGGTCGATGCCTTCGGCAAGTACCTGCACGAGCTGCTCGACGACCTCGCGCACACCATGCGTGATGCGCCCGGGGTCGGCCTCGCCGCGCCCCAGCTCGGCGAGGCGATGCAGGCGTGCGTCATCGAAGTCGAGAGCCACCTCTACGAGCTCGTGAACCCGCGCATCGTCCGCGCGAGCGGCGACGACCGCGATCTCGAGGGCTGCCTGTCGATCCCGGGCTACGTCGCGTACGTGACGCGACACGAGAAGGTCTGGGTCGTGGCGCAGGATCGACAGGGCAAGAAGTTCAAGGTCGCGGGCAGCGGTCTGCTCGGGCGCGCGCTCCAGCACGAGCTCGACCACCTCGACGGCAAGCTGTACATCGATTACCTCGACTCGATGGACGAGCTGATTCCGGTCGGCCAGGGCGAGGATGCCGAAGAGGACGCGGAGATCCGCGAGGCGACGAGCGCCCTGGCGTGACCGGAGGGCGGGCGCGGACCGTCTTCATCGGCAGCGGCGGGTTCGGCCGCCCGAGTCTTCGACGCCTCGCTTCTCTTGACGACGTGGAGCTCGTCGGTGTCGTGACCGCACCGGCGCGGCCAGCCGGCCGGCGAGGCCGCCCGACACCGACCGCGATCCACGACGCCGCCACGGCGTTGGGCGTGCCGATCATCCAGACACCGGAACGCCTGCGAACCCCCGAAGCGATCGAAGAGCTGCTCGCGCTCCGGCCGGACTTGATCGTGCTCGCCGACTACGGCCAGATCGTGCCGGGGCCCTTGCTCGAGGTCGGGCGCGGGGCGCTCAACCTCCATCCGTCGTTGCTGCCGCGGCATCGGGGGGCGACGCCCATCCCTGCCGCGATCCTGGCCGGCGACACCGAGACCGGCGTGACCCTCATGCAGATGGACGCGGGGCTCGACACAGGCCCTGTCGTGGCACAGACCGTGGTGCCGCTGGGCGTCGACGCGATCGCTCCGGATCTCGAGGCGACGTTGGCGCAGGTGGGGGCGGACACGCTCGGCGAGCACGTCGGTCCGTGGCTGCGTGGAGAGGTCGAGCCGCGACCGCAGTCCCCGGAGGGCGCGTCGATGACTCGTCCCCTGACCCGCGAAGACGGACGCCTGGACGCGTCGCGCCCGGCGGCCGAGCTCGAACGGCAGGTTCGCGCATACCAGCCGTGGCCGGGTGCGTTCGTCGATACGCCCTTGGGCCGGCTCATCGTGTGGGCAGCGGAGCCGGACGCGAACGGTCCGGCCCGGGGAACCTTCGATCTCGAAGGATTGGGCGTGGGCGACAGCGGTCGGCTGCGGCTGCTCGAGGTCCAACCGGCCGGTGGCAAACGCATGCCCTGGGAGGCATTCCTCCGCGGTCGGCCCGCGATCATCGGCGCTAGCATCGTCGGGTGACGACGACCGCGACGCCCGGGATCTCCGGTCTCACCCCGGAGCAGCTGACCGCGTGGGTCGAGGGCCAGGGCCAGTCGTCGTATCGCGCCCGCCAGATCGCGGACGCGGTCTGGAAGGACGGTGGGGTGACCGATGCCGCTTCGGTTCGGGTGCTTCCGGGACCGCTTCGTGAGGCGCTGGCACGCGAGTTCCGTTTCGACACCGTCGCCGACACGGAGATCCGCCTCGCCGACGGTGGCGCGACCGAGAAAGCCCTCCATCGACTCGACGACGGCGCCCTCATCGAGTCCGTCCTGATGCACTACCCGGCGCGCGGCGCCTCGCGCGCACGCCACACGCTGTGCATCTCGAGCCAGGCGGGGTGTGCCGTCGGCTGCCCGTTCTGTGCGACCGGGGAGCTCGGTGCCGGGCGGGATCTCGAGGTCGCCGAGATCGTCGACCAGGCGCGGCACGCCCAGCGCCGCCTCGCGACGGAAGGCGCGCACCTGACCAACATCGTCTTCATGGGGATGGGCGAGCCCCTGCTCAATCTCGACCGTGTGCTCGGTGCGGTCGAGGCGCTCAACGATCCGCGTCGAATTCGGCCTAGGTGCGCGTCACATCACGGTCTCCACGTCCGGTGTCGTTCCCGGGATCCGGCGCCTGACCGGTCTCGGCCCGCAATTCACGCTCGCGGTCTCGCTCCATGCCGCCCGCGATGCACTGCGCGATGTGCTCGTGCCGCTCAACCGGCGCTGGCCCGTGGCCGAGGTCGTCGCCGCGGCGCGCGACCACGCCCGGGCGACGGGGCGGCGCATCACGTACGAGACGACGATGATCGGCGGGGTGAACGACACCGAGCTCGATGCCACGGCGATGGCCGACCTGCTGCGCGGCGATCACGCCCACGTCAATCTGATCCCGATGAATCCGGTCGCGCACACGCCATGGCAGGCCAGCCCGATGACGGTCATCGAGCGCTTCGCCGCCACACTCCGCGAGGCCGGGATCTCGACCACGATCCGGCGCAACCGCGGCCAGGAGATCGGCGCGGCCTGCGGCCAGCTCGCGGCAGAGCGCGCCGGCGAGCCGCCCGGGCCGGCCGTCGCCCGGCGCCGCGAGCGGCTCGAGGAGGAAAGCGCCGCCGCGTTGCGCGGGGAGCGCAGCCACGAGCCGATCCCGGTCGGCGTCGCGGTCGGCGAGTAGCGATGGGCGACAGCCGTGCGCGCATCGCCGCGAGCATCCTCGACGCCGACCTGGGCAACCTCGCGAACGCTGTCCGGAGGGTGGTCGCGGCCGGCGTCGACCGGGTCCACCTCGACGTCATGGACGGCCACTTCGTCCCGAACATCACGTTCGGGCCCAAGACGGTCAAGGCCCTCCGGCCGCGCACGACCGTGCCCTTCGACGCCCATCTCATGATCAGCGAGCCCAGCCGCTACGTGGATCAGTTCATCGATGCGGGTTGTGACTCGATCACGTTCCATGTCGAGATCGAGGAGCCGATCGCACCAACGCTGCTCGCCATCCGCGAAGCTGGGCTGGCTGCCGGCCTGTCGGTCCGACCGGGCACTCCGATCGAGGCCCTGGAGCCCTATGCGGAGTTGCTCGACATCGTGCTGCTCATGACGGTCGAGCCCGGGTTCGGCGGACAGCCGTTCATGGCCGACGTCCTTGCGGCCAAGGCATCGGACGCGCGGAATGTCCTGCGTCACAAGCTGTACGGCGGCGAGATCCACGTCGATGGCGGGATCAACCGCGAGACTGCGGAGTTCGCAGGGTCGTACGGCGTCGACGTGTTCGTGGTCGGGTCGGCACTTTTCGTGCGAGGCCGCGACATGGGTCGCGAGGTGCGACTGATCCGGGCGCTCGCGGACGAGGGCTTCCAGTACGGCCCCAACGGGGGCGACCCGCCGATCCCCGCCGACCGGATGACCCGCTTCGCGTCGCTGCCCAAGCACCTCGCGCACCGGCTGATGGACGAGATCGAGGACACCGGGATCCCGGTGATGATGTTGCGCGGCGACGGCCAGATCAATCCGGACGGCGTTCGCGATTACGACCTGCTGGTCCCGGCGTCGGTCGAGCGACACGTGATCGCGCACCATGGACCGACCCGCGACACCCTCCTGGCCGAGGCGGACGCCTGGCGCGCGTCGTTCGCGGCGAAGGCTTGACGGCGTGCGGGCTCTTCTTCAGCGGGTGAGCGGCGCCTCGGTCCGGATCGGCGACGAGGTGCTGGCCTCGATCGGGCCGGGATTGGTGATCCTCGTGGGTGTCTCCCACGAGGACGATGCGGGCATCGCCGACGCCCTGGCGCGACGCGTGACCGAGCTCCGGATCTTCCGTGACGAGGAGGGTCGGACAAATCGGTCGCTGATCGACGTCCGCGGAGAGGCCCTGGTCGTCTCGCAGTTCACGTTGTTCGCGGACACGAGCCGTGGCCGCCGACCGGGGTTCACCCAGGCCGCGTCGCCGGAGCACGCGGAGCGCCTCTACGAGCGGTTCGCGGCCGCGCTCCGGGAACACGACGTGCGCGTGGGAACCGGCCGGTTCGGTGCCGAGATGGCGGTCGAGCTCGTGAACGACGGCCCGTTCACGATCTGGCTCGATACGGCCGAGCGGTAGGTCGGCGCGAGTCCATGGCGCCATCCGCCGCGGCGAACACCGGCGCCCACGACGCCGGCCGGCGAACTACTTCGAGGCTTTGAGCTGCGTGCGGCGGCAGCGCGTGCAGACGAGCGCCTTGACCGTAGCGCCCTTCTGCTCGATGACGAGCGGCTGCAGGTTCGGCTGCATACGGCGGTGAGCTCGAACGCGGTTCGAACCCGACGACTGCGGGTTGAAACCGCCCATCGAGACCTTGCCGCAGATCGCACAGGAGCGGGCCATGTGATTCCTCGGGACGCGGTTCAGGGACAGGTGCATCAGGCCGGATGGCCTGAGCGGGGCGGTATGATAGCACGCGCTTCCGGCCACCCCGCCGCGGGAGCCCTCCAGGGAGGCCCAGCCAGCGTGGCCATCCGCCCCACGCCCGGCCGTTCGCTCGTGACCGGCCGCGCGCTTCACGACATCATCCGCACGGCGACTCTCGGGTCGTATGGCGTGACCGGCTTCGCCGGCGGTCCGCTCGGTCGTCTGATCGAGCGCATCGGGCTGGCCCAGCCCGGGCTCGCAGTCCGCCTCGACGACGGCATCGAGATCGAGCTCGACATCACGGTCGCGCTCGGCGTGCCGGTCGCCGAGGTCGCACGCCAGGTCGACTCGGCCATCCGGTACTCGGTCCGACGTGCGCTCGAGCGCGACGTGGCGCGAATCATCATCCACATCGACGGACTGCACGTCCCGACGGGCGGGAACGTCCCCCTTGCGCCGACGACCCTGCCGGTCGGCGGCATCCGACCTCGAGACCTGGCCGACAGCGGGACGGACGTCGCCTAGATGGCGCGTCGCGCCTGCGACGGGACGGGTCTGCTCGACGCGTTCAGGGCGGCGGTCGCGAACCTCGAGGCGCACGTCGACGAGATCAACAGCCTCAATGTCTACCCGGTCCCGGACGGCGACACCGGCTCGAACATGCTCGCGACCGTCAAGGCCGCGCTCGACGAGGCCGAAGCGGTCGCCGGCCAGCCGGCCGACCGGGTCGCCGCCGCGATCAGCTTCGGGGCCCTCATGGGAGCCCGCGGCAACTCCGGGGTCATCACGAGCCAGATCTTCCGCGGCATGGCCGAGGCGCTCGGCGGCAAGAAGCGGTTCAACGGCCTCGATCTGGCGCATGCGCTGAGCGAGGGCGCCAAGACGGCCTACGGCGCGGTCGCCAAGCCGGTCGAGGGCACGATCCTCACGGTCATCCGCGAGTCTGCCGTCGGGGCGGTCGCGGCCGCCGAACGCGACAACGACATCGAGATCGTGCTGGCCGCGACCCTCAAGGCGGCAGAGAGATCGGTCGCCAGGACCCCGAGCCTGCTGGCGATCTTGCGCGAGGCGGGCGTCGTCGACTCGGGCGGCCAGGGGCTCTACCGCTTGTTCCAGGGCGCGCTGCTGCATATGACCGGCAAGACGCCGGCCGGGACGGCCCGCGGACGCAAGACGGCCGGCCCCAAGCCGAGCACCCTCGTGGCCCACGCCGACGAGGGCTTCGGCTACGAGACGATGTTCCTGCTCCGGGCGGCCGGCCATCAGCCGCTCGATGTCGACGCGATCCGCGACCACCTCGAATTGATCGGCGAATCGGTCCTCGTCGCCGGGGACTCGCGCGCCCTCAAGGTGCACGTGCACAACGAACGCCCGGACCTCGTCATCGGCTACGGCCTGACGCTCGGCGACATGAGCCGGATCACCGTCGAGAACCTTGACAGCCAGGCGCAGGACGTCCGTGAGACGCGGGCCGCCGCGTTCACCAGCTCGCCGGCGACGGAGGTGGGCGAGCAGAGCATCGCGAGACCGGATGGCGATGCCGGGGGCGGGAACGGGACCGGACCCACGTCGGACCTGCCGGCGCTCGGGGTGATCGCGGTCGCCTCGGGCGAGGGGCTGGCGGCGATCTTTCGCGATTTCGGTGTCGCCTCCGTCGTCCAGGGCGGCCAGAGCGCGAACCCGAGCACCGGCGAGCTGCTCGAGGCCGTGAGCGCCGCCCCCGCGAAGGAAGTCCTCCTCCTGCCCAACAACCCGAACGTCATCCTCGCGGCCCGCCAGGTCGCGTCGATGACCGATCGATCCGTCCATGTCGTCCCGACCCGGAACGCGGCCGAAGGCTTCGCGGCCCTCCTCGCCCTCGACCCGGGGATCGACGCTGCCGCGAACCTCGGCCCGATGACCGAGGCAGGGCGGGCGATCCAGAGCGTCGTCGTGACCGAGGCGGTCCGGGACGCGACGATCGGCGGCAAGAAGGTGAAGCGGGGCCAGACGATCGCCCTCGATCCGGACGACGGGCTCGTCGCGGTGAACAACGACCGCGAGAAGGCCGTCCTGAGCGCCATGGGCGCGCTGACCCCCGGCTTCGAGCTCGTCACCCTGTTCTACGGCGACGGCGCTGATCTCGCCGAGGCCGAGGCGATGGCGCGCAGGATCGGCACGGCCGTGCCCGGGGTCGAGATCGAGGTCCGGCACGGCGGCCAGCCCTTCTACCGGTACCTGATCTCGGCCGAGTAGCCGGTCTCGATGGCGAGGAGCGCGAAGGCACCCCGGGCAGCCAAGGCCAAGGTCCCGCCGGCACCCACCGATCCCGTGGAGCTGTTGCGGACGCCGCTGGCCCATTCGGGGCTCACGGCGGCCGGCCTCCTGCGGCGCGCCGGGATCCGGCTCGGCTGGTACGACGTGCGCGACCTGCTGTTCCACCTTCCGCGCCGCTATGACGACCTGCGCGAGCTGTCGAAGCTGGGCGACCTCGTGTGGGCGGAGGAGGGGACCGTCGTCTCGGCACGGGTCAGCGTCGAGGACGTGCGGGTCGAGGCGTCGTGGCGGCGCCGGGTCCAGCGCACGATCGCCCGGCTCAGCGATGACACGGGCCAGATCGAGGCGACCTGGTTCGGCAGGCGATTCATCGAGCGGCGCCTCAAGAAGGGGCAGCAGATCGTCGTCTCGGGCCGGCTCAAGCGGTTCGGCCGGTCCCTGACCATCGACAACCCGGAGTTCCAGGCGGTCGAGGGTGACGGCGAGGTGCTCCACGCCGGCCGGATCGTGCCGGTCTACAGACTGACGGCCGGGCTGACCGCGGCCCGCCTGCGGGTCGCGATGCGCGAGGCGCTCGACCGGGCCGGCCATGCGTACCCCGAGTACCTGCCGGCCGACCTGCGGCGGGACGAGCGGCTCGCCGGGATCGCCGAGTCGATCGAATTCGGCGCATTACCCGGCATCGTTCGAGGGACGCGACGCAGCCCTTCGCCGATTGGCGTTCGACGAGCTGCTGGCCCTCCAGCTCGGGATGGTCGGTCGGCGACGGGCTCGCGGGCGCGATCGCGCCGCTTCGATCGACGTGGACGACGCGGCGGACGCGGGGATCCGCGCGGCGCTGGTCGGTGCCCTGGGCGCCCGGATCGGCCATCCGGTCGAGCTCACGCCCGACCAGACCGCCTCGATCGACGCCATCCGGGGAGATCTCGCGGCCTCGACGCCGATGCTCCGCCTCCTCCAGGGTGACGTGGGCTCGGGCAAGACCGCGGTGGCGGCCTACGCACTGGCGGCCGCCGCCCGCGCGGGTTACCAGGCGGCGCTCCTCGCGCCGACAGATCTCCTGGCACGCCAGCACCGCGACACCGTCGGCGCGCTGCTCGCCGGCGCCGGTGTCGACGTCCTGCTGCTCGCCGGGTCGCTCAACACGCGCGACCGGGCGCACGCGAACGACCTGATCGCGTCGGGTCAGGCGTCCGTCATCGTCGGGACGCACGCGCTGTTCAGCGAGTCGGTCACGTTTGCGCGGCTCGGCTTGGCCGTCATCGATGAACAGCACCGTTTCGGTGTCGAGCAGCGCGGGCAGCTCGAGGCCAAGGCCGGTGGGTTGCTGAGTCCCCACGTCCTCCTGATGACAGCGACGCCGATCCCGAGGACCCTCGGCCAGGTGCTGTACGCCGACCTCGATGTGTCCGACCTGCGCACGCCGCCCGCCGGCCGCGTCCCGATCCGGACGGGGATCCGGACACCCGATCGTCTCGAGCCAACGTGGGCCAAGGTCCGCGAGGAAGCCGCAGCCGGTCACCGGACGTTCGTCGTCGTGCCGCTGATCGAGGAGGGCAGCGACGGCGTGGATGACGGCAGCGCCGGTTCGGCCGTCGCCGCCGAGACAGAGGCGCAGCGGTTGACGGAGGCGTTGGCGCCGCTGCGGGTCGGGATGGTGCACGGTCGCATGCGCCCACTCGATCGCGATGCCGAGATGGCCCGGTTCCGCGACGGCGACCTCGACGTGCTGGTCGGGACGACCGTCATCGAGGTCGGCGTCGACATCCCCGAGGCGACGATGATGATCATCGAGAACGCCGACAGGTTCGGGCTGGCACAGCTGCATCAATTGCGTGGCCGGGTCGGTCGCGGGATGGTGGAGTCTTACTGCGTCCTCGTCTCGAGCGCGACCGACGAGACCGCCGTCGCACGCATGCGCGCGATCGCCGAGCTCTCAGACGGTTTCGAGCTCGCCGAACGGGACTTCGAGCTGCGCCGCGAGGGCGATGTGCTCGGGTTCGCGCAGAGCGGTCTGCCGGGGATGCGGGTCGCGTCGCTGACACGGACCGACCACCGCGAGCTCGCTGTCCAGGCGCGGGCCGCGGCCGAGCGCTTGCTCGACGCAGAGGGCGGGCTCGATCCCGGGCGCCCCGACCTGGGACCGCTCGCCGCGGAGCTGACGGCCGGTTGGCTGCGCCGGCTCGCGACCGCCGACCCGGCATCGGGGTCATGAAACGCGCCGATGGCTGACGCCGGTCGCGTCATCGCCGGCACGGCCCGCGCGATCCGGCTGGAGGCACCCGGACCCAACACGAGACCGTTGGGCGACCGCGTGAAGCAGACGTTGTTCGCGATCCTGGAACCGGATCTCCGCGGCGCGCGGTTCCTCGACCTGTTCGCGGGGAGCGGCGCGGCCGGCATCGAGGCCCTGTCGCGGGGCGCCTCGCACGCGACGTTCGTCGAGCGCGACCGCGGCGCGATCAAGGTGATCGAGGCCAATCTCGCGCGCACCGGACTGCGCGAGGATGGTCGCGCGACCATCGTCCGTGCCGACGTCGTCACGTGGTTGCGCGACGCTGCCCGACGCCACGAGGGTGCCATCGACGTCGCGTTCGTCGACCCGCCCTACGACGACGCCGGCGCCTTGGCCGCGGCGTTGGAGGCCATCGGCCCGCTGCTCGCCCCGGGCGGCCGGTTCGTCGCGAAGCACTTCTGGCGGACCGCCCCGCCGACCGTCATCGGGCTGCTAGCATCCGAGCGCGAACGCCGGTTCGGCGAGACCGCGCTGACGTTCTACCGGCGGGGCGACCCGACGCCCGGTCCAGCGGAGAGCACGGAGGACGCATGAGCGTCGCGGTCTACCCCGGCTCGTTCGATCCGATCACGAATGGCCACCTCGACATCGTCGAACGTGCCGCAAACGTCTTCGAAACGGTCGTGGTCGCCGTCCTCGCGAACCCGCGCAAGGCGCCGCTCCTGTCGGTCGACGAGCGGATCGAGGTCATCCGCACGGCCCTGGTCGAGCATGCCGTCGATGCCGATCGGATCGAGGTCACCTCGTTCGACGGGCTGACCGTGGACTTCGCGCGCGCCCACGATGCCCGTTCGATCGTCCGCGGCCTGCGCGCGATCAGCGACTTCGAGGCGGAGCTGCAGCTGGCACACAACAACCGGGTGCTCGCGCCACACGTCGATTCGGTCTTCTTCATGACCTCGGCCGCCAACAGCTACGTGAGCTCGAGCCTCGTGAAGGAGATCGCATCGTTCGGGGGTGACGTCTCGACGATGGTCCCGCCGGCCGCCCGCGCCGCCCTGGAGCGTGCCTTCGCGCGCCGCTGACCGCGCGGCCCGTGCCATAATCGACGGCGCAGGAGGGCCACCGACATCGACATCATCTTCCTCGTCGAGCGTCTCGAATCGCTCATCGCCAACGGCAAGAAACTGCCGCTCACGACGAACGTGGTGGTCGACCAGAACGCCGCTCTCGGGCTCATCGACGAGCTGCGGGTCGCGGTCCCCGAGGAGGTCCGAGCCGCGAAACGGATCAACTCCGAGGGCGAGCGCATCATCGAAAAGGCGCAGGAAGAGGCGGAACGCATCGTCGGCCGCGCCCAGGAGCAAGCCGCGTTCCTGATCGACGAGCGGGGCCTGACCCAGGCGGCCGAGACGGAAAGCCGCAGGATCATCGAGGAGTCCCACGGCGATGCCGACCGCATCCGGGCCGGCGCCGACGAGTACGCCCTGAGCGTGCTCGAGGGCCTGGAAAGCGACGTCCAGAAGACCCTGCAGAGCATCCAGAAGGGCCTGAACCTGCTCGATGAACGGCGCGCGACCCTGATGGCGCCAGCGCCCGAGGTCCCCGGTGAGCCCGCCGAGGCGTTTCTCGACGACGACCAGTGGGACGAGGCGGAGGACGCCGCGGCGCCCGCCCGCACGTGACGGGGCGCCGATGAGCGCCCCTTCGTCCGACGGCCCCTTCACCTGGAACGTGTCCGGACTGCTGGCGGACGGCGTCGGCGCGGATCGAACCTTCGAGATCGACGGCGCGACGATCGAGCTGCCCGACGAGCTCGAGCTTGCCGGCCCGATCGACGGTCAGGTCCGGCTCAAGCGGACCAATCGCGGGATCCTCGCCGACGCCCGCCTGGACACGTCGCTCGCCGGCGAGTGCGCCCGGTGTCTTCGACCACTGACGACGCCGATCGACATCCGCCTCGAGGAGGAGTACCTCCCCTCGATCGACTTCCAGACCGGCCGCCCGGCCGATGTCGCGGCCGAGCCGGAGGCCCTTCGATTGTCCGACCACCACGAGCTGGACCTCGAGCCGTCCGTCCGAGACGCGATCCTCCTTGCCGAGCCGATCGCCCCGCTCGACCGTCCGGATTGTCCGGGGCTGTGCGTCCTCTGCGGTCTGCCGCTCGACGAGGGTGAGCACGACCACCCCGATGAGGAGATCGACCCGCGTCTGGAGGCCCTTCGGGCCTTCCGCCCAGACTGAGGGGCCAGCGTGTCGTTGCGCGTCCGCGTCGCCGGCACTGACGCGGATCTCGAAGCCTGGCGGCGAGTCCGGCTGGCGGTCATCCCATATGAGCGGGCCCTGAGCGTCGCCGAGATGCGAGCGATGGCGACCGACGAGACTCTGTACCTCCTCGCGACGCTCGATGGAGAGCTCGCAGGGTCCGGCCTGGCCGGGCGGTCCAGCTTCGACTACGCGGGACTGCATCCGCGCGTCCTCCCGAGCCACCGCCGAAGGGGCGTCGGTACGGCGTTGCTGCGGGCGCTGGCGGATCACGCGATCGAGTCCGGCTTCACCGAGGCCGGCACCCTCGTCGATGACCCTGGGTCGCTCGTCTTCGCCGAGCGCTTCGGGTTCCGCGAGGTCGACCGCCAGATCGAGCAGCTGCGCACGATCGGCGTGGAACCGCCGCCGGAGATCCCCGAGGGCATCCGAGTGGTCACGCTCGCAGAGCGGCCCGAGCTCTGGTCGCAGGCGTACGACCCATTCGCGCTGGAGGCCTTCGCGTCGATGGCGACGTTTCGCCCGGTGATCGTCACCCGTGAGCAATGGGAGCGCGACTGGTTGTCGTGGCCCGAGGCGATGTTCCTCGCCCTCGACGGCGACGAGATCGTCGGTTGTGCAGGTCTGGAATACGACCCGGATCGACCGGACCGCGCAGAGCAGTCACTCACCGCGGTGACCCCTCGGTGGCGTCGTCGCGGCCTGGCCACGGCGTTGAAGCGCCTGACTCTCACCTTCGCCGGTGAGCACGGTGTGCACGAGATCTATACGTGGACCCAGCGCGACAACGGCGACATGCGCGCGCTCAACGAGCGCCTGGGCTACGTCTACGGGGTGGAGAGCATCACGGTCCGCGGCCCGCTCCCGTTCAGTGTCGCAGGCGAGTGACGAGGCACCGCGTTTCAAGGTAGACTCCGCCGTCGGCGCCGACCGCGCTCCCACACCGAGCGCCGTCCCGCGACCGCGCCGCACGAACGACACAAGGAGCCCACGACCTCATGGGTGTACCGAAGCGACGCGTCTCGCATGCCCGTCAGGGCGAGCGCCGCTCGCATCTCGCGATCGACCTGCCGAAACTCGAGGAGTGCCCGCACTGCCACGAGATGAAGCTGCCGCATCGCGTCTGCCCCAACTGCGGCTACTACCAGGGCCGCCTCGCCGTCCCCCCGAAGCCGGTCAGCACCGGCAGCGACGACACCGCGCGCTGATCCCGTGGTCCGCATCGCGTTCGACGCGATGGGCGGCGACCACGGACCGACCGAGGTCGTCCCGGGTGTCCTCGACTACGCGCGTCGCAACCCGACGGTCGAGCTGATCCTGGTCGGGCTGACCGACACCGTCCAGGCGATCGCCGGGCCACTGCCACCGAACGTCCGCATCGTGCACGCGGGCTCGGTCGTGGGCATGGACGAGCATCCGGCCCTGGCGCTGCGCGAGAAGAAGGATTCGTCGATCCTCGTCGCCACGCATCTGGTGCGCGACGGCGAAGCGGATGCCGTCGTCACGGCCGGCCACACCGGAGCCGGCATGGCCGCCGCGATCCTCAAGCTGGGCCGCCTGCCGGGAGTGGACCGCCCGGGCCTTGCCGTCCAGATGACGACCGAGGCGGGGACCCTGGTCCTGATCGACATCGGCGCCAACCCCGACTCCACGCCCGAGAACCTGGCGCAGTACGCGCGCATGGGCGCGATCTTCGCCGAGCGCGTGCTCGGGATCGCCGAACCACGCGTCGCCCTGCTCAGCATCGGCGAGGAGAAGGGCAAGGGCGACGCCCGTATCCAGAGAGCGACGGAGCTGCTCGACGCGTCCACGCTCCGTTTCGTCGGCAACGTCGAAGGTGGCGACCTTGCGCGACACCTTGCCGACGTCGTGGTGACCGACGCGGTCGCCGGCAACGTCGTGATCAAGTTCTTCGAGGGCCTCTCGACCTTCATCTTCGACCTGTGGCGCACGGAGTTCCGGCGCACCTGGCGGGGGAGACTCGCGTACCTCCTGATGCGCCCCGGCATCGGGCGGATCCGCGAGGTGTTCGACTACGAGACCCAGGGCGGCTCACCGTTGCTCGGCGTCAAGGGGACCGTCATCATCACCCACGGGCGAGCCAAGCGGCGGATGATCGGATACGCCTGCGAGGTCGCGGCCAAGACCGCCGAGGCGCGCGTCCCGGACCTGATCGCGGAGGCCCTCGCCGCGGACAACGAACTGCTGGCCGGCCTGACGCCGACGACCGAGAAGGAGACGACATGAGCGGTCCCGTCCTCACGGTCGGCAGGGGCGTGATCGCCGAGCTCGTCAGGACTGCGGCATTCGAGGTCCCCGGCGTCGCGCGGGTCGGCTATGGAGGCCCCAGCTGGCGCAGCTGGTTGGCCGGTCCGGCCGTTCGCGTCCGCGTCCTCAACGACCGGGTCGTCGTCCGCCTGCGGATCGTCGCCCGGCCCGGTCAGACGCTCGCACCGCTGGCCGCCGAGGTCCGGACGGCCGTCGCGGCGACCGTCGAGCGCCTGCTCGGGCTCGACCTCGGGGCCGTGACGGTCATCGTCGATGGCGTCGGAGGCTGACAAGCAGCGGGGACGTCGCACGGGACGACGACTCGCGCTGGCGGCCATCTTCGAGGCCGACTTCGGGCAACGGACGGCCGACGCGATCCTCGAGCGTCACCTGGCCGAGACCGAGCGCGACGAATCGGCGGCGACGCTCGCCCGCGAACTGGTCGCCGCCGTGACCCGCGACCGGGCCGAGATCGACGCCGAGATCACCCGCGTCGCACCGCGCTACCCGGTCACCGGGCTCGCCAAGATGGACCGCGCACTGCTCCGAACCGCCATCAGTGAGGTGCTACACTCCGCCACGCCGGCCCGGGTGGCCATCGCCGAGTGGGTCGAGCTGGCACGCATCTACAGCGGAGAGCCGATGCGACGCCTCATGAACGGCGTTCTCGGGACGATCTCCCCAGCACCCAGCTCCGAGGAGGGAGTCAGTGGCCACAACGTACGACCGGCTCAAGAAGATCGTCGTCGAGCAGCTCGGCGCCGACGAGGATGAGGTCAAGCCTGAGGCTTCGTTCGTCGATGACCTCAACGCCGACTCGCTGGACCTCGTCGAGCTGATCATGAGCCTGGAAGAGGAGTTCGGGACGGAGATCTCGGACGAGGACGCGGAGAAGATCCGGACCGTCCAGGACGCCGTCGACTACATCGACGAGCACTCTTCCTAACCGGTCGTCGGCTACGTCCGAGTTGCGTCCCGGACAGGCCGTCGCCGAGCGCCTCGGGCTCCCGGTCCGCGATCTCGACCTGCTGGAGCAGGCGCTCGTCCACTCATCGTGGCTCCATGAGCACCCGGACGCGGCGCGCGGCCACAACGAACGGCTCGAATTCCTGGGGGACGCCGTCGTGAACCTGACGATCTCCGAGGCGCTCTATGCGCGCCACCCGGACGATGACGAGGGTGCCCTGTCGGCCCGCCGCGCCGCCATCGTGTCCACCTCGGGGCTGTCCCGCCTCGCCGGTCGCATCGAGCTCGGCAAGTACCTGCTTCTCGGGGAAGGGGAGTCGCAGCGCAGCGGCCGCCGCCGCCCCTCGCTCCTCGCATCCTCGTTCGAGGCGCTGACCGGGGCGCTGTACCTGGACCTCGGGTACGAGCTGGTGCGCCAGTGGCTGCAGGACCTCGCCGATCCGGAGCTGTCGCTCGAGGCCCCGGTGCTTTCCCTCAAGAGCCCGAAGTCGCGGTTGCAGGAATACACACAACGACGATCGGGCGAGCGGCCCGATTACCGGCTCGTCGAGGCATCCGGGCCGGACCACGAGAAGTCCTTCCGCGTCGAGGTCTGGATCGAGGGCGAGATCCTGGGCGCCGGCGAGGGACCCTCCCGCCGGACGGCCGAGACGTCGGCGGCCGCCCAAGCGATCGAGCGGATCCGTGCCGAGCGTGCCGCCGAACGGGCCGGACGCACGGCTCGTTCCGAGGAGAGAGGCGGCTCCCGTCGCGCCGTCCGGCGTGAGCGCCAGCGGCGGCCGGCGTGACCGAGCAGCGGAGCGCACCCCCGCGACTCCTTGCGCTCCGTGTCCAGGGTTTCAAGTCCTTCGCGGAGCGCACCAAGGTCGAGTTCGGCGGCGGCATCAGCGCCGTCGTCGGGCCGAACGGCTCCGGCAAGAGCAACCTCGCCGACGCCCTGCGTTGGGCGCTCGGCGAGCAGGGTCGGGCCCTCCGCTCGCGCAAGGCCGAGGACGTCATCTGGGCGGGATCGGAGAAACGGACCGCCCAGGGCATGGCGGATGTCACGCTCGTCCTCGACAACGCCGACGGCCTGCTGCCGGTCGATTTCCAAGTGCTCGAGTTCGGGCGGCGCCTGTACCGGAGCGGCGAGAACGAGTACCTGCTCAACAAGCAGCGCATCCGTCTGCGCGACCTCGTCGACCTCCTCGACTCGGCGCACCTCGCCGACAACGCATTCCTGTTCATCGGCCAGGGCATGGTCGACCAGGCGCTCGCGCTGCGGCCCGAGGAACGGCGACCGTTGTTCGAAGAGGTGGCCGGCGTCCGCCGCCACGAGCGCCGCCGGCGCAAGGCCGAGGATCAGCTGTCGGAATCCGAGGCCAACCTCGCCCGCGTCGATGACATCCTCGCGGAGCTCCGCCCGCAGGCGCGGCGGCTGGCGGCCCAGGCCGAACAGCAGACGACGCGCTCGTCCGTCGCCGACGAGCTCGCTGTGGCGCTCCTGGCTTCGACCCACGCCCGCTGGCACGACGCCGCGGCCAGGTTGACGGCCGCCACCGAACGACGGACGGCGACCGAGGCCGAGGCCAAGCGAGCGATGACCGAGCTCGAGGAAGCCGAAGCCGCCGCCGCGGCCCTCGCAGACGAGCTGTCCGCACGCGCCGAGGTGGAGCGCGAGCGCCGCGAAGCCCACGACGCGGCGCGATCGAGCCTGACCGGGCTCCAGTTGCGCGACGGGCGCCTCGCCGCGGACCTGGAGGCGATCGAGCGCGACCGCGCCCGCCTGGCGGACGAACGCGCGACGGCGGAGTCGGATGCTGCGGGCCAGCGCCGGGCGATGGCGGCGCCCGTCCCGGCCCGCGACGTCGACCTCGAAGCGGCCGTGACCGAGGCCGACCGGGTGCTTGCCGAAGCCCTGGCCGAACTGGCGACACTGCGCTCGGCCTCCGATGCTCGTGAAGAGGACGCCGCCGCGATCCGGCGAGCCGAGGCGATCCGGGCGGCGGAGGCCGAGACCGCCACGCGCCGGCTGGCGGACGCGGAACGGCGAGCTGCCGAGGAACGCTCGGCCGCCACCGCGGCGATCGAACGACGCGACGAGGTGCTCGCGAGAACGGAGGCCGCCCGGCGCGCGTTGGAGTTCGTGGCCGGTGCAGAACGGACTGTCCTGGCCGCGCGCGAGACCGCGCGCCTCGCGTCGGGTTCGGCCGAGGCGGAGCGTTCGGCGTCGGCCGAGCGATTGGCGAGCGCGGCTGCCAGCGTCGCCGCACTGCGAGGTCGGCTCGAGTCGCTCGCGACCCACCTGGACGAGGACGAGCACAGGCCGATCGCCCGGGCTGCGCGCAAGCGCGGCGGCCGGCGTCTCGACGAGGACCTGACGGTCGACCCGGACCTGCGCCGGGCGATCGAAGCGGCGCTGGCGGATCGGGCCCGGGCCTATCTGGTCGCAGCCGAGCAGGTCGCCGCGCTGGCCGGCGAGCGCGGGCGCCTCCTCGTCGAGGAGCGCGTCACGGCCGCCGGCCCGCAAGCGGATGCGGTCACGCGTCGGTGGCTCGATGCGGTCGCTGCCGCCGGCGGCGGGCGGCTCGCAGACGGGGTCCGACGTGACGGGACGGGCAGTGTGCGCCGGCTCCTCGAGCGGGCGGTCTGGCTGCCGGACCTGGATGGCTGCCTTGCCCTCCAGGGGGCGATGCCGCCCGGCTGGGTGGCCGTGCCGCGCGATGGCACGGCGGTGATCGACGACACGGGCGTCGCCCTTGGGGCTTCCGATCCGGTCCTCGATCGGCGTGCCGAGCACGCCCGGCTCTCGACGGACCTCGAGCGAGCCGAGACGGAGCTCGGGGAGCTCCGCAGCGCAGCCGCGACCGCCGAGCAACGGGCTGCGACGGCACGTACCGCGCTCGATGACGTGCGTGCCGAGGAAAGCCGCCTTGCGGCCGACCGTCGCCGGACGGAGGAGGCGGAGAGGGCAGCGCTCCGCGAGAGCGAGGCGGCCGCCCGCGAAGCGGCCTGGCACGAGGCCCAGCAGGCGCGCATCGACGCGGAGGTGACGCGACTGCGCGAGTCGGTGGTCGCGGAGCCTGAGGCGGCCGGCGAGTCCGCAGACGATCAGCCGACCGGGGAGGCGCGCGCGGCGCTGACCGCGTGGGAGACACGCGCGACCGAGCTGCGCGAGCGTCGGGACCGCCTGGCCGCTCGATCGGCAACCTACGACGCCGCGCGCCGGGATGCCGAGCACGCCCGGGCGAGGGCGGAGGCGGCCGTGGCCAGCGCAGAGGAGCGCATCGCCCGTGCGGATCGGGAAGCTGCCGCGCTCGTGGAACGCGAGAACGCCCTCCGGTCCGAGCGGGACGCGATCGGCGCTGAGATCGCGGCAGCGACCGCCAGAGAGAAGGAGGCGCGGGAGGCCCTTCTGGCGCTCCACGCGGCAGACGCGGCAGGCCGGTCGCGATTGGCGGAGTCGGAACGGAGTGCGGCCAGTGCCCGCGAACGCCTCCGCGCCGCTGACGAGCGGGCGCGCGCCGCCGACCACGCCGAGCTGGAGGCCCGACTCGGGTTGGAGTCGCTGCGCGAAGGCGTCCTCGTCGAGCTCGCAGGGCTCGGCGAGCTCGGACTCGCGAGCCTCGGCGTCGAACGGCCAAACGCCGGCCGCGAGACGGAAACCGATGGGGAGGCCGAGGACGCGACCGCGCTCGAAACGGCAGTGGCGGCCCTGTCGGAGAGATGGGCCGGCGAGCCTCCCTCGGAGCCGCCCCCGGCCCCCGGTCGCCTCGCGCAGCTGCGTCGTCGCTACCACGAGCTCGGTGCGGCCAACCCGTTCGCCGTCGAGGAATACGCCGAGCTGAAGGCGCGTCTCGAGACGCTGGAGACCCAGGGCGACGACCTGCGGGCCGCGATCGCGAGCACGCGCGAGCTCATCGTCGAGTTGGACACGATGATCGCGACCCAGTTCCGAACGACGTTCGCGGCCCTCGAGACCGCGTTCGAGCGGCGCTTCGAGCAACTGTTCGACGGTGGGTTCGCCAAGCTGTCGCTCACGGACCCCAGCGATCTCGGGTCCACCGGTGTCGAGATCGTGGCCCGCCCGCCTGGCAAGAAGCCCCAGGCACTGGCGATGCTGTCGGGGGGCGAGCGGGCCCTGACGGCTGTCGCGCTGCTGTTCGCGATGCTCGAGGTGCGGCCCGTGCCGTTCTGCGTGCTCGACGAGGTCGATGCGGCGCTCGACGAGGCCAACATCGGTCGGTTCGCCGAAGCGCTTCGGAGCCTGGCCGATCTGACCCAGTTCATCGTGATCACCCACAACCGCGGGACGATCGAAGCCGCGGACGCTCTGTACGGCGTCACGGTCGGCGACGACTCCGTCTCGCGCGTGATCAGCCTGCGGCTCGACGAGGCCCAGGCTCTCGCGTCCGAGCGCCGCGAGCTCAGCGCGGCGGGCTGATGCCGTTCTGGCGCCGGCGGTCCGAGGAGCCGGCCGAGCCGGCCGAGCCGGAGGAGCAGTCAGTCCACGAGCCGAAGGAGCTCTCAGTCCCCGAGCCCGTGCCCGCCCCGGAACCACCACCCGCCGAACCAGCACCCGAACCTGAAGCGGAGCCCGCCTACGCGGCATTCGACCCCACCGCGTTCCTCGCCGTCGCCCCGGCGCACACGCTCGACCAGGGCCTGGAGCGGACCCGCGGCACGTTCATGACCCAGCTCCGCGGCTACCTCGGCGGCGTCGACGGGCCGGCCTGGGACGACGTCGAGGAGACCCTGATCGCGGGCGACGTCGGCGCGGCCCTGGCGATGGACCTCGTCGAGAGCGCGCGCAACCGCCGCCACCCGGATGGACCCGAGGCCGCGATCCGCGACGAGCTCGCGGCACTCCTGGTCAAGCGGGACCTGGACTGGACGCCGCGGCCGTCGCAGTCGGGCGGGCCGGCGGTGGTCCTCGTCGTGGGGGTCAACGGCACCGGCAAGACCACGACGATCGGCAAGCTCGCCGCGCGTTACCTCGAGGAAGGGCAGTCGATCATCCTCGCCGCAGCGGACACGTTCCGTGCGGCGGCGATCGATCAGCTCCGGATCTGGGCGGACCGAGCCGGCGTCCCGGTCGTCTCGCACGCACCGGGCGCGGATCCGGGCGCCGTCGTGTACGACGCGCTCGATGCGGCGGTCGCGCGCGGGGCGACCCTCGTCATCGCCGACACTGCCGGCCGACTTCACACGAAGTCGAACCTCATGGACGAGCTGACCAAGATCCGCAGGATCATCGACAAGCGCCTCCCCGACGCGGAGCCCGAGATCCTGTTCGTGCTCGATGCCACCACGGGCCAGAACGGCCTGTCGCAGGCGAGGGCGTTCCACGAGGCGGTCGGCCTGACGGGCATCGTCCTGACCAAGCTCGACTCGACTGCGAAGGGCGGCATCGTGTTCGCCATCGAGGACGCGCTCAAGGTCCCGGTTCGCTTCGTCGGAGTCGGGGAGGGGATCAACGACCTCCTGCCGTTCGACCCCGACGCCTTCGTCGAAGCCCTGTTCGCCGAACCTCAGGCGCCGGGCGGCTGATCGCGTTCGACGTCGACGACGACCTCGGCGGGTCGTCGACCGTCCATCACCGGCAGGTCGCGGAGATACCGGACCGGCGACCAGAACAGGATCGCCGCCGCGAGCAGTCCGCCGAGAGGCGCGAGGAAGGACGTCAATCGCAATCCGATGACCTCGGCCAGGAGCCCCGCGCCGATCGTCGCCGCCAGCTGGGCCCCCGCCGATGCGACCTGGAACGTCGAGGTGACGCGGCCGAGCTCGCGATCGGAGACGAGCGACTGGCGAACGGACGTCTCGGTCACGTCGTAGACCGTGATGGCCGAATCGGCGACGAGCTGCTGCCAGAGCAGGAACGCGACCGCGACCAGCGGCATGCCGGCGGGCGCAAGGGGGATCAGGAGATTTCCTGCCGCCGCCAGAAGCATCGCGGCGATGGCCACCGGCCCGACACCCCAACGTCGTGTCGATCGCGTGGCGACGAGCGCGCCGATGAACGACGACGCACCGCCGGCACCGGCGATGACGCCGACGAGCGCGGGAGTGACGCCGAGCTCATCGAGGGCGAACAGGAACCATGTCGCACCGAAGACGCCCCACAGCATCGACATCAACATCTGCGCCCCCACGAACGCCCGGAGCACCGCGTTGCCGCGCACGAGCTGGAGTCCGTGGCGGATCTCGTCGAGGACGGGTTCGCGCTCGGAGCGCGGCGGTGGCGGCGCCTCCGGTCGCCGGACGGACAGTAGGAGCAGGGCGGAGATGAGGTACGTGACCGCGTTGATCACGATCGTGATCGGCCCGGTGAGCAGCTGGACGAGGAAGCCGCTGATGCCGAAGCCGGCGAACTCGGCAACCGAGCCGCTGGCGGCGAGGGCGCTGTTCGCCTCGACCAGCCGCTCTCGCTCGACGATGGTCGGCAGATACGCGTTGTCGGCCGCGTCGAAGAACGTCGTGAGCACAGCGGCCATCGCCGCGACCGCGACGAGCTGCCACAGGGCGAGCGTTCCGAGCACGAACGAGATCGGGATCGAGCCGAGCAGGACGGCCCGTCCGAGGTCCGCCCAGATGAGGACCGGCCGGCGCCGCAGTCGATCGACCCACGCACCGGCGACCAGCCCGACGACCAGGGCCGCCGCGACGTCCATGCTGCGCAGGACGGCGACCTCGATCGGGCCTGCGCCGAGCGTCAGGATCGCGACGAGCGGCAGCGCGATCCGGGTGATGAGCGACCCGAAGATCGAGATGCTGGCCGCCGCCCACACCCGGACGAAGGCGTGGTTCTGCCAGAGGGGCGAGGTGAATGGGCTGCGCACGAAGCGCGCAGCATAGCGGCGCGACGTGCCTGCCGGCGGTCGCGCGATCGCACCGGACCATCGTCCCGGGCGCGCCCCCGAGGACCCTGCGCTACACTGCCCCCGCCTCGATGCGCCAGAACCCGCGCATCACCCGGCCCGACGCCGCGCGACGCGCGACCACGGCCGGTCCACCACCACGACGGAGTCCTGATCGGGCCGTGTTCGACACCCTCAGCGAGCGCCTGCGAGCCACGCTCGGCACCCTGACCGGCCGCGGCCGGATCAGCGAGGCCGACGTCGAGGCCGCCATGCGCGACGTGCGTCTGGCGCTGCTCGAAGCCGACGTGAACTTCAAGGTCGTGAAGGACTTCGTGGGCCGCGTCCGCGAGAAGGCGATCGGTCAGGACATCCTCCAGAGCCTGACCGCGGGACAGGCCGTCGTGAAGATCGTCCACGACGAGCTGGTCGACCTGCTCGGGACGGGCGATCGCGTCTTCCACCTGTCGGGCAATCCCGCCGTCATCGCGATGGTCGGCCTGCAAGGCTCGGGCAAGACGACCACCACGGCCAAGCTGGCGCGCTACGTCATCAAGCAGGGGCGTCGACCCCTGCTCGTCGCGGCGGACCCCTACCGGCCGGCGGCAGCCGACCAGCTCGAGACGCTCGGCAAGCAGCTCGACGTCCCGGTCTTTCGCGCGCCGCAGGGCACCTCGGTCCCCGACATCGCCCGTCAGGGCGTGGAGGCCGCCAAGCGTCAGACACGAGACGTGGTCATCCTCGATACCGCCGGCCGACTCAGCGTCGACGAGGCGCTGATGCAGGAGATCGCGGCCGTGAACACGGCGGTCAGGCCGGTCGAGACGCTCCTCGTGGTCGATGCCATGACCGGCCAGGAGGCCGTCGCCGTCGCGCAAGCATTCGCCGCGGCCGTGCCGGTCACCGGTCTCGTCCTGACCAAGATCGATGGCGATGCGCGCGGCGGCGCCGCGCTCAGCATCAGCGCGGTCACCGGGCTGCCCGTCAAGTTCCTGGGCACCGGCGAGAAGACCGACGCTCTCGAGCCCTTCCACCCGGACCGGCTCGCCGGCCGCATCCTCGGGATGGGCGACATCCTGACGCTCGTCGAACGGGCGCAGGAGACGTTCGATGTCAACCAGGCGCAACAGATGGAGGAGAAGCTCCGCAAGGCGAGCTTCACCCTCGAGGACATGCTCGACCAGCTCCAGCAGGTCCAGAAGATGGGGCCGATCGGCCAGATCATGTCGATGATCCCGGGCATGGGCAACATGGCCGGGGAAGCACAGGCCGCGGTCGACCGCGGTGATTTGAAGAGGACCGAGGCGATCATCCGGGCGATGACCCCGGCCGAGCGCCGCGACCCGGCGATCCTGACCGGTTCGCGCCGACGCCGCATCGCGGCCGGTGCGGGCACGAGCCTGCCGGAGGTCAACCGGCTGGTGAAGCAATTCGGCGAGATGCAGAAGCTCATGAAGCAGCTTTCCGGGGGTGGTCGGCGCGGGGCGCTCGGCAGCCTCATGGGGGGCGGGCGCTAGGCGCCCGGGGAGACCACGCGATGACTGATTTCGAACGACCGACCAACGCCGAGGGCCTGCCGCCACCCAGCGCCGTTGACGGCGACACGACCGCGGTACCGGTCGCGACCACGCCGGCCGCACCTGCGGCGACGGGCGACCGACCACCGCACGGCCGGACGCGTTGGATCGCGGCCGGCGGTGCCATCGCCCTCGTCGTCCTGGTCACCGCCCTCGCGGCGATCGTCCTGACGAGCTCGGCGCCGTCATCGGTCGTCCTCGGCTACGTGCCGACCGACAGCGTCGCGTACGGCGAGATGCGCCTCGACCTGCCGGGAGACCAGCGCCAGAAGGTCGGCCAGTTCCTGTCGAAGTTCCCGGGTTTCGCCGATCAGGCGGCGCTCGAGACGAAGCTCGACGAAGTCCTCGACCGGCTGATCGCCGAGGGCAGCCAGAACGCGCAGACCTATTCCCGCGATGTGAAGCCGTGGTTCAACGGGCAATTGGGCTTCGCGATCGGCCCGATCCCGGACGTGGACCCGAACGCGCCCGAAGCGTCCGCGAAGGCGGCCCGGGGCGTCCTGCTCGTCTCCGTCAAGGACGAGGCGCTCGCCCGGTCGTGGTTCACGAAGACCCTGACCCAGGCCGGCGTCACCGGGACGACCGAGACGTACAAGGGCACGGAGCTGACCCTGTTCGCCAGCCCTGAGGCGCCGACGGAGCAGGCCGCCTTCGCGCTGGCCGGCGGCAAGGTCGCCATCGCCGGGGATGTCGCGTCGGTGAAGGCCGCCATCGATACGAACGGCTCCAGCTCGCTGGCCAAGTCCGCGGGCGTCGCCGCCGCGCAGGCCGCCCTGACCGGCGACGATCTCGGGTTCATGTTCCTCGACACCAAGGCGCTGTTCGAGGCGTCGACGCGTGTCACAGGGTCGCTTTCGTCAGCATCGCCCCTCAGCAGCGCCATCACGGGCCTGATCCCTGACTGGGCCGCGATGCGTGTCCGCGTCGAGGGCGACGCGCTGCAGTTCGACGCGGTCACCCAGCACAGGGCCAGCATGCCGGGACCCGACGAGAACCGGGCGAACGGCGTGGCGGCATTCGCGCCGCCATCGACGGTCGCCCTGCTCGCCGGCAACGACTACGGCCGCTCGCTCCTCGACTGGATCGAGATCTATCGCAGCGAGCCGGCCCTGGCCGACGCGTTCGCCCAGATCGACCAGACAGCCGGCATGCTCGGTGGCCTCGAGGCGCTCCTCAGCTGGATGGGGGACACCGGGGTCGTGATCGCAGCGTCCGGCGACTCGGTCGAGGGCGGCATCATCAGCGTCCCGGCGGATGCGTCCGGCGGGCGTCAGCTCCTGACCACCATCCGGAGCTTCCTCCAGCTCGGCGGCGCTCAGGCGGGCGTCACGGTCCGGGACGAGCAATACGGGGGCGAGACGATCACGATCGTCGATCTCGGCGACCTGCGCGACCTCGCCGCGATGGCCGGCGGGTTGGGAACGCTCCCCACCGATCCATCGAGCCTGCCCGAGGGCCGTGCCCAGATCGCGTATGTCGCGACCGACGAGGTCATCGCGATCGGCAGCTCGCCAGACTTCGTGAAGCACGTGCTCGACGCTCGAGCCGGTGCTTCGCTCGCCGACGACGCCCGCTTCAAGGGCCTGCTCGGGCGGGTCGATGCCGAGCACACGGGCGTCACCTTCGTCGATCTCGCGGCGATCCGCGGCCTCGCCGAGGGTGCGCTGTCCAGCGCGACCGCACAGGAGCGCGCCGAGTACGAGGAGTCCATCAAGCCGTTCCTCGCCCCGTTCGACGCCGTCATCTCGACAGGCGCCGTCGGCGGGGATCTGGCGCAGATGCACACGCTCATCACGGTCAAGTAGCGGGCCCCCAGCCCGCACCACCCAAGGAGGAGAGGACACCCATGGCAGTCCGTATCCGGCTGACGCGCGTCGGCGCAACAAAACAGCCGACCTACCGCGTGGTCGTCGCCGACGCTCGTCGCGCTCGCGACAGCCGGGCGATCGAGACGATCGGCCACTACAACCCACGAACCGAGCCGATCGAGCTGAATGTCGACGCCGACAAGGCGAAGGCCTGGCTCGCGAAGGGCGCCCAGCCGTCCGACACGGTCGCCCGGTTGTTCCGACAGGCAGGCATCCTGCCGAGCGGCAAGTAGGAGCACGAACGATGGCAGCCAAGGAACTGGTCGAGTACGTCGCGAAGTCGCTGGTCGACGACCCCGATGCCGTGAAGGTCGAGGTCATCGAAGAGGATGGTGCGACCGTCATCGAGCTCCATGTCGCGGACGACGACATGGGTAAGGTCATCGGCCGCAACGGCAGCGTCGCCAAGGCCCTGCGCACCCTGCTCAAGGTGACGGCGGCCCGGGACGGGGAGCCGGTCCAGCTCGAGATCGTCTGAGCGGGACCGCTTCGGTGGCCTCCGGCCACAGTGACGCGACGCAGCGCCTCGTCGTCGCGCTGGTGCGCGGCCTCCATGGCCTGCGCGGCGCGGTCCGTGTCGAGATCCTCACCGACCGCCCCGAGGAGCGCTTCCGACCCGGCGTCGTCCTCCATCCGGAGGGTTCCGACGCGCCCCTGACGATCGCCTCCGCCGAGGCTGTCGCCGATGGGCCGGGCTGGCGCCTCCGGTTCAGCGAGATCACGACTCGCGACGCCGCCGATGCGCTCCGCGGAGCGTACCTCGAGACCATGGTGCGCCCGGCGGCCGACCTCGCGCGCGGTGAGGTGTACTGGCACGAGGTCGTCGGCGTGACCGTCCGCGACGTCGAAGGCCGCGATCTCGGTGTGGTCAAGGATGTCTACCGGGTCGCCGAGAACGAGGTCTACATCGTGACCGGCGAACCGTTCGGCACGTTCGACCTGCCTGCTGTCCGGGCGTTCATCCGGGTCTTCGCGCCACGGCGCGGCGAGATCGTCATCGATGCCGACGCGCTCGATCTCCAGCCGCCCAAGGCCCGACGTACCGATGCCGACCGGCCACGTGCGCCACGCCGGAAGACTCGCCGACCGCGGCAGCCCGAAGGTGCGCCGAAGCCGCCGGGAGAAGCGCCGGAGCGGCCCGACGGCTCTGCCCAGCCGCCCGAAGGCTCACCGTGACCCTCGAGATCGACGTCCTCACGCTCTTCCCGACGATGGTCTCGGGCCCTCTGTCCGAGAGCATCCCGGGTCGGATCCTGGAACGTGGCCTCGCCACGATCCGGTTCCACGACCTGCGCGAGTTCGGACTGGGGCGACACCGATCGGTCGACGACACGCCCTACGGTGGTGGCGCCGGGATGGTGATGCGCGTCGAGCCCGTCGTCGCGGCGATCGAGTCGGTCCGGCGGCCCGAGTCGCTGGTCGTCCTGCTCGACCCGGGTGGGGAGGTCTTCCGGCAGGCGCGCGCGATGGACCTCGCGCAGCGCGAGCACATCGTGCTGGTCTGTCCCCGTTACGAGGGCGTGGACGAGCGGATCCGCGCGTTCGTGGACCTCGAGCTGTCGATCGGGGACTACGTGGTGACGGGCGGCGAGCTGCCGGCGCTCATCGTCATCGATGCGGTGATCCGACTGCTGCCCGGCGCCATCGACGACTTGTCGACCGCCGAGGAGTCGTTCAGCGCCGGTCTGCTGGAGTATCCGCAGTACACACGGCCGCCGTCGTTCCGTGGGTTGGATGTTCCACCGATCCTGACGTCCGGTGACCACGGGGCCGTCGCAGCGTGGCGCCACGAGCGCGCAGTCGAGCGGACGAGAGCACGCCGCCCCGACCTGCTGGGCGGAGACACCGACGGGGAGTAGGCGGGCAGGCGATAGACCCCGTGCTATACTCCGCCGTCGGTCGCCCACCACGCGGCCATCTCCCATCGCCCGACCCGCAGTTTCGGCTGCCAACCGATCAAGGAACCGCCGCGTGAACGTGCTCGACGAGATCGTCCAGGACCAGCTCCGCACCGACCTGCCGGAGCTCGCCACGGGTGACACCGTGAAAGTCTCCGCCAAGGTCGTCGAGGGCAACCGCGAGCGCATCCAGGTCTTCGAGGGCATCGTGATGCGCCTCCGCGGCGGAGGCATCACGCGCTCGATCACCGTTCGGCGCATCGCTTCGGGAGTCGGCGTCGAGCGGACATTCAAGATCCACAGCCCGCGCATCGACAAGATCGAGGTCCTGCGCCATGGCGAGGTTCGCCGCGCGCAGCTGTACTTCCTGCGCAAGCGCGTCGGCAAGGCTGCGACCCTGCGGGAGCGCCGCAGCTAGCGTCGGCTATCGACTCGCGACACGTCCGACCCCGTCCCAGCGGCGGGGTCTTTCGATTCGGGTACGCTTGTCACCCGAATGGCCGTGATCGTCCCGACCCTCCGCCACGAACGCCGTCTCTGGAACGAGGGTATGACCCGCGTCGTGGGTGTCGATGAGGTCGGGGTCGCGCCGACGTGCGGGGCAGTCGTCGCCGCGGCCGTGATCATGAAGCCCGGCTGTCATCGCATCCCGGGCGTCCGCGACTCGAAGACGCTATCGATGGCGCAACGCGAGCGCCTCGCGCCACTCATCCGCAAGCGCGCGGTCGCCATCGGCGTGGGGGCCGCGTCCGTGCGCGAGATCGACCAGCTCAACATCTACCACGCGACGCACCTCGCCATGCGCCGGGCGATCGCCCGGGTCGGCGGCCACGAGCACGTCATCGTCGACGGCAACCGGATCAACGGGTTCGAGGCGCAGGTCGGTCCCTACTCGAACGTCGTCGACGGCGACGCCAAGGTGTACTCGATCGCGTGTGCGTCGATCGTGGCCAAGGTCATACGCGATCGGATGATGACCAGACTCGCGGCCCGCTACCCGGGCTACGGCTGGGAGCACAACCAGGGCTATGCCACACGCGATCACCGCGACGCGATCCGTGCGCTCGGTCTCACCCCGTTCCACCGCCGTTCGTTCCTGGCCCTGCAGCGGACGCTGGCCGGCGACCAGCTCGATTTCGACCTGTTGGGCGATCCTGCTGCCTCGCCCGCGCTCCACGAGCTGCTGGAGCAGGAGCTCGTGCCCGTCATGGTCGACGATGCGGCGCTCGATGCCGGCGACCTGGTCACTCTCGAGGCATCGCCCGCCTGAAGTAATGTCCAGCGAAGGCGGTGATACGTGGTGGTGGAGCGCGACTCGCCATGATGCGCCGCATGGAAGGCTCGACCGGCTCGCCGTTCCGGACCGCAGCCCAGCAAGCAGGTGACACCGCCGAATCGCTGGTCCTGGTCCGCCTTCTGGCGTCTGGCTGGACCGTCCTGGCCCGGAACGTCCATGTCGGCCGTCACGAGCTCGACCTCGTGGCGGTCGACCCGGGTCCGCCCGCGACATTGGTGGTCGTCGAGGTGCGCTGGCGCGGATCGCGGGGCTTCGGGCTGCCCGAGGAGACCGTCGACCATCGAAAGCGGACGCACATCCGGATGGCGACGTACGGGCTGCTCGATCGCGGACAGCTGCCCGATGGTGCCAACCTGCCGCGGCTGCCGGTGCGCTTCGATCTGGTCGTGGTCGAGCCGGGGATCCGGGGTGGGGAGCCGCGCGTCCGGCATCATCGCGCGGCCTTCTGAATCGAGGCATCCGAGACCGCTTCGCGTCACGGGCCGCCCGCGACCCTGTGCTACACTCCGCGCCGGTCCGGAGCCGAAATCCGGACATCAACCGCGATCGCCCGCCGTCGCCGTACCCGCGGCGCGAGCGGAGCCCACACGCGGACCGTTCCCACCGGGCGGTGCCGGCCGTCGTACGCGACCGGTCCCCGGGGATCAGCGAGGGTCCGCGGAGGAATCAACCGACAGGAGGTCGTCCCATCATGCCGTCCGTTTCGATGCGGCAACTGCTCGAAGCCGGGGTCCATTTCGGCCACCAGACGCGCCGCTGGAACCCCAAGATGCGCCCGTTCATCTTCGCGGAGCGCAACGGGATCCACATCATCGATCTCGCCCAGACCGTGCAGCGGCTGGACGTCGCTCTCGAGGCCGTCCGCGAGACGGTGGCGCGCGGCGAGCAGGTGCTGTTCGTGGGCACGAAGAAGCAGGCGCAGGAGCCGATCGCGGCGGAAGCCACGCGAGCCAACCAGCCGTTCGTCAACAAGCGCTGGCTCGGCGGCATGCTGACGAACTTCACCACGATCAAGAAGCGCATCGGCCTGCTCGAGCAGCTCGAGGCGCGCCAGGGTGCCGGCGACTTCGAGCGCATGACCAAGAAGGAAGCCGCCAAGCTGACCGAGGAGATGATCAAGCTCCAGGCCACGGTCGGCGGCATGCGCAAGATGAAGCGCGTGCCCGGGGCGATCTTCATCATCGACCCGCACCGTGAGCGCATCGCAGTCACCGAGGCGAACAAGCTCGAGATCCCGGTCGTTGGCACCGGTGACACCAATGTCGACCCGGACGAGCTCGACTTCATCATCCCGGCGAACGACGACGCCATCCGCGCCATCCGCCTGCTGTGCACGCTCGTGGCGGAAGCCGCCATCGAGGGGGCGCAGGAGCGCTCTGCCCGCGCCGCCACCGAGCCCGAGGTGTTCGAACCCGCGGCCGCGGCCGACGGCGAGGAGGAAGCACCCGGCGCGAGCGACGAGCTCGTCGCCGCGCTCGCCGGCGGTGCCGCGCTCACCTTCGAGCCCGATGCCGACGACGACGACCTGTTGCCTGGCGACCGCGTCGCGCGCGCCGAGGCCGCCGTCGCCGAGGCCGCCGAGGCCACCCCCGAGGAGATCGCCGCAGAGCTCGCCCGCGAAGCGGCCGAGAAGGCCGAGGTCGACAACCCGGTCTGAGACCCGGCGCCGCATGATCGGGCACCACCCGCATCACCTCCAACACCGCGGGCGCCTGGCGCGCCCGCATGACACCAAGGAACAGGAGCACACCCACCCATGGCAGACATCTCGGCCGAGCTGGTCAAGGAACTTCGCGATCGGACCGGCGCCGGGTTCATGGACTGCAAGAAGGCGCTCACCGAGGCCGACGGCGACCTCGACAAGGCCGCCACGATCCTGCGCGAGCGGGGTCTGGCCGCGGCCGCGAAGAAGTCGGGCCGTGAGGCGCGCGAGGGCCTCGTCTCGAGCTACATCCACACCGGCGGCCGTGTCGGCGTGCTCATCGAGGTCAACTGCGAGACCGACTTCGTCGCCCGCACCGACGAGTTCCAGAAGCTCGTGAAGGACCTGGCGGTCCAGGTCGCGGGCCTCGCGCCGGTGTACGTCGACCAGGCGTCGATCCCACCTGCCGACATCGAGGCGAAGAAGGCCGAGCTCCTCGCCGACGAGTCGATCACCAGCAAGCCCGAGGCGATCCGCCCGCAGATCGTCGAAGGGCAACTGACGAAGTGGTATGCCCAGGTCTGCCTGCTCGATCAGCCGTTCCGCGACGAGGAGCGGACGGTCGGCGATCTGATCGTGGAAAGGATCTCGACGATCGGCGAGAACATCCGCGTGCGCCGCTTCACCCGCTACGCGCTCGGGGAAGAGCTGTGAGCGACACCGCCCCCACGGCAGTCGCCACGGAGCGCGGCGTCAAGTACGGCCGTGTCTTGCTCAAGCTGTCCGGTGAGGCGCTCCTGGGCGATCGGCCGTACGGCGTCGACCCCGAGTTCTGCGCGTTCATCGCAGATCAGGTCAAGCACGTCCACGCGGTCGGCGTGCAGGTCGGCATCGTGGTCGGCGGCGGCAACATCTTCCGTGGGATGGCCGCGGCCGCCCGCGGCATGGACCGGGCGACCGGTGACTACATCGGCATGCTCGCGACGGTCATGAACGGCCTGGCGCTCCAGGACGCACTCGAGAAGGCCGGTGTGCCGACGCGGGTGATGACGGCCATCGCGATGAACGAGGTCGCCGAGCCGTACATCCGCCGGCGTGCCATCCGCCACCTCGAGAAGGGCCGCGTGGCGATCTTCGTCGCCGGGACCGGCAATCCGTACTTCACGACCGACACGGCGGCCGCGCTGCGCGCGGTCGAGATCAACGCCGAGGTGCTCCTCAAGGCGACCAAGGTCGATGGCGTCTACGACCGCGACCCGATGACGAACGAGGGCGCCCGGCGCTACGCTCGACTGGACTATGCCGATCTCCTGCGCGACCAGCTCAAGGTCATGGACGCGGCAGCGGTCAGCCTGTGCATGGAGAACGACCTCCCGATCATCGTGTTCGACCTCAATCAGCCCGACAACATCACGAAGGTCGCGACCGGCGAGCCGGTCGGGACGCTGATCTCGAGCGGAGGGCCGACTGCATGAGCACCGAGATCCTCTCCGACGCCGACCACAAGATGGGCCGCGCCGTGGACGCCATGGAGCGCGACTTCCAGGCCGTGCGGACCGGCCGCGCCTCGACCGCGCTGGTCGAACGCATCCTCGTCGACTATTACGGGACCCAGACGCCGCTCAACCAGCTCGCCGGGATCAGCGTCCCGGAGCCGCACCAGATCGTCATCCAGCCGTGGGACCGGAGCGTCCTGGGTGCGATCGAGAAGGCCATCACCAAGAGCGACATCGGTTTGACGCCCAATGTCGATGGCACCGTCGTGCGTCTCAACATCCCGCCGCTGACCGAGGAACGTCGCAAGGACCTCGTCAAGGTCGTCCACAAGCGCATGGAGGAGGCGCGCGTGGAGATCCGCAACATCCGGCGCGACGCCAATGACCACCTCAAGCGCGAGGAGCGCGATGGTGGCGTCGGCACCGACGAGGCGCATCGCCAGGTCGAGACGCTGCAGAAGACGACGGACAAGCACATCGCCGAGGTCGAACGGCGCGGCGCGACCAAGGAGCAGGAGGTCCTCGAGGTCTAGGTGGCCCGCGCACCGCTGGCTCGACCGACCGACGCGCCGCCGATCGCCCACGAGGCGACCGACGAGCCGGCCACGCCGGTGACAGCGACGACACCGGACCGGACCGCCGACCAGGCCGCCGAGCCTTTTCTCTCACCGGACGACCTGCCCCGCCACGTGGCGATCATCATGGACGGCAACCGGCGCTGGGCGCGCCAGCACGATCGGCCCGAGATCGAAGGCCACGCCGCCGGCGTCGAGTCGATCCGCGAGATCCTCCGCCATGCAGTCCGCCGTGGTGTCCCGGTCATGACCCTCTACGCGTTCAGCCGCGAGAACTGGGCGCGCTCCGACGACGAGGTCACGGGCTTGTTCGGGCTGCTGGAGGCGGCCGTCCGCAGCGAGACCGACGAGCTGCGCCGCCAGGGCGTCCGGGTGCGCCTCCTCGGCCGGCTCGACGAGCTCCCCGATGAGACCCGCCGGTCGATCGGCGAGGCGCTGGATGCCACGGCTGACGGCGATCGCCTGACGCTCAATATCGCGTTCAACTACGCCGGCCGGACCGAGCTGGTCGACGCCGTCCGCCGGCTCGTCGCCGCAGGCACACCGCCGGAGGCCATCGACGAGGGGACCGTCGGCGCTGCGCTCTACACCGCCGGGCTGCCGGATCCCGACCTCGTCATCCGGACCGGCGGCGAACAACGCCTGTCGAACTTCCTCATCTGGCAGTCGGCCTACGCCGAGTTCTACTTCTGCGAGGCGCTCTGGCCGGACTTCGGGCCGGACGCATTCGACGAGGCCCTGCTCGAGTTCGCGCGCCGCCAACGCCGTTTCGGACGGTAGGCAGGGTGCGCCAGCGCGCGACCAGCGCGGCCCTCCTCGTCCCGCTCCTCGTCATCGTCGTGGCCCTGGGCGGCGTCGCCCTGTCGGTCGCGATCGCCGTCCTCACGGTCCTGGCAGCGCGGGAGGCGTTCGCGCTCCTCCGGGCGGCGGGACATCCCACGCTGCCTGCCCTCGGGGCGGTGCTGGCACTCACGGTCATCCTCGACGCGGCCGTGCCCGACGTCCTCGAGGGCAGCGGGCTCCTGCTCATCGCGATCGGCGTCGTGCTGGTGGCGGTCGCGGCCTTCACCCGGACCGACCCGCGCGACGGGCTGGCGACCTGGATGGCGACCGTCTTCGGGGCGATGTACGTGAGCTTGCTCGCCTTCGTCATCCGCCTCGGGCACGCCGGCCCACCGCCGCCCGACACCGCGCCGCTGGCGGTCCTCGGGCCGGAACGCGGATGGATCGCGCTGCTGATCCTGGCCGTCTGGTCGTACGACACGGGCGCGTACCTGGTGGGTCGTCGGTTCGGCAAGCAACGGTTCCTGACACACATCTCGCCGTCGAAGACGTATGCAGGACTGGTCGGGGGCATCACGGCCACGACGATCGTCGTCGGTCTCGTCCTGGCCGGCCTCGGCCAGTCGCCTCTCCACGCCATCGTCCTCGGACCCCTCACGGCACTCGCCGCGCAGGCCGGCGACGTGGCCGAGTCGATGCTCAAGCGCGCCGCGAGCGCCAAGGACTCCGGCACGCTTATCCCCGGGCACGGCGGCATCCTCGACCGGGTGGACTCGTTCCTGTTCGCCGCCCCCGTCATGGCGCTGTATGTCGTCGCCGTCATCGCCTAGGTCGCGCGGCGTCGCCCTCCTCGGGTCGACCGGCTCGATCGGGCGCCAGGTCGTCGACATCCTGGTGGCGCACCCCGACGACTTCCACGCGGTCGCGCTTGCGACGGGCTCGAACCGGACCGTCCTTGACGAGCAGGTCGCCCGGCTTAGCCCGGTCGCGTCGGCGGTGACCTCGTCCGACGAGGCTCTCATCGAGTTCGCGACACGCGATGATGTCGACCTCGTCGTCGTCGCCACCGGTGGCATCGTCAGCCTTCGGCCGGTGCTGGCGGCGCTCGGGGCCGGCAAGGTCGTCGCGACCGCGAACAAGGAGACGCTCGTCGCGGGCGGGCACCTCGTCATGCCTGAGGCACGCCGTCTGGCCGTGACGGCCGCGTCCGGCGCCCCGGGCGACCCGTTCGCGAGCCCGCTCGCCTGGCTCCGGCCGATCGACTCGGAGCACTCGGCGCTCTGGCAATGCCTCGTCGGCGAATCGATGGCCTCCGTCGAGGCGCTGATCCTGACCGCGTCGGGCGGTCCGTTCCTCGACGCGACGCCCGAACAGCTCGCGACCGTGACGCCAGACGCTGCGCTGCGGCACCCGACCTGGACGATGGGCGACAAGATCACCATCGACTCGGCGACGCTCGCGAACAAGGGCCTGGAGGTCATCGAGGCGCACTGGCTGTACGATGTCGAGTACGACGCGATCGAGGTGGTCATCCATCCGCAGAGCGTCGTCCACTCAGCCGTCCGGTTCATCGACGGCTCCCTGAAGGCCCAGTTGGGCACCCCGGATATGCGACTCCCGATCCAGTACGCCATGACCTACCCCGACCGCCGTCCGTCTCCCGCGGCCGCTCCCGATCTGATCGCGATGGCGCGACTCGATTTCCGCTCGCCGGACGAGGACCGGTTCCCCGCGCTGCGTATCGCGCGCGAGGCCGGGATCGCCGGCCCGCGGGCGTCGGCTGCGTTGATCGCCGCCGATGACGTCGCCGTGGCCCGCTTCCTCGCGGGGTCTCTCGACTTCGACGGGATCCCGCGTTTGCTCGAGGCCGCCGTCGAGGGGTTCGGCGTGGGCGCGAACGATCCGGACGTCAACGAGCTGGTCGCCCTCGATGCCGAGATCCGCGCCACCTTCGCGACCGGGCCCGTCCGGGGTGTCGCGTGACCGGAGCGTTCCAGACGATCATCACGATCGTCCTCTTCTTCGCGATCCTCGGCACGCTCGTGGTGATCCACGAGCTGGGCCACTTCATCACCGCCCGCCTTGCCCGTGTGCGCGTCCTCGAGTTCGGGATCGGATTCCCGCCGCGGGCGAAGGTCCTGCGTTCGAAGGGCGAGACGCTCTACACGCTGAACTGGCTGCCGATCGGCGGCTTCGTGAAGCTCGAGGGCGAGGACGGGGATCGGAGCGGCGATCCCCGGGCGTTCTCGGCGCAGAGCCTGCCGATCCGGCTGCTGATCCTCGTGTCCGGCGTCGTGATGAACGTCGTGCTCGCGTTCGCGATCTTTGCCGGCATCGTCTGGCTCGCCTCGCCGCTTGCCGGCATCCGGTTCCACGAGGTCGAGCCGGGGTCACCGGCCGCCCAGGCGGGCCTGGCGCCGGGCGACGCGATCGTGGCTGTCGACGGTCAGCGTTTCCAGCTCATGACAGGCCCCGGCCTCATCCAGGCGCTGCGCGAGCACGCCGGTGAGACCGTCGTCCTGACCATCGACAGCCCCGACCGGGCGCGGCGCGACGTCACGGTCACGCTCCGTGACCAGGCGGCGATCGCGGCAGGGCAGGGTGCCCTCGGGATCGTCGGCAATACGAGGCCGTTCGAGGCCTACTTCGATGGTGCCACGACCACCAATGATCTGGGCACGGCCGCACAGGTCGGCGCGGATCACACGATCCGCTGGATGGGCCTGATCATCGGTGGCCTCGGATCACTCGTCGCGTCGGTCGCCGCCGATCCGACGGCGCCGCCGCCCGTGTCCGGCCCGATCGGCATCGCCACGCAGATCGGCGATGTGTTCTTCAACGCGGGCCCGATCATGACGCTGTACGTGGCGGGCATCCTCTCGGCCAACCTCGCTGTCGTGAACATCCTGCCGTTCCCACCGCTCGATGGCGGTCGGATGCTGATGATCACGCTCAAGCGGATATTCGGCCGGCGCATCAGCGTGCGCGCCGAGCAGCTGACCTATCTGGTCGGGTTCGTGTTCCTGTTCGCCTTCATCATCTGGGTCTCCGGGTTCGACATCATCAGGACCCTCGGCGGGGGACCGCCGCCAGCCGCTCCTTGACGACAGCCGACGCCCCGATGCGCAGGAACACGGTCACAGTCGACGTGGGTGGGGTGGCGGTCGGTGGGGGCCATCCGATCGTCGTCCAGTCGATGACGAACACGGACACGGCGGATGCCGACGCGACGGCGATCCAGGTCGCGCGGCTGGCGCACGCCGGATCGGAGCTCGTCCGCATCACGGTGAACACCGAAGAAGCGGCGGCGGCCGTCCCCGAGATGGTCCGCAAGGTGCGCGGCCTGGGAGTCGACGTCCCGATCATCGGCGACTTCCACTACAACGGGCACAAGCTGCTCGTGGAGTATCCCGAGGCGGCCAGCCTGCTCGCCAAGTACCGGATCAACCCCGGCAACGTCGGCGCCAAGCGCCACGACGAGCATTTCGCGACGATCGTCAAGGTCGCCATCGACAACGACAAGCCGGTTCGCATCGGTGTCAACTGGGGCTCGCTCGACCAGGCGATCCTGACCGAGCTGATGGACGCGAACGCCCTGCTGCCGGATCCGCGGGATTCACGCGACGTGATGATCGAGGCCATGCTCCAGTCGGCGCTGCGTTCTGCCGAGCTGGCCGAACAGACCGGACTGGGACACGACCGGATCATCATCAGCGCCAAGGTCAGCGGTGTCCGCGACCTCGTCGACGTCTACCGCCTGCTCGCGGCTCGCTGTGACTATCCGCTCCACCTCGGCCTGACCGAGGCGGGGATGGGCGACAAGGGCGTCATCGCGTCGACGGCCGGCCTGGCCATCCTGCTTCACGAGGGCATCGGCGATACGATCCGCGTCTCCTTGACCCCGGAACCCGGCGCGCCGCGGGAGCGCGAGGTGGAGATCGCCCAGCAGGTCCTCCAGTCGATGGGTCTGCGTTCGTTCCTGCCCCAGGTCTCGGCCTGTCCGGGCTGCGGTCGCACGACCTCGACCTTCTTCCAGGAGATGGCCCAGCAGATCCAGGCCTACCTCAAGGACCGCATGCCGGAGTGGAAGGAGACCCATCCGGGCGCCGAGGAGTTGCGCGTCGCGGTCATGGGCTGCGTGGTCAACGGCCCGGGCAAATCGAAGCACGCCGACATCGGCATCAGCCTGCCCGGCACGTTCGAAGAGCCGGTGGCGCCGGTCTTCATCGACGGTCGCCTCGACCGCACGCTCCGTGGCGAGGGTCTGGTCGACGAGTTCATCGTCATCCTCGAGGACTACGTCGCGCGGCGGTTCCCGGCACCCGTGGTCCCTGCCGCGCGCTGATCCTGCCGGCCCGATCGCCGGGCGTCAGTCCTCGATGTAGTCGTAGCTGAACGTGTCGCGGACGACGATCTCGGCCGGGACCGCGGCCACGATCTCGGCGATGACGCCTTCGCCGCCACGCCAGAATGCCCCGGGCACATAGACCCGTGACAGGTCGCGGCCCCACAGGACGAGTTCGTCGTCCTTGGGCAGCTCGAGCACGACGCAGTCCTCGTAGCGCACGGTCGCCAGCGAGCCGTCCTTGCCCCGCAGCGAGACCCCGTCCGGACCGATGGTCAGCCGGACCTTCGGTCCGAAACCGAGCACCGACAGCAGCGGCTTGACCTCGCGGCCGGACACGGTGTCGGTCGACGACATCGGGTAGGGGACGATGTCGTTGGTGTGCTGCTCCACGTCGGCGAGGAGGAGCAGTGAGCGACGCGCCTGGGCGGCGTGGGCGGCGATGTGCTCCTGGGTCACCGCCTCCTGTTCGCGAAGGCGGTCCTCGGCGGACCGGAACGGCATGCCGGCGAGCTCGTCACGGACCATCGAATCGAGCAGACCGGCGACCTGGGTGGGGTCCTCCATCGACTGCCGGAAATCGTCGGTCTCGGCGTCGAGCTCGGCCTGGTCGACTTCGCCCGTCGTGAGCCGGGTGAGCTCGTCCAGCGCGATGTCCGCGACTTCCTGGGCGTGCTTCGGGTCGCATTCGCCGCCGACGAGCGCGGCCGCCCATGTCGCGTCGAGAGGCTGATAGTCGGCCAGCACGTCGTAGATGAGCCCGCGCTCCAGTCGGAGACGCTGGCGCAGCATCCGGTGGTAGAGCGCGAGGAACGTCCCGGCACCGATCGTCCGCTCGAGGAGGAAGCCGAGCGCGACCCCACCGGCCGGCGTGTTGACGTGCGACGGCAGCGGCACGGTCGGTTCGGGGACCGGGCGCGGGTTCGGGAACGCTGCGCCATCCTCGAGCTCCAGGCGCATGTCGGCCGACGGGGCGCCGGTCATGAACGCCATCACGTTGCCGCGTCCGAATCGCTCACGCGCCCACTCGCCGACCCGCTCGGCGGTCACCGCGCCGAGCCCGAACTCGGGCTGACCCGATAGCCCGAAACCCGTCATCCCGAACCGGAAGTTCAGGTGGCTGTCGCTGATCCCGGGACTCTGGCCCGCGGCCTCGCGTTTGAGGATCGAGCGCTCGTGCTCCAGGCGGTCGGTCGGTAGGCTGGCGAGAGCGCTCGCGATCGACCGTCCGAACGAGGCGACGTCGACCTTCGAGGCGTTGGCGTAGAACACGGTTCGCGTCGTGTCGACCCAGGCGTTGTGCTCGTAGCGCGGCTGCCCGAGCGTGCCCATCGCGAGGTGCTCGACGAGGTGGGTCAGTCCGCTTTCGGCTGCCCGCTCGTCGGCCCGGCCCACCCGGAAATGGAGGGCCAGGATCGGCTGGCCGGGCGCGTCGGCCCACAGCAGGGGGACGCCATCGACCTCGGTGCGCTGGATCAGGGGCAGCGTGGGCGCGGTCGGCTCGGGCAACGGTCGACTCCCCTCATGTCCACGCGTTCGCCCGGACGGAGCGGTAGGCTAGCACGAGAGGGCTCTGCATCGACTCGTCCACGCGTCCGGGTGTATACTTTCGGGCAACTGAACGGCCGCTCCGTTACGTGGGTGACCCCCACGTTTTTTTTCGGACCGGTCGTTGCTTGGCATCTGGCGTGGAAGGAGGCGATCGTGAGTCGAGACTTCGTGGGCGCCCTCCTTCAGCTGAATGCGGAGAAGCAGGTCTCGCGCGAGCAGCTCATCGGGGCGGTGGAGGACGGGATCCAGTCCGCCTACCGACGCGTGGCCGGCGATGAGGATATCCACGTTCAGATCGACGCGGAGTCCGGTCGCATCCGCGTGTATCGCGCCCGCCTGGTCGTCGAGGAGATCGAGGACGAGCTGACGCAGATCACCGTCGAGGATGCACGCACGCACGACCCGAACGCCAAGCCGGGTGACGTCGTCGAGACCGAGCAGCTCGATGGCGACGTGTTCGGACGGATCGGTGCCCAGACCGCCAAGCAGATCGTGTTGCAGCGCATCCGCGAAGTCGAGCGCGACCAGGTCTTCGACCAGTTCGCGAGCCGTGAGGGCGAGCTCATCACCGGGACGGTCAACCGGGTCGAACCGCGCGCGATCATCCTCGACGTCGGCAAGAACACCGAGGCGATCCTCGCGACCACCGAGCAGAGCGCGCTCGAGCACTACCGGATCGGGCAGAACGTCAAGGCATTCGTGCTCGAGGTCCGGCGGTCCGTGCGCGGTCCGCAGATCTTCGTCAGCCGCACCCATAAGGGCTTCCTGCGCCGCCTGTTCGAGCTCGAGGTGCCCGAGATCCATAGCGGGACCGTCGAGATCAAGGCGATCGCGCGCGAGGCGGGCAGCCGCTCCAAGGTCGCGGTGTCGTCCCGTCAGGACGGGCTCGACCCGGTCGGGGCGACGGTCGGCCAGCGTGGCGCACGGGTCCAGGCGGTCGTGGCCGAGCTGGCCGGCGAGAAGATCGACGTGATCCCGTGGAGCGACGACGCCGGGGTGTTCGTGGCCAATGCCCTCAGCCCGGCGCAGGTCCTGTCGGTCGACATCGACGAGGAGAAGCGCATCGCGTCGGTGACCGTGCCCGAGCGGATGCTCTCGCTCGCCATCGGCCGCGAGGGGCAGAACGCGCGACTCGCGGCGCGCCTGACCGGCTGGCGGATCGACATCCGGAGCGACGTGTCCGTCGCCGAGGCCAAGGCCGCTGCAGAGGCGGAGGCGACGCAGCCGTCGGCGATCGATGGCGCGACCGCCGACGTGGCTGAGGGCGCCAGCGCGGAGGAAACGGCGCCCGCGAAGCCGAAGCGCATCACGAAGAAGGCCGCGGCCGCGGCTGCGACGTCTGCCACGGCCGACACAGGCGAGTCGACCGACGGCGTGGCCGTCGAGGCAGCGGCCAAGCCGAAGCGCACGACGAAAAAGGCGACAGCAGCGGTCGCTCAGGGCGACCCCGACGCTGGGGTGGCCGTCGAGGCACCCGCGCCCGAACCGGCCGAGGAGGTGGCGCCGTAGCCGGGGCCGCGGGACGCGCGGCCGCGGCCGACGCGCCCCGACGCGTCCCGACGCGGACGTGCGTGGCATGCCGCACGGCGCGTGCCAAGCGCGACCTGCGACGGATCGTCCGGACCCCCGCAGGCGAGGTGCTCGTCGATCCGACCGGGCGACTCGCCGGTCGTGGGGCGTACGTCTGTCATGACACCGACTGTCTTTCCATCGCGATCAAGAAGGGCGCCCTGAGACGGGCGCTGGAGATCCCGCTTCCGGCGGCGTTCCTTGCGAGCGTCGATCCGGGGGCCACACCCACGAACACCATCGAAGGAGGAGCCCGTGGCCAGGAGTAGAAGCGGCACGCGCGGCCGTCGCGGGCCGCGCAAGCCGCCGCGCCGCGACAGCGCATTCACATCGCCCGTGCAGGTCGTCGATCCCCGCGAACGCGGGGCGATCGAGCTGCCCGGCACCATCACCGTCAAGGAGCTCGCGGACCTCCTCTCGGTCAACGTCGCGGATGTCATCCGCGAGCTGATCAAGAGCGGGATCTTCGCGACGATCAACCAGCTGATCGACCGCGACACGGCGTCGCTCGTCGCGTCCGAGCTCGGCTATGAGGTGGCGGAGACCGTCGCCGCGTCGACGAACGGGACCGGCCCCGATGGCGAGACCGACGGCGCCGCGCCCGAGGCAACCAAGGAAGTCCTCTTCGAAGAGGACGACCCGAAGTCGTTGCAGCCGCGCGCACCGATCGTCACGGTCATGGGCCACGTCGATCACGGCAAGACCAGCCTGCTCGACGCACTGCGCTCGACCGAGGTCGCGGCCGGGGAGCGCGGAGGCATCACCCAGCACATCGGCGCGTCCGAGGTCGTCCACGACGGCAAACGCGTCGTCTTCCTCGACACGCCGGGCCACGAGGCGTTCACCGCGATGCGTGCGCGCGGCGCCCGCGTCACGGACATCGCCATCATCGTGGTCGCCGCCGACGACGGCGTCATGCCCCAGACGCTCGAGGCGATCAGCCACGCCAAGGCCGCGAAGGTGCCGATCATCATCGCGCTCAACAAGATCGACAAGCCCGACGCGGATCCGACCCGGGTGAAGACCGAGCTGACCGAGGCCGGCATCGTCATCGAGGAATATGGCGGCGAGGTCCCGCTCGTCCCCGTGTCGGCCAAGACCCGCCAGGGTCTCGACGAGCTCATCGAGATGGTCCTGCTCGTCGCCGACCTCCAGGAGCTCAAGGCGAATCCGGACCGCCCGGCGATCGGCACGATCGTCGAGGCGCAGATGGACAAGAACCGCGGTGCCATCGCGACCGCCCTGGTCCAGACGGGCACGCTGAAGGTCGGCGACATCATCGTCGTGGGCGAGACGTTCGGCCGGGTCCGGGCCCTCGAGAACGACCGTGGCAAGCGCGTCAAGCAGGCCGGCCCGGCCAGTGCCGTCGTCGTGCTCGGCCTGTCCGAGGTCCCGGAGGCCGGCGACATCCTCCGTGTGGTGGCCGACGACAAGGCCGCCCGTGCAGCGGTCGACATGCGCAAGATCCAGGTCGCCGCGAAGGGCGGCGAAGGCAGCGGACGGGCGACGCTGGAGGACCTGTACCGTCAGATCCAGGCCGGCCAGGCCAAGGAGCTGCGAATCATCCTCAAGTCGGACGTGTCCGGCTCGCTCGGCGCGATCACCCATGCGCTCGAGCAGCTCGATCAGGACGAGGTCCGCATCAACGTGCTGCACGAGGCAGCGGGTGACATCACGGACAACGACATCATGCTGGCCGCGGCGTCGAACGCGATCGTCGTCGGCTTCAGCACGTCGATCACCGACACCGCACGACGGGCGGCCGAGGCCGAAGGGGTCGATGTCCGGCTCTACGACATCATCTACAAGCTGACCGACGACATCGGGGCTGCCCTCAAGGGCCTGCTCGAGCCGGAGATCGTCGAGGTCGTCGAGGGCCGTGCGGAGGTCCGCCAGGTCATCCGTGTCGGCAAGAACACCGTCATCGCCGGGTCGTATGTCACCGACGGACGCATCGTCCGCGGTGGCGCACGGGTCTGGCGCAGCGGCAAGGTCATCGCCACCGACAGGATCGAATCGCTCCGCCGGTTCCGCGACGACGTGCGCGAGGTCCAGACGAACTATGAGTGCGGCATCGGCCTCGCGTCGTTCACCGACCTCGAAGAAGGCGACATCATCGAGTGCTTCACCTCGCAAACGGTGTCTCGCGTCGCAACGGCGTGATGTCCGGTGAGTCAGCGTACTGACCGGATCGACGAGCTGCTGAGGCAGGAGATCGGGGTCATCGTCACTCGGGAGGTCGCGGATCCGCGGATCGGGTTCGCGACCATCACGAAGGTCGAGACGACGCCCGACCTGCGGCACGCCAAGGTATGGGTGAGCGTCATCGGCCAGCCGAAGGAGCGCACGCAGACGATCTCGGCGCTCGCCCGGGCGATGCCGTTCGTGCGGCGCGAGCTGGGACGGAACCTGCGACTCAAGCGGATCCCCGACCTCCACGTCGAACTCGACGACGCGGCGGAGCGGGGCACGCGCGTCCTGCACCTGCTCGACGAGCTGAGCGCCGGGACGGCCCCCGAGGACGACCTGCCGCTCGGCGAGACGCTGCCGACACCGATCGCACGGGTGCATCACGAGGGAGATCTGGACGAGGAGCCTCCGTCGGCCGTCGTGCCGCCCAAGCCCCGCCGTCGCCGCGGCAGGCCGACGGACCGACCCGCGCCCCGGAAGCGTCGATGACCGTCGACCTCGCGGTCTACCTCGACGCCGTGCCCGACGTCGTAGTCGAGAGGGTCCGTCGCGCGCGTCGGGTGCTCGCCGTCAGTCACGAGAACCCCGACGCCGACACGCTCGGGGCCACGCTGGCGGTCGTCCATCTCGTCGAGGCGTTCGGAGGCACGGCCGACCCGGTGTGCACGGACCCCGTCCCGCCGCTGTACGACTTCCTGGACGGCGTCGATCGGTTTCGGCCCGATCCGGACCCCGCCGCGGACTACGACCTCCTCGTGATCTCGGACTGCGCAACGCTCGAGCGTGTCGGGGCGGTCGGCGAAAGGCATCGGGATCTGTTCGACCGCCTGCCGCGCGTCGTGATCGACCACCACGCCTCCAACGCCGCCGCCGGTGAGGCCGACTGGATCGATCCCGCCGCCGCCGCGACGTGCGAGATGGTCGCGTTGCTGGCCGTCCGGCTTGGCATCCCGCTCGATGCCGCCGGCGGCGCTTTGGCGACCGCCCTGATAGCGGGGATCGTGATGGACACTGCCACGTTCGCCCATCCGAACTCGACGCCGCGCACGCTCGCGGTCTCCGCCGCGCTGGTGGATGCGGGGGCGCCGCTGGCGGACATCTCGCGCCGCCTGTACCGCTCCAAGCCGGCCGTCCAGCTGCGCCTGTTCGGTCGCGTCCTCGACCGGCTCGAGAGCTTCGACGAGGGCCGCGTCGTCATATCAGCATTGTTCGACGCGGATCTGGCCGCGACGGGCAGCCAGCCGCCGCACGCCGAGGGCATCATCGACCTGCTCGCCCAGGCCGAGGATGCCGAGGTCGCGATCCTGTTCAAGGAAGCGGGGGAGGGGACCCGGATCAGCGTACGGACCAAGCCCGGCGGCGTCGACGCGACCGTGCTGACCGGGATCTTCGGGGGTGGCGGGCACGCCCGAGCGGCCGGTGCGACCGTGCCGCTCCCCGTCGACCAGGCACGTGACGCCGTGCTCGCCGAGGCACGCCGGTCGGCCGCGGCAGTCGCTCGCTGACGTGGCCCGGTCGTCACTGGGCCCCGGACTCGACGGGATCCTGGTCATCGACAAGCCGATCGGGCCGACCTCGCACGACATCGTCGGGCTCGTCCGGCGTCTGGCGGCCACCAAGCGCGTCGGGCACGGCGGCACGCTCGATCCGTTCGCATCGGGCGTCCTTCCCGTATTCCTCGGACGCGCGACGAGGATCGTGGAATTCCATCTCTCCGACCGCAAGGCGTACCGCGCGACCGTCTGCTTCGGTGCGTCCTCGTCGACCGACGACCTCGAGGGCGAGATGACGCCGGCGACCGGTCCGGCGCCCGATCGCGCGCGCGTCGAAACGGCGCTCCCCGACTTCACCGGCACGATCTCGCAGCGACCACCGGCGTACTCCGCGATCAAGGTCGGTGGCCGGCGTGCCTACGCCGTCGCCCGCGCCGGCGGCACGGTCGAGCTGAAGACGCGCGAGGTCGTCATCGAGGAGCTGACGCTCGTCTCCTGGGACGACTCCGAGCCTGATCGTCCGATCGCGATCGTCGACGTCCGGTGCTCGGCGGGCACCTATATTCGCGCGCTCGCGCGCGACCTGGGAGAGCGGGTCGGCAGCGCGGCGTACCTGGGCGCTCTGCGCAGGACAGCAGCGGGGCCATTCACAGAGGTCGACGCGCTCTCGCTCGACCGCATCCGCGAGGCGGCAGCCGAGGGGCCATCGGGGCTCACCGCCCTCCTTCGACCGCTCGACACGGGGCTCGACCGCTTTCCGGCCGTCGAGCTCACCGGCGATGAGGTTGCCGCCGTGGCCCGCGGTCAATACGTCCGACCCTCAACTGGCGTCCCAGCCGGCGCGGCCCACTACCGCCTGCGCGGTCCCGACGGCTCGCTCGTCGCGATCGGCATCCCCGCTGGACCGGGCCGCCTTGCGCCCGACAAGGTCCTGGTCGCGGCTGAGGCTCCGGCCCGGACCGGCGCGTCCGCCTGATGGACGTGGTCGCGGGGGTCGAGCGGCTGCGGCCCGAGCACGGGCCGATCCTTGCGGCGATCGGCGTGTTCGACGGTCTTCATCGCGGCCACGTCTACCTGCTCGAGCATCTCGTTCGCGAAGCACGAGCCCGCCACGCGCGGCCGTCGGTCATCACCTTCGACCACCACCCCGACGAGGTCCTGACGGGGACGGCACCGCCGTTGCTGGTCCACCCCGACGAGCGGCTGGAGCGGTTCGTCGCGATGGGCATCGAGGTGACCGTGGTCCAGCATTTCGACGACGCCGTTCGACGGACCACGTACGACGACTTCATCGCCACGATCCAGAAGGCGACCGAGCTGGCCGGCCTCCTCATGACTCCCGACGCCGCATTCGGCTTCGAACGCCGCGGGACACCCGAGGCTGTGGCTGCGCTGGGAGGAGCACAGGGGTTCGACCTCGTGGTCATCGAGCCGTTCGTCCTCGATGGCACGTCCGTGAGCAGTTCTGCCATCCGGAAGGCGATCGGCGCTGGCGACCTCTCGACGGCCGAACGTCTCCTCGGTCGACCGGTCTCGCTGCGTGGCGACGCTCGGGACGGGGTCGTGACGTTCGGTTGGCCGTTGGCGATGCCGCCCGACGGAACCTATCCGTGCCGGGTGGACGGGCGGTTGACGAGCGTGACCGTGCAGGATGGTACGGTCGAGGTCGCGCTGCCCGTGGAAGACGGACCGATCAGCATGGAGTTGACGGCGTGACCGAGTCGAAATGGCACCTGGCGCAGCTGAACGTCGGCCGACTCCTGGCACCGGTCGACTCGCCGGGCATCGCCGGTTTCGTCGTTCAGCTCGAGCCGATCAACGCGCTGGCCGACGGGCACCCGGGCTTCGTCTGGCGGCTCCAGACCGACGCCGGTGATGCGACCTCGATCCGGCCGACCGAGGACGACCTGTTCCTGATCAACATGAGCGTGTGGACATCGCTGGAGGCCCTCCGCGCGTTCACATACACGACGGCCCACGTCCAGGTGTTGCGCGACCGGCGCTCATGGTTCGAACGCCTCGCCAGTGCCCATCTCGTGCTGTGGTGGGTGCCGGCCGGTCACATCCCGACCGTCGACGAAGCGCTCGATCGGCTGGAGCGTCTCCGCCGCGATGGCCCGACACCCGCCGCGTTCACGTTCCGGAGTCCGTTCGAGGCGGGGGCCCCTGCCGCCGGCGAACCGCTGGTCGGCGCTGAGTTCTGCTGGCCGGAGCTCGCCGCGTCCTGAGGTTTACAGGCCGGGCTGCCAGAGCGGTTCGGCGACGCCGCGTTCATGGTTCTCGAACCGGGCCATCACGAACAGCGCGTCCGACAACCGGTTGAGATAGGGCAGGACCAGCTCCCCGATCGGCTCCTCGTGGGACAGGGTGATCGCCTCACGTTCGGCGCGCCGGCAGACCGTGCGGGCCAGATGGAGCTGGGCCGCGCCCGGAGCGCCGCCGGGGAGCAGGAAGTTCGTCAGCGGACCGACGACGTCGTTGAGCTCGTCGATCAGCTTCTCGAGGCGCCGGACGTGCTTCGGTTGCACGGTCGGGATCCGGGCGCGACGCTCGTCGTCCTCGGGCCAGCACAGGTCCGACCCGAGGTCGAACAGCTCGTTCTGGATGGTCGCGAGCTCGCTGGTGAGACGGTCAGTGAGCCCCAGCGCGAGCGCCACCCCGATTGCCGAGTTCAGCTCGTCGACGGTGCCGTATGCGCGGACGCGGGGCGAATCCTTCGCGACGCGCCTGCCGCCACCCAGCCCGGTCATCCCCTCGTCGCCGGTCTTCGTATAGATCTTCGTCAGCCGCGGCATGGCCGAAGGATAGCCGCCGCCGAACGGGGACCGAGCCCAGCTCGATGGCGCGTTCCGGGCCTCTCTGCTACCATCCGCCGGTCATACAGGAAGGTATAAGCACAAGATCGTGTCGGAGGACCGAGTGCCGCTCGCGCGGGAACTGAAGCAGGAGATCGTCACCGGATACGCCACCAAGGATGGCGATACCGGTTCACCGGAGGTCCAGGTCGCGCTCTTGACCGAGCGGATCAAGGACCTGACGGACCATCTCCGCAGTTTCCCGAAGGACAACCATTCGCGTCGCGGCCTCCTCAAGCTCGTCGGCCAGCGCCGCCGCCTTCTCGCATACCTGATGAAGAAGGACAGCGCGCGCTACCGGACCGTCATCGGACGGCTCGGACTCCGCCGCTAGCGTCGCCGCTCACGGACCTCGGGCCGACCGCCCGGGGTCCTCGCACATTCGGCGCCGGCTGCGAAGAAGGCTGACCCGCCCGCGGGTCGACTTCTCCTCCACGACCAAGGAGGATCGTTTCCCTTGTCTCAGACGTTCGAGACACAGCTTGGTGGTCGCACGCTGACCATCGAAACCGGCAAGCTTGCACGGCTTGCCGGCGGTTCCGTCACCGTCCGCTACGGCGACACCATGGTGCTCGGCACCGCCAACCGCTCCGAGCCCCGACCTGGGCTCGACTTCTTCCCCCTGACGGTCGATTTCGAGGAGCGCATGTACGCCGCGGGCAAGATCCCCGGCGGTTTCATCAAGCGCGAGGCGCGTCCGTCGGAGAACGCGATCCTCGCGGCTCGACAGACCGACCGACCGATCCGTCCGCTCTTCCCCGAGGGCTACAAGGACGACGTCCAGCTGGTCATCACGGTCCTCTCGACCGACCAGGAGAACCTCCCCGACGTGATCGGCACCATCGCGGCGTCGACGGCCCTGACGATCAGCGAGATCCCGTTCAACGGCCCGATCGCCTCGGTCCGCGTCGGCCGCATCGCCGGTGAGTTCGTCGTCAACCCGACCTTCAGCCAGCTCGCCGAGTCGGAGCTCGATCTGATCGTCGCCGGCACGCGCGACGCGATCATGATGGTCGAGGCCGGGGCCAAGCTCCTGCCCGAGGACGTGATGGCCGAGGCCATCCTGTTCGGGCATCGTTCGCTCCAGCCGATCGTCGACCTCCAGGAGGAGATCCAGAAGGCGGTCGGCAAGGCGAAGCGCATCCCGTACCTCGAGCCGCCCACCGGCTCGGTCCTCGAGTTCGCCTCAGCGACCGACGACAAGCGTGAGCTCGTCGTCATCGACGTGGAGACGACCGGCTTCGACCCGAAGATGTCCGACCTCCTCGAGGTCGCGGCAGTCAAGGTCAAGGGCACCGAGATCGTGGATCGGTGGTCGACCTTCGTGAACCCCGGCCGGCCCATCGTCGGCAACCAGATGCACGGGATCACCGACAAGGACGTCAAGGGCGCGCCGAACGCACGGGAAGCGGTGGATCAGCTGCTGGCCTTCGTCGGTGACGCGAAGATCGTCGGGCACAACGTGGGCTTCGACCTGGGCTTCATCGAAGAGGCCAAGGGCGAGGGCTTCCGGTTCCAGCCCGGCACGTACCTCGACACGCTGGTGATCGCCCGCGAGGGCTACCCCGGCGCCGAGTCGTACAAGCTCCCCGACCTGGCACGCTTCTTCGGTGTCGACCTGAGCCAGAGCCATCGGGCCCTTCCCGACGCAGAGGCGACCGCCAATCTCCTGATCTGGTTCGCGAACGACCTCCCGGGTCGGATCTCGACCCTGCGCACGGCGATCGCCGACGGGGTCCGCGCACAGCGCAGCGGTGGCGACACGGCCAGCCTGCTCGAGCTCGCGCGGCGCGACGCTCGGGTCAGCAAGAACCTGTTCAGCCTGATCCAGAAGAAGACGGTCCGTCAGCTCGTCCTCGACGAGGGCATCCGCATCGACGGTCGCGGTCTGACCGATATCCGGCCCATCAGCGTCGAAGTCGGGCTCGTCCCGCGCGCCCACGGCTCCGGTCTGTTCACGCGCGGCGATACCCAGGCCCTGACGGTCGCCACGCTCGGTTCGTCCTCGGACGTCCAGCGGATCGACACGATCAGCCCGGAGACCGAGAAGCGCTACCTCCACCACTACAACTTCCCGCCGTACAGCACGGGCGAGAACAAGCCGATGCGCGGGCCAAGCCGACGCGATATCGGCCACGGCCATCTCGCCGAGCGGGCGCTCGTGCCGGTCCTCCCGGACCACGACGAGTTCCCGTACGTCATCCGCCTCGTGAGCGAGTGCGTGACGTCGAACGGCTCGACCTCGATGGCCTCGACGTGCGGATCGACCCTCGCCCTGATGGACGCCGGCGTGCCGATCAAGGCACCGGTCGCCGGCGCGGCGATGGGCCTGATCAGCGAGCCGGATGGCCGGTTCGTGGTCCTCACCGACATCCTCGGCAAGGAGGACTCGATCGGGGACATGGACTTCAAGGTGACCGGGACGCGGGACGGCGTGACCGCCCTGCAGATGGACATCAAGGTCCAGGGCATCAGCGAAGCGATCATCCGAGACGGACTCAAGCAGGCCCTCGCGGCCCGGCTCGAGATCCTCGACAAGATGACCGCCGTCCTGCCTGAGGCCCGCGTGGAGATGAGCGACTTCGCGCCACGCATCATCACGATCAAGATCAACCCCGAGAAGATCCGCGAGATCATCGGCAAGGGCGGATCGATGATCCGCAAGATCCAGGAAGAGACCCAGACCGAGATCAACGTCGAGGACGACGGCACCGTGGAGATCGCGGCCGTGTCCGGCGAGAACTCGCGCAAGGCGATCCAGTGGATCGAAAGCCTCACGCGCGAGGTCGAGATCGGCGCCCTGTACCTCGGCAAGGTCACCCGGATCATGGGCTTCGGCGCCTTCGTCGAGATCCTGCCCGGCAAGGAGGGCCTCGTCCGCATCGGCGAGCTCGCCGACTACCACGTGCCCACCGTCGAGGACGTCGTGTCCGTCGGCGATGAGGTGATGGTCGTCGTGACCGAGATCGACCGCCAGGGCCGCGTCAACCTGTCGCGCAAAGCGGCAATGCAGCGGCATCTCGCCAAGGAACCGGTCAGCAGCTGATCGGCAATACCGGAAGAAACAGACGACCGGCCGGCGCCTTCGGGCCCGGCCGGTCGTCGATTTCGAACGGCGCCGCGGGTGGTTGCCAGCCGACCCGCTGCTATACTCCCGCCGTGCCCGACGTGATCAAGACCACTGCGGAGCCATGCCCTCGGTGACCAGCAAGCCACTCACGATCGCGGTCGTCGGCGCGACCGGCGTCGTCGGCGGGACGATGATCCGGATGTTGCTCGAGCGGGAATTCCCGTTCGGCGAATTGCGGCTGCTTGCCAGCGCCCGCAGCGCAGGCGTTGCGCTCGACGTGCAAGGGACGCGGCATCCCGTGCGCGAGGCCACGCCCGAAGGGTTCGATGGCGTCGATATCGCGCTCTTCTCGGCCGGCGGGGATGCCTCCAAAGCCCTCGCCCCTGAGGCGGCCCGACGCGGCGCGACCGTCATCGACAACTCGAGTGCATGGCGCATGGATCCGGCCGTGCCGCTCGTCGTCAGCCAGGTCAACCCCGACGACCTGGCTTGGCACGAGGGGATCGTCGCGAACCCGAACTGCTCGACGATGCAGCTCGTCCCGGTCCTCATGGCGCTCCGCGATTCGGTCGGCCTCGAGCGCGTGGTGGTCGATACCTACCAGGCCGTCTCGGGCACCGGCGGCAAGGCGATCACCGAGCTCCAATCGCAGATCGAAGCGCACGTCAAGGCCCAGCCGCTCGAGGCGAGTGTCTATCCCCACCAGATCGCCTTCAATGCCCTCCCGCAGGTCGACGTCTTCCTGGACAACGGCTACACGAAGGAAGAGTGGAAGGTCGTCACCGAGAGCCGCAAGATCCTCCATCTTCCGGACCTCCGGATCTCCAGCACTGCCGTTCGCGTCCCCGTGTTCGTCGCGCATTCCGAGGCCGTCCACGTCGAGACGACCGACCCGATCACGCCGGAGCGTGCGAGGACGCTCTTCGCTGCCGTCCCGGGCGTCGTCGTCCAGGACGACCCGGCGAGCTCGACCTATCCATTGGCCACCGAGGCCGCCGGCACCGACGAGATCTACGTCGGGCGCGTTCGCCAGGACCCGTCGATCGACGGCGGGCGAGGCCTCGCGTTCTGGGTCGTCAGCGACAACCTCCGCAAGGGAGCCGCCACCAACGCGGTTCAGCTAGCCGAGCTGCTGGTCGGGCGCGGGTGGGTCAAGGCCGCCGCGACACGGGACGCGGCCGGATCCCCGGCGTGACCGACGCCGAGCGCCGCGCGGCGCTCGAGGCGATCGCGGCGGAAGTCCGCGTCTGCACCCGCTGCCGCCTCCATGCGACGCGCACGCACGCCGTGCCAGGCGAGGGCGATTCGTCGACCGAGGTCCTGTTCGTCGGTGAGGGTCCGGGGCAGAACGAGGATCTCCAGGGTCGGCCGTTCGTCGGCCGCGCCGGCGATCTCCTCGTGAAGCTGCTCGGCCATATCGGCTGGAGCCGCAGCGACGTGTTCATCACCAACATCGTCAAGTGCCGTCCGCCCGGAAACCGCGACCCGGAGCCCGACGAGGTGGCCGCCTGCGCGCCGTACCTCCAGCGGCAGCTCGAGGTGCTCGACCCAGCCGTCATCGTGACGCTCGGCCGGCACTCGATGGGCCGGTTCATGCCCGGCGCCCGTATCTCGCAGGCGCACGGCACGACTCGTCTCGCGGATCCGGCCACCGGCGTCCAGGACGCGACCGTCTTCGCGATGTATCACCCCGCCGCTGCCCTGCGCACGCCGTCGATCGAGCGTGAGAGCTACGAGGACGCCGCGCTCATCCCGCGCGTCCTGACAGACGCCCGCGAGCGCCGCAAGAAGCACGCGCCGGCCGCCGCTGAGGCGGCTGTCCCTGTCGCCGCGACGATCCCCGCGGTCGACGCCGATCCTGTGGCGGATCCCACCGACCAACTCACCTTCTTCTAGCACCGCACCTTAGGAACCGAATGACCATCACCAACCCAGACACCCCGCTCCGCATCATCCCGCTCGGCGGGGTGGGGGAGATCGGCAAGAACATGTACGTGTTCGAGTATGGCGACGACATCGTCGTGATCGACTGCGGTCTCATGTTCCCGGACGAGGAGATGTTCGGCATCGACCTCGTCATCCCCGATGTGACCTACCTCAAGGAGAACCGCGAGAAGGTCAAGGCCTTCCTCATCACCCACGCTCACGAGGACCACGTCGGCGCCCTGCCGTACGTGCTGCCGGAGTTCCCCGGCGTTCCGGTCTATGCCAGCACCCTGGCCCGGGGGCTTCTCGGCAACAAGATCAAGGAGCACAAGCTCCACAACAACCCGGTGCTCGCACTCGAGCCGGGCGACGAGATCGATGTCGGGCCGTTCCACGTCATCCCATTCCGCGTCGGGCATTCCATCCCGGACGCCATGGGCATCGCGCTGCGGACGCCGGTCGGCACCATCGTCCATACCGGCGACTTCAAGTTCGACCACACCCCGGTCGACGGCAAGCTGTCGGACTTCGCCATCCTCGCCCGGATGGGCGCCGAAGGCGTCATCTGCCTGCTCTCGGATTCCACACGTGCCGAGAACCCGGGGTATACCCCGTCCGAACGGACCGTCGGCGAGGCGTTCCGCGAGATCATGGAGCCCCTCGACGGGCGGGTGATCGTGGCGACCTTCGCCAGCAATATCGCGCGCATCCAGCAGGTCCTCGATGCGGCGGCCGACATGGGCCGCAGCGTGGCGGTCATCGGTCGGTCGATGGAGCAGAACTTCCGGATCGCGACCGACCTCGGCTACCTCACCTACGATCCGTCGCGGATCATCTCGAAGGACCGCATCAAGGACCACGCCGACAGCCAGCTGGTGATCGCCACGACGGGCGCCCAGGGCGAGCCGATGGCCGGTCTCGCCCGGATGGCCAACCGCGACCACCGGTTCGTCGAGATCCAGCCCGGTGACACCGTGATCGTGAGCGCGAGCCCGATCCCGGGCAACGAGGAGTACGTCTCCCGGACCATCGACAACCTGTTCAAGGCCGGCGCCAACGTGTTCTATCACACGATCAAGCGCGCCCACGTGTCGGGTCACGCCAGCCAGGAGGAGCTCAAGCTGATGCTCGGCCTGACGAAGCCCAAGTACTTCATCCCGATGCACGGCGAATTCCGGATGCAGGTCCAGCACGGGCGGCTCGCGATCGAGACCGGTGTCGACCCGTCGAACGTCTTCATCATCGAGAACGGGACGCCGATCGAGCTCTACGCCGATGGCTCGGCACGTCGCGGCAGCCCGGTCACCGCCGGGTATGTGTTCGTCGACGGCCTGTCGGTCGGCGACGTCGGGGAGATCGTTCTGCGCGATCGCCGCTCCCTGGCGAACGACGGCATGTTCATGATCGTCGTCACGGTCGACAAGCAGACGGGTTCGGTCGTCGGTCGTCCTGAGATCGTCACGCGCGGTTTCGTGCACCTCAACGAGCTCGATCCGCTCATGGACGAGGCCGTCGAGCGCGTCATCGCGGCGATCGACACGCCGGGCGACCACATCAGCGAGATCGGCCTGCTCAAGACCCAGATCAAGGACGGGGTCTCGCGCTACCTCTACGAACAGACCAAGCGCCGGCCGATGGTGTTCCCGGTCGTGGTCGAGGTCTGAGCGTGGCCAAACCCCGGCGCTCAGCCGCTCCTCGCTCGGGCGGTCGCGCTCCGCGCCGCCGCATCTCGCGAGACCTCGCCAGGGTGTTCACGCCCGAGGTCGTCCGCTCCATCGTGGGCACGGCGATGATGGCGCTCGGCGCGATCACGCTGATCGCGCTGATCCTGCCCGGCCAGGGCGCCCTCACCGACTGGTGGCGTGACTCGATCGCGCCCTGGTTCGAGACCGGTCGCTGGCTGCTGCCGTTCCTGCTGCTCGGTGGCGGCTGGTACGTGGCCGGCGGACCTGGTCGGCAACCAGGCTCGGGCTGGGGGATGACGCTGGCCGGCCTCGGGCTCGCATACGTCGCCGGGCTCGGAGCGTTCGAGGTCCTGAAGGTCGAGCTGTTCGACACCGAGCGAGGCGGCGGCCGGATCGGCCGGTTCCTGGCCGGCACGCTCGAGCCGCTGCTGACCGGACCGGGCACGTTCGTGCTCCTTGCCGCGATCGCCGGCCTCGGACTGATGCTCGCGTTCAACCTTCAGCTGCGCGAGCTGGTCGCGCCGCTCACCGGGACGGCTCGCTGGGTCGGCTCCACGACCGCGGAGTCCATGCGCCGGGTCGCCGAGGCGCGGCCGACAAAGCCCGCGCCGCCGCCCAACGGCCGGCGGCGCGAGGCACCCGTGAAGGCCCCTGTGCCGGTCCCGATGGCGGCGGGCGTCGATCTCGCAGCCGCCCGCAGCATCCTCGACGAACCGGCGCCCGTGCAGAGCCAGTCGCCGGTCAGCCAGACGGTCTGGACCGGCCCGCTCGACGGCGGGTCGAGCGGGACGGCCCCGCGACTGTCGAGCGGCAACGGCACGACCCGCGTCGCCACGGCCGTCGCTACGGAGCAGCCGACGGCGCTCGAATCGCTCAGCGCCATCGACTGGGTGCTGCCGGGAACGGACCTTCTCGAACCACGGGCGGCCGGCCGCGTCGGCGCCGGCGTCGATCACGAGTCGAACAAGCGCCGCATCGAGGAGAAGCTGCTGAGCTTCTCGATCCCGGCCAAGGTCGTCGCGGTCAACTCGGGCCCCGTCGTGACGCAGTACGAGGTCCGGCCCGAGCATCACGTCAAGGTGTCGCGCATCGAGGCGCTGGCGGACGACCTCGCGATGGCGCTGGCCGCCCGGTCGATCCGCATCGAGGCGCCGATCCCCGGCAAGGATGTCGTCGGGATCGAGATCCCCAACTCGGTCAGCGAGGTCGTGGGCTTCAAGCCGCTCGTCGACGAGAGCGTGATGCTCGATTCGACGAGCCCCCTGACCTTCGCTCTCGGGCGCGACGTCTCGGGCAAGGCGTACGCGGTCGATCTCGCCAAGATGCCGCACCTGCTCGTCGCCGGCGCGACCGGGTCGGGCAAGAGCGTGTGCGTCAACGCGCTCATCACCAGCCTCTTGATGCGGGCGCGGCCCGACGAGGTGCGGCTGATCCTGGTCGACCTCAAGCGCGTCGAGCTTGCGCCCTACAACGGGCTGCCGCATCTCCTCCAGCATGTCATCGTCGAGCCGCACGAGGCCAAGGCGGTGCTGAATTGGGCGGTGCGGGAGATGGAGGACCGCTACAAGCTCCTCGCCGCCCACGGTGTCCGGAACATCACGGCGTTCAACGCCCGCCACGACGCCGAGGGCGGCGGGTCCAGCGACGACGGCGAGCGGATGCCGTTCATCGTGCTGATCATCGACGAGCTGGCCGACCTGATCATGCGCGAAGGCCGCAAGGTCGAGGATCCGGTCGTCAAGATCGCCCAGAAGGCCCGCGCGGTCGGCATCCACCTCGTTCTCGCGACCCAGCGCCCGTCCGTCAACGTCGTGACCGGCCTCATCAAGGCCAACGTGCCCTCGCGGATCGCGTTCGCGATGGCCTCCAACGTGGACTCACGGACCGTCCTCGACGCGCAGGGTGCGGAGGACCTGATCGGCCGCGGCGACATGCTGTACCAGCCCGTGGACCTGCCGCGGCCGGTGCGGATGCAGGGCGTCTTCGTGAGCGACCGCGAAGTCGGTGCGATCACCCAGCACTGGCTCGACCAGACCGGCGACCGCACGTTCTATGACGAGGGCATCCTCGCCTTCGCCGATCCGGAGGACGGCAGTGGCAACGGGGACGGTGGCCAGTTCGCCTGGCTGCGCAAGCTCGGCGTCGACGAGATGACGGTCCCGGCCGCAGAGCTCGTGACCACCGCGCAGCGGGCCAGCACGTCGATGCTCCAGACCAAGCTGAAGCTCGGCTTCGCCCGGGCGAGCCGGGTGATGGACGAGCTCGAGCGCTACGGCATCATCGGGCCCCAGGATCCCCGAAATCCGGCGACGCCGCGCCTGATCTACGGGCCGGACAACTGGTTCCGTTCACACGACGACATCGATGATCCGGGCGACTGAGGCCGCCCGAACAGCCGTGCGTCCGGGGCCTGCTGGAGGCCTGGGGTATCCTGTCGCGACAACGGTCGCTCGGGCGGCGCGGGATCCGATCGACCGCGACGGACCCGAGCGCGAGCAGGGTGGGACGACCGAGTGACGACGAGGGACCAGGTCCGCCGAGGGGTCGGGGCGGAACGCGAGACGCGCGTTCCTGCCAGCGACACCGCGCCCGGCCTGCCCGAACGCCTCTTGGCCGCGCGTGAGCGCAAGGGCGTCGATCTCTACCGCGCCGAGCGCGATACGAAGATCCGGGCGCGGTACCTCGCCGCCCTCGAACGGGGCGATTACCGCGAACTGCCCGGAGCCGTCTACACGAAGGGTTTCCTGCGCAACTACGCCTTGTACCTCGGGCTCGATCCCGACGAGGTCCTGCTCCAGTGGCGACGCGAGCGGGGCGATCCGCGCGAGCCGCAGCCGGTGATCTCGGTGCCGCGGCCGATCGCCGCCCCACGTCGCGGGCTGACCTTCTCGCCGAGCCTGATCGTGTTCGCCCTGCTGGTGGCGCTCGTCGTCGTGTTCATGGTCTGGCTGGGCATGCAGCTCCTTCGCTTCTCGAAGCCACCGACGATCGCCGTCAGCGAGCCGGCGGTGGCCGTGCTCGAGGTCGACGAGGACGCGACCTCGTATCTCCTCGAAGGCTCGACGATCCCGGGCGGCTCGGTCACCGTGAAGACCGCCGACGTCGAGGCACGGGCGAACGCCGACTCGGTCGGGCGTTGGACGCTCAAGGTCGACCTCCGCCGCGGCGAGAACCTTTTCACCATCACCGCCACCGATCCGGCGACGGGCAAGGTGGCCGAGGCGCCGGTGGAACGCGTGATCACGGTCCCCTTCCGCGTCATCGAGGCGCCGACCCTCACCGTGGAGCAACCGGCGGACGGCGCGACGTACGAGAATGGCGCGATCCCCGTCCAGGGCCGCACGACCAACGCCGGGTCGGTGGTGGTGAGCGCCGCGTACACCGGCCCCGCCGCCGCGTCCGCCGGCGGTGCGACCCCGGCGCCACCCGCGCAGCCGAACCCGGTCACCGTGGAAGTCGCCGAGGACGGGACGTTCAGCGCGCCGTTCGAGCTCACCGCGGGTAAATGGGCGATCACGGTCACCGCGTCCAGCCCGGAGGGGAAGACCACCTCGCTGACGCGTGCAGTCACCGTCGCCTTCAAGGGCGTCAACCTGGTCGTCTCGATCGAGGGCGGGCGGGCGTGGCTGAAGGTGTGGGTCGACGGCAAGCTCGACGCCAAGACCGGGCCGGCGGGCAAGGTGCTCGGCAACGGCAAGACCCTGACCTTCACCGCGAAGGAGTCGATCGAGGTGCGGACGGGCTCGTCGGGTGTGACGAAGTTCACGCTGAACGGCACGCCACTCGGCGCCCTGGGCCGCAGCGGCACCCCGGAGACCTGGCTCTTCGCACCGCCTGACGAGCCCGTCATGACCCAACGTCGCTGAACGTCGGGATGGACCGTCAGGCGGTGGTGCAACCGACTGACGACGAGCTGATCGACCTCGCGCGGAGCGTCGGTGCGGCGTGTCGCGACCGAGGGGTTCGGATCGGCACGGCCGAATCCTGCACGGGCGGTCTTGTGGCCCACCTCATCACCGAGGTTCCTGGATCGAGTGATTACTTCAGTGGTGGGTTCGTGACCTACAGCAACGACCTCAAGACCGGGTTCGTCGACGTGCCGACCGATGTGCTCGAGGCGCACGGGGCGGTATCGGCCCAGGTCGCCCTGGCGATGGCCGCCGGCGCGCGGCGCCGGCTCGCCGTCGATCTGGCCGTGGCGATCACCGGGGTCGCGGGCCCGGACGGGGGGACGGCCGCCAAGCCCGTCGGGCTCACGTACGTGGCCGTCGCCGACGCCGACGGGGATGACGTTCGCCGCCACCTGTGGGACAGCGACCGGACCGGCAACAAGCGACTGAGCGCGGGGGCGGCGCTCGACTTGGTGCTATCCAGGCTGTCCGCCCCCACGGCGTGACCCGCGACGCGGCTGCCATCGGGGCCGGTCTCGACCCGGTCCGTGCCGCCCGCCCGATCCGCCCTGGTGAGCGCATCCACGTGATCGGTGCCGGGGGCGCCGGTGCGAGTGCCGCCGCTCTCCTCGGACATGCGGCGGGCGCCGTGGTCACCGCCTGTGACTCGGCTGGAGCGTCACCGTATTCCGTCGCTCTCGAGGAGGCCGGCATCGCCCTGGCGCCCGCCCACGACTCGAGCCATGTCACGACCGAGCCGTCGCCCGAGCGACTGGCCGTCACCAAGGCCCTCACGGCCATCGACCCGGACAATGCCGAACTGCGGGCCGCCCACGAACGAGGCATTCCGGTCGAGGCGTGGCAGCAGGTGGTCGCCGATGCGGCTTCGGGGCGCACGCTCGTCGCCATCGCTGGGACGCACGGCAAGAGCACGACCGCAGGCTGGCTGGTCCACGTGCTCGTGGGGGCCGGCCTGGATCCAGCCGCCTTCGTCGGCGCACTTCTGCCGTCCACGGTCACCGGTGGAGCACCGGCCACCGCCCGGATCGGTGGGGGAGCGCCTTTCGTCGTCGAGGCCGACGAATATGCCGGCAACTTCGATGCGTACCGGCCGGACGTCGCCGTTCTCACCAGTGTCGAGTGGGACCATCCCGATGTCTTCGCCGATGCGGGCGCCGTCCAGGACGCCTTCCGACGCTGGCTGCGCGGCATGCCGGACGGCGCCACGCTCATCGCCAACGTCGCCGACCACGGCGTCTCGGCGGTCCTCGAGGGCCTGGCCGACGCGCCGGTCACCGTAGTCGCAGTCGCCCTGGCGAACGGTCACCCGGCAGGCGCGAGCACCACGAAGCCATCGATCACCCTCACTGGGCGCATCGTCGCCGAGGACCCGGCGGGGACGACCGTCGAGCTCGACGGGCTGACCGGGCAGGTCAGGGCCATCACGGCCCGCCTGCCGACGGCGGGTCGCCACAACGCCGCCAACGCCCTTGGCGTGGCAGCGGCCGCCTCGCGGCTCGGCGTCGCGGCCGACGCCATCGTGCGCGGCCTCGAGACCTTCACGGGCGTCGGCCGCCGGCTCGAACGGAAGGGTGAAGTCGGCGGGGTCGTCGTCTACGACGACTATGGCCATCACCCGACGGCGATCAGCGCGACCATCGCCGCGATGCGTCAGCGCGAGCCTGGCCGTCGCGTCTGGGCGGTCTACGAGCCGCTGACGTACCATCGGACCGCAGCGCTGGCGAGCGATTTCGCCGATGCGCTCGCGACGGCGGACGCGGTCGCGATCGCAGACATCTGGGCCGGCCGCGATCCGGATACGACGATCGCATCCGCAGCCAACCTGGCCGCGGCCGTGAGGCGACTCGGGCGCGCGATCCCGGTGGAGGCACCGGGCTCCGTGGACGCGACGGCCGAATGGCTGGCAGGAGAGGTCCGGCCCGGGGATGCCGTGCTCGTGATGGGCGGCGGCCTGAGTTATCGGATCGCGACCGGACTGCTGCGACGACTGGAGGAGACGGGCTGACGATGGACCTGGATCATGCCGCTGCGGGGGACCTGCTCGAGCGGTACGGGCGCGCCTGGGAGTCGTTCGACGGCGACGCATGGACGGACCTCTTCACCGACGACGTCGAGTACCGTGAGGACCCGTTCGAGCCACCGATCACGGGTCACAATGCCGTGCGGGCGTACCTGCTCGACGAGTCCGAACGGCAGCAGGACGTCGAGTTCACCATCGAGCGACACTGGGTCTCCGGTTCGACGGTGTTGGCGGCATGGCACGCAAGCTACGTGAACCGGGCCGATCGAGCCCGCGTGCGGCTCGCCGGCTTCCTGGCGATGGAGATCTCGGCAGACGGGCGGATCGCCCGTTTCCGCGAGTGGTGGCATCGACGCGCGTCGACGGCGACCGGGTAACCCAAGGAGGATCAATGGCAGGCGATGCCTCGTTCGATGTCGTGAGCGACTTCGATGAGCAGGAACTGCGCAACGCGCTGGATCAGGTGCGTCGCGAGGTCGGTCAGCGCTACGACTTCAAGGGCGTGACGGTCGACCTGACGCAGGCGAGGGACGAGATCGTGCTCGTGACTGACGACGAGTATCGCGCCGCCGCGGTCAAGGACCTGATCGAGTCGAAGGCGATCCGACGCAACCTGTCGCTCAAGATCTTTGACTGGGGCAAGGTCGAGCCGGCGGGCGGAAACAAGGTCCGGCAGGAGATCAAGCTGCGCCGTGGCCTGACCGATGAGATCGCCAAGCGGCTGACCAAGCTCATCCGCGACGAGTTTCCGAAGGTCAAGTCGCAGATCCAGGGCGATGCGGTTCGCGTGTCCGGCAAGAGCAAGGACGAGCTCCAGAAGGTGATCACGCGGTTGCGTGAGCTCGACGAGCCGGTCCCACTCCAGTTCCAGAACTACCGCTAAGGGTCGCGCGTGCTGCCTGGATCCCGTTTCGCGAAGGCCGTCATGATCGTGGTGATCATCATCATCGCGCTCAGTCTCGTGTTGTCGACCGTCGCCTATCCGCTCGCGTTCGGATGACCGACGACATCGCGCGGACGGCGGCCCAGGACGAGGCGGCCGAGGGACCGGATATCGAGCCCGATCCCGGGACTTTGCCTGCCGAGGCTCCGCCGGAGGAACCCCTCGCCGAGACTCCGCCTCCCGAAACCGGTGCCGAACCCGCATCGGAGGATCCGGCCGAAAGCGCCCCGTCGCCGGCCGAACCGACCGGTCCTCGCACGGTCGGCCGGCTCGTGGCCGATGCCCTCCGCTCGGCCGGCGTGCGCTACGCGTTCACGGTGCCGGGAGAGTCCTTCCTCGGCCTGCTCGAGGCACTGGGTGAGGTCGGGATCCGGGTGGTCGCCACCCGCCACGAGGGCGGCGCGGCGTTCATGGCCGAGGCCCACGGGAACCTGACCGGTCGGCCGGCGGCCTGCATCGGCACTCGAGCGGTCGGGTCGGCAAACCTTGCGATCGGCATCCACACGGCGCGCCAGGACTCGACCCCGATGTTCGCGCTGGTCGGACAGGTCGAGCGCGCGCATCGCGGCCACGAGGCATTCCAGGAGATCGACCAGGTGGGCACGATCGGCGGCCTCGCGAAATGGGCGGCCGAGCCGACCGATGCGGCCGATGTCGCGGACATCCTCGGCGAGGCCTTGCGCCAGGTTGCCGGTGGCCGCCCGGGGCCTGTCCTGCTGTCTCTGCCGGAGGATCTCATCGACGAACCGGTCCCGGCAGACGCCCGCGTCGTCGCGGAGCGACCCACGAGCGGGCGACCGTCCGACAGCGACGTCCGGGCGGTCATCGAGCTGCTCGCCTCGGCCGAGCGACCCGTGATCCTCGCGGGCGGCGGCGTCCTGCGGGCGCGCACCTCGACGGACCTCCTTCGCTTCGCGGAGCTGCTCCAGGTGCCGGTCGTCGCCTCCTGGCGACGTGCCGACGTCATCTCGAACGACCATGAGCTCTATCTCGGGATGGCCGGGCTGGGTGCCGCACCGACGATCCGGGAGCGGCTGGCGTCGGCCGACGCCATGCTCGTCATCGGCTGCCGGTTGAGCGAGCCCACGTCGTGGGAGGACACGATCCCTGCGGCCGACACGCGCTGGGCCCACGTCGACATCGAGCCGCGCGGAACGTCCGGTCCCCGCCCCGCGGATCACACGGTCGTCAGCGACGCCCGCACGTTCCTGCGTGCCGCCAACGACCGCTTGGTCGGCAAGGCCGTGCTCGATGCCGAGCTGGTCCGGCGCCGTCAGGCACACAACGTGGCGGACCGTGCCGCCTGGGAGACGGCAGCGGCCGTCGACGCCGATGCGGACGGTTGGGCGGGGCCCGGCGTCCACCCGGGCCGGGTGATCACGACGCTGCGAGGGGTCCTCCCAGACGACGCGATCCTCACGACCGATGCCGGCAACTTCGCCGGCTGGGCCGGTCGCGGCTTCCGGTTCCGCCGGCCTGGGACGTTCATCGGACCCACGTCCGGGGCGATGGGCTACGCGGTGCCCGCCGCGATCGCGGCGTCACTCGTCCACCGTGATCGACCGGTCGTCGCGCTGGCGGGCGACGGGGGCATGGCGATGACAATGGCGGAGCTCGAGACGGCGACCCGTGAAGGCGCCCGGATCATCGTGCTCGTGTTCGACAACGAGCAGTACGGGACCATCCGGATGTGGCAGTCGCGGCGGGGGACCGGCGAGCCGATCGCGACAGAGCTCGGCTCGATCGACTTCGCGGCGATCGCCCGCGGTCTCGGTGCGCGGGGCGTCCGGGTCGACCACGACGCCGACGTCGAACCCGCCCTGCGCCAGGCCCTCGCAGAAGAGCGGTCCACCGTGATCCAGCTGGCGCTCGATCGAGCGTGGGTGTCGGTGGACCAGCCGGCCACGGCGTAGTTTCCGGCCCTGTGGTTGACAGCGCAACTATCTGCGGCTAGCGTATCGTCCGTACCGAAGGAGTCCTGGTCGCATGCCCGCAGTCGTCGTCGAAGATCTGTCCGTCCTCCCGCGGATCGCCGAGCCGGATCCCGCCATCGCGCGCGAACGCCCGATCCGGGGCATCTCGATCGCGCCGCACGGCTTGGAAGGGGAGGGTTTCCCCGTTCGGCGAGCGTTCGCCGGCGTCGCGCTCGAGGACCTGGACCCGTTCATCCACCTCGACCAGATGGGCGAGGTCGAGTACGCGCCCGGCGAGGCGAAGGGCACCCCGTGGCACCCGCACCGCGGGTTCGAGACCGTCACGTACATGATCGACGGCGTCTTCGAGCACAGCGACTCGAACGGCGGCGGCGGTGTCATCACCAACGGCGACACGCAATGGATGACGGCCGGCTCCGGCATCCTCCACATCGAGCGCCCGCCGGACTACCTCGTGGCCAGCGGTGGCCTGTTCCATGGCTTCCAGCTGTGGGTCAACCTGCCGGCCGACCAGAAGTGGGCGGCACCGCGCTACCAGGACATCCGCGCGAGCGAGGTCTCGCTGCTGTCGTCGCCCGATGGTGGCGCGCTCGTCCGCGTGATCGCCGGCGATGTCGCCGGTCATGCCGGCCCGGGCTCCACGTACAGCCCGATGACATTGGTCCACGCCACGCTCGGCCCGGGAGCACGCCTGCGGCTGCCGTGGCGGCCGGACTACAACGCCCTGGTCTACGTCATGAACGGGGATGGCAGCGTCGGCGTCGAGCGCCGGCCGGTCGGGACCGGCCAGCTCGTGGTCTACGGACCTGGGGACGCGGTCACGGTCGAGGCAGCGCGCAAGCAGGAGAGTCGCAATCCGACGATGGACGTCCTCGTCCTCGGGGGTCGCCCGATCCGTGAGCCTGTGGCCTGGCTCGGCCCGTTCGTGATGAACACGCGCGAGGAGGTCCTGCAGGCGGTCGCCGACTACCAGGCCGGTCGGCTGGGCAGCATCCCTGCTGTCCACAACGCGCCCGCGCATCTGGTCCAGACGACCCCGCCGGCCCAACCCGAGCGCTGACGCCGACCTAGGCGAGCCCCCGGGCGTCGAGCGCCCGACCCCAATGGAAGAGGCGCACGGCGGCGAGCACGCCAAAGGCGGCCACCACCAGCACGGCGGCGGCAGCGATCGACGCATCGAGGTCGCCCGCGCCGAATTCGGCGTAGACGACCAGCGGCAACGTCTGCGTTCGCCCCTCGACGCTGCCGGCGAACATGATCGTCGCTCCGAACTCGCCGAGCGCCCGGGCCCAGCTCATCACGAGCCCCGCGGCAAGCGCCGAGCTCGCGAGCGGGGCGGTGATCGTCCGGAACACGTGCGGCTCTGACGCCCCATCGACGCGAGCGGCATCCTCCAGGTCGCGGTCGACGGCGGCGATGCCGGCACGCGCGGAGCGAACGAAGAACGGCGCCGACACGAACGTCTGGGCGAGGATCACGGCGGCCGTCGTAAAGGGGATCGTCCAGCCGAGGGCGGCCAACGGACCCCCGAGCAGCCCGCGGCTGCCGAAGACCAGCAACAGGGCGAGCCCGGCGACCGATGGCGGTAGCACGATCGGCAGGTCGATGACGATCTCGACGAGTCGCTTGCCCGTGAATGTCCGGCGTGCCAGGACGAAGGCCAACGGCAACCCGATCGTTACGGTGAGCGCGAGCGAAGCCGACGTTGTGACGAGGCTGAGAACGACCGCATCGAGCACCGCCGGCGCGGCGAGCGCCCGCGCCAGCGAGCCACCGACGGCGGCGCGCACGACCAGGACCAGGATCGGCAGGCCAAGGAACAGGGCGAACAGGAGCGCCGCACCGAGCACGGCACGGCGGCCGATCACGCGGCGGACGCGACCCTGGTCATCCGCCAGCGCCGCGACCACCCGCGGGCACCTCCACCATGACGTTGGTCGCCTTGACCACGCAGACCGCCTCGTCGCCGACCTTCAGGCGCAGCTCATCGACGGCCTCGGCAGTCATCAGGCTCACGAGGCGGTGCGGGCCGGCCATGACCTCGACGACGGCCGCGACGCGGTCCTTCTCGACCCGGGTCACGATCCCATGGAAGCGATTCCGAGCGGATTGCGCCACGATCGGCCGGTCCGCGCCGCCGACCCGCCGCTCCGTGAGCAGCCGGCTGACCTCCTCGATGGCGATAACACGCTGCCCGCCGGCCGAGCGATCGACCCGCAGCCGGCCGTCCGCTTCCCAGCGACGCAGGGTATCGACGGAGACCTGGAGCATCTCGGCTGCCTGGCCGACCCGGAGGCCGGCGATCGTGCGGGAGCGTGCCATGGGGCGGATTATGCAGCCGAGCGCCGGCCATGCCAAGGTAGTTCGCGGCTTCTTCCTAGGTACGCGTACTCCGTGCAGATGGTCGACCCCCGTCGGCTAGAGTTCGAGGATGCCCGACTCCCGGCCCTCTATCCGCTCGTGCCCGCGGGGCGGCGGTGGGGGCAGGACTCCGTGAGTCGCGCTGCGATCCCACTGGGCGTCATCGCTGGCCTGTTCGTCGCGTCGCTCGCCCTGCGCCCGCAGATCCTTGCCATCGGGCCGTTGCTACCGCTCATCCGAGAGGACCTCGGGTTGTCCGCCGGCATCGCCGGCCTGCTCACGACGATCCCGGTGCTGTGCATGGGTCTGCTCGCGCCCGTGGGTCCGCGCCTCGCCGCACGCTTCGGAGCCGGACTGGCCTTCGCGGCCTGTCTGGTCGTGATCGTCGCGTTCGGGCTCGCTCGGACCGTTGCCCCGTCGGTGCCGCTCGTGCTCCTCGCGACCTTCGGCATCGGCATCGGGATCGGCACGGCCGGCGCGATCCCCTCGATGATCGTGTCGCGCCGCATGCCGGACCGTCCGGCTCTCGGCACCGGTGCGTATGCGGGCGGCATCGTCGCCGGGTCGACGCTGGCTGCCGGGTTCGCCGTGCCGCTGGCCGGCGGCGACGACTGGCGCCTCGCCCTCCTGATCATCTCGGCCCTCTCGATCCTGTCGGTGGTCGCCTGGCTGGTCCTCGGGGGACTCGACCGCCGACCCGTCGACGGGGCGGCCACCGCCCGTCGGCTGCCGTGGAGCGACGCGACGGCGTGGCTGCTGGTGGCGCTCTTCGGCCTGCAGTCGGTGCTGTTCTACGGGATCGTGTCCTGGCTACCGAACGCGTTCGTCGAGCGGGGCTGGAACACGACCGATGCCGGGGCGCTGATCGGCGTGTTCAACGGCATCGGCCTGATCACGACGATCGGCGTGCCGCTCTTCGCGGACCGGCTCGGGCCTCGCCGTCCGCAGCTCCTGGTCTCCTCGGCGATCGCGGTGGGTGGGCTGGTTGGGATCATCGTGGCACCGGAGCTCGCGTTCGCCTGGGTCGCCGTGCTCGGGCTGTCCCTGGGTGCGGTGTTCCCGCTGGTCCTCACCCTGCCGCTGGACGTCGCCGACGACCCCGCGCGGGTCGGATCGGTGGCGGCGCTGATGCTCCTCGGGGGCTACATCGTGTCGTCGATCGGGCCCGTGATCCTGGGGGCTGCCCGCGACCTGACAGGCGACTTCGGCGCGAGCCTGTGGATGCTGGTCGCCATCGCGATCGTGCTCGTCATCGCGTGCCTGCCACTGTCTCCGGCGCGACTGCGACGCGGCATCCATCGCGACGCGTCGGGCACGACGTCTTCATAGGGGAGGACGCTTGTTCCCAGCCGGTGGCTCCGGTCGTTGCCAGGCCTTGCAATCCCTAGTCGATTGGTGGACAATGCGCCGCGATGACGCGCACACACCACCACTGCATGTGTCATGCCGCTGCCGAGCAGGGCAGGTGGTGTCGCTAGGCGTGCGCTGACAGAGACCGTACGCCGGCCCTCACCCCCGGACCCCTGCAGACGCAGGGGTTTCTTGTTATCCCGACCCATCCACGAGGGGACGAACCAGATGACGACCACGCCGCCCGACACCGCCACCATCACCATCGCCGAACTCCGCGATCGACTCGCCGATCCATCGCTGACGATCGTCGACGTCCGCTCGCTGACGGCCTACAACGGCTGGCGCCTGAACGGCGAAGTCCGCGGCGGCCACATCCCAGGTGCGGTGGCATTCCCGATCGACTGGCTCCGAACGGTCGACGAGCCGGAGATCGCGCGCCTGCTCGCGGGCAAGGGCGTCACTGCGGACCGCCACGTGGCCGTGTATGGCAACGGACCGGACGACGCGGCAGCCCTCGCCACCAAGCTCGAGTCGCTCGGGATCCCGGGCGCCCGCGTCTTTCGCGATGGGTTCGCGGCGTGGGCGGCAGACCCGCAGTCGCCGGTCGAGCGCCTTCCCAAGTACGACCGGCTGGTCCACATCGATTGGCTGCGCCAGGTCCTCGCAGGCGAGCGCCCGGAGGCCGCGCCAGCGGGCGACTTCCTGCTGTTCCACGTCAACTTCGGGGTGCCCGAAGAGTACGCCGAGGCCCACATCCCGGGAGCCCTCTACCTGGACACCAATGTCCTCGAAGACCCGGCCGATTGGAACCGCCGCTCCCCGGAGGTCCTGGACGCGGCCATCCGCGGGCTCGGCATCACGAAGGACACGACGGTCGTCGTCTACGGCCGCGACACCGAGGGCCAGGCCAACGAGAAGTGGCCCGGTCGTCGGGCCGGCCAGATCGCTGCCACCCGCGCGCTGATGATCCTGACCTACGCCGGTGTCGAGGACGTGCGGTTGCTCGATGGCGGGTACGACTGGTGGGTCCGTGCCGGCAACCCGGTCGAGACGGTCCTGCGCGAGCCCTCGCCGGTCGCCGACTTCGGGGCGGTGATCCCGGTCCGCCCGGAGGTCATCGTCGACATCGAGGAGGCCAAGGAGATCATCGCCGACCCCGATGGCGCGGCGCTGGTCAGCGTCCGCACGTGGCGCGAGCACATCGGCAATGTCAGCGGCTACAACTACATCGGCCCGGCCGGCCGCATCAAGGGCGACGTGTGGGGCAACTGCGGCACCGACGCGTACCACATGCAGCACTACCGCAACGTCGACAACACGATGCGCGCATATCCCGAGATCACGGCCAACTGGGCCGAGGCCGGGATCGTGTCGGACAAGTGGATTGCGTTCTACTGCGGCACCGGCTGGCGTGCCAGCGAGACGTGGTTCTACGCCTTCCTGCAGGATTGGCCACGGATCGCGGTGTACGACGGCGGCTGGTTCGAGTGGAGCCAGGATCCCGTCAACAACCCGATCGAGGTCGGCGTGCCCGAGGCGGAGACGCCCCGGGACGTGTACGCCGCCTGACGCCCTGCGCCGCACCCGCCGCTGACTACCATCGGCGGGTGGCTGCGGACCGGCTGAGGATCGGCATCGTCGGTTGCGGCGATGTCGCCGCGCGGCACTACCTGCCGGCGCTTGCCGACATGGCCGGCGACGTCCGAGTCGCCGCACTCATGGACGTGAAACTCGATGCGGCGCGTCGAACGGTCGAAGCCGTCGCCGGCTGGTCAGCGGGCGCGGCCGCCTACGACGATCTCGACGCGATGCTCGGTGCCGGCGGGCTCGACGCCGTGATCGACCTCGCGCCGGCGCCCCGGCACGCGAGCGTCAACCAGGCGATCCTCGAGGCCGGGTTGCACCTCTACTCGGAGAAGCCGATCGCGAGCACGCTCGCGGAAGCCGATCGGCTCGTCGTGACGGCAGCCGACCGGGGCGTCCTGTTCCTGTGCGCGCCAGGGGTCGCGGCGACGCGCCGGCTTCGATGGCTGGCGGACCTGGTCGACTCGGGCCGCTACGGCCCTGCGACGCTGATCGTCGCCCACCACGCGGATCCCGGACCGGCAGCCTGGCGCGAGTACACCGGTGACCCTCGTCCGTTCTACGGCCCGGGCGTCGGCCCGGTGATCGACCATGGCGTCTATCGCCTCCACGCAATGACGGCCCTCCTCGGCCCGGTCACCCGGGTGCAGGCCATGGGCGGCTTCGGTCCGCGGACGCGTATCGTGCGCGGCGGCCCGTTGACCGGCCAGGAGATCGCCGTCACGACCCCGGACCACGTGCTGATCAACATGGAATTCGCGCGCGGCGCGCTCGGCCAGCTCCTGGCGAGCTTCGGGACGGCGAGCACCCGGGCACCATGGCTCGAGGTGCACCTCACCGGGGCGACGATCAGCTTCGGCGGTCAGTCGCACGACCGCCATGCGCCCGTGAGCGTCTACATCGACGACGACTCGCCGGCGGCACGGGAGGGCTGGCGCGACGATGTCGACGTTCCGACGGACGCCCATGAAGTCGTGGAGACCGGTGTCCGCCACTTCGTGGACTGCGTGCGCGGAAGGGCCGAGCCGGTCCTGACGGCCGAACACGCCCGCCATGTCCTCGATGTGATCGTGAAGGCGTATGCGTCGATCGAGGACGGCGCTTCGCACCGGACCGAGACGACGTTCTGACGGCGGTCGACCCGACGCCCGATCAGGACGGGCCGAGCCGCCAGGCCTCGACTGCCTCCCGCTTGCCCTTCACGCGCACGGCGCCGAGCTCGGAGCCGACGCGCTCCGGGCCGAGCGCCTCCCACGTCCCACGGCCGACGACGATCTGGCCGGGCTCGGCCGCCGCCATGAGCCGCGCGGCCGTGTTGATGGTGTCTCCGATGACCGCGAAGCTTCGTCGCTCGGCCGCACCGACATCCCCGACGACTGCCGGCCCGGTGTTGACGCCGACCCGGAAGATCGGCCAGCCGGGATGGTCGGCGGCCAGCGGACGCGCGGCCTCGACGATCGACGTGGCGGCCTGCGCGGCACGCCGGGCGTGGTCGGGCTGGTCGCCACCCGCGTTGAAGATGGCCATGACCCCATCGCCCGCGAAGTGCTCGATCACGCCACCGGCGCGGTCGATCCCCGGGACGACGACGCCCCAGAACGCGTTGAGCATCGCAAGGACCTCGGTCGGTGGACGCGTTTCGCTGAACGTCGTGAACCCCGCGAGATCGGCGAAGACCACGCTGACGACCCGCTCCTCCCCGGACAATGCGGCGCCCGTGCCCTCGCGCCGGATGCGTTCCGCCACGACCGACGGGAGATACGGCTGGAACGACGCGTCGAGCCGGCGCAGCTCGTGGGCGGCACCGGCGAGGAGTGCGACCTCGTCGCTCGAGGCACCTTCGGTCCGGAGCTGCGCGAGGACCCGGTCGATCGAGCCGCCCTTCGCATCGGCCGCCGCGACCGCTGCGATCGCGCCTGCATTCCACCGGTCGATCCGGGCGAGGGTCTGCTCCAGATAAAGCCCGCCGAACGCCCCGGTGAGGGAACCGCTCCGGCGGTACTCCGCTCGGGCACCGAGGGCGATCAACGCGAATGCTCCGAGCATCAGGATGTGCCACTCCCACCAGCTCAGGCGCCAGTTCCGGCTCAGGACCACCGCGATCATCGCCTCGGCGAGCAGGATCAGCGCGATCGCCACGGTGAGCAGGACCGTACCGCCGCGCTCGAGGTACAGGCGGATCGAGCGCCACGCGGCGAAGGCATACAAGGCGACCGCCACGCCACCGAGGATCGTCAAGGGGCCGACACCCTCCCTGACCGGAGGCGGACCGTCGAGCGGCGGGAGCCGGGCGAGGGAGAAGACTCCCCAGACCACCATCAGAACGATGAGGCCGCCGAGCAGCACCGGCCGGATGCGGAGCACGGTCCGCGCCCGAGGCCCCGCGATCGCGCTGGTCGATGCGGCAGCGAAGATGGACGCGAGGACGAGCCCGACGGGCGTCGCAACCACGAACCCGGCATTCTGTTGCTCGAGCAGGACGCCGGGAGTCGCGAGCGCGTGCAGCCCGAGGAACCCGGCCGCGGACAGGAATGCGAGCGAGATCAGCACCAGCCGCGCGTCGCGGTAGCGACCGGCGGCGACGTTGGTGACATAGGCCAGCACCACGTTGACGCCGGCGGTGATCAGGACCAGCCAGAAGTGAGCCGGGTGGTGCTCCCACTCGTGATCGAGCTCGGGGCGAGCGAGCAGCAGACCCAGCCCCGCGAGCGGCAGGACGATGGCGAGCACGACCGACCACGAGATGCCCGTGAGCCCGGCCCTCGCCCGGACGTCGGTCGCCATCCGCGCAGCATACGACCGTCCCGATGCCGTGAGATGCCATCATCGCCGGGTGGCCGACCCGATCCTGACCTCGCGCGCCCTCAATCGCGCGCTCCTGGCGCGACAGCTGTTGCTGGAACGGTCAACGCTCTCCATCCCGGACGCCGTCGAACAGGTTGGCGGCCTCCAGACGCAATACGCGCCGTCGGGGTATGTCGGCCTGTGGACCAGGCTCGCAGGCTTCGAACGTGCCGCTCTCACCCGCGCGCTCGAGGAGCGAACGGTCATCCAGGCGACGCTGATGCGCGTCACGATCCACGTCGTGTCACGGCGCGAGTTCTGGCTGTACGCGCTGGGTGTCCGCCAGGCTCGACGCGAGCAGTGGCGCAGGACGTTCGGGCGACTGACCGGGGCAGGGGAGGAGGGCACGGAGGCGGCTGCCGACCGCATTCGAGCGGCACTGGCGGACGGTCCTCGGTCCGTGAAGGAGCTGGGCGACCTGGCGACCGGCTTCGTCGGGACGCACGGGCTGTGGGTGGACCTCGTGCGCGTGCCGCCGGCGGGGACCTGGGAACGCCGGCGCGCCGACCGTCTCGGCCTGGCCGAGGACTGGGTCGGGCCGAGTGCGTCCACGGAGGCCGAGGGTCTGGCGCATCTCGTGCGTGCGTACCTGCGCGCGTTCGGACCAGGGGCGTGGCGAGACATCGCATCCTGGGCCGGGATCTCGATCACGACCGCCAAGGAGGCAGCGCGGAATTCTTGACCTGCGGTCATTCCGCGACGAGAACGGCGGTCAGCTGGTGGATCTGCCCGACGCCCCGATGCCCGATCCCGACACGTCCGCGCCCGTGCGCTTCCTGCCGCACTGGGACGCGAACCTGCTGGTCCATGCGCGGCGGACCGGGCTGCTGCCCGAGCCGTATCGGCCGCGGGTCTTCCACACCAAGAATCCGTTCTCGGTCGGCGTGTACCTCGTCGATGGCGTCGTCGCCGGCGCCTGGTCGCTCAAGGACGGGCGCGTCGTCCTCGATCCATTCGAGAAGTTGTCGGCAGGTGACCAGCGCGCCGTCGAACGTGAGCGGGAGGCGCTCGAGGCCTTCCACGCCTGACGCGTCCGGCAGGCGGATCAGGAGGGCCTAGACCGCCGGTCGCATCCGCACGAAGTCCGTGACGCGCATCACGCCGAGGAACATGCGGACGAGCCACGGCATGAGGCGCCGGCTGGGGTCGTGGATGAGCTCGGGATCGCGCAGCTCGACGGTCCGGCCGCGCGTCCGGAGCTGGCAGCCGCCCGCCGCGAGCACGTTCTTGACCCAATCCACGTCTGTTCCGTACGTGAGGGCGAACACGTACGCCTGTCCCTCGCGCGGAAAACGTTCATCGGCACGCGTCTCGTCAGCCCCGTGGATCGCCCCGGCACGATGATGATGCCGAACCATGGGAGGTGGCCCGCGACGCGCCGGCTGATCGGGTTGACGACCCGATTCGTGATCGGGCGAAGCCAGGCCGTCCGCGGCCGTGTCATCGGGCCGGTCTTTCGGTCGATGCCATACTCATCCGATGCGATTCAAGACCACCCTGGAGCTCGGTGGCAAGACCGCGACCGGTTTTCGGGTACCCAGTGACGTCGTCGAGGCTCTCGGCAAAGGCAAGCGTCCACCGGTGCTGGTCACGATCAACGGACACACCTATCGCAACACTGTGGCCGTCTACGGCGAGACCTACATGATCGGCGTGGCCGCCGAGCATCGGGAGGCGACGGGAGTCCAGGCGGGCGACGAGATCGAGGTCGATCTCGAGCTCGATACGGCACCGCGCGAGGTGGACGTCCCGGCTGACTTCGCCGCGGCGCTCGACGCGGACCCGACGGCACGTGCCACCTTCGACGGCATGTCCTACAGCAACAAGCGCCGGCTCACGCTCGCCATCGCCGACGCCAAGACCGACGAGACGCGACAGCGGCGCATCGACAAGTTCGTGAGCCAGCTCCGCGACGGACGAGCCTGACGTGACGTCCACGGCGATGTCGCCCACGACCGGCTACGCCCCGGTCAACGGCCTCCAGATGTACTACGAGATCCACGGCAGTGGGCGCCCGCTCCTCCTCCTGCATGGCGCCCTGTCGGGCGTCAAGAGCTCGTTCGCTGCCGTTCTGCCCGGTCTCGCGGCGAGGTACCGGGCGATCGCGCCGGAGATGCAGGCCCACGCCCATACGGCCGACATCGATCGGCCCCTGCGAACCGCCGACATGGCTCGTGACACCGCGGCCCTGCTCGAGCACCTCGGCGTCGAGCAGGCCGATGTCCTCGGTTACAGCATGGGTTCCGCGATCGCGATGGAGCTTGCGACCCAGCGGCCCGACCTCGTGCGCAAGCTCGCGCTCGTTTCGGCCAGCTTCGAGATCGGCGGGCTGCATCCCGGGCTGCTCGATGGCCTCGAGGACCTCAAGCCGGAGCACCTGGCGGGCACGCCGTGGGCCGAGGAGTACGAGTCGAACGCTCCACGTCCCGAGGACTTCCCCAGGTTCATCGCCAAGGTGACCGACCTCAACGTGCACATCCCGGAATGGCCGGCCGACGCCGTCGCGGCGCTCGCGGCGCCGACGCTGATCGTGATCGGCGACTCGGACATCGTGCGGCCTGAGCATGCGGTCGAGATGTTCCGGTGCGGGGCGGTGGCGTGATCGGCGATCTGGTCGGCCTCCCCGCCTCACAGCTGGCGATCCTGCCGGGCACGCCCCACTCGACGATCATGCGGCGCCCCGACCTGCTCGTGCCGATCTTCACCGACTTTCTCGACGCGCCGATGCCCGAGGCACAGTCCGCAGAGTCGGCGTAGGCGCCGACGAGCTCAGGTGGTCGCGGCGGCGGTGATCCTGATCATCGTGAACCTGAGCATGTAGGGCCGACGCCACCACGTCCTCTCGCGATACGGTCGTCGCGCCTACGCTTTGGGGCGTGGAGCTCGTGACCTACACAGATGCGGACGTCTGGCTGACCGAGGCACTCGAGACCGACGCGGGCGTGATGGCCGAGCTGGGCGGGCCGTGGCCGCCCGACGCGATCCCCGGGATCCATGCCCGACGCCTCGACAGCATCGCTCGCGGATCGTGGTGGTTCACGATCGTGCCGGCACCACGTGATCGACCGGTGGGGATGATCGGCATCTTCAAGTCGGACGTCGACGGCCTCGCGATCAGCGAGGCGGGCTGGTCGGTCCTGCCCGAGTTCCAGGGCCGGGGCCACGCGAGCCAGGCCCTCGAGATCCTGCTGGAGCGGGCTCGCTCCGACGGCCGTTGGGGCTCGATCCATGCCTTTCCCGGTGTGACGAACGGTCCCTCGAACGCCCTGTGCCGGAAATTCGGCTTCGAGCTGGTGGGGGAGCGGGCGATCGCGTACGGAGGCCGCAGCCTGCGGTGCAATGACTGGGTCCTGAGACCAGCGGCGGTCGGGCAGCATGGGCGCGATGTGGTGGCGGAAGCGCGGTCGGGACCTGTTCCCCGGCCGTGAGCTCGCGGTGATCGATCTCGTCGGGTCGCAGCTCGACGAGACGGGTCGAAGCCTGCTGGAGGGATCCAAGAGATGGCGAATGACACGGCCGCATCCGCACGGATCGATGCGATCCTCGCCGGATTGCCCGACGACCAGCGGATCGCGCTCCAGTCGCTGCGGGAGACCATCGCGGCCGCGGCACCCGACGCGGTCGAGGCGATCAGCTACTCACTTCCGGCGTTCAAATACCGGGGCCGACCATTGGTCTCCTTCGGGGCCGCGAAGGCCCATGTCGCGTTCTACGTCATGAGCCCCGCTGCCATGGAGAGGCATTCGGACCTCCTCGCCGGGTATGACACGACGAAGGGCGCCATCAGGTTCCAGCCGGTCGATCCCTTGCCGAAGGACCTGGTCGCGACCATCGTCACGACACGCATGGCGGAGACGGACGCCGCCGCCAGGAACGGCTGAACTCCCTCGGCGACGGGCACGTTCGACGAGCGACTTCGCGCAGGGGTTGACAGTCTGACTTCATAACCATATTGTTATGAATGTCATGAACGACCAGCTCGATGCCGTCTTCGGCGCACTCGCCGATCCGACTCGACGGGCGATCCTCGCCCGCCTCGCGGAAGGGGACGCGAATGTCCTCGAGCTGACGGCCCCATTCAAGGTCTCCCAACCGGCGATCTCGCGGCACCTCAAGGTGCTCGAGTCGGCCGGTCTCATCTCGCGTACCCGCAAGGCGACGGCACGGCTCAGCCACCTGGAGGCGGATCCCCTCCGGCAGGCGACCGAGTGGCTCGTCAGTTATCGCGAGTACTGGGAGGAAAGCCACGAACGCCTTGACGCGTTGCTCGCAGCGCTGCAGGTCGACAACAAGGAAAGGAAGCCCTGATGTCCGCAACCCAGATCGATACCCCGGCCGGTGTGCCCTTCATCGACATCACGCGAGAGTTCGACGCCCCGCGCGATCTCGTCTTTCGCGCCTATACCGACCCGGAGTTGCTCGTCCAGTGGCTCGGCCCACGCAAGTACAAGATGACCGTCGAGCGATGGGACACGCAGGACGGCGGCAAGTGGCGGTATGTCCATAGCGACGACGAAGGCAATGCGTGGGGCTTCCACGGTGTCTTCCACGGCACCCAGACACCCGACAGCATGGTCCAGACATTCGAGTTCGAGGGGGCTCCGGGCCATGTCGCCCTCGAGTCGCTCTCCCTCGTGGAGAAGGACGGCAAGACGGTCATGCGGAATCATTCCGTCTACCAGTCGGTCGAGGCCCGCGACGCGATGGTCGAGAGCGGCATGGAGGAGGGGATGAACGACGGCTTCGACCGCCTCGACGAGCTCTTGACCAGGCTCGCGCAGCCGGTCGCCTGACATGGACTACAAGCTGGAGCTCGTGCCGATCCCGGTCGCCGACGTCGACCGGGCGAAGGCCTTCTACAGCGAGAAGGTCGGGTTCGTGGTCGACGTGGACCACCAGCCGAGCGAGGAGTTCCGGATCGTGCAGCTCACGCCGCCGGGCTCGGGCTGCTCGATCATGGTCGGGAAGGGGGCGATCAAGACGGCCCCGGGCTCCGTTCAGGGACTCCAGCTCGTGGTCGATGACATCGAGGCGGCGCATGCCGAACTGGCCGGCCGCGGTCTCGACATCAGTCCGATCCGCCATTTCGACAACGGCACCTGGGTCGACGGGAAGGGCGGGCGCTGGAACTCGTTCGCCTTCTTCGACGACCCGGACGGCAATGGCTGGGCGCTCCAGGAGCGACCCGCCGACTGAGATGGCACCTCGATCGCAGAGCGCACGCGAGTTCATCGGGCGGCTGGAGACTCTCCGGTCGCCCGACGAGTTGCAGAAGTACAAGCGCTATTTCAAGACCGGGCCCGGTGAGTACGGCGAAGGCGACGTGTTCATGGGCGTCCGCATGGGCCACGTCTTCGCCCTCGCCAAGGAGTTCGCGGACATGGACCTCGCCGGGATCGAGGCGCTCCTCGACGAACGGTTCCACGAGCCGCGTGCCGGCGCCGTGCGGATCATGGCGACGCAGGCTCGTGGTAAGCGCACATCCGACACGCAGCGGCAGGCGCTGTACGACCTCTACCTCCGACGCCACGACCGCATCAACGACTGGGATCTCGTCGACCTCGGTGCCTGGGACGTGGTCGGTCGGTGGCTCGTCGACAAACCACGCGACGTGCTGGACGAGCTCGCCCGGTCATCGAACATGTGGGAGCGCCGCACCGCGATCCTGGCGACGATGGCGTTCATCCGCAACGGCGAGGTCGACGATACGTTCCGCATCGCCGAGGTGCTGCTGGCGGACGAGCAGGACCTGATCCACAAGGCCGTCGGGTGGGCACTGCGAGCCGCCGGCGACCGCGACCGACCCCGCCTGCGCGAATTCCTCGATCGCCATGCGGCGACGATGCCACGAACGACCCTGCGCTACGCGCTCGAACATTTCGAGGATCCAGAGCGAGCCCGCTACATGGGCCGGAGGAAGGTGGCGACACCATGACCGAACGAGACCCCATCGAGACGATCAACCTCGACCGCTATGGGAACGAGGCGTTGCCGTGGAGCAGGCCGCGCGACCTGTTGGCAGGTATCGACCCAACCGCCGACCTCACGTGGTTCCTCGGCACCACCGGGCCAGACGGGCGACCGCATGCCGCCGGCGTCGGGGCCACCTGGCATGACGGCGGTCTCTACTTCGTCAGCGGCGATGCGACGCGGAAGTCGCGTAATCTGGCCCGCAACCCTGCTGCGTCGATCTCCGTGCGACTGACCGGGATGGACATGGTCTTCGAGGGTACGGCGGTGCGCGTCAGCGATCGACCGACGCTCGACGCCCTCGCGAAGAAGTACAACGACGGCGGTTGGCCGGCCACCGTGGAAGGCGATGCGCTGACGGCTCCATTCAGTGCCCCGAGCGCGGGGGCCCCGCCGTGGCAGCTGTACCGGCTCCGGTACGACACCGTCTATGGGGTCGCCGGCGCCGAGCCGCACGGCGCAACGAAATGGCGTTTCGCGGCGTAGGTCGCACGTGACGCGCGTGCGCAGCGGTCTTCGGCGAGTCCCGACAGCCGCCCTCAGCCCCGGCGAGATCGAGGCGCTCCGCGAGCTGCTGTGGACCGCTTTCCCGCCCGGCGAGGAGGGCTTCACCGATGGTGACTGGGCGCACGCGCTCGGCGGGGTCCACGTCGTGCAGGAGATCGACGGCCGGATCGTCTCGCACGCAGCGGTCGTCGAGCGCGAGATCCACGTCGCCGATCGGCCGTTGCGGACCGGGTATGTCGAAGCCGTGGCCACGGACCCCGCACACGGCGGAAAGGGGCACGGGACGGTCGTGATGCGCGAGGCGAGCGACTACATCCGCGCTGGCTTCGAGCTCGGAGCTCTGGGCACAGGTGCACACCATTTCTACGAGCGCCTTGGCTGGATCACGTGGCGCGGGCCAGCGTTCGTCCGGACCGGCGAGGGGCCCGTCCGCACCCCCGAGGACGAAGGATCCATCCTCGTCCTCCCCACACCGTCCTCGCCCGATCTCGACCTCGGCGCGCCGATCAGCTGCGACTGGCGACCTGGCGACGTGTGGTGATCGAGGGGCGCTGACCGGAGTACGGTTCGACCGTGGACGACCTCGTCGCGATGTCCGCGACCCAGCTGGTTGGCGCGATGCGGTCGGGTCGGACATCGTCCGTCGACGTCGTCTCGGCGTGCCTGGACCGGATCGCCGAGGTGAACCCGCGGATCAACGCCGTGGTCTGCCTGGCGGACGATCCGCTGGAGCTTGCCCGGGACGCCGATTCCACGCTGGCCGCTGGCGCGCCGTTGGGACCGCTGCACGGCGTCCCGTTCACGATCAAGGACTCGTTCGACACCGCAGGGCTCGTGACGACGGTCGGGACCGTCGGGTGGCGGGACCGGGTCCCCGACCGGGACGCAACGGTCGTGGCGCGTCTCAAGTCCGCTGGGGCGATCCTCCTGGGCAAGACCAACACGCCCGAGTTCACCTGGTCGGACGAGACCGACAACGACGTCTACGGCCGCACGTCGAACCCATACGACCTCGATCGGACGCCGGGCGGCAGCAGTGGGGGACCGGCCGCCATCGTGGCCGCGGGCGGCTCCCCGTTCGATGTCGGGAGCGATACCGGCGACAGCATCCGGCAACCTGCCCACGTCTGTGGCATCGCCGGGATCAAGCCCACGAGCGGTCGCGTGCCGCGGAGCGGTCACTGGCCGGGGTTCCGCGGGCTGTTCCAGTCGTTCACGCAGCTCGGCCCGCTGGCGCGGCGCGTCGAGGATCTCGAGCTCGTCTTGCAGATCATCGCCGGACCGGACGGCGAGGATCCGCACGTGGCTCCGGTCGCGCTCGGACGTCCCGGCGACGTGGACATCGCGGCGCTCCGGGTCGTCATGTTCTCCGACAACGGGCTACGGACCCCGACCCGCGAGACCGTGACGGCGGTGCAGTCGGCCGCCGGAGCCCTTGCCGGAGCGGGGGCGACCGTCGAGGAACGTCTTCCACCGGACCTGGAGGACGCGTGGCTCACATGGGACGCGCTCATCCGCGCGGACGGGTTCGCGTGGCTCCAGCGCCTCATCACCGAGGCAGGCACGCCGGGAATGGGCTCGTACGACACGCGCGGCTGGGTCGAGGTCGGTCCGGGCCTGTCCGCCGACCAGCTGACGGCGCTCGTCGAGCGAGCGGACGGCATCCGCGCTCGGCTGTCGACCTGGATGCGCGACGTCGACGTCATCGTGTGCCCGGCGATGCCGCAGCCCGCGATCCGCCATGGCGAGAGCACGGCTGAGTGGTTCGGGGACACGTACAGCGATGTCCACAACCTCACGGGCTGGCCGGCGGTCGTCGTCCGTGGCGGAGCATCCCAGGAGGGCCTGCCGATCGGGGTGCAACTGGTCGCCGCACCCTGGCGCGAGGACGTGGCGCTCGCAGCCGCGCGCGTGGTCGAGTCGGCGTCGGGCGGGTGGCAGCCGCCACCGCTGTGAATCGGACGGGGGTAGGCTGGCGTCCGTGTTCGAAAGTCTCGACTACGTGTACATGCCCAGCCGGGACGTGGCCGCGGATGTCGCGTATTTCACCGACGTCCTCGGCGGCCGGCTCATCTTCGCCATCGACGGCATGGGCGCCCGCGTCGCGATGGTCGAGCTGACCGACGGTCCGCCACGCATCCTGCTCGCCGATCACCTCGAGGGCGATCGACCCATCCTCGTCTATCGCGTCGACGACCTCGAGCGCGCGCGCACGGAGCTCCGGGCACGCGGGTGGGATGAGGGCCACGCCCTCGAGATCCCGCAGGGGCCCGTCTGTTCGTTCGCCGGACCCGGTGGCCATCGACTCGCGATCTATGAGCGAACGCGACCGGGTGTCGATGCGAGCTTCGAGGGTCGCCGGGACTTCTAGTCAGGCGGTCCAGGCGACGGGCAGCGACCGGGGCTTGCGGAAGACCACGCCGGTCGGCGCGGTGGCTCCCGCGTCGACTTGCAGCCCCGGCCAGCCGTCCAGCGCCGACTCGAGCGCGGCCTGGGTCTCGAGCCGCGCCAGGTGGAGGCCGACGCACGCGTGGGGCCCCTGGGCGAACGCGAGATGCGACCGGGCGTTGGTCCGCGCGATGTCGAAGGAATCGGGGTCCGTGAAGGTCTCCGGGTCGCGGTTCGCGGCCGTCAGCGACACGATGACGAGGTCACCGCGGCCGATCGATGCGCCGCCCAGCTCCACGTCCGCGGTGGCGTATCGATCCACCCGTGCTGCCGCCGGCTCGAGCCGAAGCGATTCCTCGACGGAATTCGCGATCAGCGAGCGGTCGGCATGGACGGCGTCGAGTGCCCCAGGGGTCGTGAGGACATGCCAGAAGAGCGAGGTGGTCATCCCCTCGCTGGTCTCGATGCCACCGAACATCATCACGGCCGCGTTCGACACGACCTCTCGCTGGGTGAGCGTCGCCGTCGCCTGGTTCAGCACACCCTGGCCGCGGTCGATCGTCGCGCCCACGTGCCGGTCCAAGGCGGCGACGGCTTCGGGTGCGCGCGGACCGATCTCGCCACCCGCCGAGACGCGATCGACGGCCGCCACGATCTCGTCATACCAACCGAGGACCACGGTCGGCTCGACGTCGACCAGCTCCAGCGCGGCGGCGACGACGCGGACGGCCAACGGACCGGCCAGGTCGCGACGGACTTCGGCGCGACCACGCGGCGCCAACGTCTCCACCAGCTCACGGGCCTCGGCGGCCACACGCCCGGCGAACTGCTCCATGACATCCGTGCGCCTGAAGGCCGCTGCGAAGGGGTCGCGGTGGCGCCGATGTTCGTCCCCATCGAGCGACAGCATGCTGGGTCCGACGACACGGGCCGTGGAGAAGCGCGGATCGTCGACCGTGAACCGTGCTGCGTCGCGCATGACATCGATGCACAGGTCGCGCCGCGTGACGACCCAGCCGTCGAGGACGGGGACCCACGACACGGGCTCGTGTTCGCGCAAGCGCGCCAGCGCGTCGTACGGGTCGATCTCGAGGTCCTGAAGCGTCAGAGCCGCACCCAGCGGCGACGAGTCGAGTGCCGATGTCACCGGCTGACTGTACCGCCGAACGTGTGCCGCGCCATCCGATCCTTCGGCCGCATCCGATATTGCCCGATTGTCGTACCGTGTTGAGATGAAGTCGGTGCGCGCGCAACGGTCGGTCGGCCTCGCATTGGCCGGATTGCTTGTGCTGTCATTCGCGCCGGTCACCGAGGCGGCGACCGCGAAGGCATTCCGGTACGACCTTGGCGCCCGGTCCGACTACGTCGCCCAGACCAATCTCGTCCAGTGCGTCGGCGCGAGCATGCAGATGATGCTGAACATGCAGCGACCCGGTGCAGACCGAAGCGCCTCCACGCAGCTCCGACTCCAGAGGCTCGCCCGAGAACGGAGCGGCCCGTCGCGAACGGGGCGGCAGCGCCAGGGCGCCAGTGTCCGAGGCTGGTCGGCTGGTCTCAACGAGATGGGCGCCGGCCCGTATCGGGTCGTCGGAACGGACACGCTCCAACAGGCGGTCACGCTGGCCGCCACCGCCATGCGCGAGACGGGCCGGCCGGTCGGATTGCTCGTGTGGCGCGGGCGTCACGCCTGGGTGATGAGCGGCTTCACCTCGACGCGCGACCCGCTCAAGGGCGGTCGAGTCATCGGCGCGATCGTGGAGGACCCGCTTCACCCCCATGGGGGGTCGAGCATCTGGGGTCCGAGCCCGGCCCCGGGGTCGACCTTGTCCATCGGACAGCTCGGCCGCCAGTTCGTCCCACGCCGGAGTTCGAGCCGCGCGGGCTCCCTGGCCGGGAAGTACGTGCTCGTGTTGCCGTTCGAGTACGACGAGATGTATCAGCGCCTCAAGCTGATCCGGCGCGGCGTCGGCCCCGCTGCCCCGACGAACGACGACTAGGAACCCCGCCATGGGTTTCCTGCGAAGGCTCCTCGGCACCGACCGACCCACCGAGCCGGCCGCCGCACCACCCGTCGATCAGACCGAGATCGACGCCGAGGAACGGGCGCGCGATCTCGATCTGCTCCGCGAGGAGCAGGCACGCATGGATGAGCTGACCCAACGCCAGCTTCGGTACGCCGCATACGCGTGGCAGCCGCCCGCCGAGGGCGGCGACCGGCGCTCCGGAGACGAGGACGCGGGCACCGATCCGACCTGAGTCAGGCGCTCACCTCGTCGATGAGCTGGAGCAGGTCATGCGCAGCCAGCTCGACCTCCTTGTGCCGCCATTCCGCCGCCCGGAAGTGGCACGCGATGATCCCCGACCGATGCACGCGCCGGAGATCGCCGTAGACGAAGGCGTACCGCGCCTTGGTCCCGTCATTCGCACCGACCGTGAGCCCGAGGTGCCACTCCGCGTACTCCTCCCACGGATGCTTCTCGAGGTAGCGGTTCTCGTCCTCGGCCGTCGGCTGCGCCTCGCCCCAATCGCTGCGGAGCACGTACTGCCGCGCACGGATGAGGCGTTCGGCGTGGGCGACGGCCCGGCGGTTCACCTCGTATCTGGCCATCGAGCGAAGTATGACCCCGCTACCATCGTGCGATGGGCGTGATGCCGGTACCGAGTTCGATCGCCGGTCTCCCGGTGCCACAGGACGCGATCTCGGCCGACGCCTGGCGCTGGGCCCAGGCGACGCTGCCGCGCTACCTGCTCCGTCATTCGGTGCGGTCGTACTGCTGGGGCGCGGAGATCGCCGCCTGGGAAGGGCGGACGTTCGACGCCCAGGTCCTGTGGACCGCCGCCCTGTTCCATGACGTCGGGCTGACCCGGATCCCGCGGAACACGATGTGCTTCGAGGTCGAAGGTGCCGAGATCGCTCGCCGCTTCCTCGACGAGCATGGGATGCCGGCCACGACCGCCGACCGCGCGGCCATCGCGATCATCCTGCACATGCAGCCCGGGGTGACGCCGGACGACGGCGTCGAGGCGCTCCTGCTGGATCGCGCGACCGCGCTCGACGTTCGAGGCGCCGAGTTCGAGGTGATCGCGCGCGTCCGCGCGTCAGTCCTGCGCAAGTACCCGCGCGGACCGTTCGATCGGCACTTCCTGCGCGCGATCCGGCGCGAGGCCGCCGCCCGCCCGACCTGCCAGAGTGCAAGGCTCCTGAAGGAGGCCGATCTCGAGGGCTCGATGGCGCGATCGCCGTGGGCGGGCCCGCGATGAGCCGGTTCAGCGCGCCCGGCGCCATCTTCGAGGAGCGCGAGCACCAGGTCCCGCTCGATCACGCGGCCCCCGATGGGGCGCGGATCACGGTCTTCACGCGCGAGGTGGCCGCGCCGGACGGGCGCGATCGGCCGTACCTCGTGTTCCTCCAGGGCGGCCCCGGGTTCGAGGCGACCCGGCCGACCAGTCCGCCGACCGGCTGGATGAAGCGCGCGCTGCTGGACTACCGCGTGCTGCTCCTCGACCAGCGCGGGACCGGCCGCTCGACACCCGTCGGCCCGACGATCCCCGGCGACACGCCGGAGGCACAGGCCGAGTACCTGACCCATTTCCGCGCCGATTCGATCGTTCGCGATTGCGAAGTCATCCGGGGGGAGCTCGGCGTCGAGACGTGGAGCGTCCTCGGCCAGAGCTTCGGCGGGTTCACGTCGATGACGTACCTGTCGAATCGCTCCCGAGGGGCTGCGCGAGGCGTACATCACCGGCGGCCTGTCACCGATCGGCCGGCCGGTCGACGACATCTATGGCGCCACGTACACACGCCTGATCGTGCAGAACCGCCGCTACTTCGAGCGCTACCCGGACGACCGCGATCGTGTCCGTGACATCCTTCGCCGGCTCGATGACGAGGACGTCCGGCTCCCGAACGGCGACAGACTGACGTCCCGCCGGTTCCGCCAGCTCGGCATGTGGCTCGGGGACAGCGCCGGCTTCGAGCTCCTGCACCACGTGATCGAGCTGCCGTTCGGGTCGCAGGCCTTCCTGCACGACGCTGCGGCGGGCGTGAAGTTCGACCGGAATCCGATCTACGCGACCCTCCACGAATCGTCGTACGCGGACGGGGTTCCGACGCGCTGGTCCGCCCACCGGCTGCTGCCCGACGAGGTCACGCGCGAGGGCTGGTTCACCGCCGAGCACATCTTCCCCTGGATGTGGGAGGACTACGCCGGTTTGCGCGAGCATCGCGCGCCCGCCGAGCTGCTCGCGGAGCACGCCTGGCCGCGGCTCTACGACGCCGACCGCCTGCGCCAGAACGAGGTGCCGGTCGCAGCGACCATCTACGTCAACGACCTCTACGTCGAGCGTGACTTCGCGGAAGAGACCGCCCGGACGATCCGCGGCATCCGTACCTGGCAGACCGATGAGTTCGAGCACAACGGGCTGCGCGCCGACGGCGAGCGGGTGCTCGGCCGGCTGATCGACCTCGTCCACGGGCGTGCCTGATGGCCACCAGGGCGGACAAGGACGAGGGCCTGAAGCGGCTCGGCGGAGGTCGCTGGCAGACACGCGACGAGCGTTTCACCATCGAGCCGCAGTCGGGGACCTGGGCGGTCGTCGACACTGAGCAAACGGATGATCTGGGGCTGCCGCTCGTGCGGGGACCATTCAAGAGCCTGGGCGCTGCCAAGGAGGCGATCGAAACCGCTCGCGGCACCGCCGCACCGACATCGACGCTCAAGGAGCGTCCCGCTGCGCCCGCGCCCGAGCCGGCCAAGGCCGGAAGCGGGACCAAGGCTCCCGCGAGCCGGAAGGCCACGGCGACGGAGCCAGCGGAGGCGGCGAAGCCCGAGCAGCCGGCCGAGCCCGAGCAGCCGTCCGAGCCGCGCTGGATGCGCGACCTCGAACCCGCCGATCGACGACGAGCGGCCAAGCTCATGGAGCAGCTGGCCAAGGCGGGCGCGTCCGATCCGGAGGGGATGGTCCGGCGCGATCTCATCGGTGAGGTCCCGGCCGTCGCCGGCTTCGCGGTCGAGCGGGCGATCGCGGCCCTTGGTCCGACGGCCTCGCCCGCCGAGGTGGCGGATCTGCTCGCGGAGGGGCGCGACAACGATCTGGGCGTCCGGTGGCGCCTGGTCGATGGCGACGGGCGGCCCATCCCGCTCGACCCCGATGCGATCACCTAAGGGGCGGCCGTAGACAGAGATCAGCTCCGAACGAGCGGCCAGATCACCTCGGTGCGGATCTGCGACGGGTCCGGCGCCGAGCTGGGGTCGTCGACATACGACTCCCACGGGCCGGCGCCGTCGTCGTAACCCGGCTGGGCGTGGATCCAGTCGTGCAGGGCGTCATACGTCGCCGATAAGCCGTCATACGTGCCCTGGTGGACGGTCCGCGCAACCGGACCGCCCGGCAGCTCGGAGATCCCGACCTCGCCCGGGTCGACGGACGCCAACGGCGGCAGATCCGGCGCGTTGGCCACCGGGAAACCGATCTCGACATCGACCACGTCAGGCCCGAACCGGTGGTATCGGCCGAACGGAGGACCCCCGATCTCGCCGCCGCGTGCCTCGATCGTCGATGCAACCAGCGGCATGGCGCGGTCGAATGCCGATGCCAGGTCGAGCTCGGCCATCGGCTGCTGCACGCGGACCGCCGCGGTCGCCTGGGGCTCGAGCTCGAGGATCACGGTGTCGGTCAGGATCGCCCGGTCGGTCATCGTCATTCACCCCATGCGGCTGCCAAGTATGGGCGTCGGATGCCCGTGTGCGGGACCCGCGACGGCCCGGGTGCATGATGAACGGCATCCCGAACGGAGGGACGTCATGCGTCGAACCATCGCGATCGTGAGCATCTTGATCTTGGGGGCCAGTGGGTGCGCGCCTACGCCGAGCGCGAGTCCGAGCGTCGCAGCACCGTCGGTCGCGACACCGTCCGGGGAACGCTCGACGCCGATCCCATCGATATCGCCTGCCATCGTGGGGGACTTCACCGAGTTCCCGGTCTCCCTGTCGGCGACCTGGCGACCTGGCGAGGCGTTCCTGCTGGCCGGCATCCGGTCCGACGTTCGGGAGACCGACAAAGGATGCCGCCCCCGGCGCGCGGATCTGCCGCCCGGAGCGACCGACGGCGTCGAATGCGCCGTGCCGGAAGGACCCGCAGAGGAAGTCGGCGCGTACCTCTTCCCGGACGACCTCTCGGCGCGCGCCGCGTACGCGGCCCGGCTCCAGGAACACGGCGTGGACCCGTTCGCGGACGGCCCATGCGCATTCGGTGCGCCTGACCTGTCGGTGACCTCAGACGTGCTACCCAGCGGAGGGTGCTTCACCAACGAGTTCGGTCGACCCAATCTCCGGATGGTGTGGCCGGGGCAGAACGTGCTGGTTGGCGTCCTCGGACGACCCGGATCCATCGCGAACCTGGCGGGGTGGGCACGGTCGGCCGGCGACGGGGCGGCGGTCGACGTCTGGACCGGGGCGCTGGGCTCGCCCGTGGCGTTCGAGGCTTGTCCGGATGCAAGCCATCCCGCGCGCGTGCGCGCCCCGCAGACCCTGATGCAGGAGATCGACGGGCTAGTCCTGAGCGAAGCAGACGGCACGAACCCGCAGCGCATTGGGCTCGGCGGCCTCGCGCCGTCCCACACGGAATGGTCGCCCGATGGCCGGTCCCTGGCGTTCGCTGCCGATGGCAGGATCTGGTTGGTCGAGGCAGACGGCGGGACGCCCCGGTCCCTGGCGCGAGCGGCGGCGTGGGCGGACCTGTACAACGGTTGGACGGAACTCGTCTGGGCACCGGACGGCAGGTCGATCGCCTATCTGCAATGGCAGATGGTCGTGAACAGCGACGGCGGCGAGGACCGACGACCGTCGATCTGGGTCGTGGACGTCGGGTCGGGTGAGACGCGGGAGGTCGCTGACGGGGCGGTGCTCCGGTGGGCGCCCGACTCATCGCGGTTGCTCATCCGCAGACCGGTCGAGCGTGAGTTCGACCAGGCCGGCCCGGTCGCGGCCCTCGAACTGGCCAGCGGCGCGCTGACCTGGATCGGCGCGGGATCCGACGCGAAGTGGTCGCCCGATTGCCGATCCGTCGCAGTGATCGGTCACTCGGATATCGGCACGGTCGTGGTGCATCAAGCGGCGAGCACGCGTCCTCGTCTCGCCTTCCACGCGCAGTCGGCCGATTGGTCTACGGTATCGGGCGAGCTCGCCGTCGGCTCTGGAGACGACGAGGTGTGGGTCATCCCGATGGATGGCAGCACGCCGCGGCGCCTCGCGTCGGGCGGTGCTCCGCTGTGGTCCCCGGACGGGACCAGGATCGCGTACAGCAACGACGAAGGCATGTTCGTCGCCAACGCCGATGGATCGGACAGCACTCTCGTCGCGAGTGCCGCATATCCACTCAGCGGTCCCGTGAGGTGGTCTCCTGATGGTCACTACCTGGTGTCGTCCACGGAGCCGACCGGGGACACCTGTGGGGGACCCGAGTACGGCTGGGTCATCGCCACGGATGGCTCGGGCGTCCGGTCGCTGCCGAGCGCGTACCACGCGCGTTGGCGACCGATCGATCCCACCCCGCCACCGACGGCGGTCCTCGACGATGGGCCACCGAAACCCTCCGAGGGCTGTGGCGGCTGACCGCGACCCTCCGGCCGGGGCAGTCGTTGATGACGCGTTAAAGGTTCGTTCGTAGAGTCGGTGCGTCTGTCACGACGAGGAGGCCATGGTCACGAGCGTCGATCCGATCCGCGCGATCCCGCTGTTCCGAAGCTGCAGCGATCGATCCATCGAGATCATCGCCGGGATCGCCCGCGAGGCGAGCTTCCCAGCCGGTGAGACGCTGGTCAGGGAAGGGGAGGAAGGCGATTCGCTGATCGTCATCCGCAGCGGATCGGCGACGGTCACGCAGGGCGGCGCGACGGTCCGCCGACTCGGGGCGGGCGACTTCCCGCGTGCGCAAACGATCCGTGGAGGGAGCAGTGACGAGGTCGTACCGAATCGACGCGGGAACTCGTCCATGAGGCGCGTGACCCCGGATCGATCGATCACGCAGGGCATCGATCGGCTCGCGAGGCCCCGCGCCGACCGACTGAGGGTGCCGTCAGGCCGGCGCGGAGGTGTCCGCCTCCAGCGCCGCGATGAGCGTGGCCGCCTCCGGTGGCAGATGACCGGCAGCGGCAAAGCGTCGCAGGTGCTCCCCGCTGCGGGTCTCGGCGCGACGGGCCTCCGCGAAGAATCGCCGGGCGTCGTCCATCCGGCTTGCGTGTGCCATGAACAGAGCAGCCCAGAGGGTGATCTGGTCGTCGCCGGGAGCGAGCGACCCGCGCCTCGTCCATCGACGCCGCGGCAGCCGACCGGTCACCAGCCTCGGCAAGCTGCTGCGCCCGATCGAACGCCTCGTAGGCGCGGGCAAGCCGAAGCAGGCGCGCAAGCTCGTCGAGCGGCGCGCGGCTGTCCTCGACCCGCAGGTCGTATCGGGTCGCCCAGGCAGGGCCCGACGCGGGGACGACGAGGATCGCTGCCGATTGACGGCCCCGGACATCGCCGCCTTCGCCCTCGCCCGCGATGAGCGCGGCCATCAGCCGATCCGCGAGCTCCCCGGCTGTCGCGCGGTACGCCTCGGCCATCGCGGGCCAGACCGTCGCCCGCTCCATCATGTTGGCCTGGATCGAGAGGTTCGCGTCGGTGACATGGCCGGCGGCCTCGACGCAGCGCGCTCCGGTATGCGCCGCCGAGCGCCCGGTCGCGTCGACCATCCCGACCTGCCGCGTGTCACGTCCCGGATCGTCCGCGAGGAGCCCTTCGAGGGCCTCGGCCGGCTCCATCCCGTCACGTATCCGGCCAAGGCCGAGCGGCCCGTAGCTTTCCTCGGCGAAGGACTGTGTCGCGACTGCCCCGACGCCCGGTTCGGCCCACGGCACGATCGAGCCCACGTTGGGCCAGCGGGTCTGGACCGCCACCCCGAGCTCGCCCGTGTCAGGATCGCGCGCCACGATCGAATACGTCATCTGTCCCTCCTGGCGGAAGCGTAGGCCGTTGACTGGACACGCGTCATGGGCTGTGCCTCCGGTTCGAGGAGCCGGCTCCCGAACAGGGCATCTGACCTGCAAGGCAGACGTCACGCGGGCGGGGAACCGCCCAACCTCGACGCCACGACTGAGCGAATAGGGTCACCTTCACTCGTGTCCGACAGAGGTGCCCTATGTCCGTTCGTCGTCCCATCCTTGGGCTGGTCGCCGTCGCGGCGATCGCCCTGACCGCCTGCTCCGGAGCCACGGCCTCGTCCGTGCCGTCAGTCGCCATCCCGTCGGTGCCCGCGAGCATCTCGACCGAAGGGCTCGAAGGCTTCTGCCAGGACTTCGCGGCGGAGCTCCAGGCCGACTGGCCGAACGTCGACTCCACGACCGCGGCCTCGCTCTCGACGGTCGTGTCCGAGTGGTCGACGAATCCCGAGCTGGAGCCGGTCGCAGCCGACATCCAGACGATCGGGACGTGGCTCGCGAGCGCAGCGACGGCCGGAACGGTCGCCAGCCCGCCGCCCGACGTCACGACCGCGTTCGACAGCATCGCGACGTTCGCCGACGCCAACTGCTGATCGGCCGCTACGAGCGGCCGCAGTCGTCGATCAAGGTCGCGCTGGCTGCCGACAACCGTCTGCGGGCATCCTCGAGCGCGTCGAGGGTGCCCAGCCCGCGCTCCGTGACCTCGCGGCGGACCGATGCCGCGACCCGGTCGCGCACCCGATGCGCCCAACGGCGGCCGACCCAGCCGGCGTGCAACCCGAGTCCGCGCGCGATCACATAGCCCACGAGGACGGAGACGATCAGCGCGACGAACGGGATCGGCACGGTCCCGACGAGCGGCAGGTCGACTGAGTCGACGGGTGGTCGCGCCAGGATCCACAAGACGACCCACGCCGCCGACACGGCGATCGCCGCGGTCGCCAGTGTCTGGAGAAGGCCGAACAGCGACCACCACCGACTCGACGGTGCCTCGAGCCGATCGAGGTTGGTAAGGGCGCTGATCGACCGACCGCTCGAGGCCCTGCCGAAGCTGGCTGGGCTCGAGGGCGGCGGCGAGTGTCGGTCGAACCGTCGGGCTCGCCGCCGCGAGCGCTGAACCGAGGGCGCCCCGGAGCGCCTCCACGGCGGGGGAGAGCGGTGCGCGATCCCGCCAACGGACGAGGTAGCCCGTCGGGTCGGCCACCTTCGTCTCGCGCCCGGAGAGTTGGTACACGACCGATGTGAGACGGCCGATCGGCCCGGTGCCACGCGCCCGGGCTCGCGCCCGTGTGGCGGCGACGGCCTGACGTTCCAGCCCCGGCAAGTCCACGGCCCGCAGGACCGCCCGGATGGCCTCCTCGATCGCCTTTGACCGGGCATCCGACGACAGGAACGGCGTGACCCCTCCCCGAGGGTCGATGCCGGCATCGGCGGCCAGCTCACGGGCCAGGTCCACGATGGTCGCGCCGACCCGTGCCCGGACGACTGCCTTGGCGGCCGCACCGTCCGCCAGCCAGGCCTGGAGCTCCTCCACGTCCGGCTTCTCGTCCAGCACCGGGTGCGGCGCTGGTCATCAGGACCGGCACGACCGTCCGGTCGCTCGGTGCCAGGCGTCGGCCCAGGTCGGTTTCGAGGTCCTTGCGGATCCGCGGCCGGTCGTCACCCGCCAGCCGGTCGGCCTTGTTGACGATCACGGCCTGGCGATCGAGTCGGGGGACCCACGTGCGCAGGAATGCATCGTGGAGGACGGCGTCGTGGTACTTCTCGAGGTCGGTCACCCAGGCGACGGCGTCAACCCTCGGGAGAACCGCCTCGACCCGTTCCCTGTGGGCGGTCTCGACCGAATCCATGTCCGGAAGGTCCAGGATGGCGACAGAGCGCAGGCCGTCGGCTTCGTGCTCGCGGATGTCATCGACGCCGAGCCATCCCAGGAGTGGCGCCAGCCCGTCCCGATCCGCGGCCGGGACCCAGGCGACGGGCTCGCTCGTCGTCGGCCGCCGGACTGACGCGGTGCTCACCGTGGCCCCGGCGAGCGCATTCAGGAGGCTGGACTTCCCGACGCCGGTGCCGCCCACCAGGGCCAGCACGTACGCGTTCGATGGGAACCCGAGCCGCTGCGACGCGTCCGCGTGAGCAGCCCGGGCCCGGTCGGTCGAGACCCCGAGGACGTCCGCCGCATCGGCCGCTTCGATGAGGGTCGTCAGGCAGCGCCTTAGCGGATCCGCCGCGTCGTCGAAAGGCGGCTCCGCCCGCTGGTGCGTCATCCGGCCGGACTGGGCAGCGCTCGCACCTCGGCCGCGGCAGCGCGAAGACCTTCGGCGAGATCGCTCAGGACGCCCTGACCCGGCAGCAGCACGTCGTACCGTGCGCGCTCCTCGTCGAACGTCGTGCTCAACGCTTCGTCGAGGCGACGCTTCGCGTCGGCGACGAGCTCGGCCATGGCCGCCTCACCGAACAGGGCAGCCAGCAGCTTCTGGTTGAGGAACGCGGTGGCCGCAGCGACCCCCAGCTCCGTCCCGGTGATGCCGCCGGTGTGGATGAACGTGGCGAGCATCACGCCGGTCCCCATCGCGTTGACACCGACGGCCGCGCCACGCGCGAGCAGGCGCTTCGGGCGGCCGTGCGCCTGGATGTCCGCGACGATGCCCTCGATCCAGGCATCGAGGCGGGTGCTCAATCGCCCGTCGAAGTCGGGGGAGGGGACCCACAGCTCCGGCCGCTCGGCGAGCGCACGGCCGACCGCGGGGGCATCCGACCAGGTCGTGGCGGTGCGCCGCGCTGCTTCGGCCGCCTGGAGCCGCGCGACTGCGATGAGGTCCTCGGTCGTGGCCGCTCGGACTTCGGCAACGGGCGCCGATACCGGCCGGAACACGGCCGCGATGGCGCCGCGGATCCGCCCGATGCCTTCCGAGAAGAAGCGGGTCATCTGGTCCGCGCCGACATAGTCCTGCCAATGCCGCAGGGCCTCCTCGCGCAGGAACGTCCCGCGACCGACCTCCAGCCGGAGCGAGGTGAGGGATCCCTCGTAGGACCGGTCGGCCGCCCGCCGAAGCGCCTCGGTGTCGATCGCTTCGTGCTCGGCGTCGTCGGCGATCCTGTCCAGGCTTTCGCCGAGGCCCGTCAGCGACCCGGTCAGGGCCCGCAGCGCCAGCTCCAGCCGCGCCTCGCGGTCCGCGCGCAGCCGCCCGATCTCGTCGAGAACGGGCGCGATGGTGGATCGCTCGAGGCGGTCGCCGCTCTCGTCGAGCGCACCTTCGCTGACGGCGAGCACGTCGCGGGGCGGTGCGTCCTCGCCGACGCTCTGGGCGGCGTCGAGCCCGCCCTCGGCGAGCATCCGTCGCACGTCGGCCAGGACATCGGCCTCATCGGTGGCATCGGACGGCATCCGGTTGACGATGACCTGGAGCGGCAGGCCCCGTTCGCGGACACGGTCGAGCACCGCCCACGGCACTCGATCGGCATAGCGGGTCGCGGTCGTCACGAACAGGCACAGATCCGCGGCTTCGACCAGGCGATCGGCGAGCTCGCGATTCGCGTGCTCGACCGAATCGATGTCGGGCGCGTCGACGAGCACCAGCCCGGGCTCGATCGTCGCGTCCTCCACGAACCGGATCTGGCCCGGCGGGATCCGCGCGAAGGCTCCAGTGACCACGGCATCACGGTCCTCGGGGTGGACGAGGACGACCGCGACCCGCGTGGTCGGTCGCAGGACGCCTGTCTCACTCGCTGCCCGTCCGGCGATCGTGTTGAAGACCGTGCTCTTGCCGGCTCCGGTGGGTCCGACGAGCACCACCAGGAGCGGTGCGTCGAGCGTCGCGGCGCGAACCCGGACGTGCCCGGCCAGGTGATCGGCGAGCTGCCTGGCCCTCGCCGCGGCCGCCTCGCTGCGCGGCAGCGTGGTCATCCGGCGCTCCGCAAGCGCCTCCAGGCGATCGACGAGCGCGCGCAGGTCCGATGGGGCGATCCCGCTCACGCGTCCACCGTAGCCGCATCGAGCGGCCAACGTGCCGTATGAACGGGAAGCGCCCCGTCGCAGCTGAGTTGCAGCGGCGAGCTACCGCTTGACGATCACTGCCTCGAGGTACTCGTTCGGCACCACCATCGTGCCGTCGTCAGCGCGATTGAAACGCCCGATCAGCTCGATCATGTCCTTCTCGAGCGCCGCGCGCCCGGTCTCGCCGACGGTCTCGAAGGCCTTCAGCGTCGGTCCGTAGAAGCGCCGCCAATACTCGACGAAGTTCTCCGGGGAGCGATCGCGGAAGACGTAATGCCGCTTCTCGACGCGGATCTCTGCGATCGAGTCTCCGAACAGCTCACGCAGCCGATCCGCGGTGCCCCACTGGATGGGCGAACGCAGTCCGGCCGGCGGTGGGACGTGCGCACCCATGACCTTGAACAGGTTGCCGATGAACCCGTCCGGTGTGTGCGCGACAACGCCGATCCGACCACCCGGTCGGGTGACACGGGCAAGCTCGTTGGCGGTCTGCTGCTGGTCGGGCGCGAACATCGCGCCGAACACGGAGCTGACGACGTCGAAGCTGCCATCGTCGAACGGCAGTGCTTCGGCGTCCCCTTCGAGGAACTCGACCTCGAGGCCCTCGGCATCAGCCCGGCGGCGGGCTCGGTCGAGCAGGGCGGGGACGTAGTCGACGCCGACGACGGTGCAGCCGCGGCGAGCCGCGGCCAGCGCCGCGTTCCCACTGCCGGTGGCGACGTCGAGGATTCGCTCGGTCGATCGGACGTCGAGCGCCTCGATGAGCAGCTCGGACACGATCTGGATCTGGGTGCCGATCATGTGGTAGTCGCCGCTGGTCCAGGTCGCTTGCTGTCGCTTCTTGATCGCGGCGAGGTCGGGGGCGGCGGGCGCTGGGGCGGTCGTGGGCGTGGTCATTCGTACCCTTTCCGTTGACGCTGAGGCACAGTCGGCCCTCATCGCGGGCCGTGGTCGGTGTGTCGAGTCTGGGGCAGCGTGTGCCGAGGTGGTATCGGCCAGCCGACTCAACGCGGTGGAAACGGCCGAACTCCTCGCCTCTGACGCCGAACCGCGTATCCCGGTTGCATCTTCGATAGCCTTACGGCCATGACCGAGTACATCCAGATCCGCGGCGCCCGCGAAAACAACCTCAAGGACATCTCCCTGCGCATCCCCAAGCGCGAGATCACGATCTTCACCGGCGTGTCGGGCTCCGGGAAGTCGTCGGTCGTGTTCGACACGATCGCGACCGAGGCGCAGCGCCAGCTGTATGAGAACTTCACGTTCTTCATCCGCAGCTTCCTGCCGCGCTATCCGCAGCCCGAGGCCGACGCGATCGAGAACCTGAGCATGGCGATCATCGTCGACCAGAAGCGGCTCGGCGGCGGCTCGACGTCGACGGTCGGCACGATCACCGACATCTTCACGCTGTTGCGGCTGCTGTTCTCACGCGTCGGCAAGCCCCACGTCGGCTACTCGAACGCGTTCTCGTTCAACGACCCGCAGGGCATGTGCCCCGAGTGCAACGGGCTCGGCCGCAAGATCGGGTTCGTCGCCGACGACTTCCTCGATCGCTCGAAGTCGCTCAAGGAAGGCGCCCTCCGTGTGCCGTTCTGGACGGACTGGGAGTTCGGGGCGTACGCGGCGTCGGGCTTCTTCGACAACGACAAGAAGCTCGCCGACTACTCCGCCGAGGAGATGGACCTTCTGCTGTACGGCAAGGACCGCAAGTACAAGTTGGCGATCGGCGACAAGACGATGAACGCCACCTATCTCGGTGTCATCGAGAAGCTCGAACAGTCGTACGTCCGGCGCGACCTCAAGACACGGCCGGAACGGACCCAGAAGGCGGTCGCGCCCTTCCTGCGCGAACGCATGTGCCCGCTGTGCCACGGCGCCCGCCTCAGCCAGGCGGCCCTGGGCTCCAAGATCGACGGCCACAACATCGCCGAGCTCGCCTCGATGGAGGTCGGCGACCTGATCGCCCTCCTGCGCTTGTTCACCGACCCGGTCGCCGAGCCGATCGTCGCCAGCCTCGTCGAGCGCCTCCAGGCGATGGTCGACATCGGGCTCGACTACCTCAGCCTCGACCGCGAGACCGACACGCTGTCGGGCGGCGAGTCTCAGCGGATCAAGATGGTCAAGCACCTCGGCAGCAGCCTGGTCGACGCGATGTACATCCTCGACGAGCCCAGCATCGGCCTGCATCCGCGCGACGTCCACCGTTTGACCGAGCTGCTCCAGAAGCTGCGCGACAAGGGCAACACCGTGATCGTCGTCGAGCACGATCCGGACGTCATGCGCGTCGCCGACCACCTCATCGACATGGGGCCGGGCGCCGGCGACGCAGGCGGCGAGATCGTGTTCGAAGGCTCCTTCCCCGACCTCCGCCATGCGGACACGCTCACCGGCCGCTTTCTCGATCGCTCACTGCCCATCAAGGAGCGGGTCCGCACCCCGGCGGGCTGGCTGCCGATCCGGGACGCGCGCGCGAACAACCTCAAGGGTGTCGACGTCGACATCCCGACGGCGGTCCTGACGGTCGTGACCGGCGTCGCCGGATCCGGCAAGAGTTCGCTGATCGATGGCGTGTTCCTGCCCGATCACCCGGAGGCCATCGTCATCGACCAGTCGGCCGTCGGCGTGTCGTCGCGCTCGAACCCGGCGACCTACACCGGGGTCATGGACGACATCCGCAAGGCGTTCGCGGCGGCCAGCAAGGTCGATGCCGGGCTGTTCAGCTTCAACTCGAAGGGCGCCTGCGAGAACTGCAAGGGCTCGGGTGTGATCTACACGGACCTGGCGTTCTTCGACGGCATCAAGACCCCGTGCGAGGTCTGCCAGGGTCGGCGGTTCAAGGATGAGGTCCTCGAGTTCACGCTCGACGGGCGGAACGTGAGCGAGGTGCTCGGGCTGACGGTCGCGCATGCGCTCGAGGCGTTCACCCAGCGCGAGATCGTGCGCAAGCTGCAGGCGATGAGCGACGTCGGCCTCGACTACCTCACGCTCGGCCAGCCGCTGAGCACGCTGTCGGGCGGCGAGTGCCAGCGCATCAAGATGGCGAGCGAGCTCCACAGGAAGGGCAACGTCTACGTCCTCGACGAGCCGACGACAGGCCTCCACATGTCCGATACGAGCCACCTGCTGGCGATGCTCGACCGACTCGTGGACGGCGGCAACACCGTGATCGTCATCGAGCACAACCTCGACGTGATCCGGAATGCCGACTGGATCATCGACATGGGGCCCGAGGGTGGCAGTCGGGGCGGGCAGATTGTCTTCACCGGCACGCCCACCGAGCTGCTCGACGCACCGGGCTCGCTGACCGGCGAGTACCTCCGTGGTCGGGAGCCGGCTGTCGCCTAGCTTTCGCGCGGCTGCAACCCGGGGTCACCCACCCGAAAGCCATGTGCGCCGCACCACCGGGCATCCTGCCACCGGGACGCCGTCACAGGAGGCAGCGATGAACGACGCCACGTGGGGTCGCGACGAGACCCGCCAGATCGCCGAACTGATCAAGGACATCGATATCTGCATGTTCGTCACGCGCGAGAACGGCTCGGTGCGCGGTCGGCCGATGTCGAACAACGGCAAGGTCGAGTACGACGGCGACTGCTGGTTCTTCAGCTATCGCGATAGCGGCAAGGTTGCCCAGATCGAGGCCGACCCATCTGTCGAGCTCGCGTACGTCGCGACCGAACGTGGGACCTGGATCTCCATCGAGGGAACCGCCGAGATCGTCGAGGACGACGAGCGCAAGCGCGAGCTCTGGGAAAAAGACCTCGAGCAGTGGTTCCAGGAAGGTCCCGACGATGATGGGCTCGTCCTGATCAAGGTCCGCGCCGATCGCGTCCATGCCTGGGCCGACGGTGAAGAGACGATCTCGCGACGGGGTGGGCGCATGGAGCGGATCCCAGCGGAGGCGCGCTGAGGCTCAGTCCTCACCCACTCCCATTGGAAGGCTCGCGCGCGCGGACGAGGATGTGCCAGTAACCCCAGCCGTCCTCCCAGTCGGACGCCTGCTCGACCATCTCGAGATCCTCGGCCATCAGCCACTCGGCGACCCGGGCGCGACCTGGGTAGTAGTGGTAGCCCGCGGTGTCCCCCTCGATGACCTCGCCGCGCACGAGCGGGAGCCCCTTCGCCTGACCGTCTGCGAACGCCGCGTCGATGTCGGCGTCGGGGACCTCTTCGACCGTCATGTAAAGGTGACCGCCGGCCCTGATCGCCCGATGCAGGTTGGATAGGACGACCGGCCAGTCTTCGGGGGACACGTTCTCCATCGCGTCGATCGTCATCGACCCGTCGAACTCGCCGTCGAACGCCATCTCCTGGAGGCCGACGTTCTCGAGTCGGTCGGCGAGGCCCTTCGACCGGGCTTGCTCGAGCATCCCGGCCGACTGGTCGATGCCGACGACCCTCCGGCCGGCAGCGCGAACCTGGGCGAAATAGGGGCCGGTGCCGCACGGGGCGTCCAGCACGACGCCATCCGGAGGGCAGGTGTCCAGCAGGCGCGCCACGAACGCGGCGTGCGACGTCGCTGGGTAGGGATTGTCGTCGTACTCCGGAGCCTCGGCGTCGTACTGGGCCTTGACCGCAGCCCGACGCTCAGCCAGCCATTCGACCCGATCCATGCGTCACCTCCGTGAACGCCCGAGGTTAGCCGCCGCCCGTCACAGGCGATCGTTCGCACGGATTCGATTCGGGTGGACTCGCCGGGATGCAGGACGCGGACGTCGGCCTCCGGGGCGAGCTGAGCAGCGTGCGCCGCGAATCGGTCGCCCGGCTCGTCAAGAGGGCGTCGCCAGAGGTGATGGAGGCGCGTCGGATACAGCGTGCCCCAATGGATCGGGATCGCGACGGTCGGCCCGGAGCCGGTGAGGAGCTCGGCCGCGGATCTCGGTCCGAGGTGACCCGGACCCAGATGCGGACCCCACGTCCAGACCGGCAGCAGCGCGACATCGGCGGCGCCCACGACGTCGCGCATCCCCGGGAAGGGCCCGGTATCGCCCGCGAAGTAGATCCGTGGCCCCGCATGGATGAGGTAGCCGAGCGGCTGGGCTCTCGCTGCACCCGGGGAGATCCAGTGCCGGGCCTGAACCGCCTCGATCCGCAACGGGCCGAGGGTCACCTGGTCACCCGCCGTCAGCTCGACCACGTCGCCAGCGACGACCCGCCGCACGCTCGTTTCGAGGCCTCGTGGAACGACGACCGTCGGTCGGCCGCCCAGCGCGCGCAGCGACGACCGGTCGAAGTGATCGTGATGCCCGTGCGAGACGAGGACGACGTCGATCTCCCCGAGGGATCCGAGTTCGGGGAGCGGTCCGTGCCGCTCGAGCGGTCCGAGGCGCCTGCGCAGCAACGGGTCCGTCAGCACCCGAACACCGCCGACCTCGATCAGGACGGTGGCATGACCAACGAACCGCAGGTCGAGCGGCGAGGGGTCCACGACGTCAGCCTGGATCGAGCTGGTTCGCCGTCCCTGGTGAGCTTGACCACGGGATCCGTGGGCCGCCCCGGCACCGTGCGCAGCCGCGACGGGTGGCGAAGCAAGGTCACGACACCCCCGAGCATCGCCCCGGCCGCCGTCTCGGCGATGTCGGTGATGGTGTCGTCGTAAGTCAGGTCCATGCCCTTCGCGCCGAGCTTCATGCCGACCCACTCGCCGATCTCCCACAGGCCGGCGGCGGCGATGCCCGCCATCGTGGCGACCCCGGCCGCCTCCCATGACGTCCGCACCCGCGGCGTCGCCAGCGCGCCGACCACGGACGCCACCGTCGCGCCATCGGCGAAATGGATCAGGTCATCGACGTGCGCGCGCCGGTAGATCCCAATCGCATTTCCCCCGGCATCGACCAGGAGCGGGAGTGTCACGGCCATGTCGAGCTCGCGCGGATACGGCTGGGGACGCCCGCGCACGCGCCAGGCGAGCGGCACGAGGAGCATCCCACCGGCGTAGCCGAGGGCCCGGATCCGCATCGCCTTGCCGCGGTACCGCGGCGAGTTCGAATTGAGGAATGCGTCGAGAGCCAGGGCCACGACGCTGCGCCTTGACCGCGGTGATGGCCGCGACCCATGCGACGTCGGCGGGGGTCGGGGGTGAGGCCGGACTCGCGGGTGTGACCGGCGCCACGACGGGAGCGGCAGGCTTCGCCTGGGTCGTCATGCTGCTCATGGTGCCGCATTCCGCGCCGATACGGCCGCCCTGGCTCGTGGCGGTGTCATCGCGCCCGCATCGCAGTCCGTACACTCGGATCCATGACCGATCAGATGCTCGACAGCCCGCTACTCGACAACACCGACGAGTCGCTCGCGCGACCGCTCCAGCCAGGCCTGGCAACGGCCAGGGCCGATGTGTTGGCTGCGGCCCGCGATCTGCTGTCGGTCCCGGAGGAGGCGCTCACGAAGGCTTGGGCCTGGAAGGGCGGCAGCGAGGAGGAGGTCCGCTACGGCGCCTACCGAGCCGCCGAGGCGCTCGAGCAGGCGGAGACCGAGGCCCGAAGGGCGGTCGCGTCGGTGGACGCCGGCGAGCGGCGGGCCGCGTGGATCGTCGGCCCCGCGACCGCGGCACGCTGGGATCTTCACGGGATCCTGATCCCGCTCGACGACGCGCTGCTCGACGCCGACCCGGGGGGAGGGGAGTGGTCGATCCGCCTGACGCTCGGGCACATCATCTCGAGCCAGCGTGCGTATGGCTGGGCCACGGCGTGGTGGCAGACGCATGGGTACGACGCGGGCGACCGGACCCTCCCGCCGGGCGTGCCCGACGCCTTCCTGGCAGGGCTGCCCGACGAGGCCACGACCGAGGCCGAAGGCAGCCCCGACGACCTGCGGGCGCGCCTCGACCAGATCCTCGACCTCAGCGTCGAGCGGCTGGCCGGGCTGCCGGATGAACGGCTCGAACTCGGTGCCAGATGGTCGGGTTTCCCGGTCACCGTCGGCTTCCGCCTCGGGCGCTGGGCCTCCCATATCCGTGAGCACGGCATCCAGATCGAGAAGACGTTCGCCATGATCGGACACGTCCCGACCGAGCCGGCCCGACTCGTCCGCAACATGCTCGCCGCCTACGGTCGCGCCGAGTCGGTCGTCTTCGGTCGACACGGCGTCGCCGGCGCGGTCGACCGCATCGCCGCGGGGGCGGCCGAAGCCCGCCAGACGATCGCCTCCGCGCGAGGGGCGGCCTCGGTCTAGGCGGTGGGCCCGTCCGTCGTGAGTGCGGCGGAAAGGATCGAGCCGGCCCCTTGCGGAGCCGGCTCGGATCGCATGAGTGGGATCGCTACGGGGCCGGTTCGGCGGTCGCCGGCCCAGTCGCGGGTCGTCCGCTCGCCGGCCGCGTCGAGGTCGCAGTGTCCGTCAATTCCTCGACGCGAGCCTTGACCTTGGCGGCAGCATCCTGGGATTGCTCGTACCAGCGCTGCGTCAGCTGGGCCGCGACTTCGCGTCCACCGAGGCCGAATGCCAGCCCGAACGCAAGTGCGAGCGCGGCCACCACGCCGATGAACAGGATGTTCACGAGGTCGGCGGCGATCCCGATCTGGTTGATCGCGATGATCACCGCGAACGCCACGATGGCGATCTCGGCGATGCGCCCCAGGATCGGCGCGTTCGTGAAGCCCATCTCGCCCGCCCCGACCTCGATCGCGCTCCGCACGAATCGTGCGAGCAGCGGGGCGACGAGGAGGATGATCGCCGCGACGATCAGATTCGGGATCCAGAGCAGAACGGCGTTGAGCAGCTCGCTCACCTGGGTCAGGCCGAGCACGTTCGCTGCCGCGACCAGGAAGACGAGGCGGACGAGCCATTTCACGAGCTCGCCCGAGACGACGCTCGGCTTGATGTCCCGGGTCCGATCCCCGTACACGCGCCCGCTGTGCTCCGCGAACAGTCGGTCGGCACCGATCCGCCGCAGAACCTCGGTGACGACGCGCGCGAGGGCTCCCGCGATGATCCAGCCGATGATGATGATCAGCAGCGCGCCGATCACGAGAGGGACCGCATTGAGGAACGCGTTGAGTGCATTCGACACGGAGAGGAAGACAGCGTCTCCCCAATCGGTGATGTCGGTGGTGGGCATGGGACGACTCCTGTGGGGTTTGGGCCTCGCGTGACGCTAGTCCTCCGCAGGCCACGCGCAGCCCGTCATGAGGGGTGCGGGACTTGCAAGTCCGTGTCGAGACAATCGTCGATCGCGGCGCGGCCGCCCGGGGCGATTGAGGGCGCCTTGAATCGACGGGGTAGGCTGGGTCGAGCCACCGACCCGACGGTTGCCGGATCGGCTTGGACGGGAGGGTCGGTCATGTCGTCGGCCACGTCATCCGCTCCGACCCGCGACTTCGCGAACCTCGTCTGGTTCGTCGGTCTCACCCTCGCGTTCGCGCTCATCGCGACCGTCACCGCGATCGCTGCGGTCACGGATCCCAGCCTCCTCGCCTTCGCCTTGGCGCTGGCCCCCGCGGCCATCGCCATCGGCCTGGCCTGGCGGGAAGGCGGTGGTGCGGTGCGCGGGCTCCTGCGCCAGCTCACCGTGCGCCCTGCCGACCCGATCTGGTATGCGGTGCTCCTCCTCCCGGCGGCGGCGTTCGTCGCTGTCGATGTCGTGGCCGTGGCTCTCGGCGAGCCGGTCGCCGGGCTGTTCGACGACCTCTTTCCGGCGATCCTGATCGTCCCCCTGGTGGTGCTGATCCCGGCATTCACCGAGGAGCTGGCGTGGCGCGGGTTCGCCGTCCCGCGAGCCCTTACCGCAATGTCGCCACTCCGGACGGCGCTCGTGCTCGGGGTGCCGTGGACCCTGATCCACATCGGACTGTTCCTGCCCGGCCGGATGAATGCCGGCGCAGCCTATTGGTCGATGGCGACCCAGATCATGTCGATGTCGGTCGTCCTCGTCTGGGTCTACCTCGGTACGGGTCGGAGCGTCTGGATGGCAGCCTGGTCCACGCGCTCTTCAACGGGCTCGTGCCGATCTCGGGCGGCGTCGAGCCCGGACTCGCGTGGGCGATCCGGGGCGTCGTGTGGCCGGTGATGGCGATCGCCATCGTCGCTCTCGGGGGCTACCGCAACCTGGAATTCGCACGGGCCGTTCCTGCTCGTCCGAGCGAGTCGGAATCCGCGTGACGTGCCACTCGATCCCTATCGGCGCAAGCGCCGCTTCGGCGAAACGCCCGAGCCGCGCGGTGAACCGCTCCGCCGCAGCGCCGCTGATGACGGCCTGGCGACCACGACCGCTCGCTTCGTCGTGCAACGCCATCGAGCGACGCGCCTCCATTACGACTACCGCCTCGAGGTCGATGGCGTCCTCGTGTCGTGGGCGATCCCGCGTGGGCCATCGCTGGACCCGCGACACCGTCGACTGGCAGTCCACGTCGAGGACCACCCGATCGAATACTTCGATTTCGAAGGGGTCATCCCGGGTCGTCAATACGGCGCGGGCGACGTGATCGTCTGGGACTGGGGTCGATGGACGGCGGATCTTTCGACGCCTGACGCGGCGCAGGCGATCCGGGACGGCGCGCTGAAGCTGGACATGGAGGGCGAGAAGCTGCGCGGTGCGTTCGTCCTCCTCAGGATGGCGTGGTCAGAAGGCGGCAAGGACCAGTGGCTCCTGATCAAGCGTCGCGACGAGGATGCCGTCCCCGGCTGGGATCCCGAGGAGCACCCGGAGAGCGTCAAGACGGGCCGCACAAACGACGACGTGGCAGCGCGTCGACGGCCGAAGCATCGGAGGCGCCCCGGTCCCCGATAGTCCGATCTCGCATCTGGGGGTGTCCGTGTGACGTTCCGTCGAGCCCCGCGGCAACTCACGGCGGCGACTACCCTGAGCGGGTGGAGACGGCTCGGAGCAGCGATCAGATCGTCGGACTTCGCGGATGACCACCGCGGCCGCGATCCTCTTTGCGCTCGTCACGGTGTTCGCCGTCGCGTTCCAATTGGCCCTCGCGCTCGGTGCCCCATGGGGCGAGTACGCGATGGGCGGGCGGTATCCCGGTCAGTACCCACGAGAGATGCGCGTGGCAGCGGTCGGCCAGGCCGCCCTGCTCGCCGCTCTCGCCGTGTTCGTGCTGTCGGCAGCGGGCCTCGTCCTCCCGACGATGGCCGACACGTTGCCGCTCCTGATCTGGGCAGTCGTCGTGTTCTCGGCGTTCAGCCTGGCGGTGAACGCGATATCACCCAGCCCACGAGAGAGGCGGATCTGGGTCCCGGTCGCGATCGTACTGCTCGTGACAAGCCTCATCGTGGCCGTTGGTCTCTAGCGCGACACGGGTGAACGAAGGGGCGTACCGCGCAGCCGAGATGCGGCTCTGGCGATCGCTCGGCGAGACGCCTGTGGAACGGGCCATCCACCTCCAACGCAACGACGTGGACGTCCGGATCCAGGAGCTCGGCAGCGGTCCGCCTGTCCTCTTCATCCATGGTGCCAACACGAGCGGCGCGAGCTGGGCAACGCTTGCGGCGACGCTCGACGGCTTCCGCTGCCTGATCCTCGACCGCCCCGGAACCGGCTTGAGCCAGCCCGTCCCGCGCCGCATCGACAGAGTCAGTCTCCCGGAGATCGCGGACACGCTCGTCATGGACATCCTGGACGCGCTCGGCCTGCCGTCGACCCACCTTGTGGCGACGTCCCTCGGCGGGTACGTCGCGCTTCGGGCGGCTGCGGCATCGCCTGACCGTATCGGCCGGATGGTCCAGTTCAGCTGGCCGGTCGGTGCCCCGCTGACACGTCTGCCGTGGGCGCTGCGCGCGATGACCATTCCCGGCCTGAGCCGCCTGGCGGCATCGATCCCGGCGAACGAGCGGTCGGTCCGGATGCTCTTCCGTCGACTGGGCCATGGCGCCAAGCTGGCGGACGGACGGATCACCCAGGAAGACCTCGATTGCTACCTCGCCATGCTCCGTCACACCGACACGATGCGGAACGAGATCGGTCCTGCACGGGCATTGATCTCGCCGATCCGCGGGCTGGCCGCACTCGACCTCACCGATGAGATCCTCTCCAAGGTGAGCTGCCCGACGCTGTTCATCTGGGGAAGCCAGGACATCTTCGGTGGTGCGGAAGTCGCGCGGCAGCTGGTTGCGCGGATCCCGAACGCGGAGCTCGATCTCATGCCCGATGCCGGGCACAGCCCGTGGCTGGATGACCTCGACCGATGTGCAACGGCCGTGCGCGACTTTCTGCTCAGAGGTGAGTCGATGACCCAGAGGGAGGAACCTCGTGCCTAGCAGGACGCCGGTCTTCATCCCGCCGATGCTCGCCACGCTCGTCGCCGCGCCGTTCGACGATCCCGACTGGACCTTCGAGGTCAAATGGGACGGCTTCCGGGTCGAGACGATCGTGGATGGCGCCGAGGTACGGCTCTGGACTCGGGGCGAGCAGGACGCGGCCCGGTACTTCGGACCGTTCCTCGAACCTCCGACCTGGATCTCGGGCCAGCAGGCGATCGTCGACGGTGAGGTCATCGCCCTCGACGACCGAGGCGAGCCCGATTTCGCCCTGCTCCAGGAGCGGATCAAGGGACGCGGGAGGGATGGCGCGGCCAACCCCTTCGTCTACGAGGTGTTCGACCTCCTGTTCCTCGACGGTCGGTCGCTGCTCGACGAGCCGCTCGAGGTCCGTCGCCGGCTTCTCGCCGATGTGCTTCGTGCGGATCCGCGCGTCCGGCTCAGCGAGGACATCGCGGGAGAGGGGGTCGCGTTCTTCGACGCGGCCAGGGAACGCGGTCTCGAGGGGATCATGGCCAAGGACCGCCGCGCGCCGTACGTCCCGGGGAAACGGACGATGTCGTGGCAGAAGGTCAAGATCCGGCCGGAGCAGGAGCTGGTCGTCGGCGGTTGGGCGCGCGGGACCGGGTCCGCGGTCGACCTCGGCGCGCTCCTCGTCGGCGTCTATGAGAAGGGCGCGCTGCAGTACGCCGGCAAGGTCGGTGCCGGATTCACCCAGGACAGGCGCGCCGAGCTGCTGGCGGCGATGGCGCCCCTCGCGGCTGACGAGCCACCGTTCGCATCGCCGTTGCCGCGCGCGGTCACCAAGAACGCCCTCTGGCTGCGACCGGAGCTCGTCATTCGCGCGGAGTTCGCCGGCTGGACCGGCGATGGCCTGGTCCGCCAGGCGGCCTACAAGGGCTTCGACCTCGGGAAGGACCCGCGGAAGGTCCGTCGAGAGATCGCGCGTAGGTAACACGTCTCAGTTTGGGAGAATCCGACATGAAGGCCGCGATCTGCGAGCGCTATGGGCCACCCGACGTGGTCGAGGTCCGCGAGGTCGAGCGACCCGTCGCGACCGGTGACAAGGTCCTCGTCAGGGTCTGCGCGGCGTCGGTCAACCGCGCCGACCTCGACGGCCTCACGCCCAGGCCATCGTTCGTGCGCCTGTTCACCGGTCTGCGTGCCCCAAGGAATACGGCCGTCGGGATCGATGTCGCCGGCGTGGTCGAAGCCGTCGGGCCGGAGGTGACCCGTTTCAAGCCGGGCGACGAGGTCTTCGCCGATCTCTTCGGAAACGAGCACGGCACGTTCGCCGAGTTCGTGTCGGCGCCGGAGAAGAAGTTCGAACGGATGCCCGTCGGGATGAGCTTCGAGGACGCATCGACGCTGCCGCACTCCGCCATCCTCGCGATCCAGGGGTTGCGGCTGCGCAAGGGTCGCACCCCCAAGCCCGGCGACAAGGTGTTGATCAACGGTGCGTCGGGCAACGTCGGCCCGTTCGCGGTCCAGATCGCAAAGGCGCTGGGCGCCGAGGTGACCGGCGCCTGCCGGACCTCCAAGATCGATTTCGTCCGTGCGGTGGGCGCGGACCACGTCATCGACTACACGAAGGTCGACTACACGACCACCGGCGCGCGCTATGACTGGATCCTCGATACCGACTCCCACCAGTCGATCACCCGAGCGCGGCGTGCGCTTCGACCGAAAGGCGTGTACGTCACGCTCGGCGGGACCTCGGGACCGATCCTTCAGGCGATGCTGCTCGGTCCGCTGCTGTCGGTCGCCAGCGATCGCTACGCAGGGCTCGTGCTGTGGTGGAAGATCTTCCATCCGGCAGACGTCGAGACGCTCAAGGAGCTGATCGCCGCCGGCAAGCTCAAGCCGTTCATCGACCGGCGCTACCCGCTCACGGACGTCGTGGAGGGGCTCCGCCGCGTGAACGACGGTCTGGCCCAGGGCAAGGTCGTCATCCTCCCGTAGCGCCTGGATGACTGCACCAGGCTGCACCTAACCAGGCGGCGGGTGTCGTCGGGGCAACGCATTCGCGAGGATTGGTGCGTTCGCGCAACCCGCCGCATAGGACGATAGGCCTATCCTCCGTAGTACCCAGGACCCATCGGGGCACCCCCGGTGACGCAAATCGGATGTTCGGCTCAGCCTCAAGGGGGAGGTCCCGTTCATGTCGCTGCTTCAACGGATGGAGCGCGCGCAGCAAGCGATCAAGGCCTCGGAAGCAGCCGGGGCCGCACCGCCCGGCGCCGAAGCCCCCGACACCGAGAATTCGGTGTCGGAGCCCGCCGACGCGGCTCTCGTCGCCGCACCACCGGCGTCGCCGGTCCCGACTGACGGATCGCGGCCCCTGGTTGCGGTACCGATGGCGCATCCGGCCCAGAGTGGCTTGAGGCCGGCGCCGGCGCCCGTCCGTGACGATCTGATCCGCGAGGTGCGACTGAAGCTCCAGGCTGAGGTCGTCGGCGCGTTCGCCACCCTGCTCGACGCCAAGGAAGCAGACGTCCAGAGCAAGATCGAGGGGCTCGTCGATCGCGTGATCGGCCAGTTCGGGTTCGCCGTCACGGGCGAGGAACGGTCGCGCCTCGTCGGCGAGATGGTCCACGACGTGACCGGTTTCGGCCCGCTCGAGCCGCTGCTGGCGGACCCGACGATCACCGAGGTGATGGTCAACGGCGCGAGCCATATCTACATCGAGCGGCGCGGGAAGATCGAGCGCATCGACAGCGTCTTCCTCAACGACGAGCACGTCCTTCGCGTGATCGACCGGATCATCACGCCGCTGGGCCGGCGGATCGACGAGAGCAGCCCCCGGGTCGACGCTCGGCTGCCCGACGGCTCGCGCGTGAACGCGATCATCGAGCCGCTGTCGCTGGTCGGTCCCGTCATCACCGTTCGGAAGTTCGCCCAGACGCCGTACACGGTCGACGATCTCGTCAAGTTCGGGACAGCGACGCCCGAGATGTTCGCCTTCCTCAACGCCTGCATCGAGGCTCGCCTGAACCTGTTCGTATCCGGTGGCACCGGTTCCGGCAAGACCACGACCCTCAACGTCCTGTCGTCGTTCATCCCGAACGACGAGCGGATCGTCACGATCGAGGACGCGGCCGAGCTTCAGCTCCGCCAGGACCACGTCATCACCCTCGAGTCGCGCCCGCCCAATCTCGAAGGCGAGGGCGAGATCACGATCCGCGGCCTGTTGCGGAACGCGATGCACATGCGGCCCGACCGCATCATCGTCGGCGAGTGCCGTGCGGGTGAGGCGCTCGACATGCTCCAGGCGATGACCACCGGCCACGACGGATCGCTGTCGACCGGCCACGCCAACAGCCCCAAGGACATGCTCCGTCGCCTCGAGACGATGGTGCTCATGACCGGCTACCAGCTGCCGCTGCGGGCGATCCGCGAGCAGACCGCGTCGGCCGTCGACATCATCGTTCACACGGCGCGTCTCAAGGACGGCTCCCGCAAGATCGTCAACATCACCGAGGTCTACGGGATCGAGGACGACGAGATCCTGACCCAGGACATCTTCACGTTCGTCCAGACGGGCTACAAGGACGGCAAGATCGAAGGCGCCCTGAAGCCGACCGGCATCCGCCCGACGTTCATGGGGCAGTTCCAGCGGGCCGGCGTGGATCTCCCGCCCGGCGAATTCGGCATCCCGCCCGAGGATCCCGAGAACCCGACCCGGCCGAAGAAGAGCCGGTTCGGCGCGCGGACGTCGTCACAGGTCGAGCTCACGGCCGTGCCGGTCGGCGATGGTCGTGTGGTTGTCGCCGGAGACATGGTGTACGTCTCCTCGATCGGACCCGTCGACTACGAGACCGGACAGGTCGTTACGGGCTCCATCAAGGACCAGACGCGCCGGTGCATGTCGAACCTCAGCGAAAAGCTCGAGGCGGCCGGGAGCTCCTTGGAGAAGGTCGTCTGGGCGAACTGGTCGCTGAAGGACCCGACCGACTTCGACGAGTTCAGCGAGGAATGGATCCGGTGGTTCCCGACCGAGGCACCGCTCGGCCAGTGCACGATCATGCCGCCGGTTCAGCGCCGCGCGGGCTTCGGGATCTCGCTCGGGGTCATCGCCACGCTCAAGACGCTCGAACAGGTGAGCGGAACCGGCTGGTGACGCACACCGGCGGCTGCGGCGCCGGCTAGGGGCTCCAGAAGCCGATATCGCCGTCGAGGGCGATGGGCTCCTCGCCGTCCGGGAAGCGGACCATGAGCTGCGTCGAACCGTCGGGGAGCGCCTCGGGCAGCAGGAACGACGAACTGTCCGGCGCCCAGATCCGGTGGCTCAGCGCGTACTGGTCGAAATAGACCAGGAACGTCTCGATGAACCGCTCCCCGGGTTGGACGACGGGCTGGGATCGGACCCTGCCACTGGCGACATCGACGAACACGAGCCGGACGTCGTTGTTCCATCGGCGTGGGGGAGGGGCCCGGGCTCGCGCCCGATGCAGAGCCGATGGCCGGCTGAACCCGCAGCGCCGCGATCGTCTGGCCGTCGGGCGACCACCAGAACCCGACGACGAAGCCATCGATCAGCGTCCTGACCTCGCCCGAAGCCGCATCGATGAGGCGCAGCGGACCGACAGGGAAACCGAGCTCCGGGGGGACCGGCTCATCGGGTCCGATCGTCGCGAGCGTCGTGCCGGTCGGGTCGAACGCGATCGCCGATGGACCGAACACGCTCATCGAATGCTCGCCCGACCCATCCCGGGCCGCCAGGACGATGGCGCTCGCCGTCCGATCGCGTCCCCGGACGAACGCGATCGACGTGTCGTCCCGGTTCACGACGGCCGACCGAAACTCCCCGGGGTCGGTGAGCGCCGCCGACGCGGCCGCTCCGTCGAGGCCGATCTCGCCCAGGAACGCCTCGGGCCCGACGCCGATGTGCGCGATCAGCCGATCCCGTCCGATCCAGTCGTAGTAGAACGGGTTCCCCGTGCGGACCTTCGTGCCCGGCGCGCTGCCGTCGGCCGGAGCGCTTCCGTCGGTCGGGGCGATGCGCAACGACAGTCCGCCCTCCTCGTTGGCGAGGAACGACACGGCCTCGCCATCGGGCGCCCAGAAAAGGTAGAACGGCTCGATCCCCTCGTTCTGGAGCAGGACGACCGGCTCGATCTCGCCCCCCGACGAGCTCGGGTCGAACACGACGAGCTCGGCGCCCGTCCCAGCGGCTCGCACCGCCGCGATCCGCGAGCCATCTGGCGACCACGTGGGGAACCCGAACGTGCCGCTCGCAGCATCGGACAGGAGCGTCGGCTTCCCGTCCGCATCGATGAGTGACAGGGAGCCGTCGGGCGCGCGAATGGCGATCGAACCTGCCGATGCGATCGGGCGGTCGATCGCCGGAGAGGCCGTGGGCGCGGGGCTGACCGCCGCGGGGGAGGGGTTGGCAGTCGCCGGACCGGTGGAGATCGGGCTTCCCGATGGCGCCGGACCGCCGCACGCAACGACGGCGGCCATGATCGCGGCCGTCACGACGAATGCGCGGGATCGGTCAGGCCCCATGGTCTAACCATACGCGGCCACCGCCGCGACGGATCCTTTGGATCGAAACTACCGGTCCGGCATCCGACGATCGAAGAATTCAAGGAGTCTCGAAGCCGCAGGTGGGTCCATGTTGCTGAGGATCACCACGACGTAGCCGAGCTCGGGAAACACCCGCAACTCGCCGTTCATACCGGGCGCGCCGCCGCCATGACCGTAGCTGTGTAAGGAGCCCTCTCCTCGAATGTCCAGGCCATATCCGTACGGCACATCGGACTGCGGCTTCGTAGCCTCCGCCAGCGTCGCGTCCGAGATCAGCGTCCCGGCGCGCAGCGCCTCGCCGAACCGCATGAGGTTCCCCACGGTCGAATAGCCTCCGCCCGCGGCCGTGCCACGCCAGGGGAGGGAGTCGGTGTTCGGAACCCAGCGACCGTCCGGCGACTCGCGCATGTATCCGGTGGACCGGTCCACGACGTCCTCGGACTCTGGGAGCGAGTCGGTCAGGGTCATGCCCGCCGGCGCGAACACGTTCTGCCGCACGATGTCGTAGTACGACCGACCGGTCACAGACTCGATGATCGCCCCGAGCAGCACGAACCCGTAGTTCGAGTATTCGAAGCGCGTGCCTGGTGCGAAAAGCAGGCCACGGGATCCGAACAACCTCACGTAGTCGCTGTGCTCGCGGAGGGTCTCGCGGTTCTGGTCGAACGCCGAACCGAAAAAGTCTCCTGTGCCGCCCGTGTGAGTGAGCAGGTGGCGAACGGTCACTTTCGACGCGACGTCCTTGTTCGGATAGTCGGGCAGGTGTTCGCCGATGGGATCGTCGAGGGCCAACGCACCCTTCTCGACCAGCTGGAGTGTCGCCACCGCCGTGAACATCTTGTTCATCGAGCCGATGCGGAACTTCGTGTCGAGCGTGTTGGGCGTCCCGCCTTCGCGGTCGGCAAGGCCATGAGCTTCCTGAACCAGGACCCTCCGATCGCGTGCGACGAGGAACGCACCCGAAAACTCGCCCGCAAGCTCGAGTTCGCCGGCACGGGTCGAGAGCGCCGCCAGCGCGTCGGCCTCGCTCATCCTGCGAAGGACGAGGTCGATCGCCTCTGACGCCTCCGGGGTGTCGAGCAGCTCGATCCTGGCGTTTGCATCGGTGCCTGCTGGGTCGAGGCGGATGTCGTCAACGCCGACGCGCATCGGTCCCTGGTTGTCGGTCTGGGCGATCCGGAGCCGCACCGTCTGGCCCGCCAGGGACCCGAGGTCGACGCTGACGTCCGTCGGCTCGCGGCGAAATGGGTCGCCCGCCGAGGTCCGGAAGACGTTGACAAGAACATCACTCGTCGCGACCGAATTGATAGGCGCTGAAGGATCCATGACATCGATCCGGAACTGCTGATTGGCTTCCAGCGCGTCGTGAGCCAGGGTCTCGGGCGAACCAAGCGCGCCCGAGCCCGTGTAGAAGACGGTCATCTGCAGCGTGAACCGACCGTCCAACCTGAGGTCCCGGTAGAGGATGCGCGTCCCAGGCCCGTCCGGGTCTGTCGCCAACGCGAACGCGCCTTGCGGCGGGCCCGGGAGGCGGACCGGGCTCACCGGATCGCTCGATGCCGTCGGGTCGCGGCTTTGCTGACCCTCCTTGTAGACGAACCAGCCTCCGGCGCCGCTTCCGATCTCGCGCCAAGCGGTCAGGGTCCCGGATTCGAAGTCATCGAGGACGACCACTCGCGAACCGCTCGGCGTTGGCGGTCCGCCACACCCGGCGACGACCACGCTCAGCGCGACAAGCCCGACGATTCCCCGAATAACAGCTGCAGGCCAGCGGAAACAGTCACGCATACCCCTTGGCCCTCCACGCTCGGCGCCCACCAGATCGATGGCCGGGAGGCCGGCGAAAGTTCAATCTTCGGGCCCCGGTCAATCGCCCGCGAACGCTAGCGACGGCGCGCACCGGGGCGTACCGTATCGTCGCAGCCGCACATCATGTGCGGCTCACGTCAGCGGGTGCGTCAACGATGGTCGAGACACTCGAGCTCGGTCGCGACGCTATCGATCGGCACGCCTGGACCGAGGCGGTCGAGGTGTTCACAGCGGCCGACCACGACGGCGGGCTCGCGCCGGCTGACCTCGAGCTGTTAAGCGCGGCCGCCTGGTGGGCGGGACGCCCCGACGAGGCCACCGAGGCGCTCGAACGCGCCTTCACGGGCCACGCCGATGCGGGCCGCAACGGTGACGCGGCACGTGTCGGGCTGCTCCTCGCGTATCAGGCGTTCCGTCGCCGGGCCGGATCGATCGGTGGCGGCTGGCTGGCCCGGGCCCAGCGACTGCTCGAATCCGAACCGGAGTCCGGGCTGCATGCCCGGCTTGCCGTCTTCCACGCGTTCGGGGCATTGATGGCGAACCGCATCACGGACGGGATCGACCTCGCCGACCGGGCGATGGAGCTGGCGCGCAAACACGACGACCGTGACGCCCTGTTCATGTCGATGAGCTTCAAGGGCATGGCCGAGGTGTTCGCTGGCAACTGGCAGGTCGGCCTGGAGCTGATCGACGAGGCTGCGACGGCCGCCTCGTCGGGTCAGCTCGATCTTCGGGTCGCGAGCGACATCTACTGCAACACGATCGCCGCCTGTCGGAACGCCGGCGACTACAAACGGGCCGCGCAGTGGGTGGAGGAAGGCGAGCGCTGGATGCATCGCCAGTCCGTGGGTGGCTATCCCGGGATCTGCCGCGTCCATCGCGCGGAGCTCAAGATGCTCCGCGGTCACTGGCCCGAGGCCGAGCAGGAAGCACGCGCGGCGTGCGACGAGCTCGAGCGGTACGGCCTGCTGGATGCTATCGGCTATGCCCATTACCAGGTGGGTGAGGTACGGCTGCGGATGGGAGACCTTGAGGCCGCTGCTGAGGCGTTTGACCGGGCGTACGAGTACGGCCACGATGCGCAGCCCGGGATCTCCATGCTCCATCTGGCCCGTGGTCAGATCGATGAAGCGGCTCAATCGATCGCACGTGCCCTCGCCGCGGCTGCGGGCAGCGGTGGGCCGGGCGACCGGTCGACTCGGGCGCGTCTCTTGCCCGCGCAGATCGACATCACGCTGGCGGCCGGCGATCTGGAAACGGCAGGTTCGGCCGTGACCGAACTCGAATCGATCGCTGCGGACTTCGAGCGACCAGTATTCCAAGCTGGCGCGCTCACGGGGCGCGGAGAGCTGCTCCTCGGCGAAGACCGGCCGGCGGAGGCGTCGCCCATCCTGGGACGGTCGTGGCGGCTCTGGCAGGAGACCGATCTGCCGTACGAGAGCGCGCGAGCGCGCCTGCACTATGCCGAGGCGTTGACCGCCGAAGGCGACACGGAGGCAGCTCGTCGCGACCTACGCGCCGCCCGCAGCGCGTTCGAACGGCTGGGCGCGACCCTCGACGTGAAGCGTGTCGACGAGCTCCTGGGCGACGAGGTGGCGCCGACCGCCGGCCCGTCGAAACGCGTCACGAAGACGTTCATGTTCACCGACATCGTCACCTCGACCGACCTTGTCGGGCTCATCGGCGACGACGCCTGGGGCGAGCTGCTGCGCTGGCACGACCGCGAGCTGCGGTCCGCCTTCGCGCAGCATCGCGGCGAGGAGGTCAACTCGACCGGGGACGGGTTCTTCGTCGCCTTCGATCGGGCGATCGACGCGGTCGAATGCGGGGTCGATATCCAGCGGCGGCTGACGCGGCATCGCCGCGAGCACGGGTTCGCGCCGCGGGTGCGGATCGGTCTCCACACGGCCGAGGCCACGCGCGAAGGCCGCGATTACCGCGGTCGAGGCGTACACGTCGCGGCGCGCATCGGCGCCGCCGCGAGCGGGGAGGAGATCCTCGTCTCCGACGCGGCGATGAGCGGGATCGGGGCGGCACGCTTCGGGCTGTCCGAACCCCGCGAGCTCACCCTGAAAGGCGTCGAGGAGCCTGTCGAGGTCCGGAGCGTCGACTGGCGGTAGCGCCTCGGAGCGCACTAACGCCGAATTCATTTCCGATCGCGATGAACGTTCGGGGTGTCCGTGACCCTCATCATCGGTAGGGACGGGTCGACCGTCCCGACCCGCACGGAGGTCCGGTGGACGGAACCCAGGTGCAACGAGCGCAGTACGGCGACCGCGACGCCTTCGCGGCGATCCTCGGATCGGTCGGTGACGGGCTGTACGCCGTGGCCTACCGGATCCTTCGTGATCCACAGCTGGCGCAGGACGCCTTCCAGGAGGCATCCCTGGCTGCGTGGCGCCAGCTGCCGAACCTGCGCGACCCCGACCGTTTCGAGGCGTGGATCCGGCGGATCCTGATCCACGCCTGCTACGCCGAGTCGCGGCGGCGGACCCGCTGGACGACGCACGTGCGCGTTCTCGAAGCCGACGAGGAACCGTCCCCCATCGAAAGCGGGGCTTCGATCCACGACCGTGACGAGCTCGAACGCGGGTTCCGGCGCTTGACCCTGGAACAGCGCGCGGTCTTCGTCTTGCATCACCACGTCGGACTGCCGCTCGTAGAGGTCGCTGAGGTGCTGGGTATCCCTGCCGGGACCGCCCGGTCTCGGCTCCACTACGCGACGCAGGCGCTCAGGAAGGCGCTCACCGTCGAGCCGGCAATCGCGCCAGCGGAGCGATCGGCATGATCAACGAAACCTTCGAACAGCGCGCCCAGGCCTGGCTTGCCGCCGGGCCGACCAGCCTGCCGCCCGGAGTCCTCGAAGCGGCCATCGCCGGGATCGAGGGGATGCCGCAGGACCGGCGACGGCCCCGGCTTGCGGGGCGGCCGGTCGCGACGCGCACCCTGCTGGTGGCGGCGACGCTCGCGCTCATCGCGTTCGCCTCGGGAGCGGTCATCGTCGGTGGCCTCCTGCGGGACGCTCAGCCTCAAAGCCCGCTCCTCACGGACTTCCCAGAGGCGACCACGATCATCGAGCGCACCGGCGGACCAACAGCGTCCGCGGAGATCGTCCAGCTCGGTGACATGCCCCTTCAGCGCAAGCTGATCGCGGCGGCGACCTGCACCGGGACGGGGCAACTCCAGATCCAAGTGCACGACCGGTCGATCCAGGTCAACCCCGAAGAGGCCCCGCCAGGAACCGACCACCAGCTCACGAACGACCTTCCCGTCCCCTGCGACGGCACGGTGGGTCGGGTCGCATTCGATACGCCTCAGGGCACGGATGTGCCGATGCAACTCTCGCTCGTCGTCCCGGCCGGCGTGACCTGGCAGGTCGCCGTGGCCGAGCTGCGCGATCTGCCGAAGGAGCCGGCCTTCCCGGGTATCTCGCCGTCCGATGGCTCGCACCTCGTGCAACCGGTGGGAATGCCGTCGACGCTCCTGGTGGCGGGCACGTACCGGATCGGAGTCCAGGTCCCGGAGGGCGCCAGCGAGATCACCGTCCTCGTGCAGTGCTCAGGGGATCCTCTCAAGGTCGGACCTGCGGACGTCGCGACCGCTGCGACCGAAGTCCCATGCGATGACGCGTCGGCCACCACCAGGGTCAGGGTGCCGACCGAGAGCCTCGGGATCGATATCGCCGCGACGACCGACAGGATCACCTGGCTGCGTCTGGGCGCGGAGGCAGCCGGGACCGGCCAGTCCGAGCTGCCTTCGGCGCCGGACCTGCCGGCCGGCGTCGCGGATGTGCCCTTCGTGGAGGCGGACGGCAACTACGTGGCGATCGGCAGGATCGGCGGCAACCGACAATCGCTGGTCGCGCTCCCAGGCGCCGAGGTCGGTCGCATCGGCGACGGGATGTTCGGCGTCACGAGCTCCGACGGGAACGGCGGAGAGCGGCTCGAGCTGTGGTCGGTCGATGCGGGCGGACCCGTGGTCGAGGTGACCTCTGTCGACGCAAGCGAGGGCCTCTATCCTGGTCCGACCGACGGAACGCACGGCTGGCACTACTACTCGGTCGTCAAGGCGGGGTTCGCCTTCGATTGGCACCGCGTCGCCCTTGACGGGACCAGGGATAGCGTCATCGCCAGCATCCCTCCCGGGTGGACGGTACCGCCCAACGGTGCCTTGGCCCTCGACGACAGCGTCTTCGTCATCGATCACTGTGTCTCTACCGGTTGCACACGCGTCATCGCCGATGGGGCGACGGGCGAGGTCCGAAAGGAACCGCTCGATGGCGAACAGACGTGTGAGCTCGTGGGGGTGGTGGACGGATCCGTCGTCGCTCGAAGTGGGGACGACTGCAACGATGGGTCCGTCCATCCCCTCACGACGCAGCCGCTCGACGGAGGTCCGCGCGTCGTCCTCGACGCGGGTCAGGGGGCGTCGGTCGTGACGATGACCGACGACGGCGCCAGGGTCGTGACACTCGTGTCCATGGAGACCGCGTCCACCATCCGCGTCGTGGATGTCTCCGGAGGCGATCCACGTGACGTCCTGACCTTCGAGGAGACGGCGTCGACCCGGTCGCCGATCGCACTGCGTCTGCCCGCGGGGGACTGGGTCCTTATCGGGGCAGGCCTGGGCGACATCCCGACGAACACCGTCGTGCGGGCGGCACCGTTCCTCCTCAACGTCGCGACGGGAGAGACGATCGAGCTCGCGAACCTACCTCATACCGACTGATCAGTCGGTCGTCTTGGCGTGCCGGGCGCCCTGCGCGGCGAGCCGGTCGTGTGCCTCGGCGAGGAGCGGCACCACAGTCTTCGCGAAGGTCGCCGCGCTGGGGCTGAGGATCGCCACCCAGTGCTGGCGCGCGTAGTCCGGATGAGGCACGAGTCGATCGAGCGCCGTGAAATCCGGATCGGCGATCGATCCGACGACGCGATCGAAGGTGGCTCGGCTCAGGCCGAGACTGACCCGAAAGACTCCGGGCCGCGACAAGTCGCTGACCCGATCGGTGTCGTCGCTCCAGACGAGGGTCGCGAAGTTCGGCCAGTGCGTCTCGGGGTCGAGCGAGAAGAAGGCCGCACCCTCGATCGTCACGACATCTGCGTCGGGGTAGGTGCTGGTGATGTATTCCGTGATGGCATCCGGGCCAGGCCCGGCGGCGACTGAATCCCTCATGACCCGAGCGTAGATGATGCATGTCAAGTGGCGAGCGCACGACCTCTGCGGCCGTTGCTATCCTCCGGCCGGTGCGCGTCCATCCCGGCCTCGTCGCTGAGACCATCGCCCCAGCCCGGCTCGGCCGGAGCTTTCGCTGGCTGCTCACGTCATCGATCGTCACCAACGTCGGCGACGGGATCGCGCTCGCCGCCGGTCCGCTCCTCGTCGCCGCCCAGACGCGCGACCCGCTCTTGGTCTCGATGGCGCTCCTGAGCCAGCAGCTGCCGAACCTGCTGTTCGGCGTCCCGGCGGGCGCCATCGCCGACCGCTTCGACCGGCGTCGAATCATCGCCGGTGTGAACGTGGCCCGCGCGATCGTGCTGGCGATCCTCGCCGGAACGATCGTCGGTGGAGCCGTCAGCATCGCGGTCGTCCTTCTCGCCTTGTTCGCGCTCGGGACTGCGGAGATCTTCGCGGACGTCGCCAGTAACAGCCTCCTGCCACAGGTGGTGAAGCGCGAGGATCTCGGCGTCGGAAACGCGCGGCTAACGAGCTCGTTCCTGCTGACGAACTCGCTGCTGGCGCCCCCGATCGGGGCATTCCTGTTCAGCATTGGGATGGCGTTGCCGTTCGCCGCGAACGCCGCGTGTTTCGCGCTCGGTGGGTTGCTGGTCATGCGTGTCGTGACGGACGTCGCCGAAGTCGCATCCGAGCGGGCCGAGGAACGGCGGCACCTGCGCGCCGAGATGGTGGAGGGCCTGCGCTGGCTCATCGCGCACCCGCCCATGCGGACGCTCGCCCTGACGATCGTGGCTTTCAACGTCACCTACGGCGCCGCCTGGGCGGTGCTGGTCCTATACGCCAGCGAGCGCCTCGGGATGGACGCGGTCGGCTTCGGACTGCTCACGACCGCGATCGCGATCGGGGGGATCGTGGGGACGGCGAGCTACGGACGCCTCGAGAAGCGGTTCTCGCTGGCCGACATCATGCGCGTGGGTCTCCTGATCGAGACGTTCACGCACCTGGTGCTCGCGCTGACGACGTCGCCGCTCATCGCTCTGGCGACGATGGTCGTGTTCGGCGCACATGCCTTCGTGTGGGGCACGACGTCGACCGTCGTGCGCCAGCGGGCCGTCCCGGACGAGCTGCTCGGCCGGGTGACCGGCATCTACATCGTCGGCGTGGTCGGCGGGATCGTGGTCGGCACCTCGATCGGCGGCCTCCTCGCGCGGACGTTCGGGATCACGGCACCATTCTGGTTCGGGTTCATCGGGTCGGCGCTGCTCGTCGCGGTCCTGTGGCGCCAGTTCGACCACATCGTCCACGCGAGCGAGGAGCGATCTCCCGCCCGGATCGATCCTCCTGAGACACTACGACCGTGACGCCTCGCGTTTCTGTCGCCGATATCGCCGTCGACTCAGGGGACGGGACGTTCGCGATCGGCCGGGACGCATTTCCGCAGTTCGCGGTCCTCCAGAGACTGGGCATCCATGTCCAGTCAGATCGGGTGAGAGTGGCCGACCCCGACCCGACCTATGTCAAGACGGCACTCACCGCCCTTGCGGAGGGGTGCCTGCAGCTCGAGGTGCCGGAGGCATCCGTCGCGTTCGTCGACACGGTCGTTCCACCTCCGGCCGCCGGGCTGCGCTACGGGTTCAAGGGTGCCTTCACGACGGACTATCCGACCGTGATCTGGGTGTTCGCGAACTGGACGTCGCTCGCGGAACTCCGCGGCATCGTTCGCCACGAGGCTGCCCACCTTGCCTTTGCACGGGCACATACTGAAGAAGAGTCGGCGGGTCATTCCGGACCATCGGAGGACTTCGCGTTGGCCTTCGAGGCGGCGACCGGACCGACGGGATCTGTCGTCCTTTCGATCAAGGAGCAGCCCTGACGATCGCGGAGTCGGTCACGCACCGCCGGAAAGGGCGAGCGCCCGGGAGCCAAGGGGCCGGGGCAATGCAAGGCTAGGCAAGCCAGCCCGTTGACGACCGGGTCCCGCCGTCCTACGGTCGGCGACGTGGACACCGCTGACATCGACCTCCGCAACGCGACCTACCGGCGCTTCGTCGACCTTGGTCGCGCGCCGACGGCCGCCGACGTCGCGAATGTCACGGGCACGAACGAGGCGGCTGTGCGCGACGGCTGGCGACGCCTCCACGAGGCCCACGCGCTCGTCCTCGACGACGCCGGAGAGATCCGGATGGCCAACCCGTTCGCCGCGGACCGCACACCCTTCCGGGTGGAGGCGGTCGGGCGGTCGTGGTACGCCAACTGCGCGTGGGATGCATTCGGGATCGGAGCGGCACTCAAGGCGGACAGCAGCATCCACACGGAATGCGCCGACTGCCACGCACCGATCGAGATCGTCGTCCGCGACGGCCAGCCGGACGACACGGACCTCGTCTTCCATGTCCTCGTTCCCGCCGCGTCGTGGTGGGATGACATCGGCTACACCTGAGGCTCGATGCTGCTCTTCCGGTCGGAAGGCCACGTTGACGAATGGCTCCGGGGCCGCCCCCGTGGCGAGATCATCCCTGGGGCGAAGCTCGTCGAGCTGGCATACGCCTGGTGGGGTGATCGTCTCGCTCCCGACTGGCGCCCGCACACACGCGATCAGAATCAGGCCATCCTGGGAACACTCGGGCTGACCGGCCCGTTCTGGCACCTGGGCTAGCGAGCCGGGCGATCACCATTGACCGACGACGATCTGCCCGCCACCGAAGCCGCCCGGGCGCGACGACGCGACCGCGACATGGAGGCAGAACGGCGTGCGTTGATGCGCCCCGGGATGGCCAAGGTCTTCCGCCAGGTGACCGACGCCGCCGCAAAGTCACCGACGCCCAAGCAGCAGAAGGCCAAGCGCGCCAAACAGAAGTAGGCGCGCGAATTTACCCAGAGAGCGACTCGGGCTCGTCAGACGTGCTGGTCGACGAGGATCGGATTGCCGTCCGGGTCGACGACGATGAAGCTGCCCGGCCCGGATCCGGTTTCGTCGACCTCGCTGACGAACTCGACGCCCTGTTCCTTCAGCCTTCGCTGGAGCTCGCGGACATCCGTGAAGGACTCGACGGTGTTCGCATCACTGTCCCAGCCCGGATTGAACGTCATCGTGTTCCGTTCGAACATCCCCTGGAACAGGCCGACCACGTGAGCGCCGTTCTTGAGGATCAGCCAGCCCTCCCCGGCGTCGCCCATGACCGGCCCGAACCCGAGCTTCTCGTAGAACTGCCTCGAACTCTCCAGGTCCTTCACGGCCAGGCTCACGGAGAACGCACCAAGATCCATGTCCCGCAGTGTACGGGGCGCCCCGAGGCCGTGGGCGAATGCGGTAGGCCGATCACTCTCGAACGTCTGCGCCCTCGGGGAGCTCGAACAGCTCAGGCGGCGACGGCCCGAGGCGGAGCTCGACGACCTCCTGGACGTCCGTCCCATAGGCCTCGTCATGCATCGTCTGGATGCGGATCACGAGGTGCGTCGCACGGTCGACCCAGTACTCGTCGGGAACGAGCGGACCCGGGCAGGCGAGGTGATCCGCAACGCGACCGTGAACGAGATCGATGTCGATGAGCGTCCAGCCATCGGGACATTCGGGCGGCAAACGCAGCGGGTAGTCCACACCACGCCCACCGCTCATCTGCGACGAGGAAGTGCGCCAGAACACGACACCATCGGCCGTCGATTCCGTCGCGTAGCGATAGTCGTCACCGGCCAGGACGACGGAAGCGGGGGCGGTAACGCCCTCGAACTGCGTCTCCACCCGATACCGGCCCTCGCCGTCATGGAGTGTTCGCGTGGTGCTGCCGGGATACTTGGCGCTCCACTGGTCGACCACCACCTCGTAGGCAGGCAAGGCGTCGCTCGCGGTCAGGGCGGCAGCGAGCACCGCGTCGATGTCTGCGGGCCTCGTGCCAGCGGACGCGGGAGGGGGCGTGACGACGGGCCGCGGCGAGGCCGAGCAATAGGGATCCTGGGCGCACGCGTACTCCTCGGGCGCGATCGCGGCGACCCCGTCCGGTCGGCGGATCTCGAACAGGTGACCTGGTGGCTGCCCGAAGACCACCTCGGTCGCCTCGATCGTCCGGGACTGGTCCGTGCTGCGGCTCCGGAGTGTGACCCGGGTCTCGACGTCGATCCACAGGTCGTCGCCGCAGCGCACGTGGTGCGTGGGACGACCGGCGACGTCTTCGACGCCGACATAGACCCAGCTCCGGCCGGGCTCTCCGACGTACTCCTCCTCGGGACTCACCGCCGTCTCGCAGCCTGGTGACGGAGCGGACCGGGCCGCACCGAGCGCAGCGAACACGAAGACCCGCGGGTCCTCGCTGATCGCCTCGCTTTGCTCATACCAGACGGGACGCCCATCCACGACGATGAGCTCAGCTCTGGTCGTGCCATTCAGGATCGTGAGCGTCTCCGGCTCCGTATCGTTCGGCGAGGCAAACCGCTCGGTTCGGATCGCCCCGGACGCATCGACGTAGATCCTTCCCTTCGTCGATCCATCGACGAACGAGATCGTCATCGGCTCCAGCTCGGGCATCAGGTCGTAGGTCGAGCGGACGAAGGCGGGCAGGTCCGTCGGCGGCGCGAGCGACAGGTCAGGCGTCGAGTCGCGACGGTTCTCGAGGAACGCGCCGACGATGCCCGCAGCGGCGAGACCAAGAACCAGGAGCGCCGCCGCCACGAGCAGCATCGCCCGGCGTCGCGCGATCGGATCCGCGTCGCCCAGGCGGTTCAGCGGCGCCGGGAGCGGACGGACCTGCGGCGTCGACTCGAGCTCCGTGAGGATGCGATGGCGGAGCCCGGCCGGGGCAGAGTCCGGCGCCCGTCGAGCGAGGCCCGCGGCAAGCTGGGCGTCGGTGAGGGGCATGCCGCTCACGACTCGGCCTCCATCGCTCGCTCCAGGGCCTTGCGGGCAGCGTGAAGCCGCCACTTCGCGGTTCCCACCGGGACGTTGAGTGCCCGGGCGATCTCAGCGACCGGTCGCTCGTCGACGTGGTGGAGCACGAGGATCGCCCGGTCGGCAGGGCGGAGGCGATCGAACGCTCGCCCCATGGCGTCGCGCTCCACGAATGCGTCGCTCTCGTTCATCATGGCGGCCGACTCAGGCTCCCAGGTCGGCGTGTCGTCGGAGTCGGGTGTCTGGGGCGCAACGGAGACCTCGCGAAGCCTTTTGCGGTGGCGGCGGGCCATGAGCGCCGCATTCGCGACGATCCGGTTCAACCAGCCGTCGAACGCTCCCGCGTCGCGCAGCCTCGGAAGCTGCCGCCAGGCGGACACGAACGCGTCCTGGGTGGCGTCGGCCGCGTCCGCGTCGTTGGCCAGGATCGACCAGGCGAGCCGATAGCAGCGGTCGATCCGGGCGACGAGCAGGGCGTCGAAGGCCGCGACCTCGCCGGCGGCCGCGCGTCGCACGAGCGCGTCGTCCGCGTCCCTCGCTGATCGCTTCGCTGGAGCCAGGAGTTCCACGACGTTCCTCGAACGCGGCCACCGTACCCTGTGCCATCTCAGGCCGTCACCGGTCCAGATGCCGGACGACGCATCGCGGTTTGCTCCCAGGAGAGCGCAAATCTCCGCCAACCGCGCCCCACCGAGCGGCATCTATCTGGTGAGGGCTTGCAGGGTCCCGTCAACGCCGACCGCCGGAGATTGAACCGAATCGCCCCGCGCGACGCCTATCAAATCAGGTGGTCCGGATACCGAGGGACCAGCGTGTCAGACGGCTGACGCCGGCGCGAACCGACCCCAGACGGGTCGCTGGTGGGCCACACAGCGAAGGGAGGGACGCGATGACCTATGTCGGACAGGGTTCGGCGCCCGATCCGGGCTCTCGCCACGCAGGGCGCTCGGCGCCACCATCGAAGGACCAATTCGAGGAATCCGTCATGACGCACTCTCGAGCGCGTTCGAGATCCAGGCGCTGGCTTTCGACGCCGTTGGCGATCGCGCTGATCGCCGTTTCGATGCTGATCCCGGCCACATCGGTCGCGGCCCGCGAGCCGAGCAACATGGTCCTCGAGTGGAACATCAATGCAGTCAACGCGATCGGAAACGCTCCAGACGCGGCGACGCCCGGCTTCGGCCAGCCGCCGCCGCTCGCGCAGATCCATCTCGCGATGGTCCACGGCGCGATGTACGACGCCGTGATGGCGATCGTCGACACGCACGAGCCGTACCTGCGCGGTCTCAACGCGCGGAGGTCGTCATCGCAGGCGGCGGCCGTGGCCGCCGCGGCGCACGGCGTCCTCGTCGGCCTCACCCCGGCGACGATGCCGGCCCTGAAGACCAGCCTGGACAACCTGTACGCCACGTCCCTTGCGAAGATCTCCAACGGTACGGCGAAGCAACGCGGGATCACGGTCGGCAAGGCCGCGGCGGCGGCGATGCTCGCTGCTCGAGTCGGTGACGGCCGCTTCGGAACGTATGCGTTCCGGGTCGGGACCCAGCCCGGCCAATGGCGCCCCGTGCCGCCACAGAACGCGAACGTCTTCGCTTGGGCCAGTCTCGTCAAGCCGTTCACGCTGCGGCGCGCAGACCAGTACCGGGTCGGGGCGCCCTACGCCCTCACCAGCGCCGCGTATGCAAGAGAGTTCAACGAGGTCAAGCGGCTCGGTGGGACGACCTCGACCCGGACCCCAGAGCAGGCCCGGATCGCCAGTTGGGCGTCGGTCAATCCCTTCAGCATGGTCAACCGCGGGCTTCGGGACATCGCCACCAAGCGCCACCTGTCGACGAGCCAGCAGGCACGGCTGTTCGTGATGACGAGCATGTCTATGGCTGACTCCGGCATCGCCTGCTTCGAGAACAAGGACCACTGGAACTTCTGGCGGCCACAGACGGCGATCCGGCTAGCAGATACCGACGGGAACCCGGCGACGGTGGCCGATCCTACCTGGACGTCCTTGGGCGCAAACCCGGGCTATCCGGACCCGCCATCGGGCTTCAACTGCCTGGTGTCCGGGGCGATGAACGCCGCTCGCGCTTACTTCCGGACTGACAGGATGCGGTTCAGCCTGACCAGCGTGGGGGCCGCTCCCGTCACTCGGAACTACACCCAATTCAGCGCCGTCATCAAGGACGCGATCGAGGGTCGCATCCTCATCGGCATCCATTTCCGACGGGCAGACGTCCAGGGAGCCTGGCTCGGCGAGAAGGTCGCGAGATACCTCTCGAGTCATTACTTCGAGCGAGACGACTGACCACCCAACCGACCTAGCAGACACGCGAACCCCGGCCTTTTGGGGAGGCCGGGGGTCCCTCTTGATGCACCAGACAGGGAGGCGCCCGCCTGGCGTTGCCGGGCGGGCGCCGTGGTGCTTGGGAATTGGATGGTCAGTCCGCTAGAACCTCGCGCAGCTTCGCGGCGAAGGCATCCGGGTCGCCGGCCTGGCCGTACTCCCCGCCAAGGAAGCCGCCGTGGTCGCTCGGGAAGCGAACGGGCTCGGTGCCGAGACGCTCGGCGGCGGCGAGTGCCCCGCGGCAGGCCATCTGGCCCTCCGACTCCGCGCCGGCAGCAAGCACGATCCGCGTCGAGCGCCGCTCGAAGTGCCTCGAAGTCCGGCTCGTAATGCGTGCAGGTGATGATGTTCTGCCCCAGCAGGGGGTCGGTTCGATTGCCGTCGTCCTCGGTTGGCAGCCCGAACATCGCCGGATCGGGACCCGGCTGGGCGGCAAACTCCGTGGTGATGGGTCCCGTGTGGCTGACTGCGGCGATGAACTGCGCCATGCCGGCGCCGAACCCGCTTCGCCGGTACGTGTCATGGATCGCCTGGGTGAACGCCATTGCGCCTTCGCGATCGGGGAGGATCGCCGCGAGCGGCGGCTCGTGCGCGACCAGCGTCCGGACATCCTCCGGGTGCTTGGCGACAAGCGCGAGCGCGTTCACTGCGCCACCGCTGCTGGCGAACAGGTCCACCGGGCCGACGCCAAGCTCGGTGATGATCCGGTGCACGTCGTCGGCATGCTGCTCGGGCGTCGACTGGCTGGCCGGATCGGCCTTCGTGCTGCGCTCGACGCCGCGCGGGTCGTAGGTCACGACCGTGCGATCGGCGAAGTGCCCGGCGAGCGTGCCGAACCCGCCGGCACCCATCGGCGAACCGATCAGGAACAGGGCCGGGGCAGGGGAGTCGGTCTGCCGGATGTCGTAGGTGAGGGTCGCGCCGGGCACGTCAAGGGTGTGCGTGGTCGGCTCGGTCATCGTCGTGGTCATGCTGCTTCTCCTTCTGCGAGGATCGCGTCGATCTGGCCAACGGCTTCAGTAAGGCCCTCCACCATGCCCATGGCGACCAGCTGCTGCATCGCCTCCGTGCTGGGGAAGCGGCTCTCGATGAGCATCCGGCTGCGTCCTGCTTCGATCGGCTCGATCGTCGCCTGGACCTCGTTGCGCGGGAAGTCGTCGTTGGGGGTGCCGTCGTCGTTGGCGAACCCATCGCGGAAGACCAGCCGACGCGGCGGTTCGGCCTCGAGGATGTCCCAATAGCCACGCGGCTGGTCGCCACCGGGCCCGGTCATGTGGTACTCGACCCGGCTGCCGGGCGCCAGGTCGTGGGCCGTGAAGGTGGCGGGGTAGGTGGGTGGACCCCACCATCGCTCGAGCTGGCGCGGATCTGCCCAGAGGTCCCAGACTCGCTCCGGGGTCGCGTCGAACTCGGCGGTCACGGTCAGGGTCAGGGCCTCCGGATCCTTCTGGACGGCGGTGACAGTCATGCGTGGGACTCCTTGCTGCGGCTGATCAGGTCGGTCATGCGGTCGATCCGTCCGCGCCAGAGCGCCTCGTACTGATCGAGCAGCCCGCGCGCCAGGCGGAGCGCCTCGATGTTGGTGCGCACGAGCTTGCGTCGGCCGCTGCGCTGCTTGGTCACGAGGCCGGCACGCTCGAGGATCGCGACGTGCTTCTGGACCGCCGCGAAGCTCATGGGGTAATGCCCGGCCAGCTCGGCGACGCCTTCGCGGCCGCCCAGCGAGCGCAACACGATGTCGCGCCGGGTGGCATCGGCCATGGCGGCGAAGACGGCGATCGGGATCGAATACGGTCTGCATTGATACAACCATACGGTTGTATGACGGATCCGTCAAGCCAACGCCGCACGGGTGGCGTACCGTCCGCGCATGCCATCGCGCGAGGCGATGATCGAGACCGGAACGCTGCCGACGGGGCATCCGTTCGCGCGGATCGGTACGGGGTCGCGGATCGTGTTGTCCATTCCCGGGCTATCCTTCACGTCCGAACCGTCCAAGCCCGCCTCGGTCCGCCGGTGGTGGAAGCGCTGGCTGGAGCCGATCGAGCGGCACGACCTGACCCTTGTCGACGTCGGTCGCCGGGCCGACCTCCCACCCGGCAGCTCGTCGGTCGACATCGCCGACGATTACGCCACGGTCATCCGCGAGCAGTGGGGCAGGGCGGTCGGGGTCATGGGCATCTCCACCGGTGGAGGCTACGCGCAGTGGCTCGCCAACCGGCATCCCGAGCTCGTCGATCGTCTCGTGCTCGGGTTCACGGGCCATCGCATTCCCCCCGATGTCGCGGAGGTCCAACGCCGGGCGGTCGACCACTTCCTGGCCGGCCGATGGCGGTCCGGTTACGCGCAGATGGGCGGGTGGTTCATGCCGAAGCACGCGCGGATCGGCAGCGCGATCGCCTGGCTGCTCGGTCCGTACGTGGGCGGTCGACCGTCGGACCTGCGCGTCCTCCTGCTCGACGCCGACTCTGACGACGCGTTCGACGCGACTGACGCCCTGGGCGGGATCCGCTGCCCCACGCTCGTCGTCTCGGGCGGCCTGGACCTGGCATATCCGCCGGACCTGGTCCGCGAGCTCGTCGACGGCCTGGTGGACGTCCGACACATCGAGTACAAGGATTCCGGTCACCGCCCCGACGCGCGCTTCGCTGAAGACGCCTGTGCCTTCCTGGCACTGAGGGCTCCCGAGCCGGCATGAACGCACTGGTCGACGAGCAGTCCCTGCGCATCGTCATCGCCGATGATTCTGCGCTGCTCCGTGAGGGCATCGCCCGGCTCATCGAGGAGTCGGGCGGCACGGTCGTGGCCAAGGTCGGCGACGGTGATGCGTTCGTGGCGGCCGTGGTCGAGCACCGGCCCGACGTCTCCGTGGTCGACGTGCGGATGCCGCCGACACAGCGGGACGAAGGCCTCCGGGCAGCCATCGAGGCGCGCCGGCGCATCCCCGGCACGCCGATCCTGGTCCTCAGCCAGTACGTGGAACGTCAGTACGCGACCGAGCTGCTCGCCGACGGCGGAGGCGGCCTCGGATATCTGCTCAAGGACCGTGTCGGCGACATCCCGGAATTCATGGACGCCCTGCGACGGGTGGCCCGCGGCGGCACGGCGCTCGATCCGGAGGTGGTCGCCCAGTTGATGGTCCGGAACAAGCCCGGCGATCCACTGTCGGCCCTGACGCCGCGCGAACAGGAAGTCCTGGCCGCGATGGCCGAGGGCCGGACCAACGTGGGCATCGCCAAGCTCCTGACGATCACCGAGGGCGCCACGGAGAAGCACATCAGCAACATCTTCGGCAAGCTCGAGTTGCCCCACACCGCGGATGACCACCGGCGGGTACTCGCCGTGCTGACCTACCTCGGCTCCTGAACGGCGGTCCCGACCGGGACAAGGATCTCAGCACGCACCGTCGTGGGACCGCCACGCGGACTGGAGACCGAGAACGCGCCATCGACGCCCGCGACCCGGCTCTCGAGACCGGCCAGCCCGCCCCTCGACTGGATCCCCGCGCCGCCCTTCCCGTCGTCCCAGATCTCGACCACCAGGTGCCCTCCCTCGCGACGAAATCGAACCTCGCAGCGCGACGCGTCGCTGTGCTTGGCGACGTTGGCGAGCGCCTCCGACACGACGAAATAGGCCGCCCGCTCGACGGCGGGCGGCAGCCGCTCGCCGGGCGCGAGGTCGCTGATCACCGCCGTCCTGACCGGCCCGGGGCCGGTGATCGATTCGACGGCCGCGACCAGTCCTCGATCGAGCAGGATGGCCGGCGCGATCCCGCGCACAAGCTGGCGGATCTCGGCCAGCGCCTCGCGGGCTTGCTCCTGGCTCTCGCGGACGAGCTCCTTCGCGCCTGCCGGATCGGTGTCGATGCGCTCGCTCGCCAGCCCCAGGTCGATCGACAGCCTGGCAAGCCGCTGCTGAGCGCCGTCGTGGAGGTCGCGCTCGATGCGGTTGAGCTCGCTCGCTTCGACCGCCAGGACGGCCGAGCGACTCTGCCGCAGGGTCTCCACCTGGCGGCGGAGCTCGCGGCTCTCCGACGTGCACAGCAGACCCACCACGACCTGCCGGTGGAGCGCGATGACGAGCTGCGACAGAGAGGCCGCGACGAACAGCAGACCGAGCCCCGCGACCGACCCGAGCCAGGCCGACGGCGCGACCGCGGGCGGATCGAACCAGACCGGCATCGTCAGCGCGACGAGCGCAACCGCCCAGGCAAGGCCGACCACGACGAACTCGATCACGGTCAGCGGGAGGTTCACGGCGACGTACAGGACGTCGCGCCAGCGAGCGACGTCGGCGAATTCGGCACGCAGGATGTCCAGCAGGCCGCCGCGGAGGGGCATGTACGGGTGCGCTGCCGGGGCGATGGGTTCACCGACGAATACCCGCCAGCGCTCGACCCGGGCGACCAGCCGTGAGCTCTCGATCGCAAGCGCGATGAGCAGCACGCCGATGCCGGCGAGCAGGACCGTCAGGCCGGTCGAGACCAGCGTGAGGACGAGCACGAAGGCGAAGGCCCCGACGAAGAACCCCAGGATGATCGCGCCGTTCGCGTACCACGTCTGCGGGTGGATCGGCGCCAGCAGGAACGAGCGGAGCGGGGAACGAGCGATCCCCGGTCGAGCGAAGCACGCTCCACCGGGGATCCGGGCCGACGCCAGCCCAGTGATGACGAGCAGCAGTCCTGTCGCCAGGACGACTGCTTCGATCACGACTCGGGCGACTCGATCGACCTGGTTGCGTCGGTCGATTGACGGCGCATGCTGCCGAACACGAGCAGGGCGCCGATCCCGACGAAGAATGCCGGCCCGAGGTACCGCCACGACTCGACCCAAGACGGCAGCAGCGCGTCGACGAGGGCGAGGCCGCCGAACAGGATCAATGCGAGGCCCAGGAAGGTGCCCCATCGCCCGGAGCCCTCGCTCCGAGCCACACGGCGGTGGGCGTACGTGCCGGCGGCCGCCCCCTCGACGTCAAGTTCCGTCATCGGCTCCTCGGGCACGATGAATGCCAGGCCGATGTACAACAGGATGCTGAGGCCACCGGTCAGGAAGATCGAGACGAACCAGAGCAGTCGGACGAGCGTCGGGTCGAGGTCGAAGAACTCGGCCATGCCCGCGGCGACGCCCGCCAGGCGGCGGTCATGACTGCAACGATAGAGACGGCGGTTCACGTGCATCCTCCGATCGGATCGATGTGGACATTATCGAAGTCGACTCGGGCGTCGACGTCGCAACGCTGGTGCCACTCATACGCGGCCCTGAGCTCATCCCAGTAGCCGCGCTCGAAGGCGAGTCGCGGCCCGACGGCCATCGCGCCCCCGAGGATGAGACCGGGGACGGCAGCGGCGAGGACCCCGCTCGCCAGGCTGAACTGGGTCCGCCGGAGTGCGATGCCCAGGCCGATGGCGATCACGGCCACCGGCCACAGACGCAGGGCGTCGATCAGCGCGGCCGTGCTAAGCACGTCGGCCGCCACGACGGCGCCTCCGATCGCCACGAGGAACACGCCCGAGTGGAGGAGCGTGCGGTTCATGTGCATCGGGGTATCCATCACCTCCCTGGTGAGCAGGTTTCCTGACGGCGACCCGCGGTCACCGTTCCGTGCCTGATCGCACGCTGCGGGGAGGGGAGCGATGCGGCCAGCCCGCCACCCGGCGTGTTCGGTGGTGGGGATAACCCCAGCTGGACGTTGGACCTGCGGCAGGTCGATACTGCCGGTCCGATGATGGACCGCCCGGACGACGAGGCCCGCCGGCGCTACGACGTGCTGTTTCGCCGTTCCCTCGACGACGGCGAAGCGTTCTGGCTGGAGGCCGCGAACAGGCTCGACTGGACCACGCCGCCGAATCGCGCGCTCGAGCTCCGTGACCCGCCGACTTTTGCCTGGTTCCCTGGTGGACGGACGAACCTGGCGACCAATGCCCTGGACAGACACGTCGCAGCAGGACGCGGCGACACCCCGGCGCTGATCGCGCTCGACGAGCGCGGTGGTCGCCGCTCACTGACGTACCGAGAGCTGCTCGACGAGGTAGAGCGCGTCGCAGCCGGGCTTCGCGGTCTCGGAGTCGAGAAGGGTGACCGCGTCACTCTCTACATGCCGACTTCCGCCGAGGCGATCGTCGCGATGCTGGCGACGGTACGGATCGGCGCGATCCACTGCGTCGTGTTCGCTGGCTTCGGGGCCGGAGCGCTCGGCGACAGGATCCGGGCCAGCGGCTCGCGGCTCGTGCTGACCACCGACGTGACGTATCGGAAGGGCAAGGACGTGGACCTGCTGGCGATCGTCGACGACGCACTCGCCGCCGATCGTGGCGACGTCGAGCACGTCGTCGTCCATCGCCGGAGCGACGCGTCACGCCCACCACGCAACGGCGAGCTGTCGTGGGATGAGCTGCTGCATGCCGGTCACGGCCACGATGGCGGCGTCGAGGACACCGCCGCCGAGGACCCCGCGTTCATCCTGGCGACCTCCGGAACGACGGCGAAGCCCAAGCTGGCGGTGCACAGCCACGGCGGTTACGGGGTGCACATCGCCTCGATGGGCGATTGGGTGTTCGCGTTGCGGGCAGGGGAGACCTGGTGGTCGACGTCCGATATCGGCTGGGTCGTCGGCCACAGCTACATCGTCTACGCGCCGCTCATGGCGGGCGCCGCGACCGTCGCCTGGGAAGGCGCCATCGATCACCCGGACGCCGACAACCCCTGGTCGATCATCGAGCGTGAAAGCGTCACTGGCCTGTTCAGCTCGCCAACAGCGATCCGGCTCCTCATGCGCTACGGCGAGGACATCCCGCACGGGCACGACCTCAGCACGCTCGAGCGCCTGTTCTCGGCCGGCGAGGTGCTCAACGCGCCCGCCTGGGAGTGGCTCCAGCGAACCGTGTTCGAGGACCGGGTCCCGGTCATCGACCACATGTGGCAGACCGAAACCGGTGGGCCCATCTTCGGCAACCCATACGGGGTCGGCCTGCTGCCGATCAAGCCTGGCTCCGCCGGGTTGGCGCTCCCGGGCATCGAGGCGGACGTCGTCGACGGCGACGGCCGGCCGGTCGGCGTTGGCGAGAAGGGGATCATGCGGATCGTTCGCCCATTCCCCGGGCTCATCGCCACCCTGTGGGGCGAACCCGACCGCTACGTCGCCGACTACTGGGAGCGGATCCCCGGCGGCTACTACGTGGGTGACGCCGCGCACGTCGATGAGGACGGCTACGTGTGGTTCGCGGGCCGGGCCGACGAAATCATCAAGATCGCGGATCACCGGATCGGGACGATCGAGGTCGAGACCGCATTCATGCGCCACCCGGCGGTCGCCGAGGCCGGAGTCACCGGTGTCCCGAATGAGCTCCGTGGGCAGGTCATCCAGGCCTTCGTCGCGCTGCGCGCCGGCCACGAGCCGTCGGAGGAGCTCCGTGGCGAGCTGGTCCAGACCGTGCGCCGGGAGCTCGGGCCGCTCGCCGTGATCGAGCAGGTGTCGTTCGTGTCCATGCTGCCGAAGACCAGGAGCGGGAAGATCATGCGCCGCGTGCTGAAGGCGGTGGCACTCGGAAGCGACCCCGGCGACATCAGCACGATCGAGGACGAGGGCTCGGTGGATGAGGCTCGACATGCGCTCGAGGAGCTCCGTGCCGGTCTCGTTTTCTGACGGCCGCCGTTGAGGTGACGTCGTTCGACACGCCTGTCGACGCGGTCTTCTTCGACCTCTTCGGGACGCTTCTATCGCTCGCGCCGCTCGATGACGCATGCGACGAAATGGCGCCCGGTCGGGGCGCGGAGTTGGCCGCTCGGTGGCGCGCGCGGCAGCTCGAGGCGTCTTGGCTGCGGACTGCGATGGATCGGTGGGCGGACTTCGACACCGTGACCGTCGAAACCCTGGAAACGACAGTGGATGAGCTCGGGATCCCAGCGCACAAGGACCTGGCGGGCCTCGCGGACGCCTTCGCGGAGCTGCCGCTGGTCCCCGCTGCGGCCGACGCCGTCAACCGTCTCCACGCGGCCGGCCTGACGACGGGCATCCTGACCAACGCCTCTGCCCGGACCCTCGACCGTTTCACCGCCCGCGTCGACCTACCGATCGACCATCGGCTCTCCGTTGACGCGGTGCGGCGGTTCAAGCCGCACCCCAGCGTGTACCGTCTCGCCGTCGACGCAACCCGGCTTCCGACGGAGCGCATCGGGTTCGTGACCGGCAACGGCTGGGACGCCGCCGGCGCCGGCGCCTTCGGCTTCCGCGTCGCCTGGCTCCGCTCGGATCCCACGACACGGCTGCCCGCGGTCGGTGCGCCAGAACCGGTCGTCGCGACCTGGCCGGAGATCGAAGCTGTCTTCATGGACGGTCGAGCAGACAGGGCCGAACGCGCCTAGCCGCACCCACGTCGCACGATCTGCGATGCCCCTTTTTTGCGGGCGATACTGGGGTATCCCAGCCGCCATGGAAAGGTCGCCGATGCCGATGTTCGAAGGCTCCCAGACGTCGATCGCATATGCGCAGGCGGGCGAGGGGCCGGACATCGTCTGGGTGAGCGGCGGCGGCGATGCCGGCGATAGCTGGGACACCTACCAGCTCCCGCATTTCCGCCGGTCGTTCCGGAATACGACCTTCACCAACCGCGGGATCGCCCCGACCACCTGCCGTCAGGCCCTGCCGTGGACGATCGGGGACATGGCACGCGACACGGCCGAGCTGATCGCCGCGGTCTGCGCGCCGCCCGTCGTCGTGGTCGGCCTGTCGATGGGCGCACTCATCGTCCAGCAGCTTGCGGTCGACCATCCGGACCTCATCCGGGTCGGGATCGCGATGGGTGGTGGCGCGCGGTCCCACGGCTGGATCCGCTACTACATGCAGGCGGAGATCGACTACCGCGACTCCGGCGGGAGCCTCGATGGCGACATGGCTGTCGCCCACTACGCCGCGAGCCTCTATCCCGCGCGGGTCCTGGGCGATCCGGTCCTGTGGCCTCGGATCCGGGACGAACTGGCGGCGTGGATCCGGACCGGGGTGAACGAGGAGTCCCTCATCGGGCAGTGGGACGCGTGCCAGACGTTCGACGTAACCCGCCAACTCCCGTCCTGCACTGTCCCGCTCCACGTCTTCTCGTTCGCGGAGGACGTGCAGGCACCGCCCCAGTTCGGCCGCGAAGTGGCGGATCTGTGCCCGACCTCCACGTACCACCTGTTCGAGGGGATGGGCCACTGCTCGATCTACGGGCACGAGCATGAACGCCTGAACGCAGAGATCGAGGCGATCGCCCGGCAGGACTGAGCTAGGCTCACCGCATGACTGACTCGCCGACACGCGCCCAGCTCGACGAGTTTCGCCACGCCTTCACGGGCGAGATCGTGACGCCCGATGCCGCCGGCTACGACGATGCCAGACGGGTGTGGAACGCGATGTTCGATCGGCGACCGGTCATGGTCGCCCGACCCTTGACCGTCGACGACGTCGTGGCCGCGGTTCGCTTCGGCCGCGAACGCGAGCTCGAGATCGCCGTTCGCGGAGGCGGTCACAGCGCGGTCGGGCACTCGACGACCGACGGTGGCCTGGTCATCGACCTCGGACGGATGGACGCCGTCCGTGTCGACCCGGCGCGGCGGCTCGCCCAGACCGGGGGCGGCGCGCTGCTCGGCAACCTCGACATCGCTGCCCAGGAGCACGGGCTTGTCTGCCCGGTCGGGGTCGTCGGCCACACGGGCGTCGCCGGGCTGACGCTCGGTGGCGGCGTCGGCCGGCTCCAGAGACGGATGGGACTGACGATCGACAGCCTTCGCGCCGTCGAGCTCGTGACGGCCGACGGGCGGCTCGTGCGGGCAAGCGCCGATGAGGAGCCGGAGCTGTTCTGGGGCCTGCGCGGGGCGGGCGCGAACTTCGGCGTGGCGACGAGCCTCGAGCTGGAGCTGCATCCGTTCTCGGGGACCCTCCACCGAGGAGTCCACATCCACCCGGCGACCGAGATCCAGGATGTCTGGCCGGTCTTCCGCCAGTTCGCCGCGGCGGCACCCGACACGATCGCTGCGATCTTCACCGTCGCGCGTGCCGAGCCGGCCGTGAACTACCCGGACACGATCGCCGGCCGACCGATCGTCGTCATCTCCTACAACCACAGCGGCGCAGCGGAGGACGTCGAGCGTGACATTGCGCCACTCCTGAAGGGTCCGGCCCCGGCGTCGGTGACGGCCACCAGCGAGGAGTACCTGGTCGCCCAGCGCTCGAGCGATCTCGATCTCGCGTGGGGCTCGCGGACCGCCATCCTCGGTGGCTACGTCGCCGATTGCTCCCCGGCAGTCCTCGACGCGTTCGTCGCGCACGTGGAGCAGGTCCCGGGCGACGCCAGCATCTCGGTCACCGCGATGGGCGGCGCGATCGCTCGCCAGCCGGATGACGCGATGGCCTTCACGGGCCGCACCGTCCCGTTCGACGTCAGCCCCGATACGGGCTGGTCCGACCCGGCTCTCGACGCGGCGAACATCGAATGGGTGCGGCAGGCGATGGCGATCGTCGAGCCCGACCTCCTTCCGGGCCGTTACATCAACGAGCTGTCCGACGCCGGCCCCGAGGTGACCCGATCGAGCTACGGCGACATCAAGCTCGATCGCCTACGCGCCCTCAAGCGCGCATGGGACCCGACGAACGTGTTCCACCTGAACCACAACGTCGAGCCGGCGAGCAGCTGACGTGCGCGCCGCGCCGCGATGGTCGGGGACGCGCGCGAACGGCGCCGGGCGCCGTTCTCCAGCTCGGTGCGCCCGGCCAGCAGTCGTTGGCGCTCGTCGGTACGCTTGCGAACCATGCTCCCAGAGACGCGATACGCTCGACTGGGTGACCTCCACCTCGCCTACCAAGTCATCGGCGAGGGGCCGCCCGATATCCTCCTGCTCGACCAATGGTTCGGCCATGTCGACGCCCAATGGGATGTTCCTCCGGTCGCAGCCTTGCGAGAGCGACTGGCGACATTCGGTCGGCTGATCATGTTCGACAAGCGAGGAACGGGCCTCTCAGACCCGATCCCGACGTCATCGCTGCCGACGCTCGAGGAATTCATGGCGGACATTCCCGCCGTGCTCGACACGGTCGGCTCCGAGCGGGCCGCGATGATCGCGAACATCGGCGGCGGGATCCTGGCAATGCCGTTCGCCGCTACTCATCCCGACCGGGTCTCGACACTCATCCTCGTCGACTGCTTTGCGCGGTTCCTCGCAGCGTCCGACTTCCCGATCGGTGCGCCGATCTCAGAGCTCGCGCCATCGCTCGAGCTTGCGGAGGACGATACCGGTCGCGGGGTGATGATCGACCTCTTTGCGCCTTCCGTTTCGGGTGACGAACGCATCAGACGTGAATGGGCCAGGTACGAGCGGAGCGCTACGACGCCCGGTAGCACGAAGGCGATCGTTCGCCTTATCTATGAGAGCGACGTTCGGGACGTGCTGCCCGCGATCCGCGTCCCGACGCTTGTTATCCACCGAACGGATGCGGCGGGATTCCGAGTCGAACACGGCCGCTACCTCGCCGAGCACATCCCGGCCGCCAAGTACGTCGAACTGTCCGGCGCCGACAACTTGATCTGGGCCGGCGATCAGGACGCGATGGTGGCCGAGATCCAGGACTTCGTGACCGGCATCAGGCCGGTGCCCGATCCTCGCCGGGTGCTCGCTACCGTGCTGTTCACCGATATCGTCGGATCGACTCAGTTGGCGGCCGAGCGCGGCGACAGCCGCTGGCAGCTGCTACTAGCCGATCACAACCGGATCGTCCGGCGCCAACTGAACCGGTTCGGCGGGACGGAGGTCAAGGTCGTCGGTGACGGGTTCCTCGTCACCTTCGATGGCCCGGCTCGTGCCGTCCGTTGCGCGGTCGCCATCCGCGATGAGGTGAGGGAGCTCGATCTGGAGATCCGAGCCGGACTCCATGTCGGTGAGATCGAGGTCCTCTCCGACGATATCGCAGGGCTCGCCGTCCACATCGGAGCCAGGGTTTCGGCCATGGCCGGGCCGAGCGAAATCCTCGTCTCGAGCACGATCAGGGACCTTGTCGTCGGATCCGATCTCGTATTCGACGACCGCGGCAGCCACGAACTGAAGGGTGTACCCGGAATGTGGCACCTCTTCGCCGTTCGAAGCTGATTCGCCGCCGGTCGGCACAGGTGGGATGACTCTTCGCCGAGGCGCCCGACCCCTAGCAGCCACTGAAGCCTGGGCCTCGACGGGGAACCAGCCGTGACCTGAGGTCGTCCCGGGGCGGTGAGCCTGAGCCTGCCGCGCGCATCGACCTCGCCTCTCTCGCGGTTCGACGCGCTCTTCACCGAGCACCAACGTGCCGTGCTTGCCTACGCGATGCGCCGGACGGACCAGCTGGCCGACGCCGAGGACGTTGCCGCGGAGACCTTCACGATCGCCTGGCGCAAGATCGACGCCATCCCGACCGACGAACCGCTCCTGTGGCTGTACGCCGTCGCGCGGCGGGTGCTCGCGAACCACCGTCGCGGGAAAGGCCGCCGCGAGCGTCTGGCGGCCCTCCTCAAGGTCGACGACGTCCCGACACCCATCAGGGCAGGGGAGGACCTCGGCGGCCCAGTATTCATCGCGCTTGCCAGCCTCTCGCCGGCCGACCAGGAGCTCCTGCGCCTGGTCGCCTGGGAGGAGCTCGGCAACCAGCAGATCGCGGCGGTCCTGGGTATCACCGCGAACGCCGTCGCGATCCGCCTCCATCGGGCCCGTGCGCGGTACGCCGCGGCGCTCGGTCGCGAAGATCGCGACGGTGACATGAAATATCCGGGCTCGAGCCGGACATCGGCTGATGTGAAGGGCACACACGGTGCCGCCTGGAACGAGGGAAGAACGTGAGCATGCCGAACGGATCCGATCCGATCGACCGCCTGCGCGCTGCTGACCCGGTCCGGGCGGAGGACGTGCCCTCCGCGAGCCTCGCCCGCGTCTCGGCGAGGGTCCAGGAGCACATCGTGACCGACAACCAGCATCCGTCCCGCACCTTCATGAGCAACCCGCTCGCCAAGCTCGGTGGGCTCGCACTCGCCGGCGCCTTCGCGCTCGCGATCGCCATCGGCGCCGGGGCCAACCTCGGTGGCAAGGCGCCCGATCCGATCGGGACGGTTCCGACGCCGTCCGAGGATCCGGCCGGCGGCGGCGGCATGGCCTCATGCATCATGTACGATCCCGCGACGCTGCCCACCTTCGACATCGTCTTCGACGGCACCGTCACGTCGATCGACGGGGACCAGATCACTTTCGACATCAACACCGGCTGGAAGGGCGTCGACGGCAGCGTCACGCTAACCGCGCCGGCAGTCGAGATGGCGCTCACCGGCCCACTGCCCGAGTTCAAGGTCGGCGGTCGATACCTGATCACCGCGGCCGGCTCGAACGTCAACGCGTGCGGCTACTCGCTCGACTACGACGCCGAGACGGCTGGGGAGTGGGCCGCCGCCTTCGCCAGCTGACTCAGATCCCACCCACGACGAGGCCCCGTTTAGGCGGGGTCTCTTCATGTCCGTCCGCGTCCGTGGTCTGGCTCTTGACGAGGGTCCGAAAATCCAGTCACGGGGAAAAGGGGGAGGGACGCCAATGTCGCACTGGCTTAGGCTCGTTGATACCGAGCCGAGAACGTTTCAGCTCGGGCATCACCGATGACCCCGCTTGATCTCGCGGTCGCCGTGCTGCTGATCGCCAGCTTCGGGCTCAGCCTGGTCCTGCTGGCCATCATCACTCTGATCCTCGAGGCTCTCGTGTTCGCCCTTGGCCTGGGCCGCCGGGACTGGGAATCGCGCCGCTGATCGCAGACCGGCTCCTCGGGTATCGTCCCGGAGCGTGACACCATCGATCATCCGGCGTTTCGATCAGGTCCGATCCATGGCTGCCTGGGGGGCTTCTCGCTCCGCCAGGCGCGCGAACTTCTCGAGCTCGCCGCGGAAGCTGCCTTCGTAGGAGCCTCGCGAGAACACCCATGACGAGATGGCCGAGATCCGGCCGACCGTCTCGAACTCCTGGGTGACGCGCGTCCCGTCGCCCTCGGGCGCGAACGTCGCGCTCGACACGCCCCGAAGCACCCAGCTGCCGAAGCGCGTCGCGAAGCGTCGCGGCGGATCGGCCTCGAGGACTTCGGTCGGGCTCTTGACCGGACCGAAGTGAACGACGTAGGTCGTCCCAACCCGATCGATAGGTCCGGATACGTCGCTGACGCCCGTCACCCCGCCGACCCACTCGCCCATGCGTTCGACGTTTGTCCAGAGCGCGAAGACGTGCTCGGGCGGCGCCGCGACATGAGTGGAGATCGTGTAATGGGCCATGGAGGGCGCCCTTCGCCGCAGTCAGCTAGGAGTGGGCGGGCGCCGAGCTCGAACCCGAGGCTCGCGCCTGGGCGAACTCGATGCAGTGACGGATCTCATCGTCGAGCGACGAGCGATACAGGCGGGGGAGTCCCAGCCACCGAACGGGCTCGCTGAGCGGGCCCGACATCTCGAAGGCGTGCCGGATCCGCGAGCCACTATCGGTCGGCTCGATCTCGTACACGTTGATGATGGTCATGCCGACCGGCCGGACCTCGATCCGAAGGAGGCGATCCGGCACGAGTCGCAAGATCCGGCAGTGGTACGTCACGGGATATTTCGGCTGCACGTCGACCGTCCCGCCCTCGACGAGCGGGCCTTCCGAGCGTGCCCACCGGACGTTGTGGCCCCACGCGGACCACGTCTCAGGGTCCATGTAGAGCGCGAAGATCTCGGCCGGCTCGATTGCGGCTTCGCGGGTCGCCTCGATCGTGTAGCCCATGGGATCCGCTCCTCCGTCCGAGACGACTCTAGCCGAGTGGCGCGGCGGCGGATCAGCACGGACGCGCGACCGAAGGGTTCGAGTCACCCGCCTCTACCATTCGGGTATGCACGATCCCGAGGGCGGGCACCCGGCTCCGCCGCTTCCACCGCTCGTCGCCGCGCTCCTGACGTTCATCGCGAGTGCGAGCGTGCTCGTCCTCGAGATCGCCGCCGGGCGGCTCCTGGCGCCGTACGTGGGCGTGTCGCTCACGACCTACACCGGGATCATCGGCGCGATCCTGGCTGGGATCGCTCTGGGTGCCTGGATCGGGGGGCGCGCCGCGGACATCGTGGGCCCGCTTCCGCTCCTCGGCCCGGCCTTCATCCTCGGTGGCCTCAGCGCCATCGCCGCGGTGCCGATCGTCGGGGTGATCGGTGGCGTCGGGCTGGGGGAGGGCCTGGTCGCGATCGTCCTCCTCGCGACGACCGCCTTCGTCGTGCCGGCCGCCATCCTCTCGGCCACCGCGCCGATGCTCGTCCGCGGCACGCTGACCGATCTCGCCACCAGCGGCTCGATCGTCGGCCGGCTCTCTGCCGTCGGGACGGTCGGCGCCATCACCGGCACGTTCCTGACGGGCTTCGTCCTGCTCGGCCTCGTCCCGACCCGGGTGCTGATCGTCGTGGTCGGTATCGGGCTGGCCGCCATCGGGGTCGTCCTGACGCTGTGGCTCCGGCGAGGGGGGAGGGGACCGGTGTCCCTGGCGGTCGCAGCCGTCCTGCTGACCGGCGGGCTCGCCGTGGCCCAGCCGTCCCCGTGCGACACCGAAAGCGCGTATTACTGCATCGCGATCCGCAGCGAGCCAGCGAGACCCGACATCAAGGTGCTCGTCCTCGACCGTCTCACCCACGCCGCCGTGGACCTGCGCGACCCGACCAACCTCGTCATCGGTTACGTGCGGCGGTTCGCCGACGCGACGGCGCCGCTCCGTGCCGGGCTCGGCGCGTCGCCCGATGTCCTGCACATCGGTGGCGGCGGGTTCACGTTCCCGCGCTATATCGAGTGGATGCATCCCGATGCCCGGCAGACCGTCCTGGAGCTCGATCCCCGGATCTACGAGATCGCGCAGTCGGAGCTCGGGTACGTGCCGCGCGACAGCATCGACGTGCGCCTGGGCGACGCGCGCCAGTCCATCCGCGCGCTCCCGTCCGATGCCTTCGACCTCGTGATCGGCGACGCCTTCGGCGGGCTTGCCGTTCCGTGGCACCTCACAACGGCCGAGTTCCTCGACGAGGTGGCGCGCGTGCTGCGCCCGGGTGGCATGTACGTCGCCAACATCATCGACTACCCGCCGCTGCGCTTCGTCCGGGCCGAGGCCGCGACGGTGGCGACCATCTTCTCCGAGGTCGCGGTCATCGCCGACCTCCGGGTGATCGATAACGAGGGTGGCGGCAACCTCGTCCTCGTCGCGAGCGACACGCCGCTCGACAGTGCTGGGGTGGAGGCCGCGATCGCGACCTGGGGGGAGGGGGAGCAGACCGCCGTTCTCACAGCGTCAGACGAGGTGACCGCGTTCGTCGGCGGGTCGTTCGTACTCACGGACGACTTCGCGCCCGTCGACCAGCTCCTGGGGCGCTAGGGACCGACGTCGTCGCGCAATCCGCACCGACGGATCGGACGAATCGTCAAACAGCGAGAACCCGTCGCGCTATGTCGGGTCCGCAGCCCAAGGAGGACGCACGATGGGCGAGAGCAGCCTGTATGAGCGCCTGGGAGGCGCCTTCGCGATCGCAGCCGTCGTCGACCGCTTCAGCGACGCGATCATCAACGACCGGGTCGCCGGTCAGGGTTCGAGCAACCCGGCTCTCCGCGAGTGGCACACGAAAGAGCTGGCACGACTGCCCGGTCTCAAGTTCATGCGGACGCTGTGGCTCTGCAACGTCGCTGGTGGTCCCCAGGGGTATATCGGGACCAAGCCTGGACGGGATGACCTGAGCCTCGAAGCAGCGCATCGCGACCTGCACATCGCTCCCGATGAATTCGATGCCGTCGCCGGCATCCTCGCGAAGACGCTGGACGACCTCAAGGTCCCTGCGGCCGAGAGGGACGAGGTTCTGGCGGCGTTCGCCGCGCACAAGGGGGAAGTCACGGAAGGCTCGCGCGAGCCGGCCGCCGCCATGACCTAGTCCGTCGGCCGCTCTCGAGCTCGAGCGCCAACGGCGGCGGTAGACAATACACAGAGATGCCTGCCACCCCGAGCAGCGATCGCAACGGGTCTCGCTTAAAACGCGCGAGTGGCATGCGGCCGGGGCGCCGATTCGCGCTGGCGGTCGGGATCGCCGGCGTTTTGGCCGGTGCGCTTGCGGCGTGCGGGCGAGGTCAGACGCCCATCCCAGAAGGAGCGCAACAGGTCCGTGTCGTCGTGGACGGACAGGCGGTGCGTCTGGACCCGGCCACCGTGCCCGCCGGCGATGTCTACGTCGTGCTCGACACGCCCGGATCCAGCGTGGGCTTCGCCCAGCGGAAACGGTCCGCCGAGGAGACGCCTGGTCCTTTGACGAGTCAGGACATCGAACGCCTCGCACAGGGCGACACGGAAGGAACGTCGATCAGCGGGTTCGAGGACGTCGGCTGCGCACCAGAGCAACGCGCCGAGGATCGGGGACGGATGGGCCCGTGCGGAAACGTGTTCCACATGGTCCTGACCCCGGGGACGTACGTGTTCTTCACCGGCACCCTCGAGGGTGGCCCTCCCGGTGACTACTCAGGGCGAATGGCGGTCCTGGAAGTCCTGTGAGGTGACTTTGACCGAGGCGCGGGCACAAGAGGTGGTCGAACGGTTCGAACGGGCCCTCGATCGACAGTCTGCTCGGCTCAACGCCGGAGCCTGGTCGCACGCGCCGAAGCACATCCGCGAGGCCCATGGCGATCCGAGTCTGCCCGATCCACCCTCCGGGGAGGCGATCGACGCATGGGCGAACTGGCTCGTGGACCGCCGACATTCGCTGTGGCGGTGCCGGGAGAACCTCGAGAAGGGCCGAGACGCGGTCCGCAATGACCCCGCCAGGGTCGAGGTCTACTGGAAGCGTGCGATCTCGACCGCCGAGCGGGTCCTCGCCGAGATCGACGAAGGTCCGGATGCGTTGGAACTCGAAGCGGTGGAGTACGAGGACGTCCCTGACGACGTCATCGCGGGCTATCTCGCGCTCCTCGAGGAAAACCGCGGTCGGCAGGTCGTGAATGATTCGGTCCTTCCCGCGCCCGCCGCCCCGCTTCGCGCCGCGCTGGAACGGCGGTACCAACGCAGCCCTGACCTGGCTCTCGCCGAGGCCCTGATCGCCCTGCCGGTCTTCGTCCCGCCCGAAGATGCCATTGCGGTCGAGCGCTTTCTCATGCGCCGGACTGGCAAAGTTGGGCCGATCGGAAAGGCGACGTGGGATCACGGCCTCCAGGTGGTCCGGCGGATCGCCCGTGAGCAGCAGGTCGCCATGCGCCGGACCCTCGACTCCCGCGGTTCGGGCGCCACATCGCCCATTCCGGTCCTCGGCGGCGTGGCGGACGCCCAGACCGGGGCGGTGGCCTTGGCCTCCGCGGAGCGGGCCTCCGCGGAGTACGCCTCCGCGAAAGAGTCGGCCGCCCAGCACGTCCGCGCCGTGCAGCTACTCCTATTCCTGGGCTGGGTGCCAACCGGTCTCACGGCCATCATCAGTGGCGTGATCGTCGGGTTCCTGACGGGCAACATCGGGAGCGCCTTGGCGGTGATCGTCGGCGGGACACTGGTCGGCTGGATCGCGATGCTGGTGCTGGTCTTCACGGTCGGGAACGACCTCGAGCAGAACGGGTCGATCGGGAGGCCTGGCGTGTTCGAGGCCATATCCGTCGTGTTCGGGGTCATCGTCACGATCGCTTTTGCGGCTTACATCGCATAAGGGCGGCGAAGACTCCACCGGATCCACGTCCTCCGCGAGTTATCGACTGGGGGTTCGAGACGTTGGGCGTCGCGAGACCGCCACCGTCGTGATCGCGGCAAGGGTCATGACCACGAGGCCATACCCGAGCGAGGTCACTCGCAGGCCCAATACCGAAACCAGGGCCCCTGCGAGGACAGTCGGAACGCTGAACGAGACGAAGGTCACCACGTAGATCGCTGCGACGAGCGCACCGCGCCGATCGGGAGGTGCGAGGGGAGCAGTCGCCCGCACGAAGGCCGAGAAACCTCCCCCAAGGCCGACGCCCGCGACGATGCTGCCGCCGTACAGCAGTGCCGGAGACCTCGTGAGCACACCAAGTAGCGTGATCGCGACGCCCAGGATCACGACGGCGGAGCCCGCGAGCAACAACCGATTCGGGTCGGCACGACGCAAAAGGAACGCGGCGGCCGCACCGGTTGCACAGAGGGCAAAGATGATCAGGCCGCCAACGAGGCGGTTGTCGGTTTGCAGCGTCTCCAAAGCGAGCGACGGTCCGAGTGCCAGGTATAGGCCTCCGAGTGCCCACATCCCGACGATCGCGGGCGTCGCCGCGACGAACGTCGGGCGAATGACGTCCGGCACCCCGATGCTCGGCCGCATGGAGGTCAGCCACCCGGGCCGACGTCGGACGCTTTCCGGAATGACGACCAAGCTGGCGATCGCCACTAGATAGGTCACCGCAAGCACCTGATAGACCAGCGACAACGGATCCGGTCCGTATTCCACGAGGACCGCCGCGAACAAGGCTCCGCCGCCGAGCCCAAGCAGCGGGCCGGCGCCGTTGACCACACTGCCGAGTTGCGGGTCCGTAGGTGGTGCCAGATCGAGCAGCCAGGCGCTGACGGCGCTGGCGGCGATGCCGATGCCGATCCCGGTCAGGATGCGGGCCGCGAACAACAGCGGGACGTCTGTGGCGGCGATGAAGAGCAGCATGGCGACGGCTTCGATCGCGAGCGCGACAGCGAGGACTGGACGACGCCCGAGATGGTCGGATAGTCGTCCTGTCGTGACGAGCGCGGCGATGCCGCCCGCGGCATACGAGCCGTAGATGGCCGTCAGCGTCAAGGGTGAGAATCCCATCGCTGCCTGGTACTCGCGATACACGGGCGATGGCGCACTCGCGGCGAACAGCAGGATCACGAGGATCAGCCCGAGAAGCCAGAAGGAAGCGCCGCGTCCAAGAGTGAAGACCCCTCGGCCCATCGCGCGCTCCCGCGGCAGGTTTGTTGACGGAACGGTGCTCAGTGTACCGGGGCGCCTACGGCACCCCGCGTTAACCACGATCTGGCCCGGTCGACCAACTCACGGGGCGCGAGAGAGCGAAGGGCATCAAAGCAGGAACGGGCCCATCGATACTATGGAAGCGTGCTCCCCGCCCTCCAGCCGACCCTCATGCCGCATGTCTGGAACCACGTTTCCGGAGCCCGGTGACGATCCCGTCGAGCGCCACTTGGACGTCTCCATTGTGAGCCGCCAGCTGGACGCCGATGTCCGGATCGGTCTGTGCGGGTTCACCATGGCCTACGAGGACTACGTCCGCGAGTACCGGCTCGTCGAGGTCCAGCAGACGTTCTACGAGCCGCCGCGCGAGGGGACGATGCGCCGCTGGCGCGCATTGGCGCCGGCGGACTTCGAGTTCACCATCAAGGCGTGGCAGCTCGTCACGCACGACGCCTCGAGCCCGACCTATCGGCGCCTCCGCTCCCCGTTGACCGACGCCGAACGTGCTGCGGTCGGTGGGTTTCAGGCGTCCCCGATCGTCCTGCGAGCGTGGCAACGGACCCTCGACTGCGCTGCGATCCTCCGCGCGACGGCGATCCTGCTCCAGTGTCCGGCGTCGTTCCGGCCGACCGAGGACAACATCGATCGGCTACGCGTCTTCCTTGGAGCGGTCGAACGGCCGTCCGGCGTTCGGATCCTCTGGGAGCCGCGCGGCCCGTGGCCCGCGGACATCATCACGACGCTGTGTCGTGAGCTGGACCTCGTGCACGTCGTCGACCCGTTCGTCTCGACCACGGTGGCGCCGGAGCAGACCTACTTCCGACTGCATGGAACCACCGGCGCTCGGCACGTCTACACCGATGCCGAGCTCGACCAGTTGACCGACATGCTGCCCGTCGCGGCAGCGTCGCCTGCATATGTGCTGTTCAACAACCTGCCTCGGGTCGAGGACGCCCGACGCTTCCGGGCGGTCCTGGCACGACATGGATTGGGACCGGACTCGGCGATCTGATCGACCCCCTGAACGCTTACGGCGACCCGGATCTCCGCTCCTCACTGGCCGCGAGGTCCGGCCGGGTGACGCCGAGCGTGCGCCGCAGCTCGAGCAGGGCCAGGTCCTTGGCCTTGGCCTCGAGCATGACGTCGACCGGCGCGGGGGCGGCGGTGACCACCGCGTCGAGGTCCCACGGCAGCACGACGTCGGCGTGATTGCGAAGGGGAGGGAAGGACGTTTTCGATGACGTCCGGGCCTCGAGCATCGTCCGGGCGCTCGAGAGGTGGACCTTCGGGCGGACCCCGGGCGGCCACGTCGCGAACGCCGCCACGAGTGCATCCTGGATCGACATCGCTGCGCTGCCCGGATGGATCCGATGGTGATGGATGTCGAGCACGACGCGGACTCCGGTGCGCTCGTGCAGCCCGAGCACGTCGTGCGTCGAGAAGCTGCGCTCGTCGTTCTCGAGGGCAAGCCGCGCACGAGCCCCGTCCGACAGGCGGCCCCAGGCGAGCTCCCAGCGATCGAGCGCCTCCGCGCGGTTCCCGTACTCGCCGCCGACATGCACCACGACCGTCCCTTCGAGGCCGGCGCCCAGGCGATCGAGCAGCGCGGCGCTCTGCTCGACCTCGGCGAGCGCCAGCTCGACGATGGCGGGATCGCGCGCGTTGAGCACGGTGTACTGGCCCGGATGCGTCGAGAGCCGGAGGCCGAGTTCGCGTGCCCGGGCGGCGAGGGCCTCGAGCTCGTCGGCCGCGTCGTCCAGCTGGTGCCGGAAGTCGAAGGCCCGCAGGACGGGATGGGTGCCGTACGGGATCGTCTGGCTCGAGAGGCGGTAGACGCGGACATCGATACGGTCGAGATAGTCGAAGACCGAGGCGAGGAGCTCGAGCGAACGCCGAAGGTGCGGGCCCGATCGCCATCGCCGCCCATCGGCGACACGCATGCCGTCCACGCCCAGGACCTTTACGGCGAACCCGAGCCGGTACCGTGCCGCGCTGCACGCACGGGAGATCTCGATCGCTTCGGGCTTCCGTAACGGCGATGGCTCTGACATCTCCAGAAGCGTATGCCTCTTCGCTGCGAGGAGATGTCATCGCCTGTCGCCGATCCCCTCGATCGGCGCCCTCGCGGTGGCTGCGGACGGTTCTGTCAGCCGCCTGTAACGGCACCGGATGGGACGGCATGGTCGAGGTCGCGGGGCACGATGAATGCTTCTCTCCCATACCCGCGAAAGGGATCTTCCATGTTCCGCGCCATCCGATCCGTCGGCATCACACCCGACATGTTCTACTTCGCATCACTCGGCTCGATGCTGCTCTCGGTCATGCTGTGGTTCGTGCCGCGCAGCGGCGACGACGCGGACAAGGGACGACCTGAGCGTCTCGCGATCTTCGTGGGCCTGTGGCCGCCTACGCTCTTCCTGATGGGCCACGCACTGCGGGCGGAGACGCCCACGCCAGACGCTGCCGCTGGGCTCGACCCCGGCTCGTCGATCTGACGACGCCCGGCCACGTCCCGAAGGGCTCGGCTTCGGCGGTTGGCCGTTCGGTCGTCGGCGTCCCTCGATCGACCGTCGGCGACGTCCTGCCCCGCCACGGCTGTCTCCGGCCGGCTGACCAGGACCGCCCGACCGGCATCCCGGACCGCTTCGTTCGCGTGCTCCGGACCCGGGTTCTGCACGGGCCGAACCGCTGGTCTCGACTGCCGATCGTCCACCTCCGGGTCGATCTCGGAGCCCTGGAGCACCTGCCGACGAACCTGATCGCCGGCTTCGGCGAACGGCTCATGGCGACCCTGCCCGGCCTGGCGCGCCACGCCTGCTCGACCGGCCGCCCGGGCGGCTTCGCCGATCGGATCGTGGAGGGTACGTGGATGGGCCACGTCGTGGAGCATGTGGCGCTAGAGCTGCAGCGCGCAGCGGGCGGCAGGTCCACCCGCGGCAAGACCCGAGCCGTCTGAACCCGAGGGCATCTACGACATCATCTTCGCGTTCGAGGACGAGGCGGTCGGACGAGCCGTCGCCGCGGCCGCCGTGGAGCTGGTCAACGGATTGATCGACGGCGACTGCACCGGCCACCGAGGCCGCGGAACGAACGGTGTCATCGCTCCGGGCATTGGCGGTGCGCGGGCGGTTGGGCCCGTCCACCCAGGCGATCATCGACGTTGCCGATCGACGGCACATTCCCTGGACCCGGCTCAACGAGCGCAACCTGGTCCAGCTTGGCTGGGGCGTCCATACCCGCCGGATCCGGGCCACCGTCACGTCCGAGACGAGCCTCATCGGGGCCGAGATGGCGCGCGACAAGGACGAGGCTGCCGCAGCCCTGGAGCGGTCGGGCCTGCCGACGCCCGGCTGGCGCCTTGCAGCCAGCGTCGCGGAGGCTCTCGCCCACGGTCGAGCCCTCGGCTATCCCGTCGTGATCAAGCCGGTCGACGGTCATCACGGACGAGGGGTGACGCTCGACATCACCGACGACGATGGCGCCGCCGCGCGCGTTCGAGCGGGCGGTCGCGTCGAGCCGGCGCCGGCAGGCCATCGTCCAGCGCCAGGTCCCCGGTCGCGACCATCGTCTGCTCGTCATCGGCGGGCGGCTCGCCGCTTGTGCCGAGCGCGTGCCCGCGGGCGTCGTGGGCGACGGTCGATCGACCATCGCCGAGCTCGTCGATCGCGAGAACGCGGACCCGCGACGCGGCGAAGGCCACGCCCTGGAGCTCACCAGGATCCGCGATCGACGCGGCGGCACAGGCGGTGCTCGCCGCGCAGGGGTTGACGGAGGACGACGTACCGACCGCAGGCCGCCGAGTGGAGCTCGCCGGCGGCGCGAACCTGTCGACCGGCGGCACGAGCATCGACCGGACCGACGAGGTGCATCCGAGCGTCGCGGCGATGGCCGAGCTGGCCGCGCGGGTCGTCGGCCTGGATGTGGCCGGGATCGATCTCGTCACGACCGACATCGGCCAACCCCTGGCCGACACGGGTGGGGCGATCATCGAGCTGAACGCCGGGCCGGGCTTCCGGATGCACACCCGACCGACCGTCGGGCGAGGCCGCAATGTCGGCGGGGCCGTTCTCGACCACCTGTTCGGCGCGGGCGCCGAAGGGCGCATCCCGATCGCGGCCGTGACGGGCTCCAACGGAAAGACCACGACCGTCCGGCTCCTCGCCCACATCCTCGAGACAGCCGGCCGGGCGACCGGGATGACGACGACGGAGTGCATCGTTGCCGCCGGTCTCGTGCTCAAGACCGGCGACATGGCTGGTCCAGCGTCAGCTCGCCTCCTGCTAGGTACGCCGACGATCGAGGCGGCGGTCCTCGAGGTCGCGCGCGGCGGCATCCTGCGTGACGGGCTCGGTTACGACTACAACGATGTTGCCGTCGTCACCAACGTGACCGGCGACCACCTCGGCCTGGACGGGATCACCACGATCGAGCAGCTTGCCGACGTCAAGGCCGTCATCGTGGACGCGGTCCCGAGAACTGGAACTGCGGTTCTCAACGCCGACGATCCCCTGGTCCTGTCGATGGCGGCCCGGAGTCGTGGCGCCGTCGCGTTGACCACGACCCAGCCGGCGGGGCAACCGGGCAGTCGGGCCGTCGCCCGACACCTCGTGGGCGACGGGCTGGCTGGTCTGATCGAGTCCGACGAAGGCCCCGAGCAGCTCGTGGTCAGGCGGGGGAGCGAGGCGATCCTCACGATCGGCCTGGCCGACATCCCAATCACCTGGGGCGGGGCAGCGCGGATGCACGTGGCCAACGCCCTGGCCGCCGCCTGTGCCGCCGTCTGCCTGGGGGTCGCTGAGGCCGACATCGCGCGAGGGCTCAGATCGTTCGCTTCGTCGCCGGGTCGGGTCGAGCGCCGCGTCGTCGACGGCCGCGAGATCGTCCTCGACTACGGTCACAACATCGCCGCCCTGCGGTCAGTCGGCGACCTCCTCGAACGCATCGCGAACGGACGACGGGTCATCGGCGTGGTGAGCATGCCCGGCGACCGGCGCGACGAGGATCGGGTCACGTTCGGGGCACTGGCGGGGACGTTGTTCGACCGCCTGTACGTGGCTGAGCCGGCGATCCGCGGACGGCCGGCGGGCGAGGCGGCAGGCCTTCTCATCGACGCGGCCGGCCAGGCTCGCGAGGGTCGTCCCGCGCGTTGTGGCCAACCCGTGTTCATCGCCGACGAGGCGGCTGCCGCGCATGCGGCCTTTGCTGACTCCGAGCCGGGCGACCTGCTCGTCTTCTGTGTCGCGAACGGGCCACGGGCGATGGCGATGCTGCCTGGACCGGGCCACGTCTCGCAGCCCGCGAGTCGCGACTGAGCAGACTGGACGACATCGACCACCACCCGCGCGCTCGCGGGAGTCGAGCCGTATCCTTGCCCCCGCGATGGATGAGCGGGTATTAGCGCGCCACGCGGTACGGGTGAGCGGTGATCCCGCGGGTCAGCCGATGCTCTTCGCCCATGGTTTCGGCTGCGACCAGACGCTCTGGCGTTTCGTTGCGCCTGCGTTCGAACGTGAATTCCGTGTCATAACCTTCGACTACGTCGGCGCCGGTGGGTCGGACAGGAGCTCATACGACCCGGAGCGATACGCGACGCTGGGCGGCTACACCGAGGACGTGCTGGAGATCCGCCGAGCGCTGGACCTCGAGGACGTGGTGCTAGTAGGGCACTCGGTCAGTGCGATCATCGCCATCCTCGCCTCGATCGCGGAGCCTGAGCGATTCAGCGACCTCATCCTGATCACGCCGTCCCCGCGGTACCTGGATGACCCGCCCGGATACCGCGGCGGATTCACCCGACCGGACATCGACGGACTCTTGGAGATGATGGACGCCAACGCGACGGGATGGGCGGCCTTCCTCGCGCCGATCGTGATGGCGAATGGGGACCGACCAGAGCTTACGGCCGACCTGGAGGCCACCTTCTGCTCCATCGACCCGGTGATGGCGCGGCAGTTCGCGGAGGTAACGTTCCTGGCGGACAACCGCGTGGACCTCCCCAAGGTCGCGACGCCGTCGCTGATCGTCCAGTGCTCCAACGACGCCGTCGCCCCGATGGAGGTTGGTGCCTACATGGAGCGCCACGTACCTGGGAGCACGTTGTCCGTCATCGATGCCATCGGTCACTGTCCCCACGTCAGCCACCCCGAGGAAACGATCGCCGCCATGCGGGACTACCTAGACGCACGTGCACGCCATCGCGGACCTGCCCATCCGTGAACTCGGCGTTCGATGCCGTGCCCGCCGGTGTGATCCACCTTTCGGGCGACCTGCGCATCCTCGCCGCGAACCGCGAGATGGGCGCGTTGATCGCCCGGGACACGGGCGAACTCGTCGGGGAGTCACTCGACGTGCTGCTCACGGCACCGTCACGGATCCTCTTCCAGACCCACGTCTACCCCGCCCTCAAGGCCGACGGGCGCGTCGAGGAAGTCTTCCTCACGCTCGCCGCGTCCACGGGTGATCCGATCCCGGTGCTGTTGAATGCCGTCCGCTCGTCCGAACCGCAGGAGCCCGGGTACGTGGGGGTCCTGGTCCGGATCCGCGCGAGGTCTCGGTGGGAGACGGAGCTTCTCGCCGCGACGCGAGCGCTCGAAGTCGAGCGGGCCGCCAGCCAGCGGCTCGCCGAAGAACTGGCCGTCACAGCCGCGGATCTGAGGGCTCGCCACGCGGAGGAGCAGCGGATCCGCGAATTTCGCGACGCGTTCATCGGGGTGATCAGTCACGAGCTTCGTACGCCGATCACCACGATCTATGGCATGAGCCATCTCCTTCGCGAGCGCCACGCGACCATGGACCCTGAAGCGTTGGGCCACCATCTCGGCGATATCGAAGCCGAATCCGATCGACTGCGCCGCCTGACCGAGGACCTGCTCGTCCTGAGCCGCGCCGAGGGTGGCCGGCTGGACGTCGCGTCGGAACCGATCGTGGTCCGCAACATCGTGCAGGCCGCCGTCGAAAGCGCGCGCGCGCGATCGACCAGCCACCGATTCACCGTGGACGCACCGTCGGGGCTGCCGATCGTCCTCGGCGAGGAGATGTACGTCGGGCAGGTCGTCACGAACTTCCTGAGCAATGCCGCGAAGTACAGCCCATCTGGGACGACCATCCACGTCACGCTCACGAGCGAGGCGGGAGGGATCGCCGTCCGCGTGATCGATGCGGGTCCGGGCGTGGGACACCAGGTGCCGGAGCGGTTGTTCGATCTGTTCCACCGAGGCCCGGAGGCCGCTCGCCAGGCTCCCGGCGCCGGCATCGGCCTGTTCGTCTGTCGCGAGCTCGTTCAGGCGATGGGCGGCCGCATCTGGGCTGCGGCCGCTCCTCCGCCGGCCGCGGGCGGTGCGGAGTTCGGGTTCTGGCTTCCCGCGGCTGCGCCGCATGACGCCGCCGGAGATTGACCGCCAGCGCACCGGTCACGACACGGCAAGCGACGCCGGCAGCAAGGAACCGCTGAACTCACGCTACGGCGCACCCGACGGCGATGGTGCGTGACAGGGCTGCGGCCTTCGCAGCGACGTCGCGCATGTATCAACCGCCCGACTCGCTCAGCCCGACTTTGAGGTCAGGGTCCGAGCTCGGAAAATCGATGTCACCACCGGCCAGCCGGCCCGATGACCGTGTAGATCCGCAGCTGCAACAGGACCCGCACGAGCGTCAGGCCCGGGCGTTGCCGGTGGCTGGAACGGTCGTGTTCGGTTCCAACCCTTCGATCGGCGCAGGCAATGCCTCCTGGTGCCGAATTCGGTTCTCCCGGGCAAAGTCCTCGTCGGAGAGACCGTCGAGTCGCCGCTGGGGTACGCGGATGTGATCGACGACGAGGGCGGCCGCCTGCTCGGCATCACGCTCGCGGGCCGCGGACATGATCTTGCGGTGCTCGACGATCGATCGGTCGAGGCTGCCCCGAAGCAGCGCGGACGGTCGTCGGTAGGGCCCCATCTGGCCGACGAGCCGTCTGTAGACCTCGATGAGCTTGGTGTTACCCGACGCAAGGACGAACGCCTCGTGGAATCCGGCGTTGGCATCGAAGAACCCCGTGTCGTCGGCCCGGGCCGAGCACTGTTCCATTTCCTCGATCCGGGCGTCGAGGGCATCGAGTTCGCGGTCCGACATCCGCGGCACCGCGATCCGCACGGCCAGAGCCTCGAGGGCCTCCCTGACCTGGTATGCCTCGAGGAAGTCGCGCTTGGTCAGGGTGGTGACGACCGCGCCTCGACGGGGGGTGATGGTCACGAGCCCTTCCGCGGCGAGGCTGCCGAGCGCCTCCCGGATCGGGCCCCGGCTGACACCCAGCGACTCCGCCAGCGGCACCTCCTGTAGCACCGAACCAGGGGCGATCCGGTTGTCGAGGATCTCTTCCCGCAGATGCGCGTAGACGCGTTCCCTCAGCGTCTGGTTGTCGAGCCTGCGAACCATGCGGCCGGCTAGCGTGCCGCTCTTGAGGCGTTGTTGACTGTCAACATGGCCGCCACCATACTACGCCCGGTCAGCGGCAACCACCCCGGGTTCGTTGGGCTGCCCGCGACCGGAGGATGGGGCGACGCTGCACCGAACGACCACGACGCGCACACGCCAGTCGAGATCCGGGGACCTGCGTGGGCCGAGCCCCGCCGGGGGACGGATAGCGGACGAGGAGGAGATGAACCATGCGTAGTCGACCGACCCACTCCCGGCTCACGGCTGGGGCCGCGGGTGTCGCCATCATCACGTTGGTCGCAGCGGCCTGTACGAGTGGTGCCGCTTCGAGCCCCTCCTCGGCGGCCAGCGTCGCCCCGAGCGTCGCGCCGTCCGTCGCCTCGGAGGCACCGAGCGCGTCGCCCGCCAACAAGATCACGAAGATGGCCGTCATCGCCCCGGAGAAGGGCAATGACTTTGGATGGAACCAGCAGGGCGTCGACGGGGCGAAGGCCGCAGCGGCGGCCGTGGGTGCCGAGATCGAGGTCGCCGACGGTGCCGGGTATGAAGATCCGGGCCCGATCCTTCGCCAACTCGCCGATGGCGGTGCGCAGTTCATCGTCGCCCAAGCCAGCGGATACAACACGGCGGCTCCCCAGTTCGCGGCCGAGACCAATATCCCGGTGATCGTCTACGACGCTCCGGATGCCACGAAACCCGGGCTCGTGGCGGACGTGCTCACGAACGCCCAGGAGGGGGCATACCTCGCCGGCGTGCTCGCCGCGACGATGAGCAAGACCGGCACGCTGGGCATGGTCATCTCGGCGGATACCCCCAGCTGGCACAAGGCCAACGGCGGATTCGTCGCCGGCGCCAAGTCGGTCAAGCCGGACATCAAGTTCCTCCAGGCGCAGATCGGTCCGGCCGGATACGCCGACGCCGAGGGCGGCAAGCGCGTCACCGAGACCGTCATCGCCGGCGGAGCGGATATCGTCTTCGGGCAGGGCGACGGCGCATCCTTCGGGATGCTCCAGGCCGTCGAGACGGCGAAGCCACCGGCCGGGGCCGACAAGGTCTGGTTCATCGATGTGATCGGCGACAAGACGTCGATCGATGAGAAGGGCGTCCTTCTCTCCTCGGTCCTCTGGGACTTCGCCGGCACGTTCGAGCAGGCGATCGCGGACATCAACGCGGGCACCTTCGGCAACCAGGGCTACGTCCAGGACGTGGGGAACGGCGGGATCGCACTGCTCGAGACGGCACACATCAGCCCAGAGGCCAAGACTGCCGTCGACACCGCCAAGGCCGGGATCGCCGATGGCTCGACCAAGGTCCCGACGACCACCACCCAGGCTGAGGTCGACGCGCTGATCGCCGCCCAGTAGGAGCCCGATGACCCAGGGGGCACCCGGTACGGATCCCGTTTCGTACCGGTCCGCGGCCGAGGCGATGACCCCCGCCGTCGAGCTCATCGAGATCACGAAGACCTTCCCGGGCGTCGTCGCCAACGACCACATCAGTCTGGCGGCGATGCCCGGAGAGGTCCTCTGCCTGCTCGGCGAGAACGGTGCTGGCAAATCGACGCTGATGAGCATCCTGTCGGGCATCTATCGGCCGGACGACGGGCGGATCCTCGTCCGCGGGAAGCCAGTGACGATCGAATCCCCGCGCCACGGCCGGGATCTCGGGATCGGCATGGTCTATCAGCATCTGAGCCTGATCCCGACCTTCACCGTGCTCGAGAACCTGATGCTGGGCTCGAATCCGGACCTTGCCCTCGACTGGGAAGGGGCGCGCGCCAGGCTGGGCGAGCTGGCTGCCGCGCTCGGCGTCACAGTCGACCCCGACGCACGGGCGGGCACGCTCGCCTTGGGTCAGCAACAGCAGGTGGAGATCATCAAGGCACTCTGGAAAGGCTCCCGGGTGCTTATCCTCGACGAGCCGACGTCGATGCTGACGCCGCAGGGGATCGCCGAGCTCCAGGGCGTGCTGCGGGGCCTCAAGCGGAGCGGCCTGGCCATCATCTTCATCACCCACAAGCTGCACGAGGCGATCGCGATCGGCGATCGTGTCGTGGTCCTGAAACAGGGCCGGGTCGTCGGGCGGTTGGGTCCGGACGACCTCGCCGGTGTCGCGCCCCACGAGGTCCAGAAGCGGATCGTGACGATGATGTTCGGCGACCCTCACGCAGTCGAGGCCAACATCGCCGAGCTACGCGAAGAGTCGGGTACCCAGGTTGCGACTCGCCGGCTGTCCACGGATGCGATGCTGGAGCTTGATGGCGTGTCCGCAGAGGGTTCGCGGGGCCAGCACGGCATCGACGACGTCTCACTGGCCGTGCACGGCGGCGAGATCCTCGGCGTCGCCGGTGTGGAAGGAAGTGGTCAGCGAGCGCTCGCCGAAGTTATCGCCGGCCAACGCCGCCAGACGGGCGGCACGATGCGGCTGGCTGGAGCGTCGATCGACGGCACGACGGTCTCCGAGCGTCAGCGGTTGGGCCTTCGCTATGTGACCGACGACCGCCTTGGTGAGGGCGTCGTTTCCTCCTATCCGGTGAGCCTCAACCTCGTCCTCAAGCGGATCGGTCAGGCCCCGTACTGGCGCCGTGGTCGCGTCGACCGCGGCGCGATCACCCGAGCTGCCCTGGACTCGATCGAGGCATACGACATCCGGACGCCGTCGCCCGAGGCGCGGATCGGCAACCTCAGCGGCGGCAACATCCAGAAGGCGCTTCTCGCGCGCGAGCTTTCGTTCGATCCCAGGGTCGTCCTGTTCAATAAGCCGACCCACGGGCTGGACGTGCGGACGATCGTCGCCGTTCGTCACCGGATCCGGGCGCTGACGCACGAGGGTGTGGCGATCGTGGTGATCTCCAACGACCTCGACGAGCTCCTCGACCTGGCCGATCGCGTTGCCGTGCTCGACGCCGGTCGGATCGTCGGCGTCGTCACGGTCGGGCCGGGCGCGGAGGCCCGGATCGGCGAGCTCATCGTCGGCGCCACTGCTACATCGCCCGCGGCATGACCTCACCCGCCAGCCCACCGGAGCCCCAGGCCGCGCCTGCCCCATCGCGCGGAAGCGCGATCGTCGATGGGCTCGTGCGGAGCGTCGGACCGATCGTGTTCGCCCTGCTGACCTGCGCCGTGTTGCTCGTGCTCATCGGTCGGGACCCGGTGGCGTTCTACGTGGACATCCTCCAGGCTGGCATTCTTCGGCCGTCGGGCCTCCAGGACAGCATCACCCGGATGGCGCCGATCCTGCTCGTGGCTGCGGGCCTGATCGTCGCATTCCGGGCGGGGATGTGGAACCTCGGGTCGGACGGCCAGTACCTGCTCGCTGCCGCATTCGTGGCCGGGACAGCCCCCGGCGTGCTTTCAGCGGTGCCGGCGCCCCTGGGCTGGTTACTCCTGGGGCTGCTGGGGATGGCGGTCGGCGCGGCTTGGACGCTCGTGCCGGCCTGGCTCCGAGCCCGCTACGGGCTCAATGAGATCGTGACCACGCTGATGATGACGTTCGTCGGGTCGGGCCTAGCCAACCTCCTGGTTAAGGGCCCGTTCGACGGGCCGTCCACCGTGCCCCAGACCGCCGTCGTCGATCCGTCACTCACGCTGTACGACCTGCCCGGCACACGGATCCACATCGGCGTCATCGTCGCGCTCGTCGTGCTCGCGGCGGTTTACTGGATGTTCTCCCGGACCTCGTTCGGGACGCGCATCGACGTCCTGGGCGCCAACGCGCGCGTCGCAGAGCATCTCGGGATCGCGGTGCCCCGGCTCATCGTCGTCACGTTCCTGCTCAGCGGTGCCCTGATCGGGCTGGCCGCGTCGGTCGACATGCTCGGCATCTTTGGCTACATGCGCTCCGACTGGAACCCGGCCTACGGCCTGAAGGTCGTCCCGCTCGTGTTCCTGGCCCGGCTCAACGCGCTTGCCGTCATCCCGTTCGCGGCCTTCTTCAGTGTGCTCTCGATCGGCGGTGAGTACGCCGCGCGGAGAGCACAGCTGCCGAGTGATTTCCTGCTCCTGGTGATCGGGCTCGTCCTTCTGTTCATGGTCATGACGAAGTACCTGAGCGACAAGCGCGAGCGCGGCGAGAGCATCTTCCGGCGGCGGCGCGTGGCGGTCGCGAGTGCCTGACCTGCTGACGACCGGCTTCCTGACCGCGCTCATCGGCGGCGGCCTCGTGGCCGGCGTGCCGCTCCTCTTCGCGAGCTTGGGCGAGATCGTCGCCGAGGAGGCGGGAGTCCTGAACGTCGGGCTCGAGGGGATGATGCTCGCGGGCGCCTTCGTCGGTTTCGTGGCCACGCTCGCAAGCGGCGACCTGTGGATCGGTCTCGCCGCCGGTACCCTGGCGGGGCTGCTCATCTCGCTGGTGATGGTCCTGCTCTGCATCCGCCTCGGACTCGATCAGATCGTCGTTGGCGTCGCGATCGTCCTGACGGCGGAGGGCGTGACCGCGGTGCTGCACGCGAGCCAGTACGGTGACTCCTATCCTCGGCTCGACGCCGCACCGGAGTTCGCCATCCCCGTGCTCTCGGATCTGCCCGTTCTGGGCGGCAGCCTGTTCAGCCAGCCGCTCCCCGTGTACATCGGATTCGTCCTCGTGGCGGTCATCGGCTGGCTGCTAGGACAGTCAAGCGTGGGTTTGCACCTGCGGGCCGCAGGCGAGCAACCGGCGTCATTAGATGCCGCCGGCGTGAGCGTGGTGCGGGTGCGGACGGTCGCGGAGCTCGTATGCGGAGCTCTCGCCGGCGTCGCGGGCGCTTACCTGGCGATCGTCGGCGCCGGTACGTTCGTGCCGTTCGTGACCAACGGCATGGGTTTCATCGCCATCGTCATCGCCATGCTGGCGCGGGGCCGGACCTGGTGGTCGATCGCCGGCGCGTTCCTGTTCGGCATGTCGCTGTCGCTGACCACCGCTCTCCAGCTCGTCGGCATCGACGTTCCGGTCGACGTGGTCCAGATGCTGCCGTTCATCTCGGTAATGGTCGTACTGATCATCTTCGCTCGGGACGCGCGCCTTCCCGCGGCCCTGGGCCTGCCGTACCTCCGCGGGGCTCGTTGACATGCAACTGATCGACGAATTCGTCATCGGCACCGCGCCCGACCGCGCCTATGCCCTGCTCATCGACCTCGCCCGCGTCGCTCCGTGCATACCCGGAGCAGAGATCGATCCACCCGATGCCGACGGCGTCCATCCCGGTCGCGTCTCGGTCAAGCTCGGACCGATGAAATTCGTCTATGCCGGCCGGGTGCGCATCGCCGAGCAGGACCCGGCATCGCGGACGGCCGTCATCGAAGGCGAAGGTCGCGCCGCGGGGGGTATGGACACGGCGAAGGTACGATCGGTGATGTCGGTGAACGCCGCAGGCTCCGGCTCGCGTGTCCGGATCACGACCGACCTCGACATCAAGGGGCGCGCGGCCCAGATGGGCCAGGGGGTGATCACCGATGTCAGCCGCCGTCTTGTCAGCCAGGCGGCAGGATGCATCGAGGCCCGGCTCGCCGGGGAGGGCGCGGACGACGACCTTGAGGCGGCCCCACCCGTCGGGGGGATCGCGCTCATGGCGTCCGTGGTCGGCTCCCGAATACGCGGGCTCGCTTCGGGCCGCGCGGGGCGAGCCGGCGAAAGCGTCGATCCTGTCGACCCGACTGCCGAACAAGCCGACCCGACTGCCGAACCAGCCAAAGGAGCCGAAGGAGCTGACGATGGACCGCGCTGACCTGACCCTGAGCGCCGGACCAAACGATCTTTCGGCCGAGGTCCTGGCAGCGCTCGGCTCACCGATCCTGTATCACTACGATCCGGTCTTCCAGGAGCGCTTCCGGGCGGCGGAGGCACGGATCGGCCGGATCTTCCGGACCGACGACCATGAGATCATCCTCATGCAGGGCGAGGCCGTGCTCGGCCTCGAGGCGGCCGCGCGCGCCGTCGTCGCGCCGGGTATGGCCTGTCTCAATCTCGTGAGCGGCGTGTTCGGCAAGGGCTTCGGCTACTGGCTGACGGCGATCGGGGCGGACCTCCACGAGATCGAAGTCGGCTATGACGACGCCATCGACCCGGCCGCCGTCGACGCCTATCTCGATGCGCACCCGGAGATCCGGGTGGTGTCGGTCGTGCACTCCGAGACACCGTCAGGCACGCTCAACCCGGTCCGGGATCTGGGACCGATCGCACGCGCCCACGATGCCGTCACGATCGTCGACGCGGTCTCTTCGTTCGGTGGGATCGAGCTCGAGTCGGCGGCGTGGCAACTGGACCTGTTGGTCGCCGGCCCCCAGAAGTGCCTCGGCGGGCCGCCCGGCATGTCCCTCATGGCGGTCAGTGAGCAGGCGTGGGCGGCGATCGACCGTAATCCGAGCGCTCCCCGGGACTCCTTCCTGTCGATGCTCGACTGGCGCGAGCAATGGCACGGCAGTGGCAAGTTCCCGTACACGCCCTCGGTGTCCGATCTCCACGGCGTGCTCGCCGCGGCAGAGGTGCTGCTCGCGGAGGGGCTCGAGGCGGTCCAGGCGCGCCACGCCCGGATCGCCGCAGCCGCGTGGACCGGCGTCGAGGCGATGGGTCTGCGGCCGTGGCCCCTCCGGCGGGAGATCGCGGCTGCGTGCGTGACGGCCATCCGGGTTCCCGACGGGCTGACCGACACGCAGGTCCGCGACCACGCGCGCGCCCGCTATGGCGTCCAGCTCTCGGCGGGACAGGGCGCAGGGAATCTCATCAGGCTAGGTCACATGGGCGCGACCGCACGACCCATGCTCATGGTCGCGGGCCTGGGGGCCCTCGGTCGGACACTCGTGGACCTCGGGGCACGGGTCGACATCGGGGCCGGTCTCGAGGCTGCCCTCGCATCGCTCGCGGCGAGCGGGCAGATGACCGATCCGTGACCGCGCTCCCGCCGTTCGAGTTGCATCGTTCCGCGTCGGTCGACCAAGCGACGGAGCTTCTACTCGAGTACGGCGACGATGCGGCGGCGTATTGCGGCGGGACCGAGCTCCTGCTGGTCATGAAGCTCGGCTTCGCCAGCTACGGCCACCTCGTCGACATCAAGTCGATCGCCGAACTGTCAGGTATCGACGAACGCGACGGCGTTCTGCGGATCGGCGCCTCGGTGACCCACCGCGAGATCGAGCGGTCGCCCGTCGTCGTGGCAGGTTGGCCCACCTTCGCGTCCATGGAGCGCGGCCTGGCCAACATCCGCGTCCGGAGCACCGGCACGCTCGGGGGCAACCTCGTGTTCGCCGACCCGCACTCAGATCCGGCCGCGTTCCTGCTGGCGGCCGACGCCCAGCTCGTCCTCGGCCACGGTCCCGACCGCCGCCGTCTGCCCATGGCGGATTTCCTGCTGGGGCCGTACACGACCGCGCTCGAGCCGGGCGAGCTGCTCGTGGCCATCGAGGTGCCCCGGGCCCCGGCAGGCTCCCGGATGACCCACCTTCGCTTCGCCTTCCACGAGCGGCCGGCCGTCACGGTCAGCTGCCTCGTCCAGGTGATTGACGGGCGCGTCGCTGACGCACGGATCGCCGTCGGGTCGGTCGGTGTGAAGGCGGTGCGCGCCGCGGATGCGGAAGCGTCGTTCATCGACCAGGATGCGACGAGACCCGATCCGGCCGTGCTCACCGCAGCCGGTGAGGCCGCCGCCGAGGCGAGCGACCCGGTCGCGGATTCGAACGGCTCCGTCGAGTACAAGCGCCACCTCGTGGGGCTGCTCGTGGGTCGGGCGATGCGTGCAGCACTCGCGGACGCGCCGTGAGTGACCAGGGCAGGGACCACGCGATCCGGACGGCGGTCGCCCAGCGCAGGTCCCTGGTCGGGGACGTCATCGCGTTCATCCATGGGCACCCGGAACTGGCCCACGCCGAGCATGCGAGTGCTGCGCACCTGGCGACGGTCCTCGAGGATGTCGGCCTCGTCGTCGAGCGGGGCACCGCAGGCATGGCGACCGCGTTCCGGGCCACGCTGCGCGGCGGGCGCCCCGGCAGGACGGTGGGCCTCGTGGCCAACTACGACGCCGTTCCCTCCGTGCCTGCCGCCGGTGCCGTCGTGCCGATCCACGCCTGCGGGCACGGCCCGCTCGCGGCCGGCGTGGTGGGAGCCGTCGCCGCACTTGCGGCCGACCGTGAGCGGCTGGCTGGCAGCGTCGTCGTAATGGGCTGCCCGGCCGACGAGATCCACTCACCCGGAACGGTCACCCAGGGCGGCGGCAAGGCCATCAGCGCCGCCGCGGGCGCGTGGGATGACATCGACGCGGCGCTCTATGCGCATCCCGAGTTCCTCGACACGGTCTGGGAGGCATCCGCCTGGATGCGTCGCGACACGGCTCGGATCCACGGGCCTCGCACGCTCGTCGATGGCGCGCCGCAGGAGATCCTGACCGCGGTCGGGGCCATCGTGGTGGCGGCAGGGTCAGCCCCCGCGGCCCAGGTCATGCTCGAGGCGCTGGCGCTCGACGGAGATGTCGAGGAGGGCACCGGCCTCGGGGCGGAGGCCCGGTTCCTGCTCTGGGCATCCGATGCGGGCGGTATCGAGGAGCTTGCAGCCGGGCTCCGTTCCGTGGTCGTCGCCGACTGGACCGAGGGCACGATCGTTCCCGGCATCACGCCCGACCCCGCGGTCCGTGACGCGGTGGTGAGCGCACTCCGCGCGGCGGGTCGCGACTACGTGGACCCGCCGATGGCCCTGCCGTTCGCCACGGACTTCGGCGCGATCACCCGTCGCGTGCCCTCCGCGCTGATCGGCCTCGGCCGCCCGGGTGGCTGGGCGTTCCACACACCCGAGGGCGCCGCCCAATTCGCGTCCGCCGACGGCCTCCAGGCGGGCATGGACGTGGCGACGGTCCTCGCCCTCGCGGCCGATCGCCTCACCCAGCCTGGCTGACGACCGTCGTGGCCGAACAGCCCCGGCAGACCCGACAGCGGATCCGGTGGCGGAGGCAGGTCGTCATCGCGATCCTTGCCGGGGCGACCTGGACCGCGATCGGGGCAGTCTTGCCGCCGCGTCACGAGACGTGCGACCCGGCCCTGGCCGCAGACATCTGCCACGAGACGATCGACGCCGCCCTGCGCAGAGGCCTGCCGCCCGCCCACCCGCTCCTCCTGGCGGCCCACGCCGAGCCTGGTCCCGCGGCACGACCCGACCAACTTGGACACCGGGCAACGGTCACGTTCGCTGTTCTGGGGATGCCCGGAGATGCGCGGGTTCGACTGTTCTTCGATGCCGGTGGCCACTGGGGCGGAGTCGTCGACCGTGGAGCGCCCGAGCTGGCGGCGTGGGCGCTGGCCCAGGGCCTAGTGCTCGGCGGTGGCATCGGGGGAGGGGCACTGCTGCTCGCATGGCGCCGAGCGAAGCAGCCATCGTCGCCCGTGGCGTGAGCGCGACATCGGAGGCTGTTCAGCCTAGCTCAACTGTTCCAGCTCCACGAGGTAGCCATCGGGGTCGACCACGAAGAAGCGGCACCCGCCCCACGGCGCCTCCCACGGTTCGGCCAGGAACGTCAGCCCCTCAGCGGCCAGTCGGACGTGCACGTCGCGCGCGTCGGCGACTTCGAGCACCAGGACGACCGGCAGCCGCGACACGTCCTCGGGGACGGCCATCGCGACGCCCGGTCGGTCGGGTGCATCGTGTCCCTGTTCCGCAAGTGAGAGGCGAACGCCGTCGCGGGTGAGCGTGGCGTAGGGCGGATCCTCATATAGCGCGTCGACCGCGAACCCGAGGTGCTGCGTGTAGAACGAGACCGACCGGTCGACATCCGAGACCGCGAGGATGCAGCCGACGCGGCTGACCGCGAAGGTGGCCATGACCCGTCTAGTGGCGCGTGTGCCCGCCGTCGACGACGAGCGTCGAGCCGGTCACCCAGGCCGCCTGCTCGGAGGCGAGGAAGGCGACCGCCGGCGCGATGTCGGCAGCGACGCCATGGCGCGGGATCGACTGCAGGACCTGGACGAAGTCGAACGCCGCGGCGTGGGGGCTGGCCATCACGCCTTCGGTCTCGGTGAGCCCCGGCGCGACCGCGTTGACGGTGATGCCGTACTTTCCGACCTCGGTGGCCAGCGCCCGGGTGAAGCCGAAGACGCCGCCCTTCGAGGCGATGTAGTGGGCGAGATTGGGCGTGCCCGCGATCATCGCGTTCGTCGTGACGTTGACGATGCGGCCGTATCCGGCCTTGCGCATCTCGTCGGACGCCGCCCGGCAGGTGAGGAAGACACCGTCGAGATTGACGGCCATGATCCGCCGCCACTCGGCGAAGTCGATGTCGTCCCAAGCGGTGAAGGGCACGATGGCGGCATTGTTGACGAGGATGTCGAGCCGCCCGAATTGTTCGACGGCCGCGGCGACCATGCCCTGGACTGCGGCCGGATCCGAGACGTCCACTGCCAGGCCGATCGATCCGGGGACGGCCTCCGCCGCAGCGGTGGCACCCGGCCCGTTGATGTCCGCGATGACGACCGACGCGCCCTCCTCGGCGAACTTGTCAGCGATCGCCCGACCGATCCCCTGGGCACTGCCGGTGACGATGGCGACACGATCCTTGAGCATCATCGTTCGCGCTCCTCCTGCTCAGGCGCCGTAGAAGTCGGGTGCGTGCTTCCAGGTCAGCCAGGGTTCCATCTCGTGGGACGGGAAGATCTCAGCGTCGTGCTGGCGGGCCATCGCCTTGATCCGCTTCAGCGCGCTGACGGAGGCGACCGGATCGAGGTGGAACCCGCCGATGATCATCCGGTCGAGCGTCTCGTACGTGTAGGCCGCGTCGCCCGCGAAGATCATCGGCCTGCGACCTTCAGGTTCGGCCAGCAGCGAGTAGTGGGCGATCGTGTGGCCTTGCGTCTCGAACAATGTGAGGCCCTTGGCGATCTCGACGTCGCCCTCGAGGAACTCGCGCTTGAGCGTCGGCGAGTAGAAGCTCAGGTCGGAGTAGCCGAGCCGTTCGAACGGCTCGGGCACGAGGCACGAGCGCAGCTCGAGCTTGCTCGTGAGCAGCGTCGCGTTCGTCAGGTACCTGTTCCCGCCGACGTGATCGAAATGGAAGTGCGAGTTGATAACGTAGTCGATCTCCTCGGGCTCCACGCCGATCTTCGCAAGCTGCGCCGGTATCGTCTGGTCTGCCGTCTGCTCGGGGAGCTCGAACGGCAGCACCTTGTTGACGTGGTCGAGGTCGAAACCTGTGTCGAAGATGAACTTCCCCTCTGGGTGGTCGATGTAGACGCCGTAGACCGGGAAGCGAACGGGGGTCCCGACGTCGATGTGCCACAGGACGTCAGACCGGTCGATGACCAACGAACCGAGGTCGAGCAGGTAGATCTTCATCGGGACACCTCCTCTGGGCCTGGTCGAGGCTAGCTCAGGGCCTTGCGAACCGCGACGAGCTTGGCGCCGCGTTGGGCTCGGAGTTGGCCGACCTCCTCGTCCGTATAGTCGAACAGCCCGCCCTTGGTCTTCATTCCCAGGCGTCCTTCCTCCACGAGCTTGCGAATCGTCGGTGAGACCTCGGCCGCGTTCGACAGATCAGGGTTGAGGTAGCTCGCGACGTTGGTGTAGATGTCCATACCTGCCATGTCGAGGAGCTGCATCGGCGGGATGACCGCGAGCTTGTAGCCGATGCCCCACTTGACGTTGAGATCGAGCTCCTCCCGATCGATCACGCCCTCGTCAACGAGCGCAAGGCACTCGCGCATGATGGCGTACAGGACGCGGTTCTCGACGAAGCCCGGGACCTCCTTCTTGAGCAGGGACGGGTAGTACCCGATGTCCTCGATCACCGCGATCGTCCCGTCGACGGCTGCTCGCGACGTCTGCTCGCCCGGGACGACCTCGATCATCGGGATGAGGTGCGGAGGGTTCGACCAGTGCATGACGAGGACCCGCTCGGGATGCTCGAGATGCTCGGCGATCTTCGTCGCCGGGATGCCCGACGTGTTCGATGCGAGGATGACCTCGGGCCCGACGTGCCGCTCGTATTCGGCGAACACCTGCTGCTTGAGGTCGAGCTTCTCCGGCACGGCTTCGACGACGAACTCGGCCTCGGCGAGGGCGTCGCCAACGCTCGTCTCGTAGCTTGCCGAGCCCCCCTCGACGGCCGGCGTCTCGAGCCGGTCGAGGACGCCCCAGGCCACGTCGTACGCGCCCTTCGCTCGCTCGAGCGCCTCCTGGCTGGTGTCGTACATGCTGACCTGCATCCCCGCCCGGGCGAGGACCGCGGCCATGCCCGGCCCCATCGTTCCGGTTCCCATGACAGCGATCCGACCGTATCTGCTCATGCCGATCGTTCCTCCTCACGCACTTCGTTGGCCTGCATCTCGATGGCGCGCCAGACACGCTCAGGGGTCAATGGCAGCTCGCGGACAGCGACGCCGGCGTCCGCAACGGCGGTCGCGATGGCCGCGATGATCCCGGCGAAGGCCCCCTCGCCGCAGCCCTTCGCGCCGAACGGGCCTGGACCGTCCGCGTTCTCGACGATCACGCAGGCGGACGCTGCCGGCAGGTCCGTCAGGGACGGCACGCGGTAGTCGAGGAGCGTGTCGTTGAGCAGCAGGCCGTCGCTGAAGATCATCTCTTCGAACAGGGCATTGCCGATGCCCTGCATCGTGGCCCCCTCGTCCTGGCGTTCCACGAGCTGGGGGTTGATGGCCGTGCCGACGTCGGCGATCGTCGCCGTTCGCAGGACGCTGACGACCCCGCTCTCGCGATCGACGGCCACCTCTGCGGCGCCGATGCACACCTCCCAGAAGACCGGCCCCTCGGCGTACGACCCGGTGCCTTCCGGATGGACGCCACCTTCGCCGATCAGCTGCCCGCCGGTGAGGCCGAAACGTCTCGCGATCAGCTCGGGGTAGGTTCGAGATTCGGCGCCCCGCCATGCGGCACCGTCCCGGAGCTCGATGGCATCCGGATCGTCGGCCCAGATCGTCGTGGCGATCGTGACAAGATCGGCGCGGACGGCCTCGGCCGCGCGCTGCACCGCCAGTCCCGCGAGGGTCGTCGAGCGGCTGGCGCCTGTCGAGCGGTCGTACGGCGTGAAGCCCGTATCGGTCGCCTCGCAGACGACGCGTTCGGCCGGCATCGCGAGAACCTCGCCCGCGATCTGGGCGAACGCCGTCCGCTGGCCCTGACCGACTTCGGTCGAGCCGACGAGCACGACCGCCGTCCCGTCGGCCTCCATGCGCACGACGGCACTGGAGACCGGGTGGGCCCCCGCCGCGAGGAGCCCGACCGACACGCCCCTACCGGTGCCGGGCTCCTTCGGGCGCGACCAGTCGAGCGCCTCGGCGACCTTCTCGACGTCACCGACGAGGTCGGCATCGAGAGGCTTGCCCCCGGGCCTGACCTGTTCGCCGCGCCGGAGGAGGTTGCGCCTGCGGATCTCGACCGGGTCCAGCCCGACCCGCCGCGCAACCTCGTCCACCTGGAGCTCGCCGGCCCATTGCAGGTGTGACGCACCGAATGCGCGATAGGAGCCGGACGGCGCCGTATTCGTGTAGACACAGGCGGCCTCGACCCGGACCGCGGACCAGCGGTAGGGCCCGGGGGCAGCGTCGCCGCCGGTCGCCGTGACGCGCGGTCCGTTGTCGGCGTAGGCCCCGGTGTCGAACCAGGCCTGGACATCGCGCGCGAGCAGACGGCCGTCACTCGTCGCCGCGGTCCGAACCCGCGCGGTCATGTTGTGTCGCCGGGTCGTGACCATCGATTCGTCGACCCGGTTGACGATCCGCACAGGCCGTCCCGCTTTGCGCGCGAGCGCGACGGTGATCGGCTCCATCTTCGTGTACGACTTGCTGCCGAAACCGCCGCCGAGATAGGGGACGATGATCCGGACGCGTCCGAGCGGGACGCCGAACAGGGCGGCGATCTCGGCCCGCACGAGGAACGGGTGCTGGCACGTCGCCCAGATCCGGATCCCGTTGGCGTCGACCTGGGCCACGACGCTGTGCGTCTCCATCGCGTACTGGTAGGCAGCGGGGAAGCGGTAGTCGCCTTCGACCACGATGTCCGCCTCCGCGAAGACCGCGTCGACGTTGCCACGATCGATCGTGTACCTGTAGCAGACGTTGCCGTCCCGCTCGCCCAGCGTTCCGAGGCCATGAAAATCGCCCGCCCGCAGCGGTCCGTCGTGGACGAGGGCGGCGTCGGCGGCGAGAGCCGCATCGACGGTCGCGACGACCGGAAGCTCGTCGTACTCGACGACGATCGCCCGGACCGCCGCCTCGGCGGTCGCCTGGTCGGCAGCCGCCACAGCGGCGACCGGCTCCCCGGCGAACCGGACCCGATCGATCGCCAGGATCGGACGGTCCTTGATGGCATGGCCATAGAACGGATCGATGTCCATCAGGTCTGCGGCGGTCAGGATCGAGACGACACCCGGCATTGCCTCCGCCGCGGTCGTGTCGATCGACACGATCCGGGCATGCGGATAGGGACTCCGCAGGACCTTGCCGTGGAGCATCCGCGGTACGACGAGGTCGCCCACGTACTGCGCGTCCCCACGGAGCTTCTCCGCCGCGTCCGCGCGCGCCATCGAACGCCCCACCTGCGGCGTGGTGCGCGATCGGACGTCGGGCGGGGCGCTCGTGCTCATGGCACCGCCTCGAGGGCCACCAGATCGCCCACGGCATCGAGGATCGCGCGGTACCCGGTACACCGACACAGGTTGCCGCTGAGGCCGTGGCGGATCGACGCTTCGTCGGTCAGCTCGCCGTCCTCGAGCAGCGCGTGGATCGTCAGGACCATCCCTGCCGTGCAGAACCCGCACTGGAGCGCCGCGCGACGGGTGAACGCCGCCGCGATCCGCTCGAAGGCGGCCGTGTCGCGGAAGCCTTCGATGGTCGTCACGGAGCGCCCCTCGGTGTCTGCTGCGAGGTATGAGCAGGCGCTGACCGGCTGCCCGTCGACGAGCACGGTGCATGCCCCACATACCTGGACCTCGCATGACTGCTTGGCGCCGGTGAGGCCCAGGTCGTCGCGCAGCACATCCAGGAGGAACTCCTGGGGCTCGATGTCGAGCGCGGTTTCGGCCCCGTTGAGCTCGAGGACGATCCGCATCGTCAACGAACCATCGTGGATGCGGCATCCCGTCCGTGGACCTTGCGCACCCAGGCTGCCCAGTACTCGTCGAGGAACCCGTCCTGGTACTTGAGCGGGCTGAGGTCCTCCGCGCCGTCCTGGCTGATCGGCCGGGGCTGTCCGAGCATCGCCGCGACGGTCTGGAACCGGATCGCCCGCTCGAGCGTGACGGCGGCCAGCACGGCCCATCGGACGTCCTCGCCGGCGATGACGACGCCGTGGTTGCGGAGGAGCGCGGCGCGACGCGACCCGAGCGCCATCGCGACACGCCGCCCCTGCTCGCGGCTCGTGATGAGCGCCGGACCGTCGTCGAAGTCGCCAAGCCCGCCGGCGAAGAGGACGGCGTCATGCGTGAGCATCTCGAGCCTGCCGTCGGTGGAGCCGAGTGCCGTGCCGTACAACGGGTGGCCGTGGACGACGGATCCGACGTCCGGTCGTGCGAGGTAGATCTCGGAGTGCATGACCAATTCGAGGTGGTAGTCGGCCCGTTCGAGAGCCGTCGGGTCGTCGAGCTCGAGCGGGATGATGTCGGATGGCTCGACCTCGTCGAGCGCGACGCCCTTGCGCTTGATCCAGATCGTCCGCTCGCCCGCGTTCCGGGCACTCACGTGCCCGAGCGTCAGGTCGAGGTAGCCCTCGAGGGCGATGACCCGACACGCGGTCGCGACCCGTTTGCGAAGGTCGTCCTCGCTCACGGGGCGAACTCCGCGGGCGCCGTGGCTCGGCGGTCGGTCGGTGGGTAGTCGGGGTGGGGGAATGCGAAGACCATCGTCACGGGCTCATCGCCGGTGTTGGCCACCGCGTGCCAGACGCCCGCCGGGATGAACAGCGCGGAGCCCGCGCCGTAGGGCACCACCTCCTCGTCCAGCCGCAGCTCGCCGACGCCGGTCAGGACGTAGGCCAGCTCCTCGGTCGAGTGCGACAGCATCGCCGTCGAGGTCCCGGCTGCGAAGCTCGAGAACCCCAGGGCGGTGGTGGAGCCGACGCGGTCGCCCGTCAGCAGGACCCGACTCCAGCTGCCGCCGGGCAGGTCGATCGGCGGAACCTCCTCGAGCGGGACGACGCGGACCCCTCTCAGACGTCCCACTTGCCGTCCCGGAAGATGAACCCGCCGGTGTCCTTGATCTCGAGAGTCGCATTCCGGATCACGCCGTCGAGGTGGAGCCGGCACGAGTTCTGGCCGCCTGGGTAGGCGTTCTTGTTGTCGCCCAGCGCGAAGTGGACGTTGCCGATGCGGCCCTTCTCGGATGGGCTGCCGAGGGGCGACTTGTCGCTGGTCCCGAAGGCGAACTCGGCGACGACATCCACGTTCGGAACGCCCTCGATCACCTTGGCCAGCCGCTTGGCGTCCTCGCCGCCCTCGATACCCATGAGCTTGCCGTCCTTGACATGCCAGTAGATGGGGCTGCTCACGACGTCGACGCCGATGCCGAGCATGTTCCCGTCGACCGCGATGACGCCGTTCGTCTTCGTCTCGACCGCCGCGTACGCGACTTCCGCCCAGAGCGGCAGCGGACCCATCATCCAGCCACGTTGCCGGATCGGGGTGACCTGGAGCGCGGGGCGTTCCTCGATCGAGACCGTCACGTCGGTGCCATTGGCCGACCAGACACGGCACTCCTTGACGCCCTTGAGCTTCGCGATCGCGGCCACCGCGCGGTCGGTCGAGGCGAGGATGTCCTCCAGCTCGATGTCCCAATCGCCCATGCCGGCCTCGACCGAGGCGATCTTGACGTTGTTCGCGCAGGACTCCTTCACGGCCGACACGTGAGCGAACCGGTTGGCCCACTCGAGGTTGGTCATGATGATGATCTCGTCGGCCGCCAGCATCGCATCATGGAGGTTCTTCGGGGGCGCCATCGGGAAGAGCGTGTCGGCGAGCGCGCGCGACACCTGCGCCTCGTTGTTCATGACGACCGGCGATGCACCTCGTTCGGCGGCGACGTCGGCCACGATGGCGGCCAGCGGAGCGTGCTGGTCGTCGGTGATGATCGTGACGACATCGCCCTTCTCGACCGTGAAGCAGGTGTCCACGATGAGCTCGGCGTGCTGCCGCAGCTTGGTCTCGTTTGCCATCGTCCTACCTCACTTCGATCCTGACACCCGAGCGAAGCTCGGGCAGCACGTCGCGAGCGAACATCTCTACCTGCCCGAACTGGTCGAGCGAGCCGAAGCGGCAGATGAAGTGATCGACCCCAGCTGACGCGAACGTTTGGAACCAGTCGACGATTTGGTCCCGCGTCCCGACCGGCCCCCAGTTCGCGAGGTCCATCGCCTTGCTGAGCTCCGGGTAGTACTTCGAGATGTACTCCCCGAAGGCGGATCGCGCTGCGTCCTCCGAATCCCCGATGTTCAGCGTCACCTGGTAGGACACCACCAACCGGTCGGCGTCGTCCCCGGTCTCCGCGGCCGCCTCTCGCAGGTAGCCCAGCTGTTCGACAAGCTCCTCGGGATGCTGCGCGCGGCAGCAGGTCATCCAGCCTTCGCCGTACTTGAGGATCCGACGGCAGGCGACCTTCATCGTCCGAATCATCTTCTCGTCGGAGCCCTCGGTGACGAGCCTGGGATTCGAGACGATCCAGAACGGCGGCGGCGTCTGGATCGGCATGAGCGGACCCATCTCCGTGCCCGAGAAGAACGAGACGTCCTCGTACTGGTAGTGCTCGCCATGATGGCTGACGCGGCCGTCCGTCCACAGCGTCCGCAGGACCTCGAGCCCCTCCTCGAAGATCGAGAAGCGCCGGTCGAAGTCGAGTCCCAGGGCCTCGAACTCGCGGCGCACACCTAGCTCCGGGTTACCCGCGCAGCAACCGAAGATCGTCCGGCCTCCGGAGAGCACGTCGAGGGTCGCCCACTCCAGCGCGAGGTAGAGCGGGTTGCGTGGAGAGGTCACGAGGCAGGCGGTTCCGAGCTTGACGTGCTTCGTGCGCTGGGAGATCGCCGAAAGCAGCGAGATCGCCTCGTAGCGAGGTTTCGAGAAAAGGCTGTCGCCGACCCAGACCGAGTCGAAGCCCATGCCCTCGACGGCCTCGGCCAGGTCGAGAAGCTCCACGATGCCGTAGCCCGGGGCGATCAGCGGCTCGCGATTGTTCAGGTTGACCCCGAACTGGAGTGCCCTGGGCTCCGTCACGCCGCGCTCCCCGATCGGTCATCGCAGTCCTCGGCGTCTGGCGGATCAGCCGATGAACTCTTGTTGACTGTCAACACGGTGGATAGTAGCAGGCTGGAGGCTGGTCGAGGTGACCGGCCGACGCCGGGGGCCGATCGGGCGGCCGGCGACGCCGACGGCGCGACCGCGGAGCGGGTAACGTCCTGCCCATGTACCAGCCGGCCCATGGCATGTTCGCGGTCGAGGATCCGGCCGCGCTCCTCGCAGAGCTGTGCGCCCGCGTGCCGGCCACGCTCGTCACCCACGGGGCCGACGGGTTCCGCGCGTCGATCCTCCCGATGCTGTTCGACCGCGATGATGGCCCGCACGGGATGCTGCGTGCTCATCTTGCCCGCGGCAATCCGCACTGGCGCGAGATCGAGGCGTCGATCGAGGCCGGCGGCGACGGGGCAGGGGAGGCCCTTGCGATCTTCGACGGGCCTGATGCCTACGTTTCGCCCGCGTTGTACGAGGAGAAGCGCCTGACGGGAAAGGTCGTCCCGACCTGGAACTACGTCACCGTCCAGGCGCACGGCGCGATCACGACCATCCACGATGTCGACTGGCTGATCCCCCACGTCGGCCGGCTCGTCGCGCGACACGAAGCGGGTCGATCCGATCCGTGGGCACTCACCGACGCGCCGGAGGACTACGTCAGTACCCAGGCCCGCGCGATCGTCGGCCTCGAGCTACGCATCGCCCGAGTCGAGGCCAAAGCGAAGCTCAGCCAGAACCGCAGCGCCCCGGACATCGAGGGCACGATCGAAGGTCTGAGCGCCGGCACACCTCGCGAGCAAGCGGTGGCCGAGGCGATGCGCCGCGAGCGCTCCGGCAAGGTCGGCAGCTAGGGATACCACCGCAGCGGCAGGGGGCCGGCAACGGCAGTGCCATGATCGCGCACGGTCATCGGCGCATCGACGAGTTGGGGCTGCTGCTCGAGACGTTCAGCGACACGAGCCAGTCTCAGCAGCCCTCGGCAGCGGCCGGTGGGATCTCGGCGGGAGCGTCCCCGATCACGATGCTGATCACGTCGCAGTCGGCGATCACCACGGCGCGAGGGTCGGCGACGGGCTCTCCGTTGACCTGCACCGCGACGGGGGTGTCGGGCGCGCAGAGGTCGGCGAAGCACTGCGCGTCGAGCTTGACGCCCCAGGAATTGGCGAACTGCCCGAGCGTCAGCTCGATCGGTGCCTCCGACTCGAGATGGACCGTGCCCGAACAGTCATGGGTATGTAGACCCGCGATGCGGTGCCCGTCGTTGTCGATGCCGATCCCCGCAGACACGACCTCCGGTTCGCCGTCGACGAACACGCCCAGGTACGTGTGCACGTGGTGACTGAGCCACTCCACCGGGTCGACGGGCACGCCGGCAGTTGCGGCGAGGTCGACCGTGTCCTCCGCGACCGGCCATCGCGCGTCAGGGCATTCCTCGCTGAAGAACTGGTCGGGCGCCGAGAACACCCTGCCATCCGGGGTCTTGTAGGTGCCATCGGGCTGCTGGACCGCGTCGGCGAGCTCCGGGGGCAGGTTGGCTGCCGTCGACGGCGCTGCCTGACTGGGCGTCGTCGAAGGCGCCGGATTGCCGCCACAGCCGATGGCCACCAGCGCGAGAACGAGCGCGGCGCCCCATACGAGGCCGCGCGCGCGGAGAACCTTCATGCTTCCCTCCGAGACGCGTCGACCGACATCCTAGCCGGGCCGATAGCGCGGCCGACCCCTCGGTGTGCGTCGCGTCACTCCCCGGCGTTCGCGAAACTGGCGCGGCCGGCCGGTCGGTAGGTCTGGAGCATCACGCCGGACGGGACCGAGCGCGACTCGACCAGCTCGAGGTTGTGCGACTGGCCATGCTCCGGGAAGAGTCGGAGCCCATCGCCCACGATGACCGGGTATATCCGCAGGTTGAGCTCGTCGACGAGGTCGCGCTCGAGCAGCCAGCGGAGCAGAACGCCGCTGCCGTGAACCTGGAGTTCGCGCCCGGGCTTCGCCTTGAGCTCGCGGACCGCCGCCTCGACGTCGCCGTCGATCACGTGGGTGTTCTGCCACGTCGGATCCTTGAGCGTGGTCGAGGGCACGTACTTGGGCAGACGTTGATGCCGTGGGAGACCGGATCGCCACTGTCGTGATGCGGCCAGTACCGCTCGAAGATCTCCCAGGTCGTGCGCCCGAGCAGCAACGCATCCGCACGCTCGACCAAGAGGTCAGGAACGGCCACATCGCCTCGTCGGCGTGCGCCGCCGTCCATCCGCCACGCTCGAACCCGCCGCGCCGGTCCTCATCCGGGCCGCCGGGACCCTGGTACACGCCGTCCACGGTCAGCATCATCGTGGCGGTCAGCTTCATGGTCATCGCTCCCTGCGAGGCGTCGTCGACGGGCAGGCTACCGCCGGAGGCAGCATCGATGCCCACGCCGGCGACGCAGGCGCGACCGCGGAGCGGGTAACGTCCTGCCCATGTACCAGCCAGCCCATGGCAAGTTCGAGGTCGAGGATCCGGCCGCGCTCCTCGCAGAGCTGTGCGCCCGCGTGCCGGCCACGCTCGTCACCCACGGGGCCGACGGCTTCCGCGCGTCGATCCTCCCGATGCTGTTCGACCGCGATGACGGCCCGCACGGGATGCTGCGTGGCCATCTTGCCCGCGGCAATCCGCACTGGCGCGAGATCGAGGCGTCGATCGAGGCCGGCGGCGACGGGGCAGGGGAGGCCCTTGCGATCTTCGACGGGCCTGATGCCTACGTTTCGCCCGCGTTGTACGAGGAGAAGCGCCTGACGGGAAAGGTCGTCCCGACCTGGAACTACGTCACCGTCCAGGCGCACGGCGCGATCACGACCATCCACGATGTCGACTGGCTGATCCCCCACGTCGGCCGGCTCGTCGCGCGACACGAAGCGGGTCGATCCGATCCGTGGGCACTCACCGACGCGCCGGAGGACTACGTCAGTACCCAGGCCCGCGCGATCGTCGGCCTCGAGCTCCGCATCGCCCGAGTCGAGGCCAAAGCGAAGCTCAGCCAGAACCGCAGCGCCCCGGACATCGAGGGCACGATCGAAGGTCTGAGCGCCGGCACACCTCGCGAGCAAGCGGTGGCCGAGGCGATGTCCCGCGAGCGCTCCGGCAAGGTCGGCAGCTAGGGAGGACGACATGGTCGAGATCCGGAAGGCGACGCATGACGACATCGACGCCTGTGGACGGGTCCTGGCCCTGGCGTTCCAGGACGATCCGGGGACGGTGAACTTCGAGCCCGACGACGATGGCCGTCGCGCCGTCCTGCCGGCCTTCTTCCGGACGTTCGTCGCTGCGTCGTTGGCCGAAGACGGCGATCTCATCGTTGCCGGCCACCCGATCGACGGCATCGCCAGCTGGTTCGGCCCGGAGCGTCACGGACCATCGCCCGATGCGATGGGGGCGAACGGCTTCGGCGACGTGCTCGCGCTCGCGGGGCCGGAGTCGGCGGACCGCCTCCTCGCGATGGTCGGCGAGATCGAACGGCAGCACGCGCAGCTGACGGACGGACCCCACTTCCGGCTCGAGTTCTACGGCGTCGTATCGCAGCGGCAGGGGGCTGGCGTCGGCAGTGCCCCGATCGCGCACGGTCATCGGCGCGCCGACGAGCTAGGGCTGCCGACATATCTCGAGACATTCAGCGATTGGAACGTCGGCTTCTACCGTCATCGCGGCTACGAGGTCGTCGGCGAGTTCACGGTCGGCGACCAAACCCGCGGTTGGGGGATGATCCGGCCACCTCAGGAAAGCTGACAACTCGGCATCGCGTTGATGTCGGAGCCAAAACTGGTCGGTCCCCGACGGACGTAGAGTGACGCCGGGCTCCATGGTGACCGGCCGTCAGCCGTCGGTCTCGGGCGCCTCCATGCGCTCGAGCAGGGCCAGCGTCGTCGTCCAGCTGCGGATCGTCATCGACTTGTAGGCCTGCGTCCCGACGATCTTGCTGAGGCGGCTCTTGGTCCGTTGGGCGCTGAGTCGCTGTGAATAGATCACGCCGGTTCCCGGCCATACCTCGTCGACGCCGGGCCGCGGGTCGAAGACCTTCATCGCCCTCGGCGCATCGATCCCCATCAGGAAGACCGCGTCGCTGTGGTACTTCGCGGGTTGGTCGCCGAAGCCCTTGGGCCGCTTCTGGACGACGGCCCGAAGCTGGGCGCGCGTCAGGACGAGGACCGCGATGAGCTCACTGTCGAGCTTGAACGTCTTGGGGAGCGCCTTTTCGAGCTCGCGTTGGATCGTTGCCGCCGATCGGTTAGAGCTCAGGATCACGTTGCCGCTGGCGATGTACGTGGACACCTTCGTATGGCCGTGGCTCTCGACGAGCTCGCGCAAGGCCCCCATCGGCACCTTGTTCCGGCCGCCGACGTTGATGCCGCGAAGGAGGATGAGGTATCGGGTCATCGTGGGAGGATGCCACGGCGTTCGTGTTCGGCGATGGAGGGCTGTGGCGGGCGACGCTGTGGTTTCGGTCGTTCGAGGCACGTGGGACGATTGCGGACGTGTCTGACCGCCTGCCGCCACCCCCGCCCATGCCACGGCCATCCGGCCCGTACCGGACGCCGCGGTTGCTGTTGCGCCACTTCACACCAGACGACCTGGCGCCGTTCATGGCCATGCACTCCGACCCGGAGATCGTTCGCTACGTTCCGTATCCGCCCCTCACCCGCGCGCAGGCGGAGGAGCGACTGGGGTCGATCGCGACCATGACGGCCATCGATGACGACGCGCAGAACCTGCGCCTGGCGGTGGTGCTGTCCGACACGAACGAGGTCATCGGCGACGTCAGCATGTGGAGCTCACCGACCGACCGCCTGCAGGCACAGATCGGCTACGTCGTCGATGCGCGGTTCCACGGACACGGCTATGCCACGGAGGCCGTCTCCGAGCTCCTTCGGATCGGCTTCGAGGAGGCCGGCCTGCATCGCATCACGGCCAACGCCGACGCTCGGAACGCGGCCTCCATCCGCGTCATGGAACGCATCGGCATGCGGCGCGAAGCGCATTTCGTCCAGGGCTCGTACGAGAAGGGCGAGTGGGTCGACGAGGTCGAGTACGGCATCCTCGCCGACGAGTGGCGCAGGCGCTCATGACGGACTCGCAGCCCGATCTCGTCATCACCGGCTGCACCGCCCTCGTCCACGACGATCAGGAGCAGATCGGGTTCGAAGAGAACGCAACGATCGTCGTCCGCGATGGCGTCATCGAGTCCGTCGATGCCGGTCCGGCAAATGTCGAGGCCCTGGAGGTCGTCGATGCCCGCGGGCAGGTGGCCATGCCCGGGCTCATCAACTGCCACACGCACGCACCGATGGTCACCCTGCGTGGCGTTGCCGAGGACGTGCAGACTGACGCGTGGTTCAACGACTATGTCTGGCCGATCGAGTCCAACCTGACCGAGACGGACGTCGAGCTCGGCGCCCGGCTGGCGTGCGCCGAGATGATCAGCGGCGGCGTCACGACCTTCGCCGACCACTATTTCTCGATGGACGTCGTGGCTGCGGTCGTGGCGGCTTGCGGGATCCGAGCGCACCTGGGCGAGGCATTCTTCTCGTCGCAAGGGCCGGAAGGCCGCGAGAAGTCGCTCGACTTCGCGCTCGAGCATCGAGGGGCCGCCGGCGGCCGGATCACGACCGCCCTTGCCCCCCACGCGCCGTACACGGTCGACGATGCCGACCTGGCCGCGACCGCCGAGCTGGCCCATGAGCACGGCCTCCCGGTCCACATCCACGCCTCGGAGAACCGCGACCAGGCGGAGGTCAGCCTCGAGCGCCGGGGAATCACGCCGATCGAGGTCTTGCAGCGGACCGGCATCCTCGATGCCGATGTGCTCATCGCGCACGGCACGGGCATCCTCGACCGCGACCTGCCCGTGCTTAGAAGCGCGATCGGTCGCGTCGCGGTGGCCAGTGCGCCGCGCGGCTACCTCAAGTTCGCCTGGCCGACGAGCACGCCGGTCCGTGCGTTGCGGGACATCGGTATCGATGTCGGGCTCGCGACGGACGGTGCCGCCTCGAACGGCAACCTCGATGTGTGGGAGTCCATGTCGCTTACGGCGCTGATCCAGAAGTCAACGACGGGCGACCCCCGCTGGCTCACCTCACGCCAGGCGCTGCACCACGCGACGCTGCAGAGTGCCCGGGCGGTCGGGCTAGGGGAGGGGATCGGCCGCCTCGCGCCCGGCCGGCGCGCCGACATCATCCTCGTCGACCTCAGCGGCGCGCACACCCAGCCCGTCCACGACCTCGCGGCCACGCTCGTACACAGCGCGCGGTCGTCCGACGTGCGCACGACGATCGTCGACGGCCGCGTCCTCATGCGCGAGCGCGAGCTGCTGACGATAAACGTCCCCGCCGTCGTCAGGGAGATGGAGGAGCGGATGCCAGCGCTCCTCGACCGCAGCCACGGCAAGCGGATCCAGGACTACGACACGTGACCGGTGACGAGAACGACCCAGCCGCCCTCGGCGAGACCCGGATCGATCGCTGGTTGTGCGCCGTCCGGCTCGTCAAGACCCGACCGATGGCCACCCAGCTCTGCGAAGGCGGCCATGTTCGCATCAACGGCAACTCTGCCAAGCCGTCGACAAAGGTTCGGTCCGGCGATGTCGTTCATGCCTTGATCGCCGCGCGGGAGCGGATCGTCGAGGTCGTCCGCCCGATCGAGACACGCGTCGGCGCGCCCATGGCTGAGACCTGCTACATCGACTCTAGCCCGCCACCCGTGGTCCGGCAGATCGCGCCCGGCATCAAGGCGATCCGAGGCGAGGGCCGGCCAAGCAAGCGCCTGCGACGCGAGCTCGATCGGATGCGTAGGGCGGGCCACGGTTGATGGGCGCGCTGTCCGAAGATGTTGATGGAGAAGTCCTCCGCGCAAGCGCGATTCAGCAGTCGGGCAGCTCTAGAAGGTTTGTCCTCGTGAGGCTGTCTCGATTCGTGCGGAGATACTCGCTGAAGCACCGGGAACACTGCGTCGAAACCTCGACCTCGGCTCGCTGGCCGTTGATCAGCGTGTAGTAGGTCTCACTCCGCATTCTGATGTTCCGGATGGCGTTGGCTTTGGGTATCCGTCGCTGATCCTCGAGGCAGATCACCTCGATGTGTCGATGCGCGCCGCCCTTGGAAACGCTGACCTTGTCGGTCGCGTCGACCCTGTAACTGCCCATCCACACCTCGAACTGATCGTCGCGGCGCGTCGCCGATCGCACGTGGACTCGCGGGGATCAGTCCTGTCCAGGGCAGTGCCGCGCGCTCCGCTTCAGTCAGCATCGGCCCGCCGGCGGTCGCGCGGAAGTAGGGGGAACCCTAGGGTCGCGCCTGCGTGGGCTAGCCGTGGTCCGGGTGGGCCGGCTGCCGATCCCGGACGGGCAAGCTCAGCCACTGCTCGCGTTCGGCGAGCACGGCAAGCTCCGTGCGTGAGAGCACGCCGAACCTCGCGTACAGCCGGGTGAGGTAGGCCTCCACCGTCTGGATGCGACGCCAGGTGGTTGTCGTCACGCACAACCCGAATCTCGCCGTTGTTTGCGACGCTGATCAAGTTATCTACGCCGAAATACAAAAAGACGGCACCAACCGTGTCGCCTACGAAACCGGATCTATCGAGGACCCGCTCATCAATCGGCGGCTGGTCGACGTACTGGAGGGGACCAAACCGGCATTCGATCAACGCGCAGCGAAGTATCTCATCGCGGGGCAGACATAACTCACCTTATCGGAAGTGACCTGAGACGCTTGGGGCCCCGGCAGGCCACGCTCTTTAGGCAGCTGCGCCAGCAGTCGAAGACGAACCAGCACAGCTCGTTGCGCAGCCGCTGGTCGTCGAGCACGAGTTCTCGGATCTCGTCAGGGAGTTGCGCGCGCTGCCACCGGCACTCCGAGTGGCCGGCCGCCTCGCGCTCGTCGTCAGACGCTGCCGCCTGCGCCGCCCTGATCGCGTAGGCCGCAGCCCGAGCTCGTGGGCCGCCACATGGCCCACCGCCGCGGCCTGGCCGGCCGCGTACGCTGCATGCCGTGGTGCGCCACGCAGGTCCCTGGCCGCCGCGTTGGCATGGCCTGCTGCCGTGCGGACCTCTGCCCACGAGATCTCGCCACGCGCCCAGGCACGCCCGAGGTCGATCGCCCGGCGTGGACGATCGTCCTTGGGCCGTGCCTGTTCGAAGTGGTGCAGCACGTGCTCGGCGCAGTCAGCCGCCCACATCGCGAGACGACCAGGAGGGTGCCGCCGCGACGCACGGTGATGAACCGCGGATCCCGGACCTTCGGGAGGATCACGTGTCTCAGCCGAACGTGAAGCAGTACGCCTCGGCGCCCGCATCGAGGAATTCGATCTCGACGGTCCGCTCGTCGATCGGACCCGACTGGCGGATGAGCTGATAGAGGCGCTGGTCAGTCAGGGTGCCGTTGCCCGCGACGTCGACGTCGAGGCCGTGCGCCGGACCCGGCCCCTGGCCGTCGAGGAGCACCCGGAACCGCAAGGATGTTCCACGTGTCGCTGGGCCCATGACCAGGTTGACGTCGCGGGCCTGGAACCGGAACGCGAGGCGCCCGCCGGTGTCGTTCAACACCGCAGCGTGCTGCGCGATCGTCCATCTCCCGATCGGCGCCCACGTGTTGAGCCCCAGTCGGGACGGTTCGGGATAGGTATGCGGCTCGAGCCGCAGGTCGTCGGGTGAGGCGAATCCCGCCGAGCGCCCATAGCTGAGGTACGTCTCGGGCGTTCGGAGCGTCTCCCAATCGGCAGCGACCTCGAAACCCTCCGGTTCCACCGACACGAGGTCCCGATCGATATCGGCCGCTCCCCCATCGGCCAGCAGCTGCTGGATGACCATCTCGGACATCGCGTACTCGCCCTCGCCGAAATGGTGGTAGCGGATTCGCCCGTCCACGTCGGCGATGTACAGGGCCGGCCAGAAATGGTTGGCGAACGCCTGCCACACCCCGTAGTCGCTGTCGATCGCGATCGGGTAGTCGACCCGGAAGTCCCCTGCACTGGCGATGATGTTGTCGACGGTCCGCTCGAACCCGAATTCCGGCGTGTGCACGCCGATGAGGGTCAGTCCGTGGTCGCGGTACTTCGCCTCCCAGGCACGCCGGTACGGCAGCGTGCGCAGCCAGTTGATGCAGGTGTACGTCCAGAAGTCGACGACCACGACACGACCCCGGAGCCCAGCCGGTGTCAGGGGCTCCGAGTTGAGCCAGCCCGTGGCGCCGTCGAACGACGGCAGGTGGCCCTCGACCGGCAGGACATCGTCGTCACCCGCCAGCCGGTGGACGATCGAACGGAACATGGGGCCCTCCCCTACGCGCCCGACCGTCAGCCTAGCAGCAGATCCGGCGCTTGCCATCGACCCCGTGAACGAACACTATCCGGCCCATGGCCGACCGACCATGGATGCCACCCCGCTGGTTCGTCCGGTTCGCCTGGGCGCTCCATCGCGCCATCTACCGGGTGTCCGGCGGCCGGGTCGGCCTCAGCCGGGCCCGCGGCGAGAAGGAGGGCACGATGCGCCTTCACACGATCGGGCGGCGCAGCGGCGAAGAGCGGGTGGCTCTCCTCGGCTACATCGAGGACGGCCCGAACCTCGTCACCCTCGCGATGAACGGGTGGGGCGATCCAGAACCCGCCTGGTGGCTCAACCTCCAGGCACACCCCGCCGCAATGGTCGACCTGTCCGACGGCCCACGCGCGGTGACGGGGCGCGCGGCGAACCCCGATGAGCGGGCTCGCCTGTGGGGACCGCTCGGCGGGACGTCCGGCAACCTCGACGGATACGCCGCGCTTCGGTCGCGCGAGACCGACGTCGTCATCCTCGAGCCGCGGGCGGGGAGCGGCTGAGCGCACGGACGTTCCACCTCCTGGGGGGCGGCTCGGGCGCAACAGGTCGGGAGTACAGTCCACCCGAGGGGTGACGTGACCACCAAGCCTGAGTCGATCGATGTCCGGCGGTTCCGCGAGGGTCTCGGCCGGGCGTCCGTCCGCCAGGGATCGGTCGATCGGGGCCTTCGCCTGCTGATCCGGGGAGTCTGCCGCCTCGTCTCGTGGCGGGTGGACGCGAGCGGCTTCGACGACCTTCCGCGTGGGGAGACCGGGCGTGCCGGAGCCGGATGCCTCGTCGTCGCGGCGCCGCACCGCGCATGGATCGACCCCTTCCTCTTGCTGGCGGCCTGGCCGCGCGGAGCCGCGCGACTCGTCTGGTTCGGCGACGGCCCGACGATGTCACGGTCCTGGTGGCGTCGCTGGCTCTTCCCGCGACTCGGCATGATCCCCATCGCGCCGGGCTCGGGCGGACCGCGGGTCTACGCCGAGCTCGCCGCGCAGGTCCTGAGCGCCGGTGCCGCCCTGGCGATCTTTCCCGAGAAGGGTCCACCGTCACCGCCCGAGGCGACGCGGACGATCGCGCCAGGTTTCGCGTACCTCGCCCTGCGTGCCGGCGCGCCAGTCGTGCCCGTCGTGCTCGCCGGAACGCACCGCATCGTGCGGGGTTCGTCGTTCACCGTCGACGCCCTTGTCGCCCTGGACGTCGGCGACCCGGATGAGGGGGTCTTCAGCCCGGCCGGCCGCCGGCGGGCCGCCGAGCTTACCGAGCGATACCGGATGGCCGTTGCTGGCGTGCTGCCCGATCGCTCGGCCTTCGCCGACGCGCGCCGCCCGGCCCGGGACCGTTGGCGCTGGCTCGCCACGTTGTTCCATTGAACCCGAGGGGATCGTTGGACGAGACGACTGCTGCGATTGACGCCCTGACGCCACGCGCCGGCGAGATCGGTCGGCCGGTCGCCAGCCTGCCGATCACGGCGCTGGTCCGGTTGTCCCTGTTCTGGCTCGGGCTGACCGCCATCGACTCCGTCGTCACGAGTGTCGCGCAGTCCCGGCTGAAGTTCGACGAGCTCGTCCCGCCGGAGAGCCTCGGCACCTCGCTCGCGATCATGTCGGTGCTGACGTTCGGCTTCTCGTTCTTCATCCAGCCGACGGTCGGCTCGATCAGCGACTACACGACCTCGCGCTGGGGCCGCCGCAAGCCCTACATCGTGGCGGGCGCGATCTGCGACGCGGTCTTCCTGATCGGGATCGCGACCGCGTCGACATTCGTGGCGCTCGCTGCGTTCGTCACGCTGCTGGCCGTGAGCACTAACGTCGCCCGGGGACCCTTCCAGGGCTATGTCCCGGACCTGCTACCCGATCGCCAGGTGGGTCTGGGCAGCGCGCTCGTCGGCCTGATGCAGGTCGTCGGCAACATCGTCGGTTTCGGGTTGGCAGCCCTGGCGAACATCACTGGCAACTTCGGGCTGGCGCTGGGCGCAGTCGCGGTGATCGAGATCGTCACGATGATCAGCGTCGTCGTCCGCGTGCCGAACGGTCCGCCGTCTCGGCCGCGGAACGGACGGTCGTGGCGCTCGATCGCCGCGGAGACCTGGGGGACCGACATCCTCCGCGAGAAGAGCTACATCTGGCTGCTCGCCTCCCGCCTGCTCGTCCTGATGGGCGGCGCGTCGCTCGTGAACTTCGTCGTGATCTACCTCGCCGACGTGCACGGGCTGACGCAAGAGGAAGTCGGGAACGCGCAATTGGCGATGATCGCGGCCGTGGCCGTGGCCGCGATGGCGGCGATCATCCCGTCGGCCAGGATCTCCGATCGGGTCGGGCGCAAGCCGGTGATCTACGTCAGCATGGCCCTCGGGGCCGTGTCCCTCGTCATCGCGGCGCTGGCGCCGAACATCCCCGTCGCGGTCGTGGCGGCGGCATTGTTCGGCGGCTCCCAGGGCACGTTCCTCGCCGTGGACTGGGCGCTCATGACCGACATCATCCCGAAGGCGGCGTCGGGCCGGTACATGGGGCTGTCGAACGTCGCAACGCAATCCTCCACGACGATCGCCGTCATCATCGGCGGCTTGCTCCTCGATGCGATCGCTCGCCTGGCGCTCGGACCCGGCACCGGCGCGCGGGTGATCCTGTTCGTCGGGGTCGGCTACTTCGTGCTGGGCGCCCTGGCGCTCCGAGCCGTCGTCGAGCCGCCGCCCGCCGTCAAGCGCAGCAGCGCGTCGGTGGCCTCGTCGCCGACCCCGTCGTAGAACCGGTCCAGCATCTCCCTGAACGGCGCGTCGTCGGGCGCCGCCCGGTGGAACAGCGTCATCGATGAACGGACCTTCATGGCGTCGAGTGCGCCGAAGATGCCCTCGGCCGTCGTGCCCGACGTCACCAGGACGGCGGCGACGCATGCGCGCAGCCGCTGACCCAGGACCGGATGCGCGAGATACGCGCGCGCCTCGTCGAGCGACGCGATGCCGTAGATCCGGGACATCTCGCTCCGCCCGAGGCCGACCAGCTGCGGGAAGATGAACCAGATCCAGTGGCCGGTCTTGCGACCATGGCGAAGCTCGCGCAGCGCGCCCTCGTACACCCCCTCCTGCGCCGCGACGAAGCGCTCCAGATCGAACGGCATCTCAGGCCCCGACCGGCACAGGAGCGTCGGGCCGCGCGAACTGCGTGCGGTGCAGCCGGGCATACAGACCATCGCGCGCCAGCAGCTCGTCCTGCGTCCCGAGCTCGACCAGCCAGCCGTCGTCGAGCACCGCGATCCGATCGGCCGCACGGATCGTCGAGAGTCGATGGGCCACGATGATCGTCGTGCGGCCGACCTTCAGGCGGTCGAGCGCGTCCTGGACCAGCCGCTCGGACTCGTTGTCGAGCGAGCTCGTGGCCTCGTCCAGGAGCAGGATCGGCGGGTCCTTGAGGATCGCCCGGGCGATCGCCACCCGCTGGCGCTGACCGCCGGACAGCCGCATGCCGCGGTCGCCCACGACGGTGTCGTAGCCGTTCGGGAGCACGCTGATGAAGTCGTGGGCGTTGGCCGCGACTGCCGCGGCGACCATCTCGGCCTCGGTCGCATCCAGGCGGCCGTACAGGATGTTCTCCCGCACCGTCCCGCCGAACAGCGTCGCCTCCTGCGCGACGAGCCCGATCTGCGCGCGAAGGCTCGCCACGGTGACATCGCGGACGTCGACCCCGTCGACGCGGATCGTGCCCGACGACACCTCCCACAAGCGCGGGATCAAGCCGACCAGCGTCGTCTTCCCCGAGCCCGAGGGGCCGACCAACGCCAGGGTCTCCCCTGCCGGCACGGTCAACGAGATATCGCGCAGGACGGGTCGGTCGGGCAGGTAGCCGAACGACACATCGTCGAGCTCGATCTCGCCCGCGACTCGTCCCAGCGGCCGAGCGTCGGGCGCGTCGAGGATCGTCGGCCGCGTATCGATGATCTCGAACACACGCTCGATCGCCCCGGTCCCCTCGCGGAACTGCCCGTACAGGCTCGCGAGTGACCCCAGGCTCGCCCCGATCGCCACGCCATACAGCAGGAACCCGGTCAGCGTGCCGATCCCGAGCGTGCCATCGATGACCTGGTGGCCGGTGTACCAGAGCAGCGCGGCGATCGCCCCGAAGCCGAGGAACCCCATCAGCATCCCGAACGCCGCCCGCCACAGGGCCAGGCGCGACCCGGTCGTGACAACGGTGCGCAAGTCGTCGTCGTAGCGGCCCAGCTCCCAGTCCTCGCGCACGTAGCTCTTCACGACCCGGATCCCGGACAAGGCCTCCTCGGCGGTCGTGGTGCTGCGCGCGATCGTGTCCTGGACCTGGGTGCTGATCCGCTGGAGCGGCCGGCCGAAGACGACCGCCACGACGATCAGGGCCGGCGCCAGCAGCAGGATGACGAACAGGAGCGTCGGGCTCAGCGTGAACAGGATGATCACCGAGCCGACGAGCCCGATCACCGACGACAGCAGGCTCGTCACGGTCTGGGTCAGCATCGTGCGCACGAGCGTCACGTCGTTCGACAGGCGCGAGATCAGCTCACCGACGCGGTGGCTCGTGTGGAAGTCGAGCGACAGCGTGATGAGCCGTCCGAAGAGCTGGCCGCGGATCTGGGCGACGACCCGCTCCCCCACCACGCCGAGCAGGTATGTCTGCAGGAAGCCGCCCGCCGCCTGGACGAGGAACAGCCCGATCAGCGCGACGATCAGGCCATCGAGGCCGGCCGCGTCGCCGCCGGCGACCACCTCGGTCGTGATCCCCGCGATGATCAACGGGAAGGCGAGCCCGACGGATGACGAGATCACGAGGCCGACGAGCGCGAGCGCGAACGGCCGCCAATGCGGTCGCAGGTATCCGAACAGCCGCCCCCACGGCACTCCGCCGAAGCCGCGCACCTCGCGGACCACGGCCCCGGCGTCCGACGGGATCCGGGCGAACTGCTGGGTCATGCCCGCGATGATGTCACGGGGTCTGGGAGCACGCCGCCGGGCGGCGACCGAGGCCCGCGCGCAGACGTTCCGTCTACCGCCCCGCGACGCTGCGGAGCCGCTCCATCAGCGGCTCCGCCGCCGACGACGATGGGCTGATGACGACGTGGTCGGCGAGGTTCGCAGCCGTCGCGGCGCCCGTCGGCCCGGCGGCTTCGAGCATGACCACCAGCCGCTCGAGCGCCTCGATGGAAACATGGATGCCGTCGGTGTCGAAGGCGACCCTGTCGGGATCGATCCCGTAGACGTGGACGTCGACTGGGACAGACCCGGACGGCCACGACCACCGGGCGAGCTCCTCGAACCCGGTCGTCTCGGCAAGGGCGTGAACGACCGTCGGCGCACTCGTCGGGCCCTCGGTCGCGTAGATCCAGACCTCCACTCCCCTCGCCTGGAGCATGGCCGCGAGTCGCTCAGCGGCAAAACCCTGGAACTCGTTGATGTTGCGCGGTGCGATGTCGAGCGCGATCCAGTCGTCGGTCGCGGCGGCGCCGAAGATCCGCACTCCCCGCGGTGCTATGGGGTCCCCGATCGTCAGGACGTGGCGGACCTGGGTCGTGCGGTGTGTCTCCCGCAGCCCGAGCGAGATCTCGTAGCTCAGGAACGACCCGATCGCCACCGTCGAGCCTTTCGGCACGTTCGCGCGGACCCAGTCGACACTGTTCGTGATGGCGGCCGCACGGGCGATGCCCGTTCGCGTCTCGCGGAACGTCAGGGCATGCTGGGCCAGGACACCCGATGACGCCGCGAGGAGGGCGAGGAGGGCGACAGGGATGGCGGCAGCAGCCAGGCGCGGGCGATGGACGGGCCAGCGGAGCGCACGGACGAGGGCTTCGCCGAGCCACAGCCAGCCCGCCCCGGACAGGCCGGCCAGCATGGCGATCTGGGCGAGATAGTTGCGCGGCGGCTCCCCGAGCCCGATGACGAGGACGAGGAGCGGCACGCTGCAGATCACCGCCAGCCACAGCTCGGTCAGGGCACTCCGTCCCCCGGCGGGTGCGGCGCGCCACGCGGCGATCGACAGCAGCACGCCCAGCGCACCCGCGGCCGCGACGATCGCGAGACCGCCCCGCAGCCAGGTCGAGGCGTAGCGTCGGATCTGGGCCGGGTCGAGGAGGTCCGTGCCGAGCTTCTCGAGCGCCCCTGAGAACACCCCGAGCAACGTGACGCACCATGCGGCGGTGAGGGCCCCCACGAGGATGATTCGGCCGCGGCCGCCACTCGCGAGGCCGAGCCGCTGGCCGAGCGCATCGATCCAGGGCGACGTGGGTATTCGTTCGGCGAAGATGCCGAGGAGGGCGACGACCCCGATCGCCGCCGCGATCGGACCGAGCGTCCACGCCGGGGTGCCGAGTCGATAGACGACGCCGGACACGTCGGCGACGAAGACGAACCACCACGACACGCCGACGGCCGCGATACCGGTCATCCAGCCGGCGGAGATGGCCAGGGCCCGCCAGGGCCGGCCGGCGAGGATCGCGGCGAGGATCGGGACCGGCGCGAGCGGGAGGGCGATCTCCTTGACGAGGAATGCGAGCGCGAAGAGCGCTCCCGCGAGGATGGCCCGAGGGACACCGCCGCGCCGGAACGCATCGAGACCGACGACGAGGAACAGGACGACCAGGATCGCGGCCGGCAGGTCGAGCCGGGCGGTCCGGGTCAGGTCATGGACGTACGTGACGCCGACGACACCGGCTGCCGCGATGGCTCCGACCGCCGGCCTGATCCGCCAGCCGAGGATCCCGGCCAGCAGCACCAGGCCGATCCCGGAGGCGGCGTTGAGCGCATGGCCCGTATCGAGCGGGGCGATCCCCAGCCACGCCTGCGGCAGCACGAGGACGGTCGCCCAGATCGGCGCGTGCAGCAGGTGGTAGTCGCCGAACGGCGTTCGCGGCCCCAACCCGTCGAGCACGTTGTAGCCGATGCCGATGTACTTCGCCTCGTCGAACGACAGGAAGAATGGCGGAACCGGGAGGAGAAGCGCGCCGAAGACCAGGCACGACGCGATGACGACGAAACCCGAGACGGGCATCTCCGGCGTCGGGCCGGCCGGGCGGAACGGACTCCCCCCATTCGACGTTGGCGCCCCGTTCCGCATGAGAGCCTGCCCGTCACGCCTTGGGTCGGCCCCGTGGGTGGATCGACGCATCAACCGTCGAGGGCCACACCCCCTTCGAGAGCCTTCAGGTTCGTCGAAGGAACAACAGCATGGACCACGAGTCAACGCTCACGGACGGCAGGCGAACGCGAAGTAGATCGGAATGTCGAGGCCGATGTGCACGGCGATCGGGATGAGCAGCGAGCGCGTCCGGATCGTGATCAGGCCCGCGAGCAGGCCGCCGAGGCCCATCGCCAGCATCAATGGCACCTGGAGGCCGATCACGTCGCCCCCGGAATGGGCCAGCCCGAACACGATCGCCTGGCCGACGAGCGCTGGCCCGATGCCCATCACCCGGCCCGACCAGCTCATCAGGGCGCCGCGGTACACGAGCTCCTCCATCACCCCGTTCGAGACCGCGAAGATCAGCGCGGGCACGAGCGCCCCGGCCAGGATCACGTACGACACGTCGCCGAAGAACGGTCGCGCCAGGGACGGCCCCACGATCAGCGCCAGTGGGCCCGCGACCAGGAACCCGATGACGGCCCAGCGGATCCACGCCCGCGCCGGCCAGCGCACGTAGAGCGATGCCGGCACCGCCTTGAGCGCGAGCGCCACGATCGCCAGCGCCACGAGGACCACCACCGCCTCGAGCGCGCGCCACGTCGCCACCGGCGACGCCGGGTCCTCGCAGTCACCGAGCTGGGCTGCGGCGAGGGGTGCGGGGAACGTGCCCCAGAACAGGCTGACCGCCACGGGCACGGCGCCCGCCCATGTCCAACGCACCGGTGCGTCGCGTCTGATCGCGATGGCGGCTCCGACCGCCAGGACGAGAAGCATCGACGACCGCCAGGCCGGGACCGCGGCCGCCACCGACAGCAGCGCGATCGGCACGATCGATCGCCCGAAATCCGCCGGATCGAACGGCAGCGTTCGTGTCGCGGCCACGGGCCGGTCCCCTCCTCCGCTCCCCAGGTCAGGCGTTGCTGCCGGTGACGATGACCAGCGCCGGACCGTCGGGTGGCGAGCCGGCCAGCAGGCCCGCCCACGATGCCGCCGCGGCCCCCTCCACCGTGATGCCGAGGGCCTCGGTCAGCTCGGCCTGTGCCCCACGCAGCGCGTCCTCGCTCACGGTCAGCATGGCATCGACCCGCCCGGTCATGAGCTCGACCGCGCGCGGCACCGCGATCCGCGACGCGATGCCATCGGCGTAGGTCGCCGCGGACTGCGTGTCGATCGGCCGACCGGCCGCGAAGGAGCGCGTCATCGCGTCGGCGGCCTCCGCCTGGATGCCGACGATCCGCGTCGCCGGGGATGCGTGCCGGAACCACGAGCCGACCCCGTTGATCAGCGCGCCGTTCCCCACCGGGACCGATGCGATGGTCAACGCCGGCAACACGCCGGTCTCGATCGCGTCGGTCAGCTCGAGCGCGAGCGTCGCGGCGCCCGTCGAGATCCGCGGATCGTCGCCGTCGACGAGCAGCTCGGCGTCGTGCTCGGCCGCGTACGCCTCGGAGGCCGTCCGGGCATCGTCGAAGTCCTCGCCCGACTCGATCACGGTCGCGCCCAGCGCGCGCATCCGCGCGACCTTCGCCCGGTTCGCGTTCTGCGACGTGAAGACGACCGCAGGCACCCCGACGGCACGCGCGGCGTAGGCGACGCCCTGCCCGAAGTTGCCGGCCGAGGCGACCACGATCGATCGGTCCGGGCCGATCCTCCCCTCCCCTGCCAGGCTGTGGACGGCGACCCACGTGCCGCGGCCCTTGAACGAGCGGATCGGGTTGACGGTCTCGACCTTGACGACGACCGGCACGCCGAGCTGGGCAGACAGCCCGTCGTGCACGAACTGGGGCGAATCCCGGAACGCGGGGTCGATCGTGAGGGACGCCGCATGGATCGCCTCCGGCGTCAGCTCCGAGACGGCGACGAGGGCATCACGCATCGGGCGATGATGCCACGCCGTTCGGTCAGCCCGGCAGGGTCGGCAGCAACGGCTCGAGGTACGGGGCGAGGGCCGACGCGAACGGCGTCGTCATGTGGTGGCCGTCGCGATACACGAGCACGCGGCCGATGATCGCTGGGCACGGCTCGGTCGGGCACAGCCACGGGCTCGGATCGATGAATGTCGCGCCGGCCTCGGCGCTGACGGCTCGTTCGTTGGCCAGCCACGCTGGCGCGAGCGCCTCAGACGTCGGCGTCGCGCACGCCAGCGCATCATCGAGGTGATCGGACAGGCAGACCGGTGGGTCGCCGATCGGGTCCGGCGTGTCGCCGATCACGAGGACATGCTCCGCGAGCTTGTCGATCGCGCGGATCGCGCGCATCAGACCGGCTGCCCAGAGGTCCTCGCGCTCGGGTCCCTTGACCACGGCCCCATCCGACCAGATCTGGTGTCCGCGGCTGTCCGAGATCACGACCATCTCAGGTCGCTCATCTGCGATCCGGTCGAGGACGGCATCGCGCCAGGTCGCGCACTCGGTGTACTCACGCTTGAAGACGATGTTGTAGACGGGCAGGTCGGCCACCGGGCAGGCCGACTTGGTGAGCGCGACGAGTCGCCAGTCGCGCTCGGTGGCGAGCCGCTCCAGCGTCGGGAACCAGTGGGCCGCGTGTGAATCGCCGATCAGCACGACCGTCGTGTCCGACCGCGGGCGGCCGTAGACGCACGGTGGTGGAGCCGTGGCCCGCTGCTCCGCATGACATGCATCGGCATAGGTGATCGGGATGTCGTCGCGGACCGCGGCCAGCGACGGCACCACGTCCTCAGGCACCGGCCCGGCAGCCGTCGCCGCCCGCGTGGGGTCGACGACCGGTGTCGGGCTCGCATCCGGGGTCTGCGTCGCACCGGCGGACGCCGTCGCGGCCGGGGCGCCACTCATCGATGGGAGCGGGGTCGGCAGGTCGAGGTCGATGGTCCCGTGTGCCGCGGCGGCCTGGGGCGGCGCGACGAGCCGGCCCGTCCCAAGCGCGATGCCGGCGACGACCAGGCTCACCGCGCCGGCCGCGGCAAGCGAGCGGGACGGCCGCAGCATCGAGACTCGTCCATGCCGGATCGGGTCCTCGACCCAGCGGCGGCTGGCCTCGGCGAGGACGAAGGTGAGGCCGACAAGCCCGAGCCGGACCGGGCCGGGCAACGGCGCGCCGACGGCCGCCGCGGGCAGCACCAGCAACGGCCAGTGCCACAGGTACAGCGAGTAGGAGATGCCGCCGATCCAGCGCATCGGCCGGATCGCCACGAGTCGGGAGACGGGCCCGAGCGGCTGGCGCAGGCCGCCGGCGATGACGAGCGCGGCACCCGCGACCGGCAGCAGGGCCGCCGTGCCCGGGAATGGCGTCGCCAGGTCGAAGGTCAGCGCGCCGATCGCGATCAGGGCCAGGCCGACGACGACCGCTGAGGTCGCCGCGCCCGACGGGATCCGCGCGATGCGGCCGGCGGCGAGCGCCAGCCCGGCACCGACCGCCAGCTCCCAGGCACGGGCCGGGAGGAGGAAGAACGCGAGTGGCGCCTCGGTCGACGTCCACACGATCGACAGTGCTAGCGAGATCACTGCGATGACGACGATCGTGACCCCGATCCGCCTGACGCTCGCCCGCCGGCCGGCGACCGCGAACAGCAACGCCGGCCAGAAGAGGTAGAACTGCTCCTCGACCCCGAGCGACCAGAAATGCAGCAGCGGCGAGGGGTCGAGCTCCGCCTGGAGGTAGTCGGTCGCCTGGGCCGCGAACCGGATGTTGCTGACGTACAGGGACGCGGCGGCGGCATCGCCGGCGACGTCGACCATGCGCAGCGGCGGGAGGATGATCGCCGAGGCGACGACGGTCACGGCGATCACGACCAGCGCTGCGGGGAGCAGCCGGCGCGCTCGACGCGCATAGAAGGCCGGCAGGTCGAGGCGGCCGGTCGCCTGGAGCTCGCGGACGATCAGCCCGGTGATCAGGAACCCCGAGACGACGTAGAAGACGTCGACGCCGATGTAGCCGCCGGTCAGTCCGGGCACGCGAGCGTGATACGCGAGGACCAGGAGGACGGCGACAGCGCGCAGGCCTTCGATGTCGGGTCGGAACGACGAACGGGCGTCCGACGGCGGGGGCGATGCCACGGTCAGGAATGGTACCCGCGATCCCGGGCTTGGTCCGGGCGGCACGCACCGGACAACGAAACGCCCGAAGGAACTTGGTCCGTAGCCTTCAGTACCGATGCAGAACACCGGTACCGCTACTTGCGGTCCACGCCCCTTCAGGCACGACCTACCTTATCGGTGCGATGCAGGTCTGGGAACAGGGTTATCCACGACTTTCCAGATTCGGGGAACGAATGACCGCAATCTATCCACCGTCCATCCACGTTGGACGCGGGACGGGGGTGCGTGAGATCCCGGGCACACGAAAACGCCCAAAGGAACCTCGATCACTAGACGCTCCGATCAATGTAAACACCGATCAAATCGCTAGATGTTCGTGGCCCCTTCGGGCAAGACCAACCATACGGTGCGCGTCATCACCGCGACAAGGCAGTTATCCACGACTTTCATCGCAAACACCTTGTGAACGAGGGCGTTGTCCACACGGTTCCCACAGTCAGGCCTCGAGCGGCCACGAGATCGCGTCCGTCAGCAGGGGGCGCTCCTCGTCGTCGACGGTGAGGCGTCGCTCCTCGTGCCCGTCCGCGTCGCGCAGGTGCCACGCGTGCCGCGCGATCCGCTCGGCCGTCCAGCGCGCCGCACGGGGCTCGAGCGTGTCGTCGATCCGCAGCATATCGATCGTCCGGGTCGCCCCGACGACCATCAGATCCGCCAAACGCCGGAGCGTGATCGTGGCCGAGGCCGGTGACCCGAAGACCAGGAGCTCGTGCTCAGCGCTCCACCCGAAGCTGAGGTGGTCGACTCCATCGCCTCTGACCACGTTCCCATGCAGCGCCGACTCGTCCGGCTCCGGGTGGAGCGTCAGCAGCCCCGCCGCGGTCGTGACCTCGAGCCGCGTGGGCCGACCGGACGCTGAGACCTCGAGCAGCAACGACCGGACGAGGCTGCCGTCGCGCCGGAGCGCCTCGCGCCAGCGCGTCCCGCGCCTTCCCTCGGCCTCGGTCCAGGTGAGGCTCTCCCCACCCATCGTCGTTGCGCTCCCAGCGCGCCGGATCGGGGCCATCCCCTCCCCCGGTCAGCCGGCGCGAGGCCCTGTGGCCGATCGACGCCGGACCGGCGCATCCGGTCCCACGGCGTCGGCACCGTCGCCGACGCCGTCATGGCCGACGCCGTCATCGCCGTCCAGCGCGTCGGACCACCGGGTGGCCGCCGCCTCGAGCTCGCCCGCCAGCGATGGCGCCACACGCCCGTGCACGTGCACGTCGCGCTCTCGATACTCGATGTCGATGGTCCCGCGCTCGCGCACGCGGGCGAGGAGCTCGCCTGCCGCGTAGGGCAGTGCCACGTCGACGTCGACCCACAGCGAGGCCAGGACGGCCGCGATCTCGGCGCGCAACGTGTCCATGCCGAACCCGGTCAGCGCCGACACGTAGACGGCCCCGGCGATCGACGGAGCGACCGCCGAGCCGTTCGTCGCGACCCGGTCGATCAGGTCCGCCTTGTTGAACACCACCAGGCGCGGCTTGTCGCCAGCTCCGAGCTCGTCGAGCACCGACTGCACGGTCGCCCGGTGCTCCTCGGCATGCGGGTCGGCCGCATCGATGACCTCGAGCAGCACGTCGGCGCGGTTGACCTCTTCGAGCGTCGCACGGAAGGCATCGACCAGCTGGTGGGGCAGCTTGTGGATGAAGCCCACCGTGTCGGTCACGATCGCGGTCTGGCCGTCGCCGAGCTTCACCTGCCGGCTGGTGGGGTCGAGCGTCGCGAACAGCTTGTCCTCGGCGCGCGCCACCTCCGAGCCGACGAGCGTATTGAGCAGCGTCGACTTGCCGGCGTTCGTGTAGCCGACGATGCCGACCGTCGGCCACAGCCGCCGATCGCGCCCGCGCGCCGCCGTCGCGCGCTGTTGGCGGACCTGCTCGACCCGTTCCTTCATCTTGGCGATCCGCGTCCGGATGATCCGCCGGTCTGTCTCGAGCTGGCTCTCGCCCGGTCCGCGCGACCCGATGCCGCCCTGGGTCCGCGACAGGTGCGTCCACAGCTTGGTCAGGCGTGGCAGCTGGTATTCGAGCTGGGCGAGCTCGACCTGCAGGCGTCCTTCATGGGTCTGCGCGTGCAGGGCGAAGATGTCGAGGATCAGGCGGCTGCGGTCGATGACCTTCACCCGCAGCAGCTCCTCGAGGGCACGCTGCTGGGCCGGCGACAGCTCGTCGTCGGCGATGAGGATGTCGAAGCCGGTCTCGCGCTTGGCCGACGCCAGCTCTTCCGCCTTGCCCTTGCCGATGTACCAGTTCGGGTCGACGTGGCGGCGGTTCTGCCACTCGGCGCCGACGACGTCGGCACCGGCGGTCGTTGCCAGGTTCGCGAGCTCGGTCAGCGATTCCTGCGCGGTCCAGCCGTCCTCGGCGCCGGTATCGACGGCGACGAGGAAGACCTTCTCGCTCGGCGGTTCGAGATCGATCAGGGTGTGGGGCATGCGTCTGCAGGATACCGTGAGCGTTCGAGATAGGCGGTAGACGTCCCTGCAAGGGCCGCGACCGGACTCTTCGAGCCGAGGAGGTGCCCAGTGACCGAATCACGCGAACGACCGACGCCCGGAGGCGGCGCCGACCCGGCCGATGACCTGCCGGTCGAGGACATCATCGAGATCCAGGGCGATGCGCCACCCGACGAACAGGACGCGGTCATCACGCCGGACGAGATCGAGCACGAGCGCACGCCGACGCGGACCGAGCTCGACCGCGGCGACCCGTCGCCGGACCTGGCATACGCGGGCGGCGACGCCGCGGTGATCGACGACCTCGACCTCGACGATCTGCGCGAGGGCGAGACCGACGATCCCGACGTCGCGGCAGAGGAAGGCCTCGTCTACGTCCCACCGATCGATCCGCCGATCCATGCCGACCCCGAAGAGGAGGATGGCCTGCTCGTCGCCGCCGGGGCGGCCGTGTCGGCCGAGTCCGAGCCTTACGACGACGACCACCGCGGGTCGGATCTGCCCGGCGAGCCCGAACTGACGGCGCGGATCCGCGAGGCCTTGCGGGCGGATGCGGCGACGGCGGGGCTGGTCGACCGGCTGCTCATCGGCGTTCGCGGCTCGACCGCTGTCATCCGAGGCATCGTCGATGGGCCCGAGGACAGTGACGTGATCCTCGAGGTCGTCGAGCGGGTCGACGGGATCAGGAACGTGGTCGACGAGACGGAGCTCGCCGACGGTTAGCCGAGGCTCGCCCTGCTGAGCGCCAGGGCCCGGTCGAACGGGTCCTCGACCGTGGCGTCCAGCCACGCGACGTCGGGCTCGGCCCGGAACCACGTCCGCTGCCGCTTGGCGAAGGCCACGTTGCGGCGCGCGTCCTGCTCGATTGCCGCCTCCCTGGTCAGCTGCCCGTCGGCGACCGCCCAGGCCTCCTTGTAGCCGATCGCCGAGAACGCCGGCAGGGTCGGGTCGAAGCGCTCGCGCAACCCGACCGCCTCCTCGATCAGCCCGGCATCGAACTGCGCGCGAGCCCGGGCCGCGATCCGCCGTCCGTGCTCGTCGCGCCCCACATCGAGCCCGATCCACGCCACGGGTCCGCGATAGCCGCGCGGCCGGGGCCGCGACCCGTCGCCGCGGATCTCGGCGATCTCGAGCGCACGGATCACCCGCCGCGGGTTGGCCAGATGGACCTCGGATGCAAGCGTCGGCGCGATCGCCTGCAGCCGCGCCGCGAGCGGCTCGAGACCCTGGGCCGCGAGCTCGGCTTCGAGCCGCGCCCGGATCGCCGGGTCGTCGGGGAGCGCGTCGAGGTCGATGCCGCGGGCCACCGCCCGCAGGTAGAGACCCGTCCCGCCGACCAGGAGAGCGACGCCATCCTCCCTCGCGATCTCGTCCAGGACGCCGCGGGCGTGCACGACGTAGTCGGACAGGGCGAAGCGCCGATCGGGGTCGACCAGGTCGAGGCCGGCGTGCGGCACCCGTGTCCGGTCCGCGGCGGTGACCTTGGCCGTGCCGATGTCGAGCCCGCGGAAGACCTGCCGGGAATCGGCTGATATGACGGTCGCTGGTCGACCGGCCGCTGCGATCGCCTCGGCGAGGCGGATCCCGAGCTCGGTCTTGCCGGTCGCGGTCGCGCCGGCGACGACGATCAGCGGTGGCGGGCCTGCCATCGCCGCATACTGGCATGGCCCATGGCGTTCCCGCATGTCTTCGAGCCCTTGCAGCTGCGCCACCGGACGCTCACGAGCCGGATCACGTTCGGGGCGCACACCGCGAACATGGCCGAGGGCGGGCTGCCCGGTGACCGCCACGTGGGCTACTACCGCGAACGGGCGCTCGGTGGCGCCGGGATGATCGTGGTGGAGCCCGTGCCGGTGCACCGGACCGCGGTCCTGACGCGCGGCAACTTCCGGCACGACGACGACGCGATCGTCCCGCACTTCCGGCGGCTGACCGACGCGTGCCGCGACGCGAACCCGGACATCGTGATGATCCAGCAGCTGTACCACGTCGGCCAGCACGGCGACGCCGACAACTCGTTCGCCCCGAACTGGTCGCCGTCGGGGTTGCCGTCGTACCACGACGCCGACGGCAGCCATGCGATGACCGAGGCCGAGATCGAGGAAGTCATCGAGGGCTTCGTGGCGGCCGCCCGACGAGCGCAGGAGGTTGGTTTCGACGGGGTCGAGGTCTTCGCCGCGTATCACGCCCTCGTCGACCAGTTCTGGACCCCGTGGTCGAACCGACGCACCGACGCCTGGGGCGGCTCGTTCGACGGCCGGATGCGGTTCTCCCTCGCGGTGCTGGAAGGCATCCGACGCGCATGCGGTGACGCGTTCATCGTCGGCCTGGCGGTCAGCATGGACACCCGTTCCGAGCCCACGTTGTCGATGGACGAGCTCGCCGAGATCGTGGCGTGGCACGACGCGCGGCGCGCGATGGACTACGTGACCTGCGGGACGGGCTCCTACTTCGACTTCTACCCGATCATCCCGGTCTCGCTGTACGAGCAGCAGCTCGGCGTCCCGTTCGCCGCGGCACTCAAGCGCGTCGTCACGAACGCCGTCGTCCAGGCCGAGAGCCACGTCCGGACGCCGGCCGCCGCCGAGGCGGTGCTTGCCGCGGGCCAGGCCGACATGGTCAGCATCGTTCGTGGCCAGATCGCGGATCCGCACATGGTCGCGAAAGCGCGTGCCGATCGGGCGGACGACGTCCGCCCTTGCATCTCGTGCAACCAGCTGTGCTGGGGTCGCCGGTCACGCGACTACTGGATCTCGTGCCTCGTGAACCCATCGGCAGGGCGCGAGTTCGAGTGGGGCGGCGACCGCTTCGAGCCTGCTGTGACGACCCGCAGCGTCCTGGTCGTGGGCGGCGGGCCGGCCGGTCTTGAGACGGCACGCGTGGCGGCCGAGCGCGGCCACCGTGTGACCGTTCTGGAACGCGACGCGGACATCGGAGGCCAGTTCCTACTTGCCGCCCGCCAGCCCTCTCGAGGTCAGATCGGGCAACTCCTGCGGTGGTACGGGCACCGACTCAAAGCCCTCGACGTCGATGTCCGCCTCATGACCGAGGCGACAGCCGACGACATCGCTGCAGCCGGCGCGGACTCGGTGATCCTTGCCACCGGCGCCCGACCGTCAAGGGCAGGCTTTCAGCGAGCGCTTCCGATGCTCGACCGCCTGCCTGGCGCCGACCGTGACGATGTTCGGTCGATCCATGACGTCCTCCGCTACGCAGCTCCGGAGACCGGTCGCGTACTGGTGCTCGACGACCTCAATGACTGGCGCGGCCTCGGCACAGCGCTGTTCCTTCTTGAGGCAGGCCACGAGGTCACGATCGTCACCTCGGCTGCTGTGGTCGCGGGCGGGCTGTTTCACAGCGCTGCGGACGGTCCGCTGCGGGAGCGCTTCGCGTTCCTCGCCGGTGTGATGCGACCATCGACCGTCGTGCTGGATTGGGACGGCAGCGGTGCGACGGTGCGTTCGACGCTCAGCGGAGACGAAGAACGGATCGAAGCGGACATGCTGGTGATCGCCGAAACCCCGGTCGCCGAGACGACGCTCGCCACGGAGCTCGCTGCTCTCGGCATCCCATTCGAGGCGATCGGCGACTGCGTGGCGCCGCGCCGTGCGAGTCTTGCGTTCTACGAGGGCCGTGAGCTCGCTCTTCGACTTTGAGCGGCGCGTACCATGGCGTCGACGATGGCGACACGGGAGCTCGACCACGCGACGCCCACGCGACGCGGCCGAACCGCGCGCCAGGCCGCCCGCCTCGCCCGCGCGCTCGACACCCTCCCCTACCTGACGCGGGCGCTGCCGCCGGTCGAGGTCATCTCGACCGAGGGTCTCGAGGCGATCGAGCACAACGCGGATACGCTCCTCCAGGAGGTCGGCGTCGAGATCGTCAACTACCCGGAGGCGGTGGAGATCTTCAAGGCCGCTGGCGCCGACGTCCAGGGCGCACGCGTCCGCTTCGAACGCGGGATGTGCAGGGAGATCATCCAAGCCAGCGCACCGGTGAGCTTCACCCAGACCGCCCGCAATCCGGCCCGCAGCGTCGTGATCGGCGACCCGCACATGGTCCTGGCGCCGACCTACGGTTCGCCGTTCGTCCACAACCTCGACGACGGCCGGCGCTACGCGACGATCCAGGATTTCCGCAACTTCGTGAAGCTCACGTATACGAGCACGACCCTTCACCACGGTGGCGGTACCCTTTGTGAGCCCACGGACCTGCCGGTCAACAAGCGCCATTTCGAGATGGTGTACAGCCATATCCGCTACTCGGATCGAGCGTTCATGGGCTCGGTGACGCATCCGTCGCGCGCCCAGGACTCGGTCGACATGGCCAAGATCGTGTTCGGTGCCGACACGCTCGAACGCGAGCACGTGATCATGGGCCTCGCGAACGCCAACTCCCCGATGTCGTGGGACTTCAACATGCTCGGCTCGGCGAAGGTCTACGCCGAGAACAACCAGATCATGCTGATCACCCCGTTCATCCTCGGCGGCGCGATGGCGCCGGTCACGGTGGCCGCATCGGCGACCCAGACGCTGGCCGAGGCGCTGGCCGGTATGGCGTTCTGCCAGATCGTCCGACCCGGCGCACCGGTCATCTTCGGGTCGTTCGCGTCATCGATGTCGATGCAGACCGGCGCCCCGACGTTCGGCACCCCTGAGCCCCAGCTCGTGCTCTTCGTGCTTGCTGCCCTTGCCCGTCGGCTCGGCGTCCCGTTCCGGTCCGGTGGCAACTTCACAGCCTCCAAAGTCCCCGACTACCAGGCCGCGTACGAGAGCGCGATCAGCTTCATGGCCACGATGCAGGCCGGCGTGAACTTCAACCTCCACACCGCCGGCTGGCTCGAAGGCGGCCTGGCTATCGGCTACGAGAAGTTCATGCTCGACGAGGACCAGGCGTCGATGACGAGTGCCTACATCGGCGGCGTCGACCTGACGGACAACGGCCTCGCCCTCGACGCGATGCTCGCCGGCGGCCCGGGGCAGCATTTCCTCGGCTCACCTCACACGCTCGCGAACTTCGAAAACGCGTTCTGGCGCTCCGAGCTGTCCGACAACAACAGCTTCGAGCAGTGGGAGCTCAACGGCGCCGAGGACGCGGCGAGGCGCGCGAACACCCGCTGGAAGAGCCGGCTCGCCGAATACGAGCAGCCGCCGCTCGACGAGGGAGTGCACGACGAGCTCGTGGGCTGGATGGAGCAGCGGCGCGCGAGCTTCCCCGACTCCGACGTCTAGGCGCTCGCCGAGCGTGGGTGCGGCGACAAAGCTGATCCTCGACGTCGACACCGGCACGGACGACGCGATCGCGCTGGACGCCGACACGCCGCGGTTCGTCTCGCTACTGCTGGAGACCTTCGCCCGCTAGCGGCTCGTCCGGGGTGGTCAGCACGATGTCCTCGCGTACCGCCTTCGCCTGCAGGCGGCGCAGCTCCTCGAGCGGTATGTGGCAGCTCATCAGGTGACCGGGCTCGACCTCCGCGAGGGGCGGCTCGGTCACCTCGCACAAGCCGGGAATCACCCGCGGGCAGCGCGTGTGGAAGACGCAGCCTGACGGCGGGTTGGCAGGGCTCGGCACCTCGCCGCCGAGCCTGATCCGCGCGCGCGTCTCGCCGTCCAAATTCGGCACCGCTGACAGCAGCGCTTCTGTGTACGGGTGGTTGGGCCCCCGGAAGACGGCCTCCGAGTCACCGACCTCCATGATCCGGCCGAGGTACATCACGGCGATCCGATCGGCCAGATAGCGGACCACCCCGAGGTCGTGGGAGATCAGCAGATAGCTGGTCTTGCTCTGCGCCTGGAGCTCGGACAGCACGTTCAGGATCGCCGCCTGCACCGAGACGTCGAGCGCGCTGGTCGGCTCGTCGGCGACGACGATCCGCGGATCCCCTGCGAACGCGCGGGCGATCGCCACGCGCTGCTTGAGACCGCCCGACAGCTGGCGCGGCTTGAGGTCGAGGTGGCGCTGCGTCAGCCGAAGCGAGGCAGCAAGCTTGTCGACCCGGTCGTTCACGGCCTTGCCCTTGAGGCCGGTCAGCTTGGTCACCGAGCGGGCCAGGATGCTGCGCGCCGTCCAGCCGCGATTGAGGGCGGAATTGGGGTTCTGGAAGACCATCTGGATCGAGCGCTTGTCCTTGGTCGGCCGGCCGGTCGACTGCGCCGCGAGCGCGTGGTCGTCGAGCTCCATGTGGCCGCCCGTATCGGGGCTCTCGATCCCGAGGATCGTCTTCGCCAGCGTCGACTTGCCCGATCCCGACTCACCGACCAGGCCGAGCGTCTCGCCACCGTGGAGCTGCAGGTCGATGCCGACGACGGCCGGGATGTCGTGGCCTGAGGAACGGAACGTCTTCGACACGTTGGCCACGTTGAGGGCCACGTCTCCCTGGGCGGTGGCCGCCTGTCCGACGCCTGGCGGCGGGGCCTTGATCTCGCCGATCCGCTCCCAGTGGTGACAGCGCGTCCACTGGCCGTTGCCGACGTCGACCACGGGAGGGATGACCTCGCGGCAGAGATCGGTCGCGAGCGGGCAGCGGTCGACATAGACGCACGTCGGAAGCGGCGTCCCGATCTGGGGCAGCGTGCCCGGGATCGTCGCGAGCGGCCGCTCCGACTTGCGGATCCCATGGCGCGGGAGCGACTGGAGCAGTGCGGCGGTATACGGGTGCTGGGGCCGCTCGAAGACGGCTACGGCGTTGCCTTCCTCGACGATCTTGCCCGCATACATCACGCCGACCCGGTCGCACATCGTGCGGATGACCCCTAGGTTGTGGGCGATGAGCAGGACCGCCGCGTCCATGTCGGCCACGAGCGAGCGCACGAGGTCGAGGACGCTCGCTTCGACGGTCGCATCGAGGCCCGTCGTGGGTTCGTCGAGGACCAGCAGCCTCGGGTTGCAGGCGAGCGCGATGGCGATGACGATTCGCTGCTGCATGCCGCCCGATAGCTGGTGAGGGTAGCGCTGATAGACCCGCTCGGGGTCTGCGATCTGGACCCGGCGCAGCGCCGCCAGTGCGCTTTCGCGGGCCTGCGTCGGGCTCTCCCCGAGGACCGTGTACGCCTCGGCGACCTGCGGGCCGACCTTCGTTGTCGGGTTCAGCGCCGCGCCGGGATCCTGGTACACCATCGAGGCTTCGTTGGTCCGGAACTTGCGCACCTGCTCGTCGTTCATCTTCGTGATGTCGTCGCCGCCGACAAGGATCCGGCCCCCTGTGATGACGGCGTTGCGCGGCAGGTAGCGGAGAGCGGCATAGGCCGTCGTGGACTTGCCGCAGCCCGACTCACCCACCAGCCCATACGACTCGCCCGGCTTGATGTCGAAGGTGACGCCGCGCAGGACGGGGCGCTGGATGCCGCGCACGACGTAGGCCAGCGACAGGTCCTCGACGCGGAGGGCTGCGTGCGGCGAGGTCCTCGGCTCGGGCGGCGGAGGCGGGGCGACTGCTTCGGCCGTCATTCGGCCAATACTGACTGGAGCGAATCGGCGATGAGGTTCACGGCGACGACGGTGCTCGCGATGGCGAGTGCTGGGAAGAGCGTCGGCCACCAGGTCCCAGCGATCATGTTCTTGTATTCCTCGCTGATGCTCAGCCCCCAGTCCGGCGACGGAGGTTGGAGGCCGACGCCGAGGAACGAGAGCGTCGCGACTGTGAAGATCGCATACCCGAAGCGGACCGTCATCTCCACCACCGTCGGGCCCAGCACGTTCGGGAAGATCTCGCGAGACAGGATGAATCCTCCGCTCTCGCCACGGATCCTGGCAGCGGTCACGTAGTCAAGCTCTCTCTCCGAAAGCACGGCTGAGCGCACCGTCCGCGCGACGATCGGCGCGAACAGGATCCCCACCACGAACACGACGACAAGGGGCGATGTCCCGAGCACGACCAAGGTCAACAGGGCAACGAGGATGACGGGAAGGGCGAGGAACGCTTCGACGATCCGGCTCAGGACATCGTCCACGAGGCCCCGGTAATAGCCCATGATGAGCCCCAGCAACGTGCCGGCGGTGACTCCAAGCAGGGCCGCGAGAGGCGCCACGATCAGCACGTCGCGGGATCCGACCATGACCCGCGAGAGCACGTCTCGTCCGATCCGATCGGTCCCGAACAAATGCTCAGGGCCGGGCGGCAGGTGACCCTCCGAGAAGTCGTTGATCGGGTCGTATGGCGTGATGCGCTCGCCCAAGATTGCGCAGATGATCCAGCCCGTGATCACGATGATCCCGATCATGAAGGCCGGCCGCCGAATCAGGACACGCAACGTCTCGCGGCGTGCCTGGGACCGTTCTGACACGGCTCCAGGAATGGCAACCGGGGCGCCAGGGGTCGGCGTGATCGGGACGTCCATCAGCGGCGGGCATCCAGCCTGATTCGCGGGTTCATCCACGCGGTGATCAGGTCAGCACCGAGCGTGGCCAGCATGTACACGATCCCGATGATGATGACGCCCGCCGTCAGCATCGGGAGATCCTTGCGCTGCGCCGCGAACAGCATCGTTTGGCCCATCCCGTTGTAGTTGAAGATCCGCTCGACCGCGATGATCCCGCCGAACAGATATCCAATCTGGACGGCGATGACGGCGACCGTCGGAACCAGCGCATTTCGAAGTATGTGGCGCCGCATCGTTTGGCCCGTCGTCAAGCCCTTCATCGCAGCAGTCCGCGTGTAGTCCGATTGGAGGGCCTCGATGGTCCCAGCGCGCGCCATGCGTGCGATGTAGCCGAAATAGACGATGGCCATCGCAAGTGCCGGCATCAGGAGAAAGCGAACCTGGGTGAGGATGTCTGCATTGGCAGGGGGTGTCGCAAGCACCGGCAGCCATTTCAGCTGGACGCCGACGACCACGACCAGGATGGTGCCCGTGATGAACTCTGGGATCGACGACGATGTCACCCCTAGCAGGACGATCGCTCGATCGACTTTCTGGTCCCTCCGTCTTGCCGCGAACAGACCGGCGGCGATGCTGATCGGGATCGTGATGAGGAGGGCAAGACCGGCGAGTTTGGCGGAACGACCCACTGCCGCCATGACCTGTGGGAGGACCGGCTGCCCAGACACATACGACTCGCCGAAATCAAGCGTGATGATCCCCTGAAGGGTCTCCACATAACGGACGACCAGCGGCCTGTTCGTGCCAAGCCGCTCGTTCATGGCGTCCACGCTTTCCTGCGGCGCGAAGGGCCCGAGGATCGTCCTCCCGACGTCACGCGGCAGCACGTTCGAGATGACGAAGACGATCGTGATGAGCAGCCACAGCGTGACGAATGCAAGCAAGAGCCGGCGCACGAGGAAGCGGGCCATCGGCTACGTCACGTCCTGGCTGCGAAAAGCGCCACTGGGAGCGTCCGGAGTACCGGGCACTCCCAGGCGACGGGGGCTAAACGGCGGAAGCTGAGGAGAGGAAGATCTGGCCGAGCGCGCAGGTGTACACGCCGGTGAATGTCTTGGCGTTGCCCGAGAGATAGTTGTAGAAGTAGGGGATCACGGCCGGCACGTCGTCGTACATGATCTTTTCGATCTTCGCGCAGGCCGCGGTCTGCGCCTCGACGCCGACCGCGCTCTGGAATTCGGTAAACGCAGCGTCGAACGCGGCTGACGAGTAGTGCGACGCGTTCCAGACGCCGTTCGTTCTGAACGCTGAGTTGAGGAAGACGTCCGGGCTGGCACGGTGGCCATAGTCGACGATACCGAGCTCGGCGTTGCCCTGGCACGGCGGGTCGGTCGGGGTCGTCGTGTTGCACCAGTGGAGGTCATAGAAGGGGCCATTGTCTCCGCCGGCCGGCGTGATGGTGATCCCCGCCTGGGCGGCCTGGCTCTGGATCAAGACGGCGAGATCCGGGATCTCGTTGAGTCGTCCGTACTGCAGGGTCGCCGTCAGGCCGGTCTTGCCCGCGTCCGAGAGGAGCTGCTTGGCCTGCTCGATGTTCTGGGCTCGCTGCTCGAGGGTGTCGCTGAAGTACGGGTAGAACGGCGCGATGACGTGATCGTTCGCGAGGATCCCCTTGCCCTTGAACAGCTGTTCGATCAAAGCAGGTCGATCGATCGCCAGGGCAAGCGCCTGCCGCACCCGCGGGTCGGCGAAATCGCCCTTGTCGGTGTTCATCCAGATCTGGCGGTGATTGGTGGTCGGCGTCTCGACGACGGTGAAGTTCGGGTCGTCGAAGAGATCCGCGCCCGTCAGGACATCGAACTGGACGATGGCATCGATCTGGCCGCCTTGATAGGCAGTCACCATGGCACCGGTATCGTCGAAGAAGGTGAATTCGATCGTGTCGAGCGGCGTCCTGCCGCCCCACCAACTCTCATTCCGCGAGAACGTGGCTCCCGTCGCGATGTCATACGTATCGAGCTTCCACGCCCCGGTACCAGCCGGTCGGGCATCGAGAGTGGTCCCGGCAACATAGTCTGCCGGCGTGATCAAGGCCTGTGCGTTGAAGACCGAGACCAGGTACGGGAAGTTTCCGTTTGCACTGACCAGGTTGAAGGTGACCGTGTTCTCATCGGTCGCGACCGCCGAGCCCGCTTCGATCACGCCCTTGAGCCCGGAGTTGCCGGCCGTGACAAGCCGCTCCATGGTTGCCACGACGTCGGCCGACGTGAATGGCGTGCCGTCTTGCCACATCACGCCCTGGCGCAGATCGAACGTCCACACGCTGTTGTCGTCGTTCGGGGTCCATTTCTCGGCCAAGCCCGGCGCAATGTCATCCGCGGTCTTGTTCAGGGTGCACAGGAACTCGAATGACGTCGCCGTGACGCCGTAGCTGGCCAGGTCGACCATCGCCACGGGATCGAGCGGGCCACCCGGACGCTGATAGCTGACCCGGATCGTGCCGCCGGCGGTGCCGCTGGCGCCCGCGGAGGGACTGGCGCCGGGATCGACCGAACCCGGTGCGCCGGTGGGCGCGACGCTAGCGGTTCCCGGACCGCAGGCGGCGATCACCGCGGCCACGGTCGGGAGCGACAGTCCCACGACCGAAGCCCGCCTCATGAACTGGCGGCGACTGATACGACCATTTGCAAATGACTCGACGAGATCGAGCTCGATGGGCGTCGCCTTTCGACGCACCAGATCAAGCCGGGAATAGTCCATGGTGCTTTCCTCCTCGACCATGTGACGGACCCGTGATGGCTCGCACCACCATCCAGCCGAACGGTCCGTGCTGGGAACTCCTCCGGAAGGAGTCACGGTAACGGCGCGTTCTCGCCGATGTCAACGGACGGTGGGTTGCTCCTGCGTAACGACCGTCCCGCGCAGGGCGTACGGACCGGCGTGATCGATGCGGACCGGCACCTCCCGGCCGAGCAGGATCGGGTCTCCGGCGAGGTGGACGAGCTTGTTGCCACGCGTACGCCCCGACAGGTGGACGGCGCCGGGCTGGTTGGTGGCAGCCGCCGGTCTCTCACCCGCGTCGTGGTCGTGGGTTCGTGGCGGCCTGATCGTGTCGACGAGCACCTCGACCTCGCGCCCGCGCAAGGCTTCGTTGCGCGCCTGGCCGATGCTCTCCTGGATCGCGAGCAGCTCATTGAGCCGGCGCCGCTTGACGTCCGGCGGCACGTCGTCGGCGAGCCGGGACGCGGGCGTGCCGGGTCGGGGCGAATAGGCCGCGGCGAAGACCTGGTCGTAACGAACGTCCTCGAGGAGCCGCAACGTCCGCTGGAACTGCTCCTCGGTCTCCCCGCAGAACCCGACGATCACGTCGGTCGAGGCCGTGATGCCCGGGACGGCCTCTCGGATGCGGTCAAGTCGCTCCCGGTAGTGCTCGATCGTGTACTGGCGCCCCATCCGGCGCAGCACGGCATCGTCGCCGGATTGCACCGGCAGGTGCAGGTGCTCGCACACGCTCGGACAGTCGGCCAGCGCCGCGACCAGCCGGTCCGACAGGTCCCACGGGTGGGAGGTCACGAACCGGAGGCGCGGGATGGCCGGGCGGCCATCGGCGGTGCGCAGGCCGTCGATCGCGCGGATGAGCTCGGCGAGGTCGGGACGGCCGTGCAGGTCGAGGCGGCGGCCCGCCCACCGCTCGGCGTCGACATGAGCGAATCGGGCTTCCGGAGCGAGGTCGTGGCCGTACGAGTTGACGTTCTGGCCGAGCAGCGTCACCTCGCGATAGCCGGCTGCCGCCAGTGCGCGCGCCTCGTCGACGATGTCGTCGAAGGGCCGGCTGCGCTCGGGGCCACGGCTGAACGGCACGATGCAGTAGGTGCACGTCTTGTCGCAGCCGTAGATGATCGGCAGCCAGGCGCTGATCGTCGATCCGCGCGCGACCGTCCCCTCCCCCACGGCCTGTGCCCGCGTTCCGGCGAGCCGCTCCGCGACGCCGACGACCGTGCGCCCCACCGTCATCGTCGCTCCGACCGTTCCGATCGCGCCGATCGCGCCCTGCGCGGAGGCCAGCCCGAGCCGATCGACCAGCTCCGGCTCCTCGTCCGGCCGCAGGAACAGGTCGACCGCGGGGTAGCGGCGCTGGAGACCGTCACGCTCCGCTTCCCGGACCGCGCAGCCGGTCAGGACGACGCGCATGCCGGGATTGGCCGTCTTGAGGCGCGTGAGATGCCCCTGACGACCGATCACCTTCTGCTCGGCGCCCTCACGGATCGCGCAGGTGTTGATGACGACGAGGTCGGCGGACTCGAACGACGGCGCCTCCTCACATCCGGCGGCCAGCAGCCGACCCGCCATCTCCTCGGAGTCGCTCCGGTTCATCTGGCAGCCCAGCGTCCAGACGTGAAAACGCGGCAGCGCCGGAGCGTCGGGCCGGTATTCCGTCAGGCGGGCATCGACCGGCGCTTCCGGGACACGTGGCGCCGCCGACGCGACCGGCGCGACGGCATCGAGGACCGGGAGTGAGCGGGTTGCCGAGCGGGTGTCATGCACGGTGCGGGACATGGTAGCGCCGTCGAACGTGCTGACCCCGTAGACTCGATGTCCATGGACCTCCTCGCCCTCTTTACCGACCCGGAGGTCTGGGTCGCCCTCCTCACGCTGACCGTGCTCGAGATCGTGCTCGGCATCGACAACGTGATCTTCATCTCGATCCTCGTCCAGCGGCTGCCCGCCGACCAGCGGGACCGGGCGCGGCTGATCGGGCTCGGCCTGGCGATGGGGATGCGCATCCTGCTGCTGCTGACGCTCTCGTTCATCATCGGCCTCACCCAGCCGCTCATCAGCCTCGCCGGCCAGGACTTCTCGTGGCGCGACCTGATCCTCATCGGCGGCGGCTTGTTCCTCCTGTGGAAGGCCACGACCGAGATCCATGAGTCACTCGAGGGTGAAACGGCGCATCAGGCCGAGCCGGCGGCGACCGGCCGCTTCGCGCCGGTCATCGCACAGATCGTGCTGCTGGACATCGTGTTCTCGCTCGACAGCGTGCTGACCGCGGTCGGCCTCGTCGACGACATCCCCGTGATGATCGCCGCGATCGTCATCGCGGTCGGCGTCATGCTGGTCGCGTCGGGGCCGTTGTCACGGTTCGTGCACAAGCATCCGTCGGTCAAGATCCTCGCCTTGTCATTCCTGCTGCTCATCGGCGTCACCCTCATCGCCGACGGCTTCGGGTTCCATATCGACAAGGCGTACATCTACGCCGCGATGGCGTTCAGCGTGTTCGTCGAGTTCCTCAACCTGCGACGGCGCCAGAAGCAGTCGGCGATCGAGCTGCGCCCGACGTTCGTGAAGGACCAGCCGGAAGGTTAGCGACCCGCGAGGCGGGCCAAAAGCGCATCGCCGACCGCCTGGGGCACCCAAAGCTGGGCGTGCGACGCGGCGTAGGGCCCGACGTCCCCGTGATAGTCGCTGCCGCCCGTCGCGATCAGGCCGTTGGCTGCGGCGACGTCCTCCATGGCCGCGACGGTGCTCCTGTCGAACGAGCGGTAGTAGACCTCGAGGCCGGCCAGGCCCGCCTCCACGAGCTCGCGCACGACCTCGGGGCGTGACGGCCCCTCGCGGAAATGGGCGAGGACCGGTAGCCCGCCGGCGGCGCGGATGGCCGCGATGGCGTCCTCCGGACCGAGCCCCTCACGTCGCACGTAGCCGGGCCCGCCGTGGCCGATGATCCGGCTGAACGCGTCCTCGACCGAGGTGGCGAACCCGGCATCGATGAGGGCACGGGCGATGGTCGGCCGACCGAGCGCGTCGTCGTCGCCGGTCTCGAGCGCCGCGACCTGTGCATCGATCGGGAGGCCGACGTCGCGCAGGAGCTCGACGGTCTTCTCGAAGCGGACCCGGCGCGCGAACCGCTGCCGGGCGAGCACGGCCTCGAACGTCTCGTCGTCGGGGTCCATCCCGAACCCGAGGATGTGGAGCTCCCACTCCCACAGCCCGAGGTCGCGGGTCACGAGCGCGTTGATCTCGACGCCGGAGATGACCGTCATCCCGGGCGGAACGGCGTCAGCCCGAATGATGTCGCGGTAGCCGGCCAGCGTGTCGTGGTCGGTCAGGGAGAAGGTCGTGACGCCGGCCGCCGCGACGTTGCGGATCAGGTCGGTCGGCGCGAGGACCCCATCGGAGCGGATGGAGTGGGCGTGCAGGTCGACGGTAGATGGCGCTTGCGGGATCACGGCACCCTCGTGTGCACCCGGGTTGTGCCGACGCGAGCGGCACGGCCGCGGTCGATCCTGCATCGACGTCCTGCTACGGCTCCACGAGCTGTTGGATCCGCTCGATGGCAAGCGCCCGACCCGTGGCCGGATCGATGTCGATCTGCGTCGCGTTGAACACGACCGGCCCGTCGCCGACCTCGAACCGCGTCGGGAGCGCGTTGATGAAGCGCGGCAGGACCGTGGTCGGGTCGAAACCGATGACGCTCCACACGGGCCCCGTCATGCCCAGGTCGGTCTGATACGCGGTGCCACCTGGGAGGATCCGCTCGTCACCCGTCACCACGTGCGTGTGCGTCCCCACGACCGCGCTCACGCGGCCATCGAGGTACAGCCCGAGCGCATTCTTTTCCGACGTCAGCTCGCAGTGGAAGTCGACCAGGCGGATCGGCGGCAAGGGTTCGGGTGAGGACGACTCGTCGAGGAGCGTGTCGGCATCCGTGAACGGATTCTCGATGGGTTGCATGTACGTCCGGCCCTGCAGGTTGATGACAGCCACGTGCGAGCCGTCGAGCGCGTCGAACGTGCCCCAGCCGCGCCCGGGGACCTCGTGGGTGCCGTAGTTGTGGGGACGGAGGACCCGCTCGTTCGATTCGAGATACGGGTAGATCTCCTTCTTGTCCCAGATGTGGTTGCCCGACGTGATGACATCGACGCCCGCGGCCAGGATGGCGTCGGCCGTCGACGGGGTGAGCCCCATCCCGCCGGCGACGTTCTCGCCGTTGGCGGTGACGAAGTCGATGCCGCGCGCCTCACGCAGCTCAGGGACGAGCCGCTCGACGGCCTGCCGGCCGGGCTTGCCGATCATGTCGCCGATCATCAGGACGCGGCAGGCCCCCGTGGGCCGTGCCGCGTCGCCGTTCGCGACGTTCCCGAGACGCGTCCGCCCGACGGCGGCGGGCGTGTCTACTTCGCGTACTCCACGGCCCGGGTCTCGCGGATGACCGTGACCTTGATCTGGCCCGGGTAGGTCAGCTGCTCCTCGATCTTCTTGACGACGTCGCGGGCGAGCCGCGTCGCCGTCAAGTCGTCGATCTCCTCGGGGCGGACCAGGATGCGGACTTCGCGACCGGCCTGGACCGCGAACGACTTCTCGACGCCGATGAAGCTCTCGGCGATCGCCTGCAGGTCCTCGAGCCGCTTGACGTAGGTGTCCATCGTCTCGCCGCGGGCACCCGGCCGTGACGCGCTGATCGCGTCGGCGACCTGGACGATCGGGGCCTCCAGGCAGGCGTATTCGACCTCCTGGTGGTGGGCCGCGATGCCGTTGATGACCTTGAACGGCAGATTGTGGCGCTGGGCGATCTGGGCGCCGATGGCCGCGTGCGGGCCCTCGACCTCGTGATCGACGGCCTTGCCGATGTCGTGCAGGAGGCCGCCCATCTTCGCGACCTGGACATCGGCGCCCATCTCCGCGGCGATGACCGCGGCGAGGTGGCTGGTCTCCACGACGTGGTTCAGCACGTTCTGGCCATAGCTCGTGCGGTACTTGAGCCGCCCTAGCAATTTGATGATCTCGGCCGGCAGCCCGGGCACGCCGGCCTCGTAGGCGGCCTGTTCGCCGGCCTGGCGGATGACGAGATCGACCTCGGCGCGCGCCTTGGCGACGACCTCCTCGATGCGACCGGGATGGATGCGGCCATCGGCGATCAGCTTGGTGATCGCGATGCGGGCGACCTCGCGTCGGACGGGGTCGAAACCGCTCAGGACGACCGTCTCCGGCGTGTCATCGATGATCAGGTCGATGCCGGTGGCCTGCTCGAGGGCCCGGATGTTGCGACCTTCCCGTCCGATGATCCGGCCCTTCATCTCGTCCGACGGCAGGTGGACGACGCTCACGGTGTGCTCGGCTGTGTGGTCGGCGGCGACGCGCTGCATCGCGGTCAGGACGATGTCGCGAGCCCTGTCCTGGGCCTCCTCGCGGGCCGATCGCTCGATGGCGCGTGCGAGCTTGACGGCGTCGTGCTCGGCTTCGACGCGGACCGCTTCGAGGAGCATCGTCTTGGCCTGGTCGGCGCTCAGGCCCGACACCCGCTCCAAGGCCACGACCTGCTCCTGGGTCGTGCGCACGAGGTCTTCCTTGGCCTTGTCCAGCTCCCGCTCACGATCCAGGAGCTTGCGGTCCCGCTGCTCGAGCATCTCCGCCCGCTGATCGAGCTGCTCGTCGCGCTGCGTCAGTCGCCGCTCCTGGGCGGTCAGCTCGTTGCGGCGGATCCGTGCCTCATCCTCGGCTTCGCGCGCGAGCCGCAGTTTCTCGTCCTTGGCTTCGAGGATCAGTTCCTTCTGGCGGGCGCGGGCCTCGGCCTCGATCCGGCGGGCTTCCGCCTGCGCGGCCTTCATGCCCTGGGATGCCCACATGGTTCGAAACAGGGCGCCGAGCACGGCTCCGCCGAGGGCGGCCAGCAGCGCCACCGCCACCACGATCGGTGTCTCCATCGGTTTCCTCCCATCCGGACCGGATCATGCGGCCGGACGTTTCACGTGTGCGAGGGCACGGTCGCGAGAGGCGAGGAGGAACGGGCGCCGCACGTTTGGCGGTGCCTGGTCTCGGATCGTCGGGTCGACGGTCCGAGCCCCCTCGTTGGGCCGCGATCGGGCCGGTGCTCCCGTTCGGAACGCCAGTTTTGAGCGTTTCGAACGTCCGAGTAGCGTAGAGCGGGGCCCCCGACGGGTCAACCGAGGGTCGTCTGAGCGCGGGGCGCCGGCAGTGTCACCAGCCCCGACCCGTGCCACTGGGCCATGGAACATCCCGATGTTCCAATCAGCGCCCGGGTGAGGCACCGGGCCCGCCTCGGGCGCCATTTGGAACCTGGTGGATGTTCCAATCGGCGCTGGAACGCCTGATTCGCGCCGAAATCGGCCTCCCCTCAGGCGCTCAGGCCGAGATTGGAACATGGGGAGGTTCCAGATGCGAACGGCGCGGCGTCGCGTGTCGCCCCCGCCGCTCCGCCGCACGCACCCCCGGACGCACGACGACGGCGCCGCAAGCGCGACGCCGTCGTCGATCTGGGTGGGGCCCGAGTCGTTCTAGACCTTAGGGGTTCTTGGACTTGCCCTTGCCGTTCTCCTTGGCAGCCTTCGCCGCGTCGCGAGCGGCCTTCTTCTCGGCCCTGGCAGCATCCCGTTCCGCCTTCGCAGCATCACGGGCGGCCTTCGCGGCCTCCTTGTCGGCCTTGTCCTTCTTGGCACCTTCGCTCACGGCACCGCCGTGGTTGCAGTTCTTGCCACCGATCGCGTCGGATCGGGCAACCATCGAGACCCACTTGCCATGGCCGTTCTTCTGCCCGTCAAGGGCCGGATCGCGCTCCGGCGGCGGGATCTCGACACACTCCTCGGCGGGTGCGGCGACCTCGTCCGTCGGCTCTTCGGCCGGCTCGTCGGCGCACGGATCGGCGACCACCGGCGCGGCGTCCAGGGCGGGCCCCGTCACCGGCTCGGTCACAGGCTCCGTGACGGGTTCGGTCACCGGATCCGGGCACGAGCCGTGCGCGACCCAGCTGACATAGCCGCCGTGGTTGCAGTTCTTGCCACCGATCCGGTCGCTCCGCGCCGCCTCGGAGACCGAGATCGTGCCGTCGCCGTCGAGGTCGACGGCATCTTCCGCGGCTTGCTGCTTGACCGGGTCTGCTTCGGCGTCGACGGTCGCGGGGTCCTCGCAGGAGTCGTCGATGTCGTTGCCGTTGACGTCGACGAACGCCGCGACCATGCCGGTCGGAGGGGCCTGGGGCAGCCTGGCCTGCGACGCCGCGAAGGCGACGAGGACGAGCAGCAGCGCCACCCACGTGGCAGTCACCCAGGTCGGTCGAATGGATCTATACACCGCGTCCTGTTCTCCTTCCCCCGGAGTCAGGGACGTCACCGGCGATCGCCGGGATCAGCACCGGGACCGAGTATCCCGACGACGACCGTGGCACACGACCCTGACGATGGTCAGGGGCTGGTGCAGTGGCGTTCGGTCGGGGGGCGTCCGATGCGGTGTCCGCCGTCACCGTACCAGCATCGACGGACACCGGCGACCTATCCTTCGCCCGGCACGCGAGACGGAGGGAACCGTGGACCAACGACTTCCCGAGACGATCCACACAGCTGTTGTCGGCGCCGGCCAGGCAGGACTGATCATGAGCCGCCTCCTCCGGCGGGCCGGTCGCGAGCACGTCGTGCTCGAACGACGCGAGACGCTCGGCGGCGGCTGGCAGGATCGCTGGGAGGCCTTCCGCCTCGTCTCGCCCAACTTCATCGCCAGCCTGCCCGACCACCCGTACGACGGACCGGACCCCGACGCGTTCATGACGCGCGACGAGATCGCCGCACGGATCGCGGCGTATGCCGGGGTGATCGACGCCCCCGTCCTGCTCGACACCGCAGTCACGCGTCTCAGCCAGGACGCCGCCAAACGCGGATTCGACATCGAGACGTCACGCGGATCGTTCCACGCGCAGGAGGTCGTGGTCGCGACCGGGGCGTTCCACACCCCGAGGATCCCGGCGACGGCAGCGTTCGGCCCGAGCATCCACCAGGTCCATTCACATCACTACCGCAGTCCCGAAGAGCTGCCACCGGGCGGCGTGCTCGTCGTTGGCACCGGGCAGACCGGCGTGCAACTTGCCGAGGAGCTGCATGCCGACGGGCGGGCGGTGACACTGTCCGTCGGGCATTGCGGCCGCGCCGCGCGTCGCTATCGGGACCGCGACTGGTTTTGGTGGGTGCTCGAACTGGTCCACCGCGGGCCGGCCGTGGGAGCAGAGCTCCCCACGATCGACACGCTCCCAGACCGTCGCCTTCGGTTCGCGTGCAATCCGCACATGTCGGGCCACGGTGGCGGCCACGACACCGACCTGCGGCGGTTCGCAGCCGACGGCATCAGGCTGGTGGGTCGATTCCAGTCGGCCGACGGGGAGCGGGCACGGTTCGCCGAGGGCCTGGAGAACGAGCTTCGGTTCGCGGACGGGTTCTTCGACGAGCGCATCCGGCCGCTTTTCGAGAAATACGCGGAGCGCGCCGGGCTCGAGCTCCCGCCGGACGACCGCGAGCCGTTCGATCACAAGGTCCCCGACGTGACCGAGCTCGACCTCGCGGCCGAGGGCATCTCCTCGGTGGTCTGGACGACCGGGTATGCGCCCGATTACGCCTGGCTCGACGTGCCTGTCATCGGCGAGTACGGCGTGCCACGCCACGTTCGCGGCGTCTCGGACGTGCCGGGTCTCACGTTCCTCGGTCTGCTCTTCCAGCTCGACAATGGGTCGGCCAACCTGACGGGCGTCGCGCGTGACGCGGAGTACCTGGCCTCACGCTGGACCGTCTGACATCCGATCCTCGTCGAACGTCTCGGCCGTGACGCGCGCGGCGACCTCCCTGCAGGTCTCCGGGTCGAACCCGTTGCGCGCCAGGAGCGCGTACGCCCGCTCTCGTTTGCGACGTGGGTCGGCGATGCGGTCGAGGGTGCGCGCGTGCTTTTCGAGGAGCCGTTCGGCCGCGTTACGATCGGGTGCGAGCGGGGCGCCATCGGCCGATCGGCGTTCCTCGAGCACGAGGTCGACGACGGCGCGGTCGATGCCCTTGAGCCGGAGCTCATTCTGGAGCGCCCGTTCGCCGCGGGGCCGCGCCCGATCGCGGGACTCGACCCAGGCGCGCGCGAACGCCTCGTCGTCGAGCATCCCGAGGTCACCCAGTCGCGCGATCGCGCCCTCAACGAGGTCTGCTCGGTAACCGGCGCCGGCCAGCCGACGACGAACCTCGGCGACCGACCGCGACCGGCTCTCCAGGAAGCGCCCCGCCGCTTCAAGGACGACCTCAGGGTCCTCGACCGCCGCACGCCGCTCGCGCCGCTCGGCGAAGCTCTCGCGCCTTGCAGCCAACCCTGGGCTCGCCGTCAGGCGGCCCGGGCGCAATGCCGCCGCGAGCACCGGCACGAGCGCACTTTGTGGTGCGTGAGTTCCGGCGCGCAGCGGCGAACGCCGCGAACGGGCTGCATCACGGCGCGCCTACTCGGCTTCCTCGATACCCTCCACAGGGATCGGCGTCTCGGTGATCTTGCCGCGGATGCGCGTCTCGATCTCCGCGGCGATGTCCGGGCTGGTCTTGAGGAAGTCCTTCGAGGCCTCGCGTCCCTGGCCGAGACGGGTCTCGCCGAAGTTGAACCAGGCGCCCGTCTTCGAGACGACATCCATCGCCACCCCGACGTCGAGCAGGCCGCCTTCCTTGGAGATCCCCTCGCCGTACATGATGTCGAACTCGGCGACCCGGAACGGCGCCGCGACCTTGTTCTTGACGACCTTCACCCGGGCGCGGTTGCCGACCAATTCGGTGCCGGTCTTGATCGTCTCCACGCGGCGGATGTCCAGGCGGACCGATGCGTAGAACTTGAGGGCGCGGCCACCGGGCGTGGTCTCCGGGTTGCCGAACATGACGCCGATCTTCTCGCGCAGCTGGTTGGTGAACACGAGCGCGGTATTCGAGCGCGAGACAGCGCCGGTCAGCTTGCGCAGCGCCTGGCTCATCAGCCGGGCCTGGATGCCGACGAATGAATCGCCCATCTCGCCTTCGATCTCGGCCCGCGGCACGAGTGCCGCGACCGAGTCGACGACGACGCAATCGATGCCGCCGGAGCGGATCAGGGTCTCGGTGATCTCAAGGGCCTGCTCGCCGGTGTCCGGCTGTGACACGAGCAGCTCATCCACGTTGACGCCGCAGGCGCGGGCGTAGGCAGGGTCGAGGGCGTGCTCGACGTCGATGAAGGCGACGACGCCGCCACGTGCCTGGGCCTCGGCCAGGACGTGCTGGCAAACAGTGGTCTTGCCGGACGACTCGGGCCCGAAGATCTCGGTGATCCGGCCACGCGGGATGCCGCCGACGCCGAGCGCGAGGTCGAGCGCGATCGAACCGGTCGGGATCGAATCGACCGCCTGCCGCTCGGCCGAGCCGAGCTTCATGATGGCCCCGCGGCCGAACTGCTTCTCGATCGCCGACAGGGCCGCGTCGACCGCCTTGCCGCGTTCCGCCAGGGCCCGTTCGGTCGCCCGCTCGTCCGTCATCGCCATCCGTTCGTCACGCTCCTCATCGATCGGTCCATCCCGTCAGCGGAGCCTTCACCGGTGGCGTCCGTCCGGCCGGTCAGGCCTCGTCCGTGTCGTCCTCGACGACTGGCTTCTCCTTGCGCGGCTTTCGGATCACCTCGACGTTCTGCGGGGGTTCCGAGAGCGGCGCAAGACTCGGTTGGGCGAGCTTGGCCTTCGGCTTCTTCTTCGCCTCTTTGCCTGGTCGATTGCGTGAGCCCATCGCGTCGCCTCCGCGTCGTCATCCAGCGTATCGACGGATCCTTCACGCCGACTGCTCGGCGACTTCACTGCCACTCATCCGGCCCGCGCGAGAGCGCAGATCGGGCATCTCGGCGGGGAAGGTACCGGCCCGGATCGAGGCTCGGATCCTGGCCATGAAGTCTAGGGTGAAGGTGAGGTTGTGACAAGTCGCGAGACGGTACGCGAGCAGCTCCTTCGCCCGGAACAGGTGGGCGAGGTAGGCGCGTGAGAAGCGCCGGCACAGCAGGCACGTGCAGTCCTCCTGGACGGGCGCCGGGTCGTCCAGGAAGGCCCGGTTGCGGAGGTTCAATCGACCGCCTGGCACCCACAGCTGCCCGTTCCGTGCCACGCGCGCCGGCAGGACGCTGTCGAACAGGTCGATGCCCCGATGGACCGCCTCGAGCAGATCCGCCGGCGAGCCGAGCCCCATCAGGTAACGCGGCCGCGGATCGTCCGCCAGCAGCGGGACCGCCACATCAAGCGCAGCGTCGCGCTCCTCCGGCGTCTCGTCGCCTGCCAGCCCGCCGATGCACAGCCCATCGAACGGCAGCCTGGCGATGAACCGCGTGGACTCTGCCCGCAGCTCCGGATCGAGCCCGCCTTGCACGATCCCGAACATCGCCTGGTCCGACCGGCGATGCGCCGCCAGGGATCTCTCCGCCCAGCGATGCGTCCGGGCCGTGGCATCGGCCACGACCTCCCGAGGGGAGCTCGGGTAGACCGGCTGGTCGAATGCCACCGCGACGTCGGAGCCGAGCGCCTCCTGGACCGCCGTCGCATGCTCCGGCGTGAACCGATGCATGGAGCCGTCGAGGTGCGAACGGAACGTGACGCCGTCCTCGTCGACGACCCGCAGGTCGCCCAGCGACACGACCTGGAACCCGCCCGAGTCGGTCAGGATCGGCCGATCCCAGCCCATGAACCTGTGCAGTCCCCCGAGCCTCGCGATCCGCTCGTGGCCCGGTCGCAGGTACAGGTGATAGGTGTTGGCGAGGATGATCGTGGCGCCGGTGTCCTTGACGTCGTCGGGCGTGAGCGCCTTGACCGTCGCGTTGGTGCCGACCGGCATGAACTGCGGTGTCTCGACGGACCCGTGGGCCAGCGTCAGCACACCGGCCCGTGCCCGCGTCGAGCCGTCGGCCGGAGCGGGCGTCGTGACCTCGTATCGCGCGGACGACGAGATGAATGGGCCGGTCACGCCTCGTCCGTCTCGACCGGGTCGCTTGGGTCGTCCCACAGGCTCGGCATCCCCGCATCCGCGCGTCGCGGAGGCGGGATCTCGTAGCCCAGAGCGGAGAGATGTGCACGGCCGAGGTCGGTGGCGATCCGGCCCTGTGGCGTCCGATCGATGAAACCGAGGCGCAGCAGGAACGGCTCGTGCACGTCCTCGATGGTGTCGACCTCCTCGGACAGCACCGCCGCGAGCGCGGCGACCCCGACCGGGCCCGATGCGAACTTCTGGACGATCGCCGCGAGAAGCTTGCGGTCGGCCGAATCGAGGCCTTCGTCGTCGATCTCCATGCGCCGCATCGCGTCGCGCGCGGTCTCCTCGTGGACACGCCCGTCGCCGTGGACCTGGGCGTTGTCGCGGACGCGCTTGAGCAGTCGATTGACGATGCGCGGCGTGCCGCGACCGCGCCGGGCGATCGCCTGGATCGCGGCGGTGTCGATCGGCACATTCAGGATCTGGGCCGAGCGGTCCACGATCTGGGAGAGCTCGTCGTCGGTATAGAAGTCGAGCCGGTACGTGGCACCGAAGCGGTCACGCAACGGGGAGCTGATACGGCCCGCGCGGGTCGTCGCCCCCACGATCGTGAACGGCTTGAGGCTGAGTCGAAGGCTTCGTGCAGACGGCCCCTTGCCGATCATCACGTCGAGGGCGAAGTCCTCCATCGCCGGGTAGAGGATCTCCTCGACCGCGCGGTTGAGCCGGTGCACCTCATCGATGAACAGGACGTCGCGCTCCTCGAGCGAGGTGAGGATGGCGGCCAGGTCGCCCGCCCGCTCGATGGCGGGACCCGAGGTGTAGCGGACATTGACGCCGAGCTCGCGCGCGACGATCGTGGCCAGCGTGGTCTTGCCGAGGCCGGGCGGGCCGTACAGCAGGATATGGTCGGCGGCCTCTCCCCTGCCCTTCGCCGCCTGGAGCAGCACGGACAGGTTCGCCTTGACCTCAGCCTGGCCGATGTACTCGCTCAGAGACTTGGGTCGGAGCGTGCCCTCGACGACGGGATCGATGTCCTCGTCGAGCTCGCTGGACAGGATCTGCATGCTCGTGGCGTCGTCGACCATCGCGCGCGATGGTAGCACAGGGCGACGGGATTTCGCACGCATGTTCTAGGCCGGCGTGGCGGCGCGACCGCCGCGATCGGACGGGTCCGAATGCCCACCACGCGACTAGGGCTTCGGGTCTACCATTCCGCCGATGCGCCTCTCCCGCCGATCCGAGTACGGGCTGCGCGCGCTCGTCGATCTCGTCCGGCACGACGGTGCGGGGCCGGTCGCGCTCGCCATCCTGGCCCAGCGCAACAACCTCCCGACCAAGTTCCTCGAGCAGATCATGGCCACGCTCAAGCACGGCGGGATCGTGCGCACCACGCTCGGTGCCCACGGTGGCTACGCGCTCGACGCCGACCCGACCACGATCACGATCGGGCGGGTCGTGCGGTTGCTCGACGGGGCCCTGGCGCCACTCCCCTGCGTCTCGTTGCGGTATTACGGCCGGTGCTCGTGCCCGGACGAGGCGACCTGCCCGCTGCGCGATGTCATGATCGACGTGCGCGACGCCATGCTCGAGATCCTCGACCGGGAGACGCTCGCCGAGATGGCTGCGAGACAGGGTCACGCCTCGATCGACCCGCGCGGCATCCATGCCGACGCGCTGGCCGGCCGCCGCCCCTGAGGTGGGCGGCACGCTCCTGCGGCTCGCCGCGTTCACGACCGACCCGGCCGGCGGAAATCCGGCCGGTGTCTGGCTGGGGGACGTGCTGCCGACAGCCGACGAGATGCAACGGATCGCGGCGGACGTCGGGTACTCGGAGACCGCGTTCCTGGCACCCGACGGCTCGGGCGGGGCGGGTCGGTTTCGCGTCCGCTACTTCAGCCCGCTCGCCGAGGTGGCGTTCTGCGGCCACGCGACGATCGCGAGCGGCGTCGCGCTCGCCGAGCGGGGTGAGCCCGAGAACCTGGCGATCACCACGAACGATGGGGTTGTCGACGTCGCGATCGACACCGGCCCCGATGGCCGGCCCCGAGCCACGCTGACATCGGTCGCGCCGTGGGTTCGCGACGCTCCCGTCGCGCTCGTCGACGGCGTCCTGGCTTTCCTGGGCTGGCATCGCGACGAGCTCGACCCGGGTCTTCCACCCGCGATCGGCTTTGCCGGCGTCAGGCACCTGATCCTCGCGGTCCGCCGGCTCGAGACGCTCGGCCGGATGTCATACGACTTCGAGCCGATGCAGCGCCTCATGCTCGACCACGACCTCACGACCATCCAGCTCATCTGGCGTGAGAGCCCGACGCGATTCCGCGCGCGCGACCCGTTTGCGGTCGGTGGCGTGGTCGAGGACCCGGCCACCGGCGCGGCGGCCGCCGCGCTCGGCGCCTACCTCCGAGAGCGAGGCGAGATCACGGCCCCTGCCACATTCGAGATCGCGCAGGGTGTCGAGATGGGCCGGCCGAGCCTCCTGACCGTCTCGATCGTGCCCGGCGAATCGGGCGTTCGCGTCTCAGGGAACGCGGTCGCGATCCCGGCGTGAGCCGCCGGATTCTGCTCCCCGGTCAAGGGCCTTCGGGGCCGCCGCCCGTTCGCCTGGTCCGGGTCTAGTCGCGCAACAAGCTCCGCAGCGCAGCCTTGACCCGCTCCTCGAGCGTGCCGCCGATCGTGGCATCCGCGAGGGCAGTCCGTGACGCGGAGCGCGCCTCAGCCAGCGAGTACCCCAACGCCTGGAGCGCCGCGACGACCTCGGTCTCGGCCGCGCCGCGTGTCCCGATCGCGCCGGCCTCGACCGCCGCGACCCCGGCGGCGGCGACCTTCTCCTTCAGCTCGAAGATGACGCGCTCGGCGAGCTTCTTGCCGATGCCCGGGATCGACACTAGCACCGCCTGGTCGCCGGTCATGATCGCGAGCTGCAGGTCAGCGGTCGGCCGCGAGCCGACGATCGCCAGAGCCACCTTCGGTCCGACGCCGGTCACCGTCAGCAGCAGGTTGAAGAACCCGAGCTCCTCGGCCGACCGGAACCCGTAGAGCGCCTGCTGGTCCTCACGGACCAGGTGGTACGTATAGAGCTTGAGCCGACCACCGGCCGCGGCCGAGGCAAGCACCGCTGGGGCGACGAACACCCGATAGCCGAGGCCGCCGACCTCGACAACGACGGATTCGCCGGTGATCGCACCGACAGTCCCCTCGACCGACGCGATCACGCGATCGACTCGGACCTAGCTGGCATTCCGCTTCTCGCGCGCCAGCGCCTCCCGCACGGCCCGCTCGTAGCCCGACGCTTCTCGCGTGATCGGCGCGACCGCGGAGCGATCCATGACCGCCGACAGCTGCCCGGCGCCCGACCGTTCGCTGTTGGCCGCCCACACGGCGATCGCCAGCGCGTCGGCGGCGTCGTCGGGTCGTGGGCGTTCGGCCATCGAAAGGACGACCTGGACCATCCGCTGGACCTGGTCCTTGTCGGCCGCCCCGTAGCCCGCGATCGCCGACTTGACCTCGTTCGGTGTCGCCTCGCGGACCGGCACCCCGTGCTGCGCCGCGGCCAGCAGCACGACGCCGCGCGCCTGCCCGACGCCGAACGCGGTCTGGGCATTGCGCGAGAAGAACAGCCGCTCGACCGCGATGACTGCAGGCCGGTGCAGCGCGATCAGCTCGTCCAGGAACGCGTGGACGGCCAGCAGCCGGTCCGGCATGGCCGTATCGGCCGAGGTCTCGAGACAGCCGTAGTCGATCGAACGCAGGCTCCCCCCCGTCGACTCGACGATCCCGTATCCCAGCGCGGCGGTCCCAGGGTCGATCCCGAGAACGATCACCCAGCGACCTCGGCAAAGACCTCTTCGGGGATGTCGAAGTTCGCCGTCACGCGCGAGACATCGTCGAGATCCTCGAGCTGCTCGACGAGCCGAAGCGCCTGGCGCGCCCTGGGCGCGTCCAGCTCGACGGTCTGCTTGGCGATCATCGTCGACTCCGCCGACTCGACCGGCACGCCCGCACCTTCGAGGGACGCTCGCACGCGCTCCAGGTCGCCGGGCGTCGTGTAGATCTCGATGGCCTCGTCGTCATCGGTGTCGACGTCCTCCGCGCCCGCGTCGATCGCCGTGAGCGTCACCTCGTCGGCGTCGATGCCGTTCCGCGCGACGGTGATCAGGCCGCGCGGCTCGAACTGCCAGGCGACAGCGCCGGACCCGGCCAGCTGGCCGCCGCTCTTGGTGAACATCGAGCGGACTTCGGCGGCGGTCCGATTGCGGTTGTCGGTCTGGGCCTCGACGAGGACCGCGACGCCACCGGGGCCGTAGCCCTCGTAGACGATCTCCTCGAACTGCTCGGCATCCCCGCCACCGGTCGCCTTGTCGATCGTGCGCTTGATATTGTCCGCCGGCATGTTGACCGAGCGCGCCTTCTCGATGGCCAGGCGGAGTCGATAGTTGGCGTCCGGGTCGCCGCCGCCGAGTCTCGCCGCAACGGAGATCTCGCGTGCGACCTTCGTGAAGAGGGCCCCCCGTTTGGCATCATTGGCGCCCTTCTGGCGCTTGATCGTCGACCACTTGGAATGACCTGACATCGCGGGCCGGAGTATAGCCGACTATCATGGCCGGACCCCCGCTCCGAGGCCCCTCCGGCACCCGCTCTCAACCTAGGAGGATCGTCGAGCCGATGACGATGAAGAGCGTCGATCTGCCTCACCTTCGAAGCGTCGTCCTGGCCGGCCACGCCGGTGGCGGCAAGACGACGCTCGCCGAGCAGCTGCTGTTCAAGGCCGGGGCGATCCCGCGACTCGGACGGGTCGACGATGGGACCGCACACCTCGATTTCGAGCCCGAGGAACAGAAGCGCAAGGAGTCCCTGAGCCTTGCGGTCGGGACGTTCGAATACGACGGCACGCGCATCTCGCTGGTCGACACGCCGGGCTACCCGGACTTCATCGCCGACATGGTCGAGGGCTTCGCGGGCGTCGACGGCGCGCTGTTCGTCATGGACGCCTCGGCCGGGGTCGAATCCGGCCTCGAGCAGGCCGTCGCCCTCGGCCGCTCGACCGGACGCGCGGCGTGCTTCTTCATCAACAAGTCCGATCGCGAAAACGCCGACCCGACCGCCGCCCTGGATGCCCTGCGCTCGGCCTTCGGGGACAAGATCGCTCCCCTCCAGATCGCGATCGGCGCCGCGGAATCGTTCAGCGGCTATGTCGACCTCGTTCATCGCAAGGCCTACACGTGGGACGGCTCGGAGGAGACAGAGATCCCGATCCCCGACGAGTTGGCCGACGAGGTCGCCAAGCGTCGCGATCAGCTGCTGGCCGCGGCCGCGGAGGCCGACGACGACGTGCTCGTCAAGTACCTCGACGGTGAGGAGGTCTCGGATCCGGAGCTGGAGGCCTGCCTGCGCAAGGGCGTCAAGGAGAGCGTCCTCGCGCCGGTCCTCGTCGGGTCGGCCGCCAAGGGGATCGGCCTGCGGGCGCTGCTTGACGCCTTCACGCGCTATCTCCCCTCCCCGGCCGACGAGGCACCGGTCAAGGCCCTCGACAAGTCCGGCGCGACCGTCGAGGTGCCCGCCGACGAGAACGGACCCCTCCTGGTCCGGGTCTTCAAGACGACCGCCGATCCGTTCGTCGGACGGCTGACCTACGTGCGCGTGCTGTCGGGCACGCTCCACTCGCAGGCTCATGTCTGGAACACGACCCGCGACGAGGACGAGCGGATCGGTCAGCTGTTGCTCCTCCACGGCAAGGAGCAGGAGCCGATCGGCGAGCTCAAGGCCGGCGAGATCGGCGCGGTCGCGAAGCTGGCGGTCACCGAGACAGGCGACACGCTCGCGACCAAGGACAAGCCTTTTCGGCTGCCACCTCTCGAGTTCCCGCCGCCGGCGCTGGTCGTCGCGATCGAGCCGGTGTCCAAGCAGGACCTCGACAAGATGGGTCCGGCGCTCGCCCGCCTGCTCGAAGAGGACCCGACGGTCCGGCTCGAGCGCACGGCGACCGGGGAGCAGGTGCTCCGCACGATGGGCGAGGCGCACACGTCGGTCATCCTCGAACGGCTCAAGCGCAAGTTCGGGGCGGCGATCGCCACCCATTCGCCGAAGGTGCCCTACAAGGAAACGATCCGGGGCACCACCAAGGTGCACGGCCGGTACAAGAAGCAGACCGGCGGGCACGGCATGTTCGGCGACGTGTGGATCGAGCTCGAGCCGAATCCCGACGGCGGTGTCGAGTTCGCCGAGCGCATCGTCGGTGGCAGCGTGCCGAAGGGTTTCTTCCCCGGTGTCGAGAAGGGCATCCGCGAGGCCGCGGCTGAGGGCGTGCTCGCCGGCTATCCATTGTCCGACTTCAAGGCGACGCTCTACGACGGGTCGTTCCATACGGTCGACTCGAACGAGCTGTCGTTCAAGATCGCGGCGTCGATGGCTCTCAAGGACGGCGTCCAGCAGGCCAAGCCCGCGCTGCTCGAGCCGATCATGCTGGTCGAGATCCGCATCCCCGAGGCGTACATGGGTGAGGTCAACCGGGATCTCAACGGCCGACGTGGCCGCGTGCTCGGCATGGACAGCGACGGGAGCGTCCAGATCATCACCGCGCATGTGCCGCAGGCCGAGCTGTTCTCGTATGCCACGGAGCTGCGCTCCCTGGCCCAGGGTCGCGGTACGTTCACGGCGACACTCGACCACTACGAAGACGTCCCGTCGCACCTCGCCGAGAAGGTCATTGCCGAGCATCGGAAAGTCGTGGAGGCTGGGCACGGGGGGCATTGACCCACCCGACCCAGCGTTCCGGCAGGGGGGATAGCCGATGCCGCCCGATGATGTGACGCCCGAGCCGGGCCCGCGGCCGCCGGATGCGGTGCCGCCGGCCGACGGGGCGCCAGCGCCGGATCACGTTCCGCCGCCCGACGTCGGCACCGTCGCCCCGCCGCTTTTCCAGCCGTTCATCCCGCCCGCGCCCCGCCTCGCGAGTCGCGCGACACACGGTGGATCGCGCCTGCGCTGGATCGCGTTCCTGATCGGCGTGGCCGGTCTCGCGCTCGGCGCGATCGCGATCCGTTCGGCGGCCATCCTCTCGGGCCGAATCGACCCCGATCTCGTCACGACCCCCGAGCTCGCGTCGATCGGGACGCTCGCACTGGCGATCCAGGCGGGACTGGTCGTGCTGGTCGTGGCGGCCATGGCCCTGGGCGGGCGATGGTCGCGACGGATCGCGGCCTCGCTCGAGGAGTTCGGCGACCCAGGCCCGCTCCTGGTTCCGGCGAGGCGAACGGCTCGCCTCGCCCTCGCGCTCGGGATCGGTGGCGGGATCCTGATCGTCATCGGCGCCATCGGGGCATTCGTGCCGCTCGGTCGGGACGTGGCTCGCGCGTTCTGGCTCGTGAGCGCGGTCGGTGGGCTGGCACTGCCGCTCTCGGCGGCGTTGCTGATTTGGCTGGTCGGCGATATCGAGCGCCGCGAGGGCCTCGCCATCCACGCCACCGACCCGTGGCAGCCACAACCGGGCGAGCGCGATCGACGCTGGCCGATCGCCGCGATCGCAGTCCTGGCGGTCTTCGCCATCGTGCCGCCTGCCGCGAACATCCCGTACCTGTGGAGCGACCACGTCTGTCACGCCTCGGAACTCGATTGCCGCTCGATCATCGTGCAGGCCGACCAGATCGCGAACGACCCGCGTGGCCAGACCGCCGTGCTCCATTACGGCATCAGGCGTGCCACCAAGGCGTCGCAGGGGACGCTGGTCATCGCGACCGGTGGGCCCGGGATCAGCGGTGTGAGCGCGTACGCCGATGCGCCCGAGTTCGATACCCGCCTGACCGACTCGTACGACATCGTGGTGTTCGACGCCCGCGGCGTCGGGGAATCGGGCTACGTCGACTGCCCGGTCGCGAGCCAGCGCTACCAGGCGTCACTGGGGTTCAAGGCGGCGCCCCAGGTCATCGAGGACTTCGTCGACGCCTGCGTCATCGAGACGGGCGTCGATCGGGCCCGTCTCGCGGATTACGGGAGCGCCAACGTCGCGGAGGATGTCGAGACGATCCGCCGCGACCTGGGTGTGGAACGCATCGCGCTCTACGGCGAGAGCTACGGCACGGTCGTGGCGCAGCGGTACGCCGTCGCCCATCCCGAGCACCTCGAGGCGCTGATCCTTGATGGGCCCATCGACATCGAACAGCCCACCGACAAATCGTGGATCGAGGCGACCCGGGGGTTCGAGGACGTGCTGCGTCGGAGCCTTCGCTCGTGTGTGGCGACGGACGGATGTCGAATTCCACGAGGCGAGCGTGTGGTCGAACGTCATGAAGTCCGTCGAGGGTGACATGGTGTCGGCGAGCTACGCCGGCACCGATGGCGTCGTGACCGACTGGCCGCTGTCCCGGGACGCGGTGCGCGAGACGCTCCTGAACGCGATGTACGACGTGGGCGGTCGGATGCTCGCCCTGCGCGCACTCAGCGCAGCGGAGGCCGGCGACTGGGTCCCGATGGCACGCCTCGTGTACAGCGGCATGACCGATTTCGTCGCCTACGAGGCGGTGTCGGACTTCACCTACTACGCGGCGTCCTGTGCGGACCGCCACAGTGCCGGCTCACAGACCGACGCGTCGCAGTTCATGAAGGACGTCGGGACGTCGCCGTTCGCCACATCACGGACCGGCAGCGTCTACCTGTCGAGCGCCGCGTGTCATGCCTGGCCGCTGCCGGCTGCGACGGATCCGCCCCCATCGATCCCCGCCACTGCCGGTTTCCCGGTGCTCGTCCTGACGGCGACCGGTGACCCGATCACGCCGCCCGCCCACGGGCGCAGGATCGTCACGCGCTATCAGGGCATCACCGACGCGTACCTGATCCGCACCCAGGACGGACCGCATGTGACGTTCGGACGGGGATGGGAATGTCCGGACGACATCGTGATCGACCTCCTGATCAGCGACGCCCGCCCAAAGGCTGACACGTCCTGCCCGGGCGAGATGATCTCGCCGTTCCTCGAGCTCGCGGTCGACGAGACCGGTGCCGACCCCATCGAGTTCCGCGCGCGAGCCCTCGACCTGGAGCTCCTCGCCCACCCCGACTACGTAGGCTGGGACGGCGTGGATCGACTGGTCATCGGCTGTCGCTACGGCGGTCGGCTCGAGGTCACGACCGAGGGGTCGGACGAGGACTACGTCGACTCGATCAAGGTCGACGACTGCGCCATCGTGAAGGGCGAACCACTGAACGGGACCGGGACCTATCGAGGCACGGACGAGTCCGAGTTCGACGTCCGCTGGCCGGCCGGCGAGTTCACGTACCGGATCGTCGCCGAGTGGCGCTACACGATGGACGAAGAGGGAACGGCCACCTGGGACGGCACGTACCTGGGCCGCTCCATCGACGGCCGGCGCTGACGGTCGGCAGATCGCCAGCGCCGGGACCGGTCGCGGTCGCTGTCTCGGCTACGCGCGATAGAACAGCCAGGCGTCGCGCATCCGCTGCGTCTGGCCGTCGGTGAACTCGGTGTAGCAGCTGTCGTACGAGTAATCCATGTAGTTGTGGATCGGGTCGAGGCCCGGAGCCTTGCAGGTGTCCTTGCCGATCGGGCAGCCCGAGGTGGGGGTCTTCTGGGGCGGCGTGTCGTCGACGAAGTCGCCCTTGTGGTTGCAGCCGCCGGCGAAGGTGTGCTCGAGGTTGAACCAGTGACCGGCTTCATGCGTGAGGGTATCGCCCTGGTCATACCGGCCGGCATAGGTCGTCGAGGTGCCGGGGATGGTCTCCCAGTCCAGCACGATGCCGTCGAGGTAGGCCTGGGACGAGTCGGTGATGCTCGGGAGATACGCCCATCCGAGGTAGGCGCCGGCACTCGTCGAGTACACGTTCAGGGCGTCGTTCCCGCCCTGGCGGAGGGTCTGCTTCATGTCGTTCTCGGCGCCCCCGGAGGTGGCGAACCAAGCCGCTTTGTCCGTCCGGGTCACACCGGCGAGCCGGAAGGAGAAGCCTGTCTCCGCCCCACCCTCGCCGCCGCCGAACGTGTTGTTCAGCACGGCGATCTGGGCGCTGATCTGCGCGGCTGTCACGTTACCGATGGCGCCGTTCGTGACCACGTGGAAGTACACGGGGACGGTCGCGCTGAAGTCGGCCTTCGCCCTGCCCTTCGCGGACGCGGGCAGGTCGGCGTGGACCTGACCCAGATCCTTCTCGCGAAGCTGGGCGCCGCGGCCCTCGAACTCGATGACCTCTTCATGGGGCTCGCACTGCGAAGATCCGGCGGCCAGGCTGAAGGCGGCGGCCGGCATCGCCGACAGGGTCGCGACGAGCGCGTACCCCGCGATGAGCGCGATTGCCCGACGTCGACGGTTTATTGGGATGGGTCCCCCACCACTTCGGGAACGACAATTCCTCCGATCGCCTCGTCGGGACTGTATCGCCGTCGGCCAGATCACGCGATGTCGACGTGGAGTGAAGTGGTGCGTGTGCGCCCCGTGGTAGCGTGATACCACGTTACAACGCTAATGTGCTAACGAAGGAGCAGGCGACGATGGCAACCGACTGGAGGACCGCGAACGTCGAGGCCCTCCTCGAAGCGATCCTGCGCCTCGACGATGCCGGCGAGGCGGCCGCGTTCTTCCGCGACCTCTGCACCCTGGGCGAGCTCCACGACCTCGGCCAGCGCTGGGCCGTGGTGCGGATGCTGGACCAGGGCCTGCACTACGCCGACATCTCCCGCCTGACGGGTGCGAGCACGGCGACCATCACGCGCATCGCCTCGTGGCTCAAGCACGGCGAAGGCGGCTACCGGGCGATGCTCGCCAAGATGGCACGATAGGGTCGACGCCCGCACCGAGGACGCCGCCCGGATGAGCCCGACCCCTGTCACATTCGCAACACCGAACCAACCGTCCTCGTACACGTGGGAAGCCACGAACGAGGAGGTCGCCGCCCGCTACGGCGTGCCGATCGACGACGTCGTCCGGTTCGACCTGAACACGGCGCCGGCACCGCCGGACGTTGCCCAGCGCGTGATGTCGGCTGGGCGGTTCCATGTGTCCCTCTCCGAATACCCGCCTGCCGACTATCGCCGCCTGGTCGAGGCGGCGGCCGAGCGTTACGGCGTCGGGACCGACGAGATCGTGGTCGGAGCGGGTGCGGACGAGATCCTCGATGTCATCGGCAAGACGTTCCTGGTCGAAGGCTCCCGGGCGATCGTGCCCATCCCGACCTACGCCATGTTCCGCGTGCTCACGGAGCAGCGCGGCGCCGAGGCGGTGCTGGTCCCGAGGCTGGGCGCCGGGGAAGGCTTTGCGCTTGATCTCCCGGCGATCAGGGATGCCGCGCGTAAGGCCGCGCTCGTCTGGCTTTGCTCGCCGAACAACCCGACGGCCCTCGCCGAGCCCGACGGGGCGATCCAGACGCTACTCGGGCATATCGCAGCCGACGCCGCCGAGGCCAACCGACCCGCCCCGATCGTCGTCATCGACGAGGCCTATGCCGAGTTCGCCGGCCGCTCGCTGGCCGACCTGCGGTTCGCCCACCCCAATGTCATCGCGATCCGGACCGCCAGTAAGGCCTATGCGCTGGCGGGCCTCCGCGTCGGTTTCGCGATCGCGCGGCCCGAGCTCGTCGCGCGGATGAACCCGATCCGGCCACCGGGATCCGTGTCGACCGTGTCGGTCACGGTAGTGACGGAGGCGCTGCGCGACCCGACCCTGGCCGCTGAGAACGTCGCGCGAGTCGCCGCCGAGCGCGCTCGGCTTTCGGCCGCGCTGACGGAGGTCGGCTGGGCGGTCGGTCCGTCCGTCACGAACTTCCTTCTCGTCGACTTCTCGTCGGTCGACCGGGCCGCCGCGGTCGCCGAAGGTCTCTTGCAGGGAGGCCTGGTGCCGCGCACGTTCCCGGCCACGCACCCGCTCGCCGACCACATGCGTCTCACAGTCCGCAGCCCCGAACAGAACGATCGCCTCATCGCCGCCGCCAGGGAGATCGACGCAGGGACCGGCTCCTAGCCCTCAGCCCACACGGCGGCCGATCTCGCGCCGGCGCTTGCCGATCCGGACGTCCAGCCACTCCCCGGCGATCAGCTCCGGAACGAACGCCGGATCCGAGATCCGCGTGCCGTCGATCGTGAGGCCACCACTTGCGATCAAACGCCGCGCCTCGCCCCGCGACGCGACGACACCCGAATCGGCGAGCAGCGCCGCGACGCCGGCCGCACGATTCGCCTCGGTGAACGTGAACCCGCCGGTGGAGTCGAACAGCGACTGCAGCGTGGTCGGGTCGGACACCGGAGCGTTCGAGAACAGGGCCGCACTGTCCGATTCCGCCTGGGCCGCGGCGGCCTCCCCGTGCGTCCGGGCCGTGACGTCGCGCGCCAGGACCCGGTGGGCGGCCCGCGCCTCGGGTCGGCCCGCGTGCTCCGTCTCCAGCGCCTCGATCTCCTCGCGCCCGAGCTCGGTGAACCAGCGCAGGTACGTACCGACGTCCCGGTCGTCGGTGTTGAGCCAGTACTGGTAGAAGGCGAACGGCGTGGTTCGCTTCGCGTCCAGCCAGATCGACTCGCCCAATTCGCTCTTGCCGAACTTCGAACCGGACGTCGAGAGCAGCAGCTTGTAGGCCAGCCCGTGAGCTGGCTGCTCGGGCGCCTCCTCCCCCACCCCGCTCGTGCGGCGGATGAGCTCGAGACCGGCCGTGATGTTGCCCCACTGGTCGGCGCCGCCCATCTGCAGCTCGACCCCCATCGTGCGGTGGAGGTGCCAGAAGTCGTACGCCTGCAGGAGCATGTAGCTGAACTCCGTGAACGACAGCCCGCGCTCGAGGCGTACCTGGACGGAGTCCTTGGCCAGCATGTACGGCACCGTGAAGTGCTTGCCGATGTCACGCAGGAAATCGATGAGGGACAGCTCGCCGAGCCAATCGAGGTTGTTGACCATCTCCGCACCGCCGGAGCCGGGCGTGAAGTCGAGGAAGCGCTCCAGCTGACCGCGGATCCCGACCAGGTTCATCTCGAGGGTGGCCCGATCGAGCAGGTTGCGCTCGGCGGAGCGTCCCGACGGATCGCCGATCATCCCCGTCCCGCCGCCGACGACCGCGATCGGCCGGCCACCGGCCCGCTGTAGCCGCAGCAGCCCGAAGATCGGGACGAGGTGGCCGACATGGAGCGAATCGGCAGACGGATCGAAGCCGATGTACCCGGCGATCGTCCGGCCCGTGGCCAGGCGATCCGCCAGTCCCGGGGTCGTGGCGTGCAGGATGCCGCGCCATTCGAGCTCGGCGAGCAGGTCCGTGCCTGCTCCGGCGGAGGGTGTCGCCGTCACAGAAGGGGCCCCCACGCCGTCTCGAAGCGGACGGCCACCCACGAACGGTCGTTCACAAACCCTATGCTATCGTGCGGGCCAGATGCAGACGACCCTCGCTAGGCGGCAGCGCCATCGGCGCTCCATCAACCGCCGACCGACCGGACGTGGCGGAACCGTCGCGCGCCGCATCCTCATCGCCATCCCGATCATCGTCCTGCTCGTCACCGTCCTCACGGCGGGCGCCGGGGCGCTGTTCACCGTGGCCGCCTACAACTTCTACGCCCAGGGTCTGCCCGACCCCAAATCGCAGCTCAAGGACCTCACGTTCCAGCAGCAGACGATCATCCGTGACCGGACCGGGGAAGTCGAGCTGGCACGTCTCGGCACGCTCCGTCGCGAGGTCGTCGCGTTCCCGGCCATCCCCGACGAGACGCTCGACGCGACGACCGCGATCGAGGACCAGTTCTTCTGGACGAACCCCGGGTTCGATCCGGCGGCCATCGTGAGCGCGGGCCTCGACACGCTGTCAGGTCGGCCCCGAGGCGCGTCGACGATCACCCAGCAGCTCGTGCGTGCGCGACTGCTCCCGCCAGAGGCCTTCGCCGACACGACGTATGAGCGAAAGATCCGCGAGATCATCCAGTCGATCCGGCTGACCGAGGCGTATCCCGGCGACAAGGGCAAGCAGGACATCATCACGGCCTACCTGAACCAGAACTTCTACGGCAACCAGACCTACGGCGTGAAGGCGGCCGCCAAGGGCTACTTCGGCAAGGCCCTCGAGGACCTCACGCTGGCCGAGAATGCGATCCTGGCCGCGATTCCCCAGTCCCCGACCAAGTTCGACCTCATGCGCAACGCCGAGGAGATCTGCCTCGACGACCCGCAGCCCGATCCCGAATCCGACGAGGTGTGCGAGAAGACGCAACTCGAGGTCCCCGCGTCGTCGGAGATCGTCCAGCGTCGCAACTACGTCCTCGACCTGATGAAGACGCGCAGCCCGTTGAGCGGGGAGCGCCACACCAGCCAGGAGTACGAGGAGGCCAAGCTCGAGCCGGTCATCATCAAGCCGCAGGTGTCCGCCTCATGGCGCGCGCCGCATTTCGTCTGGCAGGTCCGCGAAGGTCTGGCGGCGATCCTGTGCCCGGACACGCCCAGTGACTGCGAGAAGGTCGACACCGGTGGATACCGCGTGACGACGACCCTCGACTGGACGATGCAGAAGGCCACCGAGAAATGGGTGTTCGCCGCCGCCCGGGCGCCGCAGTCCTCGAAGGCCCGTCAGATCCTGAGCCAGCGGAAGATCCCGCGGGGCGAGTGGGGCTGGATCCTCAACCTGCGTGGCCGCAACATCCATAACGCCGCGGCGGCAGTCATGGACTACCGCACGGGCGAGGTGCTCGCCTACGTCGGCAGCGCCAGCTACACGCACAAGGGCACGAAGAAGTTCCAGCCCCAGTTCGACGTCCTGTCCGACGGCTGGCGTCAGCCCGGGTCGTCGATCAAGCCGATCGACTACGCGATCGGCATCGACGACGAGACCATCACGGCCAGCACGATGCTCATGGACGTCGTGACCGACTTCGGGCGCGGCTTCACCCCGACCCAGGCAGACAAGCTCGAGCGCGGTCCCGTCCGCGTCCGCAATGCGCTCCAGTTCTCGCTGAACATCCCCGCGATCAAGGCCACGATCATGCAGGGCCTCGAGCACACCTTCGAACGCAGTCAGGACTTCGGGCTCGAGTTCCCGTCCACGGCGCTGCCGGTGACCTCGATGGGCATCGGCACGCTCGAGACGCACCCGATCGACATGCTGTCGGCCTACTCGACGATCGCCAACGGCGGCGTCCGCATGCCCCGCCAGCTCATCACCAAGGTGGTCGACGAGAACGGGCGTCTGGTGTACCCGGTCGCTACCGCCAAGCCCGAGGGGACCGAGGTCATCAGCCCACAGGCGGCCTACATCATCACCGACATCCTGGCCGGCAACACCCAGCCCAAGATCAACCCGTACTGGGCCGAGTTCGCTGTCTACAAGGGCAGCAAGCGCCGGCCCGCCGCGTACAAGACCGGGACGACCAACGACAACCGCGACGTCCATGCCTACGGCTATCTGGCGCCACCGTCGAGCAAGAACGCGCCCGCTCTCGCCGTCGGCGTCTGGATGGGCAATAGCAACAACGCGCCGAACCGCGGCAGCCTGTCGCTCGATTCGTCCGCGCCGCTGTGGTCGGCGATCATGCAGGAAGTCAGCAAGAACCACGCCGTCGCCAACTTCAAGGCTCCGAGCGGGCTCCAGACGGCCACCGTCGACGCCTTCACCGGCCTCAAGCCCGGCCCCTTCACGCGGAAGACCGTCAAGGAGCTGTTCATCAAGGGCACGGTACCCAGGGAGCGCGAGACGATCCGGGTCTCGCGTGAGATCGATGCGGCGTCGGGCCTGCTCTGGCGAGAGGGCTGCGCCGGCCCGCGGGTCACGCGAGGCTTCTTCAACCTCAACGAAGTCGAGAGCAACTTCCCGAACTGGCAGAAGGCGAACCGGAACTGGGCGTCGCGAGCGGCCAAGGGCCCCGGACGGCGCGGTGGGCCGGAGGGCACGCGGACGTCGTACTTCTACAACAATTCCTTCGCGCCGTTCGGGCGCTCCTGGGGTGCCCCGTTCCCGCCGTCGGCGAAGTGTCCGATCGCGCCGGTCGAGACGCCGCCGCCGTCGTGCGACCCGCTGCTGCCGGAGTGCCTGCCGCCCGACCCGACCAAGTCGAAACCGCCGAAGCCGACCTGACCCGCGGCGGATCGATCAGAGGCTGACGACCGTCGCTCCGTCCCCGCCCTCGCCACGCTCCCCCGGTCGCGCCGAGCGAACGAGCGGATGCCCGGCGGCGGCCGCCCTGACCGCGTCGCGCAAGGCGCCGGTCCCCATGCCGTGGATGATCGTGACGGCGCCCAGACCGGCGACCGCGGCATCGTCGATATAGCGGTCCAGCGCCTCGAGCGCCTCCTCCACGCGTGCGCCGCGCAGATCGAGCGACGACGCGACGCTGCGCGCCCGCTCGAGTCGCAGAGTCGCGGCGTTCGAGGTCGCTGCCGTGCGCGCCCGGCCGGCGCCGACGGCGGCCGGTGTCCCGAGCGCCGGCACGAGGTCATCGACCTCGACCGTCACGCGCATGCCACCAGCCTCGAGAGTGCCTCTGCGACCGCCCTTCTCCAGCGCCGCGATCCGGCCTTCCCAGCCGCCCGACCGGCTGCGCGCGCGGTCCCCCACCTTCCAGACACGCGCCTCCGCGGCCTCGACTGGTGCCGGCCCAGCATCCTCGTTCGCCGGGAGTCGCTCGACGATGACCTCGGCGCGGGCCAGGGCCGCGTCGAGCGAGGCTGCGGTGACGGTCTCGCGCTCCAGGGCACGGCGCGTCGTCGCCAGCTCGGCACGCAGGTCGGCGACCACGCGGTCGGCCTCCTCGCGCGCCGTCCGGACGTGCTGGTCGCGCTCGCGGCGGGCGCGCCGCCGCTCCTCCTCGGCGGTTCGAAGCGCATCGGTGGCGCGCGCCTCGGCGGCACGTGCCCGCTCGAGCGCCTCGCTCGTCTCGCCCTCCGTCTCGCGGATGGCCGCCAGCGTCGCCTCGAACGAGCGCTGCGCCTCGGTCAGGCGTGAGCGTGCATCGGCCACGATCGACTCCGGCAGGCCCAGTCGCTCGGCGATGGCGAACGCCTGGCTGCCACCGGGCAGCCCGATCGTGAGCTTGTATGTCGGCGACAGCGTGTCGAGGTCGAACTCGACCGCCGCGTTGCGGGCCCCTGGGGTCGTGTGCGCGTACGCCTTGAGCTCCGCGTAGTGGGTCGTGGCGGCCACGATCGCGCCGGCTCGGATGAAATGATCGAGCAGCGCCTGGGCAAGGGCCGAACCCTCCGTCGGGTCGGTGCCCGCGCCGAGCTCGTCGAGCAGCACGAGCGTGCCCCGCCCGGCTTCGCCGACGATCGTCGTGATCCGCCGCAGATGGCCCGAGAACGTCGAGAGCGACTGGGCGACCGATTGCTCGTCCCCGATATCGGCGAACACGTCGCGCCAGACCGGCAAACGGCTGCCGGCCTCGGCCGGGATGTGGAGACCGGCCTGGTGCATGAGGCTGAGCAGCCCCAGGGTCCGCAGCGTGACGGTCTTGCCGCCCGTGTTGGGGCCGGTCACGACGAGCGCCGTGTAGCCGTCGCCGATCCGGACGTCGATCGGGACGACGCGACCGCTCAGGCCGGGGTGTCGTGCGGAGAGCAGCACGACCTCGGGTCGATCGGCCGTCTCGGCGCGCGTCGCATCCATCTCCGATGCCAGGGCGGCCTTGGCGGCCCACAGGTCGAAGCGCGCAAGAGCGTCGAGCGTCTCACGCAACGCCGGGCCGTTGGCCGCGATGAGCGCCGAGAGCTCGTCGAGGATCCGCGCGATCTCCTCTCCCTCGGCGACCTGCGCCTCGCGCCAGGCGTTGCCCAGCTCGACCGCGACGAGCGGCTCCACGAACAGCGTCTGCCCGCTGCCCGAGGCATCGTGGACGATGCCCTTGACCCGTGAGCGCGCCTCGGCCTTGACCGGGACGACGTAGCGCCCATTGCGCAGCGTGACGATCGGCTCCTGGAGCGCATTGCCAAGCTCGGTGCCGACCAGCGCGTCGAGACGGCGCCGCAGGCGGTCGTACGCGACGCGCACCGCGGCCCGGAGACCACCGAGGCGTGGCGACGCGGTGTCGAGCAGCTCCCCGACCGGGTCGAAGCTGCGGGCGAGGGTGCTGCGCACGGCCGGCAACGGATGGAGCTCGCGACCGAGCTCGCGCAGCAGGGGCCGACGCTCGTCGGCAAGCGACGTCGCCAACCGCGCGGTCGCATCGAGCGTCTCGGAGATCGCCAGGAACTGCTCCGGGTCGAGCCGGCCGCCGCGCACCGCGCGCTCGATCGACGGGCCGATGTCGTGAGCGGCACCGACGCCCACGCCCGGCCGGTCCGACAGGAGCGCGCGCGCCTGGTCGGTCTCGTCGAGCTGGCGAGCCACGACGATCGGGTCCGAGGACGGCTCCAGTGCCTCGGCCAGGCGGCGCGACGGCGGGAACGAGGTCGCCTCGGCCAGGCGGTCGCGGACGAGGGGGAACTCGAGCAGTGCCTGGGAGCGTGCATCCATCGTTGGACCGATCAGCGGACGCGCGGGCCCGACACCGATCGGTGACCCGCGACGATGAACCGCCACGCCCGGCTCGCCCATTCGTCGCCGGCATAGGCGACACCCACCCGCGTGCTCGCCGCGACGGACTCGGGCGCGACGGTGTCGTCGGGATCGGCCGGGTCGCGCTCGAGGCGCAGGGGCGCGTCGGGCGCGCACAGGTCGACGCCCGTCCAGCTCGTATCGATCCCGAAGGCGGCCGCGACGAGCCCGGGTCCGCTCGCGAGTCGGTGGTCCGGGGTCCCCGTCAATCGAGCCCGGGCGGCTTCGAGGCCCTCCGGTGTACGCGACGACCGACGGCGGGCCTCGACCGTCAGTCGGTCGACGCGCATGCGCTCAAGCCCGGCGAGCGGCTCCACGGCTCGGATCAGCACGGCCGACGGGGCGCCCTCCGCGCCGGTCACGACGTTCAGGCAGTCGTACATCCCGTAGACAAGGTACACGTAGGCGACGCCGGCCGGCCCGGCCATGACCCGGTTGCGGCGTGTGCTTCCGAACCGGGCATGCGAGGCGCGATCGTCCGGGCCGCCGTACGCCTCGACCTCGACGATCCGTGCCACCCGACGGCCGGTGCCGTCGTCACGGACCAGCCGCGCCCCGAGCAGGGTCCGGGCGACATCCGGTGTCGCGCCGGCCAGGATCCCCCGGTCGAGGATGCTCAGGAAGGACTGCTCGGGTAGAGCACCTTGATCGAGTTCGGGATGAACAGCCCCACGACGATGAAGAACGCCGGGATGAGCGTCGACGCGGAAGACCTCGACGATGCGTGACTCGTCCAGCGCGCTCCACAGGTTGCGCAGGAGCTGGATCTCGCTCGCGCTCTGCGGGATCCCCGTCAAGCGGTAGTACGAGTCGAGGATGATCACGACGGCGGCCAGGATGATCGCCGCCTGGAGGAGGCCGAGCAGCCCGCCCAGGATCTCGTCGACGAATCGGGCCTTCTCGAACAGCGGCTGCGGTCGATAGAAGCCCTGGGCCACGATCGCGAACGCGAGGGACGCAGCCACGAACACCGTGCCGAACCCGACCATCTCGCTGTATTGCGGCGGCTGGTCGGTCCAGTTCGTCGCAAGGAATCGCACCGAGTGGCTCGGCCACGTTGGCCGCCAGCAGGAACGAGAAGAGGATGGACGCGAGGCCGATCAGACGGCGGATCGTGCCCTGGGCGAAGCCAAGCACGAAGAACGCCATGAAGAAGAGCGCAAGCAGCAGGTCGACGGTTTGGATACCGCCGAGGAACTCCCCGAGATCCACCGAACCTCCTTGGGTGACGGCGCTCGACCGGGCCGTCCGACCCGGAGCCGCGCAAGGGTAGCAGCGGGTCTTCGCGCGTCGCAACCGGCGTGATTCATCCCCCCACCGGTACTTTCGGGTCAGGTCGCGGAGGCGACCTCCGACGTCCGCGGCAAGGCCCGTCGTGACCGCCGCGACCGCGTCGTCGACCTCGGATTCCACGAGCGTGCGCTCGTCTGCCTGGAACGCGAGACGATACGCAAGGCTCTTCTCGCCCTCGGCCAGCGGACGACCGCGGTAGATATCGAACAGCACCGCGGAGCGCAGGAGCAGACCCGCGTGGCGGCGGATCGCGGACTCGACGTCGGCTGCCGCGACGCTTCCAGCGACGATCACGGCAAGGTCCCGGTCGACCGCGGGATGGCGCGGCAGAGGCGTCGCCCGCGGCACGCTCGGCTGGCCCCCGGACAGCCCGGCGATCGCGAGCTCGGCGACGAGAATGCGTGACGACGTGCGCAGGTCGAGCGCCTCCACGTCGGCCGGGTGCAGCTCGCCCACGTGACCGGCGAGGTCGTTGCCCGCCCGGACACGGGCGCCACGACCGGGATGGAGCCGCGGGTCGTCGATGAGCGGCGTGTACTCCGGCGACGGCAGCCCGAGTCGAGCCGCGATGAGGTCGATCACGCCCTTGGCGTCGTCGAGGTCGTAGGTTCGCGGTCGGTCGGTTCCAGGCGGCGGACCTCGGCCGCACCGGTCAGTGCGATGCCCAGGCGCCACCACTCGTGGGTCGAATCGCCGTCTTCGGTCGCCCCGTAGCCCTTGCCGACCTCGAAGATCGCGACGTCCGGCCGGCCCTGGCGCACGTTCGTCGACGACGACCTCGAGCAGGCTGCCGAGGAGGCTCTGGCGCATGACCGAGTGCTGGCTCGACAGCGGGATTCGTGACGGTCGGATCGGCCGGCCCCCGGCCTCGCCTTCCCCGGGCACCACGACGTCCTCGATCGGGCCGAAGCGCTCGACCATCGCCGGGGAGACCAAGGCGAACGTCGACGACCTCCGACAGGCCGGCCCCTGCCAGCGTCTCGCGGACGGTGTCGCGCAGCCGAGCGGGGAGTGCCGGTAGGGTGGCATCGGCGTATGCGGCAGGAGCTCGCGGGATCGTGTCGTAGCCGCGCACCCGGGCGACCTCCTCGGCGATGTCCGCCTCGATGACCAGGTCGCGTCGCCAGGTCGGGACGGTCGCGATCGAGGGTCTCGACCTCGGCGGCCGGTCGACCTCCAGCGGCTGCGGCGCGGTGGCGACGAGGACCCGGCTGCCGTGCGGAGCAGGCTCCGTCGACCACGCCGACCCGCTCCAGCAGCGCGCGCCTGTTCCTGCGCCGGCATCTCCGTGCCGAGCAGGCGGTCGACGCGCGCGGGCCGGAACGCGACGCGTGTCGGCGGTGGTTCGGTCGGGTTCGTGTCGACCGCGCCGGCCGCGACCTGACCGCCGGCCCATTCGTTGATGAGGCGGGCCGTCCGATCGGCTCCGAGCGCGCGCCAGCCTGTGCTCCTGGCCCTTCTCGAACCGCAGGCTCGCCTCGGATCGGAGCGCATACCGGAAGGCGGTGCGGCGGATGCTGATCGGGTCGAAGATGGCCGACTCGACCACGACGTCCGTGGTCGTCCGCGGAGATCTCCGAGGTCGCCGCCGCCCATCACCCCCGCGATGCCCAGCGGGCCCGCCGAATCGGCGATCAGCAGCGTCTCCGGACTCAGCTCCCGCACCTGCGTGGTCGAGCGTCTCGATGCGCTCGCCGTCGCGGGCCAGGCGCACGACGATCCTCCCGTCGTGAACGGCAGTCGCGTCGAAGGTGTGGATGGGCTTGCCGAGTTCCAACATGACGTAGTTGCTGACATCGACGACGTTGCTGACCGGCCGCTGTCCGGCGGCGAGCAATCGCATCTGGACCTGGTCGGGCGACGGCTTGACCGTGACGCCGCCGACCCAGCGGCCGACGAACCGGGTGCACAGCGCCGGTTCCTGGACCTCGACCGTCAGGCGCTCGGCGATGGACGGGCCCGTCTCGACCGGGTCGGTCGGCGGGAATCGGACCGGCGCTCCGGTCACGGCCGACACCTCGCGTGCAAGGCCGATCAGGCTCAGCGCATCGCCGCGATTCGGCTTGACGTCGACATCGAGCACCACGTCGCCGTACAGGTCCGCCCAGCGGGACGCCGAGCGGGGTCTCGGGCGGCAGGATCAGGATGCCGTCGGCGTCGGACGTGAGCTTCAGCTCGTCGCCCGAGCACAGCATGCCGTTGCTGACGACGCCCATCTTCTCGGTCCGCTCGATACGCCGGTCGCCCGGAAGCACGGCACCCGGCAGCGCCACGGGGACGCGCTGGCCGGCCGCGATGTTCGTGGCGCCGCACACGATCTCGAGCGCCTCGCCATCGCCGATCGTCACCCGCGTGAGCGACAGCCGGTCGGCGCGTGGATGGCGTTCGACGCTGAGCAGCTCGCCGACGACGACGTTCTGCCAGTCGGCGCCCCACGCCTCGATGCCCTTGACCTCCATGCCGAGCAGCGTCAGCCGCTCGGCCAGCTGCTCCGGCGTCAGCTGGATGTCGACGTAGTCCCGCAGCCATGACAGCGGCACCCTCATGCGGCCTGCCTCATCGGAACTGCTCGAGGAAGCGGAGGTCGTTCTCGAGGAAGAGCCGCAGGTCGGTGATGCCGTGCTTGAGCATCTTGATCCGCTCGGGACCCATGCCGAACGCGAAGCCCTGATAGCGCTCGGGGTCGAGACCGCCGTACTGGAGCACGACCGGGTGGACCATGCCGGCACCGAGGATCGTCATCCAGCCGGTCCGGCCGCAGGCCGGGCAGCCCGAGCCGCCGCAGACCAGGCACTCGACGTCGAAGGCGACAGAGGGCTCCGTGAACGGGTAGTAGCCCGGTCGGAAGCGGGTGCGCTTGTCTGCGCCGTACATCGCCTTCGCGAACTGGTCGAGAAGGCCCTTGAGGTCGCGCCATCGTCGTGCCCTCATCGATCATCAGGCCCTCGACCTGGAAGAACTCCGAGCCGTGGCTGGCGTCGATGGCCTCGTAGCGGAAGCAGCGGCCCGGGAGCAGCGCCCGGATCGGCGGCGTCTCGACTCTGCATGACCCGGATCTGGCCGGGCGAGGTATGGGTCCGCAGCAGCCGCCCCTCGACGTCGACGTACAGCGTGTCCCACAGGTCCCGTGCCGGGTGGTCGGGCGGGATGTTGAGCATCTGGAAGTTGGTGAGGTCGTCCTCGATCTCGGGGCTCTCGTAGACGACGAAACCGAACTGCTCGAAGATCTGCGCGATCTCGCGCATGGCCTCGATGCTCGGGATGGAGCGTGCCGCGCCGGATCGGGCGACCGGGGGTCGTGACGTCGACCGTCTCGGCAGCGAGACGAGCGGACAGCTCCGAACCGCGCAGGGCAGTCCCGCGCTCAGCCAATGCTCCTTCGATCGTCGTGCGGATCGTGTTCGCGACGGCACCGACCTTGGGGCGGTCCTCCGGCGGAAGACCGCCGATCCCGCGCAGGACCGTGGTCAGCCGGCCCTTCTTGCCGAGGATCTCGAGCTCGAGCGCATCGAGCGAGGCAGCGTCCTGGGCGGATGCGATGGACGCCAGGGCATCCGATTGGAGGGCCTCCAGGTCGCGGGTCAGGTCGGCGAGGTCCACGGTCATCCTTGGCTTCGGTCGGCTCGGGAAATCACGAACCCTCGAGCGTCGGCGACGTCGAGGGTTCCAGCGGCGGTCAGCTGGTCGATCGCGGGGTGACTAGGAACCCTTGGCGGCTTCGGCGATGCGGCCGAAGGTCGCGCTGTCGCGCACGGCCAGGTCGGCCAGGATCTTGCGGTCGATCTCGATGTCGGCGCGCTTGAGCCCGTTGATGAATTGCCCGTAGGTCAGCCCGTTCTGGCGCGCGGCCGCGTTGATCCGCACGATCCACAGCTCGCGCATCTGGCGCTTGCGCTGCTTGCGGTCGCGGGTCGCATAGGCGAGCGCGTGGAGCAGGGCCTCGCGAGCCGGCTTGACCAGCTTCGAGCGGGTGCCCTTGCGGCCCTCGGCCGCCTTGAGCAGGCGCTTGTGGCGCTTGTGGGCGGTGACGCCGCGCTTGACTCGTGCCATGACGGGGTGTGGCTCCTAGAGATACGGCAGCAGGCGCCGGACCTGCTTGGTATGGACGGCCTTGATCACGGACTTGCCGGCGTAGCGGCGGGTTCGTCGGGACGACTTGATCTCGAGGTGATGGCCACGCCACGCCTTGACCCGGACGTACTTGCCGCTACCGGTCTTGCCGATGCGCTTCTGGGCCGTCTTGTGGCTCTTGATCTTCGGCACCGTGGCCTCACTCTCCTGCTTGGACCGGCTCGGGCGTCGGGACCGACGCCTTGGGCGGGGCGACGGCGGCCGGCTGAGCCACGACTGTTTCCTGTTCGGGCGCGGGCGGCGGCTCCGCCGTCGCGTCTGCCGGGATGACATCCGGCGCGTGCTTGCGGTCCGGTGCGTCGTGGCTCTTGGGCTTGTGCACCGATGCCATCGTGATGTGCATCGACTTGCCCTCGAGCAGCGGCGTTCGTTCCGCGACTCCGTGATCCTTGACCCGCTCCACGAACCTGGCGATGAGGTTTCGGCCGATCTCCGGGTGGGTCAATTCCCGGCCCCGGAAGCGCACCGTCACCTTGATCCGGTCGCCATCTTCGAGGAACTCGATCGCTCGGTGGACCTTGGTATCGAAGTCGCCCACGCCGATCTTCGGCGTCAGGCGGACCTCTTTGAAGGTCACCGAGCGCTGCTTGCGCTTGGCTTCCTTCTCCCGCTTCGTGAGCTCGTACTTGTACTGCCCGAAGTCGAGGAACCGGACCACCGGGGGCTGTGCCATCGGAGCGACCTCGACGAGGTCGTATCCCCGTTCCTGCGCCATCTCGAGGGCCTGCGGCGTGGGCATGACACCCAGCTGGGCACCCTCTTCATCGACCACCCGGACCTGTGGGATCCGGATCATCTGGTTGACACGCAGGTCTCGGCTGATGGTTCACCCCTCGCGGTGCTGGACATGGACGCGACCGGCGCGGGCAGACGGCCCCCACCGGACGAGCGGGCAGGATAGCACAGGCGTTCCGGAGGCGACAACGAACGGGTGGAATGGCCCGGGCTAGGGGTCCGCCGTCCGGCCACCACGCCGCCCGGGGAGGCGACTGACCGCCACCGCGGCGATCGCTCCGCCGATCAGGCCCAGCACCATGTCACCAAGCGTGTCGGCGTAGGCAGTCGCCGCCTCGGGCGAGTTCGGCACGAAGGCCACGTACTCGGCGAGCTCCCATAAGACGGCCGTCGTCGACGCCCAGCCGAAGGCAAGCGCTGCGCGCGTCCACGGTCCCCATCTCCCGACTCTCAACAGCAAGCCGACGGCAGCCGTGTGCAACGCCCAGTTGACCAGGTGGTTCGCGTCGTCCCACCACTCGACCGTGTCGTAGAGGTTCACCGCGTTGCCGGTGACGTCGATCAGGAACGGCAGCCCGAGGAGGATGTCGGCGACGACCGGGTACGCCAGCCGGCCTCGGCTGCGCAACCACCATCCGACCGGCAGAACGAGCAGCGCGATCGGATACGCAAGTGCACGACCCGTAAACGCCTTGCCGTTGAATTGCGGGAGGTCCGGGCTCGCGACCGCCCACGCAAGCAGTGCGACGGTCGCTACCTTGATCGCCACATCGATCGCAAGCAGTCGACGATCCGGCATCCCGTCGGCCTACCTCATCGCCCGCTTGCGCCGGGGTCTGTGTCGCCACATCCAGTTCTTGCGCAGGTAGGCCACCCGGAATCCCGCCCGCTCCAGGTTGCGAAACGAGGGGTTGGGCGCGTCCGGGCGGTCCTCGCCGGTCTCCGTGACCACCATCCGGCAGCCGAGATCCGCGGCGTCGCGCAGCCGGGCGACGAGCATCTCCGTCTGACCGCCCCGCCGCCTCGCGGAGGGGAGCGTCGCCCCGTAGCCGAACCACGCGATCCCATCCACGACGAACATCGCCCCGATCGTCACGGGCCGGTCGTCGAGCCAGCCGAGGTAATGCGTCCAGCCCGATCGACCGATCGGTGCCGTGATGAGAGACGCCGACTCGGCGGGCAGCGCGAGCGAGGACACCGCGATCGTGCCGAAGTCGGTCGCGCCACCACGGTCGATGCGCTCGATCCGCAGAGCCGTGGGCGCCGCCGCCGTCTCCGGCTCCGCGCCGATGGGGCGCCAGCATTTCGCCCAGCGTGTCCACGGCGCGAACCCGTGCGCCGAGAGTCGCGTTCCGATGTCCGCCGGCTGCGCGTCCGGCGCGATATGGGCCATGGCCACGCGACGGCCGAGACCGCCGTAGAAGTCGACCGTCGCATCGAGGTCGTCGTCGGTCGCCGGCGCGCCGACCCCGAGACCGATCGATCGATTGAAGAACGCCAGATCGACCTCCATCGCCGCGAGCGCGACCGCCCTCCCCCGTTCGAGGACGCGCGCCGCCTCCGGACGGAGTTCGGTCGCGGCTCGATACGCGTCCGCCATCGCCTGGACTTCGGGCCATTCGAGCGACTGCGTCCCGCCCCCGGGCATGTCGTTCGGGTCGGTCAAGCGATCGCCCTGGCGCGCGACTCGTCGGCGAGGCGGTCGGCCAATGCGTCCCACGCCTCGGCCGGCTGCTGCTCCCCTGCCCGGGTCCGTGGGGATGCCGTCCGCGCCTCGATCTCGCGGTCGCCGAGCACGACCATGTAGGGCACCTTCTGCTCCTGCGCCGTCCGGATCTTGTACTGCATCCGATTCGAGGATCCGTCGACCTCGACCCGCAGCCCGCGCTCGCGCATCACGGCAGCAAGCTCCTCGGCGGCCTCCACGTGCCGGTCGGCGATCGGGATGACGACCGCCTGGACCGGCGCGAGCCACAGCGGAAAGGCGCCCGCGAAATGCTCGATGAGGATGCCGATGAACCGCTCGAGCGAACCGTAGATCGCGCGATGGATCGCGATCGGCCGCTGCGGCTTGCCGTCTTCGTCGATGTATGTCAGGTCAAACCGTTCGGGCAGCATCACGAGGTCGACCTGGATCGTCGCCATCTGCCACTCGCGGCCGAGGGCGTCGTCGATGTAGATATCGATCTTCGGCGCATAGAACGTGCCGTCCTTGGGCTTCAGGTCGTAGCTGATGTCGCTCGCGGCGAACGCCTCCCTGATGAGCTGTTCGGCTCGCTCCCACAGCGCCGGATCGCCGAGGGCCTTGTCGGGCTTGGTGGCGAAGGCGAAGCGCGGCATCAGACCGAACCAGCCGTACGACTCGCGGACCTCGCCCAGCAGCGCCTGGATCTCGGCCAGCAGCTGATCCGGGCGGACGTACAGGTGTGCGTCGTCCTGGACGAACTGGCGCACCCGGGTCAGCCCCGAGAGCGTGCCTGAACGCTCGTTTCGATGGAGCCGGCCGAACTCGCTGAACCGCAACGGCAGGTCGCGGTACGAGCGGAGGTGCGACCGGTACAGGTACGTAGACTCAGGGCAGTTCATCGGCTTGAGGCTGAAGGTCTGGTTCTCGGATTCGATCAGGAACATGTTGTCGCGGTACAGGTCCCAGTGGCCCGATTGGCGCCACAGTCGCTCACTGACGACGATCGGGGTCGAGACCTCCTGGTAGCCGCGCCGACCCTGGAGCTCGCGCATCGAGTCCTCAAGCGTGCGCCAGATGCGCTGGCCCTTCGGGTGCCAGAAGGCGGCGCCAGGCGAGACATCGTGGAACGAGAACAGGTCCAACGCGACGCCGAGCCGGCGGTGGTCGCGCTTCCGGGCCTCGGCGCGGCGCCACAGGTACGCGTCGAGGTCCTCCTGCGTCGCCCAGGCCGTGCCGTAGACGCGCTGGAGCATCGGGCGCTTCTCGTCGCCACGCCAGTAGGCCCCAGCCGTCCCGAGGAGCTTGAACGGGCCGATCTTGCCGGTGCTCGCGGCGTGCGGACCGCGGCACAAGTCGATGAACGGGCCCTGCCGGTAGAAGGTCGTCGGCGGCATCGCGGTGCCGTCTCCCTTCGAGGCGGCCAGCAGGTCGTCGACGATCTCGACCTTGAACGGCTGGCCGCGCTCTTCGAGCGCCGCACGTGCTGCCTCCGGGGTCTCCTCGCTGAGCTCGAACGGGTGGTCCGCCGCGATCGACTCGCGCATCCGCTCCTCGATCTTCGGGAGATCGTCCGGCGTGAGCGGACGTGGCAGCAGGAAGTCGTAGTAGAAGCCATCGTCGATGACCGGCCCGATGCCGAGCTGCGTGCCCGGGAACAAGTCGAGGACGGCCTCGGCGAGCACGTGCGCGGCGCTGTGCCGCATCGGACCGAGCTCGCCGCTCGCCCCGTGGTCCATCAGCTCCGTCGCGCTACCGCGCTCCGGCGCCTCCAGCTCGATCGGCTCGTCTTCGACTTGGATCTTCTCGTCGTCGGCCATGTCGACTCCTTCAGGAATCAGCAAACCCCTCGTCCATGCAGGACGAGAGGTTCGACCTCCCGCGGTTCCACCCGCGTTCGCCGCGCCCTCGGGACGCCGCGCTCTCGTGGCCGCGTTATCGGGCGGCTCCCGGATCGGTTCACCGATCGCTCGCGGGTGGTGCCGGTTCCGGCTCGATCGTCGGGCTTCCAGCCTGGACCCGGCTCTCTGAGGATCGATGGATCGGACGGCGCGTCCCGCTCGACGCCTTGTTCAGGATGTGGTGGGCGACACTGGACTCGAACCAGTGACCTCTTGCATGTCAAGCAAGTGCTCTAACCAGCTGAGCTAGCCGCCCGGCGGTTCCGGCTCCCACCGGGTGTGGCTACACCCGATGACTGTCGGAACCTACCATCCGTGTCTCGACTTCGCCCCTCCCGGCACCCGTAACGGTGAGATGTTCCACGTCTCACCTAGGCACCGGAAATGACGGCGCCGCGACCCGTATGGCAGCGGGCATCGTACCCGAACGGGGGGGTGACCGACAAACCAGCCGTCGTAGCCTGGCGACCCGCGGTCAGTAGCCCGGTCTGATGTCATCCGATCCGGCTGGAGCGCCGCCGGAACCTCCGCCGGACGGGTTCGTGCAGGCGCCGAGCGTGGCGGCCAGGACCAGGACCAACGCGAGGATCGATCGACGGACCACGCCAACCCTCCTTCTCCATCCTGACAGACAATTCGACCGCTCGGCGAGCGCGGTTTTTCGATGATGATGCCCGCGTGGACGACTACGAGCTCATCGACGCGGGCGACGGTGCCCGCCTCGAGCGCTTCGGCGAGCATGTCGTCGCCCGACCTCACCCAGGCGCCACTGGGGAGCGGCGCGCGCCGCGGGAGTGGGCGCGCGCTGACATGCGCTTCGAACGCGACCGAGGCTGGAGCGGGACCGGTCTCGACGATGCACGGAGCGGCTGGACGGCCCGTCTCGGGGACCTCGCGTTCGAGCTCCGACCGACCAATTCCGGGCAGGTCGGGGTCTTTCCGGAGCACGCCGCGATGCTGCCCTGGCTCACTGAGCAAGTTGACGCCGCGCCCGATCGGCCCTCCGTCCTCAACCTTTTCGGCTCCACGGCGATGACGACGCTCGCGGTTGCGCGCGCGGGTGCCGCGGTCGCGCATGTCGACGCCGCCCGGCCTGCGGTGGCCTGGGCCCGGCGCAACGCTGCGATCAACGGCCTCGAGGAGCGCCCGATCCGCTGGCTGGTCGACGACGTCCGGGCATTCGTTGGGCGCGAGATCCGTCGCGCGCGCTCATACGACGGCGTCGTGCTCGACCCGCCGACGTACGGTCACGGCGCATCCGGACGAGCGTGGCAACTCGAGGACGACGTCGAATCGCTTCTCGCGGACATCCGCCGCCTGCTGACCACGACCGGGTGGGTGCTCCTGACCGCCCACACTGAGGCCATCGACGCCGACGACCTTGGGCTGTGGCTTTCGACGGTCGTCGACGACGTCGAAGTCGGCGACCTGGGTCTCGACGCTTCGTCCGGCGCGGGTCTCCGGCTGGGCTCCTTCGCCCGTGGGAGCGGCGCATCATGACCGCGATGCCCTCCCCTGCCCTGGCCAGCCCGTCCAACCCGCGGATCAAGTCGGCCGCACGGCTGCGCGATCGGCGCGAACGTGAATCGACCGGGCTGACCCTGGTCGACGGCGCTCGGGAGCTGCGCCGCGCGCTCGGCGCCGGAGTGGAGGTCGTGCAAGCGTTCGTCTGCGAACCCCTCCTCGCCGGCGAGGATGCACGAGCAGCACTCGATCTGTTGCAGGCGGCCCGCGTCCCCGTCACGACGACGACCGAGACGGCATTCGCGAAGCTCGCCTTCGGCGATCGAGCCGAGGGCCTGGTCGCCGTGGTCCGCGCACCGAACCTGCGCCTTTCCGACCTGACATTGCCTGACGACGCGCTGCTGATCGTCGTTGAGGGCGTCGAAAAGCCAGGAAACGTCGGGGCCGTCCTGCGCAGCGCTGACGGAGCCGGAGCCGACGCCCTCATCGCCGCGTCGCCACGGACCGACCTGGCCAACCCGAACGTGATCCGTGCCAGTGCGGGGACGATCTTCGCGATCCCGATGGCTGCGGCGCCGTCCGGCGACGTCATCGCCTGGCTCCGTGAACGCGGCGTCCGGATCGTCGCGACGCGTGTCGACGCCGAGCGCCTCTATACCGAGGCTGACCTGACCGGACCGATCGCTCTCGTCTTCGGCAGCGAGACCGACGGCCTGACAGCCGCGTGGGAGGGCGACGACATCGAGCCTGTCCGCCTGCCGATGCATGGCGTGGCCGACAGCCTGAACGTGTCGGTTTCGGCGGCGATCCTGCTGTACGAGGCGCGCCGGCAACGCGACCGTCCGCCGCAACGGGCAGACTGACGCGGTGGAGCCGACCTTCGACTTCGTGATCATCGGCGCCGGCCCGGGTGGCGAAGCGACCGCGCACAAGGCCCGCGGGCTCGGCGCCAGCGTCGCGATCGCGGACCACCGCTGGTTCGGCGGCAGTTGTCCGCACATCGGCTGCCTGCCGTCGAAGGCGCTGCTCCATTCCGCTGCCGAACACCGCGCGAACCCGGCTCGCTACGAGTGGCCGCGGGCCTCCGCCCAGCGGGACTTCATGATCAATCGGGCGTCAAACGCTCCCGAGCCGGATGACACGAGCCACGTCAGCTCGCTCGAGAAGGCCGGCGCCGTCGTTTATCGCGGCGATGCGCGGATCGTCGATCGTGGGCGCGTCGGCGTCTCCCATGACGGGACACGCCACGTCCTTCGGGCGGAGAACGTCGTGGTCGCGGTGGGTTCGACCTCACGGCGGATCCAGATCCCCGGGATCGAGGGGATCGAGGTCTGGACCAACGAGCAGGCCACGCTCACCCGGGAGCTCCCACGCAGCGTGCTGATCCTGGGCGGCGGGCCGACCGGCTGCGAGCTCGCCCAGGTCTACGCACGCTTCGGCGTGCCCGTGGTCATCGTCCAGTCCGGTCCACGCCTCGCCCCGACCGACCATCCGCGCAACTCCGAGGTGGTCCGAAAGACGCTCGAGGCGGACGGGGTCACCGTGCGGACCGGCGTGCGGGCGGTGGCTGCGAAGGCCGGCGCCGGCGCGGACGGCGCCCACGTGATCGAGCTCGACGACGGTTCCACCGCGGAGGGGCACGTGATCCTGGCCGCGGTCGGCCGCGAGGTGCCGCTCGACGATCTCGGCCTCGAGCACTACGGCCTCGATACGAGCGGTCGGACGCCGCCCTATCCGCGCGACGGTCGCCTGCGGATCGCCGACGGGCTGTACGCGGTCGGCGACGCCGCCGGTCCGGAGCTCCATACCCACCAGGCGCACTACCAGGGTGAGCTCGCCGCCCGGATGGCGATGGGCGAGGTGGTGACGCCCGATTACCGCGGCCTCCCACGCGCGACCTATACCGATCCCGAGGCTGCGTTCGTCGGCGTGTCACTCGAAACGGCGACGGACAACGGCCTCGATGCGTTCGAGCAGGTCGCCGACTTCGCGAAGACCAGCCGCGGGTACGCGCTCGAGGCCAAGCTCGGCCACCTCACGATCGTCGTCGACCGTGGGTCACGCGAGCTCCTCGGGGCCGCCATCGCCTGCCCCGACGCCTCCGCGGCGATCCACGAGTGCGTGCTGGCCATCCAGGCCCACGTCACGATCGACGTTCTGGCGGACACCATCCATGCGTTCCCCTCGACGTCGCGGATCTTCAACGGCCTGTTCGCGGACGCGCTCCAGGAGCTCGACCACCCGGCCTAGACCTCGAAGACCACCTTGCCGTCCATCAGGACCATGTCCGGGCGTGTCGTCGACAACGGACCGCCGGGGGTGACGGGCTCCTCGAGCGCGGCCGCCGGGATCACCACGACATCAGCGCGCTGACCGACCGTCAGCCTGCCGCGGTCGAGCTCGCGGGCCGAGACGGCTGCATCGATGCATTGGGCGCGCAGCGCGCGCTCGAGCGTCAGCGCTTGCTCGGGCGCATAGGCGGGCGTGCCAGCCGGCCAGCGGGCGTCCTCGCGGCGCACCGCCAGCGCAAGACCCGGCCACGGATCGTATGACTCGACCGGTGCGTCGGTGCCGAACGGCATGACGGCGCCCGTGTCGGCGATGGCCTTCCAGGTGTAGCCCTCGGCTTCCGCGCGGTCGCCCCACAGCTTCCAGGCCTGGACCGCGTCGGACCCGAGGTGGACGGGCTGGACGCTTGCCGCGATCCCCGCGGCCGCGAACCGCGATCGATCGTCCGGATGGAGCATCTGGACGTGCTCGATGCGGGGCATGAGTGGCGACGTGGCTGCGAACGGCGTCAGCACGTCGAGCGCCGCGCGCACAGCCGCGTCGCCGATGGCGTGGATCGTCGTGGCGATGCCACCGGCGGACGCCCGCTCCACGCGCTCGCGGAGAGCATCCGGATCGGTCATCCAGACGCCACGCCGGCGCTCCGGCGGCAGCGGCCGGCCCGGCTCCGGCTCGATGTCCTCGAGGAGTGCCGCCGTCCGTGACCCCAGCGAGCCATCGGCGAAGCATTTTTGCCAGCCGACGGTGGCACGACCATGCGGGTCCGCGCCCAGCCGGGTTCCGCTCCGGTGACCTCGCTCGATCGCCGCAGTGACGGCGTCGTCGCGCATGCAGGCGTGGACGCGTACCGGCAGCCGTCCCGCGTCGGACAACCGCGCGTATGCCGGGAACGAGTAGGAGAGCGCGGGGTCCGGCGCGACCCCACCCGGGTCGTGGCATGCCACGACGCCGAGCGACACCAGATCCTGCCCGACCTCGATCATCGCGCGTTCGAAGTCCTCGGCCGTCGGCGGCGGGATGTGGATCGTGATCAGCCGGGTGGCCGCCTCGTAGAGGACGCCTTCCGGCGTCCGGTCGTCGGCCCGCCGGATGACGCCGCCGGGCGGATCGCCATCCGGCAACTCGGATGCACGGATCGCGGCGTGGCTGGCCCACAGCGCGTGGTGGTCGTGTGCCCAGATCGCGGCCCGCCGACCCGGTGCGACCAATTCCAAGGCGTCGGCGGTCGGCCAGCCGTCCCACCGGTCGGGGTCCCACCCATGGCCCTCCAGCCAGGCATCGGCCGGGAGCCGTTCGTGCGCCTCGCACAGCCGAGCCAGGCCCTCGTCCAGGGTCGCGGCATCGCCAAGGTCGACCTGGCGGGAGGCCAGCGCCGCCTGGGCGAGGTGGAGGTGAGCGTCGGTCAGCCCGGGGATCGCGACCTGGTCGGGCTCGAGGCGGATTCGCTCCGTGAACGGATCGGCCCGAGTCTCGAGGAATACCTCGGAGCCGGCGAAGGCCACCCGACCGTCCCGGATCCCGATCGCTTCGACCCAACCGAAGCCCGAATCGCCCTCGAGCGTGGCGATGCGACCGGTGATCAGCGCGTGCAGGGGCATGGAGCGGTCAGCCTATCGGGTCGGCCACGAGCGTCGCCAGGTCGTCGCGCCCGAGCCCGGCCCCGAGGCCCAGAGCCAGGGCCACCCGCGCCTTGATCGCACAGAGCGTGCCTGCAGGGATCGCGCCGGCGCGCACCCACGTGGCACCGCCGCCCGGGAAGGCGTAGGCGGTCGACACGGCACCGGCCGGACACCTGGAGGCGAGGACGACCGTCACACCGTTCGCGATGGCTCGCTCGGCCGCGGCGAGGAGCACTGCCGACGTGTTCCCGGAACCGGTTGCCGCCATCACCACGCCGCGGGCACCCGTCTCGACAGCCGCGTCCAGCATGGCCCCGTCGGAGCCGATGCCAGCCTGCACCAGCTCGACCCGTGCGCCGTCGGTCGGCGCAGGTGCGAGGGAACGTCGCGCTCCCCGCGGCCGGTCGAGCAGGACGGCACCGTCCTGGTCGACGCGACCCAGCGAGCCGATGTTCGGCGACTGGAACGTGTCGAAGGCACGCGTGTGCATCTTCGTGACGTCGTCGGCGGCCTCGAGCGTCCCGGCCAGTCCGACAACGACGCCGACGTCACGCAGTCCGGGTGCCGCAGCAGCCGCGACGGCCCTGCGCAGGTTCGCCGGCCCGTCGTAGCCATCCTCGTGGGATGCGCGCATGGCCCCGGTCACCACCACGGGTTTCGACGATCGCAGCACGAGGTCCCAGGCGAATGCCGTCTCCTCGATCGTGTCGGTGCCCTGGACGAGGACGACCCCATCGATCGCCGGGTCGTCGAGCGTGTCCTGGATCACCACTCCCAGCACAAGCACGTCCGCCCACGTGAAATGGCTGGCTGGCGTAAGCCCTCGATCGATCGGGACCACATCGGCGATGGCGTCCAGCCCGGGCGTGCGCGCGAGGATCGCCGCGCCATCGAGGCTCGGCACGTTCCCCCCGGCCACCGGGTCGAAGTCCATGCTGATCGTCCCGCCCGTGAACACGACCGCGACGGTGGGCATCGATCAGTCCCGGTCGGCGGGGTCGGACGGGCCAGCGAGGGCAGCGGGGTCCGTGGCGGCATCCTTGCTCCGCGGTGGAAGGAGGCTGCTCGGCGAGCCGTGTTCGGCGCGCCAGGTCGGTCGGTCGGCGCCCAGCGCGGCGGCGATGGGGTCTTCCACGTGCGGATCGGCAGTGGCCCCCGCCACACCGAGGTTCGGGTCGCGCAGGAAGACGCTCGCGACGCCGGAGGCCAACACGCCGACCGCCACGAGCAGCATCACGGTCGCTGTGCCGATCAGGTCCGAGATCGGCCCCACGACGATGATCGGCACGAAGCTGGAGACCGACACGAGCATGAACAGGACGCCGAAGACGCGACCGCGCACGTCCTCCGGCAGGTCCTCCTGGAGCTGGGTCTGCGCCGGGATCGCCACCGCCGAGTACGCGATGCCGGCGATGAACGCGATGAACACGACGATCGCCAGGAGCGACGTGACGGCCGACAGGTCGAGCAGGCTGCCCGCGCGGTCGACGTTCTGGAGGAATTGGCTGATCGGCCCGGCCACCGACAGCAGGGCGAGCATCACGCCCAGGAGGATCAGGCCGCCTTCGATCACGCGGCGGCGCGGCAGGAACTTGCCGTACGAGTTCAGCAACAGGATGCCCATCACGATCCCGGCGCCGAGCGGCAGCACGATGATCGAGGTGTCCTTCGGTCGCAGCCCGAGCGCGGTCTGGGCGAAGTCGGGACCCAGCACGCCCAGCACCCCGACCAGCGACGCCGTGATCCCGAGGTACAGCAACGACCAGCCGATCGACCGGTGGCCCCTGATGAAGCTGAACCCTTCGCGCAGCTGAGCCACGGTCAATTCCACGGCCTGCTGGGTCTGGCCGACCGCGCCGGCGCCCTCCGTCGTCCGCGCCGGCGGCGGCGACGGCGGCAACGTCCAGCAGAAGACCGCGGCCAGGAAGTAGAGGGCGGCAACGACCAGGATCACCGCCTGCGGGCCGGCGATGTTGATGACGAGCGGCCCGAGCAGCGCGAAGCCGAGGGCGAACGCCGCGTTCAGGGTCAGCGTGAACACACCGTTCGCGGCCAGCAGCTGACGGCGCGGCACGACCTCCGGGATCATCGCCGCCTCGGCGGGTGCGAAAAAGACCGTCACGGTCGAGACGAACAGGTTGAGCAGGAGCAGAAGCAGGAGGAAGTCGCCGACCAGGAACAGCCCGATGATCGCCAGGCCGCGCAGCACGTTGGTCGCTACGAGCATCAGCCTCCGATCGACACGGTCGACGTACACCCCGGCCACCGCCGACACGAGGACCGCCGGCACGAGGAACGACAGGATCAACAGGCTGACCGCGGTGTTCGGGTTGTTCTCGCTGACGACGACCGTCAACCCGAACAGCACCATGTTCCCGCCGATCTGGGTGGCCGCCTGCGATAGCCACAACCGGAGGAACGAGGGGTTGCCGAAGACCGCGAGCGCACTCTCGGCGGTGACGTCCTCTGCGGCCTCATCGATCGCGTCGATGTCGACCGGCACCCTGGCCTCCGTCACGAAGGTCGGTCGGGCGAGGTTTCTCGTCCCGAAGGTGCGTCCCCCACGACCGCCGTCGTGATCGCCGGGTCGCCGCGAGCCACGAAGCCCGCGAGCCGTCGTTCGAGCGTGGCGCGCTCGATCAGCACGTGGCGGTTGCACGTCCGGCAGCGGATCCCGATATCCGCACCGAGCCGGTCGACGAGCCAGGTGTCGCCACCGCACGGGTGCGCGCGACGAAGGCGGACGACGTCCCCGAGCAGCAGGTCCACGATGGGTCGGTCCGGCACGGCGGGCAGGGTATCAGAGGCGCGGACGACCATGACTCGGCACGAGCTGACGATCCGTGGCCGGGACCCCGATGCGGTCCATGGGCGTCACGTCGACCGTCACGTCCGGCTGCGTCGCCGACAGCTGGGCGATGATGCCGCCTGGTCGGGTCAGCGAGCCGGTGAGCTTGTCCGGGGCGCCGATGGCGTTCAGAGTGAACGGGTCCTCGAGCGGAGCCCCGCCGACGGTGATGGTCCCCGGCGACCCGATCGCGACCACTCCCGGAACCAAGCGGACGCTTTCGATCGCCATGGCCTCGGCACCGGCGTTGCGCAGCTCGTTCACGAGGTCCTCGATGCCGGGGCCGTCGATCGGGCCGTGCACGACGATCGACACGCCCGGGCCGCTGGCCGGGTCGATCCCGGCATACAGGCGCACGCGCCGCAGGTCCGCGCGCAGCTCGTCGAGCGACATGTCGCCGCGCTCGGTGTTCTGCTCGAGCACGACGAGCTCACGCTCAAGGGTGGCCACCTCGGTCCGCAGCTGGTCGTTTCGATCGTCGAGGTTCGCGACGAGCACCGTCAGGTCCTGCGACGAAAGCCCGGCGAATGCCTCGCTGCTCGCCTGGGTGCGCAACTGGACGACGACGAGCACGCCGAGCAGGAACGTGACCGCGGCGATCGTCAGCTGGGCACGGCGGCGTCGCATCGTGACGTCAGCTCCCCGTCTCGGGCCGAGCGTAGCGGAGGGTGACCGTGCCCGCGAACGCCGGCATGTCGACCGCGCCCGGCTCGGCGATCGAGACCCGGATCCCGTATGCCTGCGCCCGGCTCCGGAGGAGATCGACGAAACCCGCCGACGCACTCAGCCGCGGATACAGGTCCTCCGGTCCGAGGGCGGTGATCTGGTACGGGCCCGCCAGGTACGCCGCGTTCACGAGGATCGACGGCCCGACATCGATGATCGCCGTCGTCGGCGTGATGCGTTCCCCGTTGACCGCGATCGCCTCGGCACCGGCGGCCCACAGCTCCTCGACAAGCGCGCGCAGGTCCCGAGCGCCGACCAGGTAGTCGGCCATGTTCGAGCCCGGCGCCGGGGCCTCGGCCGAAATCCTCGATCTGCAGCACGATGCCGGTGCCCGTGAGCGGGATCAGGCCGGCCGCGATCCGCGCATCCTGCAAGTCGTCGTTGAGCTCGCGGACGAGAGCCGCGGAACCCTGATCTGCCTGTTCCGTGGCCTGGATGCGACCGCGCAGGTCGAGGATCCGCGCCTTGAGCTCGTCCTGGCGCTGCTGCAGCTGGGTGGCCGTCTCGACGAGGGGCGAACGCTCCTGGGTCGTGTAGCGGACGCGCGGACCCTCGGCCGCGAGCTGGGCAGCGATCAAGAAGCCGAGCCCGAGGAGCGCCGCACCGAGCGTGACCTGCCAGCTCGGGATCGAGCGGATGCGGCCGATCACGACGGACGCCCACCGACCGGGCGACGCGAGCGGGTCCAGACCAGCAGCACGATCGCCCCGCCGACGACCAGCGCGACCAGCACCAACCCGATCGGGAATTCCACACCCGTGAGCGGCTCGGTTCGGCTGACCAGGGGCGACGGGCTGGGCCGCGGCGCGGCGCTGCTCACCGGAGCCTGCGGCGCGGCGCTGCTTCCCGGAGCCGGCGACGCCGCTCCCCAGTCAAACGGGACGGGGCCCGCGGGAGCCGGCTGTGGCCCGTATCTGGTCGCCGGTTTCGCGCCGAGGTCCGCCAGCCACGCCTCGTTGAACGCGGCGACATCCATCCCGATCGCGGCCTCGAACGCCTCGTCGTCGGTGCGCCCCTCGGCGTAGGACCGCACCAGCGAGATCATCGTGTCTTCGCCGTGCGTCCGGATCAGGAAGTCGACGGCGCTGACGCTTTCGGCATAGGCGAGGCTGAAACGCGATGCCGAGGTCGGAAACTGTCCGATCAGGCCGTCGAGCGGGATGAGGTCGCCGTTGCGCCCCGCGACGTCGACCGCGGCGCGGTCGCCGGCCTCGTACCCGACGCTCAGATAGACCGCCAGTCCCTCGTTCAGCCAGCGCGGGGGGAAGTGGTACGGGTTGTCGACAGCCGTGTCAAACACGAGGTGGATGAGCTCGTGAGGGATGACGTTTTCGACCCACGGATCGCCGATCGAGCCCGGCGAGATGTGCGCGAACATCGTCCGGATGTCGGCGTTCGCCTGACCCCCGACGTTCTCGCGCGTTCCCGGCCCGAGGGCGTCGTAGAACGCATCGCGGTCGGCGTAGATGAAGAAGTCGAGAGGTTCGTCCTCCGTCACCCCGAACGTGCTGGCCGTCCTGGTGACCGCCTCGTCACCGATGCGCAGCGCCCGCTCGCCGAACGCCGGTCCGCCCTCATACCAATGCACGCGCACGATGTCGCCCTCGAGGGTCTGCCACGCGAACCGCTCGTCGGCGATCACGGTCCGCGCTTCGGGGCTGAGCGTCGTGACGCCGTCGCTCGTGATGCGCCAGCGCACGCGGAGGGGCGTGTTCGGCAGGATGTGGCCGTCGGCGCTGCTGAGCGTGTGCCGCAACGTCAGGGCACCGGCGTCGGACGGCGGATCGACTTCGGTGACGAGGGGTGCAGGGTCGTCGGCGGTCGAGATCAGCACCTCGAGGCGGTCCGGCCCGCCGTCCAGGGTGACCGGCTGGCTCGCGACGATCGCTTCCCCGAACGTGCCCTCGATCGTGGGCCGGCCGAACTCGGGCGCTGCCGCGCGAACGGGCGATGCGAACGACCACGCGGAACCGCTTGCCACGACGACCGCCGCGACGGCCCGAAGCCCGATCCGCATTGCCCTCATGGTCCCGTCCATGCCAGCCCTGCGAAGCGCAACGACCCGAGGCCGTTCTGTCCGGCCCCGAGGAAACCGTCGCGTGACAGGGCCCAGCCGGTGCCATAGCTCATCGGGATGACCGGCACGTCCCGTTGGACGATCTCCTCGGCCCGGTCGTAGGCGGCCGCGACCGATGCCGGGTCGCGTGCCGCCGCAGCCTCGGCAAGCGCGGCATCGAACTCGGGCGAGCTCCAGTGGCCATAGTTGTTTGCGGATCCCGTCCCGAGCAGCACTCCCAGGAAGTCGTTTCGGCCCGGGTAATCGGCGATCCACGAGAGCGACCACATCGCCGGCGCGTCGGTGTCCAGCCTGTCGAAGTACGCACCGAAGTCCATGTTCTCGGCCTTGACCGTCACGCCGAGCTCGCGTTCCAGCTCGGTGACGACCGCTTCGTCATAGGCGCTGCCGCCGGTGACCAGGGTGACGTCCGGGAAGCCGGCACCGCCCGGGAAGCCGGCCTCTGCCAGAAGCGCACGTCCCGCCTCCGGGTCGTGGGGGGGCAGCATGTCGCGCGTCGCACGATCGGGGATACCCGGCGGGACCATCGAGGTCGCGACGGCGGCCGGGTCGTCGACCGCCAGGAGTGCGATCCGACGCCAGTCGACGGCGGCCCCGAATGCCTGGCGGACGCGTACGTCGTCGAACGGCGCGACGGTCGTGTCGAAGCCGTAGAAGTCCGTCGACATCGCCGGCACGGACCGTAACTGTGGCCCGAGCGTCTCGTCGTACGCGATCCACGAGGCATCGAAGCTCGAGATCTGGGCGTAGTCGACATCGCCGCTCTCGAACCGCTCCACCGGGCTCGCGCCGCCGAGATCGGTCAGCACCGTGATGGTGCCAAGTGCGGGCGGCCCGGCCCAGTAGTTCGGGTTGGCCTGCAGGACCATCTCGGTGTCGGAGGCCGACGCGAGCCGATAGCCACCACTCGCGACGAAGCCGTCGCCCGCCCGGAGCCCGTCGGCGCCGTCGATGCCGGGTGGGACCACCGCAAAGGTCGCCCCGGCCACGATCGAGGGGAACTCGGAGGTCGGCCGGACGAGATCGATGATCACGTCGCCGGCGGAATCGTCGGCGCGCAGACCGACATCGTCCACGGTCCCCTCCCCCTCGACGTAGGCCGACGCGCCACGCACATCGAGGAGCAACGTGTGGAGCGGCGAGGGTCGATCCGGATCGATCAGACGGAGCCAGCTGCGGACGACGTCGCTGGCACGGAGCGGGGTGCCGTCGCTGAACCGCAGGTCCGGGCGCAGACGGAACACCATCCGCTGGCCGTCGTCCTCGGCCCGCCACAATTCGGCGAGTGCCGGCTGGAGAACGAGCGAATCGTCGAGCGCCGTCAGTGTCTCGAAGAACTGGGCGATGACCGCGGAGCTCTGGGCATCACCGCTGGCAGCCGGGTCGAGCTGCGACGGCGCGCTGACGGCGATGCGCGCGCTGCCGCTCGGGGCGCCAGGCGCGGACCCGCCGCAGGCGCCGGCGATCAGGGCGACGAGGAGCATGACCATCCGGCGGCGCATCGGCCGGAGTATACGGGCGGTTCCCGTTCAGGCCGCCCGACGGCCCACGGGCCCCTTTCGCGCCGGACACGCGATGAGGCCCCGCAGGACTACACCGCCGGGGGAACGATGTGGGAACCGCGAGGCCTCTGATGGCATAACGAGGATCTGACGTCGCCGTTAGGGCCTCTACGATGGGCTCATGACACTGCGGATCCGCAACACGTTGACCCGCTCGGTCGAGGACGTGGAGCCGATCGAGGCGGGCCGCATCCGGATGTACACGTGTGGGCCGACCGTGTACCGATTCGCCCACGTCGGGAACCTCCGCTCCAACCTCCTCGCCGACCTCATCCGACGCGTCCTCGTGTACCACGGCATCGAGGTCTTCCACGTCAAGAACATCACCGACGTGGGACACCTGCGCGAGGACGAGTTCGATCGGGGCGAGGACCGGATGCTCGTGCAGGCCGGCCTCGAGCACAAGACGACCGCCGAGATCGCCGACGCCTACGAGGCGGCGTTCCACGCCGACGAGGCCCTCGTGAACATCCTGCCGGCGCACGTCTTCCCGCGCGCGACCGAGCACATCCCTGAGATGGTGGAGCTGGCCGAGCAACTCGAGGATCTCGGGCACGCCTACGCGTCCGAGGTCGGCAACGTGTACTACGCGGTCGGCTCTCTCGAGGGATACGGCCGACTGTCGGGCAACTCCCTCGATGACCTGCGGGCGGGATATCGGGGCGAGGTCGAGCCGGACAAGCGCGACTCCGCCGACTTCGCGCTCTGGAAGGCCGCCGGTCCGCATCGCTCACTCAAGTGGCCGACGGCGCGCTGGGGTGAGGGCTACCCGGGCTGGCATCTTGAGTGCTCCGCCATGGCTCGCCGCTACCTGGGCGACCATTTCGACCTGCACACGGGCGGCGTCGACAACATCTTTCCCCACCACGAGGACGAGATCGCCCAGTCGGCCCCGGTGGTCGGCGGGCCGCTGGCGCGGGTCTGGGTCCACGGGGAGCATCTGCTGATGGCCGGCCGGAAGATGGCCAAGTCGGCCGGCAACTTCCAGCGCGTCACGGAACTCGCCGACGAAGGCATCGAGCCACTCGCGTTCAGGTACCTCGTCCTGACGTCGCGCTACGGGCACAAGCTGAACTACTCGGACGAGTCGATCGCCGGGGCGGCCGCGGCGTATGCCTCGCTCCGCAGTCGGCTGGCCGCGCTCGGTCCACCGCCGGAAACCGGTGACTGGGCGGCACCGCCGGTGCTGGAGGCGGGCGCCGCCGGCGATAGACCGATGGGGACGGCACAGGGCGTTTCGGGCTTCGGCGCTGGCGACTACACGATCACGGACCGCGCCCACGCGCCGTCGGCGCCGTTGTCGCCTGGCGGCGCTGCCCTGCACGATCGATTCGTCGACGCGCTGGACGCGGACCTCGACCTTCCGGCCGCGCTCGTGACCGTCCGCGAGATGCTCCGCGCCGACCTGCCGGCCGACGAACGACGCTGGCTCGTCCTCGACGCGGACGCCGTCCTCGGCCTCGACCTGCACTGCGTCTGGGAGGCCTCCTCCACGGCGGCCGAGGTGCCCGCCGCGGTCGATACCCTCCTGAGGGAGCGTGACGCCGCGCGGGCCACCCGCGACTATGCTCAGGCCGACGCGCTGCGCGACGAGATCGGCGGCTTGGGCTGGGACGTGGTCGACGGCCCGGACGGATCGTCGGTCCGGGCTCGGCACTGAGGGACTGCCATCACGCGGGCCGCGTCGACCCGCCTAGACGCCGCCGAACCAGTTCCGGACGTTGCGCTCGTCGTCGTTCTTCCATTGCATCGCCTTGCGGCCCAGCTCATCCCAGGCGTCGTCCTCGGTCGAACCGGTCGCGGTGACGTCGAACACGCGGGTGTCGAGCAAGAAGGAGGCAGTGATGACGGCGGGCGGACCCGCGTCCACCGACTGCACGATGATGCCGATGCCGAGCGCCTCGGCGAGCCGCTCGAGCCCGAGCGGAATGGGACGATCGTCCATCACGTCGTCGAGCCGCCACCGACAAGCAGGTCACGGCGCGACCCGAACCGGTCGATGATCCGGTAGAAGTTCCGTTTCGACTGGCGCGTGCGCTCTTCGTCCGGGAGGCTCGCCCAGCCGCGGTGCTCGTGGCGGTCGGCCGGCAGGTCGTCGAGACGCACCGCCCGCCGCGGGGTGTCGCTCTCGCCTTCGTCCCGGAGGACCAGGCTCCACCAGATGTCGAGGTTGCGGTAGAAGCGGAAACGCTCGTCCAACGGGCCTCGCGTCAGGTAGTCCTCCCTGCGAAACGCCAGAAGATAGCCCTCGATCGCATCGACATCACCCGCCGGCGCCTCCTCGAACGTGCGCAGATCCGCCGACGCAAGGCCCCAGCCACCGACCACCGCGACAGACGGATCGTCGAGCGCCCGGACGAGAGGCGTGACCACGTCCCCGGTCGGTTCGACGCTGGAATCCATCAGGATCACGACCCGACCGGCCGCGCGCCGGATACCGGTGTTCGCGGCGGCCGCGTGGCCGAGGCGCTCCGACGTCCACACGATCTCGGCATCGGCATCGGTCGCGGCATCGAGCGCCGCGGCCTGCTCGTCCGACGGCGCGTCGGCGACCACGACGATCGAGGTGCCCTCGGGCGCATGCTCGCGAAGCGCCGTCAGCGCCCGCTCCGTATCAGCCGCGTAGTCGGTCGCGATCAGCACGACCGTCGCCAGGCCCGCCGGGGCCTCGCCGAGCCTGGACGGCACGTTTCGCGACGCGCCGTATCGGACGCGTGCGCCCTCCTCGATATCGGGTGGCGCCGCGGGCGACAGCGCGAAGTCCGTTCCGCGGTCGACGATGGTCCAGCCCGCCGATTCGATGTCGGCCCGCAGCTTGTCGGCAGTCGCCCAATCGCGCGCCGCGCGTGCTTTCGCCCGATCGTGCGCGGCGGTCAGGACCTCCTCGGGGATGCGCGGGCGAGTCAATTGCTCCGACGTGCGAGGGTCAGGTAGTACAGGAGCGTCAGCACCGCCGCGATCGCCGCGGCGAGGTACGTCAGGGCCGCGGCCCGCAGCATCGACTTCGCCCCGTCACGGTCCTGCTGGGTCGTCACGACACCGGTCAATTCCAGCATCGCGAGCGCCTTCTGGCTCGCTTGGATCTCGACCGGCAGGGTGAGGATCGAGAAGAGCACGGCCAGCCCGAACAGCAGGATCCCGATCGTCAGGAGACCCGCCATGTTCAGGAGGATCCCACCGATGATGAACAGGTACGCCAGACTCGGGCTGAAGCTGACCGCGGGAACCAGCAGGCTGCGAAGCTGCATCAGCGTGCTGCCTTCGGCGACCTGCTGGGCGTGTCCGACCTCATGCGCGGCGATGGCCATCGAGGCGACCGACGGCTGGGTCGCAACCGCCTCGGACAGCGAAAGCGAGTGATCGCGCGGGTCGAAGTGGTCGGACAGCTCACCGGGGGACAGCTTGATCGCCGTGATGGCTTCCCTACCGGACCGGTTCCCGAACCGTGCGTTGTCGCGCAGGAACTCGGCGACCTGCGCCCCGGTCAGACCGGCCGAATTCCCGACGCGGCTCCAGCGACCATAAGTCGAGCGGATATAGAGCTGGGCACCACCCGACACGACCAGCGTCGCGACGATGACCAGGATGTAGAGGGGATCGAAGAACACGAGAGACTCCAACGAAGCGTCGATATGGCTGCATCCTAGGGCAAGGTGAGTTCCGGGGCGTGGCGCGGGTTGGCACCACCTTCAGTGAACCCGATGGGCGCCATCGGACGCCTATACAGTGACGGGGTCGCATGACCGTGAGACGACAGGAGGACGCCATGCGCGCACGCAGAACCGGCATCGCGCTCGGGCTCATCGGCAGCATGTTGTGGGCGCCCGCCGCTTTCGCGGCGCCGCCACCCGTGACCACCATCACGATCGACGTGACCTTCGGCGGACCCGAGACCTTCACGGCGACCGGCGGCGTCGTCTGCGCAGCGGGGACTTCGGAGTCCGGCCCGACGATCATCGCCGGCGGCGGCCGGCGCGGCGGAGGCGTGCTGACGTTCCATGTCGTCAAGACGCTGACGTGTCCCGACGGCGGGACCTTCAAGCTGCTGGTCAATGCGACGTCGTCGCCGACCTCGCCGGGCACGGTCGGCGGTTTCGCCGCCGGGCAAGGGACGGGTGCCTACGAGGGCCTGCACGGTGGCGGGCAACTGGTGGGAACCCGGCGCCCGGACGGCAGCGGGATCACCGACGTCTACACCGGTCGTCTGCACATCGCATAGCGCGAGGGACGGCCGTCAGTCGGGTGGCTGCTCGCCGGCGGCCACCTTGCTGACGATCCAGCGGATCCCGTCCTCCCACGAGTCGGCGCTGGGCTCGAGACCACGCCGCTCCGCTTCAGCCTCCCACGCGTCGCACCAGCGACCGATAGCGAAGCCGGGCACGTGCATCGATGCGAGGCGCGCCTTCGTGAGGATGCGCAGGGCAGTCTCGAGTCGATCGCGATCGCCGACCATGACATCGATGGTACGTGGCGGATGGCCGTCCGGCATCATGGACGCCGGATGAATGCTCTCGACGTGCTGATGTACGGGCAACGCACGATCCGTGCGACGATCGCTCGATACGGCCCCGACGACTGGGATCGCATCGCGCTCGGCGTGTGGACCGCGAAGGACCTGCTCGGGCATCTCGGTGCGTTCGAGGTCAGGTTCGCGGACCAGCTGGCCACCATCGTCGGTGCGCCGACCGAGAGCGACCTGCCGGCCGCGGATCCGCGCACCTTCAACGACGATCAGGCGGCGATCCGCAAGGACTGGCCGATCGAGCAAGTCATGACCGAGTTCCTCGACGCGCATGAACGCGTGATGCGACACGCGAAAGCGATCTCGCAGGAGGTCTGGGGCGAAGTCGGCACGATCCCGTGGTACGGGCCCGAATATGCGCTCGACGACCTGATCGTGTACCAGATGTACGGCCACAAGCGCGAGCACGACCCGCAGCTGAGCGAGGCGCTGGAGCAGCGGGCCCGGTGACGGAGGAGCCATGATCGCGAGGACGTGGCGCGGGGCCGTCCGCGCCGAGGACGCCGAGGCCTACGCCGAGTACATCCGGGCCACCGGGATCGCCGAGTACGCCTCCACCCCCGGCAACCGCGGCGCGTACCTCCTCTATCGGATCGACGGCGACCGTGCGGAGGTCCTGACGATCTCGTTCTGGAACTCGCTCGAGGCGGTTCGCGGTTTCGCCGGTGACGAGATCGACCGGGCGGTCTTCTACCCGGAGGACGATCGGTATTTGGTCGATCGCGATGTCACCGCGAACCACTACGTCGTCGCCGCCAGCGCCGACGCCGGGGCTCGCTAGCCGGCCTGGATCCGCTCGAGCGCCGCGAGAACGGCGCCCACGACCTCGGTGGTCGATGCCGCTGGTAGATCGAGGCGAATGGTCGCCGCCTGGGTCAGCATCGGGTTGTATTCCCCGGCGCTGCCCTCCATCGCCCGAAAATCCGTGCGAACCAGCACGATGGGCTTCTTGCGATAGGCGTACCCGACTTCCCAGCACGTCCCCGAATCGGGGTCCGGGCCATCCATGATGGCGACGAGTCCGTCGGCCCAGTCGATCCCACCGACATCCGTTGCGAAGATGCCTGGGCCGTCCTTGCCTGGTTCCTGCTCCTGGGGCAGGAAGATCTCGTGCCCCGCGGCGCGCAGGGCCGCGGTGACCTCTGCGTTCCACTCGCGTTCGGGCGTGGTGAACAGGGGACCGGCGAAGTACAGCTTCATCCCGCGAGTATCGCGGACGTCCACCTGTGCTCGCTCGCCGCACAAAGAGTGAGTCGCCCCGCCCTCGACGCTGCCCATACCGTATGAGATGCCCGGCTCCAGTCGGGCGCCGATACGGCGGAAGAGACGTGGATGCCGATCTGATCGGACGGGCGCAGCATGGTGACGAGGAGGCCTTCGCGAGCCTCGCCGTCGCCGCCGGCGACCGACTCCACGCGGTGGCGCACAGGATCCTGCGCGACACCGATCTCGCCGAGGATGCGACGCAGCAGGCGCTGCTGAGCATCTGGCGCGATCTTCCGCAACTTCGCGACCCGGCGCGCTTTGACGCCTGGTCGTACCGGCTCCTCGTGCGCGCCTGCTACGCCGAGGGAAGCCGGGCCCGCCGTTCTATGCCGAACGTCCGCCTCCTGCCGACCGATCAGCCGGCAGCGGAGGGCCTGAGCTCGGTCGTCGATCGCGACCAGCTCGAGCGCGGCTTCCGACGGCTCTCCATCGATCATCGCGCGGTAGTGGTATTGCACCACTACCTCGACCTGCCGCTCGACGAGGTCGCCGCCGTGCTCGGTGTCCCCGCCGGAACGGTCCGATCCCGATTGCATCATGCGATGCGCGGCCTGCGCGCGGCCCTCGAGGCTGACGCCAGACCAGGCACGCGGGAGGTTGCGCAGTGAGCACCGATCGCGACGTCACCCGCATCGTTCGGTCGTGGTTGGAGGATGGCGCGACCGCGCTCCCGGACCGCGTCCTGGACAGCGTGCTCGACCAACTCCCCGCGACCTCACAGCGCCGTGCCTGGTGGCCGGCGTGGAGGTTCCGAGAGATGAACAGTGCCTTGAAGCTCGCGATCGCAGCAGCGGCCGTGGTGGCCGTGGCGCTCGTGGGGATCAACCTTCTGCCAAGGAGCGAAGGTGTCGGCGGATCCAGCACGTCGGCGAGTCCCGCGCCGTCGCCGACCGCATCGGCTTCGCCATCGCTCAGTCGATCGCCAGCGCCATCTCCGGCCTTGTTTCCGATCGGCCCATTGACGGCGGGCAGTCATACGATCCAGCCATTCGTTGGCCCCGGTGGTCTGTGCACGGGGGAGTCGTCGCAGGCTGGCTGCATCGAAGCCGGCGCGGAGGACGACTCGATCCGAATCACACTCACCGTTCCAGATGGCTGGTCAGGGCTTGAGATCGGTGTCGTTCCTTCCGTCGAGGGCTACTCGCCACCCGACGGAGCGAATTTGCTATTCATGCGTGGCGGCTGGTTGTACAACACCTCGCAGGACTGTGGGGGATCCCATCCGGTCGTCCCGCCCGGACCGACCATCCCGACCGGTACCACCGTCGACGGGTTCGTGACCGCGCTGGTGGATCACCCTGATCTCGACGTGACCAGTCCCGCCGACGTCACCCTGGGCGGGTACACCGGGCAGTATTTGGAGCTCCGGGCGCCGGCGAACACCACGACCGACGAACTGGGACCTGACCCTGATGGGTGCAACTACTACTTCGTGTGGGAACCCGGGATCTACGCCCAGGGGCCGAACGCCCTGTGGCGCATCTGGGTCCTCGATGTCGACGGGGTCCGGCTGGTGGTCCGGGCCGATAGCTTCCCCGGCACAACGGCGGAGGTCCAAGCCCAACTCCAGGGGATCGTGGACTCCATCCAGATCGAACCGTGATACGACACCGGGTCGAGTGGCGGCAGCCGCTCGACCCGGCCCTCAGACGCGGCGGTTGAGCCACCGCCGGATGACCGGTAGCCAGGCCGCACCGACAGCTGCCTGGGCGGCCAGGATCCCCAAGAGGAGGATGGCCGGAACACCGACGAGCAGCCCTGGCAGCACGAACGAATTGAACGGTGAGCTCCCCTCGCCCGGTCTCGTCGAGACGACCTGGCTGGGGGCGTCCGACGCCCCCGGCACCCCGACTCCGCCGACCGGCCCGCCTCCGGGACCCTGGCCCGATGGCAAGCCCGAACTGAACGGACCGCCACCACCGAGGAACGGCGAGTTAGTCGTTGACGCCGACGGCGGGGCGCCGGTCGGGAGCGGCAGGCTCGGCGACGGGATCGCGATCGTCGGGGTCGGGATCGGGAGGGATGGAGGCGGCGGCAGCGTCGGAGTGGGGACAGGCAGAGATGGCGGTGGCGGAAGGGTCGGCAACGGCGGCAGCGTGGGGATCGGAACCGGCAGGCTCGGGATCGGAATCGGCAGACTCGGCAACGCCACTGGCAGGGGGTCGGGGCCTGCAACGGTCCGCGCGAGGACGAGCAGCGCACCAATGAGCGTCGTCGTCAGGGCCAACGACTGGGGCGAGGACCGCCTCGCGCTACTGCGCCGGCGGGACGAAGGTGACCCGGAGCTTCCTCTCGGTTGAGCGGTCGTCGCCGATCCGGAACACGAGGTTGTTCTCGCCCTGCTCGAGACGAACGCCCATCGCCCAATGCCCGGTGCCGTCGACCGTGGTGTGCTGATCCAGCCCGAAGCTGATGTCGCGTGTGATCGTGAGGCCGGGCGGCGCCAGCCCGATGACGGTGACCTCACCGGTCGCCACCGCCTGCCCGTCCTGGGGGCTTTGGATGGTGATGCCGACGATCGGCGCCGACGGAGCAACGGATGCCTGGCCGGGCGCGACTGATGCTCCCGAGACGGGCGATGCCCCCGGGACCACGGAAGGGCCCGGGCCAGTCCCCGGGCGACTGAGGAAGCTGTACGTGACCACGACCACGGCGATAAGCAACGCGCCGAGGACGATCGGAGTCACGCGTGACCCACGTGGCCGCTCGGCCTCGAACGGGCGCCCTCCCGGGATCTCTGTCTGGACCGGCCTTTCAGGCGCCGTCGCGCGGGCGCCCGTGCCCCAGTCGTACGGGTCGGCGCCGGTGTCGTCCGGTGTCGTGCCGACCTGGCGCGAGCCACCGATCTCGGCGACGTTGAAGCCGCACTTCGGGCAGTACGGCAGACCCGCGACGAGGGCGGTGCCACAACGCGGACAGAATTGAAATCCCTGGTCTGTCATCAGCGCGTCCCGCGAATTTGGTCGGTGCCTGGATCACGCGCTCGAGTGCCACCTCAATGGGCGCCGAGCTCCTCGATCGTATAGCCGCTGGGGTACGTCGGGTGACGACGGCGGGTGATCAATCGCGGCGCCCGGCGCGGTGGCATGCGACGCACGATCCTGCCTCGGAGCCGGACGGCCGCCTCCATCATGCGCCGCACGACGGGGTGCGGGCGGGGCAATCCGACGGCTGCCAGGAGCTGGTCGTCCATCATCGCGTGGACGAACGGCCGCCCCACGGGCCAAAGAGCCTTCGGCAGGTACCAACTCAGCAGCAGGTCCCGCGTCGCGATCGCCAGCGCTTCATTCTCCGGTGCGAACCGGTAATTCTCGATCGCGAAGTCGACGTAGTAGCGCTCGAACGCCTCGTAATCCTCAGGGACGTCCTTGATCGCCATACGTTTGGCGATCTCGCGCCAGAAGTAGAACGACGCCAGCTTCTCCTCCCGCAGCAGCGGCCGCCAGCCGAAGCGCTGGTTCCAGCGGATCGGCTCGAAGACGAACGTCGAGAGGACGTAGAGGAACTCATCGTTCGGGATGGCATACCGGCCGTGCATCTGGTTGATCCGCCGCAGCGCCGCCTTGCCGCGTTGGCTGTCGTACCCGTGCTCCAGGATCTCGGCCAGCAGCAGAACCGTGTCGTCGTAACGTTTTTGGGTTCGTCGCGTGAACTCGCCGGTTCCCGCCAGCAGGCCGGTCCCCTTCGCGACGGCGAACGCACGAAACAGGGCCAGCTCCAGGGACCGCGTCGTGTCCCATGGGAACTCATGGAGCGATGTCAGGAATGCGATCCGCTGGTGGTCCTTCAGCGGGTCGAGGCCTCGGATCTCCTGGAGCACCGCATTGCGCGCCACGCCCACCTCCATCGGCTTCGCAAGCATAGCGAGGCCGAATGCTCATACGCAGGCGGGGATACTTGGGATGAGCGCCGGTCGTTAGGGTCGTCGACGGCCTCCGTTACGATCGGGACGATGGGATCTCCCCTTCTCGCCGACGCGTTCTGAGCTAGCGGGCGGACACCACGTGCCGAGGACGCTGATTTCGATAGAGGAGCTCCTGGGCATCCTGCGGGAGACCCCGTCCCGCCTCGATGCATTGTCGGAGGGCCTCGCGGCGGCGCAACTGCGAGCTGCCCCGGAGCCCGGCGCATGGTCGGCGACCGATGTGCTGGCGCACCTCCGCTCCTGCGCGGACATGTGGGGCGACGGAATGGCACGGATCATCGCGGAGGGCCACCCGACGATCAAAGCCGTCAATCCGAGGGCGTGGATCAAGCAGACCGATTACCCGGAGCTCGACTACCGCGACTCGCTGCGCGCGTTCACCGCTCAGCGCGCTCAGCTGCTGGAGCTCCTCGACCCGCTCGCTCCCGAGACGTGGTCCCGCGCCGCGACGATCACGGGTGCCGGCCCGCGCTTCGAGCGCAGCCTTCACTACTACGGCGACTGGATGGCGGTCCACGAGCGCGTCCATGTCAAGCAGGTGCAGCAGACCGTCGAGGCCGTGCGCGGGTAGCCGACGCTTGCGACGCACGCATCGACCGCGGAAGCTCAATGACCGAGAGGGTGACCCCGAGCCAGTTCCACGGATCCGACGGCGTCGAGGACTGGCGGGTCCTCGGCGACGGCGCCTGTGCACCGGCAGATCGCTTGTGCGCTTTTGGGTGACCTACCTGACCGGAGCGAGGGTCGCCTGTGGGGCCCCAAGGGCGGCCTCTAGGGACCGTGCCTCGCCCCGGACCCACAGGCGCTCGACCTGGATCCCGCGCCAGCCTGCGGGGAGCCGAACGGGTTGGGCCGCCCAGCCCTCCGGCGATCCCGAACGGAGCTGCAGACCCGTAAATCCGTAGACCAGGCCTGTCAGGTAGCCGCTGAGGTTGGCGAACATCGGCGATGCTCGCGGCCGGTCGTCCCGCGAGCGCGGGTATTCATCCGGCTCCAGGAAGGGCTCGTTGATGAACTCACCGTACCCGCTTTCGAGCAGCTCTCGAGCCAAAGCCGGTTCGCCGGCACGGGCTGCGTAAACCGGTAGCAGGGCACTCAACATCGGTGCCCCGACGTAGAGCGGGGCCTGCTCGATGGCGGCGTACCGGTAGGTCGCGAGCTCGGTCGCGGGATCCGCCGGATAGCCGACCGGAAACAGACCCGCAGCCCCTTCCGGGACGCCGCCTTGAGGCTCGTTCAGTCGCGCACCATCGTGGTTGATGATCGCGCCACGTCGACTGTCGAGAGGCACGACGAGACCATCCGCGATCGCGCGCCAGAGCGTCGGTGTCGCCTCGCCGATCATCGAAGCGCAGTCGATCGCCGCCTCGAGGCTCATCGCGGCCGACATGTTCGTGTAGGCGTTGTTGTCCACCGGCGTGTAGAACTCGCGCGGTCCGACCGTCCCGAGGATCTCGAAGCCGCGCCTCGTCCGGACGACCCTGGACGCAACCAGCTCGGCCACCGACCGGATCACCGGCCAAGCCACCCGCCGCGCGTAGTCGACATCCCCGGTCGCGTAGACATAGCCCGCGAATGCCAGCGCGATGTCCGCGCTGACGTGGTCTTCCGTGTACGGACGGGCCCCGGGGGTGGACTCCTCGCCGTGTTGCGGACAACTCTCCCACGGATACATCGCGCCTCGATACCCATGTAGCGAGGCGTTGTGATGGGCGGCGCTCAGGTGGCGATAGCGGTAGTCGAGCAGAGCATGCGCGGCGTCCGGAGCCAAGAGGAGCAGAGGCGGGACCGTGAACGTCTCGATGTCCCACATGACGTGCCCGTGGTAGTAGTGGTAGTTCGGCCAGTACGCGAGTCCGAACAGCGACGTGCTCGCCAGCGACGCGGAATGTGTCGAGCTCAGCAGATAGAAAAGGCTCGCGTCCGTGATCGACTGCCAGCGGCGATCTGCACCATCGATGACGATACGACCTCGCCAGAGCTCATCCCAGGCGGCGCGGTTCTCGCGCCGGAGTCCTTCGAATGTTCGCCTCGCCCCCATGGCGGCGAGGCGGCCCGCTTGCTCGTCGGGTCTGGCGTGCGACAGCTCGGGAACGACCGCCGTCATCAGGCTGAGGCCATAACGCCGATCCGTCCTCGCCCGAATGCGGTAGGTCGTCGAGAACCGGCCGCGCTCATCGCGCGTCGCGGCCGTTCGTTCGGCTGACGCATCCCCGCTGAACGTGGTCGTGTAGGCGACGCCGACCGCCGCGATGTCCCCACTCGAGTGCCAAAGGAGACGCCCGTCGACGCCCTCGTTCGGCCCCTGGTCCTGTGGCTGGGCATGCTTGTGGCCGAAGCCTGGAACCCCCGTGGGATCGACGCCGGCCGAAAGCGCGACGTCGGCCGGACGATCGACCTGGACGGTGACGTGGATCGCGCCGATGCTCGGGACCGTCCTCGAGCAGAAGGCCAAGGTTTCGACGGTGGCCGTCGCTGCATCCACCCGGAACGTCCAGCGGCTGTGGAGCTCTCCCGTCCCAAAGTCGTATCGCTGATCGATGAGCCGACTCCACCCGGGTGCCAGCGACGCCCACACCCCGTTGAGTTCCAGGTCGACCCCCAGCGCGTACGGCGCACGCGCGAACCCTTCCACGCCGTCGTCCGGGGAGATGCCGGCGAATCCGCTCACCATCGTCGTTCCTGGCAGGTGAGGAAACGTGGCGAGCCTGATGCCTAGCACGCCATTCGACAGGTAGGGCGGAAGCCGCCCTGGGTCATGGTCGGTGATGGCGTCGGGGCTCAGCGGGATGCCCATCCGCGAAGGCCTCAGTTACCTCGCGTTGGGCGATCGCCGGGGCGAGGATCCGGCCGATGGCAGGCCCGCATCTAGCGGGCTCCCTCGAGTGTTGCCACACGCTCGGCACGCCGGTCCACGCGAGTGGCATCCCTCGCATCATCGCGTCCGCCCACGACGGCCGAGAGCGCTTCGACCTCGAGCCGGGTGGGAACAGCCGGCCGGACAAGGTTCCTGTACACCCGCTCGTAGTCGTCCAGCATGCGGTCGACCGAGAACCGCCGCAAAACGGTCTGTCGGACCAGCCGCCGGTCGACTGCAGCGGCCTTCTCGACGGCGAGAACCGCTTCCTGGAGGTCGTCCACCACGAAGCCCGTATGACCGTGTTCGATGATCTCGGGCAAAGCCCCCGCACGTCGAGCGATTACCGGAGTCCCGGTCGCCATCGACTCGATGGCCACAAGCCCGAATGGTTCGGGCCACGCACCGAGCATCAACGTCGCAAGAGCATCGGCATAGAGCTCGTCGCGCTCTCGGCCTCCGATCTCACCCAGGTACTCGACAACGCCATCGTCGACGGCGGGTGTTACGACGCGGTCGAAGAGTTCGCGCTCGCGGTCGTCATACACCTTGGCGCCCATGCGGAGGACGAGACCGGTCGCCCGCGCAAGCGCGATCGCGTCGACGACACCCTTCTCCGGGGCCACTCGACCGACGAAGGCGAGGTATTCGCCCGACTTCGGTCCGAATGGCGCGCCGGCCAGGTCCAGCCCGTGGGGGATCGTCGCGACCCAGTTGGCCCGAGGAGACCAGCGGCGCTGGCTCTCGCTGATCGCGACCAAGGGAACATCACGGAATTCGTCGAGGAGTGCCGGGTGACCCTGGCCATCGAGGCGACCATGCATGGTCGACACGACAGGCGTCGGACACCAGCGCGCGAATGGCAGGCCCATCGTTTCGAGGTTGGAGTGGATGACGTCGAACTCGCCCGACATCGCCCAGGCCTTTGCAAGAGTGACGTTCATGTAGGCCGCGAGATCGCCTCGGTAGCCCGTGGACCACAGGCTTCGCGGGACGGTCGCGACCAGCTCGCAATCGACCTGGGAATCACCGGGCGCGAACAGGGTGACCTTGTGACCTCGTTCGTGGAGCCCTTTGACCAGCGCGGCGACGATGCGCTCGGTCCCTGCATAGCGGACCGGCGGCACGGGCAACATCGGCGGTGACAGGATGCCGATTCGCAGGGCAGTGGGTGACGGGGTCGGGGCATCCTCCCGATGGCGCGCTTGCACGTGGGTCCTCCGAGATCTTCGCTGGGTCGGCTCGATGCGTGGCCGTGATCATGGCCGTCCCGGCGAAACAGGCTCGGCTGAACCGGGCTGATACCTCGTTTCGTTCGTCTGTCAGATTGCAGCGTCGTGGCGTGATCGACGGATCCCCGAGGCGTCACGGTTCCATTGCGACAGCTTCGCGGAGTCCGCAGACATCACGACGGCGGAGGAGTCGAACGATGGCCCGTGCGAGCACGTCACGTCACGGATCGATGCGAACGGACGAGACGATGGCCTCCATTTCGGCGATGTCGGCTTGCGTCGATCGTGATCGAGCCTGTGTCGTGATCACCAGACGCTGACCGTTCAGGTCGGCCATATACAGGTTCACGGTCCCGTCCTCGACGACGACCAGGTAGGCGTCGGCCAGGGCGTTGCGCGCGATCTGGAGGCCGATCGGTGGGTCGCAGGTCGTTGGATCGAGTTCGCTCGGTATCGTCAGCGTCACGAGCTTGGCCGGGCGCCCTCCGAGCGTGACGTCGGCTGGTCCCGTCTTCTTCGGCCCGGGCTGCTCCATCAGCGCCGCCGCAAGGTCGTTTGCCGTAGGCCCCACCGCGCGCACGTCGTCCGCGCCGCAGGCGTCCGCGTAGATGTCGGTGATCACGAAGGGGTTGACGCCCACCTCGCCCGCGCCGTCCGGGTCCTTGGACAGCGTCTGCCCGCCGTTCTGGGCGACCCAACCGTCGGGCATGACGAAGGTATAGCCCACGGCAGCCCACGGACCCGCTTCCACGCGATAGCTGCCGGGCGGGATCGGGCCATCGGCCGGCACCGGTCTGGCGTCTGCCTGGGCGCTCGCGGGTGCTGTCGGTGGCTGGGACGTCACTGGCTGGGCCGTCGCCGGTGCCGTGGCTGGCTGGGACGTCGCGATGCCCGCCGTTCCGCATCCGGTCGTGACCGCCACGATGAGTGCCGCCGCACCCACGACTCGCAACCGTCCCCACATGGCAGTCCCTCCCGTACTGATCGCGCCCTCGATCCTCGCGCCGCTGTCTCACGTGTCGAGTGGCTGTCAGTCATCCAGATGCTGGCGAGGCCGCTCCGCTTGGGTCGAGGCCAGTTCGTGCGCCATGCACGGACGAGCGCGTGCGGCATAGACGGACGTGCCTACACTGAATTCGGATCGGGATCGGATCGAGAAGTCACTTCGTCCCGAAAAGGCGTACCCGCCGCAGGAGTCCTGCCGTGCGTTCTAGCCGACTCGCCGTCCTGCTGACCCCGCTTGCGCTTGCCGCGGTTGTCGGAGGCTGCGCGAGCGGTTCGATCGGCCCAAGCGCCGCACCTCCGGCGAGCGGGTCATCGCCGTCGACGGTCGACGTCAAGCTCCAGGAGTGGGCCGTGCTCCCAGCGTCCTCGACCGTTCGGACTGGCAGCGTGACGTTCGACGTCTCGAATGTTGGCCCGGAGTGGGGTCACGAACTGGTTGTCGTCAGGACTGACCTTGCATTCGACGATCTGCCCACCAAGGCCGGCGGCTCCTTCGACGAGGCTGGGACAGGTATCACCATCATCGGCGAGGCGGAGAACGTCGCGGTCGGCGCCTCGGAGTCCCTCACGCTGGACCTTGCCCCCGGGAAGTACGTCCTGCTGTGCAACATCATCGAGGACATCCGCTTCCACTATCGGCTCGGGATGCGGACCCCGTTCGAGGTCACTCCGTAGTCACGCCGGCCGGCCGTGAGAACCCACAGAGAGGCATTTGCTCGGCCGGTGGCGCCCCCGGACGGATTCGAACCGCCGACGCAGGCCTTAGGACGGCCTCGCTCTATCCACTGAGCTACGGGGGCGCGGCCGACATCGTACCGCGAGGTTCCGGTCGATCGGTTTCGTGCCAAATCGTCACGGTGTGGGGCTTGGGCTGGGAAGTCGGCCGCGGATAGCGTCGTCGGCGCCCGATTCGAGCGTGCCCAGGCGGGCCGATGCCCGGTACAGGCGCGGAATGCCGTCTAGGGCGCGCCAGATGGCGATTTGGCATGAAAGTCCGCACCCTACCCGCGTCCGCGCCAGGGCGCCGCGCGGGAACCCGCCGCCACGGAACGACGTCAGTGCCGGACAAGCCGTCGCGCCTCCCTGCGGCGGCTTGCCACTAGCCGGCCCGACCGGGCGTCGAGGCACTCGACCGTACAATCCCAGCACGATGGCCGACGCTCCCCTCCCCGACCTCATCCTGTACGGCCGTCCCGGTTGTGGCCTGTGCGATGAGGCCCGCAGCCTGATCCGCGAGCTCCTCGACGAGCGCGCGCAGAGACGCCTGCCGGTCCCGACACTCATCGAGCTCGACATCGAGACCGATCCAGCCCTGGAACACGCCTTCCTCACGACGATCCCGGTCGTCGAGCTCGGCGACCGCCGACTCGAGCTCTCGACGAGCGCCGCCAAGCTTCGCCGCTTGCTCGCCGACGTCCTCGACGCGGAGCCCGCGACGACGCCATGACCGGCGGCACGGACCTCACGATCCTCGTTGCACTCGCGGCGGGCGTCATCAGCTTCCTGTCGCCGTGCGTGCTCCCGCTCGTGCCGGCGTACCTCGGGCAGCTGAGCGCGATCGCCGTCGCCGGCGGGCACACGGACGCCGCGAGCACCGACCGCTGGCTGGCGATGCGCCACGCGATCGCGTTCGTGGGCGGCTTCACTGCGGTGTTCACGCTCCTCGGCATCACCGCCACGTACCTCGCCCAGGGCCTTGTCGACGTGCTGCCGGCCCTCCGCGTGATCGGCGGCGCGACGCTGATCGTGCTCGGGCTGAGCCTGGCCGGCATCCTGCGCATCCCCGTCCTCGACCGGACGTGGCGGCCACTCGATGCCGGTGCGGCCGGAAGCCTCGCGACCACGACCGGCTCGATCGCGCTCGGCGTCAGCCGGGAGCGCCCGACACCCAGCCGGGGCTCGGCGACCGCCTCGGCAGTCGACTCATCGGGTCGAACGGCGGCTGGCTCGCATCGCTCGGCCTCGGGGCGATCTTCGCCATCGGCTGGACGCCGTGCATCGGCATCATCCTGGGCGGCATCCTGACCATGGCGGCGACGTCGGGGACCGTCGCACAGGGCACGCTGCTGCTCATCGGCTATTGCCTCGGTCTCGGCCTGCCGTTCATCGCGATCGCGCTCGCCTACGATCGAGCGCCCGGGCTCCTTCGACCGCTGCTCCGCCACGGCCGGACGGTCTCCCTGGTCGGTGGCCTGCTGGTGAGCGCGATCGGCGTCGCGATGGTGCTCGACCTGCTGCGGCTGCTGCCGCGCTACTTCCAGTTCCTGACGGCCATCTGAGCGGCCCGTGACGACCGAGCGACCCGAGTTCACGCATCGACGCGCGCGCCACGGCCTCATCGGGCCGTTCAGCGGCCGCCAGCTGCTCGCCGGCGCGATCGCCGTGCTCGTGGTCGCGATCATCGGGGTGGTCATCACGACGCCGCTCGGCAACACCGCGACGCCGCCGAGCGTCGTCAACCCACTCGCAACGCCATTCCTCATCGGGGTAGAACCGCCGGAAGGGCTGCAGGCCGGCACGACCGCGCCAGAGCTCACGATCGATCTCGACGACGGCTCGACCTACCAGCTTCAGGACCTCGACGGTCGACCGGTGACCCTCGCGGCCCTGCAAGGGCAAGGTCGTCTGGCTGAACTTCTTCGCGTCGTGGTGTCCGCCGTGCCAGCAGGAGACGCCGATCCTCCGCTCGCTCGCGGACACGTACCGCGATCGCGGACTCGAGGTCGTCGGGGTCAGCGTGCAGGAGACCACGGCCTCCGACGTCAAGGCATACGCCGACCGCTACCGCCTTCGCTACACGATCGGCTTCGACGGTTCCGGGCACGTGCTGCGAACGTACGGCGTGTTCGCGCTCCCGACCCAGTTCTTCATCGACGTCGACGGCCTGATCCGCCATGTCGTCAGCGGCCCTGTCGACGAGGGGGGCGCGAAGGCCCTGATCGAGGCGATGCTGACCGAGGTCGGCGCCTCTCCCTAGATCGGTTCGAACTGGAACCGATCGCGGTCGCGCTCGAGGCGCCCGATCGGGTGATGGGTCTCGTGGGACAGCGCGACCAGCCAGCCCTCGTCGGCGGCCTGGCCGAACAGCTCGGCCTTCTGCGCGACCGAGTCGAGCGGGAAGTCGTCGAACGACGTGACCCAGCGCGGATTGGCCGCCCACGGCCGCATGAACAGGTCGCCGAAGAACACGAGCGTCTTCGCGCCGTCGCCCGTCCCGCGCACGACGATGGCCTGGTGTCCCTTCGAATGACCCCCGGTCGGGACGACCGACACGCCCGGCATCAGCTCCTTCTCGCCGTCGGCCGCGCCCTGCTCGCCCCAGCTCCGGACGAGCTCGAGCTCCGGCTGCACGTAGGACGCGACGAGCCGGGGGTTGTCGCCGAGCGCCACCTCCCACTCGGCCTGCTGCGCGACGATCGTCGCATTCGGGAAGGCCCGCAATTCGTCCGCCCGGAGCAGCCCGCCGGCGTGGTCGAAATGGAGATGGCTCAACGCCACGATGTCGATGGTCTCGGGCAGGAAGTTCGCCGTCTCGAGGGCCGGCACGATGGCCGGTCCTTCGTAGCCGCGCATGACTCGGGTCTTGTCATCGACCCGTTCGCCGATGCCCGTCTCGACCAGGACCCGCCCCGACGGCGTCTCGATCAGCAGGCAGTTGAGCGCCTGGAGCAAGCGGTGCTCCGCGTCGATCTCGTTGCGCACCAAACGGTCCCACATAATCCGCGGCACGGGCCCGAACAACGCCCCTGCGTCGGAACGGAACGAGCCTGCCTGGATGAGCCCGACGCGCGTGCCTCCGCCCAGTTCCGTGCGCCAGTCGACCGCCTCGTTGAGTGGCACTCGCCTAGCGGTCCCCGTCGAAGTCCTTGTGGAACGCCGACGCGGTCGGTTCCTTCTGGCCCTGGTAGCGCGAACGCAGCTCCGGCGACCCGTACGGCCGATCGACCGGCGAGGACATCTTGAAGAACGAGATCTGGCCGATGCGCATGCCGTAGTAGAGCGCGATCGGCAGATTGGCCACGTTCGACAGCTCGAGCGTCAGGTTGCCCTTCCAGCCCGGGTCGACGTAGCCCGCGGTCGAGTGGATCAAGAGGCCGAGACGCCCCAGAGAACTCTTCCCCTCGAGCCTCGCGACGAGATCGTCGGGCAGCTCGACCCATTCGAGCGTCTGGCCGAGCACGAACTCGCCGGGATGCAGGATGAACGGCTCCTCGGCCTCGACCGTGAGCAGTTCCGTCAGGTCCGGCTGTGGCGCGCGGACGTCGATGTACGGGTAGCGGTTGTTGCGGAAGACCCGAAATGAGCGATCGAGGTGCAGATCGACGGATGAAGGCTGCAGATCCTGCTGGTCATATGGGTCGATGCGGACGCTGCCTGCCTCGAGTGCCGCGCGGATATCGCGGTCCGACAGCACGCTCACCTGGCGTGCGTCCCGTTGCCCTTCTCGGCGTACAGGCTGTCGACCTCGCGCTTGAGGTCCTCGAGATCCTCGAAGCTCTGATAGACGCTCGCGAAGCGGATATACGCGATCTGGTCGAGCCCGCGGAGCGCCTCCATCGCCAGCGCGCCGACCCGGGACGACGGCACCTCGGTCATGCCCGCGGCGCGCAGCTCCGCCTCGATCCGGTCCGCCGCGGCCTCGGCGGCGTCATCCGGGACCGGGCGTCGCGTCAGGGCCTTGCGCAGGCCGGTGGCAAGCCGCTCGCGATCGAACTCCTGGCGGGTGCCGTCGCGCTTGACGACGACGAGCCGGGCTGCCTCGATCCGTTCGTAGGTGGTGAACCGCGTCGTGCACGACGTGCACTCACGGCGGCGACGGATGGTCGCCGAGTCATCCAGGTCGCGCGAGTCGACGACCCGGGTGTCCCGGTCGCCGCATTGGGGGCAACGCATCGCTCTCCTGTGGCTCGACCACCACTACCACTTGTGGTGTGGCCCGAGCATACCACTACATGGTGTGGTCAGGGACGGGATTGACGCGCCGGGAGGGACGGCTTGGCCGGCTGGTCCAGCGGCTGCACTTCGACCTCGCGGGCAGCCTCGGCCTGACGCGCGATTGCGTCCCGCGCGTGGACGAGGTTGAGGTACCCGCGCTTGATCGACGTCTGCGCCTCGACCTCGCGACCGCGTCGTCGGACCTGAGCAAGGATCTTCGCCCCGTGGTCGACCATGCCGAGGGCTCTCTCGGCCCGCTCAAGCTCCTCGACGATCGCCTCGCGGATCGTGATCCCGGCCGGCGGACCCTTGAGCGCACGCGTCTCGTCGGCGTAACGGGCGACCGCGTCGATGGCGGCCTCGATCGTCGGACCGATGGTGTCGGCGCCGAGCTGACCCCGGCGAACCGCATCGATGCGGCCGGTTGCGCCCTCGAGCGACTGGTCGATGCGTGCGGTGAGGTCCCGCACCGACGACCGAAAGCCCTCGACCTCGCGCGTGCGTGCCACGATCCGGCCTGCCCGGCGAAGGACGATGAGGACTCCCAGCGCAAGGGCGACGAACGCGGCGACGGGCAGCATGACCGTCAGCTCGGCGACAGTCACGAAGAAGCGCACCGCATCAACTCTTCCGTGCCCGAAGCTCGGCGAGGATGGCGTTGCCCACCTCGCCGAGATCCCCGATCACGATCATGTCCGCGAAATCCGCGATGGGCGCATCGGGATCCCGGTTCACCGCAACGATCGTCGACGCAGTCTGCATGCCGACCTTGTGCTGGATCGCGCCGCTGATGCCCATCGCCAGGTAGAGCTGCGGCTTGACGATCTTGCCGGTCTGACCGATCTGTTGGCTATAGGGAATCCAGCCGGAGTCGACCGCGGCTCGGGTGGCTCCGACCGCGCCGCCGAGCGCCGCCGCCAGCTCCGCGATCAATCCGAAGCCGTCCGGCCCACCGACGCCGCGACCGCCGGCGACGATGATTCGCGCGTCGTCGATCGAGGCTGCCTTGCTCTCAGCCGGCAGGCGCTCGACGATCGGCACGGCCGGCTGGGCGAGCTCACCGGAAGCCGTGGCGGCTTCGACCGTGCCGGCCGAGTCGGCCGGTTCGGCGGTGATGCTGTTCGGGCGTACCGTCAGGATTCCTTGCCCGTTCGCCAACGCGCTCTCGGTGATCAGCTTGCCGCCGAACACCGAATGGGTCGCGACGGGGCCGCCGGAGCCGCCCGTCACCCCGGTCGCGTTGGCGAGCACGCCCCAGCCTGTCAGCGCGGACAGGGCACCCGCGAGGTCTCGGCCCTCGGCACCCGCGCCGGTCATGACGATGTCGGGCTGGGACGCCTCGATGAGTGCCGCCAGCCGCTGGGCGACGATCATGCCGGCGGCGTGATCCGCGGTCGTCGGCTCGGTGACGGTGAGGACCTTCGGGACGAAACGGGCCAGTTCGTCCGCGGCTTTCGACGGCGCGGACCCGATGACGATGCCCGTGACCTCGGCTCCGCCCGTGTCGGCGGCGAGCGCGCGGGCGAGCGTCGCGACCTCGGTGCTCAGCTTGGCGAGGGAACCGTCGCCGGCGAAGATCTCGCCATGGACCCAGATGCCGGCCATCAGATGAGCCGGCGCTCGGCGAGCAGTGCCACGACCTGACGTGCCGCCTCCTCGGGGGCCTCGCGCACGACCCGCGTCGCCGCCCTCGCCTCCGGCGCGCGCGACCCGACGACCTTCGTCGTGGCCCCGGCCAGTCCGACCGTTGCCGGGTCGATCCCGAGGTCGCTCAGGCCGATCGTCCGGATCTCCTTCGAACGCGCCGCCATGATCCCCTTCAGCGACGGGTAGCGCGGCTCCCCGAGAGCCTGTGTCCCCGAGATGAGCGCGGGCATCGGTGCCTCGAGGACGTCATACCCGTCGGCCGTGATCCGATTGACGCGGACCGTCCGCGCGTTCGTGTCGGGATCGATGGTCGCGGCGTACGAGAGATACGGCAGCCCGGTCAGCACCGCGACGCCGGGCGCGACGAGACCCGACGTGCCGTCCGACGTATCGACCCCCGCGAAGACCATGTCGAACTCGAGTGTCTTGAGCGCGGCGGCAAGGATCCGGGTCGTCGCGACCGTGTCGCTGCCCTCGATCGCGGGGTCCGTGACGAGGACCCCGCTCGTGGCTCCCATCGCGAGCGCCTTGCGCATCGTCTCGGGCGCGTTGGCGGGCGCCATCGTCAGGAGAACGACCTCGCCCTCACCGGCCGCCTCGACGAGCTTGAGGGCCTTCTCGAGCACGTATTCGTCGTTGCCGTTGACGACGGCCGGGCTGTTGGCCCGATCGAGCCTCCCGTCCGGACCGAGCCGTTCTCCGCCGGATGCCGGGTCCGGGACGGGTTTCGTGAGGACGACGATTCGCACGAGCCGAGCAAACCTCCCTGGGCGTCGCCTCGATCAACCGCCCTTGCCGAGCAGGGATCGCGCGATCACGAGTCGTTGGATCTGCTGGGTTCCCTCGTAGAGCTGGGTGATCTTCGCATCACGCATCATCCGCTCGACCGGGAACTCGTCGATGTAGCCGTAGCCCCCGAGGACCTGGACGGCGTCGGTGGTGACTCGCATCGCGGTGTCACCGGCGACGAGTTTACACATCGCCGACCATCGACTCGCGTCGGGAGCTCCGGCATCGATCTCGACGCATGCCCTGTACAGGAGCTGCCGCGCGGCCTCGGTCGAGGCGTCCATGTCGGCCAGCATCGCCCCGATCTGCTGGAAGTCGCCGATCCGCTGCCCGAACTGCTTGCGATCGCGCGCATAGGCCACCGCGACCTCGAGCGCGCCCTGGGCGATCCCGACCGCCTGCGCGGCGATGCCCGGTCGGCTGCGGTCGAGCGTGCGCATCGCGATGTCCCAGCCGGCGCCTTCCTCCCCGAGCCGGTTCACCGCCGGCACGCGCATCTTCGTGAATGCCAGTTCCGCGGTCGGGCTGCCGCGGATGCCCATCTTGTGCTCGACGCGGCTGACGGCGAAGCCGTCGCTCGGGACCTCGACGACGAACGCGCTGAGCCGCTGATGCCTGGGTGCATCGGGCGCCGTCACCGCGAAGACCACGACCAGATCGGACACGGACCCCTGGCTGATGAATCGCTTCGAGCCGTCGATCACGTAGTCGTCGCCGTCCCTGTGCGCGGTCGTGCGGGCCGCCGCCACGTCGGAACCGGCTTCGGCCTCGGTGAGCGCGAAGGAGATGAGGTGCTCGCCGCTGGCGAGCTTCGGGAACCAGCGGGCCTGCTGTTCGGGCGTGCCGGCGATCGTGATCGGCAAAGAGCCCAGCTCCTGGACGGCCAGGATCAGCCCGGTCGTCGCGCAGGCGCGGCTGAGCTGCTCGACGGCGAGACAGATGCTCAGCAGCTCGCCGCCGAGCCCGCCGTGCTCTGTCGGGAAAGGCAGCGCCAGGATGTCGTGGTCGGCGAGGAGCTGGCGCATGTCTTCGGGGAACTCGCCGGTCTTGTCGATCTCCGCGGCCCGCGGCGCGACTCGATCGTCCGCCAGCACGCGGACCGCGTCGCGGAGCATCTCGTGCTCGTCGGTGAGGCGGAAGGGCCCGGGGGCGCGGCTCGCGGTGGTCACCGGCGGCATCGTACCGCGCGGCAAGGGCCGCACATCCATCTGGTCGGCGTCCGCGCCAGGCACTACCCTTCGCCGCGGGACGCCTCGCGCCGTCACGGGGGTTAGCGCCAGATGTCCGGAGGCTCCGATGGATCAGACCACGCAGCTCATCGCGGTGGTCGTCGCTGCCGTCATCGGGATGCTTGCCGCCCTCACGATCCTGCGCAGGGATCGCCACATGGCCGAGGACGCCAAGCGTGAATCACCCTTCGCGACGAGCACCGAGGGCATGAAGCGCTGCCCGTCGTGCGGCGCGGGCAATCTCGTCACCGACGCGAACTGCCTGAACTGCGGGAAGCGGCTGCCCGGGTAGCGTGGCCCGATTCAGACCTTCCGGACCCGCCAGATCTCCTCGGCCGGCCAGCGGCGGGCCCAGGCCAGCTCCTCCTCGGTCCTGTACGAGCTCGTGGCGCCGTCCGCCGGTCGCGTCTCGATCAGATCCTCGACGACCAGACCGTTCGACCGGAACAGCCGGATCCACTCGCCGTAGGGCAGCTGGAACGTCGACGTCTCGCCGTCGTCGAGTCGATGCATCCCGAAGTAGTCGACCACGAGGCGATCGCCGACCCTGTCGGAGTCGAGCGGCCAGGCGATCGATTCGATCGGCGTGTGGTGGCTGAACGCGAACAGCCCGCCGGACCGGAGCAGTCGCGCGGCCTCCGGCACCGTCCGGTATGGGTCGGCGAAGGTCATCGCGCCGTGGTCGCAGAACACGATGTCGAACGAGGCGTCGGGAAGGGGCACGCGCTCGGCGCTGCCATGGACGAGGGGGAAGTCGACGCCAGCCTCGGCCATGAGCCGTCGCGCGTGCTCGAGCTGGCGCTCTGACAGGTCGATGCCGACGGGCCTGGCCCCGAGGCGCGCCAGCGCGATCGACCACTGCGCCGCGCCGCACCCGAGCTCGAGGACGTCCTTGCCCCCGACGTCGCCCAGGACCCGGAGCTCCGCCTCGGGGATCTGCATGACACCCCACGCGAGCCCCGTGCTGGCCGCGAGCTGGTCGCCATGGCGGGCCTGGTAGTCGTCGCTGTCGGCGTTCCAGGATGCGCGGTTCTGCGCCTCGTGCTCGGTCAGGCCCGAGAGCCCCGTGTCGGTCATCGCTGCCGCCTCGCGACGAATGCCTCCGACTCGGTCGCGAGCAAGCGCCACTGACCGGGATCGGCGCCGGTCACGGACAGCCATTCCTTCTGGATCCGCCCATGCCCCGGATCGAAAGCCTCGCCGACACCCTCACCGACCAGCCCTCGGACGCGCGCGGCCGGCAGCTTCACGACCAGCCGATCCTTCACCAGCATCGCGAAGATCTTCCCATCGGTCTTGAGCGAGGTCGAACCGAACGCACGTTGCGCGCCGCCCGCGTTGCCGTAGGTCGCCTCACCGTCGGCGAGCATCGTTTCCACGAGGGCCTTCCACCGGGCCGCCGCGTCGTCCGGCGAGGTCGCGTCGTCGTCGAGCGCAGGCACGTCACACCACCGGCAGGCGACGGTCCTCGGGCACGCTCGCCAGGCGGGCGGCCAGGACCTCGCTGATGTCCATGGCGCGGACATCCGCGCCGCCATCGGCTGCGGCGAGGCCGTCGCTCATCATGACCATGCAGAACGGGCAGGCGGTCGCCACGGTCGCGGCGCCGGTCTCGATCACCTGGCGCGTCCGCTCCTCGTTGATCCGCGTGCCACGCGTCTCCTCCATCCACATCCGGCCGCCGCCGGCTCCGCAGCAGAAGGTGTCCTTGCCGCTCTTGGGCATCTCGGTGAGCGTCACGCCCGCGGCGCCGAGTACGGAACGGGGAGCCGCCACGATCCCGTTGTATCGAGCGAGATAGCACGAGTCGTGCACGGTGACGGCGCCCGGCCGATGGTCGCCGGTGGTCGAGGTCGCATCCTCCGGCACCGTGGCCAGGCGGCCGGACGCCACGAGCTCGGCCAGGAACGTCGAGTGATGGACGACGCGGAACTCGCCGCCGAGCTGTCCGTACTCGTTGGCGATCGTATTGAAGCAGTGCGGACAGGCGGTGACGATCGTCCGCTCCCCCATCCGGTAGCCGTTGAGGGTGTCGACTGCGGCGGAGGCGAGCATCTGGAAGACGTAGTCGTTGCCCATCCGCCGCGCCGGATCGCCCGTGCACGACTCCTCCTGGCCGAGGACCGCGAACGACACTCCAGCAGCGTGGAGGCACGTGGCAACGGCGCGGGCGACCTTCTGGTTGCGCGGATCGAAGGCGGCGGCGCAACCGACCCAGTACAGCACCTCGAGCTCGTCGATGCCACCGTTCGACGCCAGCGACGCGACGGTCGGGACCTCGAACGGCAACGGCTTCGTCCAGTCCATCCGGGTGGATGCCGGCTGGCCCCACGGGTTGCCCTGCCCCTCCATCGCCCGGAACGCGGCCGTCAGCTCCTGCGGGAACCGCGATTCCTCGAGCACGAGGTTTCGCCGCAGCCCGACGATCTTGTCGACGTGCTCGATCAAGACGGGACACGCCTCGACGCAGGCCCCGCACGTGACGCAATCCCACACGGCTTCATAGGGGATCGCGTCGTCGACGATCGGCTTGGCCAGCGCGGTCGCTGCCGGTCGCGAGTCATCGAGACCGTACGTCTCGCGCACGATCGGCGAGTTCGGGATGAGGTTGAGGCCGCGCTCTGCCTCGACCGACATGTCGCGGATGCCCATGATGAAGGTCTTGGGGTTGAGCGGCTTCCCGGTGTTCCAGGCCGGGCAGGCCTGCTGGCAGCGACCGCATTCGGTGCAGGTGAAGCCGTCGAGCAGGTCCTTCCAGCCGAGGTCCTGGAGCGTCTTGAGCCCGAACGTCGCGTTCTCGTCCTCGAGGTCCATCTTCGGCAGCTCACCGCGGGGCGCGAGCTTGCGGAACCAGATGTTCGGGAAGCTGGTCGCGATGTGGAGGTGCTTGCTGAACGGCAGGTACACCAGGAATGCCGCGACCAGCACGATGTGCGCCCACCAGAAGAAGACGAACAGCGCCTGGAGAGTCCCCTCCGAGAACCCCGCGCGCAGCGGCCCCGCCAGGGCTGCGGACACGAACGCGCCCGGTTGGTCGCCGTGGGCCGCGAACTCGAGCGCCTCGGCCAGGACCTCGGTCGCGACGACCCCGCCGATCATCGACAGGATGATCAGGGCGTCGCGGTTGAAGGTCAGGCGGCGCGGTTTCGTGACGAGCCGCCGGAAGAATGCCCACGCGATCGAGACCAGCACGATCACCGCGACGACGTTCTGCATGACGCTGACCAGCGTCCACAGCAGGCCATCGAACGGGATGGACAGGACCTGCTCGACGATCCCGCCCGTGACGATGTTGACGGTGCCGATCGTCAGCAGGACGAAGCCCCAGAAGATGCCCGCGTGCATCAGCCCGGCGCGCCAGTCCTTGAACATCTTGGTCTGGATGAAGGCGTACTCGATCAGACCGAGGAAGCGCCGCGGGATGTCGGCGAACGGGCTCGGACCCTCGGCCCGGACGGCCGCGAAGACACGCAGATGGCGCGCCATCGCCAGCACGAAGATCACGAGGGCGCCGTAGAACAACGGGAAGACGAGCGGGTAGTACGGGACGTCGACGAACGGGCCGAACAGCGTCATGCGTCGTGATCGAACGGGCCGGCCAGCGTTTCGAGCGCGTGGTCCAGCACGGGCTCGATGGCCACCAGCGACTCGAGAGCGCCCTTCGGGCTGCCGGGCAGGTTGACGACCAGCGCGTGGCCGATGACACCGACCACGCCGCGCGAAAGGTCGGCATACGGGGTCGACATGCGGCCGGCGGCGCGCATAGCCTCGGCCAGTCCGGGCACCTCGTAATCGATCGCGTCGCGGGTCGCCTGCGGCGTCACGTCCCGCGGCGTCAACCCCGTGCCGCCCGTCGTCACGATGAGGTCATGCGATCCCGCGGAGGCACGGAGGACCTGACTGAGCGCCTCGCGCTCGTCAGGAAGCACCGCTCGCTGGACCGCGAACCCCAAGAGCTCCAGGCGTTCCCCGACGCCCGCGCCCGACGTGTCCTCGCGGGCGCCCTCGCTGACTCGGTCGCTGGCGGTGATGACGAGCGCGCGCTTCACGCTTGGAATGTCCTCAGGCGATCGGTCGTCCGTATGGCCTCGGGCATGCCGGCGATGATACCGGCTGGTCCCGGCGGCTTGTCCGGCGCCCGGCCACGGCGCAACTTCCTGGAGGTGGCACGAGGGGCTAGGGTGCCGGCCGCAGCGCGATCTGGTGCCCGATGCTCGTGGTGGACTTGCTGAGCGTAGCGGTCCGCGCCCCCGTGGCGCCCGCCACTGCCAGGCGAACGTCGTCACCGGTCACCGCGACGTTCGAGGAGCCGGAGCTCAGCCGGTCGTACCGCTCCGCCATTCCGCTCGGCGCGGTCGCGCTGGCGTCGCTCGCGCTGCCGAAGACGGCGACGAGCATCGTGCCGGGCAGCGTCGCCGTGATCGACGGAGCCGTCGCGCGCGCTGCGGAGCTGGTGTTGACCTGTCCACCGTGTGCGTCGATCGGGATGGCGGTGTGGACCCCGCGGTACGCCAGGATGCCGGCCGCGGCAGCCGTGGTCGACTTCGAGAACGCGAAGGCATAGGACGTCGGCTCCGCAGCGCCCGCCGATCTCCGGAAGGTCGTCATCCGCATCGTCGTCCCGTTGACGTCCGATCGGACCAGGGTCCAGCCCGCCGGCGTGGCGACGGTCGCGCCCCCGCGAGCTGCGATCGAGACAAGGAGAAGATCGCCCGTCACCACACCTGCTGGGCGCGGGACTGACACGGACGTCGAGGCCACGCTCGCCGCAGATGCCGCACCGACGAAGGTGATGGCCGTCGGGATCGGCGTGGGCGCGGGGGTCGGCGCTGGCGTGGGTGCCGGAGTCGGGGCTGGGGTAGGCGCTGGCGTGGGTGCCGGAGTCGGTACTGGCGTGGGCGCGGGTGTCGGTGCTGGCGTCGGCGCGGGTGTCGGTGCCGGCGTAGGCGCGGGGCTGGGGCTCGGCGTTGGACTCGGCGTCGGGCTCGGTGTCGGGGTCGGTTCGGGAGTCGGCGTCGACGCCAGGGTCGCTGTCGGCTCCGGTGTCGGGGTCGGATCGGGTGTCGGGGTCGGATCGGGTGTCGGGGTCGGGGGCGCCGTCGGATCGGGTGTCGGGGTCGGGGGCGCCGTCGGATCGGGTGTCGGGGTCGGATCGGGTGTCGGGGTCGGGGGCGCCGTCGGATCGGGTGTCGGGGTCGGATCTGGATTCGGCGTCGGATCAGGCGTCGTGGTCGCCGTCGGCGCCGGTGTCGGTGTGGGATCGGGTGTCGGAGTTGGACCTGGCACCGGTGTCGGCGTCGACGTCAGGCTCGCGGGACCGAACATCCAGTCCGTCCACTCGATGTTCTCGCCATGCTGCGATGCAGGCCCGGACACGAAGCTCGTCCCGTAGGCGCGGTTGAGCAGCCACGGGACCCAGGCATCGTCGCCTGTGGGGATCCACCCAGCCCGGTCGTACAGGAAGCGGGCGGCCCGAAGCAAAGCCTGGTCGCTCCAGCCCCACGTCGGGTAGCCCGCGCGCGACAGGATGTGCGCCTGCGCGACCGCCCCTTGCAGCGCCTCCCACGGGTAGCCCGTGAACACCGGCGGCCAGGCGAACGACCCACCGCGGCGCATGTCGTCCGGCAGGGCTGCGCCGATATCCTGACCATCCTTGACGCATCCCGCCGGGTTGATCCCCACGGGCGCAGCCATGTTGCATTGCCAGGACAGGTCGCCGTACTTGAACCCCGCGTAGACGGTCCGGTCGCCGAGCCAGCCCCGGAACACCATCGCGGTCCGTGCCAGCTCGGCGTCATCGCCGAGGTAGACGGCCACGGCGGCACGTGCCCCGCCGGCCTGGGTGCCCCAGTTGTTGGGCCGGATCTCATGCGTGGACTGAAGCGTCTTGCTTTCGAGCACCTCCGTCAGCGTGGTCCGCAGCCACGGCCGGAAGATCGTGCTGTCGAAGGCCGGGTCGTACGTTGGAAGATCGATGAGGTCGGCGGCGATGACCCAGCCCGAGAGGTTGCGGCCGAGCGCCAACGTCCGGCCGCCGACCTCCGTCCCGACTGCCTGGCCGATCGCCGCGCGAACGGCGGTCCGATATGTCTCATCGCGGGTCCGCGCGAAGACGAGAGCCTTGGCGAGCACCAGCACGTCCGAATCGTCGTCCTGCTCGGAGATCCGTGGGACGACCGGTGCGGCGGCGGCGGTCACCATGCGGTTCCAGGCCGGTCCCGATGTCGGCAGCGCCGCGAGCTCGCTCGGAGAGATCCACAGGTACCCGCCGTCCGCGTCAGCCGGCTGGATCGCCAACGGGCCCAGCAACGTGCTCGCCAACCCGATCAGGACTGCGAGGGCGATCCGCTGCGCATCGCTTCCGAGGGGTCGCCGTACTGTCCATGCCCTTGCATGGCCCTGCCCGCGCACGCGCGATCGCATCGGCAGGAGTGGAACCGGTCACCCCTTCCGTCGACGCCGCGGCCCCCGCATCGGACGGACGTGCTGTTGCACCCCTCACCCCTCGGCGGCGATGGTCACCGGGGGAACGCGCGTCGGCTCGCCTACCGTACCACTTGACCGGGCCCGTGGTTGGGCCCCCCGCAGCAGCGCGGCGCGAACCCGTCTTCGTCTAGCGCGCGCCCCTGCACGGGGGCCGTCCACGCGATCGCGCCGGCTTGGCGATCCGACCGGCGCTCCGGGCACCCGGCCGCCGCGCGGGCGGTCCGGCGGTGGCGTCGCCCTCGTGCCGCACCCAGTCGCCGCTCTTGCCACCGGACTTGGCCAGCAGCCGCACGCCGCCGATGGTCACGCCGCGCTCGACCCCCTTGACCATGTCGTACACGGTCAACGCGGCGACCGACACCGCGGTCATCGCCTCCATCTCGACACCCGTCGGGCCGGTGGTGGCGGCCTCGGCGCGGATGCGCAGCGAGTTCGTCGACCTGTCGGGTGTGATCGTCACCTGGAGGTCGGTCAGCGGCAGCGGGTGGCAGAGTGGGATCAGCTCGCTGGTGCGCTTGGCGCCCATGACGCCTGCCAGCTCGGCCACACCGAGGACATCGCCCTTCGGTCCTCCGCCGTCGATGACGAGGCTCAGTGTCTCGGCCGACATCGTCACGATCGCCTCGGCCACGGCCCGCCGCGCGGTCACGGGCTTGCCGGAGACATCGACCATCCGCGGTCGACCCGTCCGATCGACGTGCGACAGGCGACGGCGCTCCGCGCGCGGTGCGGCCGATCGACCGGCCTTCGGATCCATCACGTTTCGAGGATAGCGACCCGATCGAAAGGCGGAGCGTCCGGTCGGCGCGTCCCGCGCGTCCGGTGCTTCATGCGCGCCGGCGCGTCAGCCGCGTCAGGCGCGGTCGAGCCACCACAACTCGACCTCCGCGCCGGCGGCGAGCGTGTCGTGCTCTTCGGGAATGACCGCGAGGGCGTCCGCGGTGGCGAGCGCCGACAGAACGTGGCTCCCCTGCCCGCCTGCGCCCCCGGCGAGGCGGACGTGCACCCTGCCGCGCTCGTCGCGCCGGGGACTGCCGCGCTCGTCACGTTCGGCGGTCACCCGGATGAAGCCGCGACGTCCGCTGCTCTTGGAGACGTCCTCGGCCAGGACCGCCCGGTCGACCGGGCGATGGAGATCGTCGTCGCGATTGCCGGCAAGCCGCCGCAGGGCGGGCCGGACGAACAGCTCGAAGGTCACGAACGTCGAGACCGGGTTGCCCGGCAGACCGAACAGGAGCGTCGGCGGTCGATCTGAGTCGATGCCGTCGTCGCCGGGCGCGCGGGCGGTCCCGAACGCGAACGGCTTCCCGGGTTGGACCGCGACCCGCCACAGGTCGATCGTGCCGAACTCCTCGAACGCCGACCGCACGACGTCGTACGGTCCGACCGAGACGCCGCCCGACACGATGATGGCGTCCGCACCACCGACCAGGCCGGCACACAGTCGTGCCCGGACGTCGTCGAACCGATCCGCCGCGATACCCAGCGTGTCCGCGCGACCGCCCGCGGCCTCGACCATGGCCATCAGCGACGGTCCGTTGGCGTCGGGGATGCCCGCCGGGCCGAGCTGTGCGCCACGGCCGCGGACCTCGTCGCCGGTCGCCAGAATGCTGACGTGCGGCTGGCGATGGACGGACAGATTCTCGAGTCCGACTCCCGCGGCCAGCGCGATGACGGCGGGCGTGACGACCGTGCCCGGGTCGATGATCGGCGCGCCGGCCGTCAGGTCGCTGCCCTGGCGACGGATCGCCCCGCCGATCGGGACCGCGACATGGACCGCGATCCGTGCCGGCAGCGGACCCGTCGCGTCCCGGCCGCGTTCCCCGGCAGCGGCGCCATCCTCGTCGAGAGGCGTCGTCGCCTCGACCTGGATGACGGCGTCGGCCCCCTCGGGCACGGGAGCGCCCGTCGCGATCCGGACCGCCGTCCCGCGCTGGACGGCAGTCACCGGTGGCTGGCCTGCCCGGACCTCGCCGACGATCTCGAGGCTGGCCGGCGATCCCTCGGTCGCCGCGGCGACATCGGCCGCCCGGATCGCATAGCCGTCCATCGCCGAGTTGTCCCAGGGCGGCAGCGAGATGGGGCTCGTGACGGGTTCCGCGGCCACGCGGCCGAGCGCCTCGGACAGCCAGGCGAGCTCGGGCTGCGTCGGGCCGGCGATCGCGGCAAAGACGCGTTCGAGCGCCTCCTCCACGGAAAGCAGGCGGTCGGCGCTCACGGACGCGATCCCTCGAGCGTCGCCGCGGCGGGGGCCGTCGCGTGGCCGGCCAGCTGGCGCGTCGCAAGCGTCGCCACGATGACCGCGAGGAGGATGCACACCGCGCCAACGGCGATGGCCGTCTCCTGCCAAAACTGGAACGGGAAGAGCTGGACCAGCCGTTCGGTCGAGGGGTCGAACGTGTAGGACCCGCCCGCGAAGAAGAGACGGTGGAATGTCTCGAACAGCGCGTCGAATGCGACGAACGAGATCGCGCCCCCGAGGACGAGGACGACCGCCAGCCCGGCGGCCCCGCCACGCGCCGCCCGCCACGTTCCCCGGCGCGCCTCGCCGCGCCGGCGTGCTGAGATCGCCAGCGCCCCGGCAGCCCCCACGAGCGCCGCTACGAAGAACCCGATGAAGACGCCGCGCACGTCGCGCATGTGCGCGCGCTCGCGTTCGTTGAGGACCGGATCCCCGCCGAGCGCCACGTCAAAGGCCGGCGGTCCGAAGACCAGGTCGGCCAGGATCGCGTCGGTCGCCTGCCGCAGCTGTGGCTCCGAGTATCCGGTCCACGCCGTGGCCTGGGCGCGCCCCTGCTCGAACGCCACCCAAACCGGGTTGAGGAACAGCGGGAGCGTCACGGCGACGATCGCGAGTCCGGTCGCGACGGCGATCCAGACATCCGCCGCGCGGGTCAGGAAGGTGCGCACCGACGCATCGTAGCCCGGGTGTCGCTCGGGGCGGCTATTCCTCTTCGAGCGTCTTCGCCTGCTCCCACCAGCCGGCCAGTGTCAGGTCGTCCGGTGGCTCGCGGTTGAGCTCGATCGCCGCCGCATGGACGCGAGTGCGGAACGCGTCGCCCGACAGTCGGAGGATGTCGCGCAGACCCTCGATCCCGGCCTGGATGAGCAGCTGGTGATCGTCCGGCCCAAAGCTCGCCAGATTCAGCATCAGCGCCTCGTCACGCCAGTCGAGGACGTCGTTCGGGGTGGCATCGACCTGGTCGGCAAGGTACTGACGACGGGTCGCGGTCTCGGATCGCTCCAGCAGGAGCCCCGTCGTGAACGTGCCCTGTGCCTCGAGGCGAGAGAGGTGATAGGGCTCGATGCGGGTCAACTCGGCGATCGGCGGCATGGCGGCATTATCGGGGATGGGGGCCCGGTCCACGGGTCGGCCAAACACTCACTCCGCGATCAGCGGCGTGATCCGGGACCCTTCATCGGGCCGACCGGTTCGCCCGCGGCAGATGCCGCGATGAGCGCGTCGAGCCGCCGGGCCCGTGTCGCGGGCTGCTTCGCGCTCGAGATCCAATGAGTGATCGCCTTGCGGTATGACGGCGGTCGGCGTTCCCAGTCGGCCCAGGCGGCCTCGTTCGCCTGGATCGCCGCCGTCTCGTCATCGGTGAACGCGGCCGCCGCCCGCTCGTACGAGTAGATCGCGGTCTTCTCCGGGGAGCGGGCCTCGAACGCGGCCAGACCGGCTTGTCGCATGCGACCTTGCTCCGTCAGCTCGCCCACCTTCCGCACATTGATCGCGCTCCAGATGCTGCCCTTGCGGCGCGGCGTGAAACGCTGGGCGGAACGCTCATCGTCGAGCGAGTAGCGGACACTGTCGATCCAGCCGACACAGAGCGCCTCATCGACCGCCTCCGACCAGCTGATCGTCGGTCGGCCAGTGGCCTTCTTGTGGTACCCGAGCCACAGCTCCTCGGCGGTCTCGTGGTTGGCATCGAACCAGTCGCGCAGCTGGTCGGGCCGCTCGAAGAAGCGGACGTCGCGGTCGGCCGGCCGGGACGTCATCCTGCCGCCGCCTGGCGCAGCAGCGCCCAGGCGCGCTCGACGTGCCGCGGCTCCGTGCGCAGGTTGCCGACCGACAGGCGGATCGTGAACGTGCCGTCGAGGCGGGTGTGGGACAGGAAGACGCCGCCCGACCGGTTCACGGCGTCCATGATCGCGGCGTTGCGCGCGTCGAGTGCCGTATCGCCCGGCGCCTCGCCGTCCGTGCCCGAACCCGGGTTCCAGCGGAAGCACACGGTCGAGAACGGCACGGGCGCCAGGCGCTCCCAGTCGGGCGCAGCGTCGATCCACGAGGCGAACTCGTGGGCCATCTCGATGTGGCGCTCGATCCGGCGCCGCAGGCCCTCCAGCCCGAACCAGCGCAGCTGGACCCAGAGCTTCAGGGCGCGGAACCGCCGGCCGAGCTGTGGCTGGTACTCGTTGAAGTCGCGGACCGGTGTCGCGCGGTCGAGCGTGCGCAAGTACTCGGGCGCGAGGCTGAACGCCGAGCGCAAGTCTCCCATCCGCGGCGTGAGGAGCAGCGATGCGTCGAGGGGCGTGAACAGCCACTTGTGCGGGTTGATCACGATCGAGTCCGCGCGCTCCCAACCATCGAATGGTTCACGGCGCGCGGGGATCATCGCGACCGCCCCGGCATAGGCCGCGTCGACGTGGAGCCACAGCTCTTCACGCGACGCGATGTCGGCGATCGACCACACGGGATCGACTGCGGTCGACGAGGTCGTTCCGATGGTCGCGACGATCGCGATCGGCCGCCGCCCGGCCGCGCGGTCCGCCCGGATCGCCTCCTCGAGCGCCTCCGGACGCAGCGCGAACGCCTCGTCCACGGGGATGCGAACGAGGCCCTCGCGGCCGATCCCGAGGGTCATGCAGGCCTTCTCGATCGAGCTGTGGGCCTCGCCCGAGGCGTAGACGCGAACGGCTGGAACGTCGTCGCGCCCGGCGAGCCCGCGTACCGCGACATCCAGACCGGCCGCCTCGCGCGCCGCCGCCAGCGCGATGAGCGAGGATGTCGACGCTGTGTCGGTCAACAGGCCATCGAACCGGTCGGGCAGCCCGAGCGCGATCCGCAGCCAATCGACCACGACCTCCTCGAGCTCGGTGCCGATCGGCGAAGTCCGCCACAGCATCGGGTTCTGGCCGAGGACAGCGGTCAGCATCTCGCCGAGGACCCCGGGCCCGGACGCGGTCGTTGGGAAGTACGCCATGAAGCCCGGGTGCTGCCAGTGCGTCGCCGACGCTGGGATCAGGCGCTCGTAGTCGGCCAGGATCGTGTCGAGGGCCTCCGGGGCGTCGGGCGCCGAGCGCGGGAACTCGGGCCGCAGCGAGCCGGGTTCGATCGCCGGGAAGACGGCCCGGTCCTCGATGGTGGCCAGGTAGTCCGCCATGAGGTCGACCACCGCGTGCGCCGCGGCCCGGAACGCCTCCGGGTCCATGTCCGCGAGCCCATCGATCTGGGTCGGATCCGGGTCGACGTCGCGTGCGTTCGTCAGATCGACTCTCCGACTTCGGACAGGATCGAGCTGACCTGCGACCCGAGGAAGATCAGCGCGACGATGGCGAGGATGGACACGACCGCCAACGCGATGAGGATCGCGAGGCAGCCGTACGCAAGTCCCGTGCCTGCCGTGGCCGGCCGGACGACGGCCGAGTTGGCAAACCGGTCGTGCAGGCCCTGTTTGGTCGGGCTGGTGGCCGTGGTGATCAGCAACACGACGTTCCACAGCAGGACGAGCCCGGAGATGGCGAGCGAGATGGCGGGCACGATCCCGAAGACCTGCGCGAAATCGCCGAATCCCAGCCAGCGGCGAACGGCCTGATCGAGCCGCAGCGGCTTCCCATCGAAGGCGTTGCCGACCTGGATGCCGAAGAGCCGCTGCCCGAGGGTCGCCCGGCGTCCGCCCGACCACGAGGCGATGAAGTACAAGCCGCCAGTCACCACGGACGCGATCGTGTACTCGAGGCTGACGTCGAACACCTCGTCGAACGAGCCTGCTCCTTGAGCGAACGGAACCTCTCGAGGGCCCCATCCGAACAGCTCGGCGAGGATCCCCACGAGGATCGAGATCAGGATCCCGTCGATCAGGTAGGCGACGAACCGCGACGCCGTATCGGAGAAGACCAGTCCCGGCGCGATCTGGCGGCGGGCCACCACGGGCGCCACCCATCCCACGCCCGGCGCTGGGCCGGGCGGAGGCGGTGGCGCCACCGGGGGCGGTGTCGAGGCCACCGGAGGCGGTTCCGGCGGCGGTGGCGGAGCGTAGGGCGCCGTGTCAGCGCCGGGATCCGACGGCGGCGTCGATCCCGGCGGCTCGGGCGGATCGGGCGACCCCGGTCGCTCCGATGTCATATCGCGTTGGGGTTGGTCTCTCGGATGTAGTCCATCAACTCAGGCATCACGGCGGCAAACAGCACGAAGAATGCGAGCGTCAAGATCAGGACCACGAGCACGCCCCAGACGAGGCAGCCGACGAACGTGGCGCCGTCGCCACTGGTCACCGAACGGATGACGAGCGAGTTCGCGAACTTGTCGTGGAGACCCTGCTTCCGCTCGTTCGTCGCCGTCGTGAACAACAGGAAGATGGTCAGGCCGAACTGGATCAGGCCCTGGACGGCCTGCAGCGCAGGCACGAGTGCGAGCAATGCCAACGGCCATCCGAGAGCGATCCAGCGTTTCGTTGCCTGGACCACGGACAGCGTGCTTCCCGTGTTCGCGTCGACGACGCGCATCTTCAGCCCGATCATCCCGGGCGTCGCCTGCCAGCGGCTCGTCCAGAACCCGACGAAGTACAGGAACTGGACCCCGACTCCGATCAGCGTCGCGAGGATGTAATCGAGCGTCACGGGGATGGTGGTGCCGACCATCCCGCCGGTGATCTGGCCACTCGGATCGAGCCGCGCCTGCTCGATGGCGTCCCGCATGAGGCCCGTCCAGTCGACGACGGCGAACGCGAGGATGCCCGGGATGATGCCGGCCAGCGTGATGTCGATCAGCCACGCGACGATGCGTGCACCCAGCCCGGCGATCACGTAGCCCTGCTGCTGGGGCAACGCGCCGGCCGCGGTCGGGACCTCCCAGCCGCCGGCCGGGGGCACGACGGGCGGGACTCCGGAAGCGGCCGGCTCGGTGGGCGCCTGCCAACCTGAGGCGGGGGGCGCCGGCGTGGCGCTGATGATAGGGCCGGCCGGTGCAGGGGGTGGTGCGATGGGTTCGACCGGCTCGACCGGCGGCGGGGCGTCCGGCGTTTGGGGAGTTTCGGGCGGAGGCGGGGTGCCGGCGTCCGATGCCGGCGTGCCCTCATCGGGTATCGCCGCCCAACCGGTTCCGCCCTCCTCCGCCGGCTTCGCTCCGTCGGATTCGGGCGGTGTCCAGGCCACGGTCGGTGCGTTCTCGGGTGCAGCGTCGCCCTCGGGCACGTCCTCGGGCTCGTCGGGCCGTGGCGGGCGCTCGTCCGGTGGCTGGGTCATCGTCCTCCCCTTCCCTGCGAGGCCCCCACTATAGGGAACGCTACGACGGCCAGAGGGTCCTGATCTGGTCCCACATGTACTCGAAGGGGTTCATGCCTGGCGGATACAGCGCGGAGTCGACGAGTTCGCTCAGCATCGACGCGAGGAAAGCGAGCGCCGCGACCTCCAGGATCACCACGATGGCAAGCACCCACAAACAACCGACCGCCCATCGATTGCCCTGACCCGCCGGTCGGACGAGAGCCGACCTGGCGAATCGATCGTGGATGCCCTGCTTCGTCGGACTGACGATCATCGAGACGACAAGGACGATCCACCACACGAGGAAGATCGCGTACGAGGCGATCGCGACGGCCAGGAACGGCAGGAGGATCAGGAGCGTCGCCCACCAGCCCATCGCCAGCCATCGCTCGATGGCCTGCGTCATCGTCAGCGGCTGGCCGTCGAACGCGTTCCCGATCTGGATCCCGAACACCCGCTGCCCCGGCGTCGCTCGTCGCCCGCCGGTCCAGAACCACAGGAAATACGCCGCGGACATCGCGAAGCTGAAGATCGTGAGCCCGACGAACTCGGCGCGAGGGATGGGCTCGGGGAATTGCCCCACGGTGTAGGTGGTGTCGTAGAACCCGAGCAGGGCCGGCGGGATCGAGATGAGCGTGCTCAACAGGAAGCTGTCGAGCACGTAGGCGGCGATCCGCGACGGCGTGTCCGCGAAGACGAGCCCTGGCGGCAGCTGACCACCCGATCCAGGCTGCGGCGAGACCTGCTGCGGCGTCTCGGCGGGCTCGGTCATCGATCCCCTTGTGCGCATGGACGTCGTCAGGCGCGCCCGTTGACGGGCCCGTCACGCCGCGAAGGCTAGGGTAAGGCTTGGGAGGTCGTGCCACGCGCGTCCATTGCGGGCTTGCGGCGCGGCGAGTACCGTTGGCCGTCCACCCGGGATATGCCCGAGGCCTGCGCGTCACGCGAAGTACAGACCCCGCCCGCATTGGTCCACTCGTCGCGTTCCATGCCGAGATTGGGGTCAGCGATGACGGAACCCGCAGGGTCGCCGAGCGATCTCCTCACGCCAGAATCCGAGAGCCAGTACTGCATGCGGTGCGGGCATCGTCGGGCGGACCAGCTTCGGATGTGTGCCTACTGTCGGTTCGACCTGGAAACGCCCAATCCCGCCGAGCCCGCGACTCTCGGACCGACGACGCCGACGGTTCGACTCGTGCCGGCCGACGAGCCGGTGGCGATCAGCCGCGGTCCGGGCGGCGGCAGAAAGCGCTGGCTGCTATTGGGACCGATCGCATAAGTTGGACCGGAGCCGGTCCATCACGCTCGGCATCTTCTTGCGGTCGCCCGGGCACGCCACGCCGCGTCGGTTGCCGGTGTCCGTATCATTGAGTCGCCCCCAGATCGCTCCGGAGTAGCCGGAGGTCGCGTGCTGCCATCGGCCGGTCAGACGTTCATCGGGATCGGTGTCGGCCTAACCGTCTCCATCGTTCTTGCTCTGATCGTGGATACGAATCCTGCGGCTTCGTCAGATCCCGGATATCGACCCGCGGTTGCGATGCGGCTGGAGCCCGAGAGTCGTGCGACGCGGAGGCCCGAACCAGTTCCGACGACCCCCGAGTCGACCAGCGCGCCACCCTCCGTGACCGAGGGGCAACGAACCCAGTCGGTGTCGGATGCACCGGCGCCGCGAGGCCAACAGCCACGATCGTCGGCGAGGCGAACGCCCAGTCCTCCAGGTTCGGTGAACCCGGCGACTCCATCACCTGCTCCGACACCCGTCCCGACGGCCAGAGTGAAACCCTCGGCGCCGCCCGCGCCGGTGGCGACTCCGGTCCCGACGGCGGCTCCGACCGCAGCTCCCACGGCGCGCGCGACGGCTTCACCCGTGCCGACGCCCGTCCGAACGGGCCGCCCGACTCCCTCACCCGCGGCCACGCCCGCCCCCAGGCCGGCGCCGACGGCCGCGCCGACACCCGCTCCCATCGCTCAGCCGACGCCCAAGGCGAGACCTGAGCCAAAGCCCTCGAAGACGCCGAAACCTCCGAAGCCGACGAAACCGCCGCATCTCGGGTGAGCCTCGGGATTCACGGCAGTCGGCATGACGCTGTCACCAGTGCGCGACGCCCATGCAACGGCGGCCGCTTCGCAGCTACGGCGCTCGCAGCTGCCACCCGCTAGAGTCCGACCTCCCAAGAACAGCTGGAGGAAGCGATGCCCCCTCCTCGGACCGCGAAGCAGATCCTCGCGGAATGGCACGAGCTCGCGATGGAGCGGGAGGAAGTCACGGACAGCGACATCGCCGACGGCCTCGCGGCTCGGATCGAGCAAGTGCGTCGCGAGTACATCGAAGGAACTCCGCCGGACGCGACGCCGGATCGATCCACCGGCGATGTCAACGAGCCCACGGGACCCCGATCTCGTTGAGACGGAGGTCCATGCCTTTTGGCGCGGATCGAGCATGACCGAGGTCGAGGGTCAACCGAAGCTCAGGCCCCGTCCGGACCACCGGCGGGGCCATCTCATGAGTGAATATGATGGTCGGGGCGGCCGGATTTGAACCGACGACCACCAGTCCCCCAGACTGGTGCGCTACCAGACTGCGCCACGCCCCGACGGGGTCCGCAGTCTAGCACGCGGCCTCCGCCCGGCCGGTCTCCCCGGCTGCCGTCAGGCGAGGTCCTGGAGCTCGTCCTTGGACTCGCGCGACAGCAGGTCGATCAGGCAACGCTGGACGCTCTTCCCCTCGAACAGGGCCAGATAGACCTCCTGCGCGATCGGCATCTCGACTCCGTACCGGTCGGCCAGGGCAAGGGCGGCCTCGACCGTGTAGGCGCCCTCGGCCGTGCCCGGCAGCGTGGCCTCGATCTCGGCCCACGGCCGGCCCTTCGCCAGCTCCTCGCCGAGCCGGTGGTTACGCGACAGGCGCGAGCCGCAGGTCGCGATGACATCGCCGATCCCGGCCAGCCCGGCGAACGTGAGTCGATTCGCCCCCGCTGCGGCGCCGACCCGGATCATCTCGGCCAGGCCGCGGGTCATCAGCCCGGCCTTCCCGTTATCGCCGAAGCCGAGCCCGTCGGCGGCCCCGGCCGCGATCGCCAGCACGTTCTTGAGCGCCCCGCACAGCTCGACCCCAAGGATGTCGCGGTTCACGTACAGCCGGAACTCCCGGCGACCGAGACGTTCGGCGATGCGCGTCGCGAGGTCGAGGTCCTCGGCCGCCACGACCGCCGACGCGGGCAGCCCTTGCGCGATCTCCGAGGCGAGGTTCGGGCCCGACAACGCCGCGATGCGCGCCGGGTCGATCCCGCCCGCACGCGCGATGACCTCGCTCATCCGCAGCAACGAGCCCCGCTCCAGGCCCTTCACGACCGACAGGACATCGGCGCCGGGTGGGACGTGTGGCCCGCACTCCGCGACGACCGCCCGCAGGTGCGATGACGGCGCGGCGAAGATCACGAGGTCGAGCGCTTCGGCCAGGCGAGCCGGGTCGGCGGTCGCAGTCAGCTCGTCCGGCAGGTCGATGCCCGGCAGCCGTCGCTCGTTGCGGTGCGTCCGGTTGATCTCGGCGGACACCTCGGGACGGCGCGTGACGAGCAGGACCGGCTCGCGCTTGGCGACGATCGCGGCGAGGGTCGTCCCCCACGCCCCGGCTCCGACGACCGCGACCCTCGGGGCGCCGTCCATCAGCGCGGTCGGCGTGTCCGCGGGGGCGACGCCCGGCGGCTGGGGGTGACCGGCGACGACCGGGCCTTCCGGCGGCGCGGCAACTTGACAGAGGCGCGATCGCGGAAGACAAGCCGGATCGGCGTGCCGTCGAACCCGAATGTCTCGCGCAATCGGTTCTCGAGATAGCGGCGATACGAGAAGTGGACCGCCGATGCATCGGACGCGAAGAACACGAACGTCGGCGGGTTGATGGCGGCCTGGGTGGCATAGAAGATCTTTGCGCGCTTGCCGCGGGCGAGGGGCGGCGGCGTCCGGTCGGTGGCGGCCATCAGGACCCGGTTCAGCTCGGCGGTCGGCACCCGCCGGCGGCGTTCCGCCCAGATATCGACCGCGAGCTCGAGCACACGCCCGACGCGCTGGCCGGTCTTGGCACTGATCGACACGACCGGCGCGAACTCGAGGAATGGCGCGTCGTTCCGGATCCATTCGATGTACTGGTCGAAGGTGCGGTCGGTCTTGTCGGCGACCAGATCCCACTTGTTGACCGCGACCACGAGACCCTTGCCCTCCTCGACCGCGTAGCCGGCGACATGGGCGTCCTGGGAGGTCAGGCCTTCGACGGCATCGATCACGAGGACCGCGACGTCGGCACGCGACAAGGCCGTCAGCGCGCGCATCGTCGAATAGCGGTCGGCGGCGGCGCCGGACGCGACCTTGCCACGCCGCCGGATCCCGGCCGTGTCGATCAGCACGACTTCGCTTCGACCCCAGGAAAGGCGCGTGTCGATGGCGTCTCGCGTGGTCCCCGGCACGTCCGACACGATCGCCCGGTCCTCCCCGAGCAACGCGTTCACGAGGCTCGACTTGCCCACGTTCGGACGACCGACGAACGCGATCGCCGCCGGTGACGTGTCCGCCTCGGCCGCGATTGCGGCATCCCAGCGAGCCGCTTCGGCGTCGTCGACCGCGGTCTCGCCGTCGCCGTCGAGGTCCTCCTCCGGATCACCGACCACGAACGGCTCGAGCCGGCCGGTCGCGACCTCGTCGGCCCACGCCTCCGCCTCGGCGTCGCGGGCCTTGCGGGCGAGCTCCTGCTGGCTTTCGGGCGGCAGCGCCCAGACGATCGCATCGAGCAGGTCACCCGTTCCGCGACCGTGCGAGGCGGAGATCGCGTAGGTCTCGTCCCAGCCCAGCGCGTGGAACTCGGCCGCCTCGAACTCACGCTTCTCGTTGTCGGCCTTGTTGACGGCCACGATGACCGGCGCCGGGGCACGTCGAAGGAGCTCGGCCGCCTCGAGGTCGGCGGGCGTCATGCCCGCCGCGGCATCGACCATGAACAGGACGACGTCGGCCTCGGAGATCGCCAGCCGGGCCTGCTCCTGGACGCGCAGCTCGATCGGATCGTCCGTGTCGACCTCGAGGCCGCCCGTATCGACGATGACGAAGCGCCGGCCGTTCCATTCGGCGTCGCCGTACAGCCGGTCGCGCGTCGTCCGCGCCCGATCCTCGACGATGGCGGTGCGGGAACCGATGATCCGATTGAACAGCGTGCTCTTGCCGACATTCGGCCGGCCGACGATCGCGACGATCGGCAGCGCCCCGCCCAGGCGCGGACCCGAGACCGAGGACCGATGGCTCACGGGAGCGTCGCGACGGTCCTTTGAGGGTTCCCCGATCGCCACGCTTACGCCGCGCCGGTCGTCGGTCGTGCGATCGTGCCGGGCAACGATGTGGTCCGGCCGGCGGGGGTCGCGGCTCGACCCAGTGCGGCATCGGCAAGTTCGTCGGCACGGGCCGCCGTGTCACTCGTCCCGGCCAGCTCGAGGATCCGCCTCGTCACCTCGCGCAAGTCCTCGATCGGCGTCGAGGTGCCGCCGGTGACGCCCACGATCCTGGCATTCGCGAACACGGTCTCGTCGGTGAGGTCACGCACGTTCTCGATCTGGATCGCGGGCGTTCCCGCGATCTCACACAGGCGCGTCAGCTCTTTGGTGTTCGCGCTCGAACGGCCCCCGACGACGACCATGAGGTCGACTTCGGCGGCGGTCTCCATCGTGTCCTGTTGGCGCCTGATCGTGACAGGGCAGACGGTATTGACGATCTTGAGCTCGTGGGCGCGCGAGACCATCAGAGCCGCAAGCTTCTCGAACTTCCACGGCGGCTGGGTCGACTGCGAGATCAAGGCCATCCGCTTCTTGCGCGGGATGCCGGCGTCCCACTCCTCTTCCTCGTCGACGACGATCGCGTCCGGGGCAAAACCAAGCAGGCCGACGACCTCGGGGTGCTTGGGCGTCCCGAGGATGACGATCGTGTAGCCCTCCTCGACGAGGCGGACGAGCTCCTTCTGCTCCTGGATGACCCAGGTGCAGGTGCCGTCGATGACCTCGAGGCCACGCTCCTCGGCGCGGGCCATGACGTCGGGTCGAACGCCGTGGGCCCGGATGACGACCGCTGCGCCGTGGTCGACGTCGTCGAGCGTCTCGACTGTCTGGATGCCCAGCTGCTGCAGGTCGCGGACGACACCCTCGTTGTGGACGACCTGTCCGAGGGTATGCGTGGGCTTCCCGGCGGCCGAGGCCTCCTTGGCCTTGTCGATCGCCTCGCGCACCCCGTAACAGAAGCCGGTCCGCTTCGCGATGCGGACCTCCTGGACCGTTCCCACGTTCCGATTATCCCACGGGGCCCCGTTCAGGACCGTTCAGGGCTAGCGTGCTCGGCCGTCGGGGACCCCTCGACCGGGCCGTACCGGCCGCGCTGGCGTTCCGGGAGCAGCTCGGCGATGCGGCGCATGATCAGCTCGGTCGCCTCCGACTTCGCGGCACGTCGATCGAGGTCCGGCGGCAGGACGTCCGCGAGCCTGAACGGAGAGCCGACACGGGCCGTGACGCGACCGCCCGGATGGGGCAGTCTCTGGCCCCGCGGCCATCGCTCGTACGCGCCCGTCACGCCGACCGGCACGATCGGGGCCCCCGTGCGCAGCGCCAGGACGGCCACGCCGTCGCGCCCCTCCCCCAGCGTGCCGTCATGGCTGCGCGTGCCCTCCGGGAACACGAACAGCGCGTGGCCCTCCTCGAGGATCCGCGAGGCGAGGCGGAATGCCTCGATATCGGCAGACGAGCGATCGATCGCGTGGACCCCGCCGTTCCGGGCGATCCAGCCAACCACTGGCCAGTCGAACAGCTCCTTCTTGCCGAGCCATTGCAACCGCCGGCCGAGCTTGGGCATGAGCGACGAGCCGAGCACCGGCACGTCGAGGTTCGAGCTGTGGTTCGCAGCGATGATCACCGGCCCGGTTCGCGGGATCTCGTCGATCGCTCCCTCGATCCGGACGCGGGTCAGGCCGGCCAGCCCGACACGGACCGCCCCGGCCAATGCGCTCATCCACGGCGCGATGTCATCGACGATCGGCGTGGTCGGTCGTTCCGTTCCGGTCACGATGAGGGCGCCGGCTCCAGGCGGGCCTCGGCATCGCGGATCGCCCCGACCACCGCATCGACCGTCTGTTCGAACGTGTTCCCGTCGGTGGTGATCACACGCGCGTCGGGCGCCACGCGCAGCGGCGCAACCGCACGGGTCGTGTCGAGCCGATCGCGGCGTCGAAGCGCTTCGAGGATCGCGATCCCCGCCGGCCCGTCCGGATCGAGCCCGCGCTCCTCGGCGCGCCGGCGCGCCCGCTCGTCGACCGACGCGTCGAGGTAGATCTTCAGATCCGCGTCGGGCAGCACGACCGTCCCGATGTCGCGCCCGGCCATCACGATCCCGCCGCCGGCGGCTAGATCGCGCTGACGCGCGAGCAGGGCGGCGCGAACCTCGGGGACGGCAGAGACCGCGGACACGGCCGCGTCGACCGCGGGACCGCGGACGTCGGTCGTGTGATCGACGCCGTCGACGCGCACGCTCGCAAGGCGTCCTGCCGCATCCTCTCCGAGCTCGACCTCGGCCACGAGATCGACGAGCCCCTCCGGGTCGTCGACCGGCACCCCGCGGGACTCCGCCAGCCACGTGACGGCGCGGTACAGCAGCCCGGTATCGCAGAACCGATAGCCGACCTCTCGCGCTGCCGCCGCACCGACGCTGCTCTTGCCCGACGACCCGGGGCCATCGAGGGCGACGACCAACCGCTCCATGGCCGGAAGGATAGCGGTCAGCGGCCCTCGGTCCGGGAGATCACACGCTCGAAGACCGCCAGCAGCCCGTCAGGTGGCACGACCGTGACGTCGCGGCCCTTCACGTGGTGCGGGATGACGACGAGCTCGCCCTCGTGCCACCAGTACGGCTGGTCGCTGATCGAGCCCGGTCCCTCGCGAAAGAGCTGCGCGGCAAGCTGATAGATCGGCTGCATGGCTGAGACGGCACCGCCATCGACGATCGGGTGGGCGATCAGCGTGTGGCGGTTCGGGACCGCGACGAAGGCATCGGTCGTGCCGGGCGGCAGGACGTCGCCGAGCCGCAGCGCCTGTGTCGCCACGTAGAAGCTATCGCCGTACAGGATCCGCACCGATGTTCCCGGCTCGACCTCCATGTCCTCGCTGAGTGACTTCGGCTCCTGGTCCAGGTTCGCGAGGGCCTGGGCGAAGGCGGCGTCCTCGTCCACCGGCCACTCCGCCAGGTGCTCCACGTGGACCGAGGCGGTCGAATCCGGGAAGTCGTACACGAGGACGGCGAGGATGCCCGGCGCGACGGGGCGAATCGTGCTGCCGGGCACGCTGACCCCGCCCATCGACTCATCCGGCATGAGGCGGATCCGCAGGATGGGTCGGACCTGCTCGTAGTCGGCGGCGAGGGCGTCGAGGTCGCGGCCCTGGATCGAGAAGACGCTCGTGAAATGCGTCGCGATGAGCCGCGACCAATCGTCCCGCTCGGTGGCGGCACATTGCTGGGACAGGTTCGAGAGACCGAACTGACCGGGCTCGTCCTCGCCTTGGGTGGGCACGAGGACGACCCCGTCATCCATGGCGAACGGGATGCCCCGCCGCCGGAGGTCGGCCTCGACCGCATCGAGGAACGCCTTGTGCGTTCGCCCGTCGTCGAACGGCGACCAGTCCGGGAGCGGCGGCTCAGCGCCGCCGAGGACGCGTCGAAGGAAGCCCATCGTCACTCCTTGCCCGCTCGGTCGGTGGCGCGGATCGCGACCGCCCAGCGCCGGCGCCGAGGCCACGGATCTCCGGCGCCTTGAGGGGTCGGATGGCGCCGCTCCGCAAGCCGTCGATGCGGACGGGGCCGATACGGACACGCGCGAGCCGAGCGACCGGCGCCCCCACTGCACCGAACATCCGGCGGAGCTGTCTCTTCCAGCCCTGGGTCAGAGTCGCCCGATACCAGGCCAGCTCGGGCGGTGTGGGACGGAGCAGGTCGCCGAGGCGGTCGGCCTCGGTCCCGGTCATGGCCCGAAGACCACCGAGGGTCGCGCGACCCTCGTCCAGCTGGATCCCTGCCTGAAGCGCCTCTGCCTGGTCGTTGCCGAGCGGCCGCTCGAGGCCGATCGCGTACTCCCGCTCGACGCCGTGGCGCGGATGCAGCACCCGATCGGCCCACGCCCCGTCGTTGGTGAGCAGCAGCATCCCCTCGCTGTCCTGGTCGAGGCGACCCACCGGGTAGAGCAGGGCGCCGTCGGGCACGAGGGCGGTCGGGACGAGATCCAGCACGGTCGTCACGGCGTGGCGGTCGCGCGTCGTCGAGGTGACGCCCGGTGGCTTGTGCAGCAGGAGGTAGGCGTGGCCCACGGCCGAGCCGATGACGCGGCCGTCGACCGCGATGACCGAGCGATCGGGATCGGCCTGCGTCCCAAGCGTCGCTACCTTGCCGTCGACGGTGACACGACCCGCCGCGATCATCGATTCTGCCGCGCGCCTGGACGCGACCCCTGCCGCCGCGAGCACCTTCTGGAGTCGCTCCGACGGCATCAGGCCTCGGCCGGGACGTCACTCGAGACGTCGTCCGGGAACATGGGCTCCGTCACGGCGTCGCCGCCTTCCTCGGCGACGCGCGCCGCGACGTCCACGTCGAGCGGCGGGAGCTCGGAGAGGCCGGTGAGTCCGAACCGCTCCAGGAAGTCGAAGCCGGTCCCGTATAGGAACGGCCGTCCTGGAGCATCGGACCGGCCGAGCTCGACGATCAGGCGGCGGTGCAGAAGCGACCTCACGGTGTAGTCGGAGTCGACCCCACGGATCCGTTCGATCGCTGCGCGCGTGACCGGCTGCCGGTAGGCGACGATCGCGAGCGTCTCGAGGCTCGCCGGCGACAACCGGATGGCGTCGACGCCGACGTACCGGGCGACCAGCGCACCCGCCTCTGGCGCTGTCGCGAGCTCGACCCTGTCGCCATCGACGATGAGGCGGATCCCGCGCGCGCCGAGCGTGACCTCCAGGTCGCCCAGGCGCTGGTCGACGGTGCCGAGGTCGACGCCTGCGAGCGACGCGATCTCGCGGCGGCTCAGCGGACGTTCGGCGACGAACAGCAACGCCTCGAGTCCGGTTTCCGTGAGCTCAAGCGGCGCGAGCTCGTCGGGCGATCCGTGGCTCTCTGCCGTTGCGAGGCCCGCCGTCGCGGGGCCGTCCTCGGCGTCCTGCTCCAGCCCGAGCTCGTCGGTCATGCGAAGGTCTCCAGGGACTCGTCGAGCGGCGTGTCGTCCGTCACGACGCCGGTCGCCCGGGCCACGATCGGACCCCACGGTTCCTCCTGCTCCACGACGATCTCGCGTCGCTTCATCAACTCGAGGAGTGCCAGGAAGGTCACCGCGACGACGACCCGGTCGCGAACGCCCGCGAGCAGGTCCTGGAGGACGATGGCCGGGGCGTCACGCAGCGCCGCGCGGATGATCGCGGCCCGTTCGGTCAGGGTGATCGTGCGCGGCATAACCTCGGGCGGCGGCTCGGGTGGTGGCGCAATCAGCGCGAGATTCGCGAGTGCTCCGGCGAGCCGGCCGGGATCGATCGGCGGCGCGTCGGCCGGCCGTGCGCCGGCCATGCCGGCGGCGCGGGCAGCCCCGGGCTCCCGCCGGAACACGCCGATCCGCTCGAGCGCTCCTTCCGCCAATCGCAGACCGGCGTCGCGATGCGCCCGGTACAGGATCAGGCGCTTCCGCAGCTCTTCCTCGGGGTCCGGCGCATCGTCGGTGTCGGGCGCGCCTGCTTCGATGGCCGGCGGTCTCGGCAGCATCACGCGGCTCTTGATGAGGATCAGCTGCGAGGCAACGGCGACGAACGTGCTGATGTTGCCGAGCCGGTCGGTGTCGAGACCCGCGAGCGCCTCGAGATAGGCGTCCGCGAGGCCGCCCAGGGGCACGGTGAGCACGTCCAGCTGGCGAGCCTCGATGAGCGACAGGAGTAGCGCCAGCGGCCCGTCGAACGTCGCCACCTGGACGTGGGTCGCGTTCTCGGGACGTCCGTCGTCGATGCGGACGGACGTGGTCCTCGGGGCCATCACCGGCACGCCCGGCGATCCGCTGACGTCGGTGACCATCAATTGGCCTCGTCGGCGAGCTGCAATGCGCGTCCCGCGGCGGGGTCGACCGGCGCGTCCTGGTGCCGGATCAGCTCGACGGTCCGGGCCGAGCAGCCGGCCTCGCCGGCCATCCGCGCCGACGTCTCGGCATGGTCGCGCAGGCGCGCCAGTGCCGCACGCCAGCCCGGGACGACACCCACCACACGCCACACCCACGCCCCGTACTGCTGCCCGACGGCGTAGGCGACCCTCGGCCAAACGCCAGTCGGGCCCTTGCCGGCGTCGTGGAGAAGGCCCGCGACGAGCAGATCGCCATCGGCGACGCCGTCCCTTTTCAGTGCGGCGACGACGTCGAGGCCGTGGCGCCGGTCGGCGACGTGCATCGAATCGAAGAGCGCGAGCTGTGCGGGCGTGAGCCAGTCCGCCAGTCCGGCGCGCTCCTCCGGGCGGACCCGCGCCCGGACGTGCGACCGGAACTGGCGGACCTTAGACGCCCACCAGGAAGTCACGGAGCCCGGAGATGAGAGGGATGAGGATGCGCCCGCCGATCGACCCACCCGGCGGCAGGAAGAAGACCAGCAGCAGGAGGATGAAGCCGTATTGCTCGAGCATCGGACGCCAGCGCCACGCCACCTGCGGCGGCAGGAACGCGAACAGCACCTTCGACCCGTCGAGGGGCGGGATGGGGAACAGGTTGAACAGCATCAGCACGATGTTGATCGTCACGAACAGGAAGAGGACGTCGAGGACGATCAGGGGGACCTGATCGATCATGACAGGGTTGGCGATCAGGTATCGCAGGGGCAGGGCCGCGGCGATCGCGAGCACGAGGTTCGAGATCGGACCGGCCGCGGCGACGATCGCCTCACCGTAGCGGCCGCCCTCGAGGTTGTTCGGGTTGACCGGCGTCGGCTTCGCCCACCCGAAACCGAACGAGCTTGCGATGAATGTGACCGCGAGCAGGATGCCCCCGAGTGGGTCGAAATGGGCGATGGGGTTGAGCGTGAGCCTGCCCATCAGGCGTGCAGTGCTGTCGCCGAGTCGATAGGCCGCCAACGCGTGCGCGAACTCGTGGACCGGAAAGCCCACGAGCAACATGATGGCGACGACGATGACGGACGCGAGCAGTTGGTCGGACACGGGGATCCTCTAGCGGGTCCCGCGTATCGTAGCCGCGCGGTCGGTGCGGGTCAGAGACGGCCGAGCAGGTCGGCCTTCTTGCGCTCGAACTCGTCGGCACTGATGGCCCCGCGATCGCGCAGGTCGGCGAGGCTGTTGAGCGTCCGCGTCACCTCGTCCCGGGACAGCGGCGCTGCGGTCGTCGCGGGTGGTGCCGGGGGGAGCGGCGTCGAGGTCGTGTCGTCGGTCGGCGGCGTCCCGATGGTCTGGCCCATGGGTCCGCTGCGGAGCGGCGGGCTCGCGGCATAGCCGCTGCCCTCGATGTCGCGCTCGTATTCGTGCTTTGCGTCGAGCATCGCGCGTTTGAATTTGACGGGCTGCACGAGCATGCGGAAGCGACTGATCCCGGATTCCGACGCGGTCAGGATGTCGAGGTCGCCGAAGCCGAAGAGCCGACCGAAGATCGACTGGGTCAGGATCGCATCGTTGATCTTCTCGAGCGACGAATCGGTCGTTCGCTTGTTGAGGACGCCCGAGACCTCGATGACCCGCCGGTTCGTGACCACGTACTCGAGGTTGATGTACTGGAGGATCGTCCAGAGCAGGACCGCCAGACCGCCGATGAACAGGGCGATCGCGGCATAGTTGAGGATGTCCTGCCATGGCTGGGTCAGGTTGTTCTTGAGGAGGAGCAGGACGACCGCCACGATCACGGCCAGGATCGTGTAGCGCGCCCCCCAGATGAACACGAACCAATGCTGTTTCTCGCGGTGCACGATCCGCTCACCCGTCGAGAGCAGTCCGTCGGCGTAGCCCATCTCGTGCGTGTCCCTCCTGCTCAGGCCCGCGGATGGGCCCGACGATAGACGTCCCGGATCCGCTCCCCGGTCAGATGCGTGTACAGCTGGGTCGTGGAGATACTCGCATGCCCGAGCAACTCCTGGACCACCCGCAGGTCGGCGCCGCCTTCCAGCAGGTGCGTCGCGAACGAGTGGCGCAGGGTGTGCGGGCTGACCTTGCCGCTCAGACCGGCTCGCTCGGCGGCAGCCGTTACCGCGGCCCAGGCCTGCTGCCGCGCCAGCCGGCGTCCACGGTCGCCCAGAAAGAGTGGGCCACCGCGGACCGGCTCGACGTGATGGCGTGCCAGCAGGCCGGGGCGGGGCCCGTCCAGCCAGGCGATCAGGTGGTCGATCGAGATCTCGCCGATGGGCACCAGCCGTTCCTTGTCGCCCTTGCCGATGACCCTGACGTAGGCCCCATCGAGCGACAGGTCCTCACGATCGAGCCCGATCGCCTCGCTCACCCGCAGCCCGGCCGCGTAGAGCAGCTCCAGCAGGGCCCGGTCACGAACGCCTCCGGTCGAGGCAGCCTCGAGCAGCCGTTCGACCTCGCCGACGTCGAGCGTGTCCGGCAGGCGACGACTCTGACGAGGCAGGTCGAGGTGGGTCGCGACATCGACCTCGATGATCCCCTCGCCGAAGGCGAACCTGTAGAAGCCCTTGAGCGCCGCCGCCCGCCGGCGCAGGCTCGTGGGTGCCAGCGAACGCTCCCCGGTCTGGCCGCGGCGGGTCCGTGCGGCCAGGTATCGGACGGCCGCGTCGGCCGAGCGGTCCCAGGCCTCGTGCCCGCTCGCGATGTCCTGCTCGAAATCGCGCAGGTCGCCGCGATAGGCGCGGATCGTCGCGTCGGCAAGGCCACGCTCGACATGCAGGTACGACAGGTAGTCGTCGATCGCGCGGTCGAGGTTCACGCCGAGCGGTCGCCACCCGCAGCGCCGACCGGCGCGCCACGCCACGCGTCGGCCCGGTCGAGCAGCTCGCGCGCAGACGCGAGCGCAGCGGCGTCGCCAGGACCACCGCCGAGCATCGCCGCCAGCTCGACGATGCGGCCTTCGCGGTCGAGCCTTTCGACCTCGGTCACGGTCCGGCCGTCGCGCTCCCGCTTGACGATCCGGTAGTGCGCGTCGGCATGCGAGGCGATCTGCGGCAGATGCGTCACGCACAGGACCTGATGACGGCGGGCGAGACCCCACAACGAGCGTCCGATCGGATCGGCGCTGCGGCCACCGATGCCGGTGTCGACCTCGTCGAATACCAGCGTCGGTGTCTCGTCCGCCTCGGCGAGGACACGCTTGATGGCCAGGGCCACGCGCGACAGCTCGCCGCCAGAAGCGATCTTCGCGAGCGGTCGTGCTGGTTCGCCGGTGTTCGGCGCGAGCTGGTAGACGACCTGGTCGATGCCCGACCCGTCGAAGGCCACGGCATCGCCGTCGACCTCCACTGCCGGCTCGCCAGGCCCCGCAGGGCGGCGACCGACCGCCACCTCGAACACCCCGGGCGGGAACCCGAGCTCCTCGAGCACGGTGGCGACGGCGACGGTCAGTGATCCGGCGGCTCCTCGACGAGCGGTCGAAAGGGCGGCGGCCGCGCTCGCGACGTCGGACAGGAGCAGGGCATCCTCACGCTGGCGACGGGAGCGTTCCTCGTCCAGGCTGCGCAGACGCTCGGCCTCCGCCGTCGCACGTTCCCCGTGCGCGAGCACGGACGCCTCGTCATCCCCGTAGCGCCGGAGGAGCCCGTGGATGATGCCGAGCCGCGCATCGAGCTCGGCGACGGCCCGCGGATCGTGGTCGACGTCCTCGGCCAGGCGACGCGCCTCGTCGGCGACATCGGCGAGCTCGGCGTCGAGGCCCGCCAATCGCTCGGCCAGCGGCCCGAACCGTGGGTCGAGCCGAGCGATCCCGCGCGCCTCGTTGAGGGCCACGGCCGTCGCATCGCGCGCGCCGGCGCCCTCCTGGGTCAACGCCTCGCGCAGGGCGGCCGCTCCCCGGGCGATCGCCTCGCCGTGCTGGGCCGCCGTCAACCTGGCCCGGATCTCGTCGGCCTCACCGGGGCGCAGGTCGGCGCGCGCGATCTCGCTCGATTCGTGCTCGAGCAGGTCGAGACGACGGGCGACTTCCCGGGGATCGAGCGCTGCGGCATCGAGCATCGCGCGGTTCTCGCGCCAGCGCTCGACAGAACCGGTCATCGCCGCCCGCAGCTCCTGGTGCTCCCCGAACCCGTCCAACAGGTCGCGCTGCCAGCGCTCGTCGAGCAGGCGTCCCTGGTCGTGCTGCCCGTGGATCTCGACGAGACCGCCGACCTCGTCGGCGAGGCGGGCCGCCGTGACGGTCGCATCGTCGAGCCGGGCGGTCGATCGACCGCTGACGGCCACCTCACGGACCGCGATGAGCGGCTCGGGCAACCGGTCGAACACGGCCTCGACTCGCGCAGTCTCCACGCCGTGGCGGACCAGCGTGCTGTCTGCGCGGGCGCCCATCGCCAGCCCGAGCGCATCGATGAGCAGGCTCTTGCCGGCTCCGGTCTCGCCGGTGATGACGTTGAAGCCCGCATCGAACTCGAGCCGCAGGCGGTCGATCAGCGCCAGGTCGGTGACCGTCAGCTCGAGCAGCCGGCCGATGCTCGGCTCGTCCGACGTCGTCCCGCTCACGACGGCAGGAGCTCGACCTTGTGGCGGAGCAGGTCCCAGAACGGCTGGGCGCCACGCGGCTCGATCAAGCGGATGGGCCGCTCCATCGCGCGAACCTCGACGACGTCGCCCACGGCGATCGGCAAGTCCTCCCGTCCGTCGACCGAGACCAGGGCCTCGTGCGCGTCGACCACCCGGCAGCGGACGACCTGCTGCGGGCTCACCACGACCGAGCGGATGGCCGAGAGGTACGCGGCGATCGGTGTCACGACCAGGTTGCGGCTGATGGGGTCGAGGATCGGGCCGCCCGCCGAGAAGGAGTAGCCGGTGCTGCCCGTCGGGCTCGCCACGACCAGGCCGTCGGCGATGAACGTGGCGAGATGGGTGTCGTCGATGCTGACGTCGAGCCGGCAGACGCGCGCCAGCGAGCCACGCGCGATGACGATGTCGTTGAGCGCGATATGGCGTGGCCCCTCCCCCACCCCGCCACCGCGCAGGATGTGGCCCTCGAGGACCATCCGCTCGTCGAGCGTGAACTCCCCGGCAGTGATCTTCTCGAGCACGGGTTCGAGCTCGGCGCCCTCGGCCTTCGACAGGAAGCCGACCTTGCCAAGGTTGATGCCGAGGAGCGGGACGTCGACTTCGGCGACGGCCCGGGCGGCCCGCAGGAAGGTCCCGTCACCGCCGAGCACGACGAGTGCGTCGGTCGTGGGTAGCTCGCGGCGCAACGCCTCGAGGTCCCCGCTCTGGGCCTGCCATTCGTCGATGCCGCGCTGACGGCACCAGCCCGACGCCCGCGCGGCAAGCTCGACGGTCGCTTCGATGGTCGGGTTGTAGGCGAAGCCGATGCGCCGAATGCTCACGTCCCGGAAACCTCCGCGATCCTGGCGGGCAGGTCCGCGCAGCTCGGACCGGGGGCCATGTGGACCAGGAACTCGCGATTGCCCGCCGGACCAAGGATCGGCGAGGCGATCACATCGCGGGTCCCGAGGCCGATCCCACCCGCCTCACCCGTGATCCGCTCGAGCACCTCGCGGTGGATGGCCGGGTCGCGGACCACGCCCTTGTCCGTCCGCCCCTTGCCGGCCTCGAACTGGGGCTTGACTAGGGCCACGATCTGGCCGTCGGGGGCCAGGGTCGACTGGACGGGGCCCAGGACCTTGTCGAGCGAGATGAACGCGACGTCGATGACCGCGAGGTCGATGGCGTCGGGAAGCGTCGTGGCGGTCAGGGCACGGGCATTGGACCGCTCGAGCGAGGTGACGCGGGGATCGCGCCGCAACGACTCGGCGAGCTGAGCGCGACCGACGTCGAGGGCGTAGACGTGATGCGCCCCGCGCTGCACCAGGACATCGGTGAAGCCGCCTGTGGACGCTCCGACGTCCAGGGCCGTCATGCCCGCCGGATCGATCCCGAACGCGTCGAGCGCCGCCGCGAGCTTGTGGCCGCCCCGGCTGACATACGGCTCGGGCGCCTCGACACGGAGCGTGGTCGTCGGATCGACCTGGTCGCCAGGCTTGCGATCGCGGCGCCCGCCGTCGCCTTCGCCGACGAGCACCTTGCCGGCCAGGATCAGGGCCTGGGCTTTTGCGCGGGTGTCGGCGAGATCGCGGTCCACGAGGAGCTGGTCGAGACGGACCTTGCTCTGGCGATGCGTCACGGTCGGGCTCACCGGCCTATCGTGGCACAGGCCGCTCCACCCGGACTCACCACATGGTCCCGGCGTGCATGCTCGTCGGCCCGGAGCCTCGCTTCGTCGTGGACTGACTGTCCACGCCATGGGCTCGAGGCAGGCTTTCGGCCATCCACGACGTCATCTGTTGACTGCCAGTCAACGGCCAACGATCGACGGGACCGTCAGGTGTCGCTCAGGGTCTTGCCGTGGACTGTGAGTCAAGGAGGGGATAACTTCGCGTAGAGACCGGCCTGCTTCCCTGTATGGATGATCAGCAAGACAGCGATCTCCCGGGAGGCTGGACGCCGATCGAGGCGCTCGTCCCTCCGCCTCGGAGAGGAGATCCGCGATCTCCGGCTCGATGCCGGTGTGTCACTTCGCGAACTAGGGGCGGCGACGGGGCTCGATCCTTCGCATATCGCGCGGATCGAGAAGGCCACTGCTCACGCCAGCCTCGAGGCCCTGACGATCATCTCGGTCGCGCTCGGGGCGGAGCTTAGCCTCCGCTTGTACGCGGGCGTCGGCCCCCGGATCCATGACCGATTCCAAGCACCGATGCTCGAGGCTCTGCTACGGGTACTTGCTCCCCGATGGCTGCCGCGCCTAGAAGTCGTGATTCCGCGGCCCGTCCGAGGGGTCGCCGATCTCGTGCTGACCGATCGATCCGGTCCGACCACAGTGATCGGCGAGGCCCAGTCGGAGTTCCGCCGAATCGAGCAACAACTTCGGTGGATGGCCGAGAAGGCCAAAGCACTCGGGGATATGGCGGGCGACGGTCGATCGGTGTCCAGGCTTCTGATCATCCGGTCGACTGAGGCGACCCGTGCGGTCGCACGGAGGTACTCGGCAACAATGTCGGCGGCTTATCCAGCCCGAACCGTCGACGTCGTCGACTCGCTGACGAATGGGCGTCCATGGCCCGGAGATGGCATCGCGTGGATGCGGCTCGAGCACGGAGACGCCGAATTGCTTCCGCACCCTCCGAGAGGCGTCCCGGTGGGTCGGTAGACTCAGCCGCGAGCTCGTTCGCGGGCGATCGTCAGCCCCACGATGCGCGAGATCACCAGGGCCACGTACAGGAGGCCCGCCACCTGTTCGATCATGACGACCGAGCGCGCCTGCGGCAGGACCGGCGTGATGTCCGACAACCCGACGCTCGTGAGGTTCGTGAAGGACAGGAAGAGCAGCTCGAACCAGGTGCGCGGCGCCTCCGGATCGATCGCTGCGATGAACGAGCCCGGCCAGATCACCTGGACCGCCATGAAGGCGTAGGCGAAGGCCCAGGCGACGACGGTGAAGGTGGCGCCGGTCGCCCACAGCTCATCGAGGGTGACGAAACGATCGCGGAACATGTAGCGGATCAACGCGAACCCCGCGTAGCCGTAGAACGCGGCATGCAACGCGGACGACCAGAACACGATCGTGCCGTTCGAGGGATCGATCGCCTCGAGGATCGTCAGGACGACGATCGGCGCGCCCAACAGCACCGAGACCCAGGTGACCACGGGCGTTGCCCGGACTGCGCGGACAGCCAACGCGAGCACGACCAGGGAGAACAGGGACAGCGCGGCCCGCCCGACCGGCGACGTGTCCATGAATGGGTACAACACCACGCCGACGAACTGGACCACCAGCAGCACCGCGGACGGGTGCGCCCATACGCGCGAGAAGAACGTGTCGCGCGGCTCGGCCGCCGCCATCGAGCCTGCCGGCGCCCTATGCCACGTCGGAGGTCGACCGACCTGGCGCGAGGCGCAACGTGTCGAGGGTCTCTCGCACCTGCTCGACGAGGCCCGGAGCGTCGAGCCGCAGGACGCGTCGGAGATCCGCAACCGAGCCGTGATCGACGAAACGGTCGCCGGGGATACCGACGATGCGCAGCGCGACCTCCCGGTAGGCGGCGTCCGCGAGGCGCGCCTCCTCGATCAGCTCCAGCACCGCGCTCCCGAACCCGCCCGTGACGACGCTCTCCTCGAACGTCACGACGAGGCGCTTCCCACGTGCCGCGTCCAGGATCAGCTGACGGTCGAGTGGCTTGGCGAACCGGGCGTTGATGACACCGATCGACCAGCCGTCGGCCGCGAGCGTTGCCGCCGCATCGACTGCGCGCGCGACGATCGGCCCGAATCCGACGAACAGCAGATCGCGGCCTTCCTGGACCGTCTCACCCTGTCCGACCGGCAGAACGACCGGATCGACGGGCGCCAGCCCGAAACCCGGGTCGCGCGGGTAATGCAGCGCGAAGGGGTGGTCCTGGGCCAGGGCCGTCCGCAGCAACGACCGCAACTCCTGCTCGTCCTTCGGCGAGGCGACGACGAGATTCGGGAGCTGGCGCTGCGCCGCGACCGTGAACATGCCCTGATGGCTGGTCCCGTCCTCACCGACGAGTCCCGCCCGGTCGACGGCGATCAGGACCGGCTGGTCGTTCTGGCACACGTCGTGGACCACCTGGTCGAACGCGCGCTGGAGGAACGTCGAATACAAGGCGACGACCGGGCGCATGCCGCCCATCGCCAGGCCCGTCGCGAGGGTCATCGCGTGTTGCTCGGCGATCCCGACGTCGAAGACGCGCTCCGGGAAGACCTCGGCGAGCTTCGACATCCCCGTCCCGGTCGGCATGCCGGCCGTGATCCCGACGATGCGGCGGTCCTCCCGTGCCGCCTCGATCAGCTCGGCGGCGAACACAGCGGTGTAGTTCGGGTTCTTCTTCGGTGCGGCCGGCTCCGGGGTGGGCGAGGCCGCGTCGTCGGCCATCGACTCCGTCGGGAGGCCCGCTGGTGCCTTCTTGACGCCGTCGTACGCGTCCGCCTCGGGCGCGAGCAGCATCGGCGGCAGTGCCGCGCCGTGGAAGCCGACCTGATCCTCGATCGCGGGCCGGTATCCCCGCCCCTTCTGCGTGCGAACGTGGACGATGGTCGGGCCGGGCAGCGCGAGCGCCGCCCCGAGGGTCTCGATGAGGCCGCGGATGTCGTGGCCCGGCACCACACCGATGTACGTGATGCCGAGATCCTCGAACAGCTGGCCCGGCTGGGCGAACCGGACGACCGAGGCCCGCAGCCGTTTGGACAGTTCGAGGAGGTGCGGGCCGAAGACGGGAACGCGGAGGACCGTCCTGTCGTAGGCGCTGCGGCTCTGTCGCCACGCGCCCGACAGCTTGATCTGCGAGAGGTATTTGGAGAACGCGCCGACCGTCGGGCTGATCGACATCTCGTTGTCGTTGACGACGATGAGCATCTGGGTCTTGCGCTGGCCGATGTCGTTGAGCGCCTCGAGCGATAGCCCGCTCATCAGCGCGGCGTCCCCGACGATGACCGCGATCCGTTCCATGCCATGCCGCAGATCGCGGGCCTCGGCCAGGCCTTCGGCGATCGACAGGCCGGTTCCCGCGTGCCCGCCATCGAATACGTCGTGGGGCGACTCGATGCGACGCGGGAAACCGCCGACCCCATCGAGCGAACGGAGCGTGCGGAATCGGTCCAGGCGGCCCGTCAGCAGCTTGTGGGGATAGGCCTGGTGACCGGTGTCCCACACGATCCTGTCGCGGGGCGATTCGAGCAGTCGATGCAGGGCGATCGTCAGCTCGACCACGCCGAGCGACGAGCCGAGGTGTCCGCCGGTCTCGGCGACCGTCGAGACGATCGTCCTGCGGATCTCGTCGGCGAGCTGGACGAGCTCGGGCTCGGTCAGGCCGCGCAGCTCGGCCGGGCTGTTGAGGTCTGAGAGGATGGTCACGCGGGCGGTTGCTCCGGTACGTGGGTCGCTGGACGGGTCTGACAGCCCATCTGTGATGTCGGTGCGTAGGGTCGCATGTCTGTCGACCGCCGGCGCCAGTTTAAACCTGTTCCTCGTTGGTCGCCAGTTTCCATCGCGTATCCTCCGCCCATGCCGGATCCGATCGCCGCGCTGGAGGGGGCGGTCGACGGGCGCGTGATCCGGCCCGGATCGGCCGACTACGACGATGCGCGTCGAACCTTCAATGCGCTGATCGATCGCCGTCCACTCGCCATCGTGCGCTGCACGAACGACGCGGACGTGGTGGCGACCATCGCGTGCGCACGGGACAACGGGCTCCCGCTCGGCGTGCGTGGCGGCGGCCACAGCGTGGCCGGTCTGGCGATCGTCGAGGGTGGCATCGTCGCGGACCTGTCGACGATGCGTGGCGTCACGATCGATCCGGACGAACGCCTCGCGCACGTCGCGGGTGGTGCGCAGTGGCAGGACCTCGATGCGCCGGCGCTCCAGCATGAGCTCGGTGTGCCGGGTGGCGTCTTCGGTGACACCGGCGTGGCCGGTCTCACGCTCGGCGGCGGGATCGGGTTCCTGATGGGGATCGGCGGATACACCTGCGACAACCTCGTGGGCGCTCGCCTCGTCACCGCGGACGGGACGATCGTCGAGGCGGCTGACGAGCCCGACCTGTTGTGGGCACTGCGCGGCGGCGGCGGCAATTTCGGGGTCGTCACGCGGTTCGACCTCGCGCTCATCCCGGTCGGTGCGATGTTCGGCGGCCCCGCGCTGGTTCCCCTCGGCGACGGCGCGATCCTGCGGCGGTGGGCGGCGCTGATGCCGGACGCGCCGGATGCCGCGCTGCCGATGCTCATCCTCCTCCACGCCGATGGCGAGCCGATGGTCCAGGTGCAGTACGCCTACGCCGGGGACATCGCGGCCGGCGCCGCCTTCGCGAGCGAGCTGCTCGGCGAGCCCGCGGACCGGCACGAGGGGCTCAGGGCCTGCACGTACCTCGACATCCAGGCGATCAACGCGATCGAGCCCTTCGGGTCGCGAAACTACTGGTCGTCGACGTTCGTGACCGATCTCACGCCGGAGCTCGTCGACCTCCTGGTCGAGCTGACGTCGACCATCCCGACCGAGTCATCCGGCTTTCTGATCGAACCGATCCATGGCGCCGCGCGCCGATTCCCGGACGACCACGCCGCGATCGGCAATCGGACATCGCGCTTCCACGTGAGCGCGATCGGGACATGGGCGGATCCGGCGTTCGACGAGGCAGGGAGAGCCTGGAGCAAGGGCGCGACCGCGCGCATCGCCGCCTGGTCGACCGGCGGCTTGTATGCCAACTACGCGATGCCGGACGAGGCCGTCACGACGCGCGAGACGGACCGGGCGCGGGCCGCTTACCCGGCCGACACGTACATCCGGTTGCAGCGCGTGAAGACCCGCTTCGACCGCGGCAACCTGTTCCGCGGCAACCTCAACATCGTTCCTGGCGAAGCCTGATCAGGCGTCGTCGACCGTGCGGTCCTCGGTCACCGCGACCGTCTCCAGGCCGCCGCCCTTGGCCACGAGCTGACGCATGCGGAGCTCGGCGCTGCGCAGGAGCGTCTCGCAGCGCTCGAGCAGCGCCGCGCCGCGCTCGTGCAGCGCGAGCGTCCGCTCCAGGGGCAGGTTGCCCGACTCGAGCTCGGCGATCGTCCTCTGGAGCTCGGCGAGCGCGTCGTCGAACGAGAGCTCGTCGGTCGGTCGGGCGATCTCGTCGGTTGCCTGGGTGTCAGTCGGTCCCGTCACCGGCATCCTCATCGATGCGCTCGGCAAGCCGCCCGAGTCGCGGGGCGACCAGCATACCGATGCCGATCCCGACGATCGCGATGACGGCCACGGCCGCGAGGAAGACGATGAGGTCCGTGCTCACGCGCTGGGCTCCTCGTCGACGGTCGCGTCGATCTCGCCGCGAGCGACCCGGATGCGGAGCGGCGATCCGCCCGGCGCGTCGAGCGGGTCGCGGACGATGGCGCCGTCCGGGCCGCGACGGACGATCGCGTAGCCGCGCTCGAGCGTGGCGTTCGGACCGAGGACCGCCAGCGCCGCCGCCGAGGCGTCGAGGGCCGAGCGTGCTGCGGCGAGCCGGGCCGCCGCGTGCCGCGGCAAGGCCGATGACGCGGTCGCGAGCCGCAGGCGTTCCTGCGCCAGCCGTGCCTCGACAGCGCGGGTCGCCCGGTCGAACAGCAGGCCTACCTGTTCGCGCGCCGCGGCGAGCCGCACAGCCGGGCTTGCCCGCTCGAGGGCACGCCGCTCGACCGCGAGGTCGCGCGAGGCCGTGGCGAGACGACGTTCGGTGGCCGTCGCCAGCCGGTCGGCGGCCCGCCGCAGGGCGCCGGCCATCTCGAGTCGGTCGGGCACGACGATCTCCGCGGCGGCGGACGGGGTGGCAGCCCGGACGTCGGCCGCGAAATCGGCGAGGGTCACGTCGACCTCGTGCCCGACGCCGCACACGACGGGCAGTGGATGCGCGACGACGGCACGGACGACACGCTCGTCGTTGAACGCCCAGAGATCCTCGAGCGAGCCGCCGCCGCGGGCGAGGATCGTCAGGGCCGGGGCGTCGTCCGGGCGGCCGGCGTCGTGCGTGGCCTGGGCGTAGCGGGCGGTCCGTCGCAGAGCGGTCACGATGCTGGCGGGAGCCCCGTCGCCCTGGACCTGCGCCGCGACCAGCACGACCTGGACCAGCGGCCACCTGCGTGCTAGGACGTGGCTGATATCGCGCCAGACGGCTCCCGACGGGCTCGTCACGACGGCGATCGTCCGAGGCCGTGCGGGCAGCGGCCGCTTCCGCGCGCTCTCGAAGAGACCCTCGGCGGCCAGCCGGGCCTTGAGCGCCTCGAAGCGCAGGGCAAGGTCACCGAGCCCCGCCGGCTGGATCGAGTCGACGTACAGCTGCATCGAGCCGGTCGGTTCGTACAGATCGACGCGCCCGTGGACCACGACCCGCAGACCGGCCTGGGCCGAGAACGCGGAGCGGACGCGATCGTCCCGGAACCAGACACATTGGAGCTGGTTGCGCTCGTCCTTCAGTGCGAAGTACGCGTGGCCGGCGCTCGACACGGTCACGCGACCGATCTCGCCTTCGACCCACAGGTCGACCAGGCGCGGGTCCTGGCGGATCGCCGTCCGGACCGCCCGCGTGACCTCGCTGACCTGGAGGATCCGGAGACCGAACGTGCCGGGAGCCGCCAACGGGCTCGAAGGTCGGGCGCCCTCCGCGCGCGGGGGCACGACGGGGCGGCCGACCGCGGGCCGAGCCGTCACCGGCTCTTCGGGATCCACGGCATCCCAGCCGGGCAGGACCCAATTGGGTGGCGTTTCGCGCTCGCGGCCGCTCACCCGAATCCCTGCTTGATGCCGCGACCGCGGAACGCCTCGCCGAGGAGGTGGAGGTAAGCGTCGATGCCGCCGCGGCCCGCCATCAGATCCGGGTTTGGTACTCCCCCGTCCGCGTGTCGATCCGGATCGTGTCACCGCTTTCCACGAAGATCGGGACCTGGACGACGAGCCCTGTCTCGGTCGTCGCCGGCTTGCGCGCGCCGGTCTGGGTGTCGCCCGCGAAGCCCGGCTCCGTGTCGACGACAGACAGGTCGACGGTGACGGGCAGCTCGACGCCGATGGTCTCGCCCTGGTAGCTCGTCCGGTCGAGCGTCATCCCGTCCTTGAGGTATTGCGTCGTGTCGCCCAGCTGGCTCGCGGTGAGGTGGAACTGATCGTACGTGTCGTTGTCCATGAAGTGGAAATCGTCGCCGTCGCGGTACAGGAACTGGACGGGCCGCTGCTCGAGCTGGGCGCGCGGCCATTTCGTGCCGGCCTGGAACGAGCGCTCGATGGTCTGGCCACGCTTGACGTTGCGCAGCGTGATGCGGACCTGGGCCGACCCGCGACCCATCTTGATGTGGTGGTAGTCGAGGATCTGCCAGAGCTCGTTGTCGAGCTCGATCGTCACGCCCTTGCGCAGTTCTCCGGTGCTGATCATGTGTCGATGGGCTCCTGGGCTCGATCCGCCGCGCAGGGGCCGACGGACCTCGGTTCGTTCGGGGTGAGGCGCCCATTCTAGCCGCTACCATGCGCTGACCATGGACCCCGTGCTCGCCGCGGCGCGCCCCTCGTTCGAGGCGGCCGAGGTCATCGACATCGCCCGGCGAACATTCGACGTCGACGCAGACGGTGCCCGCGACCTCGGCAGCGAGCGGGATCAGACGTTCATGCTGCTCGATCGCGCAGCGGCCCCCCTGGCGGTCATGAAGGTATCCAATGCCGCCGAGGACCCGGCGACGCTCGACATGGAGGCCCTGGGCGTCATTCATGCGAGCCGCGTCGACCCCACCCTGCCGCTGGCGATCCCGCGGCTGATCCCCGGTGCGTCACCCGGCTCAGGCGATCCGGGGACTCGTCGGGCGCTCCATCACGCACTCGATGGCGATCATCACGTCCGGATGTACTCCGTCCTGCCCGGGCGCGGGCGGGTCGACTCGATCGAGCTCTCCGACGCAGCGCTCATCGCATGGGGCGAGATGGCGGCCCGCGTCGGTCGGGCGTTGCGTGGCTTCTTCCACCCCGCAGCGCAGCGCACGATGCTGTGGGACATCCAGCACGCTGGCCAGACACGCGAGCTGCTCGGTTCGATCCGTGACCCCGGCCATCGCGAGCTCGTCCGCGTCGTGCTCGACCGCTTTGAAACCTCGGTGGTGCCGGTCTGGCCGTCGTTGCGGGCACAGGTCGTCCATACCGACCTGACCACGGACAACGCGCTGACCGATGACGACGGCTTCATCACCGGCATCGTCGACTTCGGCGACATGAGCCACAGCGCGCTGGTGACCGACCTCGCCTCGGTGCTCGACTCGTTGTTGATCGGACGGACGGGCGATGACCTGTTCCGGTCCGCCCGCCTCGTGCTCGACGGCTATCAGCGCGTCACGCCGCTCGAGCCGCTCGAGCTGCGCCTGATGGGTGACCTCCTGGCGGCGCGCGCCGCGGTCACCATCGCGATCTCGTCGTGGCGTTCTGAGCGCGGGCTCGAGGACCCGACGTTCGCGGAGCGCTACAACGGCCCGGTCGCCCGGGCGATCGAGACGCTGCTGTCGGTCGGTTGGGACGCGGCAGCTCGCCGCTTCGGCGCGGAAGGAGGCGCGCACGACACCCCCGGCCTCGCCGACCGGCGCGAGGCAGCCCTCGGCCCCGCCATGGAGTCACTGACCTACGACGAGCCGATCCATGTCGTGAGCGCCGGCGGTGTCTGGATGAGGGCGACCGACGGTCGCCGCTACCTCGATGCCTATAACAACGTGCCGTGCGTCGGGCACGGGCATCCCCGGGTCGTGGAGGCCGTCGCCCGGCAGGGGCGGCAGCTCAACACCAACATGCGCTACCTCCACGAGTCGGCCATCGAGCTGGCCGAGCGCCTGATCGCGACGATGCCGGTCGACGCCGGGCTCGACACCGTGCTGTTCGTGAACTCCGGCTCCGAGGCGAACGACGTCGCGTGGCGGCTGGCGACGACGTTCACCGGCAACCGCGGGGCGTTGTGCACGGCGTTCGCCTACCACGGCGTGACCGACGCGACCGCCGCGCTCTCACCCGAGTCGTGGCAGGCATCGAGACCGCCGGAGCACGTCGAGTCGTGGGCGGCACCGGACCGCCTGCGCGGCACCGACCTCGACGCAGCGGCGTTCGCGGCCGCGCTCGAGCGGCTCGGCGCCCGCGGGCTGGCGCCCGCGGCCACCATCCTCGACAGCATCCTGACGAGTGATGGCTTCCTTGATCCGGGGCCCGCGCTCGCGCGCGAGTGGCTGGAACGCACCCACGCGGCCGGCGGCCTGTGGATCGCCGACGAAGTCCAGGGTGGTCACGGCCGGACCGGGGAGATGTGGTCGTTCGCGCGGCTCGGGATCACGCCGGATCTGGTCACGCTCGGGAAGCCGATGGGCAACGGCCACCCGGTCGGTGCGGTCGTGACACGGCGCGAGATCGCGGCGCGGTTCGCCGACGAGAGCGTGTTCTTCAGCACGTTCGGAGGCAATCCCGTGTCCGCGGCAGCGGCACTCGCGGTGCTCGATGTGCTGGAGGACGAGCGCGTCCTCCAGCGCGTCAGCGAGACCGGCCGAACGCTGCGGGACGCGATCCGCGAGACCGCCGTCAACCACCCCGTGATCGTGGAGGAGCGCGGCGCCGGTCTCGCGATCGGTGTCGAGGTCGCGGACGCCCGATCCGCGTCGGCGATCAAGGAAGGCATGCGCCGCAATGGCGTCCTGATCGGCACGTGCGGACGCGACGGGAACGTTCTCAAGATCCGCCCGCCACTGGCCTTCACGACGGCCGAGATCCCGGTCTTCATGGCCGCCCTCGACGCCACTCTCGCGGAGCTCGGCCCTACACGACCACGACCTCACGCGGAAACTGCGTGAGGCGGTCCAGGCGCCCGGCGGTCGCATCGATCGCGACCAGATCCTCGATGCGGACCCCGGTCTCGCCCTCGAGATAGACGCCGGGCTCCACGGAGAAGACCGTCGGGCTCGGGAGCGGAGTCTCGGGAGCCCGCGTGCTCAGCGACGGAGCCTCGTGCGTCGCGAGCCCGATGCCGTGGCCGAGGCTGTGCCCGAAATGGTCGAAATGACCGGCGGCGGCGATGACGTCGCGGGCCACGGAGTCCACCGCCCGACCCGACGGCAGCTCGGTTGCGCCGGCCTCGGCCCGCTCAACGGCCGCCTGGAGCGCTCCGATGGCCTCGGCCTGGGCGCGGGCAACGAGCTCGTACACGTCGAGATCGCGCGGGCCCGGCTCACCGACGAACAGAGTCCGCGTCATGTCGCTGCGATAGCCGGCGACCTGCGCCCCGAAATCGAACAGCAGGACGGCGCCGTCGCGGACGGGCCGGTCGCCCGGGGAACCGTGCGGCAACGCCGCCTCGGGCCCGGACAGACAGGCCACGTCGAAGGCCAGCGCCTCGGCGCCACCGGTGCGGATGAGCCACTCGAGGCGGAGCGCGAGGGCCGTCTCGGTCACGCCCGGAACGATCTCGGGGAGAAGCATCGCCAGGGCACGGTCGGCGACCGCGCAGGCGGCGGCGATCCGTTCGATCTCGGACGACTCCTTCGTCGCGCGGTCGCTCTCGAGCCAACCCTCGATCGGGACGAGCTCCACGTCCGGTGCCGCAGCCGCGAGACGGCCCCACACGGCGTGCGGCACGAACCCGGCTTCGACGCCGACACGCTGCGCCCCGATCGTGCCGACCAGCGCGGGCCAACGCGACGGCAGGTCGCCGTAGACGGCCTCGACCCGTGCGTCGGGCGCCTGGCGCCGTGCCTGGATCGTGTAGCGCGAGTCGGCGAACAGCACCACCTCGTCGCCCGCGACCAGGAACTGGCCCGAGCTACCGGCGGCCTTCTCCTCGCCCTCGGCCAGCGTGAAGCCCGTCAGGAAGCGCATGTGCTCGCGGCGGACCCCGAAGTAGGCATCGATGCCTGCGTCCGCGAAGCGTGCGCGCAGGCGGGCGAGCCGGGCCGGTCGCGCGGCGCGGTCGGCATCCTCCCAACGGGCGATGTCGGCGGCGCTCGGTGAGCTCCCGAAGTCGTCCGGCGACGGCCACCCGGTGCGGGCGACCGTCACTGGATATAGCCGTACTTCTTCCGGTTCGCGTCGTGTTCCTTGGCGGTCTTGGCGAATGCATGCTTGCCGCCGCTGTCGGGGATCGCGAGGAAGTAGATGAACTTGTCGGCCGTGTCCGGGATCAGAGCCGCATCGATCGAGGCCAACGTCGGCGTCGCGATCGGGCCCGGGATCAGACCGGGCTGGGTGTACGTCTGGTAGCCCAGCAGCTCCTCCGGCAGGACGACATCCCGGAGCGGCACCTCGGGCACGACCCAGAACCTGTACTCCTTCCAGCGCTCGAACTCGAGCGCCGCGAGCTGGACCGTGTCGTTCGCGTAGAGCACGGTCGGGTCGGCGTTGAGGATCTTGTTCTTGATCCCGGGGATCCCGTTGATCCGGTTCTGGTACACGCCCGCGATCAGTGCCCGTTCGTCGTCGAGCTGCGCCTCGCGCTCGACGATCGAGGCGAGCGACATGACCTGGTAGAACGACATACCGCGCTCGGCTGGGACCCTCATCTTCTCGTCACCGACGGCCGCATGGAACCCGTCGAGCATCTTGCGCAGCAGCTCCTCGGGCGTCGTGTCGGGCAGCACGCGGTAGTTGCCGGGCCACAGGAAGCCTTCGAGCGAGGTGCCCTCCGGCGCATCGGTCAGCACACGACGAAGCCACGGGTAGTCGGCAAGGAGCGTCGCGGACGGTTCCTTGGCCAGCTCGTAGAACGCGCGCACGTCCATCTCGAGAGGCAGCGTCTGGAGCTTGGCCGTGATCTGCTCGAGGCGCAGGCCGGTCCGCAGGTCGACCTCGATGTAGGGGACCTCCGGAGGCGCGAGCAGCGCGGTCACGACCTGATCGGGCGTCATGTTCCGGCGCAGGACGAAGGTCCCGTGCAGGAGCGAACCTGTCAGTTTTCGCTCGCTCGCGATGAAGATGAACGCTCGACGGTCACGGATCAGCCCCTGGTCGTCGAGTCGCGATGCGATCGACGAGGCCGTGTCCCCTTCCTCGATGACGAACTCGACCTGCTCGGGATCGCTAGAAACGGGCTGCGTCAGCGACGTCCCGAGGTCCTCACGGACGATGTCGGCGACGAAGGGCAGGCTCAGGGCAGCGGGACTGTCCTCGGCCCACGACAGGATCGCGTTGTTCACGACCGGCCGGAGGGCCGTCAGCGCCACGATCAGGACGAGCGCGCCCAGGACCAGGGCGAACAACAGGAACTTGACCACGCCACCGAGCCCGCTCCCGCCACCACCCCGTCGCCGCCCGTTGCCGCTGCCGGTCCCGTACCGGCGCGACGGCTCGAAGTCCTCGGGCACGTACTCCGTCGCGTAGGCATCGGCCTCGTAGCGACGGGCGTGCGGGGGGCGTTGGTCGCGCGGGCGCCCGCCGGAGCGGAGCGTCATGGTCGGCTCTCCATCGTCGGTCGGGTCTGAGCGGACCCGGTCGCTCGGCGGCTGTCCAGCTCATCTTGCAGGATGATCGCCGCGGCCTCACGGTCGACTCGCGCACGGTATGCATCGCGCTGCTGGCGCGAAGGCGCTCCCCCGGACCGTCCGCGCGGCATCGGACCGAGCCGCGTCTCGGCGACGTGGCTCGTCAGGCGCTCGTCCCGAAAGGCGATCCTGACCCGTTCACCCAGGATCGTGCGCAGCTCCTCGACCCAGGCACGGGTCGCCGCGGCCTGTGGGCCTTCGTGGCCGGCCGCCTCCAGGGGCAGGCCGACCACGAGCTCGTCGATCGCGTGCTGGCCGATCAGCGACCCGAGCGTCGACGCGTCCGCGCCGACCGAGCGGCCTCGACGCACCGTCGCCAGCGGGCGGGCGCCGACGTCGGGGCCGTCCGCGATGGCCACACCGATCCGCCTCTCCCCGAGGTCGATGCCGAGGATCCCGGTCACGGAACAGCCTCGGACGTCCTGACTTCGACCCGAGCGTCGAGCGTCGGGACCGTGCCGACCCAGTCCGGCCAGACCGCCAGCTCGGCATGACCGTAGCCGTCGAGGATCGACTGAGCGTCGGCCAATGACTTGCCGCGGATCTCGGCTTCGATCGCGGTCGGGTCGACCAGCAGGACCTGGCGGGCCGTGATGACCGCCGGGAACGAGATCACCCCGTCCTGGACCTGCCCCGGCGAGGTGTCGATGGTGCTGGAGCCATCGACCAGGGCGTACCCCGACTGCACCTGGTTGGCGATGTTGGCTTCGGCCACGACCTGGACGGACCCTTCGTCGACCGTCAGGACGGTCCCAGTGGCCGACGCGCCCCATTCGAACGTCTCGACCTCGTCGCCGAGCAGCGTGGCCGGGTCGACGGTGTACGTCGGCGGACCCATGGACGCGGTGTCCCGGAAGACCGTGGACCCATCGGCGACAAGCGCCGGGTCGGCGAGCTTCTCCTGGAAGGCCGTCGCGAGCCCCTCCCCGAGCGCCGTGGTGGCAGCCTCGATGTCGGCCCGCCCGACCCGCGGGAACTCGTCGCGCTTGCCGCCGCTTGTCTCATCCGGGTTGGTGACATCGAGCGTCAGTGGATCCTCCCCGCGCGGGATCACCGTGATCGCGTTCGGTTCCACGTTGCCTTCGGTGCCGGCCTTCACCGCGGTGACCTTGACCGACGCGGACGCTGGGAAGACCTGGAGCCCCACGAGCTCGGCGCGGGGCACGGTGACCGCGCGATCGGTCTGGAAGCGGATGCCCGACTGGGTGCTCACGATGCTCCCGCTCGGGATGGTGTTCGTGGACGTGAAGTCCTTGTTGCGGAACCGGACGGTGCCCTTGGCCGCGGTCTGCTCGACACGCTTGCCGGTCACCGTGAAGGTCTGACTCGTCTCGACCTCGAACGTCTTGGTCAGCGCGGGAACGGTCCGAGCGACCGGGTCGGGCTCGGTGGCGGTGGTGCTGGCGACGATCCGCAGCGGCACAGGTCCGATCGCGGCCTCACGGGGGGTGATGACCGCCGTGGCCGACGGAAGGAACACGTACGCGCCGACCCCACCGACGACGAGTGCCAACGCCAGGACCGCCAGCCCGATGACCAGCGGCGTTCGGAGGGTGCCGGGCAAGAGCTGCCGTCCCGTCGGCGCGGGAAGGACCCGCGATCCGGTCACACGCGATGGCGCCGCGGGGACGACATCGGGCGGCGTGTCGGCCATGACCCGTGCCGCGGGGATGGTTGCCGGCCCACGCGGGACGGCGGCCTGGCTGCGCGTCGTCGCCACGAAGGGCGGCGGCGCGACCTCCGCGTCCGCACGGTCCGGGGCCACCGGCGCCGGCGCGGCTGCCGCGGTGCTCGCGCCAGTCGAGGCGCTTGTCGCATCGCCGGGCAGTGACGCCGGCGGGAACAGGCCCGCCATCGTCTCGTCGCCTGTCTCGGCCGGTGCCCGCGGCTTGCGTCGTGCCCGAGGCGACCGCACGGAGGGCGCCTTGTCGCCTTCGGGCGCGCCCGTCACACCGTCGGTCGAGGAGGCGGCCGCACTATCGGCAGGGGCGGTATCGGGGGCAGCCGCAAGATCGGCGGCAACCGCGGTACTGGCGGCCGCGGTCTCCGTCGGTTCCGACGCCTCCTCGGCCTTTGCGCCACGTTCCGCCTCGAGCGCCGACTCGTACTCGGCGACCGACGCGAAGATCGGCAATCCGGCCGACGCGGAGAGCGCCCGCGTCGCGGCGTCGCCGGCGATGATCGAGAGGCGCTTGCCGTTGATCGTCGCGTCGCGCGCAAGGAGGCGGAAATTGATCCGCGAGGTCGCCACGCGCGAGCCATTCGGCAGCACGATCGCGACACGGATGCCCTCTGCACCGCGCACGCGGGCGGCGGCCGTCGTGATCTCGTCGTCGATGTCGAGATAGAGGACGCGGACCTCCATGGTCAGACCTTCATCGCGCGCAGGACCCGCCGCAGCGCGACTTCCAGGGGATCGGCCGTGGTCTGGAGCTCGATCGCCTGGTACGCGAGCCCGAGCGGGGTGACGTCCTGCTGGTCGACGAGCAGGTCGGTCGCGTCGACGACGGTGTCGATCTGGTCCGGGGACATGACGGCCACCTCCGGCGGCCGTGCGAAAGGCATCCGCTTCCAGAATGTCTCGGCTGCGAGCGCGTCGCGGATCTCCGGAAGGCGCGACCCGCCGCCGCACAGGTAGATCCGGCCGGGCAGCAGGTCACCACCCGACAATTCCTCCATCACGAGCTCGACACCGGCGGCCCACACCCTGACATCCTCGCCGATGATGTTCGCGATGTCCTCCCGGCGCTCGATCGCGATGCCGCGCGCGTAGTCGACCTTGAGGGACTCCGCCCGCGGAAACGGCAGGTCGAGCCGGTCGGCGAGCGACTTCGTGAAGGCACGACCACCGAGCGCGAACATGCGCGTACCCTCGATCCCGCCCTGCCGGACGAGCGCGACGTCCGTCGTGCCGCCGCCGACGTCGACGAAGAGCGCGCCGGACTGGCGAACCTGCTCGGTCCCGAGGACGCGGGCCACGGCATACGGCTCGGCGACGATCTCGAGCAGCTCGAGGTCCAGCTGCGACGCGACGCTCTGCAGCGCTCCGAGGTGGACGAGTGGGGCGAAGGCATTGAAGATCCCGATCTTGACGTGGCGCCCCTGGAATCCGACGGGGTTGGTCAGCGAGTAGCCGTCGATCGACGCGCCGGTCACCGCCGCGTGGACGAGCCGGACGTCGACATGGGGCAGGCCGGTCTCCCAGGTGATCGCCCGTTCTGCCTCGCCCAGCGCCTCACGCTGGACGCCGTCGATGAGCTTCTGCAGCTCCGCCTCGGAGATCGGCTGGTCGGGCTTCTTGCGCTCCTGGCTGTGGGTCGTCGTGAACCCCTTGACGAGCTCTCCGGCGATCCCGATCACGACCTGGCTTGGCCGGAACCCGGCCATCTCCTCGGCCTCCTGCAGCGCCACCGCGCAGTTATCGACGACCGCTGCGATGTCGGCAACGGTCCCCGACTGCATGTGCGACAGACCCTGCCGTTTCCGGCCCACGCCGCGCACGGTGCCGAGCCCCTCGTCGTCGATCTCGAAGACGAGCGCCTTGGCGAACTCCGTCCCGACGTCGAGCGCGGTGCACGCGGCGAGGCTGTCGGCGCCATCGCGCTGCCAGATCCGGCGCCAGAAGGCCATCAGCCCCCCGTGTCCAGCCGCTCGGCGATCGAGCTGCGAACCGCGGCCTGGGCCTCCGCGAGCCCGTCGCGGCGCGAGCCCATCCCCTGGGCCATCTGCGGCCGGCCGCCACCCTTCGCTCCGATCGGCCCCGCGGCGACCTTGACGAGGTCCCCAGCCGACAACCCGCGCTCGACCAGGTCGTCCGACACGGTCACCCACACCCCGGGCGCCTCGGCGTCGAGGAACAGCGCGATGACGCCATTGCCGAGAACGGCGCGCACCTCCTTCGAGGCGGCCTTGAGGGCGTCCATCGACTCGTAAGGCACACTCGCCGCGACCAGCCGGACGCCGGGCGCGACCTCCTCGGCCCGGGCAGCCAACTCGGCCGGTTTCGGGACACCGCCACCACCGGCCCGCAATCGGCGCCTCGTCTCGCGCAACTCCTCCTGCAGGTTCGCCACGCGCTCCTCTAACCGATCCGCCCCCTGGGCGCCGACGGCCGTGGTCACGCGGTCCAACGTCTCGAGACGCTCGCGGATGAGCCGGTCCGCACCAGCGCCCGTGACGGCCTCGATCCGACGCTGGCCGGATCCGATGCTCCGCTCCCCGGTGATCACGAAGCCGCCGATCTGGCCAGTCGCCCGGCAGTGCGTCCCGCCACACAGCTCGAAGCTGTAGTCCTGGACGCGCACGGTGCGCACCGTCTCGCCGTACTTCTCGTCGAAGAAGGCGTCGGCGCCCAGCTCGAGCGCCTGGGCCATCGACAGGAACTGGACCGTCACCGGGCGATCGTCGCGGATGACCGCCCGCACCTCGTCCTCGATCGCCCGCTTGTCGTCATCGGTGAGCGCCCGATCGAACGGGTAGTCGAAGCGCAGGTAGTCGGGATGGACGAGCGAGCCGGCCTGACGGGCCCCGTTGCCCACCACGTTGCGCAGCGCCCGGTGGAGGAGGTGCGTGCCGGTGTGGTTGCGCATCGTGTGAGCGCGCCGTTCCGCATCGACGACGGCCTCGACCGTCTCGCCGACCCTGAGCCTGCCCCGAAGCGTGCCGCGATGGACGATCAGGCCGCCGACCGGTCGCTGCGTGTCCTCGACACTGAACAGGAGGCTGCCGCCACCCGGTTCGCGGAGCACGCCCTGATCGCCGACCTGGCCGCCACCCTCGGCATAGAACGGCGTTCGGTCGAGCATGACCTCTGCCTCGCCCAGACCGGTGAGCTCCTCATACTCCATCCCGTCGCGGACGATCGCGACGACGCGGCCCTCGGCACTGGTCGTCTCATAGCCGAGGAACTCGCTGTCGCCGCCGCGCGCCTGGACGGCGCCGTACAGGGACGTCGACTCGGCATGCCTGGCGAGCTCGGCCTTCTTGCCCGATCGACTCCGTTCTCGCTGCTCGGCGAGCGCGGCGTCGAATCCCGCGCGGTCGATCGCCACCCCGAATTCGGCGGCGAGCTCCGCGGTCAGGTCGACCGGGAAGCCATACGTATCGTGCAGCCGGAAGGCGACCTCGCCGGGGAGTCGGGGGGCGTCGGACGGGAGATCCTCCGGCCGGCGGCCGATGACGCGTTCCGCCGTGGACAGCGACTCGAGCGCCTCCTCGAGCTGCGCTGTCCCGGCATCCAGGGTGCGGGCGAACTGCGCCTCCTCGCGCGCGATCGCGGCGAGGATGACGTCCCGCTTCTCGGCGAGATGGGGATACGCATCGGCCATTACGTCGATCACGACGGCGGCGGTCTCGGCCATGAACGGCTCGCGCCGTCCCAGCAGCCGGCCGTGGCGGACGGCCCGGCGCAGGATGCGTCGCAGGACGTAACCCCTCCCCTCATTGCTCGGAAGGACGTCGTCGCCGATGAGAAACGTGACGGCGCGCGAGTGGTCGGCGATGACCTGGTAGCTGAAGCGCTCCTGCTCGAACGCATCGGGATCGTGCCCGAGCAGCTCGCGCATCCGAGCGTGGATCGGCGTGAAGAGGTCGGTGTCGTAGTTCGTCGGGACCTGCTGGATGACGCTGGCAAGCCTCTCCAGACCCATCCCGGTGTCCACGCCGGGCGCCTTCAACGGTGTCATGGACCCGTCGGCGCGGAGCTCGAACTCCATGAAGACCAGGTTCCAGATCTCGAGCCAGCGCGGGCAGGTCTCGCTGTGGTCCGGGATGCACTCGGGCCCCTCGCTCAGGTGCGACCCGCGGTCGAAGTGGATCTCGCTACATGGCCCGCACGGACCGATGTCGCCCATCCGCCACCAGTTCTTCTCGTCGCCGTTCGGAAAGTCGCCCCAGCGGACCAGTCGATCAGGCGGAAGGCCGATCTCGTCGCGCCAGACCTCGAAGGCGAGGTCGTCGGTCGTGTACGTCGTGGCGGCGAGGCGGTCACCGGGGATCCCCAGATCGCGCGTCAGGAAGTCCCACGCGTAGTGGATGGCATCTCGCTTGAAGTAATCGCCGAAGCTGAAGTTGCCGAGCATCTCGAAGAGGGTGTGGTGGCGCGGCGTGCGCCCGACCTCCTCGAAGTCGTTGTGCTTGCCCGCGACGCGCAGGGAGCGCTGATAGTCGACGGCGCGCGTGTAGCTGCGCGTCTCGGCGCCGGTCAGGGCGTCCTTGAACTGGACCATGCCGCTGTTCGTGAAGAGCAGCGTCTGGTCACCGGCCGGCACGAGGCTCGCGCTCGGTACGATCGTGTGGCCGCGCTCGGCGAAGAACTCGAGAAAGCGGTGACGGAGCTCCGACGCAGGCCGCGACACGATCCGGGGATCCGGGGTGACGGGTGGGGTCGACATCGGCCGCAATGGTACCGAACCGAGGCGGCGCAGCTATGCAACGGGACCGCAAGCCGTCGTGCGGGGGGCGTGATGCGGTCGTGCGCGTCATCGGCTCACGGTGGATGGCGTTGGAAACGAGCGGAGACGAGGAGACCCCATGGCCTTCGTCAGGAAATGCGAGAAGTGCGGCAGCGTCGACAACCGCGAGTCGTGGTCGTCGGCGACCGAGGCCGCGGACAAGGGAGCGTTCATGAACTGGACGTGCCCGTCGTGCGCCTGGACCGAATTCGATCTCGTCGAAGAGGCAGAGGCAGAGGCCCAGCCGACTCGCTGAGCCGTCCAACCTCAGGGATGTCTCAGACGGTTCTCAGGTTGCGCTCCGAGCGTGTCCACCTGATCGACCCGCTCGGAGCTCTTTCATGACATCGCCAGCCACGCCGGCCGCCTCGCCGCCGGCACTCGACGATCTCGACGACGACGATCGACCGGTCGGCCGGATCCTCACCCGGCGCGAGATCCTCGCCCTCATCGGCGCTGGCGGCGCGGCGGCCTTCCTGGCGGCGTGCGTGCCGGGGGGAACGGCGTCGCCGGCCGCCACGGCCGGGGCGTCGGCATCGCCCTCAGCGGCAGCCACTGCCTCTCCGAGCGCGGCATCCACAGCCAGCGCTTCCACGGCCGTCGCGACGGCCCTGCCAGCCTGCGTCGTCGCGCCGGAGTTGACCGAAGGGCCGTACTACCTCGACGTGGATCTGGACCGGTCGGATATCCGCGCGAACACGTCCGACAACGCCGTCTCCGAGGGCGCCGTGCTGACGCTCGACTGGATCGTGTCGCAGGCGGACGGGTCCGCCTGCATCCCGCTGGAGGGCGTCGTCGTCGATGTGTGGCATTGCGACGCGCTCGGCGGCTATTCGGGCGTCAGCGGGAACACGGGCAACTTCCTGCGCGGTTTCCAGCGCACCGACGCTGACGGTCGTGCGTCGTTCACGACCATCTATCCCGGCTGGTATCAGGGCCGCGCGGTCCATATCCACTTCAAGATCCGGACCGATCCTGAGGCGGAGGCGGGCTTCGAATTCACGTCGCAACTGTTCTTCGACGACGAACTGAGCCGAACCGGTGTACGCGACCGGCGTCTACGCGCAGAAGGGCCCGCAGGACCAGCCGAACGAATCCGACGGGATCTTCAACCAGAGTGAAGGCGCCACGCTCCTGGCCGTGACCCAGGACGGCGACGGCTACCGCGCGACCTTCCCGATCGCGATCCAGCTCACCTGAACCGCGGTTGACCTAGCGTTTCGGGCCGGTCCGCCCGAGCATCCGCCACAGGCGCGATCCGGCGATCACCGCACCGAGGATCGCCCCGATCGTGAGTCCGCGCAGGAACTTCGCGGTGAACCGCTCGTCCGAGCTCACGCCGGCCGGTCCGGGTTGGGACCGAGGACCGCGATGACCGAGACGATCGCGATCCCCAGCCAGGCGACGATCGACGCCCCGACGAGGTGGTAATCGCCGAGCGTCACGATCCCGATGCCCAGCCGCCCGAAGATCGCATCACCGGCCCACGCGCCGAGGATGGCCGCCGCGACCAGAGCCGGGAGCCGGCCGCCGGCTGAGCCGCGGATGGCCACCGACACGGCGGCGTGGAAGAGGCCCACCAGCGCGGAGAGCACCAGCGACGGCTCGATGGTCACGCGCCGGCGAGCGCGGGCTCCGGGCGGGCCGGCTCCGGATGGGCCGGCTCCGGGTCGACGGACGAGCGCGTCGGGACGGCGATCCGCCCACCACCGAGCACCTCGTCACCGTCGTAGAAGACGGCGGCCTGCCCGGGGGCGGCGGCCCACACCGGGCTGTCGGTGCGGACCGTCCAGCGTCGTTTCCCAAGGGGACTGACCGTTGCCTCGATCGGCGTGGCACGGTGGCGGATCCGCACGGAGGCCCGAAACGACCCGGCCGGCGTCCGCGGGGAGATGAACGACGAACGCTCGACGGTGAAGGCGTTCGTCTCGAGATCCTCGCGACGACCCAGCTGGATCGTGTTGGTGAGCGGGTCGATGCGCGAGACGTAGCGCGGCTGCCCGAGGGCGACCCCGAGGCCCTGTCGCTGCCCGACCGTGTACGCGGCGGACCCGGCATGCTCGCCGACTCGCGTCCCATCTCCGTCCAGGAGCGGACCGGGCTCCGGCCGCCAGCCGGCTCGCGTCCGCAGGGCGTCCCGATAGTCGCCGCCGGGCACGAAGCAGATCTCCTGGCTCTCTGGCTTGTCGGCGGTCACGAGGGCGAGCGATCGCGCGACCGCCCGCACCTCGGGCTTGGTGAGCTCCCCGAGCGGGAAGCGGGCGTGCTCCAGCTGGTCCGTCCGCAGGCCGTACAGGAAGTAGGTCTGGTCCTTGTCCTGATCGCGCGCCCGGTACAGCCTGGCGCGCCCGTCGTCGCCCACGACCCGCCGCGCGTAGTGACCGGTCGCGACGGCATCGCATTCGTACATGTGCCGCGCCCGACCCAGGAGCGCCCCGAACTTCACGTAGGTGTTGCAGTCGACGCAGGGGCTCGGGGTCCGTCCGTCGAGGTAGGTGTCGAGGAAGGGCTGGAGAACCCCGGCATCGAACTCGCGCTCGAGGTTCATGACATAGAACGGGATGCCGAGCTGGCCGGCGACACGGCGCGCGTCATCGGCCGCGTCCAGCGAGCAACAGCTCTTCTTGAACTCGGAGTACGTGTCGGCCACATCGTGCAGTCGCATCCAGACGCCCACGACCTCGTGGCCCGCTTCGTGCAGGATCGCCGCCGCGACCGAGGAATCGACTCCGCCCGACATCGCGACCAGGATCCGGCTCAAACGCCGACCCCCTGACCCAGTGGGTCCCGCGCCACGGACGCCGATCCGACCTGCATCGAGGCGACGACCCGCGGCACGACCTCGACGGCCGTGGCGATCTCGTCGTCGGTCGTCGTGCGACCGAGCGACAGCCGGAGCGCGCCACGCGCCTCGTCGTCGGGATAGCCCATGGCCGACAGGACGTGGCTGACCTCGGTCGAACCGGTCGTGCACGCGGATCCGACCGACGTCGCGATCCCCTCGAGGTCGAGCGACAGGCTCACGGCAGCACCGTCCGTCCCGCGGGCGATGATCGACAGCAGGCCGGGAAGGCGCTCGGTGGGGTGACCGGTCAGCTCGGTCTCGGGGACGGCAAGGACGGCCTTCGTCAGCCGCTCGCGACCGGCCCGAAGCCGCTTCACGGTGGCCGCGCGCTCGGCGACCGACAGCTCGTAGGCCGTGGCGAGGCCGACCGCGCCCGCCACGTTCTCGGTGCCGGCCCGTCGATGCCGCTCCTGCTCGCCGCCGTGCTGCTGGGCGAGGATGTGGGTTCCGTGGCGGACGTACAGGGCGCCGATGCCCTTCGGTCCTTCGAACTTGTGCCCGCTGATCGAGACCAGGTCCGCCCCCACATCGGCCAGGCGCAGGTCGACGTACGGGGCCGCCTGCACCGCATCGACATGGAGCAGGACGCCCTTCCGCCCGCGCACGCGCTTGGCGATCTCGGCGATCGGCTGGATCGTCCCGACCTCGTTGTTGGCGAGCATGATCGAGACGAGGATGGCGCGGTCCGTCAGCGCGGCCTCCAGCTCGTCTGGGTCGACGCGGCCGTACCGATCGACCGGCAGCTCCACGATCTCGAACCCGAACTTCTCCAGGTAGCGCAGCGCGTGCCCGACCGCATGATGTTCGATCGACGACGTGACGATCCGATGCCCGCGGGCCTTGCCGGCCCAGGCGGCACCCTTCAGCGCGAGGTTGTTCGCCTCGGTCCCGCCCGACGTGAAGACGACCTCGCGCGGCTCGACCCCGAGACTCGCGGCCAGCCGGTCGTGCGCGTCATCGAGACCGGCTCGCGCGACGCGGCCGTACGCATGTGCCGACGACGGGTTCCCGAAGGTCTCCGTCAGGAAGGGCAGCATCGCCTCGAGGACCTCGCGCCGGACCGGCGTCGTCGCGGCGTGGTCCAGATAGATCGGCATCGCTGCCGGATTGTACGTCCGCGCGCCCCCGCGCTAGATCTGCTTGATCTGGTACAGGCGCCCGTCGTGGGTCACGACATACAGCTCGCCGTCCTCGCTCTCGCCGAACGAGGTGATGTTCAGCGCGACCTGTCGCCGCTGCCACAGGGAGGAGCCGTTGGCCGCCATCGACCAGATCCGCCCGCTGCAGAAGTCGGCGAAGAAGTACTGGCCGACGAGCTTGGTCTGGGTCGTCCCGCGGTAGACGTAGCCGCCGGTGATCGAGCAGCCGCGCGAGTGCGAGTACTCGGCCACGGGCAGCGTATCGCCCGAGAGCGAGCAGCCGGTGCGAACGCAGTGCTTGCCCTCCATGATGTTCCAGCCGTAGTTGCGCCCGCCGCGATAGCCCGCCGGTTCGCGGTTGATCTCCTCCCAGCGACTCTGGCCGACATCGGCGATGAACAGCATGCCTGTCCCCCGGTCGAACGAGATCCGCCACGGGTTGCGCAGGCCCCAGGCCCAGACCTCGTCGCGGCCGACGATGGCGCCGCGGTACGGGTTGGTGGGCGGGATCCTGTATCGGCTGTAGGTCCCCGCGCCACTTCCGTTCACGTCGATGCGCAGGATCTTCGCGAGCAGGTTCTTCGTCCGGCTCTGGCCGTTGCGTGCCGGGTCGTTTGCGCCGCCCCCGTCGCCGGTCCCGATGTAGAGGTAGCCGTCCGGCCCGAACGCCATGGCGCCGCCGTTGTGGTTCGTCCGGGCGCTGTGCTCGATGAGCATGATGTTCTGACCCGTCGCGTGGACGACGCGGTCACGCGCGACGTTGGTCGTGTAGCGGGCGACCACGATGTCGCCACCATTGCGCGTGTAGTAGACGAACAGTCGGCGATTGGTCTCGAAATCGGGATGGAACGCGAGCCCGAGCAGTCCGCGCTCACCGGCGGTGTCGTCCACGAGCGAGCGGATGTCCAGGAACAGGCGCGAGCGCGCCACGCCGCCCTCCAGGAGCTTCACGGTCCCGCGGCGCTCGACGACGAACAGCCGGCCCGTCCCGTCGCCTGCGTTCGTGACCTGCGTCGGCGAGGAGAAACCGGTGGCGATGCGCGGCATCGAGATCGAGAAAGTCGCTCCCTGGGCGGTCGCCGCTGGGGCGACCAGCGTGAGCAACAGGACGATGAGACCGATGACCATGGTCGAGAGGCGCCGATGGGCGGATCGATGTGTCATGGCCTCACCCTACAACGGCGCACGGGCCCGCGTCACCCCTGACGAAGCACCCAGGCGATCATCCGGACGTCTCGAAGGCGCGGCGCAGGAAGCGCGCCATCTGCCCGCGGATCACGGTCGTGCCCGGGCAGAACAGCGCCCCGCCGCAGCGGGTGATGAGCCCGGCATCGGCGACGGCGTTGATTGCCGGCTCGGCCGCGGTGCCGTCGTCGTCGGTGAAGTGATCGGTCGTGCTCTCGGGCAGCTCCAGGGCCCGCGACAGCGTGACGGCCGCAAGCGCCCGCGACACCCGCGAGGTCGCGCAGAACCGGCGCGCTGCGCAGCCGTCCACGATCCCCGCCGCCGCGACGCGGTTGTGATGGACCTCATAGCGCGACCCGTTGTCGTCGTCGAAGAAGTCCTCATCGGTCGGGGGGAGCTGCATCGCACGCGAGATGAACAGCGCGAGCTCGTCACGCAGAGTCGGGTTGTACGTGCAGAACAGGAGTGGGTCGCAGCCTGCCCTCAGGTTCGCGGCGAGCGCCCAGGCAGCGTCGGCGGCATACGGGGTCCCCGCGTAATCGGTGACGCACGCAGATCCGCTGCCGAGGACCCGGGCGCTGCTGCCGCTGATCGAGATCCGGACATATGAGCAGTTGTCGGTCTCCGACGACTCGACGAACGTGCCGAACAGGTCGACAGCGGCGCGCAGGGTGTACGTCCCCGAGGGCATGCTCGTGATGTCGATCCACTGGTAGGCGAAGTTCCACGGGTAGCGGTCCCCCCAGCCCACGGAGATCCCCGACCGCGTGCTGATCGCCCGGCGTCCGCCGCAGCCGGCTTCCCGATAGCGCGCCGTTCGCGGTGCCCGGGGCAGCGACAGATACCTCGCGTTCGTGTCGAAGAAGCAGAAGCCGATCTTGCGGTCGCGCAGCGTCCCGCGAGTCGACCACAGGTGGTAGCTCATCATCCGCCGGACGTGGTAGTGGTCGTGCCCGTCGCCGGCGTACGCCACCGTCGCGTTCGTCTCGACCCGCCGGGCCGTGCCGTCGCTGCGGTACACGATCTGGTCGATGTCGAATGCGACATTGGGGTTGGGTCGGGTGCCGCGGACCTCGAACGGCCCCGCGCCGTAATTGCGGATCTCGCTCGTGAAGCGCAGAAGCTTCCGACCGCTCGGGGTGCGGACGACCCGCAGGTCCCGGATCGGGGCCGAGCGCAGGTCCGGTAGCCGATCGCTGGCGGCCGCCACGGGCGCCGGCAGGACGATCACGAGCAGCGAGGCGACCAGGCACGTCACGGCGCCGAGCTGCCAGGTGGCCTTTCGGACGCCTCCCCGCCTCATCGCCGCCACCCTACCCGCGCGTCTGCGCCGGGGCAACCTGCGGTTCCGCGGCGCGACTGAGGTCGTCGGCCCTGCCCGCTTCCCGGCGCCGGTCGTGCTGGGACAGCAACCGCTTGCGCAGGCGGATCGACTGCGGCGTGACCTCGACCAGCTCATCGACCGCGATGAACTCGAGGGCGGTCTCGAGCGTGATGGGCCGGGGCGGGGTCAGCCGCAGCGCCTCGTCGTGGGAGTGGGTCCGGATGTTGGTGAGCTTCTTCTCCTTGGTCGGGTTGACGTCCATGTCGTCGGGCCGGCTGTTCTCGCCGACGATCATGCCCTCGTAGACCTCGACACCCGCGCCGATGAGCAGCTGTGACCTCTCCTGCAGGTTGAACAGCGCGTAGGCGTTGCTGGTCCCCGCCCGGTCGCTCACGAGCACGCCGCTGGTCCGGTGCGTCACCTCGCCGGCCCACGGTCCGTAGCCCTCGCCGATCTGGTGCAGGAGGGCCGTCCCGCGCGTGTCGGTGAGCAGCTGGCCGCGATAGCCGATGAGCCCGCGGACGGGCAGGACGTACTCCATGCGCACCCGGCCGTCCGCGTCGGTCGTCATCTGCTCGAGCCGGCCCTTGCGACCGGCCATCGCCCCCTGGACCTCGCCGATGTACTCAGGCGGGATGTCGATCGTCACCCGCTCGTACGGTTCCTGGACCTCGCCGTCGACCGTCCGGAGCAGGACCTCGGGTCGCGAGGCGGTGAGCTCGAACCCCTCGCGGCGCATCTGCTCGATCAGGACGGCCAGCTGGAGCTCGCCGCGGCCACGCACCTCGTACGCATCGGAGCTCTCGGCCGACTGGACCTCGATCGAGACGTTGCCGAGGACCTCCTTCTCCAGGCGGGTCTTGATCTGGCGGCTCGTCACGTACGTGCCCTCGCGGCCGGCGAGGGGCGAGGTATTGACACCGAACGTCATGCGCAGCGTCGGGGCGTCGACGTCGAGCCGCGGCAGCGGCCGTGGATCGGCGGGATCGGTCAGGGTGTCGCCGATCGTGACCTCGGGCAGGCCCGCGACGCTGACGATGTCGCCCGGCCTGGCCTCTCCGATGTCGACCCGCTCGATGCCGTGCGCCGTCTGGAGGCTGGTCACGGTCCCGTTCAGGGTGACCGTGCGGCCCGGCTCGACGGATCCCGCCGTGTCGTCGGCGTCCTCGCGGACCACCGTGATTCGCTGACCGACCTTGATCGTCCCGTTCCAGATGCGTCCCACGGCCATCCGGCCGACGTACTCGTTGGCGGTGAGATTCGTCACGAGCAGCTGCAGCGGGTGATCCGGCGTAAAGGTCGGCGGGGGCGTGACATCGACCAGCAGGTCGAGCAGCGGTCGCAGGTCCTCGCCCGGCTCGTCGAGCGACATCGTGGCCGTCCCGGCCTTGGCGTTCGTGTAGACGACCGGGAATTCGATCTGCTCCTCGTCGGCGCCAAGATCGATGAACAGCTCGTAGACATCGTCGAGGACCTCGGCCGGCCGAGCGTCGGAGCGATCGATCTTGTTGAGGGCGACGATGACCGGCAGTCGCCGGGCCATCGCCTTCTGGAGCACGTAGCGGGTCTGTGGCAGCGGTCCCTCGGCGGCGTCGACGAGCAGCAGCACCGAGTCGACCATCAGCAGCGAGCGCTCCACCTCGCCGCCGAAGTCGGCGTGGCCGGGAGTGTCGACGATGTTGAGACGGATGTCGGCATAGTCGACCGTCGTCTGTTTGGCCAGGATCGTGATGCCCTTCTCGCGCTCGAGGTCGCCGGAGTCCATGACGCGATCCACGACGGCCTGGTTGGAACGGAACGCGCCGGTCTGGCGGAGCATCGCGTCGACGAGCGTGGTCTTGCCGTGGTCGACGTGCGCGACGATGGCCACGTTGCGCACGTCGTGGCGGGTCCGGGTGGGCATGGCGACGGAGTGTCGCACATCGGTTCGGCGGGTGGCTCCCCTGCTAGCATCGACCCGAGCATGACCGTCGCCGCCGTGATCCTGTCCGCGACCGCCGAGGGTGCCCTGGCGGACACGCTCGGGCAGGCGCGGGTGCGCCGCCTGGTCGACGTCGCGTGGTCTGGCGGCGCCTTGCCGGTCGTCGTGGTCGCCCCGGATCCGGACGGCGCGGTCGCCCGGTCGCTCACTGGCAGCGAGGCCACGTACGGCTCCCCGGCTCCGGCCGAGGCCGGACCGGCCGGGCAGATGCTGCGCGGCGCCGAGCTGGCCCGTGCCGAGGTCGCGGAGACCTCCGCCGTGCTCGTGTGGCCCGCGCGGATGGCCTGGGTGGGACCCGAGACGGTCACCTCGCTGATCGAGGCGCACGGCACCGATCCCTCGACCGTCCTGCGGCCTGGCTGGCAGGGTGAGGCCGGCTGGCCGGTGCTGGTGCCGGCATCGGCGCTCGGCCACCTGAGCGCGGTCGGAACCGACCGGATGCCACCCGACGTCATCGCCGATCTCGCCAACGCGGTCCCGACGCGGACCATCGAGGTCGGCGACCCGGGCGTGCACTACGACGCCGACACGCCGTACGCCGACCTGCCGCCGTACGAGGGTCCGCCGCAGCCGCCGGCCGGCCACACCCACGAATGGGGCGACTCCATCGCGGAGCGCGGCGTCGACGAGGACGTCCCCGGGGAAGGGCGCGGTCTCGCCCCCTTTCCGCAGGCCGCCGACGACACGGCCGTCGACCTGGGCTGAGGGTGCTCGTCTACCTGCCGGCCACCTCGACCAGCAAGGGCACGAAGTACGTCAGCACCAGCACGGCGGTGACGACCCAGGCGCGGCGGCGGTCTCCGTCGCTCGCGACGGGCAGCAACCCCGGGCCGTGCGGACGAGTCAGCACCAGCAGGGCGGCGATCGCCTCGAGCGGGATCAGCAGCCCGCCGCCGGCGAGCGTGAGCAGCAGGCGGACCACGCCGAACGCGACGAGCACGTAGCACACGGGTGCCACGGCGTGCAGAGCCCACGGCGCGCCATCCCGAAGGCCCAGGATCAGCTGCACAAGGACGACGAGTGTCGCGACGATGTTGATCGCCAGCAGGACGACGAGGGGCCACGACGCAACGAGGCGGTCCGGCTCGATCGGAGCGGTGGCCAGGAGCAGGACGAAGCCGACGCCGGCAACGACCGCGAGCAGGACGAACAGGAAGCGGGCCCAGCGCCGGTATCGATCGAGGCCGGCAGGGCCGCGTCCGCCCGGGTCGAGTCGTGCCGCGTCGGCCGGCGGCGGGCGCTCCTGCTCGACCGTCATCGTGGCAATCCTAGTCGGCCGCGCGGAGCGGCTCGCCGCTGCCAGATCGGATTGCGTCGCGGACGCGCGCGACCGGAACGGTCGCGACAGCGATCCCGCCCACGACCAGGACGACGCCGGCGAGCTGGGCGATCGACGGATGCTCCTGGAGCAGCACGACCGCCAGGCCGATGGTGGCCACCGGTTGGACCAGCAGGATGATCGAGGTCACGACGGCCGGCAGCCGAGGCAGCGAGATCGAGATGAACAGGTAGCCGAGGGACTGCGAGGTCAACCCCAGGAGGGCCAGCCAGCCCAGGCTGGCGAGTGCGGGCGTCGGATCGAGGTCGCCGACCACGACGCCGACCGCCGCCGCAACGACTGCCGTGCTCAACGTGGCGACCGCCACCGGACCCGCCGGCCTGCGGGGATCGCGGCCACCGAGGCGGATGATCAGCAGGTAACCCGCGTAGCACAGCGCGGTCGCGACACCGAGGATCACACCGAGGGTCGGATCGGCGCCATAAGCGCCCGCGCCGACCGCCCCGCTGATGAGGACGACGCCGGCGAGGACGATCGGGACCGCCAGCAGCGTCGCGCGCGACGGCCGCTCCCCGAAGACCAGCCACGCAACGACGCCGACGATGAGCACCTGCAGGTTGCCGAGCACCGTCGCGAGCCCGGCCCCGACGTACTCGATCGCGTGGTGCCAGAACGTCAGGTCGCCCGCGAAGAACACGCCGGCGATCGCCGCGAGCCGGACGGATCGCATCGGCAGCGGCCCGTAGCGGCGCTGCTCCGCCCAGGCGACGAGCACGAGCAGCGGCAACCCGAACAGCGCCCGAAACACGGTCCCGGTGGACGGCGAGACCTCCGCCCAGCGGTAGAAGATCCCGGAGAACGCGATGCACAGCGCGCCGGCAAGGGCCGCCAGCCGCGGTCGGGCAGCGATGGCGTCGAGGGGTGCGATGCCGAGACCTGGGGCGGTCGTCAGCGCCTGGTCCCGGCCGGTCACCCCGGCGGCGCCTTCGTGGGCAGCCCCACGAACCGCAGGCCCAGCTCCTCGTACTGCTCCGGGTCAGGGGGCGACGGAGCCTCGAGCATCGGGTCGCTCCCCGACTGCGTCTTCGGGAAGGCCATCACCTCGCGGATGTTGGTCTGGCTCGCGAACAGGGCCGCCCAGCGGTCGATGCCGAGAGCGATGCCGCCGTGGGGTGGCGCGCCGTACTCGAATGCGTCCAGGATGGCCCCGAACTTCTCGCGCATGCCGTCGATCGTCTGGCCCTGCAGCAGGAAGCTCCGTTCCAGCAGGTCGCGGCGGTGGATCCGGACGGAACCGCCGCCCAGTTCCCAGCCGTTGAGCACCAGGTCGTACTGCATCGCCCGTGCTCGACCGGCCGGATCGTCGGGCGACGGCTGTGCGGGATCGCCCGAGGCCGTGACGAGCAGCTCCTCGTCCTCGGGCAGGACGCCGCTGAATGGGTTGTGCGTGGCGTCCCATCGTCCGTTCTCCGCGTCCCACTTGTACATCGGGAAGCGGTGCACCCAGGCGTAGGCGAGGACGTGCGGATCGGCCAGCTGGAGCCGGTCGCCGAGCTCCACGCGGAGACGACCCAGGGCCTCGGCAGTGACGGCGGGCGCATCGGCGACGATCAGGATCAGGTCGCCATCGTCAGCGGCGGTGCGCTCGAGGACCGCCCGCTGGACATCGTCGGACAGGAACTTGGCGATGGGACCCGTCACCTCGCCGCCCTCGAGCGCGAGGTGGGCGAGACCCTTCGCGCCGAACCGCTTGGCGAGCTCGGTGAGCCCATCGGTCTCGCGTCGCGTGATGGCCGCCTGCCCGGATGCGACGATCGCCTTCACGCGGCCGCCGCCCGCGAGCGCGTCGTCGAACACGCGGAAGCCCGATGCCGGCCGACCGTCCGCCCCGACGAGGGCGGGGGCGATGTCGATGAGCTCCATCCCGAAGCGGACGTCCGGCTTGTCGGAGCCGAACCGCTCCATCGCCTCGTCAAAGGTGAAGCGCGGGAACGGGTCGAACGCGATGGGACGGTCCGGTGTCGTGGCCCGCGAAACCTCGACCGCCATCGATTCGACGAAGGCCATCACGGTCTCCTCGTCGACGAAGCTCATCTCGAGGTCGAGCTGCGTGAACTCCGGCTGGCGGTCGCCGCGCAGGTCCTCGTCGCGGTAGCACCGGGCGATCTGGAAGTAGCGGTCCACTCCCGCGACCATCAGCAGCTGCTTGAGCTGCTGCGGACTCTGCGGCAGGGCGTAGACGCTGCCCGGCTGGAGCCGCGAGGGGACGATGAAGTCGCGCGCGCCTTCCGGGGTCGACTTGATCAGCGTCGGGGTCTCGACCTCGACGAACCCCTGCTCGTGGTGCGCCTCGCGGATCGCCTGGACCATCCGACTCCGGAGGAGCAGTCGGTCGGCCATCGGCTGGCGGCGGATGTCCAGATAGCGGTACTTGAGTCGCAGGCTCTCGTCGACCGGCTTGTCGGGTTCATTGATGTAGAAGGGCGGCGTCTTCGCCTCCGACAGGATCTCGATGCCGGTCGCCTGCAGCTCGATCTCGCCGGTCGGCATACGCGGGTTCTCGGTCCCGGGAAGCCGCGTCGCGACCTCTCCCGCCACCGTCACGACGAATTCGCTGCGGACGCTGCTGGCGATGGCGTGCGTCTCCGGCGAATCGGCCTTGTCGATGACGACCTGGGTGATCCCGTGCCGGTCGCGGACGTCGAGGAAGATCAACTGTCCGTGGTCCCGGCGCCGATGGACCCACCCCGCGAGGCGGGCCTGCGTGCCTGCGTCCGACGCCCGCAACTGCCCCGCGGTATGGGTGCGATAGGGCGTGGCGAGGCTAGGGCGGACATCGGTCATGGCCGCCGTATCGTACGGGAACCGCCACGCCGGTCGCGTCTTGGTGTCGCCCCTTTTGTGCGCTAGTCCGGGACGGGGGGCCCGTGACGCAAGAACCACGCGACGGTCATCGTCAGCGCGCCGACGAGCGCGGCGACGGAGTTGGGGATCGCGATCACCGGGTTGCCGAGAGAGATGCCGTAGCCGATCCACAGCACGAACCCGAACTGCAGCACGGCCAGGTATGCGATCGAGACGTCGGCGGACGACCGACGTTCGTGCATGCGACGGATCTGGAGGATTGGGGAGATCGCCATCAGCACGCCCCACGCGGCGGCGGCGACCCCGAGCGATATCGGCCACACCGCGGGCCCTCAGGGCATCCGGCGAGCCGCCCGCGAGACGAGTCTGCTCCACGTCTCCGGGGTCACGGACGACGGCTCCACCCGGGGCGTGCGCGCACGCGCTGCGAAACGCGCGATCGTGGCGCTCGTGGTCCTCATCTGCGACCGATCGGAACGGGCCCGTGCCCGAGCCACGAGGCGACTGAAGAGGCGATCCCGCTCTGCAGCGTCCATCTCAGTTCAAGACCATGTAGGCGAAATATGTGGTCGCCGTGACCGCCTTGTTGAGGTAAACCGTGAACTTGCCGGCGGCGGGCACCGCGGCGGCGACGTACACGCCGGTTCGACGCGTCTGGAGCGTCACGAGCACGAGGCTCGAGGTCGTGACACCCGCCATCGTGACGACGCGCGATGACGCTCCGGCGCCGACGGACGTCCGACCGCTTCGCGAGAACACGGCCTTGCCCTGCACCCGGAGGGCCGTGGTGGCGCCATCGCCGCGTGCGTAGACAGCCACGTTGGTGGGTGGCGCCGGTGGCGCGACGTTGCCGGCATATCCCGTCACGCCCGTGCCGAACTGTCCCGGAGGTCCAAGGCCCTCCGCGATGCCCACGACCGCGACGGTGCCCGCGGCGAACAGGCCGACGACGCCCCCAGCCTCGATCCCGACGTCGCCGAGCCCCAGGACACCCGGACCGTCCGGAGCCTCGCTCGCGCCGACCACACCGGCGGTGATGCCCGCGAGGTCGGCGTATGTGACCGCGCTGCCAGTCCACCCGGCAACGCCGACGGCATTGGCGGATTCGCCGACGACGCCCGCCTGGCTGAACTCGTTCGAGCCGCGGACGCCGACTCCGTTCGGGCTGTGGCCGTGGATCGCCGTTGCCAGATCGCCGACGGTCGTCTCGAACGCGATATCGTCGTCCAAGGTGAGCGACGACGTGGCGCTGATCGACGTCTTCGCCGTCGTCGGGTTGTCGACCTCGGTCATGAGCGCGGTCGACGCGGCGGCCGCGGGCAGCGGCTTGGCCAGCGCGCCGGCGGCGAGCGCTGCGGCTCCACCGGCTGCGGCCGTCAGGATGTCGCGCCGGGACGGCCGGGCGCGTCGTTCTTCGGTCATGGTGGCGGAACCTCCCTCGCCGGTCGTCCCGCCGATGCGGACTGTGCCCGACCCGCGCATTGTGCATAGACGAGCGTATGAGCGCTACACCGTCATGAGCGGCGTGGTGCGCTGCCGCCTACGCCCCATGGCGGTGTGCGGCGTGTGCTCGAGCGACCTCGCGCGCAAGATCGGCGACCGCGACGAGCTTTTGCGTCCCAGCCGGGAGGTCCTTCACCTGGACCTCGCCGCTCGCGAGCTCGTCGCCCACGATGATCGCGAAGTGGGCCTGGTCGCGGGCGGCTGCCTCGAGCTGTTTCCCGAGCTTCCGGTGCCCGAGCTCCGCACGGGCCGGGATGCCGGCAGCACGCAATGTCGTGGCGATCGTGAGGCGTTCCACGGTCGCCTCGGGGTCGGCCCCGACGACGACCGCGGCGGGAGCGTCGTCCCTCGCGGATGTCACCTCGACGCCCTGCTCGGCCAGCGCGAGGATGAGGCGGTCGAGCCCGATCCCGAACCCGATGCCGGGCGTCGGTCGGCCGCCGAGCAGCCCGACGAGACCGTCGTACCTGCCGCCCCCGCCGAGGGCCTGCTGCTGCCCTTCGCGACCGCGCACATAGAACTCGAACGCCGTGCGCGTGTAGTAATCGAGTCCTCGCACGAGCCCGGGCTCCAGGCGGTACGCCACGCCCATGCCGTCGAGGTGAGCACAAACGGACGCGAAATGCGCGGCACAGGCATCGCACAGGCGATCGGTGAGTCGCGGTGCTTCGGCGTTGATGGCGGCCATCGCCGGATCGTTCGAGTCGAGCAGGCGCAGGACGTTGCGTTCGAGGCGGTCCCGCTCCAGCGCCGGGAGGTCGGCGACCCTGGCCCGGTAGTAGGCGGTCAGCTCCTCCACATAGGCCGGTCGACAGGTGCTGTCGCCGATGGAATTGAGGAGCACCTCCACGCCCGACACCCCGGCGTCGGCATAGAAGCGCAGGCCCAGTTCGACGATCTCCGCGTCGACGGCCGGACCGGGATCGCCGATCGCCTCGATGTCGAACTGCCAGAACTGCCGATAACGTCCCGCCTGCGGCCGGTCGTACCGGAACATCGGGCCGGTCTCGTAGACCTTGACCGGCTGCGGCCAGGTTTGCATCCCGTGCTGGACGTACGCTCGGACGATGCCGGCCGTCGGTTCGGGTCGCAGGGCCCAGGCCTCGGCCTCCTCGCTGCGCGGGACGATCCGGAAGAGCTCCTTCTCGATGATGTCGGTGACCTCACCGACTCCCCGCTCGAACAGCGCGACCTGCTCGAACATCGGGGTCTCGATGCGCCGATAGCCATAGCGCATGGCGAGGTCGGCGGCCAGGCGCTCGATCCGCGTCCACGTCGGGGTCTCGTCGGGCAGGAGGTCGCGCGTGCCGCGTGCAGCGCGGAAGGTGGGCATCGGGCGAAGTCTAGCCGCGCGCCCCGAGCTAGCCGAGGTCGCGCTGCACGCTGATGACGTCCTTGAGGTTCTCGATCCGGCTCATCACGCGCGCCAGCTGTGAGACGGAGGCGACCTGGAGGGTGGCCGTCACGACCGCGGTGTGGTCCGGCGTGACGCCGACCGACGCCGCCACGATGTTGACCTTGTTCTCGGCGACGACCTGGGTGATGTCGTTGAGCAGACCGGTCCTGTCGTACGCCTCGACGCGGATCGCGATCGGATACGTCTGGGTCGGGGCGGCCTCCCACTCGACCTCGATCAGCCGGCTGATCTCGCGCTCGTTGGCCACCGTCGGGCACGACCGCAGGTGGACCGTGACGCCCTTGCCGCGCGTGATGAAGCCGACGATCGGGTCACCCGGGATGGGATGGCAGCATTTGGCGAAGCGGACCAGCAGGTCGCCCACGCCCTTGACCCGCACACCGCCCGCCCGGGCGACCTGCTGCGGCGGGGCGACCGTCGGGAGCTGACTCTGGCCGTCGTCGACGACGCCGAGGCGCATGACGACCGTCTGCGCGCCGACCGCGCCGTAGCCGATCGCCGCATAGAAGTCGTCGGGGGTGTCGTAGTTGAGCTGGCGCGCGAGATCGGCGATCTTGTCGTGCCCGACCGCCGCGATCGTCGTGCGTGCCAGCCGCCGGAGCTCGCGCTCGAGAGACTCCTTGCCGTGGACGATGTTCTCGTCACGGTCCTTGCGCTTGAACCATTGGCGGATCTTCTCGCGCGCGTGGGAGGTCCGGACGACGTTGAGCCAGTCGCGCGACGGGCCATGCTCGCCCTTGGTCGTGACGATCTCGACGATGTCGCCGTTCTTGAGTCGATAGTCGAGCGGGACGAGCCGGTTGTTGATCTTCGCGCCGATCGTCCGGTGGCCGACGTCGGTGTGGATGCGGTAGGCGAAGTCGAGCGGCGTGGCGCCCGCGGGCAGGTCCTTGATGTCGCCCTTGGGCGTGAACACGAAGACCTGGTCCTGGAAGATGTCGAGCTTGATGCCCTCGACGAACTCGGTCGCGTCCGATTCGGACACCTCGCGCTGCCAGTCCATGAGTTGGCGCAGCCAGGCGAGCTTCGCGTCGTATTCGCGATCGGACTTGGTGCCTTCCTTGTAGCGCCAGTGCGCGGCGATCCCGACCTCGGAGATCTGGTGCATCTGAGTCGTCCGGATCTGGATCTCGAGCGGCTTGCCGTCGAGCGCGATGACCGCGGTATGGAGCGACTGGTACAGGTTGTTCTTCGGAACGGCGATGTAGTCGTCGAACTGACCGGGGATCGGGCGCCACAGGCTGTGGACGATGCCGAGCGCCGCGTAACAGTCGCGCACCTCGTCGACCAGCACGCGGATCGCGTAGACGTCATAGATCTCGCCGAACTCCGCGCCCTTGCGCTGCATCTTCTTCCAGATGCTGAAGATGTGTTTCGGTCGACCCTGCAGGTCGGCCTCGATCCCGGCGGCCTCGAGGCGAGGCCGAAGCTCGGCGATCGCCCGGTCGATGTAGGTCTCGCGGCCCTTCCGTCGGGTGTCGAGCAGCTTCGCCAGCTCGCGGAAGCGTTCCGGCTCGAGGACCTTGAACGCGAGGTCCTCGAGCTCCCACTTGATCTGCCAGATCCCGAGGCGCTCGGCCAGCGGGGCGTAGATCTCCATGGTCTGGCGCGCGATGCGGAGCTGCTTCTCAGACGGCAGGCCGTACAGCGTCCGCATGTTGTGCAGCCGGTCCGCAAGCTTGATGAGGACGACCCGGATGTCCTCGGCCATCGCCAGCAGCATCTTGCGGATGTTCTCCGCCTGTTGCTGCTCGTGGCTGTGGGTCGAGAAGCGGGACAGCTTGGTCACGCCGTCGACGAGATGGGCGACCTCCGCCCCGAAGCTCTCCTCGATGTCGGTCAGGCTGTACTCGGTGTCCTCGGGGACGTCGTGGAGAAGGGCCGCCTCGACCGCGATCGGGTCGATGCCGAGATCGGCCACGATCTGGGCCGAGGCGATCGGGTGGGTCACGTACGGCTCGCCGGTGGCCCGCGGCTGGCCCTGGTGCGCGTCGACCGCCAGATCGAACGCGCGGTCGACACCCGACAGGTCGGCGGTCGGGTGGTGGTCGGCGATCGATGCCTTGAGCGCGGAGCGCAGGGCCTCGAGATCGATCTCGCCGGGGCCACCAGGTCGGATCGCCGGGGCGCGGCGCGGACCGCGTCGCGACGGGGTCTTGGGCGCCTTCTTGGCCGGTGTGGGGGCGGCCGCCGGCGTCGCGTGGCGCGCGGGCGCGACGGTCCGATCCGCGCTCGTGGTCGAGGACGGGGATACCGTCGATGAAGTCTTCGTGCGGGGCGTCGCCATGGGCCGCAAGGATAGCAGCGGCTCCCCCTCGTTCAGGCCGGCGAGGCTCCCTCACGAGCGTGACCCATCCCCTGGAGCAGTTCCTCGGCGACCGCGCGCTCGTCCCAGGGCTGCTCCCCGTCGGGGCCGATGATCGATCGCTCGTGGCCCTTGCCCGCGAGCAGCACGATGTCGCCGGGCCGGGCAGCCTCGAACGCGGCAGCGATGGCCTCGCGTCGATCGGCGATCAGCAGCAGGTCCTGGCCGCGGCGGCGACCCGCGGCCTCGGCGCCCCGCGCGATCTCGTCGAGGATGGCGCCGCGGTCCTCGCCGCGCGGGTCCTCGTCGGTGACGACCACGAGACGCGCCCGTTCCGCGGCGATGCGGCCCATCTGCGACCGCTTCGCCGTGTCGCGCTCCCCGGCCGAGCCGAACACTGCGATCAGGCCCCCGCCGCGAGCCGCAGCGGCCGGGGCGAGGAGGTCGAGGACGGTCGCCAGCGACGCCGGGCTGTGCGCGAAGTCGACCACGACGCCGAACGGCTGCCCGGCGTCGATCCGCTCCATGCGGCCGGGCACGACGTCGAGGGAGGCCAGCCCGGCCCGGACGCGTTCCGGGTCGAGGCCCAGGGCTTCCCCGAGGGCCACCACGGCGAGGGCGTTGTGGACGTTGAACCGACCGGCGAGGCGGAGATCGAGCGTGGCCTCGCCCGACGGCGTCGCGACGTCAGCATGGAGACCGGCCGCATCCTCGGCGACGCGCGTCGCCCGGACGTCCGCGGCGGGCTCCGTGCCATAGGTGATGACCCGCGCGCCGGCCCCGCGCGCCGTCCCGACGAACAGGCCGGCCGACGGGTCATCGAGGTTGACGATCGCGGTGGCGGGGACGGGCTGGGGCTTGACCACGGCGCGCGTGGCGCGCAGTCCGTCGAACAGTGACAGCTTGGCGTCGCGGTATGCCTCCCACGTTCCATGCAGCTCGAGATGCTCGTGGGTGACGTTGGTGAGGATCGCGATGTCGTAGGCGACGCTCCCCACCCGGTCGAGGGCAAGCCCGTGGGACGTCGTCTCGACGACCGCCACCCGATCTCCGGCATCGGCCATCGCCCGCAGCGTCGCCTGCAGCTCCGGGGCCTCGGGGGTCGTGGCATGGACGGCGTGATCCTCCGTCCGCCCGCCGACCCGCGTCGCGATCGTGCCGATCATCCCGCTCGGCAGCCCGGCCGCCTCCAGGGCAGCGACCGCGAGATAGGCGGTGGTCGTCTTGCCGTCGGTACCGGTGATGCCCACGACCGTCAGCTCGTGCGACGGATCGCCGTACCACCAGGCCGCCGCGGTCGCGAGCGCAGGCCGCGTGGCGGCCACGACGACCTGCGCCGCGGCGACCCCGACCACCGGCCGTTCGACGATCACACCCGCCGCGCCCGCCTCGACCGCCGCCGGCACGAAGTCGTGCCCGTCGACGCGCTGACCATCGATCGCCACGTACAGCATCCCGGGCCGGACCCGGCGTGAGTCGTGCGTCACGCCGGTCGTCTCGACCGCCGCGAGGTCCGCCGTGGGGACGGCGCGGCCGGCGCGCCGCGTCCCGCGCAACCGGTCCTCGACCGCGAGCCGCTGCACCAGCTCCCCGAGCGGGCGCCGGTCGGGCGGACCCGTCATCGCTTCAGGACACGCGCCGCACGCGCGGTGAGGCGTCCGAGCGCATACGGCAGCGGCTTCGTCACGCGCTCGTGCGCCCCGGTCATCTCGACCCAGCGTGCCCCGAACGATCGCTTGTGATCGTACAGCCCGGCCATCGGATCGCCCTCGCCGGGCTCGCGGTGGTCGGGTCCGACGTCCACGCCACCGAGGTCCATCTCCGTGCAGCCCTCGCGGATCGCGAGCTGGATCGCGCGCCAGCGGAGCAGGTGCATGACGCCCGGATGCGTGTCGCGGACCCCGGGCGGGTCACCGGAATGGACCGTGGACAGCCGGCCGCCGTGGCGGTACAGGACAAGCCCGCCGAGCGAGTTTGTCGAGTCAGCCCCGTCGCGGGCGTCGAGGTACACGAGCAGCCCGGCCGCATGCGCCGCCGTCCACCAGTCGATGAAGACCTGGCGCGGCCCGAACCGGAAGCCGCGCCGCTCGCCGGTGCTCTCGAGGAGCGTCGCGAACGTGCCGATCGCGTCCTCGAACGACCGGCCAGGCGCCTCGAACAGCGGATGGCCGCCAGACCAGCCGCCCGCGTCCTGGCGCTCGACGATGACCCCGTCTCGCTCCGCACCCGCGATCCGCTGCCTCGTGCTCTTGGTGAACCCGGCCCGGACAGCGGCGTCATCGGTGTCGCGCGACAGCCCGAGGCTCACCCGATGGCGCGACGGCTGGATCTCCGGGATGGCGCGGAAGCCGGCGGATCGAAGGCCCCGGCCGTACGCGGCATCCGCCGCCGGAACCTCGGCATCGGTGGCGACGACAGCGACGCCACGCCGCGCCAGCCACTCCGCCAGCGCCGCGACCCGAATTGCCGCGGCCTCACGGTCCTCCTCCTCGGCGATGACCGGCCCGCGGGGGACGTACGCGCTTGCCCCACCGATGAGCGGGAACGGGCGCAGCAGGACGAGCGCGGCATGGTCCTCGTCGAGGAGGACGTGGAGCGGCCGCCAGCCCAGGCGCGCACGCTGCTCGGCCCACGCCGTCGACTGGTACACGTGACCGCCGGGCGTGCGGACGGTGCGCTGATCCCAGTCGGCGCGCTCCTTCCAGGTGGCCTCACGGGGCCACGCCGACCCCGTCATTCGGCACCCTCGCCGGCGAATGCGGATGCGGTCCCCCCGCCGCGGAGACCGTGACTGCGGCGCGCCCACCAGGTCCGCGCACTGCCGGCCGCGCCATAGACCGCCCGGCCCAGCCGATCGAGCACGAGGTCCCACGCCCCGATATAACGCACCTCACGCCCGCCGAAACCCGTCTTGAAATGGGCGATCCCGCCGGTCGCCAGCCCCCACAGGTCGTACGACGCGGCCCCGGCCTCGCGGGAGGAGCGGATGGCCTCCCATTTGAGCAGGTAGTTCGCCCGGGTATCGGCGCCGGCCTGGGTCATGCCGCCGTACGGCTCGACGACACGTTTCCCACTGCGCACGAGGAAGAGCGTCGCGAGCGGCTCGCCGTCCGGGGACTGGGCGAAGAGCAGCCGGGCACGCCCGCCCGGCCGGTACGCCTCCCAGACGTCGCGGTAGGCGGCCTCGGTCCGGATCAGGAACCCGGCCCGCTCGGCAGTGTCGCGGTAGATGCGATAGAAGTCGGCGAGTCGGTCGCCGTCGGCATCGACGACCACGACGCCTGCCGAGCGTGCCTTGTTGACGTACTGGCGCCACTTCTTGCGGAGGTCGCCCCACAGGGCCCCCTCGTCCGCTGCGAGGTCGATGATCCGGGTCGATGCCGGCTGGATGGGCGGGGCCGGGCGCCAGCCATCGGCGGCCAGGGCGCGCCGCGTGGCGCCGTCGAGGTCGTGCGCGCCGTCGATCTCGATCTCGGGGTCGATCCGCAGGTGTGAGACGCGACCGGCCATCCCCGTCAGCTTCTCCCGGACGGTCGCCGAGAAGACCCCGATCTCATCGCGGGACCAGTCCCCACCCACCGGACCGCGTGGGGCGTAGGCGAAGCCCCATGGCAGCGGCCTCGGGCGGCGGACGAGGACCTGCGCCCCGACGCTAGCGGAGGCCAGCAGCCGATGCGCCGACCAGCCGTTGACTGCCTTGACCCGGGCCCACGGGCTCAACTGGAGGTACGAGCCGGGATCGCTGGCCTCGACGAGGGCGTCCCATGCGTCGGCGTCGACGGGGGCCCTCACGGCCGCGCCGGCCGGCGGAGGGCGTCGACCATGATCGCGACGATAGAGCGCAGTTCCCCGATCCGCAAGGCGAGTGCCGCGACGACGAATGTCGCGCCCAGGACCGTCGTCACAACGACGATGACAGCCGTGATGCCCGGGATGCCGGCGCGTCCCAGCCCGGCTGGATCCGGCGCGAGCGCCGGCCCGACGACGCCGTGCACGAAGATCGCGGTCGCTCCGGCGACCGCTGCCGCCAGCAGCGTCCGGACGGCCACCCACGCCACGGTCGCGAGACCGAGGGGGCCTTCGCGTCGCCGGAGCAGCACGGTCAGGGCGCCCGCTTCGAGCCATGCGGCGATCGCGATCGCGAGGGCGATGCCGGGCAGCCCGTACGGCCCGACGAGGATGACGGCAAGTGTCGTGTTGACGATCACCGCGCCGATCGCCGCGAGCACGGGCGTCAGAGTGTCCTGCCGCGCGTAGAACGCGCGGGCGAGGACGGCGATCAGGGCGTGCGCCGGGAGACCCGGCAGGAACGCGAGGAACGTGTCGGCCGTGAGCCGGATCGCGGCCGGGTCGAACCCGCCGAAGAGCAACGCGACGGTTTCCACGCGGAGGATCGCGGCCAGGATGCCGACCGGCAGCATGACGAAGGCGAGGAGGCGCATGGCCCGTGTCAGCAGCGCGACGAACTCGACGTGGTCGCCTTCGGCGGCTTCCTGCGACAGCGACGGGAACAGCACCACCCCGAGCGGGACGCCGATCACGCCGATCGGGATCTGGAGCAGCGTGAACGCGATCGTGAAGGCCGTGACGGCCCCGAGTCCGAGGGTCGTTGCGAGCGACGTGACGACCACGAACGTGATCTGGCTCGCCCCGAGCCCGACCGCCCGAGGCGCCATCAGTCGGAGCGCCGTGCGTGCCGCGGGGTCCGCGCTGTCGATGCGCGGGGTGTACCGGAAGCCGATCCGCCCCAACGGCCGGATCTGGACCAGCAGATGGCCGACCGACCCGGCCACCACGCCGATCGCCAGACCGATGGCACCCAGCCGCGGCGTCAGCAGCAGGGCGGCCCCGATGATCGCGAGGTTGTAGAAGATCGGCGCGAAGGCAGCGGCGGCGAAGCGGCCCTTGGTGTTCAACACGCTCGTGGCGACGGAACCGAGCGCAAGGAAGATCGGGCTGAGGACCATGATCCGCGTCAGCTCCACGGTCCGGGCCATCGTCGCCGGATCGAAGCCACTCGTGTACAGCGGGACGAGGCGGTCTGCGAAGACCAGCACGAACCCACCCAGCGCCACCAGGGCGACGAGCATCAGGTTCGTGACGGTCGAGACGACCCGCCAGGCGCGCCCCTCGCCGTCGGACGCGAGCACGCCGGCCACGACCGGGATGAGCGCCGAGGACAGCGCTCCCGCAGCGACCAGCTGGAACAGCAGGTCGGGGATCCGGAACGCGGCGAAGAAGGCGTCCAGTTGGGCCGGATCCTCGACCGCGTTGGCGATGACGACGAGCCGGATCCAGCCCAGCACGCGCGAGACAAGGAAGGCCGCCGAGACGATCAGGCCGGCCCGCGCCAGCGTGCGGGCGGTCACCCCTTGTCGACCCGCCGCGCTCGTGGGTGAGCGTCGCGGTAGGCGGCCGCAAGCCGGCCAGGCGACACGTGCGTGTAAACCTGCGTCGTCGCGAGATTCTCGTGCCCGAGTAGCTCCTGCACCACCCGCAGATCCGCGCCACCGTCGAGCAGGTGCGTCGCGAAGGAGTGGCGGAGCGTGTGGGGCGAGACGCCCTCCGGTAGGCCGGCCGACCGGCACAGGCGATCCAGGCGGTAACGCAGGCCGCGCACCCCGAGCGGACCCCCGGTGTGGTTCAGGAACACCGCGGTCGGCAGCGGGGCGGCCGGGGAACGCCGTTCGGCGAGGAGCGGCCGGCCATGGTCCAGGTACGACGTGAGCGCCGCGATCGCCGGCCGTCCCAGCAACCCGATCCGCTCCTTGCGGCCCTTGCCGATGACGCGGATCTCACCACGCCGCAGGTCGAGTGACCCGAGATCGGCGGCCGCCAGCTCGCTGATACGCAACCCGGCGGCGTAGGCGGTCTCGACCAACGCCTGGTCACGCATCGCGAGGGCGGTCGCGACGGCCATCCCGTCGGGGCGGGCGGCCTCGGCCGTCGCGAGGTCCGCCTCGACGACCGCGAGGAGCCGCGCCACCTGGTCGACCTCGAGCACGCGTGGCAGCCGCCGGGGCAGCCGCGGCGTCGCGATCGCGCCCCACGGATCGCCCGCGGCGAGCCCTTCGCGCGCCGCCCAGCGGTGGAAGGACCGGATCGCCGCCAGCCGTTGGGCGACGGTCGAGCGTGCGCCTGCAGTGCCGAGCCGGGCGAGATACCCGCGCAGCTCGGGCCGGGTCGGACGGGTCCAGTCGACGCCGCGCTCGGCCAGCCAATCGAGGTATGCGCCGATCGCGGTGTCGTATGCCCGGATCGTGTGTGGCGAAGCGTCGCGTGCGGCCAACGATCGGAGGAACCGACCGAGAGCGAGGTGGGTCGGGGGGTCACCCGCGACCGCGTTCACGCCTCGGAGGCCGGCTCTGCGGAACGCGTCGTGCGGGAGGAGCCTCGGCCACCGGACCGCGTGCCGCCCCTCGGACGGCCGGCGCGTGCCCCTCCCCTGCCCCGCGCGGGTCGCGCCAGGGCCTCCGGATCGGGTGGTCCGCCCGCGTATCTCTCGCCCGGGACGATCGCGTCGGCCGCGGTCTCGCTCGTCGAGCCGCACTTCAGGCAGATCGCCGCGTCGCCCTTGCGCGCGAGCGGCCCCTCGTCGACGTCGTGCAGGCCGCCCAGTGGCTCGTAGTTCGTCGTGAAATCGCAGCGTGGATAGTTCGAGCACCCCCAGAAGACGTTCCCGGTCCGTCGTGCGCGACGCGGGACGAGGTGGCCGTCTTTGTTCTTGGGGCACGTGACCTCGAACGGCAGCGGCTCCGGCGGCGGCGGCCCCTCACGCTTGATGTAATCGCACTCGGGGTAACGCGAACAGCCGAGGAACGGCCCGAACTTCCCGCGGCGACCGACCAACGTCCCTTCCCCGCACTTCGGACAGACCTCGCCGGTCCCCTCCTGGGGCGGCGGCTCCTCCCCAGGGAGCGGCCGCGTCTCCTTGTGCTCCGGGTACATGGAGCACGCCAGGAACCGGCCGTTCCGGCCGAGCCGGATGACCATCGGATGCCCTTCGGAGCAGACCTCGTCGGTCTCTTCGGTCGTGAAGTCGCTGCGGCGCAGCTCGCGCCGCTTCTCGGCCACGCGGTCGCGCAGCGGGGCATAGAACGCCTGGAGGAGCGGCACCCACGCGCGTTCGCCGCGCGCGATCTCATCGAGCTCCTCCTCCATCCGCGCCGTGAAGGCCAGGTCGACGTAATCGCCGAAATGCTCGACAAGCAGGTCGGTCACGATCCCGGCGACCGGCTCGGGTCGGAGTCGACGCTCCTCGACGCGGACGTAGCCGCGATCGATGATGGTGGAGATCGTGGCGGCGTAGGTCGACGGCCGGCCGATGCCGTGCTCCTCGAGCGCCTTGATCAACGTCGCCTCGGTGAAGCGCGGCGGCGGCTCGGTGAAGTGCTGGGTCGGCGTGACGTCGCGGACATCGGTCCGGTCGCCTTCGGCCAGCGCCGGGAGGCGCCGCGCCACGTCCTCGTCATCGGCATCGGCGTCGTCGCGACCTTCCGTGTACACCCGTGCGAAGCCCTCGAACAGGGACCGCGTGGAGGTCGCCCGCAGCTCGTACGGGCCGTCGACCAGCTCGACGGTCGTGGTCTCGAGCTCCTTGGGCGCCATCTGCGATGCGAGCGCGCGCTGCCAGATGAGCCGGTACAGGCGGAGCTCCTCGGGCTTGAGCGTGCCCTCGAGCGAGTCCGGGTCGCGCCCGAAGCTCGTCGGCCGGATGGACTCGTGCGCCTCCTGGGCGCCCTTCGACGTCGTCTTGTAGACCCGGCCCTTGGGCATCGTGAACGGGTCGCCGTAGCGCGCGGCGATCACCTCGCGGGCCTCGCCCATCGCGATCCCGGCCATGGCGGTCGAGTCGGTCCGCATGTAGGTGATCAGCCCGACATGGCCGTCCGGCGTGTCGGCGCCCTCGTACAGCCGCTGCGCGATCGACATCGTCCGCTTGGGACTGAATGACAGCTTGCGGCTGGCCTCCTGCTGGAGGGTCGAGGTCGTGAACGGCGGAGCGGGCGAGCGCTTCTGGGTCCGGATGCCGATCTTGCGGACGACGGGGTGAGTGTCGCGCAGGGCCGCCGCGTGCCGTTCGGTCGTGGCCTCGTCGGGCAGGTCGAGCGGCTCACCGTCGATCCGGACGAGCTCGGCCGCGAACGTATCGCCGGCCGCCGTCGCGAGGATCGCCTCGATCGTCCAGTACTCGCGCGCGGTGAATGCCTCGATCTCGCGCTCGCGCTCGACGACCAGCCGGACGGCGACGGACTGGACGCGGCCGGCGGAAAGACCGCCGCGGACCTTGCGCGACAGCAGCGGGCTCAGCGTGTAACCGACCAGGCGGTCGACGATCCGGCGCGTCTGCTGCGCATCGACGAGGTTCTGGTCGATCCCGCGCGGGTTGGCGAACGCCTCGCGGATGGCGGGCTCGGTGATCTCGCTGAAGGTGACGCGGCGTGTCTTCTCTGACGGGACGTGCGCGGCCTCGGCGACATGCCACGCGATCGCCTCGCCTTCGCGGTCGAGGTCGGTGGCGAGATAGACGAGGTCCGATCCCTTGGCGGCCTTGGCGATGTCGTTGACCTGCTTGCGCCGGTCCTCATTGATGACGTACTCGGGCTCGAACTCATGGTCGACGTCGACGCCGAACTTGCCCTTGCCCGGGTTCTCGGGCAGATCGCGGACATGACCGTAGGAGGCGAGGACACGGTAGTCGTCGCCCAGATAGCGCTCGATCGTCCGCGCCTTCGCCGGCGACTCGACGATCACGAGGTTCTTGGACACGGCCGGGAGTGTAGCACCGGGTCCTTCACGCACCCGTATCGGGCGTTGGCGGTCGCGAAAGTCCTCCGGGGCGCGCCCGAAGGGCGCGCTCAGACCTCGCGGATCCGGCGGAGGAAGTCCTCGTCGATCTCGAGCTCGCCGTCGTCGGCCGCGGTGTCGTCCGCGTCCTGCCCCGCTGCGCCGACGGCGACAGGCACCGGGAGGGCGTCGCCCATTTCGGCGGTGAGGGCCGCTTGAGGCGGGATCTCGATGAAGGTGACGCGGTGATACGGGAACACGAAGACCGCCTTCTGGTCGTCGACGAAGACCGGTCGCTTGCCGTCGAGCGTGCGGAGATTCGTGAGGCGCACAGTCACGTCGGCCGCGGTCGGCATCTCGAACAGGTCGCACAGGAGCGGCTGCTCATTGTGGAGGTGCAGGACGGAGTTGCGGAGCATGGGCGCATCGTGCGCCCCGTTCAGCGGGACCGGACTAGCCCGATGGTCCCTCTATGGGTGGTAGAAGTTCACGACCAGGCGCACCCGGCCGCCCGACACCCACACGCCGATCCCGACCCGGTCGTATGCCCGGTTCATCAGGTTCACGTAATGGCCACCCTGCGGGCTCCACGACCGCTCGCTCTGGAAGTAGCGGTGGCTGCCCAGGACCGCGCTGAACGGGTTGCCCGACCGGCAGCCGAGGTTCTCCGCCCAGCGATAGCTGGAGTACCCCGCGCGCCGCAGCCGGTCGCCCGGGTTGCCGCCGCTGAAATGCGTGCACATGTTGTTGACCGCAAGCTTCTTGGCGTACGGGCGTGACACCTTGGTGCTGATGCCGGCATCGAGCTTGAGCGCGGCGACGCTGCGACCACCGGGACTGCTGCAGTCGCCGCCGGCCGTCACGAGGCCGCCGGTCCGCGTGCAGTTCATCAGGCCCAGGTAATAGCGCTCCACGGCAGCCCATGAACCGCCTCCGACGGAGCCACCACCGCCGCCTCCGCCCCCGCCACCACCGCCGCCGCTCCCGGCCGCGACGGCGCGCTTGACGGCCGGCTTCTTCACGACCTTGAACGTGCCCTTGGTGGCGATACCGAGCGACACGCCGTCGGCGCTCCTGGCAGTCGGGGCGACGCTCGCTACGACCGATGCACCATACGGAAGGTTCGACGACGGGTCGAAGATGAGGACCGTGTCGTTCTCGGCGAACGTGACCTTCCCCGCGATCGACTTGCCGTCGACCGTGACGCGGAACGCGTTCCTGGTCGCGACCCTGTCCATCGACTGCGTGAAGCGGACCGAGACGTCAGCGTCACGGGCGACATCGGTGGTGGCGGTCCGAGGCCGGAACCGAACGACCGAGGGGGCCTTCACGGTCCGTAGCGCCATCGCGATGGGCGGGACCTCCACACCGGCCGCGTCCTTGGCACCGGCCACGATCAGCTTGTAGCGCGTGTCGGGCAGCAGCGGTTGGGCGGGTATGAACGTGTAGGTCGGCGCGCCGGCCGCATCGGTGGTGCGCGTGAGGGCGCCGGCAAGGGCCGGCTCGAGCTTGATCGATCCCGCGACCGACCCGAGGTCGACCGCACGATCGAAGGCCACCGTGAACGACGAGTCGATCGCGACGCGCTTGTCGACCTTCGACGTCGCGGCGACCGCGGCGGATGCCGCATCACGGGTCAGGAACGCGGCGCGGGCCGGCTCGGTCATCGGCCGGCCGGTCGTGGCCAGCGCGCCCGATCCGACCGTGACCGTGTAGTACGTCGACGGCGCCCAGTGCTGCGTCGGGACGATGGACACGCTCGTGTCATCGTCGTTCCACTGGAGCGACACCCCGACGGCGGGCTCGACGGAGACTGCGGCCTCGACCGACTCGCGCTCCATCGGCGTGGTGAACACGATCGTGGCCGGCGACAGGAGGTCGAAGTTCGTGCTGACCGCCGTCCGGAACGCGGCCTGGGTCAGGGGCACGATGTCGCTGACCGGTGAGGCCGTCGTGAGCGTCGGCCGGGCGAACGACATCGCTCCGAGGGCGACCACCGCGCCAAGTCCGATCGCGACGCCGCCACGCACGACCCGCGACCGGCCGAGCAGCGACGCTGCGTACACGCCGAGCAGGACGGGGACGGCCAGGATCGCGACGAGATACTTCCGCAATACAAACCCGGCTGAAGTCCAGGGGAGCGACGGGGATGGGGGTCCCACACGGTCGCCCGCATCACACTGGGGCGGATGCGCCGGTCAGGGTAGCACCGGGTGTCCAGCACGGGCAACCGCACCGGACCGATCCCGGGAAGCTCCGGCCCAGAACGCGGTCTGCTCGCCGACGAGCGTTCCGGCCGGCCTGTAACGCCCGTGGGCTCCGCTCGTGAGGCCCCGCCGTTCGAGTAGCGTGAGCGCCGCAAGCACGGTCGCCACCGGCAGATCCGTCGTGGCCACGAGCTCGTCGACCGTGGCGAGACCGTCGACGAGGCCGCGCGCCACCGCGGCTTCGGTGCTGCCGAGGTCCTGGGCTGTCGCGGCGGCCAGGGCGTCGCGATCCTCCGCCGCATCACCCGCATCACCTGCATACCCGAGATCGGCGATGAGCTGCGGGACCCCGGCCACGATGTGGGCGACCTCCGGGAATTCGCGCAGGAACGCCAGGCAACCTGCCGCCGTCCGGCTGTCGATCGGACCGGGCACGAGAAAGCAGGCCCGTCCCTGCTCGAGCGCCCACGAGGCCGTGATGAGGGCGCCGGACTTCGCTGGCGCCTCCACGACGACCGTTGCATCCGTCATGCCGCTGATGAGCCTGTTCCGTCGCGGGAAGGTGCCCGTGGACGGTCGGACGTCCGGTGCAAGCTCCGACACGACGGCCCCACCCCTCGCGACGATCGCCTCGGCCAGCCGGGAATGCCCGCCAGCCCCGACGCTCGCGTGGCCGCCGCCGATGACCGCGACGGTCGTGCCACCGGCCCGGAGCGTGGCGTCGTGAGCGGCCCCATCGATCCCGAATGCCAGTCCGGACACGACCGTGGCGTCGGCGGCGACGAGAGCGGTGGCGATCCGGGCTGCGGTGGATCGTCCTGCGCCCGTCGCCCGTCGCGTGCCGACGACCGCGACCGCACGAGCCCGGGACATCGCGAGGGGCGAGCCTCGCAGGTAGAGGACATGTGGAGGCATCGCGATGGCGGCGAGGCGCGGCGGGTAGGACGGTTCCTCGACCGTGACCACGCGCACGCCGAGCGCGCGAAGCCGTCCGATGATGCGATCCCCGCGCTGGGTAGCCCCTGCGATGGCCTCCGCGACGGGTTCGCGGATCGGTTGCTCGCGGCGGCCGATGTCGGCACTCGGCGTCGCGAGGAGCCGCTCGACGCCGCCGGGCTCCGCAGCGGCGACGAGGACGCCCTGAGCGGACCCGTAGCACGCCAGCAGGGCGGCGAAGCCGATCGGCCCGAGACCGTGCACCGACACGAGGATCGCCCACGCGTCGCGTTCCGGCGCGTACGGGTCCGCGTCCGGGACGGGTATCTCGTGGAGCCGTCGGTCGGCACCGGGGCACATCAGGATGCCAGCGCCCCGACCGGGCGGGTGACCGGCGAGCGGTACCACGCCGCCTCATCGAGATGCTCGATCTCCACCGCCGGTGAACCGCCGAGATCGGCGATCGTCCGGGCGACCCGCATGAGACGTTCCGTGCCACGCCCGCTGGCAGACTCGGCATCGGCGAGCTCCGCAACGCGGCGCGTCGTCGCCTCCGACATCCGACACGCCCGGCGCAAGAGTGGACCACGGAGCCGACCGTTCGAACGGCCGCGGTCGAGCGCGGCCCAGGCCCGCGCGGCGGCGATCCGACCCGCGACCGTCTCCGAATCCTCAGGTTCGTTCATGCCGACCAGCGCCGCCGCGGGCATGCGCGGCATCGACACCCACAGGTCCAGGCGGTCCCGCAACGGCCCCGAGACCCGTCGCGCGTACCGATCGGTCTCGCCGATCGTGCACCGGCAGCGACCTTCGGGCAGCGACCCCGCGAACCCGCACGGGCACGGGTTCATCGCCGCCACCAGCTGGAAGCGTGCGGGAAACGTCATGACCCGGCCTGCCCGCGCGATGAGGATCCGGCCCTCCTCGAGCGGCTGACGCAGCGCCTCGAGCACGTCACGATCGAACTCGGCCAGCTCGTCGAGGAACAGCACGCCGTGATGCGCACGCGTGATCTCGCCGGGTGACAGCGCCTGCCCGCCACCGACCATGGCCGCATACGACAGGGTGTGGTGCGGCGCGCGGAACGGCGGCTCACGGCGGAGCGAGGTGATCGGCCCCTCTCCCGCGGCGGACGCCACGATCGACACCGAGAGGGCCGCCGCGTCGTCGAGCGGCGGCAGCAGACCGGGGATGGTCCGCGCCAGCAAGGTCTTGCCGACGCCCGGCGGTCCGGTCAGCAGAAGGCCGTGGCCACCGGCCAGCGCGATCTCGAGCGCGCGGCGCGCCTCGGCCTGTCCGCGGACCTCCGCCAGATCGGGCACGGAAGGGACCGGCGCGATGGGGGCCGGTCGCGCCCCGAGGCCCGCATCGACGCCGGTCGGCCCGGTGATCGTCACGCGAGGCATCGCCACCGGGGCGCGGCGGGGCCGTCGCCCGCGGACCAGCTCTGCGGCGTCGGCCAGGCTGGTCGCACCGACGACCTCGATGCCCTCCACGAGGCGCCCCTCGTCCACCGCCGACGGGGCGACCACGACCTTCCCGATGGCCCGGGCCGCGAGGGCCGCGACCATCGGCAGGATGCCCGGCACGGGGCGCACCTCGCCGTCGAGGCCGAGCTCCCCCAGGAGGGCGATCGGGAGAGGGCCCGCCCTGACCTGCTCGGAGCCGAGGAGGATCCCGATGGCGATCGCGAGATCGAGCGACGCCCCGGTCTTGCGGAGCTCGGCCGGCGCCAGGTTGACCGTCAGTCGGCGCGGCGGAAAGACGAAACCGGCGTTGCGGATGGCGCCCCGGACCCGCTCACGGGCCTCCTGGACCGCGGTGTCACCCAGGCCGACGACGGTGAAGCCGGGCAGACCGGGCGCGACGTCGACCTCGACGCGGATCGACCGGCCGTCGAGGCCGTGCAGCGTTGCCGATGGGACCACGGCCAGCATGCCGGCACCCTACCGGCGACCGCTCACCCCCGGCTTATCGGGCGATCACTCGCGGCATACCTGCGAAGCGGCGCACCACCGGGCTGGCGACGCGATCAGCGAGGGGAACGCCTCGGTCAGCGAGCGCCGACCGGCTGCGCCAGGGCTGCGGCCGCGACCTTGTCGACGCCGCGCACGAACTGCAGGACCGACGCGCCGAGGGGGGAATTTGCCTTCGTGAACATGAATGGCGCGCCCGAGTTGAGCGCGCTGATCGCGCCGCGGTACTCGTTCACGACCTGGTGGTCGATGGTGCGCCGGAGCGCACCCTCGGCGTTCTTCACGTTGATGCCGGTGAACGCGTTCGAGCGGTTGAGCACGAGCTGGACCTTGTCCGGCGGATAGCCGAGGTGATGCATCGTCTCGAGGATCAGGCGGACGTTCTTGAGACAGGACAGGTCGGCCGTCATCACCACGAAGACCGCCTCGGCCGCTTCGAACACGCCGAGGTTGACGTCATCGAGGCGCTTGTCGACGTCGATGAGGATGTAGTCGTACATCGTCGTGAGCTGGTCGGCGATGAACGGGAGGTGCTCGGGATGGACGAGCTCGGCTGTCTCGGGCGACGGTGGCGCCAGCAGCAGGTCGACCCCGGAATCGTGCTTGACGATGACGTTCCGGATGAGATCCGCGTCGATCGATGGCGCGGTCACGATGTCGACGATGCTCTTCTTGTCGAGCCCGAGGTCCAGGAACACGCGGTGGTCGCCGAACTGGAGGTTGCCATCGACCAGGCAGACCTTGCGCCCGAGCTCGCGGTGGAACGCGATCGCCGCATTGATGGCGATGGTCGTCGTCCCGACACCGCCCTTGGCGCCGTAGAACGCGAGGATCCGCCCCATGGGCGGGCGGGCAAGCAGCGTGTCACGGGGCGAGAACCGGGCCAGGAGGCTCTTGATCCGGGCCAGCAACTCGGCAGGGTGGAACGGCTTGATGAGGTAGTCGTCCGCGCCCGCCCGGAGCCCGCGGACCTTCTGCTCCACCTCCCGCTCAGCGGTGAGCATGATGATCGGGACGTGGGTGGCGCCGGCCTCCTGCTCGCGGATCTTCTGGGCGACCTGGTAGCCGTCGAGCTTGGGCAGCATGACGTCGAGCAAGACGAGATCCGGCGATTCCGCGCCCCACTGGCGGAAACCCTCTGCGCCGTCCCCGGCGATGACGACGTCGTATCCCTCCTGCTTCAGCGTGTACTGCAGGAGTCGCTGGACGTTTGGATCGTCATCGACGACGAGGATCTTGGCGGCCATCAGTCCTCCACGGGAAGCATCGCGCCGGTCACCGGGACACCGACAGCCACCCCGGCGCCGCGATTATAGGTCGCGTCCCTGGTTCCGCAGATCGTCCCCGCGCGAGCGGCGGAACGCCACCCGCAAGAAGTCCACGACCTTGCGCTCATAGTCCTGCCCGGCGATCGCATGCGCCTGGCTGTGATCGGCGCCCGCGACGATCCAGTGTTCGGTCGATGGACCGGCCAGACCGGCCAGTCGTCGCCCGTCCGCGATCGGAACCGTGGTGTCGGCGTCGCCGTGGATGAGCAGCAGTGGCACGGGTTCGACGAGGCCGATCACCCGCCCCGGCTCGGTCTCCCGCGGATCGGCGCCCAGGCGTCGAGTGGCGGCATCGAACAGGCGAGCTGCCAGGAACTGCTGGAACGGCGTCCGCATCCGCTGGGCGACCGGGATCGCGGCCTCGGGCGGGGTGGAATCGGCGACGACCGCGACGATCGCCGGCCGTGGCGGGTCCACCGGTGCATGTGTCGGCGACGGGTCCATGTCCGCGGCCGCGAGGCTGCCGTCGCCGAGGATCGCGACAGACGCGATCGCCGCCATCCCGCCCATCGACGTCCCCATCACCGCCACGCGGGTGATGCCACGCTCGCCGAGCCAGGCCAGGGCGCCGGCGACGTCCTCGACCTCGAGCATCCCGAAGGTCGTCGGGCCGGGGTCGGAGTCGCCGTGACCGCGGAAATCGATGCCGAGCACGTTCGCGGTCCGGCGCAGGAACGGCGCGTACTCGACGAGATCCGGCGCGATCGACCCCGTGTAGCCGTGGAGCAGAAGGATGGCCTCGTGTGGGTCGGTCGTCCACGACGAGTCCTCGCGATCGGCCGGGAGCCAGCGACCCGCCAGCCGCAGTCCGTCCCGGGACCGGAACCGGATGACCTCGCCGCCGAGCGAATCGAGCTGCGCCGTGAGACCGCCCTCGTCGGGCCCGACGCGGGGAGCGGTCAGCAGACGCTCCGTGGCACGCCGACCCACGGCCCGCAACGTCACGGCCGAGACCAGGGCCGCACCCGCGGCACCCGCGAGGCGCCCGATCACGCTCGCGGATCCGGACCGACGGTGCTCGCCTCGAGCGCATCGAACACGATCCGGCTCCAGGTCTCGAGGTGCTCCGACCCGTGTGCGACTTCGGCTGGCGACGCGAACGCGCCTGACAGCTTGTGGGTCTCGCGGACGGCCACCGGCCGGCCAGCGGCATCGGCCAGCACGACGACCCCGAGATGGACGGCGCCGACATCGGTCGTGTCGTCGTTGAGAAGCGCGAACGGGGTAAACGCGGGCTCGAAGTCGGCCTCGAGCTCCTCGCGCCATTCCCGCTGCAGGCCACCGGACAACCCGTCGTCACCCGGGTTCAGGTGACCACCGACACCGATGGACCAGCGGTCGTGCAGACGGACGTCGCCACCTGCACGGGTGCGTCGCATCAGGAAGTAACGCTCGCCGTCGCGCAGGACGAGGTACGGGATGATCTGCTTGAACGCGGGATTCCGTTCCATCTCGTCCCGCGGCTCGTAGCGGCCGTGGGCCGCGACGATCTCGAGGAAGCCCTCGAGGTCGCCCGTCCGCAGGCCGTGCCAGCCGGCCTCGTCGGGGACGAGCCGGCGCGGCACGACGAGGACGCGCTCCCCGGGCGACGCACTCATGCCATCGCCTCCAGCCGGTCGCGCGCAGCACGCAGGCGCTCGGCCACCTCGCGGTCGTCCGGTCCACCGGGTCTTTCCAGTTCGGCGAGCCATGCCTCGAGGACGCCGACGAGATCGCGGATCCTCGAAGCGATCGCCGGGGCGTTGGTCGAAACGATCCCCGCGCCCATCGCGACGTCGCCACGAGCCAATCGAGTCATGTCGCGCCACCCGCTCGACGCAAGGTCGGCCGCGATCGGCCAGTCCTCGCGCGCAGCCGACCGGCCACCGGCGACCGCCTCCACCAGGGCCGCGGCGACGACGAGCGGCAGGTGGGAGATCGCGGCGACCGCCTCGTCGTGGACGGTCGCTGTCATGCGCCGCGGCCGTGCGCCGGTTGCCGTGGCGAGGGCCTCCACGCGTTCGAGGGCGGCGTCGTCGGCGCTCGGCACGATCACCCACGGCTGGTCGACGAACAGGCCCGCGCTCGACGCGGCGTAACCGCTGGTCTCGCGCCCGGCCATCGGGTGGCCCCCCACGAACCGGAGGCCGAGGGCGGTCGCTCGAAGCACGATCGCTGTCTTCGTGCTGGCCACGTCGGTGATGACCGCACCGGGCTCGAGCGCACCGCGCCACGCGCCGGCGAGGTCGTCGAGCTGCGCGAGACAGACGGGCGCCGGACCCGCCAGAACGACGAGATCGGCGCCCCCGATCGCCTCCTCCGGGCTCGTCGCGGCCAGGTCGATCACGCCCTCACGCGCGGCCTCGGCCGGTCCGGCGCCGGAGGGAGTCCACGCGCTGACATGGCCATCGGGCGGGGTCGGGCCGCGCTCACGCACCGCACGGGCGATGGATCCGCCGATCAACCCGAACCCGAGGAGCGCCATCCGCATGGCCCCGAGTATCGCAGCCGGCCGGTGCCGCTGCCCCGGACCCGGGCGGCCCCGCTCCGGAGGCAGTCGTCAGGTCGAGGCGCGTCGCTTGCGGACCCGTCGATCGGTGCTCCGCCGCTCCCCGTCGTCCGTCGGCGGACCCGGGTCATCGGGCGGGTTCATCCGCCGCAGCTCTTCACGCCGTTCGCGCTCGCGCCGCTCCAGGTTCATGTACGCGCCACATCTCGGGCAGCGCCGCTCCTCGGCGAACAGCGACTCGAGCGGCGATACCGTGTATATCTGGCGGCCACACGACCAGCAGGCAAGTCGCGGCACGGTTCCGATGACCCCCTTTTCGATCAGGCGATGACGGGCAGCCCAGCGAGCGCCGCCTCGACCTTCTCCCGTGGATATTCATAGTCCTCGAGCGACCCGTCGAGGTAGCGCTCATACGCGGCAAGGTCGAAGTGACCGTGGCCGCACAGGTTGAACAGGATGACCCGGGCCTCGCCGGCCTCCTTGGCGGCCAGCGCCTCGTCGATCGCGACCCGGATGGCGTGCGTCGGTTCGGGCGCCGGGAGGATGCCCTCGGCGCGGGCGAACGTGACTCCGGCCTCGAAGCTCGAGCGCTGATGGACGCTGCGCGCCTCGATGTCGCCGTGCTCCTTGAGCAGGCTCACGAGTGGCGACATGCCGTGATAGCGCAACCCGCCGGCATGGATGGGTTCCGGGATGAAGTCGTGCCCGAGCGTGTGCATCTTGGCGACCGGCGCCATCTTCGCGGTGTCGCCGAAGTCGTACGTGTAGACGCCCCGGGTGAGACTCGGCGCGGCCTCGGGCTCGGCCGCGATGATCCGGTGCGTGGCGCCCTCGCGCAGGTTGCGACCCAGGAACGGGAACGTGAGCCCGGCGAAGTTCGAACCACCGCCGGTGCAGCCGATGATGACGTCCGGCGATTCGCCGGCCATCCCCATCTGCTCGATGGCCTCCTGCCCGATGACGGTCTGATGCAGGAGCACGTGATTGAGGACCGATCCCAGCGCGTACTTCGTGTCGTCACGGGTCGCGGCGTCCTCGACGGCCTCGCTGATGGCCATCCCGAGCGAACCCGGACTGTCGGGGTCGTCCGAGAGCACAGACCGGCCGTAATTGGTCGTCAGGGACGGGCTGGCGACGACCTCTGCGCCGTAGGTCTCCATCAGGATCCTGCGGTAGGGCTTCTGGTCATAGCTCGCGCGGACCATGTAGACCTTGACCTCGAGGCCGAACAGCGCGCCGGCGAAGGCCATCGCGCTCCCCCACTGCCCTGCTCCGGTCTCTGTGGCGATGCGCGCCACCCCCGCTTCCTTGTTGTAGAAGGCCTGCGCGATCGCGGTATTGGGCTTGTGGCTGCCGGCCGGACTCACACCCTCGTACTTGTAGTAGATGTGGGCGGGCGTATCGAGCGCGCGCTCGAGTCGATGCGCCCTGTAGAGCGGGCTCGGCCGGTAGAGGCGGTACGCGTCGCGCACGGGCTCGGGGATCTCGATCTCGCGCTCCTGCGAGACCTCCTGGCCGATGAGCGCCATCGGGAAGAGGGGGGCGAGATCGTCCGGGCCGATCGGCTCGAACGTGGCGGGGTGCAGGTACGGTGACGGCGGGACCGGCAGGTCGGCCGCGATGTTGTACCAGGACCGCGGGATCCGGCTCTCATCGAGCACGAACTTCGTCTGACGGGGATCCGTGGGCGCCATCCAAACCTCCAGTCGCGCCTGCCGCCGGTACCCGCGCGGTCGGGACGCGAGCCTAGCGCGCGCGGCGGCGCGGGCGCAACCGCTCGGGACGGACGGCGTAGGCCGTTCCCGTCGCCAGCAGCGGCAGGATGAGGAGGATCCCGCCGTTGGAGCCGTTCCCGTTGCCCTTGCCCTTCTCCTTCTCCTTGCCGCACGGCTTGTGCGGCTCGGCGGTCTTGGCATGACCGGGCGGCGGGCCATGCTTCGTCGGGCATGGCGGCCGTGCCTTCGCTTCGCCGGGCGGCTTCGGTGTGGAGACCGCCGGCTTCGGCGTGGGCTTCGGTGTCGGCTTCGGTGTCGCCTTCGGCGTGGGCTTCGGTGTCGCCTTCGGCGTTGGGCGCGGCGTCGGTCGCGCGGTCGGGGTGGGGGTCCGGGCGGGCGTCGGTGCCGCGGTGGGTCGAGCGGTCGGCGCCGCGGTGGGTCGCGCGGTCGGACGCGCCGTCGGGCGGGCCGTGGGTCGGGCGGTCGGGCGGGCCGTGGGTCGGGCGGTCGGCTGCGCTGTGGCGGCGCTCGTCGGGGTCGCGGCAGGTCGCTGGGTGGCGGTCGGGCCTTGGGTCCCGGCCGGAACGACGTTCGGGGACGGCGACACCACGGCACCCGTCGGCGAGGCGATCGGCGATGCCGGCGCGGTCGATGACGACGCAGACGGCGACGGCGCCGCGGATCCGGTGGGCTGGGGCGAGCTCGGCTGGCCGGTCGCGACGCCTCCCCCGCTGGGCGACGGGACGCTCGTGGGGACCGGCGTCGGCGTATCGACGACCGCGACCGGCGGTTGTCCCGACCCCTCCGTCCGCTGCTGGAGTCCGACTCCCCCGATGCCGAAAGCGATCGTCGCGAGTACGAGATTCAGGACGCCGAGGCTCAGGACGAGGCGGGCGCGCTGAGCGTTGGTCACGGCGATTCGGGCACTCCTGTCGACCCGGTCAGGACGGGTCCGGGGCGGTCTGATGGTACACGGGCTCGCCTGGAGAGGGCTCCCGGCCGAGCGGTCGGAGCGTCACGGGAACGTATCGCGCGGGTCCTCCGCCCGTCAGGCTTTCGAACAGGCCGAGGCGATCGATCGTGCACCCGATGCGTCGGTCGGCCATGACCGCTGCCAGTCGATCGGCCACCATCCGGCCGGCCGCAACGCCGTCGGACCGAGCCAGAGTGAGGTGTGCCCGGAAGGGTCGGCCGTCGGGTGGCCAGCCGGCGGCGACCGCGGCGGATTCGGTCGCTGCGGCCAGCTCGGACAGTCCGTCGACTCCCCCGCTCATGCCGATCCACAGCGTGCGCGGGCGTCGACCGGCCGGGAAGGTGCCGCTGCCGGCGAGCTCGATCGGGATCGCCCCGGAGGCCGATCGTGCGACGGCTTCGACGGCGGCCATCGTCGGCGCGACGAGCGAGTCCGGGGTCGGTCCGAGGAAGCGAAGGGTGAGATGCAGGCCGTCCAGTCGGACCCAACGCACGTCACGGGCGCCGTCGGGCAAGGGCATCGCCCGAACCTCGTCGACGACCTCGCGGATGACGGTGACGGCCTCCCCGGGGAGCGGCACACCGACGAACAGGCGTCGCCCGGGCACGCCGGCGTGGGGATCTCCGAAGCGCTGCCCCCGCCGATCCGTCAAGACGCCCCGGCCAACGCCTCGCGCTCACGCTGCCACGCGGCGCGATCGTCGCGCAGGACCTGGAGCGCCGCCTCGTGGTCGCGCCAGCCGACGACGTCGACCGCCTTGTCCTCGAGCGCCTTGTAGGTCTGAAAGAAATGCTCGATCTCGACGAGGCGGTGCGGCCGGACCTGCTCGAGTCGCTCGATGTGCTGCTGGTGGGCGTCGCCGAGCGCGACGCACAGCACCTTGAAGTCGAACCCCTTCTCGTCGCGCATCTCGAGCCCGCCGATCGGTCGCGCCCAGACGTGGCAACCGGTGAACGTCGGCTCGTCGATGACGAGGAGGGCGTCGGTGTGATCGCCGTCGCCGGCCCTGGTGGCCTCGATGAAGCCGTAGTCGAAGTTGTAGAAGACGGCGCTGCTGAGGACGCGGTCGAGCCGGAAGACGCCAACCGCCTCGTCGAACTCGTACTTGTTGCGCGAGCCACGCGGGATCTCGACCACGATCTCGACGACGCCGGGGTATTCGCCGGGGCTGCGCATGGCCGCAGTGTACGAGGCCACCGACGTTACGGGCCGCTCGGGATCTCCAGCCGGACGAGGAGGCGAGCGTCGAAGTCAGAGGCCCACAGGTAGGCACCGTCGACGATGACGTCGCCGCCGCTCTGGAAGGGAGCGCTGATGACCCGCGTGGGGGACCCCGTCGCGGCGTCGACCCGAGTCAGGAAGGGATCCACTTGTCGGACCCAGACGCCGCTGTCGTCCGCCCAGATCGCGCCGCGCTCGCCCGTGCCCAGACCCTTCACGTGCAGCGTCGTCGTGAGCGCCATGGGATCGATACGGAGCAGGTCCTGGTCCGCTGAGACCCAGACACCCCCTGCCGACGCGCTGACCCAGGCGGGTTTCGTCATCGTCACCTCGGCGGTCACGGTCCCGCTGGCCGGGTCGACGCGGAGGACTCGGTCGGCCCGCTCGCAGACCACGTAGACGATGTCGGCGGCCGCGCCGAGATCGTGGCAGGCCACCGGCAGGGCGATCGGGTCGGACAGGGATCCGTCCGACTCTGCCATGCCGACCAGCCGGTCGCCCTCTCCCGCCAGGACCCAGATCCGCCCGGCGGCGCGGGCGAGCCGGCCCTGGCCGAGGATCTTTCCGGCCGGGATGGTCGCAACGACCGTATCGGTCGACGGGTCGATCCTGACGAGGTCGTTGGATGCGCACGACCACATCGCGTCCGCCCCCGGACCGACCCCGGCGCATTGGATCTCGCTCGTCGGGTGGACCCTGATCTCGTCGGTGATGGTGGCCGCGGCCGCATCGACCCTGCTGACGAAGCCCTCCGGACGCTTGATCCAGATGGACCCGAAGCCGGCCGCCAGCCAGTCCGGATCGCTGGCCACCTTGACCTCCGCCGGGGCGAAATCGGTATACGGCTGGGCCGGCGGCGGGGTCGCCGGTGCCGGTGGCGTGGCACAGGCCGCCATGATGGCCACGACCCCGATGAAGACGGTCCCGCGTGGGGACCAGGCGCCTGTCCTGCGCATGCTCGGCACTCCCGATGCTGGTCCTGTCGAGACCACGCTCACATCGATCCGCGACCCGGCCAAGGGGGCCGGCACCGGTCACCCGACCCGGGCTAGCACGGTGCTCGGGGCTCTGGCGCTGTGCGACGATGCCGTGCCATGGAGCAGCGCTGGTGGCCGCTCGCGTCGACGACGGCGATCGTCTTCGTCGGCGTGACCGCGGCGGTCGCCGCGGCTAGCGGCGCACCGGTTCGATTCCTGGTCCTCGACACGGCGGGCGCGCTCGCATTCGTCCTCGCCGGAGCGATCGCGTGGAAGCGGCGCCCGGACGTCCTCGCCGGACCCATCCTGGTCGGCTGTGCAGTGCTGTGGTCCCTTGGCAGCTATAGCCCGACGATGCTGCCCGTCGTCACACATCTCGGCTTCGCGTTCGAAGGCTGGTATGACGTTGCGCTGGCGCTGCTCGTCCTGGCCCTGCCGGCCCGCTGGCCCGACCCGCGTGGAATGCGCATCGTGGCGGTCCTGGCCGCGGCGTTCGGCGTGCGCTCGATCGGGCGCCTTCTTCTCCAGGATCCCAGGCTCTATCCCGACGCGGTCGGTGTCCCGCCGAATCCCTTCGCGATCGCTCCGGATCGCGTCGCGTTCGAGACGATCGAGGTCGGAGCGAGCCTCGCGATCGCCGTCGCGTGCCTCATCGTGGCGGGGATCGCCACCGGACGGCTCCTCGCCGGGAGCCGCGCGACGCGGCGCGTCCTGTGGCCGCTGCTCAGCGCGGGCGTCGTCGCGATGGTCGTGGCGACACTCGACGCCGCCGGGACCGCGGTGTCCACGGCGACGGGTCGACCGCTCGTCGAGCTGTCCGAGCCATGGTCGGAGGTCGTCGCGTGGGCCGGCTTCGCGGCGCGAGTCCTGATCCCCGTCGGCTTCCTGCTCGGAACCCTGAGGACGCGGATCGCGGCTGGCCCGATCGTCCCGCTCGCGGCCGAGGTCGGGCGGCTCCCGTCGCCGGCCCGGATGGAGGCCGCCCTCCAGGCAGCGCTCGGCGATCCGAGCGTGCGGCTTCTGCGGCGCGATCCGGCCGACGAGTCCTGGGTCGACGCGGACGGCCATCGAGTGCCATTGCCGCCGGAAGGCCCGATGCGCGCCGTCACGCGGCTCGAGAGCGGCGGCCGCCCGATCGCGGCCATCGTCCACGACCCGGTCCTGCGCGAGGACCCCTCGTTGATCGGCGCGGTCACCGCGGTGCTGCGGCTGGGCGTCCAGAACGAACGGCTGGAGGCCGAGGTGCGCGCGCAGCTCGATGCCGTCCGGGCGTCGCGCGTGAGACTCGTGGGAGCGGCCGAAGAGGAGCGGCGACGACTCGAGCGCGACCTCCACGACGGCGCCCAGCAGCGCCTGGTGGGTGTCAGCCTGGCGTTGCAACGCGCCCGCGCCGCGGCCGACGACCCGACGATCCCGCCGGCGCTCCGAGACGAGCTCGATCGGACGGCGGCCGAGCTCCACGGCGCGATCGGCGAGCTGCGGGAGCTGGCACGGGGCATCCACCCGGCGATCCTCGAGGATGAGGGTCTGCCCACCGCCGTGGCTTCGCTCGCCCGTCGCGCAGGCATCCCGGTCGAGCTCGAGATCGCCGTCGACGGGCGTCTCCCTCGGAGCGTCGAGACGACCGCCTATTTCGCGATCGCCGAGTCCCTGACCAACGTGGCGCGTTACGCGCGGGCCGGCTCGGCCCGCGTCTCGGTCGTCGCCCGCGACCAGCGCCTCCATATCGTCATCGAGGACGACGGCATCGGTGGGGCGGACCCGACACGCGGGACCGGCCTCCGCGGTGTCGCCGACCGGATCGGCGCGCTCGACGGTCGGTTCGAGATGCGCAGTCCTACGGGCGGTGGCACGCGCATCAGCGCGGAGATCCCGGTGCTGTGACGGTCGCGAACCGGATCCGCGTCGTGGTCGCCGACGACTCGGCCGTCATCCGCCAGGGGGTCGTCCGCATCCTGGGCGAGGGCGGCATGACGGTCGTGGCCGAGGCGCGCGACGCCGACGAGCTGCTCGCCGCGGTGGATTCCGACCCACCGGACCTGGCAGTCATCGACATCCGCATGCCGCCGAGCGGGAACGCCGGCCTCGCCGCGGCGGTCGCCATCCGGGATCGCCACGCGGGTCGCGTCGCGGTCCTCGTGCTGTCGCAGTTCCTCGAGCCGGAATACGCGCTGCGGCTCCTCGCAGGCGGTGCCGATGGCGTCGGCTATCTCCTGAAGGATCGACTCGGGGAGGCGGACCAGCTGCTCGAGGCGGCACGGCGCGTCGCGGCTGGCGGCTCCGCGATCGATCCGGCGGTCGTGGACGAGCTCGTGCGTGCGCGCCGGTCGGTCGATCGCGTCGCGCGTCTGACCGATCGCGAGCGGGAGATCCTCGGGCTGGTCGCCGAGGGTCGCTCGAACCGCTCGATCGCCAGCGCGCTGTCGATCACGCCGAAAACGGTCGAGGGCGCCATCGGGATCATCTTCGCCAAGCTCGGGCTCGAGGACGACCCGGGCGACAACCGTCGCGTGCTGGCAGTGCTCGCCTACCTGGACGGCCGCATCGCCGGTCAGTCGTTGTAGAGACGTTCCTCGATCAACTTCTCTTGGACGGTCCGGCCGTTCGGGTCGAAGCAGGAGAACTCGAAGTGCTTCTCGAACTCCAGGTCGACGTTGTCCTGACCGCCGCGGTTCTTCTCGACCGAGATCACGACCCAGTCGCGGAAGCGCTGCGCCTGGTACGGGTTGAACTCGATGTTGACCTTGGCGACGATGTGGTACTTCTCGTTGAGGATCAGGATGATGTCGGCCTCGTAGTTGATCGCCGACGAGCCGCGGAGGTGGAAGTTGCGCAGGCGCGACGCCTTGAGGCCTTCCTTGTCGGCCGCGACGATCGAGACCATCGGCACGTTCTCGGAGAGGGCGATGTCCTTGAGGCCGTTGACGATGTACGTGACCTTCTCGGACTCGTTCTCGGGCTCCGGAACCTGTGGCACCTTCTGCATGTAGTCGACGAACACGACCAGGCGTCGCTCGCCAGACAGCTGGCGATGCTGCTGGACCAGCTTGCGGATGTTGTCGATCGTGCTGGCGGTCTGCGACCCACGGAGGAGGAACAGGTTCTGGCCGTAGCGCGCGATCCGATCGAGCGACGGCCGCAGTCGTGGGTTGTTCGCCAACTGGGGCGAGGCGGCCCCCTCGGCCATCCACGTGCCCAGGATCTCCTTGCGGACGTCCTGGATCTTGATCGCGCCGGTCTTGTGCGGGAGGTGGGCCAGGGCCGACTCCATCGCGATGAGCCGGTTCATCAGGTACGCCTCGTCGTGCTCGAAGCACAAGTACAGGACGTTGGCCTGGCCGCCTGAGGCGATGTTGCGCGCCATCTGGAGCGCCATCGTCGTCTTGCCGGTGCCCTGGGCGCCACCGATGAGCAGCAGCTCCCCGGCCCGCAGACCGGAGCCGATGGTCTTGTCCAGCGGCGTGAACCCGAGCGGGACCGGCTGGTATTCATCGAGGTGGCCTGTCGTGACACGCTCGTTGAGATCGACGAGGACGTCCAGCGCGGACCTCGGCGCCATACTCCCGTTGTCGGTATCGAGTCGCCAGTCGCGCGCAGCGGGCGGCGGGGCGACGTTGGCTTCGAGATCGGTGCTCACGCGGTCGGATCCTCCCCGGAGGCCGGCGCTCTTGGCGCTCATACGGCGAGATTAGGGTAGCACCGGCCGAATCCCGTATCACCCATCCGTACTGCGCAAGTCCCCTCCTGTCGGGTCGAGCGCGGCGATCTCGTCGAAGGTCGCGACGATGGCCCTGATCGCCTTCTCGTAGTTGCCGAGATCGAGCCATTCGTTGGGCGCATGCGCGCGCTCGTGGGGCTGGGTGAACCCTTGGAGCACGACCGGCAGCCCCAGCACCGACTCGAACGTCGCAGCCACGGGGATCGATCCGCCCTCGCGGCGGTACACGGGCGCCCTGCCGAACGCCGCCTCCAATCCGCGTGCCGCAGCCTGCGTGATGGGGTGATCGATGGGCGTCACGGTCGGTCGGCCGGTTCCGAGGAGGCTGACGCTGACGTCGACTCCCGGCGGTGCGATCTCGAGGACGAAGTCCCGCAGCTTCTCGAAGACATCGTGCGGGTCCTGGCGTGCCACCAGGCGGGTGCTGACCTTGGCGTGCGCCTTGGCCGGGATGATCGTCTTGGAGCCCTCGCCCTGGAAGCCGCCCCAGATGCCGTTGACGTCGAGCGTCGGACGGGTCGCCTTGCGCTCGAGGGTCGTGTAGCCGGCCTCCCCGACCAGCGCCGGGACACCGACCGCGGCCCTGTAGGCCTCGTCGTCGAACGGCAGATCGGCCATCGCCGCTCGCTCGATATCGGTGAGCTCGAGCACGTCGTCGTAGAAACCCGGGATCCGGATGCGACCGTCCGGCCCCTTGAGTGCCGCGATGATCTGGGCGAGCGCGATCGCCGGATTGTGGACGGCGCCTCCGTAGCTGCCCGAGTGGAGGTCGACCGGCGACAGTGCGACATCGATCTGGGCGTACATCAGGCCTCGGAGGCCGACCGTGATCGCGGGGATGTTGCCGTCGAAGAAGCCGGTGTCGCTGATGATCGCGGCATCAGCGCTGACGCGGTCCTGGTTCGCGGTCAACCAGCCCTCGAGCGGCTCGCTCGTGCTCTCCTCGTCTCCCTCGAAGACGTACTTGACGTTGATGGGGAAGCGACCGCGGGTCGCGAGCAGCGCGGCCGCAGCGACGATATGCGCGTGGATCTGCCCCTTGTCGTCGGCGGCGCCGCGGGCCAGGATCCGGTCGCCCTCGACGACCGGCTCGAACGGCGGACTGGTCCATTCATCGAGCGGGTCGACCGGCTGGACGTCGTAGTGGCCGTAGACGATGACCGTCGGGGCGCCCTCGGCGTGGAGCCAGTCGCCGTACACGACCGGATGGCCACTGGTCTGAGCGACCTCGACGTTCTCGACGCCGGCCGTCCGCAAAGCGTCGGCCAGCCACTCGGCCGCGCGCCGCGCGTCGCCGATGTGCTCCGGCAGCGCCGAGATGCTCGGGATCCGCAGGAACTCGTGAAGGCTCGCGAGCCGCTGGTCGTGGGTCGCATCGAGATGCTCGTCCAGGCTGGCTGGAGTGGTTCGGTCGGACATTGGCGGAGTCTATCGGCGGGCACCCGCGGCCGCCGAGCACGACTGTCCGAGCCCGGAATCGAACGAGCGGGCCGGCGAATCGGCCCGCTCGTGTCGGAGTTCTTGGGGGAACGCCGGGTCAGGCCGGTTGGGGATTCGGCTCGGGGATCGGCTGCCCGGGACCTACGACCGACGGGATCCCGCTGTCCGTGGACTTCGGCGGCAGGTCCGTAAACAGCGTCTCGAACTGCTCCGCGTCGACGGTCTCTTCGGCCACGAGCTTCTCGGCCAGCGCCACCAGACGATCCCGGTGGGTCGTCAGGACGTCGGTCGCCCGCTCGTACGCCTTGTCGATGATCGCCCGGACCTCTTCGTCGATCTGCTTCGCGATCTCGTCGCTGTAGTTGCGCTGCTCACCGATCTCCCGGCCGAGGAAGACCAGCTCGTCACGCTTCCCGAAGGACAGCGGACCGAGCTTGTCGCTCATGCCGAACTCGGTGACCATGCGCCGCGCGAGGTCGGTCGCCTTTTCGATGTCGTTGCTGGCACCCGTCGTGGTGTCGCCGAAGATCAGTCGCTCGGCGACGTTCCCGCCGAGGAGCCCGGCGATCTTGTCCTCGAACTCGGTCTTGGACTGGAGGTAGCGGTCCTCCTGGGGCAGCGCCATCGTGTAGCCCAGGGCCATGCCGCGGCTGATGATCGTCACCTTGCTGACCGGGTCGCACTTCGGAAGGATCCGCTGGACGACCGCGTGACCACCCTCGTGGTAGGCGATGATCGCCTTCTCCGCGTCGGAGATGATGCGCGACTTGCGCTCCGGGCCGGCCACGATCCGCTCCAGGGCCTCCTGGAACTCGGACATGCCGATGACCTTCTTGTTCCGGCGGGCCGACAGGATCGCCGCCTCGTTGACGAGGTTGGCGAGATCGGCACCGGAGAAGCCCGGCGACTGCCGCGCGACGCCTTCGACGTCGACGCCCTTGTCGAGCGGCTTGCCCTTGGTGTGGACCCGCAGGATCTCGACGCGCCCGCGCATGTCGGGCCGATCGAGGATGACCTGCCGGTCGAAGCGGCCCGGGCGCAGCAGCGCCGGATCGAGCACATCGGGCCGGTTGGTGGCAGCGACCACGATCACGTTCGTGTTCGTGTCGAAGCCGTCCATCTCGACCAGGATCTGGTTGAGGGTCTGCTCGCGCTCGTCGTGGCTGCCGCCGAGGCCTGCGCCGCGCTGGCGGCCGACCGCGTCGATCTCGTCGACGAACACGATGCACGGCGAGTTGCGCTTGGCCTGGTCGAACAGGTCACGGACGCGGCTCGCGCCGACGCCGACGAACATCTCGACGAACTCGGAGCCAGAGATGCTGAAGAACGGCACGCCCGCCTCACCGGCGACCGCGCGGGCCATCAGCGTCTTGCCGGTGCCCGGAGGGCCGACGAGCAGCACTCCGCGCGGGATCCGCGCCCCGAGCGAATTGAACTTCTCGGGGAACTTCAGGAACTCGACGACCTCCTGGAGCTCGGTCTTCGCCTCGTCGACGCCGGCCACGTCGGCGAACGTGACGACCGTCTTGTTGCCGAGGAACATGCGGGCGCGGCTCTTGCCGAAGCTCAGCGCCTGGTTATTCGTCCCTTGGGCCTGTCTCATCATGAAGAAGATGAAGCCGCCGATGATCAGCAACGGCAGCACCGCGGTCAGGAGCAGGCCGAGCCACGACGTGTCCGGGGCTGGGGTCGCCGTGAACACATCGTCCGACAGCGCCACACCACCCTCTTCGGCGGCCGCCTTCATGTCGGTCCAGACCTGCGTGAGCACTGTCGGGACGATGACCGTGTAGGTCTTCGGGGGCTCGTCCTTCGTCACGACGGTGAGCGTGGTGCCCTGCTGGGTGACCTTGGCGATGTCGTCCGCGCTGACCTGCGCCAGGAACTTCGAGTAGGCGGTATTCGTGGGCTGTCCTGTGGTGGTGATCCATGTGAACAGCAGCGCTGCCGTGCCGACCACGAGCACGAGCATCACGATGCCGTTTCGGAAGAACTTCGGGTTCAAAAGGGAGCCTCCGGGGGTGAGGTGAGCGACGACCGAGCGCCGCCACGTGTCGCGAGTATAGCGTCGGGGCCTTTGAGGACCCCCTGACCGAGGTCATGCCCACGATCATCCCTACGGACGGTCGGCGAGGGCGGATGGCATCGGTGAGAAATGTCAAGAAATCGAAACGACCCGGGCGCGCCGCAAAAGGGCGTGGATCGTGGGATATCGAGGTGGTAGCGGAGGGCGGATTCGAACCACCGACCAAGGGCTTATGAGTCCCCTGCTCTACCACTGAGCTACTCCGCCGTGGCCGACAAGATTACCGAGCGCGACCGACAGCGGCAAACGCTGAGGCGCCAGGCGCCGCGACCGTCAGCGACCGATGAGGGTCACGCCCACCATCCTGTGGTAATTCGACACGAACGTGTCCCGGTTGATGACCCGACCCCGGGCGTCGCGCACGGTCCGCGTGACGACGACGTGCTTGCCGTCGACCGGGTACTCGATGCGCTTCTTCTGGCCCGGTGCGAGGGCGGACGTGTAGCGGACCGTGTCGTAGCCGCGGACCACGTTCGACACGCTCGGCTTCGACCAGGTCACGGTGCGACCGTTGGGGACGCTCCAGATGTCGAAGCGGATGACGCCCGGAGAGGCGAACGATTTGATCATCACCGAGTGCGCGGTGTCGTTGCGGAAGCGCATGGTCTGCGAGTCCGACACGGTCGCATCGAGGCCGAGCGGGTAGCGCGTGATGTAGTACCAGTGCGGCTGCCGCGCCGTGATCTGCAGACCCCCACGGGCGGCGGCGTTGAACAGCGTGGTCGACGCGGAACAGATGCCACCTGCCAGCGCACGGCCCTCCGCCGTATGACCGCCGATGATCGCGTTGCCCATCCGATAGCCGGTCCGGAAGCTGATCTCGCCGAGGGCGTTCCAGAAGTCGAATGTCTGACCCGGCTTGATCACGACGCCGTCCAGGCGCCGCGCGGGGACCGTGATGTTGGCCGAGAACCCGTTCCCGGGGCCGGGCTGGTAGTAGGTCGTCCAGGACCCGATGCGCTCGACGAGCGGCGCCCGGCGGGTCGCCTCGCCCGTCGTCAGCTCCGGCGCGACGGCCATCATCGTGACCTTGATCGGCTTTGCCGGGACCGGCCCGTCCGCCCTGGCATCGAGGGTCGCCATGATCGACGCCGTCGTCGCATCGGGGTCCAGGGCGCGTCCGGCCGACGACGCCGCCACGCCAAAGATCGCGCCCGATCGCGTGCGCAGGTATTGCGCGTCCCGTGGCTTGGTCAGCACCGCCTTCTTGATCGCCTTGAGGAAGGTCGGGACGTCGGCATGGTCGATGACAGGCCCGTAGGCGGCGCCGGTCCCGACGAAGCTCATCCACGACGCGATGCGTGCCTGGGTCAAGGGCCAGGACTTCTTCCCGGCGGTCACCTTGATGGGCGCGGCGATCCGCTCCGCAGTCGCGATGGCGCGCGCCGCGTCCGCGTCGGAGATGGCCGGGCTGATCGGGATCGAGTCCGCCGTCAGGCGGATCACGGATGGCGTCGACGGGTCGATCAACGCCTGATCGATCACCGAGGCGATCCGGGTGGTGTCGACCGCGACGCCCTCGGCCGCGGGCATCGCCATGAACGCCGGCCGCTTGAACGCGACGCTCGCGTCGACCGGCTGGCGGTGGCCAAGCTCGCGGAATTCGGCGAGCCCGGCATCGAGCCGATCACGGTCGTAGTCGATGACCACGGGCATGGATGTGGGCTGGAGCAGGCCGCGGATCCCGGCGATGGCCTCCTCGAACCGCGTGCCGTCGCGGCCGTGCGCAAAGGCGCCGGCAAGCATCCCCTCGTCGTCGATGACGCGCCCCACGTCGGCGTACGGGATGACGGCGGTCGTCCGGCTCGAGACGAGCTCGATCTGCCCGTCCTCGAGCCTGGCCAGCGCGGCATCGAGCGCCCCGCGGGCCTCGGGCTCGGTCATGCCACTGACATCGACGCCACCGACCACGATCCCGGGCAGGACGCGACCCGCATACGACTGCGTGAAGCCGAGCAGCGCACCAAGGACCGCCAGCACGCCGAACAGCGAGCCGATCACGAACCGGCGGGCCACCCGGCCGGGTCTCCACAGGTGCAGGACGCGGCGTTCCGTCGCGACGGGTTGTGTGACGGCCATCCGTGATCACCCCGAGTGGACGCGGGGCCGATCCCGGCGTCGAGGAGCGAGCCTACGACACCGGCGTCACGGAGAAAAGGGGGTCGTTCGGCCTATCGCGACCGGCAGTCCCTATTGCGTGAACGTGTCGCAGTCGTCCGTGTTGCCGCTTCGGTACCCGGTGGTGAACCAGGCGACCCGCTGCTCGGCCGAGCCGTGGGTCCAGCTCTCGGGATCGATCCGGCCGCTCGTCGATTCCTGGATGCGGTCGTCCCCGACGGCCGATGCCGCGCTGAGGGCCTCCTCGATGTCGCCCGCCACGAGCTCGCTCTGCGCCGAGTTCGCCCAGACGCCGGCGAGGCAATCGGCCTGCAACTCCATGCGCACGGACAGGTCGTTGCGCCGACTCGGGTCCTGCGCGGACTGCTGCTGGACGTTCTCGGAGATGCCGAGCACGGTCTGGATGTGATGACCGAACTCGTGAGCCACGACGTAGGCCATCGCGAAGTCACCGCCCGAGGCGCCGAAGCGGGACCTCAGCTCGTCGAAGAAGCCGAGGTCGAGATACACCTTCTGATCGGCCGGGCAGTAGAACGGCCCGGTCGCCGACGATGCGGGACCGCATGCCGACTGCGTGGATCCCTCGAAGAGGACGAGCTTGGTCTCCGGGTACTCGCGGCCGGACGCGCTGAACGTCGTCCCCCAGAAGGCCTGGATGTTCGACACGATGTAGGCCAGCTGCTCGTCGGTCTCACTCTGAGGATTGAGCGTGCCACCGGGCTCCGCCGGCGCACCGCCGCCCGACAGCCCGCCCATGCCGGGGATCCCGCCGCTGCCGCCCAGCACGCCACTGAACAGCAGGAACAGGACGACGAGCACGATGATGCCACCGAGCCCACCGCCGGCCTTGCCACCCGGGATCGGGATGGGGATGCCGCCTCCGCCACCACCCCGACCGCCGCCGAGGACGTCGCCGAGCCCGCCGGCTCCCGATTGACCGCGCCGGTCCTCGATCTGATCGAAACCGGTATTGCGCTTCCATTTCATGAGCTGGGGGTCCCTTCAGAACGCATACGTGCGGGGAGGATACGCGCGGGCCGGCCCCGCGAGCCTCGCCATGTCGGGGCTGGACCTTGCAGGCGCATCGTTTGCCCGCTCAGGCGACCTCGTGCAGTCGACCGGTCGAGACGTCGAACACCAGCCCGTGGACGGGCACGCGCGGAAGGAGCGGATGGGCGCGCAGGATGCCGACCTGGGCCCGCACGTTCTGCTCGAGATCGCCGAAACCGCCGAAGGCGATCGGGACGTCGTCCAGCGGTAACCCGGCATCCTCAGCCACGCGCGCCCGCAGCGCGACCTCGTCGACGCCGTGCAGGCCGCACTCCGTGTGCTCGATGACGACGATCTCGTTCGTCCCCAGCAGCTCCATGCTGACGATCAACGAGCGGATGACGTCGTCCGTCACGAGGCCGCCGGCGTTGCGGATGATATGTGCGTCCCCGGTCCGCAGGCCGAGCGATTCCTCGACATCGAGACGGGCGTCCATGCAGGCGACGATGACCAACCGCGACAGGGGTGCCGCGGTCAGCGCGGATCGATCGAACGCTTCCGTGTAACGCCGGTTCTCCGCCAGCAGCCGGGCGTACTCGCCACTCCGGTCGGCTTCGGTCATCCGCTGCGGTCGATCAGCTGCATCGATCAGCTCGGACGCCGCTCGGACCCGTAGCGGTCGATGAGCTCACCGATCGTCATCTGCGCGAACCGGTCGTCGAGCTGTTCCCGCGCGATGCGCCACATGGTGCGGAGTGGGCGCGGCCCCGACCGTTCGAGCTCCGCGAGCTGGATCTGCCCGAACCGCTCGATCCCCGGCACGGCCCGGAGGTCCCCGGCCAGCCGGCGCGCTGCGTCGTCCACGGTCGTCTCGCGCGTGATGTCGAGCGAGGCCGGTCGTGCCGGCCGGGCCGGTCCCGCGGCGGTATCCGTGAGCGGCGTGGCGGATCCGGCCGCACGAAGCGCCTGGTTCGCCGCCTCGAGCGCCGAGTCGATCTGCTCCTGGCTCTCGAAGCGCGGCGGTGCGCCGGCCTGGGCCGCCGCGGCCGCGGGCGCGGTGAGATCGACCGTCGGGGGTGGCGTCCGACCGCTCCCGGCCGATGAGGCTCCCGCCGGGGTGGTGGGTGCAGTCGGGCCCTGGGCCGGTGGTGTCGATGTCGTGCCGCTCGCCTGGGCCGTGCCTGGAGCCGGGCCGCTGCCCCGACCGGCCGTGCCGCCTGTGCCGCCCCGCGGACCGGACGAAGCCCGCCGCCCGCCGCCGGAGCCGGAGGACGAGGACGGCGGCCGACCGCCCCCACCGCCCGTGCCCGTGCCAGTCCCCGCCCCGGCCATCGCCTGGCTGAGCATCGCCGGGATGTCGATACCGGTGAGGCCCTTCACGGTCGTGCCGGCCTCGGTCACCGTCCGGGTCACGTTGCGGACGACGTCCGACGCTCCGTCGTTGGACAGGACCGTGAGGTTGTCGATGTTGCCCATCGGCTCGGCGGCAGCGCGGACGATCTCCGGCAGCTGCGAGAGGACGGTCTGGATGATCGCGGCCTCGTTGAACTGGCGGTAGGCCTCGGCGCGGAGCGCGAGTGCCTTGGCCTCTGCCTCGCCCTTCGAGAGGACGATGCCGGCCTCGGCGTTGCCTTCGAGGGTCGTCTGCTTGGCCGTGGCCTCGGCTGTGACCTCGACGACCCTGGCCTGCGCCTCGCCGGCCAGCTTGATCCGTTCCGCGTCGGCCTGGGCTTGCGCGATGACCGCGCCCTTGGCGCCCTCGGCCCGGCGGATCTGCGCCGCGGCATCGGCCTCGGCCGGACGGACCGTGGTGGCCACGAGCTCCTGCTCCGTGCGGGCCGCCTCGAGCTGGGCGAGCTCGGTCTGCTTGCGGGTGACCTCCTGCGTCGCCTCTGCCTCGGCCAGCGGTCCGGCCTGGGCTGCGCGGGCGTTCGCGGCGGCCGTCTGCGTCTCGGTCTCCGCCCGTCGGAGGGAGACGTCTCGGGCCGCGTTGATCTTGATCTGCTCGGCCTCCGCCTCGCGAACGGCGGCCTCCTGGTCGGCGGCGGCCTTGGCCATCCGGGCATCGCGCTCGCGGCGTGCCGTCTCCTGCTGCCCGATCAGCTCCATGTATCCGGATTCGTCCCGGATTGCCTGGATCGTGAAGGAGTCGATCTGGAGGCCCGACGTCGCGAGGTCGCCCTTCGCCGCGTCCTGGACGGCCTGCTGGAACTTCTGGCGATCGAGATTCAGCTCCTCGATGGTCAGCGTGCCGACGATCGACCGGAGCGAGCCCTCGAGGACGTTCTTGACGATCGAGTCGACCTGCTCCTCCTGCGCCTCGAGGAAGCGCTCGGCGGCATTGCGGATCGATTCGTCCTCGGCCCCGATCTTGAACGTGGCAACACCCTGGACCGCGACCTTGATGCCCTGCCGGCTGACGGCATCTGCGAGGTTGACGTTGATCTGGCGGGCGGTCAGCTTGAGCTTGCCGACCTTGTGGATGAGCGGCAGCACGATGACGCCGCCGCCGCGCACGACCTTGAGGTTGCGCTGGCCGTCCGGCCCCCGATCCCGTTGGCCGCTGACGATCAGGGCCTCGTTCGCGCCCGCGACCTTGTAGCGGCTGCCGATGTACGAAACGATCAGGACCGCGACGATGATGATCAGGAAGATCGGGATCGCCCCGCCGACGAAGTTCACGATGTCAGGCACTGGGGGTCCCTCCCTCTTCTGCCGGCAGCTCGCCGGCTGAGACGAGCTCGACGATGAGGCCAGCGCCGGCTACCCCGCGAACGCGGGCGACCGTCCCGGCGACGATATCGGTCGACGACGTGGCGCTGTACTCGTGGGTCTGCCCTTCGGCCTTGACGAGGACGCTCCCGTACCGGCCGGCCGGGATCGCGACCTGCACGAACGCATCGCGGCCGATGAGGTCGGTGGTCGAGAAGGGCGCCGGCGCCTCTGCCCGCCGGAGGGCACTGAAGATCATGTACGCGATCGCGAGACCGACGAGACCGAACCCGACGCCCCACAGTGCCGCCTGGGCCCCGTGCGCGTCGAGGACCTGGCTCGCGAAGATGCCGCCGACCCCGAACATCGACACGAACGACAGCAGGAGCGGCATCAGCGACACGCCGCCCACGTCGAAGTCGAAGACCGCGCCGAGCAAGTCGTCGACGAGGACGGTGATCAGCAGCAGGCCGCCGCCGATCAGCGCGCAGACGACGAAGATGAAGTCATCGACCGGGATGTCGATCATCGGGCGCCCGGGCCTCCCCACATCCGCCGCGAACGCGTCGGGTAGACAGGATAGCGACTGGGTCGCTCCCGGCGAGCCCCGATGTCGTCGGCGGGCTGACTAGACCGACGGGCCGAACAGCACCGTGAGCCAGCGCTCGAAGGGCGACACGTCCTCGATGACGGCGCCGAGCCGGACCGCGGCTGAACCCGGCGCGTCGGCGGCGAGGGGCGGCGCGTCGGGCGCGAGGGCGAACGGCGTCTCGTTCGAGGTCCCGACGCCGTAACCGCGCGCCTGCTGCTCGATGAAGCGCTGACGCCCGATCGACTCCAGCTCGCGCTCCATCGCGGCCACCTCGAGTCGAAGCGTCGTGTTGCCGATCGCGATGTCCCCGGCACGTGTCGCGGATTCGGAAGCAACGGCGACCTGGCGCGCGAACGAGATCAGGATCCAGACCGCCAGCAGCGCACCGACGATGAGCGCCATCCGACGGCGAGTGAGCCCGACGATCGGCAGCGCGTTGAGGTCCACCGCCGCCGTGCGTCCTGATGCGGAGGCAGTCGGGTCGAGGGGCTCGTCGGGTGCGGGGTCGAACGCGTCGGGGGCTGGCGGGCGCGACATCGCCGGGAGCGTAGCTGACGAGTAGCTGCGGTGTCAACCGCGCCGTCGTGACAGCCAACCTGTCACGCGTGCGCTTGACGCTCCCCGTAGACTGCCAACCATTCCGAACATCCGTTCTGATACAGCCGGAGTCGCGTCGATGCGCACCTATGCCCCCGCCGACCCCTCGACGGTCCTCGAGCGCCTCCTGGACGAACCATCGCTGGCGCGCGGTGTCGTCCATCACGCGGTCATCCCGCCGCGCGAAGCGGCGTATGCCGACATGCCGTCCTGGCTGGACGACCGGATCGTCGCCGGCCTCGGCTCCCGTGAGATCCACCGCCTCTACACCCACCAGGCCGAGGCCATCGATGCGGTCCATGCCGGCGAGGACGTCGTCGTCGTCACCCCGACCGCCTCGGGCAAGACGCTGTGCTACGCCCTTCCTGCGCTGCAGGCGATCGCCGAGGACCCGTCGGCCCGCGCGCTGTTCCTCTTCCCGACCAAGGCCCTCGGGCAGGACCAGGTGACGGAGTTCGGGGAGCTCGCGGCGTCTGCCGGGCTATCGATCATCACCTCGACCTACGACGGCGACACCCCGGCGCCGATCCGCTCGACCGTGCGCGCCGCGGGCCAGGTCGTGGTCACCAACCCGGACATGCTGCACTCGGCGATCCTGCCCCACCACACGAAGTGGTTCCAGCTGTTCGAGCAGCTGAAGCTGATCGTGGTCGACGAGCTGCACACGTACCGCGGCGTGTTCGGCAGCCACGTCGCGAACGCCCTGCGCCGGCTCCTGCGGATCTGCGCGCACTACGGCAGCAAGCCCGTGATCGTGTGCTGCTCCGCGACGATCGGGAACCCGTCGGAGCTGGCCGCGATGCTGACCGGGCGTCCGGCCCGGCTGGTCGACCGCAATGGCGCGCCGTCCGGCGAGCGCCACGTCCTGCTCGTCGACCCGCCGGTGATGGAGCCCGCCAGCGGCGCCCGCGGCTCGTCGGCCACGCTGGCGCAGCGCTGGGCCCTGCCCTTCCTGCGGGCCGGGCGTCAGACGATCGTCTTCGGACGGTCGCGGGTGGCGGTCGAGATCCTGCTGACCGGCCTGCGCGAGGCGTTGCGCGAGAGCTTCGGGCCGCGCAGCCGGGTCCGCGGCTATCGGGGCGGCTACCTGCCCACGGAGCGGCGGTCGATCGAGCGCGGCCTGCGCGACGGCGAGATCCTCGGCGTGGTCTCGACGAACGCGCTCGAGCTCGGGGTGGACATCGGTCGCCTCGACGTTTCGATCCTGGCCGGCTACCCGGGTTCGGTCGCCGCGACGTGGCAGCAGTTCGGCCGTGCCGGCCGACGCCAGGGAACGAGTGTCTCGATCCTCGTCGCCTCGGGTGCGCCGGTCGATCAGTACGTCATCCACCATCCCGAGTTCCTGCTCGACAACACGCCCGAGGAGGCCCGGCTCGACCCGGACAACCTGCACGTGCTGCTGGCGCACATTCGAGCCGCGACGTTCGAGCTGCCGTTCGAGCCGGGCGAAGTGTTCGGACCCGCGCCGGCCGACGACCTCCTGGCGTTCCTCGCCGAGGAGGGGCAGGTGCGCCAGGCCGGCGACGGACGCTGGTACTGGTCGAGCGAGAACTTCCCCGCCTCGGAGATCTCACTTCGGACGGCCGCCCCGGAGAACGTCGTGATCATCGACACGACGCCGGATCGCCCGCGCGTCCTCGGCGAGGTTGACTTGTTCAGCGCGCAGGTGCTCGTCCACGAGCGGGCGATCTACATCCACGAGTCGGTCCAGTACTACGTCGATCGGCTGGAATGGCACGAGCGCAAGGCGTACGTCCACAAGATCGACGCCGACCACTACACGTACGCGAACCGGGCGGTGACGCTCAAGCCGCTCGAGGTCTTCGGCGAGGCGCCGGCGACCGGCGGGTCACGCAAGCACGGCGAGGTCATGGTGGCGAGCCTCGTGACGCTGTTCAAGAAGCTCAAGTTCATCACCGACGAGAACGTCGGCTGGGGTCCGATCGACCTGCCGGAGCTCGAGCTGCAGACGACGGCGTACTGGCTCACCGCCGACCGTGCCCGCGGCCACTGGCGTCGCGACGAGCTCGATGTCGCGTTGCTCGGCGCCGGGCGAGCGATCCAGACGATCGCCTCGGTGCTGCTGATGGTCGATCCGCGCGACCTGGGGCTCGTCACCCAGGTCCGCTCGCCGCACGCCGAGGAGCCGACGATCTACCTGTACGAGGCGGTGCCGGGCGGGATCGGGCTCTCGGAGCGCTTGTGGCAACGCCACGACGAGCTCCTCGCCGGAGCTGCCGACCTCATCGCCGCCTGCGGCTGCGACGGCGGCTGCCCTGCCTGCACCGGCCCACGCCTCGAGCCGGATGTCGACGCCCGTCGGCTCGCGCTGCGCCTTCTCGGAGAGCTCGGAGCCGGCGCCCGGCTCGCCGTGGCCGGATGATCGACGCGGTCGCAGATCCGAGCGATCGCCTCGCGCGACGCCTGGCGCGGTTCCGTGCCGCGACGCCGGGTCCCGGCACGCCCGGCGATCCCCTGCCCTATCGCCCGCGCCCGAGCATGGAGCTGGCCCGACGGCTTGCCGCTGCGGTCGACGGCGAGGTCGTCGAGGCCGCCGGCGGTGTCCACGTGCGGGTCGAGGCGACCGGGATCGAGCTGCCGGTCGATCGTCGCCGGCTGGCGACCCTCCCCGGCCAGGCGCCTGCGGATCGGCCGCTCGTCTGCCTCGATACCGAGACGACGGGTCTCGCGACGGCGGCAGGCACCCTCGCGTTCCTGATCGGCCTGGGCTGGTGGGCGGGTGACACCTTCCGGCAGGTCCAGCTGCTGCTGCCCGATCAGGGCGAGGAGGGCGTCCTCCTCGACCAGGTCGGTCGCCACATCCCGGCCGACGCCTGGCTCGTGACGTACAACGGTCGGGGCTTCGACTGGCCGCTCCTCGTCACGCGCTTTCGGATGGCACGACGCGCGGCCCCCGACCATGCCGGCCACCTGGACCTCCTGCCGATCGTCCGCCGGATCTTCCGGCACCGGATGGACGACGCACGGCTCGGAACGGTCGAGCGGACAGTGCTCGGTGTCGTCCGCCACGACGACGTCGACGGCTGGGAGATCCCGGGCCGCTACCTCGGCTTCCTGCGCGGTGGGCCGGCGCAGCCCCTTGCGGCAGTCGTCAGGCACAACGGGGAGGACGTCCGTTCGCTCGGGCGGCTGCTCCAGCACATCGAGCGCGGGCTGGGCGATCCGCTTGCGCGCACGAGCGCTCCGCGTGGGGACCTGGCCGGCCTCGCCCGGGCGTTCCGTCGTGAGCGGCGGTTCGACGAAGCTGTCGAGTGCCTCGATGCCGCCCTCGCCGCCGATCCGGCGCCACCGCCCGGGCCGACGGTCACACCCGGGCTGCCGGCCACGCGCGCGACGCCGGTCAGCGAAGAACCGTGGTGGTCACCCCGTCGCCGGGCTGACTTCGGTGGTCGCCCGGAGCGACGCTCGACCGGCACCGGCTTCGATCGTCGCCAGGCCTTCGCCCGGCCATGGGACGAGGAGCGCATCGCCGTCGATCGGGCGCATCTGCTTCGGCGCATGGGCCGGACCGACGAGGCACTCGTGGCCTGGGATTCGCTCGCGTGCGGACCGAGCAGGGTCGCGGTCCTCGCCGCGATCGAATGCGCCAAGCTCCGCGAGCACCGTCTCCGCGACCCCGATGCCGCGATGGCGAGCGTGGAGCGCGGCCTCAGCCTGGTCGATCGGCGACGCGCACGCGGGTTACCGGAGCCGGCACTCGAGGCGGACCTTAAGCACCGGTGGCGCCGCCTGCGGGATCGACTGGCGGTCCGTCAGGCGAGAGCGAACGCGGCGATCAGACCGAACCGATCAGTGCGTCTGCCGTCCCAGCCCGGGCAGGACGGGCGGCTCACCGTTGGGCCCGACAAGGTGGCAGCGCGCCTCGTGCGTCCCGCCGGCCGGATCCACGAGCGCGGGCGGCTCGACCATGCACCGCTCGATGGCGATCGGGCAGCGCGGATGGAACCGGCAACCTGACGGCGGGTCCAGCGGGCTCGGGGGGTCGCCCGCCAGGACGATCCGTGCCCGCGAGCGCTGCACGGCCGGGTCCGGCACGAGGACGGCCGACAGCAGCAGACTGCGTGTACGGGTGCCTGGGCGCCGCGAAGATCTCCTCCCGGGTCCCGGACTCGACGATCTGTCCGAGGTACATCACGGCGATGCGGTCGGCAAGGAACTGCGCCGCCGACAGGTCATGGGTGATGAACAGGCAGGCGAAGTGCATCTCGCGCTGGAGGTCGACGAGCAGATTGAGCATCGACGCCTGGACCGAGGCGTCGAGCGCGGAGATCGGCTCGTCCGCGACCAGCAGCGTGGGACCGGCGATCAACGCTCGCGCGATCGCAACGCGCTGGCGTTGGCCGCCCGACAGGCTGTGCGGGTAGCGGTCCTGCAGCTCCGGCCGGAGCCCGACGCGCTCGAGCATGGCGGCCACGCGCGTTCGCCGCTCTCGCCGCCCGACCCCCTGGTTCGCCAGCGGACCGCCCACGATCCGGCCGATCGTCATCCGCGGGTTCAGCGATGAGTACGGATCCTGGAAGACGATATGCATCTGCTTGCGGAGCGGCCGGACAGAGCGACGCGACAGCCGGCTGATGTCGCGACCCAGCAGGACCACGCTGCCGCCGGTGGGCTCGAGGAGGCGCACCACGCATCGCCCGACCGTCGTCTTGCCGCTGCCGCTCTCGCCGACGAGGGCGAGGGTCTCGCCTCGCGCGATCGACAGCGACACGTCATCGACGGCGCGCAGGACCTGACGAGCACCGAACAGCCCCCGGCCCACCCGGAACTCCATCTCGAGGCCGGTCACGTCGAGGACCGCCTCGCGCTCCGTGCCCGTCATCGTGCGACCGCCCCGGGATGCACGGGCGCATCCGCGCCGGGGTGGAAGCACGCGGCCGTATGGTCGGGTCGAAGCGGGGTGAGGAGGGGCAACTCGCTCCGGCAGCGTTCGGTGGCGCGCGGGCAGCGCGGTGCGAACGAGCACGAGGTCGCCGGCGTCAAGAGGGTCGGCACGATGCCCGGGATCTCCGCGAGACGCGACCGTGGCGGCGTCGAGGGATGGCGCACCGCCCCGAGGAGGCCGAGCGTATATGGATGCTGCGGCGCCGCGAACAGGTCGCCGACTGGTGCCTGCTCGACGGCGTGCCCGGCGTACATGACGACGACGCGATCGGCCACGTCGGCGACGACGCCCAGGTCGTGGGTGATCAGGACGACCGCCATGTCCAGGCGACGCCGCAGGTCATCGATGACCCGCAGGATGGCCGCCTGGATCGTGACGTCCAACGCGGTGGTCGGTTCGTCGGCAAGCAGGAGACGCGGCTTGCATGCGATGGCCATCGCGATGAGCGCGCGTTGCGCCATCCCGCCCGACATCTCGTGCGGGTACTGGTCGACGCGTCGCCGCGCGTCCGGGATGCCGACGATCTCGATGAGCTCGATCGCCCGATCGCGAGCCACCTTCGCCGAGGCCCCCTCGTGGCGCTGCACGACCTCGGCGATCTGACGCCCGATCGTCATCACGGGGTTGAGCGACGACATGGGCTCCTGGAAGATCGTCCCGATCTCCCGTCCGCGGATCTCGCGCATCCGCGTGCTCGACGCCCGTCGCAGATCCTCGCCGAGCAGCAGCACCTCGCCGGCTGCCACCTCACCGCCGCCCGGCAAGAGCCCAAGGATGGACATCGCGAGCATCGTCTTGCCGCAACCGGATTCGCCCACCACCGCCACGATCTCGCCGGGTTCGACGGCGAACGAGACGTCGTCCACCGCTTGGACGAACTGCCCGCTCGGGAGCCGGATGCGGACCGTCACCCCGCGCACGTCGAGGACGGCCGTCATCGATCGAGCCTGGGATCGAGCACGTCCCGCAGCCCATCACCGACGAGGTTGAACGACAGCGTCGTGATCAGGATGGCCAGCCCCGGCATGATCCCGAACCACGGGGCGGTGCCGAGGTAGGGCTGCGCCGCGGTCAGCATCACGCCCCACGACGGTGTGGGCGGCTGGACGCCCAGCCCAAGGAACGACAGAGTCGCCTCGGCCAGGATCGCGAACGGCAGGACCACCGTGGCCTGGACGAGCAGGACATTGATCGCGTTGGGCAGGATGTGCCGGAAGATGACGCTGCGGTCGGGCGCGCCGTCGGCGATCGCTGCCTGGACGAAGTTCTCCTCGCGCAGCGACAGCACTTCCCCGCGCGTGATCCGGATCAGCTTTGGCGCCTGGACGATGCCGATGGCGGCCGTCGCATTCAGCAACGACGGGCCAAGGATCGCGGCCAGGCCGACCGCGATGATGAGGAACGGGAAGGCAAGCAGCGCGTCCGTCAGGCGCATCACCAGCGTGTCGGCGACACCGCGGTAGTAGCCGGCCAGCAGGCCGATCGGGACGGCGATCACGACCGCGATCAGCGTCGCCAGGACGCCGGCCTGCATCGATGCGCGTGCTCCCCACATGACCCGGGACAGGATGTCGCGCCCAAGCTCGTCCGTCCCGAAGAGGTGGGTCGGCGTCGGCGGCGAAAGGATCGCCGCGAAATCGCTGGCTTCCGGCCGGTAGGGAGCGATGACCGGCGCGAGGATCGCGATGATCACCATCGACACCGCGATGACAAGGCCGATCACCGCCGGTGGCCGCGACAGCAGCCTGCGCGTGATGCCGGGGCCGCGGAGGACGGCGGGCGGGTCGAGCGCCGTCGATGTCACGTGGCGCGACCCGTGACCCGCACGCGCGGGTTGAGCACGGAATACAACACGTCGACGACGAAGTTGATCAGGATGTATGCGACCGCGCTCACCAATGCGACGCCCTGGATGACCGGGTAGTCGCGACGCTGGACGGCCTCGATGATGAGCCGGCCGAACCCCGGGATCAGGAAGATCGACTCGGTGACGACGGACCCCGAGATCAGGGCGCCAAGCTCGAGACCGAGGATCGTCACGACCGTGATCAAGCTGTTCCGCAGGGCGTGTCCGAGGACGACCTGCCGCTCCGTGAGGCCCTTGGCGCGCGCCGTCCGGACATAGTCGGAGCCGAGCGACGTGATCATCGCCGAGCGCACCTGGCGCAGCAGCACGGCCCCGAAGCCGAGGCCGAGGACCACGGCGGGAAGCACCATCCGCTCGAGGTTGGCCAGGGGGTCCTCGGTGAACGGGACGAAGCCGGACGCCGGGAGCACCCCGAGTCCGATCGCGAAGACAAGGATGAGGATCAACCCCAGCCAGAAGGTCGGGATGGACAGGCCGAGCAGGCCGACGCTCCCTGCGAGGTAGTCGACGAACGTCTGTCGCCGCACTGCGGCGAGGATGCCCAAGGGAAGTCCGAGCACGATCGCGACGAGGGCGGCAAGAGCCGCGAGCTCGAGAGTCGTCGGGATCCTGCGGATGATCTCCTCCGCCACCGGCTGGCGGGTCCGGATCGAGGTCCCGAGATCGCCGCTCAGCGCGAACGACGCCCAACGGACGTACTGGACGGGGATGGGTTCGTCGAGCCCATAGCGTGCGCGAATAGCGGCGTTGACCTCCGGGTCGCGGCCCTCCCCCGAGATGGCGAGTGCGGGATCGCCCGGCAGGCTGCGGACCCCCAGGAAGACGACGACGCTGGCCAGGAACAGGGCGACGAGCGACTCAACGGCCCGGCGGAGGAGGAACCGGCCCATCGAGTCGCTCGTTTCTGGTTCGGCCTGATCAGCCTCCGGTGAGATACGCGTGCGCGAGTCGGGGCATCCCGTCCACGTACAGCGCATACCCCTGGAGGGCGGTCGTGTGGGCTGAGTACAGCACTTCGTGCTGGAAGGTGATGGCGTTGCGCCTCGCTCGGACCTTCTCTTCGATCTCGGCGTAGATGGCCTTGCGGGCCTCCAGCTCGTACTCGGTTCGAGCCTTGTCGAGCAGCGCATCGATGTCCGCGTCGGACACCTTGCCGTAGTTGTCGGCGCCGGTCGAATGCTGGAACCGATAGATGTTGGCGTCCGGGTCGACGCGGCCGGACCAGCGCCCGAGTGACACGTCGAAGTTGCCGTCGACCTGGTTCTGCAGCGCCGTCGCGTTGTCGAACGGCGTGAGCTCCACCTCGAAGCCCGCCTCGGCGGTCTGTGTCTGGATCAGCTCTCCGAGCCGGGTGTTGACCGGCGTAGCCTGCATCTGGAAGCGGACCTTGATTGGCGTGGCCACCCCCGACGCTGCGACGAGCGCCTTGGCGGCTTCGATGTCCCGCGCGGGGCAGGTTGGTGCGTTGAAATACGGGCTCGCCGGCGTGATCGGACCACAGCCGGGCTCATGAAGGCCCGTGTACACGATCTGGTTGATCTGCTCGCGGTCGAGCGACAGCTCGAACGCCTCGCGCAGTCGATCGTCGGCGAGAGGATTCTGGACTGTGCCCGGCTCACCCGCGATGCCGTTGGCGTTCGCAAGGTTGATGAACAGGCTCGAGTACGCGTTCGAGACCTTCTTCAGGACCACGAACTGCGCATCGCCCTCGAGCGCCGCGACGTCCGTCGTCGCCACGCGATCGACGAGATGGAGGTCGCCGGATCGCAGGTTCGCCGTCCGGACGGTCTCATCGGCGACCAGTCGGATCGTGATCCTGTCGAGGTAGACGTTCTCGGCATCGTAGTAGTGCTCCGACCGCTCGAGGACCGTGTGATCACCGACCACGCGCTCCACGAAGGAGAACGGACCCACGCACACGGGGAAGTTCCCGAAGTCGGTCCCCAGCTCGTCCAGCTTGGCCGGCGACATGATCATGCCGGCGCGATCGCTGAGGGCTCCGACCACGGCTGCGTCGGGCTTGGAGAGCGTGAGCACCACGGTGCTCGCGTCGGCCGCGGTCGCCCCGGAGATGCTGCTGAGCTCACCTGCGCGCCGGGATTCCGCGATCGTCCGGTGGCGCTCCAGGCTCTTGACGACGGCCGCCGCATCGAACGGCGTCCCGTCGTTGAACATGACGTTCTCTCGCAGCTTGATCGTCATCTCGAGCCCGTCGACCTGGGGCATCTCGGCCGCCAGCTGCGGGACGAGGCCACCGGCCTCATCCAGGTCGTAGAGCTTTTCGCACGTGTTGATCAGGATCAGCCGGGTCCCGGCCGTGCCGGAGAAGGTCGGGTCGAGGGTATCCGCGTCCTCGAAAGCCGAGATGGTCACCTCGCCACCTCTCGTCGGTGCCCCCGATGCGTCAGCCGAGGCGGCCGGGGAGCCTGACGGAGCGGCGGACGCCGCACTCCCCCCAGGCGACGCCTGAGGCGTCGCTCCGCCACAAGCCGCCACGACGAGCGCGACCACGAAGACCAGGCCGCGATGCTTCTGGGTCACCGAAACACCTCCTCCAGTGCAACCGATTGCACACTGCAACCGATTGCACGATAGCACCGGATGTCAACGCCGCGAGTGGCTCAGTCACCCTCGGCGAGCGCGGCACGCACCGGCCCGGCCATGGCCTCGAGCGTCGGCCGATCGAACGGCGCGGGCCAATCGAACATCGCGGCACTGAGTCCCGCGTCGCGGTAGCGGCGCAGTTCGGCCACGACCGCGGCGACCGGACCGGCGAACGGCGAGCCCTCGGCCATCCGCCGCGCGTCCGCGTGCGGCATCGCCTGTTGCTCGAGGATGGCGGTCAGCGCGTCGACCGCCTCTCCTCGCGTGGACCGGATGCTAGGCGCGGCAAGCCCTGCCGTCCGCTCGATCGAGGTGGGGTCCCGACCCACCGCGCGGCAATGCTCGTCGAGGATCCCGTTGCGCCGACGGAACGACTCCGGGTCGTCCTGGTCCGCGTTCCAGATATCGGCGTATTCGGCGACGATGCGGAGCGTTCGCTTCTCACCACTGCCGCCGATCGCGATCGGGAGGCGCGGCTGCACCGGCGGTGGATCGTTGCGAGCCTCGACCGTGGAGAACCACTCGCCGGCATGCGTGACGGCGGATCCATCGAGGAGGCCGCGACTGATCGCGGCGGCGTCGCCGAGCCGGTCCAGGCGTTTGCCGACGGTCGGGAACTCGTATCCGAATGCCTGATGCTCGCGCTCGAACCAGCCGGCACCCAGCCCGAGCACCGCGCGCCCGGCGCTCGCGTGGTCCAGCGCCGTCGCCATCTTGACGAGCAGGCCGGGGTTCCGGTAACCGGCGCCGGACACCAGGCAACCCATCCGCGCGCGACTGGTGATCCCCGCCCAGCCGAAGAGGATCGACCAGCCCTCGAACACGGGCCCCTCGAGCTCGCCCAGGGCCCCGATCCCGCCGGCGGCCTGGGGCAGCAGGTGATCGTTGCTCCACAGCTCGTCGAAGCCGAGCTCGTCGATCTCGCGCCCGATCGACATCAGCTCGGACCAGCTGACGTACTGGCTCCAGACCTGGAAGCCGATCCGGAGCGTCTTCGCCGCCATCGCTAGCCGTTCGAGACCGTCTCGACCGCGCCGCTCCGGGCGGAGCGTTCGGCGGCTTCGAGGAGACGCAGCCCGCGGACCGAATCGGCTGGATCGACCGGCACCGCCCCGCGGCCGCGGACGGCATCGCGAAGTGCTTCGTAATAGCCCCGGTAGTCCCCGCGCCGCGTCGGGACGACCGTCCGCGAACCGTCGGGGGCGAGGACGCTCCCCCAGCGTTCGGCCGGTTCCTCGCCGAAGCCGGGGTCCAGGGGCCGCATCCCGTCGAGGAGCTGGCGCTCCTGCGGGTCGAGGTCCTCCTTGATGTACTCGCCCGCGAGGCCACGGACCCGCAGCCGCGGGCCGGCTCGGACGGCGATCAGCGAGGTCCACAGACGCGACCGGATGCCGTTGGCGTGATCGATCGCGACGAAGACCGAGTCCTCGACCCGGCTCCGCGGGCGACGGCTGTCCATCTGGGCGAAGACGCGGGTCGCGTCTCCGAACAGCAGGAGGCTCTGATCGACGAGGTGGGCACCGAGGTCGCGATGTGGGCCGCCCGCTTCCTCGGCGGTCTCGCGCCATTCGGGACCCACTGCCGCCCAGCGCTCGAACCGCGCTTCGAGGCTGTCGATCGGGCCGAGCACGCCGCTGTCGATCACGGACCGGGCCGTCTGGAAGTCGCCGTCCCAGCGCCGGTTCTGGTAGACCGACAGGATCCGTCCGGCTCGCTCGCCCGCCTCGATCAGGGCCTCCGCCTCCGGGACGCTCATCGCGATCGGCTTGTCGACGACGACGTGCCGACCCGACGCGAGAGCCCGCTCCCCGATCGGAGCGTGGGACCGGTTCGGCGTCACGACGACGACGACCTCGACATCGGGGTGCGCGAGGAGCGCGTCGACCGAGTCGACGACCTCGGCGTCGGGGCGATCGCTCAGCGCCTGCGCGCGGCGATCTGGGTTCGACGTCGCGACCGCCCGGATCCGCAAGCCGTCGACCGCGTCGATGTAGGGCGCATGGAACAGCCGTCCGGCGAGCCCGTAGCCGACCATGCCGATGCCGATATCGGGCGGCGACGCCATGGGCGTGATTCAGCCGACCAGGTGCGTGCCGGCCGCCTCGCGGAAGCGATCCGCGACGGCGCGTGCGGCCGCCTCGTCGTCGCGCATGCGCAGGCCGAACGGTGCGAGGTTCGCATCGGAGACCCCGATGCCGATGCTCATCGAACGGGCCAGCAGCGCGTCGGTCTGCGGCAGCATCCCGGCCCGGTAGTCGGCTTGCCCGTGCCCGTAGCACGAGCAGTCGAACGGGCAGCCCTTCCCGCTGACGGTCCGTTTCTCGAGCAGGTGCTCCATGTTCGAATAGACGTGCCAGCCCGACGCCGCGAGCGGGATGGACCCGAGCTTTGCCGTCACGGCCTTCGCCACCTCGGCCGACGGGAACGTGACCACGAGATGGGTGGCGAGATCACCCTCCGGGTCGACGATCTCGCGGAAGCCGAGTCCGGGCAGGTCCTCGATCGCCGCCTTGACGATCTTCTTGTTCGCCCGCAGGTGCGAGCGGATCATGTCGAGCTTCCTGACCTGGGCGAGCAGGACGGCGCCCGACAGCTCGGTCATGCGGAAGTTCATGCCCAGGAACGGGCGCTCCGCGTACTTCGAGCTGAGCCGGTTCGGCGCATGGCCCTGGTCGTGGATCGCGAACAGCCGGTTGTAGAGCTCCTCGTCGTCGGTGACGATCATCCCGCCGTCGCCGCAGGTGATGGTCTTGTACTCGTTGAAGCTGTACACGCCGGCGGCGCCGATGCCGCCGACTCCCTGACCCTGGTAGGACGCCCCGAACGCCTGGGCGCAATCCTCGATGAGCGCGATGCCGTGGCGGTCGGCGATGTCCTTGAGCTCGTCGAGCCGGGCGGGCGCGCCGAGCATGTGGACCACGATGATCGCCTTGGTACGCGGAGTGATCCGCGCCTCGACGTCGACCGGGTCCAGGTTGAACGAGTCGTCGATCTCGGCGAGGACAGGCAGGGCGCGGGCGTAGACGATCGCCGAGATCGATGCGACGTAGGTGAAGCCGGGGACGATGACCTCATCGCCCGGCCCGACGCCCAGGCCCATCAGCGACAACCACAACCCACTCGAGCCGCCGCCGTGCAGACCCAGCGCGTAGCGGACGCCCGCGAGGGCCGCGATCTCCTGCTCGACCGAGCGGACCTTGGCCCCAAATGCCGGATCGTCGGCGCTGCCGTAGCGGCTGAGTGCACGGCCGGTGAGGACCTGCATGACCTCGGCGATCTCTTCCTCGCCGATCAGCTCGATGCCGGGTCCGGGCATGCCGGCCCTCCCTTCACTAATCGCACCATGTGCAACCGATTGCACAGCACCCTACCAGCACGATAATCTGACCGTCAACACCAAGAACGGGCGGCATCATCGGAGGGTCGTGAGCACGTGACCGATCTCCTCGAACGAGTGGCGGGCGCACCGATCACCTGGGGCGTCGACGGCTCCCCGGGCTGGGGCTACCTGATGGACCGCGACCGGGTCCTCCGGGAGATGAAGGAAAGCGGCCTGACCGCGACCGAGCTTGGTCCCGACGGCTATCTGCCGACCGATCCCGGCGAGCTCCAGGAGTACCTCGCCCGGTTCGACATGAGCATCGTCGGAGGATTCGTTCCGGCTCTCCTCTACCGCCAGGACCGGGTCGAGGCGGAGCTCGAATACGTGACGCGTGCTGCCCGACAGCTCGCCTCGACGGGCTCGCAGGTCCTCGTTCTCGGCCCCTCGTCCCAGAACCCCGGGTACGACACCCCGGTCGACATGAGCGACGACGAATGGACGACGTTCCTGGCCAACCTTCGGCGCCTCGACGCGCTCGTCACCGACGCCGGCCTGAAGACCGCGCTGCACCCCCACTGGGGCCTGGCGATCGCGACCGGGCGGGACATCGAGCGGCTGCTCGACTCGTCCGACGTGGGGCTGTGCGTCGACACCGGCCACGTCTACCTCGGGGGCGCGGACCCTGTCGACGTCGTGCGCGCGGCTCGCGGGCGCGTCCTGCACGTCCACCTCAAGGACGTCGACGCGGCCGGTGCGGAGCGCGTTCGCTCGGGTGAGGTCCCGTTCCGCAAGTCGGTCATCGATGGGCTGTTCGTCCCGCTGGGCCAGGGCGGCGTCGACATCGCCGGCGTGATCGAGGTCCTCGAGGACGACGGGTACCGCGGCTGGTACGTCCTCGAGCAGGACGTCTCCCTTCGCGCAGAGCCGGCGGAAGGCAGCGGACCGAAGGCAGACGCCGTCGAGAGCGTCGCGTACCTGCGCGGGCTCACCGGCGGTCGTGCGTGAGCCAGCCCGGCGTGGACGACCGAACGGCGATCTGCGTCCTGCCCGCTCGCGCCCAGCTGGGTGAGTGCCCGACCTGGAGTCCGACCGAGGCCCGGCTCTACTGGGTCGACATCGACGGAAGGGCCGTCCATCGCTTCGACCCCGCGACCGGCATGGACGAGCAGCGTCCCGCGCCCGGGCGGCCCGCCTCGCTCGGCCTGACCGACACGCCGGAGCGGCTGCTCGTCGCCGTCGAGGGCCGCCTGGCGTTCCTCGACTGGCCAACGGGCGCCTGGACCGATTGGATCGTCCTCGAGCGTGAGGACCTGCGGAACAGGCTCAACGACGGCCGGTGCGACCCGGCCGGACGGTTCTGGGTCGGGTCGATGGCGGACCCCGCCGTCGCAACAGGTGGTGTCCGCCCCGCAACCGGTTTGCTCCATCGGGTCGAGGGGAACGGCGCCGCCGTCACCGTCCGATCCGGCATCGGCGTGACGAATGGCCTCGCTTTCGCGCCGGACGGGCGGATCATGTATTTCGCGGACACCCATCGCGACACCGTTTGGGCCTACGACTACGACGTCTCGACCGGCGAGGCACGCAACGAACGGGTCTTCCTCGACTTCGGCACCCTGCCGGGTCGGCCGGACGGGGCGTGCGTCGACGAGGACGGCTGCTACTGGATCGCGTGCGTGTACGGCTCTGCCGTTCTGCGGGTCACGCCCGAGGGCGCGATCGATCGGCGCATCGCCGTCCCGACCGAGAAGCCGACGATGCCGGCCTTCGGCGGCCCCGACCTGGCCACCCTGTTCATCACCTCGATCGGGGGCGGCGGCTCCCACGCGATCGATCCGGCACAGCCCGAGGCGGGCGGCCTCTTCGCGATCGATGCCGGTGTCCGCGGACTGCCGGAACCACGGTTCGCAGGCGGCCCGGCGGCGGGGGCGGCGTGACAGTGCCGGCGCTGCCGCCCGTCTGGTTCGAGCGGCCGGTGCTGCCCGAGCTCGCGGCGACGGTCGCGGCCGCATGCACGATCCTCGGCCCGGCCACCGCCGACGATCCTCACGCGGGTGTCTCGACGGCTGTCGCAGCCGTCGTCGGGGCCGCTCCATACGGCGCCGCGTTCATGGACCGCGCGCCGAACCTGCGGGTCATCGCGAGGACCGGCATCGGCTACGACGCGGTCGACGTCGACGCGGCGACAAGCCGCGGGATCGCGGTCTGCAACACCCCCGACGGACCGACGATCTCGACGGCCGAACACGCCGTGACGCTGATGCTCCTCGTCGCCAAGAACGTCCGGCGCTCAGAGGCGGCCCTTCGTCACGGGTCGTCCGCTGGCTACTACGCCAGCCACCACGGGATCGAGCTCGACGGGAAGGCGCTCGGCCTGGTCGGTTTCGGCCGGATCGCGCGGCACGTGGCGCGGATCTCCGCGGGTCTGGGCATGCGCGTGACCGTCTTCGATCCCTACCTCGGCGCCTCGGCGGTGCCGACCGGGATCCAGCGCATGGATTCGCTCGACGAGTTGCTGCGGACGGCGGACGTCGTCTCCGTGCACGTGCCGCTCACGGACGACTCGCGGGACATGTTCGGCGCGGCGCAGTTCGCGTCGATGAAGCCCGGGGCCGTCTTCATCAACACCGCCCGGGGTGGACTCGTCGATCAGGACGCCCTGCTCGACGCCCTCGAGGGCGGACGGTTGTTCGGCGCAGGGCTCGATGTCACGTCGCCGGAGCCGCTCCCGATCGGACACCCGCTCTTGAGGCGTGACGATGTCGTGGTCACCCCGCATATCGCGTCCGCGACCGCAGATGGCAAGGCGCGCATCTTCGGGGCCGCGTTCCAGAACGCGATGGATGTCGTCGAGAGTCGGCGCCCGGAGCACATCGTCAACCCCGAGGTCTGGTCGCGCGCCACGTCGGCGCCGTACGCAGGAGTGGGCAAGTGACGGAGATCGGGATCGGTGTCGTCGGTTTCGGCTGGATGGGTCAGGCGCACTCGCGCGCCTACCGCGACATCCCCGTGTACTACCCGGAGACCGGGATCCGGCCGCGGCTCGCGGCTGTCGCGGACAACGTGCCCGAGCGACTCGAGCTCGCGCGCGACAACTTCGGGTTCGCATCCGGAACCCTCGACTGGCGTGAGCTCATCGCGCGCGACGACGTCGACGTCGTGGACATCACGGCACCGAACGCCCTCCATCGCGAGATCGCCGAGGCGGCAGCGGACGCCGGCAAGCACGTCTCGTGCGAGAAGCCGGTCGGCATCGACCCCGAGGCGACCGCGGCGATCGAACGGGCGGGGCGTCGGGCGGGTGTCGTCACGGGCTGTGGCTACAACTACCGCTGGGCACCGCTCGTCCAGTACACCCGGCAGCTCATCGACGATGGACGACTCGGCGAGCTGACCCATTACCGGGGTCGCTTCTTCTCGATGTACGGGCGCGACCGGCTCGGCCTCCTGTCATGGCGGTTCCTCCAGGAGGAGGCCGGCTTCGGCGTCCTGAGCGACCTCATGTCCCACGCCATCGACATGGCCCAGTTCATGTGCGGACCGATCACCCGGGTCGTCGCGGTCAAGGAGACGTTCATCAAGCAGCGTCCCCTGCCGATCCCCGGCAGCGGCACGCATTACGACCGCGGCAAGCCCGACGACCCAATGGGCGCGGTGACCAACGAGGACTACGTCGGTGCGCTGGTCGAATTCGAAAGCGGCACCCGCGGCACCCTGGAGACCGACCGATCGATCGTCGGGCCGCAGAGCTCGATGGCATTCGAGCTCAACGGCTCCAAGGGAGCCGCGTCCTGGGATCACGAGAGCCTGAACCGGCTGCGGCTATACCTTCCGGAGGAGCAGCCGACGGACGGGTTCATCGACGTCCTGGCTGGTGACGCGTTCCCGAACCAGGCGAACATCGTCCCCGGGGGTGGGAACTCGCTCGGGTACGAGGACCTCAAGCTGATCGAGGCGTTGGCGTTCCTGAAGTCCGTCGCCGCGGGGCGGCCGCACAGCCCGAGCTTCACCGACGCCCTGGCCAACGCCTCCGTCGCCGCGGCCATGATCCGGTCGTGGTCGTCCGAGCGGTGGGAGGACGTCGTCAGCCTCCGGATCGACTGAGCGAGGGCGCCATGCTCCAGAACGCGACCAAGGCGAAGCTGGCTGCCGGGGAGCCGGCGTTCGGCGCGTTCGTGCGCACCGCCGAGCCCTCGCTGATCGAGTACGTCGCGCTGCTCGGCTGGGACTTCCTGGTCTTCGACGCCGAGCACGGCACGCTCCAGCCGAACCAGGTCGAGGATCTCTGCCGGGCGATCGAACCACGCGGCGTGACGCCGATGGTGCGCGTCACGACCAATGATCCCCCGACGATCCTGCGCTATCTCGACACCGGTGCCCACGGCGCCCACATCCCGTGGGTCAACAGCGCGGCCGAGGCCGAGCGGGCCGTTCAGTCGGTGAAGTACTCGCCGCGCGGGATCCGCGGGCTGGCCGGCAGCCGGGCGTCGGAATGGGGCCTGCGCGAGCCGCTGAGCGCATACGTCGAGCGGGCGAATCGCGAGACGCTGGTCGTCATCCAGGTGGAGACCCAGGACGCGGTCGACGCCATCGACGACTATCTGGCGATCGATGGTGTCGACGTGCTCTTTCTCGGACCGACGGACCTGTCCCAATCGCTGGGTCACCCGGGCGACCTGCGCCATCCCGATGTCCTTGCCGCACTCGAGCGCGTTGCGGCGGCCGTCGTCGGGTCGGACAAGGTCCTCGGGATCTATGCCGCGACGGCGGACATGACCCACGAGTGGCTGGACCGCGGCGCACGCTACTTCACGACATCGCTGGAGCCGTTCCTGCGGGACGGGATGAACGCGCACCTTGAGAACGTTCGAGGATGGAAGCCATGAAGACGGTCCGACTCACCACCGCGCAGGCGATCGTGCGATGGCTCCTGGCTCAGCGGACGCGGATCGACGGCGACGAGGTCCCGATCTTCGCGGGCGTCTTCGCGATCTTCGGCCATGGCAACGTGACGTCGTTGGGCGAGGCGCTCGAGCCGGTCCAGGATGAGCTGCCGACCTACCGCGGCCACAACGAACAGTCGATGGCCCTCGCCGCCGTCGCCTACGCCAAGGCGATGCGCGGCCGGCGGATCATGATCGCGACGTCGTCCATCGGACCAGGCTCGACGAACATGGTCACCGCCGCGGCCGTCGCCCATGCGAACCGGCTGCCGGTGCTGCTCCTGTCGGGTGACACCTTCCAGCACCGCATCGTCGATCCGGTGCTCCAGCAGGTCGAGGACTTCGGCGACCCGACGATCACGGTGACCGATGCGTTCAAGCCGGTGAGCCGCTACTGGGACCGCATCACGAAGCCCGCCCAGATCGTCCGTTCGCTCCCGCAGGCCCTTGCGGTGATGCTCGACCCGGCGACACGGGGGCCGGCCTTCCTGGCCCTCCCCCAGGACATCCAGGCGGAGGCCTACGACTTCCCCGAGCGGTTCTTCGAGCCGCGGATCCACTACATCCGCCGGCCGGGTCCGGATCCGCGGGACGTGGAGGCGGCGGCAGCCGCGATCGGGCGCGCACAGCGCCCGCTGATCATCGCCGGCGGCGGGGTCCACTACTCGGGCGCGGTCGACACGCTGCGCGCCTTCGCGGAGCGCCACGCGATCCCGGTCGTCGAGACGGTCGCCGGGAAGTCGACACTGACCCACGACCACCCCAACTACGCGGGGCCGATCGGCGTCACTGGTTCGCGCGCGGCCAACGCGGTCGCCGAGAAGGCCGACGTCGTCATCGCGGTCGGTACCCGGCTGCAGGACTTCACGACCGGCTCGTGGTCGGTGTTCAAGGATCCCGACGTCCGCTTCGTGGCCGTCAACACCGCATCCTGGGACGCGCACAAGCAGGGCGCCCAGCCGGTCATCGGAGACGCGAAGGTGTCGCTCGAGGCGATCGACGCGGTGCTTGGCACGTACGCCGCTCCGCCCGAGTGGCTGGCGATGGCCGACGAGCAGATCGCCGAGTGGCACGCCTATCTCGACTCGTGGTCGGGCCGGAAGCACGACGGGCCTCCGGCCTATGCCGAGGTGATCCAGGCGATCAACGCGGCTGCCGAACCCGAGGACTACGTCCTGTCCGCGGCGGGAGGCCTGCCCGGTGAGCTGACGATGGGCTGGCGCTCGAAGTCGGTGGGGTCGTTCGACTCCGAGTACGGCTACTCGACGATGGGCTACGAGATCGCCGGTGCGTGGGGGGCGCGGATCGCCCGCCCGACGGGCGACGTCATCGCGTGGGTCGGCGACGGCTCCTACCTGATGATGAACTCGGACATCTACTCGACCGTGATGACCGGCCAGAAGGTCATCTTCATGGTCTGCGACAACGGCGGCTTCGCGGTCATCAACCGCCTGCAGGTCAACACGGGCGGGGCGGAGTTCAACAACCTGCTGTCATCCACGCGCCACGAGCACTACCTCCAGGTCGACTTCGTCAAGCATGCGGAGGCGATGGGCGCGATCGCGGAGCGGGTCGACGGCATCGACGACCTCGCCGCGGCCTTCGCCCGCGCCAAGGCGGCGGATCGGAGCTACGTGATCGTCGTCCCGATCGACCAGTACACCTGGACCGAGGGTGGTGCCTGGTGGGAGGTGGGCGTGCCCGAGGTCAGCGAGCGGGCGCAAGTCCGCGCCGCCCGCGACGACTGGGCGGCGAACAAGAAACACCAGCGCGTCGGCGTCTGACCCGGTGGGCGACTTCGACGGCAAGGTCGTCATCATCACGGGATCCGCGTCGTTCGTCGGCGAGGCGATGGCATCGATCCTCGTCGGCGAGGGTGCCAGCGTCGTCCTGGCCGACCGTGATGCGGAGCATGGTGATGCGGTCGCACGGCGGCTGGGGGACGCGGCGCGCTTCGTCGAGACGGACGTGTCGAAGGACGCCGACATCGACCGATTGATCGCGACCGCGATCGACGCCCGCGGCCGGCTCGATGGCGTCGTCGGCGCGGCGGCGAACTTCGACGATGAGCGGCTGGCCAGCAGTCGCGAGCTGTGGGATCGGGTCCTCGATGCCAATGTCGCGTCCGCGGCCGTGCTGACGACGAAGGCCGCGGCGGCCATGTCCGAAGGCGGCGCCATCGTCCATGTCGCCTCGATCAGCGGGCATGTCTCGCAACCGGCACGGGTCGTCTACAACGTCTCCAAGGCCGCGCTGCTGATGCTCGTCAAGAGCTCGGCCCACCACCTCGCGCCGCGGCGGATCCGCGTCAACGCCGTCTCGCCGGGCTGGATGTGGAGCCGCAACATCGAGCGGCGCTATGGCACACGCGAGCGCGCGGACGCGCTGGCTGCCGAGTTCCAGCCACTCGGCCGGATGGCCGACCCCGAGGAGGTCGCGCACGCCGTCGCCTTCCTCCTGTCGGACCGCGCCTCGTTCGTGACCGGGGCGGAGCTGCTCGTCGACGGCGGCTACTCCACGATGGGACCCGAGGCACTGGGCCAGGCCTTCGTGAAGATCCCGACGATCGAGTAGCTCCGGTTCAGCCCCGCGAGCGATCGCGGATGAGGTCGTCGAGGGTCGCCCTGCTCGCGCCGAGGTATGCGGCCAGCCGGGCCCGCTCCTCCCCGGAACGGACGGTCGCGATCGCCTCGACCCAGGTCCGGGCGCCGTCGATGATCGTGCCGATGGCGGTCGCGTCGTCGGGCGCGAACGCCGGGCGGCCGGGAACGTCCACGTAGACCGGGGAGCTGTGGGCGCCCATGCTCGTGGCGAAGCCCGAGTGGATCTGCTCGCGGCTCGTGACGCGCGCGGCCAGCCAGCCGCTCCCCGAGACGGCGATGCGTTCCGAGAGGGTCAGCCCATCGACACCGCCCCCCGTCGCCGCCGCGACGATCTCGCCGTCGTGGATCAGCTCGAGCCGGTCGATGACCGGTTGCGCGGCGGACGCGGCGGCGCGCACCTCGACCGTGCCGCCGCCTCCGCCGAGGCGGACCACGTCGCCCGGCCCGCAGCCCTCGACCTCGAGGTCCACGAACGAGCCCGACGACACGAACGTCCGACCGGCCCGGACCGCATCCGCCCAGGCGCCGAAGGAGAGAGGCACGTCGGGGTCGATGCGCGCGTACGTCCGGATCGCCCCGAGCGGGATCTCGGCCGACATTTTGTCCGTGCCCCCGACCACGGGCAGCCGGTAGCCGCAGTTGAGGAAGCGGTACCACTCCCGGATCGATGGACCGTCGATGTCCGGCGTGAGCGCCTGCATCTCGACCGCGTCGATCCTGCCCGAGACGATGTCCGCGGCGATCTCGGCATAGGGCAGCGGGAAGTGGACGGCGACCGCCAGCCCGCCCTGATCGCGGGCGGCATCCGCCCAATCGCCCATCAGCCGGTCCAACGGGTCGCCCAGGCGTCCCTCGGGGGCCCCGGCGCTTGCCATCGGCAGGACAGAATCCGGCGCGCCGAGGAGGCCGATGTGGCCGAGCATGTTCTGGCGGTTCTCGCTGCCCATGACGACCATGTGCCGGCCGGCCGGGTCGGCGACGACGGCGGCCGGCATGTCGGCGATGCTCGTGTGATGATCGCCCCATTGCGTCGCCAGCAGGTTGACGATCGCCACGCCCTCGGCTCGCGCCTGGAGGAGCGCCGACGTCGGTGAGATGAAATGCACGTGGCAGTCGACGGCGATCCAGCCGGCGCCGGACGGCCCCTCGACGGGCTCGAGCGCGAGGACGAGCGGCTCGCGGCCACCGTCGACAGCGACCGATCGGCGGAGCGGGCGGTAGCCGAAACCGCGAACCACCTCGACCTCCACGTCACCGACGGGGAGGTCGATCGGGAAACGACCCGGGACATAGGCGTACGTCGCCCCGCCGAGCACCAGGTCCGCGCCGGTGTCCTCGTTGAGACCGGGGTTGATCTCGTCCCGGTGGCCGAGCGGCTGGAGATAGCGACCGTCGGCCGCCTCGAAGCGGACACGCGCCGCGACCGGTTCGCCAGTCAGCGCATCGACGATCTCGACGTCCACCCGGCGCGTGCGTGCCGGCAGGGACTCGATCGTGACCGCGCCGAAGCGCCTGCGAACGCCATCGGCCGGCAGGCGAGCTGCGGGAACGATCTCCCCACCGACGGCGATCGTCGCGTCCCCCGCGATCGCGAGATCGACGAGCACTCCGCCGGCCGGGTCGTCGTCGATCCGCGGGCTCCCCCATCCTGCGATCCCGGACGAGCCGACCTTTGGCCCCTTCAGGGGTCGGGGTGCCCGACGCTCCCGGAACACCTGGCCGAGGTCCACGCTCACGGGCCGGGAGCCCACCTCACCCGCGACGCCGTCGACCCGGATGGTCCGTCGCGGCTCGACGGCCAGCGGGGATGCGGTCCCCCGGAAGGCCGTGATCGCCGCAACGACGACAGCCCCTCCGCCGTCGAGCGGGGCGAGCGGCTCGAGGCGCAACCGGGCGAGGTCCGTCGGACCGTCCGGGATCTCGATGACATGGAGCCACAGGGCGATGTCGCCTGTCGGGCTCGGCACCGAATCGGCCACGCCCGTCTGGGCGGGACCCCAGCTGCCCGGCAGGATCCCGAGAAGACCCGCATGGCCGGGCGCGGCATAGCCTCCTGGCGCCGCGGCGGGATACGGACCGCGCCAGTCGAGCGGGGTGTCGACGTGATGCGGCCTGGCGGCGAAGGCGCCCTGCCCCCAGCCCACGATCCCATCGTTCAGCTCGAAGCGTCGGCGCATGACACCTTCGGCCGTTCGGCCGGAGGCCAGCTGGATGTCGTAGCGAACCAGCGGCTGACCTGCGGGCGTCACCCAGCCGATCGGCAGGTCGGCCGGACGGCCCTCGACCGGGTCGCGCCAGGCGTCGCAGAACTGGGCAAGGACGAGATGCGTGGCCCGTCCCGCGGGCCGCAGGTCGACGACGACCTCACGGTCGAGCAGGAGCCAGCGTCGGACGGTCGCAGCGCGGGCGAACTGGAACGGGAGTCCGCGGAACACGCGACGCCCGGCCGGCAACCGCCCGATGGCGTCGCGGTATGCCGGATGGAAACGAGATGCGACCTCGTCGGCCGAGGCATTCCGATGGCGCCGCAGGTCCACCGGCGTGGCGAGATCGGTCGCCCGTGGCGGCGTCATCGACGCGGGCCGGCGTTCCGTCTGGTTGGCCCTGCCACGCCGCTTCAGCCCTCCCGCGACAACGTGCGTTGACCCTCTCGCATCGGTATGCTAGCTTCCGCGCAACCGATTGCACAAGCCACCGGATGCATCGCGGAAGCGGAGGGGCATCGGTCTGTGGGTGCCTGTGCTGACCGTCCGGCGAGAGGGCGGATGGGATGATCCTCGCCCGGCCACAGCGGCCCGGTTAGACGAGCCGGATGCGCCGATCCCCTGAACGACGGGTCGTGCTCGCCGACGTTGCCCGCATGGCCGGGACGTCCGAGGCGACGGCGTCGCGCGCGCTGAAGGACGATCCCCGGATCGGCGAAGCGACGCGGGCCGCCGTCCGTGCGGCCGCCGTGAAGCTCGGGTACGTCCCCAACGCCGCGGCCCGCAGCCTGCGTGCTCGGCGGACGCACATCCTCGGACTCCTGCTGGACGACCTCGCCGACCCGGTCCATGGCAAGGTCGCCGCGGGCTTCGAAGAAGGCGCCGCAGCCCATGGGTTCGCTGTCTTCATGATGACCGGGCTCCACGACCCCGAACGCGAGCAGCGAGCGTTGACCGCCTTCGTCGAGCACCGCGCCGACGGCGTGGCCGTCGCGTCCTGCGTGAGCGACCCCGCCGATGTGTTCGCCCGCGTCCCCGCCGATCGCGTGATCTTCGTCCAGCCTGATTACCCGTCCCTGGCCAGTGGAGCCGAACCACCTGCCCGTGGCGTCCTGCGCACGGACGACGGCTCAGGTGTGGTCGCAACTGTCGAGCACCTCGTCGAGCGCGGGTATCGGCGGATCGCCTACGTCGGTCCCGGGCCCGGGAGTGGGGCGTCGGACACGCTTCGACGGGCGGCGGCGGCCACCACGCTCGAGCACCTTGCCCGGCGACAGATCCGCTTCCTCGACGCCGGCGTCGACGGCTGGCGCGATGCATCGCAGGTCGCCCGGGCGCTCGCCGAGGACCCGCCCGAGGCGGTCATGTGCTACGACGACAAGCTCGCGCTCACGCTGCTCGATGCGCTGCGCTCGACACGCATCGACGTCCCGGGCGACATGGCCCTCGCCGGCTTCGACGGCATCCCCGCCGCCCACCAGGCGCTGCCGCGGCTGACGACCGTCGACGTGCCATCGGTGGACGTCGGCCGACGCGCGGTCGAGATGCTGCTGTCGTCCGTCCGCGACGGCGCCATCCCGGCGTCCGAGGTCATGCCGGTGCGCCTCATGATCGGCGAGAGCACGCCACCCCTCCACTCCCCCATCGGCAGCCGCGGGACGCGGGAGACCGTCGCCGCAAAGCGCCGGACGGCAGCATGATGCAGCCGACCCAGACTCCCGCGATCGAGTTCGTCGACGCCACGAAGCGCTACGGCGACGCCGTGGCGCTCGACGGGATCTCGCTCCGGATCGAATTGGGCGAGTTCTTCTGCCTGCTCGGGCCGTCCGGCTGCGGCAAGACCACCACGCTCAACCTGATCGGTGGCTTCATCCCGTTGACGTCGGGCGAGCTGCGGATCGAGGGCCGGCGGGTCAACGACCTCCCCCCGCACGAACGAAACGTGAACACGGTCTTCCAGAACTACGCGCTGTTCCCGCACATGTCCGTCGCCGACAACGTCGCTTTCGGACTGCGGATGGAAGGCCTTCGGGACGCCGAGGTTCGCCAACGCGTCGGCGAGTACCTCGAGCTGGTCGGCCTGGCGGAGTACCGCGACCGCTATCCCGCGCAGCTATCGGGCGGCCAGGCGCAGAGGGTGGCGCTCGCGCGGGCGCTCGCAAAGCGACCGGCGGTGCTGTTGCTCGACGAGCCCCTCGGAGCGCTCGATCTCAAGCTCCGCAAGCAGATGCAGGTCGAGCTCTCGCGCATCCACCGCCAGGTCGGGACGACGTTCGTGTTCGTCACGCATGACCAGGAGGAGGCGCTGTCGATGGCGACCCGGATCGCCGTCATGGCCCGCGGACAGGTCCGCCAGATCGGGTCGCCGCGCGAGATCTACCTCGGACCAGTGGATCGGTTCGTTGCCGACTTCATCGGCGAATCGAACTTCCTCGACGGTCGCGTGGCCGAGGATGGGCCTGCCGGGAGGTTCCAGTTGAGCAACGGGGCGTTCGTCCCATCATCGATCAATGGCGCGAGCCCGCGGAGCGGTCGGCTCGCGCTGATGATCCGGCCCGAATCGGTCGGGGTCGGTCGCGAGGCACCGGCCGGCTCGACGCAGGCCGCGGTGCTCTCCGGCCGGGCGACAGACGTCGCGTTCATGGGCAACCACACCAGGATCACGGTCCAGACCGACGCCGGGATCCTCGTCGCCCTTCGTTTCCATGGCGAGTCGGACGAGCATGCTGTCGAGGAGGACATGTTGGATCGAGAGGTGCACGTTTGGTGGGATCCGCGCGAGTCAACGGTCGTGTCGGCCGGCGACCAGCCTGGGTCGAGCGAGGAGTCTGGAGGAGGATCGAAACATGACTGAGATCGACTACCGCCTCTCGCGGAGGCGGTTCCTGCAGGCATCGGCGGCGGTCGGCGCCTCGGTGTCGCTCGGCGGCATCGCTGCCGCGTGCAGCGTGGGCAGTCCGGCGGCGCAGGGCGGGACGTTCAACTGGATGACCTGGAGCGACCATTACATCGACACCCAGCTCAAGGCCATCGAGACGTCCGACAAGATCACTGCCAACATCTCCGATCTGAAGGGCAACGCCGAGGGCTTCGCCAAGCTCAAGGAGGTGAAGGGGCAGCTCGACATGATCTCGGGCGACGCCTTATGGGTACCCGACGCCTATCACAAGGACGGGCTCATCGAGCCGTTCGACATCAACTCGCTGAAGGTCGCATCCCAGCTCTACCCGTTCGCCCGCGCGTTCGAGATCTGGACCACACCCGATGGCTACCTCGGCTATCCATTCGGATGGTCGCCGATCAGCATCTACTACAACCCGAAGTTCGTCGACCCGGCCCCCGACTCATGGCAGGTGCTCCTCGACCCCAAGTACGAGAAGCGCATCGTGGTCGAGAAGCAGCCCGAGGAGATCGTCGCTTACATGGCCAGGGCGGCCGGCTTTGACAAGCCGTACGACCTGACTGACGACCAACTCTCCACGGTCAAGGGATACCTCGAGAAGCTCAAGCCGAACATCCTGAAGTTCGCCGGGCAGGCGACCGACAGCGTCGCCGCGATGACGAGCGAGGAAGCCTGGCTTATCACCGGGAACTTCGGCAACGAAGACCGAGTCAAGGACGGCGGCGGCCCGGAGATCAAGGGCTTCATCCCGAAGGAGGGCACGGTCGGCTGGATGGACGCCGAGATGATCGTCAAGGGCGGCGCCAACAAGTCGCTCCTCTTCCCCTACCTGGAGAAGGCCGAGGTGGCCGAGAACATCGCGGCAAACTTCCTGCAGCACGGACGACCGCTGTTCAACGAACAGGCGTACAAGGTCCTCGTCGACCAGGGGCAGAAGGATCGCGCAGATCGGTATCGCTACAACGAGTCTGAGACGATCCTCGCCGCGACGACCCTTAAGGGACCTGGCACATCGACAGCGAAGTCGATCCAGCTCTTCAGCGAGATCTTCGGGGCCTAGTCCCGGAGCATGGCAACGGAGACTGTCGGCGGGGCCTCGCTGGCCCCGCCGACGCCGGTCATGCTCGGGCGAGGCGCCCGTCTGCGACAACTCGCGCCGTTCATACCGGCCGCACTGATCCTGGTCGGGCTCTTCTTCGTCCCACTGGCCCTCATGTTCGTTTTCTCGCTCTGGCAAACCAATGCCAACCTCGACGTCGTGCCGGCTTGGACCCTCCAGAACTACGCCAACTTCTTCAATAGCCCGGCCTACGTCCGGACCCTGGCGAAGACCATGGTCATGGGCGCGGGCGTCACGGTCGTGTGCCTGATGATGGCCTTCGCGGTCGCGTATTTCCTCGCTCGCTACGTCTCCCGGCGGTGGGCTCGGCTCGCGCTTCTCGTCATCATCGTCCCCTTCTGGACCAGTTACCTGCTGCGGGTCTATTCGTGGCAGGCGATCCTGGGGGAAAAGGGCGCGCTCAATCAGACGCTGTTGTCCCTGGGGATCATCAACGAACCGTCGCGCCTGTTCGTCTACAACGACGTCGGTACGTTCATCGTGCTCGTGTACGTCTACGTGCCGTTCGCCGCGCTCGTCCTCTACACATCGCTCGAGCGCTTCGACTTCACCCAGCTGACGGCCGCCCAGGATCTGGGTGCCCGCCCCGTCCAGGCCTTCCGACACATCCTCCTACCGCAGATCCGGCCGGGCCTCATCACCGCCTGCATCTTCGTGTTCATCCCGATCATCGGCGAGTTCCTGACACCGTCGATGGTCGGTGGTGCACAGGGCCTCCTGATCGCCAACCTCATCACCAACTTCTTCGAGAACGCGCTGTATCCCGAGGGCGCGGCCCTCAGCTTCATGATCGCTGCCGTCGTACTCGTGCTCTTGATCGTCTTCCGTCGCTACCTTCGGGTCGAGGACGTCTACGCTCGTGGCTGACCCGGTCGATCCGCTCGAGACGATGCCTGTCAGCCGCTACGCGCGCCCCATTCGCTGGGGTCTGCGCATGTGGTTCGGCGCCCTGATGGTCTTCCTGTACCTTCCGATCGTCTTCATGATCGCCTTCTCTTTCGACGAATTGACAACGCCAGGCCTGCCGATCCAGGGGCCCACGCTTCATTGGTATGACGTGATGCTCAACAATCGTCAGCTCATCCGGGCAGTCGGCAACACGGTCACCGTCTCGGTGGTCGTCGCCATCCTCGCCACGATCATCGGGACGATGGCGGCGTTCGTCATCGTTCGAGGCGGGATCCGCTATCCGAATGCGACCCGGATCGCCTTCAACCTGCCGATCATGGTGCCCGGGGTGCTGATCGGCGTGGCCCTGCTGATCTATTTCGCGCGGGTAGCGGACCTGACGCTGTCGCTCGCAACCGTGATCGCCGGCCAGCTCGTGGTCACCGTGCCGTTCGTCGTACTTATCGTGGCGTCTCGGCTACACGGGTTTGACAGGGCGCTCGAGTGGGCGGCCGCCGACCTCGGAGCCTCGCCACGGCAAACCATCCGGCACATCGTCCTGCCGTTGATCGCGCCAGCGATCCTGGCCGGCGCCCTGATCAGCGTGACCCTCTCGATCGACGAGTTCATCATCACCTGGTTCACGGTCGGCTCGCAGCCGACGCTGCCGACGTACATCTATACGCAGACCAGGTTCGGTGTCACCCCAGAGGTCAACGCAGTGGCCACGGTCATGCTGGTGGCCACCCTGCTCATTTTCGGGATCGCTTCCCTGATACTCGCCCGAGCGCGTCGCCTCCCTGGGCGGTGGCGGGCGAGGTGAGCCTCTGATGCGGGCCGCGGTGTTCAAGGGCGGCGGCGTCGTCGAGCTCGAGGACGTGCCCGAGCCGGTCGTCGATGCCGACGACGACGTCGTGATCGAGGTCGAGGCCTGCGGGATCTGCGGCTCGGACCTCCAGATCCTGAACGTGCCGCCCGGCCATCCGGCGGACGTCGGTGTCGTGATGGGCCACGAGTTCATCGGACGCGTGCATGCCGTCGGCGCCGGAGTCACCGGGCTGGCCATCGGCCAGCGCGTGACGGTCGACCCGGACCCGAAGTGCGGCGTGTGCGCTCCGTGCCGTGCCGGACGGCCGGCCAGCTGCGAGGACATCCGCGCGCTCGGGATCTTCCGGGACGGGGCGCTGGCATCGCATGTCAAGGCGCCGGCGGACGCGGTCTTCCCGATCTCCGACGCTCCCCCGACCGCGGTCGCGGCGCTCATCGAGCCGCTGGCGTGCGTCGTGAACGGCGTGAACAAGGCCAACCCCCGGCCGGGCGAGTCCGCGATCATCTTCGGCGCAGGGGCGATCGGCTGCCTGTTCCTGGCGATGTTCAAGGCCGCCGGCGCGGCCCCTGTGATCGTCGTCGAGCCACAGGCCGCACGGGCTGCGGTGGCCAGCGCGGTCGGAGCGGATGCGGTCGTCCATCCCGACGAGCTGGCGACGCTGCGTGCCGAGATCCTGCCGGATGGCGCCGACATCCTCGTGGACGCCGTGGGGAGCCAGTTCGCGACTGCTGTGGACCATGCCGCCCTCGGCGGCCGGATCGTGCTTTTCGGCATGAACGAGACCGCGCGGCCGGCGATCCACCAGTACACGATCACCCATCGATCGCTGTCCGTGCTCGGCGCGTACGTCACGGCCTTCACGTTCCCGACCGCGATCCGGCTCGTCGAGGGCGGTTCCCTCCCCCTCGATCCGATCGTCACGCATGTGCTGCCGCTCGAACGGGTGGGCGAGGGCCTCGACCTGCTGCGCTCGGGCGACGCGACGAAGGTCGTGATCACGCCCGGCGCCCCGCCGACTCGGTGAGCCCGCGACCCCTGGAGCTCGGCCTCTACACCGATTCCCTCGCACACCTCAAGTTCGAGGCCGCCCTCGACGTCGCGGCACGCATCGGCGCGACGGGTATCGAGATCGCGACCGGAGGACAGTCGTCGGCACCCCACCTCCGGATCGACGAGCTCCTTGCCGACGCGGGCAAGCGCGCGACGTTCGCGGCCGCGTTCGAGAGTCGTGGCCTCCGGATCGCGGCGCTCAACTGCTCGGCCTGGCCGCTCCACCCCGTCGTCGGCGACCGACATGTCGCGCTCATCCGCTCGACGATCCGGCTGGCCGCGGAGCTGGGCGTCCGCAAGATCGTGACGATGTCCGGCAGCCCGGGCGATGGACCGGCCGCGTCGACGGTGAACTTCACGTGGTATCCGTGGCCGGCCGATGCGATCGCGTTGCTCGAGCGACAGTGGACGGCGGCCATCGATCTCTGGCGCGACCTCGGTGCCGAGGCCCGCGCGGCCGGCATCGAGCGGCTCGCGTTCGAGCTGCATCCACTGCACCTCGTGTACAACGTGCCGACGCTCGAGCGGATGCGCGATGCAGTCGGCCCGATCATCGGCGCGAACGTCGATCCGTCCCACCTGTTCTGGCAGGGGATGGATCCGCTGGCCGTGATCCGGGCGCTCGGACCGGCCGTCCATCACGTGCACCTGAAGGACACGGAGCTCGTGCCAGGGCAGGTCGCCCTGGCGGGAGTCCTCGACCAGCGTCCCTTCGACGATCCGTCCCAGCGGGCGTGGGTGTTCCGGACGGTCGGGCGCGTCCACGGTGTCGCGTTCTGGTCGGCGTTCGTGGCGGCCCTGCGCGAGGTCGGGTACGACGACGTGCTGGCCATCGAGAACGAGGACGCCGGCATGACCCCGGAGGACGCCGTCGAGGAGGCGGCCCGGTTCATGCGCCCGATCCTGGCCGGCTGACGCCGCGACCCCGCTGACTCCGCCCCCGGGCTACCGGGACGCGAGCAGCTCGCGATTGGTCGTCAGGAACCCCGCGGTCGCGTCCACGACGCGATCGACGTCCTCCTCGGTGTGGGCGCCCGTCAGGAAGCCCCGGATCATGTAGTGCGGATGAACGTAGATCCCCCGCTCGAGCAGCCAGCCACGGTACGCCCGCTGGACCGGGTGGTCCTTGTCCATCGCGAACCGGGCGAAGTCGCGGAAGCGGCGGATGGGCTCGTCGGTGAAGTACATCGTCCACACGCCGGCCGACTCGCGCACCTGGACACGAGCGCCCGTCTCGTCGATCGCCGCCTGGATGCCGCCGGTCAGTCGGCGCCCGAGGCCGGCGATGTGGCGATGGATCGATCCTTCGCGGACGATCCTCGTGACCTCAAGGGCCACGGCGGCGTTCAAGGTGTGGCCGGCGAAGGTACCCGCGAACAGCACGTCGCCCTTGGGCCCGAGCCGATCCATGATGTCGCCCCTCCCGACCAGCGCCGAGATCGGAAAGCCGTTGCCGAGCGCCTTGCCCAGCGTCGTCAGGTCGGGTGTGACTCCGAACCGTTCCTGGGCACCACCCGGGGCGTGACGGAAGCCGGTGATGACCTCGTCGAAGATCAGGACGACGCCGGCATCGGTACACGCGTCGCGGATCGCCTCGAGGAAGCCTGGCTCGGGGAGCACGGCCCCAGCGTTGTGGAAGACGGGCTCTAGGATGACGGCCGCGATCGAGTCTCCCTCGCGGGCCAGGACGTCGCGCACGCCGGCGGCGTCGTTGTACTCGCGGACGACGACCAGATCGCGCACGAGCTCGGGGATCCCCGCCGATGCGGCCACGGGGACCGGCTCGTCGACATCGGTCGCGAAATGGTGGCTCCATGCGACGTAGTCGTGCCAGCCGTGGTAGTTCCCCTCGAACTTGAGGATGCGTTCCCGGCCGGTGTACCCACGGGCGAGCCGGATCGCGTGATACGTCGCCTCCGAACCGGTGCAGCTGAACACGACCCGCTCAGCCGACGGGATCATCTCCACGAGCCGCTCGGCAAGCGCCACCTCGACGGGATTGGCGGCAGAGAACGACACCCCGTGCTCGTCCATCGTGCGCCTGACGGTCTCGTTGATCCGGGCGTCGTTGTGGCCCAGGAGGACGGCGCCGAACGAATTGTGGAAGTCGATGTACTCGTTCCCGTCGACGTCCCACATGCGCGAGCCCTGGGCGCGCGTCATGAACAGCGGATACGGGTTGGCGCTCCGTCCCTCGCCCTGGACGCCGCCCGGCGAGACCATGCTTGCGCGCGCATGGAGCCTGGCCGACTCCGTGGTCGTGACCGGCCACTCGAGAGCCGCCGAGGTCTCGTTGCGGGTCTGGTCGGGGGCGGTCATGGCAGTGCTCCGTCGAGTGCCGGGTCGAGCCCGGCGGGGTCCGTGACCGGTGTCCGCATCCCGCTGGCGGCCGACGCATAGATCGCGTCGATCACGGCGTTCGCTCGGACACCGTCCTCGAAGTCGGCGTGCGCCTGCCGTCCCTCGGCGATCGCGGTCAGGAACTCGGCCCACATCGCGCATCCCTGACCGAGCCAGCCGATGCCCGTCCCATCGGTACCGCCGACGAGGAGCTGCGCGGCTCCCGGGTGGGTCGCATTGACGAGGACGCGGCGGTAGCCGAACGTCGACGAGTCGCCCGGCAGGCACACCCGGAACTCGTCCGGTTGCTCGAAGTCCCAGGCGGCCGACCCCTTCGAGCCGAAGACGTCGAGTCGCAGCGACACCCGCCGACCGATCGCGACGCGGCTGGTCTCGAGCACGCCGTACGCCCCGCCCGCGAACGACACGAGCGCAGCCGCGGCGTCTTCGACGTCCACCTGGCCGCGAGGCGCGTCGCTCGACACGTCCGCGCCGCCGCGGTTGCCGATGGCGTCCGCACCGGGCAGCCGACGCTCGGCGATGAACGTCCTCGTCAGGCTCTGCACGTCGACGATCTCGCCGACGAGAAAGCGCGCGCAGTCGACGATGTGGTAGCCGGTGTCGATCCCGATCCCACCGCCGGAGAAGGCGCGCTGGAAGCGCCACAGGAGCGGCACCTCGGGGTCGGCGGCATAGTCCAGCATGAAGCTGGCCCCCAGCGACCTGATCTCGCCGAGCTCACCGTCATCGATCAGTCCGCGGATCGCCCGCAACGCCGGTGTCCAGCGATAGGCGGACCCCAGTCCGTGGAAGACGCCGGCGGCGCGACAGGCGCGCAGCAGCTCCGCGGCGGCTTGGGCAGAAGCGGCAAGCGGCTTCTCGCACACGACGTGCTTCCCGGCGGCCGCGGCGGCCAGGACGACCGCGTGGTTGAGGACGGGCGGCAGGCAGGCGACGACCAGGTCGACGTCGGCGGCTTCGATGACGCGTCGCCAGTCGGTCTCGACTCGTTCGTACCCGAAGCGCCCGGCGAGGCGGCTGGCCAGCCGCTCGTTCACATCGGCGATCGCGACCAGCCGCGGGCGCAGCGGCACGTCCGGGAAGAGCTGGCCGACCAGGCCGAACGCCGCGCTGTGGGCGGTGGCCATGGTGCCCGCGCCGACCATGGCGAGGCCGATCGGGGCCGGTTGGCCGGTCACGCTCTCGCTGCCGGATCGGCGAGGGCCGGATCGGCCACCGCGGTCATCTCATCGATCCTGACCCGGCGCCCCTCCGCGGCCGACGCGATGATCGCGTCGCACAGGACGGCCGCCTCATAGCCGTCGCGGAACGACGCCTGCTCGGGTGGCAGCGGACGCCCGTCGATGACGGCCCCGAGGAAGTCGCGCCACTCGTGGGCGAAGCTGTGTTCCCAGCCGATCGTATGGCCGGGCGGCCACCACATGTCGAGGAACGGGTGGTCGGCCTGGGTGACGAGCACGTCCCGGAACCCACCGGTGCCGTCGGCCTCGTCGCTGGCGTAGAAGACGTGGAGACGGTTGAGGTCCTCCATGTCCCACCACAATGAGCCGTCGGTGCCGTTGTACTCGACGACCTGGCGGCCCTTCCAGCCACGTGCGACGCGCGAGGCCTCGAGCGACGCGATCCCGCCGCCGCGCAGGTTCACCGCCGCGACGTACGCGTCCTCGACGTCCGCGCCGCCAGACGACAGCTTGGCCGACGTGGCCTGCACCGCCTCGGGCACTCCGCCGAGGTAGCGCAGGAAGTCGACGATATGGGCGTAGTCGGTCACCGCCCTCGATGCGTTCGGGCGCCGGCTCGGGACGCGGCCGGCCGCATGGTCCTGGAGGTAGACCGCGCGGAACTGGACCAGCTCACCGAGCCTGCCGCTCTCGACGATCTGGCGTGCGAGGCGCATCGCCGGCACGTATCGGTAGTTGTAGCCGCACGCCGCGGGAACGCCGGCCCCCTCGGCAGCCGCCAGCATCGAGCCGGCCTCGAACCGGTCCCTGCCCAGGGGCTTCTCGCACAGGACCGGCTTGCCGAGTGCGAGCGCCGCCTCGGTCGCCTCGCGGTGTGCCGACTCTCCCAGGAGGTTCGCGACGACGTCGACGCGGGGATCGTTCACGACGTCGGCCCACTCGGTGGTGAACCGCTCGACGCCGAGGTCGCGGGCCATCGCTTCGCCCCGCTCCCGGTTCCGTGCGGCCAGCGCGGTCAGGCGGATGGGCTTGGCGAGCGGCGCCACGTGGCCGAGCGTGTGGAGGGCATGTCCGTGCGCCCGTGTGATCCAGCCGGCTCCGAGGATCCCGATGCCGACCGCGTCGCCCATCCCGGTGGTGACCGTCGAGTCAGGCCGGGATCGGCCGCGGCGAGTCCATCGCGTCAAGGATGCGCTCGGGGTCCGCCAGGACCGCGCGGATCCTCTCGACGTAGAGCTCCATCAGCTCGAGCGGCTGGACGAAGATCGGGTGGCGCATGTCGCAGATCACGAGCGACGAGTCGAGCAGCGCCTGGGCCTCGGGGTAGTCCGCCGGGTCGTAGGTGATGTCGCGGCCGGCGGGCGGCTGCGTCCATGGGAACTGACCGCCGAAGCCCTCGCGGTTCTGGAAGATCGGGAAGGCCGGGGCGGGCTCGGTGTGCCACAGCTCGCAGCCGACGCCCTGCGCCTGGAGCGTCTTGCCCAGGGCATCGCGGAACGCCGTCTTCTCGACGTGCTCCAGGCCGAGCTCGGCCGGTTCGAGGCGGACACGGTATTCGTAGTAGCTCGACGTCCGGTCGGCGGGGACGTACGGCGGCGTGATCCCCGGGACGTCCGTCAGCTGTTCGGTCAGGTAGGCCGCGTTCCTCTGGCCCGTGGCGATGTAGTCGGGCAGGCGCTTCAGCTGCGACCGCGCGAGCGCCGCGGGCATCTCCTGGTGCCGGTAGTTCCAGCCGACGGAATGGACCGTGTAGGGCCGGAAGTTCCAGCCGGTCAGGCGGGCCAGCTCGGGGATGTCCTCGCCGAACGTCCGCAGCCGGCGCGCGCGATGGATGACATCCGGGTCGTCGGCAACGAGCAGCCCGCCTTCGCCGCCCGTCAGGATCTTGCTCGAGTTCAGGCTGTAGCAGCCGACCACGCCCATCGAGCCGACCTGGCGACCCCGGTGGGTGGCGCCGTGCGCCTGGCACGCGTCTTCGATGACGTGCAGTCCGTGCCGATCAGCGATCTCGAGGATCTCGTCCATGTCGCACGGCATGCCCTGGATGTGGACCGCGATGATCGCCCGAGTCCGTGGCCCGATCTTGGCTTCGATCTGGCCGGCATCGAGCGTATACGTCCGTGGATCGATATCGACGAAGACCGGGATGCCGAGTTGCTGGAGGATCGGCTGCCACGTCCCGGCGAACGTGAACGAGGTGGTGATGACCTCGTCACCCGGCTCCAGCCCGATGCCATACAGGGCAGCGTGGATCGCCGCGGTCCCGGAGTTGAAGAGCAGACCGGTCGAGCGGCCGACGAACGCCGCCCATTCCGCTTCGAGCGCCGTGGATTCAGGCGCCCCGACCCCTCCGAGGACGCCGCGCTCGAGGACGGCCATCACCGCGGCACGGTCCTCCGGGCGAATGTCGGGCCAGGCTCGCTTCAGCTCCTCGGGGATCCGGGTGGCATCGCGCGATTCCATATGTGACGGTCCGTTCTGGTGCGGCAAGACGGTCTGCCGAATCTACAGGGACGGAGCCGCCTCCACGAGGCCGTGGCGCGCCCTTCGAGGCACTCCTCTACGAGCGCGAGCCGCCGCGCCCGAACGGTAACCGCGGATCCACCGCCTGACCCGCCCACGCCTCGCGGACCCAGGCGTGCGTCGGGTCGTCGCAGGCGCGCCAGGCACGCTCGCCGGGACCGCCCATCACGTTCAGGTAGTACAGGTCGTAGCCGGGCGCGGCCATGGCCGGCCCGTGCCAGCCGTGCGGCACCAGCACGACGTCTCCGGTTCGGACGGTCGTCAGCAGGTCGATCGACCGGTCGGGCGTCCCGTACACGTGCTGGTACGCCAGGCCCGGGCCGGACGGGCCGTCCGCGACGACGTAGTGGTAGATCTCCTCGAGCTCGGTCTCGCCTTCGCGGACCTCGTCGTGCTTGTGGGGCGGATAGGACCCCCAGTTGCCGCCCGGGGACAGCACCTCGACGGCGATCAGGCGGTCGGCCTCGAACCGATCCGCGGCCGCGAAGTTGCGGACTTCGCGAGAGGACGCCCCGGCGCCGCGCAACTCGACCGAGACCGCCGAAGCGGGCACGTGGCGGACGGGGTAGCGCCGCTCGGCACGGGCCGTGGCGACCGCGAACCGCCCGCCGGCACTGCTCGACACCTCGACTCTCGATCCGGGCGGGGCGTACACGAAATCGCTCGGACCCGCCCACACGCTCGGCCTGCCGACGAGGCGGTAGCGCTCGCCATCGACGACGACGTCGAAGCCGCCCTCCAGCGGGAGGACCGCGACCTCATCCGCGGCCGAGTCGAAGGCGAGGGTCCCGCCCGCCGCCAGCGTGCCGGCACGCAGGCCGCTGAAGGCCCACCCGGCCTCCTCGGGCGTCAGGACCACCGACCAGCCGTCGGCCGCGAGAGACCCGGCCGGCCGGTACAGGCCGGTCATCCGGGGGGGTCGATCACGAGGGCGGCTTGACGTCCGGGTTCGGGACGAGCGCGTCGCCGACCTGATGGAGCAGCTCGTGATACGACCCCACGAACGCGCGCAGGGTCCGTGCGCTCGGCCCGAATGTGTCGAACTCTGCCGGCGTCAGGCCGTCCGGTTCGTACGCGCGGACGAAGTCCGGAAAGTGTCTCTGCAACTCGCCGACGATCGTCGGGTCGACGGGGTCGTCCATCCGCGGCCGGACCTCGACCGACGACGCGTTGAACCGCCGCTGCCACGACGCCGGCATCGTGATCACCACGTCGCCGCCGATGAGCTCCGACCAATGAAGGTGATGGCGGATCGCCGCCCCGAGCGGTCGCGCGCGAAGACCACGGTCCCGGAACTCCGCCACCGTCCGCTTGAACACCGCGACGCCCGACCACGGCAGGCTCGAAGGATCGGCGACGATCCCGTCGCGCTCGGTCTGGACTCGGAGCCAGTCCTCCAGGCGGCCCATCATCACCGTGATCACCGGCCCCATGTCGTCGACCGGCAATCCTTCGGCTTCGCGCCGCCGGAGCCCGCGCTCCACGGCCTCGCCGGCGGCGACCGCCTGGGGCACGCTGAAGGACACCGTCGCGTTGACACTCACCCCACGGTAGGTCGCCTCCTCCATGACCCGGACGCCGACCGCCGTGGCCGGGAACTTGACGACGATGTTCGGGGCGAGCGAGGCGAAATGCTCGCCCTGGGCGAGCATCCGATCGAACGATCGGAAGAGGGTGGGGTCGGTCTGCATCGACAGCCGGCCATGGCGACCACCCGATGCCTCGAAGGCCGGCAGCAGCAGCGGTGCAGCCCGAAGCGACATCTCCTCCACGATCGCCCAGGCGAGGTCGATCTCGGTCGCGTCCGCTCGCTCGTCCGCGAGGCTCCGCACTCGGTCCCGCCACTGCGCAGGCTGGGCCTTCCAAACATCCGTGACGATCGTGGGATTCGCGGTCGCCCCGACCGCGCCGAAGGAGATCGCGTACTCGAGCTCGTCCACCGCGCAGGAGTCGTTCCAGATGTCGGTCGCGGTCGTGGCCACCGTCCGGCCCAGCGGGCTGTCGGCCAGCGGCGGCCGCGCGGCTCCGACCATCGTCTCCGTCGCCGCTCCCACCATCCATCCTCCCGATCCGGCATTGACACTCGACCGTGCCGTGCGATACGTTCCGCGGCTCAGGGTAATCGATTACGCGGAATGCGCAAGGAGGGGCGTTGACCGGGTCGTCCGCGCGTCGCGCATGCCCGCGAGTACCATCCCTGCCAGGGCGCGCCCCCGTCCATCGGAAGGCGAGACGGCACCGATGAGCACCGTCGCCGCGGCCCGGCCCGACGTCCGGGGAACGCTCCGGCATCCCGCCGACGCCCTCCCCCGCGCGTCGATCGGTGCGGTCCCGATGCTCTGGATCAACTCCGATGACGCCCGCGCGTCCGGCCTGGACCCCGCGACCATCCTCGACGAGATCGCGCGGACCGGCTACGAAGGAACCCAACTCGGCAACGGCTTTCCTGAGGGGACCGAGCTGCGCGACGAGCTGGCCCGGCGCGACCTACGCCTCGCCGAGGTGTACGTCCCGCTCCCCGCGACCGTCGACGGGCCGACGGACGAGGCCCTCGACATCGCGATCGAACGGATCCGCCTCCTGCGTGACGGTGGCGGGGAGATCTTGGTCGTGGCCCTACACAGGTCGCCGGGCCGGGATGAGCTCGCGGGTCGCGCGACGGCTCCCGGCACGCCCGTGCTGACCGATGCGGGCTGGGACGCGCTGGTCGATCTCCTCCACGACATCGCGGACCGGACGGGCCGCCCGATCGCCTTCCATCCGCATGGCGCGACGTTCATCGAAACGCCGGCGGAGGTGGATCGGCTGGTCGCCTCGACCGATCCCCGCCGCGTCGGGATCTGCCTCGATACCGGCCACCACCTCGTCGGCGGTGGGGACCCGGTCGCGGCGCTCCGTGACCTGGGCGCCAGGGTCACCCACGTCCACCTGAAGGATGTCGACCCCGAGGTCCTCGGTCGGCTGCGGTCGGGAGCGCTCGAGGGGCTCGCACACGCCGTCGGTGAGCGGCTCTTCACGGAGCTGGGCGCCGGCATGCTCGATCTCGACGGCGTCATCGAGGCGCTCGTCGAGCGCGACGACAGCGGATGGCTGATGGTCGAACAGGACAGCACGTGGGGCCCGCCGTCCGAGAGCGCCGCGATCGGGCGGCGTGTCCTGGCGACGACGCTCCGCCGGCATGGCCGCGGCGGCGCGGGGAGGACGCAGCCATGAAGGTCGCACTGCTCGGGGCGGGGCGGATCGGCAAGATGCACGCTCGACTCCTCAGCGCGACCGAGGGCATCGACACGCTGGTGATCGGAGATGTCGACGCGGAGCGCGCGGCCGAGGTCGCGTCGTCGGTCGGGGCGGGCGTCGCGCCGTCGATGGACGCGGCGCTCGACACCGCCGACGCCGTCGTCATCGCCGCGGCGACCGGCGCCCACGCGGAGCTGATCCGCGCGTCGATCGGCCGGGGCCTTCCGACGTTCTGCGAGAAGCCACTCGCCGCCGACCTCGACGAGACGATCGCGCTCGCCGCCGACATCGACGCCTCCGGCGTCCCGTTCCAGCTCGGCTTCCAGCGCCGCTTCGACCCGGCCTACCGGGAGGTGCATCGGCTGATCCACAGCGGCGATCTCGGCACCCTGTACGCGGTCCGCCTGGCCGGCCACGACCCGGAACCGGCGCACGAGGCGTATATCGCCCAGTCGGGCGGCATCTTCCGCGACTTCTCGATCCACGACTTCGACGTCCTGCGCTGGATGACCGGATGCGAGGTCGAGGAGGTCTACGCCGACGGTGCCGTCCGCGCCTTCCCGGTCTTCGAGAAGTACGGCGACGTCGACACGGCCGCCGTGACGCTCCGTCTGGCCGACGGTCCGCTGACGGTGATGACCGTCACGCGCCACGACCCTCTCGGCTATGACATCCGGGCCGAGGTGTTCGGTTCGAAGGACAGCGTCGCGGTCGGCCTCGGGCCGAGGACACCGCTGCGCTCGGTCGAGCCCGGCGTTCCCCCGCCACCCGGACCGGCGTGGAAAGACTTCCTCGTGCGCTTCGAGTCGGCCTATGCTGCCGAGCTGGCGGCGTTCGTCTCGCTCGCGCGTGGCGACGCTCCCAGTCCCTGCACCGCCGGGGATGGCGTCGCGGCCCTCCGCGTCGCCGAGGCGGCCGATCGCTCGCTCCACGAACACCGACCCGTGCGGCTCGCGGAGATCCCCGGCTGAGGGCCGGGTCGGACCCGGCCCTCGGGACGACCGGACGAAAGGAGGTGTCCATGGCGGCCAGGCTGGCCGCGAACCGACAACAGCGATCCCTCGGACCCGCCCTGCGGGCGGCTGAGATCGGGACCGTGGCAGACGCCGCGGCACAACGGAGGAGAACGAAGCGAATGAATCTGAGGAGCAAGACGCTCGTCGCGCTCGCGGGTGCGGCCATCTTCGTGGGGGCCTGTACGTCAGGGACCCCGACCGGATCGGGAGCCGCCGGCGGCGGCCTCGATGGCGCGCTCGTCAAGCGCGCCGACGTCAAGATCGAGTACGTCACCCACGGCCAGGCCCAGGACGGTTTCTGGGGCGTGGTCCGCAACGGCGTGAAGGCCGGCGCGGCCGACATGGGCGTCACGGCGACCTACAACGCCCCGAGCGCCGAGAGCGACATGCCCGGCATGGTCTCGCTCATCGATGCCGCCATCGCCAAGAAGCCGACCGGACTGGTCGTCTCGATCCCGAACCCCGACGCGCTCGGGCCGGCGATCAAGAAGGCCGTCGACGCCGGTATCCCAGTCGTGTCGATGAACTCCGGTTCTGACGTGTTCCGGGACCTGGGCGTCCTGGCCCATGTCGGTCAGACCGAGTACGAGGCCGGCCTCGGCGCCGGCGAGCGGTTCAAGGCGGCCGGCGTCAAGAACGCGGTCTGCTTCAACCAGGAAGTCGGCAACCAGGCTCTCACCCTGCGCTGCAACGGGTTCTTCATGGGCCTGACGGGCAGCGAGACGGGCGAGGTCCTGACCGGCAACATCTCCGACCCGGCCGGCATGCAGGCGGCGATCGAGGCGGCCCTCCAGGCCGACGCGACCATCGACGGCATCCTGACCCTCGGACCCTCGGTGGCCAAGCCGGCGCTCGACGCCGTGGCGGCCTCCGGCAAGACGATCCATCTCGCGACCTTCGACCTCAGCGCCGACGTGCTGACGGCGATCAAGGACGGGAAGATGGACTTCGCCATCGATCAGCAGCAGTTCCTGCAGGGCTACCTGCCGATCGTCATCCTCACGAACTACGCCGAGACCAAGAACCTGCCAACCGGTAACGGTCAGGGCTTGATCATGACCGGCCCCGGGTTCGTGACCCAAGCGGACGCCGAGGCCGTCATCGGGCTCGCCGCGAAGGGTCTCCGCTGACCTAGCGCGCGCCGGCGTCACCGGCGCATGGGAGGGACCGGCCAGGTCGGTCCCTCCCGATCACCTCGGAGGGAACGATGGCGAGCACGACGACCACGGCCCCGCGAGCACCGGGGTCGGATCGACTCCGGAACCTGTCCCTGACCCAGCGCATCCTCGCCCGCCCGGCGGCGGGCGCGCTCATCATCGTCGTGTTCGTGTGGGTCGTCTTCGCGGCGATCTCGCTGGCCCGTGGCAACACCGCCTTCATGGGCATCCCGGGCACGCTCAACTACCTTGACGTCGCGGCGCAGGTCGGCATCGTGGCCACCGCGGTGGCGCTGCTCATGATCGCCGGCGAGTTCGACCTGTCGATCGGCTCGATGGTCGGCTTCGCGGGGATCCTGATCGGCATCGGCGTGACGATCTGGGGTCTGCCGGTCTGGCTGTCGATCATCATGGCGATGATCGCGACAACGTTCCTCGGCGTGCTCAACGGCTTGATCGTGGTGCGGACGGGACTCCCGTCGTTCATCGTCACGCTGGCGACGCTGTTCATCATCCGCGGCGCCTCGTCGGTCCTCACCTCGACCGTCACGAACATCACCTACATCCCGATCGACCCGACGCGCATCGAGGGCGATCCGCTGGCCGAGATCTTCGGCTGGAGCATGCCGATCACCATCGGCGACCAGACCGGGACCCTGCAGGTGTCGATCATCATCTGGATCCTCATCGCGATCGTGGGTGTCTACGTGCTCGGCCGAACGCGGTTCGGCAACTGGATCGCGGGTGTCGGTGGCTCGGCCGGAGCCGCGCGCAACCTGGGCGTCCCCGTGGCGCGGGTCAAGATCGCTCTCTTCGCCATGACGGCCTTCTCGGCCTCGATCCTGGCGGCCATCCAGAGCGTTCGCTTCAACTCGGCCGACATCCTGCGCGGCACGGGCATCGAGCTCGACGCGATCACGACCGCGGTCATCGGCGGATCGCTGCTGACCGGCGGCTACGGCTCCGTCGCCGGCACCGCGCTCGGGGCGCTCGCCCTGGGGATGGCCCGCCAGGGCATCGTCTTCGCGGACATCAACGCCGACTGGTACAAGATCGCGATCGGCACGCTGTTGCTGGTCGCCGTCGTCCTCAACAACTGGATCCGGCGCAAGTTCGCCGGTCTGACCTAGGAGGGCCGATTCATGGATCCGACCCCCATGACCGACGCCCTCATGGAGAGCACGCCGGTAGCCGCCGCGGACCAGGACCCGTTGCTCGAGGCACGCGACATCTCCAAGTACTTCGGGGCGGTCGTCGCCATCGAAGGCGTGTCCCTGGAGGTTCGCGCCGGCCAGGTGACGTGCCTGTTGGGCGACAACGGCGCCGGCAAGTCGACGCTGATCAAGACGCTGTCCGGCGTCCATCGCCCGGACAAGGGCACGCTCGCAGTCGATGGCCAGCCGGTCGAGTTCGGCTCGCCACGCGACGCGCTCGACGCCGGCATCGCGACCGTCTACCAGGACCTGTCGGTGATGCCGTTGATGAGCGTCACCCGCAACTTCTTCCTCGGCAACGAGCCGACGGTCGGCGTCGGGCCGTTCAAGCGGTTCGACCTGCCCAAGGCGGCGGGGATCGCCCGCGAGGAGATGAAGCGCATCGGCATCGACGTGCGCGATACCGACCAGGCCGTCGGGACGCTGTCGGGCGGTGAGCGGCAGACCCTCGCGATCGCCCGAGCCGAGTACTTCGGGGCTCGGGTGCTCATCCTCGACGAGCCCACGTCGGCCCTCGGCGTGAAGCAGTCCGCGATCGTCCTGCGCCACATCGTCGCGGCCCGCAACCGCGGGCTCGGCGTGATCTTCATCACCCACAACGTGTCCCACGCGCTGCCGATCGGCGACACGTTCACGATCCTGTCGCGCGGCCGGACCGGCGGCCAGTTCAGTCGCGGCGATGTCGACGCCGAGCAGTTGCACAGTCAGATGGGCGGCGGCGACGAGCTGCACGAGCTGACCCGCGAGCTGGAGGCGCTGGCGAAGAGCGAGCGCCGACCGCCGCCGACCGTCCGCAGCACCGGCGCCCGGACCGACGGTGAGCCACTGAGGCCGGGGCCGCTGACGGCCGCGCCGGCAGTCGCGCCGCGTCGGCGGCCACATCGATGACGGCCACCATCGCCGATGTCGCGGCCCGTGCCGGGGTCTCGACCGCGACCGTCAGCCGGGTGCTGGCCGGTGTCGGGCGCGCCCGGCCCGAGACGCAGGAGCGTGTGCTCGAGGCTGCGCGAGCCCTCGACTACCGGCCGTCCGAGGTCGCCCGTTCGCTGAAGCGTCGATCGACCCAGACGCTCGGCCTGATCATCACCGACATCGAGAACCCGTACTTCCCGCAGCTCGTGCGGTCGGTCGAGGACGCGGCCCGCGCGTCCGGCTTCTCGGTGCTGCTGTGCAATGCCGCCGATGATCCCGAGCGCGAGGCGTCCTATCTCGACCTGCTGGCGGACCGGCGCGTCGACGGCCTGATCATCGCTGTCAGCAGCCTGGGAGTCCGCCACATGGAGTGGCTGTCGTCGCCACCGATCCCGGTCGTCCTCGTCAATACCGCGGCGCCGGACGTCGGTCTGCCGGCGATCATGTCCGACAACGAGCTCGGCGGCCGCGTCGCGACCGAGCACCTGCTCGGGCTGGGCCACCGCCGCTTCGGGTACCTGCTGCCGCCGCCCCGCAACGTCGACGCGCCGGAACGCGTGGCCGGCGTGCGCTCGGCTCTCGACGCCGCGGGCTGTCCGCCGGAGGCCGTGACGGTAACAGTCGGCGAGGCGCTGGTCGGCGGCGGCGAACGGGCGGCGTACGACCTGCTGGACCGGGCGCCCGAGACGACCGCGATCCTGGCCTACAACGACCTGATGGCGATCGGGGCGTTGCGTGCGCTGCGCCGGCGCGGCCGGCGGGTCCCGGCCGATGCCAGCGTCGTCGGGTTCGACGACGTCGCGGTCGCCGCGTACATCGACCCGCCGCTCACGACTATCGCCCAGCGCACGGACGAGATGGGGCGGCGTGCGGTGGCCCAGCTGACCGGCGATGGCGAGGGGATCGGCCCGGAGACGATCCGCCTGCCGGTGGACCTGCAGGTGCGCGAGTCGAGCGGGCCGGCACCGGCCTGACTGGTTCGGGCCGCGGCGGGGGCCGCCTGCCCCTACTGCCGCGGATCCTCCACGCCGACCTGCGCCGCCAGGGTCGGCACGACGGCGCGGCGGACGCGCTCCCGCGCACGCCGGACGAGCACCGACGTGCGATCCGGGACGCCCGCCAGACCGACGTCCTCGACCGCGAGGGAGCCGGCTGCCGCGGCGAAGCGGAGGGCCCTGGCGAGCGACCGCCCCGGCGACCCGGCCACGCTCGGGCGGACGAGCACGGCGAGCAGCGCGGCGAGAAAGGTGTCGCCGGCTCCCGTCGGGTCGACCTCCCGCTCGGTGGGCGTCGGCAGGTACCGCAGCACTTCGGCGGGACCGTCGTCACCTGTCGTGACGAGGAGGCCACCCTGGCCACCCTGGGTCACAAGCAGGCGAGCGCCGCCATGCAGGAAGCGGGTGAGGTCGCCGAGCGACGTGTCGCGCGCCACGTCGAGGTGGCTCAGCCCGACGAGATCGGCCCGGCGGAGGATCGCTCGTTCGGCCGGCGGGATGCGCTCGACGAGCGTGCCGGCCTCGAGTCGGCGGAGCATTCCCTGCCAGGCGACCGCCACGATGGCCTCCCGGCCGATGACCCCGGCCCACTCGTCATCGACCTCCGCGGCGACCGGGACCAGCGACCAGGACGGGCTGGCCCGCCACGACGCCGGCAACGCGACCGGACGGACGGGCACACCCGGCGCGATCACGGTCTGCTCCCGACCGCGCGGCGTTTCGACGTTGTGGAAGATGGGGCCCTCAGGCAGGTCGACCGTGAGGATGTCGACACCGGCGTCGCGCAGCGCGTCGAGCTCGTGGGCGCCCGCCGCCAGGGCATCGACACCGACGACCGCCGCGGTCCGGAGTCCCAGTCGTGCCGTCGTGAGCGCCGCATAGGTGACGCCGCCACCGAGCCGCCACCCGCGCGGATCGTCGGGGGCGATATCGCGCGCGGCCGAGCCGACGTGGACGACCTCGACCCGAGGTGGCGGCATTGGACCTCCCGTGACGGGTGGGCTGTGGGGCGGTGCGGCGTATACTGCCGCACCCGAAGCAGCATCGACGAGGCGTACCCGATTGTTCTTTTATGAGCTCCACGAAGGCGACGACGAGGTCTATTCCGACGTGCTCGTCGTCAGCGAGTCCGAGTGGGAGCCGCAGGAGTTCTTCGAGCTGGTCCAGCGGATCCGACACGACATCAAGGACGGGTACGAGCAGGACACGCTCACCCAGGCGATCGGCGCGGTCCTCGAGCGCGATTACGGCTTCGTCTTCGTCAGCGATGACCGGCTCACGGCTGCCGTCAACGTCTCGACGCAGGAGGCCGAGAACTTCCTCGCGGAGCTCGACACCGACGAGGACGATGACGACGAGGACGAGACTGAGCCGGGCGACGAGCTGAGCGGCGACTTCCGCACGATCCTCGCCGATTTCGACCCGGATCCCGGCCGCCCGAACTGACCTCGGCGGAGCGCGGCGCGCGCGTTCGACCCGAATGCCCCGTGACGGATGGTCCATGCCGCGGACCGCATGCCGATGAGGTCGGGCTACTCGCGCGGCGAACTGGCGCCCCATCAGCGGCTGAAGAGGATCTCCAGCACGTCGCCGTCCTTGACCTGGTAGGTCTTGCCCTCGGAGCGCAGCCGACCGGCCTTGCGCGCCTCGGCCATCGAGCCGAGGCGGACCAGATCGTCGTACGACACCGTCTCCGCGCGGATGAAGCCCTTGGCGAGGTCGGTGTGGATCGCGCCTGCCGCATCCACCGCCGTCGAGCCGTCGTGGATCGGCCAGGCACGCACCTCGTCGGGGCCCGCCGTCAGGAACGACACCAGGCCCAGGAGTCGATACGACAGCGCGATGACGCGGTCCAGGCTCGACTCGGTGATGCCGAGCTCCTCCATGAACACCGCCGCCTCGTCGGGCTCGAGCTCGCCGAGCTCCATCTCGATCTTGGCCGATAGGGCATCGACCATCGCCTGCTGGTGTCGATAGTCCGCCCCGATCCGGTCGACCAGGGTCCGGACCGTCGCCAGGTCCCCTTCCCCGACGTTCAGGAGCACGAGGACGGGCTTCTCGGTCAGGAAGCGAAAGCCGCGAATCGCCTTTGCTTCGTCGGCGTCGAGCCCGAGATCGCGGATCGGCGTACCCGCTTCGAGCCCTTCGTGGATCTGCCGCAGGACGACCTCCTCGCGCTCCGCCGCCTCGCGCTCGGCGGCCGTGCCATGCCGGCCGCTGCCGGCGAGCCGCTCCAGGCGGCGCTCGGTCATCGCGAGATCCGCGAGCGTGAACTCGAGGTCGAGCTGCTCGAGGTCGCGGGCGGGATCGACGCTCCCGGCCAGATGCGGGTGGGCGGCGTCCTCGAACGCGCGCACGACGTGGAGCAACGCATCGGAGTCGCGCAGCCGGGCGAGGTGGTCGGCCGGCAGCTCCTCCGTCCCGACGCGACCTTCCGTCGACGCGGGCGGCGCAGGCAGGTCGACGTACGTGACGTCGGCCTGGACGACCTTCTTCGGGCTGAAGATCTCGGCGAGCCGATCGAGCCGGTCGTCCGGGACCTTCACGACGCCCACATTCAGCGTGACCCCGCCATAGCCGCCAGTCTCGGCGTGCCCGCGGGTCAGCGTGTTGAAGACCGTGGTCTTGCCGCTGCCGGCAAGCCCGACGATCGCGATCTGCACGTCAGTACCCGGCGGCCGGGTCGACGACGTTGAGCAGCGGCTCACCCTTCGCGAACCGGCGCAGGTTGTCGCAGAACAGCTCGACGCTGCGATCGAGCACGCGACCGCTCGACCACGCCGTGTGCGGCGTGACGATGACGTTCGGCAGATCGTAGAAGGACGACATCGGCGGCAGCGGCTCGTCGCGGAACGTGTCGAGGATCGCGCCACCGAGAGGACCGTCGCGCAACGCCCGGAGCAGCGCCCGTTCGTCGATCAGCCGACCGCGGGCGACGTTGATCAGCCAGGCGCCCGGCTTCACCTTCGCGAGGGCGTCAGCGTCGATCATGTCCTCCGTCTCGGGCGTCAAAGGCGCCGCAAGCACGATGAAGTCGGATTCCGCGAGCAACTCCGGGAGCGTCTCGGGTCCGCCGACGCGGTCGAGCGTCAACTCGCCGAGCGAGGGGCCGTCGGAGCCACCCGACGAGCCATCCGGGCGCGCCCCGTCACCGTCGGGGCGTCGGCGGACCGCGACGACCCTGCAGCCGAACGCCGTCGCGAGCGCGCCGACCGATCGACCGATCGACCCGAGCCCGACGATGCCGACGGTCACGTCCCGCAACTCGGTTCCTTCGAGCGGCTGCCAGGTCCGCTCGCGCTGCAGCTCGAGGAGCTGCGGCAGCCGCCGGCTGACGGCGAGGATCATCATCAGCACGTACTCGGCGATCGGCTGGCTGAACACGCCGCGCGCGTTCGTCACGATCAGGCCGCGCTCTCGCGCCGCCGGTGTCAGCGCACGTTCGACGCCCGACGTCGCCGAGTGGACCCAGGCGAGCCGCGGTGCACGGGCCAGCAGTCGATCGAAGGCGTCCGAGCTCAGCCAACCTCGGAGCATCACCTCGACGTCGTCGAGCGGTCCATCGGCCAGTCCCTCGACCGAGACGGTCACGAGCTGCGCGCCAGGTGCCGCCGCCCGGATCAGCTCCAGGTCGCGCGATCGGTACCGGGCCGACAGGATCGGGCTCAGCGCGATCGCGCTCGGCGCCCCGTCGGGCCCGCTGCCAGGGCCCGCGGCCGTCACGATGGCGTCCCCGCGACAGGCGTCGGCGAACCGTCCAGCACCCGCGCGATCCAGCGCTCCGGCGCCTCGATCTCCCCGTCGCGCGGCAATGTCTCTGGGCCGCCCCACAGCCGGGACAGCGCCTCGGGGCCGCGCGCGGACGCGATCGCCCGCACGAACGTCTCGCCCTTCTTGTACTGCTCGAGCTTGAGGTCCATGCCGGTGAGGCGGAGCATCGCCCGTTCGAACGGCGTCCGCTTCGCCCGCCGCTCGTCGAACTTCGCGCGGATCCGCTCGACATCGGGCACGAGATCGTGCCCGACCTCGTCCATCACGTAGTCGCTGAATCCCTCGAGCAGGCTCATGACGGCCTGGGTCTCGCGGAACAGGGCACGCTGCTCGGTGCCCATCAGGCGCTCCATCCAATGCTCGCCGCCACCCTCGCCGCGGAGCGCCCGGCCGAGCCCACGGATGGCCTCGCGACCCATGCCCCGAACGTCGTTGCCGAACAGCGTGAGCTGGCGCTCCAGGCGCGATGCGAGGTACGGACGCAGCCAGGGATGGGCCTCGAACTCGAATGCGTGGGTCGTCTCGTGGAGCGCGATCCACGTGCGGAACGACCCGACCGGGACGCCCAGGGCCTTCGCGGTCTGGCGGATGTTCTCCTCGACGAACAGCAGCCGGCCGGGCGCCGCCTCCGCCGACAGGAGCGCGAGGTCGTACTGGCCGAGCACCCGCTGCCCCATGAACCCCAGGAGCACGCCGAGCTGGCGAGTGGTCAGCCAGCGGTTGGCGAGCGCCATCGCGGCCGCGCTGAGCCCCCCGCCCGGGGGGACGACCTGATCCAGGAGGTCGTGCTCGAGCTTCCCGATCAGCGACGCGAACGACGCCGTGTTGGCGCGCACCCAGCCGGCCCGGTCGACGACGCCGGACCGTTCGACGACGCCGGGCAGCTGCGCTCCGAGCGCGGCCGACAGCGCGGGCACGATGCGCGCCATCGCCGCGGCGTACTCGGGCTCGATCGAAAGGAGCTCGTCGGCGGTCAACGCACCCGGAGCGTGAGCGAGACGCCCGATGGCCAGCTTTTCGACGGCCGCCCAGTCGACCAGACCCTCCCGCGCACGACGCTCCATGTGCCGGCCGACCACCGTCGCCGCGGCGCCGAGCGCCGAGCCGATCAGGATGCCGGCCTGCCAGGCACGGTCGTCGCGCCACGTCGAGCCTGTCCGGCGCCTCGTCATCGGGCCAGCGCTCCCAGCTCGATGGACTGGACGGACACGAACTCGGGGCCGAACAATCGGCCCGCGACGGCGGCGAACCGCCCCGGGTCGCCGGTGGTCAGCTGGACGTGCGCCGGCGGGCCGTCGAGGGGAGCACCGTCCGCGTGAGCCTCGAGCCCGTTCACGCTGAGGAGCTCGGCGAGCGCGGATGCCGTGGCGGTCGCGGAATCGACGATCGCGACCTGGTCGCCGGCGAGGGCGGCGATGAGCGGCCGGATCAGCGGGTAATGCGTGCAGCCCAGCAGCAGGGTGTCGATCGCGGCTCCGGGCGGACGCGGGAAGATCGATTCGCCGTCGGCATCACGCTCGCCCACGAGAGGCGCGAGAGCCTCGGCCACGGTCGACTCCGCGAGCGGGCCGCTCAGCTCGCCCGACTCGACGAGTGGCACGAGGGCGGGCGTGGCGTGCTCGTAGACCTCGACCGCCGGGTTCTCATCCTTGATCGCGTTGAAGTACGCGTGCGACCGGATCGTCGCCGGCGTCGCGATGACCCCGACCCGCCGGTTCCGTGTCGCGAGAGCCGTCGCGGCCGCCCCGGGCCGGATGACGCCCAGCACGGGCAGGTCGTAGCGGCGGCGGAATGCGGCCAGCCCGACCGCGGTCGACGTGTTGCACGCCACGACCAGCGCCTTGACGTCGCGCTCGACCAGGGCGTCCAGCGACTCGGTCGAGAAGGCCAGGACCTCCTCGTCCGGGCGGATGCCGTACGGGGCCCGGTCGTTGTCCCCCAGGTACAGCGTCGACTCGCCCGGCGTCCGGCGGATGATCTCGCGCAGGACCGTCAGGCCGCCGACGCCGGAATCGAAGACACCGATGGGACGCGGATCCGTCACGGCCTCGGCCTAGGGGCGCCCGGCGGCCACGGGAACGCGGGCCGCGCCGAGCAGCTCCGATGCCACGCGCATGATGTCCTGGCTGACCGGCGCCGAGGGGTTGGCGAGGATGAACGGCACCCCCTCGTTGTTGGAGCGGACGATCAACTGCCCGTCGGAGTTGACGCGGTGCTCCGGGACGCGGCCGAGCGCGCGATGGAGGTCCTCCGGGTCGATGCCGCCCGAGCTGTCGGCTCGGTTCACGAGGTAGCGGACCTTCGAGGCGGGATAGCCGATCGAGCGGAACGTATCGGCCATCGCGATCGTGTTGTGGATCGTCGTCGAGTCGTACGTGACGATCTCGACGATCGTGTCGCTCGCATCGAGGAAGCCGAGATTGATGTCGTTGATCACGCTCGACATGTCGATGACGATCAAGCTGTACACGCGGCGCAGCAGAGACAGGACCTTGTCGACGTCGCGGGTCGTGAGCATCTCGGCCATCTCGATGCGCGGCGGCGCGAGCAGGATGTCGATACCGGACGGATCGCGCCACAGCACGTCGGTCAGGTCCGACTCGGAGATCCGATCGGTCGGCAGGTCGAGGATCGACGGGGCGTCGCCGGGCACCTTGAGAAGCGAACGCAGGTCGCCGAACTGCACGCTGCCGTCGATCAGGACCGTGCGCTGCTCGAGCTGGGCCATGGCGACAGCGAGGTTGAACGCGATCGTCGTCTTGCCGACCCCGCCCTTGGGCGCGAACACCGAGATGACGCGCGTCATACCCACCGGTGACGTGGCCGCGTGGGCCTTGCGCACGCCGGCGATCCGGTTCATGAGCTCGAAGCCCGAGAACGGCATCGACAGCACGGCGTGGACACCCTTCGCGGGATCGACCTCGACGGGGTTCTGCGGGACCGTCAGGACGATCACCGGGACGTTGAGCCCGGCCGCGTGGATCTGCTCCACGAGCTTGGGACCCTTGACCCGCCCCTGCAGCAGCGCGTCGACCATCACGACGTCGGGCCGGAGCTGGCCGATCTGCTCGACCGCGCGGCCGCCGTCGGTGAGGACATCGAGCAGCTTGACCGCCTGTTGGGCGTTCAGCAGACCGCGGATGTACTGGGCGACCTGGGGCACGTCCTCCACGATCAGGAGGCGTGTCTGGTCGCTGCTCGAACCGCTCGACATGGGGCTCGAAGATACCACGGGGCCATGCTCACAGCCCGAGTGGGAGACCGGCCGGATCAGCCCTTCTCGGCGACGAGCACGGCGCGCTCGGCGCCCGGACCGATCGGCCCGAGATCGTAGCCACCGGCAACCACCTCGACCCGCAAGCCGGCCTCCTCGGCGAAGGCGCGCAGCTCGTCCGCGGAGACGAGGCGCAACCGGTCCTGCCGGATCCAGCGGGTCGTTGCGCCGCCCTGCGCCGACTCGTCGAAGATCGAGGTCAGGAGGATCGTCCCACTCGCCGCGTCGTGGATCGCCGATCCGGACTTCGTCACGAGGGACCCGGTCGCGGGATCGGCGCGGATCCATTCGAGGATGAGACGACCGTCGTACCGACCCAAGTCGTCGCCGTCGGGAAGCCACACGTCGACAACGGCGAGCCCGCCGGGCGCGAGGTGATCGGCCAGCGTCCGGATGGCCGCGCGCTGGGCGGCGCGGGTGGGCAGGACCAACAGCGAGTTGAGTGCGATGTACGCCAAGGCGAAGCGTCCGGCGGCCGGGAGCCGCACGTCCAGGATGTCGGCCTCGACCAGCTCGAGCCGCTCGTCGCGGATGCCTTCGGCGGTCGCCCGCTCGCGGGCTCGTCGCAGCATCGCCCCGTCGATGTCGATGCCGGTCACGCTGTGGCCCGCCCCGGCGAGCGGGACGGCGACCCGGCCGCTGCCGACCGCCAGCTCCAGGACGGGTCCATCCGCTCGGGCCGCAAGCGCGCCGTAGAGGTCGAGATCGCCCGGATCGTCCTGGAGATCGAGGTCGTAGAGGCGGGCGAGGGCCGTCGCCGTGGCGGGATCGGGTGACTCGATCAACCCGCCGCGGGCTCCCAGCGCACGGTCCCGCCGGCCGCCTTGCGGACGGCCAGCGCGCTGATCGCCTCGAGCGCCGCGCGGTTCGCTGCCATGGCCGTCGTCTCCGCGTGATCGTACGGCGGCGATACCTCGACGACGTCCATCCCGGCCAGCTCCACCGCTCCGACGACCTGGCGGACGGCGCGCAGCACCTCGCGGGTGAGCATCCCGCCAGGTTCCGGGGTGCCGGTGCCGGGCGCCAGGCCCGGGTCGATCACGTCGATGTCGAGGCTGAGGTAGATGCTGTCGGGCCCGTCGAGGGCTTCCTCGATGGCCTGGGCGACGACCGCCTCGGCGCCACGCTCCTCGATCTCGCGCATGAAGTGGTAGCGCAGGCCCTTCTCCTTCATCCATTCGAACGTCTCGACGGGCGGCCAGTAGCCGCGCAGCCCGACCTGGACGAAGTTGCGGCCGTCCACGGCGCCCGAGTCGATCAGGCGGCGCATCGGAGTGCCGTGGCCGGCGAGGACGCCCCAGTCGTCGTTCGCGGTGTCGGCGTGGGCGTCGAAATGGACGATGCCGATGCTGCCGGGACGGCGGACCTCGGCGACCGCCGACGCGGCCGGCCAGGTGATCGAGTGGTCGCCGCCGAGGATGATCGGGATCGCGCCGGTCTCGGCGACCTCGCGCACCTTCCGGTAGATGAGCGCATGCGCCCGCTCGATCCAGGCCGGGACGATGTTGGCGTCGCCGGCATCGACCACGTCGAGGATCTCGAACGGCTCGACGTCGAGCTGGAGCGAATTGACCGAGCCGGACGTGTACTGCGCCTGGCGGATCGCCCGGGGCCCGAACCGTGCACCCGAGCGGTGGCTCACGGCATCGTCGAACGGCGCACCGATGATCGCGACGTCCGGCTTCCGGGCCGCGAGCTCGGCCGCGTCGGTCACCCAGGGCAGCTTCATGAAGCTGACCGCCCCGACGTAGGTCGGCAGGTCGTAATCCGCGTAGGTCTCGTACTCCGCGTCCCAGCCGTTCAGGACGGCGAAATCGGGATCGTGGGGGCGCTTGGCCACGTGATCCTCCGGAGACGGAGGCGGTCCGGTGCCCGGGCCGCGTGCGGGGAGCCGTCTCGATCCGGGGCGCCGCCGGTTCGCGATCCAGCGTCCAGCGGGGCGCGCCGGGGCGATGGTACACCCCGGCCGCGGCTCAACCCGCCCGGAATTCCGTCCACGCGGCCTCGACCAGCGCGGGGTCGAGGTAGAGGTCGACCGCGGTCTGCGCGATCAGCGTGGCCGCGAGAAGCGTGGTCTCGTCGGCACGCGGGGTGGCTGCGGCATCACGGAACGCGATCGAGTGGCCGGCGACACCCTCGTCGCAGATCGCGAGGTCCGGGTGGATCGCCGGACACACCCAGCTGACGTTGGCCATGTCGGTGCTGCCGGCGTTCGGGTCGTCGCCCATGTCGGCGACGCCGTAGGCGGCCATGTTGGCGCGGAAGCGCTCGGCCAGCGCCAGGTTGTTGCGCATGGTCGTGGCGCCGCCCGAAAACGTCACCTCGACGGACGTCCCGGTGGCCAGCGCCGCGGCCTCGGCCATATTCCTGAACTGGGCCTTCATCTCGGCGTAGGAGTGCTGGTCGTCGCTGCGGAGCATGAACCACGCCGAGGTGCGGTCCGGGATGATGTTCGCGGCGGTGCCGCCCTCGCGGATGATGCCGTGCACGCGGGCAGTCGGTCGTAGCTGCTGTCGCCACAACCCGACCGAAGAGAACAGCTGGATCATCGCGTCGAGCGCGTTCTTGCCCTTCCACGGATCGGACGACGCGTGGGCCTGCAATCCCGTGAAGATGATGTCCACGTCCTCCGAGGCCAGCGGATGGGTCTCGACGTGGCTCCGGTCGCACGGGTGGTAGAGCAGCGCCGCGTCGAGCCCGTCGAAGAGCCCGTCGTCGATCATGATCTGCTTGCCACTGCCGCGCTCCTCTGCGGGCGTGCCGAGGAACACGATCTCGCCCGGCAGCTCGTCCGCGATGGCCGCGAGCGCGATGGCCGCCCCGACCCCCGACGCCGCCATCGTGTTGTGGCCGCACCCGTGGCCGAGGCCCGGGAGCGCGTCGTATTCGGCCAGGATCCCGATCCTCGGGCCGTCGCCGGCACGGCCGCCGCTGCGCACGGCACGGATCGCCGTTGCGAGGCTGCCGGCCGGGTGCTCGACGGTGAACGCGTGGCGCCCGAGCGCCTCGGCCACCCAGGCCGACGCCCGGTGTTCCTCGAACGCCGGCTCCGGGTTCTCGTGGATCCGATGCGACAGGTCGACGATCTCGTCGCGGGCGCCCTCCACCGCAGTGGCGACGCGGCCCTTGAGGTCGGTGAACGGCTCGGCGGGGCGGACGGCGATGCGTTCCGGCACGAAACCTCCAGCGCTGGCATGGATCGTCCCTTCTGGGCGGGTCCGCGGCGGATGGTAGAGCCGCCGGACGGAGCGTGCTCTAGCGTTCCGCGGAGAGTGTCGCCTCGGCCACCGCCGCGAGGGCGAGGATGAACAGCGCGATCGGGAGCTCGAGCGCTCCCTGGAGCCGAAGCACGATGAAGATCGCGACGATCAGCCCGACCCAGCCGCCCCGGCGGGCGGCGCGGACCCAGTCGCCGCGGTAGGCGATCCGGCGGTGCCGAGCGAACACCAGCAGCCAGGCGATCGGCGTCGCCGTCAGGCCCACCGCGAGACCGATCAGCGCCGCACCGATGAACCCGGCCAGCGGCTCGGCGACCGGATCTCGCGTGGTGACGATCAACGCGACCAGGACCCATACGATCACGGCCGCGGCGAAGACCGCAAGGCTGAGGAGCCGATCGCGCGCTTCCATGCGCAGCGAGTCTAGGGGTCGCGGCCGCCGGTCAGCGGGTCGTGGCGGCGCTCGATGGGCAGATGTCGCGGAACGGGCACCACGAGCAGGCCATCGCGTCCGGTGTGGCCGCGAACTGCCCGGCGCGGATACCGGCGGCCGCGGTCGCGATCTGCCCGCGCGCCTTGGCGATCCGGCGCGCGTCCACGTCGACCCGACCGACCAGCCCCGAGTCGAGGAAATGCAGCGCCACCTGGTCGGGCAGCCGGCCGGTCATCGCCTCGTAGCCCATGGCGTAGATCTGGAGCTGGAGCGAGTCGCGTGCGCGCTGGCGCGCCTTCGCCGGATCGCGCACGTCGGACGACTTGTAGTCGGTGATCGTCACGCGCTCCCGCCCCATGATCCCGAGGGTCGGCGTGACGACGTCCGCTGACGGGTGCTCCGGAGCCGCGATGGCGTCCGGGGTGTCGGCCGCGACGACCGGCTGGATGTCGACGCGGTCCCAGCGGCCGCGGATGCGATCCCCATCGAGATCGAACGCGAACTCGCGCTCGACGTACGTCGGCACGATCGCGTCGGGCCGGAGCTGCTCCTCGCGGAACCGTCGCAGGGCCGACCGAGCGGCCTCGAGCCGCGCCTCCTCGTGCTCGCGACTGACGAACCCCTCGTTGGACCAGGCCGAGGCGAGCACCTCGTCGAGCTCGGCCTCCGTCATCAGGTGGCCGCGCGCCTGCCGGTGGTGGAAGAGCTGCACCGCCTTGTGCAGCGCCGCGCCATACACGAGAGCGTGGTGGGGCGCGATCGGGACCCGCAGGACATGCGCGTACTTGTAGCGGAGCGGACAGGTCAGGTAGGCGTCGACCTGCCCGAAGCTCAGCATCAGCGGCTCCCCCCGCACGCGACGATCCGGCACGACCGGCGCATCGACCCCGGCGAACCCGGCCAACCGCTCCTCCGCCGATGGCGGCACGACTCCGCCCCCCGGTGTCCCGGCCGTCGACGGGAGGTCCAGAGCCTCCAGCACGAATGGCGAGATCCGGCGGGCCCGTGAGCCCCCGTAGTCGGCGGCATGGGTCAACACGAGCTCGTCGCGGGCCCGTGTCATCGCCACGTAGCAGAGGCGGCGCTCCTCGGCCAGTGCACGTTCCGGCGTCATCGGCTCTCCCCTCCCCAGGCCGGCGGGCAGAGCCAGTGGGTCGCCCCGGCCGTTGCCGGGGAACCGCCCCGCAACGAGGCCCGGGAGGTACACCACGGGGAACTCGAGACCCTTGGCCTTGTGGACGGTGAGCACGGCCACGGCGTCGGCGTCCGGATCGAGATCGGCCGTTGCCGGATCGTCGCCGGCCTCGATCAACGTCTGCAGGTGCTGGGCCACGAACATCGCCCGGTCATCTGCCAGGAGGACCGACTGGGCGCGGATCAGGTCGAAGAAGCGCGCGATGTTGCCGAGCCCCTCGTCCGCGGCCGCGGACGCGGTCGCCGCCAGCCGAGCCAGGAGACCGCTGTCGCGCAGGAAGGCGTACAGGACCTCGCCGGCAGGTCGCTCATGCGCCATCGCCGCGAACCGGTTCACGTCGCCGACGAGGCGATGGACGGCCGAGCGCGTCTCCGGCGCCAATCGGAGGATGCCGGGCTGCCGCTCCAGCTCGTCCATGATCGCCATGACCGGCCGGTTCCGCCGGCGCGCCGTGTTGACGATCGCCGTCAGGTCATCGCCGCCCAGGCCGTAGACCTCGGACGACGCGAGCGCGTACAGGTCGACGCTCGATTCCGGGTCTGCGATCACGCGCAGGAAGGCCATCAGGAGCCGCACCTCGGGCCGGGCGTACAGCCCGGACGAGCCGGAGAATCGCCACGGCACGCCGGCGACGTTCAACGCGCGCAGGATCGCGTCCGCGTGCCCGTTCGCGCGGACGAGCACGGCGTGGTCGCGCGGGGCAGCCCCGTCGGAAATCCGACGCGCGATGTCGGCCGCGATCCAGTCCGCCTCCTCCGAGCCGGTCGCGAAGGCCTCGAGACGCACGGGAGCCGGCGCGGGTTCGCGGCGCTGCGCCCGCAGTCGCTTGACGAGGCCGGTCCGCGCCTCGAGCCGGTCCGGGTCGTTGAAACGCACGAGCCGATACGACGCATCGAGGATCGGGCGGAGCGAGCGGTAGTTGCGGCGCAGCACGACGGTCCGGGCGCCTGGGTAGCGCGCCTCGAAATCGAGGATGTTGTCGATCGCGGCGCCACGGAACGCGTAAATCGCCTGGTCGTCGTCGCCCACGACCGTCACGTTCCGGTGCGGCTCGGCCAACAGGCCGACGAGCTCCGCCTGGGAACGGTTGGTGTCCTGGAACTCGTCCACCAGCAGGTATCGGAAGCGCTCGGCGATGGCCCGCCGGGCGGCCGGCGAGCTACGCACCAGTCGGAGGGCCAGCGCCACCTGGTCGCCGAAGTCGATGAACCCGTTCTCCCCGAGAAGGTCCTGGTAGCGCGCATACGCCCGGGCGAGCTCCTCCTGGTGGCGGCCCTCCTCGGCACGGCCGCCGCCGCATCGGCGGTCGGGGCGTCGCCGGCGGCCGCTGCCGCCACGGCGGTCGCCTCGGCGGTCATGCGCTCCGCGTGAGCCACGTATGTCGCCGGCGTGATGTCCTCGTCCTTGCAGCGACTGAACAGCGTCGACGAGCGCGGACAGGAAGCGGGTCGGATCGCCGAGGGGCCGATAGGCGTCGAGGTCGAAGGCGAAGAGGTGCTCGCGCAGGAAGATGACCGCCTCGGCGCGCGACAGCACGCGGACGTCCGGCGGCAGGCCGAGCTCCAGCGCGTGCTCGCGGATCAGCCGGTCACCGAACGCATGGAATGTCGCGATCGTGCTGTCCGTGTAGCCGTACGGCACGAGCTGGTCGACTCGGACTGCCATCTCGTCCGCGGCCTTGTCCGTGAAGGTCAGCGCGAGGATCTCGGACGGCCTGGCCCGCTTCGTCGCGATCAGCCACGCGATCCGGCGGGTGATCACCTGGGTCTTGCCGGTGCCCGCCCCCGCGACGACGAGCAGTGGCCCCTCCCCGTGCGTCACCGCGCGGAGCTGGTCCGGATCCAGACCGCCGAGCAGGGCGTCCATCCCGTCCGGCGGGCGGCTCTCGACGAGCGCGGGGTCCATGACGGGGACCAGGTCGCCCCAGGCCGGGATCTGTTCGAGCGGGACGGGGCCGCGCCGCCGGGCGCGGACGGTCGGGCGGGTCACGAGCCGGGCGTCCGACCGGGCGGTGGACTGGTCGACGATGGGGGCCATGTGCGCACCATCGTCGACCGCCGTGACACCTAGGCTGTCAGGCCGTCGCCTGCTTCAGCGCGGCGGTCTCCTCGTCCGACAGCGCGCCATCCGATCGACCGCCACGGATCGCCTTTGCGTAGAGGCGCGTGCCATTCCGGGCGTGGAGGCTCGACAGCACCCAGCCGTTGCCGTCGGCGTCGAGGAGCGCCAGGGCGAAGCTCTGATTCCCGCCGGTGTCCTCGAATGGATTGAACCGGACGAGCCCGACACGCTGGAAGGCGCGCGGCGCGCTCGCCTCCAGGCGACCGGTCCTGGCGACGAGCCGCTCGACTTCGCGCCCGAGGTCGTAGACCCGCTCAAGGTGCGCGCCGAGCACGTCGCCGAGGTCGCCGTCCTCGCCCCGGGTCAGCCCGCGCACGCGCGTATCGAGCCTGACCACGCGCCTGCCCAGCCACGCGACCAGCACGAGCAGGATGAGGGCGACGAGTGTCAGGGCGACCACGATCGGTCCCAGATTCGCGGCGACGGTCGCGTTCAGGTCGATGGGGGTTCCTCCGGCTCGGGGGTCGGCGCGAGTCTAGCAGCCGCCCCTCACCGCACACGTACCGGCGGATGGCCGGCCGTCGCGGCGGTGCTATCCTCTCCCGCTGGCAGGCCGCCCGTCAGACTTCGCGAGCCCGCCGACCACCGTCCACGATCTGGAGGCCGTCCGAACCCATGGCCAAACGAGCACGGGGCAGCTCCACCCGACCCGGACAGCGACCGCGCCTGCAGCGCAGCGGATCTCCGCGGGCACGGGTCGAGGGCCAGACCGTGGCTCCGGGTCCCGCGACATCGCTGACCCCCGCCGAGGAGGCCCGGGCCGCCGAGCTCGAGGCCCAGATCGTCGCGGCCGAGCGCGAAGCCGAATCGATGGCGAGCCGGTCGCGCGAGCGAAGTCGACGCCAGGAGGAAGGCGTCACGCGCGTCCGCCCGGGCTCGATCGCGGTCCGCGCCCAGGAGGAATACGCGTACGTCAGCCGCGACATCCGCCGGCTCGTGCTCATCGGCGGATCGCTGATCGCAGCGCTGATCGGCCTGTGGGCCGTGGCGCAGCTGACGAACCTCACCCCGTTCTGACGACCAGACCCGGACCGGCGCGGCAGGCTCGCCGCGCTACCATCGATCCATGCCAAGTACGCGACGCCCCGTCGGCGCGCGGCCCGAGGCGCTCTTCCAGCCACCGCCCGAGCGCCAGCCGCTGGCTGCCCGGATGCGGCCCAGGACGCTCGACGAGTTCGTCGGGCAGGAGCACCTCGTCGGCGAGCGTGGCCCGCTCCGGCGGAGCATCGCTCGGGGCCATCTCGCGTCCCTCCTGCTGTGGGGCCCGCCGGGCACCGGCAAGACCAGCCTGGCGCGCCTGCTCGCGGCCGAGATCGGTGCCCACTTCTCGACGCTGTCCGCGGTCATGGCCGGCGTCGCCGACGTCCGCGCCCTGATCGCCGAGGCGCAGGACCGGATCTCGCTGCATGGCACCCGGACCGTGCTCTTCCTGGACGAGATCCATCGATTCAACAAGGCCCAGCAGGACGCCCTGCTGCCGCATGTCGAAGACGGCACGATCACCCTCGTCGGGGCGACGACCGAGAATCCGTACTTCGAGGTCAATGCGGCGCTCCTGTCGCGGATGCGCGTCTGGCGACTGGAGCCGCTCAGTGACGACGACGTCGCGACCGTCGTGCGTCGAGCGCTCGACGACGAGGAGCGCGGGCTGGCCGGGACACTCGGGCCGGATGGTGGGGTCTCCCTGGCGAGCGAGGCGTTCGACCACCTCGTCGGGCTGGCTGGCGGTGACGCGCGCGCGGCGCTCAACGTCCTCGAGGGCGCGGTCGCGCTCGCTGAGGCCGAGGGGATCCGCGACGCGGACGGCAAGGTCGCCCCGCGGCTCGAGGACGTCGAGTCTGCCGCGCAGCAGCGGGTCCTTGCCTACGACCGGGCCGGGGACGGGCACTACGACACGGTGTCGGCCTTCATCAAGAGCCTGCGCGGCAACGACCCGGACGCAGCCCTGTATTGGCTCGCGTCGATGGTCGCCGCCGGCGAGGATCCGCGGTTCATCGTGCGCCGCCTGATCATCAGCGCCTCGGAAGACGTCGGCAACGCCGATCCGCGGGCGCTCCAGGTCGCCGTGGCCGCGGCGCAGGCGCTCGATCACGTCGGGCTGCCGGAAGCGCAGTACGCCCTTGCGCAGGCGACCGCCTTCATCGCCTTATCGCCCAAGAGCGACTCCGTGGGCCGCGCGTACGGCGCGGCGTTGGCCGACGTTCTCCGGCTCGGCTCGCTGCCGGTCCCCAACCACCTGCGCTCGGCCGGCGACAGGCGGATGAAGACGCACGGGATCGGCGTTGGTTACGTGTTCCCCCACGACTTCGAGGGCGACGACGTCGCCCAGCAGTACCTGCCCGACGAGCTCGTCGACCGGCGCTACTACGTTCCCAACGATCAGGGCCACGAGGTCACGATCGCGGCCAGGATGGCTGAGCGGGAGGCGACCCGGGCCGACAAGCCCAGGCGGAAGAAGCGGGCCAGCCCACCGATGGCCGGCATGTCGGACGCGTTGCGGCCGAACATGGAGAACCGCAAGAAGCTCGCCGAGACGCAGAAGCGCGACGCCGCCGACGGCTGATCAGGCCCTGGCGAGCTCCACGTACGCGGACGCGACGAGGGCGTCGATCTCAGGCGGCACCGGGACGACGCACGCGGTCTTCGGCACTGTCCCGCGCGCGACCTCCTCCAGGCAGCGCGCCTGAAGGGTGAAGCCGAGGTCCATCGATTCGATCGAGTTGCCGAGCGGCCGTGGGCCCGCGAGGTTGACCATGTGGCCGCGGGTCAGCACGTGGACCGCACGACCGTCGCGGAGCCGCAGCGTCGTGATCCCTTCCGTCACGTCATCGATCAATTCCACCGTCGGGTCCTCGATCAACGACGGCATATCGAGCTCCCACGGGAGATGCCCGGCGCTGATCAGGACGACCCCGTCTCGCAGCCGCGCGAGGTCGGCATGCGTGATCACGCGCGGAGCGCCCGTGACCGTGACGACCACATCCGCCCAGGCCAGCGCGTCGTCGCGATCCGGGACGTCGAAGCCGTCGAGCAACGCCCGCATCCTCAGAACGGGCTGTGGCTCGATGACCGACACGACGCTGTTGAAGCTCCGGAAATATGCCGCCACGCCCCGCCCGACCGAGCCGTACCCGAACACCGCCACGCGGCGCCCGTTCGTGATGCGGTTGGTGATCCGGATGAACGACTCGACGGTTCCAGCACCGACCGCATGCGTGTTCTCGGCGAACTGCTTGATCGGGCTGTCGTTGATGACCAGCAGAGGCAAGGCGATCCGGTCGCGCAACGGGAGCAATCGATCGCGGCCTGACGTCGTCTCTTCGGTCCCGCCCAGCAGGTTCGGCCACGGATCGTCGAGGTAGCGCGTGAACAGGTCGCCGCCGTTGTCGAGCAGGAGATCGGGCTTCGTGGCGATGACCTCGCGCAGGAAGCGGTCGTGCTCGGCGGGATCGGCCGTCGGCCCGCCGACGACGTCGATCCCGCGCTCGCGCAGGTAGTCGACCGTCTCCTGCTGGGTCGAGTTCAGGTTGCCGGTCGAGACGACGGCTGCGCCGCCGCGCTGCAGGGTCAGGAGGAGGGCCGCGGTCTTCGGCTCGAGGTGGATCCCGGTCCCGATCCGCAAGCCTTCGAAAGGCCGCGTGCGCTCGAACTCGTCGCCCGTCTGCTGCAGGAGCCGCGCACTGCCGGCGACCCACTCGAACCGCGACACGATGCTCCTCCCGCCGCTGCGCGGCCGTCGATACCTTCGAGGGCGCAAGCGTAGCGGTCCGCACCCGCGTCGCGCCGGGTTCCGCCGGGACGTCACACTGGCCATGGGACGCGGCGACCGCCGCGCTTGAGGGAGAAGCCGTGACGCGTTCGCCCATCGACCTGGCGCGCACCCTCATCGACCGGGTCTTCCCGCGCGGCGCCCTGATCCTGTCGGTCCTGAGCTTCGGATACTTCGTGATGGGCATCATCCGCAACCGGGTGTTCGCCAACACGTTCGGGGCCGGTCCCGAGCTCGATGCCTACAACGCGGCGTTCCGGATCCCGGAGATCGCGCTCGACGTTCTCGTCGCGGCCGGCCTGACCGCCCCATTCGTGCCGATCTACAGCAGCCTTCGACGTGGGGACGAAGGGGCAGCGAACGACTTCGGGCGGACGGTGCTGACCACTGCGGTCCTGGTCATGGCGGTCGCGTCGGTCGCGATCTTCCTCGCCGCGCCGTGGCTGGCGACCCAGATCGGTGCCGGTTTCGACGCCCCGACCCGCGAACTGTACGTGACGCTCGTCCGGATCAACGCACTTGCCCAGATCCTCTTCGCGGCCTCGATCTGCCTCGGCGAGATCCTCGTCGCGCACCGGCAATTCCTGTTCTACGCGCTGGCGCCGATCATGTACACGGGCGGGATCATCGCCGGCACGTTGGTGGGCGCAGTGTTCGATCTGGGGATCATCGCGACCGCGTGGGGCGCGGTGGCCGGCGCGGCCCTTCATCTCGGGATCCGCGCGATCGGCATCCTGCGAACGAGCTTCCGACCGCGGCCGGCGTTCCGGATCCGTACGCCGGCGTTCAGGGAGTTCGTGCGGCTGATGCTGCCGCGGATGGTCAGCCACCCGATCGAGCCGGCCATCTTCACGTTCTTCACGGCGCTGGCCTCGACCCTCGCGGTCGGCGGCGTGTCGGCCATCAACTTCGCGCTCGACTACCAGGTCGTGGCGGTCAGCCTGATCGGTATCGCGTTCTCCCTGGCGGTCTTCCCTACCCTTTCGATGGCCTACGCAGACGGGGACGGGGCTACCTTCCGGGCTGTCCTCACCCGCAACGTGGCGACGATCGGCGGGCTTACGTTGCTGGCCGCGATCGCGCTGTTCGTCGGCTCCGGCATCCTCGTCGATGTTCTCTTGGGCGGCGGCGAGTTCGGCCCCGAGGACGTGGCGATCACCGTGCCGGTCGTCGCCGCGTTCGCGCTATCGGTGCCCTTCGACGCCCTTGCCTACCCGCTGTCACGCGGCCTCTACGCGACGCACGACACCATCCGCCAGGTCGTGGCGTCCTTCGCGGGGTTCGGGACCGTCCTGCTCGCGGCCAACCTGCTTGCACCGGGGCTCGGGCTGCTCGCGATCCCACTCGGCTACGCGATCGGGATGGCGGTCAAGGACGGCCTGCTACTTGCGTTCCTGATCCCGCGCGTGCGAGCTATCGGGCGCGCCCCGGTGGAGACGACGACCTAGGCGCGACGCCCTCGGGATGACGGCCTAGCCGGCCTCGGCGCGCCGGATGGTCGGGACGACCGTGATGTACAGGCCGTCGCGGTCCGGGTAGAGGCCCTCGGGCCGCTTCCACGGCAGGAAGTTGTCCCTGAGCTCGGCGAACTCGGTGAACGTGCCCGGTGGGTTCGACGCACCCCAGATCGACGAGATGCGGGGGTACCACGGGTCGAGGATGTAGGCGCCCTCGATCTTGGTGTTGCGGAACAGGGCCGGGTCGGCGTCGGCGCGATAGCCCGACATCACCCAGGTATGCGCCCCGCGCCATGCCAGCAGGATGGCCGGTGACTGGGTCTCCTGGATCGCGACGGCCGCGTCTCGGAGCGCATAGGTCATCGTCTCGAACGCCCTGACCTCGTAGCCGGGCGCGCCGTAGGACTCGAGCGCGAGGGCCATGGCGGACGGACCCCAGTCGCCGTTGTGGCTGTCGTCATACGACTCCCATTGCCGGACCCTGCCTGCAACCTCGATCTGCGTTCGATTCGAGGTATCGAGCTTGCCCAGGATGGCGAGGGCCGTCTGGACGCCCGCCGGGGCACACCAGTCCTTGTGGTGCTGCGAGGCAAAGACCCTGTCGGGGTTCTCGACGATGTCGAAGTCGATCCGCTTGCGCTCGGGCGCCGGCGTCGGCTCCGGTGTGGGTTCGGCGGTCGGCGTTGCGGAGCCGCCGGGGGCGGGGCCCGCCCCCTGCGACGTGGGCTCGGGCGTCGGAGGCTCGGTCTCGGGCGGTTCGGTCACGAGGACGGTCTGGCGGGTCGCCCGATCCGGGACGGGCCCGGCCAGGAACCGCTCGATCCTGCTGACGAGAGAGATCCACCGCTCCCCTGCCCCGAACGTGTCGGTGGCGATCGCTGCCGTGGTCAGCGTCGCCCCGACGACGGCGACCAGCACCGCGCCCACCACGAAGCGTCGAAGACGGCTGGGGGCGCGGCGGGTCGATCAATTCACGGGGGTGTGGCTCCTGGATCGCTGGACGCTAGGTTCAAGACGCCTGAGAGCGCCGGGTTGCTCCGCGCGATGCGGCCGCGGTCCTGGTGTCGGCCCCCGTGCCACGGGCGGTCTCGGCGGCCAGACGGTCGAGTCGCCCCTTCCACGCGGTCCGGTGAGCTGCGACATCCTGGGCGCCATCGAGCTTGACGTGGGTGACCGTCACGGTCGTCCTGTCGTCGCCCTTCGGCGTGAGATAGACGTTCACGCGCGTGCCCTCGGCGCTCACGTCGAACCGGGCGGATCTGCCCATCGTGCGCGTGCCCGTCCGCATCCGCAGGGCAAGGTCGAGCCAGCGGGAACGCCGGCCCGGCTCGACGAAGGCGCGCCAGGCGTCCATGGCCGGCATCGCCAGGGTCTTCGAGACGCTGACCTCGAAGCCCTCCGGTCGCTCGTTTCGCGCGCGCATGCCGCGCGCGCGCTCGTAGCCGACGGTGACGGACTGCGCCCACCAGCCGTCGACGCCGTGTTCGCCGTTCACGAACCGGGCGATCTCGGTGTGGCTCTTCGATGTGGCATCCCAGGCATCGAGGACGCGGAACCAGTGGTCCCAGCCCTGTCCGGTGCCCTTCGCGATCGCGGCCTCAGACACGCCGGGATCGGCGACCCGGGGCGGGAGCGGCTGGAGCTCGGGCTGGTCATCGCGCACGACGTGGCGGCGGGCGGCGGCATAGCGCTCGCCGGTCTTCTGCATCCGGGAACGGACGGCCCGCTTGCGGGCCTTGTCGGTCGTCATCTCGTGTGTCTCCTGACCGGCCGTCGGCCCGGACCCACGCTCCGGAGCCACCGACCGTGGCCAGGCACGTACCGACGACCTCGAGGCGGAGCCCCTTTGCCTCCACGGGGTCGACAGCGTGGGTGCCGGCGACGGAGGTGCGGCGCGAGGTGGCGCCAGGCCAGAGGATACGCTCGGCGTCCTGAGGCGTCCAGCGCCGGCGTCGGACGGCTCGTCTCGGTCCCTCGGCCCTGCCGCTCCCGCCTGTGGCACCATCGGGGGGACCCGCAACGCCCGTCACCAGGAGCTTCACCGTGGATCGTTTCGAGCCCAACCTGCGCACCCCAGGCCCGATCAGCCTGCCGCCGAGCGTCCGAGCAGCCGGGGCGCGCCAGATGATCAACCATCGCGGAACCGAGTTCGCGCCGATGCTTCGACGGATCATCGAGGGGATGAAGCCCTTCTTCGGTACGACCTCGGACGCGGTCGTCCTCACGACGGCCGGATCGGGCGGGCTCGAAGCGGCGATCGTCAACACGCTGTCGCCCGGCGACAAGGTGCTCGGGGTCAGCATCGGCTCGTTCGGCGACCGGTTCGCCAAGATCGCCGGCGTCTACGGCGCGGACGTGACCAAGGTCGATGTCGAATGGGGGTACGCCGCGGCAGCCGACGATCTCCGTGAACGCCTCCGCTCGGTGCCCGGCACGAAGGCGGTCCTGCTCACCCACAACGAGACCTCGACCGGCGTCATGAACCCGATCGCGGAGCTTGCGTCCGCCGTCCGCGACGAGGCGCCCGACGCCCTGATCCTGGTCGACGCGGTGTCGAGCCTTGGCGCGGTGCCGTTCGAGATGGACGCGTGGGGGGTCGACGTGGTCGTGACCGGCTCGCAGAAGGCCTGGATGTCGGCGCCCGGCCTGGCGATGGTCGCCGCGTCGCCGCGCGGCTGGGCGGCGATGGAGCACGCCAAGATGCCGCGCTACTACCTCGACTTGCGTTCGCACCGCGACGCCGCAGCCGACGGCCAGACGCCGTTCACGCCGGCGATCGCCGTCGTGTATCAGGTCGACGAAGGCCTGCGGCTGATGGGCGACGAAGGCACCGAGCGGATCTTCGCGCGCCACGAGGCATGCGCCGCGGCAAGCCGCGCGGGCCTCGCCGCCCTCGGGTTCGAGCTGTTCGCCGACGAACGCCACTCCTCCCGGACGGTGACCGCGGCGAGTGTCCCCGACGGGCTGGACTGGAAGGCGTTCAACTCTGACCTCAAGCAGCACGGTCTGGTGCTCGCCGGCGGCCAGGGCAAGCTGACAGGCAAGATCTTCCGGCTCGGACACCTGGGCTCGGTGACGCTCGAGGAGATCCTCGGCGCATTGGGCACGCTCGAGGTCGTGTCGCTCCAGCAGGGCCGGTCGGTCGAGCCCGGTTCGGCGGTCGCCGCGGCGCAGCGGGCGGCCCTGGCCACCCAGGGCATCGGCAGCCTTTCCGTCGCCGGGACGACTGCGTGAAGGTCCTCGTCGCCGAGTCGGTCGCGCAGGAGGGCATCGACCTCCTCCGGGCGCACCACGAGGTCGACGAGCGCATCGGCTGCTCTAGGGAGGAGCTGGCCGCGATCTTACCGGAGTACGACGCCCTGATCGTCCGCAGCCAGGTCGAGGTCGGCGCCGACCTCATCGCCGCCGGCGCGCGGCTGGTCGTGATCGGTCGTGCCGGGGTCGGCGTCGACAACGTCGACCTCGAGGCGGCCACGCGGGCCGGCATCACGGTCGTGAACGCCCCGACCGGTAACACGATCGCGGCCGCCGAGCACACCCTGGCGCTGCTGTACGGCGTCGCGCGGCGGACCGCGGCGGCCGACGCGAGCCTGCGACGCGGGGAGTGGAAACGCGCGCAGTTCACCGGTCTGGAGCTGCGCGGCCGCACGCTCGGGATCATCGGGCTCGGCAAGATCGGCCAGGCGATCGCGGATCGTGCGCGAGCCATGGAGATGGTGGTCCTCGGCGCGGACCCATATGTGACCCCGGAACAGGCGGCCAATCATGGCGTCGAGCTCATGGACATGGCGATGCTCCTGGCACGCGCCGATGTGATCACGGTCCACGTCCCGCTGACGCGGGCGACCCGCAACCTGATCGGCAAGGCAGAGATCGCCCAGATGCGTCCCGGCTCGATCGTCATCAACGTGGCGCGGGGCGGGATCGTCGACGAGGCTGCGGTCGCCGACGCGCTCGCCTCCGGCCACCTCGCTGGCGCCGGATTCGACGTGTTCGAGTCGGAGCCACCGACTGACAGCCCACTGCTGGCCGCGCCGAACACGCTGATCACGCCGCATCTCGGCGCATCGACCGCCGAGGCGCAGGTGCTGGTCGCGGAGGAGGTGGCCGCGCAGGTCCTCGACGTGCTCGAGGGCCGCAGCGCGCGATACGCCGTCAACGCGCCGCTGCTCACACCCGAGACCGCCCGTGCGATCGCGCCGTACCTGCCGCTCGGCGAGATCCTCGGGCGGTTCTTCGCCCAGTTCTCACGAGGTGGCGTTCGCACCCTGACCCTCGAGATCGCGGGCGAGCTCGCCGAGCACGACACCTCGCCGCTCGTGGCCGCCGTGCTGCGCGGCCTGCTCGAGACCGTCACGACGGAGCGGGTCAACCTCGTCAACGCGGGTGCCCTGGCCAAGGCGCGTGGCATCACCCTGGTCGAGCGCAAGAGCCGCGACGCAGGCGCGTACGCCGCCCAGCTGACGCTGTCGAGCGATGGGTCGCCCGGCGATCGCGGCATCACGGTCGGTGGGACGGTCGCCGCCGGCGAGCCGCGCATCACGCGCCTCGGCAACTACCGCCTCGACATGGAGCCGGCCGACGTGATGCTGATCACACGGCACACCGACAAGCCCGGCATGGTCGGGCGCGTCGGGGCGATGCTCGGCGAGGCCGACGTGAACATCAGCGCGATGCACCTCGCTCGGACGCGACCGCGCGAGGACGCCCTGATGATCCTCGCGCTCGACGACGACGTGCCCGCCCGGGTCGAGGCGGCGATCCGCGACCAGGAGGCTGTTCTGGACCTGTGGATCATCCGGCTCGGCGGCGAGCGGTGAGTCGCCGAGCGGTGAGGCGGTGAGCGGACCGCCCGGCGAATCGATCTCGCCCCTCATCCCGGACCTGCTCGACGCGACGCTGGTGCTCGTCCGGCACGGCGAGTCGGAGTACATCGTGGAGGGTCGTTTCCAGGGCCAGGCCGAGACGCCGCTGTCGCCGGCCGGGCTCCGCCAGGCCGCACTCGTGGCCGAGCGATTGGCCCATCCGCACGACCCGCCGGCGCTGCCGCTGCCGCTGGGTCCGCTGCGCGAGGTCGTCCACTCCCCCTTGCGGCGCACCACCCAGACGGCAGAAGCCATCCTGAGCCGGCTCGACGCCCCGCCCCCCGCGCGCCCGGAGCCCGGCCTGCTCGAAATCGGTCAGGGCGAGTGGGAAGGACTGCACAAGGACGAGATTACCGCGCGCTATGCCGACACCCTGGCCGCCTGGCGGCGCAGCCCGATCACGACCTGGGCGCCCGGCGGGGAATCGATCGCCGAGGTCCAGGGTCGCCTCCGCCCCGCGCTGGGTGCGATGCTGGCGCGCCTGGCCGCCGGTGGCGTGCCCGGCTCGCTCGACCGTTCGCAGGTCGCCGGCTACGACGATGGGCCGGCCACGCACCCGTGGTCGATCGCGGTCGGGCACGACGGGATCTTCAAGGTGATGCTGCTGACGCTGTTCGACCTGCCGCTGGAGCGCTTCTGGATGTGGACGATGGATCTCGCGGGGATCAGCGTCGTCGAGTTCCGGGCGGGCCGGCCGGTCCTTCGCGCGCACAACCTGACGGGCCACCTCGCGGCGCTCCTCGACGAAGCTGCCCAGGAAGCCCAGGAGGAGCGCAGTCGGAGCGGCGCGCTGTAGGGGCGGCGGCGGGCGCTGCTCGGACGCTGCGGGCGCGCACGCGCTGCGGCCGCGCCGACGCGGTCGCCAACGGGTCCGCGGTTTCCTGCCATATGTGCACCAGGTGATCCTTAGCCCCCGGTCGGATGCGAGCGCGTGGCCCGTGAATGGTCATGCGCCTGGGCAGCACCCACTCGCCTTCGCCGGCGGCATTTTCTTGCATATCCATGCAGTGAGCCGGGCAGGATCGCCACGGAACCGTGCCTAAGGTGCACCTGGTGATCTTTTGGCACAGATCCGAAGAACCGGGGCTCCGGCGCCTCGGCCGGCCGGCGCCTCGGCCGGCCGGCGCCGCGCCCTGTCGCCCGCAGCTAGCCTCGCCAGCGCCTCGGTCTGTTGCGGCGCCGCGTGAGGAGGCGGAGCAACTGCAGCTGTAGTCGCCGGTGCGCGTGGCGCAAAGCGGCCAGCCGTTCGTCTGCCAGCGACCGCGCCCCGTAAGCGACCTCGACCTTGGCCCGCGCGACGGTCTCGAGCTCGGGACGGACCATCGGCAGCTCGTCGGCGAGCGCGCCGGCGTATTCGTACACGGTCTGTGTCGGCCGTGGCCCGAAACCGAGACGCGCCGCGAGCCGCGACACCGAGCCGTAGGCATCGTCGGCGGACAGGGTGCCGCGGGGGCCGCGCCGCCAGGCAACGGCCGCGAGCGAGCCCACACCCACCGCGAGGAGGAGCGTGATGACGATGAACAGGCCGACCGGCGTCCGGTCCTGGACGCCTCCCCCAGCGGCTCCGGTCACGCCGTCACCGAAATCGCGGATGGACGGCACGGCCGGCGCGCCGGACCCTGTGCTGCCGGACGGTCGCGGCGTCCCGCTGGCGACCGGGACGCCCGACGGGATCGGCGCGAGCTCTGCGCGTTCCGGGCCGCCGGTCGGATCGAAATCGACCCATCCGTACGTCGGGAAGTAGACCTGCACCCAGGCGTGGGCATCGCGGGCACGGATCGTGCGTCCACCACCGGTCGCATCGGGCTCACCGGGGAGGAAACCCTCGACGAACCGGGCCGGGACCCCGAGCTCACGCAGGAACACCGCCATCGTCGAGGCGTAGTACTGGCAGAAGCCGGCCCGGTTGACGACGAAGCACTCGACGATCGAGGCATCCGCGCACGGCTGGTCGCTTAGGTCGGTCTCGTAATCGAATTGCGCCGTGTCGAGGAGCGTGTCGCGGATCTCGATGGCCAGGTCGTACGGGTTGTTCGACGGCGCGTTCTGGAGGATCTCGGCGAGCAGGGCGCTCGACTCCGGTCCGAGCGAGCCGTCCGGCAGCGTCTCCTTGCCGTAGAGCGCGACGATCTCCGGCGGGTAATCCTGCCCGGCCGCGCGTAGGCGCTCCTCGGTCCAGCCGCCGTTCTTCTCGTCCGCGGCAACGAGCGTCGTCACCTGGTAGGGCGCGCCAGTGGGCTCACGTTCGATCCCGGCGAGATACCCGCCCGCGCCGATGACCCGGACCTTGGAGACCTGGTCGATCGCGGTCGGGAGCCCGGGTGTGAAGATCTCGCGCCGGGCGTACTCCGGCGTGATCGTGGTGACGAGCTCACGGCGGCCGGCCGGCGTGACCTGCTCGGCGGTGCCGGCCAGGATCTCGGCGCCCGGGTCGCGCGACAGCTCGGACTGTTCCGCGCGGACCCAGCCGGAGAGCCGGAACGTGTCGTAGTAGGCAGCCGCAAGGAATGGCGGGAAGCGCTCCTCGGCGGGGAACACGGCCCGCAGCTGCGTCTGGTCGGTCGTGTTCCAGGTGAGCCCGATCAGGGTGCTGTCGCCGAACGTCGGCCCGAGCGAACGGCTCGATCGGGAGGCGGGCAGGAAGCGCTCGAGGAACTGGCCCCATTCGACGACACGGGCGCCGACATCGGTCCATGCCCCCGCGAGCGGCGCCGACGAGGCCGCGTTCGTCAGCAGCAGCGATCCGCTGATCGCCGCGATGATGAAGACCGTGCCGCCGCGCAGGTACAGCGCCGAGATCGCGGTCGGGTCACCGATGCGGCGTCGAAGCCAGTCGGACTGCTCGTCGAGCGTGTGGAACCGGACGAGCAGGAACAGGCTCGCGATCGAGAAGATCACGAGGTACGCGAGCTGGTCGCGGACCGTCAGCGCCATGTTGGCGAGGAGCAGCGAGCCGACGACCACGACCGCATTGATCGGCCGCCGGTGCCCGAACGCGGCATAGCTCGCGAACTGCGACGTCGCCCAGGTCAGCATCCCGAGCGCGAACAGGTGATGCCCGAACTGGATCGTCGACATGCGCCCGGCCAGGATCAGATCGGTCCATGCCTGGACGACGCTGTCGGTGGTCCGCTGGAAGAGCTCTCCCGGCGGAGCACCGGATGGGATCAGTGTCCAGCCGACGAGCAGCGGCACGACGAGCGCAGCGAAGACCGCCCCGACCAGGTGCGTCCTCCATCGACTCCAGCCGACGAGCGGGCCGACGAATCCGGCAGCCACGCCGCCGATCGCGGCCCAGAACAGGAAATCCGTGTACTCGTCCCGGCCGAGGACCAGGAGAGCATCGTCGAGCGACCACGCGAGCGTCGCGCAGACGAGCACGACGAGGCCGACCGTGAACCAGCCGTCGGCCCTGCGGAGCGAGCGGAGCAGGTCACGGTCGTGCCGGCCGTTCACGAGACCAGGACCTCGCCGAGTGGCCTGTTCGGGACGATCGTATGGGCCTTGAGCTCGTACTCGGCCAAGGCGTGGAACAGAGCGCGCCGCCGCTTGGCCGCCAGTTCCTCCGCAGCGGCGTCGGATCGCATGGGCGTCCCGCCCCCCTCGGCCCGAGCCAGCGCCTCGGCCTCCGCGAATGCCGTCGCATCCGCGATGACGACGACGCAGCCGACGCCGCGCGTGCGCAAGGCGGCGAGCGGCCGGATCCACGACGGATCGAGCGACGCGGTGATGACGACTGCGGTCATCCCACGCCGCAGCCGTCCGACTGAGCCTATGAGCGTCTCGACGAGCGGCGTGCTGGAGTCGGCGTCGACCGCGGCGAGAAGCTGCATGACCTTCTGGTGCTGACGGCCGCCGCGATCGGCGGGCAGGTAGGCCGTCCGCCCGGCGTTGACGGTCAGGCCGACCGCGCGGTTCTCGTTGAGCGCCTTGTCGGCGATCGAGGCAGCCGCACGGATGGCGGCTTCGGCCGTCGATTCCTCGCCGTGTCCTGCCTGGATGCCGCGCTGCAGGTCGAGGATGATCCACGCGTCGGCGGTCTGCTCCAGATCGAACTCCTTGACCTGGATGTCGCCGTGACGCGCTGTCGACTTCCAGTGGATGCGATTCATGCTGTCACCCGGCGCGTAGGGCCGAACGGTCGTCGCCAGCGGCGTGGTCTGGAGCGTCCGCTCGGGCGAGGCGTGACTGCCCTCGAGGCTGGCGGCGGGGAGGCGCCACATCGGCAGCGGCTCGAGACGCGGGTAGACGACGACGCTGATCCCCTGCCCCACCGTCGCCGCGGCCTCGAAGAAGCCGAAAGGATCGCCGGTCCGGATGTGGAGCGGCTCGATCCGGAAGTGACCGCGACGCGTGAGCGGCGCCCGGATGAGCCACGAGCGCTCGCTCCGACCGCCGAGCGTGATCGCCCGACCGGGCAGGCCGCCGGGCAGCGTGGTCGGGTTGTGGATCTCGAGCCACGGCTTCGGGAAACGGCTGCTGTTGCGCAGGGTGTAGGTCACGCGCATGCGATCGCCGACGTGGCCATGGAGCTGGCTCACGGCGTATCCCGCCTCGAGGTCGGACAGACCGAGGCGGACCAGCACGTACGACCCGCCCACGACCAGGATCCCCAGGTACAGGAGATAGAACAGGAAGTCGTAGCCCGTCGAGAACGCGGCGACCACCAGGATCGTCGCGAGGATGATGGCCTGGAGACGTCGGAACATCGCGTGGTGACCGCTACGCCTGGCCTGTTCGCCGCGTCGCTAGGCGCCGGGTCGTGTCTTGACGCCCGGGGTCGCCGGGCGGATCTCGGTCGGACCGCCGCCGGTCGGCCGGATGCCGTCGATCGGCGTGGTGTCGAGGATCTCGCGGACGACCTGACCGGCCTGCACGTCATGGATCGACGAGCTGGTCTTGATGATGAGGCGATGGGCCAGCGCAGACTCGGCCAGCGACTTGATGTCGTCGGGGATCACGTAGTCGCGCCCGAGCAGGCCGGCCAGGGCCTGGCCCGCCCGATAGAGCGCGATCGAGCCGCGCGGCGACGCGCCGAGGTAGACGTCGGGATGCGTCCGGGTCGCACCGACGACGCGGACGATGTATTCGGCCACCGTCGAGTCGACGTAGATCTCGCGGACCGCTTCCTGGAGACCTCGCAGGTCCTCGACGCTCAGGACCTCCTCGAGCTCCTCCAGCGGGTGCGTGCGCTTCTGCTCGTCGAGGATGACGATCTCCTCGATCGGCTGGGGATAGCCCAGCCGGATGCGCAGCATGAATCGGTCGAGCTGTGCCTCGGGGAGCGCGAAGGTGCCCTCGTACTCGATCGGATTCTGCGTGGCGATGACCAGGAACGGATCGGGCATCTGGTGCGTGACGCCGTCGATCGTCGCCTGGCGCTCCTCCATCGACTCGAGGAGGGACGACTGCGTCTTCGGGGTGGCGCGGTTGATCTCGTCGGCGAGGACGACCTGGCTCATGATCGGCCCGGGTCGGAACTCGAACTCCTGGGTCTTCTGGTTGTAGATCGACAGGCCGGTCACGTCGGACGGGAGGAGATCCGGCGTGAACTGGATCCGACGGAACGTGCACCCGAGGCTGCGCGCGATGGCCTTGGCGAGGACCGTCTTGCCGGTGCCGGGCACGTCCTCGATGAGGAGGTGTCCGCGGCAGAGCAGCGCGACGAGCGCCAGGCGGACTTCATGGTGCTTGCCGACGATGACGCGCTCGACATTGGCGAGGACCTTGTCCCCGGTCTCCTGGATCTTCGACATCGGCCTCTCTCAGGGGTCGGCGCTGCGGGGACACCGCCGACGGGACGGGCAACGGGGGTGAGGTGACGAGCCGCACTGCGGTCGGTCGTGTCAAGGGATACTACGTCGGCTCCGTCTTTTCAGTTCCCGAGCGTCCGTCCCCAGTGGGACGCGGACGCCGAGACCGCGTGGCGAGCTCGACCCGGCTAGCCGCGGAACAGCGTCAAGCCACCGACCCACGCGGTCATGACGCAGCCGGTGGCCCCCATGACTGCGAGGAACACCTCCCCGCCCAGCCACGCCGCGAGCGCGACGCCGCCGAACAGCACGGCCAGGACGGCAGCGATCGCAGCCAGGCCGATCCGCTCGATCAGGGGACGCCGGCCACCGACCGCCGACGGGTTCGTGCCGCGCCGCTCATCCATCAGCGGCCCGCCTCGAGATGCAGTGTCATCAGGTCGCCGGCGATGGGCGAGGCGACTTCCGCGCCACGCCCCGCCTGCTCGACGATGACCGCGATCGCGATCGTCGGCGCCTGCGCGGGGGCGAACCCGATGAACCAGGAGTGGGGCTCGCCGCGACCGCCGAGCTCGGCCGTCCCGGACTTGCCGGCCGTCGTGACACCGCGCACCTTCGCGCCGGTCGTGAACTGCCGGCCGAGGTTGCCCTCCACGGCCTCGACCATTGCCCGGTTGATGGCCGCTGCGTCTGCCGCGTCGAGGACGTGGGCGAGCGTCTCCGCGCCGATCTGGCGGGTCCCGCCTTTGCCGGTCATGGCGGTCACGAGCCGCGGTCGCATCAGTTCGCCGCCGTTGGCCACCGCCGAGGCCACGAGCGCCATCTGGAGCGGCGTGACGAACGTCTCCGCCTGTCCGTAGGCCGCGTTGGCCAGCTCGACGTCGTCGACGAACCCACCGGGCGCGCCGCCGGAGCCGTCGGTGACCTGCGACGCCGCCGTGGGCAGGTCGAAGGGGATCGGGCTGCCGAACCCGAGGCGCGCGGCGTGGTCGACGAGCTCGGCCCCACCCGTGCGCAGGCCCGTCAGGGCGTACCAGATGTTGCAGGACACCTCGGTCGCCTCGATGAGGTCGAGCCGGCGGTTGCCCGTCGCCCGGTGGTGGCCGTCCCGGACGCGGAAGCCCTCCACGAGGAGGCCGTCGGCTTCGGCGGCGGGCTGTTCGGCGTAGGTCGTGTCGGGCGTGATCGCCCCGGAGGCCAGCCCGGCGATCGCGGTCACGATCTTGAACACCGATCCCGGCACATAGCGCCCGAGCGTCGCCCGCGGCAGCAAGGGCTCGCCGGGGTCGTCCTGGAGAGCTTCGAAGGCCGCCTGGGATGTGGCCGGATCGCTGATCAACGACGCGTCGTAGGTGGGCGTCGACGCGAGCGCCAGGACTTCGCCGTTCCGCGGATCGATCATCACCACCGCTCCCCGCCGCTTGCCGAGGGCGGTGACGGCCGCGCGCTGGAGGTCCCACGACATCGCGAGGTGGAGATCCTTGGGATCGTATGGGTCGGTGCCGAACTTACGGAGGGCATCGGCGAGCGGGTCGCCCGCCAGGCCGGAGAGCTCGGCGTCGTACGCCAGCTCGAGGCCCGCGCGTCCGTATCTGCCGGACGCGTAGCCGATGACCTGGCTGATCGCCTCGCCACTGTAGGAGCGGTACAGCTCGCCGTTCGCGTCCTCCTTGTTGCGCACGAGCGACTTGCCTTCGCGGTCGAGGATCCTGCCGCGCGGCACGGTCCGCGAGGCGGCGATGACCGCCGGGTCATAGGGCGAATGGCTGAGGTCGGTCGAACGGACGACCGCCCAGTACCCGCCCGCCCCCGCCAGCACGGCGAACGCGAGCGCGAGGACGAGCGCGACGTGGAAAATCGTCCGGCCGAGCGGGCGGCGTCGACCCGAGGTCGTCAGCATCAGGCGGCCCGCCGGCGGAGCCGGTCGCGCCAGCGACGGACGTCCGTGGGGGGCGGCGGCGGCTCGACCCCCTTGTCCGACAGTGCCAGCAGGAGCCCGACGACGATGGCGTTCACCAGCAGCGACGAACCGCCGTAACTGATGAACGGCAGCGTCACCCCGGTCAGCGGCAGGACCTTGAGGTTCCCGGCGGCGATGATGAACGCCTGCACACCGACCACCAGCGCGAGGCCTGTCGCGAGGATGGCCCGAAAGTCATCCGCGGCCGAGGCGCCGATCCGCAGCCCGCGCTCGATGAGCACGAAGAACAGGCCGAGGATCGCGATGACCCCCACCAGCCCGAGCTCCTCACCAAGAGCCGCGAGCGGGAAGTCGGTGTGCACCTCGGGGATCGGCAGGCGCCCGCCGACCATCGGCAGACCCTCGCCGAGACCCGTCCCGAGCAAGCCCCCGCGGGCGAACGCGTGCAACGACTGGACGATCTGGTACCCGGCGTCGAGCGGGTCGGCGAACGGATCCACCCAGATATCGATCCGCGCCCGGACATGGTCGAACAGGTTGGCCATGAGTGCGCTCCCCGCGAAGAACAGGATCGAGCCGATGACGACGAGGCTCAGGCGGCCGGTAGCCGCGTAGACCAGGGCGAGGAACACGGCGTAGAAGAGCAGAGCAGCACCAAGGTCGCGCTGGATAACGACGATGCCCAGGGCGATCGCCCACATCGCCACCATCGGCGCGAGATACGGCAACGGCGGCAGGCGGAGCGGTCCGAGGCGCGTGTCCTGTTCGATGAGCAGGGGCCGGTTCTCGGAGAGGTAACCCGCCAGGAACACCACGAGGATCACCTTGAGGAGCTCCGACGGCTGGCCGCTGAACGGGCCGAGCCGGAGCGTGAGGCGCTGCCCGGCGACGTCGGACCCGAAGACGAACGTCAGCAGCAAGAGCGCGATGCCGGCCGCCGCCCAGGTGTACTTGTAGCGGCGCAGCCAGCTGTCGGACCGCACGACGATGCCGAGAGTCGTCGCGATCGCGACGCCCAGCACGAGCCACAGGAGCTGCACGTCGCCAAGCCCGAGGACGATGTCACCGAGCTCCATCGTGACCAGGTCCTGGGGCAGGCGCTGCATGAGCAGCAGGGAGATTCCCCCGAGCAGGCCGACGACCGGGAGCAGCACCTCATCGGACCGCCGGCCCGCGAGGACCTGGGCCAGGTGGGCCAGCCAGAGCGCGGCGAGGTAGATGATGAGTCCCTGCGGTGCATACAGCGCGAGCCGCCCGGTCAAGCCGGCGCTCAGCGAGACGCTGCCCACGATCAGGGCCAGCGCGGCGATCGCGAGAAGACGCGTCTCGGTCCACCTGGCGCGGGGTCGGATCGCGCCGAGGATCGGCGGAAGCTCGACGCGGGCCGCCGGCCGGCTCGCGCCGGTCACGACGAGCGTGCCCGCTCGAGTCGCATGCGCACCTGGCCGATCGAGACCTCGTCCCCGAAACCGAGCGGTGCCACGGACGCGACGGCACGGCCGTTCACGAACGTCCCGTTCGTACTGCCGAGATCTTCCACGTACCAGCTCCGGCCGCGATATGTCAGCACAGCGTGATCGCCAGACGCGAAGGGGTCCTCGACGACGATCGCGTTGTTGACGTCGCGGCCAAGCGTCGTGATCGCGTCGAGGTCGAACGAGCGGCCGGCTTCCGGGTCGCCACCCGGCGATTCGATCACGACCAACCGCCCGAGCGACGCGCCGGGCTCCCGGGCGGCCGCGCGGAGGTCGCGCAGCAACGACCGCACGACCCGGGCAAGGAAGAGGTAGAGCAGGGCGAGGAACGCGAGCCGGATCACCCAGACGATGAGGAGCAGGCCGTCCATCAGGGAACGTCCCCGGCGACCTCGACGACGATCACGGTGTCCCCGACTTCGATCCGGTCACCCGCCCCGAGGACGAGCTCGCCGACCTGGACCCCGTTCACGCGCGACCCGTTCGTGCTGCCGAGATCGGCATACACGAGAGTGCCGCGACGGCCGGCGATCCGGGCATGGTGGCGCGAGACGCGGCTGTCCGGGAGGACGAGGTCGTTGTCGGCCGCCCGACCGATTGTCAGCCCCGAGCCGTCGAACACGTGGACGTGCTCCTCGCCGTCGCGGCCGACGATCCGCAGGCGAGCCGCCGGCGCGCTCGGACGGGGCACCGTGAACACCATCGTGTCGCTATGGACCGCCACATTCCCGTCCGCGGCGGACTGGTGCCTCGCCACGTCCGCGCGTGCGCCTGCGAGCGTCGAACGGTCGTCCAGCTCGTCGTCCGTGACGGGGCTGGCCGACCGCTGCTGGCCAGCGATCGGATCGGCGAAGCGGGCGATGACGCGGATGTCGGCGCGCTCGACGGCTGCGTCGGCGAAGAGCGTCACGCGCGGCCGGTCGACGAGGGTGTAGCGCCGTGTCCGCGCGAAGACCAGCGCGCCATCGGCCAGCTCCGATGCTAGCGATGCGGTCATGTCGCCAAAACCCTCGAGATCGGTCGGGTTGAGGTGGACGACGAACCGGTTCGGGACGAGCGTGCGGTCTGCAGTGGCCAGCCGCTCGGATTCCATCGCGCGTTCGATGCGTCGCTGCAACTGGACCGGTTGCAACCGGGCGCGGAAGAGGCGTGCCGATGGACGCTCGAAGAGGCGCTCGAAGAACCGCTCGATGGCGGCGAACGGCGGCATGGTCGGTCGCAGACTAGCAGAGGGTCCCGGCCGACCCCCGGCTGCGCTCGACCGGACCATCCGCGCGCTCGACGGAGTACCCCCGGACGGGGGGCGGCGAAGGCCCTGCGATATACTCTCGCCCCTGTTCGACGGCAGCCGTCCGAACTCGTCCAGCGCACTTCCCGGGGACTCGATGCCGGAGATCCTGACCGAATCATTCTGCGAACGCTGCGGCACGCGGTACACGTTCGAATCCGCGACCCCGCGAGGCCCACGGCTCAAGGGCCTCAAGGTGATGTCGCGCGGTCTCAAGAACTTCGTCCTTTCCGACGACACGTCCATGGACGAGGCGATGGCCGCGGCGCGCAACGAGACCGACCGGGAGCAGACCTCTCAGCAGCTGGACGCCTTCCACAAGACCTTCAACTTCTGCATGAGCTGCCGCCAGTACACCTGCGGCAACTGTTGGAACGAGGCTGAGGGTCGCTGCCTGTCCTGTGCTCCTCACCTCGGCCACGACGTCCTCCCGGCGCCCTTCTCCAACCTCGGCGCGGGCGGCGCGGTCACTCTCACGGATAACGAGGCGATCGGACTCAACGACCGCAACGGGCATGCCGAACCGGCCGCGGCGACGGCGCCGTCGGAGCCGATGGCCTGGCCCGAGCCGGAGCCGATGGCCTGGCCGACATCGGACCTCATGCACGAACAGGAGCCCGCCGGCCCGAGCTCCTTCCAGGAAGCGATCGACGCGGCAGCCCGCCTGGAGGCGGTATCCGGGCCTATGGAGGCTGCCCCGGCCGAGGACGTCGAACTGCCGGGGGCCATCGAGGCGGCCGCGGATGTCGAGGAGCCGCTCATCCTCGCCGACACGATCGAAAACGAGCTCGCGGCGTACGAGAGGGAGCAGGCGGCAGCCGCCGGTGCTGCGATGGCCGCTGCAGCCGAGGCGGCCGCTGCCCAGGCCGAGGCCGAAGAGGCCGCGGCCGCCCGGGCCAGGGCCGAGGAAGCGGCGACAGCTCAGGCGAGAGCGCAGGAGGCTGCCGAGGCCGCAGCCGCGCAGGCGAGAGCCGAGCAGATCGCGGCTGCCGCGGCGGCCGAGGCACGGGCGGTCGAGGAGGCCGAAGCCGCCGCCGCACATGCACGGGCCGCCGAAGCCGCTGCCGCCCAGGCACGCGAAGAGGAAGAGGCTGCCGCTCAGGCCAGGGCGCAGGAGGCGGCCGAAGCCACGGCCGCTCAAGCCAAGGCCGAGGAAGCCGCCGCAGCCGCAGCCGCTCAGGCCAGGGCGCAGGAAGCCGCCGAAGCGGCGGCTGCCCAGGCCCGGGCTGAGGAAGTCGCGGCAGCCCAGGCTCGCGCACGGGAAGAGGCGGAGGCCGCCGCTGCTCAGGCCAGGGCCGACGAAGAAGCAGCCGCAGCCGCGGCCGCGGACGAAGCGCGCGACGATCTCGTGTTCCAGCCGACGTGGCAGATCGTCGCTCCCGAGCCCCCCACGACGGACCAGCTGCCCCCAGCCACGCCGCCCGCGGCGGCGCCGGCCGCTCCGCCCGACACGATCGCGGCAAGCGCGGAACCGCAGTGGCCGGCGGAGCCGGAATGGCCGCGCGCCCCGTCGGCAGACGGCCTGCCATTCCTCGGCAGGCCCACGGCAGCGACCGGCGGCATCGAAGCGCTCTGGGCCGAATCGGCTCGTGAGGTTGCCAACGTCGGTCCGGCCACGAGCCCGAAGGCCATGGGCGGCGTCCAACCGTGCGTCAGCTGCGGGTTGTCACTCTCCGCCAACGCCCGGTTCTGCCGGCGCTGCGGCACCCGGCAGGGCTGACTCCTCTTCGGCGGTCTCTTGCGCTGCGGTCTCCGCGTCGTCGCGAACCCGCACCCAGGCCGCTCCAAGGAGCAGGATCTGGAACGAGAACGACAGCCAGGCGAGAGCGATGAACGCCGTGGCCAGGGGGCCCGCAAGGGCCGCTACCCCGACGATCCGCGGGGCGGCGAACAGGAACACCTGGCTCAGCAGGTAGATCCCGAGCCCGGCCACCATCGCCGGCAATGCGGCGGAGCGCACTGACGGCGACCGGGGCGGGACGATGAGGTAGATACCAAGGACCACCCCGACCGTCACCAGGACAACGACGGGCGGCGACGTGACGATGCGGCCGAAGACCGTGAGCGCCGTGCTCGACGTCGGGAGCAACGCCTGTGCTGCCGCGGCCAGCGACCCGCCGACGATCAGCGCGACGACCACTCCGATGATTCCGACGACCCACATGAAACCGCGCGCGGTCCGGCGCAGCACGTCTCGCTCCGGCCGGTCGGTGAAGATTCGCGCGAAGGCCACGTCGAGGGTCACGTAGAACTGGCTCACGGTCCAGATCAGACCGAGCACGCCGATGATCGAGGTGAGCGCCGCGCCCTGGGCCATCGAGACGAGGGCCTGGTCGACCAGCTCGGCCAGGGGCGGCAAGACCGCCCCGAGGGCCTGGGCGAGCTGCTGCTGGACGGCCGGGTCGTCGACGAGAAGGCCGGCCACACCGAGTGTCACCAGCGCGATCGGGACGACGGAAAAGAGTGCCGTGAAGGCAAGGCCGTTCGCGAGGAGGCCGCCGGGCGCCAGGCCGTAGACGTCGAGCACACGCCGGACTTCGGCCACCCGCGGCTCATCGAGAACCTTCTCCAGGACCTTGGCGGGATCCATCGATCCGGCGCTCAGTCGCGCCAATCCTCGAAGAGCGCGGGCTGGACCGCGTCCGCCGGAATGCGTCTCGGGCCGGCGATCAGCTTCCGGATCTCGCCGCGCCGCACGAACCTGCGGCCACCGAGCTTGATGCTCTGCAGCTTGCCGTCCCGTGCCCAGCCCCCGATCGTCGAGGTGGTGAAATGGACGTTGGCGGCGGCGAGGATCGCCTGCGCCTCGGTCAGCGTGATCCAGTCCGCGCCCGACGGCATCGGATCAGTCGGTGGTCTTCGTCGACGACGGGGTCGACGTCGATGCGGTCGAGGGCGATGTCGAGGCGTCGTCGCCCTTGGCCGGGGCGGCCGCGTCGTCGGTGGCTGGCGACCCGCCCTCGACCCCATCCGCGGACGCTCCTCCGCCCGACGACGGGGTCGACCTGCGCTCCTTCTTGGCCCAGCCCGAGCCCTTGAAATGGAAGGCCGGGGCGCTGATCGCCTTGCGGACCGGCCCCGACCCGCACAGCGGACACGCGGCCGGCGGATCGTCGTGCACGCCGTGGATCGCCTCGAACCGTCGCCCGCACGCGGCACAGTCGTAGTCGTAGAGAGGCATCTCCGGCGGGGACGGTCAGCCGCGGAGCAGGCGCATGCCGCACTTCGGGCAGTAGAACGCCCGCTCGTGAGCCGAGGCGAACCCGCAATGCGCGCACACAAGGCCGCCGCGGCCGGCAGCGGGGACGGGACGTTCGATCGCGGTCAGCCCGACCGCATGCTGATTGGCCAGGATGTTGGTCAGGATCCCGGCGAGCAGCTTGTTGCCGGTCCGGTCCGTGTCGCCGCGGACGCCGCGACCGCCCCAGCCCACGACGGCCCGGCAGATCATGTCGCCGGTCGCCTCGTCCCAGTGGGCGGCGACGCCGCCGATGACCGCGTTGTACTCGGGATAGCCACTCGTATCGATCTCGCCGTCAAGCAGCGAGCAGACGAACGTATCGAAGGCAAGGTCGACGGCGTCGATCGACTCCAGGACGACGAGGGCGTGGCGGGTGATGGGCGAATGGATGTGGTGCGCGTTGAGCCACTGCATCGCCTCGGACGGCCGAGCGATCGTGGGCGTGGCCTGGCTGAACTCGATCGGCAGCGGCTCGACGACCTCGATGTCCTCCTTGGCCAAACCGGCCAGCATCGACGGCAGCTCGGCCATCGCCTGGGGGCCGGCCTTCATCCGCACGCCCTCGCTGGTCTTCCCGGCGTAGTACAGCTTCAGTTGGAAGTCCTGGGCGACGACCTCCTCGGGCATGAGGACGGAACCTGTGGGCGCCTGCGTCGCGGGTTGCGGCGCGCCCGGCTCCGGAACGTTCCTGCGCTTGAGGAAATCGAGCGGCACGAGTTGACCTCCCCGGGGCTCGCCGTCGAACGGCGACGTCGGCTAATCGTAGCAGCGCGAGGCGGCCGCCTCAGTCGGCGCGCAGGACCACAGCCTCGAGTGGGCGGAGGGACAGCGAGCCGTCGGCGCCCGGCGCCGTCGGGTCGGCGTGAGACCCGCCGATGGCCGTGTACGTGGCGTCGTCACCGGCGACGTCGATCGCGCGCGGTGCGTCGGCGAAGTTGGCGACGATCAGGAGCAGCTGCCCTGGCGCCTCCCGCTGCCACGCGAGGACGTCCCGCGTCCCGGTCTGGACCACGCGGAGCGTGCCCGATCGGAGCGCCACGCTGGACCGCCGGAGTGCGATCAGGCGCCGGTACGTCGAGAGGACAGAGTCTGGGTCGCCAACCTCGCGGGCCACGTTGCGGTCGGCGGCATCGTCACCGAACCGGAGCCACGGCCGGCCGGTCGTGAAACCGTGACCCGTCTCGCCGGTCCACGGCATCGGTGAGCGGCACTGATCGCGGTTCCACCACTCGAAGTCGGGGTCGACGAGCGCCCGTCGCGCGGGCGGGTCGATGATCTCGTCGACCGGGATGGCGACGTCGCCCAGCCCGATCTCCTCGCCGTAATACATGAAGGGCGTGCCACGGATCGTCAGGAGGACGACGGCCGCCGCACGCGCGACCGCATCGGTGTCGGCGATCCCCGCCGAGGCGGCCAACCGCGAGGCATGCCGCGACTGATCGTGGTTGGACAGCACGTTGGCCAGCCAGCGCTCGTCGCCGAACATCTTCTCGCGCAGCCAGATCGCGTCGCCGTACGCCTCGGCCGACCACGGTGCCGCCAACAACGCCCAATCGAACACCATGTGTCGCTCGGTCGTCAGCACGACGGCGCGCTCTGCCTCGCTGGCGAACAGCTCGCCCACCGACATCCGGCCGGCCGTCTCGTCGACGATGGCCCGGAAGCGTCCGATCAGGTGCGGGAAGTCGGGCTGGTCGCGGTCGTACAGGTGTTGCTGGCGGGCCCACAGCGTGGCGCCCTCGATCTCCGGGTTCGCCAGCAGCTCCGGGTGCTTCAGGAAGGCGTTGAACACGTCGAGCCGGAAGCCATCGACGCCGCGGTCCAGCCACCCGCGGACCATCGCGAACTGGGCCTCCTCGACAGCCGGATTGCGCCAGTTCAGCTCGGGCTGCTCGACGAGGAAGGTGTGCATGTAGAACTGCCGCCGCGGCTCGTCCCACTGCCACGCCGAGCCGCCGAACCACGACAACCAGTTATTCGGCGGGAGGGGCTTGCCGTCTGCGTCGTACCCGGACGGATCGAGCCACAGGTACCAGTCGGCGTACGGGCCGTCGCGCGACGCGCGACTGGCCTGGAACCAGGCGTGCTGATCGCTGGTGTGGTTCATGACCAGGTCGAGGATCACCCGGATACCGCGCCGGTGAGCCTCGTCGACCAGGCGGTCGAAGTCGGCGTCGGACCCGAACACCGGGTCGACGGTCGTGTGGTCGCTGACGTCGTATCCGACGTCGAGACCCGGCGAGGGGTAGATCGGCGACAGCCAGATCGCGTCGACGCCGAGGTCGGTCAAGTAGTCCAGTCGGTCGACGATCCCGGGCAGGTCCCCGACCCCGTCGCCGTCGGTGTCGGCGAAGCTGCGCGGGTAGATCTGGTAGATGATCCCGTTCCGCCACCAGTCGTCGCCGTACGCGGCACCAGTGACCGGGGACGGGGGCCGCGTTCGAGGGACTGTCACGAATCCTCCAAGGCATCGACTGTTCGTGCGACAGCGATTACCGGTGCGGCTTGACAACCTATCGCCGACGCGTCATTGATACCCGTTACTGACGCGTGTTAGTCGACCATGTGGCGCCTTGGGGCGTCAAGGTGGAGGAGTCCTGAGTCGACCATGCCAAGGCGACCGACCAGTGCGGACGTCGCAACGGAAGCTGGTGTTTCGCGGACCACGGTTTCGTTCGTGCTGAACGACCGAACCGACGTGAAGATCCCGGATGAAACCCGTCAGCGCGTGCGGTCGGCCGCTGCTCGTATCGGGTATCACCCGCACGGCCCGGCGCGCCAGCTCGCGGCGGGTCGCAGCCACGTCATCGCACTGGTGCTGCGGCAGACACCGGAACAGATCGCCGGTGATGCGGTCCTTGTCGAGACCCTGCGGGGGTTGGTGGGAGCAGCACGGACCAGCGGGTTCCGGGTCCTCGTCGAGCCGCTGGCTGCGAACGGACCAGAAGGAGGACTCGACTCGCTCTTTCGCGCGCAACACGCGGACGGTTTGGTCATCTCCGGGCCCCGGCTCGATGATCCGTCTCTGGTCGCGTTGGTCGACGAGGATTTTCCGATCGTCATTCAAGGCGCGTTCCCAGGGCTGGCCGTAACGAGCGTCGATGTGGACAACGTTCGCGGAGCCCGCGGGGCGGTCGAGCATCTGTTGTCGTTGGGCCACCGCAGGATCGCGTGCATCACGAATGCGCCGCTCGTCTATACGGCGGCGCAGGACCGGTACGACGGCTACCGACAGGCGCTCCAGGACGCTGGGCTTCCGGCTCCTGACGAACTCGTCATCGAGGCGGCCTTTGATGCACCCAGCGGTCACAGGGCCATGGTCGCCTTGCTTGATCGAACGACCTTCGATGCCGTCTTCGTTGCGAGCGACGTCGTCGCACTGGGGGCTATCGGCGCCCTGCGCGCAGCGGGTCTCCGGGTGCCCGATGACGTTTCGGTGGTTGGGTTCGACGATATCCCGCTGGCCGCATACTTCGACCCACCCCTGACGACCGTCCGCTTGCCGGCCTTCGAGCTTGGACAAGCCGCCGGACGAGCGCTCGTCGAACGGATCCATCACCGTACGATCCCTGCGCGGACATTGTTGGCAACCGAGCTCATCGTGCGTGGCTCGACGGCGCCCCCAGCGATCAACTGAGGACCCACCGGCAATGCCGGTTTCCACACAGCCCAGCAATCGGTCCGGACAACCGGGCCGACGGAACGGGAAAGGAGAAACCATGGAGGAGCGGACGATTCGCTGGCGACGTGCTAGCGGACTCCTGGCCGCGGTCGCGATCGTGGCGGCAGCGTGCAGTAGCGGCGGTGGTGGCACCAGTCCCGCCGCGAGCGGCGCAAGTGCACCACCAGCGACCAGTGGCGAGCCGGCACCGAGCGGCTCCGGGGCCGCGGGCGGATTCGCCTGCGAGAACATCGGCGGGGAGGTCAGTGTCTACGGGACGTGGACCGGCGCCGAGCAGGACTCGTTCCTGGCTATGGTCGCACCATGGGAGGAGTGCAGCGGGGCCACGATCAACTACACCGGCCAGCGTGACCTCGGTACGGCGCTGACCGCCGGCATCGCCGGCGGCAACGTGCCTGACGTGGCAGGTCTGCCAGGTCCGGGCCTCATGCAAACCTGGTACGACCAGGGAGCCCTGAAGCCCCTCGATTTCGTCGACTTCGCGGCCTACGAGGGTTCCACGCCCGCGGGTTTCGCGGCGCTCGGCCAGGGGCCTGATGGCAAGTTGATCGGCATCTTCACCAAGGGCGCCGTCAAGGGCTTGATCTGGTACAACACCGGCGTCTGGAAGGGCGGCACACCGAACACCTTCGAAGAGCTGAACACCACCGCCCGTGCCGCTGCGACCGGCGAAACGAAGCAGTGGTGCATCGGTCTCGAGTCCGGGGGTGACTCCGGCTGGCCGGGCACCGACTGGATCGAAGACATCGTCCTCCGCCAGGCCGGCACCGCGGTCTACGATGGCTGGGTCGCGGGTACCACCAGTTGGAGCGACCCGGCGATCAAGTCGGCCTGGGAGACATTCGGCGACGCCGTCGCCAACTCCTACAACACGCCTCCCGGCTATATCAATGCGACGAACTTCGGCAAGGCCGCCAACCCGATGTTCGCTGACCCGCCCGGCTGCCTGCTGCATCACCAAGCCAGCTTCATCACCGACTTCTTCAAGAACGAGGCGAAGGCCACACCCGAACAGTTCGACTTCTTCCCCTTCCCCGATATCGACCCGGCCAACGCCGGCGTCACCGGCGGCGGCGACCTCTTCGGGATGTTCAACGACACCCCGCAGGCGCAGTCGCTCATCCAGTACATGCTGACGCCCGAAGCGCAGCAGATCTGGGTCGAGCGCGGCGGCTTCATCTCCGCCAACAAGAACGTCCCTCTCGATGCGTATCCTGACGAGGTATCGCGTCGGTCGGCCGAGATCCTGGCGAACGCACCTGTCTTCAGGTTCGACGCCGGCGACCTCATGCCGAACGCGTTAGGGAAGGCGTTCTTCCAGGGAGTCGTCGAGTACGTCCAGACGCCCGCCAATCTGGATTCGATCCTCGCCAATCTGGAAACCGTCTCGAAGGACGCCCGCAGCCAGTAACCGGAGGCTATGCAACCGGCGAGCGGCGGTCGGGGGACCGGCCGCCGCTCCTAGTCCGAAGGGAGGGTGGGCGTGCTCGATGCTCTTCTTGAAAACCGACTCGTCGCCGCGATCCTCGTGGTCATCGCGGTACCGATCGTCCTCGTCGGGTACATCCTGCTGATCGAGGGGTTCCTGCGACGTGTGCCCCGGCGCGTCGCTCCCGGCCTGCGACCGTGGTTGTGGCTGGCGCCGGCCCTGATCTTCCTCAGCGTGTTCCTCATCTATCCCACGATCGCCACGATCGTCCGCAGCTTCATGAACCGGCGTGGGGATCAGTTCACCGGGCTCGACAATTACGCCTGGTTCTTCAGCCAGAACGACACGCTCATCGCCATCCGCAACAACGCCCTGTGGGTGGTCCTGCTCCCCCTCTTCGTGGTCGGGCTCGGATTGCTCATCGCGGTGCTCGTGGACCGCGTGCGCTATGAGGGTGTTGTCAAGTCGATCGTCTTCCTGCCGTTGGCGATCAGTTTCGTCGCGGCCGCCGTGATCTGGCGGTTCATGTACGAACTCCAGCCTCAGGTCGGGACCCTCAACGCGGCGGTCACGGCCGTCGGCGGCGATCCGATCGCGTGGGTCCAAGTGCAACCGTGGAACAACTTCTTCCTGATCATCGTCGGCGTGTGGCTGTTGACCGGGTTTGCGATGGTCATCCTGTCGGCCGGACTCAAGGGCATCAGTGCGGAACTGCTCGAGGCGGCTCGGGTCGACGGCGCGAATGAAATCCAGGTCTTCCGCGGCATCATCCTGCCCTTGCTGATGCCGACGATCGCGGTAGTCGCGACGACCATCGTCATCTACGCCCTCAAGACCTTCGACGTCGTATACACGATGACAAGCGGCAACTTCGACACGAACGTGCTCGCGAACGTCATGTTCCAGGAGCTCTTCAACAACGCCCAACAGGGACGGGCTGCGGCAATCGCGGTGATCTTGTTCGCTGCCATCGTGCCGGTCATGATCCTCAACATTCGACGGTTCCGTGAGCAGGAGGCTCTCCGATGACCATCGGCGCACCCGTGCCGGCGATCGAAGCCCCGTCACTCACAAAGACCGAGACTCGCGCCCGAACGCGGTCTGGCCCGGGCTTGGGCAGGATCGTCCTCCACATCGGCCTCATCGCCTTGATGGCGATCTGGGCCATCCCGACCATCGCGCTGCTGGTCGCCTCGTTCCGGCCGGCTGCGGCGACCAACGCGAGCGGCTGGTGGACGGCGATCGCACCGCCCTGGCAATTCACGATCGAGAACTACGAGTACGTCCTTGGCCGGGCTGGGATCGACCAGGCGTTCATCAACAGCTTCATCATCACGATCCCGGCGACCGTCCTCGTGGTGTTGCTCGCGGCATTCGCCGCGTATGCCTTCTCATGGATGGAGTTCCCGGGCCGAAACATCCTTTTCGTCGTCGTTGTCGGGCTACTCGTGGTGCCGCTGCAGGTCACTTTGATCCCAGTGCTGAACTTGCTGCGGGATTTCCAGCCGTTCGGGTTCAAGATCAACGGGACGATGCTGGCCGTGTGGCTCGCCCATACCGGGTATGGGCTGCCATTCGCGATCTACCTGCTCCGCAACTATTTCGGTGGGTTGCCGCGAGAAGTATTCGAATCCGCGGCGATCGACGGGGCCAGCCAGTCAACGGCATTCTTCCGCCTAGCCATTCCCATGAGCGTCCCGGCGCTTGCTTCGCTGATCATCTTCCAGTTCCTGTGGGTCTGGAACGATCTCCTCGTCGCGCTGGTCTACATCGGTCCGGTACCTGAGAACCACCCGCTGTCGGTCGTGCTGGCGAACCTCACGACATCCTTCGGTGGTGGCTGGCAGTTCCTGACCGCCGCCGCGTTCGTCTCGATGATCGTCCCGATCATCGTCTTCCTATCCCTCCAGCGCTACTTCGTGCGGGGCATCACCGGCGGAGCGGTCAAGGGCTGACCGACGACATGGTCGGGCGGGCTGGCCTCCGCCCGCCCGTCCGAGCGTTCGTCAGGTCTGACCCAGGCGATCCTCCAGCCGCGCGACCTGATCGGCCAGTTCCGCCTCACGCGCCCGGGCCCCGGCGACCACCTCGGCGGGCGCCTGCGTGACGAATGCCTCGTCGGCCAGGCGGCGGCGTGCGGATTCGAGCCAACCCCGCGCCTCATCGAGCTCACGCTGCAGCCGTGCCCGCTCCAGGTCGCGGGCCGCGGGATCGGAGGCGCTCTCCGGGCGATGGGCGAGCGCCTCCAGCTCGCCGGCGATGACGGTGAGGACGCCGTCGGTCGACGACCGCCCCTCTCCGAGCGCCTCGCGGGTCAGCCGTCGCTCCAGCGGCCGGGAGCGCGCGAGCCGTTCGATCGCCGGTCGCAGGGCCTCGAAGGTCGGGCCGAGTGCCTGGGGCACGACGACTTCTGTCGCGAGCCAGGTCCCTGCCCCGACCTGCGCCTCGGCGCGGGCATTGCGCAGTCCGCGCACGAGCTCGAGGATCGCGTCGACCTCCCGTTCGATGCGGTCGTCGCGACCGGTCTGTCCGGGCCAGCGCGCCACGATCAGCAGACCGGGATCGCTCGCGCGATGCGGGATCGACTCCCACAGCGCCTCCGTCACGAACGGCATCACCGGATGGAGCAGGCGCAAGTAGGTGTCGAGCGCGGCGACCAGCGCCCACCATGTCGCCTCGCGTTCCGCGGGGGTCGACGACGCGTCGGCCAGGCGGATCTTCGCGAGCTCCACTCCCCAGTCGCAGAATTCGTTCCAGATCGCGTCGTACAGGACGCGCGTCACCTCGCCGAAGGCGTAGTCGACCATGGCGGCGTCGACCGCCTCGACCGTCGCGTTCGCGCGCGACAGGATCCAGCGCTCGGCAGGCCCCAGGTCGGCTTCCGACGGCAGACGCCGCTCGGCTCCTTGGGGGATGGTGTCCGGCCGTGCTCCGACCACGAACCGAGTCGCGTTCCACAGCTTGTTGGCGAAGTTGCGGGCGTTCTCGAGCTTGGTCCGGCCGAACCGCTGGTCCTGGCCGGCCGCGGAGCCATGGATCACCGCGAACCGCAGGGCGTCGGCGCCGGTCTCGTCGATGACCCCGAGCGGATCGACGACGTTGCCTTTCGTCTTCGACATCTTCTGGCCTTCGGGATCGCGGATCAGGCCGGAGAGGTAGATCGTGTGGAAGGGCTCGTGGTCGGTGAGGTGCAACCCGAGCATCATCATCCGGGCGACCCAGAAGAAGATGATGTCGTAGCCGGTCTCCATGACAGAGGTCGGGTAGTACGTGCGGTAGTCGGCCGTGTCGTCGGGCCAGCCGAGCGTCGAGAACGGCCACAACCCCGAGCTGAACCAGGTATCGAAGATATCCGGGTCCTGCTGGAGCTCCGCTGCGGGACGCCCGCAGATTTCGCAGGTCGCAGGGCCGCTCGGCTCCGACGAGACCGTGACGTGCCCGTCCGGGCAGTACCAGGCCGGGATGCGGTGACCCCACCACAGCTGGCGCGACACGTTCCAGTCGCGGATGTTCGTCAGCCAGTGCTCCCACGTCTTCTCGAACCGATCGGGGAGGATGCGGGTGCGGCCGGAACGGGTCGCCTCCAGGGCGCGCGCCGCCAACGGCGCCGTCCGGATGAACCACTGCGTCTTGAGCCGCGGCTCGAGCACGTCGTTGCTCCGCTGGCACCGGCCGAGGACCATCTCATGCGGGCGCTCATCGGCGAGATCGCCGCGCTCGGCGAGCGCAGCCACGATCCGCTGGCGGGCCTCGTAGCGATAAACGCCGTCGAACGCCGTCCCTGTGTTCGTGACGGTCGCGTCGTCCGCGAGGATCGTCGGGGCAGGCAGCCCGTGGCGCTTGCCGGTGGCATAGTCCTCCGGGTCGTGGGCCGGCGTGATCTTCACGGCCCCGGTCCCGAACGCGCGGTCCACGACCTCGTCCGCGATGATCGGCACGTCGCGCTCGACGAACGGGATCCGGGCGCGCCGGCCGACCAGCGCCCGATAGCGGTCGTCGTCGGGATGGACCGCCACCGCCACGTCGCCGAGGATCGTCTCGGGGCGCGTCGTCGCGACGGTGATCGTCTCGTTCGCGTCGGGCTCCCCGGTCGACTCGTCGATCAGGTGATAGCGGATCGACCAGAGTGTCCCGGTCTCCGGGGACGACACGACCTCGAGGTCGCTGACGCTGGTTCGGCAGCCCGGGCACCAGTTGATCAGGGCTTCGGTGCGGTAGGCGAGCCCGTCCCGATAGAGCCGCTCGAAGGCGACCCGGACGGCCTTTGCCGAGACCTCGTCCATCGTGTAGCGCAGCCGCCCCCAGTCGGCCGACGCCCCGACGCGTCGCTGCTGGCCGAGCATGACCGGTTTGGTCGAATCGGAGAACTCGCGCATGCGTTCGAGGTAGCGCTCGCGGCCGAGGGACTGCCGGCTCTCCCCCTCCTTCGCGAGGATGCCATCCAGGACGAACTGGGCGGCGATGCTGGCGTGGTCGAGGCCGGGCAGGAACAACGCACGGTGGCCACGCATCCGCGCATGGCGGATCAGCAGGTCCTCGACCGCGGTCCGCTGCGCATGACCGAGGTGCAATGACCCGGTCACGTTGGGTGGCGGCTGGATGATCGTGAACGAGGGCAGCGCGGGGTCGGCCGTCGAGCCTTTGCCGTCGGGGGCGAAGACATCGGCAGCCAGCCAGCGCTCGTAGATCGGGCCCTCGACGTCCGCCGGTCGATATGCCTTCGGGAGCTGGGGCTCGGCCGTGTCGGGCCCGGCCGTATCGGTCATCGCTTCCTCGCTCGTCTCGAAAACAGAAACCCCGTTCGTCCAGCGGACGAACGGGTCGTGGTACCACCTGCTGGTTCGGTGCTCGGGCGGACCGACGCTACTCCTCTCCGGTCACCGCTATGACGGCGGCGAGTGTAGCACGAGCCCAGGCTCGGTCCGCAGAGCGCCGAAGGCACGCGCCGACGGGCCCGGCATGGCGCCGAAGGGACCATGCCGCGCAGGACGTCTTTCGTGCTGGGTGCGGCCGCCGCATGGCTAGACTCGGCTCGTGGACTCGTCAGCCCAGACGCTCGTCCAGCTGGTCATCCTCCTCCTGGCTGGACTCCTCGTCGCCCGCATCGTCGTCTCGATCCCGGGGCTGTTCAAGCACAGCCGACGGCCGGAGGCACGCGGGATCCTCGTGGTCGGTGTCGGCGGCGGCGGCGGGAACGCGGTCGACAGGATGGTCGACGCCGGCATCCCGGGCGTCGACTTCGTCGTGTGTAACACGGACGCCCAGGCGCTCCGCCAGTCCCTCGCCGCGACCCGCATCAGGATCGGCGACGCCATCACCCACGGTTTGGGGTCCGGAGGCGACCCCGACGTCGGGCGGAAGTCGGCCGAGGAGGATGCAGAGAAGATTGGCCGTGCCCTCGCGTCGGCCGACCTCGTCTTCGTGACGGCGGGACTTGGCGGTGGCACAGGCTCCGGCGCCGCCCCGATCGTCGCTGCCAAGGCGCGGGAGCAGGGCGCGCTCACGATCGCGGTCGTCACGAAGCCGTTCGACTTCGAGGGAGCACAGCGCCGCGAGATCGCGGACGAGGCAGCCGCTCGGCTCGCGTCCGAGGTGGATGCCCTGATCACGGTCTCGAACGATCGGGTCAGTGAGGTGGTCCAGGAGGACGCATCCGCGCTCGAGGCGTTCCGCGTCGTCGATGGTGTGCTCCTCCACGCCGTCCAGGGCATCGTCGATCTGCTCACGGCGCCGGGCCTCATCAACCTCGACTTCGCGGACGTGCGCGCGATCATGCGCGACGCCGGGCCGGCATTGATCGGACTCGGTCGCGGCAGCGGCGAGGACCGCGCCGTGGACGCAGCTCGCCAGGCCATCTCGAGCCCGCTGCTCGAAGCGAGCATCCAGGGCGCCCGCGGGATCCTGTTCCACCTCTCCGGGCCGGCCGACCTGAAGCTCCGAGAGGTCCGGCGGGCGGCCGACGAGATCAGGGCGATGGCCGACAGCCGTGCCAACGTGATCTTCGGGGCGAGCGTCGGCGAGGTCGCCGACGGCGAGGTCCTCATCACGCTGATCGCGACCGGCCTCGAGGGACACCACCGCATTACGGAGCCCGTCTCGCCCTCGACCCTGACGGGGCGCCTCCGCCGGCAGGCCGAGCGCGTGACCCCGCACGCGGGGGTGCCGCCGCGTCAGCCGGTGAGGCCCGAGGCAACGTCCGCCGAGCGGCCTGCCCCAGCCGCCGACGACAGCCTGGAACTGCCGACCTTCCTGCGAAAGCACCGACCGCCGACCACTCGTACCGGCTGACGGCGGGCCGGTCCGGGGGCGCGGGCGCTAGTCCCAGTGCGGCTCGGCGAGGAAGGCCTCCCGGACCCGGACCTCGATCATGTCGCCCTGGGTCTCGGCTCGGAACTCGCAGGTGATCGCGCGCCCACCCGGCCCGATGACGCGGGCGATGCTGTGGACGAGGCCTGTCTCGAGCGCCGTCTGGTACAGGACGTCCGCTGCCACACGTGCCTGGGGCAGCACGAATTCGTGGTAGAGGCGACCGACGACCCAGTCGTCCCGGACACCGATGAGGCGCAGGAACGCGTCATTCGAGGCGACAGCGGCGCCGGTCTCGGTCGACACCGTCACGTGCGCCACGCGCGGGTCGGTCCACCAGGCCGGGTCGGCCTCACGCCCCCACCGACCGTCGCGGAACACGTACATCGTCTGGTCCTGCTCGCCGCTGAGCTCCCTCGTCCGCACGAGCGCCGATGGGGCGAGGCGGCGGAGGCGGCTCTGGAGGTCGAGCGAACCGATCCCGGGATCCTGCGCGAGGATCGTCTCCACGACGCGCGCGAAGCCGTGGTCGTCCGGCGGGAAGCACAGGGCTCGCGCCCGGACAACCGTCATCGTCGGGCGTCTAAGCGCTCTCGCCGCGTTCGGCCAGCCATTCCTCGTAGTTCGTCTCGTCGACCCCTTCGTCGACGTCGGTCTTCGTCAGCAGGAGCGGAAGCCGCCCGCTCCGGATGGTCTCCTCGGTGATGATGCACTTGCGGACCTCGGTCCGCTCCGGGATGTCGTACATCACCTCGAGCAGTGACTCCTCCACGATCGAACGCAGCGCCCGTGCGCCGGTCTTGCGGTCCAGGGCCACCTCCGCGGCCGCCTGGAGCGCGCCGGGTGTGAACGCCAGCTCGACCTTGTCAAGCGCCAGGAACTTCTGGAACTGGCGAGTGACCGCATTGCGGGGCTCGGTGAGGACCCGCACCAGGTCGTCAGCCGTCAATGCCGTCAGCGTCACCATGACCGGCAGCCGGCCGATGAATTCGGGGATCAGTCCGAACTTGAGGAGATCCTCGGGCATCAGCTTCTCGAGGACTCGACCGCGATCGGCCGGACTCATCGCGCCGTCGGCGCCGAAGCCGATGGCCCGCCGGCCGACGCGCTCCTCGACGATCTTCTCGAGCCCGTCGAACGCGCCGCCGCAGATGAACAGGACGTTCGTCGTGTCGATCTGGATGAAGTCCTGGTGCGGATGCTTGCGACCACCCTGTGGCGGGACGTTGGCGACGGTGCCCTCGAGAATCTTGAGCAGCGCCTGCTGGACGCCCTCGCCCGACACGTCCCGGGTGATCGAGGGGTTGTCCGCCTTGCGCGCGATCTTGTCGATCTCGTCGATGTAGATGATCCCGCGCTGCGCACGAGCCACGTCGAAATCAGCAGCCTGGATGAGGCGGAGAAGGATGTTCTCGACATCCTCGCCGACATACCCGGCCTCGGTCAGCGACGTCGCGTCGGCGATGCAGAACGGCACGTCGAGGACGCGCGCCAGAGTCTGCGCGAGCAGGGTCTTGCCCGACCCCGTCGGCCCGACGAGCAGGACGTTCGACTTCTGGAGCTCGACGTCATCGACCTGGTGGCCGGCGTTGACCCGCTTGTAGTGGTTGTAGACCGCGACCGAGAGAACCTTCTTGGCTCGATCCTGGCTGATCACGTACTGGTCGAGGGCATCCTTGATCTGATGCGGATTGGGGAGCTTCGACGCGGCCTGCTTGGGGCGCGGCGTCTCGAGCATCTCCTCTTCGATGATCTCCTGGCAGAGGTTGATGCACTCGTCGCAGATATACACGCCCTGGCCCGCGATGAGTTTGCGGACCTGCTCCTGGCTCTTGCCGCAGAAAGAGCAGCGATACGGGACCTTGGGTCCCTTGCTGCCGCCGGTCGACGTCACGTGATGTTGTCCTTGCTCCCTATCCTGCCGAGTCGCCCTTCGAGCGCTTCGGCTGCGGTGCTTCCTCGGTTTCGCCAGCCTCGACGGCCGCTTCCGCGGCCTTCTCGTCGTGATGCTGGGCCGTCAGTGAATCCCACTGCTCCGAGTACACCGCATCGATGATGCCATAGTCCTTCGCGTCCTCGGGAGCCATGAAGTAGTCCCGGTTGGTGTCCTGCCGCACCTTATCGACAGGCTGGCTCGTGTGGCGGGCCAGGATCTCGATGTTCCTGTTGACCAGGAACTCCCACTCCTTCATCTGGATCAAGGCGTCCGGAGCATTGCCGCGGAACCCGCCGGAACCCTGGTGGATCATGATCCGGCTGTTCGGCAGCGCATAGCGCTTGCCCTTCGTCCCGGCCGCCAGCAGGACCGCCGCCATCGACGCGGCCATGCCGATGCAGATCGTGCTGACCGGTGCACGGAGGTACTGCATGGTGTCGTAGATGGCGAGTCCCGAGTTCACGACGCCGCCCGGCGAGTTGATGTACAGGCTGATGTCCTTCTCGGGGTCCTCGGAATCCAGGAACAGCAACTGTGCGATGACCAGGTTGGCGAGGTGGTCTTCGATGGCGTCGCCCAGGAAGATGATCCGCTCGCGCAGCAGGCGCGAGTAGATGTCGTAGGCGCGTTCTCCTCGGCTGGAGGACTCGATGACCATGGGGACGAGCATCTGGGATCTCCTGGGTGATTCCGTGTGGCTGCTGGCGGATGCGATCTCTCAGCCCGCCTTGGCGGGTTCGTCGACAGGCGTGCTCTCTAGGCTGCCCGGGGCGTCCCGGCTGTCCTGGCTGTCCTGGATGGCTCGGCCGTCGAGCACGGTACCCGGATCGGTCGCGCCGACCGCAACCTTGGCCTGGGCCTGGCCGTCTCCGACCGCCGACCCGGGCGCGTCCTCGAGGTGCGGGAGTGGCTGATGGTCGGGATGGGCCGCCAGCCACTCGTCGATGAGTCGCTCCACGACGCGGCTCCGCCGCAGGGTGCTCCGGATGAATGCTCGACCCCGCTCTGACTCGAAGTATTCCTGAAGGCGTGCGTCGCCGGCATACCGCTCGCGACCCTGGGCGACCTCGGCATCGACGTCGGCGTCGGGCACGCTGAGGTTCTCGGTGTCGGCGATCTTCGAGAGGACGAGCAGCGTCTTGGCGCGGCGCTCGGCATTCGGCCGGAACTCGGCGTGGAGGTCATCCGCCGTCTTGTCGACCGCCTTGAGATAGGCGTCCTCGCTGATGCCCTGTCGCGCGAGCGAGCCCTTGAACTCGTCGTGCATGACCTCGACCTCCTGGTCGATCAGCACGTCGGGCAGCTCGACGGTCGCGTTGGCGACCGCATACTCGATGATCCGGTCGGCGAACCCGTGGCGGGCGCGGTCGATGGCGTTGGCCTCGAGGCGGGCCCGGATGTCGGTCTTGAGCGCGTCGATCGACTCGAAGCTTCCGAGGCTGGCGAGGAAATCCTCGTCGAGATCCGGCAGGATCTTCTCGCGCAGCTCCTTGAGCTCGACGCTGAAGTGGGCGGCCTTGCCGGCCATCTCCGTCTCGGGATAGTCCTCCGGGAAGGTGACATCGAACTCGGTCGTGTCGCCCACCTTGAGCCCGACGAGGTTGGTCTCGAACCCCGGGATGAGGCGCTCCTGGCCGAGGATCAGCGGCATACGCTCGGACGTGCCGCCATCGAACGGCTGGCCGTCGCGCGTGCCGACGAACGAGATGACCGCGTAGTCGCCGTCCGTGGCACCGCGCTCCTCGACCGCCGCCAGCGTCGCGTTCTGGTCGCGCAGCTCCTCGACGACCTGGTCGACCCGTGCATCGTCGATCGTGTCGATGTCCGGCTTGAAGTTGAAGCTCCTGTAGTCGCCGAGCGTCACCTCCGGCCGGACCGGCACGGTCGCCTTGAAGATCAGCGGCTTGCCCTCCTCGGCCTGGACGACCTCGACGTCGGCATTCGTCAGCGGGAGGATGTCCTCCTTGATGAGCGCCTCGCGGTAGGCGTCCTGCATGAGATGGTCGACGGCTTCATCCATGACGACACCCGGTCCGAGGTGGCGTTCCAGGACGGGGCGCGGCGCCTTGCCCGGGCGGAAGCCGGGGATCCGCGTCCGGCGCGCGAGCGCGCGGACCGCCGCGTCAAGGGCGCGGTCGAGCCGGTCCGGAGGGAGCTCGATCTGAAGCTTGACCGTCGAGTTGGGGGCGGGGGTACGGGTGATCTGCATCGATGGCGAAGTATAGGGCTGGGCTCGGGGACGGTCCGATGGACGCGGTCGAGGAGATCCCACCAGCCTCGTCCGCGGGGCGCCCGGGACACGCAGTCCGTCGTTCTGGTGGTAGGCGAGAGAGGGGTCGAACCTCTACGCCGCTCACGCGGCACCGGCTCCTAAGGCCGGCGCGTCTGCCATTCCGCCACTCGCCCGTGACGAGGGAGTGTAGAACAGGGATCGATCGGTGGCGGTGCCTCGGCCCGCGCGTCGTGCCCGCGCCATGGCGTGCCCCTCGGCCACTGGTCCACGGCGCGGACGATCGGATCGATCCATCGGTCGCTTCAGCGGCCCCTCTGGCCGTGATCGGTCCGTCGGATGGACCGAACGGGCGGCGGACATGGGGCTGGCACGTCGTCGGTCCTGGGATGGTCCATCGGGCGGACCATCCAGGATCGTGGCAGCCGCGAACTGCCGCCGCCAGGGCGGGCCTCAGATCCCGGTCGGCGACTCGCCCTCGGTGTCGCGCGGTCCCGACCCGCGCACCCGTTCGACGCGCTCCTTCGCGGCCTCGGCGGCGCGCTCGGCCCGCTCCCTGGCGGCCTCGCCGGCCCGTTCCGCCTGCTCACGAGCAGCCTCGGCGGCGCGTTCGGTCCGCTCCCTGGCGGCGTCGCCGGCACGCTCCGCTGAGCCGCGCGCCTCGTCGATCTTCGCCTCGGCACGTGCTCGCACCTCGTCGAGCCGCGTCGGGTATCCCTCGGGGCTGGGCGAGAAGAGGTACTCCCCTGCCCTCCTGGCCGCGCGGGCGAGCATGGGCCGAGCGAGCCCCAGGAGCACCACGGAGACGATCCCCTTGCGGTCCTTCTCGGCCTTCTTCACGTACGCGGCGAAGTCACGTTCCAGCGTGCCGCGCACCTTCTCGCCGTCCCTGCCCATCGACTTGAGGGTCTTCTCGATGTCCTTGGGCAGCATCTTCGATGGCAACGGGGCGGGCTCACCGAAGATCGCCCGCCGGATCGCACCGAACACTCGCTGGGGACCGCGCAGCAGGAGGAACCCGATGCCGCCCGCGATCGCCGCGGCCTTCGCCGGGCTCTCCCGGATCCTGGCCGGGATGTCGACCGCCGCGCGCCCGGATGCGCTGAGGTCCCCGATCGCCTCGTCGAATGCGGCCCGAGCCGCTAGGACCCGGTCCCGGGCGGCATCTTGCTCTGAAGCCACGCGAGCGTCTCCTTGCTGGTCTCGATGGTCTGAGTCGGGTAGAAGCGGGCTTTGAGGGCATCGGCGTCGATACCGGAGCGGGCGACCTCCGCCAGCATCGCGACGATCCACACGATGTAGCCGACCGCGATCCCGATCCCGGCGCCGACCCCCACGCCGAGGTCGACGGCCGAGATCGCACCGAGGACGACGCCGAGCACGAGGCCACCGACGATCGCGATCCCGCTGCCACCGCGCACGGCAGCGATCACGCCGAGCAGGACCCCGATCGCGCCGATGACCAGGACGCCGACCACGAGCGGCCGTACCCCGGGCTCGATGCCGGGCAGGACAGAGTCGCCGAGTGACGCGTAGGCGCGATTCGGCAGTGCGAGGGCCATGCCCACGCCGACGACGATGGCCACGACCAGACCGAGGAGGAACGAGACACCGATCCGGCCGGAGCTCACGCCGACTGCCGCCAGTCCGCACGCGATGCCGATCGCGACGAACAGGAGCAACCCGTGGAGGACGCCCCAGCCCATCGAGCCGAGCAGCCACTCCCCGAGGAACAGAGACGTGCCGACCACGAGGAGGATCACGGCGAAGATCACGACCGCGATGGCGATCCCCACGAGCGCGGCGACCTTCGCGATCTCGCCACCGATCGCCTTCGCTTCTGCCTTGGCCAGCTCGAGGTGCGCCGTCGCCAGCCCGAACGCGGCGTCGCGGGTCGAGCGGAAGGACGCGCGCAGGCCCGGCGGAGGGGCGGATCGGTCGGGAGGGCGGTCGTCCAGGGTGCTGCTCCGGCTCGAGGATGGGCGGTCACGAGCGGGACCGGGGTCGGCCCGGATGATAGCAGCGTGCGAATCGCAGCCACCCGACCCGCCGCCGTGAACGCCTCGCGGGACCGTTACGCTGCACCGATGTCGACGACGGGCTCCGCGCGCCCCCTCCGAACGGCCTCGATCCTCAGCATCGGCTCCGAGCTGCTGGTCGGAGAGACCCGTGACACGAACGCCGGCGAGCTTGCCCGCGCACTCACCCAGGAGGGCGTGACCGTGCGCCGGATCGAGGCACTGCCCGACCGCCTCGATGTCGTCACGGACGGGTTTACCGCGGCCTTCAAGCGAGACGATCTCGTCGTCAGCACCGGCGGCCTCGGCCCGACCCCCGATGACCTCACCCGGGAATCGATCGCGGCCGCGCTCGGCGAGACGGTCAGCGTCGATCCGGAGATCGAGGCATGGCTGCGGGCCCGCTGGGAACGCCGCGGGATGCCCTTCCCCGAGAGCAACCTCAAGCAAGCCTGGCGGATCCCGTCGTGTGAGCCACTCGCAAATCCGAATGGCTCGGCCCCCGGCTGGCTCGTGAGCCACCCGGACGGCGGCGTCGCCGTCGCATTGCCCGGCCCACCGCGTGAGATGCGTCCCATGTGGTCCGATGAGGTGCTTCCCCGTCTCCGAGCCCGCGGCCTCGGATCGGACACCGCCGCGCGGACGTTCCGGCTGACCGGGATCGGCGAGTCGGCCGTGGCCGAGGTCCTGGGCGAGGAGCTGCTGCGCCGCCCCGACCCGGAGATCGCGACGTACGCGCGCCTCGAGGCTGTCGACGTGCGCGTGAGCGCCTCGGGGACGGATGCCCGGGGAACGACCGCCGAGGCACGGGTGGAGGAGGCCGCGGCACTCGTCCGCGAACTGCTTGGCGACTACATCTGGGCCGAGGGTGACACGACCTGGGCCGACGCGATCGGGGCCCGACTTGGCGCCCTCGACTGGCGCCTCGCGATCGACGAGATCGGGACGGGCGGGCAGGTCGCCGCGCTGTTGGGTGACGTCTCGTGGCTGGCGCTCGTCGAATCGCGGCCCGGGGAACCCGGTCTTCCGCGCGGGGATACGGGCGACGACGCAGGGGACGGGCTGCTCGACCGCGCTCGGCGGGTCCGGGCAGCCGCCCAGGCCGATGTCGGCATGGCGGTGCGTGCCCGGCCGCGCGGGAGCGAGCTGGCGGTCAGCGTCGCGGTCGTCACGCCCGAACGCGAGCGCCGGCAGACGCGCACGACCTACCTCGGTGGAGCGATGGGCCGCAGCCAGGCCGCGTTGATCGCGGCAGCCACCCTGTTCGAGGCGTTGCGCGAGGCGGGCTGACGCACGTCCCGCACGGACGGCGCCGGGGGTCGTGATCGACGAGTCAGCGTCGCGACGCCGCCGTCAGCCCTTCGACGTCCGCCACGACGATCCCCTCGCGCTCCAGACGGATCAGGCCATCGTCGGTGAACTGCCCGAGCAGCTTGTTCACGCTCTGGCGCGTGCAGCCGACCATCGCCGCCAGGTCGCCCTGGGTCAGGTTCGTGCGCAGCCGGATGCCACCATCGGGCAGGCGTGTCCCGCCCTCCTGCGCGAGGCGGACCAGCCGGGCGGCCAGCCGCCCGGTGATGTCCAGGAAGTGCAGCTCTTCGACATGGGTGGTCAGCCGTCGCAGCTCCCCGGAGATCGATGCGAGGAGCGCGTCGCGCACGCCGGCCTCGGTCGCGATGAGCTCGCGGAAACGGTCCCGGGGCAGCACGACGGTCTCGGTCGGGCTGAGGGCTGTCGCGGTCGCGGAGCGCGGTGCGCCGTCGAGCAGCGCCAGCTCGCCGAACACGTCGCCGTTCCGGAGCGTCGCCAGGATCGCCTCCTCACCGGTCTCCGAGGGCAACGAGATCTTCACCTCGCCAGCGACCATGACGAAGAGCGCGTCGCCGGGGTCGCCGATATGGAAGATCACCTCGCCGCGCTTGAACCGGCGCGACCGCATCCCGGCAGCGACCCGCTCGAGGGCGGCCGGATCCAGGCCCGCGAAGAACGGGATCGTGGCCAGCGCCTCGAGGATCGGGCGTCCCACCAGCATGAGGCCGATGGTAAACGTGTCCGAATGCCGACACACCCCCGCAACATGGCCCCCTAGCATGCCGCCATGACGAACACGCTCGGCGATCGCCTTCGATTGACCGTGCTCGGGTGCAGCACGGCAGCACCGCATCCGGCCACGCCGACAGCCGGGTTCCTCGTCGAGTGGGGATCGACCGCGATCCTCCTCGATTGCGGGCAGGGCGTCATCCGGAACCTCCAGAAGGTGCTCGATCCGCATGATCTCGCGGCGATCGTGATCGGCCACATGCACGCCGATCACTATCTCGACATCGTCGGGCTGCGCTACCTGTATCCCTGGGGCGAACCCGCTCCGGTCCCGTTGCCGATCTACCTGCCCCCCGGCGGTCGACCCCGCCTCGACGCGCTCGCGAATGCCGTGAGCGAACGGGTGGGGTTCTTCGATGCCGCGTTCACGGCCGTCGAGTACGACCCGGCCCAGGTGCTCGAGGTCGGCGACCTCCGCCTGCGGTTCGTCCAGGGGCGACATTACGTGCCGGCCTGGGGCGTTGTCATCGAGGCACCCGACGGGACACGCCTGGCCTACACCGGGGACACCGGTCCGTCCGCGTCGGTGGAAGACGGCGTCCGCGGTGCAGATCTCCTTCTCGTCGAGTGCGCCCTGGGGCTGGCGGCCCACGACGATCCCGAGCGCGGCCACCTGACGCCCGAAGAGGCGATCGAGCTCGCGCGACGAGCCCAGGTGCGGTCGGGCGTCCTGGTCCACTACGGGCCAGCGCGAAAGGTCGAGATAGACGCGATGTGTGCGGCGGCCGGGCCGTGGGTCCGGACAGCGGTCGACGGGCTGACGATCACGGTCCGGCCGGCCGGAGACGAGCGGCGTCCGACGCGAGAGGCGTCGACCCCGGTGCCGGCCTCGAGGCGCGCCGATCTCAAGGGCGCCGCCGGCTAGATCGACGCCGGCTAGATCGCCGCCGGCTAGATCGCCGCTTGCCCGGCGGCGGACGGCGCCGTGGGAGGCGGTTCCGCGGTCGATGACGCCGTTGTCGCGTCGCGGAGCGTCGCCGAGGCGTCGATGGCTTCCGCCGCCCGTGTGCGGTCCCGCGCGGCGCCATCCGGATCGTCGCTCGCCGCCAGGTCGGCCGCCTGCTTCCAGTAGGCCGCCGCCTCCGCGACGGCACCCAGCGCGAGCGCACTCTCGCCGGCCTCACGCAGCAGCGGGATCGCCCGCGGCGCGTCGCCCGCGGCGACACGATGGGCGGCGATCTGGCCCGGCGCCGGGACACCGGCGCGGCGCTCGAGCCGGTCCGCCAGGCTGGCGTGGAGGACCCGGCGGCGGCTGGCGAGAAGCCCGGCGTACGCGGCGTCGTGGATGAGGGCATGAGTGAATCGCCAACGTTCGTCATCGATCGGCGCGATCAGCGCGCTCTCGGCGAGCAGGTCGAACGTCCCCTGCTCGAGCGGATGGTCGAGCAGCTCCTCGACCACGGACGGCCGGAACGTGATGCCGATGATCGATGCGACACCGAGCGCTTCCCGGGCGGCATGCGGCATCGCGTCGATGCGAGCGCCCAACACGGCGCGCAGGGTCACCGGGATGCGCGACCCGCTGCTCCCGATCATGGCCACCCGCCCGTCGCGCAACTGAAGCGTGCCGTCCTGCAGGAAGGCGCGAACGGTCTCGCCGACGAAGAGCGGGTTCCCGCCGGTCCGTTCGTGGATGCTCCGGACCCCTTCGGCATCCACCGCCGCTCGCGCGACGAGGGTGGCCAGCCGGGCGGTATCGGGTTCGGCCAGGCCGTGGAGCCGCACGCGGGTCGTCGCGTCTCGTGTCGCCCAACCGGGGAGTGGCCCGGGTCGGGTCGCGGCCAGGATGAGGATCGGGTATTCGGCGGTTCGCTCGACGACGATGTCGACCAGCCCGACACTCGACGGATCGAGCCAGTGCAGGTCGTCGATCACGATCACGCGCGGCCCGGTCGTCTCGAGAAGTCGATCGACGTAGCGGGCAGCCACCTCGCTCAATGTCGCGGTCACCTCGGCCGGGTCCGCGGGCATGTCTGCGGATTCCGCCTCCCAGCCAGAGAACGACGCGTCACGGGCGATCGCCGCGATCGCGCCGCCGAAGCGCCGGCGGGTCTCGGGCGGCAGGTCGTCCGTGAAGACGAATTCGACGCACGAGCGAGCCCGAATCGACGCCGTGCTCGTCCGCGATCACCTGGGCGAACAGACGGGTCCAGCGGTACGGCTCGCCGCGGCCGTACGACACGTTCTCGGTCCACGTCCACGCAAAGCCCACATCGCGCGCGGCTGCTTCGACGGCGGTCAGGAGGCGAGACTTGCCCATCCCGGCTTCGCCCTCAATGACGAGCGCGACACCCCGACCGGTTCGCTGCGTTCGTTCAAGCGCGGCCGCGATCGTGGCCAGCTCGTCCTCGCGCCCGACGAGCGGACCCGGGGAAGCGGCACGGTACGGGAGCCAGGCGCTCATCCCGGCCTCGCCGCGGAGGGCGTGCAGCTCGACGGCGGTCGACTGCCCGCGAAGGACGACCGCCCCGCGCGTTTCGGTGGCGAGCCGGCCGCGGGCGGCCTGCCGGGTCGCATCGTCGAGCAGGATCTCGCCGGGCCGAGCCATCGACTGGATCCGGGCGGCGGTCGTGATGGCCTCGCCGGTCATCCGCAGGTCGCCGTCGAGAGACCCCGCCGCGGCTGCAACCACCTCGCCGGTCGCAAGACCGATCCGGACTTCCATGGGCTCACCGCCCATGCCGAGGTCCTCCAAGCCGGTGCGGATCGCCAGCGCGGCCAGCGACGCTCGGACCGCGTCATCGTCGTGAGCCCGCGGCCATCCGAAGACGGCAAACAGGGCATCACCGATGAACTTCTCACGCGTCCCGTCGAAGCGCTCGACGGCCGCGGCCATCGTCCCGAGGGCCACCGTCACGCGCGCCCGGACCACCTCCGGGTCGTGCTCGGCGAGCATGCGGACGTAGTCGACGAGGTCGGCGAAGAGGGCGGTGACGATCCGTCGATCGCCCGATGTCGTCGGTGCCGGCCCTGGCTCGGCGCGCGTGGTCCCATCGTCTGTGTCGTCGCGACCACCGGTCAGGGCATCCGATCGGTCGAGCGCGCTCCCGCAGTTGGCGCAGTACCGTGCGTCGTCCCCTGCCGCGGCTCCGCACGACGGACAACGCATGCCGTCAGCCTCGGCCCCTCAGGAGATCGTGACGAGCGGGCGGGACTCCGCCGTCGCGGCACGCACGCTCATTCGCGCAGCCACCGTCTGTGCGACCAGCGTCAAGGCGCGCGCCGCGGGACCGGGCTCGCGCTGGGCGACCGCCGGGACGCCGACGTCGCCGCCCTGGCGCACCGTGATGTCGAGCGGCACGCCGCCGAGGTAGTCGAGGCCATGCTGGGCGGCAAACCGCTCACCGCCACCGCGCCCGAAGATCTCAGTGAGCTCGCCGCAGTGGGGACACGCGAACGCGGTCATGTTCTCGACCACGCCCAGGACGGGCACGTTCATGCGCTGGAACATGGCGAGCGCCTTGGTGACGTCGCTCAGGCTCACCTCCTGCGGCGTCGTGACCAGCACGGCCCCGGAGATCGGCACGGCCTGGGCGAGCGTGAGCTGGGCGTCCGATGTGCCGGGCGGGAGGTCGATGACGAGGTAATCGAGGTCGCCCCATTCGACGTCGCGCAGGAACTGCTGGATCGCGCCGCCGACCAACGGGCCGCGCCACACGATCGGCTGGCCCTCGGGCACGAAGAACTGGATCGAGATCGTCTTGACGCCGTAGCGCTCGAGCGGGGTGATCTTGTTGTTCGGGCTGGCCTTGGGCTGGCCCTCCACGCCCAGCATCAGCGGGATGTTCGGGCCGGTGATGTCGGCATCGAGCAGTCCGACCGTGGCGCCTGCCTGCGCGAGCGCGACGGCGAGGTTGACGCTGACGGTCGATTTACCGACGCCGCCCTTGCCCGACGCCACGGCGACGATGTTCTTGACGCCCGGCACGAGCTGCTCGGCCTGACGCGGTGACGCGCGACGGACCATCGCTCCCCACGTGATCTGGACGTCGCTGGCACCGAGGTCGGCGAGGACCGAGCGCGCGTTCTGCTCGATCTCGTCCTTCAGGGGGCAGGCGGGCGTCGTCAGTTCGATCGTGAATGCGACCCGGGAGTCTTCGATCGCGATCGACTTGACCATCTCGAGGGTCACGATGTCGCGCCCGAGCTCCGGCTCCTGGACGGCGCGGAGTGCCTCGAGGACGGCTCCTTCGGTGATCGTGGTCATGCGACGGTCGGCCCTCGTTCTGTCACGGGAAGTGTCGGAATACATCGTACCCTGCCTGCGGGGAGAGGCCCTGAAGGAGTTTTCGGCCGGACGCGCTCGCTCAGGGCGTCCGACATCCCGGGCCCAACGAGTCCGCGGTCCGGCCGATGGACCGTCCGACCACCGAGGCGCCCCGATCAGACCTAGTCCGGTCCTCCGCACGTCGCCCGGTCCCGCGAGCGGACCAATTTGCCGGCAACGGGCCCCTCGCGGTCGTTGATCGTCGCTTGTCGGTCGGACGGTCCACCGTGGGGACCGAACGCGTAGGAGCGACCGAGGAGCGACCGTTGAGCCGCGGGCAATCGGCGCTCAACCGGGTGCAAAGGGTCGATCGACATCATTCGCGGCGATGTCTTCGCGGGAATTGGCGCTGCAACGCGGTCGCCGGCATGCTCGCGACCTTCGTCGACGCGTCGGCAATCAGATCCGCCAGGCTCGACTGGCGGCTGGGTTGAGCCAGCGCGAGCTGGGTCGACAGGTCGGTCGATCGCATCAAACCATCGGTCGGTTGGAGCGCGGGGACCTGCCGAACGTCTCGGTGGATCTGATCTGTCGCGTTGCCTCGGTCCTCGGCCTAGATGCGACGTTCGGCCTGTACCCGAACGGTACGCCCGTCCGAGATGCCGCGCACCTCGCGCTGCTCGAACGCCTGCGCGTTCGTCTAGGCCCGGGCCGTCGACTGCGTCTCGAGGTACCGATGCCGGTCAGCGGCGATCGGCGGAGCGTGGATGCCCTCCAACAGGAAGCGACGTTCGACGCGATGTTCGAAGCGGAGACTCGCGTCGACGACGTGCAGGCGCTGATCCGCCGAATCAGGTCGAAGCAACGCGACCTCGGGTGCAGCAGGGTCGTGTTGCTGCTCAGCGACACCAGGCACCACCGCGAGCTGATCCGGCTCCATCCCGAGAACTGAGAGCTGAGTTTCCCGTGTCACCTCGACGTGGACTTCATGCCCTCGCCGCAGGCATCGATCCCGGCGGGGACGTGCTGATCCTGCTCTGAGCTCCTCGGCCACCGGTCCGACTGTTGGACCGTCAGGGCGTCGAGGCTCAGACCACCTGTCAGATTCGTTCTGCTTGACGGTCGGATGGTCCGTGGGCCGGCCCACCGCGGGTAGGCGCCCATGTGAGGCCGGCCTAGCCGACATCTGTTCGTCGGACGGTCCATTGGGTGGACCAGCGGGCGAGATCCCGGCACGTGACCGCGGGGCGACCCCGCCCCGCGCCACCGCCAAGCCTGCGAACCCCGCAGGCGCCGGGCCGACACGCCACGAATCTCGCACGCACGCCGAGCGTCGACCGACGTTTCCCGCGTCCTTGACACCCTGCGCGATCCGACCATATCCTCGGCCGCATCCGGGGCTCCCGGCCCGCCTGTCCCAGTTTCGGGCGAGAGAGCCAGGACCGGCTCGCGCTGGAGGAGCGCCGAAGCCGCGAGCAGACGACCGACCGCTTGGACCGTGCGGCCCCGACGCAGCCCCTACGCCAGGAGTGCGAACGAACGTGCCCGTCGACGTCAGGCTCGTGGATGTGGTCAAGCGCTTCGGCGAGACCGTCGCGGTCGACCACATCGATCTCGAGGTGCAGGACGCTGAGTTCTTCAGCCTCCTGGGGCCGTCGGGCTGTGGCAAGACCACCACTCTGCGGATGATCGGCGGATTCGAGGAGCCGACCTCCGGCCTCATCGAGCTCCAGGGCGAGGACGTGACGTGGCTGCCGCCGTTCAAGCGCAACGTCAACACGGTCTTCCAGAACTACGCTCTCTTCCCCCATCTCACGATCTACGAGAACGTCGCGTTCGGCCTCCGTCGCAAGGGCGTGAAGGACGTCGAGGTCAAGAGCCGCGTCGCGGAGATGCTCACCCTGGTCGAGCTGCCGGGCTACGAGCGCCGCAAGCCGACCCAGATCAGCGGCGGGCAGGCCCAGCGCGTCGCCCTCGCCCGGGCCCTGATCAACAAGCCGGCGGTCCTCCTGCTCGACGAACCGCTCGGCGCACTCGACCTGAAGCTCCGCAAGCAGATGCAGGTCGAGCTGAAGCGCATCCAGCAGGAGGTCGGGATCACCTTCATCTACGTGACCCACGACCAGGAAGAGGCGATGACGATGTCCGATCGCATCGCGGTGATGAACAAGGGCCGCTACGAGCAGCTCGGCGATCCTGAGAGCCTGTACGAGCGCCCGACGACCCGCTTCGTCGCCGGCTTCCTCGGCATCAGCAATCTGCTGCCCGGCGCCGTGCAGGGCACGGACGGCACGTACGCGACGGTCAAGCTCGCTGACGACTCGACCGTCCGAGCCCCGAGCGGGCTCGTCGACGGGAAGGTCGACGTCAGCATCGGCGTTCGGCCGGAGAAGATCCGCCTGCGCGAACCGGCCGAGACCGACCCCACGCCCGCCGGCCACAACCAGCTCAGGGGCATCGTCCGCGATGCGTCGTACCTTGGCGTGAGCACCCAATACCAGATCGAGGCGCGTGGAGGCGCCCGACTGACCGTCTACGAACAGAACGTCGAACGCGCCACGCGCGCCGAGCTCTGGGCCCCGGGCGAGGAGGTCCTGCTGACCTGGTCACCCGACCATAGCTTCGTCGTCGCGGAAGCTGCCGTTCCGACAGATACCGCCGAGGCGACAGCGTCCCCCGAGGTCGCGACGGCATGAAGAGGAGAGCATCCATGAGCGACAGCCACACGCCCCACCCCGGGGATCTGACGCGCCGCCGATTCCTGCAAGGTAGCGCCCTCGCTGGGACGGCCGCCTTCCTGGCCGCCTGCGGCACGCCCCCGGCCGGCAGTGGCGCCGCCTCGGCACCGGCATCCGCCAGCGCATCGGCCGGCGCGAGCGCCAGTGCCAGCGCAGGGACGACGCCGGCCAGCAGCGGCACCCTGCGCTTCGCGAACTGGATCGGCTACATCGACGTCACCGAGGACAGCTCGTCGTTCCCGACGATCGAGAAGTTCCAGACCGAGACCGGGATCACCCTCGAATACGCGGACGGCGCCGTCGACGACAACGAGACGTTCTTCGCCAGCGACCTGCAGGCGCCCCTCGAGGCCGGACTGCCGACGGAGTGGGACATCGTGGTCGTCACCGACTGGATGGTCGCGCGCCTGGCGCGTCTCGGCTGGCTCGAGACCATCGACACGGCGATGACGCCGAACTTCGTCGCCAACCTGGCCGAGAACTACAAGGGTCGTTCGTTCGATCCCGACACGAACCTCGCCGCACCCTGGCAGTCGGGCATGACCGGTCTCGGATTCGACAAGAACAAGACCGGCGACCTCGATTCGATCGAGGTTTTCTTCACCGACCAGTTCAAGGGCAAGTTGACGTACCTGTCCGAGATGCGCGACACCATCGGGTTGTCGGCTATCCGGTTGGGCAGCGATCCGGCGTCCTTGACACAGGAGCAGTTCGACGCGGCCCTCGCCGAGGTCGACAAGGCGGTGACGTCAGGGATCGTGCGCCAGGTCACGGGCAACTCGTATGTCGAGGACATGGCCGGCGGCAGTGTCGTCCTGGCAATGGCCTGGTCCGGCGACGTCCTCACCCTGCTGGTCCCCGACCAGACGCCCGAGCAGGACTTCCAGTGGGCCCTGCCCAAGGAAGGCGGGATGCTGTGGACCGACAACATGGTCATCCCGAAGGGCTCGCCGAACAAGCCGCAGGCAGAGCGCTGGATCGACTTCTACTACGACCCGACGAATGCCGCGACGGTCGAGGCGTATGTCAACTACGTCTGCCCGGTCGTCGGCGCGCGAGAGGTCATGCTGGAGATGGATGCCGACCTCGCCAACAACCCGCTGATCTTCCCGCCCGAGGACTACGTGGCCCGGCTCCACCAGTTCCGGGCAACGACGGCAGACGAGGAGACCGCCTGGGCGGAGGCATTCACGAAGGCCATGGGCCTCTAGTCGACGATGCGTCGCGCGCTGCACCTCCGCGCGATCGCGCCGTACGCGCTCCTGCTGCCGGGCCTGCTGTGGCTCGTCGTCTTCTACGTCTATCCGGCGTTCCAGATGTTCCTCGTCTCGTTGTGGACGGGGAGCCTGGATGCCGGGTTCACGCAGACCTGGAACTGGGGCATTTATCCCGAGGCCATCAGCGAGTACTGGCCGTGGCTCGCCCGATCGATCGTGTACGGCGGGCTGGCGACGATCCTCGCGTTCGCGCTCGGATTTCCCCTGGCCTACGCGATCGCGTTCCGCGGCGGCGCTTACAAGAACCTGCTGCTGTTCCTGGTGATCGCGCCGTTCTTCACGAGCTTCCTGCTGCGGACCATCTCCTGGAAGATCATCCTGGCCGACGACGGGCTGCTGCTCGGGCCGCTCAAGGATCTCGGGGTGCTCTCGGATGAGTTTCGGCTGCTCGCGACGCCGGCGGCCGTCGTCGCCGGGATCACCTACAACTTCCTGCCGTTCATGACACTTCCGCTCTACGTGGCACTCGAAAAGATCGACAAACGCCTCATCGAGGCCGCCGAGGACCTCTATGCCGGGCCGTGGCGACCACAGGGCACGATCGTGGGTCTGCTCATTGGCGGCGCCCTGGGTCTCGCGGTCGGCGCGGTCATGGATTACGGGCCGGTCGCGCTTGGCATCGGCGGGGCGATCGCCGGTGCCGTCGTCGGCACGTTCCTCATCAGCCAGGCGTTCATCCGGGTCACGCTGCCCCTGGCGCTGCCCGGGATCTTCGCCGGATCGCTTCTGACCTTCATCCCGGCGGTCGGTGACTTCATCAACGCCGAGCTGCTCGGCAACCCCCGATCGCTGATGATCGGCAACGTCATCCAGGCGCGCTACCTCGAGGTGACCGACTATCCGACCGCGTCCGCGCTGTCGTTCGTCCTCATGCTGGCGATCCTGATCGGTCTGTTCATCTACGCCCGGCTGATCGGGACCGAGGAGCTCACCGGGGCATCCGTCTGATGACGACAACCACGGCCACCGCGACCGCGACGGGGCGGGCGCCGGCCGCCCGATTCGGGCGCCTCATCGACCGCTGGCTGCTGCCGATCTACGTGGTCGGTGTCACGACCTACCTGATCCTGCCCGTCGCGATCATGATCCTGTTCAGCTTCAACGACCCCACCGGCCGCTCGAACCTGAACTGGCGCGAGTTCTCGCTCGCGGCGTGGTTCAATCCTCTCGGCCGGCCCGGTCTGGCCGACGCCGTGCGGAACAGCCTGCTCGTCGCGTTGCTCTCGACCGTCGTGGCGACGACGCTCGGCACGATGATCGGCCTCGCCCTGACGCGCTACGCATTCCGCGGCCGGTCGGCGACGAATATCCTCATCTTCCTGCCGATGTCGACCCCCGAGATCGTCCTCGGCGCCTCGCTGCTGACGACATTCGTCGCGTCCGTCCAGCTGCCGCTCCCGGAAGGGCTCGTGTTCCCACTCAACATCCGGACCATCCTGATCGCGCACATCATGTTCAACATCAGCTACGTCGTCGTGACCGTGAAGGCTCGACTGGCGAATTTCCCGCGACATCTCGAGGAGGCCGCGATGGACCTGGGCGCGAACGAATGGACGACCTTCTGGAAGGTCACCTTCCCGCTGATCCTGCCCGGCGTCATCGCGGCCGCGCTGCTCGCTTTCAGCCTGTCGATCGACGACTACGTGATCACGGCGTTCACGTCCGGCCAGACCGAGACCTTCCCGTTGTTCATCTACGGTTCGCAGCTCCGCGGCATCCCGGTCCAGGTCAACGTCATCGGGACGATCATCTTCGTCACGGCTGTCGGGCTCGTGCTGCTGACCACGCTCTGGCAGCGGCGCGTGGCGGCGCGCGATTACACGGCGGGTCGGGCATGACCACCGAGGCGCGCTCCACCCTGCCGGACCACGCTGTCGTGCCGGCCGTATGGGGCCGGATCACCAACCTCGACGTCGACCGCGGAGAGGGCTCCTGGCTCATCACCCGGGACGGTGAGCGGTATCTCGATTACTCCTCGGGCATCGGCGTGACCAACACGGGGCATGCCCACCCGCGCGTCGCGGCGGCGATCGCCGCCCAGGCCCAGAAGCTGCTGCACGGCCAGCAGAACATCCTGTACCACGAGCCGGGCCTGCGGCTCTACGACCGCCTCCCGAACCTGCTCCCGGGCGGTCCGTACCAGGCGTTCCTCTCGAACTCGGGTGCCGAGGCGATCGAGGCATCCGTCAAGCTGGCGCGCGTCGCGACCGGCCGCCCCGCGATCATGGCGTTCCGCTACGGCTACCACGGCCGCACGGCCCAGACGATGGCCCTGACCACGGCCAAGGACGTCTACCGGGCGGCATTCGAACCGCTCCCGGGCAGCGTCTACCACACCGCGTACCCGTACTGCTACCGCGCCCCCGGCGGGCCGCACGAGCCGTCGGCGTGCACATGCGATTGGGAGGAGCAGCTCGACCTGACGTTCCACCAGTTCATCTATCCGGACCAGGTGGCGGCGATCATCATCGAGCCCGTCCTCGGTGAGGGCGGCTACATCGTCCCGCCGCCGGACTTCCTGCCACGGCTCCGCGAGCTGACCCGCCAGCACGGGATCCTGCTGATCGCTGACGAGGTGCAGACGGGGTTCGGGCGGACCGGCCAGATGTTCGCAGTCATGCACTACGACGTCGAGCCGGACATCCTCGTCATCGCCAAGGGCATCGCCTCGGGTCTGCCACTGTCCGGGATCCTCGCGCGGCAGGAGCTGATGGCCCGCTGGCGACCCGGCAGCCACGGCGGCACGTACGGTGGCAACGTCGTGTCGTGCGCGGCGGCCAACGCGACGCTCGACGTGATCGAGGACGAGGGGCTCGTCGCCAACGCGCGCGAGCGCGGGGCTCAGCTGCTCGCCGGCGTGAAGAAGATCAAGGACGCGCACCGATCGATCGGCGATGCGCGCGGCCTCGGCCTGATGGTCGCCCTCGAGCTCGTCAAGCCCGACCAGGGCGACGGGCGCGTCCCCGATCCAGACCTCACCAAGCGCATCCAGGCAGAGGCGCTGGCGCGTAACCTGATCGTGCTCACCGCGGGGACATACGTGAACGTCATCCGCATCATCCCGCCGCTCGTAACCACGGCTGATGAAGTGGAGCAGGCGTTGGCGATCCTCGCCGAGTCGGTGGCTGCCGCTGGCGCATAGCCCGGACCGCTGACGTGGACGTCGCGGCTGTCGGACTGCTGGCGGTCGTCGGCCTGATCCTCGTGAAGGAGGCCGGGCTGCCCGTACCCGTGCCCGGCGACCTGATCGTCATCGGCGCGGGAGTCGCGGCGGCTCGCGGCGATCTCGATCCGCTCCCGACGGTGGTGCTGATCGTGCTCGCGAGCATCGGCGGCGGCATCGTCCAGTACGCGCTCGTCCGGTCGGTCGCGAGGCCCGCGCTGCTTCGGCTCCTGGGTCGCGTGACATCGGCCGATCGCCTGGATCGTCAGACAGAGCGATTGCGCCGGGGCGGCGCGCGCTCGGTGGCCCTCGCCCGATCCACGCCCGGGATCCGGATCGTCGCGGTCGCGGCGAGTGCGCTCGCAGCGGTCCCGGCGGCCGCGTTCGTCGTCGGTCTCGCCGTCGGGAACGCGGTGTTCATCACCGCGCATTACGGACTCGGCTATGTCCTCGGGGAGCCGATCGTCCGCGTCGTCGGCTCGGCATTGGGCCCGCTTGCCGTCGCGGGCCTGATCCTGGCCGCGCTCGGTGCCGTGGGCTGGCTGCTGATCTCGCGTCGCCGCGGCCGGACGTGGACCGCGGTCCCGGCCACGATCGCCGCGTGGGCAGACGCCTGTTGCCCTGCCTGCCTCTCGCTCGCCGTCCTGGAGGCGCGCCGCTAGCCCGGATCCGCCGCTAACCCGGATCCGTCGAGGTCACGGGACGAGGCGGAAATGCACTCGCGTCGAAGAGGCCTCGCGAACCGATCGCCTCGGGCAAGACCAGCTCCACCGCGAACGCCGGGTTGCCGGGGCAGTCCTGGCCCGTCAGCTGCTTCCGGATCCCGATGGCGATCTCGATCGCATCCGAGGTCGTGACGATCGTCGGCGCGAGGACGCGGCCCTCCGGAGGCTTGCCGCTCGCACAGTCCTGCTCGCGAAGCAGGACCGCGAGCGTGGTCGTCTCGGGCGCGACGGGTGGCCCGTTCGGGTCCAACCACCACCGGGCGAAGCTGACGCCGCCCGGGGCGGCGATCGCCAGGTGGCACTGGCCGAAGCCTGTCGCCTGCAATGTCCCACCCAACACCCCCACGGTGACGGCCCACCACGGCGTCTCCCGGTCCCCGGCGGCCACGAACGTGACCCCGTCGGGCCGGTCGATCACGCGATGCCACCCTGTCTCCGGGAACGGTGTCTCGGGCTGCGCTTCGGCGATGGTCGATCGCAGCACGCCCGACGCCGGATCGAGACCCAGCTCCGCCAGGCCGGGGCCGTCCAGCGCCGCGGGAGGGAACAGCTCGCCGGGGTCGCCGCACGTCAGGGCCGGCCGCGTGATCCAGTCCGGATCGATCGTCGGGACGCTATCGGGCTTGGGAGACTTGCTGCCGGCAGGCGAGCCCGATGGTGAGTCGACGGCCTCCGCACTGGGCGAGTGAGCGACCGCCAGACACCCGGCGACCATGACGACCATCGCCAGGGCAGCGATCGTGGCGTGACGCGGATCCATCAGGCTTCCTTGCTCCGATCAGTCGGTGCGGAGCAACCTCTCCCGGAGCTCCTCGTGTAGGACGCTGTTGCTGACCAGAAAGGTCCGCGTGTCGATCCGGCGGCCACCGTCCAGGTCCGTCCAGCGCCCCCCGGCCTCCTCGACGACGATCGCGGGGGCCGCGGCGTCCCACGTCGACAGGTCGACCTCGACCATGCCCTCCGCGGCGCCCTCCGCCACCAGGGCGTAGCCCCAGAAGTCGCCGAACCCGCGCTCCCGCCAGACGTCTTCGAGGAGCGATTCGAAACCGGGGGCACGCCCGGAGCGCCGGATGTCGCGCGCGCTGCCGTACAGCAGCTGGGCATCCTCGAGCTCAGCGACCGTCGACACCCGGATACGTCTGGGTCCTTCGCCCGAGGCCGCGCGCGCGGCCCATGCTCCGCCGCCGCGCCAGGCGTACCAGCGCTCGCCGAGGGCGGGCGCGGAGATCACCCCGGCCTGGAGCTCCCCGTCCTCCTCGACGCCGAGCAGCATCCCGAACAGCGGCACGCCACGTACGAAGTTGTGGGTGCCATCGATCGGATCGATGTACCAGCGGACTCGCGCATCGGGCGCCTCCACCCCGTATTCCTCGCCGACGAGGCCGTGGTCCGGGTGGGCCGCCAGGATCCGCTCGCGGATCATGCGCTCGATCGCGGTATCGGCCTGCGTGACGAGAGTGCGATCCGGCTTGGTGCTGATCTGGAGGTCCCGCCGGAAATGGCGCAGGGCGATCGCATCGGCCTCATCGGCGATCGCCAGCCCGAGATCGACCCAGGCGCGCCGCTCCTCGATCTCGCTCACGATCGGATCCTGGCGTTGTCCGGGTCGTACAGGGGTTCACGGACGACCTCGAAGCTCAGCCACCGACCGAACACCTCGACCTCCCCGCGCGTGCCGATCGCCCGGTCGGGAGGCAGGTAGGCATACGCGATCGACTTCTCGACCGCGAAGCCCTGGCCACCGCTCGTCACCCGCCCGACGATCTCGCCATCGACCCGGACCGGCTCGTTGCCGAGGCAGACTTCGAGCGCGTCGTCGAGGACGAGGCAGCGCAATCGCTTGCGGGGCCCTGCGGCCTTCGCCTCGACCAGCGCGTCGTGCGCAAGGGCAGGCTCGGACTTGTCCAGCGCTACAGCGAAGCCCAGGCCCGCCTCATATGGCGTCTCGTCCGGGGTGATGTCGCTCGACCACACGCGGTAGCCCTTCTCGAGACGAAGCGCCTCGATGGCGCGGTACCCGCCGGCAACGAGCCCGTGGTCCCGCCCGGACTCCCACAGGGCCGACCAGAGCGCCCGTCCGTACTCGGTCGGGGCGTACAGCTCCCAGCCGAGTTCACCGACATAAGTGACCCGCAGCGCCAGGACTGGAACGGACCCGATGCTGATCTCGCGCGCGGTGAGGTACGGGAAGCCCGCGTCCGTGACGTCGTCGCGCGTGAGCGGGGCGAGGATGTCGCGGGCCTGCGGTCCCCACAGCCCGAAGCACAGCCGCGACGAGGTCACGTCACGGATCTCCACCGAGCCGTCGTCGGGCAGGTTGGACCGCAGCCAGCCTGCGTCGTGGTTGCCGTAGGCCGTGCCTGTCACGAGCATGAACCGGCCCTCGGCGAGCCGCGTGACGGTCAGGTCCGCCTGGATGCCGCCGCGCCGATCCAGCAGCTGCGTGTACACGATGGAGCCGAGCGGTCGGTCGACATCGTTGCCCGCGACGCGTTGGAGGAAGGAGCATGCGCCCGGCCCCGTGACCTCGAGCTTGGCGAACGAGGTCTCGTCGAAGAGCGCCGCCGCCTCACGCGTGGCGAGCGCCTCGGCGGCGATCGCCGGCGACCAGTGGTGACCCGCCCAACCCCGCGGCCGGAGCGCTTCGAGTGCCTCCCGACCGCCGAACCGCGGGTCGTCGGCGTTCGGCTCGAACCAGTTCGGCCGCTCCCACCCCGACTTCTCGCCGAAGGCAGCGCCCAGCCGGGCCAGGTCGTCGTAGGTCGGCGAGGTGCGCAGCGGACGACCCGCCTGCCGTTCCTCGTTCGGGTAGTGGATGTCGTAGTAGGTCGCGTAGTTCTCGATCGACCGCGCCAGCGTATAGGCCTGCGACCGGTACGCCGCCCCGAACCGGCGGATGTCCATCTTCCAGAGGTCGAGCTCCGGCTCGCCGTCGACGATCCAGCTCGCCATCTGTCGGCCGATCCCGCCGGCGCCGGCGATACCATGCGCGCAGAACCCGGCGGCGACCCAGAAACCGCGGACATCCGACTCGCCGAGGATGAACTCGTTGTCGGGCGTGAAGGCCTCGGGCCCGTTGATGACGCGGCTCACACGCGCCTCCTCCATCGCCGGTACGCGACGGATGGCGCCCTCCATGATCGGCTCGAAGCGAGGCATGTCGGCCGCCAGCAGCTTGCCGTTGAAGTCGGGTGGCACGCCGTCGAGCGACCACGGCGCCGGATCGCGCTCGTAGCCGCCCATGCACAGGCCGCCGACCTCCTCGCGGAAGTACACGAGATTGTCAGGGTCGCGCAGCTGGGGCAGGTCGCTCGTGACGCCGTCGAGCGGTTCGGTGAACAGGTACTGGTGCGCGATCGGGATGATCGGGACCGTCACGCCGACCAACCGCCCGATTTCGGGCGCGAACATGCCGGCGGCGTTGACCACGACGTCGGTCGCGATGTCCGAACGTTCGCCCTTGTGCTCCACGGTGACGCGGGTGACGCGCCCGCGTTCGACGCCGATGCCGACGACACGCGTCTGCGTCCGGATCGTCGTCCCGCGCTGACGCGCCCCGGCCGCCAACGCCTGGGCCAGCCCGGATGGATCGAGCCAGCCATCTGTCGGCAGCCAGACGCCACCGAGGACGCCGTCGATCGACATCAATGGGAAACGATCCTGCGCCTCCTGCGGGTCGATCAACTCCATCGGCAGCCCGAAGGTCTTCGCCCAGCCTGCCTGGCGCTCGAGCTCGTGCATGCGTTCGGTCGACGAGGCCAGCCGGATCGAGCCGACCTCGTGCCACGACGGGTCCGTGCCCGTCTCGTCCTCGAGGCGGCGATACAGGTCGGAGCCGTACATCATCATCTTCGTGAGCGTGACCGACCCACGCAGCTGGCCGACCAGCCCCGCGCTGTGGAACGTCGAACCGCTGGTCAGCTCCGCGCGCTCGACGAGCACGATGTCCCGCCAGCCCAGATCCGCCAGGTGGTAGGCGATGGACGTACCCCCGACGCCGCCGCCGATGATCACGACCCGGGCGCTGTCTGCCATCAACGAGAGCCTATCGGTTCCTCGGAGCGCTGGCGCGCTGCAACGCGAGCACCCGAAGGGGTTGCCGGCGACGGTGCGCTCGGGCACCGATGGGTTGCCCCTCGATGGGCAATTCGCGTGCAGCGAGTAGGCTGCGCGCGATGTCCGACGGCCCACCGAGCTCCGATCCCGTCCGATCCACGCCGCCGCCACCACGTGGCGGTCCGGATGGCCTGGCTGTCATCGCGGTCGTCGTCGCGGCCGTCGTCATCGTCCTCGCCGCCGCGGTGCTGCTCTCCCGCCCGAGCTCGACGGGCTTCGACCCGTCGCCGACGCCATCCGAAAGCTCCGGACCGACACCGACGGCGACCGGGTCGCCGCCTCCGAGCGAGCCCAGCGCCGAGCCGACATCAACCCCGTCGGCAGCAGCGGTGGCAGTGCTCGCCGGTGCCGGCGACATCGGCGACTGCAGCACCGAGGAGGACCTATTGACGGGCAAGGTCCTCGCATCGATCGAGGGCACGATCTTCACGGTCGGCGACAACGCCTACGAGAACGGTTCCGCGGCCGAGTTCGAAATCTGTTACGACACGGTCTGGGGTTCCTTCAAGGATCGGACGCGGCCGGTCCCTGGCAATCATGACTGGCACACGAACGACCTCGCGGGCTACTTCAGCTACTTCGGCGCGGCTGCGAGGGGCCCGGACGGCAACGCCTGGTACTCGTACGACCTGGGCTCTTGGCACGTGATCATGCTCGACTCGGAATGCGCCAAGTTCGATGGCTGCGGCGCCGACTCGACACAGGGACGCTGGCTCGAGGCCGATCTCGCTGCATCGGACGCGACGTGCACGGTCGCGATGTGGCACAAGCCCCGCTTCAGCTCCGGCGAGCACGGCAACGACCGGTCGGTGGCGCCGTTCTGGACCCAGCTCTACGACGCCGGCGTCGACGTGATCGTCAACGGTCATGACCACGACTACGAGCGTTTCGCACCACAGGATCCCGCCGGATCCGAGGACAGAGAGCGTGGCATCCGCCAGTTCATCGTCGGCACCGGAGGCACGCCGCTCCGGCCGTTCAAGGAGCCCGTCGCGAACAGCGAGCTGCGCGTCCTGGCCCACGGCGTCATCAAGCTCAGCCTCCGCGACGGCAGCTACGACTGGGAGTTCATCCCGGTCGCCGGCGAGTTCCGCGACTCGGGGACCGCCTTCTGCCACTGATGGCCACCGGGGTGCCCCTAGGCGCCGCGATGCCGCCGTCGTAGCCTATGCGCGCCCGGCGGCCGACCGATCCTGGTCACGCTCGGCGGGCCCTCGAGAGGTCGACGATGTGGCGTCGGCGGGGTCGATCGTGGAGGACCGGCTGGCTCGTCCTCGCTCCCATCGTCGCGGCGTGCCTCGGCGGCTCGGGGCCGTCGGCGACCACGGGACCCACAGCGGTCCCGACCTCCAGCCCGGCGCCATCAGCCCTCGCGGCGGATGAGGTGTTCAGGCGCGTCTCGACATCGCTGGTGTTCGTCGCCACCGAGCTCGGGAGGGGATCGGGTCTCTTCGTGGATGGCCGATACGTCGTCACCAACGCACACGTCGTCCGACCGTACGCGGAGGCGCGTCTGGTGCTGCCCGACGGCACGCGCGTCGAGACAGCTCCGGTCGTCGGCTGGGACCTGCGAGCCGACCTTGCGGTGCTCGACGCGGGCCTCCGTCCGGCGCGGGGACCCCTGCAATCGAACGACGAGGGCACGCGGACCGGTGAGCGGGTCTACCTCGTCGGCTACCCGCTCGCGAACGACGACTCCCCGACGGCGACGATCACCGAAGGGATCATCTCGGGCTCCGCCTTCGAGTGGATCGACGACCTGACGTTCCATCAGACGGACGCCGTGATCGAGGACGGCCAGTCGGGCGGCGTTCTTGTCGACACGCAGGGGCGCCTGCTCGGGATCACGGGCTCGTCGCGCGGACGGTTTGCGATCGCGCTCGATGTCGCGGATGCGCTGGGACGGGTCGAGCGCCTCCTCGCCGGCGACGATGTCGACGAAACGGGCGACCACCTTCTGCCGGCACCCGATCCGAGCGGCGAGCGCACGGTCGAGGTAACGCTTCGACATCGAGCCGATACCCGCCTATGGGTGATCGGCGGCGACCGTGGCGATCAGCCGGCGTCGATCACGATGAAGAGCGATCTCCCGGTCGCCCTCTTCGGCTTGGCCGCCGCAGGAAGACTCGGGAACGGAGCGGGACCACCGGGTGTCGACCTGCGCCTCTCCATGCCCTTCGATGCGATCGGGCCGTACGCCGTGAAGGTCGAGCCGACAGCCGGCCGGGACGCGAAGGTCACACTTCGATCGAGCGTCCCGCTCACCCCCGTCATCGATGCGGACGATGGCCGCGTCCTCACTGCCGAAGAGCCCATCGTCGGGGCCGCCGACTACGCGGGCGACGTCGACTGGTACACGCTCACGATGACGGAGGGCCAGTCAGTCACGGTCCGGGCGAGCGCCGCGGCGATCGATCCCGCTCTGTTCATCGATCGCATCGGCGAGGATCCGGCGCCACTGGCGTCCGGCCACGACGACGGTGGTCCTCTCGGCGGCGACGATGTCGTGGAGTTCAGCGCCCCGGCCGACGGGGAGTATCTCGTCGTGGTGACGGATCCGCGGTTCCTGGGCGGCGGGGCGTATCAGCTGACCGTGGAACCGGCCTGAGACCGCGTCAGTCCCCGGCGGTCTCGCGCAGCGCACGCTCGAACGCGGGCCTCGAGGCGTTCGACAAGAGGCGATCGAAGTGTTCGCCGGCGTAGGCCGCGAAGTCGACGTCGAGCGTACTGATCCCCTGCTGGAGCACGCCCCACATGGCCTCACGAAAGTCGGAGACGACACGCATGAGCGACAGGCGCGCCAGGTGCCTGGTGTCGGCCGCTCCCTCGTACGCCGAAAGCAAGTGGGCGTCGTCGTCGGGCGTGAGCTCATGGTTGATGCTGAAGTTGCCGAGATCGAAGGAGGGATCGCCCATGCCGGCGTACTCCCAGTCGACGATGCGGATGCGGCTGCCGTCGTCGATGAAGTTCGCGTTGAGGAGGTCGTTGTGGCACGGCCGGAGCTCGACAGGATCGGCCAGGCACGCGAGCTCGATCCGGCGCCCGATCGCAGCGGCGAGCTCGTACTCGGGTGGGATCGGCACGCCGCGGGCCATCGCCAGCGCGCGATACGCCTCCACGATCCGGAGCGGCACGAACAGCCCCGGGATCGCGGGGCCCTGGTGGATGCGACGAAGCGAATCGGCGATGCGTGCCAGGGTGTCGCGCTCGCGGACCTGCTCGACGCTGACCGGCGAGCCCTCGATGAACCGGGTGACGAGGTAGCCCTCGGGTCGGATGAAGGCCGTGACCTCCGGCCCGACACCGACGCCCGCGGCGGCGATCGTTGCCGCATGCTCGACCTCGCGGCTGATGCCGAGGAGGTGGGTGTCGTTGCCGGCGAGGCGGATGACGTATCGCTGGGTCCCGCCGGGGAGCGCGACGAGGAAGTTCCGGTTCGTGATGCCGCCGCTGAGTGCCGTCAGGACCAGCTCGCGACCCGCCAGCTCCGGCACGCGCTGCAACGCGCCGACCAGCTGGTCGCGGAGGTCGCCGCGCAGGACGTCGTCATCGTCAACGGTCATGGCCGCAATCTCGCCATCGTCGTGGGCCGAAAGGGTTGCGGCGCGGCGATCGCTCGCCGCGCCGCATCTCCTCCACCCGAGAAAGTTCGCTCAGGCGATCACGGCCTCGCCGGTCGCGGGGTCAGGCTGGTCCGATGCTTCGTCAGGTCGACCGCGAACGGCGACCAGGTAATAGACCGCGCCCACGGCCAGGACCACGCCGAGCACCGCCTCGAAGATCGGGATCGCCGGAAGCGGGAACTCGCCGCCGATCGAGATGTAGCTGAGCGGTGGATTGGTGAGATCCCGCAGGGGCACCAGGGATCCATCGGGCAGCGAGTACGTCGCCGTCCCGAAGGATCCGAAGATCTCGCTCTGCCACATGCCGAAGTTGATGATCATCAGACCGCCCCAGATCAGGGCCAGGACGTTGATGACGGTCCCCCAGCTCCCAAGGCTGAAGAACGCCGGCCTGTGCGGCCAGCCTCGGCGGCGCGCCGCGAAGACGCCCAAGTTGCACAGGAAGTAGGCGATGTAGATCATCCCGGTCGCGCCCGTGGCGATCACCGCCGGACTTTGCGTCAACAGGAACGGGATCGTCGCCAGCACACCAACGGCGATGGCGGCGTAGGCAGGGGTCCGGAAGGTCGAGTGCACATGTCCCCACACGCGTCCGAGCGGCATCCGACCGTCACGACCCATCGAATACATGAGGCGCGTCGTCGCACCCTGGATCGCCAGAGTGCAGACGAACACAGCGATGAGGATGATCGCAAGATAGACGCGACCGAGGTCCCCGAGGTTCGTGAGGATCGTGTCCGCGATCGGGTTGGCCCCGCCAACGGCCCACACGAATTCCTGGGCGCTCGTCACCTGTGCGGCGACATCCCGGAACGACAGGATGATCGCCAGCAAAAAGATCGCCCCGACGATCCCGGACAGCCAGATCGCGGATAGCACGCCTCGCGGCGCCTGTCGGCTTGCGTCCAGCGTCTCTTCGCCGAAGGTCCCGGCCGTATCGAATCCATATACGACGAACAGGCTCATGAACATCGCGACGAGGAAGATCGGGAGGTAGCCGCCATCAGACTGCACGTTGGCGGCCGGCTCCATCAGGACGCCGACCGGCTGGTGGTTGAAGAAGATCAGCAGCACGAGCGCGAACACGCCCATGCCGAGGATCTCGGCACCGACGCCGATGTTGTTGATCGTCGCGAGCACTCGGACACCGAACGCGTTGATCGCGGTCGTGAGGATCAGGGTGATGAGCGCCCAGAACACGAGGTTGTTGAAGAAGGGCATCGGGCTCGCAGCGGCGAGATCCAACCCGGAGAGGGCAGATAGCACCAGCGGAACTGTCACCGCGACCGCGGTGACAGTCAGGACACCAGCCCAGAAGTAGATCCAGCCCGTCAACCAGCCAAGCGTCTTGTTCGACAGTCGCTTGGACCATTGGTAGATAGACCCAGCGACAGGGAAGTGGCTCGCCAGTTCGGCGAAGTTGAGCGCGACGAAGGTCTGCCCGAGGATGACCAGCGGCCACGACCAGAAGAAGGACGGTCCACCGACAGCTAGGCCGACGGCGATCAGGGTGAAGGTTCCGGTCGCGACGCTGATGTAGCTGAACGCGACCGCGAAGTTCGCGACGAACCCGAGCGTCCGCCTCAACTCGGGCTTGATGCCAAGGGACTGCAGCTGCGCGTCGTCGCGCGCGGCGACTTCCTGGGACTCGACGGATCCCGCCACGATTCCCTCCTCTACCACCGCGCTGGGGGCGCGAGACTCACCGCTCGGAGTGGACGCGAGGACGCGGAGACTGGGTCGACGCGGCTCCCTCACCGGTCGATCCGTGCGCGCGAGGATAGCACCGGGTTGCTCGGAGTCAACGCCCCATCTCAGCCGGTTCGGACCGGCCCCGAACGGTCGCGGACGGACCGCGGCCCGGGTTACGGATCGAGACGGTAGAAGCGGAAGGCCTCGTGCTCGGTCGGGAGGATCGTGAACCCGCTGAAGCCGGCCTCGCGCGCGATCTCCTCGAGCGCGGCCGGGCGCAGGACGGTCCCTGTCCCGACGCTCGGCTGGTCGACCAGTCCGTTGGCGAGGCAGGCGACCACGCTGTAGGCGTAGAACAACCTCTCCGTCTCGTCGCCGGGCGCCGTGAACGTCTCCGCCACGCGCTCATCGCCGATCAGCACGGCGCCGCCCGGGGCGAGCAGCCGCTTCGCGTTCGCCAGGACTTCGGCGGGTCGGGCCATGTCGTGGACCGCCTCGAAGATCGTCACCAGGTCGTAGCGCCCTGCGCCCTGCGCATCGGCCGCGTCGGCGAACAGGAAGGACACACGGCCATCGACGCCGGCCGCGGCCGCGTGTGCCTTCGCGCGGGCGATCGAGCCTTCGTCGATGTCGATGCCGTCCACCTCGATGTTCGGGAAGTGGCGGGCGATCGAGATGGACGACCAGCCGGTCCCGCAGGCGACGTCGGCGACGCGGCCCTGTCCGGTCCGAAGCCGCGCGGCGATGTCCGGTAGCGCGTCGATCCATTCGCCGACGAGGTGATGGAACTGCGGCCGGTTGATGGCCTCCTGGGCCTCGACCACGTCGGGTCCGTAGTCGGCCCAATCGACGCCATCGCCGGTGCGGTACGCATCGAGCAGCTTGGGCATCGTCTTGCCCGTGCCGACGACGAACCGCGACAGTGGCGCTACGAGCCACAGGCTCTCCGGATCGACGAGGACCTCGGCGTGACCGGCCGGCAGCGAATACCGGCGCTCGTCCGGACCGGCGGCGACGTCGTCGACCTCGAGGATGCCACCGACCGCCTGCTGCTCGAGCCACTCGCGCGCATAGCGCGGGTGGATGCCGGCGCGCGCCGCCAGCTCGGGCGAGGTCGCCGCGCCACCTTCGTGCAGCTCGCGGTAGAGGCCGAGCCGGTCGCCGAGGTAGACAGCCTGGACCTCGAGCGCGGCGAGCACGGCCCCGGCCAGGCGCCCGGCCAGGTCATCCCGGCGGGCATGCTGCTGGGCCTGGTCGTCCGTGTCGACCATCGCGGTCATCGCGCACTCCCCAGTCCCGTGGCGGCCGCCTCTCGCAGCGAATCGGGCATCGGCCGGTGCAGCTCGACCGGCCGGATATACGCGGTCACCATCTCGCGCGTTCCGTTGACGCCGAGCTCGGTGAACAGGAACGAGAACTTGCGGCGCTGGGCGGCCAGGATCTCGTCCTTCGCCTCCATGTCCCACAACTCACGCTTGAACGGCCCGATCGCCTTCTTGCGCGTCGTGTAGACGAACTGCTGGTCGGTCTGATCGGGCTTGCGCTCGTCGGCCGCGTTGTCGAAGACCCACGCCTCGATCTTCTCGTGCAGCTCGGCCGGGAACGCCGGATGCTCGTACAGCGTGTTCTGGAACCCGGTCGCCAGGTGGATCTCGGCGGTCTCGACCGCCGGGAAGCGGTGGAACAGCTCGTCCGGCAGCGTCGAGGCGCCATGCTGGACGGCGCCGGCCAGCCCGCTCGAGCGGGCGACCTCGCCGAGCTCGCGCAGCACCTCGAAATCGAGCTTCACTTCCGCGACGCCACCTCCCGGCAACGGCACACCGCCGTGGCTCGTCCCGGTCTGGACGCTGACCTTGGAGATGCCGGTCGCGTTCGATGCCCGCGCCGCCAGCTCGCGGTCGAACCCGTCCAGGTAGGCGCGCAGCTCCTCGACCGTCGAGTTCTTGTGGCCGACCTCGCCGATCTCGCCACCGACGCTGACCGTCACACCGTCCGTCTCGAGCGATCGGATGAGCGCAGTCAGCTCCGCCGCGCGGACGTAGTTCTCGCGCTGCTGTTCGTCGACCGTCGGCTTGGACAGGTCGACCAGCGTCGATGAATCGATGTCGATGTTCCGGTAGCCGGCGTCGATGGCGAGACGGCAAGCGCGCCGGATCTCCTCGGTCATCGCTTCGGGGTCGGCGGCGTATTTCTTGGCGTTGAACTGGTAGTGGTCGCCCTGGATGAAGACCGGCGCCCGCCAGTTCGCTGCGATCGCGCCGGCCAGCACGGACGTCGCGAAATCGATCGGCCGCTGGTAGGTGTAGGTCTGCTCGCTCCGGGCGATCTCGAGGATCACCGCACCGACGTCGGCGCTCTGGGCGGCATCGAAGACGGTGCGGGCCATGTCGAACGTCTGCGCCCGCAGGTTGATGGCCGGGACCGTGAAGCCTGACACCTCCCCGCGACCGCGCGCTGCGTACAGCTCATGGATGCTCGCCGAGAGCGCACCGAGCTCCTGGCTCGCTTCCCACACCAGCCACTGGGCGGCCTCGGTCGTCGCCTCATCGGTGGAGAACGCGGCCGTCCACGCGAGGTCGCGGATGGCCGTCTCGCGGAAGGCCGGCTCGTCGTCGATCACAAGGCGGTCGCCGTCCACGTGAGCCGCGGGACGGATCGCCTCGATCAGGTCTGTCGGGCTCGTCGCGACGTGCGGCATCGGTGGCTGTCTCCTGGAGGATCGTTCGGGTCAATGGTAGCGGCGCCTCGATAGCGGGGCCCGATCCTCGATCTCGCAACCTCATCCGGGGCCTTAGAACGGCTTGACCACCATCAGGAAGACGATAACGACCACCAATAGGCCCAGCAGCATCCCGCCGCGCTGGACCCGCGTGACGACTTCGGCGAGCCCGGGGGTGGGCCCGTCGCGTCCGGTGGCGGTGGCGCGGAGGTCATTTCGACGATGCGCTGCACGTCGCGCCGCTGGACGAACAGGGCGAAGGTGATGGCGATCGCGTAGAGGACGATCGCGAGGAGCAACCAGCCCGAGGTGAACAGGTTGCGGCCGCTGATGAGGACGATCAGCACGCCGGTCACGCCCTGGAGGATCGCCAGCGGCTCGACGAGGCGGTCCGTAATCTTCGCCGACACGCGGGTGGCGAAGTTCGCATGCTGCGGCTCCTGGCCGCCCATCGCGCCGATGATCGAGAACGCGAAGGTCGGGCCGAATGCCACGATGGCCCCGAGAACGTGCAGGAATATCAGCCACGGTAACAAGACCGTGAAGTCCATGACGAGCCTCCTTTCGCGATTCGAACCCTTTCGGTCCAGACGCCGCGCTCGCGAGGATAGCGGCTAGGACACCCGCCTGGAGCGCCGTCCGACGAAGTCGACCAGGACGTATTCGCCGAGACGTTCCGGTGTCGCGTAGAACGCGCGTCCACGGTTGAGCTTGGTCATGCGCGCGACGAACTCGGCGAGGGCCCGCGATCGCTCGAGCATGAACGTGTTGATGGTGATGCCCTCCTTCGTGCAGCGCTGCACCTCGCGGAGGGTCTCGCTGATCGTGCGACGCGTCGGTGGATAGCTGAACTCGACCTGGCCGTCCTCGAAGTGGGCGGTCGGTTCGCCGTCGGTGATGACCACCACCTCGCGGTTCGAGGCCGCCTGCCGCGCGAGGATCCGGCGCGCCAGCATCAGCCCATGCTGGAGATTGGTGCCGTACTCGTAGCCGTGCCACGTCAGCTCGGCAAGCGCGCCGGGACGGATCTCCCGCGCGTAGTACGCGAACCCGATGACCGACAGGTGGTCGCGCGGGTACTGGGTCCGGATCAGCGTGTCGAGGGCGACGGCCACCTTCTTGGCAGCCAGGAAGCAGCCGCGCAGAAGCATCGAGCGGCTCATGTCCACGAGCAGGACCGTCGCGGTGCTGGTGAGCTGCTCGGACCGGTAGACCTCGAAATCGTCCGGGATCAGCCGAACACCGCGCTCGCCGCGGGCGGCACGTGCCGCCGGTGCGTTCTCCTCGCGGACCATGGCGTTGGACAGCGTGCCACGCAGGTCGAGGTGAAACGGGTCGCCGAACTCGTACGGCTTGGTCGTCTCCTCGCGCTCGCCGCCACGCCCCTGGCGGTCGATCCGATGACCGCCGAACGCGTCCCGCTGGAGACGGGCGAAGAGGTCGTCGAGGACCTGCTGGCCGATCTTGCGCGTGCCACGCGGAGTGAGCTCGAGACGCTCGCCGTCCCGCGTCAGGTAGCCGGCCTCCTCCAGGCGGCGGGCGAGATCGTCGAGGGCGTCGAGGTCGCGTGCCGCGTCGTCGCCGATGAGCTCGCGGACCTCGTCGCGGTCGATCGAGGCGAGATCGCCGGGTGCCTCGACGTCCATGAGCGCGTCCTCGAGGCGCTCCATGGCCTGCATCCGGGCGATCTGGGACAGCGCGCCGTCGAGCGAGAGCGATTCGTCGCCGCTGAACCGGACGCGGTCGCCGAGACCGCCCGGGAGCAGCAGGTCGAGGTTCGAGGCGAGCTGCGCGAGATCGATAAGCAGCCGGTCATCGCGCAACAGCGCGTCCATCATCGATTCGAGCTCTGCGCGCTGCTCCGGGCTGAGCGAGCGCATCAGCGACTGCATCGCTGCCATCCGCTGCGCCAGCTGGTCGATGATGTCGTCGAATGTCTGGGCGCCCGGGAAGAATCGCCCGTGCTTCGCAAGGAAGTCGCGGGCGTCCGGGTCCCCCCCGCCGATCCGCTGGCGGATGAGGTCGTTGAGGTCGCGGACCATCTCGCGATTCGCGCTGAGGTCCTCGGGGGTCATCGACCTGATCGCATCGCTCATGCCCTGCGCGAACTGGTCCAGGACCTGCTTGCTCAGCCGCTCGACGAGGTCGTCGAAGCGCTGCCGTGCGTCCGGATCGAGGAAGTCGTATTCGCGCAGGTCGCTGATCCGCTCACCGAGGTCGGCCGGGAGGCCGTCGAGGTGATCGAGGCGGCGGGCGGCCAGGTCCTGGGCGACCCGCGCGGTGTCCGGATCGGGCGCATCCTCGGACGCCCGCTCCAGGCGCCGCTCCACGCCGGCTCGCTCGTCGGCCACGATCTCCTCGAGCTCGCGCCGGATGTCGCCCAGCACGTCGCCCAGGTCATAGCGCTCGCGGAGATCCTCGCGTCGTCGGGCCAATCGTTCCATGAGGTCCTGCAAGCCGGGCAGGTCGGGGCGGGTGGGGTCGCCGCTCCGCCAGCCCCGGTCCATCAGCCGGCGCAACGCCTCCGCGAGATCGCCCTCCGCCATGACGTCGTCGGACAGCGCCTTGAGGATCTCGTCGGCATCGAGATCTGGCAGGCGCTGCGTGCCGTCCCAGCGCGAGTACCGCGCGCGACCCGCGAGCGTCGCGTCGGGGTCCGGTGGCACCGGGACGCGCCCGGCCAGGTCGCGCGGATCGGGCGAGTAGGCGGTCATGTGCGACGCCGCTCGTCGGAACGGGTCATCGGTGATAGACCGTGCCGCCCGCGACGCGCTCCTTGTTCAGCCGCCGGGCCAGGTGGAGACCCTCGAGCAGGAACTCCACCGCCGACGCCACGACCGCGGGTTCCTCGGCGCCGTCGGTCACGTCGAACGTCCCAAGACCGGCCACCGCCACGTCCATCCCGGGCACCTCGCGGAGCCACGCGAGGTACTCGCGCGACGGCGTCCTCTCACCGGTCTCGACGATGAAGCCCGCCTCGAACGCCTCGACGACCGGGTCCAGGTCATCGAGCGTCACCCGCCGATTGAACGTCGCGTACAGGGCCTTGGTGATGAGGCGCTCGACGACGCGCTCCTCGGGCGCCTCGTCGCCGACCGATTCGAGCTCGACCTTGCCGACCGTCGAGGCCACGACCGCGCCGAGATCCGACACGCGCGGCGCCCCCACTGCCTCGCCCAGACGCACTGCACGCTTCAGGGCTGCCGCCTCGAGGACCTCCATGTTCGCGACGGAGACCCGGACCGACACACCGGAGCGCTGGCTGATCTCCGGGGAGCGGCGCGCGAGGTGCGTGATCTCGGCGACCACCTCCTCCATGAAGGGCGGCACGACGACGGTCGGAGCCGCTCGGTCCGGATCGGCGTCCCCCGCTGGGAACCGATGCTTCTCCTGCGCGACGATCGACAGCTCGTCATCGAGCGAGCGCGGGTAATGGGTCCGGATCTGTGACCCGAGCCTGTCCTTGAGCGGCGTGATGATCCGTCCGCGCGAGGTGTAGTCCTCAGGGTTGGCGCTCGCGACCACGTACAGGTCGAGCGGCAACCGCACGGTGAAGCCGCGGATCTGGACGTCGCGCTCCTCGAGCACGTTCAGCAGCCCGACCTGGATCCGCTCGGCCAGATCGGGCAGCTCGTTGATCGCGACGATGCCCCGGTTCGCGCGCGGGATCAGCCCGTAGTGGAGCGTCAGCTCGTCCGACAGGTAGCGACCCTCCGCGACCTTGATCGGATCGACCTCGCCGATGAGGTCGGCGATCGTGATATCCGGGGTCGCGAGCTTCTCCGCGTAGCGCCGGTCGCGCGGCAGCCAATCGATGGCCGCGTCGTCGCCGTCGCGCTCGACGATCGCCCGCGCAGCCGGCGAGACCGGCGCGTACGGATCGTCGTTCAGGTCGCCCCCCCGGACCACCGGCAGCCATTCGTCGAGGAGGCCGACGAGCAGCCGCGCCATCCGCGTCTTCGCCTGGCCGCGCTCGCCGAGGAACACCATGTCGTGGCCGGCCAGGATCGCGTTCTCGATCGCCGGGACCACCGAATCCGCATAGCCCACGATCCCGGGCAGCACGTCGCTCCCGGAGCCCAGCCGATCGAGGAGGTTCGAGCGGAGCTCGTCCTTGACGGTCCGCGAGCGCCACCCGGCGGCCCGCAGCTCGGCGATGGTGGCAGGGCGCGCGGGGGTCGGCATCGCGGGGACCTCAGTTCGTGGCGAGGACGCTGGAGGGGTCGACGATCGTGGCTCGGAAGCCCTCGATGGCGGCACGCACCGCATCGACATCGACGATGCCGGCCTCGGCGAGACCGGCGAGGTAGTCGCGGCGACGGTCGACATCGATCTCGAAGTCGCCGGGGCGCCGCTCGACGCGCCGGGCGAGCTCGGGCGTGATGCCCCAGCCGAAATGTTCGAACCGATCGCCATCCGGGTCCCAGGTGGCCAGCACCGCCGGCCCGAGGCGCTGGACATGGCCGTGCTCATCGCGCGCGGTCGGGCGGACGAAGTGGGCGGCAACCACGCGGCGCAGGCCATCCCCGACCGGGCGCAGCACCAGCACGATGCCCAGTCGCGAGAGCTCGTCGTCGCCGAGGCTCACCGGCGGGCGCCGAAGCTCGCCGAAGACCTCGTCCAGCGAGTCGGCGTGGATCGTGGCGGCTAACCCGTAGCCGATCGCCACGGCTCGGATCGCGATGCGTGCCTCGGCGCCCCATGTGTAGGACGGCAGGTGGTCGGACAGCTCCGGGATGAGGAGGACCGTGTTGTCGGGCACGATCGGTGACCGTGCGGGACGGTCGAGACGAACCCCAGCGACGGCGGCAACGGTCGCGGGATCTGGACCATGCGGCCGCCGCCAGCCGAGCTCTGGCGCCTGCGGGAGCCAGTCGAATGTCTCCATGGCGCCGGCGAGCTCCATCGTCCGGACGCCCGGCGGCAGGAACACCATCAGCGCGTCGAGCAGCGTCGTCTTGCCGGCACCCTGGGCCCGCGCCGCGACGACCAGCGGGACGCGGCCTTCGATCAGGACCCAGAGGGTCGCCGCCAGCTCCGCATCGAGCGTGCCGGCACGGATCAGCTCGACGATCGAGCGCGGCGTCGGTGGGACGTGGCGGATGCTCCACCGGCCCCGCCCCGGCGAGGTCTCGGCCACGGGCGGAGCGTACGGCCGGGTCCGGGGAGCGTCAAACGTGCCGTATCCTCGGTGGCTGGATGTTGACGGCCCACGACCACGACACCCCGTACGATCGCAACCGTGGCGCTCGATATCCAACCCCTGACCCCGGACCGCCTCCCCGATTTGGCCGAGCTTTTCGAGCAGGGCGGCGATCCGAAGTGGTGCTGGTGCGCGTACTTCCGCATCCGCGGCTTCGACTTCTCCAGCGGCGGCAAGGCCCGCCACCGGAAGGTGATGGAGACCGCCGCGGTCCAGAACGCGAGGGAAGGCCGCGCGCCCGGCCTGGTCGCCTACGACGGCGACGAGGCCGTTGGTTGGATGAGCATCGGCCCGCGCGAGGAGTACGAGCGGCTGGCCCACTCGACCGTCCTCAAGCCCATCGATGACAAGCCGGTTTGGTCGATCGTCTGCTTCGTCGTCGGTCGGCGGTCCCGCGGGCGCGGGGTTGCCAAGGCGCTGCTCACCGCCGGCATCGACTACGCGCGCGACCACGGCGCCACGATGCTCGAGGCCTACCCCGTCGAGGTCGTAGACGGTGAGCGCATCCCGTCGGCGAACGTCTTCCGCGGCACCCTGGCGATGTTCGCGCGCGCCGGTTTCAAGGTCGTCGACCGCCGTCCCACGCCCGGCGGTCCGCCTCGCCCGATCGTCCGCCGTGCGCTCCGAGCGCCTCGGACCAAGGCCCGGCTACGTCATCCGTCGTAGGCGGCCATCGTCGTCTGTCCACCTTGACGCGACGTTGCCTCGACCCGTAGACTGCGCGCCGGGCCCGGAGCGCCCACCCATCCAACCCCTCACGGAGGCGGCTCAGAGATATGTCGATGACGCACCTCTTCCGACGCGCGATCGCGCCTAACGGCGCCGTCGATCGCGGGAGATCTGTGCCCATCTCGAGCTAGCCGCAGGCGGCAGGACCGCCTTCCGGACGAGCCACGAGCCGTGGGCCAGATCGGGCCCCCGGCTTTTTTGATGCCTTCCCTGCCCTGACCGGACGCCGGTCGGCAGACCCAGGACCCGCATCACGAGCCGCGAGCCCACCCGACGAGAGTCGGACGAGGCCCGCGGCTCGTTCTGTTTCCAACCCGTCTCCGTACCTGGAGTCCACCAGTGACCGCCACCCTGACCGAACAATTGAAGACGACCACCCGCACCGCTCCGGTCGCTTCGACGGCGACCTCGGCGGTCCCGGCCCTGCTCCTCGAGGGGGTCAGCAAGTCGTTCGTCGTCGGCCGCAAGCGCAAGCCCGTGGCCGCGATCTCGAACGTCTCGCTGCGCCTCGAGCGTGGGGACGTCCACGGGATCCTCGGGGCGAACGGCTCGGGCAAGTCGACACTCATCCGCCTGATCAGCGGGCTGCTCACGCTCGACAGCGGTCGAGTCGAGGTCTTCGGCCACGACATCGAACGCGACGAGATGGCTGTGAAGCGCGTGATCAACCGGGTCAGCGTCGATGCCGCCTTCTTCAAGAAGCTCAGCCCCATGGAGAACCTGTTGTTCGCAGCCCGCCTGTACGGGCTCGACGGCGGCGCCGCGAAGCGCGACGCCATATCGATCCTGGGCCGGCTGGGCATCGCGGAGAAGCGGGTCGGCCGTCCGGTCGAGCAGATGAGTCGAGGCATGCAGCAGAAGGTCGCCATCGCGCGAGCGCTGCTGACCAGCCCGACGCTCCTGCTGCTCGACGAGCCAACGACCGGGCTCGACCCACGCAGCAAGCTCGACGTCCAGACATTCATCGAGGAGATCAACGAGACCCATGACGCGACGATCGTCCTGACGACCCACGACCTCGCCGAGGCCGAACGCCTGTGCGCGCGGATCACGGTCCTCAACGACGGGCGCGTCGTCGCCCAGGACACGCCGGACGGGCTCAAGGCGATCACCGCCGAGCGCCTGGGCCGGCCGACCACCCTCGAAGACGTGTTCATGACCTACACCGGCCGGTCCCTCGACGACGACATCGACGAAGAGGACTCCGAGCCGGACGACGACGAATAGATGCCTGGAAAGGAGGTGAGAACCATGAACTTCAGCCAGATCGCATTGGAGCTGGCGCGTGAGCGCCGGGAGCAGCTGATCGCGGAGATGGCGCATGCGCGCCGGATCCAGCCCAGCCGCCCATCCATCCGCCGGTCCATCGGCCGTCGCGTCATCGCGATGGGCGAGCGGATCGCAGCGGATCCCGCACTGGAGCTGGCTCGGTCCCGTTAGGGCCGGGCCGGCTCCCCGACCACCGAGGAGATCCTCTCGTGACCATCGTCGCCCATGAGCTGAAGGCCTCGTACGCCTTCATCGAGCGCAACTTCTTTCTGACTCGCCGCTACTGGGGCTGGGAAGTCGCCTTCCTGGTCTATTCCGTCGCGGGCGCGCTGTCGATCTCGCTCATCGGTGCCGACCAGGGCAGCCCGACGCTGCTGCTGACGCTGATGGTGGGAGCGATCTTCTGGAACTACCTGTCGGTGGTCTTCAGCTGGATCGCCGAGACCATCTCGATCGAACGCTGGGAAGGCACCCTCGAGTACACCTTCATGGCCCCGATCCGGCGCTGGTCGCAGCTGCTCGGCTCGGTCCTGTACGCCATGGTCTACGGCCTCATCCATACGGCCGTGATCTTCGTCGCGCTCGTCCTGTTCTTCCCGCAGCTCGACTTCTCGAACGCGAACCCGCTGACGGCGCTGACGTTCATGCTGCTCGGCTCGTTCAGCTTCGTCGGCATCGGCATGATCGCCGCGATCCTGCCGCTGCTGTACGTCGAGCGCGGAGCGCAGATGACGTTCGTGCTGCAGTCCTGCCTGCTGCTCGTCAGCGGGGTGTACTACTCCGTCGACATCCTGCCGGGCTGGATGCAGGTGCTCTCGCACCTGTCGCCGGCGACATACGTGCTCGATGGCGTGCGCGCCGGCCTGGTGAAGGGCACACCCGTGTCCGAGCTGACCGGGGACGTCTGGCCGCTGATCGTGGCCGGCATCGTGCTCATCCCATTCGGGCTGTGGGCATTCGGCCGGGCGGAGCGCTACGCGAAGCGCACCGGCAAGCTGAAGCGGGTCGGCTGAGCCATGAGCGAACTGCCGTCCGGCGCCAGCGATGCGGTCACGGCCCGCGTCGTCGCGGTCCACAAGGAGACCTCGATCGTCCGCGGGCCGGACGGCATCGACCGGTCGGCCAGCGTGTCCGGCCGGTTCCGCTTCGACACCCTCGCTCCGTCCGACTATCCGGCGGTCGGTGACTGGGTGACGCTCGCGACCGACCCGGCAGCGACCCCCGCCGACGAGTCAGCCGTCATCACCGCCGTCCTCCCCCGCCGGTCCGCGTTCGTCCGCAGTGCGGCCGACGCGAGCCGGCGGTCGGCGGGTCACCTCGTCGACGAGCAGGTGCTGGCCGCCAACGTCGACGTGGCGTTCCTGGTCGCCGGGCTCGACAACGACTTCAACCTGCGCCGCCTCGAGCGCTATCTCGCGGTGGCCTGGTCGAGCGGCGTGCGTCCGGTCATCGTGCTCAACAAGGCCGACATCGCCGTCGATCTCGACCATCGGCTGCTCGAGGTCGAATCGATCGCCCCGGCGGTCCCGATCGTGGTGCTGTCTGCGCTCACCGGCGACCATGTCGCCGACCTGGCGCCGTTCCTGCTGCGAGGGCACACAGCGGTCGTGCTCGGATCGTCGGGCGTCGGCAAGTCGACGCTGGTCAACACCTTGCTCGGCGAGGAGCGCCAGGCGACGGCGGAGGTCCGCGGTGATGACTCGCGGGGCCGGCATACGACCACACATCGAGAGCTGTTCGCGCTCCCCGGCGGCGCGCAGCTCATCGATACGCCGGGAATCCGCGCACTGGAGGTGGCCGGCGCCGACGTCGGGGTCGACGTGGCGTTCGATGACATCGCCGATCTCGCGTCGACCTGCCGCTTCAGCGATTGCCGTCATGAGGGCGAGCCCGGCTGCGCGGTCCGAGCCGCCGTCGATGACGGCCGCCTGACCAGCGACCGCCTGGCCAGCCATCGGAAGCTCGAACGCGAGCTGGCTCACGCCGAGCGCAAGGGCGATGCGCGCGCCCGAGCAGCGGAAACGAAGAAGTGGAAGTCGATCCACAAGTCCGTGGCCCGCCACATGCAGGCCAAGTACGGAGACCTGGGCTGATGGCCATGTCGACCGACACCTGGCTCGAGCTGCCCGACGCGCCGTCCATCGACGGGCTGCGGTTCCGGCGGCCGCGACCGGATGACGCCGAATACGAGGCCCTGGCCGAGCTCATCGGCGTGGCCAGCCGGGCGGACCAGATCCCGTGGTTTCCGTCGGGTTCGATGCTCCGCGAGGAATGGGAGGACGACCCTGAGGTGTTCGTGCCTGAGGCTGACGGCATCGTCGCCGAGGTCGGCGGGCGGCTCATCGCCGTCGCCGGGACCGATCGGGCGGTGAGGGTCGGCCGGCCGGTCTACCAGACCTGGGGCCACGTCGACCCGGCATGGCGACGCCGGGGCATCGGGCGGGCCATCCTGCGCGAGAACCTGCGGCGCGTGAACGAACGCGCCGTGGCGCTCGGTGATGTCGCCGCGGGCGGGAACGCCGAGGTGCGCGGCGTCGCGGGCGAGGCTGAGCCGGGCCACCAGGCCATCCTCACGGCCGAGGGGATGGAGCCGATCCGATGGGTGTTCCTGATGCTGCGGCCGACCCTCGACGACATCCCCGACGCGCCGCTCCCCGACGGGATCGAGTTGCGACCGGTCGAGCCGGGCCAGCACCGCGCGCTCGTCCTCGCCGAGGACGAGGCATTCCAGGATCACTGGGAGCACCGCGATTTCAGCGAGGCCGGGTTCACGGCCCTCTTCGAGCGGTCCGAGCTCGACACGAGCCTGTGGGTCGCTGCCTGGGACGGCGGCGAGATCGCGGGCCTCGTCCAGAGCTGGATCTGGGCCGACGAGAACGAGCGGCTGGGCGTGCAGCGCGGCTGGCTGGAGCGAATCAGCGTCCGCCGTCCGTGGCGCCGTCGCGGGCTCGGTCGGGCGATCACCGCGGAGGCGCTTCGCCGCCTGCGCGGGGTCGGGCTGGCCGACGCGATGCTCGGGGTCGATGCCGACAATCCGACAGGCGCGCTGGGCCTCTACGAGGGCATGGGCTTCGAGGTGGCGCAGCGCTCGATGATCTACGCGTGGCCTGGCCGGGCTGAGTGACCGAGTTCGTCGGGGACGCGCGGCGGAGCGTCGATCGGGCCCGTGGCATCATGACGGGACGCGTGGAGGATCCGGTCATGCGCTCCTACCTGATCGTCGCCAACCAGACGCTGACGAGCCGGTCGCTGACCGACGCGATCACCACACGGCTCGCCGAGGGACCGGTGCGGACCCATGTCGTCGTGCCACTCAGCCCCGTCGGCGGACGCCTCACCTGGGATGAGCAGGCATCCCGCGAGCTCGCCCAGGGGCGCCTGGACGACGTGCTCGGGAAGCTCCGCGAGATGGGCGCCGAGGCGGACGGCGAGGTCGGCGACCGCGACCCCGTGATGGCCGTCCGAGACGCGCTCCGCGGTCGCGAGGTCGACGAGGTCATCGTCTCCACGCTCCCCAAGGGGCCTGTCTCGATGGCTCGGCGAGGACGTCCCGAGCAGGCTGCGCGACTCGGTCCGTGTGCCCGTCACCGTCGTGACGTCGACCGACGATCTGTTAGTCCTAGGCCAGCAGAGCTCCGGAGTCGCGCACGAGCTCCAGCCAGGGGCGTTCCCGGCCGATCGTCGTCTCGCCGCCGTGTCCCGGGAAGACGTGGACGGCGGCGTCGAGCGTCAGCAGGCGGCCGAGCGACGCGACCATCGCCGACGCGTCCCCGCCCGCCAAGTCGACGCGGCCCCACCCGCCCTGGAACAGGGTGTCCCCGCTGAACAGGAGCCCCTGGTCCGCGTCATACAGGCAGACCGAGCCCTCCGTGTGACCAGGCGTATGCAGGACCCGAAGGCGGATCGCGCCGAACCGGACCTCGCCTCCCTCGGCAAGCTCGACCGCCGGGACCGACGGCGGGATGTCGAACGGGGCGAACGACGGTTGTGGCTCGGTCAGCCGGGTCCGGTCGAGAGGATGGACCGCGATCTCCGCGCCGGTGTGCGCGGCCACCGCGGCGTTGTCACCGATGTGGTCCCAGTGGCCGTGGGTCGACACGATCAGCTTCAGCGACCAGTCCCGCTGGGCGAGCTCGTCGGCGATCCAGGCCAGCGACGGGATGGCGGTATCGATCGCGATCGCCTCACGGGTCCGCGGGTCGGCGAGCACGTGCAGGTTCGTGGCGACCGGGCCGACGACCCGGTGGAGATGCTCCATAGCCGCGAGTGTGGCATCCGTGCGCCACAGGGGGCGATCCGCGGGCGAGGTCGTCAGCCCCCACCTTCGAGCTTCGACTTCATGCAGTCGAAGCTCTGGCTGATCATCTTGTTCGCGGTGCCTTCGATCAGGCGCGCCCCGACGCTCGCGAGCGAACCGGCGATGTTCACGTCGGCCGACCAATCCATCCGGGTGCCACCGTCCTCGCCGTCCGACAGCCTCATCTGGGCGGTGCCGTCGACGGCACTGCCGGGCGCCTGGCCGTGCGCCTTGATGGTCGCCGCATCGGGTGGGCTCATTTCCGCGAACTCCAGGTCCATCACGAAACGGGTGCTGATGAACCCGATCCCCACCTTGGCCTTTGCCTTGAAGTGAGTGTCGTCCACGACCTCGATGGACTCGACGCCGGGACCGCACTGACCGACCTGGTTGGGGTCCATCACGAACGACCACACGCGGTCGCGCGGGGCGGCGATCTGGACGGTGCCCTCGAAGTGCATCGGATCCTCCCGTCGAACCCGTAGACGATACCCCGGTGCGTGGCAGGGTGCCGCCCAACATGCCCTTCGAGGCCCCTTCCGGGCGCGCTTGGAACATCACCAGGTTCCAATCAGCGAACGAAGCGTCGACACACGCTCGTTCGGCCGCCGCTTGGAACACGTAAGACGTTCCAAACAGCCAAGGAGGGCCCGATTCGGGCCTTCCTCGTTCGCTCGGGTGCTGATTGGAACATCGGGATGTTCCAGATGCAATCGGGGCGCAATAGGGGCGACTCGCCCTTCCGGGCCGCCTAGGCGACGGCCATCGAGACTCCCGTCTCGATCGCGGTCTTGAGGCCGGACACGATGAACACGACCCCGCCGCTGAACTCCTTCTCGACCTTCGACCCGGGGATCAGCGCCGAGGTCACGACGAGGCGCGACGGCGCGCCGTCGCCCTCCCCGGGTTCGATGGCCCAGGTCATCGTCACCGGACCGGCCGCTTCGATGTCGGGATCCCAGCGCGGATGGAAGGACATCACGACGCGCCGGCCGGGCTCGATGTCGAGCACCGATCCGTCGGCGGCCACGCTGCCATCCGGATACGTGTACGAGATCGGCGCGCCCACCTCCCAACTCGAACTGACCCGTGTCCCGTAGTAGTAGCGGACGGTCTCGTCGCCATCGGTGATGGCGCGCCAGATCCGGTCCGCGGGTGCCTTGATGTAGACGGAATAGACGTGGTCGACCGTATCCATCGATACCTCCAGGTGACGCTTCAGAGCGGTCATGGGGCCCACGATCGATTCGGCGAACTTGCCGGTCCACCGATCGTGGACGAAACGGATCGGCACGGGATCCAGATAGTGCCGCTTCTCGCGACCCATGCGTCGGGTCGAGAGCAGGCCGGCCGCCTCCAGGACACCCAGGTGCTTCATGACCCCGAACCGGGTAATGTCCGGCAACGCCTCGCACAGCTCGCCTAGCGTCTGGCCATCGCGCTCGAAGAGCCGGTCGAGCAGCACGCGCCGATTGGCATCGCCGAGTGCCCGAAAGACCGGGGCCATGTCATCCGTCACGTGCGGGATATTATGTGACCATATGGTCACATGTCAACAACACACGTTGACAGATCCTGAAGAAGTCGGCCGGCGGGCGGATGCGACGACGCGTCGGCCGAGTTCAGGAGGACCGGCGACGGAGCGCCTGGCGCCGCACGACCAACGCGGCGATCAAGCCGATCACTGCTAGCCCGACGGCCACCATCGCCAGTGGTGGAACCCGGTCGGTCGCCGACTCGGAGCCGGTTACCGGCTCCCCAGCCGGATGCGCTGTCTCGAAAACGACTAGTCCCGGGACCACGCCCGGCCCGAACAGGGCGACGGCCTCGTTCAGGTACCGTCGACCGTCCTCGGAGTTCGGATCAGCCTGCAGCGTGCCGAGGTCGGCCGAGAGTCGGCCGTCCGGTTCGCGCCACGGCGCGATGATCTTCCGTTCGCCGGTCGCCACGGGATAGCTGCAATCACCGATCGGCTCGCCCTCCTTGAACGCGATCACGATCGGCGTCCCGGGCTCGCCTCCGTTGAACCATCGCTCGACGTGGAACAGGCGGCCGCTCGGAACGCGCTCGCGAGATCCGACCACGACGATCTGCGCGGGTCCCAGCTCCCTGATGTTCGGGTCGAACGGCGGACTGCAGGCGACGGCGGTCGAGGCCGGGAACCCCACAGCGAGGGCGACGCCCAGCAGCAGCGCGCGGAGCCATCGATGGTTCACGCCGCGCAGTATCCGGCATCATCCGTGGCATGGAAGGGATCCCGCCCGAGGCGCTACTCGAGGACTTCCCTCACCCGATGCAGTCGATCGCGAACCGGCTCCGCGAGATCGTCAAGGCGACGATCCCCGAGGCCATCGAGCGCGTCCGGCCCGGCTGGCGGCTCATCGGCTACGACCTGCCGGTGGGGCGGAAGGCCGTCTACTTCGCCTACATCGCGCCGGAGAACGAGCACGTCCATCTCGGGTTCGAGCACGGCTGGGCGATGCGCGACCCACTCGGGCTGCTGGTGGGCGTCGGCATCACCAAGCAAGTCCGCTGGTTGACGTTCCTCGAGGGCGACCCGGTCCCGGCCGATCTGTGCCGGGACCTGATCCTCGAAGGCGCCCGGGTCGCCACGGTGACCCGCGGCGAGCGGATCCTCCAGGCGATGGACGGGGACCGCCCCGCGACCTAACCCGGCGGATAGGCGCGCTCGTCGCGCTCAGCGCCGTCGACGATGCGCGCGATCCGCCCAGCCCGCGTCTCCGGCCGCCTCGCCTCGACGACCCATTGCAGCATCGCCCGTCGCGCGCTTGGCGGGAACGCGTCCCAGCGGTCGCGCGCGGTCGGGCGCTCCTTGAGCGCGGTGGCGAGATCGTCGGGGACGAGGAGATCCTCGACATCGTCGAGCAAGGTCCACATACCCGATAGCTTCGCATCCTCGATCGCCGCGAGCCCTGCGGGGAGCATCAGCCCGGCGACCGTGAGACGCGCCACGCGCTGCTTGTTGGATCGCGCCCAGACGCTCCGCGCCCGTCGCGGTGCGAACCACTGGATCGAGCGCTCCTCATCGAGCACCCTGCCGGACGAGTCGATCCATCCGACGCACAACGCCTCTTCGACGGCCTCCTCGTAGGACACGCTCGTCCGGCCCGAACCGCGGCGCCAGGACAGCAGGTACACGCCCTTCGACGCCTCGTGATTGGCGATGAGCCACTCGCGCCAGCCCGCCCGATCGAACGGCCCGGCCATCGGCCTGCCGTCTGGCGCGGTCGGCGCGGTGGACCGGGTCATGTCGGCACCTCCCCTGGGTCCCAGGTGACGATGCCGATCGGCAGCGGCTGCTGCCCGCGGAGACCCACGCGGCCATCCGTGTCGACCGCGATCAGGTCGTCGAGTGCCGCGTGGAAGCGGTCATCGGCCCCTCCCCCGGGTTCGATCCACAGTTGCCGGCGCAGGAAGCCCGCGAGCTCATGCCGGGACGCGAACCGCCGAGGCTCGCGTTCGAGCATCTCGACTGATGGCAGCCGCCCACGCGCCCGGAGCAGCTCGACGAAGTCAGGGAGGGCCGGCAACGCGACGCGCGCCTCGCCGTGGACCGGCGGCCAGCACGCATCGGCGATCGACGACGGCTGGCGTTCCATCAGGACGGCGACGCACAGACGTCGCGCGACCGATTCCATCGCTCGAACGAATGGTCCGATCGACTCGATGTCGTAGCCGACATGTGCAATCAGGGCGACGTCCGCCGCGATGCGATCCAATGCAGACCCGTCCGCTGGTGGCCAGCGGCTTTCGATGACTTCGACATCGGTCACGCCGTGCTCGGTCTGGAGGTCCATGAGCGCGTCGAGCATCCCGTGCGACGCGTCCAGCGCGATGACCCTGCCACCCGATTGCGCCAGGGCGAGCGCGATCGGCAGGGCGTAGCGCCCCGCGCCGGCGCCGATGTCGATCCAGGTCTCGCCCGGCTCGATCAACCGCAGGAGCGCGTCCAGGACGGGTTCGTCCGTGCGGCGGGGGTCGGCGCGGAACAGGCCGGTGACCGGCGCGTAGAAATCCGCGCCGTCGGGGACCTCGCGGAAGCGATCGACCTGTTCGGCGTTCGCCCGAACGCGGGCGGCCCACGCACTTTCCAGCAGCGCGATCAGGTCCGCCCGCGTGTCGACATCGGGATTGCCACCTTCCACGCGGATGTGAATCTCCTGGACGAGCTCCGGGTGCGCCGCGATGAGAGGGCCCAGGCCACGGTCGCCTGTCGCGTCGGCGACAAGGTCGAAGGCCGCCCGCCCGAGCAGGACCGGGTTGCGGCCGGTATCGCCGCCGTAGACCGGCACGACGATCGGCCGCGCCGGGTCGACCTCGACGTCGAGCAGAGCGCGGATCGCGCGCGGTGGGAGACGCGGCTGGTCGGCGAGCACGATCAGCGCGGCGTCCACACTAGGCGCGAGCGCCTCGATCCCGTGCTGCAGCGAGCTCGACAGGCCCCGCGAGGCGTCGGGGTTTCGCGTCCGGCGGGCGCCGTGCCAGTCGATCATCCGCTCGACATCCGCCGCGTCGTCGCCCAGCACGACCACAACGTCCTCCAGCCCTGAGGCGGCCAGCCTGTCCATCACGTGCTGCAGGATCGGACGGCCCTCGAGCGGTGCCAGGAGCTTGCCGCCACCGAACCGCGACCCGGCGCCGGCCGCGAGGACGACCGCGGCGACCCGATCCGGACGCGAGACAGCCTCACCCTCCTTGGGCATCGATCGCGATCGCGTGTCGCTCACAGCGACAATGTCGCGGTCAGTGACGCGATCGGGATGAACGAGCACCGGCCGTTCGCCCAGGACGCGGAGGATCGTCGTCCAGGAGATCGATCGTGCACGGCTGTGCGGGTCCGGTCGGTCACAGCGACTGTGTCGCGCCAAGCGACGCCAGGGCCTCAGCCCTCGGCTGCGGCCTCGTCGTCCGGATCGGCCGCGTTTTCGTCGAACAGGCCGGCCGTCTTCTCGGGAGCGCGCCCGCCGCGGCGCCCGACGGGCTCCTTCGCACCGATCCGTCGGCGCGTCAGGACCTCGACCGTCGTGTCGCCCTCCCGGGCGGGATGCTCCACGAGCGCGATGAGCCGGCTCGCCATGAACCGCCCGGTGCGGACCGGCGTGCCGCCACGTGTCACCTCGGTCACCTCGACGACACCGCGCGCCGTCGTGACCTCGATGCGCCGTCCCGCACGGGTGGCCACGATCTCGAAGGTTTGCACCGCCCCGCCGGTATCGACCACGACCTCGACCCGATCGCCCTTCATCGCAGCCTCCCGTCAGCCGGCCGTGACCGGTGTTCCTTCGCTGGCCACGCGTGTGGCGGAGAGTCCCTCGGCGGCACGGTCGCGCATCGGCCGCCCCGACCCGCCGTACCGCTCGGCGACCACCTCGGCCAGGATCGCGAGCGCGGTCTCCGCCGGTTGCCGTCCGCCGAGGTCGAGTCCCACCGGACCGCGCAGCTCGGCAAGCGCCTCGTCGGTCACACCCGCCTCGCGCAGGCGCTGGCGTCGATCCGCCTGGGTCTTGCGCGAGCCGACCGCACCCACGTACCGGCAGCCACGCCGCAGCGCCTCGACGATCGCCGGTTCATCGAACTTCACGTCGTGCGTGAGCACAGCCACCGCATCGTTCGGCCCGAGGCCGATCTCATCGGCGACCTCGTCCGGCCAGCCCACGACGAGCCGGTCGACGTCCGGGAACCGCTCGGGGGTCGCGAACGACGCGCGGCCGTCGATCACGACGGTCTCGAACCCGAGCTCCTTCGCCAGGCGGACCAGAGAGCGGGCCACCTCGACCGCTCCCACGACGACCAGCCGCGGACGGACCGGGAAGACCTCGATGAAGAGCGACCGGCCACCGAGCTCCGTCGTGCGCGACTGGCCGCGGCGCAGCGCTTCGACCGCCCCCTCGACGAGGGCGCCGTCGAGCGACGGGTCACCGAGCGTGCCGTCCAACCGGCCATCCTCGTGGACGACGAGCGGGGTCTCCGGCGGAGATCCCTCGCCCGGCTCGTGCGGCCCGCCTTCTGCCGGCGGCGAGTCGGCAGGGAGCGGCGTGACGACGGCGGCACCGTGGCTGCCGGCACCCAGCGATGCTGAGGCTGCTTCGACGGCCGCCGTCGGGATCGCCGGCTGCACCAGCACGTCGATCGTGCCCCCGCAGGCGAGTCCGACGTCCCACGCCTGCTCGTCGCTGATGCCGTAGCGGATCACGCGGGAATTGCCGGTCGCGCGGGCGTTCTCGATCTGTTCCGCGGCCGCGCCTTCGACACAGCCGCCGCTGACGGATCCCGCGATGCGACCGTCCGCGGCGTACAGCAACGCAGCTCCCTCCGGTCGCGGGGCCGAGCCGAACGTGCGGACGACCACCGCCCGGCCGGCGTCGATGCCCTCCGCCTGCCAGCCGGACAGCGTGTCGAGCAGCTCCTTCATCGGATCGGCCTCGCGGTGCTGGGGTCGGTCGGCTGACCGCCGACGACCGTCGGTGGAGCGACGCCCCCGAGGTCGCCGACACCGGGCAGTGCCGCGTGGGCAGCCGCCTCGGCGCCCTGGCGCGTGTCGGCGGATCGAACGCCGCCGAGGATCTCGCCGAGCCGCTCGAGCGACGCCACCGTCCCGGCCGGCAGGAAATCGTCGATGTACGGGAATGCCGCGCGCATGCCGCCGGCAAGCGGCTGGTATCCGGGCGTGCCCGCCAGTGGGTTCAGCCACACGAGTCGATGACAGTTGCGGCGGAGGCGGGCCGTTTCGGTCGCGACGAGGTTCGGATCGCCCCGATCCCATCCGTCGGACACGACGATCACGACTCCACTCGATCGCAGCGAGCGGCGCGCCCATTTCTGGTTGAACATCCGGAAGCTTTCGCCGATGCGAGTGCCGCCTGCCCAATCGTTGACCGCGTCGCTGACCTTGGCGAGCGCCCGATCGCGATCCTTGTCGCGGAGCAGCCGTGTGACGCGCGTGAGCCGGGTCCCGAACACGAACGACTCGGCGCGGACCTCGCTCGACGCGGACAGCGCCTGGACGAAGCGCAGCAGCAGCCGCGAATGGCGCTCCATCGAGCCCGAGATGTCGCACAGCACCACGAGCGAGCGCGGCTCCTTCACCGGCCGCCGCCACACCCATGACATGAGCTGGCCGCCGGTCCCCAGGTTGCGGCGGAACATCGCCCGTGGGGCGAGCCGGCGGCCGTGCGAATGCAGCTCGTAGCGCCGCGTCCGGCGCTGCTCCAGCCGCGGGACCAACTCGTCGACCAGGCGTTCCGCGTCGCGCAGCTCCGCCGGCGTCATCCGGTCGAACTCGCGATGCTTCAGCATCTCGCCCCTTGAGTAGGCATCCGGCGCGACCACGACCCCCTCGATGTCGTCACCGACCTCGTCATCATCGTCGCCGGCCGTCGGGATCGGCACACCCCACTCGTCGGGGCGCGTCGACGTCCGCTCGTCCCCCGGCAACGGCGTCGCCTCGCCTGTCGGGTCGTCGCCCTCGCTCTCGGTGCCGTCCGGGCGCTGCAGCGCCGGGGCCTGGAGGTCCCCGGCACGACGGCCACGGGCCCGCCACCAGCGATCGAAGACGACGTCGTACGCCTCGCGGTCGTCCCGCCGTCGGACGAAAACGGTCTCGCCGGCGGCCCGCACCTGCTCCCGCGAGCCGATGTCGACGAGCGGCAGCGCCCGCGCGAAATCGACGGCGGCACCGAGGTCGATGTGAAGGCCAGCGGTGCGCAGGGCGCGTCCGAAGCCGACCGCCTCGTTCAGCAGGCGTCGACCGTCGACCTCGGGGCCCCACGGGGCCTTGACGACAGCTGGATCGTCAGGCGCCTGCATGCGGTGACTCTGCCACGACCGCGCCGCGACTGCCGAATGGCCCGGGGGCAGGTCCGTGGACGACTCGGTATCCGGACGTGTTCGAGAGGACCTCCGCCTCGCCGTCAGCGAAGTGGATCGCCATCGAGCCGCTGCCCAGCCGCAGGTTCTGGATCGTGATCTCGGGCAGCCATTCGGGGAGTGCCGGGTTGACGTAGAGCTTCGACCCCTCGGCATCCACGGTCGCGTGGAGTCCGCACAGGATCGCCACGAAACGGAAGACCGAACCCGCCGCCCATGCCTGGGGGACGTTCGCGCCGAGGTACGGCACGGGAAAGCTGGCCGGCACGCGCGGCAGGCCCGAGAACAGCTCGGGAAGGCGCACGCCGACGAGCCGTTCCGCGGCGTCGAAGATGCCCTTGGCGATCTGGGCAGCCTCGGCCGCGTAGCCGTAGCGGCGGAAGCCGCCAGCGATCGAGGCGTTGTCGTGCGGCCAGACCGAGCCGGTCTGGTACGAGAACGGGTTGTAGGCGGGGTGGGCGGACGACAGCGTCCGAACGCCCCAGCCCGACCACATGTCGTCGGCCATCAGCCGTTTCACCACGCGGCCGGCACGTTCCGGCGGAACGATCCCCGATTGGAGGAGGTGGCCGGCGTTCGAGGCTACGCTCCGGATCGGCTCCTTGCGGCCATTGAGACCGAGGTAGTAGGTGCCCTCCTCCTCCCACCAGAGCGTCTCGTTGACGCGGTCGTAGAGGCGCTGCGCCTGGCGGCGCAGTCGGCGCGCGTCCTTGGGCCGCTCGAGCGCTTCGTACACGTCCGCCATCCGGTTCTTCGCATCGAAGACGTAGCCCTGGAGCTCGCACGTGCCGATCGGGAGCGGCGCCAACGTGCCGTCCGCCTCGACGATCGCGTCGCCCGCGTCCTTCCAGCCCTGGTTGTAGTAGCCGTGCGAGGAACGAGTCCTGTACTCCTGGAAGCCGTCACTGTCGCGATCCCCGTATCGGTCGATCCAGGCCATCGCCGCCTCCGCGTTGGGGAGGAACCGCCGCAGGATGCTCTGGTCGCCGGTCCAGTGGTAAAGGTAGGACAGGACGATCACGAAGAGGCTGGTCGCGTCGTGCGTCCCGAAGTACGGCTGGTACGGCAGGATCCCGAGCTGGGCGAGCTCACCATGGCGGATCTCGTGCGGGATCTTGCCGGGCTCCATGTCCCGTTCGGGGTCGTCCGTCGTGGCCTGCAGCCCCGACAGGCGCCGTAGGGCACCCGCCGCGAACTCCGGAAAGCCCGAGATCCCCTGCATCGAGACGATCAACGAGTCGCGCCCGAACAGCGTCACGAACCACGGTACCCCCGCGGCAGGGATGAAGACGCCTCGCTCGAACGTCGGATCCTCGAGTCGGAGTGACTCCATGTCGCGGACGGCCTGGTCCCACGCGCGATCGACGACCTGGTTCGGCGACTGGATGGCCACGTTCGGCAATGTGGTCCGACCGATCTTGCGCAGCGGCGCATCGACCGCGTTGCACGCGAGCGTGACGAGCCGCCGGTGCGCGCCGGTCACCGGCAGCCATTTCAAGCAGGTGTGCCACGTTCCCTTCGGAGGCAGCTTCGCGACGAAGACGAGGCGACCGTTGGCGAACTGGGGGGTCGATCCTGAGCGCTCCACCGCCACCACGAGGTCGCGCCGGAAATCGCGGTTCACGTAGGTCGTCCGGAGCTCGCCACGTGAGCGGAACCAGCGCGAGTTGATCTCGCCGCGTCGCAGGATCCGGCCCGCCTTGACGTCGAAGATGTCGGCGAAGTCGGACAGGATGGCGACCTCGATCGTCAGGCGCACCGGCCGGCGCGAGTAGTTCGCGAGGTCGATGTCCTCGTGCACCGCATCCGCGACCGTTCGGTCGATCCGCAGCGCGAGCGATTGGCGTTCGATCACGCCGTCCGCATCGACCGACGCCTCGTTCGTGAATTCGAACCGCGACGAGAAGAACTGGATCGGCCCCGACGCAAGGAGGATCGGCCTGTGCCCGTTGATCCACAGGTCGTAGCCGGAGATGAAGCGGGTGTCGCGGGTGAAGAACCCGTCTGCCTCGCCGAGCACCCGGGCGTCGGGCTGGGAGACGAGGACGCGGTCGTCACGGTTGATCGTGATCGTCGACGGTCCCACCTGGACCGGGAAGGTCATCGGGGGATGGGTCTCCTGGCTACTGTCCCTAGCCCCGGGCGGCGATCTCCGTGAGCATCCGGGCGGCCTGCTCGCCGCGAACGTGGCGGATGTCCTCTTCGTACTTGAGGACGACGCCGAGGGTCTCGTCGACCAGCTCTGGCTTGAGCTCGCGTGCCCCGAGCGACAGAAGCGCGGCCGCCCAGTCGAGGGTCTCGGCGATCCCCGGGACCTTGGTGAGGTCGGCCTCACGGAGTCGATGGACGAACCCGACCACCTCGCGCGCCAGTCGTTCCGGGGACTCCGGCACGCGGGTGAGGACGATCTCGTATTCCTTCTGGGCGGTCGGATAGTCGATCCAGTGATAGAGGCACCGGCGCTTGAGCGCGTCGTGGACCTCGCGCGTCCGGTTGGAGGTGAGGATGACCCGCGGCGGCCGCTCGGCGCGGATCGTGCCGATCTCCGGCACGGTCACCTGGAAGTCCGACAGGATCTCCAGCAGGTACGCCTCGAACTCCTCGTCGGCCCGGTCGATCTCGTCGATCAACAGGACCGGGGCGACGCCATCGTCGCTCTCGAGCGCCTGGAGCAAGGGTCGCCGGATGAGGAAGTCGGAGCCGAAGATGTCGTGCGCGCTGGCATGCTCCGCCTGGCCGCGCGCCTCGAGAAGCCGGATCTCGAGCATCTGGCGCGGGTAATTCCACTCGTAGACCGCGGTGTTCACGTCGAGGCCTTCGTAGCACTGCAGCCGGATCAGGCGCGCGCCGAGCGACGCCGCGAGGACCTTGGCGAGCTCGGTCTTGCCGACGCCGGCCTCACCCTCGAGGAGCAGCGGCCGGCCGAGCTCCAACGCGAGGAACACGGCCGTCGCCAGCGATCGGTCCGTGATGTAGTCGTGGTTGCGGAACGTCTCGGTCAGCGCGTCGATCGAGCGCGTGCCGGCCGGGCGGTCGTGGCGGTCCGCGGCAAGGTCGGTCATCGTCCGAGGATGCTACACGGAGCGGCTGTCGACGGGGCTGGTCGGCCCGTTCGGGCCTCGAGATGCGATCCGAGACCTAGCGCGGAGCCCGCAGCTCGACCGCTCGCTCGCTGAGCGCATCGATCTCGGCGATCGCCCGATCGACCTCCCCCTGGCGCGAGCGGCGCTCAGCCGCCTCCTGCTTGGCCGCGCGCTCCAGGGCGCGGGCACTTTCGCCCACGGTCCGATGCAGCTCGGCGATCCGCTCACTGAAGTAGGCGCGCAGCTGTCGCTGCATCTCGTCGAGCAGCGACGTCAGCCGGCCGTCGACCTGGAAACGGATCTCCTCGATAAGGTCGCCCAGGAATGTCCGCGCCTGCTGACGACGGTCGACGAGGCGGCGGCGGCGCTCATCGAGGACCTCCTTCCCGCCGTACACGGCGGCCACGCCGAGCACAGCGGGCCCCACGATCGCCGCGCCGAGAAGCGTGCCGACCAGCCCGAGCAGCTCGACGCCGGCCTTGGCACCGGTCACGAGCCCGTAGCTGGTCCCGAGGCGTGACTTCGTGCGGCCCTCGAACGTCGGATCGCCTCGCCAGAACTCGCCGATGTCGAAGGTGATCGACGGGGCGGCATCGGGACCCATCGCGGCATCGGGACCCACCGCGGCGTCCCGCTCCTGATCGGCGAGCAATTCGGAGATGGTCGCCTGGACGTCCCCGGCCCCGGTCGCCGCTCCTCGAAACGCGCCACGCACCGCGGTGGCGATGCGGTCCTGGACCCGGGCGCTGAGATCGGGCCATGTCCCGGACGGATCGGTGCCTTCGATCTCGGCCTGGGCGTCGCGGACGATCGCCCGCATCTCGCGTTGGAAGTCGAACGAGACGCGCGTCCTGACCGCTGCGAACTCACCGTCCAGCCTCGTCGACCACGCGGCATCCGCGCGGCGGAGCGCCGCCAGTCGGTCGCGCACAGCGGCCAGCTGGATCGCGGTCGCATCGGCTCCCTCGGGCCGCGCGTGCGCGACGCGTTCCGTGGTGAGCGGCTCGCGCAACTGTCCGAGGATCCAGCGGAGGTCGCCGACCGTCGCAGCAAGCGAGGCGACCCTGGCCCGCTCGACCACGTCGCCGCGCAGCGCCTCCGTGAACGCCGCATAGCCACTCTCGTCGTCGCGTTCGTCGGCTCGGGCGCGAAGCGCCGCGCTCAATCCAAAGGGTCGTTCGGCGATGCCGATCGACTGGAGATGGCCGGTGTCGATGTCGATGATCCGCCGCCACTCCGGATAGATGTCGATCTTGGTGACGGCGACGAGCACCGGCGGGCCGGCACCCCGGGCACTCGCCAGGAATTCCAGCTCCGGGCCCGACAGCTCTGCGGAGGCGTCGGTCACGAACACGAGCGCATCGGCCGACGGGAGGAAGGCCAGCGTTGCCGCGGCATGTCCGGCGTTCAGGCCACCGACGCCCGGGGTGTCGACGAGGGTCAGACCGCCCTCCAGAAGCGGGTTCGGGACGCGCACGTCGACGAGATCCACGTGGGGGCGACGGTCGCGGCCGACCGCCTCCTGGGCCCAATCGGACACAGCTGTCGGATCGATCGGCTCGACGATCGATTCGCCGCCCTCGCGGCGGTGCACCACCGCGCTCGGCGTCTCGCCGTAGCGGACGACCGTGACGGCAGCCGTGGCGAGATCGTCGTCGACCGGGCACACCGGGCTGCCGAGCAACGCGTTGATGAGCGCGCTCTTGCCCTTCTTGAACTCGCCCACGACGCACACCACGGTGTCGGTCCGCGCGGCCTTGCGCCGGGTGTCGTCGAGGCGGTCGGCGAGGTCGTCCCGATCGAGATCTCGCGCGATCGAGCGCACGTCGCCGACGATCGCCTCGAGCTCCTCCCTCGCGGGTGCGACCATGACCCCAGCCGGCATCGGCGTCGGTTCCCTCCCTCCGGCCCGCGAGTGTACCGTCCGGCGCGCTAGACTCGGGAGCCCTGCCAGCGAACGAGGGGAGTGATGGCCTACTCGCTCGGGATCGACCTCGGGACCACGTATTCCGCGGCCGCGATCGCGCGCGGCGATCGACTCGAGATCTTCCAGCTCGGTGAGCGCGCGGCGACGATCCCGTCGATCGTGCTCCTGCGTGCCGACGGCGAGGTCCTGACCGGCGAAGCCGCCGAGCGGCGAGCACTCGCCGAACCGACCCGCACCGGCCGCGAATTCAAGCGCCGTCTCGGCGACCCGACACCGATCATCCTCGGCGGGACCCCGTACGGCGCCGAGGCGCTGCTCGCCCACCTGCTGCGCTCGATCGTGGGACGGGTCGGCCAGCAGTTCGGCGAGCCGCCGGCGGCGATCGCCCTCTGCCACCCGGCCAGCTACGGACCTTACAAGCTCGACCTGCTCCAGCAGGCCGTCCGCCAGGCGGACATCGGCACGGTCGCGCTGCTGACCGAACCCGAGGCGGCCGCGCTCGATTACGCGCGCCAGGAGCGGGTGCCGTCGGGCTTGGTCGTCGCCGTCTACGACTTCGGCGGCGGGACGTTCGACGCGACGATCCTTCGCAAGACCGATGACGGTTTCGAGCTGCTGGGTCAGCCAGAGGGGCTGGAGCGGCTCGGCGGCATCGACTTCGACGAGGCGCTCTTCCGCCGCGCGATGGAGCATGCCAGCGCGCAGGGCGTCCAGATCGATCCAAATGACCCCGCGACGATGGCCTCCATCGCCCGTCTCCGCGATGAATGCCGGCGCGCCAAGGAGGCGCTGTCGTCGGACACCGACGCGACGATCCCGATCTTCCTGCCGGGCCTGCAGACGGAGATGCGCCTCACGCGCGCGGAGTTCGAGGACATGATCCGTCCGCGCATCCGCGAGACGATCGAGGCTCTCGGGCGAGCGACCCGGAGCGCCGGCCTCGGGTTCGGCGACGTGGACCGGATCCTGCTCGTCGGCGGCACGTCGCGGATCCCGCTCGTCGCTGAGATGGTCCGCGAGGCGACCGGTCGACCGGTCGCGGTCGATGCGCACCCGAAGCACACGATGGCCCTCGGCGCGGCCTATGTCGCGGAGCGTCAGAGGGCCGCGACAGACTCGGCGGAGGCTGCCGGAGTTCCCGCAGCCGCGGCCGCGGCCCCGGCGGGTGCGGTCGTTGCCGAAGCCGCCGTTCCGGAAGCGGCCGTTGCGAACGCGCACGCCGAGCCGCCACCGGGGGATGTCGTCGCGCCGGCTGTCGCTTCTCCCCCGGTCCCTCAGCCTCCGGTCACCGCTCCTCCGGCGGCGCCACCGCCTCCTCCCGAGGCACCCGCGCCGTCGGGCCGTGGGTCACGAAACCTCGTGCCCCTCGGCCTAGGGATGGCGGCCGTCGCGGTCGTGGGAGCGGTCGCCGTCGCGGCAGCGTCGGGCATGTTCGCCGGCGCGACCGCAACGCCCTCGCCTGCACCGTCCGTCGCTATCGTCCCGACCGCGTCCCCGTCCCTGGTCGTCACCCCGTCACCGAGCCCCGTGGTGACTCCCGCACCCACACCCACGCCGGCGCCGACGCCGACCCCGACCCCCGGTGGTCGGCAGGCCCGGATCACGGGCATCACGGTCAGGAACGGCACGTACCTCGTCGATTACGAGGTCTTCAACTTCACGCCCGACGTCTTCGACCGTCATATCCACTTCTTCTTCGACACGATCCCGCCCGATCAGGCAGGCATACCGGCCAACTCCCGGAACTGGATCCTCTACGACAACCCTGTGCCGTTCGACCGCTACAAGGTCAGCGACCGACCGACCGGTGCGTCGCAGATGTGCGTCCTCGTCGCGCGGCCCGATCACTCGGTCGTCCAGAACACCGGCAACTGTTTCGACCTCCCCGCGTAGGCCGACACGGATGACCGATCTCGCGACCGAGGTCCGCGCGATCGCAGAGCTGGCGCGAGGAGTCGCCCGGGATACCGACCAGTCCGAGGCCGTCGATGCCGTGGTGCGGCGCCTCGACGAACCGCTTCGGGTGGCGATCGCCGGTCGCGTCAAGGCCGGCAAGTCGACCCTGTTGAACGCGTTGGTCGGCGAGCGCCTCGCAGCCACCGACGCCGGCGAGTGCACCCGGATCGTGACCTGGTACCGGCACGGGCTCGGCTACCGCGTGACTGCCGATCTGCGGCCCGACGGCCGGACCGATCTCGATTTCAAGCGACAGGACGGCGAGCTGCTGATCGATCTCGGATCGCGCGCGGTCGAGGACATCGAACGCATCGAGGTCGGCTGGCCGTCGGCCAAGCTCGAGTCGATGACGCTGATCGACACGCCAGGCCTCGGTTCGACCGACGAGCGCGCGGCGATGCGAACGACAGCCTCACTGCTCGATGCGGGCGTCGACAGCCCGGCCGAGGCGGACGCCGTCGTCTACCTGATGCGCCACCTGCATCACGGCGACGCGCGCTTCCTCGAGGCGTTCATGGACCACTCGATCGCCCAGGCGTCGCCGGTTAATGCGGTCGTGGTGCTGTCGCGCGCCGACGAGATCGGCGCTGCGCGGCCAGATGCGCTCGATTCGGCTCGGTCGATCGCGGCGCGGTATGCGAGCGATCCGCGTGTTCGCGAGCTCGCGTCAGGCGTGCTGCCCGTGGCGGGCCTGCTCGCGGAGACGGGCGCGACGCTGCGCCAGGAGCAGTTCGACTGGTTGCGCGCGCTCGTCCGGCTCGAGCCCGAGGCACGGGATCACCTGCTGACGTCCGTCGAGCGCTTCCGCGACACGGAGCGCAACCCGCTCGGGGAGCAGATCCGTGAGGACCTGCTCGACCGCCTCGGGCTGTACGGGGTCCGTCTGGCCGTCCGGCTGATCGCCGAGGGGAACGTCCGGAGCGCGACCGACTTATCGGAGGCGCTGCTGGAGCAGTCCGGGATCCGGGCTTTGCAGCGTGTGCTCGCCGAGGCCTATGGGGAGCGGGCAGCGCTCTTGAAGGCGAGGTCCGCGCTGGTTGCGCTCCGGGCGATCGGAACGGCGCTCGGACGGGACGGCGTCGCGGAGTCGGCGAACGTCACCGAGGCGATCGATCGACTGGAGGCGTCGTCGGGCGCGCTGGCGCTGCTTCGACTGCAGCATCTCGTGCTCGCCGGCCATCTCGAGCTCGCTGAGATCGAACGTGACGAGATCGGTCGCCTGTGCGGGACAGGGCTCGATGCCGAGCGCGTCGGACTGGCCGCTGGCGCGTCCTCGGACGCGGTCCGTGCCGCGGCTCTCGCCGGCGTCGAGCGCTGGCGCGGCCGTGCCGGGAACCCGCTGAGCGATCGCCGCACGATCGAGGCGGCCGAGATCGTCAGCCGTGCCTACGAGGAGATCTTCGCGGCAGCCGGGTGAGCGCAGACGGCGGCCACGCCAGATTTTCCGTCATTTGCTCGCCATGGCGGCACCTTGCACAGGGATCCTTGTCGAAGGCTCGCTCAGGCGAACAGATGACGGTGTCAGTGCAGAGTCACATGCACGATTCGACCCCGACCCCGATCCCGTGGGCCGATCGACCTGTCATGGGCTGGCGGCACGAGCAGATGACAAGAATCATGGCGTGCGCGGATCTCACCCGATCTCGACGACCAGTTCGACCGGCACCGCCCGCGCCGCGAGATCGTGCACGGGACAATGGGCCACCCCATCCGCCACAACCCGCTGCACGCTCTCCGCGTCCGCGCCGACGGCCGCGATCGCGACGACCACCCGGATGGCGAGCGGTCCCGCGGGCACGTCCGGGTCGATCCCCAGGATCCCGCGATCGTCCGACTCGGAGTCGACCGTCACCTGGAGCCGCTGGAGGTCGATCCCCGCCTCCGCGGCGTACATCGCGATCAGCGTCGCGACACACGATGCGTGGGCCGCCCGATACATCCAGCCCGGCCCTGGCGCCGTCCCTCCCCCGCCGACGCCGGTGACCATGTCGGTGACGATCGACGCGCCGTCCGGGTCCTCGACCCGCGTCCGCAGCCCATCCTCGAGCGTCGCCGTCGCCGGGCTGTCCCAGTAGCGTGCCTCGGCCGGATTGGCCGTGAGGTACGTCCTCGCCCCTGCGATCGCGGCCGCGATCTCCTCTCGTCCCATGTCGGTCAACCCTCCGGTGCGTCCAGGTCCCGGGCATACCGGGGAAAGCGGAACCGCTGTGTTCGAGTGAGAATGCCACCGTGACCGAGCTTCGCGACGGTCGCCTCCGACGCCGGCTCCCCGGCGAGCAGGCGCGGCAGCAGGAGGTCCGCCGCCGTGGCCTTGGAATATGCCCCGCAGGTCGGCAGGCCCAGGATCGAGGTACCGCCCACCCGTGCGAGCCACAGCATCGAGCCGGGATGCGACGGCACACCGCGCCGGACCACCCGCCCGCCCAGCGCGGCGATCGCGACGAAGAAGGCATCCTCCGGGTCGGTGCTGGCGGATCCGGCCGTCAGCACGAGATCGGCAGTATCGGCGCCGCGCGTGAACCGCCCGACCGCGGTCTCGACGGCGTCGGCGTCGTCCTCGACGTACACGATGTCGAGGATCTCCGACCCCAGACCCTCGACCTTCGCCCGCACCGACGCTTCGAACCTGTTCTTGGCGGTCGCGCGGATCGATTCCTTCACCACGACTCCCACCCGCCGCGCGACGAACGGCGCGACCCACACGATCGGCTGGCTGCCGAACCCGGCGATCCGCGCTCCCGCCTCGACCACGGCCGCATCCACCAGGTGCGGCGCCACCTTGACGCTGGCCACCAGATCCCCCTTCTCGACGACCTGGCCGTCGTACACGGTGAACACCTCCAAAGGATCGAGCCGATTGACCCGCTCGAGCTCGCCGACCCGCACGGTCACGACCCCGTCCGTCGCGGCGACGAGATCGAGGCGGCTCTGGTTCGGGCCGCGGACCTCGAGTCCCTGCCCCGCGATCGCCTTGGCGAGCCGCAGCGCGGCCTCGTCCTCGTGGAGCTCGTTGCCATCGGCGACGAGCACGGTCACGGATGGGCCTGGTTCCTCGGCGGCGAGCGCCAGAAGATCGTCGGGGCTGAGCCGGCGTCCCTTCGACCAGCGCCGGCCGCCGACGGTCAGGTCGCGGGTGAGGACGGCACCCGCCAGCCGCCCCGGGACGCGTCGACCAGGGATGACCCTCTCGACGCGCAACGCCGGGACGCTGTCGAACGTGCGCTAGCGGCCGAGTGCGGCTTCGATCGCGCGGCGGGTGTACACCTCCGCCATCTTCGATCGATAGACGCGATCGGCATAGATGTCGCTGTTGACGGTCTGGCCGTCGGCGGCATGGGCGGCGGCTGCTGCGACCGCGCTCGGCGATCCGTCGCTGCCCATGAGGGCGGACTCGACCGCCTTCGCCCGATAGGCGACCTCGCCCACGCCGGTGATCCCGATCCGCGCATGCGACACGGCGCCACCGGATGAGGCGATGACCGCGCAGACGCCGACGATCGAGTAACCGGAGGCTGGGTGCTTCATCTTCAGGTACGAGCCCCTGGCGCCGGCGGCCAGTGGCCCCCGGACGACCTTCACGAGGATCTCGTCCGGTGCGATGCCGGTCTGGAAGGCACCTTCGAAGAACCCGTCCAGCGGCACGGTTCGATCGCCTCGCGTCGACCGCAGCACGGCAGAGTAGTCGAGGGCGAGCAGCAGAGCCGGCAGGTCGGAGGCCGGGTCGGCATGGCTGATCGATCCGCCCACCGTCCCCTGGTTGCGAACCTGGACGTCGCCGATGCCGAGGATGCAATCCCGGGTGAAATCGAGCTGGGTGGCCTCGAGCGCCTCGGTGTACGTCGTCAGCGCCCCGACTTCCCAGCCACCATCGGCGGCCGCACGTGAGCCCTTGAGCTCCTCGAGACGACCGATATCGACCAGCCTCGACGGCTGTGCCAGACGAAGCTTCATCAACGGCAGCAGGCTCATCCCGCCGGCGATGACCTTGGCGTCGCCGCCGGCCAAAGCGGCGAGGGCATCGTCGACCGAGGTCGCCCGCCGGTACTCGAATGCCGCCGGGATCATGCCTGGCCTCCCTTCGCCGCCTGGATCGCCGACCACACCTTCTGGGGCGTGTACGGCATGTCGAGATGCCTGATCCCGTATGCACTCAGCGCGTCGACGACCGCGTTCGCCACGGCAACCGTCGACGCGATCGCGCCGGCCTCGCCGACGCCCTTCACCCCGAGCGGATTGACCGGTGACGGGGTGACCGTCTGGTCGAGCTCGAAGTTCGGCAACTGGGCCGCCCGTGGCAGCGCGTAGTCCATCATCGAGCCGGTCAGGAGCTGGCCGTCATCGCTGTAGATCGCGCCCTCCCACAGCGCCTGCCCGACACCCTGGGCGATGCCCCCGTGGAGCTGTCCGCTCACGATCATCGGGTTGATCTGATTGCCGACGTCGTCGACGGCGACGTAGCGGACCAGGTCCACGGCGCCGGTCTCCTCGTCGATCTCGACCGTGGCGATATGCGTCCCGAACGGCCACGTGCAGTTCGGTGTGTCGTAGTAGGCCGTCTCGTCGAGGTACGGCTCCATGCCCTCCGGCGCGTCGAACGCGAGGTCGAGCGCGAAGGCGATCTCCTGGAATGTCTTCTTCCGGTCCGGCGAGCCCTTGACCCGGTACTCGGCGCCGTCGATCTCGATGTCGTCCGGTGACGCCTCGAGCATGTGGGCCGCATAGCGGCGCGCCTTCTCGCGAATCTTGTCGGCCGCCTTGATGGCGGCCGTCATGCCGACCGAGCTCGTGCGCGAGCCATACGACCCGTAGCCGAACGGGGTGCCCTGGGTGTCTGAGTGCTGGATGATGATGTCTTCCATCGGGATACCGAGCTGGTCGGCCATCACCTGGGCGTAGGTCGTCTCGTGGCCCTGGCCCTGCGGCTGGGTGCCGACCGTGACGACGACCTTGCCGGTCAGGTGGACCTTGATGTTGGCCGATTCCCACATCGCGGCGCCCCAGCCCTCGCCGACCGCGCCGATCCATTTCGACGGCGCGACGCCGCAGACCTCGATGTAGGTGCTGAAGCCGACGCCCAGGAGCTTGCCCCGATCGCGAGCGTCAGCCTTCTGCGCCGCGAGCGCCGGATAGTCGACCATCGCGAGCGCCTTGTCCATGGCCGGCTCGTAGTCGCCGGAATCGATGTAGATCTTGGCGCCGCCGCTGGCGGTCGTGAGGCCGGACGGGTTCTCGTACGGGAACTGATCGGGCTGGATGAAGTTTCGACGCCGAAGCTCGACGCGATCCATCCCGATCTCGGCGGCGAAGAGGTCCATCGCACGCTCGATGACGTACGCGGCTTCGGGACGACCGGCGCCACGGTAGGCGTCGACGAACGTCGTGTTCGTGTAGACGCCGGTGACCTCGGCGTAGACGTTCGGGATCTTGTAGCAGCCCGCGAGGACCCGGGCGTACAGGGTCGTGGGGATGCCCGGACCGATCGTCGAGAGGCGGCCGCCCAGATTGGCATACGTCTTGACGCGGACGCCGGTGACTTCGCCGTCGCGCTTGCCGGCGATCTCGAGGTAGGTGATGTGATCGCGTCCGTGGATGGTCGACTGGTAGTTCTCGCGCCGGCCCTCCACCCATTTCACGGGGCGACCACCAATGGCCTTGCTCGCGAACATGCACAACGCCATGTCCGCGTAGCAGAAGATCCTCGTGCCGAACGCGCCGCCGATATCGGGGCTGATGCAGCGGACCTTGTGCTCCGGGATGCCGGTCACGAACGCTGTCAAGAGCAGACGCTGGATGTGCGGCGTCTGGCTCGACATCCAGACCGTGTACTCGTCGGTCCCTGGGTTGTACCAGCCGATGTCGCCCCGCGTCTCCATCGAGTTTGGGATGAGCCGCTGGTTGACGAGGCGCTGCTTGACGACGACCTCGGCGCCGTCGATCGCGGCGTCGGTGCCGGCCTTGTCGCCGACCGCCCACTCGAACACGATGTTGTTGGGGGCGTTCTCGTGAAGCTGCGGCGCCCCAGGCTGGATCGCCTTCTCGGCGTCGACCACCGCGGGGAGTGGCTCCCAGTCGACGACGATCGCCTCGAGTGCGTCGACCGCCTGCTCGGGCGTGTCGGCAACGACCGCGGCCACCCCCTCGCCGGTCCATTTGACGCTGTCAGTCGCCAGTACGCGTGGCGTGTTGATGTTGTTCTGGATCCCGGCGCTGCCCCCGGCCGGCCAGGCCATCGGGAGCGGGTTGTACGGGATGTCGGCGCCGGTGAAGACCGCATGCACGCCGGGCATCGAGCTGGCCGCGCTGGTATCGATCGAGCGGATGTTGGCGTGCGCGTACGGGCTGCGCAGGATGGCCAGATGGGTCATCGACTGGAGCTTGATGTCGTCGATGTAGCGGCCCTTGCCGGTGATGAAGCGCGGGTCCTCCGTGCGCTTGATCGGCTGGCCGAGCGGGGTGGTCGCCGGGGCGTCGAGTACGTCGGTCATCGTTCGTCTCCCGGCCTATGCCGTGACGGGGGCAGCCGCCCCCTCGCGCATGGCAACGGCGGCCGCGCGGACCGCGGCCACGATGTTGTGGTAGCCCGTACAGCGGCAGATGTTGCCTTCGATGGCGTGCCGGATCTCATCCTCGGAGGGATCGCTGTTCCGGGCCAGGAGGTCGGCGGCGGCCATGATCATCCCGGGCGTGCAGAACCCGCACTGGAGGCCGTGCTTCTCCCAGAAGGCGGTCTGGAGCGGATGGAGGGTCTCGCCGTCTGCCATCCCTTCGATGGTCGTCACGGTGGCGCCGTCCGCCTGGACGGCCAGGACCGTGCAGGATTTCACGGCCTTGCCGTCGAGATGGATGGTGCATGCGCCACATTGGCTGGTGTCACAGCCGACGTGGGTCCCGGTCAGGTCGAGGTCCTCGCGGATCGCCTGGACGAGGAGGCGTCTGGGCTCGACGTCGAGCTCCCGTCGTGCTCCGTTGACGGTCAGGGAGATGTGTTCGCCCACTGGCCGGACCTCCTTCGACGACGACCGGCGGCGCGGCCAGACGGGCCCGCGGCGCGGTCACGGATGCGTTGTCGGCTGGAGCACTCGGGCCTCTCGCCGACTCGCTCCTCGCGTCGGTCGGAGGGACTGCGATGGTCCCACCGTCAGGGTGGGGAATCAAGTCGTGAATGCTTGCCCCAGTCACGGACGCGGGACGCCGTCGGCAAGGCTCCTCCTGCCGACCGTCAGTCGGACGTGGGCCGACCCTGCGCCCGACGGCGTGCGGCCCGGTTCGGACGCGGCGGTGGCGGCTCCACCCGGCCGAGCGCCGCGGACCGGATGTCGACCGCCCGTGGATCGAGCGCCTCGCGGCGCTCCTCGGGAGACGCCGTGACGAGCCGCGCCGCTTCGCCCAGGCGGCGGACCTTGATCGCCGCCTCGTCCCACGTCAGCGCCGCGAGCGAGCCCGACGTCGCGAGCCCCACGCGGGCAATGCCGCGCCCGCCGGTCGATGCGGCGTAGCGCGCTGCGAACAGCATGTGCTCCGGGCCGTCCGCACTGCCCCGGTGCCCCGACAGTGCGCCGCAGATGATCCCCAGCGCGCCGGGCGTGTCGACGACGAGGCGCCAGTTGTCCGGCCCGTCGATGAGGTCGACGGCGAGACTCGCATACGTGCCCGCGAGGACCGTCTCGATCCCGGCGGTGTCGGCCCTGCCCCCGGTGATGGCCAGGGTGAGGTGCACGTCCGGTCCGAGATCGGCGGTCAACGCCCGGTGGGCGGCGGCGAATCGGTTCCTGGCGTCGACATCGTCCCCGATCGATGTCGCGGCCGGCTCATGGATCTCGATCCATCGGCAGCCGGCGCCGGCAAGCGCCGCCGCGTCGCGCCTGACATCCGCGACGCTGCGGCCGGTCGAGACCGGCCCATCCAGCACGGCCTTGACGAGGCCGTCCGCCCGTTCGGCCGTGGCGACCCACGATGCGACCGGATCGGAGGGGGCCAGCGGCCAGCCGCCGTCCGTCAGCGGCTCGAGTCCGTTGTCGACCTGGAGAGCGAGACATGCGTCGATGCGCGCCTCCGGAGAGGCGCCGGCCGAGAGGGACGGCCGCGGGAGCGGACCGAGGAGGGTCGCAAACATCGTTGGGGCCGCGGCGGGCGCTACGCCCGGGTCGACGTCCCGAACAACAGCCCCGCGACGACGACGATCACGACCGCGCCGATCGCCAGGATCGGGACCGCGATCGGGACACGCGCCACGTGCGCCGCGCCGACACCCTTCGCCCGCTGCCAGTACGAGCCCATCGTCTCGACGCGGGTCGGCGGTATCACGGCGCCCAGCCACAGGCCTGTCACCAGTCCGCCCAGGTGGGCGGCATTGTCGATGCCCGGCACGGCGAAGCCGAACAGGACGTTCAGGAGGATCAGCATCCCGAGCTGCCGAACGAGCGCCCGGCTCTGGCGGTCCACCGGCCGGTGGAACCGGTTCGCGCCGAGCAGCAGACCGAACAACCCGAAGATGGCGCCCGAGGCGCCGACGGACGGGAGGTCCCCGCCGAAGGCGAAGCTCGCCACCGAACCACCTGCGGCGCAGACCAGGTAGAAGAGCAGGAACCGGAGCGATCCATACCAGCGCTCGACGATCGGGCCAGCGAGGTACAAGGCGTACATGTTGAAGAAAAGGTGCAGCAGCGATGGGGCGAAGAAGCCCGCGTCCGGGCTGCCGTGGAGGAGCGTCACGGTCCACAGCCGCCAGTACTCCCCCTCCGCGACGGCCTGCTTGTCGAGCTGGAAGGCGTCGTACAGGAACAGGCCCTCGGCCGACAGGATCGCCGACAGCGAGACGATGACGGTCGCGGCGATGAGCACCGTCGTGACCGACAGCACCCCCGCGTCGCCACGACCGCGGGCGAAATACCGGCGCGCCTCGTTGACGTCGCCGGTCTCCTTGGCCAGCCAGCCGAGACGGTTCGCGATCTCGGGTCGGTCGGCGGCGGGCGCGCGCCGTTCGGCCTGGCGGTAGGCGCTGATCGCGGCGTGGAGGTCGCCTTCCCGGACATTGGCGGCCGCGATGTTGCGCCAGGCCGGATAGGACGACGGTGTCTCCCCGACCTGCAGGACTGCCTTCCAGGAGGTCAGCGCAGCGTCGTCCTCGCCGAGCCGGAAGCGCGCCTCGCCGAGCCCGAGAAGCGCCGCGGCGGTGACCGTCGCGTCGTCGAACCCGACCACGCGCCCGTATCGAACGGCCGCCTCCTGGTAGTCGCCCGCGGTCAGGAGTCGGTCGCCCTCCGCCAGCAGCGCGGATGCGTCCGCGGGGGACAGGCGGCCTGGCCGTGACGGGTCGGGCGAGGCGGGTGGCCGGGCGTCGTCCATCGGCCCGACGATACTAGACTTGCGCGCATGTGCGGACGGTTCACGCAGGAGCGACCCGCGTCCGAGTTCGCCGAGATCTTCGCTGCCGAACCGCTCGCCGACGAGCTGGGCTCGCGCTACAACATCGCTCCGACCGACGACGCCTTCGTCGTCGTGCAGCGCGAGGAACGGCGGGCGATCGCGGCCTACCGCTGGGGACTCGTGCCGCATTGGTCGAGCGATCTCAAGGGTGCCTCGCGGATGTTCAACGCCCGGGCCGAGACGATCACCTCCAGCCCGGCATTCCGCGAGGCGTTCCGCCGCCGCCGCTGCATCGTGCCGGTGGACTCGTTCTACGAGTGGAAGCGCGAAGGGACGGTCCGGCAGCCCTACCGCGTCGTGCGCGAGGATGGCCGGCCGCTCGCCCTGGCGGGCCTGTGGGCGGGCTGGCACGACCCGTCGATCGAGGGCGTGCGGCGGACGTTCACCATCGTGACGACGACCCCCAATGACGCGTTGGCCGATCTGCACGACCGGATGCCGGTGGTGCTGGGCGAGGGATCATGGGAACGCTGGCTGACCGACGGTCGATCGGGTCCGGCGGTCGATCCCGCCGAGCTGCTCGCGATGCTCGAGCCCAGCGACGAGGTCGGAGTCCGGATCTATCCGGTCAACCGCTACGTGAATGACGTCCGTCGCGACGGACCCGAGCTCATCGAGCCCCTCCTTGCCGTCGCAACGCCGGCCGAGGGCATGCTCGGGATCTAGCCGCGCCCGGCGGCGATCAGGGTGTCGTACGCAGCGTCGGCGGGCTCGCCGCGGTCCAGCGCGGCCGCATAGCGCCCGATCGCAGCACCCACGGCCGATTCGTCGTCGTCCGCCGCGGCCAGGGTGACGGCGCGTTCCGGCAGGCCGTCGAGTGGCGTGTCGTCAGCGGGCACGATCACGAGCAGGGACGTCTCGGCCCAGCCCGCGGCGGCCGCCGCCTCGGCCAGGACATCCGGTGGCAGGTGGACCGCCACGATCACCGCGATCTCGGGCAGGTAGCGCAGAGCCAGGCCAACGTCCGCCGCCTCGAGCGTCGGCGCGTCGCCGGCGCCCTTCGGCTCGGAGGCCGGGTCATCGCCTGAATCGGCGTCGAGCGGTTCGTCGATGTCCGCCGCTAGTGTCGTTGTCCGGCGCGCTGGGTCACGCAGCAGCGCGACGTGGCCGACGCCGTGCCGGGCGAGCGACAGGAGCACGGCGTCTCCGGCGGGATCGTCACCGAGCTTGCCGATGAGCTCGACGCGAGCGCCCGGTGACACAGCCGCCGTGGCGACCGAGGCGGCGAGGCCAGCCGCCTCGGCGTCCGACCCGGACCCACGCAGGCGCAGCGACCCGATGACGACGATCACGCCCTCAGGCTACTCGACCAGGCCGACGCCTTTGAGGTGGAAGAGGTTGTCGGGCTGGTAATCGAGGGTGAATGCGGATCCCGATCCGTTGACCTGGAAGTTGTAGCAGATGAGCTGGGTGCCGATGGAGTCGGAATCCGATCCGTTGAGCTTCACGTTCCCGGTCGGCGCATAGATCGTTCCGCTGATGATCAGCGTCGATCCGCCACCGTTGAGGTCGATGTCGCCGTTCCCGGTCGCAGCGTCGCGGTCCACGAAGATCACCATGTTCTTGTAATCCCCGGATTCCAGCGGCTTGAGCGCGAGCGTCGACCCGTCGCCGCTGTTGAGATGGATCGGGCCGTAGGCGGAGTTGGGAAGCTGCGAGTTGTAGATCAGGACGCCGCCCGACGGCGTGGTCCCGGTCGAGTCGCCGCTCGCCTTGCTGATCAGCAGGCCGAAATCGCCGCCGGTGCTCTTGACGCTGATCCCGCCGCCACCGATCCAGTAGATGCCCGGATCCATATAGACGGTGGAACGCGCGACTTCGATGCCGCCGGGGTAGTAGCCCGGGAAGATGCGGTAGTGCTTGCCGCCCATGGGCGCCTTCGAGAACGAGCACGTGGCCGGAGCCGCTTCGGTGGCTTCCTTTGGACCGCTTCCGGGACAACCGTCGGGGATCGGACCGCCGTCAAGGGGGACGGTGTCGGCTGGGTACCCTGGCTTCGCCGGTGCCGGCAGGTTGCGCAGCGGGTCGCCGAAGACCATCACGCCGGTCGGGGCCTCGGCGCAGCCGTTGACCGCGCCACCCTGCGTCTGGATGTTGCCGACAACGTCGCACTGCGGCGCGGTCAGGACCCCGTTGCCGCTCAAGAGCAGTGCGGACGAGGGGCAGTCCGAGTCGATGTGCACGGTCCCGTTGGTGGTGACAGCGGTCCCGGGCGCCCCGTTGATCTTGTTCTGGGCGCAGCCGTGTGGATCGAGCGCGAGCAATGAGTACGGCAGCGGGATGTCGGTGCCATTGGTGGCCACGCCCATGGCGGCCGTCCGCTGGATGAACCGGCCGATGATGCCTTCGAAGGCCGAACCCCGGGTTCCTCCGATCGTCACCTCGATGTGGCCGGGCAGGCCGGCCTTGGTCGAGGGTGCGACCGGCGGGATGTCGACTCGGACGGTCTTGTTGCCGACGCCGTCGACGAATCCGTTCGCCGCGGCGACATCGCAGGCGGTCTTGACGGCGGGCATCGCGGTCGACGCTCCCGCGCAACCGCCGTGGAACGTGTAGGCCGCTGGCAGGTGTCGAGCTCCCGCCAGGGCGGCGGCGTCGGATGCGTTCTGTTCGGTCCGACGGTCGAGCAGGTTGAGCCCCACGTCGAAGACGAGTGCCGCGATCAGCAGGATCAGGACGAGGCCGCCCGCGAACAGGACGAGGATCTGGCCGCGCTCCGAGCCTCGGTCAGTTGTTGATGACAAGGGTCGATGCTCCCTGCACGGTGATGGGTGGGATCGGGACGAGCGGGATGACGGAACGGAACTGGTAGTCGACGGTGACCTCGACCGGGGACCCGCGTCCGTTGTCGCCGCTGCACGGGTCACCGATTCCGTTCTTGGGCTTCCAGCAGACGTTGACCGTCAGCGCGCTGCCCTGCCCGATGACCCCGACGAGGTAGTTCCGGACGGTCGCCTTGACGTTCGCGCCGGGGGGGTCGGAGGAGGTCGTGCCGAGCGCGGGCGGTCCACTCGATGGGATGCCCTGATAGCCGTGGACGATGGCGTAGCGCGTGCCCTCGCGCGCGGCGTTGTTGAGGACCTGGACGTAGTAGACGTAGCGCCCGAAGTCGATCAGGGCGAACAGGATCAGGAAGAAGATCGGCGCCACCATCACGAACTCGACCAGGGCCTGGCCGGACCCGCGATCGCGCCGATGTCGACGCCCCCTCATGACGGCGTCAGGTCCGTGATCCGGAAACGACTGTCGCGACCGAACGAGAACGAATCCGGGAGCGGAGCGAGACCGAGGATCAGTCGGAAGTCGTATTCGAGGCGGACGTGCACGGTGCACGCCTCGGTGGTCTGCGGCTGGGAAGCGATCGCGCTGCAATCATTGCCGGTGACGTACCCGCCGGACGACGCACATGGCGTGGTCGCGCCGCCCCACTCGAGGTTGCAGGTGAATGTCGGGTTGGTGCAGGTCGTTCCGTCATCGGCCCCCGCGTACCCCTCGAGGTGACTGCCGGCGGCCGCGATGCAGGCACGCCTCTCCATCTCAGCGACCGTGTTGGAGATATTGCTCGGAGCCGTCGAGCTCCAGTGGTCGGCATCGAAGGCTCCGTAGTCGGCCGCCTCGCGCGCGGCCGACTCGATGGCGACCATCGACGTATACAGCCGGCCGAAGTCGGCTACCGCGATGACCAGGAACATCAGGACCGGGAAGACCAGGGCGAACTCGACCACCGATTGGCCGGCCTGTCGCCGACGGGCGAAGACCCGAGGAGCGGCGGGGGGACGCGCGGACGCTTGAGACACTGTGGTCAAATCTTCCCGATAGGAGGTTGGTACCAGTCGCCCCGGACGAAAGGACCATGCCTCCGAGCGTCGCAGCCTGACCTTTCAGAGCACCTTGCGTCTAGCAGGTAAGGTGCCGTATCTGCGAATCGCGTTGCTGACGAGCACCGAGCGCTCAGGCCGTCTCTTTTCCCGTTCGCCGGCCCCTCCCAGGCCCGACGCCGTCAGTCCTGGCCCGAACCCGGGCCGGACGAGTCGCCCGACCTGCCGGAGCCACTCCCTCCACCGCTGTCGTCGGTGCCGCTCGGCTCGTCGGTCTCGGTCGGTGAGGGCCTGATCGACGCACTGGGTGTCGGACTCGGTGCGAGGCTCGGCGTGGGAGACGGCGTCGGTGCGACCGATGGCGTGGGGAGTGGCGACGGGCTGGGCAGGACCGGTGGCGGAGTCACATCGGGCGTGAGGAGCCGGCTGGCCCCCACGACCGCGACTGACCCCACCGAGCCGACGGCCACGGCGAGGAGCAGCAGCAGCGCAAATGCCTGCGCGCGCACCGCGAGCGGTCGGCCCTCGCCGAAGGCGCTGGCCCAGGCATCGCGGACCGCTGCCACGAAGCCGCGCCCGGCCACCGGCCGCGGCATCGGCTCGACCGCGATCGCGGCCATGATGCGCTCCTCGAACCCGACGATCGGTGCCGCCAGACCGGTCGCGGCATACGCCTCGAGATCGCGAGCCGTGGCGAGCAGCTCCGCGCTCTCGTGATCGAGGTCGAGATCGAGCTCGGATGGATCGAAACGCCTGCGCGGATCGCTCATCGCGCGCCTCCCTCGAGGCTCTCGCGCAATCGTGCGAGGCCGCGTCGAAGGTGCGTCTTCACGGTCCCGAGCGGACGGCCGGTCTCGCGGGCGATCTCGTCGAGGGACGCCTCGCCGAAGAAGCGCAGGGCGACGACCTCGCGGTAGGGCTCCTGAAGGTTCGCGACGGCCGTTCGGATCTCGGTCGCACGCTCGGCGCGCAGTGACAGGATCGCCGGGTCGGTCATCGGCGCCGCCGACATCGCGGCGCGGTCGGCGGCCCGGTCTGCCGGGTCCTGGACACCCTCCCTGGAGGCGACGCGGGAGGGATCACGCCACGTGACCGTCCGACGACGACCGACATGGCGGAGGGCGATTCGTACGCCGATCCGGGTCAGCCACGCACCGAACGGTCCGTCGCCGCGCCAGCTGGCCAGTGAGCGGAAGGCCATCACGAAGGCTTCCTGCGCGGCATCCTCAGCCTCCGCATGGTCGCCAAGGATGCGGTGGCACGCACGGACGAGGCCCGGGCCTTCGCGCTCGACCAGGCGACGGTATGCCTCCCGGTCGCCGGCCAGCACGGCGTCGACGATGGCACGGTCGTCGCCGGCCGAGCTCGACGACGACATGGATGAGGGCTCGCTGACGATCGCCGACCTCCAGGCATCTCGTGGGCCTCCGGCGCTAGGGACGGCGGAACGGCCCGACGCCATGATGCCGTGGCTCGGGCCGAACCATCCTTCGGAGGGTCTACGGTCCATCGAGGGCGAGCGGGCGCCTCAGTCGTCGTCTCCACCGCCGGAGCCTGGATCTCCGCCGTGATCGTCGTCCTCGTCGCCGTCGTCGTCGCCGCCGCCAGGGCCGGATCGACCGCCACGGTCGTCGCGGTCGTCGCCCTCGTCGCCGTCGGAGTCGTCGGAGTCGTCCGGCCCATCCGTGGGTTGCGCGGTTCCTGCGGCCCGAACGCCGTTGGTGGGGGCGGCGGTCGCCGTGGCTACCGCGGTCGGTTCAGTGATCGCAGTGGCCTCCGCGGTGGGCTCTGTCGTGGCCGTGGGCTCGGCAGTTTCGCTCGGCTCGGGGGACGCCTTCGGCGTGACGACGGTGGTGCCCCCACTCGGCGCGCCCGAAGTCCCGTCGTCGGCGGCGAGCGCCACGCCGCCGATCAGGAAGACTGACGTGATCGAGATGCCGAGGGCGCGAACGAAGCGAGGGTCAGAACGCATCGATGGAGGACTCCGTGGCGTCGCCGGCCGAGAGGCCGGCCGCTACTCCATCGAGACATCGACCGCCCGAAAGGTTTCAGCTGCCGGCGTCCGAGTCCGTGCTCGTGACATCGGAGGTGGTCGGCTCATCCGACCCGGGCAGGTTCGGGTCCTCGGCCCCCGCGGTGGGGCCCGCCTCGTCGCCCTCGTCCGTCGGCCCGACAGCGGCCGCGGCCTCCGGCTCAGCCGCCAACTGCGCACCGGCGGGCTCGTCGCGGTCGATCACGAGTCGTCCGAGCGCGGCCGCCTCGAGATCTGCGCCGAACGCGTCGACGTCCCCGACCAGGACGATCGCCGCCCGATCGACCTTCAGGTGCCCCCGGGCAGCTGCTTCGACCGCGTCGATGTCGACCGCCTCGATCCGGGCGCGATAGTCGGTCAGCTCCTCGAGCGGCAGCCCGTGCACAGCCAGGCCCGCGACGGCCCCGACGACGGCGCCCGGCGTTTCGAAGCGCAATGGGAAGACGCCGACGAGGAAGTCGCGTGCGGCCGTGAGCTCACTCTCTTCGACGCGCGTATCGCGCATGCGCTCCAGCTCGGCGAGCGTGTCGATCACGGCGGGCACCGTGACCTCGGTGTTCACGGCCGCCCTGGCCGTGAAAGGTCCCGCCCCGCGACGCATGTCGAACCCGGCGCCCGCCCCGTAGGTGTAGCCCTTGGCCTCGCGCAGCTGCATGTTCAGCCGCGAATTGAACAGCCCGCCGAGGATCGCGCTCATCACGGACACGGCGTGGTAATCGGGCACCCGCCGGGGCAGGCCGGGGTGGCCGATGCGGATCTCGGTCTGGACGCTGCCCGGTCGGTGGACGACGCGGACCAGCCGACCGCTCCCCGCGCCCTGGTCGACGACCGCGCCCGGTTCGACTGCGTGGTCATGCCTCGACCACTCCCCGAACAACCGCCGCGCGAGCTCGACCACGTCCTGGCCGCCGAGGTCGCCGCCGACCACCAGGGTGGCACGCGCGGGATCGAGGACCCGTTCGTACGCCTGTCGGGCCGTCCCGTCGTCGAGACCCTCGACGGTCTCCTTGGTCCCGGCGGACGGCCGATGGTAGGGCGACGCCGGAGCGTAGATCGTGCCGATGAACGTCTCGTCGGCGCGCCGCCGCGGATCGGCTTGCGCCTGCAGCAGGTCGTTCAGCCGTTCGTCGCGCAGGCGCTCGACCTCGCTCGCCGGGAAGGTCGGCCGGAGGAGGACCTCGGCAAGCAACTCCAGCGCCGGCTTGAGCCTCGTCGAGGGGACGTCCACTCCCACGCTGGTCGCGTCCCAGCCCGCCTCGGCATGGATCGACGCTCCGAGCCGTTCCGACGCCTCGGTGAGCCCGACCGCGTCGTAGCGCTCGGTCCCTTCGGTCAGGGCGCGGGCGGCAAGGACCGTTGCGCCCGCCTCCGAGGCCGGTTCGTCGGCGGCGCCGACCGGGACCAGGATCGAGGCGCTCACCAGCGGCCTGCCGGGCAGGTCGGCGACCATGACGGTGAGCCCGTTGTCGAGGCGCGATCGCGTGACGTCGGGGAAGTCGAAGGGACGCGGCGTCCCGGGCTCGGGTCGCTGAGCCAGGACGACGCCGTCCCGCTCCGGGCTTTCGGCCGTCATGCCGCGACCTCGTCGTCGGCGGTCTCGCGCTCGTCGGCGTCGATCGCGTCGGTGCCCGCAGACGGGGTTTCCGGAAGGTAGGTCAGCACGAGCCGGTTGTCCGGTCGATATGTCGCGGCCGCGACCTCGAGGATGGCCTCCGGCGTGACCGACAGGTACCGCCCCAGCATCTCGTTGATGAGCGCCGGTCGGTCGAACAGCGTCGCGTACATCGACAGCCGATCGGCTCGCTCCTCGACGCGTTGCAACGCTCCCAGCTCGTCCGCTTCGATCAGGGCGAAGGCACGAGCAAGCTCGTCCTCGCTCACGGGTTCCACCGCCAGCCGCTCCAGCTCCTCGTGGACAGCCCGCTCCACGCGATCGACCGAGATGCCGGGCCGAACCGTCGCCCAGCCGGCCGACACCGACGCCCCACCGATGAAACCCAGCGTGAACAGCGCGACGTCCTGGGCGATCCGCTCCTCGCGGACGAGCCGGCGATGGAGCCGGCTGCCCTTGCCACCGGCGAGGATCTGGCCGGCCACCTCGAGCGCGTCGAGACGTGGATCGCCATAGACCGGCGCACGGAACCCGACGTAGATGCGCGGCAGCGGCACGCGATCGTGCACGATCTCGCGGATCTCCCCACCGAGCGTCGGCGGGAGCGACAGGTCGCCCAGCGGCGGGATCGACGGGTTTGCCGGGATCGCTCCGAAATAGCGCTCCGCGCTCGCACGAACCGCGACTGTGTCGACGTCGCCGACAACGGACAGCACGGCGTTGTTCGGGGCGTAGTACGTGCGGAAGAAGGCCTTCACGTCGTCCAGTGACGCGGCATCGAGATCGGCCATCGAGCCGATCGTCGAGTGGTGGTACGGATGCTCCGGCGGGTACAGATGCGCCTGCAGCTTTTCCTGCCACGATCCGTACGGCCGGTTGTCGTACGACCAGCGCTTCTCGTTTTTCACAACCTCGCGCTGGTTGTCGAGGTTCTCCTGGCTGAGCGCGTCGAGCAGCGTCGCCATGCGGTCGGCCTCGAGCCACAGGCCGAGATCGAGCTGGTGGGATGGCAGCGTCTCGAAGTAGTTGGTCCGGTCGAGCCAGGTCGTCCCGTTCATCGTGCCGCCGGCCGCCTGGATGAGCGCGATGTGCTCGGCCTTGGCGACGTGCTTCGAGCCCTGGAACATCACGTGCTCGAAGAGATGGGCGAAGCCGGTCTTGCCGGGTTGCTCGTGCTTCGATCCCACGTCGTACCACACGTTGATCGCCACGACCGGCGCGAGATGGTCTTCGGCGACGATCAGCCGGAGCCCGTTCGCGAGGCGCTCGTCGCTGAAGGAAACGGTCGGCACGGGGGTGGTCGGCACGCGGGGCTCCTGGTTGGGCGAGGTGGGTGGAGTGGGGTCGATCGTACCCCGTCGGATCGGTCGGGGCCGGGCGGCCATCCGTCGGCGTCGCGCCCGAGGGATGTTCCGTATGCTCCGGGCATGACTTCACGCCTCGGCGCCCGGCGGCTCCACATCGTTGCGGCGGCCGCCGTCACGGTCATGTCCGCCTTCCCTGCCAGCGCCCTCGCCCATGCCGAGTTGACCCGGACCATCCCGGCCGACGGGGCGACGGTCACGGAACCGGTGACCTTCGTCAGCGGTCGCTACACCGAGGATCTGACGCCCGGCAGCAATCTGAACATCCTCGACGCTGGCGGAAACACCGTCGCGACGGGAGCTGTCGACCCGGACGACGACCGCGTGATGGTCGCAAGACCGGCATCGCCGCTGACGGACGGCGCCTACACCGTCAGGTCCACGGCCATCTCGTCGGTCGACGGTCATCCCGAGCGAGACACGTGGACGTTCACGGTCGCGATCGCCGCCTCGCCGGCCCCGTCGCCGAGCCCGACGGCCGGTTCGTCCGCGCCGGCCACGACGTCGCCGACGCCGGAGGCGAGCCCATCCGCCGACCCGTCCGTGAGCCCGACCCCGACCGCGTCGCCCGATCCCGGCTCCCCGACGACGTCGACGACCGACGTGCTCCTGCCGATCGTCGCGGCGCTCGCCCTCGTGCTCCTCCTCGGTGGGTTCCTGCTCAGCCGCAGTCGAGCCGGCCGCTGACGATGCGACGTGCCCGGGTCTTCGTCGGCGCGGTCGCCGGCGGTTCATTGGTCGCGCTGGCTGTGCCCGCAGGCGTGGCGGCCCACGCGCTCAACCCGACGTACACGAGCCGGCTGCCGCTCGCCGTCTACCTCGCCGGTGCGGCCGCCACGGTCGCATTGTCGTTCGTCTTCGTGCTGGTCCGTGACGTCCGCGCCGAGCGGCCCGATACGAGTGCGCCGGGCCGCCTCCCACCTGTTCCGCTCCGGATACTCCTGCGGGCGCTCGGTCTCGTCGCCTTGCTCTGGATCGTCGCCCAGGGCATCGTCGGCGGAGCAAGCGCCGGCGAGGTCACGACGCTGTTCCTGTGGGTCTATGGGTGGGTCGGCGTCGCCGCGATCTCGGCCCTGGTCGGGCCGATCTGGCACTGGCTGGACCCGTTCTCGACCCTGTTCGACATGGGCGCGTGGGTCGTTCGCCGGCTCGGCGTCCGGCCGTGGGACCTGGCCGACTACCCGGCACGGCTCGGACGCTGGCCGGCAGTCGCCGGCTTCGCGGTCGTCGTGTGGCTCGAGCTGGTCCTCGAGGCGGGACCACAGATCCTGTTCATCGTCGTCGTCGGCTACACCGCCATGACGCTGGCGATGATGGCCCAGTACGGGCGCGACACATGGCGCTCCAACGCCGAGGTCTTCACGGTCTGGTTCCGGCTGCTCGGTCGGCTGGCTCCGTACGCGCTCGTCGATGAGACCGGGCGGGTGCGGCGCCGGTCGTTCGCCAGCGGGCTCCTGGAGTCGGGATGGACACTGGCCGATGTCGTGATGATCGCCCTTGCGGTCGGCTCCATCCTCTTCGACGGGCTGTCACAGACGGAGATCTGGTTCGGGGCGTTCGGGTTGCCCGCGCTGCCGATCCAGACGTTCCTCCTCGCCGCGTTCCTCGGCATCATCGTGATCGTCGCCCTGGCCGTGACCCGGTTCGTCGGGGTCGCCGCGACCGGGGCGGGACTGCTACCGATCGCGGTCGGCTATCTCATCGCCCATTACCTGACGTACCTGCTCATCGACGGGCAGCGCATCGCGATCGCCATCTCCGACCCGTTCCAGAAGGGCTGGGATCTATTCGGAACGGCGTTCGTCGAGCCCAGCGGGGCGTGGTTGCCGCCGGGACTCGTCTGGACCGTGCAGCTCGCCGCGGTGGTCGGCGGTCACATGCTGGGCGCGTGGGGCGGCCACGTGGTCGCCGCGCTCGAGGCACCGGCTGGCCTCGAGGGCCGACCGCTCATCCTCCGCCAGGTCCCGCTCGCGATCGTGATGGTCGCCCTCACGACGCTGACCCTGTGGTCGCTCGGCCAGGCCATCGTCGTGACGCCGCCGGAGACCGACGCGATTCAGGCGGTCGCGACCAGGCGCGGCTGACCCGGCTCGAGCACCCACTCGCCGAGGGGACGCACGCTGGCCAGTCGCTCCGCCACGATGGGATCGAGCGCCTCGGCGGCGGCGACGGCGGTCTCGATGGCGGTGAGGCAGAGGATGCCCTCACCAGTCGCCGCGTGGCGGATCTCGGCCGCGTCGCGGACTGCGCCAGAGCGCGGTGTCGGAGTGTTGACCACGAGTCGCACCTCGCCGCTCGCGATCAGCTCCAGGATCGGCACCTCACCGATCAATTCGTCGGGCGCCTCCCCGAGCTTGGCCACCGGTCGAGCGTCGTAGCCGACCGCCGCAAGCCGGCGACGCGTCCCCGGCGTCGCGGCCAGCCGATATCCGGCCGTCGCCAGGCCGGCGGCAAGCCGCTCCAGTTGCGCCTTGTCGCGATCGGCGATCGACAACAGGGCGAGTGCGCCAGCCTCGCCGGGTCGCGGCGGGACCAGCGCGGCCCCGAGAAGGGCCTTCGCCAGCGCGACACGCGGATCCTCGTGCAGGCCGATGACCTCGCCGGTCGACTGCATGCCCGGCCCGACCGATGGATCGACCCCGCGCAGCTTGGCGGTCGAGAAAGCTGGCGCCTTGACCGCCACGAATGATGGAGCCGGCAGCAGCCCCCCGTCCCAGCCGAGATCGGGGAGTGTCGCCCCGAGCGCGATCCGGACGGCCAATTCGACCATCGGCACGCCGGTCACCTTCGACATGAACGGGACGGTCCGCGACGCGCGGGGGTTGACTTCGATCAGGTACACACCGTCGTCCCGGACGATGAACTGGGCATTCACGAGCCCCTTCGCGCCAAGAGCCAGCACGATCCGCTCCATCGTCGCGACGATGAGGTCCTGGTCGCCCTCGCTCACGAACTGCGGCGGGAAGACGCCGACACTGTCGCCCGAGTGGACGCCGGCCCGCTCGACATGCTCGAGCAAGCCCGGGATCAGCACCTTCTCGCCGTCGCTCACGGCGTCGACATCGACCTCGACGCCCTCGAGATACCGATCGATCCGGACGGGCCGGTCGGGATCGACGATCGTGGCCAGGGCGAGCTGGCGCTCGAGGTCCTCGGTCGAATAGCAGAAATCGATCGCCAGCCCGCCGATCACGAACGATGGCCGGACGATGACCGGGAAGCCGATCCGCTCGGCCAGCGTCAACGCTTCCTCGATGCTGTGTGCCATCCCGCCCTCGGGCTGGGGGATGCCGAGGCGGTCGAGCAGCGCGGCGAAGCGCACGCGTTCTTCGGCCTGATCGATCGCCTCGAGATCGGAGCCGAGCAGCTCGACGCCACCCGCGGCCAGCGGGGCCGCGAGGTTGAGCGGCGTCTGGCCGCCGAACGCGACCATGGCCGGGATGCCGCCCTCGGCGTCGATGACGCTCCGGACGCTCTCCGGGTCGAGCGGCTCGAAATAGAGGCGGGACGACGCATCGAAGTCGGTCGACACGGTCTCCGGGTTCGAGTTGATCATCACCGCCTGCCAGCCGTTGCGCCGAAGCGTGTCGGCGGCCTGCACGGCGCAGTAGTCGAACTCGATGCCCTGTCCGATCCGGACGGGACCGCTGCCGATCACGAGCGCCGCCGGCCGATCGACCGGTGGCGCCTCGGGTGCCGATCCCGCCGCGGCGTAGGTCGAGTAGAAGTAGGGGGTCTCGGCCGCGAACTCGGCGGCACAGGTATCGACCATCGCGTAGCCCGGCACGATCCCGAGGGCGAGGCGGGCACCCCGGAGCGCATCCGTGCTCGTGCCGGCCAGCCCCGCGAGCTCCTTATCGCCGAACCCCGCCCGCTTGGCCGTTGCCAGCAGCTCGGCCGCTTCCGGATCCCCGGGGTCGGCCAGACGCGATCCCGCGGCCGCGACGTCGCGTTCAAGGGCGACGTTCCGGCCCATCTCCGCGAGGAACCAGGCCGAGATCCCCGTCGCCTCGCCCACGACCGACTCCGGCACGCCGCGACGCAACAGCCCGAGCAGTCGCCACAGCCGCGAGTCGGACGGCTCGAGGAAGCGCCGCAGCACGATCGGGGCAGCGGTCCGTTGGGCGTGACGGGTCGATTCGCAGGCCTGGCCGGTCTCGTCGATCCAGCGGATCGGCTCGTCCTCGTCGGGGTCCCCGGCGTAGACGCCCGCGAGGTAATCGAACATCGGCGTCCAGGACGGATCCTCGGCCAGCGGCCCGGCACCGGCCTGCTCCAGGCCGCGGAGCGCCTTGTTGAGCGCGGAGCCGAAGGTCCGGTCGATCGCCATCACCTCGCCCGTGGCCTTCATCTGGCTGCCGAGCGTGCGGTCGGCGGTCGGGAACTTGTCGAACGGGAAGCGCGGCAGCTTGACGACGAGGTAATCGAGGGCGGGCTCGAACGCCGCCACGGTCGTGCCGGTCACGACGTTCGGGATCTCCGCGAGCCGGCGCCCGACCGCGATCTGTGCCGCGACCCGGGCGATCGGGTAACCGGTGGCTTTGCTCGCCAGCGCGCTGGAGCGCGACACGCGCGGGTTGACCTCGATGACCGCGTACTCCGTGGAGTCGGGCGACAGGGCGAACTGGACGTTGCAGCCACCCTCGACGCCGAGCGCCCGGATGATCGCGAGGGCCGCGCTGCGAAGACGCTGGTGGACCGCGTCGGTCAAGGTCTGGACGGGCGCCACGACGATCGAGTCGCCGGTGTGGACGCCCAGCGGATCGACGTTTTCCATCGAACACACCGCGATGCAGGTGTCGTCGGCGTCGCGCATCACCTCGTATTCGATCTCCTGCCACCCGACCAGGCACTTCTCCACCATCACTTGGCCGATCGGACTCGCTCGCAGGCCGGCCTTGACGCGCTCGCGGTAGGCCGCCTCCGTCTCGACGATGCCGCCGCCGGTCCCGCCCAGCGTGAAGGCGGGTCGAACGATGGCTGGGAGACCGATCTCCAGGAGGGCCGTCTCCACGCCCTCGGGGGTCTCGACGATCCACGACGGAGCGTACGGTTGACCGATCCGATCGAGAAGGTCGCGGAACGCCTCGCGATCCTCGGCCATGCGGATGGCCTCGAGAGGGGTCCCGAGCAGCCGGACGTCGTAGCGCTCGAAGACCCCGGCCTCGGCAAGGGCCATCGCCAGGTTCAATGCCGTCTGCCCGCCCAGACCGGCAAGCACGCCATCGGGTCGCTCGCGGGCGATGACCGCCTCGACCGCCTCGACCGTCAGCGGCTCGAGGTAGATGACGTCGGCCACCTGCGGGTCGGTCATGATCGTGGCCGGGTTCGAGTTGACGAGGATGGTGCGGACGCCCTCGGCGCGCAGCGCGCGACAGGCCTGGGTGCCCGCGTAGTCGAATTCGGCAGCCTGACCGATGACGACCGGCCCGCTGCCCAGGATCAGGACCGTGGCCGGCCTGGCCGTCTCTGCCGTCACGCAGCCCCGCCGGTTCCGCGTGCTGCCGCGACGAATCGGTCGAAGACCGCGAGCGCGTCGAGCGGGCCCGGTGCGCCCTCCGGGTGGTACTGGACGGTCTCGATCGGCTTCTCACCGTGGCGCAGTCCCTCGACCGAGCGGTCGTTGAGGTTGACCTGGCTGACACGGAACCCTGACGCGGACGGCAACGAGTCGCCGACGACCTGGACCTCGTGGTTCTGCGCCGTCACCTGGACCAGGCCGAGGTCCGTGTCCTGGACCGGGTGGTTCGCCCCGTGATGGCCGAACCGAAGGCGCCGGGTGTCCGCTCCGGCCGCGCGACCGACGATCTGGTGCCCGAGGCAGATGCCGAGCAATGGCCGCCCATCGTCGATGACGGCTCGCGCGAGCGCCACCTGCGCCGCGAGCCGGGCGGGATCCCCGGGGCCGGGCGACAGGATGATGCCGTCGATGTCGGACGACAGCACGTCCGACGCATCGGCCGTGTGGGGGAACACCCGCGCGCGAGCGCCGCGATGGCGCATCGCTCGGACGATGTTCGACTTCAGGCCGAGATCGACGATCCCGATGAGCGGGCCGCCCTCATCTGACGAGCCGTACTCCGTGATCGCGGCCGGCGACACCTGTCCGACGAAGTCCTGGTCCTCCCAGCGCGGGACGGCGGTTGCCGCGCGCACGGCCGTCGCCGCATCCACCTCGCCGGGTGCCGTGACGATCCCGCGCAGGCTGCCGCTCGCACGCAGATGTCGGGCAAGCGCTCGGGTGTCGACGCCGGCGATCGCCGGGATGCCGTCGTCGCGCAGCAGTGCCGCGAGCTGGCGGGCGTCTTCCAATACTGCCGCGGTCGCGTTGGCGACCACGAGGGCCCGGAGCCACGGCTTCGCAGACTGGTCCTCAGCGGCCAGCCGGCCGTAATTGCCGATGAGCGGATAGGTCATCACGACGACCTGGCCGGCGTAGGACGGGTCCGTGCAGACCTCCTGATAGCCGGTCTGACTCGTGTTGACGACGAGGTCGCCGCCCGCCGCGACCGGCGCGCCGAAGGCCACGCCGGGGAACACCGTTCCGTCCTCCAGCGCCAGGACGGCAGGCCCGAGGTCACCGATCCTCGGATCCACGACCGAGCTGGCCCGGGGCGGTGGCGGAGCGATCACGCGACGGCGGCCCGGATAACAAATGACCCACCCGCCGGATCGGCGTGGTGGGCGTGGGCGTGCGCGGACATCGGAGCCTCCTTCGCCGGCCTCACTGGACCGGTACGCCGGCCTCACAGGACCGGCCATCCAAGGACGGCGTCAGGGTAGCATCCCGACCCCGCGGGCGTAGCCCGCTGACCGTCGCGGTATCAGGCCGGCGTGCGCTCCCCAAGGTACAGCCGCTCCGTCGACGTGAGCGGTTCGGGACACCACGGGACGTCGCCATCGACATTGAAGCTCGCGTCGCCGCCGTGGATCAGCACGCTGCCGTCGGCCAGGACGAGGGCATGGCCGTCCTTGCGCGGCTCGAGCAGGTCCGGCCCGGCCGACCAGCGGTCCGTGACCGGGTCGTAGATCTCGGTCGTGGCCAGGGCGTGCACGCCACCAGACTCCGCATCCCCCGACGCTCCACCGGCGACGAGCACCCGCCCATCGGCCAGCCGCGCGATCATCGCTCCTTCGCGGGGCGTCGCCATCGATGCGACCTCTGACCATCGCCCGGCCGCGGGGTCGAACCGCTCGACCCGAGGCGTCGGGAACGGTTCCGACGACGACGGCGCGACGCTCAGAGCCAGGACACCGCCGCCTTCGAGCGCCACCAGCTGACCGAAGTTCCCGTAATCGAATGAACTGGCGATCTCGATCGGCGCCTCGACGTTCGTCCAGTCGTCGTTCGGTCGGTCGTAGCGGGAGAGCAGCGGAGGCGATTCGAATGCTCCGCCCCTCGCCAGCAGCCCACCATCCGTCAGGGCGAGCACCGAGTCGGCGTAGAACTCGACTTCGGCCCCCGTTTCCCACCGACTCGCCGCCGGGTCGAGAAGCTCGACGGCCGTCGCGAAGCCGGTCTCGCCGAACGTCCGCGGGCTCAGGGTGATCGTCCATCCGTCTGTGAGGGTCGTCGCGGCGAGTGGATCCCCCACCGCGCGTTCCAGAAGGGGCCCGTCGGACCACGTCCCGTCGTCCGGATCGAAGATCTTCGTGCTCGAGTAGGCGACGTCGTCCGGGTTGATGCCTCCAACCACGATCGCGCGACCATCGTCCATGGCAGCCATCGCAGACGACTTGCGCGGCTTGTTGAGGCTCTCGGCTTCGGTCCATGTGTCCGTCTCCGGGTCGTACAACTCGGCGCGCTCGCTGCCCGGCTGCGCCGGACCCGGGTAGCACGCGAAGTCGTCGCCCACGGCCAGCACGGACCCGTCGCCCAGGACGACCGAGTCGAAACCCGTCCTCGCGCGGAGCATCGGCGCGGCGCGCTCCACGCGTGCGACGGGCACGGCCGGCGATTCGGACGGCGCAGTCGTCGGCGACGTTGCCGAGCCTGGGGTCATCGGCGGGACCGAGCTCGTCGACGGACCCGAAGGCGCCGGACTGGCGCAGGCGGTCAGGAGAGCAGCGACGAAAGCAACCACGAGGAGCTTGGTCGGTCGTGGAATGTTGGGCATGTCCATGGCTGGCATGACGTGCGACCGCGCGGGTTGTTGCGTCAGTGTGCGCCGGTGTCCGTCAGTTGACAGGCCGATCGCGGGCGAACGTCTCCAGCAGCATCGACACGAATTTCCGCTCATCGGCGTCGAGAGCGACGTGGACGTTCGGCTCCTGCCGGCTGCGGAAGTTCGTGTCGACGACAGTCTCGCCGACCGTCAGCTCGCCCTTCGTCTCGACGTCCACGTGGAGGTGGTGGGTCGTGATGACCGCCGGGTCGACGATCGCTGCAACCGCGAGTGCGTCATGGACGGGCGCCGCGTGCGGACGCTTCATCGGCTGGGTCGTGTCATAGCCCTGGATGCGTCGCTCCGTGAAGGTCGCCGCCGCGTTCCCGGCTGGCGTGCCGAGCGCGCGAAGCGCGGCACAGTCATCGAGCGAGACCAGCGCCTGGTGGGTCGCGTCGAGCGGCACCAGCGTGATCTTTCGGACCCCACTGGTGATGACGACCCGCGCAGCTTCCGGATCGGCCCAGACGTTGAACTCGGCGCGTGAAGTGACGTTCCCGTAGCGGTTCGCCCCGCCCATGATCACGAGCTCGGGGATGCGGTCCTTCAAGCGCGGCTCGCGCAGGAGTGCCGTCGCGACGTTCGACAGCGGTCCAACCGGCACGAGGATGATCTCGTCCGTGGCCGCCAGGTAGGTCTCGATCAGGAAGTCGACCGCGCCGGTCGACTGTTTCGTCGAGGTCGCCGGCGGGATGTCGAGGTAGCCGCCATGGACGGCGTTCGAGCTCTGGATGTCACCGCGCGGGATCGGGAAATCGTCGCGCTCGATCGGCCGGCTCACGCCCTCGTAAACCGGTACAGGCAGCCCGATGTGGTCAAAGACCCGGAGCGAGTTCTCCGTGCAGTAGACGACCGGCACGTTCCCGTTGACCGTCGTGGCCGCGAGCAACTCGAGGTCCGGATGGAGGGCGGCGAGCATGAGGGCGACGGCATCGTCCGTGCCCGTGTCGACGTCCAGGATCACCTTCTGTGTCATGACGCCGAGTGTACGGAACGTGGGACGGCCGGGTGCCCAGAGGGCGACCCGGCCGTCGTGTGCGGGGGTTTCGAGTGAGCGTCAGTCGCGGCGGATGTTGCCCCGGATCTCGCCCGGAGGCCACGCCTCGCTATGGACGTTGACGTAGGTCGCGCCGTTGCGCATCGCCCGGAGCAGCTCGGCGAACTCGCCCGCCAGGATGCCCTTGTCGGTCGGACCGATGACATCGGCCGCGCCTGATGGTGCCGGTCACCGTGCCGGACCTCGTCGGACAGGCCGGTTTCCCGCCACCGCCACACAGGAAGGCGGATACGCCGCCGTTCACGTCGGGCCGCGCGAAGTGGATATGCGAGAAGAGCGATGGCGTCGAGAGGTCACGGAAGACCAGTCGATACTTGATGGTCGACCCGACGACCTCGGCCCGGAACGAGCCGCGAGCAGTCGTCGAGATCGATGGCACCTCGAGGTACCCGTTGAGGGACGCCGTGAATGTCTGGTCGGAATCGCCGACCACGACCGGCGCCGCCAGAGCCAGGGCTAGCCCGCCCCCGGCGATGACGAAGAGCAGCTTCCGCATCCGTCTCCTCCTTCCGTCTCGGGCGTGGGTCCGAGCTCTACGGGGAGGTACGGCGAGATGCCCGTGAGCGGTTCTATACGACGTGGCGGATCGCTTTACGCGGCACGTGCGGCACCGTATCGTGGCGCGCATGACGCTTCCGGGCCAGTTGCGAGGCTGCGTCCTGCTCGGGCTGACCGCGCTCACGGTCGCGGGCTGTGGCCTCCTTCCTGTGGGCGAGGGCTCGTGCGACTTTCACGTCCTCCGCAAGGAAGGCGACTTCATCGAGGAGATCGCGTCCCCCTACGCCGTTGACATGGTGCCCCCTGGGATCGAGGCCGACCCCGTGGCCATCACATTCGGTGGGGAGGGTTGGCGGCAGGTCGATGTCATCGTGTTCGCACCAGATGGATCGGTCGACCAGGTCTTTCAGGGCGCCGGGAACCAGATGAATCGGACTGAGTTCGCCGCCTTCCCCGTCGATGTTCCGGGCACGTGGCGCTTCCGGCTGTCCGACACTCTCGCCGGATGCGGCCGGGAGATCGGCGTGGAGGTTCGTCTCGCCGCGTGATGCGAGCGCCTCATCTTGACGCTAAAGCGTAGGTTGCCTCCATGAGGTACGAAGAACGTCAGCGGCGCCTGGATCGCGCGCGCCGCGCGATCCACGCCGAGCTCCTGATCGGCCTCATGGTGGTGATCCTGACGGGCCATTTCTCCATCATGGCTTCGCCGTGGGGCTCTGATCCGATGTTCTTTGTGCCTCCCTTGTTCCACTTGCTCGTCCTGGCCGTTCCGGTGTTGTCGCTCCTCGCCTGGGTCTGGATGCTGCGACTCTCGCGCCCACGACCCGAGGCGGGCGAGCGGAGTTGGCGTTACCGCGACAGAGCAGCGTAGCGACGGGCGCCGAGCCGCGGCTCGATCGAATACCCTCCGGACCATGGCGAGCGACGTCTATCTGTGCGAGGGCTGCGGAGACCGGTTGCAACCGTCCGACGAGGTTCGGGCCATCTATCGAGAGCTCGCGGATGTCATCGGCGGCGACGAGGTCGTCAAGCCGCGCTGGGCCTACACGCACCTCGGACACGAACCGCAGGGCAGGGCCTATCGGATCATCGGTCGCGGGCTGCTCGCCGACCTGGAGCGGGAGCGCCAGAACAGGCCGGAGTGACGGCCAAGGGGCAATTCGACGTGATGGCCGGGGCCGCTGCCGCGGGATCGTCGGCCTGGACGCGGAGCCCTTGCTACCGGATTGCCACGCTCGAGTTGCGGTTCGGGCGAGGGTCGTTACTGTCCTGGTGTGGCTCAGTTGGCGGAGAGTAGGAAGTTGATGTTGACGGCAACGACGTCCTTGCCCACGACGAAGCGGACTTCCATGCCACGCGGTCGGCAAGAGCGGTATGGGACGTCGGGGAAGGTCGTACAGGTGATGCCGACCAACTCATAACCCGTCGGCTCTACCGATGCCCGATACGCTCCAGCCGGCAGCGAATCAGCCCACAGCTCGCCATCTTCGGTATCCCCGCAGACGATCTGATCACCGCCACGGGCGAGACACACCCGCACGCCGTCGATCGGGGTCGAACCTTCCCATGTGCGGAGATTGATCGTTGTGGTGCCAACCGGTGCCGCTACCGCGCTACCCGCCAGCATCAGGGTCGCGATGAGCGCAAGCACCGCGGCGAGCGATCGCCTCATTGTCAGCTACTCCCCCACTGCGTTAAGGAACGAAGCGCTGCGTCGGAGGCATTATCCGGACGTCACCTTGCAGCCGGCCTTACGGCGACGCGACGACGGCCACTCGGTGACGTGCGGCTCAAAGATCGGGAACTGGCTGCGTTTGACCACCGCCACCCCCGGCGAGGCCGAGCTGATACACGACGGATCGCGCTCGATTACCCAACCGGAATGGTTCGCCCTTGGTGAATACGTCGCGCTCGGCGTCGAGTTCCTTCAGGTGTTAGCTGTCGTCGTCTTCGAAATCCGGCCAGGCCGCGATGTCGACGCCGTGGTTCTCGGGCGAAGCGAGCGTCCACCAGTGGGGCGCGTGTGTCTCATCGGCTAGGCGTCCGCCCGCTGCGAGAGCCGCCGCGACTCTTGCCTCCGCCTGATCTGCGGGCACGCTGACGTCTATGTGCGTACGGCCGCGGCCAGGCTTGGGATGGCGCAGGCGTTGGAACGAGACGTGTGGATTGCGTCTGTGTCGATCGACTACGTCCTCATCCGCGCCGAGGCTCTTGTACCCGAGGACGGCGGCCCAGAAAGGACCAACATCGCTGCCGGCATCCTGCGCCACGGCGATGCCGATTACCTGGACCTGGGAGGGGTCTGGCTCGACCTGCAACCTCCGAGCCTCGACCGAGATCCGGCGGGCCAGCTCAACATCGCGCTGGCTCAAGGCCCCGTATTCTCCGGAGGCTGTGCGGACAGTCACTCCCTCCGGCCGCAGGTCAACGTCGGGGAAGTGGCCAACGGCCTCGGCAACCTCGGCGATTGCCGCCACGAACCTGGCCCCATGCTCGAACGACCTGACGGAAAGGCGTGTGCGCCCGAGACAACCCCCTCCTCCTCCTCCTCAGCCCCCTTTTCTTTCTTGGTCACGACCGCAGGACGCCGCTGGCCCGGGCGATCGGCTCAGTCGAGGTCGGGGCGGACACCTTCGACGTGGAGGCGCCGGTTTCTGATGCAGGCCGAGAAATGGACCCCCGGCGGATGACCCGTCGGGGGTCAGTTCGTGCGTGAGATCGTGGTGAGCCCGGAAGGACTTGAACCTTCAACCCGCTGATTAAGAGTCAGCTGCTCTGCCATTGAGCTACGGGCCCACGGGTCGGCGATGATACCGCACCTTCACCGCCCGGATCCCGATCGCGCCTAGACTTCTGCCCATGCCATCCGAGCTCGATCCGACCACCCTGGCCAGCCAAGCGACCTCGCCCGTCGACGCCTCGACGCCGGCGCTGCCCGCCGATGAGATCGCCCGTCTCGCCACCGGACTCGATCCGGCCTGGGACGTCCAGGCCGATCGCCTCGTCCGAACGGTCCTGTTCGGCGGCTTCGGGGGAGCCTTCGCCCTCGCGACACGGATCGCTCTCCTGGCGGAAACCCAGGGCCATCACCCCGCGCTTCAAGTCGCTTGGGGTCGCCTCGTGGTCACGTGGCAGACGGATGCGATCGGTGCCATCACGGCAAACGACCTGATCATGGCCGCCAAGGTCGACCGGATCGTGTCGCGCGGCCTCGGCATCAAGGAGGGCTGACCGCTACCGACCCCCGAGAGCGGTCAGAAGCCGGTCGATGAACTGTATCTGGGTGTCCTTGACCTTCGAGCGTGCCTGGTCCGGCGCGAACCACCCGACGCGGTCAATCTCCGGGATCGTGATGTAGCGGCCGGACTTCGGCGGCCACTGGAACGGGAACGTGTTGCTGTGAGCCGTCGCCGGGTCGAGGTCGCCTTCGAGCGCCCACGCGACGACGACCTTGCCGCCCTTCTGGGTGATCTCGCCAAGGTCGATCGGGGAACCGTCCGGCACCGGATGCCCGGTTTCCTCCTCGAACTCCCGTCGGGCGACGTCCCACGGATCCTCGCCCGCCTCGATCTCGCCCTTGGGGATCGTCCACACGCCCTCGTCGCGCTTCGCCCAGATCGGGCCACCGGGGTGCGCGAGCAGGACCTCGACACCGTCCTCGGGAACGCGTCGATAGAGCAGCACGCCGGCACTCCGTCGAGACACGTCAGCCGTCGTCTGGGAGGGAGCGGCTCAACAGCAAGCCGTGTTCGCGGTAGCCCAGCGCGCGGTAGAAGCGCAATGCCCCAGCGTTCGCGCTCGACATGTCGAGGATCATCCGCTCTGCGCCTCTCGCGCGAGCGTTGGCCTCGGCGGCTGCCATGAGAGCGTGCCCGACACCGCGATCGCGCCATTCCTCGGCAACGCTGATGCCGAGGTCCGCGGTCGGGATCGGGTGGACGATGGAGCCCGGGTCGTGTGGCCCGACGAGGGTGATATCGACGACGCCGACAACAGCGCCATCGACCTCGGCCACCAGCATCTCGCGGGCAGGGTCGCCCAGACGGCGTGCGAGGAACGCTGCGACGGCATCGCGTTCGGGAACCCGGTAGGACCCCGGATCGATCGAGGCGTGGTGGCGAGCGCTCGCAAGGTCGAGGTCGACGAGCGCATCGAAGTCCTCAGGGCGCCGCGCACGCACGAGGACGTCAGCAAGAGGCCTCACTGGTTGTCGATCTGCGCCCTTTGCAGCCGGCCGCTGAAGTCGACGTAGATCGACTTCCACTCGGTGTACGTGTCGAGCGCGATATTGCCGGCCTCGCGGTGACCGTTGCCGGTCTCCTTCCAGCCACCGAACGGCAGGTGGACTTCGGCGCCGGTCGTGCCGGCATTGACGTACACGATGCCGGTCTCGAAATCGCGCATCGCGCGGAACGCCGTGTTCACGTCGCGCGTGAAGATGCTCGACGAGAGGCCGTAGCGGGTCTGGTTGAGCGCGAGCATCGCCGCGCCGTAGTCGTCGACCGGGATGATCGACAGGACCGGCCCGAAGATCTCCTCCTGGCCGATGCGATCCATCGGCCCGACTCCCGCGAAGATCGTCGGCTCGAAGAAGTTCCCGTGCTCGAGGTCGCCATCCAGGGCTCGCTCGCCGCCGGTGACCAGGTCGCCCTCGCCACGGCCGATGTCGACGTAGCCGGCGACCTTGCCGACGGCGCCGTCGTTGATGAGCGGCCCGACGTCGATCCCATCCTCCAACCCGTCGCCGAGGCGCAGGGCGCGCGCGCGCGTTTCGAGGCGTTGCAGGAGCGGCTCGACGACCGACCGCTCGACGATGACTCGCGACGCTGCAGTGCAGCGCTGACCGGTCGTGCCGAAGGCGCTCCACAGGATCCCGTCCGTGGCGAGGTCGAGGTCGGCATCGGCCAGGACGACCACGCCGTTCTTGCCGCCCATCTCGAGCGAGAGCCTCTTGAGTCGCTGTCCGGCCGTCGCGGCGATCGACTTGCCCGTGGCCGACGAGCCGGTGAACGAGATGACCCCGATATCGGGCGAGCTGACGATCGCGTCTCCGACCTCGCCGCCGGTGCCGGTCACGAGATTGACCACGCCGGGCGGGACCCCGGCCTCGGCCATCAGCTCGACGAGCAGCGTGGCGCAGTGGGGCGTATCGCTGGCCGGCTTGAAGACGACGGTGTTGCCGGTCACGAGGGCCGGCATGATCTTCCAGCACGGGATCGCCATCGGGAAGTTCCAGGGCGTGATGATGCCGGCGACCCCGATCGGCTGGCGGATCGACATCGCCCATTTGTCGGGCAGCTCGGACGGGACGGTGTCGCCGTGCATCCGACGACCCTCGCCGGCCATGAGGAACGCGATATCGATGCCTTCCTGGACGTCGCCGCGGGCCTCGGCGATGACCTTGCCCATCTCGCGCGTCATCGCGCGAGACAGCCGCTCCTTGTGCTCGGCCATGAGCGCGCCGAAGGCGTACAGGATCTCGCCCCGCTTCGGCGCGGGCGTGCGGCGCCACATCGGGAGCGCCGTCTCGGCGGCCTTCGTGGCCATCGCGACATCGGCCGCGGTGCCCTGCTGGAACCGGCCGATGACGTCGCGCCGATCGGCCGGATTGCGGCTCTCGAACGTCCCGCCGCCGACCGAATCCATCCACTCCCCCGCGATGAAGTGGCGGAACGTTGGCGTGTCGGTCGGGCGCGCGTCTGCGGCGACCACCGCGGTGCTGTCGGTCATGTCGCCGAGTGTACGGCTGCCGGCCACCGGCTCGGCCGCCGGCGACCGTGGTGCGACGTCGTCGACGGTCACGTGGTCAGACGCGTTCGAATGCCGCCGCCACCGAGCCGCCACCGCCCAGACACAGCGTCGCCAGGCCGTAACCGCCCTCTCGCCGCTGGAGCTCATGGAGCAGCGTCGCCACGATCCTGGCTCCGCTCGCCCCGATCGGGTGGCCGAGCGCGATGGCCCCGCCGTTGACGTTCACCTTGTCGAAATCGAAGCCGAGCTCGCGACCATCGGCCAGCGTCTGGGCTGCGAACGCCTCGTTGATCTCGATGAGGTCGAATGCCTCGATCGGCAGCTCGATGCGGTCGAGCAAGCGTTTGACGCCCTCGACCGGTGCGAGGAAGAGCCACTTGGGCGCGACCTCGGCCTGCGCGTAGCCGACGATCCGGGCGAGGGGCTTGAGGCCAAGGCGTTCGACGGCGCGCTCGCTGGCGACGACCGTCGCGGCTGCCCCATCGGTGATGCCGGGTGCGTTGCCGGCCGTGACCGTGCCTTCCGTTGCGTCGCCCCGATCCTCGCCCTCGGGCAGCGCGAATGCGGGCTTGAGCCTGGCGAGCGCCTCGGCGCTTGTGTCGCGACGCGGGTTTTCGTCCTCGGTCACGACGGTCTCGCGACCCTTGGGGTCGGTGATGGTGACCGGTGCGAGCTCCGCCTCGAACCTGCCGGCATCGATCGCCGCGATCGCCTTCTGGTGACTGGCGAGTGCGAACGCGTCCTGGTCTTCACGGCTCACCTTGTCCTTGATCGCCACGCGCTCGGCGTGGGTGCCCATATGACAGTCCTCGATCGAGCACCACAGCCCGTCGGCGACCGTCGAGTCGATCAGCTTCGCGTCGCCGAGGCGCAGCCCGAACCGGGCGCCCGGGAGGAGGTACGGCGCCCCATTCATCGACTCCATGCCGCCGGCGACGACGACTTCCGCGTCGCCTGCCTTGATCTCCGCGGCGGCGAGCATGATCGCCTTCAGCCCCGATCCACAGACGCGGTTGATGGTCGTGGCGCTCGTGCCGTTGGGCAGGCCCGCGTAGAGCGCCGACTGCCGGGCAGGCGCCTGGCCGGAGCCGGCCTGCAGGACCTGGCCCATCAGGACGTCGTCGATCTGCGCCGTGGCCGGATCGAGCCCGGCGCGCTCGACGGCGGCCCGGATCGCGACGCCGCCCAGCCTCGTGGCCGGTACGCCGCTCAACGCCCCGCCGAACTTGCCGATCGGCGTGCGCGCGGCACTCACGATGAAGGTCTGGCCGTTCCGCTCCTGCATGACGCGAGGATACGCCGGAGCCCCGGAGTAAGCCGCAGGTAAAGGCCTGTCTCCATCCTGCGCGGATGGATGACCAGCGCATCGGCTGGACCCTTCGGGCGATCCGTCTCCGCAAGCGGTGGCGACAGTGCGACCTCGCCGCCCGGGCTCGAGTCTCGCGCTGGATCGTCCTGCGGATCGAGCATGGCCGGCTGGCATCCGTTCCCGTCGGCAAGCTGCGAGCGGTCGCGGCAGCCCTCGATGCTCGAATCGACACTGTCGTGCGCTGGCACGGCGGCGACCTTCCGCGGCTGCTCAGTGCGCGCCATTCCAAGCTGCACGAGAACATGGCTCGGTTCTTCGGCGACCTGCCCGAGTGGATCGTCGAGCCCGAAGTGTCGTTTTCGATCTACGGCGAGCGCGGCATCATCGACGTCCTCGCCTGGCGCCCAGCACGACGGATCCTCCTCGTCATCGAGCTGAAGACCGAGATCGTCGATGTCAATGAAACGCTCGGAACGCTCGACCGGAAGCGACGACTTGCGATCGATCGCCCGAGAGCGGGGATGGCGGCCGCTAGCAGTGGCCACGTGGCTGGTCGTCGCGCCGGGGAGGTCGAACCGACGGACCATCGCCGATCACGCGACCGTCCTCCACGCGAAGCTCCCCGTCGACGGTCGCGCGATGCGAGGGTGGCTGCGACACCCTGAGGGCCGGGTCGACGCGATGAGTTCTATGCCATCGGTGCGTGGGGTGCACGACGGGTCGACCTCCGGCCCGATCCGCCGAGTCGTCATGCCACGACCGGCCCGCGCCACGCACAGCGACTGACCGGGATGCACCGATAATCGCGCCGGGACCGTCTGGATCGGGCACGAAGTGCATCCAGTGCACGGATGGCCAGCTCGAGGCGTCGGGGGGCAGCGGCCGACCCGCTCGCCAGCCCGGCCGAGCCCGGGCAACCCCGGTACGCTGGTCCCGAGCTGCGCAAACATACGGAGGACGTCATGCCCGGTGCCCGTATCAGCCACGTGGAATTTCCAGCCGACGACCTGGAACGAGCCAAGCAATTCTACGCGGCCGTGGCGGGCTGGGAGTTCCAGCCGATGGAGGGGTTCGAAGACTACGAGCTGTTCTCGACCGACGAGGAGACTGGCGGTGCGATCGGCGCCCGCGGGACGAGCACCGGCTCCTCGGTCCGGATCTTCATCACCGTCCCTGATCTCGAGCAGGCCCGCGACGCAGGCACGGCCAACGGCGGCACGCTCGTCGAGGACATCACGGACGTCGGGGGCCAAGGCCGCTACGTCGTGGTCCGCGACCCCGAGGGCAGCGAGATCGCGCTCTGGCAGAACCCGACCGGCTGACAGCCGGGCGCAGTCGCTGACGGCCCGGTCTCAGCCGCTCCCCGCGCGCCGCAGGACCTCGCCCGCCACGATCTCGCGATGGATCTGGTTCGTGCCTTCGTAGATCTGGGCGCCCTTTGCGTCGCGCATCAGCCGCTCGACTCCGGTCTCTCGTGAGTAGCCGCTCGCCCCGAACAGCTGGACAGCGTCGGTCGCGACCCGCATCGCGACGTCGGAGGCCGTCCACTTGGCCAGCGACGAGACCTCGGCCAGCGGTTCGCCCCGGTCCTTGGCTGCGGCCGCCTCGCGTGTCAGTGCCCGCGCCGCCGCCACGTCGCGGGCCATCTCGGCCAGCATGAAACGCAGCCCCTGCTGCTCGGACAGCGGTCCCCCGAACGCCTTCCGCTCCCCGAGATACCGCGCCGCCGCCTCGAGCCCGGACCGCGCCAGCCCGACGCACGCTGCCGCGATCGAGATCCGACCCTCCCCGAGCGCCGACAGCGCGATCCGGTAGCCGTCACCCTCACCGCCGAGCCGGTTCGCCTCCGGGACCTCGCATCCCTCGAACACGAGCTCGGCAGCCGGGCACGCACGGATCCCCATCTTCCGCTCGTGCGCTCCGAACCGGAACCCGGGCGTCCCCTTCTCGACCAGGAATGCCGTGATCCCGCCGGGGCCAGCCGCCGGGTCGACGGTCGCGAACACCAGATACCTCTCCGCCTCCGGTGCGTTGGAGATCCAGATCTTGGTCCCGGTCAGCCGATAGCCGCCGTCGCCGCCAGCCCGCTCGGCCCGCGTCCGGATCGCCGCGGCGTCCGACCCGGCGTGCGGCTCGGTGAGCGCGAACGCGCCAAGCGCCTCGCCCGACTGCATCGCCGGCAGCCAGCGCGCCTTCTGCTCATCCGTGCCCCAGGTGACGACCGGGTACTGCGACAGGATGTGGACCGACAGCGACACGGCCATCGCCATGTCGGCGGCGCCCATCTCCTCCATCACCAGCGTCCAGGCTCGGTACGAGAAGCCGGCACCGCCGACGTCGGTGGGGAACGGCGCAGCCGTCAGCCCGAGCGCGCCCATCGCGGCGAACAGCGCGCGGTCGTAGCGCTCGGCCTCGTCGCGCTCGATCGCCCCCGGCGCGACCTCTCGGACCGCGAAGTCGCGGGCGGTCGACTGGAGCAGCCGCTCCTCGTCGCTGAGGTCGGACATGGCAGGCGGAACCGCCGACATCATGACCGATCGCGCGGGTATGTGTAGAAGCCTCGCCCGGTCTTCTGCCCGAGATGCCCGGCATTGACCAGGTCGACGAGCACGCTCGGCGGCCGAACGTGCTCCAGCGCGAGCCCATCCTCGAGGACGCGCATGATCCCGAGGCACACATCGAGCCCGATGAAGTCGGCCAGCTCGAGCGGTCCCATCGGATGGTTCAGGCCGATACGGGCGCCCGCATCGATGTCCTCAGCCGTGCCGACGCCCTGCTCGAGCGCCCGCATCGACTCCGCCAGGAACGGCATCAGGATGCGATTCACGATGAAGCCCGGCCGGTCGGCCGACACGATGACCTGCTTCCCGAGCTCGCTCGACAGCTCCTTGATCGCCTCGACCGTCTCGTCCGACGTGTCGGACGAGCGGATGAGCTCGACGAGCGGCATGATCGGCACCGGGCTGAAGAAGTGCATCCCGACGAAGCGCGGCCGGCGCTCGCCCGACACCGACTCGGCCAGCCGTCGGATCGCGATCGAGCTCGTGTTGGAGGCGAAGATCGCGGCTGGAGGCGCCAGCCCGTCGAGCTCGCGCCACAACGCCGACTTGACGCCGAGATCCTCGAACACGGCCTCGACCACTAGGTCGGCCGATGCGACGGCCGCGAGGTCGTCGGTCGGCTCGATCCGCGCCAGCGTCGCGTCGCGGTCCGCAGCATCCAGCCGGCCCTTGTCGACCCCTCTCTGGAGATTGCCGGCGATTCGCTCACGACCCGCCTCTGCGCGCGCGATCTCGGGCTCGTAGAGCGTGACGTGCTTGCCGATCGCCGCGTGGACCTGGGCGATGCCATGACCCATCAGCCCGGCGCCGGCCACGAAGATCCGCTCAGGGGTCACCGGTCGAGTGTACGGCGCGGGAACCGTCCCCGGCCTGCCGACCGTCCGTCAGGTCCCCACCGGAGCGACGTGCGGCGGACCGGATCGAGCCGTCCAACCGAGCAGCAGGAGAAACCCCAGCGCAGACACGGCGGAGCCGGCCAGGAACACGCCACCGAACCCGACCCTCGCGGCGACGACCCCGAGCAGGGCCGGGGCGACGCCGAACGCGAGATCGAGGAATGCACTCGCCGTACCGACCACCGAACCGCGCTCCATTTCGGACACGCGCGAGACCGCCAGCGTCAGAAGCCCGGGCATGAGGAACGCGACGCCGGAGGCGAAGGCCACGCTGCCGATCAGCACGCCTGTAGGGCTCGGGAAAAGGCCGAGGATCGCCAGCCCGACCGCTCCGACGGCCAGGGCTCCGCCCGAGACGCGTGCCGGTCCGACCTGATCGGGCACCTTGGCGAAGACGATGCGCAGGCCGATGACGAGTCCCGCGTAGATGGCCAGCGGCAGGCCCGCTCCATCCATCCCCACGGCCGCGGCGTGCAGTGGCAGGAATGCCAGGAATCCGGCCATCCCGGTCGTGCCGGCGAGGATCAGGATGCCCGGGAAGATCGCAGCCGGGTGGATGAGTCGGGACCGCGGAGCACCACCGGGCGGGCGCTTGAGCACGGTGGGCGAGGTCTCCGGGACAAGCGTCGCGAGGCCCGCGGCGATCGCCGTCAGCACGAGCGCCACGATCCACACCAGCGGGAATCCTCCGGTCCGCAGGACGAGCTCGCCGATCGCCGGCCCGATCCCCAGCCCGACGTACAGCGACAGCGACAGGAGGTTCAGGGCCTCGCCGCGGCGTGCGTCCGGCGCAAGGTCGGCACCGGCGGCGAAGACCGCGACGAAGAAGAAGGCCTCGGCGACGCCGAGGAGCACCCGCGCAACGATGAACAGCAGAAGCGAGTCGACGACCAGGTGGAACGCGAGCGCGCCGACGGACATGAGGGCACCGGCCAGGAGCAACGGGCGTCGGCCGTATCGATCCGCGGCCCAGCCGACGACCGGCCGGAGGACCAACGCGCCGACTGCGAACGCGCCATATGCGATCCCGGCCCCGAACGCATCGGTCCGGAGCGGCCCGGTCGCGAATTGCGCCACGATCGGCAACACCACCCCGCCGGCAACGAAGAAGACGAGCGACGTGGCGCTGAGGATGACGAACGAGCGGGTGACGAGCGGTTTGGGTTCGGGCTCGGCGCTCACACGCCGCTCCTGGCGATCGCCTCGAGCAACTTGTCGGCGGCTGCGTACGGGTCCAGGCGGTGCTCGGCGACCTCGTCGACCAGCGATGCGGCCAGCGGCGCCAGCTCGGGCTCGCGCAGCCGGTCCGACAAGCGATCGGCGAGGACACCGCGGATCTGCGCCAGTGCGCGGTCGCGGCGCGCCGCGGCGGTCAGGCCGTCGTGCCCCATCGAGCGATGTCGGTCCAGCGCCACGAGGAGCTCTGGAACACCCTCCCCGGTCGACGCGGTCGTGACCAGAACCTCGGGCCGCTTGGGGACCGGGCGATCGGACGCGTCGCCGCGACCGACCGTCGGCACGAGCATCGCCCGCAGCTGCGAAGCGGTCCGCAGCGCGCCCGGCTTGTCGCCCTTGTTGACCACGACGAGATCGGCCACCTCGAGCAGTCCTGCCTTGATCGCCTGCACCTCGTCGCCCATCTCCGGCGCCTCGAGGACCACGGTGGTATCGGCGGCGGCCGCGACCTCGACCTCGCTCTGGCCGGTGCCCACGGTCTCGATGAGCACGAGGTCGAAGCCCGATGCGTCGAGGACGGCTGCCGCCGCGGTCGTCGTCGAGGCGAGGCCACCGGCATGCCCGCGAGAGGCCATCGATCGGATGAACACGTCCGGGTCGCCCGCATAGGACTGCATACGGACGCGGTCGCCGAGCAGCGCGCCACCGGTGATCGGCGAGGACGGGTCGACGGCAACGACGGCCACGGCACGACCGGCCGCTCGCACCTCCCCGATCAGGGCCGCCACGAGCGTCGACTTGCCCGACCCCGGCGGACCCGTGATGCCCACGAGATGCGCCCGCCCGGCGAGCGAGTACATGCGGCGCAGGGCCGCTTCGGCGAGCGGCGCACGATTCTCGACGGCGGTCAGCAGGCGGGCCAGAGCGCGGCGGTCGCCCCCGATGGCGGCGTCGGCCAGCTCGTCGGCCCCGACCGCGACCCGGGGAGTCGGGGACTCCCCCACCCTAGTCGCGCGGTCGCGCGTTGGCGCGCAGGTACTCGGCGACGGCCGCGATGGTCGTGCCCGGACCGAAGACTGCCGCCACCCCCGCATCGCGCAGCGGCTGGACGTCGACGTCCGGGATGATGCCGCCGACCGTGACAAGGACGTCCTCCAGCCCGGATTCCTTGAGCAGTTTCGTGATCCGCGGCACGAGCGTCATGTGCGCGCCCGAGAGGATCGACAGCCCGACGACGTCGACATCCTCCTGCAGTGCGGCCGTGGCGACCATTTCCGGTGTCTGGCGAAGACCGGTGTAGACGACCTCGAACCCCTCGTCGCGCAGGCCACGTGCTAGGACCTTGGCCCCGCGATCGTGGCCGTCGAGACCCGGCTTGGCGATCAGGACCTTGATGGGCCGGTCGGGCATGGGCGGATTGTAGTCACCGCCACGACCCGCCGGCCCAGTCAAGGGACATCCGTCCGTCCGACTGAAGCTCCACGGCGGCGCCGGTCGCATCGACTTCGATCAGCAGCGCCTGCACGGGACGGCGGGCACTGGCCTTGAGACCACGGGCGCCGAAAGCGCGGCCGATCGCTACCTGATCGACATCGTCGGGGGGGCCGGCAAGATCACGGTCACCGAGGTCGACTGACCACGGCGGGCAGCCGGGCTTTCAGGCTCGGGGCGCCTCGCGTGCGAGGTGATCGAGGAACTCGGCACGCGTCCGGTCGCGCGTCCGGAAGAGCCCGAGCACCGATGACGTCGTCATGATCGTCCCGGGCTTGCGGACTCCGCGCATCACGGCGCACAGGTGTGTCGCCTCGATCACGACGCCGACGCCCTGCGGGGCGAGCCGGTCCTGGAGGAAATCGGCGATCTGCTGCGTGAGCCGCTCCTGGACCTGGAGACGTCGACCGTACATCTCGACGATGCGCGGGATCTTCGAGAGGCCGATCACCCGCCCGCGGGGGATGTACGCGACCGCGGCGGACCCGAAGAACGGCAGAAGGTGGTGCTCGCACAACGAATAGAACGGGATGTCCTTGACGATCACCATCTCGCTGTAGTCGACGTCGAAGACCGCGTTGTTGATCAGCCGGTCCGGATCGACGTGGTACCCGGCGGTCAGTTCCGTGTACATCCGGTGGACGCGCTCAGGCGTCCCGACGAGACCCTGACGGTCGGGGTCCTCCCCGATCTCCTCGAGGATCCGCCGGACGGCGGCTTCGACCCGGCCGTTGTCGGTGGACGCCTCGCCGTCGTGATCGCGGCCGCGCGAGCCCGTGATGTCGTCGATCGCGACGCTCGTTTCGCCGATCTCCGACTCGATCTCATCGACGAGGCGGCGGACATTCGGCGGCAGGTCGATGGGTCCAGCCATGGTCGGGCGATAGTACGCCGGAGTCGATCGGGCGGCGCTACACGCACCCGACGATGGGGAGACAGACGATCGGTGTGGGTTTCGGCGTGGGCGGTGGTGTCGGATCCGGGGTCGGGACGGGCGTCGGTGCCGGCGTCGGGCGTGGTGTCGGGGCAGGCGTCGGTGCCGCCGTAGGGCGCGGAGTCGGCGTGGCCGTCGGCCGCGCGGTCGGGGCCGCGGTCGGCTGTGCGGTGGGCGCGACCGCCGGTGGCTGGGCCGTCGGCCCGGCAGCCGGCGGCGTCGTAGGATCGCCGGGTGTCGTCCCGCCGCCGGGCGTCGTCGGCGTCGTCCCGCCGGGGTCCGCGGCGCCACCGCCCGGTGAGCCGGGAGTGTCCGGCAGGGTCGGCGCGGCAGACGCGCCCGTCAGCGTCCCGGGTGAGGTGCCAGGCGAGGTGCTCGCATCGACGGTCGGACTGGCCCCGGTCACCGACGGGTCCGCGACCAGCGTCCCGGGCGACGAGGAAACGGCCGGGACCACGATGAGCTCCTGCGCCCCGGGCCCGGACGGTGGCGGCACCGTCGCCGACAGCGTGCTCGCGAGCACGATGGTGATGAGCAGCCCGAAGCCGATCCCGACGGCAGTCTGACGATAGAGCGGGTCGATCCGGCTGATGCGGCTGATGCGGCTGATAGGTCTCCTCCTGGCGAGGCCCTAACAGCAACGGGCCCCGCGACCGTTCCTCGAGGATACTCGCCCTGGAACGACAGGGGCGGTTCCGGTGAGGTTCGGTGGGTTACGGGGACGTGTCGTCCACCCACGGCCGATCACGTTGTGGTGCGTCGGCGCGCCAGATAGTCGTGCCAGAACAACCGCGCGGCCACGGACCGCCACGGCCGCCACGCCTCGCCGATGATCGCCAGCTCTTCCGGTCCGGGGCGCGCCGGGAGGCCCTTCGCCTGTGCGATCGCGGTCGCCAGCGCCATGTCGCCGACCGGCCAGACATCGGGGCGGCCGAGGACCATGAGCAGGTAGATCGTCGATGTCCAGCGACCGATGCCGGGGATCGTCTCGAGCGACCGTTGCGCTCGTTCGTCATCGAGCGTCCCGAGACGGTCAAGGTCGAGCGTGCCCTCGAGCAGGGCGGTCGCCAGCGCCCGACCGTAGCGGGCCTTCTGGCGGCTGAACCCGATGGCCAGCAGCTCACCATCGGTCAGGAGGAGGAACCGCTCGGGCGTCAACGGATCGGTTGCCGCGACAAGCCGGTTGAATGCTGCGCGCGCGGACGCCAGGGATACCTGCTGCTCGAGCAGGATGTGGACGAGCGTCGCGAAGCCGGGTGGTCGATCCCACAGGGGCGGCGGCCCGAACCGTTCGACGATCGAGGCCAGGGCCGCGTCGCGCGCCGCGAGCTCCACGACCGCCCGCTCGAGGGTCGTCTGATCGAGTGCCCGGATCAGGCGACGGTCCCGCGCTCGCTGAAGCCGGCCGACGGCAGCGGATCGAACGCACGGCCCTCGGCGCCGCGCAGCCAGGCCCGCGCGTTCTCCCCGAGCGATGGACGGTGGTAGCCGCCCTCCTGGAGGATCACCATACGGCGACCGAGCCCCGCGACCCGCAGGCCGACCTCGTGATACACGTCGGTCGTGAGGGCGAAGTCGCCGATCGGGTCGAGCCCGTAGGTATCGAAGCCGAGGGACACGACGACGATCGATCCGTCGACCGCGCCGAGCGCATCGATCGCCCGGTCCGTGGCGTCGAGGTAGTCGGCGTTGGTGGCACCGGCCCGGAGCGGGATGTTCAGGTTCTCGCCGGCGCCCGCGCCTTCGCCCGTCTCGTCGGCGCGACCGAGGAAGTACGGATACGCCCGCTCCGGATCCGCGTGGATCGAGACGTACCGGACGTCGCCCCGCCCCCAGAAGATCTGCTGGGTGCCGTTGCCGTGGTGGTAATCGACGTCGAGGATCCCGACGCGCTCGCCGGTCGCGGCCGTGATGGCGTGGGCGACGATCGCGGCGTTGTTGAAGAAGCAGTACCCGCCGTACATCGATCGGGCCGCGTGATGGCCGGGCGGCCGGCACAGGCCGTACGCCACGGTTTCGCCGCCGAGGACGAGATCCATCGCGGTCAGCGCGACGTCGACTGCGGCGCGTGCCGCGTCATACGTGCCGGCCACGAGCGGCGCGGCGGAATCGAGACCCCAGTACCCGGCCCGTCCGCCGATGTGCTGCGGCTCCCGGACCAGCCGCCCGACGGCGTCCGCCGACATGCCCGCGAACATCGCCACGTTCGGATAGGTGTCGGCCGACAGGAACGCACGCGGGATCGCCTGGGCACGGACCTCCGACCAGGCGACCTCGAGGAACCGGACCAGCCCCTCGTCGTGGACTGCCGTGATCGGCGATTCGGCGTGGTCCCTCGGGTCGACCAGGGCGAACCCACCGTCGGCCTCGAGCGCGGATCGGATCTTCTCTGCGCGCTCGGCGACCTCGTTCGCCGGCACGCCCACGCCCATGAACGTCTCGGTGTCGATGTCGTGCGCGAGGTGGCGCGGGCTGTAGACGACCTGCATCCGGCTCCCCAGGCGATCGGTCAGCCGGCCAGCGACAGGATGGCCGCGGCGACCTCCCGCGGACGGTAGCGCATCAGGTTGTGCCCGTCGTGGGCGAACGACGCGATCTCGATCGGGTCGTATCCGGACGTCACGCGGGCCGCAGACGCTTCGGCGAGCTGACGGGCGCGCGATCCGGACTCGTCATCGGCCGCGATCAACGCGACGATCCGGGCCGCGACGGCGGTGAGGGTCGGTCCCGGGTCGTAGGCGAACATGGCTCGGACGATGGCCTCGGTCGCGTGCGGCCGGGTGGACGGGACGACGCGGCCGGCATGGGTCTCGACGATCGTCGCCAGGGCCGCTCGCTCCTGGTCCGCGTCCCAGGTGCCCGGATCGAACGCCTTCCGGTCCGCCAGGAACGCCCTGAGCGAGCGCATCACCTCGGGCGGTTCGTCGAGGCCACGCAGGAACTCGTCAGCATCGAGGCCGGTCGTCACCTCGAGCGTCTCCCAGCCGCCGTCCACGAGGACGAGGGCCGAGCATGCTGTGCCGAGGCTCGCGGCCGCGCGCCCAGCCACGATCGCTCCGAAACCGTGCCCAACGAGCACGATCCGATCGCCGACGCCGGCGCCGAGAAGTCCGGCGCCCTCAGCCACGGCCACGGCGTCGCCGGCCATGACGTCGAGGTCGTAGCGGCCGTCGTCGGTCGGCGCGTCGGACAGGCCGTGACCGCGCAGGTCCATGCTCACGAACCGTCGCAGACCACGGCTCCCGGCCAGCCTGCGGGCCACCGGTGCCCAGAGCCAGGCTGTCTGGCCGAGACCGTGGATCGCCACGATCCCGGGCGCGATCGGTCCGATGGGCGGACCGCCCCAATCCAGGAAATGGATGCGGTCGCCGCCCTCACCATCGACCATGAAGCCCGCCGGCTCGAGCGTCGCGTCCGGATCGGGGACCACCGTGGGCAACAGCATCCGCCCTAGGATACGGGCGCCATGCCCAAGCGCCGCCGCGGGTCCCGGTCAGGTCGTCTTCGCCCGCGCACCCCGCCGGCACGCCACCGGCGCTTCGAGGACCTCGTCGCGGGAGCGCTCGCTGAGATCCCGATGCCGTTCGCAGCCGCCCTCGAGGAGGTCGCGATCGTCATCGAGGACGAGCCGACTGCCGAGCAGCTCCGGGAGAACGAGCTCGGTGAGGACGACACGCTCTACGGCCTCTACGAGGGCGTCGCGCGGACCGAGTGGAACGCGGACTGGATCAGCGTCCCGAACCGGATCTCGCTGTTCCGCCTGCCGCTCGAATCCGACTTCGCCGACCCCGAGGACCTGGCCGAAGAGGTGCGGATCACCGTCATCCACGAGCTGGCCCACCACCTCGGCATCGACGACGACCGGCTCCACGACCTGGGCGTCGACTAGGCGCTCGCTCCGGGCAGCGTGCCAGCGGCGGCCAGCAGGTCGCCCAGCCGCCTCATCTCGACGTTGCCGCCGGACAGCACGACGGCGACACGCTCGCCATCTTCGACCGCGACCCGCCCCGCGAGCACGGCGGCGAGTGCAGCCGCCCCGGCCGGTTCGACGACCTGCTTGAGGCGCTCAAGCGCGAACCGCAGGCCGGCCAGGATCGTCGCGTCGTCGAGCAGGACGATGTGGTGGAGCAGCCGACGGGTGATCGCCAGGGTCCAGCGCCCGGCAAACGGCGCGCCGAGCCCGTCCGCCACGGATTCCGGCTGGATCGTCACGAGCTCATTCCGCTCGAGCGCCAGCGAGACCGCGTTCGACCGCTCGGGCTCGACGCCGACGATCCGGACGGACGGACGCCGCGCCTTGACCGCCGAGGCGATGCCGCTGATGAGCCCGCCCCCACCCACGCCGACCACGACGACGTCGACATCGGGCAGGTCATCTACGAGCTCGAGCCCGACGGTCCCGTTGCCCGCGATCACGGCGGGGTCATCGAACGGATGGACGAAGGTCAGGCCCTCGGCGTCGCGGATCCGCTCCATCTCGGCGAACGTGTCTCCGACGTGTGTCCCATGGAGGACGACCCTGGCCCCGTAACCGCGACACGCCTCGACCTTCGAGCGGACGGCGCCCTCGGGCATCACGACCGTGATCGGGACGCCGGCGGCCGCGCCGGCCCAGGCGTATGCCTGACCGGCGTTCCCCGCCGACAGCGTGATCGCTCCGCGCGCGCGGGCCTCGGCGGGCAGGGTCGCGATGCGGTTGGTCATGCCCCGCGCCTTGAACGAGCCCGTCTTCTGGAGGTGCTCGGGTTTCAGGTACAGGCGGGCGTCGGCGAGCGTCGCCCCTGTGGCCATGCGGACCCACGCGGCCGCAGTCGCCGAGCTCATCAACGGCGTGCGATGGACGAGGCCCCCGAGCCGGCCGGCGGCATCCTCGATCTCGGTCAGCGAGACCTCGAGGGCGGCATCGGCCGCGGGCGTGACCGGGTCGGGCATGCGGCCGAGTATCGCACGGGCTAGGCTCGATCCATGACCCGCTACCGGCGCGGAACACCGGCCGACTCGCGCGCCTGCTTCGACATCTTCGAGGTCACGGTCGACGACCTCGGGCGGCGCACCGGTGGTGGGGCGAACGCCACGTCCGGCGACCCGAACGCCTTCGAGATCCGTCGCCCGATGTTCGAGCATCTCGCCGCGACTGCGGACCAGTGGTGGGTCGCCGAGGAGGACGCGACCGGGCGAGCCGTCGGGTACGCACGCTCGATCGTCCGTGACGGCGTGCGCGAGCTGACCGAGTTCTTCGTGCTCCCCGATGCGCAGTCGGCCGGGGTCGGTCGCGGGCTCCTGGAGAGAGCCTTCCCCGCCGAGGGTGCCCGGCACCGCGCCATCGTGGCGACGATCGACCCGCGCGCGATCGCGCGCTACCTCCGCGCGGGCCTGGACGCACGTGTCCCGATGATCGGCCTCGAAGGCACGCCGCGGGACGAGCGCCTGGCCACGGACCTCGCGCGCCAACCGATCGATCCCGAGGATCCCCCGCTGGAGGAGCTCGCCGAGATCGACAGGCACCTGCTCGGATTTCGACGGGACGAGGACCACCGGTGGCTGGCGAGCCAGCGTCCGGGCGTGGCGTACCGGCGTGACGGGTCCCTGGTCGCCTACGGCTATCAGCCGGCGCGGCCGCTGTGGGGCGGACCGTACGCTTCGCTCGAGTCGGCCGACCTGCCGATCATCATCGCCGACGCCGAGGCAGCCGCCGCGGCAGCCGGCCATGCGACCGTATCGTTCGACGTCGCGCTGACGGCGCGGCCGGCCCTCGACCATCTGCTCGGACGCGGCTTCCGGGTGGACCCGTTCGTGATGCTGTTCTTCACCGACGGCCCGGTCGACGGCCTCGATCGATACGTCCTGACGTCCCCGCCGTTCTTCGCCTGAGGGTGCCCGACCGTCGCGCGGTCAGGAGGCCGAACGGGATGTCGACTGATACTCCTGGCTGTGTTCGCGCCGGTCCTTGTCGGCGGTGGCGTCGAACGTTCGCAGGGTCTCCTCGACCGAGGTGCCGTTCTCGTCGGCCGCCCGCTTGATGTCCTCGTAGGTGATGTTGGCCTCGCCCATCTCGCGATGCGCATCCATGCAGCCACACGTCAGGCACATGATCCGGACCTCCTTCGCCGCCCGTTGCGGGCGCGCATCGTCGAGCGTGGACGCGGCCGCGTTACAGCCGCGACGCACCGATCCGCGATCGCCCGACAGCTTGGGACCGCGTGCCCGCTACTTGCGTGTTTGCGCAAACACTGATATCCTCGAAGTCGTGTTGGACTACCTGCCGGTCTCGGCGGAGCTCGATCGCGAGCGGTACGCCGCCGTGGGTCGAGCACTCGCAGATCCCAAACGCCTGTGCGTCCTCGAGTCGCTCGCCATCGGCGAGCTCTCGGTCAGCGACCTCAGCACCCGGGTGGGCTGTCAGGTCCCCAACATGAGCCAGCATCTTGCTGTGCTACGTCGAGCCGGACTGGTCACCAGCCGGCGCGACGGCAACACCATCCTTTACCGCCTCACGGACGACCGTGTCCTCGAGGCCTATCGACTCATCCAGGACATCGCCCGCTAGATCCCCACATGCGGGCACTCGCAGGAGCGAGAGGAGAAAGGACACATCCATGGTCGACATCAAGCACGCGACGGACGCGAACTTCGAGGAGCTCGTGCTCAAGGCGGAGCGGCCGGTCGTCGTCGACTTCTGGGCAGCCTGGTGCGGGCCTTGCAAGATGGTCGCCCCCGAGATGGAGAAGCTCGCCGAGAAGTACGAGGGCGCGGTCGATGTCGTGAAGGTCGACGTCGATGCGAACCCCCGCCTGTCCCAGGCGTTCAACATCATGAGCATCCCGACGATCGCCTTCTTCAAGCCGGGCTCGCAGCCCCAGGGCGTGGTCGGCTTCCGACCGCTCGAGCAGCTCGAGCAGCAGTTCGGGCTCGCTGAGTTCGTGGTCGCCACGGCCGACTGACCGTTCCTCTCCCCTCGCGAACCGACGACCCCGGTCAGCCGACCGGGGTCGCTCCATGCCGTTTCGGCTGGTCCGTCTGGTGGACCGTCGCGCCGAAGACCACGCCCCGAGCGCGCCTCGGTCGGTCGATCGGGCCGCCCATTGGACCAAACGGCGATCGAACAGCGGTCACAGGGCCGAGGCAGCGGGCAATCCCGTCAATTCGTTCGTCCCATGGTCCGCGTCCCGGACGGATCGGGTGGCGCACCCGCAAGAGACGAAAACTAGGCGCCCGGGCCGGTCAATCGGCGATGACCCGACAGGAACCACGCATTGGCACGGTCGGCGACGTGCCCATCGACGACCTTGGGTCGGATCGCGACCCAGCCGGGACCTCGCGGCGATCGCGCGACCTCCGGCGTTCGCGTCGCGGCACCGGCCACGATCGGGTCGAGCAGGAATGACGCCTCGCCGCCGTCCCCCGAGAGAAGCGCGAACGTCGTCCCGCGCACGGACCACGCCACCGATCCGTCCGCCTCCGTCGTCACACCCACGTCTGGGGTCGCGCCCGCTGCGGCGTCGAGCACCGCACGCAGCGTGACCCCGCCGAGAGTCACCGCCCGGCCGCGTCGAGGATCGCTCGCAGGTCCGCCGCGTGATCCTCGTAATGGGCGATGGTCTCGTCGTGGAACGACTTGAGGTTGGCCGCATTCTTCACCCAGCGCGTCTCGGGGACGACGGTCAGGTACCCGCGCAGCTCGCCGGGCTGGCTGCGAAAGCGATCTCGCAGCTCGTCGAGCGGCACGGCCGACCAGTGCTCGGTGATCTCGGCGTTGACGACATCGCCTCCGCGTGTGTCCCAGTCCGCATCGACCCGAGCGATCGTCGGGCTCGTCTCGTTGACCGCGAGCTCTTTGGCTGCCTCGAGGGAGACGCCCTGCCAGGCGAGCAGGTGGGCCATCAGGTCGCGACCGGACCACCCATGGGCACCGTCGGCGACGGCGGTCAGCTCCTCATCGCTCAGGTCGGCGAGCGCCTCGTACGGAGCCCATCCGTCGCGCTCCTCCTCGAGGAACTCCATCGCATCGAGATACATGCCGGCATGGTAGTCGGAGCGCCCGAAGGCCGATGATAGAGTCGGCCGCATGCAGCGGCGAGGCGATGACCAGCCCACGGTCTTCTCCGACGCCGCGGCCAGCGATCGCACCCCCTCGATGCGCCATGAGGTCACCGGCGACCTCCCGCCCGCCATCGCCCGGCGGACAGGTGTCGTGTTCGTGCATGGCATCGGGACGCAGGTGCCGAGCGAAACGTTCCTCGACTGGTCGGGGCCGATCGTCGAGCTCCTGACGGACTGGCGAGCGGCGACGGCCAGCGGCACGGATCGTGTCGACGATCCTGTGTGGCGCGCCGAGTTCTCCTTCAACGCCGCCTCTCCGCCATACCTCGAGGTCGCCGTTCCCGCATACGGCGATGTCCCGGCCACGACCTGGGTCATGACCGAGGCGTGGTGGGCCTCCGACCTGCGAGCCCCGAGCCTGGGCCGGACGATCGACTACCTGCGACGGCGGATGGGCACCGTCGTCTCCGGCATCGCGGCCGGCTATCGCGATCGGTCGCCGCGTCTCCACGAGCTGGCCCAGGCGACCGACGTCATCGGCGAGGGCCGGCCCCCGCTCGACTGGCGTCTGGCCGAGCGTCTGGACCTGATCCAGTCGCGGACATTCGGCGCACGACCGGTCGGCTGGCTGGTCGGCGGCGTCGGCGCGGTCGTCCTGGCGGGGTACGACCTGCTCCGGCGCGTGCCGATCCCGGTGGTCCGCGACTTCGCTGCACGCAGGATGGTCGACAGCTTCCTCATCGACTGGTTCGGCGACCTGCCGGTCCTCCTCGATGAGCCCGTCCAATCGGCGAACGTGCGCGCGCGGCTCGCGCGATCGATCCAGCGGTTGGTCGACGACGGCTGCGACGCGATCGTCGTGGTCGCCCACTCCGGCGGCGCACTGGTCACCTTCGAGACGCTGCTGGACGCGGCCTACGAGACGTTGAAGGTCGACAAGCTCGTGACCCTCGGACAGGGCCTCGGGCTGGCGTGGCGTCTCGCGGCGGATCCCGGCGTCAGGGAGATCACGCCCGGTCACCGACTCGTGGGCAACCTCGCGCGCGTCCGTCCCGGGCTCCGCTGGGTCGACGTGTGGGCCTCATACGACCCCGCCCCGGCGGGACCGTTGCCGGCGCGGGGCGGCATCGTGGCCAACGCGTCCGAGCGCACCGCTGCCACGGCCACCGCGGTCGCGACGGGCGACGCGACCGACGTCCCGTGGCTCATGCAGGCGCCGGTCACGCTGCCCGGCGAGCCGGTCCCGGCGCCGACCCCGGCGACGATCATGGTCGAGTCGAGACCGGTCACCAACGAGATGAACGTCCTGACCGATCACGGTGCCTACTGGGCGAACCCGGAGGGCTTCCTCATCCCGCTCGTGCGCCACATCGACGCGGCGCGCGGCGATGCCTCGGCGTCGCGGTTCTACCGCGATCGCGCCGACCGGACGCGCCGGATCGTGTGGCGCCGCCAGCGAGTCTCGGCGTTGGCCGCGTGGGGCTGGCTGTGCTCGGTCGCGGGCATCCTGACGGCCCTCGTGCTGGTCATCCTGGAGGCGACCGGCGACCGCCGGCTCACCCGCGCCGGCGATCTGCTCGTGGCGGCGTGGGATCGGGTGCCCGGGCACGAGATCGTGTCCGGTCCCGTGACCGCGATCGGCGCCATCGTCGGGGCGGTGCTCGACTGGCTGCCGCTCGGCGGCGCCGCGGACGCCCTGGCCAGCCTCGGTCCGGTCACGCTCGGCCTTGCGCTGGCTTTCGGCCTGTTCTACGCCCTCGCCAAGGTCGGCACGGCGCGCTGGCACGACTGGGATCAGCGCGAGCGGCGGGCGATGCATCCCGAAACCCCTGCTCTTCCGGACCGCTCGATCGCGGGAGCCCAGGCCATGCTCCTGGTGGGAGGGCTGGTCGGCCTGGTGCTGTCGGTGTTCGGGCTGGGGCTTGCCGCGGCACTGGTGATCGTGCTTGGCGGGGCGGCCGGGCTCCTCGTCTGGGCGCGGCGTCCGTTCAGGAACCCCTAGACCGCGACCGGCTCGCGGTACTCCCCAAAGACGCCGCGCAGCACGCCGCACATCTCGCCGAGCGTGGCGTATGCCGCGGCGCCCCGGAGGAAGTGGGGCATGAGGTTCGTCTCGCTCGATCCGGGGCGTGAGGCCGCCTCGCGGAGGCCGTTCAGCGCCGCCTCGACCGCGCCGGCGTCGCGTTCGCGCCGTGTCCGCTCGAGCCGCGCCATCTGGCGCTCGAGGGAGCCCTGCGGCACGGCCAGCACGGGCACCGTCGTCTCTTCGGTCTCGTCGACGTACGCGTTGACCCCGACGATGCGTCGCTGCCCGGCGTCGAACTCGCGCTGATATCGATATGCCGCGTCCGCGATCTCGCGCTGCGGGTAACCCTCGCCGATCGCGGCGACCATGCCACCCCGTCGGTCGATCTCGTCGAGGTAACGCCAGACCTGCCGCTCGGTCTCGTCGGTGAGGGCCTCGACGAACCACGACCCACCGAGTGGGTCGACCGTGGCGTCGACCCCGGTCTCCTCGGCGATGACATGCTGCTGGCGGAGCGCCAGCAAGGCCGCCTCGGCGGTCGGGACCGCGAGCGCCTCGTCGTAGGCGTCCGTATGGAGCGACTGCGTCCCACCCAGAACCCCGGCGAGTGCCTGCAGGGCGACACGCGTGAGGTTGTTGAGTGGCTGCTGGGGCGTCAGCGATACGCCGGCGGTCTGGGTGTGGAAGCGCATCCACGCGGAGCGTTCGTTCTCCGCCCGGTAGCGCTTGGTCATCAGGTCGTGCCAGATCCGGCGGCTCGCCCGGAACTTGGCGATCTCCTCGAAGAAGTCCGAATGCGAGTTGAAGAAGAACGACAGGCGCGGCGCGAAGTCGTCGACGCGCAGCCCGCGCTCGATGGCGTGCTCGACGTAGGCCATCCCGTCGGCGATCGTGAAGGCCAGCTCCTGGACCGCCGTCGAGCCTGCCTCGCGGATGTGGTAGCCGCTGATCGAGATGGTGTTCCAGCGCGGCATCTCGCGCGTCCCGAACTCGATGGTGTCGGTCACGAGGCGCATCGACGGCTCGGGCGGGAACAGGAACTCCTTCTGGGCGATGAACTCCTTGAGGATGTCGTTCTGGAGGGTGCCCTCGAGTCGATCGCGCGGCACACCGGCCTTCTCCGCCGCGACGATGTACATCGCCCAGATCGGCGCGGCCGGCGAGTTGATCGTCATCGACGTCGACACCTTCTCGAGCGGCAGGTCCGCGAGCAGGACCTCCATGTCGGCCAGGCTGCTGACGCCGACGCCGCAGGTGCCGAATTCGCCTTCGGCCTCGGGATCGTCGGTGTCGTAGCCGTACAGGGTCGGCATGTCGTACGCGATCGACAGCCCGGTCTGGCCAGCCGCCAGCAGCTGGCGGAATCGGTCGTTGGTGTCCTCGGCCGAGCCGAAGCCCGCGAACATCCGCATCGTCCAGAGCCGGCTCCGGTAGCCGGTCGGATGGATGCCGCGGGTGAACGGTGGGTCGCCGGGCAGGCCGATGCGCTCCTCGGCATCGTCGCCCAGCGACCATGGCCCGTAGAGCCGTTCGATCGGCATATCGCTGATCGTCGAGAACGCGGGCTTGCGCTCCGGTGCCCGGTCCAGGGCCGGCTTCAGGCGGTCGCGCTCCCAGTCGGCGCGGCGGTCGGTCATGGTCTCGACTCTAGCACCGGGTCGCCCGGCTCAGCGCCCGCCGAACGCCTCGGTCGCCGCGTCGATCTTCGGATCGGGCAGGTCGTTGGTGATGACGACGTTGACGATCCCGTCATCCGCCGACGGCCAGACGACCACCGTCTGCGTCCTGCTGCCCGTCGTCGTGTCCAGGCGGCGGCCGGCCCGGCCCGCGATCGATGGTGCGGACTCACCGGTGATCCGCGTCCGGTTCGCGGCCCGGGCACTGGTGGCGTAGAAGTCGGCGACGTGATCGGCGGTGAGCCCGGTGGCCTGGAACACGACCAGCGCGGCGGCCCGGTTGCCGCCGAAGTCCCACGTGCCACCGGCGAAGCGCACCTCGCTGAAGCCCGCCGTGGCCAGCGACCCGAGGCTCGCCGCCGTGCAGTGTCGTCCGGAGTCGAGCTGGTCGGGGGCGCGACCTTCGTAGCTGGTCGGGACGCGCCCCTCGAGCTCCGGGTATGCGCCTGCCATCCGGCCGTCCGCGGCACATGGACCGGCCGGGTCGAAGGACGCGGTCGGGGCGGTCGCGCACGCCGCCAGCGACGTCATCGCCACGACGACGACGAGCGTTGTGGACAGCGCGGAGCGGCGGTGATGGGGTCGGCGGGTCACGGCCGAAAGCGTAGCCGTCAGTGCGGCCCGGTGCGCCCGGGCACCTGGTACGGGCGTCCCACCCATGGTGCGCCGGTGCGCCCGACCATCGCCCGGCCCCTATCGGGACCAGGGTGCCATTGCCCCGCATGGGAGTGCGGGCGTAGCGTTCGCACTAAGCCAGCCCGCGATCGAACCGGGGACAGCACCTGGGGCGTCGGTCACGGATCGGGAACGGACGCTTTCTCGAGGAGGTTCGAGGGAGGGATCCCGGACCCGGTCACGAGCCGAGTAACCGGATCTTTCGGCCATCAGGCCCGTAAGGCCGTCGGGTTGGCAGGACTGATCGAAACTGGCGCGGATCATCGCTCGATCGCCCTCCGGAGCAGCCGGGGGGCGATCCTCTTTGTCCGCCGGCGTGGGCGACCCTCAGGCCGAGCGCGACGCCCGCGCCGTCGGCGGGTGGGAGCGCCGCCCGATCCCCCGAGCGTCGAGGTCGGCCTGGACGACGCGTGCCGCGGCGACGAGGTCCGGGTCCCGGGTCACGGTGCCGGCGACCCAGTCGATGTACGACGGCTCGAATGCCGCGATCTGCCCGAGGGTGTGGCCGTGGAACTTGCCGAACTCCACGACATGCTCGAGCGCTCGGTCGAGGCGCGGCGGTCGCGGACGCCGGAAATTGCGCAGCCGGCCCCGCTCGAGCGGTCCGGTCGGCGTCGATGCGCGCGGCGCCTCCTGCCGGACCCGTTGCCCGCGCAGCGGCGGCTGACCGGTCAACGTCGAACCGCGAGGCGGATAGGTCCCGCCCATCTCGCGCGGCGTCGTCTGGTTCCGCGGCCGATATGTGGCGGTCGTGTCGACACGTCCCGTGACTGGTCGCGACGGTCGCGGCGAGGGCGGACCGCCGCCACGCCGGCGTCTGCCATCGGACCCCATGTCGGCCGGCGGACCCGCGCTGGCCCGCTCGTCGGCCGTGCCACGGGTCAGCGCGGCATAGGCATCGTTGATCTCGGCCATCTTCCGGGTGGCGACCCGGGACGCGGCCGGATCATCGCCGGTCAGGTCGGGATGATGGGCGCGTGCGAGACGTCGCCAGGCCGCCTTGATGCTGGTCGGGTCGGCCCCGACCGCGACACCGAGCACGTCATGAGGATCGCGTTTCGCCACGCGGCCAGTGTACCGGCGGCCCGGATCGGCTCGACGCTTGACAGCCTGCCGTGTCGTGCCGTCCCCTAGGCCCGTGGGAGTCGTGACGCGAGCAGGTGTCGCGGCGGCGATCGCCGCCGCCCAATTCGGTCTCGCCTATCGATTCGCGCTCGCGTATCGCGCCCGGGCCGGCTACCCGCGCCGGTTCCCGCCGACGATGAGCCCAGCCGACCTGGGACTCCCGTTCGAACGCGTGAGCGTCCCGTCGGAAGGCGCCGACCTCCCGGCCTGGCTCATCCCCGCCCGCGACGGCGCGCCGGGACCCGGCGTGGTGCTCATCCACGGCTGGGAGTCGGCTCGCGACCGGACGCTCCCGCTCGCGCTGTTCCTGCACGCCGCCGGGTTCCACAGCCTGACGTTCGACGTGCGCGGTCACGGCGAGAACCCGGCCGAGGTCCTGCCGGTGAGCGCCGGCGAGTTCGGGCTGGACGGCCTCGCGGCGTTCCGGGTGCTCATCGAGCGGCCCGAGGTGACGGCCGGTGCCGTGGTGGGCCATTCGATGGGCGCGATCGGCGCGATCCTCGCAGCGGCGGCCGAGCCGCGCGTGGCTGCGGTCGTCGCGACCTCGTCACCGGCCGATCCCTACCGGCTGACGCGCCAGACGTTCCGGCTGGCCCGCCTCCCGATCCCCGACCCGATCGCCTATCCCCTGGCCTGGCTCACGACCCGGGTGTTCCTCCGGCCGCGCGGCCACGTCGTCGCGGACATCAGCGCGACCGATGCGATCGCCAGGTATCGCGGGCCGATCCTGCTGGCCCACGGCGACGAGGACCAGGTCGTCCCGTTCGCCCACATGGGGCGCCTGGCCGTCGCCGCCCGTCGCGTGCGCACTGCGGAACCGGCGGCAGCCCCCGTCGAGACCATGGTCGTGCCGGGCGGGCAGCATTCCTGGCTGTATGAGCACGCCGCGTACCGAGCAGGCGTCGCCCGCTTCCTGGCCTCCGCCCTGGACGGCCCGCTCGATCCCGACGAGGCCGCGGCGATCGCCGCCGCCACGCCCGCGCAGCGGATCCCGGCCGCCGAGGAGCGACTCTCCGCAGTCGACACGATGCCCGGCGGCTTCCGCTCCCTCGCCCAGGTGGCCCTGCCCGGAGCCACGCGGATCCCCGACCTCGAGGCCCTTGCGACGGCCGACGAGCCGGGTCTCGGCTGATGCCCGGGATGTCGGTCTGGGATGCCGTCGCGTCCCGCCGCGTGCTCCGCCGCTTCGCCGACCGACCCCTCGACGACGAGCACCTCCAGCGCATCCTCCAGGCGGGACGCCGGGCCAACAGCTCGAAGAACCAGCAGCGTTGGGCGTTCATCGTCTGCCGCGACCGGGCGCACCTCGGGGAGCTCGCCGCGGTCGGACCGTATGCGGGGCACCTGGCCGGGGCGGCGCTCGCGGTGGCGCTGGTCACGCCGGATCCGGCCCGAACGAACGCACCACTGTCGGTGATGTTCGACCTCGGCCAGGCAGCCGACTCGATGTCGCTCGTGGCGTGGGAGCTCGGGATCGGGGCTGTGCCGGCGACCGTCTACAAGCAGGACCTCGCACGGTCCCTGCTCGGCTACCCGGCCGACCATCACTGCGAATTCCTGCTCTCGTTCGGCTATCCCGCCGACCCCGACGACCTCACGCGCCCGCTACGCGCCGGCGGCCGGCGGCCACTCGAGGAGCTCGTCCACGAGGAACGTTGGTAACGACGCCCTCCCGTCGGCGCCCTACTGCCAGCGGAACTTCCAGGCGGCGATCCCGAAGCAGACGACCAGCCACGCAACGAGGACCGCGGCGCACAGCCAGAGGGGCGCGAACGCCGCGCCACCGACCATGACCTGGCGGAGCGCGTCGGACAGGTAGGTGAGCGGGATCACCCGGGCGATGCCCTGGAGGAACGCGGGCATGTCGTCGAGCGGGAAGAACGTCCCGGACAGGAACATCATCGGGAACTGCACGACGCTGGTCATGCCGTTCGCCGAGTCCTCGGTCTTGGCGAACGACGCGATGACGTAACCGAGCGCGAGGAACGCCATCGCGCCGAGGGCGATGAACAGGCCGGTCAGCAGGAACGATCCGACGATCTCGACGTCGAAGGCGAAGACGCCGACCGCGATGATGATCACGGCCTGGATCAGGGCGATCAGCAGGCGCATCAGGACATTCGACCCGACGAGCTGCCAGCGTCGCAGCGGGGTCGCCGCCAGGCGCTTCAGGATGAGCTTCACCCGATCGGCCACCAACGGGATGGCGGCGAAGATCCCGACCTGCATCACCGACAGGCCGAGCATGCTCGGCACGAAATAGCTGATGAAGTTGAGGTTCTCGGTCTGTAGCGTCTCCGGCTGCGGGACGACCAGTGGCGGTCGGCCGCCGAGGTTGACGGCGCCGAAGACGGCCTGGACGGATTGATAGACCGACGCCACGAGGTTCGCGCGGGACGGGTCGGTGTACACGACGACCGGGGTCGGGCCCCCGGTCCCGGCCTCGCCGGCGGCGAGCCCGTCACCGTAGCCGGCGGGCACCAGGATCACCGCGTCGACGCTGCCGTCCCGCATCTGGGCGAGCGCCGCGTCCTTGGCCGCCGGGAGGAGCTCGGTCCCGTCCTGACCGGCGAACTCCGCCTGCAGCTTCATCGCGGCCGGCGTCCCGTCCTCATCGACCCAGCCCAATGTCAGCCGGCTCTCGCCGCCTTCCTGGAAGATGAAGCCGAACATGAAGATGAAGATCAGCGGGAACGCGAGCGTCCAGAACAGCGCCGCCCGGTCGCGGACGTAACTCTTGATGTTGGCCACCGTGAGCGCGAGCAGGGCGGTCATCGACGGTCAGTCCCGCAGCGCCCGGCCGGTCAGGTCGAGGAAGACATCCTCCAGCGTCGCCCGGCGGATCGCGAGGTTCTGCGGCTCGACGCCGCGCGCGTCCGCGAGATCGAGCAGGCCACCGACCGTCCGGCCCGGATCGCGCGTGTAGATCAACACCTCGTCCGCGTCCTCCTTGACCGAGCTGACGGCAGGGAGCGCGGCGAGCTCGTCCCGGCTCAGGCCCTCGAGCCGATCGAAGCGGACCGTCCGCTCCTGGAAATGCTTGGACACCAACTCCTCGACGGTGCCCATCTCGAGGATCCGGCCGTGATCCATGATCGCGAGCCGGTCGCACAGGATCTCGGCCTCCTCCATGTAGTGCGTCGTGAGCAGGACGGACCGGCCACCCGCCTTGAGACCCCGGACGATGTCCCACAGCGACCGCCGGGCAGCCGGGTCGAGGCCGGTCGTGGGCTCATCGAGGAACACCAGCTCGGGCTCGTTCACGAGCGCCAGGGCGACGGCCAGGCGCTGGCGCTGGCCGCCAGACAGGACCTCGCTTCGGGCGTTGCGCCGCTCCCCGAGCTCGAGCGCATCGATGATCTCGCCGGTCGGGCGGGAGCGTGGATAGAAGCTCCGGAAGAGGTCGATGAGTTCGGTCACCGTGAGCTTCGGATACAGCGCTGCCGTCTGGAGACTCACGCCGATCCTGGGTCTGAGCGCGTCGGCGCCCTTCGTGACGTCGACGTCGAGGACGGTGACCTCGCCACCATCCGGCTCGCGCAGCCCCTCGAGGATCTCGACCGTGGTGGTCTTGCCTGCCCCGTTCGGGCCGAGCAGCCCGAAGATCTCGCCCCGGGCGACGTCGAAGTCGATGCCGTCGACCGCCTGGACGTCGCCGTAGCGCTTTGTCAGGCCACGGACGCGGATGACGGGCTCGGTCGAGGTCGTCACGGTCATGGGCTGGGTCAGACCTTCTTGCGGAGATACGCCGCGACCGAGGCATCGTAGCCGATCAATTCGTACATGTGACGCGCGTCGGGTCGGTGGTGGCCGGCGGTCACCTCGACGAAGGCAGCACCGAGCTCCCCGGCGATCCGCTCAGCCTCGGCCATGAGCCGGCGGCCCACGCCACGTTCGCGCGCACCGGCATCGACCACGAGAGCCAGCACGCGCAGGATGCGGTCGTCGTGCTCGAATCGTGGGAGGGCGTGCACGGCGATGAAGCCCAGCACCACGCCGTCGTGCTCCGCCACGACGACCTGCGAGTGCTCCGACGAGAACCGCGTCAGGCGCTCGACGATGTCGCTCGGGCCGGCCGGATAGCCCTCGTCGGTGAAGAGTGCGGCGATCGCCTCGGCATCCGAGGCGGACGCCGGCCGGGTGGTCATGGTGGCGTCGGTCATCGGTCGATGGTAGCGGTGGACAGCAGCAACGGGTATGGACCGGCGACCCCGATCCGACCGCTGAGCCGCTCCTCCCCGAGTGGACCGGCCGTGCCTGGCCGTTCTGCCCAGCCGGCGGGTGGACCGCTCCATGTGACAGCCCACCCTTCGCCGGACCGGGCCAGGAACGCGGCCAGGCGGCCCTCCGTGTCGGGCTCGAGGAGGACGATCCAGTCGGCAGCCGGGTCGCCGTCGGGGCGAGCACGACCACGCAGGCAGCGGGCGCCGAGAAGCGCCGAGCGCGGCGCTTCCTCGAAGGACGTGCCCGGCTGGAGGAGATCGGCGAGCTCACCGGCCGCGCGATCGAGCTCCACGGTCGCCCAGCCGCGCCCGATCAGCCGGCTCACCCGACGAAGACCATGTCCGGACCGGGATCGCCGCTCATGGCGAAGCCGAGCGTCTCGTAGAGGCGCCGCGCCGCGACGTTGTCGGCGAAGACGCCGAGATGGATCCACTCGCTGCCGGCCTCCACGGCATCGACCATCGCGGTCGCGGTGACGAACCTGCCGAGTCCTAGCCCGCGTGCCGACGCAACGGTGCCGATCGATGACAGGTACGAGATCCCGTCGAAGGTCGCCCGCCGGGCGACGCTGAGTGGCACCCCGTCGCGTCGCACGACGTAGTGGGTGAAACGCCGATCCATCAGCGAGCTCCGGGTCTCGGCGACGACACCGGCGCGGCGGTCGGCGTCCACCCCGAACGCGCCCAGCAACACCGACGCGATCGCCTCGGCGGCGGGATCCGCCTCCATCGCGCTCACCTCGTTCAGCCGTTCCAGCATGACCTCTTCCCCGAGCGGGTGGGCGGAGAGCGCGGAGCGTGCCACCTCGACGTCCCGGGCCACGAGCAAAAGGCCATCGCCGGTGTCCTCGAACCCGTTCGCCGCGAGGCGCGCCACGAGGTCCGCGGGCTCGTCGTGCGGTGGCGCCGTCCACACGTGCGGCTGCCGGCCGATCGATCCGAACAGGACCGCCACCTCGGCCAGGCGGCGATCGAACGCGGACGCGTCGTGCGGCCAGCGGATGGCCTCGACGCGGTTCCAGAAAGGCTCGGATTCGACTGGGTCGTACAGCAGAATCGCGTCCCCGAGGTCGCGCAGGGTTCGTCCGGGGATGGCGTGGACCTCGGCTTCGTGGCGGAGTAGCCTGCGCACGATCGCCGCGTCGATCCGGGGGTCCCGCGGAGCGTCGCTCACGAAACCGGCCGCTCGGCGACGGCGTACCAAGGGGCGTCCCCCAGAGACGACGGACGGTCCCCGATGGAGGAGGTCGACATGACCCGGACGATCCTTGCCCTCGGCTCGGCCATGGTGCTGATCCTTGGCGCGTGCGGCGGCGGCGCGACGGCGACTGCCCCGGCCGCTTCGGCTCCGGCCGCTTCGGCCCCGGCAAGCGAGGCACCCGCCAGCGAGGCACCCGCGGCCTCGGCGAGCGCCGCCGCCGGTGGAGAAGCGTGCGCCCCGTCGACGGAAGCCGGCACGGTCACGGCCACGATCGCGGGGTTCGCGTTCGGCCCTGCGACGGTCTCGGCCGCGGTCGGCGACGTCGTCGCCTGGACGAACAACGACGGCCCGACGCACACCGCGACCGTGAAGTCGGATCCGACGTGTTCGACCGCGAACCTCAACACCGGCGACTCCGGCGCGATCGTGTTCAACGTCGCAGGCTCATACGACATCTTCTGCAAGATCCACTCGGACATGGCGGGCAAGGTCGAGGTCAGCTGACCTCGAGCATCAGGACGGCTTCTCCGCAAGGAAGACGGCCGCACCGGACGGCAGGTCGATCGTGACGGGGGCGGGCACGCCCCCGTCCGCGAACCATCCGAGGAATTGATCCCGGGTCGCCAGCGCGGTGCCCTGGTAGAGCTCGTCGAGCTGGACCCCGGCGATGATCTCGCCATGCCTCGTCCGGAACTCGTCCGGCCCGGATGGCAGCGGCCAATCGAGGACGAGCAGGCGACCGCCGGGTCGAAGCGCGTCCCACGCTGCCGCCAGGACGCGCGGGGCGTCGTCGAGCTGGTGAAGGGCGTACTGGAGGTAGGCCAGGTCGTATTCCTTGACGTGGCCGGGCTCGGTGGCCTTCGCTTGGCGGATCTCGATGCGGTCGGCCAGGCCCTCGCTCTCGATCGTCGCGCGCGCCCGCGCGACCGAGTCGGCCTCGAACTCCACGCCGACCAGCTCGAGCGCGGGGAAGCGGCGCGCCATCGAGACCAGCCAGCGGCCGCCGCCGCTGTGGATGTCCACGACTCGGCCGCCGCTCGACAGGTCTGCGACGAGTTGCGGCAGGGCGGCCAGCACCTCCTGGAAGAACACCGCGATGTCCTGGCGGGTGAGGCGCTCGATTGCGGCCCGATAGCGGTCAGGCCGATCGCGGATCGGCTGCCCGGTCCGGAAGAAGTCCTCCATGCCGCCCCAGTCCATCGACGCGACCACCGCGTGAACGAACTGGCCGCCGAGGAACTCGGCGCGCTGGTCGTCCAGCAGGATCTCGGCGACGTCGGCATCGATCGTCAGGCGGCCGTCCTCGAAGGTGGTCAGATCGTGTGCGTCGGTCGCCCACGACCACGCCGCCACCGCCTCGCGATCGGTCCCGGTCTCGTCGGCCAGCGCGTCTGGCGCGATGCCTCCGTCACCGGCGGCGCGGATCCGTGCGAACAGCCCGAGATCGATCCCGAGGTAGATGAGCCAGGACCGGTGGAAGCCCCCGAGGCTGGCGATCAGGTCGTCGAAGCGATCGTCGTGGCCCATGAGCCGATTGTCGCACGGGGCCACGGCCGGCCGAGGCGCGTCGGGGGTACCGTGGCGTCGTGCAACGGTTGCGGCGCCCGCCCGGTTCTAGGCAGTGATGGACGCCGATGACCGCCTGACCACCGCACTCGCCGACGACCTCGATCGCGCCTTCGATGCGCTGGTCGTCGCCCACCAGGACCGCCTGTACACGATCGCCGCCCGGATGCTCGGGGACGCCGGCGATGCGGAGGAGGCGGCACAGGACGCCCTGGTGCGCGCATACCGCGCGCTGGCGTCGTATGACGGGGACAGGATCCGCGAGCTCCGACTGCGCCCCTGGCTGACGACGATCGTCCTCAATCGATGTCGATCGGTCGGGGCGCGCCGTGCGACCCGCGGGCCGCGGCCCATCTCGATCGACGGGGACGGCGCGCGTTCGCCGGATCTCGAGGCACCGGCGGCGGCGGGCCCGTCCGAGATCGCCGAACGCCATGCGGAACGAGACCGCTGGGCGGCCCGCCTCACCGCGCTGCCCCCGTCGTACCGGGCGGCAGTCGTCCTCCGCCACGTGGACGGCATGAGCTACCCGGAGGCGGCCGCCGCGCTCGGTCGACCCGAGGGCACCGTCAAGGCCCAGGTCCATCGGGGGATCGCATTGTTACGCACCATGCTCGAGGCGGAGACCCGTCACGAGCTCGAGGAGATGACCGCATGAGCACTCAGATGGACGCCACGGCCGCCGAGTCGGCGGCCCTTGCCGATCTCGCCCTTGCCGCCCCGTCGGCGCTGCGTGCCTCGGTCCTGGTCGAGGTCGGCCTCGCCGATCGGTACGGCCGCGTGGACTCGCCGCTCGGCCCGCTCGTCGTGGCGTGGAACGGTCGCGGCGTCTCGACGGTCGACCTGGCCGCGGACGATGGCACGTTCGAGGCACGTCACCTGGCAACGACCGGACGGCGGGCGATCCCGGGGGACCTTCCAGCCCGCCTGGCGAACGCAATCGCGCGCCGCCTCGACGGCGATCGGCGGGTCAGGATCCCGCTCGACCTGCGTGGCCACAGCCCGTTCGAGCAGGACGTCTGGCGGAAGGCCCTCGAGATCCCCCGCGGCGAGGTCCGGCCGTACGGCTGGATCGCCGCGGAGATCGGCCGCCCGAAAGCGGTCCGCGCCGTCGGCAGCGCCCTCGGGCACAACCCGGTGCCGCTGATCGTGCCCTGCCACCGGGTCGTCCGCACCGACGGCACGATCGGCCAGTACTCGCTCGGCGGTCCCGACAACAAGCGGACGATCCTTGCCGCCGAAGGCCTCGATCCGGAAGCCATGGAGGATGCCGGCCGCCGTGGCGAGCGTTTGGTCGGGTGCGCATCGACCCGGATCGTGTGCTGGCCGACCTGCCGCACGGGCCGCCACATGCTCGAGAAGAACCGGCGGCCATTCCGCTCGCTCGACGAGGCCGGGGCTGCGGGCTACCGGCCGTGCAAGGTCTGCCGCCCCGTCGCGGCTGCCGCCTGAACAGGGGCTGAAACAGGGGCTGACCGACGGGCGTGCCGGTCCCATCCGGCGTATGCTCTCCGCTTGGACCATCGGACTATGCCAATCAGGCGCGGCGCCGGCCCCGACCGCGGGGCGATCTGGCTCGGCCTCGCCATCCTGTACGTCGTCTGGGGCTCGACCTACCTGGCGATCGCCGTCGCGGTCGAGACGATGCCGCCATTCCTTATGGCTGCGCTGCGATTCGGCCTGGCCGGGCTCGTGCTCCTCGGGTGGGTGGCGCTCCGCCAACGCGGGGAGTTCCGTTTTCCGAGCCGCCGGGAGGTGCGCGACACCAGCATCCTCGGAGCGCTGCTCCTCGGCGGAGGGATGGGCATGGTCGCGTGGGGCGAGCAGACCATCCCGTCCGGCATCGCCGCTCTGCTGATCGCCTTGATGCCGGTGTGGATCGCCGTGCTGGGACGCCTCGTGCTCGGTGAGCGACTCCCGCGCCTCGCCGGTATCGGGATCGTGGTCGGGTTCGTCGGTGTCGCGGTCCTCGCAGGTCCCACGGCGCTCGGCGCAAGCGACGCGCTCGATGGTGCCGGCCTCGCGGCCCTCATCGTGTCCCCCATCGCATGGTCGATCGGCTCACTCTTTGCCAGCCATCGAGCGGTCCTGCCCCAACACCCGCTGACGGCGACGGGGACGCAGATGGTGGCAGGATCCGCGGCCCTTGCCCTCATGTCGGTCGTGACGGGCGAGCCCGCTCGGTTCGATCCGACCTCCGTCTCGACCGAATCGATCGCGGCCTTCCTGTACCTCACGGTGATCGGCAGCCTGCTTGCCTTCACGACCTTCGGCTGGATGCTCCGGGTCGCGCCGCTACCGCTCGTCGCGACCTACGCCTACGTCAACCCGATCGTCGCGGTCATCCTCGGCGCGCTGATCCTGAGCGAACCGATCGAGCCTCGGACGCTCGTGGCCGGGGCGATCATCGTCGGGGCGGTGGCCCTCATCGTCACGGCCCGTGGGCGGATGACGGCACCGGGCACCGCCGTGGCCGAGATCACGATTCCGCCAGGACCGTCCGAGCCACGCGCCGCGCCAACGCCATCACGGTCAGCATCGGGTTGACACCCAGGGCCGTCGGGAAGAGCGACGCGTCAGCGACGTAAAGGCCCGCGACGATGCGGCCGCGGCGACCCCGGCTGCGAACGCGGCCGTTCGGATCGCACGGATGGTCGCGGGGCGTGGCGCCCATCCGGACCGTGCCCATCTGGTGAGCTGAGAAGACCGAGCCGCGGTTCGGCGCGAAGTCCATCCCCTCGAGGCGATCCTCGAACCGTCCGAAGGCGGCAGCGTCGGCACCGGTCGAGCCGCGGATCGGATCGAACCGGATCGCGGGCGTGGCCGCGACGACGATCTCGCCGGCACCGCCCGCGCGCGCGAGGCGAGCCATCCGTACCGTCGCATGCCGCAGGGTCGTCACACCGACGGAGTCGAGCTCGTAGTCGATCCGGACCCGGCCAGACCGCGTCAGGGTGACCTGGCCCCGACCACCGTCCCGCGTCACGGCGACGAGCGGGGCGAGATGGCGGGCGTCCCGCATCGACGCCGCGTGGGCATCGGTGCCGTCCCACGGCAGGGCCAGCGCAAGCAGACCGGGATGCCCCGGCGCAGATTCGATGACATAGCTGTTCCGGCCCTGCTCCGCGGTCAGGAACTCCAACGATCGAGCGCCCTGCATCGGGCCGAGCCACATGTCGACAGGCATCGTCATCCGACCGGCCACGACCGGGGCCGGATGCAGTCGCAGGTGCCGTCCGATCGCCCGATGCCGCAGACCCGAGGCCTGCAGGATCCCCGGCGACCGCAGGGCGCCTGCGGCCACGACGACCTGGCGGGCACGGACGATCAGGCGGCGCGTCCGCGGCGCCTCTTCGGTCCCCGGCACGAGCGCCCGCCCCTCCACGCCGAGGGCTTTGCCTCGCTCGATCAGCACCTTCGTCACGCGCACCTGCGGCACGATCCGGGCGCCTGCCTCGAACGCACGGCTCAGGTGGACGCGGATGCCGGACTGCTTGGACCCGCGGCGACAGCCGAACGGACAGCTGCCGCAGTCGTCGCAATCGACTGCCGCGTTTCGCCGCGCGGGTGCCGCCTCCCAGTTGAGCCGCTCGGCACCGCGCACGATCACCTGGTCCTTGGGCGGGGTGAGCCTGACCACCGACACCGACAGCTCGTTCTCGAGCGTGCCGACGTCCTCGGTCCAGGACTCGCCGTTGCCGATCTCGTCGACGCCATGGTTGCGTGCCCACGACGCCCGCACCGCCTCGGGTGCCTCGATCATCGTCATCCAGTTGACCAGCGTCCCGCCACCGACGGCCGAACCGGCCAACATCGTGATCGACGAATCCCACGTCGAGAGCAACCCGTGGTTGAGGTACAGGCGCGAGAACGCATCGAGCTCGTCGCGCGGCATCGCCGCCTCGTCCACGAAAGGGCCGGCCTCGAGGACGACGACCGAGCGACCCGCCTCGGACAGAGCCGCGGCCACGACGCCCCCGCCCGCTCCCGACCCGACCACGACCACGTCGGCCTCGAGCGTGATCGGCTCGTCGGGCGAGCCCTGGTCGAACTGCAGGCGCGTAGGGACGGATCGGGGTCCGCTCGGCCGTGACTGGGGGCGACTCGGGCTCGTAGCCGATCACCGCGTGCCGGGGATTGCCCGAGGCGTCCGCACCCGGGTCGGCATAGGCGAGGAACGTCATGAGCTTGCGCAACGTGGCGAATGCCGTGCGCCGCGACGCGAACCGGGAGGTCGCCCAGTGCAGGAGATAGCGCTCGCGCGCGGCCGGCGACATCGAAGAGAACGGCGTCGGTCGTCGGGCGATGAGCAGGTTCGTGAGCCGTGACTCCAGGATGCCGAGGAGTCGATGGAATTGCCTGACCTGGGCTGGGTCAGCCGCCCGTTCGAGGACCTCGGTCGTGAGCCGCGCGCGGCGGCGTGCGTCGCCGCGAACGAACGTCTCGGCGACTTCGGCCAGCGTCGCGAGCTCGCGCTCCGTCCAACTCATGGGTGGCGGCGTCCCGGCAGGGCCGCGATCGCCTCGACGCACATCAGCGGGTCAGCCCCCGCCGGTCGCCTCGGCTCCGCTGGCCCACGGATCACGCGGTCGAACGAGCCGCGTCGCGCTCCCAGCCCTGCGCGGGCCACGGCTCGCAGCGCAGCGGTCGGTCCTCGCGGTAGCCCATCGCGTAGTCGGCCTGGATCAGCGTGTGGAGCTGGCTGGTGCCCTCGTAGATCACCGCGGCCTTCGAGTTGCGCAGGTAGCGCTCGACCGGGAACTCGTTCGAGTAGCCGTTCGCGCCATGGACCTGGATCGCGTCGAGCGCGCTCTGGACCGAATGCTCGGTGGCGTGCCACTTGGCCAGGCTCGTCTCCCGGGTGTTGCGAAGACCCTGGTTCTTGAGCCAGCCGGCGCGCCAGACGAGCAGCCGGCCGATCTCGGTGCCGGCGACCATCTTCGCGATGAGTTGCTTGACGAGCTGATGCTCCCCGATCTCCTGGCCGAACGTCTTGCGCTCGTGGGCATAGCGGACGCTGGCGTCGACGCACGCCTGGGCGAGCCCGACCGCCCCGGCCGCGACCGTGTAGCGGCCCTGGTCGATGGCGCTCATCGCGACCAGGAAGCCCTCGCCCTCCTCGCCGATGCGGTGCTCCTCGGGCACGACGACGTCATCGAGATTGATCAGCCCGGTGTTGCCGGCCCGGATGCCGAGCTTGCCGTGGAGGGTGCCCGTGCTCAGGCCCTTCATGCCGCGCTCGACCAGGAAGGCCGTCACGCCCTTGTGCTTCCTGGCCCGGTCGACGGTCGCAAAGACCAGGAAGTGGTCGGCCAGGTCGGCGAGGCTGATCCAGATCTTCTGGCCGTTGAGTCGATAGGCCGAGCCATCCCGGCGGGCCGTCGTCTGGAGGTTCCCGGCGTCGGTCCCGACACCCGGCTCCGTGAGGCCGAACGTAGCGAGTTTCTCGCCCTTGGCCTGGGGCACCAGCCAGCGCTGCCGCTGCTCCTCCGTCCCCCACTGCAGGAGGGCCAGGGAGTTCAGGCCGACGTGAACGCTCTGGACGACGCGGAACGCGGTATCGGCACGCTCGAGCTCCTCGCACAGGATCGCGAAGCTGATGTAGTCCATCCCGCCGCCGCCGTACGCCTCCGGGATGGGCGCGCCGAGGAAGCCCTGCTCCGCCATCTTCTCGAAGACCTCACGGTGGGCCTCCGCCTTCTCGTCCCACTCGCGGATGTGCGGCAGGATCTCCGCCTCGGCGAAAGCCCGGGCGGCCGTCTGGACGAGCTTGTTCTCGTCCGTGAGGGTGAAGTCCACCATGGCGCGCATCGTACGGCGCGGGCGTCCGCCGGGAGCCATTCAGTTGCGTGCGATGCGGCCCGCTACACTCCGCCGATGGACGTCGCCGTCTCGCCCGCGCCGCACCTCACGCCGGTCCTCGGCCGCTATTTCCAGCGCCAATGGAGCCACGGCGACGGGCATCGACTCTTCGACACCGACGGCCGCGCCTACCTCGATTTCGCGAACGGGATCGCCGTCACGGCCCTGGGCCACGTCCACCCGCGCGTGACCGCGGCCATCCATGCCCAGGTCGACAAGCTCGTCGGGCCGATCTCGGCGCTGGGGTTCACAGAGCCGATCTCGCGCCTCGCCGACGCGCTCGCCGAGAGGTTCCCGGCGCCGCTCGACTCGGTCATGTTCCTCAACTCGGGATCCGAGGCGATCGATGCCGCACTCAAGCTGGGGCGGCGGGTGACGGGACGGCCGGGGATCATCGCGTTCCGGGGCGGATTCCACGGCCGGACTTTCGGGGCGATGGCGGTGACGAGCTCAGCGATCAACTACCGGGTCGGCTACGAGCCGATGCTGCCGTCGGTCCACCTGACGACATTCCCCGCCGCGTATCGCGGGTTCGGCGGCGACGAGGCGGCGGCGGTCGCTGGCGCCATGGCCGACCTTCGGACGCTGACCTCGACGACGATCCCGCCGTCGGCCGTGGGGTCGATCCTGATCGAGCCGGTCCAGGGCGAAGGCGGCTACAACCCTGCGCCCCCCGCGTTCCTCCGCGAGCTTCGCGCCTTCTGCGATGAACACGGGATCCTGCTCATCGCCGACGAGGTCCAGTGCGGCTATGGCCGGACTGGGCGGATGTGGGGATTCGAGCACGCCGGGATCGTCCCCGACGTGGTCGTGCTCGCCAAGGCCATCGCCAACGGGCTGCCCCTGTCGGCGATCGTGTCGTCGCGCGAGCTCCAGGAGCGTTGGGGCCGGGGCGCCCACGGCTCGACATACGGCGGGAACCCCGTGGCGTGCGCGGCGGGGATCGCGGTCCTCGAGACGATCCGGTCGGAGGGGCTGGTCGAGAACGCTGCGAGCGCGTGGCGCTGAGCTGCGCGCCGGGCTCGAGCGGATCGCCGCCGAGGACGACCGGATCGGCGACATCCGCGGTCCGGGGATCATGATCGGGGTCGAATTCGTCCGAGACCGTTCCACGCGCGAGCCGGACGGCTCCCTGCCCGACCGACTTAGTGCGGCGTGCGCCGACAACGGCCTGCTGGTTCTGACATGCGGCTCGCAGCACGAGGTCGTGCGCTGGATCCCGCCCCTCGACGTGACGGCCGCCGAGATCAGCGAGGCCGTCGAGATCTTCGGGGAGTCGCTGGCAGCGATCCCGCGGGACTGATGAGCCGCGCCCGTCAGGCGGGTAGCACCTCGATGGCTCGAACGATCGGGCCGAGCTGGCAGATCGACATCATGTCGCCCGCCTCCACCCCACGGATGGTCACGAGATCGCCGGCCTCGGCGACGATCGCGCCGTCCGGAGAAACCAGCGCCAGGGGCGCGCGCTGCACCTGCCAGCCCCTGGGATAGATGACCTCGAGGCGGCGGCCGTCCGGGGTCTCGAGATAGAAGCAGCCGCCCTCGATCGAGTCGGAGCCGAGGGTGCCGCTGAATGTCTGCTCATCCATGCCGGTCGCCCCTTTCGATGGTTCGGGTGATGCGAGCTCCAGCGTCGGGAGGCCCGGGGATGACGCCGACGAGGACGCCGGCGACGAGGCCGGCGACGGCGCTCCGGATCCGGAGCACCCCATGAGGAGCATCGGGAGCATCAACCACAGCCGAGGAGCAAAACGTCGTCTCATGCCGGTGCCCGCGGTCACCATCGTGCAGCGTTCCCACGCGTCGTCGCGTTGCGGTGAGCCTGCCTAACCGCCATCATCAGGCCCACCTAGATTTTCGCCGCGAAGCGTACCGCGGCGATGTCGTCGCGCGCAGAAACGGACCCCCACCGTTCGGACTGCGCACAGGCCGGGGAGGTGACCACCAGCGCAACACGACGCGCTCTCGTTGACCCCCCACGCACGTGATCCCCTTGGAGGAGACAGGATGCGGCGAACGAGGCTGCCTCGGTTCTTTGCCCTGATCGTGACCGTCGCGCTGGTTATGCCGGCGGCGGCTCCGGTCCTGGCGCAGGAAAGCGCGAAACCCTACATCGTGGTGATGGCCGCGGACCCGGTCGCGACGTATACCGGCGGTGTCGCCGGACTCGCACCGACGAAGGCTGCGCCCGGCAACAAGCTGGATCGGCGCAACACCAATGTCCGCAAATACCAGACGTTCCTGCGCGCGGAGCACGACAAGTCGCTCCGACAGGGCAAGGTCGCGGCAAGGAACAAGCTGCACGACTACACGATCGCGTTGAACGGCTATGCGGCGCTCATGACGCCGACGCAGGTCGCGGCCGTCAAGCTGCAGAAGGGAGTGGTCCGCGTCCTCGAGGACGTGATGCGCCAGCCCCACACCGACAGCAGCCCCCAGTTCATGGGGTTGACCGTCGACAGCGGCGCGTACGACCGCGGCTTCGATGGTGAAGGCGTGGTGGTCGGTGTCATCGACACCGGGATCTGGCCGGAGCTCCCCTCCTTCGCCGACGACGGGAGCTACCCGGCTCCTCCGACCGGCGCGCTCCCGTGCCAGTTCGGGAACACGGCCCACAACCCGAACGACGCGGCGTTCACCTGCAACAACAAGCTGATCGGCGCGCGGCAGATGCTCGCGACGTATCGCGCCGTCATCGGCGCCGAGGACCACGAGTTCGATTCGGCGCGCGACGACAGCGGCCATGGCACCCATACGGCATCGACCGCCGCCGGCAACGCCGACGTCGAGGCGACCGCGTTCGGGCTGGAAGCCGCGACGATCTCCGGCATCGCGCCGCGAGCCCACGTCATCGCCTACAAGGGCCTCGGTGAGCTCGGTGGCTTCACCTCGGACCTCGCAGCGGCGATCGACCAGGCCGTCCTCGACGGCGTCGACGTCATCAACTACTCCATCGGCGGCGGTGCGGCCCTGCCGAGCGCCGACGAGGTCGCCTTCCTGTTCGCGGCCGAGGCCGGCGTGTTCATCGCGACGTCGGCGGGCAACTCCGGACCGGGCGCGAGCACGGTCGGGAACCCGGCGACGATGCCGTGGGTCACGAGCGTCGGTGCCAGCACCCAGAGACGCTTCTTCGAGGGCGTCGCCACGCTCGGGAACGGCAAGCGGTACAAGGGCGCATCGCTCACGCCGAGCGTGGCCACGGCGCCGCTCATCGACGCGGCGAACGCCGGGAGCGAGGTCTGCGAACCCGGCAAGCTCGACCCGGCCAAGGTGACCGGCAAGATCGTGCTCTGCATCCGCGGAGTCGTCGGCCGGATCGCGAAGAGCCAGGCCGTCCACGACGCCGGCGGCGTCGGGATGATCCAGTACAACACCAATGATGTCGACAACCTGTTCACCGACCCGCACTGGGTGCCGTCGGTCCACCTCGACAACACGCCAGGCCTGGAGGTCAAGGCGTACATCGCGTCGACGACAAGCCCCACGGCGCGCATCGACACGCGATCCGGTGACGAGCCACGAACGTCCAGGTGGCCGAACGCGCCGACCATGACGATCTTCTCGTCGCGCGGCCCGAATGCCGTCGCGCCGGATGTCATCAAGCCCGACGTGACCGCGCCGGGCCTCCAGATCCTGGCCGGCAACTCGCCGTTCCCGGATCCGGGCACGCCACCGGGCGAGCTGTACCAGGCGATCGCGGGGACCTCGATGTCGAGCCCGCACGTCGCCGGGATCTTCGCGCTCCTCAAGCAGGCCCACCCCGAGTGGACGGCAGCGATGGCCAAGTCGGCCCTCATGACGACCGCTCACCAGAGGGTCAAGGACAACGACCGAACCAGCCGGGCAGACCCGTTCGACATGGGGGCCGGTCACGTCCGACCCGGCGGGAAGTGGGGCAAGGGCTCGATCACGCAGCCCGGACTGGCCTACGACGCCGGGTTGTTCGAGTACGCCGCGTTCACATGCGGCATGGACTGGGGGGTCTTCGTCCCCGACGATTGCGACTTCCTCGAAGGCCTCGGCGTGCCCAGCGCTCCCGTCGACCTCAACCTGCCCTCGATCGGCATCTCCGAGGTCGCAGGCAGCCAGACCATCACCCGGACCGTGACGAGCGTCGCGACGGGCAACGCGAAGGTGACCTACAGGGCCGCCGTCGAGGCGCCCCCCGGCTACACCGTCAAGGTGTCGCCCTCGACGTTCACGATCCGGCGCGGGCAGTCCAAGACCTTCACGGTGACGGTCACGAACGTCAGCGCGCCGATCGGCGAGTGGCGGTTCGGATCGCTCACCTGGAAGGCTGACGACTACAAGGTCCGCAGCCCCCTGGCAGTCCGGGGCGCGCTCTTCGACGCACCGGAGGAGGTTGCCGGCAGCGGCGCCAGCGGTTCGCTGGACTTCCCGGTGAAGTTCGGCTACACCGGCGCCTACTCGGTCACGGCCCACGGGCTCGTTCCCGCGACCGTGACCCAGGACAACGTCATCCAGGACGTCGACCAGACGTTCCAACCGACCGACGTGGGCAGCGGTGGTGCCAACGCACACACGTTCAACCTCACGGGTGTCGCGCACTTCCGCATCGCGATGCCACCCGAGTCGACCGAGGCCGACGCGGACCTCGACATCTACGTCTACGACCCGGCCAATCAGCTCAGCTTCTCGAGCACCTCCGGTGGCACCGAGGAACTGATCGACATCGTCGACCCGGCCAACGGGACGTGGACGGTGTACGTCCACGGTTGGTCGACCCCTGGCGGCGACTCCGACTACACGATGTGGACGTGGGCTGTCCCGACCGCGACCGGCGGGAGCCTGACCGCGACCGCATCCGGGCCGGCCGTGAACGCCACGACCGGAACGGTCCACGTGACCTGGACCGGCGCCACCGCCGCACCACCGATCGGTGACTGGCACCTCGGTGCCGTGTCGCACGTCGGGGCGAGCGGCGTGATGGGTCGGACATTGGTGAACATCGACAACAGGCCCTGACGCGGCCCGCGTCAGCGAAGACGAAGAGACCCGCCGGCACAGCCGGCGGGTCTCTTCATATCCCCGGGAAGTAGTCGAGCGCCCGGGGAGGGACCGGGCGCTCATGGAAGCGAGAGCGAGACGGTCGGCGGCGCGACCGCCACCGACGAGTGGTGCTGCTTAGCGGTTCTGGGCCAGGAACTTCATCACGTCGTCGAGGCGGAAGCGGCGATCGCCACGCTTGCAGACGCGATAGAACGGCAGCTCGCCTCGGTCTCCCAGGCGCTTCACCGTGTTGACATGCAGGTGGAGCATCTCGGCGACCTCGGTCGCGGTGAGCATCGGTCCCAGTTCGTTGACGGCCATCGATGCCATTTTTCAGGTTGCCTCGTTCTGCGCACTTCTCGGCGGCTCCGGTCCCCTGGGGTACTCAGGGGTAGGGTCGTGACCGCTGCGTGCCAGACAGTAGGGGTGCGGGGCCGGTCGCTCCAAGCCGTACTTTGGGATACCCGCCAGTACCAGACTCACCCTCGGCCTACCATCAGCGGGTGCGCCTCTCGCAATCGATCCCGATCGGGTCTCGTCGATCGGCTGCCACCACGCCGAGCTGGCAGGACACGGTGGCGGTCGTCGTGCTCGCACTCGGCGCGCTCGCGATCACGACGCTCATCGTTGCGCTGCTCGAGGGCGATCGCGTCGGCATCGACGACGCGTCGCCCGTCTACCTCGTCGCGGTGGTGGGCGTGGGCGTCGTGGCAGGCACGGCGCCGGCGGTCGCCACGGCGGTCGCCGCGTTCCTCACCTACGACTTCCTGTTCACGAACCCTCGCCTGTCGCTCGCCGTCGCCGACCCACGCGAGGTGCTCGACCTCGTCCTGTTCCTGTTCGTGGCGCTTGCGATCGGGCGGCTCGTCGCGATCCAGCACGCTCGAGCGGACGAGGCCGCGCGGGGAGCCGAGGAAGCCAACACGCTCTTCGGCCTGAGTCGTTCGCTCGCCACGGCGGCATCGACCGCGGAGGCCGCCAGGGACGTGGCCGAGCGCGTTCGCACCGCGGCGGGCCTGGAGCGTGTCTGGATCCTCGCGGGACCCACGAGTGCCGAGCGCCTCCTCGCCGATACCGGAGACGGGCCGCCACCACCCACCCCCAGCATCACCTCGAACCTGGTCCGAACGCCCGGAGACGAGCCGGCGCGCTGGGTCCGCACCCACACGGGGGACCGGCGGCCCGGCCCGTCTGCGACCGACCATCCCCAGTACCGAGTCCGCATCGAGGCCGATGCGGTCGGGCTCGGGACGCTGATCGGGTCCCGGGACCGAGCCCACGGCGAGCCGAACAGGGTCGACACACGCGTGCTCGCGCTCGCAGCCGACCAGATCGCGGTGTCGCTCCGCCGCGACCAGCTCCGCCAGGCGCGGACCGAGCTCGAGGTCGCCCGCCAGACCGATGCACTCAAGACGGCGTTGATCGACTCGGTCTCGCACGACCTGCGCACGCCCCTGGCGAGCATCCGCGCGACGGCCGGTGGACTCGCAGACCCCGATGTGGCATGGAGCGAGGAGGCATCGCGAGCCGCGGCGCTCGTGATCGACGCGGAAGCGACCAGGCTCGACCGGCTCGTCGGCGGCGTGCTCGACCTGAGCCGCATCGCGTCCGGCGCGATCCACCCGGATCTCGAGCCCCACGAGCTGTGGGCAGTCGTCGAACCGGTCGTCGACCGAATGCGGCCGAGTCTCGGAGCGCGCCCCGTCACGATCTCGATCCCGGAGGGCCTCCCGGCGGTCCTCGCGGACGCCGTCCTGCTCGATCTCGTCGTGACGAACCTGCTCGACAACGTCGTGGCGCATACCCCGAGCAACGCACCGGTCACGATCTCGGCGGCATCCGGGGACGGCGCGACGGTCACGCTCACGATCGAGGACGGCGGACCGGGCGTGCCGACCGAGCACCTGCAGGCGCTCTTCGAGCGCTTCAAGCGGGCGACGTCGAGTCCGGAGGGATCGCGACGGGGACTCGGGATCGGGCTCAGCGTCGTGCGCGGCCTCGTGGAGTCGATGGGTGGCCAGGTCGCGGCCGCGCCGGCGGCCGCTGGGGGCCTCGCGGTCATCGTCACCCTTCGCCAGGCCCCCGCGGATCCCGATCGATGACGTCGATGGCGCGCATCCTGCTCGTCGAGGACGACGAGGCCACCCGCGATGCGGTCGCCCGGAACCTCGAAGCACATGGATTCCGCGTGACGACGAGCGGGACCGTCGCCGAGGCCCTCCGGCGCTGGGATGCCGAACGGCCGGACCTGATCCTGCTCGACCTGGGCCTGCCGGACCTCGACGGTGCGACGGTGGTCCGCCACGTCCGCCGAGACGCAACGACGCCGATCCTGATCCTGTCCGCGAGGACGGACGAGCGGGTCAAGGTCGCGACGCTCGAAGCCGGGGCCGATGACTACGTCACCAAGCCATTCGGGATGGACGAGCTGCGGGCACGCATCGGCGCGGTGCTCCGACGGGCGGCCGGACCGGCGGCCGACCAGGGCGGCGTCGTGACTCTGGGCCCCGTGTCCGTCGACATCGCGGCGCGGCGGGTGACGGTCAGCGGCACCCAGGTGGAGCTCACGCCGCGGGAGTACGAGCTCCTGAAGGTGATGATCGCCCAGCCCGGCCGCCTGCTGACGAAGGGCCGGCTGCTGCGTGCCGTGTGGGGCACGGCATATGCCGGCGAGGCCCATTACCTGCACGTGTACGTGTCGCGGTTGCGCCGCAAGCTTCATGCGGCGGACCCGACCGGCGGCGCCGACGGCTTGATCACGGCGGAACCGGGGATCGGCTACCGGATCGGCGACCCGGCGACGAGGCATTGAGCGAGGCTTGAGGGGTTCGCACCTCTACGACCACCGTTCCTTCTTGGAGCGGCTCGTAGCGTGGAGGCATGGATACCGCGGGCCTCATCCTCCTGCCACGTGCGGATGACCCTCTGGACATCGACCTCCGTGAGATCGATGTCGCGATCGCGCTCGTCGTGCGCGGCGCGGCCGTCCGCATCCGGCTCGTCGGCCTGAACGCGCCTGACGCCGTCGCGTCGATGGCCCTCGCCCGGGCTCAGCACGCCGGGGTCGACTTCCATGTCGACTGCGATGGCGGGGCGACCCGTCTGACGTTCGGTCCCTCCTCCTAGCGATCTGTCCACCTCGACTGTTGAGCGATCCTTGAGCGACCGAATGGATGGCCGGCCTTTTGGCATGTCCGCGACGTGGCACCGTATGACCGTGCCAGAGATCGCATCAATACCGTGATACCCAGTGTCCTGATCCCGCCACTCCGCCCTCCACGACCGACAAGACAGTGATCGGAGGTCGTCGGCCGCTCACGGGCCGCAAGGCCGGCGATCGCCGTGTCCGCGTCGAGCGGCCGCATGCGCCGTACTTCCGCTACGCCGGCCCGGGCCAGCTCGTCGCGCGCGAGGCCGCGTCGCTGCCCAGGACGCCGGCCGGCCGTGCCCTGGCACGCGTGCGTGCGCTCGTCTTCGGGCGACCGCTCGCAAGCGAGGCCGAGATCGAGGAACGCCTCGACAAGAAGAAGGCCCTCGCGATCTTCAGCTCCGACGCGATCTCGTCCTCGGCGTACGCGACCGAAGAGATCCTGCGCGTCCTGATCCTCGGCGGGGCCGCGGCCATGCTGCTGTCCATCGAGGTCGCCGCGGCGATCGCCGGTCTGCTCACCGTGGTCGCCCTGTCGTACCGCCAGGTCTGTCGCGCGTACCCGAACGGGGGCGGCGCCTACGTGGTCGCGCGGACGAACCTCGCGCCGATCTTCGGTCTGATCGCGGCGGCCTCGCTGCTGATCGACTACGTGATGACCGTCGCGGTATCGACCGCATCGGCGATCGCCCAGATCCAATCGATCATCCCTGCGGCGTTCGACGTCCGCATCGAGATCGCGTTCATCTCGATCACGTTGATCACCGTCGCCAACCTGCGTGGCCTGCGCGAGTCGGGCAACATCTTCGCGGTCCCCACCTACCTGTTCGTGGGCCTCGCCCTCGCCGTCGTCGCGATCTCGGGGTTCCGTGTCGTGACCGGCACGGCGGTCCCCCTCCCGCTCGAACCGACCGCACTCCCGCTGGGCACCGAGGCGGTCGGGATCCTGCTCCTCCTGCGCGCGTTCGCCGGGGGCTCCGTCGCGCTCACCGGCGTCGAGGCCATCGCCAACGGCGTCCCTGCGTTCAAGCGGCCCGAGTCGAAGAACGCCGCGGACACGATGATCGTCATGGCCGCACTCCTTGGGGTGCTGTTTGTTGGGCTGACCGTCGTCGCGGTGGGCTACGGGATCCGGCCGTCGGGCGAGGGTGGGCCATCGGTCGTGGCACTCGCGGCCCGGACGGCTTTCGGCGAGGGATGGCTCGCGTACCTGTTCTCGGTGAGCACCGCGCTGATCCTGTTCCTCGCCGCGAACACGAGCTTCAACGCGTTCCCGCGGCTGGCCGCGATCCTGGCCGAGGACGGCTATATGCCCCGCCAGTTCGCATTCCGCGGCGACCGCCTCGCCTACTCCTGGGGGATCGTCCTTCTGGCGGCCGTCGCCTTCGCGCTCCTGTGGGCGTTCGACGGCGACACCCACGCCCTGATCCCCCTCTACTCCGTCGGGGTGTTCCTGTGCTTCACGCTCAGCCAGTCAGGCATGGTCCGTCACTGGCTCCGGGTCCGCGAACCAGGCTGGCGATGGCGCCTGACGATCAACGCGGGCGGCGCGATCCTCACCGGCGTCGTCCTCGGGATCGTCATCTTCGAGAAGTTCGCGGACGGGGCGTACCTCGTGGTGATCCTGGTCCCGCTGCTCGTCGGGATGATGCTGTTCATCGCGCGGCAGTACACGAGCTCACGACGGGCGTTGGCGGTCCGGCCTGACACGGTCGTCCAGCCACCGATGCGCGAGGAACGCGTGGTCGTGCCGATCCCCGGGCTCGACCGGGCGAGCGTCCAGGCCATCAATGTCGCCCGCTCGATCGATGACGATGTCCGGGCGGTGTTCATCTCGGACGATCCCGACGGAGCACGCCGGGTTCGCGAGGATTTCGAGCGACAGATCCCGGGCGTCCCCCTCGTCGTCGTCGAGTCGCCGTACCGGGCGCTGGCCGGTCCGCTGCTCGCCTATCTCGACGTGCTCGACCTTGCGTGGCCGCCGGACAAGCCCGCACCGATCACGTTCGTGGTCATCCCCGAGTACGTCGCGCGCAGCTGGTGGGAGCGCCTGCTCTACAACCAGTCTGCGAAGCGCCTGCGATCGATCCTGCTCGGACGGCCGCACACGGTGGTCGTCAACGTGCCCTATCGCCGGGAGGACACGGAGGGCTTCTGAGCCTCAGCCGTCCTCGCCCCGGGCGATCAGCCGCGCCCTGCGCGTGACCCGCACGAACTCAGTGAAATGCCGCCACGGCTGGATGTGACTCGGCTCGCCGGCATAGATCGTGCGGATCGGCACCGACCCGATCGGCAGACCGAGCGCGATGCAGCGGGCGATCATCTCGACCTCGAACTCGAAGCCGGACTCGTCGCTGGCGAGCATCGCGCGCATGAGCTCACGGCCGACGAGTCGGAACCCGGACTGGTTGTCGGGCACACGCCGGCCGAGCGCCACGAACAGGGCGGCGCCACCGACCACGTTCGACAGCCGGCGAACGGGCGGCATCTCTGAGAAGTCGCGACGCCCGATGACCAACCCCGGCCGGTGGTGCCGGAACGCGGCGAGGAACGCAGGGATCTCGTCCGGGTCGTGCTGCCCGTCCGCGTCGAGGGTGACGACGGCGATCGAGCCCGCGGCTAGGGCGTCCCGAAAGCCCGTCCGCAACGCGGCACCCTTGCCCGCATTGGGAACCTGGCGGAGCACCCGCGCGCCAGCCGCCTCGGCACGCTCGGCGGTCTCGTCGGTCGAGCCGTCGTCGACGACCACGACCGGGAGGTGCCGCGTGACGGCCTCGACGACCGGTCCGATGCGCGGCCCCTCCTCGTACGCCGGGATGACCGCGGTGATGCGTTCCGACCCCTCGTTCACCAAACAAGTATCGCGATGCACGGATTCTCATGACCGACTCAGGAACGGACGCGACCCTGCACAGCGTCGACGCACTCCGATCACGAGCGCGACCCAACAGGAGATATCGATGACATCCAACGAGACCGATCCGGCGCTCGTCTCGCAGGAGGCGACGACATCGGAGCCGGCCACCACCCCGCCCGACACGATCGGCACCACGACCCCCGGTGCCGCGTTCAGCGGCGCGACGGGCGCTCCGAGCAAGCGCCGCATCGGCCTCGTCCTGGCCGGCGGGGCGATCCTCGCGATCGTCGCCGCCGCGACGTCGATGGCCGCCGACTCGCCGAGCCCCGGCGCAGTGCGCGGATCTGCGAACTTCGCCCTCGGTGGCAGCGAACCCGCCCTCGGCGATGCGGGCGATCCCGCGCTGGGCCGCTTCGGGCGCCACGGTTTCAGGGAGATCACGATCACGGCCATCAGCGGCAGCGACGTCACCCTGGGGACCCCCGATGGCTGGAGTCGCACGATCACGATCGGCGACGCGGTCGACCTGACCAAGGGCGGCCAGGACATCGCCGTGTCGGACCTCAAGGTCGGCGATCAGGTGCGGTTCAGCCAGACCCGCAATGCCGATGGGACCTTCACGGTGACCGCCGTCGCTGTCGTCGTGCCGACGATCCAGGGCACGGCCAGCGCCATCACCGCGACCGGTTTCAAGGTGACGACGCGCGACGGTTCGGTCTGGACCGTGGCCGTCGACGGCTCGACGACGTACTCCTACGGCCAGGGCACGGGCACGCTGGCCGACGTCAAGGACGGCCAGGCGGTGCGGGTGCAGGGCACGCCGACCGCCGACAACCAGATGACGGCCCTGAACGTCCAGGTCGCGGGCGACCGCGCCGTCGGGACCGTGACGGCCAAGACGGCCGACACGATCACGATCAGGCAGCGTGACGGCTCCAGCCTCACCATCCACGTCGATGCCGACACGAGTTACCGGGTTGCCGGCGTCGAGGACGCCGACCTCGGCGATATCACCGTCGACATTGCGATCGGCGTGACGGGCCGCGCACGCGCCGACGGTTCGATCGACGCCGACGTCGTCGCCGCAGGCAAGGGTCTCCGGGGAGAGCGTGGCGGCGGCCGGGGCGAAGGCGGCCTGGAGAGGCCGGGCCTCTTCCTGCCGTACCCGGGCGACCCGATCATCGATGAGGCGATCGAGATCCCGACCGCCTAGACCCCCTCCTCGCTTCCCAAGGGGACCCTCGCCCGTTTGGGGACGGACGAGGGTCCCGCCGCATCTCCCATCCTCCGAAGTACGAAGGGCTTGCTCGCATCGCGGCCGGATGGACGTAGCGTTGGGCCATGGACCTCGTGGTGGCATTCGTCTCGGCCCTGCTCGGCCTGAGCGTCGCGTTCTTCCTGTCGATCTCTTTCTACGACATGGTCCCCGAGACCTGGGGCCGGTTTGCCCGCGCGCGGCGGCGCTCGGCCTTCGATCTTGCCGGTGGGCGCCAGGCGCTCATCCCCCGGAGCATCCAGCAGACGCCCCTCGACTGACGCGGGCCCTGGGGGAACGGGCGGGTATGGCGTCCCCGGCAGGATTCGAACCTGCGACCTTGCGCTTAGAAGGCGCCTGCTCTGTCCACTGAGCTACGGGGACGCGGATCGCCGCGTCGGCGGCCCGGCGGGCGGGCACACTCTAGCGCGCTCTCGCGCGTGACCGCGCCCCGATCGCCGGACCGGCGTGGCGGGTCAGCCCTGGCGCGAGTCCCCGTCGCCGATCGCCTCTGCGATCTCTCGCTGGGCGACCGTCTTGGGCACGATCCGTCGCGCGATGCGTTCGCTCTCATGTGAGAGCTGCTCCGTGAGCGGATCGGCAGGATCGAGGTCGGCCTTCGTTTCCTCGATCTCCTTGAGCCTGGTGGCATCGGCAGCGATGTCTTCAGCGGTCGCGCGCAGGTCGCCTTCCAGGTCGGGCACTCACGACCTCCCTCCTGCTCGGTCGGGTCACGGTTCGACCCACCGCCCATCACGGTAGCAGTACCAGATCGTGAACGGTTCACTGGCGAGCTCACGCTGGCGGACGACCGCACGAGGATATCGCTCCCGGAGGCGTTCCTGAAAGTCGTCAGGCGTCGTCGCACCGTCCGCCAGCACGGCCTCTGCGAAGGCCACGAAGGCGTCGTCGCTGCGCGGGTTCAAGACAAGCGCCGTTGGCACGATCGACCCCACCTCGGTCAGCTCGATTGTCGATGAGAGGACGTTGCACCCGCATACCCGTGCCGCGTGCGATGCGTCCATCCATCGGTCCGAATATCCGGCCGAGCGTGAACGTGCAGGCGCGTCGGGGTCGCACCGGTGCCGGCTGTCACCGGGTTTCGGGGCGCCGATACGCCGTTGTAATCATGGCGCCTTGCCCGGGTACCGCCACTGGCGTTTCTGGCGCATACGGTCACGCCAGTGGCGGCGGTGCTGCACGGTGGGGGACGCCGCCGCCACGATGTCGAAGGGGGTACTGGAGCTGGTGGGTGAGTGGATAAAGCGACGCGGACCCGCGCGCTGGCACCTCGTCGACCTCCCTTCGGATCTGACCGTCGCGTGCGGGACACCGGACGTCCGGGACGCGGATGCCGTGAACTGGACGGATCCCGATCGGTACCCGCCGGACGGAGAGCGATGCTCGCCGTGTGATTCGATCTTCAGTGGCGCCGCGAGTCATCGAGCCCCTGTGTCAGCGGGCCCTCTGAGGCCGCTGCCGTAACATCGCCCGGGACGAGTCGTCGGATGGACGACGGGATGGGCGGCGGTCGCCGGAGCGGCGTGTCGGGCCGATCGAGGGGGAATGCAGGGTGTCGCGATCCAGGTGGACATGGAGGGCCGGACCGGTCATTGCGGTCGTTGCGGTGGTCATGGCGTGCGGACCCACACCCGCCGCCGTCCAGCCCTCCGGCGACGCTCCCCGGTCCCCTGACGCGTCGGGCGCGGCCGTCAGCCCTGTTCCGACCGCGGCGACGAGCCCGACTCCGACTGCGACACCGATCCCGGTCGAGGATCCGGTGCTCCTGGCCGCCGGCGATATCGCCGCCTGCAGCCGGGACGGCGACGCGGCGACGGCCGAGATCCTGGCGCGCTATCCCGATGCGACCGTCCAGACCCTAGGCGACAACGCGTACGACAAGGGGACCGAACGCCAGTTCGGCTGCTACCACGACACGTGGGGCGTGGCGCTCGAGCGGACCCATCCGGCGCTCGGTGGCCACGACTACATGACGCCCGACGCGGCCGGGTACTTCGGCTATTTCGCCGAGGTCCTGGCGCCCCACGGTGCGACGGCGAGTGACCCGAAGATGGGCTGGTATGCGTACGACCTTGGTGAGTGGCGCGTCATCGTCCTCAACTCGATCTGCGACCGGGTCGGCGGCTGCGATGGCGGATCACCGCAGGTGACGTGGCTGACCCAGGAGCTGGCGGACCACCCAGCAAGATGCTCCCTGGCGGTGATCCACAACCCGCGCTTCAGCTCCGGACGCAAGGAGAACGAGCCGAGGGTCCAGCCACTCTGGGAGGCGCTGCATGAGGCCGGCACCGAGCTCGTCCTGAGCGGCGACAACCACGCCTACGAGCGCCTGGCGCCGATGAAGCCGGACGGCCGGCTCGACGCCGCGGCAGGCATCCGCCAATTCGTCGTGGGGACCGGTGGCCGCAGCCACTACAAGTTCTCCGAGGGTGCGATCCACCCCAACACGGAGACCGGCGACGACGACACGTTCGGCGTCCTGAAGCTCACCCTCCAGCCCGATTCCTACGCCTGGGAGTTCCTTCCCGAAGCGGGCAAGACATACACGGACACCGGCGCCCAGGACTGCCACTGAGCGACGCTGACGGGACGTCGAGGCATGGCCCAATAGGTATTCCGACGTATTCCCGTACGGACGTTCACTTTCATAGCCTCTGGAAAGACCCGGCTCGCTCTTCCCCCTGGCGATCCGGGTCTGCTGATTCCGCAGCTAACTCGATGGGGGCCGATTCTCCCAAAGAGAAAGCCCGCCGCGGGCCCGGACTGAGCCGGGGCGACGAGCTTGTCGGGTCCGAGGTGGCCCCTTCGCCGGCGATGGCCGGACGGTGGGGACGGGGCTGAGCGCCGACCGGACGCCACGGAGTCGACCGAGACCGTCTCCCTGGCGTTCGGGACCATCGCTCGGTTCCGCGTGATCCTCGGACCCGATGCTAGGGTACGCCACGAGCGCGCCGCGTGCCCACCCTCCTGATCGGGGTTCTGGGACCATCGGGGGAGGACGAGGCGCCGATGCCCCCGTGCTACACTCCGCGCCCCATCGCACCGGCCGGGATCGGTGCGTGTCTCAGAGGACCGATCCGCCCATGACGGCCGGACCGACTCGCGCGCGAACGCCCACCGCCGCGCAACAGCTGGCCCTGGACCTCCCGGTCTCACTGCCGGCGATCTCGATCGAGCCCGAGTGGAAGGCTCAGCAGCGGCTATGGGGCCACTCCTTCCACCCGATGTGCTCGTACCTCGCGAGCTTCCCTGCCTCGTTGGCGCACGCCTTCATCGCCCGCTATTCGCGGCCCGGTGACGTCGTCCTCGATCCGTTCTCCGGCCGCGGCACGACCCCGCTGCAGGCATGCGCCGAAGGGCGCATCGGCGTCGGGAACGACCTCAACCCATTCGCCCACCTGCTGACCGCGTCGAAGGTCGAGCCGGCAACCCGAGCCGCCGCGATGACACGGGTGACCCAGCTCCGGCTTGGCTGGCACGCCGACGCCGATGCATGGACGTTCCTCGCGGCGCAGGTGACGACCGACCCCGCGACGACCATGATCCCGGCGGCCGGCTCGCGGACGTCGACCGGCTCCGGAACGGAGCGGGTGCCGGTCGAGGTCGCGCTGGCCTTCCATCCCGAGACCCTCGGACAGCTCCTGTACGTCCGCACCAGCCTGCAATTCGACGACCGCACCGACCGGTTCCTCGCGGCCGCCATCACCGGCATCCTGCACGGCAAGAGCGCGAGCTACCTGTCGGAGCTCATGCCGAACACCTTCAGCATGGCGCCGCGCTACGTCCGCGAGTTCGCGGCACGGACCGCGTTCGCCTCGCCTCGTCGCGACGTCTTCGATGGCCTGACCTCCAAGCTCGATCGCCTCTTCCGGCAGCCCGGTCCATCCGTGGAGGGGGTCGCCCTCCTCGGCGACGCACGTGATGTCGCACCGCGGGTCCAGACGGCCCTGCGCGCCCGAGGCCGGCCGGACCGTGCCCGACTGGTCGTCACCTCCCCGCCCTACCTGCGCGTCGTGAAGTACGGCTACTACAACTGGCTCCGCACATGGTTCCTGGGCTTCGACGCCAAAGAGATCGACGCCACCCTCGACGACGCCCACCATCGCGAGCCGTACCTGGCGTTCCTGCGCGACGTGCTCGCCGGCCTCAGGACCGTCCTGACCGACGACGCCATCGTCGTGCTGGTGATCGGCGACGTCGAGACCGACCGGGGCCGCCGGATCCGGGGCGGCGTCGGGCTGGCCGAGCGAGCGTGGGAGCAGGCGGCCGCCCCTGAGGGCTACGCCCTGGCGGGCGTCGCCCTCGACGACGTGGCCGCGGTCCGCAAGATGACCAAGCTGTGGGGCGATGAAGCCGGCCGCGCGACCAAGACCGACCGGATCCTCGTCCTCGGGGCGACCGAATCCGGCCGTCGCCGGGCTCTTGCCGCCGCGTCCCTCGACATCGACTGGACCTGGCCGCCGCGCGCTCTTCGCGGACTCTGACCTCCGGCACGGGTTCGGCTCGCGCGACCCCCGATCGACCCTAGAATGCCGCCATGCAGCAGATGTACCACCCGTCTGACCTGGCGTCGATGGATCCGCTGGTCCTCATGAAGAACCTCGATCACGTGCGGATGACCAGCCGCCGCCTGTCGTACATCCTCCAGCAGCAGGTCCACCTCTACACGCCCGAGGCGAACCAGCTGCGCGAGCAGATCGACCGGTACGTGGAGGCGGAGCGGCAGATCGAGAGCGAGATGGCGAGGCGCCAGATCCGCGCCTGACCCGCGCCCGACCGCGTCGGATCCACGACCGACAAGACGAAACCCCGCCGGCTCCCGGCGGGGTTTCGGATGAGTACGGTGCCGGTCACGCCCCGGCGGGCACCGCGGCGAACCGGACGGGTCGTTCGCCTCGCTCCCTTGGGTCCGCAGCCCCGTCGGCCACGGCTGGTTGGATGTCCTCGACGACCGGCTCCAGCGGCGTGATCACCACGGTCATGGGCCGCCGAAGCGCCTGCTCTTCGGCGATGATCCCGCTTGCCATCCCGGCGAGGGCCGGCATATCGAAGAGACTGAATCCGATCCCGTGCGCCGCGAGGTCCTCGGTCCCGAGGCCACGGAACAGGCCGCGCGCCGCGACGGCGCACATCTCGTCATACAGCTCCGGCCAGCCCACGCGTCGGCGCCGGTAGCAGAAACGGATGAAGTCGGCCGCGTCCGGGTCGGGGACTCGCGTGGCGGCATACCGGGGTTCCATCGATGGCAAGCCCTCCCTTCAGCCGGCGGCCTGCGACCCGGATGGGACGCCTGCGCGCTCGGCGTACGACGGCAACACGAAACCAGCCCAGGCTGCACGGTCGTGTCGGAAACCGTTCGCCGGACGGTGGTTCCTGGTGTCCGATCGCCTGATTGGGTCAGCAGCGACCGGGTGTCGGGCCATCCTATGCGTCTGCAGGACGTGCCGGAAGGGGGCTTGTCCACGACTTCATCCACGAACTTGTCCACATCGGTGGATGGGCCCTAGAACACCCGTACGGAACGTGCGTGGAGCGAGTCAGGCGGGCTTGCGCGTCAGTCCCAGGCCGGGTCTGTCCGCCAGCCGCCAGCGCTTGTCCGGCGCGAGCGTGAGCCCCTCGAACGGGTCGGCGGCGAGCAGAAGGTTGCCGTCGAGGTCGACCCAATCGGCCAGTGAGCCGACGACCGCGGATGCGGCGATCGCGATCGACGTTTCCTCCATGCAGCCGAGGAACGTCCGGAACCCCATCTCGCGGCCCTGGTCGAGCATCCGATGGGCAGGGCCGATCCCGCCGCACTTCGCGAGCTTCACGTTGATGCCGGCGACGACGCCGTCAAGTGCCTCGAGGTCCTCGGGCAGGACGCACGATTCGTCCGCGACGATCGGCAGTGTCGATCGCTCCTGCAGCCAGCCCAGGTCGCGGTATGCCCGGGCCGCGAACGGCTGCTCGATGAGCTCGACCCCGAGGTCGACCAGCTCCGGCAGCAGGCGTTGGGCATCCTCGCGCGTCCAGGCCGTGTTCGCATCGACGCGGATCGGCCCCGCGTATACCTCGCGGACGGCCTGCAGCGTGGCGAGGTCCGCTGGCCCGCCGACCTTGATCTTGAGCGCCGGGAAGTCGGCCGCCCGCCGCGCGCGTTCCGCGACGACGGAGGGCTCATCGATCCCGATCGTGAAATCGGTCGGCGGGATGTCGGTCGTCAGCCCGCGGAGGACGTGGACCGGCAGGCCGACGGTCTTGCCGACGAGATCGTGCAGTGCGATGTCCACGGCGCAGCGCGCCGCCCCGTGCCCGCGGATCGCCCGTTCCATGGCGTGATCGGCTGCGATGATCCCGCGCTGGTCAAGGTCCGGCTCGCCGATGACCTCGAGCAGCATCGGCATGACGGTCGCCATCGTCTCGGGCGTTTCGCCGTAGTAGCTGCTGGGATAGCCCTCCCCTACCCCGACCACGTCCGGTGCCCGGTCGTCGCGCAGCTCGACGACGACGGTCGTGATCCGGGTGCCTTCGCCATCCTCCGAGCGGGCGATCCGGAACGGGTCGCGCAGGGGCAGCGACAGGACCTCGTGGGTGAGCGTCAGACCCACGGTAGGTCGTCCACGGCATCACGGATCGCAGGCCACAGCCGGTCGGCCCCGAAGCGGACGGGATCGTCTGCCGGAAGCCCTGTCTCTGCGGCGATCCCCTCGATGACGCGGCGGGCCTCGTCGTCATCCGGATAGAGCGAGGTGTTGAGCGCCATCGCCACGACCCGCGACGGTGCGACCATCCCGGCGATCCGCTCGTGGAGGTCGATGAAGGGCGACAGCTCGGCGATGGGGAACGACGCGTCGGGCAGATGGTCGAAATCGTGCTCGGCCAGACCCGGCTTGTGGACGAGGATCATGGCGTGCGGCGTCGCGCCGTGGATCAGGCCCAGCGTCACGGCGCTGTAGGCGGGGTGGTCGATCGACCCCTGGCCCTCCACGAACACCCAGTCGCCGCGCTCCTCGCCCTGCTCGACCAGCCACTCGACCGTGCCGTTCGTGAAGTCGCTGATGACGCGGTCGACGGCCACGCCCCACCCCTCGATCATCATGCCGGTCTGGCCCGTGGGGACCATGACCGCCGACGCCCCATCCCGCCTGGCCGCGGCGACCACCTCGAGGGCGACCGACATCTTGCCGATCGCGCAATCGGTCCCGACGGTCAGGACGACCCGCTTGCCGGGCAGGTGTCGCCTGCCGGTCGTCGTCTCCATCCGGTCGGGCGGTCGCCGGTAGTCGATCAACCGTGTGCCGGCGGTCCTGGCCGCCTCGGCGAACTCGGGATCGTCTCCGAGGAGATCGTGCAGCCCGGAGTGGATGTCGAGTCCGGCCGCGATCGCCTCGAGGATGGTCGGTCGCCATTCCGGCGGGAGCCTGCCACCCGTCGGCGCGATGCCGATGAGCAGGCCGTCCGGCCTGTCGGGGCCGGCCATCGCGTCGCCGACCGTCGCGACGAAGGGGATATCGAAGCCCGGCGAGGAGCTCGCGCAGGTTGCGACCCGCCATCGAGGAATCGAGGATCGCGACAACGTGATCCCGGCCGTAGCGGATGACGCCCATCCCGGTCTTGGCGTCATGGATGCCGAACTGGCCCTCGGTCATGACGACCAGGCGGCGCGGTTCGGTCGGCAGCATCCGGGCAGTCTACGGAAACGATGCGTCTGCCACGCAACGAGAACGCCCCCGGGGCGCGGTCCGGGGGCGTCGGGAGATTTCCGTTCGACGAGTATACGATCAGGCGAGCTGGGCGATCTGGATCAGATTGCCGCACGTGTCGTCGAAGACTGCCGTCGTCACCTGACCCATCTCCGTCGGCGGTTGGGTGAAGCGCACGCCGCGGCCGGAGAGCCGCTCGAAGTCGGCCTTGACGTCATCGACACCGAACGACGCGTACGGCATGCCGTCGTCGACAAGGGCCTTCTTGAACGGCTTCGCCGCCGGATGGGAGTCCGGCTCGAGCAGCAGCTCGGTGCCGTCAGGATCCTGCGGCGACACGACGGTCAGCCAGCGGGCGTCCCCCACCGGGACGTCCTGCTTCTTCTCGAACCCGAGAACGCCTGTGTAGAACTCGAGGGCTTTCTGCTGGTCATCGACCAGAACACTCGTCACGACGATCCTCATGTGGGTCTCCTTCCGTCGGTCTGCGCCCAGCGGGCCGTGATCTCCTTGAGCGGCGACGTGTCGAGGTCGTGGAACTTGTAGCGGCCCTCGCGTCGGGTCTTCACGAGTCCCGCGGCTTCGAGGACATCGAGGTGCTGCGAGATCGCCTGCCGGCTGGACGCCAACCCGTGTCGGGTGATCAGCCGAACGCAGATCTCGAAGAGAGTCTGGCCATTCCGATCCTGGAGCTCATCGAGGATCGCCCGACGGGTCGGGATCGGCGAGGGCCTTGAACACGTCGCCCACTGGCCGATAATAGGCAAGTCAATACTTGCATGTCAAACCAGCGGGTCGCAGAAGCAGGTTCGTGGAGAGGGTGGTACCGCATACCGGACTCCCGGCGAACCGTCTCATGCGTCTCAGCCGAGTTCAGAAACGCCTACGAAGAGACGCATGAGACGCAAGAAACAGGATCCATAAGGGCTCCGATATGGGCTCCTCACGTTGGTTCGTGCCGGTGGACGGGACCCGGCCGGTTACTGATTGCTCGGAGCTCCCGCGACACGGCCGTTCCCTTGCGCGGCAGATCCGCGTGGCGGACGATTCCCACGCTGACCTGCGAGCGGTGTGGCACGGCTGTCCGTCGTTCCTCCGGAGGGCAGCGCTACTGCGGGTCCTGTTCGATCGATATCCGACGCGAACGCAGCCGGATCGCCGGTGTGCGCCGGCGCTCGAGGTACGGATCGTGACCATGCCTGCCAACGGAGTGGCGCGACCTGTGGAGATCCGTGGCGGATATGCGCGCCCGGCTGTAGAAGTTGAGCCTGCCCCCGTCCGGCCACGGCATCTGCCCTGATCAGAGCTCCGCGGCCAGGCCGTCATCGCCTCGACGTTGACCAGCAATTCCTGCTCGCCGGGTCGAGGAGCTGTCACGCGGCCGATGATCGCCGTGGCCGCAGCCCAACTGGTCAGTTCGAGCGGCCCGCCACGACCAGTGGTCTGCCCAGCTCAAAGATGTCGGCGTTCCAATTGGTGAGCACGACGAAGATCACGTGGTCCTCGGTCAGGCATGCGGACCGACGACTTGTAGCCGAAGTTCGACACCGAGGTGCCCGACGGCCTGCGCGTACCCGTCCGCGGGATTCATCAGCCCGAGCCCGTAATCGATGTCGACGTTGTCGTAGAACGTCGACATCTCGGTCAGCGAGGCTTGCGAAACGATCTCGCCGGCGCAGAACGCCCGCCACCAGCGTGCGAGCGAGATCGAATCGGACGCCATGGCGCACGCCGGACCGCAGGAGCTCGTATCGGAGATGGATGGCAGGTAGCCGCCGCCCTGCTCGAGCGCCGTCTGAGACTCGCCGCGTGGCATGGCCATCGGGTCGGTCGGGGCCTCGTCGGGCTGGTAGATGAGCCGCTCCGTCCCTTCGACGCGGAGGACTCCATCGCGCAGGACATCGACGAGCGGTCGTTGGCGAACGTGTTCGATGACGAGCCCGAGCAGGTGTGTAATTGGTGTCGGCGTATTCGAAGGCGCCGACGGGACGGCGAGTCGCGCGAACGAGCGCGAGGATCTCGTCGAGCTCCCAGACACGACTCCTGTCCGCCGCGACGCGCTCCCCCATGTCGTCGCTGTACCAATCCGGGATTCCGGAGCGATGGCTCAGGAGCTGGCGGATCGTCGCTCCGTTGGTGTCGAAGGTGAAGTCGGCAGGGAGGTAGTCGGTGGCCGGGTGGTCGAGCGAGACCTCTCCCGCCTCCACGAGCTGCATCACCTGTGCGGCGATGATCGGCTTCGTGCCGCTGGCGATGCCGAACTGGCTGTCGGGCTGCATGTCGTGGACGCCGTCCGCCGTGCCGGAGGCCCCGCTCCACGTTCCAGTCGGGGGTCATCACGGTGGCTGCGATCCCCCCTCCGGCGGCCATGTCGGCCAGAGTCGCCTGGAACTTCGCTGCCACAGCTTCTGGGACGGGGTCGTCGCTGAGATCTGCGAAGGCCTCGGTCGGGAAGGCATCGTAGCTTCGACCGACGGGGAGACCGATGGCAGGCCGTGAAGCCGCAGCACCTGCTGCGCCGTGGCGTCGTGGCGAGGGCTTAGCGTCTGCTGACGACCGGGAACTCGATGCACACCGGCGACGAGCACGATCACGACGGCTGACGGCATCACTCATCGGCGAAGCGTTGCTCATCTCGGGCCGTCTTCTCATCCATGGAGGTTTGAGTGTCAGCGCCGGTCACGGCGTGTGGAACTCGAAGGAGTCGAGGATGGGCGTCGCCGCCTCCACAACTTGCTCGAAGTCCTGCTGCGATACTTCGACTCGTCGTACGGGTCACGAGCGATCATCGCAATGGCCAACACCCGAGCCGACCCTTCGGGAAGGTCGAGAAGATACAGGCGCATCCGGACGTTCGGCCGCAGCGAGGCGCCGGTCGAGCACCAGGGGCGCAGTCGCAGACTTCTGCTGCCCGGGGCGGCCACCACGTCCATCCGCAGGGCGTCGATCCCCCCGACGCTCACCGCCACCGGAGCGGTCGACTCGAGGTCGGGGTTGGACCGGATGCTCCGGACAAGCGCCTCGGCGTCGGCGGGGGCCGGGCCGGCTTCGCAGCCCGTCACGACCGGGGGGTCGGCCACCACGACGAACGTTGTCGGAGCAGAATCCCGTCCCCCGACAGCCGACCTCGAAGTTCATGCAGGTGGGACCGTCGAGCGTGGGGCGCCAGGGCGAGGTCGCGGCGAAGGTCACCTCGCCGTCGAGCAGGCTGTACAGCGCCCGCCCGTTCTCGATGGTCGGGGGGTCGCCGTACTCGGACGCGGACCCGTACACGAGCGCGAGGCGCCCGTTCTCCTGGCGGACCACGACGAAGTGCTGCTCGACCACGGTCCCATCCTCGGCGAACAGCCGGACCTTGAACTCGATCCAGCCGGCGGGCCACACGGGCCCTTGCACACGCTCGATCTCGGATCGCTCGTAGCGGCTCCCGCCGGTCGTGGCGTGCAGGAGCGGCGCCTCCCCGTCCAGAAACGGAAGCCCCTCCGCCTCGCCGTGGGGTAGCAGGTACTCCTCGGCCCGCTCGCCATCCACCCGGGCTCCGAGGAACGCCCGAAGGAGCGCGGTGGCCTCCGCGTCCGAGGGCGGGGTCGCCTGCTCGCCGGGCTGAAGCATCTCCCATGCTGTCACGACCCAGATCCCGGTAGGACCTCGGCGCTCCGGCTGTCCCACGCTGTACCTGACCGTCTCGTAGCGGAAGTCGTCGAGCGTCGGCGCGCAGCCGCGGAACTCGGGCTCCATGTCCGGGTACAGGCTCGCGAGGGGGTTCGTCCGGCCGGGCGCACAGCGGATGAACACGACCGCGTTGACGTCGGGGCCTCCGGCCGCCATGTACCACGCGGACGACACGGGCCTGAACTCCTCCCACCCGAGGCCCTCGCGGAGGAACCGCTCGGAGATCTCCGTCCCGATCAGGGGCTCGAGGTCGATGGACCACGACGGATCGACCTGCCACCTGTAGTCGGGGTCACCGGCGTCGGCGAGCGCCTGGGCGGCACGCACCTCTTCAAGCGTGCTCTGCGGCCACATGCCGCGCAGCGGCGGCTGTTGCCACTGCGCGCCAACGAAGAGTGTTGCGGCAACCACCGCCACGATCAATAGAGCGAGCATCACGATGGCGAGGATCGGCCGCTGGACGCGCGTACGGGCCATCGTCAGTTCCATCGGGATCCACCTTTCGGGGAGGGTCCACCCGCGTCGCTGGCGGACGCGGCGGGTCGCTGCGAGGGAGCGCTCCAGGCCCTCACGCGGACCTTCCTCGGGTCCCTCGTGCAGCCAATCCGCGAGCACGCGATCCATCGACTCGTTCATCGTCCGAGCTCCGGCGTGGTGATCGGCGTCGCGCCGTGGCGGCCAAGGGCCGCCCGCATGGCGCGCGCGCCGTAGTGGAGGCGTGAGGCGACGGTCCCCGGCGGGATCCCCAAGATCCGCCCGATCTCGGGTGCCGGAAGGCCGACGTAGTGGGTCAGGACGAGCACGGTTCGGTGCTCGACGGAGAGCTCGAGGAAGGCTCGCTCCAGTTCGTCGCGATCGGCAAGCTGCGCGAGGTCGTCGCGTGGCTCCTCCCGGTCGATCAGGAGTTGCGGCAACTCGATCACGCGCCGGCGCGCGCGCCGGGCGTTATCACGGCAGGCGTTGACGAGGAGGCGGTGCAACCAGGCGTCGAAGGCGCCGGGATCACGCAGACCCCGGATCTCGCGCCAGGCCTTCACGAGCGCGTCCTGAACGGCGTCCTCCGCGGCATACCCATCGCGCAGGATCCGCCTCGCGATCGCGTACATGCGGTGGTATGCGGCGGTCGCGAGGGCATCGAATGCCTCGTGGTCGCCCCGCTGTGCGCGTTCGACGAGCTCGGACGTCACCGCCGACCCCTCGTTGCGGTACGGTCAGTTGCCGCACTCACAGACTAGGACGACAGCAAGGTGCGGATCCTTCAAATGGCGTCAGGGCAAGAACGTCGAGCCTCGGTCGAACCAGATTCGCTGCCCCAGGGACGTGCCGCCTCACGAGGTCGTTCGTGATGGCACTCCCTCACGCTCTCTTGCTCAAGCCGCACGCTGCCCCTCGTTCGGGATCCGGACGCTTACCACTTCCGGGCGCTGAATGTCATTCGGCTGCGGACCATCGAGGTTCCATCAAGGGCGCCGGCCAGCATCTGTTCCCTGATCTGCGCCGGGTGGTACCGCGCGCTTCGCACGGGGTGACTTCCGATGGGCGCCCGACGGGCGCTCCCGCCCCACCCGATCCCGCGAGTGGCTGAGTAGCGACACTGTTCGCAAGACCGTCTTGCTTTTCAAGCGGTCGCGCCTCGACTGGCATGCGAACAGAGGTTCTACACATTGGGCCGAAATCTCACACGTGAGCGTGAGATCTGCGAGAAAGCCCGGTTCGAACCTACGAACGCAGGAGGCCGATAATCGGCAGACGGACGGCCGGATTCCCGTTCAAAACCGGCTTGAGAAACGTGCTACCGCCAGGTATCTGGCTCCGGCCGGAGCGGAGCGAACCTACATCCAAGCGATTGATAGGTACTAGTCGACTCCGGTCTCGGCCGCTTGCGCATTGAGCCGTCTCGATCTTCCTGCTGCCTGCGCTTCGCCTTCCGCTCGGCCGTCTGTATGACCTCCAAGACGCGGAGGACCTCCATGGCAAGCGGACGCAGAGGGAGTGGCGACGGCGTTCCTATGCCGATGCCGGTGATGCGACGGGGTCCGCGACGAGGCATGGTGCCGTACCTCCAGGGAATGCGGTTGGTACCGAATGCTCGCTGCGGGACCGCACGATGCCCTGGCAGCCTGCAAGATAAGGGCTCCCATAAGGGCTCCCGAGATGTGCGGTACCACGGAGCCCCACGGAGAAACACAACATCTGGTGTTCGGGACGAGCGCATACCACCAGATGTAGTAGTAGGGTGGTACCGCATACCGGATTCGAACCGGTGATCTCCGCCTTGAGAGGGCGGTGTCCTGGGCCTCTAGACGAATGCGGCGCCGGCCGTCGGGCGGGGACCGCCACGACGGCCGACAGGATACCAGACGATCGGAGCCCGGTCGCCCGGGCTCCCGATCATTGCGGGCTCAGGACATAGAACTGGTCGATGGCGACCGTGGGCCGGCCGCTCGTGCCCAACGCCTGCACCCGGAGGGTATGTGCGCCCTCCGGCAGGTTGCGGGCGAAGACCATGTCCCTCGCGCGGAATATCCCCGCGTGGAGGTCGATGATCGCCACCGACACACCGTCGATCAACACGCGTGCCTTGCCGCGGGTCGGTCCGACGGGGCCGGCCCAGGCGATCGAGCTGCCATCGAAGGCGATCGTCGCGATATCGCCACGTCCGTTCGTCGAGTGCGCTCGACGCCCGACGTAGCCGCTATGCGCCGCGGAGGTCCATGAACCCGACCAGCGAATGGCGCTGGACGCGTCGGACACGCCGGTCGCGCGATACGTCTGCGACGACGCCCAGTCCCCGACCGTGCCGGCGGTGTCGATCGCACGGACCCGGAACCGGAATGTCGTTCCGGCGGGCATCGTGCGCCGCGACAGGCTGGACGTGGCGGACGCCAGGCTGGCAGCCGTCCACGACCCGTCTCCGACGCGCATCTGGAGCTGGAAGCTCCGAAGGCCAGCCCCCGTGTCGGTCACGGCCCAGTCGACGACGACGGGCACGCCGCTGGTCGGCACCGTCGACGTGGCCGACAGCGTCACCTGCGGACGGCTCACCTTGGGCTCCTTCGCCGTCTGCGGCCTCGCCGGCGACGGGGTCGGTCTCGGGGCCGCCGTCGGGGCCGCCGTCGGGGCCGGCGTAGCGTCCGGCGTGGGCGTCGGCGTGTCGCCCGGCGTCGGCGTGGCGATGGGTGTCGGTGTCGGCGGTGCCGTCGGCACGGCCGCTCCGGGCGGGGTGGGACCCGGCGTCGAACCCGCCGTCGGGGCGGGGGTGGTTCCGGGCGTGGGGACCGGAGTCGCCACGGGCGTCGGGACCGTTGTCGGTCCAGGCGTCGCGGTCGGCGCCGGGGTGGGCGTCGGTGTCGCCCGTGGCGTCGGGGCCGGTGTCGGCGGTGCGGTCGCGGGCACCGGGGTCGCCACAGTCGTCGCGCCGGCCGGCCCGTACAACCAGTCGGTGAAGCCGAAGTTCTTGCCGGACCGTGCCGGGGCAGGGGCCCGGAACGACGTCCCGTACCGCTTGTCGATCAGCCACGGCTGCCACTCGTCGTCGCCCGTCGCCGCCCAGCCGGCGCGCTCGTAGAGGAACTTCGCAGCACGCAGGATCGCGCGGTTCGACCACGACCAGGCGTCGTAGCCCTGCACGCGCAGCAGCTCGGCCTGCAGGACTGCGCCCTGCAACCCCTCCCACGGATAGCCGGTGGACGCCGGCGGCCATTGCAGCGCGCCGCCACGACGAAGGTCGTCGGGCAGGACGCCATCGAGGTTGATGCCGACACGCGTGCAGGGCGGGTTGATCCCGACCGGTCGCAGCGGGTCGCACTGCCAGCTGAGCTCGCCGTAGCTGAACCCGGCATAGGCGGCGCGATCACCGAGCCAGCCCCGGAATACCTGCGCAGTCCGCGCGACCTGGGCGCTGTCGCCGAGATACGCAGCGGCCGCGGCACGTGCGGCGCCGGCGTGGGTACCCCAGTTGTTGGGGCGTTCCTCATGTGTGCTGACCAGCGTCCGCCCGTCGAGCGTCTTGGTGAACAGCGACCGGAGCCACGGACGGAAGGTGCCTTGATCGAACGACGCATCGGCCGACGGGAGGTCGACGAGGTCCGCGGCGATCACGTAGCCGGGCAGGTTGCGCGCCAGCGCGAGGGTTCGCCCGCCGGTCTCGGTCCCGACGGCGCTCTTGAGCGCGGCGATGACATCCGCTCGGTAGCCGGCGCCGCCGATCCGGGCATAGACCAGGCCCTTGGCCAAGGTGGTGACGTCGGCGGATTCGTCCTGGTTCGAGATATCAGGCGTGCCCACCGACGAGTCGGCGCGTGCCTTGAGGGCCGTCCAGGCGGCCCCGCTGGTCGGTCGCGAGAGAAGCTCGGATCGCGACATGAGGATGGTGTCGGTCGCCGCCGAGGTCGGGCTCAGGTGGGCGACGGTCATGATCGTGGCGAAGGCCAGGACGACGGCCACAGCGTGCACGATCAGCGCGGGGAAGACTCGACGAGACGCCCACTGGGCGCCGCTCGGGAGCGGCGACATGGTGCTCCTCTCTACCTGGACGCCGCTGGGGGCGGCGAACGAAGGCTGTCCGGGGCGCGCCGAAGCACGGCCGGGGTATGACCAGGGAGCTGGGGGGACCCGCAGTGAGCGCGGGGCTTGGGGGTGTCGGCGACCGCTTGTCAGCGGGGATGCTGCGGCGAACGGACGCCGGAAGGACTCCCTGCAGTGGTCATTGTCTCAGACATGAAAGATGCGTGAAACCGCGCCCCAGGGGCATTTCACGCACGTTTCAGCAGGTCGGTGCACCCGTGCACCGCCAAATGGTCAGAGCCGGTGCATCTCGAGGAAGCTGCGGACCGCTTCGGCAACCTGCTGGTAGCTCTGCTCGCCGTGGATCAGCCCGAAGTGGGAATGCGCCCCGAACGGCTCGAATTCCGAGTCGAGCCACTCCGCGAGGCGCTCGGCGTCATCCAGCGTCGTCGCCCGGTCGAGGCCACCGCCGATGACCAACCGGGGCACATCGGCCACGACCCGCCGATCGACCTGGATGCCGGCAAGGACCTGGCGCCGCGCCGCCCCGGACTCATGCGGCTTCTGGCCGAGCAGGTGCTGGATGCGCAACACGTCGGCCAGGGTCAGGTCGCGGTCGTCACGGAGCAGCTTCTCCGGGAGGGTCTCCCAGCCGATGACGCTGCGCCCGTAGACTTCCGGGACCTCGCGCAACTCGTATGGCCGGACCGGCGGACGAAGGTCGCGGGGCAGTTGCGGCGCGATGAGCACCAGCCCGGACAGCGCGACCCGTTCCGCAGCCTTGAGCGCGAGGAGCCCACCCATGGCGTGGCCGATCGCGACCGTCGAGGGTCCCAGCCGGTCGAGGGCGGCGACCACGTCCTCGACATAGGTGTCGAACGACAGCGTGGCGGGGTCGGCCGTGTGCGACCAGTGGTGGTTCCGCAGATTGAGGGCGTGACCCTCCCAGCCGCGACCCGCGAAGTAGCCGAGGAATCGCTCCCAGACCCACGAGCCGGCGAGCTCGCCGTGGACGAACAGCAGTGGCTTGCGACGGGACCGCCGCTCGGGCAGCCACGATTCGATGTAGATCCCGCGGTCGTGCAGCTCGATCTCGTCCTTGCGGACCGGCCGGCCGTTCGACGGCGGCAGCTGGGCTCGAGACAGGATCGGCTCGGGGATCGGGTCGGGCATCCGGTTCACCATTCGTGCGGGTTGATGACGAGGCCGGTCAGGGCCTTGGGATAGAAGTACGTCGATTTCTGTGGCATCACGTCGCCCTGTCGGGCGACCGCTTCGATCGATGCGACCGGCGTAGGCTCGAGGAGGAACGCCGCGTCGACTCCGTCATCGGCGTCGACCGCGGCGATCGCGTCGGCGGCGGACTTCGTGTAGTCGACGGCACCACTTTCGATCGCGTCGCCATCCAGGCCCGCGAGCTGCTCGAGAGCCACGCCCAGTACGGTGACGTCGAGGGACCGGAGTGCCTCGCCACCCGCCGGGAGATGCGGCTCGATGGCGGACCGTCGGGCGGACAGGATCGCGCCACCATTCCGCGTCCACAGACCGAAGCGCCCGCGGTCGCGGGCACCCGAGTCGACAGCGTTACCGACCATCCGTGCGAGCAACTCATCCGACGAGCCGACGACCTCGACGTCGAACAGGTCGCGCGCGCGCGCGAGGAGACCGGTCGCGGCCTCGGGCCCGATGCCGCGGATGAGCCGATGGGTGGGCAGGACCGTGAGGTCCTGGTCGGTCGCCTCGAGCATGAGCACCAGCAAGTAGTCGAATGGCGGGTCCTCCTCGCACGAGCGCGTCATCCGCCTCTCGTCCCGATAGCGCAACGCCGTCTCGTAGCGGTGATGTCCGTCGGCGATGGTGATCGGGCCGGCCTCCGCCGCGGCGAGAAGCTCGCCGGCGACGATGCTCGCCGGTCCGTCGCCCGCGGCCGGCAAGGCCCACAGTCTGTGGCGGACGCCATCGTCATCGGTCAGGTCGACATCGGGCGGGCCGGCCGCCACCGCAGCGAGGCGCTCCGCGGTGCCACCGCTGGCGTCGTCGAACAACCCCACGACCGGGCTCGTGTTGACGCCGGTCGCCCGCAGCAGCTTGTAGCGATCCTCCTTCGGCGCCGTCAGCGTCCGCTCATGGGGCAGGACACCGGACTCCGGTCCGAACGATTCGAGCTTCAGGCGGGCGAAGAACCCGCGCTGCGTCCGCTCGAGATCGGTGCCCGGCACGCGGTACGTCTGCTCGTAGGCGTAGACGGACGGATGCGGATCCTTGCGCAGCGTCCCGTCGGAGCGCCATGTGGCGAGCGTCCGGGCGGCGCGCCGGTAGCGATCGTCCGGCTGGTCGCCCACCTCTTCGACCGGCGTGTCGAGCCGAACGACGTTGGCCGGATGGCGGGCGATCAGGCTGGCGCGCTCCCTCGCATCGATGACGTCGTACGGCGGGGCGACGACCGCCCCGATGTCCCCGACGCTGGACGGCTCGAAGCGGAGCGCGCGAAATGGGCGGAGGTTGGGCACGGATCCCTCGGGATGACGGCACACGGCCTGCGGCTCATGGGACGTCCTCATCGTACGATAGGTCCCGTCCGGACCGCGACCGAAGCGTCGGCGAGCCGACAGCTCACGGCCAGACGCAACTTTCGATGGGGATGAGGCGTCCTTGCTGCGTTCGTCCCACCTGGCCACATGCTTCGGAGTCCGCGTGCGTCAAAGAGGGTCCATGAGGGTCTCACCGGTCATGTGCGTCGTGCGCATCGGCGCGGCGCTGGCGCTGACGGCCGGGCTCATCGCGGCCCCGGTGGCGGCGAGCGCACGGCCGCTGACCGTGGTGACCCCGCCTGCCGGCCTGACGATGGAGGCCTCGGTCATGCTCGACGGGCACGCCCGGATCGGGTCGTGGATGGCCATCGACGTCCGGCTCAAGAACGACGGACCGCCCATCATCGGCGAGCTGCGCCTGACGGGCGGGACGCAGGGCCGCACCCGCTTCGGGACCCTCGTCCAGGTCCCGACGCAGTCCGACCAGACCCATCGCCTGTACGCGCAGCCACCGGGTTTCGGGCGTGAGCTCGAGGTCAGCCTCTACTCCGGCGAGACGACCGTCGCGACGGCCAAGGCGGCGTATGCGATCCACCAGGGCACCGACATGGTCGTGGGGATCGTGGCGGAACGACCCGGCGACATCATCGGCGACCTGGACCTGCTGCCCAACATGAACAACGTCAAGCCGCTGACCGTCGGGCTCGATGCCGCCGACCTGCCGAGCCGCGTCGAGGCGTGGGGCGCCCTCGATCGCCTGATCTGGCAGGACATCGACTCGACCCAGCTCAACGGCGAACAGCTCACCGCCCTGCGCGGCTGGGTCGCCGGCGGCGGGCGGCTCATCATCGTCGGAGGCACGGCCGGACCGGCCAGCCTGTCGGCATTCCCCGATGCCATCCTCCCCTATCGGCCCACGACGACGACCGAGGTCGCCGCGTCCTCGCTCGGAGCGCTCCTGGGCGCGGTCCCGGACACGGCGACGGACATGCCGGCCCTGTCCGGGACGCTCATCGCGGGTCGGGCCCTGGCGTCGGTCGGGGACCAGACCGTCGCGGCCGAGCGTCCGTACGGGACCGGCGCCGTGACGATCATCGGCTTCGATCCCACGGCCGACTGGCTGACCGGCACGCGCCCGGCGGAGGGCCTGTGGCGAAGGCTCATCCCGACACGTTCCGCGGGCGGGGCCGCCATCAGCGACGACAGCCAGATCGTCCAGGCCGCATCGCAGCTGCCGACATTGGCCCTGCCGCCGATCGGCGGCCTGATCGCGCTGCTCGGTGGCTACATCCTGTTGATCGGCCCGGTGAACTACCTGGTCCTGCGCCGCCTCGACAAGCGCGAATGGGCGTGGGTGACGATGCCCGCCCTGATCGTCGCGTTCGCTGTCGGCGCGTACGGTTTCGGTTCGCTGCTGCGCGGCAGCGACATCATCGTCAACGAGGTCGCGATCGTCCGCGGAGCCCCGGGAGCGACCGAGGGCCTGGCGCAGGCATATCTCGGTGTCTTCTCGCCTTCACGTGGGTCGTACCAGGTGCGCGTGCCGGGCGGCGCGCTCCTCTCCTCCCCGATCAGCGGTGACTTCATGGGCGGCGATGGCAACCAGGCCAGCCTCGACGTGCTCCAGGGCGACCCATCGCGCGTGCGCAACCTCGGCGTCGGCTTCGGCTCACTGCGCACGATCCGTGCCGAGAGTGCCGTGTCGGTACCGCTCATCCAGGCCGACCTGCGCCTCGAGGACGGGCGGCTCAAGGGGACCGTCACCAACTCATCGGACGAGATCCTGCAGGCGCCTGCGGTCGTGCTCGGCGGGACGGTCGCAAAGCTGACCGATCTTGCCCCGGGCCAGACGGCCTCGGTCGACGTCGCGCTCCAGGCCGTTCAGATGGGCCAACAGCTGTCCGACAAGATCGTCGGCCCGGTCTTCTTCGGTGACCCGCGCCAGGCCGGCGAGGGCGCAGCACGACAGTACGCCCGGCACACCATCATCGACCAGCTCACGTTCGAACCGAACTGGGGCTTCACCGGACAGCTGCCGGCCGACGGCGCCGTCGTCCTCGGCTGGTCGGACCGCGAGCTGTTGCCGATCGAGATCGAGGGTCAGGTCGCCCGGCGGACCGGCAACATCCTGTGGTTCCTGCCGGCCGACATCACGGTCGGCGGCAGGACGACGTTCCGCCAGGACCTGCTCCGCAACACGGTGATCTCGAGCGACGCCGCGTTCTTCAACAAGGATCCGTTCAGCATCGGCTTCGGCCGCGGTTCGGCGGAGCTGTCCTACCGGCCGATCGCGTTCGACGGTACGATCGACGCGACGCAGCTGGCCGTCGGCTTCAACTTCGGCGAGTTCGGACTCCCGGGTGCCGAGCCGAAGCCGATCAAGCCACTGGCGACGATCCCGGTGGCGTGTGGCAATCCCCCGGTCGAAGGCTGCATCGAGCCCGTGTTCGACGGCCTCCCCGAAGTCGAGCTGTACGACCTGACCGCGGGCACATGGCGCCGGCTGCCGCACCTGACGGGGGGATCCCGCTACGCGGTCGCCGGGCCTGCCGATTTCGTCGATCCGGCCACTGGCACGGTCCTCATCCGCTTCGTCAACGACTTCAGCGATGGCGTCAACTTCAGCCTCGACCTGGCGATCACGGGAGATGTCAAGTGACCGAGATCGTGCGGACCGATGGGCTCGTCAAGCGGTACGACGGCACCCTTGCCGTCGCCGGCGTCGACCTGACCGTCCAGCAGGGCGAGATCTTCGGTCTCGTGGGCCCGAACGGGGCCGGCAAGACGACGACGTTGCGCATCCTCGCGACCCTCCTCGCGCCATCCGCGGGGACCGCCGAGATCGCCGGCATGTCGGTGACGCGGAACCCCGACCAGGTGCGGCGCGTCCTCGGGTTCATGCCGGACGCGTTCGGCGTGTACGACGACATGAAGGTGTGGGAGTACCTCGATTTCTTCGCTCGCTGCTACGGCATCGCTCCCGCCGCGAGGCGTCGCGTGATCAGCGACCTCCTCGAGCTGGTCGACCTCGCGCCCAAGAGAGACCAGTACGTGCAGACGCTCTCGCGCGGCATGCAGCAGCGGCTGTGCCTGGCCCACGCCCTGGTCCATGACCCCCAGGTGCTGCTGCTCGACGAGCCGGCGTCCGGCCTCGACCCGCGCGCTCGCGTCGAGCTGCGCGAGCTCCTCCGGGAGCTGCGCTCGATGGGCAAGACGATCCTCATCAGCAGCCACATCCTCCCCGAGCTCGAGGAGCTGTGCACCAGTGTCGCGATCGTCGATCGCGGCCAGGTGCTGGCCCAGGGCAGGGTCGCGGAGATCGAGAAGCGCCTGCGTTTCGGTGCGGTCCTGCGCGTCCGGCTCCTGCTCGAGGGAGAGGCCCTGGAGGCCGCGCGCGATCGCTTCGCGACGGATCCCGACGTCGCCTCGGCGATCCTGCTCGAGGACGGCATGATCGAGCTCGGGTTCCGTGGCGATGACGAGGCAACCGCGCGCCTCCTCGCGTCGACGGTCGCGGCCGGCCTGCCGGTCGTGAGCTTCGCGCGGGCAGCCAGCGACCTCGAGGAGCTGTTCCTGCAGGTCACATCGCCGGACCGTGCGCCCGTGGCCGCGGCATAGGAGGGACGACGATGGCCGAGATCACCGCTCCACCGGTCCAGCCGCCCCTCCCCCACCTCTCCGCGTTCGCGCGGACCGTGGGTGGCGTCGTGGCGATCGGCGTCAAGGAGCTGCGCGGGCGGATGCGCGGACGTCGCGCGTTCGTGATCCTGACCATCTACCTCCTGCTTCTCGGCGGTTTCGCGCTCATGGTCGAGAAGGTGATGGAAAGCACCTTCAACATCGGGTTCGGTGGGACCAACGCCGCGGCCAGCCCGGCCATCGGGCAGGGCATCTTCGCGGCGCTGCTCATGCTCATGACCCTGCAGGTGGTCTTCCTGGCGCCGTCGTCGACGGCCGGAGCGATCTCCCTCGAGCGCGAGAAGCAGACCCTCGAGCTCCTCGTCACGACCCCGATCAGCTCGCTCGCGATCGTCATCGGCAAGCTGCTCTCGGCCCTGATCTACGTGTTCCTGCTGATCGCCGCGTCGATCCCGCTGATGGCCGTCGTCTTCGTGTTCGGGGGCGTCGGGCCCGAAGACGTCGTACGCGGCTATATCGTGCTGATCGTGACCGCGCTGGGCCTCGGCTCCTTCGGGCTCCTGTGCTCAAGCATCGTGAAGCGCACGACGGCCTCGACGGCGATCACGATCTTCGGCGTCCTCGCCATCAGCATCGGCACGATATTCCTGCTGGTCTTCTGGCAGGCGATGGGATCGTTCGACGCGAACGGGAATCGCCGGGCAGGCCCGCTGGGTATCCGGACGCCGACCCCTCTGGCGTGGATCAATCCGTTCATCGCCCAGGCCGATGTGCTGTGCGGCACGGAGTCCACCTTCGGTGGTGGCTGGTGTGGCTTCGTGAACGGCCTGGTGCCGAGCAACGATGGCGTGATCATCAACGGTGGTGACGGCGTCCCGATGCCCGCTCCGATGCCGGCCATCCCCGAGAAGGGGTTCGTCGAAGGCGAGGGCGTGGTCGTTCGACCCATGCCGCTCGATGCCGCTGTCGACCCTGCGCAGCCGTTCGGGCCGGCCCGCGACACGCTGTGGACCAAGAGTGTCGCCTCGTGGCTCGTCCTGTCAGTGCTCTTCCTGTTCCTCTCCGTCCAGGCTGTCTCACCGACGCGCCGCTGGCACCTGCGCCGCGGCGCGCGCGTCCCACGAGGGCCCGCCGCATGACCATCCCCATCCGCCGCCTTGCCGGGAATCGCCGGCGAAGACGACGCCCGGGCCACGAAACCGCCGTGATCCCGCCCGACCCGCGCCAGTCGCTGGCAGGGCCGCTGGATCCGGCGCTCGACGCCCTGCGTGCCACCCTGACGCCCCACCAGCGGCGGCTGTGGCTGCGCCGGATCGTGCGCCGCGCGTGGCTGGCCCTGGCGGCGATCGCGATCGGCGAGGCGATCCTGTGGACCATCGCGCGGTTCGTGCCGCTCGAGTCCGCCCCGCTGATCGCGGCAGCGATCCCGGTACTGGCGTTGCTGGTCCTGCTCGCCGTCGTGATCCGCGCCCGACCATCGCTCGGCGAGACCGCGTTGGCCGTGGACGTCGAGGGCGGCCTCGGGGACCGGGTGTCATCGGCCATGGAGCTGGCCGTGGGCTTCCCGGCGTCGGCCACCCCGCCGGCTGAGGACGTCGACCTCGATGCGCCGACCGCGGCTGTCGACGAGGCCGCCGAGACCGATCGATTCGTCCGGCGCCAGCGGCGCGACGCGCTGGGGGCTCTTCGGGCCGCTCCGGCTCTCTTCGCGCCGCGTTTCTCACGGACCCCTGCGCTGGCCGCGGTCGCTGCCATGGCGCTCCTCGTGCCGGTGCTCGTCTTGCCGAACCCGCAGGACGCGGTGATCGCCCAGCAGCGCGCGGTGCGCGAGACCGCCGATCGCCAGGCCGACCGACTCGAAGACCTCGCCCGCGACCTCGAGAGCAAGGGACGCGACGCCGAAGATCCGCGGACGCGTCTGGCCGAGGAGCTCCGGGAGCTCGCGCGCCAGCTTCGCGCTCGCCCCGATGAGCTGGCCGTGAACCTGCGACAGCTCGGGGCGGTCGAGAGCGACGTTCGGGCGCAAATCGACCCCGCGACCGAGCAGCGTGCATCGTCGATGACGTCACTCGCGAGATCGCTGTCTCGGGCGGCGACAGGCAAGCCAGACGCCAATCGCGACGGTGACCCGGAACAGACGAAGGACGACCTCAAGGAGCTCGGCGACAAGCTCGACGAGATGACGGACGCGGAGCGCCGCGAGCTGGCTCGACAGCTGGCCGAGATGCAGTCGACGGCCTCGAGCGCGGACGGCGGCGCCGCGACCGCGCTGAGGGACGCCGCCCAGAGTCTCGCCCAGGGCGACAACGCCGGGGCGCGCTCGGCCCTGGATCGCCTCGGCGAGTCGATGACTGGCGCGCAGGCGAACATCGAGACGAACCGCGATCTCGGCGAGGCAGCCTCACGCCTCCAGGACGCCCGTCGCCAGCTGGCCGATGCCGGCCGCCAGGGCCAGGGTCAGCAGGGTCAGGGCCAGGGTCAGGGGCAAGGCCAGGGCCAGGCACAGGGCAGCCCGCGACCAAGCGGTCAAGGCCAGGGGCAGGGTCAAGGCCAAGGGCAAGGCCAGGGTCAGGGGCAGGGGCAGGGGCCGGGCCAGGGTCAAGGCCAAGGGCAAGGCCAGGGTCAGGGCCAGGGTCAGGGCCAGGGTCAAGGGCCAGGGCCAGGGCCAGGGTCAGGGCCAGGGCCAGGGCCAAGGCCAGGGCGCCATCGGTGGTGGCGGCTCGAATGCCCGCTCCCTCGGCCAGGGCAACGGCGGAAATGGCCTCCCGGCAGGGCCGACCAACCCCAACAGGCCGGCCGAGCTCGGCGAGGATCTCTCGTCGGTCTTCGCCCCATTCGATCGCGTCGGCAAGCCCGGTGACCCGTCGTACGTCGCGGGCACCGGCGGCGACGGCCAGACCCAGCAAGGCAACCAGACCGGCTCCGGCACGAACAACGGAGCCCTGACGCCCTACCAGCAGGTCTTCGCCGACTTCCAGACCTACGCGCAGACCTCGCTCGACCGCGGGTACGTGCCGCTGTCGATCAAGGACTACGTGCGCGACTACTTCAGCTCGCTCGACCCGTCCAACTGAGGGCGTCGACAGTCGTCGACGCAGCATCGGAGGCCCCATGGAAGCGCCAACCACGCTCGACCCGACCCAGCGACTCGCGCCCGAGGCCTTCGCCGAACGCGCCGGGGCCATCGAACGCGAGGTGGGTCGCGTCATCGTGGGCCAGCGCGATCTCGTCCGCCAGACCCTGACCGGCCTGCTTGCCAACAGCCACGTCCTGCTCGAGGGTGTGCCCGGCCTCGGCAAGACCATGCTCGTGCGGACCATCGCCGACGTCATCGACTGCACGTTCAACCGGATCCAGTTCACGCCCGATCTCATGCCGGCCGACATCACCGGCACGAACATCCTCGTCGAGGAAGGCGGCCAGCGCGTCTTCAAGTTCCAGGCCGGCCCGATCTTCGCGAACCTCGTGCTCGCCGACGAGATCAACCGGGCGACGCCGAAGACCCAGTCGAGCCTGCTCGAGGCGATGCAGGAGCACCAGGTCACGGTCGCTCGCCAGCGCTACAAGCTCGATCCGCCCTTCTTCGTCCTGGCGACCCAGAACCCGCTCGAGATGGAGGGCACGTATCCCCTGCCCGAGGCGCAGCTCGACCGCTTCCTGTTCAAGGTCATGGTCCCGTTCCCGTCCGAGGAGGACCTGGTCTCGATCATGGACCGCACGACAGGCGCAGAGTCCGTCTCCGCGGCCAAGGTCTGCACGGCGGCCGAGATCGTCGAGATGCAGCGGCTTGCCCGTGCCGTGCCGATCGCCCCGCACGTGACCGCCTACGCGGTCAGCCTCCTCGCCGCCACCCACCCGGACAACGGACGGGCGCCCGGCCTCGTGCGCGACTACGTTCGCTACGGCGGCTCGCCGCGCGGTGCACAGGCGCTGGTGACCGCCGGCAAGATCTACGCCCTGCTCGATGGTCAATTCAACGTGTCGACCGACGACATCCGGGCGGTCGCGCTCCCCTCGCTGCGCCACCGCATCATCCTCAACTTCGAGGGCGAGGCGGAGGGCATCACGAGCGAATCGGCCATCCGCGCCGTCCTCGACGCCGTCGCCGTCCCGACCGTCGAATAGCCGGGCGGTCATGACCGAGCGAACGAGCCTCGACACCGGGGCCTCACCGGCCGCGGGCGCCTCACCGCCGGCACCCGCGACGGCCGGCAACCGCCAGGTCTTCCTGCCCAGTGAGGTCGACCCGACCGTCTTCGACGAGGCGTTCCTGCGTCAGCTCGAGCGACTCCTGCTGCTGATGCGCTCGCCCGTCCGCGGTGGTCTCAAGGGCGGTCGGCGCAGCGTGAAGCGGGGTCAGTCGGTCGAGTTCGCGGATTACCGCGAGTACACGCTCGGCGACGACCTCCGACAGCTCGACTGGAACGTGTACGCCAGGCTTGAGCGCCTGTTCGTGAAGCTGTTCGTCGAGGAGGAGGACGTGACGGTGACGCTGCTCATCGATGCGTCGGCGTCGATGGCAACGGGCAGTCCGTCCAAGCTCGTGTTCGCCAAGCGGGCCGCTGCGGCGCTCGGCTACATCGGGCTCGCCAGCGAGGATCGCATCGCCGTCAGCGCGTTGAGCGGCAGGATGGCCCGTCGCCGGGCCGCGCTGCGCGGCTCGGGGCGCGTCTTCCGACTCCTTGCCGACCTCTCGGCGATCGAACCCGCCACCGGACCGACCGATCTCGTCGCCGCCGCTCGCCACGCCGCCGCCCAGCTCCACGGTCGGGGCGTGATCGTGCTGCTCAGCGACCTGCTCGATCCCGGTGCCGACCGGGTGATCCGCGAGCTCGCCGCCACCGGCTCCGAGCTGATCATCCTCCACGTGCTGTCGCCGGACGAGCTCGATCCGCCGCTCGAAGGCGACCTGCGGCTGGTCGACACGGAGACCGACGAGCGGGTCGACATCACCGCCGATCTCGCCACGATCGACGCATACAAGGCGCGCCTGGCCGCGTGGAAGTCGACCTTCGCCGACCTCGCCGCCCGTCGCCGCGCGAGCTACGTGGACCTCGCCTCCGATGTCAATCTCGCCGACCTGATGTTCGCCGAGCTGCGACGCCGGCGGGTCCTCGGCTAGGCCCGATGCCATTCACCACGCCCCTCGCGTTGCTCGGCCTGCTGTTCGTGCCGGCCGTCATCGCGATGTACCTGCTCAAGCTGCGCCGCGACGAGGCCGTCGTCCCCTCGACGCTGCTGTGGACGCGGCTCGTGGCGGACGTCGAGGCGAACGCCCCGTGGCAGAAGCTGCGGCGCAGCCTGCTGCTGCTCCTCCAGCTGCTGCTGGTCATCGCTCTCGCGCTGCTGGCCGCGCGGCCCTTCCTCGAGCGTCCGGCCGGCCTCGCCCGCGACATCGTCCTGGTGATGGATACGTCCGCCAGCATGGCCGCGACCGACGTCGTGCCGGACCGCCTGACCGCCGCCAAGCAGATCGCGATCGAGGCGCTCAAGGATCTCCCCACCGGCGGCAAGGTCAGCGTCATCGCCGCCGACCGGAGCGCGCGCATCGTGGTCAACGAATTGGGCGACCTGGCCCGCGTCCGGCAGGCCATCGAATCCATCCCCGTGACGAGGACCCGGGGCGATCTCGGCGACGCCCTGGAGCTGGCCTCGAAGCTCGCCGCACGGTCGGGCGATGCGCAGGTCCTGGTCGCGACGGACGCGGCGCTCGCCACGAAGCCGACAGCCCGGGTGGCGGCGCGGATCAAGGTCCTCCCGGTCGGGCGGGAGCGCAAGAACCAGGCCATCGTGGCGCTCGCCGTGCGCACGTCGCCGTCGGCGGTCACGCGATCGGTGTTCGTGAGCGTCGCCAACCTCGACCTCGAGGTCGCCTCGCGTCGCCTGGAGCTGTGGGGCGACGACCGGCTCATCGAAGTGCGCGACGTCCGCCTCGATGCGCAGGCGCGCTCAGACGTCATCATCGACGACCTGCCACGAGACGTCGGCACGGTCGAGGTCCGCCTCGTCGCAGCCGACCCGGCGATCACGGCCGCGCCGGACCAGCTGGCCGTGGACGATCGTGCCTGGGCAGTCATCCCGCCCGACCGGACGCGCCTGATCCTGATCGTGGGCGAGGGCGATCCGTACCTCGAGACCGCCTTGTCGTTCCTGCCGGACGTCGAGTTGTACGGCAACACGCCGGCCGAGTACGGCCCGGCGAGCGAACGGAAGGACGGACGGCCGTGGGACCTCGTCATCTTCGAGGGGTACCTCCCGGCGACGTTGCCGCGGACCCCGGTGCTGGCCATCGCCCCGCCACGCACGAGCCCGCTCGGCGAGGTGGCCGGGAAGCTGAGGAATCCGGGCATCGGGACGCTCGATCCGGACGAGCCCGTGCTTCGCTACGTCGACCTGTCGACGACCCACATCTCCGAGGCCGTGAAGCTCACCGCGCCATCCTGGGCCCGGACGATCGTGCCGGGGCCACGCGGGGCTCCCCTCCTCTATGCAGGCAGCCGGGACGGGATCAATGCCGCGGTGCTCGCGTTCGAACCGCGCCGCTCCGACCTCCCGCTCCAGGTCGCCTTCCCGATCCTCCTGGCGAACCTGACGGGCGAGCTGTTGGGCTCCTCGACGGCGCCGACCGAGGCCGTCGATCCGGGCACGCCGGTCGAGCTGCGTATCCCGGTCGGGTCGAATGGGTTGACCGTCACGCGCCCCGACGGTGCCTCGACCGATCTCGTGCCGAGCAGCACCGCCGCCGGTGCCTCGGCCGTCACGTACGCCGACACCGACCTGCCGGGGGTCTACACGGTCACCCCGATCGTCGATCCGCAGGCGTCGGCGGGTCCGACGGCGAGCGGGGACCCCAGCGCGTCGCCGTCGATGTCGCCATCCGCATCGCCGACCGCGTCGCCGGCCGCTTCGGGCCCGCCCGTAGCCGACGATCCCCTCGCGCCGGTGCGCTTCGTGGTCGACCTGTTCGACGTCGACGAATCGACCATCGCGCCGGGCTCGGCGGCGACCATCGAAGCGCTCGGCACGACCGCCGGCGCGTCGCCCGCGCCGGGTCCGAGCGGCCAACCGGGCACGACCGTCACCGAACGCCCGAAGACCCGCGATGAGCTATGGGTCCCGATCGTGCTGCTGATCCTGAGCGTCCTCTGCGTCGAATGGGCGCTGTACCACCGTGACGGCCTGGTCCGGTTCCGCCGCTCGCTGGCGACGCGATTCGGACGCGGGGCGGGGACGACCGCCTGATGGGCATCAGCTTCGACGTCCCGGTCGCGCTGCTCCTGCTGATCCCGGTCATGGCCCTGACCGTCGGCCTGTATCTCAGCGCGCGCCGCCGCGTGGGAGCGGGCCGCCGGCGCGTCGCCCTGGCCGTCCGCACGATCCTGTTGACAGCCCTGGTCCTCGCGCTGGCGGGGTTCCGGCTGGTCCTGCCGGTCGATCGCCTGGCAACGGTGTTCGTCGTGGACATGTCCGACTCGGTCGGTGCGGAGGGTCGCGACGAGGCCCTGGCGTTCCTGCGGGAAACGATCGCCGAGATCCCGGAGGGCGACCTGGCCGGCATCGTCGCCTTCGGCAAGGAGGCGCTCGTCGAGAGGCTGCCGTCCGAGCTCGCGGAGATCGATCGGCTGGCCTCGACTCCCGTCCGCGGCGCGACCGACATCGGGGCGGCCTTGCGCCTGGCGACCGCCCTGTTCCCGGACGACGCCCAGAAGCGCATCGTGCTCCTGTCCGATGGCAACGACACCACCGGTGGCGGCCAGGCCGAGGCGGCACTCGCCGCCACTCGCGACATCCGCATCGAGACCCGGACGATCGGGCTCGGCGGCGGGGACGAGGTCTTCGTGGAGCGGGTCACGACACCGCCGACCGCCAGCCTCGGAGAATCGATCGAGGTCGCCGCCGACATCCGCTCGTCCGTGCGGCAACCGGCAACAGTACGGCTCTTCGCAAGCGGCGAGAACGTGGCGACCGAACGGCTGACCCTCGAAGAGGGTCTGACCCGTGTCACGTTCGACGTGACGCCGGAAGAGGCTCGGCTCCATACGTTCCGGGTCGTCGTCGAGGCGGCCCAGGACACGTTCAGCCAGAACGACCGGGCGGACTCCATCACGATCGTCAAGGGTGAGCCGCGAACTCTCGTGCTCGCAGGGGACGAGGTCGTCGCCAGCGAGCTCGTGGAGGCCCTGACCACCCAGCGACAGCAGGTCGACACGATGGTGCCCGAGGCGCTGCCGACCGACTTCGGGGCGCTGGCGACCTACGACAGCGTGGTCCTGGTCGACGTGCCCCGGAGCCGGCTGTCCGACCGCCAGCTCGCCGCGCTGCAGGTCTACGTGCGGGACATCGGACGAGGCCTCGTGATGATCGGCGGCCCCGATTCGTACGGCGCGGGCGGCTACCAGAAGACGCCGCTGGAGGAGTCGCTGCCTGTCGACATGGGCGTGCGCGACCGTCAGAAGCAGCCGGACGTGGCGCTCGTGGTCGTCATCGACCAGTCGGGCTCGATGGATGCCTGCCACTGCAACACGTTCGATGGTGGGCAGGGCGGCGGGGTCGGCATGGGCGGCGTGCGCAAGATCGACATCGGCAAGGAGGCGATCCTCCGAGCCGCGGCGGCGCTGACCGAGCGCGACGAGCTCGGCGTGGTCGCCTTCAATGAGCAGGCGCACTGGGTCGTGCGGACCCAGCCGCTGGGTGGCGTGGAGGATCTGCAGGGTCAGATCGCCGGCCTGCAGCCTCTCGGCCAGACCAACATCTTCGCGGGGCTCGAGCAGGCGGTCGACTCGCTCGAGGATGCAACGGCGACCCGCCGCCATATCATCCTCCTGACCGACGGCTGGTCGAGCAGCGGCCAGTACGACGCGATCATCGAGCGGATGAAGGCTGCCGGCATCACGCTCTCGACGGTCGGGGCGGGCGGCGGTTCGAATCCGTTCCTCCAGGGACTGGCCCAGCAGGGTGGCGGCCGCTTCTACGACGCCGCGAACCCGGCCAGCATCCCCGACATCTTCCTGAAGGAGACCCAGCAGGTCTCCGGCCAGCAGATCATCGAGGAGCCGTTCTTCCCGATCCTCACCTCGTCCTCGCCGATCCTGCGCGGACTCGAGGACGGGCTGCCGCGACTGCGCGGCTACAACGGCACGACCGCGAAGCCAGCCGCGCAGACGGTGCTCGTGACCGCGCGCGACGATCCGCTCCTGGCGCAATGGCAGTACGGGCTCGGACGGTCCGTGGCGTGGACGTCGGACTCGACCGGTCGCTGGGCCCGCGACTGGCTGGGCTGGGACGGATTCTCGCGGTTCTTCAGCCAGCTCGTGTCATGGACCTTCCCGGGCGAGGAGACCGGCGGCATCGAGGCGGCGTTCGACGTTCGCGGCGGACAGACCACGCTCCATGTCGAGAGCGTCGATGCGGACGGCTCGCCGCGCGACTTCTATTCGACCTCGGCGGTCGTCGTGGGACCCGATTTCAGCTCGACCGAGGTCAAGCTCGTGCAGATCGCCCCGGGCGTCTACGAGGTGCCACTCGGTGAGATCGAGTCGGGCGCCTATGGCCTGCGCATCACCCAGACGCGACCGGGCTCGACGCCGCTCGGCAGGACGGTCGGACTGGTCGCACAGACCGCCGCCGAGTACCGGCTGCTCGGAGCGAACGAGCCGTTCCTGACCGCGCTGCGGAACGCGACAGGCGGCGCCGAGATCGAGACCCCGCTCGACCCGTGGATCCACGATCTGCGCACCACGTCGCGCTCGACCGACCTGTGGCCGTTGCTGCTGGTGATCGCTCTGCTGCTCTGGCCGCTCGATATCGCGTTGCGGCGCGTCTCGATCGGCCGCCGCGAATTCGCCGCAGCCGGGTCGTGGGTCCGCGGGCTGCCGAATTGCAGGCGCGTGACCGCGGCACGCACCGCGACCGGAGAAAGCATGCTCGCCACACGCGGACGGGCGACCTCGGCCGAGACCCGGGCAGCGTTGCTGCGTTCGCCCGAGACACCGCCCGCGGGCGTGGGGGCCTCGCCGGCTGCTTCGCCGGGCCCCGCGCCGGTCGAAGCGGCGCCCCGGGTGACCCCGGCGACGGCCCAGCCGGCTGCCCCGGCTGTCGCGTCGACGTCGGAGGCCGGGCCCGACGCGCCCGCTTCGCAGCCTCCGTCGCCCTCACCTGAGGCAGCGCCCGACACGCTGGCGCGCCTCCGCGACGCGAAGCGGCGGGCCCGCGAACGCTAGACGCGCCCGCGAGCGTCCGGCCCCGGCCCCTCAGCGCGGGGCGAGTCCGCTCCCCGGCGGAAGGTCCTCGATCTCCGGCATCGACCCATCGTCGAGCGTCCCGGTCGACCACGGCGTCGCCTCGACTGCGCCCAACCGTGTCCGGCCGGCGGCGGCCAGTCCTCTGGCGGCGACGACTGCGAGGAGCGACAAGGCCGCGATGAGCGCCCACGGGAACCGGCGATAGTCGATGCCACCGACCACCGAGAACTCGGCGATCGAGGCGTTCCCCGTGGCGTCGGTCGCCGTGAGCCGGATCGTCTGTGGCCACGGTGCGAGGTGGGTCACGACCGTGAAGCGCCCGCGCTCGTCGACCGCGATCTCCCCACCGCCATCGACCGCGAGCGACGAGCCGGGCTCCGACCGTCCGGGAAGGCGTGCAAGGAATGGCCAGACCGGGCTCGTGAACGGGACCTCCATGTTGAGCGTGGGTCCGACCGCGTCCCGCGTGATCGTGCGCACGACGGGAGGACCGACCTCGCCCCAGTCGTTGATCGGCACGACCTGCATTGCCCAGCGCGTCGTCGGTGCATCGCCCGGCCGACGAACGTCCCCGAGCGACAGCGTCGCGTACGAGCCATCGCGGCCCGACTCGTTGCCGGGTGGGACCGGCACCCGGACGACGGTCGCGATCCCGTTCGGCCCGACGCCGCCCGCGAGCCCGTCGAGCCAGCCCGGGGCGACGTCCGGACCCTCCTCGTCGTCGGCCAGCGGGGTCACGATCGCGAACATCCTCGTGCCCGTGAAGCCGGGTAGCAGCGTCGTTCCATCGGCCGCCGTCGTCTTCTCGATCGTGGCCGCCGGTCTTGGGAACTCCTGGAAGTAGGTGAAGCTGTCGGCTCGAACCTCGGAGATGGCGAATGGTGTCGAGGGGCCGTGACGCCACCAGCCCGTCGGCCCGGCGGCCCACGGGGTCGGCGTCGCTGGGAGCCCCTCGTCCGGATCCCAGCCGAGGCCGGCGGCGACCAGGATGCTGCGGCGTCCCTCGATCGGCATGGCCGCGATCGGGCGTGTCGCCAGCCACGCCGCCCCCGGACGCAGATCGGTCGAGCCGCACGGCAGGAGGGCACCCGGAAGGATCAGATCGGCGCAGCCTGCGTCGCCGACACTCCCGAGCCACGCGCTCGACAACCCATGGCTGCTGAGGTCAGTGGTGATCGACCTCAGAATCATGGCGCCGCGGCCGGCGCCGAGTGCCTCGAACCCGATGTCGGTCCGCGCGGAACGCGCGATCGAGCCTCCGGGCCCCCGCCGGACCCGCTCCGCGTGCAGGCCGCTCCCGTCGATCCAGGCGATCCGAGTCGCAGGCCCCGCCGCGTCCGGGTCCGGACCCGCGACCAGCGGCGCGCCAGACTCCCCCGCGATCGTGACCGGCTCTCCGCCGGTCCCATCCACGATGGAGATGCCGTCGCGCCGGGAGACCACGGCGTGGTCGTGGGTCATCCCGTCGAGGTGCACGCGGAGCGGCGGCGGGTAGGTCGTCACGTCGGACCCAGCCTCCTCCTCGTCGACCGTGGTGCCCGTTCCGTCGCGCAGGCGCAGGGCCACCAGCCGGACGTCGCCGGGACCACCCGGCGGACAGTCGGCCGAGGCGTAGGCCAGCAGGTCATCGCCCGCTTCGTCGTCCCAGTTCCCGATCGCGCCATTGCCGAGGCGACCGGGCATGTCGATGTCACGACGGACGTCCAGGGTCGCACCGTCGAGCACGCGCAGCGACGTCGTCCCGCACGAGCCGGGCACGTCGATCACGGGGCGATTCCCCACCACGAGCTCGGCCGTCCCGAAACCGTCGACGTCGGCGGCCCCGGCGCTCTCGATCGCGTGCTCGAAACGGGTGCGAGCGGTCTCGACGATCGTCGGCGGTCCGACCCGATCCTCGACATCGAACCCGATGACGACGGCGTGGCCGGTCCCCGGGGCGTCGGTCGCGCTGGTCGCGATCAAGGCGAAATGCCGGTCGCCGAGCGCGACGAACCACCGAGCGGACAGGTCGGCCCACTCCACGTCCACGTCGACGTCAACGACGGCGTTCCACTCGTCGGTTCGCTCGAGGACGGAGAGCCGGGCGAGGTTCGAGCCGGCCGCGGCAGAATCGAGGACCAGCAGCATCGGGGTCGCGGGGTCCGTCTCGGACGGTTCCAGCGGCTCGAGGACGACGAGGTCGGCCATCGGCGTATCGAGGCTGCTCAACGGGGCCGCGGTCTCGGCCGCGGCCGTGCCCGTTCTCAGACCTGTCAGGAGGGCCAGCCCGAACCCGGCGGCCCACCACATGCCTCGTCGCCGTCGGTTCGCAGCGGTCACGTACGCCTCACTCGGGTGGCCATCGTACCCCCGGGAAACGCCTTTTCCGGCCCGGTGCTAGCCTGCCGCGCGTGCCGACCGTCCGATCGATCGCTACAGGCGTGGCCGTCTCGCTCGTGGTCGCGGCGTGCGGCGCGATCTCGACCTCACCGCCGGCACCTACGCCGGCCGACTTCCAGGGCATCGCCTCCGAGATCGTGAAGAGATCGGTGGTCATCGACGACCTCGTGTCCGGCGATGCGGGCTGCGATGATCGCGAACTGATCCCGACCGCGATCGGGTTCGATGCGAACGGTCTCGATCAGGCCGCGCCGGTCCGGATCCACCTGTACATCTTCCGCAACCGCGCATCGTTCGAGAAGCTTCGGGCACGCGTCGACACGTGCGCACGTTCCTTCGTGACCGACGCGGAGACCTTCGAGTCGGTCGAGCAGTCTCCGTTCGTCCTGGCCGGACAGGGCCCATGGGCGCCGTCGTTCGAGGCCGCGATCCGCGACGCACTGGTGGTCGCAGCCGGGACCGGGAACTAAGGTCAGGGGGTCCTCCTTCCCATCGTTGATGGGACGTCCGAGCCACGGTCCGGTGGGGTCCCGGTGGGGATGCTGCGGTCATGCCCACCGCACCACGACCCGCCCGGTCCCTGCTCGCCCTCGCGCTGGTCGTCAACCTCCTCGCGGCCAGTGCCCCGACGACGGCCCATGGCACTCAGCGCCTAGCGATCGTGCCCCCCGCGACCCCGCGGTCGGCTGTCGCCGTGGCGCCCGCGCTACCGCAGCCCGCGGATCGACTCGAGCGCGCGGCCATCGTCGCCTCGGCGGCTCGGCCCTCGACGGTGCGCGCGGCCCCGGCGCTCGGGAACTGGATCAGCCGCCCCAAGCCGGACGTCCCGGACCCGCGACCGACGGCGGTCTCCAAGCAAGGGACCTCCACGGGAACGACGAAGACCGGATCGTTCAAGGGCCGGAACCACGTGTGGATCCCGGCTCTCGGGATCGATCGGGCGGTGACGTGGTACGCGTGCTCGTCGTCGCGCTATCCCGGCAACAGGGTGTACCGCTGGGGTTGCGCCGGGACCAACAACATCTATCTCTTCGGTCACGCCCACAGCGTGTTCAAGGCACTCCACGACGCGTACGTGCGCGGGCGGCTCAAGAAGGGCATGAAGGTGTACTACGCCGGAGCCGACGGGAAGGTGGGCACGTACGCCGTCTCGTGGTGGAAGGTGACGACCCCCGACAAGGGCACCTGGGCGTATGCGGGGCAGGAGCGCGCCAGCCTCACGCTGCAGACGTGCGTCGGGGCGAAGAGCCAGTACCGCCTGATCGTCAGGTTCGCCAAGGTCGGTTAGAGCCTCTCGGCCCGGCCGGGCAGCTGCGGTCAGACGACCCGCAGGCCGAGGATCTTGCGCGCGATCACGAGGCGCTGCACCTGGCTCGTGCCCTCCCCGATCTCGGTCAGCTTCGCGTCGCGCATGAAGCGCTCGACCGGATAGTCGGTCGTGTAGCCGTAGCCGCCGTGGATCTGGATGGCGGCGTTCGTCGCGCGGGCACTCACCTCCGAGGCGAAGAGCTTGCCCTCCGCGGCGACCAGGCCGTAGTCGCGGCCCTGATCCTTGAGCCACGCCGCCTTCCAGACGAGCGATCGTGCCGCCTCGATCTCGGTCGCCATGTCGGCGACCATGAAGGCGACGCCCTGGAACGTGCCGATCGGCCGGCCGAACTGCTCGCGCGTTTGCGCGTACGGGATGCTCGCGTCGAGGGCGGCCTGGGCCAGGCCGACCGCCAGCGCACCGATCGAGATCCTGCCGCCGTCGAGGATCTTGAGGAACGTCCTGAACCCGTCTCCTTGGGGGCCGAGCAGGTTCTCGGCAGGGATGCGTGCGCCTTCGAAGCGCAGCTCGCCGGTCGCCGATGCGTGCAGGCCCAGCTTGTCCTCCAGGCGCCCGACGCTGAACCCCGGCGTGTCGGCCGGGACGATGAACGCGCTGATCTCGGCGTCGCCCTTGTCAGTGGTGCCGGTTTTGGCCGTGATCACGTACGTCCCGGCATGACCGGCGTTGGTGATGAAGCGCTTGGCGCCATCGAGCACCCAGGCGTCGCCGTCCAGGCGTGCCGTCGTCCTCGTCCCGCCGGCGTCGGAGCCGGCGCCGGGCTCGGTCAGCCCGTAGGCACCGAGGACACGGCCGCTGGCCATCGGGACCAGGTGGAGCTGTTTCTGCTCGTCGGTGCCGGCCAGGTGGATGGGCCCGCAGCCGAGGCTGGTGTGAGCCGCGACGATCAGCCCGAGCGAGCCCCAGACGCGCCCGATCTCCTCGATCGCGATCGCATAGGCGAGGGTATCGAGGCCGGCCCCACCCTCGTCCTCGGGGATGGGGATGCCGAGCCAGCCCAGCTCGCCGATCCGCCGCACGATGTCGGTGGGGAAACGCCGTTCGCGTTCGTGCTCCTCGACGTGCGGCGCGACCTCGGTCTCCATGAAGTCCCGGATCGTGTCGCGCAGCAGCACGTGCTCCGGGCCGAGGTCGAGGTCCATCCGGCCGAGCCTATCACCGCAGCATGACCCGGGTCCCGGTGCTAGCCTTCCCGGACCATGCCCGAGCCGCGCAGCGCCTCGCGAGCGCCCGACGCCATGCCGACCCCGAGCCTCGCCGGCGACCGTGCGCCCCTCACCCATGTCGACGGTATGGGCGGGTCCTCGGCTCTCCGCCGCAACCTCCTGCTGCGCCTGCGGCACGACGGCCCGTCGGCGCCCGAGGACCTCGCCGCGGGCCTCGGCGCGAGCCGGACCGGCGTCCTGCAACAGCTCCACGCACTCGAGACGGCCGGCCTGGTCAGCCGGCGGGCGGTCCGCCATGGCGTCGGCCGGCCGCGCCACGTCTACGACGTCACCGACGCTGCGCAGGACCTGTTCCCGACCAACTACGACGGCCTGGCCAACGGCCTGCTGGCTGCGATCCGGGCGATCGGCGGTGAGGGCCTGGTCGATGACGTGTTCGAGGAGCGCCGACGACGCGCGGGCGAGCGGGTCCGCCAGCGGCTCGCGGACCGCCTCCCGGCCGATGCACCGCTCGCCGACCGCGCCCGCGAGCTGGCGGTCATCCAGGATGAGCAGGGCTACCTGGCCGAGCTGCTGATCGGCGCCGATGGCGTGATCCGGCTCGTCGAGCGCAACTGCGCGATCCACCACGTCGCCGCAGGGAACGCGGCGGCCTGCCAGGCGGAGCTCGACATGTTCCGAGACGTGCTCGGGGCGGACGTGGAGCGCGAGACGCACATCGCCACCGGCGATCGCTGCTGCACCTACCGGATCAGCGACTAGGCCTCTTCGCGTTCGACGACGCCGCGCGACGCAGGCTCGAGGCGCGGTGCCGGCACGTCTGACACGTTCGGCACGAAGGACGCGGCGAGTGACGTCGCGGCGGCCTGCTCCTGGTCCTCGACCGACAGGATGCCCAGCCGCCCGAGCGTCGCCATCTCGTCGCGGATGTATGTCTTGAGCATCTCCGGCCCGTCGGTGTTGATCGTGAACCGGATGCCGTTGCGGCGGAACGTGTCGAAGATCCAGCGGAACTCGTCCCAACCGGAGACGACCCGCGTGTTCAGGTTGGAGGTCGGGCAGAGCTCGAGCACGATGCCCCGCTCGCGGATCATCTCCATGGCGCGCGGGTCGTAGGCGGCCTTCACGCCGTGCCCGATGCGGTCGGGCTCGAGCAGTTCGACGACCCGTGAGATCTCGTCGACCGGTCCCGCTTCGCCGGTGTGGACCGTGATGCCGAGGCCGAACTGGCGGACCCGGCGGAAGAGCCGCCGGTAGTCGGCGACGCGGAAGGTCGACGCCTCGGGGCCTGCGATATCGATCCCGACGACGCCGCGGTCACGCCAGCCGATCGCCTTCTCCGCGATGATCTCGTTCAGCTCGTACGGGAACGCCCGATCGAGGCAGAAGATCAGGCCGGGTTTGACCGGGTACTCGAGGGTCGCCTTGTCCATGCCCCGCAGGGCGGCCGCGATGATGTGGTCGAGGTCCTGCTCGCCGCCCCTGTTCCGCTTCATCGGGTTGAAGCGCAACTCCATCGTCGTGATGTTGTTCTTGCGGTAGGCGCCGCCGACGACCTCGTACACGGCCCGCTCGACCGCGATCGGTGAGCTCTGGATGAGCTCGGTCCAATGGAAGAGCTGCAGGTAGCCGTCGAAGCTCTGGGTCCGCTTCGACACCGTGATCATGTCCCGGAATTCCCAGTAATCCTTGGTCGGCAGCTTGATGCCCTGCGCGTGGGCGATGCCCCACATGATCGCCGGGGTGACAGCGCCGCCGAGGTGGCAATGCAACTCCGCGAGGGGGACCTTGCGGGAGAGCTGCCGGCTCATGGGCGAAGGATAGCGTCAGCGGGCCGCCGGCCTCTACTGGCAGAGCGGCAGGTATTTCTCGCCCTCGTGACGCACCAGCTGGACCGTCAGGCCACCCCGCGACGTGAATGTGGCGTGGTCCGGGTCCTGGATCGTCAGGGTGCCCTCGGCCGCATTGATGGCGTCGGGGTGATCGCCATCGACAGGGCCGACCGGATCCCACCAGCTGCCGAAGGCATCGATCCCGCTCCACAGACCGCAGTGGCCCAGCGAGAAGGGCCGCGCACCGGCGGTGACGGGCGGCTGCGACTGCGGCCCGAGCAACACGCCGAACGCGTCCTGGCGCTCGATCGTGAGCTCAGCGCCGCCCGAGACGGTCACGTGGTAGGACAGCGCGCCGATCCCCGCTTCGAGCGTGATGTCGCCCTGCGGGCGGTCCGCGAGCGAAGGCGCGCAGCCCTGGCCCGCGGCACAGCCGAACGGCCCGACCTGGATGTAGGTCACCGCGGCACCGGCCGGAAGGATCGTCGCGACCTGGGCGACGACCCTGTGACAATCGTCGACGCCGAGCCCGATGCAGGCGGTCGGGACCCCGGACAAGTCCGATCCCGGGGACGCGGACGACGCGGCGGGTGACGATGAGGGATCGATCGACGGCGCGGTCGTGGCCGATGGCGACGACGCGGGCCCGGCGCACGCGATCGCAAAGACTGCGACGGCCACGACGACGAGGACGAGGACTCGCGGCATGGCACCGGGACGCGCCGCGCCGGCGCGCGGTTCCGACCCTCGTCGAGCCTCAGCCGGCGAGCGGAACCACCCGGCCGTCCACGTCGATGGTGGCCTGGCGGCGCCGACGCTTGAGGTCTGCGTCGGGCACCTGGTCGCGGGCGTGATAGCTCGAGCGGACGAGCGGCGCCGACTCGACGTGCCTGAAGCCGAGCGCGAGGGCCGCGGTCTTCATCTCAGCGAATTCGTCAGGGTGGTAGTAGCGCGCGAGCGGCAGGTGCCGCATCGAAGGGCGCAGGTACTGGCCGATCGTCAGGATGTCGACATCGTTCTCACGGAGGGCGTCGAACGCCTCCTGGAGCTCGCCGCGTGTCTCACCCAGGCCGACCATCAGGCTCGACTTGGTGTGAACCGGGTAGCCGATCTCCCGTGCCATCTCCTTGGCCCGACGCAGGACATACAGGCTGCGGTCCCAGCGCGCCCGCTTGCGAACCGGCTTCTGGAGACGTCGGACGGTCTCCAGGTTGTGGTTGAGGATGTCCGGTCGGGCGTCCATGACCGTTCGCAGACGGTCGTCCGAGCCGTCGAAGTCGGGGATCAGCACTTCGATGCCCATGCCCGGACTCGTCTGGCGCATGCGCAGGATCGTCTCGGCGAAGATCCGCGAGCCGCCATCGGGAAGATCGTCGCGGGCGACGCTGGTGACAACGACATGCTCGAGTCGCATCGCGGCGACCGCCTCCGCGACACGGCGCGGCTCGTCGTCATCGAACCAGGTCGGGCGCCCGGTCTTCACGGCACAGAAGCCACAGGCGCGGGTGCACGTGTCGCCGAGGATCATGATCGTGGCCGTGCGTTGGTCCCAGCACTCCCCGATGTTCGGGCAGTGGGCCTCCTCGCAGACCGTGTTGAGCTCGAGCCCGCGCAGGAGGCGCTTGAGGTCGTGGTAGTTGTCGCCTGACGGCATACGGGCGCGGATCCAGTCCGGGTGCCGACGCGGAGCGATCGACCCATCTGCCGCGGGCAGCCCGGCGAGTCCGCCGCCGATCGAGATCGGCAGGTCCGACTGACCGTGATGCCCCGAGGGCGCGCCGGTCTCCGGCGGCTCGAACATCGGCAGCTCGCGCGTCATGGCCGGAGTGTAGAGCGAACCGCGCGGCATCTCATGAGGCGACGCTGCCTCGTGCGCGCTCCTTGCACCCTCTCATCGGTCATCGAACGTCGCGCGCAGACCGCTCGCGAGGTCCCGCGGCACGTACCCGAGCTCCGTCGCGGCCTTCGCCGACGAACCCCAGAACGTCACGCCGAGGGCGGACCGCAGGACCTCGCCGAGGTCGTCCGGCAGTCCGGCGGCGCGCGCGACGGCCGCAGGGGCCCGCGCACCGATGCGCATGAAGAATGTCGGGATCTCGAGACGCGGCAATGTCCTGCCTCCGAGCCGCGCCGCCATCGTCATCGCGTCGCGGAGGCGCATGTTCTGGCCGCCCAGGAAATACGACTCGCCGATCCGGCCGCGATCGAGCGCGGCCACGATGCCGGCCGCCACGTCGTCGACGTAGACCGGCGAGATGCCGAGGTCGGCGAGCACCAGGTACCGCAGCGTGCCGTCATGCGCGCCCTTCAGCTGCTGACCGATCTGTGAGTGGTCGTTCGGACCATAGGTCGTGCCGGGCATCGTGATGACGATCCGCGCCCCGGATCCCATCCGCTCCTGGACGGCCCGGTGCGACAGGAACTTCGTCTCGTCGTAGTAGCTGAGGAAGCCCTCCGTCAGGTCTCGGCGGTAGCGCTCGTCGACGATCCGGCCGTGCGTGTTGCCGGCGACGTTGATGGTCGAGATCGCAACCATGCGGTCGAGGCCGGCCGTCGCGAACGCATCGAGCACCCGGTGGGTCGTCCCGACGTTCGCGTCGTGCATCGCCGGCCGCTCGCTCGCGGGGATCCCGAGCCGGTACATGCCGGCGATGTGGATCGCCGAATCCGTGCCGCGCATCGCATCGACGATCGCGGCCGTCCGTGACAGGTCGCCCTGGCGCAGCTCGACACCGAGCTCAGCCAGCTCAGAGGCCCCATCCGGATCGCGAACGACCGCGGTGATGCGATCCCCGCGCGCGGCGAGTCGGCGTGCGACTGCCCGCCCGATGAATCCGGCCGCGCCCGTCACGAAGACGCGCATCAGCTCACGCGACCCGTGCGGGTCGACCGCCCCGAGGCGGTCAGTAGATCGGGGTGTCCGGCCCGACCGCCTCGAGCCATGCCTTGATGTCGCGCAGCAACGCCGCCCCGCCGGCACCGTCGTTGGCCCGGTGGTCGACGCCGAGGACCATGTTCATCACGGGCCGGATCGCGATGACGTCGCCATCCGGCGTGGACTGGACGACCGGGCGCTTGGTGATCGCCTCCATCGTGACGATCCCGACCTCGGGGACGTTGAGGATCGGCATGACGAGATTGGTGCCGAGGTAGCCGGTGTTGTCGACGGTGAACGTGCCGCCCCCGAAATCATCCAGTCGCAGCTTGTTGGCGCGAGCGCGGTTCGCGACCTCGGTGATCGCGACGTTGAGACCGTGGATCGACAGGGTGTCGGCGTCGCGGATGACCGGCACGAGCAGCCCGTCGTCGACCGCGACTGCCACGCCGATGTTGATCCGCCTCTTGGCGAGCAGGCCCTGGTCTGTCCAGTTCGCGTTGAAGGTCGGGTTGCGCTTGAGCGCCTCGGCCGATGCCTTGACGACGAAGGGCACGTAGCTCAGGGAGATGCCCTCCTTCGCCTGATACGCCTTCTTGGCTCCCTCCCGAACGGCGACCAGCCGGGTGGCGTCGATCTCCATCTGGACGTAGGCGTGGGGCGCCTGCAGTGCGCGGGTCATCTGTGCGGCGATGCCCTTGCGCATCTGGGTCATCGGGAGGAGGACCTCGTCGGCTCCCTCCGGGAACGCGACGGGCGTGCCCGTGGGACGAGACGCCGGTGGCGCGGCCGGGCCGGGAGCCGCCGCAGGGGCGGCCGAAGCGGCGTCCTGAGCTGCCGGGGTCGCCGGTGCACCCTGGGCCATGACGGGGACGGGTGGGGCACCGCCGGTGCGGATGGCCTCGACCACGGCGAGGACGTCGTCCCGCGTGATCCGACCGCCACCGCCGGTCCCGACGATCTGCTCGGGGCTGAGGGCGTGTTCGCGTAGCAGGCGCCGGACCGCCGGGGTCATGCGGGCGTCGGGGTCTCCCTGAGCCGCCGGCGCCTGTGTCGCGGTGGGTGGCGACGCGGCCGTCGCTGCTGCAGCGGCGGGAGCGGGTGCCTTCGCGGTCGACTCGTCGGATCCGGCCGGGCCCTTCGAATCGACCGGGTCGGGGTCGTCGGCCGCCGGCTTGGATGCGTCGCCCGGGGGCGCGGCATCGGTGGCCTTGGCCTCATCCGCCGGCTTGGCCGCTTCGTCAGGTGCGGGAGCCGCTGCGGACTTGCGGTTGCCGTTGGTCGAGGCGCCATCGGACGATGCGCTATCGGTCGATGCGCCCTCGTCCGCGGTCTCGATCACGGCGATCTCGGCGTTGTTCGGGACCGTCGCGCCTTCCTCCGCGAGGATCTCCTTGAGGACGCCCTCGAACGGCGACGGGACCTCCGCATTGACCTTGTCGGTGATGACCTCGAGCAGCGGTTCGTATTTGTCGACATGGTCGCCCGGCTGCTTGAGCCACTTGCCGATCGTCCCCTCGGCGACGCTCTCGCCAAGCTGGGGCATCGTCACCTTCGCCACGTTCGCTGCTCCTTCGCGGTCGTCGTCTCGCGACGGGCCTAGTGTCGCCCATCCGGGCGATCGCGGTCGAGTGCGGCCGCCGCGGCCGCCCGCCTCCCGGCCCGCCGCAGAACAGGTCGGTGTCCGATCTTCGTGGTGAGTAGGGTATGCAGCCATGGATCCGGCCCGCATCGCGCGCGTCCTCGGGGTCCGGCCGGGTGAGGGCCGGCTCGTCGGCGGCGTGGCCGCCCTGTTCGCCACGCTCGAAGGGGCGCGCGGCATCGGCGAGGTCGGGGCGGACTCCCTCGTCTTCGCCCGGTTCGGGCCCGACGCGTTGCCGACGACCCTCCCGTACCTCTACATCGCCCTCGGGATGGTCGGGTTCGTCGTTTCGCTCGGCTACGCGGTCGCCCTCGGTCGGCTGCCCAGGGTGCCGCTGTTCGTCGGTGTGCTGTTCGTGGTCGGGGCCCTGCTCGTGGTGCAACGGATCGGGCTCGCCATGGGCGCGACCGAGCTCGTCCCGCTGGTTTGGCTCACGGTCTTCGCATCGAGCACGATCAACTTCACGATCGCCTGGACGGTCAGCGGTGCAACGTTCGATGCGCGCCAGGCCAAGCGTCTCTTCCCGCTGCTGACCAGCGCGGCGATCGCGGGGAGCTTCATCGGCACACTCGTTGCCGGTCCGGTGGCGGGGATCGTCAGCGTCGAGTCTCTCGTGGTCGTCCAAGCCGGCCTCCTCGCGCTCGCAGCCGTCCTGCTCGCACGGCTGCCACGTCCGCGTGCGCGCGTCGCCTTGCCGGCCGGTCGCTCCTCGGTCGTCGCCGACCTGCGGATGGGCTTCGACACCGTGCTGGGATCGCCGCTCATGCGGCTCGTGGCGCTCGCCTACGTGCTTCTGGCGATCCTGCTGTTCTCCGTATCCTTCCCGTTCGCGATCGCGGCATCGCGCGAGTTCCCCGACAAGGTCCAGCTCGCAACCGCCATCGGGCTGCTCTCGACGGCCGTGACCGCCATTTCGTTCGTCGTATCGCTTGCCTTTGCGAACCGGCTCTACGCGCGGTTCGGGGTCTCGGCTGGGGCGCTGGCCCTGCCGATCGTCTACGTGGCAGGTTTCGCCGCCTGGCTCGTCCAGTTCTCGTTCGCGACTGCGGCCGCCTTCCGGTTCGCTCAGCAGGTGACGCAGCGGGGCGTCTCCAACGCTGCCTGGAGCGCGTTCTACAACGTCGTCCCGTCGAACCGTCGGGCACAGGTCCTCGCCTTCAACGACGGCGTGCCGGGTCAGGTGGGGACGGTCCTCTCGGGTGTGCTGCTCCTGATCGCCGCAAACCTCAGCGGGCTCGAACCGGTCTTCTGGCTCGGGCTCGTCACTGCGATCATCTCGACGGTCGTCGTCCTGGGCATCCGGCGGCTGTACGCCGACAGCCTCCTGACGGCGCTCCGATCCGGGCTTGCCGAGCAGGTGCTGGAGGGAGGTCCGGGCCTGCCGGCCGCCCTCGATCGTCCCGACGTGCGCCTCGCGCTGTCGAGCGCTCTCGCCGACCCCGCGCCAAACACCAGACGGTTGGCCGTGGCGCTGCTCGGGCGAGCGGGGAACCTCCGCCCGGACGAGCGCGCACGTCTCGCGGCGCTGGCGGACGATCCATCGCCGGCCGTCCGGGGGGAGATCGCGATGGCCCTCGCCGGCGACCCGGCCGACGCGCGTCCCGGAGCGTTGATCGCGTCGTTGCTGGCATCTCGGGAACACGACGACCAGGTTGCCGGGCTGGAGGCGGCAGCCCGCGTCCCGGATCGCGTGCCCTCGGATCTGGTCCGTCCCTTCCTCGGCGATCCGCGACCGGCGGTCCGGGCTTCGGCGATCAGGGCACTGTCTGGACGGGAGGACCGCGACGAAGCAGCCCCGACGGCCGCGCTGTTCCAGTCCCTCGATGACGATGCCCAGGCGGTCCGGTCGGCAGCTGCCGTCGCCCTCGCCGATCGATCGGGCACGGCGCCTGGTCTCGTTGACATCCTCCGATCGGGCTCGCCGCGAGCGCAGGATGCGGCGCTCATGGCCGTCGCGGGTCAGGCGGGCGAGGTCCACGCGGATCTCTTGTCATGGGCCAGGAACCAGATCGAGCGTGCCGAGGGCCTGCACCGGGCGCATGGCGCGGTCGCCGCCTTGCCTGCACGGGGTCACGAAGGGGGCTTCCTGCAGGCCGTTATCGCCCAGCGTGCACGCAGGGCGGAGGATCGTGCGATCGCCGCACTCGTCGCGGTCGGTGCGCCGGCGGCGGGAGGCCTCATGCGTCGCTCGCTTCGGTCGACCGACCAGGACGCCCGGGCGCAGGCGATCGAGGCGCTCGACTCGCTGGGCGACCGACGCCTCGGACGCGCACTGACCGCGTGCCTCGAGGCCGCATCGGACGAAGCCGGCCCGGATCCCATGACGGCGCTCGAACGGCTGACGCAAGATGACGACGGTTGGATCGCCAGGTTGAGCCGACGACTCCATGCCGCGCTCACGACCGAAGCGCACGAGGCGACGATGACGACAGACGATCGGGCGTCGACCGAGCTCGACACGATGCTGCTCCTGCGCCGGGTCCCGCTGTTCGCGGGTCTCGAGCCCGAGGACCTCCAACGGATCGCGATGGTCGCGACCGAGCGTGACTATCCGGCGGGCACGGAGGTCATGCGCCAAGGCGACCTGGGCGATGAGCTCGTGGTGATCGTCGAGGGCGCGGTGCGCGTGGTCCAGACGACCGCCGAGGGCGGAGAACGCTTCATCCGGAGCTACCAGGCCGGTGAGCACATCGGCGAGCTCGCGGTCCTCCGTGACCGGCCACGTGCTGCGACGGTGATCGCCGACGGCGACGTCCGCGGCCTCGTCCTCGGCGGCGATGGGCTCCGCGCGATCCTGCGCGAGCGCCCCGACGCAGCGATGGCCATGCTGGCAACGCTCGCAGAGCGCATCTCCACCCAGTAGAGTCGGCGCGTGGTCGAAACCGAAGGCGAGCAGCGCGTTCTCCCGACCGGCACCGTCACGTTCCTGCGCACCGACATCGAAGGCTCGATGCGGTTGATCCGCGAGCTCGGGGCGGCATGGGACGGGGTCAATGTCACGCACATGGGCATCATCCGGAGCGCAATCGACGCTCATGCCGGGATCCCCGTCCGTACCGAGGGCGACGCGATGTTCGCAGTCTTCCCCGAGGCGCGCGCGGCCGTGTCCGCGGCCATCGCGGCCCAGCGGGCGATCGTAGCCCACGAATGGCCGGACGGTGCCGCGGTGAACGTCCGCATGGGGCTGCATTCCGGCGAGGCTTACCTCTCCGGCGATGATTACGGCGGATTCGAAGTGAATCGTGCCGCCCGGATCGCCGCAGCCGGCCATGGCGGCCAGATCGTGCTGTCGGACACGACGCGAGCGCTAGTGGCCGACGCGCTTTCGGACGGCGTGGCGATCCGCGACCTGGGGATGCATGCCCTGCGTGACGTGCCAAACCCCGAGCGACTGTTCCAGCTCGACGCTCCGGGCTTGCGATCCGAGTTCCCGGCCCTGCGCACGACCACGGGCACGATCGGTGATCTGCCCTCGAGGCTCACCAGCTTCATCGGCCGAGATGCGGAGCTCGACGAGCTCGCCGGCCTCCTCGCAGAACGCCGCCTCATCACCCTCACCGGGCCCGGCGGCATCGGGAAGACCAGCCTGGCGTTGGAGGCGGCGCGCCACGTGGCGAACCGGTTTTCGAATGGTGCGTGGTTCGTGCCCCTAGCTGAGGTCGAGGATCCGGCCGCCGTCCGCTCGGTCATCGCGCGGACGATCGGGTTGTTCGATGGGCCGGGTCGTCCCGCTGCCGACGGACTCGGACCCTACCTCGCCGCTCGGTCGATCCTGCTCGTGCTGGACAACTTCGAGCGACTGCTCGATGCGGCCGGTGATGTCGCTGATCTCCTCGACGCCTCACCCTCGTCACGGATCCTCGTGACCAGCCGCGCACCTCTCCGCATCGTCGGCGAGCAGGAGTATCCCGTTCAGAGCCTGGGTGACGAGTGCCCGAAGCTCTTCGCGGAGCGTGCTCGGTCCATCAGGCCCGGCTGGGAACCAGGTGCCGAGGCTCCCGTCGTGGACGAGGTCTGCGCGCTCCTCGATCGACTCCCGCTCGGCGTCGAGCTGGCAGCCGCCCGCGTCGCACATCTGCCGATCGCGGCCATCCGCGACCGGCTTCGCGCGCAACTGCCTCTGCCCGGATCCGGTCCACGAAACGTGCCCGACCGGCAGCGGACGCTGGCGGGCGCCATCGCCTGGAGCCACGACCTCCTTCCGCGGGGGCTCCAGCAGGTCCTGCACGACCTGGCCGTGTTCGACGGCGGCTTCGAATACGAGGAGGCTGCCCAAGTCGTCGAGACTCGCGACACGGGCGATGTCCTCGACGACCTGGCGACGCTCGTCGATCAGAGCCTGATTAAGCGCGATGCCAGCGGGACCGGTATCCGATTCGACATGCTCGAGACGATCCGAGCGTTCGCGCTCGAGCGGCTTCGGGCGAACGAACGGGAAGCCCCCACCCGGCGTCGACATGCCGTCGCGTACCTCGCCCTGGCCGAGGCCGCAGCGCCGAACATGCCCGGGCCGGACCAGCCACGCTGGCTCGATCGCCTGACGATCGACTACGCCAACATCCGCGCCGCCATCCGCTGGTCGATCGAGACGGGCCAGGTCGACCTCGCGCTGCGGTTCGTGGCGGCCATGTGGCGGTTCTGGCAGCAGGACGGCCGACTCTACGAGGGCACCGAGGTCGCCGAGAGCGCCCTCGGGATGCCCGGCGCGGACGCGCCGACCCCGGCTCGGCTCGCAGCGCTGAGTGCCGCCGGTGGGATCGCGTATTGGCAGGGGCGTCGGGAGGACTCGTTCCGTCACTACCGCGAGGAACTGGAACTGGCACGCCACCTCGGTGACGTCGCGGCCGAGGCCGACGCGACCTGGAACTTGTCATTCGAGCCGTTCGTCGCTGACGATGGCGCCGCAGCGACCGAGATGCTCGAAACCGCCCATCGCCTGTTCGAGCGGATCGGCGATGAGCGTGGCGCGGCCCGGGTCGAGTGGTCGAAGCTGACGGTCTTGGGCGGGGACCATCCTTCGACGACGGAGCTCGCGGCGCTAGAGTCGTTGGGCGAACGGTTCGAGCGGCTCGGCGATACCTGGTACGGCTTTCAGAACCACATGAGCATCGCCTGGGTGCATTTCATGGCCGGCGACGCGCCGGAGGCCTTTCGCTGGTTCATCCGGGCTTTGGTCGGCTCGAACTCGCTCCGGGACGTCAGCGGAACGACCATTGCGATCCCGCTCGGGGCATTGATGGCGTTCGAGGCCAGGCGCCCGGAGGATGCCGCGAGGCTGCTGGGAGCATCCGACCACCTGACCGAGCTTTACGGGGTGAAAGCTCCCCTTGGCTTGCACGAGCTGCTCGGCGTGGCTGATCCGAGCGGTCGGGCGATGGCGGCGCTCGGCGAGGACCAGTACCGGCAGGCGTTTCAGGAGGGGCGCCAGATGACGCTCGAGCAGACGGTAGCGCTCATCGTCCGGATCGTGGACGAGACCTGGGGCGCCGGGCAGGCAACGGCCGGTCGAGGCGCCTGACAGAAAGGAGCGACGCCCTCGAAGGAGGGCGCCGCATTGGTTCGACGGCTTGCGGATGCGGCTAGCGCGGTTCGATCCCCCATGCGGTGAAGTACTCCGTCACGTCTGGCGTATCGGTGATCTGCACGAGATCCGTCCCGTCGACGTTCATCGTGTAGATGTCGTTCTTGTCGGAGCCCCTCAGCGCCATGTGGAACAGGATCTTGGTCCCATCGGGCGAGTACTGCGGATCCCCCACCCAGCCGACAGGGGCCGGCGGGCGAAGGTCGTAGCCGTCCCGGCCGTCTGGCCGGACGACGAGGAAGTGATCACCGGCATCGACCAGGATCCACTGGCCGTCGGGCGACCACGTCGGCCCGAAATCGACCGCTGTCGTCACGACCTGTCGCGCGCTACCGGTCGCGATCTCGACGACCCAGAGGGTGGCCGTGGTCGCGGAGGAGTAGTGGAGGTAGGCGAGGTGCCGCCCGTCGGGCGAGAAGTCGCCAGGGATGTCGTTGTAGCCGGTGCCGTTCGTGGTCAGGCGAGCAACGTCGCTCCCGTCCGACGAGTCGGCGAGGAAGATGCCGTTGAAGGACGGGTCGGCGTCGTTGAACCCCTCGACCGCCAGTCGAGTCCCATCGGGCGACCACGTCGAGCAGCCGAGGAACCCGTCGGGCAGCGGGTTGGTGAACTCGCGCCGGTCCGTGCCATCGACCGCGACAGTTCCGAAGCCGACGGACAGCCGGCGCCCATCAGGTGAGAACTGCGGGCACTCGTTCGCGCCCGGCAACAGGACGCGCATGTCGGACCCGTCCGGCCGCGCGATGTGGAGCACGGTGTCGTCGAGGCTGGCATCGAACCGCCCGAACACGATCGGGCCGTTCTCGATGGGAGCCGTGAAGAGCCGCCACTGACCGACGGTCAATCCGGCGGCAGCGATCGCGATGAGCAGACCAAGGATGAGCAGGAGCGCCCAGGCAGGTGCCGAGATCGGGCGCCCGAGCGAGCGGGCGGTGGTGGACATCGGAAGACTCCTCAGGGAGGCCAGCCAAGCCGGATGCTGCCGGTGGCCGGAGGTCGCAGACAGGATCGACTCGACCTGACCGTCCGCGATGGTCCGATCGGCGGTCGCGTCGAAGTGGGCACGGAGGAACAGCTCGACGTCTCGATGGGCGTTCATGTCGTTCGCTCCGCGGTCCGAGCGATCGGTCGATCGTCCGCTTCGACGGTGGCCCGCAGGGCCGAGATCGCTCGATGAAGCCGGGATTTCATGGTCCCGGCCGGGATGCCGAGGATGGACGCCGCCTCGGCGACCGGAAGGTCAAGGTAGAAGGAGAGGACGAGGACCGTCCGCTGATCGGCCGTCAGCCCGTGCAGACCGCGTTCGATCTGGTCGGTCACGGCGAATGCCGCCTGATGGTCGGTCACGTGCGGACCCTCATCGGAGAGCAGCGGCAGCTCGACGACGCGCCGGCGGGCCCGCCGACGCACGTCTTGACAGGAGCGTACGAGCAGCCTGGTGAGCCAGGCATCGAATTGGTCCGGTTCGCGTAGTCCGGGAAGGCTTCGCCACGCGTCGACGAAGGCGTCCTGGACTGCGTCTTCGGCCAGGGCGTAGTCGCGAAGGATCAGCCGAGCGATCGCATTGAGTCGGCCGGTCGAGCCCGCGACGAGGCGCGCGAAGGCGTCATGATCGCCCTCCCTCGCCAGGACCACGAGCTCTCGATCCATGCCTGCCGCCTGACCAGACGCGGAGACGTTCCGCGTTCGACCGGTATGTCCACCGGCGACGTCGGATTCGTTCCATCTTGCGCCCTAGGCGCGTATCCTCGATCGACCATGGATGACAAGGTGCGACAGTCGCGGCGCGCGGCGAGGCTGGTGCTCGGCGCCGGCTTCTGGTCGGTCGGTCGCCGCGGCCGAGAGATCGCGCGCGCCATGATCGTCCTGGCAGGTGCACTGATCGCGCTGGTGCTGTTTTACCTCGTCGCTCGACCGGGCTGGATGGGCGGGCCGATGTTCGAACCTCGGTACTTCGGCCTGTCGCTCGACGAAGCCAGCCTCGTCGTCGGGTTCGGCGGGATGGCCGTCGGGCTTGGCTGGATGATCCGGATCTACCGCGCCGATCCGGAGCCCGGCGAACGGACCTGGCGCTACCGCCCGTAAGGTCCTGCCGCCGCGGCTTCCTGCCAAATCGTCATGTGGTGCACCTTGGGCGAGCCAGCGTTCATCAGGTGCACATCTGGCAGGATCTTCGCGCCAGGGAACTCGGTGAGCCCGTGAGCCGGTGAGCCCGCGCTCAGGACCTGACCCGGAGCCCTTCCTCGCGCCGGCGCGCGGCACCCCATCGCGGATCGCCTGCCGTCGCCTCGTAGCCGCGCCTCGTCAGCGCCTCGAGCTCGGTCAGCAGCGGCTCATCGACCTTCGCGAAGTTGAAACAGGACTTGCCCTGCATCCGCTTCTTCAGCGCGGGTGACACGTCGTCGAGCAGCTTCGGCTGGACGTAGATCGACATGAGGTAGTAGCTGACGTAGCGCTTGCCGACGCGCGCCGCGCCGAACCACGTGGACGGATCTCGCTCCGCCTCCGGGGCCATGTCGACGCCGAACCACTGTGGCGAGTCCGCCGAGACGTACATCTTCTCGGCGTAGGGCGCGAGCATCGACTTCAACCGACTGAACAGCCGCGGGAACTCGTCCTCCGCCATCGCGACCCCCTCAGTACGCCGCGAGCTTGCGGATCGCGTCGGCGATCTTCTCGGGGCTGACCATGAACCAGTCCTCGAGGACGTGGTTGTAGGGCACGCCCGGCACGTCCGGTCCGGCGATGCGGGTGACGGGCCCGTCGAGGTAGTCGAACGCCTCCTCGGCCACGAGCGCCGCGACCTCCGCCCCGTATCCGCCGAACCGGTTGTCCTCGTAGACGATCAGGCACTTGCCGGTCTTGCGGACGGACTCGAGCACGGTCTCGTTGTCGAGCGGCCGGAGCGTTCGCAGGTCGACGACCTCGACGCTGATGTCCTCCTCGGCGACGCGATCGGCCGCCTCGAGCGCGTAGTGCGCCATCAGCCCGTACGCGAACACCGAGATCTGGGTGCCGGGATGGGTCACGGCCGCCTTGCCGAGCGGGATCGTGTAGTCGGTGTCGGGCACGTCCCCGCGGACCGAGCGGTACATCTTCTTGTGCTCGAAGAAGAGCACCGGGTCGTCGTCGCGGATCGATGAGCGCAGCAGGCCGCGGGCGTCGTACGGGGTCGATGGCACGACCACCTTCAGACCCGGGACATGGGTGAAGAACGCCTCGACACTCTGCGAGTGATACAGGGCGCCATGGACGCCGCCGCCATACGGCGCGCGGATGACCATCGGCACGCCGTAGCCGTTGTTCGACCGGTAGCGCATCCGGGCGGCCTCGGACACGATCTGGTTGAACGCCGGGAAGATGAAGTCGGCGAACTGGATCTCGGCGATCGGTCGCAGGCCGTTGACGGCGGCGCCGATCGATGCACCGACGATCATCGACTCGGTCAGCGGGGTGTCGATGACGCGGTCGTCGCCGAACTCGGTCCACAGCCCGTCGGTCGCCAGGAACACGCCACCCTTCTTGCCGACGTCCTCGCCGAGGATGATCACCGTCTCGTCGCGCCGCATTTCGTCGGCGAGCGTCTCGCGGATCGCGTCGATGAAGGTCCTGGCCGGCATCAGTCGACGTCCTCGGCGAAGACATAGCGCATCGCGGTCGACGGATCCGGGTCGGGCTGCGATTCGGCGTATTCGGTCGCCTCGTCGACGATGTCCTTGATCTCAGCGGCCAGCTTTTCCTCGATCTCGTCCGTTAGCACGTCCGCGTCGCGGAGGCGCGAGCGGAACGCCGGCAGAGGATCGCGCTTGCGCTCCTCCGCGAGCTCCTCCTCGGAGCGGTACTTTGTCTGCTGGTCGTCCGACGAGTGCCCGGTCAGACGGGTCACTTTCGCTTCGATGAGCGTCGGTCCCTCGCCCCCGCGGGCGCGTGCCACTGCGTCGCGCGAGGCCGCGTAACAGGCGAGCACATCGTTGCCGTCGACGACGATCCCAGGGATGCCGTAACCGGCGGCCCGCTCCGCGACGTTCGGCACGGACACCTGGCGCGCCATCGGCACGCTGATGGCGTAGCCATTGTTCTCGACAACGAAGACGAATGGCAGCTTGTGGATCGCGGCGAAGTTCAGGCCCTCGTGGACGTCGCCCTGGTTGCTGCTCCCCTCCCCCATGGTGGTCATCGCGACCTGCCCGGTCTTGCGGATCTTGGCGGCCAGGGCGATCCCGACCGCATGGAGGAGCTGCGTCGCGACCGGTGACGAGACCGACACCAGGTTGTGCTCGTGCGAGCCGTAATGCCCGGGCATCTGGCGGCCGCCCGAGGACGGATCGTTGGCCGTCGCGTACTGAGCGGTCAGGATGTCGCGCGGACTCATCCCGAATGTCAGGCACGTCGCGATCGACCGGTAGAACGGCGCGATCCAGTCGTGGCCCTTCTCGAGCGGCCAGGCGATGCCGACCTGGGCCCCCTCGTGGCCCTGGCCGGAGATCACGAACGGGATGCGGCCCGCGCGATTGAGGATCCACATCCGCTCGTCCAGCGCCCGCGAGAGCGCGACGAGGCGGTACATCGCGATGAGGTCGTCGTCGGTCAACCCGACGCTCGCGGCGAGGCTCGTGTCGCTCCCCTTCGTCACGGCCATCGGGCGATCAGAAGTTGATCGAGCGTCCGTCGACGGCCATCGCGGCCTCCCCGATGACCTCCGACAACGTCGGGTGGGCGTGCGTCGCCCCGCCGATCTCCCAGGCGGTCGCGTCGAGCTCGAAGGCGAGCGAGGCCTCCGCGATCAGGTCCGTCGCGTGGGGGCCGATGATGTGGACCCCAAGCGTGTCCTGGTTGTCGCTGTTCGAGATCACCTTGGCGAAACCCTCGTACTCGCCCCCGATGATCGCCTTGGCGATGGCTTGGAACGGCACCTTGCCGACCTTGTAGGGCGTGCCGGCAGCCTTGACCTGCTCCTCGGTGAGGCCGATCGAGGCGATCTCAGGGCGGCAATAGGTGGCCCGCGGCTGGGTCGTGTAGTCCATCTCGTGGACATCGGCCTCGCCGGCGATGACGTGCGCGGCGATGATCCCCTCGTGCGCGGCCGTATGGGCGAGCCACAGCCCACCGATGATGTCGCCGATCGCGTAGACGTGCGGCTCCTTGGTCCGCATCCGGCCGTTGACCTTGATGACGCCCTTGTCGGTCTCGACCTTGGTGGTCTCGAGGCCGATCTCCTCGATATTGGCGGCGCGCCCGGTCGCCACGAGCACCATCTCGGCCCGGAGCTCCGCCTGGTCCTTGCCCTCCGGGCCGACCATCAGGCAGATCCCGTCCTTCTCGACGGACACCTTGGCGGGGTCGAAACGGGCGTCGGTCATGACCGACATGCCGCGCCGCTCGAACGAGCGGTGGAGCGTCTTGCTGACCTCGAGGTCCTCGAGCGGGACGATCTGCGGCGCGTACTCGATCAGCGTAACGTTCACGCCGACATCGGAGAACATGCTGGCGAACTCGACGCCGACGGCGCCGGCACCGACGATCACGATGTCCTTGGGCAGGGTCGACATCGTCAGCACGTCGTCGCTGGTCACGATGCGCTTGCCGTCCGGGGTCAACCCCGGCAGGGACTTCACGCGGGAGCCGGTAGCGAGGATCACATCGGTCGCCTGCAGGACGCGCTCGCCACCCTTGCCAGGCTTGCCGTCCTCCCCGGGCTGGCTGACGCGGATCCTGTTCGGGCCGTCGAGGCGGCCGCGGCCGTCGACCCAGGTCACCTTGTGCTTCGTCACGAGCGTCTTGAGCCCGGTCCACATGCGCTTCACCACCGCGTCGCGCCGCGCGGCGAATGCCGCATAGTCGACGGCCGGCTCGCCCGGCAGGGTCACTCCGAAGTCCTTGGCGTGGCGGACCCTGTCCGCGAAGGCCGCCGATTCGAGAAGAGCCTTGGTCGGGATGCAGCCTCGATGGAGACATGTCCCACCGATCTTGTCCTCGTCGACGAGCGCCACCTTCAGGCCGAGCTGGGCCGCCCGGAAGGCCGCCGTGTAGCCGCCCGTGCCCGCGCCGAGCACGACGACATCGAAGTCGTTGGACGAGCCGACGGCCATGGGTCAGGAAGCCTCTGGGAGCCCCGGCGCGGCAGCCGTCGAACAGGCGTCGAGGGTCTGCGCGTGCGGGTCGATCATCGCGCTCGATGGTACGCGTGCCGTTGCGAAGGGCGCAACCGAGCCCACCTCAGGCCGGTCGGTCGCCCGGTGCTAGACTCGGGCTCCTCGAGCCAGCCCTCGAACAGGAGCATCGATGGGACCGGACTTCGCGCGAACGGTCGGCCTCATGCTCATCGCCTACCTGGCCGGTTCGATCCCGGTCGGCTCCATCGTCGCGCGGCGGGTCGGCGGACCCGATCTCCGGTCGATCGGATCGGGTCGGACCGGCGGCACGAACGCCCTCCGAGCGCTGGGGCGGAAATGGGCCGCCATCGTCGTCATCGGTGACCTTCTGAAGGGGGCTTTGCCGGTCCTCCTGGCCCGGCTCGTGACAGGCGATCCCCTGGTCGAGGTCCTGTGCGGCGGAGCGGCTGTCGCAGGTGCGATATGGAGCGTCTTCGTCGGCTTCCGGAGCGGCCGCGGGGTAGGCACCGGGGTGGGGACGATGCTGGTGATCCAGCCGATCGCCGTCCTGCTCGCGACACCGGTCTTCGTGGTGGCGATCGTGCTGACCCGCTACGTGTCGCTGGGGTCGCTGCTCGGGTCGGCGGCGATGATCCCGGCGATGTTGCTCATGCTGATGCTGGTGCCGGGGACGCCGTTGCCGTACGTCATCTACACCGCGGTCGGGGCGGCTTTCATCTGGCTCGCGCACGCCGACAACATCGACCGCTTGCTGCACGGCACCGAGCGGAAGTTCGACCTCGAGTTGCTCGCCGGAAAACGCTCGAGCGGCGGCTGACGCCGGTCGGAGCCAAGGCCGCACCCCGGGAATCGATCGACCCGGGTCGGCTGACGACCCGGGTCGGGGATCACGCTGGTTCGGCGGGCCGTGAGTCAGCCCGCGCCGAGAGGATTGGACTAGGCGCCGCGCATGCTCCGGAAGCAGTCGCTGCAATAGACGGGCTTGCCGCTCGTCGGTCGGAATGGGACCTGCGCCTCGCGGCCGCAGTTGGAGCAGGTGGCTGCGAACATCTCGCGGGGACCGCGGTCGCGGTATCCACCGCCACCACCACCGTATCCGCCGCCGCCACCACCGCCGGCGGAATACCCACCGCCGGCGCCGTAGCTGCCGTACGAGCTGCTGCCGCCGCCGCCGTCCGCGTTGCGGGCGGCCTTGCGGCTTGCCCGACACGAAGCGCAGCGGCGCGGCTCGGTGAAGCCACGCTGCGCATAGAAGTCCTGCTCGGACGCCGTGAACACGAATTCCTGTCCACAGTCCGCGCAGACCAGATTCTTATCGCTGTACAAAGAAGAGACTCCTCTCGGTAGCCGGCGCGATCCCATCGGGTTTCTCGCGTCAGCCGTGAGGAGTCCGAGTTGCGTCGAGCTACGTTCTGGCCACGGACGCTTCCGTGGCGTTTGCCTGCGGGATGGTACCGCGCACGCGTCGTGCTTGTACAGCCCTGACTTTCGACTACCGAACGAGCTGACGGGCGCCTAACCGCACACGAACCGATCGAGTCTCGCGGAACCCAGCGAGATCATATCGGTCAGGCGCATGCGCACGGCACCCAGGGCCTTCTCCAAGGACGCCTCCGCTGGCAGATCCAGCCGCATGTCGGCATCGTTCGACAACGGGTGCCAGAACCAACCCTGGGCGTCACACGTCAATTCGGGAGCCACATCCTGTGGACGGATCGGCTCCCCCGCACTCGCGGCGCCGCGCAACGCGATCGGACGGAAGATCCGGTCGTCAGGTGTGATGCCCAGGAAATCGGCTAGACGATGAAGGAGTGGGATCTCGTCGAGTGCGGTCTCCGGGAGCGAGGCGGCAAGGCGGACACGGGCGCCTGCCTCGATGAGCGTCTGTATCCCGCGCAGGGCGCCCGCATGCGCGCCTTGCCCTCGGTGCGCGTCGTGTCGTTCGGGTGTCGCCGAATCGAGGCTGACCTGGAACGTCACCGGCCGACCCATCTCGATCAGCGGCCGCAGGCGGTCCCAGCGGCGTCCGCGCAGGAGCATCGCATTTGTCAGGAGGGTCAGCGGCAGCCGATCGGTCACATATCCGATGAGCTCAGGCAGGTCTGACCGGATGGTCGGCTCGCCGCCGGTAATGAACACGCCTTCCAGTCTGGCCACCGAGGCCTGGTCGACCAACGAATGGATCCGGTCCACCGACAGGCGTCGCGGGTCGGCTCGCGGACCCGACACGACACAGCAGTAGTCGCAGGCGAGGTTGCAGTCGTAATTCGTGTATAGCCACAGCCGTCGTGGCATCACGAGATCGATCCGATCCACATCGACCGGCGCGCCAGACATCGCGCGCGTGGGGCCGACCCAGTCCGTGCGAGCGCGGCCCTTGCGCAGGTAGTAGAACGACCAGCCCGGCCGCTCGGCATCCGGGACGACCGACAGGAGTGCGTTGCCGCTCGCCAGTTCGAACGAGCGCAGCTGATCTGTGAGGTCCGGTGTCGCGCTGGAGATCCTGAGGATCTGGCCGTCGGCCATCCGCAGCAGCGCTGCGTGCATGCGGATCAGCAGCCCGGAGTCGAGGTCCGCGAACGCGTCTTCGAGCTGTTCGTCGACCGGGAGCCGCCGGTCGCCGCCGTAGTTCATGAAAGCCGCTGGCGTCTGTGTCTCCGACGGCCTGGCGGGCGCCCGATCGCCACGACGCGTCACTGAGCAGCCGCGGCTTGCTCAGGCGCCGTCGCCCCATCCCGTTCCGCACCGCGACGGACGCGCTCGAAGGTCGAATATTGGAAGCGTTGCGTGACGCCGCTGGGCGTGTGATGCTCATGGCGAACGGCACCCGTCAGACGGAAGGCGTCGCCGCATTCCTCGGCGAGACTCGCGGGCTCGTAGCGCCTGACAGGCATGCCGCTACACCGCTCGGGCCCATCCTCGGCGAACGTCGCGATGATGGCCGCTCCGCCGAGTGCCACTGTTCGCTCGGCGACCCGGGCGTACGACCGGCGCATCCCAGGATCGAGAAGGAAGTGGAAAGCGGCGCGGTCATGCCAGATGTCGAAGCCGCCAATGTCATGCACCGTGGTGACGTCAGCGACGATCCACTCGACATCCTTGGCGCGGGCACCCAGTCGATGTTGTGCCACCGCCAGCCCTGCGGCGGAGATGTCGAGGACGGCGATCCGATCGAGATCGAGGTCGATCAGGTGATCCGCGAGGTGGGAGGCGCCGCCGCCGATGTCGATGATGGAGCGCGCTCCACGGCTGACAGCCCCATCCACAAGTAGGCGCGAGGTGACCGGGTCTGGTTCATACCAGCCTACGGCCTCGAGGTCGCGCGTCGCATAAATCCAATCCCATGGGTTGGTCGTCGGCGGAACATCCATCGGCATCGTGAGCCTCCCGTGGAGCGATCGGCCCGGCAACCATACGAACACTTCGTGTCCGCTCGATGACGATCCTGTGACCGCGCCTCACTCAGCCCCGTCTGCGCACTCGGCGCCGTTGCGGGGTTGGATCCGGTACACCTCGCGCGTCGCGACGGCTGAGGGCCCGCCAACGGCGACCCGGACTGTCAGGAATTGCTCCAGCCGGTAACGAGCCCGCGTCGCGACGAGGGCGCGATCGCGGAGCCGGATGATGAAGACCGGACGTTCGCAGATGAGCGACGCGATGCGTTGCTCTCGGGATCGCCAGCCCTCGAACACGATGTTCGTGTCGTCCACGATGAGCACGTCGAGGCGCCGGTCACGTACCAGCTGGGCGTGCCAGAGAGGCGTCGATACGTCCCATTCCGTCAGGATCGCCGCATTCGCGGGCAGGGCGGCGAAGACCTGGTCCGCATACGTGGGCGCCGTGTGATCGCTGCTGCGATCTGAGGGCTGCCAGTTCGCGGCGGTCAAGGCGATTGCGAACGCGAGGTATGCGATCGGCAGAATTGGGCCGACAGGCAGAAACCTCGAGCCAGACAGTCGCCGATCCAGCGCGCGGGCGACTGATCCGACGGCGAAGGTCGCCCCGATCGCGAGCACGAGCCAGACGACCAGGAGGTAGTGCTCCAGCCGCAGATACGTCGCCCACACGTAGATCGTCGCGATGAGGATCCCGATGCACATCAGGCCGATCGCGCGTCGCGTCCATACCAGCAGGAGCAGCCCGGCAACGCCCAGGCCAGCCAACGGGGGAGTACCCGTCCGGCCGAGGGTCGACCACAACGACCCGAGGGACCCGACGAATTCGGCGGACCCACCAGCGGCCAGAAAATCGAATTGCTCGCGGAACTGCGTCCCGCTCACCAGCCACACGAGCGCCTCGATCGTGACCGGCCGGTTGTAGGCGAGCGGTGGCATTTGCGCGGCGGCGATGGGGATGTACAAGTACGTGCTCAGGCCGAGCAGGACGGCCGCCGCCATCCTCGCGAGGACGCTCGGTCTTGCGGCGATCTCCGCCCGCCCGATCCACATGGCGAAGGTCACGATGAACGGGGCCACAAAAAGCGTCAGCAGGTGGTTACCGGCGGCGAGGCCGACCAAAAGCGACAGGATGACGAGGTCGCGCGGCCGTCTGTCGTCGGCCCAGACCATGGCACGGTGCACGAGGAGCGAGACGAACAGCAGGTGGAGCGGGTTGACCTCCGCGACCGTCGCCACCGACCAGACCGTCCGAACAGCGCCGAGCGCGAGTGCTCCGGCGACCGCGACCATCGGTCGGACACCGAGACGCATGAGGATCAAGACGAGGACCGCGAGGGCGCCGGCCACAAGCAGCGCCGACAGCAGGTTGGCACGGAACGGGACCGACCCGACCGGGACGAGTTGGGCGATCCAGCCGATGACGATGTATGTCGGATAGCCTGTCGGGTGCGCCACTCCCAGGACATGCGGGACCGTTTGCATCTCTCCCCAGTCCCCGAACGCCATCCCTGGGAGCAGCGTCCTCGCATAGATCACGGCTGCGATAAGGCCAACGACCGCCGCCGCTATCCGACCACCTATGGACACGCCAGTCCCACGCGCGACGCAGTCAGCGCGCGCGACCCCACGATCTTGGGCTTCAGGTGGAACGGGCTCCACGCGAACCAGTATCGGGATGGGGTGGCGCCAGCGCCGTCATTGGGCCGTCACAACTGGCCAATAGGGTGGAGGGCCGGTGGCGCTGATCAAAGGAGACGGCATGGCGCAGATCGCCACGAATTCCGTATCGGACGTGATCGAGAGCGCGATCCGCAGCCCATGGTTCGGACGGGCAATGGCGGCGCTCCGCGTCTATTTCGGGATCGTCTACCTCCACAACGGCCTCGCGAAGCTGCTGCCGGCCGTGCCGAACCTCTGGCCCGACACCCCGATCGGGTTCGTCATCAACGCGGAGGGCGGTCGCAGCGCTCGGTCCATCATCGAGTTCGAGGTCCTGACGCAGCAGCATCCGGTCGAGCCGTACCGCACCCTCGTGGAATTGCGCCGTTCTGCCCAACTTCGGCCCATTCGTGTTCGCGATCGGGGCACTCGAGACGTTGGTCGGGATCCTGCTCATCCTCGGGCTGCTGACGCCGCTTGCTGCGCTCGTCGCAGCAGGCATGGCCCTCCACCTCCAGTTCATGACCCTCTGGAACGATAAGTGGATCTACGAGTACTCGCTCGAATGGGTGCCTCTCCTTTGCCTGGCCGCGTTCCGAGCCGGTCGCTGGCACGGTCTGGACGCTCGGTTCGCTGCGGCTCGTGAGCGATGGTTCGGATGAGCATCCGCGCCCATCCCATCCGGACGCTGGTCACCGGCGGCGCCGGATTCATCGGCAGGGAGCTGGTCGCGACGCTTCTGGCGGACGGTTGCGACGTGACCGTATTCGACGACCTTTCGACCGCAGACCCCGAGTGGTCAACGAGTATCGCGCGGCATCCGCGCCTGGCGTTCGTCCGTGGCGACGTCGCCGATCCGGCCGCCGTCCGGGCGGTCATGCCGGGGCATGATCGAGTGGTCCACCTGGCCGCTGGCACCGATATCGCGGGCGGATATGGCCATCCGGACCGGGACTTCGTTTCCGGCGTCATCGGGACGGAGGTGGTCTGCGAGGCGATGCGCGAGTTCGACGTCCGTGAACTCTGGTACGCGTCGTCCGGCGTCGTGTACGGGAGGCCGACGAGGACTCCGACCGCGGAGGGGGACGGGCCGTTGCTGCCCGAATCGCACTACGCGGCGGCCAAGCTCGCCGGTGAGGCGATCGTCTCGGGATTCGCCCATCTTTATGGCTGGCGCGCCTTAGCCTTCCGATTCGGCAATACGGTGGGGCCCCGCTCGGATCACGGTGTCGTCCACGACCTTGTGGTCAAGCTGCTTCGGGATCCGCGGCGACTCGAGATCCTCGGCGACGGGACGCAGGCCAAGCCGTATGTGGCGGTGTCGGACCTGGTCGCCGGGATGCGCTATGCCGCGGCAGCCGCCTCCTCGCACGCGGTCAGTGTCCTCAACGTCGGCCCGCAAGGCACCCTCACAGTCCGCGCTGTGGCCGTGATCGTCGTCGAGGCATTGGACCTGCCCCGTGACGCCGTCGAGTTCGCGTTCACTGGCCGATCCGCGATCGGTGGCGGAGGATGGCCGGGCGACACGATTCGCGTCGAGTTCGACACATCGGCGATCCGTGCGCTCGGGTGGCGGCCACAGCTGACCGCCGAGGCGGCTGTCCGTGACGCAGCGATCGGCATCGCCGAGTGGTACACAGGTTCCAGACGGCCGTTGCTTACCGCCGGGGAACGACGCTCGGGAGGGATCCTCGTCGGTGCGACGGCGCGATGACGGAGACGCTGCCCGCAGTCACGCCGGCCCTCCGCTCGGGAGATCGGGCTCGCCGTTCGCGCGCGCGGTCGTGGACCACGGCGCTCGCTACGGATTCACCGGCCCTGATCGCCGCCGCTGCCGGTGTGGCCGCGACCGGCTGGGTCGCCACGCTCCTCGTCGGTCGCGTCGAGGGCCTGTCGGCGCCACCGTATGACCTGGCCTTCTTCCAGCAGGTCGTCTGGAATGTCGGCCATCGCAACGGATGGGTCTCGAGCTTCCACGAAGGCTCCTTCCTGGGGCTCCATTTCTCTCCGGTGCTTCTGGTCCCAGCCGCCATCGAGCGGTTCGTGTGGCCGGATGTGCGAGTCCTGTGCTCGATCCATGCGGTCGCGATCGGGGCGCTGGCGCCCTCCGCGTTCCTTTTCCTCCGAGCCGCTTTGAGACCGAGCCGATCGGCGCCGGCCCTCGCTGCTGGCCTCGCACTCCCCATCCCGATCTGGGGAGCGATGCAGGATGTGATCCGATCCGACTTCCATCCTGAGGCGGCGGGAATAGTCCTCGCCCTGCTCGCGGGATGGGCGGGCCTGACCGGCCGCCCACTCGCGATGTGGTCGTTCGCGCTTGCCGCCCTCGTGACCCGCGAGGACACGAGCTATGCCGTCGCTGTCATCGGACTCGTCATTGCGGCCCGGGGACGGGCCGACCTGAGGCGCCATGGTCGGGCGCTGACGATGCTCGCGGTGATCTGGGCCGTGATCGTCTTCGGCGCGATCATGCCCTGGCTTCGAGACGGAGCGGTTAGCGACACCGCCCACTACTACGCGTGGCTCGGCGGCGGCCTAGGCGTCTCAGTCGCCCCGTTCACGATGCCCGACCGGGTCGTCGGGGCGCTGGCGCGCCCGGAGCCATGGCTTGTGGTCGCAGGGATGGTGGCCTCGCTGCTCGGCCTGCCCTTGCTCCGACCTCGCTGGACGTTCCTGGTCATCCCGCCCCTGGTCGCCCTCCTCCTCTCAGCGCACTGGCTACAGGCCGCAGTGCGGCTGCAGTACTCGTTGATCCTTGTCGTCCCGCTGCTGGCGGCGACGGTTCTCGGCGCGCGACGGGCGGTCGCGGTCGCGGTTCAATGGAACCGGCGCTGGTCCCGTCGACGCTCGGACCACGGCCAGTACCTGCGAAGGCGGACCCTCGCAGGGTGGCGACCCCTGGTCGCCCTCCTTGCCGCGGTGCCTGCGATCGCTGGGGCATGGATCCAGGGATCCCTGCCGCCGTTCGACCACGGTGACCCAGCGTTCGTCCCCCGGTCGACGTCGATCGACCAGGTCAGGCTGATCGCCGACGGCGTCCCTCCGTCGGCGCTCCTGCTCGTCGACGAGGGCCTCGTTGCAGCAGTCGCTGGTCGACCGTCGGTGGGGCGCATGGCGGCAACCGCCGTCACAAGGAGCGATGCGTACCTCCTCGCGGACCGCATGGCGTGGACCCCGACGCGAGGTACCGCCACACGACACGCAGCGAACATCGCGTCGCTAGCCACCAGCGATCGCCCGGTCCTCTTCGATGACGGCCGATTCGTCCTCTGGGGCCCACGACCGGACGGCGATTCGCGGTGAACGACCGTGTCGCGGCCATCGTGCCGGTCATCGACGAACTGGACGCGATCCACGACGTGGTCGCCGGGCTCCGCGCGGGCGGAGCGTGCTGCGTCATCGTGGTCGACGGCGGGTCGAGGGATGGCACCCCGATAGCGGCCGCGGCTGCCGGTGCGATCGTCATCCACGAGCCTCGCCGGGGCTACGGACGAGCGTGTCTCACCGGAACCGAGCGAGCGCTGGAGCCTGGGCCCGGCGATCATCTCCACGATGTCATGGCATTCCTCGACGGCGATGGGTCGTGCGACCCGGCCGATATGCCTCGGCTGCTCGGCGGACTTGCCCACGCGGACGTCGTCCTCGGCCAGCGGCCCGCTCGATCGCTGGACGTGGGGGCCATGTCATGGCATGCCAGGCTAGGCAATGGTCTCGTCGCCCGGATCGTCTCGCTCCGATCCGGACGTCGTGTCCGTGATCTCCCGCCGTTCAAGGTGCTTCGTCGCCGGCCGCTGGAGCGTCTTCGGCTTGACGACGAGGGGTACGGATGGACCGTACAACTCATCGCCCGAGCGCTCATGGAGCCATCCACGCGCGTGGTCGAAGTCCCGGCCAGGTTTCGGGCCCGACGCGGCGGTGCGAGCAAGGTGTCGGGTTCATGGACGGCCTCGCTGCGCGCAGGCCGAGCGATGATCGCGATGGCGATCCGGGAGACACGATCGATTCCCGTGATCGCGCTCATGGCCAAGGCGCCCGGGAGCGGCCATGCCAAGACACGCCTGGCCGCGGAGCTTGGCGAGCAGCGCACCGCGGGGCTCTGGACGGCCTGTTTGGCCGACGTCGCCCGCGTCGTATTCGACGGATCACGCGAGGCGAGGGCACGATCCATCGCGATGCTCGCGCGAATCGACGATGTGGAGCCCGTCGTTCAGATCATCGGGCCGACGTGGGTCCCGGTCGTCCAGTCTCGGCCTGGCCTCGCGGCGGCCCTGACCGAGGTCTTCCTGGCGGCATTCGACCGCGGGGCCGATCGAGCGATCGCCGTCGCGGCCGACGTACCGACGCTACCCCCGACGAGCATCGGGGACGCGTTCGGTCTGCTCGACCGCCGAGCCTCTGCCGTCATCGGGCCGAGCGGTGATGGCGGATATCACCTGGTCGGACTCCGCTGGGACGCCGCGCCACGATGGATGCCAGAGTGGATCCGCCGCCGGATGCGGGAGCGCATCGCGCGACGGGTCGAGAGTGTGTTCGAAGGCGTCGCGATGGGCGGAGCATCGGCCGGGGATGCGACCATCCGGGCGCTCCAGCGAGCAGGCTGGCGGGTCCGGACCGTCCGGTCGTGGCCGGACATCGACACACTGGCCGATCTCCGGCTGCTCGCCGGCCGCCTCGAGGACGATGGGCGATGGGCACCCCGGACCGTCGACTGGCTGATGCGTCATCGGACCGCCGTCGATACCCAGCAGCCGGCTCCGGCTCGGCATGGACCGAAGGAGCGACGATGAGGGCGAGCATGAAACGGCTGGCTGCGTGGACGCAGGTCGCCTTGCTCGTCACGGCCTGCACGGGAGGGTCCGGCCAAGGGACACAGGCGCCGGATGGGGCCGCCGACTCGCCGCGTCCGGCTTCCGAGGGCCCGTCTCAGACCACGGCTGCATCTCCGAGCGCTGGCGGATCCCCGTCGTCGGCGGCCGCGCCGCTCCTCGATCAGCCCTGGGCGACTGCCGTCCTGACCGATGTCACGACGGGCGAGACGTTCCGCATCGCCGATCTGGTTGCCGCAGGCAAGGTGGTCTTCGTCGAGACGATGGCGATCTGGTGCACCAACTGCCGGTTCCAGCAGGAGGAGGCGAAGGTGGCGTTCGATGGATCGGACCCGGAGCGCATCGCGTGGGTCGCCATCGATGTCGAGCCGAGTGAGACCGCCGCGGCGCTTGCACGATACCGCGAGGAACATGGCTTCCCGTTCACGTACGTCATCGCCGATGTGGATCTCGCCCGGGCCCTCGTGGCGGACTTCGGGGATGTCGTCCTGAGCCCACCGTCGGTCAACATCGTCGTCGTCGGGACCGACGGGCGGGTCACCCCGCTGCGCGGCCACAAGAGCGTGGATGAGCTTCGCTCCCTGGCGACCGAGCACGGCGCGTAGACGGCCCGCGGCCGTAGGCTCTGGCGGCGTGGATCTGACCGACCTTCTCGGCGCCCTCGGCCCGTTCGGCGCCGGGGTCCTCAGCGCAGGCAGCCCGTGCCTCCTGCCGCTGTACCCGGGTTTCATCGCGTACCTCGGCTCGAATGCCAGGGCGCTGGATGGCCGCAGGGCGACCGGCCTCCTCGGTCTGCTCGTCCTGGCCGGCGTCCTGACGACGATGATCCTGGTCGGCGCCGTCCTCGCGATCGCCGCCGTGCCCACGAGCCGGCTCCTGGCCTACGCGACACCGGTGGTCGATGGCCTCCTCATCGTGCTCGGGCTCCTGTTGCTCGCCGGACGCAACCCGTTCGAGCGCTTGCCGGGGATGCGCGTACCGGTCGTGGCCGACCCATACCGCCAGGCCTACGTCTACGGTCTGATGCTGGGCCCGATCGCGCTGCCGTGCGCCGGCCCTTTCCTCGTGAGCCTCCTCGGGATCTCGCTGGGCATCGCGGATGCCGCAGGCAAGGTCGCGACCTTCCTGCTCTTCGGCCTCGGGTTCGGCTTGCCGCTCGTCGTCCTGTCATTGCTGACCGGCGTCCGGAGCCGGCCGATCGTCCGCTGGATCGTCGCCCATCACCGCGGTGTCGAGGTCATCGCCGGCGTCCTGCTGATCGCGGTCGCGATCGTCGATCTCGTCGACAAATGGGCCACCATCCGGCTGACGCTCGGGGTGTGAGCGCCGCGGTTCGGGGTTCTGGTCGAAGCGAAAACGTCACACACCGAGGGTAGTGTGCACGCTGACCGCGGGTTCGCATCGCCGATGGAGAATGAACGCATGGATCGCCGCCTGACTTCCGCACGCTTCGCCTCGGCCATCGTCCTGGTCGCCGGCTGCTCGACGGCTCCCGCAGCGACGATCGCACCCGAGTCGACGCCTTCCCCGTCGGTCACCGTCCCAACGGCAAGTCTGACGCCCTCCGCGATCGCGTCTGCGTCGCCGGCCGTGTCGGCGCTCCCTTCTGTCGGGCCTGTCCTGAGCTGGTCCCGTCTGGATCCGGGCGGCAGCTCTCCGCGAGCCCGTGAGGACCACACCTGGACCGTCGATCCGGCGACCTCTCAGGCTTACTTGTTCGGCGGCCGCGATGGGGCTCGGGCGTTCGGCGACCTCTGGCGCTACGACCTGAGCCGGGAAACGTGGAGTCGCATCGCGACCGACGGCCCGGCGCCAGCGGCTCGCTTCGGCCACACGGGCACATGGGTCCCGGGTGTCGGGCTGGTCGTGTGGTCGGGCCAGGCGGGGAGCGACTTCTTCAGCGATACCTGGGCGTTCGACCCGTCAGCCGGACGCTGGAAGAGGTTGCCGGCGAACGGGCCGGCGCCGAAGGCCCGCTATGGCTCCTGCGCGGCCCTCGGACCCGATGGTCGCTTGTGGGTCAGTCACGGGTTCACCGAAGACGCCGGGCGCTTCTCCGACACGTGGGCTTACGACTTCACGAAGCCTGGATGGTCCGAGGAGACGCCCGGCGGCAGGGTGGCAACGATCCGCTGCCTGCATGACTGCACGTGGACGGCCGACGGCCGCTTCCTTATCTATGCGGGTCAGACGACGGGGGCGCCCGCGATCGGCGACATGTGGACGCGAGCCGTGGACAGCGGCTGGTCGAAGACCGCCGATCCTCCACCGCCGGCACGCCAGCTGTATGCCCTGGCGGTCGTGGGATCCGGTGATGCCGCGCAGCGAGCGTTCGTGTTCGGGGGTGGTGACCAGGAACGCGCGAAGCTCGCAGACCTCTGGTCGCTGCAGCTCGACGAGCTCAGCTGGCAGAAGGAGGCACCGACGGGGCGTGGCCCGAGTGGCAGATCCGGCGCTGCGATGGTCGCCGAACCATCAGGGACGCGGGTCCTGCTGTTCGGGGGCGAGACGAAAGGCGGGGCCGTGGGCGACGTGTGGGAGCTGTCGCTGGGAGGCTGAGCCGGCGACGCCGTGTCAAGACGGCTGGGGTACCCCGTACTCGCGGGCGGCACCGGCCACGTACTCGTCGCGTTCGCGCTCGCAGCGACCCTCGCTCCAGCCGAGCTCGGCCGCCATGATCGCGGCGACTCGTGACGCGATCTCCGCTCGGCGCTCGCCGAGCTCCGGGCTGAGCCGGAGCCGTCGCGAGAGCACGTCGTCGACTGACAGCGCCAGCTCGTTTCGCACCGCCCAGGCGACCTCGGCCTCGAGGAAGGGCCGGCCGGGAACCAGGGGCCGGACGAGATCGAGCTCCGCACCGAGCGCGGCCACGGCCGGCGCCTCTGTGCCGTGGCGTGCGACGAGACGCGCGGCGGCCTCCGGGTGCGTGGCGTGGACGTCGGAGATGGCTGCGAGCTCGGTCGCCACCCGGTCGAGCTCCGGGCGGTCGGCGGCGCCGATGAGCGGCATATCGGCCGTCCCGCTCGGCCGTGCGCGAGCGACGTCGCGGCCCAGCACCGCATCGACCACGTCGCGCGCCATGAGCCGGTACGTCGTGAACTTGCCGCCCGCGATGCGGACCACGCCGCTCGACTCGACCGTGACTCGGTGCTCGCGGGACGCCTTGACCGTCGACCCGCCGGACGGCGCGATCAGCGGCCGCAGACCTGCGAAGGTGCCGACGACGTCATCCCGTCGAAGATCGACATCGAGCGTGCCGTTGACGGTGGCCAGCAACTGATCGACTTCGTCGCCGCTCGCCACCGGTCGATCCGGACGACCGTCATACGGCGCGTCGGTCGTGCCGATCAGCCAGTGGTCGGGCCATGGGATCAGGAACACGACCCTGCCGGGGACGCGGATCGTCAGGCCGGGCGACATCGGGATCCGCTCCCGCCGGATCACCAGGTGGGCACCGCGACTTGGCTGCACCAGCATCGACCGGCTCGCGAACGGGTGGCCGGGGTCGGCCGCCCACACGCCGGTGGCATCGACGACCGCGCTCGTGCGGACCTCGAGCTCGGCGTCCGCGACACGGTCCCGAACCCGAAGAGCGACGATCGTCCCGTCCGCGGCTGTGTCGACGTCGGTCGCCCGGGCGCGGGTCACCGCCACCGTATCGGCCGGCGTGGCGAGCGCCGTGCGGAGCGCCGCGAGCGTGAAGCGGGCGTCGTCGTCCATGCCGTCGTGGTAGAACAGCCCGCCGCGTAGCCCGGCGGGGCGCAGCGCCGGAGCGATCCCGAGCGTCTCCTGGCGCCCCAGCCGGCGATGCCACCCGCCGTCGTGGCGCGCGCCAAGGATGTCGTACAGCGTCAGCCCGGCGTCGTAGAACGCCTTGTGGACGAATGGGAGCCCGTAGACCGGGAACAGCTGCGGCTCTAGCGAGACGAGGTGCGGCGCGTTGCGCAGGAGGCGTCGGCGCTCAGCCAGCAATTCGCGGACGAGCGGGATGTGGAGCTGCTCGAGGTACCGAAGGCCGCCGTGGATCAGCCGGGACGAGCGCGACGACGTGCCCGCGGCGACATCGTCCTGCTCGACCAGCGCGGCGGACATCCCGCGCGATGCCGCATCGAGCAGGGCGCCGGCCCCGACGATACCTCCGCCGACGATGACGACATCCCAATGCGTGTCCGCGAGGCGAGCGAGATCGGCCGCCCGATCCGCGAGCGGAGCCGACGCGGGTGCCGGCGTCGACGCCGGACCGGTCACCGCTCGTCGTCGAGCGGTCGGCCGTGGGCGATCCGCCAGAGCAGCCAGGCCGTACCGACGATCAACACGCCGATCAGGACCGGTCCGTAGAAGATCGCCCGCTGGATCTCGATCGGTAACAGCCCGGTTACGATCGCCGCACCGAACACCGCGGCCACCACGGCGGCCGCGACGAGCGCGACCTGCGGCCAGCCGGGCTCGCGCCGTGGCGCCTCGGGCTCAGCCACGATCGGCCAGGGGCGGGATGCCGATCGGCGCAACCAGCACCTTGCCCGCGTGGGCGGCGCCACGCCGCGTCGTCAGGCCGGTCTTCGGCCGGTGGAACGTGACGGTGAGATCGGCCATGACGGCGGGATCGGATGGCTCGCCGCTCGAGAGGTCGACGGCGGTCGGCGTGTCGACTGCCACGACCGGGATGCCGGCACGGTGCGCGCGGTCGATCACCTCGACCGCCGTCCGGATGGGCTCCCGAAGAGGGCCTCGGACCCCCGTTCCGAGCAGGGCATCCACGATGACTGCCGCCTTCTCGATGCCCTGCCCGAAGACGGCCACGTCCCTGGCGACGGGCGCATGAACCTTGACGATGCCGGCGTCGCGCGCGATCCGGTCCCAGTTCCGCGATGACGAGGCTCCGGTCGGGCGCGCTTCGGAGGCGATCACGGCCACGACGACACGGGCGCCGTTCAGGGCAAGCCGGCGTGCGGCGACATAACCGTCGCCGCCGTTGTTGCCGGGGCCGCACAGGATCACGATCGGACCCTTGCCCCAACGGTCGGTGTCGACCGCGAGCGCGCGGACCGCCGCGGCCACCGCGGTCCCGGCCTGCTCCATGAGGCGGTCCTCGCTGACACCCATCGCCTGAGCCAGTCGATCCGCACCACGCATCGCCTCCGCGCCGATCGGCGACATCGCGGCTCGATCCGCCCAGCGCTGCCGAAGACCGCGCAGGTCCATCTGGAAGATCTCGGGATCGTCGGTGGGGAGTCGCGACGCGGCGGCGCCGGTCGGGGGGCTGGACTGCATGGCCCTTCAAGCGTAGCCGACCGTGGTCGTGGGTCGTCGACTCGCGCTCAGGCGCGGATACGTGCCGATCGCCGGTCGAGCTCGAAGATCCCGTCGCGCTCGAGGCCGAGTGCCGCGCTGGCGACCGCGTCGGCGTCATGGTCGCCGAGGATCCGCGGTAGCTCGACCCATGTGCCGGCCGGGGCGGCGGTGAGCAGCGCGACGAGGCGACCGCGAAGCCAGCGGGTCGTCCTCGGGAAGGGCACGCTCCGGTTCCTCGGCGGAGCGACGACGTTCGCACCACGCGATGAGCACATGGACGCGACCGGGCACGCATCGCACCGTGGGGCGCGGGGCGTGCATGTCCCCGATGCGAGATCCATCACCGCGTCGAGCCACCGGCCGGGATCGGCCCTGGCCACCAGGCCGTCCGCGGGGGCCTGCAGGCCCGGCCCGGTCGACGCCACGCCGAGTACCCGCGAAACGACGCGCCGAACGTTGACGTCGAGGGGCGCAGCCGGCACCCCGTAGGCAGCGGCGGCGACTGCGCGGGAGGTGTATGGGCCGACCCCGGGGAGACGCTGCAGGTCGTCCACCGTCCTGGGAACTCGGCCGTCGTGTTCGGCGACGATCGATCGGGCGGCATCGCGCAGGTCCAACGCGCGCCGGTTGTACCCGAGGCCCACCCACTCGGTCAGGAGGTCGTGCGTGCCCGCGGCGGCAAGGTCACCTGGGGATGGCCAGCGGTCGACGAACCGTCGCCAGGCTGGACCGACTCGCTCCACCCCGGTCTGCTGGCTCATGACCTCGGCCACGAGGATCTCCCAGGGCGTCGCAGCCTCGCGGATCAGGAGTGGGCGCCGGGCAGTCGTATGCCAGCGGAAGAGCCGAGCATTGAATTTGCGACGGGTCAGCGGCTCGCGCAAGACCATGGGCGTCGCCGGAAGCTGGTTCACCACGCGCAGGATAGCCGTGGTGCAACCTCGATTGATCGGCCGGTGAGCGGTGACGCGTAGGATTGGCGTTGCCGCTCTGGAGGATCAGTCCGTGGTCGTCGACACGCAGCGTTTCACCGGCTTTCGTCCCGAAGCCATCGACTTCCTGGCCGACCTCGCCCAGAACAACGAGCGGGCCTGGTTCCAGGCCCGCAAAGCCGACTACGAGCGGCTCCTCAAGGACCCGATGGAGGACTTCGTCGCCGCTCTCGCCGAGTCCTTCGCGGCGCGCAAGCTGCCGTTCCAGGCTGACCCCAAGCGCTCGATCTTCCGGATCTACCGCGACACGCAATTCGCCAAGGACAAGTCGCCGTACAAGACCCATCTCGGCGCGAGCTTCCCGTGGCTCGAAGGTTCCGATCCCGAGGCGACGATGTCGCATAGCGAGCACGGCAACGGGGCGTACTTCCACCTCCAGCCCGGCCACAACTACGCGGGCGGCGGCATGTGGCACGCGTCCAAGCCCCTGTTGGACGCGTTCCGGCAGGCCATCCTCGACGACGAAAGGCGCGTCCGCGGCGCCCTCGAGGATCCGGCGTTCATCGCCGAGTTCGGCCCGGTCGAGAGCCACGAGACCCTCAAGCGGGTCCCGCCCGGCTACCCGCCGGACCACCCCATGGCCGACCTGTTCCGGTACAAGGACATCGTTTTCGGGCGTCCGCTGTCGGACGACGAGGTGTACTCCTCCGAGCTGCCCGACATCCTGGCGACCGCATACGGGCGGGCGACCCCGGTGTTCCGCTTCCTCTCGTCGCTCGACGGCTAGCGAGCGTGCGGTTCGGAGCGGCTTTCTGGATCCAGCGCACAGATTGGCCCGATCTCCGAGAAGCGTGCCTCGCGGTCGAACGCGCCGGCTGGGATTCACTCTGGCTTGACGACCATCTGCTCTCCGACGAAGCCGACTGGGCCGACCCGAAGCTCGAGGGCTGGGCGACGCTCGCGGCGGTGTCCTCGATCACGACGCGGGTCCGGCTGGGGCTGCTCGTGTCGTCGACCACGTTCCGCAACCCGGGGCTGATCGCCAAGCTGGCGACGACGCTCGATCACCAATCCGGTGGTCGAGCGGTGCTCGGCCTCGGCGGCGGCTGGTTCGAGCGTGAGCACGATGCCTTCGGCGTCGATTTCGGGGCAGGCTTCGGCGAGCGGCTGGATCGTCTCGACGAGGCGACGGGCATCGTCCGTCGGTTGCTCGACGGAGAGCGGGTGACGCACGACGGACCGTTCTACCGGCTCCGTGAGGCGCTCTGCGAACCGCGCCCGGTGCAACCGCGCTTACCGATCCTGATCGGCGGGTCGGGGCCGACGAAGACGCTTCGAACCACGGCTCGATACGCCGATCTGTGGAACGGCTACGGAGATTCCGACCGGATCGCGGAGGTGTCTGGCGTGCTCCGGACGCGGTGCGACGAGATCGGCCGCCCGTTCGACGACATCGAACGGACCGTGACGGTGCATGCCGTTGTTCGCGACGACGCAGCCCTCGCGCTCGAGGCGTGGACGCCGATCGCGCAACGCCACGGTCTGACCGACCGGGTCGGGGCGGACGGCACGGACGGAGAGCTCACCGTGGGCGGTTCGCCGGTCGAGGTGGCCGCCTACATCGAGGGGTACCGCCGCATCGGCGTTGGCGAGGTGATCTTCGTCTTCCGGCACCCCTTCGACGTCGAGAGCATCGAGCGGGTCGGGGAGGTCCGGGGGGCGCTGGGACTCTAGGCCGAGGAGGTCTCCTGGGCGTCCGTCCGACGCCACAGCTCGAGCGCGAGGAGCTCGGCGATCACGGAGCCCACGATGGCCCGTTCGAAAGGACTGCTCTCGGCTGCGATCGGGAGCGGGATGACCTCCGCCGCGCCCGGGACCGGCTTACCCACGACGATCGTCTCGCCACCGCGGCGGGCGATCGTGGAGACCACCTCATCGTCGGCCTCGGTCCCGCTGAAGAGGACCGCGCGGTGACCCGGGAGGGCCAGGTAGACCGCGGTGTGCAGCCAGTCCCCGGTGTCGTGGGCGGTCGCCGGCAGTCGCGGCGCCTCGCGCAGCATCAGCGCGGCCTGTTGGACCAGCGCGGCGTCCGCCGCGTCACCGATCACGTCGATCGCGCCCGAGCCGTCGAGGCGGTCCGCGGCGGCATCCAACCAGGTGTCGTGCGCGTCCAACGCGGCCCCCAGCGCTTCGGCGGTCGGCCGCAACGTGTCCGCGGTCGCGCCGCCGAGCCACCGCCCGGCGAGCATCCCCAGGACCGCGACCGTGGCGCGAAACGTGCGGGTCGCGATCCCCGCGCCCTCGCGACCGGCAATCAGAGGCAGCACGTGATCGGCCTGGCGGGCGAGCCGCGAGTCGGGCTCGTTGGTGATCGCGATGACATGTCCGTGCCCGCGCCGCCTCCGTGCCGCATCGACGACCTCGCGGGTGCCGCCCGAGGCGGATACGGCGACGAGAGTCAGGTCGTCGGCGAGCGCGGTCGGAAAGCCGGTCGACGCGTACTCCGCCCATGCCGGCAACCCCGACCCGCGCAGGTGCATCGCCGCCGTCGACGCCGCGTACATGGAGCTGCCGAGACCGGTGAGGACGACCCTCGACGGGCGATCGCCGGCGCCCCCGAGCGGTCCGTCCGGTGCCGAGTAGGCGTCCAGCAGGTCCGCGAGTGCACGCGGCCCGCCCAGGAGGTCCGCCTCGAGCGCCGCGACGCGATCGCCGGTCATCCATCCTCCTCGAACAGGGCACGCATCCCTTCGGTGGGGGCGTACAGCCAGGACGGGAGATAGGTCGTCGCGTAGGCGAACTCGTACAGCTCCTTGTCGACCTCGAAGGCGTGGAGCAGATCCGGGTCGATGTCGATCCACACCCGGCGCTCGAGGAGACCGGCCCGATAGGCCTCCAGGAACCGCTCCCGCGCCCGCCGCAGCCAGGCATCGATGTCGAGGCCGGGCGCATCGAGCGGGCCACCGTTGCGCGCATCCGCGCGTCGCCGCGCGCTGCGTGCGACGTGGTCCAACGAGCGCAGCATCGAGGCGACGTCGCGCAACGCGGGCCGGTGCGCCCGGCGCTCGTCGGGCGAGGTCAACGGCTCGCCCTCGAAGTCGATGATCCGCAGGCCGTCCGCTGCGATCAGGACCTGGCCGAGATGGAAGTCGCCATGGGCCCGGACGACCTCGGGCGCGGTCGGGAGCGCATCGAACACCGTGATCGACTCGGCGATCCGCGGCGCGAGATCGCGGACGACCCGGCCCGCGTCGCCGGACGCCACGTCGAGGGCGGTGGTCAGGTGCTCGTGGGCACGGGTCGCCCAGCCCCGTATGTCATCGCGCGTGGCCTCGCGCGGCGCCATCTCGGGCAGTCCGTGGTCCGCGCTCACGGCGGCGTGCAGACCGGCGGTCAATGTCCCGAGGTCGGCGGCGATCTCCGTCGCGTGCTCGACGCCGACCTCGCCGGCCGCCATGAGCCAGCCTGTCAGCGTCTCAGCGATCGTCTCGAAGGCGTCGGCACCGTCGTCGACGAACTCCTGGAGCATCGCGATCGTGGTCGCGCCGTGGCGCTGGCCGATGATCTCCGAGAAGCCGGCCAGGCGTGGCACGGCGGGGAACGCCGCTTCCTCGCTCAGGAACGCGGTCATCTCGAGATCGGGGTTCAGCCCCGGCTGAAGTCGGCGATACGCCTTGAGCAGTAGCGACTCGCCGAGCACGACCGACGTGTTCGACTGGTCCGCACCGAGATCGCGTTCCGTCCCGATCCCGTCGGGCGCAAGGTCATGCAGGGCGCCGGCCGGACGCGCGACGAGCACAGCCGTCGGGGTGGCCGCGGGATCGTCACCCGACGGCAGCGCCGCGACGGCCCGTCCCTCGGCCATCGCGATGCCGAGCGCCCGCCAGGCGCCGTCGCCGGGTTCTGCCGGCGCCAACGGATCGCCGGTCAGGGCGAGGCTGTACGTCTGGCGCTGCCCCTCGTCCAGCGTGAACGAGATGATCGCGAGCACGTGTGGCGCGTCGGCGTCGAGGACGAAGGCCTCATCGAGCGTGGCCCCCACGATCGGGCGTCCCTTCGCGCCGAACCAGCGGGCACCGGCGAGGGCATCGAGGTCGAGCGCCGCGACGGCGGCCTCGACATCGCCGCGACCGGGAGCGGCGACCTCAGGTCCCCGTGTTGATCATCACGTGCTTGACGAACGTGTAGTCCTCGAGCGCGTACTTCGAGCCGTCCTTGCCATAGCCGGACTGCTTGACGCCGCCATGCGGTGTCTCAGATGTCAGCGTGAAATGCTCGTTGATCCACACGTGGCCGAATTCGAGAGCCTTGGCGACACGCATGGCCCTGCCGATGTCACTCGTGAAGACCGACGACGCGAGCCCGTACGGCGTGTCGTTGGCCCATTTGATCGCGGTCTCCTCGTCGCTGAACTTCTGGACGGTGACGACCGGGCCGAAGACCTCGTCCTGGATGATCTCGGACTTCTGGTCGGGCCCGGCGATGATCGTCGGCTCGTAGTAGGCGCCCGGTCGATCCGGCCGGTTGCCGCCGACGACGATCTCGGCGCTGCCGCGCGCTCGCTCCACCATGCCGGCGACCTTGTCGGCCTGGGCGGTGGCGATGAGCGGACCCATCTCGATGTCATCGCCGTCGGCCGGGTCGCCCCACTTGATCGTGCGGACCTGGTCGGCCAGCGCAGACACGAACTTGTCGTAGACCTTGGGGCCGGCGATCACGCGCGTCGCGGCGGTGCAGTCCTGGCCGGAGTTCCAGTAGCCGGCCGAACGAAGGGTCTCGGCGGCCAGGTCGACGTCGGCGTCGTCGAAGATGACGATCGGCGCCTTCCCGCCTAGCTCGAGATGAAGCCGCTTGACGGTGTCGGCCGCGATCTTCGCGATCCGCTTTCCGGTCGCGGTATCGCCGGTGATCGACACCATCCGGACCTTCGGGTGACCGACGAGCGCGTCCCCGATGTCGGCGCCGGACCCGGAGAGCACGTTGACGACGCCGGGCGGCAGTATCTCGCCGAGGATCTCGGCGAATGCGAGGGCGCTGAGCGGAGTCCGGGCCGACGGCTTGAGCACCACCGTGTTGCCGGTCGCCAGCGCCGGGCCGAGCTTCCAGGTCGCCATGTATAGCGGGTAGTTCCACGGGGCGATCGAGGCGACGACGCCGATCGGGTCGCGCCGGACGAACGACGTATGGCCGGCCAGGAACTCGTTGGCCGCCAGGCCGTCCATCACGCGGGCCGCCCCGGCGAAGAAGCGGAACAGGTCGACACTGGTGGACATCTCATCGATGGCCGCGCCGACCGGCTTGCCGGCATTCGCGCTCTCGATCCGCCCGAGCTCGTCGGCCTTGGCCTCGAGCGCGTCGGCGATCTTGAGCAGCAGCAGCGAGCGATCCTGCGGGGTCGTGTTCTTCCACTCCTCAAAGGCTTTGGCTGCAGCGTCGACCGCCCGGTCGACGTCCTGCTGCGAGCTCGCCGGGACGTTGGCGATCACCTGGTCGTTGGCGGGGTTGATGACCTCGGCCGTCCTGCCGTCGGCGGCATCGACGAAGTCGCCGCCGATGAACTGCTGATAGGTCTTGGCTCGTTCGAGCGTCTCGGTCACGGGAGCCTCCTCGGGGCGTGACGGGGTCGAGTGGGAAAGTGTCGTCATCCTAGCCCCGAGCCGGAAGCCCGTCCCACAGCGTGAGCGCCAGGATCAGCCCACGACGGCCGACCGTGTCAGTCCTTCTTGCGACCGCCGCGGGGGCCCGCCTTGGTCGATGTCGCTCGGAGCCCGCGCGTCGGCTTGGCGATGTTCGAGTCCTCGTCGACGTCGATGCCGTAGCGCTTTGCCGCGGTCAGGACCCTCTTGCGCGCCCGTTCCTTGGCCGCCTTGCTCTCGAACTCGGTCTGGTTGAACCGCGCGATCGCGTTTCGCACGTGGGATTCGTCGTTGATCGGCAGGTGCTCGCCGCCGTCGCGGTCGACGTAGGCGAACTGGTTCGATCGCAGCTTCTCGCGATCCTTCGTGTCGAGTGTGGCCATGGTGTTACCTCCGGGGCGACGGTCGCACCCGAGGCGTGACCGAGGGTCCGGATCGGTCTGCCCGGCTCGTTACACCGCCGTTGCGTCCTCCCGCCACGGGCGCGGATCCGTGCGCAACAGCGAGTACATCAGGACGTCGACGTTCCGGCCACGGTGGAAGAACGGCTCCCGGATGGTCCCTTCGAGCGTGAATCCGCATTTCTCGGCGATCCGCCGTGAGGCACCGTTGTCGGGCAGGATGACGAGGTGGATCCGGTGGCGCGGCTTCGTGTCGAAGAGGTAATCGACGAGCAGCTGGACCGCTTCGGTCGTGTAGCCCCGCCCGGCGTCGCCGGGGCCGTACAGCTGGTACGACAGCTCGTACGCGTCCCAGTACGGCACGGCCCGGAAGAACTCGATGTGGCCGACGATCCGGTCGGTGGCGTCCAGCATGACCAGCAGGCCCTCGTCCTTGTCCCAGAAGCCGCTCTCCGCGAACTCCTTCTTGAACTTCGACTCGGACATGACGTTGATCGGGAAGTAGTCGCCGCGGTTCGCGATCTCGATGTGGTGGCCGTAGACCTCGTCGACGTCAGCGGCACGGATCGGGCGCAAGGTGACCTGTCTTCCGCGAAGCATCGCCATCAGTCCCCTTTGTCGCGGGGCAGCGCGACCCGCTCGATCAAATCGGCGGCCCGGACGGTGCCGGAGGTCGACTTGATGCGCGCTGACATCGCAGCGAGGCGGTCGGACAGCTTTCGGTCCTTCAGCAACCGGTCGATCGCGCTCGTGAGCTCCCTGGTCTTGAAGCCGTACGTCGAGAGCCTGCGGCCGAAGCCGGTCTCCTGGACGCGCTGCGCGTTGTCGACCTGATCCCAGAACAGCGGCAGGACGATCATCGGCTTGCCGTGGTGGAAGGCCTCGGTGACGGTGTTGTTGCCGCCGTGCGTGATGACGAGATCGACCATCGGCAGGATCGCCGGTTGCGGCAGGAATGCCTGTCCGGTCTGGTTGTCGTGCAGCGTGATCTGGTCGGCGAGCGGCCCCTTCGACACGATGATTCGGTGCGTGGTCCTTGCCAGCACGTCGACCAGGCGCTGCATGAGCTCGACATCGGCCGAGCCGAGCGACCCCAGCGAGAGGTAGATCAGCGCCCCGTCCCGCTCGGCCAATTCCGGCGGCAGCTCCCAGGTCGTCTCGGGCGCCCGCACCGTGGAGTCGAGGCGGTGCCACGTCGGGCCGAGCGGCTGCGCGCGCTCGTAATCGGCCTCGGCCGGGAAGGAGTAGAGGTTGAGGTACGGCGACTCGGCGATGAATTCCGGTCCGAGGTCGCCGTAGGCGAGGCCCGCCTCCCCGTTCTCGCGGCAGAACGCGTCGAAGTCCCACCACATGTCGGCATGCGTGCGCCGGACTTCGTCGAGGAACGCCGGCCAGCCGCTCCGATCGTCGACCGGGTAGCCACTGCTGAACGGCGCGATGAGCGGGTCTTTCAGCTCCATCGGATTGCACGAGACGATCCGGACCCACGGCCTGCCGCTGGCGCTGATGGCAGGGAACGCGACGACGTTGTCCTCGACGATCACGTCGGGTGCCAGCTCATCGAAGATCTCGGTCAGCCGCGGGTTGACGTACTTGGCGCCGTCGATCAGCGCCTGCCATGTCGGTGCGATGAAGTCGCCGAGCTGCTCGAGGGTCGACTTGCGGAAGACCGGCGCCGTATCGCGGATGAAGTCGATCCAGAATTGGCCCGGGACTTCGGGTTCGGCGGGCGGAGGTCCGAGCCGCATGAGGCGCTCCTCGAATCCCTTCGTTTCGAGCGTCCCGGCGAACGACTCCTCGACGATGAACACGACGCGGTGGCCACGGGCGCGCAGCACCTGTCCGATCCCGACGCAGTTGTTCGTCGGGCCGTAGGCGCCTTCGGGAAAGAAGACGATCGTGCGCGCGTCGGTCACCTGGTCCCCTCCGTTCGGTTCCGGGGAATCTACCGTCCCAGGGACAGCGCGATGGCGAGGATGACGACGGCCCCCACGCCGATCGCGGCGTCGAGGGGCCTCCAGCGCTGGACGCGATAGTGGGTCCGCGGTCCGGCGCCGAACGCGCGGGCATCCATCGACAACGCCATCCGGTCGGCGTGGCGGATCGCGAGCACGAGCAGCCCGACGAGCAACCGGGGATGCCAGCTGCCGCGCAACCCGCGGATCCGGCGCGCCTGACGGAGCGTTGCCAGGTCCTCCGCGAACCGCGGGATCGACTGGTACGCGGCGAGCGCTCCATACGCGAACCGGGCGGGGATCCGCGCCTGCTGGACGAGCGAGTCGGCGAGTCGCGTCGAGTCGGTGGTCAGGGTGAAGACCGCTCCGACGCACGCGATCGCGGCGATCCGGAGACCGATCGAGATCCCGTTGGCGACCGCCTCGCTGGCGATCCGGACGGGGCCGACTGTCGCGAGCGTGGTCGTCGCGGGATCGCCGTTGGCGGCCGAGAAGATCGTGTTCGAGAGACCGATCGCGACGGCCGCCAGCCAGACCGGCGCGAGCGTCCGGCCGAGGTTCACGGGGGAGATACCGCCGAGCGTCAGCCCGGCGACGAGAGCGGCACCGGCGAGGACGACCGGCGGGACGGGGTGGAGCGTGAGGGCGAGCCCGAGCAACCACACGACCGCGACCGCCAGCTTCAGCACCGGACTCGTCCGGCCGAGCGGGCTATCGAGCTGGGTGTCCTCGATCTCGAGCCGCCCCGCGATCACGCCACCACCTCGTCGCGGACGATCCAGCCGTCATCCATCTCGATGACCCGCCGCGCGACGTCCCGCACGAAGCGCCTGTCGTGCGTCGCGGTTAACAGGCACGCCCCATGGTCGATGTGCTCCCGGATGATGCCGAGCAGACCTTCATAGCCGAGGCGGTCCTGACCGAACGTGGGCTCGTCGAGGACCAGCACCTCCGGCCCCCTGATCAGGATGCAGGCGAGGGATAGCCGTCGCTGCTCGCCGCCCGAGAGCCTGTATGGGCTGCGCGCGCCGAACCGATCGAGCGACAGCCCGAGGCGTGTCATGAGACCGTCGACCCGATCCAGCTCCTCGCCCGTGAGGCCGAGACGGATCTCCTCGTCGACCGACTTCGCCAGGAACTGCCGCTCGGGCTCCTGGAAGACGTAGCCGGCGTGTCGCGCAAGCGTCGCGGGGCGCATCCGCGAGGGTTCGCCGCCGGCGAGCGCGACGGTCCCGTGGTCGGGCCGAAGCAGGCCGACGAGGAGCCGCCCGAGCGTCGACTTCCCACTCCCGTTGGCCCCGACGATGGCGATCCTCTCCCCCGCCGTCGCGTCGAGCGTGACGTCGCGCACGACCGGCTCCGTGCGGTCGTACCCGAACCGGACACCCTGGGCTCGGACGAGCAAGGGGCCGCGGGAGACCGATCCACCGCGCGCCTTCTTTGACGCCACGTCGCCCGGCAGCCAGATGCCCGCCGCTCGCATCCGATCGGCGGATCGTTCCAGCACGTCCTTCGGCGCACCGACGTCGATGGCCGTCCCGTCGATGTCGAGTCCGAGGACCATGTCCGCGAGTGGCCAGGCCAGGTCGACCTGATGCTCGATCAGGACGACCGTCGCGGACCGCTCCTCGCGCAGTGCAGCCAGGGCCCTCACGAGCTGGGCGCTGCCGTCCTCGTCGAGGTTGGCAGTCGGTTCGTCGAGCACGAGCAGCCCCGGCCGCGGGGCGAGTGCCCCGGCGAGGGCCAGACGCTGCTGCTGGCCGCCGGAGAGCCGGCGCGATCGACGGCGCTCCATGGCGCCCAGGCCGACCGCGACGAGGGCCTCGGGGACCCGGGCCTGCATGTCGGCCAGTGGCCAGGCGCGGTTCTCCAGACCGAACGCGACGTCGTCCTCGACCCGTTCCATGACGAGCTGCGCAGACGGATCCTGGAGCACGAGCCCGACTCGCTCCGCAGCGCCGACCGGCCCGAGGGCGCGGATGTCCTGTGCATCCAGCTCGAGCGAGCCGGTCATGTCGGCCGGGATCTCGCCCGGGATCAGGCCCGCGATCGTGAGCGCGAGCGTGCTCTTGCCGGACCCGGACGGACCGACGATGAGCAGCACCGCGCCGGGTTCGAGGTCGAGGTCGATGCCGACCAGAGCCGGGCGATCCGCGCCCGCGTACGCGATGCCGAGGGCTGTGGCGCGGAGGGCGACCGGCGTCAGTCCGGGAACCCTTCGAGCACGCCGGCCTGCTTCATCGCGCGGTGGAGGGCCACGGAGCCACCCGCGACGATGACCACGGCCGAGATGCCCATGAAGACGCCGCGCGCGATCTGGACGATCGGGTCGATGGTGGCGTAGTACAGGGCCCAGTCGTGGATCCATGCGGCTGCGGCACTCGCGACGGCGGCCGTGGCGAGCACCGGGAAGGACCAGACCCTGTACAAGGTGAAGGCGAAGACGAGTTCCGCCGCGCCGCCCTGGACGAGCGCGGAGAACAGAGCGTCGATGCTCCACGGGCTGCCCAGGAGCACGCTGACCCCAGCGGCCACGAGCTCGGCGAACAGCGCCGCGCCACGCTTGCGGATGACGAGCGGGGCAAGCACCGCGGGGACGAGCCAGACCGCGTACCCGAGATCCCGGATGGGCAATGCGAATGCGCTCAGGACCTCGAGTGGGCCGTACCAGATCAGACCCCACACCCAGAACACGATCCCGAACGCGACGCCGATCACGGCCGTCACGACGACGTCGCGCGTGCGCCAGGGCGCCTCCGGGGCGGGGGCAGGCGCGGCGGCGTCCGCCGCGGTGCTGTCCGGCGCTGTGGTGCTGGTCATGATGTCCGAACCTCCTCGGTCGATCCCACAAGAAGCGCCGTCACCGGTCTCTGGGACGGCGTCGGGTGATCGATGCTGGCCTGCTTCCTTCGCCGGTACGAGCCGGATCAGGTTCGGCGGGTCTGTGGCGTTTCGCCACACTCTCAGCGCGCAAGGCGCTCCCCGGAGGCGGTGTTCGGTTGTGCCCGAAGCCTAGCACGCTCTCGGAGCCACGCGACGACGTCATCGAGGACGGCTGGGCCCTCGGGCTCGTTGTGGAGCTCGTGCCGCAGACCGGGATAGCTCCGCCGCTCGACGCCCGGCGCCCCCTCGAACACTTCGGACGAGGACGGCGGGACCAGCCCGTCGTCGAGGCCGTGGAGGATCAGCGTCGGGCCGCCGATGCGCCGGGCGCCGGCGCGCACCCGTGCCTGCTCGGCGATCGCCTCCGCCCCGAACCGGGCCGTGCTCGACTTGACGTTGAGTGGGTCGGCCTTGGCTCGGCGCCCGACCTCGGGATCGCGCGACAGCGAATCCAGGGGCACCCCGTTCGGCACGGATAGTGTCGGCACGAACCTCGCGAGGACGGGTGCAAGCCGCTTCTTCCAACCGGCCAGCGTCGAGTCCAGGCCGGGCGCCGTCAACACCGTCATGTCCGGTCGTGGGCGATCCGCGAGCAGGTAGCCCGCGGCGATCAGTCCGCCCATGGAGTGCGCATACAGGATGGTCGGCCGCCCGTCGGCCGCGCCTCGGAGGGCAGCCAGTCGCTCCTCGAGATCGTCGTGGTAGCGACTCCAGCGGTCGATGTCGCCGCGCGGGCCGCCGCTGCCGCCGTTCCCTCGGTGGTCGAATGCGTACGTGTCGATCCCGGCCGCCGCGAAATGCTCCCCGACGTGCTCGTAACGCCCGGACTGCTCGCCCAGGCCATGCACGATCAGCAGAGCGGCCCACGGATCGGCCGCTGGCCAGTGGCGGGTTCGTAGCTCGGTGCCGTCGGCGGTGACGGCGCGCCCGATTTCGGATGGCATCGCGCCGCTAGGATGCATCAGGCATGGCTGTGTCGGATGGCTGGGTCGAGATCGGCGACAAGGTCTTCGTGCGCCGCTATGCGTTCTACGACCAGAACATCGGCGTGATCCTCGGTCGAGCCGAGGCCCTCGTCATCGATACGCGCTCCACCTACGGGCAGGCGCGCGAGATCCAGGCCGACCTGCGCGAGCTGACGGACGCCCCGGTCGGGGTCGTCGTCGACACCCACGGCCACTTCGACCACGTCTTCGGCAACGGGATCTTCCGGCCGGCCACGATCTGGGGCCACGAACGGTGTGTCACGTTCATGGTCCGCAACGGCGAGCTGCGCAAGCGCGCGATCGCCGTATCGGAGCCAGCCATCGCCGACGAGTTGTCCGAGATCGTGATCGACCCGCCCGACAGGGTCTTCGCGACCCATGCGCGGGTCGAGGTCGGCGGGCGGGAGGTGATGTTGCGCTACCTCGGCCGAGGCCACACCGACCACGATATCGTCATCGAGGTGCCGGGGTCGGAGGTCGTGTTCGCCGGCGACCTCCTGGAGAACGGCAGCGTCCCGTTCTTCGGCGATGCATATCCGCTCGATTGGCCGGCGACCGCTGCCGCCATCGCGGTCCGGGTCCCGGAGGAGGGCGGAGTGGTCGTCCCAGGCCACGGGGACCACGCCGGCCGCGCCTTCGCCGATGCCCAGGCCGTGTCGCTCGCGTCGCTGGTCGAGCTCGCGACACGTGTCGAGAACGGGGATATCACCCTGGACGAGGCCGTCGACGCCCACCCGTTCCCGGAGCACCCCAAGGAGGAGGCGCGGCGGGCGTTCGACCGTGCCCTGCTGCACCTGCGCGGCGAGCTGGATGCCGTCGGGGGCGGCGCGTGACCGAGGTCCTCTGGAACGTGCGGCTATTCGAGCCCACGACCGGCGAGGTGACCGAGCGCCGGGTCATCACGATCGATGGGGACACGATCTCGTCGATCGGCGAGGTCGAAGGCGATCCGCCGCCAGGGGCGCGGGACCTCGCAGGCGCCACCGCGCTCCCCGGCCTCATCGACGCCCACGCGCACGTGATCTCCGACACGACCCGAAGCCCCGGGTTCGGGCCTCCGCCGGCCCGGCACGGCGAGCCGCCACGGCCGGCCGCCCTGGGCCATTACATCCTGGCGGCGACCGCGGACCGGATCCTGCGGTCGGGGTTCACGGCAGTCCGCGACGTCGGCTGCTACGACGACGAGTCCACGGTCCTGAAGCTCGCCATCGAGAGCGGGATGGTGCCGGGCCCGCGCGTCCACACCTGCGGGCGCATCGTGTCGGCGACCTCGCCCGGGGGCGACATCTTCGGCTCCATGTACCGCGAGGCCGACGGGCCGTGGGACATGCGCAAGGCCGTCCGGGAGCAGATCCGTCGGGGCGCCGATTTCATCAAGTTCATGGCGACCGGCGCGCGCTCGGTCGTCCTCGAGGATCCCGAGCCGCCACAGATGACGCTCGAGGAGATGGAAGCGCTCGTCGACGAGGCTCACCGCATGGGACGACGCGTCGCGGCCCACGCCGAGGGGCTGGCGGGGACTCGGCTCGCGCTCCAGGCGGGAGCCGACACGATCGAGCATGGGCTTGCGCTCCACCGTGAGCCGCGCCTGCTCGACGGGATGGCCGATCGGGGCACGGTCCTCGTCCCGACGCTGTCGACCTTCCACGATCTCGCCGAGCGATTCGTGGACGACTTCGCACCCGTGCTGGTCGATCAGGCCAGGCGCCAGCTCGACGAGGCGATGCGGACCGTCGAAACCGCGCGGCGGGCCGGCGTGACGATGGCGCTCGGCTACGACAGCGGTCCGCCCGGTACGTCGGCGCAGGAGCTCCTGCGGCTCATCGACGCCGGTTTGTCCACGAAAGAGGCGCTGCGGGCAGCGACGCTCGGAGGCGCCGCCGCCATCGGACGCGAGGATCTGGGCCGGATCGCGGCCGGCTGCCGCGCCGACGTCGTCGTCGTCGACGGTCGCCCCGACGAGGATCCGACGCTCCTGACCGGGCCCGAGTCGATCCGCCTGGTGATCGGGCGCGGAGTGGCGGTGGGCTGAGGCTACTCGTCGAGGACGAACGTCACGAGGATGTTGACGCGGTAGCCGATGATCCGGCCGTTCTCGACGTCGACGGCTTGCTCCTTGATCCACGCGCCCTTGACGTTGCGCAGGGTCTTGTTCGCCCGGTCGATGCCCTGATTGATGGCGTCCTCGAAGCTCTTCTCGGAGCGGGAGCTGATCTCCGTCACACGTGCGACCGACATGAATCCGTCCTCCTGGTGGTTGGGAGGGACAACCTTACCCCGCGCCCACACGGACGACCCAGCGGCCTCGTGCCTCGCCCGCCACGATCGCGTCGAGGGCGTCGTCGAGCGTCTCTAGCGTGACTTCCGTGACGTGCTCGCCCAGCGAGCGCGGACGCAGGTCGGTCGCCAGCCTCGCCCAGATGGCGCGCCGTCGCTCGATCGCGAGCTGCGCGGAATCCATGCCCAGCAGCGCGACCCCGCGCAGGATGAACGGGAACACCGTCGTCTCGAGCTTCGGACCGCTGGCATTGCCGCTGGACGCGACGGCGGCGCCCATCCGGAGCGTCCGGAGCACGTATGGCAGGGTCGCAGCGCCGACCGAGTCGACGGCGCCCGCCCACCGTTCCGACTCGAGCGGCTTGCCCTCGGCTGTCACCTCGTCCCGCGTGAGGATCCCGACCGCGCCGAGGTCGCGCAGCCGGTCGACTTCGTCGGGCTTGCCGGTCGCCGCCCACACCTCGTGGCCGCGGTCGGCGAGGATCGCGACCGCCGTGCTGCCGACCCCGCCGCTGGCGCCGGTCACGAGGACCGGCCCGTCACCCGGCTTGAGCCCGCGTTCCTCGAGCGCCGCGACCGACATCGCCGCGGTGAAGCCGGCGGTCCCGATGGCCATGGCGTCGCGTGGCGAGAGGCCACGCTCGAGCGGGACGACCCAGCCCGCAGGCACGCGCTGGTACTCGGTGTAGCCGCCGTGGCGGGACACGCCCAGGTCGTAGCCGTGGGCGAGGATCGTCGACCCGACCGCGACCGCGCGATCCGTGCTCGCGACGACCTCGCCGACGAGATCGATGCCGGGGATCAGCGGGCTGATGCGGGCGACCTTGCCGTCCACCTTGGTGGCGAGGCCGTCCTTGAAGTTGACGCTCGACCAGGTGACCCGGACCTCGACCTCGCCCGGTGGCAGGTCGTCGGCGACGAACTCGCGGACGCCGCGGTCCATGCGCGGCGCGCCCTGTCCCTCGATGCGTTCGGCGACATACGCGCGGAACGTCGACGGGATCGCCACTAGCGCTTGAACATCGCCTGGTAGCGGCTCCGGAAGCGTTCGATGTCTGCGTGTACGGCACGCCACTCGGCCGTTCCTTCCGGGACCTCCTGCAGGCGGCGTTCGGCAGCTCGCCATTCCGCCAGGACCTGCCCGGCGGTGTACACGACCGGCGGCGCGTCGATCGGCGCCGCGACCGGTTCGAGGACCGCGACGAACCGGCCCTCCTCGATCGGCGTGATCCCGAACTTCACCCGGACGCTCGACCCGTCGAGCCGCCGAAGGGTCGCCTCACCACCGATGTCAGGCGTTCCCTGCCGCTCCCACTCCTCTCGGAAGGCGGCGTCTGCTTCGGGGTCGGGCGGCTCGGGCGAGAACGCCCCGGCCGGCAGCGCGACGAGCTCATCGTGCGTGACCCCCAGCATCTCGAGAGCCTCGCGATTCGCATCCGCCGTCGTGCCATCGGCATTGAGGATCATGGTGGGAAGCGTCAATGGAGATCTCTCCCGGGAAATCGGTCCGGATCGTCCTGGCGCAGGGTGACGGCCCCGTCAGGAGACATTATCGTCGGGCGCTGCCACAGGCGGCAATGGTCTCGGTCCTAGGTCGGCTCCGGAGCTTGGCGTGGGCGTCGGTGTCGGCTCAGGCGTCGGCGTCGGCGCCGGCGTCGGGCTCGGGGTCGGAGTGGGCGTGACCACGGTCGGGTTCTGCTCGCGCCAGAGGTACTCGCGCAGCGTCAGGCCGCTCGCGCGGACGTTGCGCGCACGCGTCCGCCCGACGTAGCGGTAGTGCCAGGGCTCGTACTGGTAGCACGTGACCGCGGTCTTGCCCTTGGGGTACGACATGACGAAGCCGTACTTCCATGCGTTGGCCCTCAACCAGGCGCCCGCCTTGGTCGTCCCCCAGTCGGTGTAGTTCCACGGCGCCGAGCCACCGTATCCCCGAAAGTCGACGGTCGTGCCGAGCTGGTGCTCGCTATGGCCGGCTCGCGCGCTCTCCTTGAGGGCTGTCGCGTAGCCGTGGACCCGGACCCAGTAATCGAACGTCGCCCGCTGGGTCCGGTAGCTGCGGTACGCCGACTGGACCACGAGCCGGGCGCCGGCCGCGCGAGCCGCGCTCGCCATCGCCTTGAGGTCGGGGATCACGTGTCGGCGCACCGAGAAGCCGCCGTTGAGCCCGGCGTAGGACGTCGAGCGCATGTCGCCCGGCGCGTAGGTGCTCGGCAGCCGATATGTCGGGTCGAGCAGCGACCGGTGCCAGTACGCATACCCGCGGTATTTCGTGAGGACGTCCGCGACCTTGCATGCCGGAAGCGCCGGCGCGGCGGACACCGTCGCGGCGAGACCGGTCAGCAGGGTGGCGACGAGGAGGAGGGCGACGAGGCGGGGCCGTCGGTCCGGCGTTCGCACCATGGCCATAGGGTGACAGCCGCCCGGCTGGCGTGCCACTCCCCCGAACGTACCGCTCCCCGCGGGGCGGAACGACCTTCGTGGCTAGGGAGTGGGGTCGGGTGCGGGTGTCGGTTCGGGCGTCGGCTCGGGGGTCGGAGCCGGTGTCGCAGTCGGCTTGGCGGTGGGTTTGGCGGTGGGCTTGGCGGTGGGCTTCGGGGTGGCTCTCGGTCTGGGTGTCGCGGCCGGCCTGCAGCCGCCGATGCCGCTGGTCGTCGGCGTCCCACCGGTCCCCTTGGCGACGCGATAGCGCTCGTGCGGCAGCGTTCCTGTGACCGGGAAGATCGCCTTCGACAGGTTCGCGATGCGCTTGAGGTTCGGCACCTGGATCGAACCCCGCTTGTCGAAGCCCGACGCGACCATCGGTGACGAGATCACCGCTCGGAACGTGTCCGTGCGACCGATCTTGGCCATCGCGTCGGCGAGGTCCGGGAGCAGCTTGCGGGGCACGTTCGTGGTGATCGTCTTGGACACTGCTCGCAGCAGGCCGATGGGGTCGTTGATGAACGCCCCGTGCACGATGCGATCGCGGATCCCGGACAGGACCTCCTGCTGCCGGGCGGCCCGGGTGAAGTCGCTCTCACCGGCCGGCTTCCTCACGCGCGCGTAGGCGAGCGCCTGCTGGCCGTTGAGGTGATGGCGCCCCTTGGTGATCGAGAACCCGCGAGTGAACCCGTACTCGTCGTAGGACGGGTCACAGAAGGCGCGGGCGACGTAGACATCGACCCCGCCGATGGTATCGATGACGTTGACGAAGCCGCCGAGGTTCACCGCGGCGTGGTACGGGATGTCGAGCCCGAAGAGCTCGCCGAGGGCGCCGCGTAGGACGTCGAAACCGGTCCCGTCCGAGCCCGGGAACTGCTTGGGGTGGTGCCGGGCGTATGAGACGAGTCCGTTGATCTTGCCGGTGAACTTGCGACCGTCGGGCAGCGGCACGTCGACCATGTCGCGGGGCACCGACACCATCGACACGGTCTCCGCGATCGGGTCCAGGGAGGCGACGATCATCGTGTCGGTCAGGTAGGTGTTCCGGCCGACCCCGGCATCGACCCCCACGAGCAGGACGTTGACCCGCGGCACGGTCGGGCTCGCCGACGGTGACGGGCTGGTCGTCAGGCTCGGGCTGGGGACCGGCGTTGCGAGGAAGCTCGGGTCCGGCTCGGGCGTCCCGATCGGCCCGGCGACGGCCGTCGGCGACGCCTCCGTGAAGATTTCGTCGGCGGTCTCCCGGGCGACCTCGGTGGCATAGCCGGCGAAAGCCTGCGGCGCGATCACGGCGACGAGCAGGATCGCGGCGATCGGTAGCGCCTCACGGCGACCCGGCGGGGAGAGGCGGGGATCCCACAGGCTCGACCCGACGGCGAGCAGGCGCCAGACCAGGAGTACGGCCTGGATCGCGAGCAACGCCCAGATCACGCCAGGGTCGAAAAGGGTCGCGGCCAGGCGTGGACCGCTGGTCGTCGCGACGACGACGAGGCCGAGGACGACGATCGCCATGATCGGCAGCGCGAACATCGCCGCTCGTCGGCGGCGGCCCGCGGCAAGGTGGCCGAGACCCGGGAAGATCGCGTCGAGGACCGCGGGTCCGAAGCGGCCGCTGCGACGCGGCTCCCCGGCTCGCGGAGCCCGCGGCCCCCGATCCATGGGACTGTGGCCTCGCCTGATCGGGCGCGCGTGGGCCCGATCGCCCCTCACCGGCCTGACGGGGCCGGATCCCTCTTTCGACACGGGCGGCAGGGTACCAGACGACGTCGACTGGCCCGTCGGCGGCGGTGGCTGAGCTCGGGACGCGGACAGGACCGGCAGGCGCGCCCTCCGGCCACATCACGCACACTTGGCGGGATGCGCGACGAGGAACTGGGCGGTGCCGACGGGGAGGGACGTGACGACGTTCCCGCGGAGCGCGGACCCCTGCGACGGCTCCGGGACGGTGCGGAGGCGGCGGCCGAGCCGCTCATCGAAGGCGTCGGGGCTGCACTCGAGGCTGCCGCGAACGTTGCCGCCAACACGGTCCGTGAACTGCCCGGCATGCACGTCCGGCGGATCCGGCGCCTCGCCCGCCATCCGCTCCCATCATTGACCGAGCTCCATCCCGAGTCCCGCCAGGCCCGGCCGGTGATCATCGGGTTGCGGTCGATCCCGGTCGAGAAGATCTGCGGCACAGCGGTCGGCGGCGGCGCACAACGTGGCGGTGACTTCCTGCCGCTCCGGCCGTTCCGTGGCGCGAACTGGACCGGCCGCTGGCAACGACTCCGCAAGGCCCAGGACTCGCTGACGATCCTCCCGCCCATCGACGTGGTGCGCTACGGGGACTGCTACTGGGTGAACGACGGCCACAACCGCGTGGCGCTCGCCCTGTATTCGAACCAGGACGAGATCGATGCGTCCGTCACGGAGCTGGTTCCGCCGCATGGCCGCCGCATGGAGCCGATCGGCACATTGGAGGCAGAGGTCGAGGCGGCTCGCCCGATGCGCTCGCGCGCGCTCAGGGAGCGCGATCTCCGGTCCGACGACCCGGGATGATCCGCCGCCTCCGAATCGTCTGGCCCGATGCGACCCCCTTCCGCGACCGCGACGGTCGACCGATCCGCTGGCTCGCCGTCTCCGATGACGAGGACCCGGCCCTCGGCTACGAGGTGAATCGCGAGGCGCTCGGCCGGCTCGACGCGATCGTCGGCGCCGGCGATCTGGGGCCGACCTACCTGGGCTTCCTCGGCGACGCGTTCGGTGTCCCGCTCCACTACATACGTGGCAACCACGATCACGGCGGCGCCTGGTCGGACACGGCCGCGCAGGCCGCCCCGAAGGCGCTCCCGAGCGGGGCGATCGAGGAGGTCAGCGGTCTGCCGGTCCTCACCCTCGAATGGCCGGGTCTGCGTCGCGGGGACCGGATGCGTCACGACAGCAGCGCGACCGCCGATGTGATCAGGCTCATGCTCGGCCTCGCGTGGCGGCGGATCCGAGGTCGAGCCGCACCGGCGGTGGTCCTGAGCCATGCGCCGCCGCTCGGCGTCGGCGATCGTGCCGCCGATCCGTTCCACATCGGGTTCTCGGCGTACCGCTGGCTGCTGGACCGGGTCCGACCGCCGCTCTGGTTGCACGGGCACGTCCACCCGGCGAGCGTCGAGGAGTGGCGCCTCGACCACGACGGTTCGACCGTCGTCAACGTGACCGGCGCGGTCCTCGTCGAGATCGAACCGCCGCCGGGACTTCCGTAGCCCAGGGGCCCGGACCGGCCCTGCGCTAGAATGTCGGCCGCTCCACTGGCGAGTGGCCAAGCGGTACGGCGCCTGACTCTGGAGAAGAGTCTGGCGCCCTTTTGTGTCGATCACGGGCTGATTTCTAGTCAGATGCCCTGACCGATTCCGAGCTCAGGATCCAGGTCATCACGGCTTCCTAACCACGTATCAGGGTGCCGAGCGCGGCGAATGCACAGCGGTTCGGTTCCGGCGTCATGGCAGCGAAGAGGGAACTATGCTCCGATCGGCGGGGACCCTCGCAACCCCATTACGACGAGTGGCTCCTCGTCTCACGAACCGGCCAGTGGTCTAGGGGTCCTCGGGTCTACTGCTCCTTGCTTGCGAGGTCTGCGATCTCTCGCTCTGCGATGGCCTTCGGTGCAAGTCCACGGGCCAGCCGCTCGGCTTCCCGGGACAGATCCAGCAGCTTGGGATCGGAAGGGTGGAGATCGGCCTTTTCCGCCTCAACCTGTAGCAGGCGCGCAGCGTCGGCCGCGATGTCCTCGGACGTTGCCCGCAATTCACCCTCGGCATCAGACATGCTGCCCTCCTCGTCCGCTTCCAGTCCAGCCACCGTCACGGTAGCAATACCAAACGGTCAGGCGTTCAGCATGAAGGTCGCGCCGACGTACGACCGCCGCCGGGTACCGATCGCGCAGCCGGGCCTGAAATACCTCGGGTGTCGCCGGCTGTTCCGCTAGCAGCGCCTCTGCGAAGGCCACGAATTCTCGTCATCTCGTGGATTCAGGATGACGGCGTCGGGTATCACGACGCTCTCCCGCTGACGTTGATAAATGGTCGCGCAGCCGGAGGCACTCGGGGGAGGCCAGGAACGGGGCGATCGCGTTTCATTCGCATCGCACACGGAGCCGAGCCCACGGCTAAGCACTTTAACCACAGCTGGGACATGCAATGTCTACCCGCTTCCTCGGACGGGTGCTTCGCCTGCATCCCTCGGGTAGGTTGCGTAAGGGTATTGACCTTGGAGCGACTCCATGGTCTAGGGTGCCGCCATGGCAGCGACACCAGAGACCGGCTTTCTCGTCATCGCCGACCTGACCGGCTACACCGCATATCTGTCGGGTAGCGAGATCGAGCATGCGCCGACGATCGCCGGTGACCTGCTCGAGACGATCGTCGGACGCCTCGATCCGCCGTTCCGGCTGGCCAAGTTCGAGGGTGACGCCGTCTTCCTGTGGGTCGAGGATGGGCGCGCCGAGGGGCCGCTGCTCATGGATGCCCTCGAGGCCTCGTATCTCGCTTTTCGCCGCCGTCTTCGGAGCATCGACCAGGCCACCAGCTGCGACTGCAACTCGTGCCGGCTGGCGCCCCGGCTCGACCTCAAGTTGTTTGTCCATCACGGCTCGTACGTGCGGACGCGAATCGCGGGCCGCGATGAGCTCGCCGGGTCGGACGTCATCGTCGTCCATCGCCTGCTCAAGGGCGCCGGGGCCGCGGCGGCATCCGGGAAGGGCTTCGCGCTATTCACGGCGGCCGCGGCCGAGGCGCTCGGGCTCGATGCCCGCGAGCTCGGCCTCACCGGGTCCGAGGAGTCGGTCGAGCACCTTGGTGATGTTTCGACACTCACTCTCGATCTCGAGGCTCGCTGGCAGGCGGAGAGCGGACATCGACGCCTTGACATCGGCAGCTCGGAACCGATCCTTGCCCTCGAGGCGACCGTGGCGGCGGATTCTGCTCTGGTCTGGGCCTTCCTCACCTCGCCGGCCAACCGAACCCGCTGGGAGGGACCGATCGTCATCGAGGAGACGCTCACCGGCGGTCGCCGCGGCGTCGGAACGCTCGCCCAGTGCGTGACCGGGCGGCTTGCCACGCTCGAAGAGATCGTCGACTGGCAGCCCTACGATCACGTCGGCTGGCGACTCACCGTGCCTGGCATCGGGCTTGTTGCGGCGGCGGCCGACCTCGAGTCCGTCGAGGGCGGGACGCGCCTCCGACTGCGCTGGGAATACCGCGGCACTTCGACCATCGACGACGAGGCCATGCAGCGGGTCCGCGGAGAGAAGCAGGCTGCCTTCGCGCGCCTGCGACGAGCCATCGCCGGCACCTTGCCGGTCGTAGACGAGAGGGTGGTTGTCCAGTGATCAGGACGAAGACGGAGCAAGTGATCGCGCGTACGGCTGCAGATGTCTGGGCCTACGCGGCTGACGTCATCCGGCACCCGGAGTGGATGACGGTCACGGATGCCCGTCTCGTGCGGGGCACCGGCGCCGATGTCGGCTCGCTGGGCCGGGAGCGCATGGCCATGGGCCCATTCAAATGGGACGCGGAGTTCGAGGTAGCAGAGGCCGTTCCCGGGCGGCGCATCGTCTGGCGGTCCGTCTCCGGCGTGCCGTTCGACGTCGAGCTCTCCTTGGATCTCGACGCCGCCGGGCCGACAAGCACGCGCGCGACATACGTCGCGGCCATCGAGCCGCACGGGCTCTGGCGGCTGTTGTCCCCGTTACTGGCTGCCGAAGGGAAAGCCGGACCGGAGCGGGAGCTGCGACGCCTCAAGGAGAATGTCGAGCGATCTGCGACACCCGCCGCGGCGACATCCTGAACGGGGAGGCGTGTCGAAATGTTGCAAGACTTCCCGATCCACGCCACAGCTGCGGCGGTCGACCTCGATCGCGCTCGCCAGTGGTACGAGTCCAAGTTAGGGCTGGTCCCCGAGAAGGAGGATCAGGGCGGCGTCTGGTACCGCTTCTCGGGCGACACCTGGCTCTATCTCTACGGCACACCCTCAGCCGGGACCGCTCAGAACACGATCGCGGGCTGGACGGTGACCGGCATCGAAGCCGTGATCGCCGACCTCCGACGTCGCGGTGTGGTGTTCGAGGACTACGACTTCGGCGAGGTCAAGACCGTTGACGGGCTGCTTGACTTCGGGGTGGCCAAGGCGGCCTGGTTCAAGGACAGCGAGGGCAACACGTTCGAGCTCAGCGAAGTGCTGTGACACCTGGTTGACATTCGAAGGACTCCAAGGTTTGCTGTTTCCATGCGAATTGGCGAGCTGGCACAGCAGGTCGGTGTCTCCACCGACACCGTGCGGTTCTACGAGCGGTCGGGGTGGCTACCGCGTCCGGCCCGGCGCGACAACGACTATCGCGAGTACGGGCAGGCCGACGCGGAGCACCTGCGACTGCTGATCGACCTGCGACGGCTGGATCTGCCACTGGACGACGCCGCTCGGATCGCGTCATGGTGTCACTCGGGCCACTGCGTCGATACGACCAACGAGCTGCCTAGGCTCATCGCCGATCGCCGGGTCGCGGTTGCCGACCGAATCGCGGGCCTGGTCGCCCTCGATTCCCGCCTAGCAAACTTGGAGCGTCACCTGGCGAAGCCGCGCCGCGAGCTGACAGTCATCGAGACGGCAGCTTGCTGCGAGGCGGCCGAGGTCGTTGGCGGCGCAAGTGATGGCTGCGCTTGCTGCGCACCTGGCCTCGTAGGGGTTTGACCCACCGCTGCTCACACGCGAACGCCCTCAGGTCTGCACGAGGAGCCGCTCGCGGCGGAACGACCGGTAGCCCAGGGCGAGCGTTCCGCCGGCGACGAGCCAGACGAGCCCCGCAAGCACGACGACCGCCGCCACGTCGAGGTACAGGACGCCGGACAGCTGGCCGAGAAGGAGCACGACCAGCGGCAGAATGACGAGCCCGCCCAGCTGATAGGCCTCCTGAAAGCCGCGGACGCGGGCCGACACTTGGTCGAGAGCGCCCACGGCCAGCATCGCGACACCCGGCGCGAGCACCAGCGCGAATAAGAGCCATCGCGGGTTCAGCGCGATCGGCCGGCCAACCATCCCGGCACCGAAGAGGCTGGCAACGGCGACGAACACGACGTAGCCGATCGTCGAGACGGCGATCGCGGCCAGCCAAGGAGCGAGGACCTTGCCGGTGAAGAGCTCCAGATCGGTCATTGGCGTGTACAGGAGTGCCTCGAGCGTCTTGCGTTCCTTCTCGCCGGCGAAGCTGTCGGCGGCGATTACCGCCGAGGTCATGAGGGCCACGATCAGGAAGAACGTGGCGAACAGGTACTCCAGGCCCCAGACGACCACCTGCGCCGGCGGTGGGAGCGCGGCGATGTCGCGCCGGAGGGCCTCGGGCATCAGGGCCACCAGCTCCTCGAACTCAGCGAGGTCGTCGCCGATGAGGCCGGCCCCGAGGATGAGGACCGCCGGCGCGATTACGAAGAAGAGGATTGGAAGGATCAGGATCGGCAGGCTGACGGCGCGGCTGCGGGCGACCACGGTGAGGTCGCGCCGCGCGATCGTGCCAACGGCGGCCCGGTTCACTCGACCGTGCCTCCTTCCGGCGATCGGCCGTGGAGCGCGAAATAGGCTGCCTCGAGATTCGGCTCCCGCTCGGCGAAGCGGTACATCGGGATGTGCGCGCGAGCGAGGAGGGCAATTGCCGCAGGAATCGCGTCGCGACGGTCGACCTGCAGGGTTAGCCCATGCGAACCCAGCGACGTTGCCGACGCCGGCGCCGCTGAGGGCCTCGATGGCGGTGGCCCGATGCTCCTCGGGGACCTCGATGTCGACGGTCCGCGCTGCCACCACGGCCTCCGCAAGCTCAGCCGGCGACCCGACTGCGAGAGCCCGACCGCGCTCCATGATCAGCACGCGATCGCACAGCCGCTGCGCCTCGACGAGATTGTGCGTCGTCAGGACGACAGTCCGTCGCTGGTCTCGACGGAAGCCCTCGACGAGGGCGTGGACGTCCCGCGCCGCCACGGGATCGAGGGCGGCCGTCGGCTCGTCGAGGAACAGGATGTCGGGATCGTGCAGGAGCGTCCGGGCGAGCGCGAGTCGCTGCTTCATCCCGCGGCTGAATCCACCCACGCGATCGTCGCCACGGTCGGCAAGGCCGAAGGCTTCCAACAACGCCGCGACCCGATCGTCCAGCCGCCCGCCTGCCACACCGTAGAGACCGCCGAAGAATGTGAGGTTCTCGGTGGCACTGAGGCGCTCGTCCAGGGAGGGCGTCTCGGTCAGTACGCCTGTCCGGCTGCGAACGCCGAGGCCGTGGACGGCCGGGTCCATCCCGAGCACCTCGCCTCGCCGGCGTCACGGCCAAGCACGCCGTTCAGCAACCTGATGGTGGTTGTCTTGCCGGCACCGTTGTGACCGAGCAGGCCGAACGTCTGGCCCTCGCGGACTTCGAACGAGAGCCGGTCGACGGCCGTCACAGAGCCGAACCGACGGCCAAGATCGGTCGCTCGAATTGCGGTCGACGTCAAACCGTCCCTGCCGCCTTCGGCCATGTCTGGTCAGCCATTACGCGAGTAGTATCAAGGTCGAGATGACGACCGTGAGCGACCCGGGTGAACCGATCAGCGCGGGACGCGTGGATCGCCGGAAGCTGGAAGCTCTTCGGATGTCCTGTTCTTCGTCGCGCTCTTCGGCGGGAGCGTACTGATCAACGGGCTCTTAGCCATCGTGCTTATCGGCTGGCTCCAGTCGATCGGGGTCTGGGAGGTGTCCACCCACGAAGGTGCGTTGGCTCCGGCCTCACAGCTGGCGACTCGGCTTCGGCTCGGGGCGGAAGCGTGACCTGCCGTCGGTGTTCGTCGATCCCGTCATAGGGCAAGCGCCCGTCGCTCTCGAACTCGATCCGCTGCTGCGAGGAAACCTGGCTGAGCTGGCAGCAGGTCGGTCGCTTGTGATCGACTACTACGCTTCCGTCTCTCGGGGCGTGATGACCGGCGACATCACGGCGGAGTTTGCTGACCCTCCCGCTGAACCCCGGTTCGTCGAGCTCGAACCACTCGATGGTGCAGTCGTCCTGGCCGAGCGCCACCTCGTCGGCCTTCTCAGAGGAGCGACCGTTCGCCTGGCAGGTCTGCCTTTCGCAAAACACTTGAGTGTCGACCTGGCCCATCCGGACGCCTGGATCGACGCCCTCGAGCAAGGAGTCGCGCCGAGGCGATAACGATGAACTCGTCGGGCTGGTCCAATCCGTGCGGCGAGCGACGCCGGCCACCAGAACGTCGCCCGGTGGCCGCATTGACTGGACCTCCCATCAGCTAGACTCCTCGGGTGTCCCGCTGGTGCGGGCCGGGCCAGGCGTCGGGCCCGTACAAGGCGCCGATGGTGGAGACTGCGCAACGCGCGGTCTCCTTTGCGTTTCGGAGGAGCGTCGATGGAACGTCCGACTCCAGAATCGATCACGCAGTCGACGCGGATCGACGAGGCGGACCGACTGCTGAGCATCGGGCCGGTCATCGCTGGGTCAGACGAAAGTCTGCGCGAGATCGCCGAGAAGGCCGTCCAGAACCCTGGCTGCCGCGTGATTGCTGTGGTCGATGCCGACAAGCGCTTGACCGGCGTCATCCCGATCAGGGTGCTCGTGAACGACATCTTCCTCAAGATCGTGCCCGAGGAGTTCCTCGGCGAGATTCTCGACCTCGAGGGCGCGCTGAAATACGCCGCACATGTCGGTGCCCGGACGGCGGCGGACATTCAGCTTCCAGCGGTCTCGGTGCGGCGCGACGAGACGGTTCGGCATGCATTCCGCCGGATGCACGAGGCAAAGCTGAACGGCCTTCCGATCCTCGATGAAGAGGCGAGGGTGGTCGGCTATGTCGATCAGCTTGAACTGCTCATCGTCTGGATCAGGGCGAGCGGTCATGAGGGGCTCCTAGAACCCCACAATCACGACCGCGACCGATGACGGCGACGGTCATCGCCGGCCTCGCGATCTTCGTCGCGACCTATGCCCTGATCGCGACCGAGCGCATCCACAAGACCATTGCGGCAATGGCGGGCGGCGTCGCGATGGTCCTGCTGGGCATCGTCAGCCAGGAGCGCGCGTTCGAAGAGATCGACTTCAACGTCATCTTCCTGCTGGCCGGGATGATGATCCTCGCCGCGATCATCCGGAAGACCGGCGTCTTCGGCTGGATGGCGGTCCGAGCCGCACGGCTCGCCGGCGGTGACCCCTACCGCGTGCTAGTGATCCTGAGCGTGATCACCGCGGTCGCGAGCGCCTTCCTCGATAACGTGACGACCGTGGTCCTGGTCGGGCCAATCACGCTCTTCCTCGCGGCAAGGATGGGCATGAGCCCGTTCCCATTCATCGTGAGCGAGATCCTGGCCAGCAACATCGGCGGCGCCAGCACACTGATCGGCGACCCGCCCAACATCCTCATCGGCAGCGCCGCCGGCCTCGACTTCGCCGACTTCCTGGTCAACATGGCGCCACTATCGGTGTTGCTGCTGGCCGCGTACCTGGTCGCCGCCAGATGGATGTTCCGAGGGCAGCTCGTTCTCGATCCAGAGCGACGCGATTCACTGCTCGCCCTCGACGAGCGCCAGATGATCACCGACCCGCGCCTCCTCCGCACGTCCGTGCTCGTGCTCGGGCTGACCCTGGTCGGTTTCGTGCTGCATGGGGTGCTCCATCTCGAGCCCGCCACGGTCGCCCTGACGGGCGCAATCGCCTTGATGATCCTGGCGCGCGAGGATCCGCACGAGATCCTGCGCGAGGTCGAGTGGCCGACCCTCTTCTTCTTCATCGGGCTGTTCATGCTCGTAGCCGGCGTCATCGAGATCGGGCTGATCGGGGCGGTCGCCGACGGGATCACCGGCCTGACCGGTGGCGTCCTCGCGCCGACGACGATCCTCGTGATGTGGGCATCCGCCGTGTTGTCAGGCGTGATCGACAACATTCCGTACACGGCGACGATGATCCCGGTCGTCGCGCAACTCTCCACGGGTCACGAGAGCGATGCGCTGTGGTGGGGCCTCGCGATCGGGGCCGACCTGGGGGGCAACGCAACGATCATCGGCGCCAGCGCCAACGTCATCCTCGCCTCGATGGCGGAGCGCGAGGGCCATCGCGTCTCGTTCGGGTCATTCCTTCGGTACGGGTTGCCGGTAACGCTTGGCTCGATGGTGATCGCCACCGTCTACGTCTGGCTCCGGTATCTGCTTTGAGATCCAATGCCTGACCTGATCCGAACCGAGGCCCTCACCAAGTTCTACGGTGGTCGACGCGGTCTCGCCAGCCTCGATCTGGACGTCCACGAGGCAGAGGTCTACGGCTTCCTGGGACCCAAACGGCGCCGGCAAGACCACGACCATCCGGATCCTGCTTGACCTGATCCGGCCGACGAGTGGGGTAGCGACGCTGTTCGGCCAATCGCCCAGGACAGGCGGCACCGCGCTACGCCGGCGGATCAGCTACCTGCCCGGCGACTTCACGGTTGCCGGCGGCCAGTCGGGGCGCGAGCTGCCACCCATCTCGGGAACCTGCGAGGCGGCGTTCCCGCCGTTCGGATCGAAGCCCTGGCCGGCCGGTTGGACCTCGACTTGTCGACGCGGATCGGCAAGCTATCCAAGGGCAATCGACAGAAGGTCGGCGTCGTCCAAGCGTTCATGCATGAGCCGGAGCTCCTCATCCTTGATGAGCCGACGAGCGGGCTCGACCCGATCATCCAGCAGCGGTTCCTCGAGCTCGTCGCCGCGGCGCGCGCGGCGGGGCAGACCGTCTTCATGTCCTCGCATGTCCTGAGCGAGGTGCAGCAGGCTGCCGACCGGGTCGGGATCATCCGCGACGGCAAGCTCGTCGCCGTCGAAGCGATCGACTCGCTCCGGCGGAGGGCCATCCGCCGAGTCGAGATCGAGTTCGACCAGCCCGTAGCGATCGAGGCGTTCAGCGGGCTGTCAGATCTCCAGGATGTCCGGGTCGACGGCACCGTGCTGCGATGCCGGCTCGCGGGCCGCGCCGACGGCCTCATCAAGGTGGCCGCTCGGTTCGGCGTCGCGACGCTGACGGTCGAGGAGCGGGACCTCGAGGAGCTCTTCCTCACGTACTACCGGGGCGAGGAGGCCGCCGATGCTGCGTAGCGTGTTCACCAAGACGCTCTGGGATCAGCGTCGCGTGCTCCTCGGCTGGACGATCGGGATCACCGCCGTCGGCGTCGGCTACGCCGCGTTCTATCCCGCCATCAACTCACCGCAGTACCTCGACATGCTGGAATCCTTCCCGCAGGGCGTCCTCGACGCCATGGGTTTCGCCGACATCGGGACCGCGGCTGGCTAGCCAGGAGGTCACGGTGAGTAGGCCGACGATCGAAATCCCCGGTCGCCACGCGATACAGGAGCAGGATCGAGACGACGATCAGGAGCACGTCGAAGACGGCGGCCGTCAGTTGGGCTGCCGACTGCGCAACGCCGGTATGCCGAGCGCAAGACCGATCGAGCCATAGGCGAGCCCGCCGACACCGATCGCGATCCGGATCCCGACGACCGTGATCTGCTGGAGGACCGACAGCGTCAGGACCAGCGCTCCAGTGACGATCCCGATAGCCCCGCGGATGAGGGTCAGATCACGCGAGCGACCGCGTTGGAGGCGCCGGAGGCCGAGCAACCGTTGGCGGATGCCGTCAATCAGCAACGCTGCCGCGACGACGAGTCCGAGGATGAACTCGGCCCGCTCTCCGTCAGCGATCAGATAGATCCCGGCGAGCATCAGGACGGCGCCCTCGACGATCGGCACTCGCCAGTCGGCTTCCCGCCATGGCGCGATCCGATTCGCGGCAGCGTCCAACACGCGAACCATGCTCTGCCCCTCCCATCGTGACCGGGCCGGCAGACCCGCCGAGCGCGGGTATCCTGGATGGTGCGCCGAGAATGCGCGAAACTCAAGATGGCGACGACCTCCACCGAAGCCCATCGTCGTGAACCCGCAGCGGCACCAGACCGTCAGCGTTTGATCGCGTCTGTCGGCTGACCCGTTGGCCGGCGTGCGTCGCCAGCTGCCGGCGCTGCCCGCAGTAGCGCAAAGCCCCCGATGCCGGCGATGACGGAAGCGGCTAGAACTCCGATCTTGGCCATGGCGAGCTCATCGGTACCGTCCCCGTAAGCCAGGGCCGCGATGAACAGGCTCATGGTGAAGCCGATGCCGCCGAGCCACGCAGCCCCGTAGATGTGGCGCCAGGTCACACCGGCGGGCAGCGACGCGAGGCCGAGTCGCACGACGGCGGCCGCACCGAGCGTGATCCCGACCTGCTTGCCGATGACGAGACCGGCGATCACGGCGATCGGCACCGAGCCTCCCACCGTGGATGCGAGACCGGCTTGCACATCGACGCCTGCGTTCGCGAGCGCGAAGAGCGGGACGATGAGGAACGACACCCACGGATGGAGCGCGTGCTCGATTCGCAGCATCGGGGCCTGCGCGCGCTCGGTCGCCTCCTCCAACTCCCAGAGGGCAGCGTGATGCTCCTGCGTGCTCGCGTCCTCGCCGCCGACGGTGCGACCTTCGAAGTCGTCGATATGCGACCTCGCGCGCTCGACGTAGGCGTCGGAGTCCAGGCGTGTCGTCGCTGGGATCGTCAGTGCGAGCAGCACGCCCGCGACGGTCGCGTGGATCCCCGACTCGTACACGGCAAGCCACAAGGCGAGGCCCAGCAATCCATAGACCGATGGACGACGGACGCCGATCCGATTGGCGGCTATCAGAACTCCGAGCACACCGCCGGCGGCCAGAAGCGCCGGCAGCGACAGGTCGCTCGTGTAGAAGATCGCGATGACGACCACGGCGAGCAGGTCATCGACGATCGCCAGCGCGGTGACGAAGATGCGCAACCCGAGCGGGGCTCGAGTGCCCAACAGGGCCAGGACGCCGAGGGCAAAGGCGATATCCGTCGCCATCGGGACTCCCCAGCCGCGGGCGGCGGTCCCGCCCCCGGCGAGCGCGAGGAAGATCAACGCCGGAAGCACGGCACCGCCCATCGCGGCCGCGATCGGGAGGGTCGCCCGGCGCAGCGTGGCAAGCTCGCCGACCAGGATCTCGCGCTTGATCTCGAGGCCGACGACCAGGAAGAAGACGGCCATCAGGCCGTCGTTGACCCAGTGAAGGAGCGACTCCGATATCTGCAGGCCACCGAACTCGATGGCGAGTTCGGTCCCCCACAGGTCGGCGTATGCCGACGCGAATGGCGAGTTCGCCCAGAACAGTGCGACCGCTGCAGCGGCGATGAGCAGCACGCCGCTCGAGGCGCTTGCTCGCGAGAACTCGCGAAATGGAGCGAGAAGGCGGTCCACCGGCGGCGCTGCATTGGACGTCACCGGGCGACGCTATCCGATTGTCTGGACTGCCGCCCGATGCCTTCCCGTTTCGATGAACCGCCCGACCCCGCGATCACGCGGTGAATCGCCCGGGGTGCATCACGCGGGTCCGCGTGCCCCTTGGAGTCAACCGCAGAACTCATCGGGCTCGAAACGAAGACCTGCTTGCTGAGCGCCCTACGCTCGCAAGTTCCACGCTTGTGCCCCAACGCTAGAGCCGATCTAGTTCGTAACCAGCGGGTCTTCCCCGCGGCGTCTGTCAGCGTGCGATCCGGCAAATATTTGCGTCTGATCGCACCGCTCGCACGTCGACTCCGCGTGCGTCGTCAGCGGCGACACGCCGCGTCCGACGGGGTGGGAGCGCGGTTGAGGTCTAGTGCGGGGTCACGGTAGACTCAGGCGGCCCGAGTCGGCAACAGACTCATCCGGTTTTCCGGATGGGCATCTGACTCAATTTGGGATGGGCATGTGATTCATCCCCGAACGTAGGCCGGACGAGGTTCGGGCTCCGTTCAGGCACTGGCGAGTGGCCAAGCGGTAAGGCGCCTGACTCTGGATCAGGAGATCGAAGGTTCGAATCCTTCCTCGCCAGCCAACACCACGACCTGTTGGGGTGTCGAGGAGAAACGACCACAACATCTTGTGGAGGAGCCGTTTTCCCCGGGCCCGCGTGGAGCAAGAACGGCGGTCCCTGAAAATCAGGCGCACTCGTTTTGAGCGCGAAACGATCATTTGTGCGCCTGACTCTTCCCGGCTTGTGCGCCTGACTCTTCCGGACAAATGACCTTGACTCCGAGTTGAGATCGACGTTTCCAGGCTCCGTTACAGAGGCCTGTGGTGCCGTCCGCCAAGCCGGATCCGGGCTGTGGCGTCCACCTCGACGATCGCGGTTTCTTTACGTATCTGGCGAGGTCGGTTGGGTACCAGCAGAACCCCTCAGATCTCAGTCCGCATCCTCTGGGCACCGCGGGTCCCGCCGAGGCATCGACTCACCGGAACGCTGACTTCCGCAGCGTCGAGGTCGGACGGGCACGCGCGGGCGGCGCAGCGAACCGCTGGTCGCGAATCAGGTCGCCTCGGAAGTGGCCTCGACCGCGTTGAGCTTGTCGCGCGTGGCGCTCCACCCGGCGAGTTCGCGTAGCCCAGCCTCGGAGGGAGAGCCCGGGTCTGCGGAGTAGGTGACGAGCGTCAATCCTGGATCGGCCGGCAGTTCCATCAGCTCGTAGCCCAGAGTCAGGTCACCGACGAGCGGATGGTGGAGGCGTTTCGTTCCCGAGCGGTGGCTTCGGGCAGCGCGAGCGCGAGTCCCATCGCGTATGCGTCCGGAGTCAGACGGGCCGAAATAAACTCGGGGCCCCTGACAACGATGCGTTCGTAGATTGCGTTTAGCAGCTCCGCGCGGCCGTCGGGAGTTGCCATTGCCCACGTCTCGGGCAATGTCTCAACTTCGCGATCACCATGTCGGCCGAAGCCACCGCATGGTCGGCTCTCGTTCCTCGGCAATGGCGAGCTCGGTCCGCAGGGTAGACATCCTTACCAAGTAGGTCGGATCGTCGAGCTGACCAGCGGCCAGCTCCCGCCCTGAGAACAGGCCCGCTCCGTGCACGTCGCCGATCGCTAGTGACGGGTCGCGTACCCGAGCAGAACCGGCGAGGAGCCGCTCGCCGGTGACCCGGGTATCGTCCTGCTTCCTTCGTCGGCGATCATGTCGAGCATTGCATTGCCCGAGTACCATCGGGCCAGGGTCGGCCCAGGTCGATCGATGTCACAGATCGAGACCCCGATGCAGAAACTGGTCGCCGAGATCATGGCGGCATGGCGCCGCGCCGAGCGGCTGACGGCTACGCTTCCCGCCGACAGCCTCGAGCACGAGGCCGCGCAACGGGCCTGCAGCCGTCTCCGGGACGCGTACCAGGATCTGACGCACTCGGGCGTCGCGGCCGCTCTCACGGCGGCGGAGGCCAGGATGCTCCTTCGGGACGCAGCGAGCGACGTCGACGTCGCCCCGGACGCAGACACGGAGCCCTAGACAGGTGGGGCGCCCAGATAAGCCCGTACGTAAGCGGCCCTGACCAGTCTCTCCGCGCCCGCCGCTGCGCGCGTCGCGGCTACGTCCTCGAGGCTAAACCGACGGCGACGGCGGGCCTGACGCCGTGATCTCGCGGTACGCGGCGTCCCAGTCGTCGGCCGTCAGACTCCGGCCGAGTCGGGCCGTCCTTAGAGGCCCACGCATCTAACGCGGAGGCCGCGCGATCGCGCAGCATGCCGGTCGGAGATCAGGCGGGCGAGCGTCGCCTCACAGCGAGCCGCGTCGAGAGACGCCGGGGTGCCCGCTCCGCCAACGGACACGGACTTTGTGGAGGGGACGGCAAGCCCGCAGTCGAGCGGCGGCCTGTCGGTAACGCTGCTACTCGTCGGCGTGAGCGGAGGGATCCTCGCGCTCCGCCGCTTCCGGACGCGCAGGCGCCCGTCCGTCATGCCAGGAGCCTCGCGAGGGCGGCCAACCACTCGTGGCGGCCCTCAATCGGCATGCCGTAGGCGCTGACCCGACCTGTCGGGCGCGCCATTGCAGCATCCCGCAAACGCGAGCGCCAGCCCATGCTATCTCGGCGCGACGCCGCTGAACCCCCAGCGTACCGAGCCACCTCGCAAGGTAGCTGAGCCTCGGTCCTTCGGCTCCCCGCGAGCTCGTCCCAGCCGCCAGGCGGCCGTGGGCCATAGCGATCGACCAGTTCGTCCGGACATTCACGAATTATCAGCCGGGACGATGCGCGCGAGAGATCTCTTATCTGATCTGTCGATCGGGTGCAAGGTTCGGGGTGGAAGCGCTGAGGTTGAAGAGTGGGCCCGAGCACCAATGCTCCACCTCCATCAGTTGGAGGAATCGATGCTTTCATTCATGCGCTCGGTCGGCTTGACGTCCGACATGTTCTACGTCGCCTCGCTGGGCTCGATTCTCGCGTCGCTCGCGCTCTGGTTCATGCCTCGCGGAGGAGACGACCCGGACAAGGGCAGGCCGGAACGCCTCGCGAGCTTCGTGGGTCTCTGGCCGCCGACATTGTTCCTCATGGGCCATGCGCTCCGAGACGAGGAAGCACGTGAGCCACGATCACAGTGAGGGCATCGAGCGCCGCGCATAGGTCCGCGAAACCCAGGCTTCCTGTCGTGACCTTCCAAGGTGCGTCCTCCGCCAGCCAGTGCGATGTCACGCCGGCCTCCGGAGTCCCGCCACCCTTATTCGCGCAGCTGGCGCAGACGTCAGGGCGATGAGTCAACGCGAGATGCGGCTCCCGAGGCGCGCTGCGGCCCGCATAGCACCCGGCGGTGAACGTCCAGCCATCGCCCACGCAGGCTACGAGAACGGATCGGCGCCGCACACCTGCTCCCGGGCCGGGCGCCTCGTCCGGACCGTCGGACGAGGCCCTGATCGCCGGGTTGGCCGCGGGCCGCCTTGAGGCCTTGGACGCCCTTTACGAGCGCTACGGATCCACAGCGTACGGATTAGCGCGCCGCATCACAGCGGATGATGGCCTGGCAGCAGATGCGCTCGAGGCGGCATTCCTCGGGGTCTGGCGCGCCGCGGCTAGCCTCGCACCGGACCACCGGACGGCCCGAGGGTGGCTGCTCACGATGGTCCACGATCACGGGATCGAGGCAGTTCGGCGGCGCCGGGCCGCGGGCGACCCCGCGGACAAGCTCGAGGGCGTGCGGGCGCTCGAACGACTGGTGAGCCTCGAGACTTGGGACGAGGTCCGGGTGCAACCCGGCGGAGCGACGGTGGTTGCCGCGCTCGCGCACCTGCCGGTCGACGAGCGTCGATCGCTGGAGATGGCCTACTTCGACGGCCTGTCGGAGTCCGAGATCGCCACCCGTACGGGGGTGCCCGTGCGCACCGTGCGGAGCCGGCTCCGCCTGGCCCTCATGGGGCTGCGCGGCGAGCTCGAGCGGAGCTGCTCGACTACGGCCAGTCGCTGACGCCGACGAAAGGGAGATCACCGAACCCGGCGTCGCGGGTCCACGCTGTCGAGATGGGGGTGGCTGGCCGCCGCACGGCGGTTGGCGTGACCACTCGCGACGGCGCCGGACCCGCCACCGACCGACTCATCGCGACCCTCGATCGGCACGTCGTAGGTTGCTAACCCGCGCCCAACACCTGTCGGGCGCGCCAGTCAAAACGGCCGCTGCTAGCAATGGCGCTTGATTCTTTACAGGATTACGATGTGCGTCTAACTAGTGCCGGGATGTGCGCTTGACTCATCCCAGAATTGGACAGAGATCGCTGTCCTGCACGCTCACGCGATGGCTCGCGAGCCTGAATACGGCGTTTGACTCTGGATCAGGAGATCGAAGGTTCGAATCCTTCCTCGCCAGCCAAACCACAACATCTAGGGCGCAGCCTCCGCTCAACGTTCACGTCCCGAGGACGACGCGGATACTCTCCCATTTGTCAGCGAGGTCGACGACCCCGATGGCGATCAGCAGCGTACCGGCCACGACCTCCACCGCCCGGTGGTTGGCGACGATCCAATGAAGATCTCGCGGCTGCGCACGCCGGCGACCAGCGACAGGATGACGAGCGGCAGACCGAAGCCAAGCCCGAAGACGAGGAACGTGCCGACCTTCCCGACGGCGTCGGCAACGCCCAGGGAGATGCCGAGCAGACTGACGAGGAACGGCCCGGCGCATGGCAGCGCGATCGGGCCCAGCATGAGGCCGTAGACGTAGGCCTGGCGAAACGGGTTCGCGACGACCGGGACGACCTCGTCCTCGGTGCCCTCCTGCTGGGCCTGGCCCTCGGCAACCATCTGCTGATCGTCTTCGTGGCGCCCTTCATCGCCTTGTACGTCCTGTGGGTCGGGCGGCGGGAGATAGCGGTGAGGCCGTGGATCCTGGCGCCGGCCGTCACGGTCGGTGCTCTCGGAGTTAGCGTCTACCTATACGTCCCGCTCGCGGCAAACGGACCGTCACCACTCCAGTACAACGACCCGGTCACGATCGACGGCTTCGTGTGGCTCGGGAGCTGGGTTCCTGTGGGCCGTCCGAGCGGGCACCACCCGTCAGCGCCAAGTCGCCTTGGGTTCGCTCGCGCCTACTACGTGGGCGGCTCCATCGTAGACATCGCGGCGTTCAACGACAACATCGTTGGCCCCGCATCGGTGCCCAGCGCGGTGATTCGGATCGCTGTCGGCGTTCCGTGTGCTGTGGCCGCGTGGCGCGAGCGGTCGTCCTGATTCCTCCGACATCAAAGGAGACGTGCCACCATTCCGGAGGCCGGCGCTCGCTTAGCCGAGGAAGGGCGCAGGCTTCCCCGACTCCGCATAGGCCTTGAGCGCTCCCACGATCCGACCCCAGGTGTAGTTCACGCGGGCGTACTCGTCGTCGGGATAGTCGGCCTTCCAGCCATCGTGGTTGAAGGCGACGGCCGTGCCGCTCCCGGAGGGCGCGGGCGACAGGGTCCACGTGACCGTGGTACCGGCCCACTGGGGGAAGTCACCGAGACATGACCACCGGATCCGCTGGCCGGGGCTCAGTTCATCGATCCTCATCCGCAGGTCCACTGGTGCGCCCTGGAATCCGAAACGGGCGATCGACCCGACGACCGGCTCGACGTCGCAGTCGGACGTCCAGAAAGCGGCCTCCCCTGCCTTGGTCGTGATCGCCTCGTAGATCGTCCCTGCCTCGCTGTCGACGTCAACGGTATGGAGCATCGGTCCGGTCATCGCTTGTCTCCCGCTGGTTGTGGCGCTCCCCCTGGGGTGTCATTCGCCTCAAGCCGTCGGCGAAGGTGTCGTAGATCCGCTTCGAGGCTCCGTTTGATCTGCCGGCTGACGATCGGCTGGGCAAGGCGCATCAGCAGCCCGTATCCGCCGGTGACCCGGAGGCTGACCCGGGACCCCGAGCGATCCGGCTCGACCCCATAGGTCACGCCCATCGGAAACGGCGCCCGAACCGACTCCATGACCATGAGGCGGTCCGGGATGTACTCCTTGACCCGCAGGACGTAGTCGATGCGCCGGCCCATGAACTTGGCGAGGCGATGCGTCTCGGTGCCAACAGCAACCGGCGTAGCAGGCGGGTCGACGTGCTCGATCCCGGTGATCCACTCCGGGTCGTGACGCGGATCGAACATATAGCCGGCGACCTCTTCCGGCGACTTGGGAACGTGCGACTCGACTCGGACATCGAACGGCATGGACTCCTCCTTGTTTTAGCTCCGGCTATACTATCGGCTGTGGCAAACGGATTCAAGTGGGGGCTAAAATACTGCTCGTGGACTCGATCACGGTCATCGCGGCGCCGCGCCGGCGCGAGATCCTGCGCCTGATATGGGATCGGGAGTTGAGCGCCGGCGACATTGCCGCGGCGCTTCCGGTCACGTTCGGCGCGGTCTCCCAGCACCTGTCCGTCCTGCGCGACGCCGGCATCGTCGATGTTCGCCAGGAAGGGACGCATCGCTACTACCGGGCCAACCAGGAGCGGATCGGTCCCCTCGCTGCGGTCCTCGAGGCCTACTGGAGCGACGCGCTCGACCGACTGGCAGCCGAAGCAGAGCGCGAGGAGCCGACGACGACGTGAGTGCGCAGGTCGAGCGGATCACCGTCACCCGTCGCATCCGGGCTGCGCCCGAGCGGGTCTACGGGTTCTTCACCGACCCCGCGCTCTGGGCGCGCTGGCAGGGCACCTCGGCGACCGTGGATCCGCAGCCCGGCGGCGCCCTGCAAGTGGTGATGGGCCCCGGCGGATCGGGGGTGGCAGAGGGACGGTTCGTCGAGTTGGATCCGTTCGAGCGGATCGTATTCACCTGGGGTTGGGCGAGCAGCCCGCTCTCGTCACTGCCGCCGGGCTCGACGGTCGTCACCGTTCACCTTCGTTCCGACGGCGATGGGACGCTCGTGACGCTGACACACGACTCGCTGCCCCAGCACGAGCGGGAGATCCACGAGGCCGGCTGGTGGCTCTACCTGGATCGACTCGTCACCGTCGCCGAAGGCGGCGATCCCGGTCCAGATCCGTCCCTTCAGGGCGCCGAGTAGTCGCCGCCGCGGCGTACGATCGCGCGATGACGAGGTTCCCGGATGGTTTTGACGTCCAGGGTCCGGTCCAGGCCGAGGTCTTCGTCGTCTGGCTGGCCGGCGATCACCTCGAACTGACCGGTCCGTGTGGGGCCGCTCCCTGGCTGATCGAGCTTGGGGCGGACGATCATCCGGTCTATGTCGTGACCCGGATCGTGAGCGAAGTGATCGGCGAGCCGCTGCTCGTCCACTCGACTTCCTGGCGCCGCGACCGCGAGGCTGTCATCCTCAGTTTCGTCGCTGTGATCGACCGGAGCCTCGTCGGATCCATGGCCAGCCTCCCCATCGAACGAGCGGCGCTGGCACGCGGGGAAGCGACGGCGGCTCCGCAGGACATCGCGACGACACAGGTCGTCGAACATGGGTTGCGACACATGGCCTGGCTCGTAGTGGACGACCCCGTGGTCGCGGCTGAACTGCCTCCGGGTTGGCGCACCCTCCTGGCGACCTATGTCCCAGAGCCGTTCCGGAATCTGGGCTAGGAGGCGTGATGCCTGACGAGATGATCACGGTTCGGTGTGTGTGTGGCTGGGAATCGACCGGCACCACGGCAGATGTGGTGATGGCGACGACGGAGCACGGACGCCGACTCCATAACATGACGCCGACACGGGACGAGGTCCTCGCCATGGCGGTCGATGGGTCGCGGGTCCAGAACCGCCACCTCGCGCCGCCGGGTTCAGGCGGACATTAGTCAGACGCACTGCCGGCAGATGAGGACCGGCCCTCGGATCCGGCCAGATCGAGCTCACCTACCCGCCTGTCCAGGTCACGGCTGGTCCGCTCGAGCCCAGAGCGATCGCAGTGAGGCGGCGAGCCGCGCCGGCTCGATCCGGTGCGGCGGGTCGAAGTGATGCCGATCGGGAAACACCTCGACGGTGAAGTCCGGAAAGACTCGTTCGAGCCGGTCCGCCATCAGGGCGAAGTAGTCGGGATCGCTCCGACCCCCGAGAGCGAATAGCACGGGCCGATCGAACCGCCGGAACGCCTCGAGGTCGAGGTCCGAGGCGAAGAACACTCGCAGGATGGCCTGGATCCCGGGCGGTCGCGTAGCCATCCACGGCGGTGGAGGTGCGGCGGGGGAATTGTGTCGGCGCCGGGCGCGACCTGTAGCACCTGGAAGTCCGTCAGCGTCTCGAGTGCGTCAGCGTCGAGGAGCGGCAGTGGATTCGTGGCGGACTTTTGGCTCATCCGGGATTGCGCCTCGTTCTGGGGGGGCGTTCCGGCGATCGGAATCGGACCCGCAACGGGCCTTCTTCTGCGCCGCTAAGGCGGCCGAAGGCGCGTCTCCGCGACGTGCGCCTCGACGGCGCGCTCCACGTGCTCGGCAAGGGCGCGAATGAACGGATTCGTGCCGCTGGGAACGACCGCTCGGCGGGCGCATGTCCGGAATCTGGAACCCGAGCAGCGCATCGGGGCGTATTCGGGCGGGATGCCGCTACGCGATGCCGTCGGCCCGACGATCGGGTCGGTGGTCATTATCGTATCGCCGGGTCGGCCCGAACCTGATGGCACGAAGTGAGGGCTGACACGGCGCGCGCATCAGCCCTCCATATCGACGCGCGAAGGTCGGTCAGGCGGTGCCGCCCTCTCCCTCGTACCGCGCGTCGAGCTCATTCCATTGCTGATTCTCCTCGCGGGCCGTGATCACGTGCCATGCGATCCACAGCACGACCCCAACGACCGTCAGCGCAACCTCGGTCCCGACGAACGGGTAGATGGGGCCGATCTCAGCGGGGTTGGCCCAGGATTCGATCCCGGTCGGCATCGTTCAGATCCTCCTTGCGTGGCGGGTCATGTCGATCCGTGGGCTTCGCGCCGTTCGATCTGCTCGAAGTCCGTGTCGACGTGCGGCAGGTACGGATACCCGTCGCCCATCGTGTGCTCGTCCAGTCCGGCGAGTTCGACCCGGCGCGGGAGGCGCAGGAAGCCGATCTTCTTGAGGATCCGCGCCAGCACATAGAACGGCAGGAACCCTAGGACGCCGAACATGATGACGGCGCCGATCAGGTTGCCGATCGGATTGACGGCAGGGAACCCGTCCGGCGTCACGCCGAACCAGGGCAGGGCGCTGCCGACGACGGGCGCCGCCGCGGGATAGCCCCATAGCAGGAACCCGGCGATGACGACGCCGAAGAACCCGGAATAGCCGTGGACCGCGACGGCACCGACGCCATCGTCGATCTTGAACCGCCGCTCCACGTAGTAGTGGCCCTTGTAGGCGATGATCGCGCCGGCGACGCCGACGAAGGTCGCCTGGAGCGGGTGATAGAGGTCGTTGCCGGCCGAGGCCGCGATGATGCCGGTGAGACCGCAGGAAAGGGTCCAGTACGGATCGCCTTTCGAGAGGTAGTAGCCGGCCATCAGCCCGCCGGACAGCGACATCAGGAAGTTGAACGTGATGCCCGACAGGGTCGTGGGCATCAGGTAGATGTTGGTCGCCGAGAAGAACGGCTCGGCTTCGGTCCCCACGTTGAGGACCGGGATGTTGCAGGCGGCGTAGAAGCCCCAGAAGCCCGTGTAGACGAGCAACAGGCCGACGCACGCCATCCAGACGTTGTGCGGTCGGATAGTCCGAATCTCGCCGTTCGGACCGAACTTGCCGATCCGCGGGCCGAGGACCACCAGGACGCCGAGGGCGGCCCCACCGGCGATCGCGTGGATGACACCCGACGCGTAGGCGTCGTGGTAGCCCATGAGCTGGACCATCCAGCCGTTGGGCGCCCAGCCCCAGGCCGCGTCGATGATCCAGAAGACCGAGCCGATCGCCACGGCCATGATCAGGAAGGCGCCTGTCTTGGTGCGTTCCATGATCGCGCCCGAGATGATGGAGGCCGCCGTCCACGAGAACAACAGGAACGCCGCCCAGAAGACGCCCGTGATGCGGTCGCCCATGTTCGGCCCCATCAGGACAGACCAGGGGTAGAAGCTCTCGGCCAGTTCCGGCACGCCGCCGTTGAGGAACGGACCGTTGACGAACGCGAAGTAGATCCACCATCCGAAGAGGAAGAACGTCACCGTCACCACGGGGATGACCATGATGTTCTTGATCAGGATGTGCTGGAGGTTCTTGCGCCTCGACACGCCGACTTCGTATGTCGCGAAGCCCACGTGGATGAGGAACATCATGACGACCGTCACCCAGTAGTAGAACTCGGTGAACAGGACGTTCAGGGAATCGGTTAGATCGGACATACCCTCCCTCTCCGGTGCGGTATCGATCCAATGCGAGGCGACACGATTTTCGGTCGCCGGTTCCGTCGGGAACCCTGGGCGAAGTTTCGAGCGAGCGGCCTCCTTCCTCCCCTCAACCCGCGCCGGGGTGTTCCTCGTCCTCGAGTTCGACCGTGATCGACAGGAATCTCGTGGGGAGCGCGTTCAGCCGCTCGGGTCCGTGCGGGGTCTGCCCGTCGAACATCAGCGAATCACCGGGTTCCATCGGGTAGGTTTGACGTCCGTAGCGATAGACGAAGGACCCTTCCAGGGCGTACAGGAACTCGACCCCGAGATGCTGGAACAGCGGGAACGTCTCGCGCTGCTCTATGAGCGTGACCAGGAACGGTTGGACCCGGCGCCGTCCTCCCTTGGCGGCCGCCAGTAGCTCGTAGCGGTGACCGTGCCGGGTGCCCTGCCGGACGAGCTCGATCCCCTCGCCGGCGCGCACGTGGGACGCGTCGCGCTCCTCTTCCAGCCCGCGAAAGAAGGTCGTGACCGGGACCTCGAGGGCCTGGGACAGCCGCGCAAGGGTCCGAAGGCTCGGTGAGGTCTGCGAGTTCTCGATCTTGGAGATCATCCCGAGGGACAGTCCGGACCGATCCGCGACGTCCTGGAGCGTCAGCGACAGCCGATGGCGCTCCTCGCGCAGGCGGGTGCCAATGGCCTGGGTGATGGCGTCCTCGAGGAACGCGGATCCATCATCCAGCAGGGTCGCGAACGCCTGGTCAGTTCCTGGCATCGCCACTCCGCGCGCGCGAACGCAGACCCGGCGTCGCACCGGCAGGGTACACCATCGGGAAAGTCGTTCAAGTCCCTATTGGGCTAGACGTTGCATCACAGTGGAGCGGGGCCTATCATCTTCCCTGAGAGTGAAGTTCCTCGCGGGGGCCTCTGGCCGGAGGGAGGCCTTGCTCGTTCAACCCGTGGTGGAGTCAGACCATGTGCGGCATCGCTGGTTACCTGTCCAAGCGGGAGGACCCCGAGCCGGTCGGTCGGATCATGCTGGACATGCTCACGAGCCTGGCGCGGCGCGGTCCCGATTCGGCCGGGATGGCACTGTTCCGGACCGAACCGGCGCATCGGGACGCGTGCTGGATCCGTCTCCCGGAGACAGGCGACCCCGAGGATCACGAGCGCCGGATCCTGGCAGGACTCGCGACCGTGGGCAAGGTCGGGAACGTGGACCAGCACCACGGCCTGCTGCGCGTCGAACTCGCGACAGTCGCCGGACCCGCGGCCATCCGGGCCGCCGCCGAGCGCGGATCGGATGACGTCGAAGTGGTCAGCCTCGGTCGGCAGATGGAGCTCGTCAAGCAGGTCGGCCACCCCGACGGCCTCGCCGACTCGATCGACGTCCAGGGATTCCGCGGGAGCCATGCGATCGGCCACACCCGGCTGTCCACCGAGAGCCGCGTGGACCTGACGCATTCGCAGCCCTTCTGGGCCCGTGGCATCGCGGATGTCGCCACGGTCCACAATGGCCACATCACGAACTATCACAAGCTGCGCAGCCGGTACGAGCAGCGAGGCGTCCGGTTCTTCTCCGAGAACGACTCCGAGGTGATCGGTGTCTATCTTGCGGACCAGCTGGATCGCGGCCTCAGCCTGGAGGCAGCCCTCGAGGCCTCGCTCGACGATCTCGATGGCAGCTTCTCCTACCTTGTGGCGAGCGGCGATGCCATCGGGTTCGCCCGGGATCCGTTCGCCCTCAAGCCGCTGATCACCGTCGAGACCGACGACTACGTTGCCATCGCGAACGAGGAGATCGCCATCCGGGCCGCCCTCGGACCCGCCGGCGTGGCCCATGAACCGTCAGGTCACGTCTCCCGCGTGTGGCATCGACACGGGATCGCCGCGGCCGTCGCCTCGTGAGCGCGGCCGGCACCGCGCGCGGCCGCATCGAGATCGATGCCTCGGAGCGACCGGTCCGAGAGATCAACCAGGCCATCCGGGCCGCACTCGCGGACGGATCGCCGGTTACCGTGCGTGAGCCCGGTGCGCAGCACAACCTGGGCGTCGCGCTCCTGACGCCGGGTGACGTTGCGTTCGATGGGAGTGTCGGATACTACTGCGGCGGAATGAGCGATGGCGCCACCGTTCGAATCGCGGGAAGCGCGGGCTGGGGTGTCGCCGAAGGGATCCTCTCGGGCACGGTCATCGTGGAGGGCAACGCCGGCAACAGCGCGGCGGCATCCATCCGTGGCGGGACCGTCGTGATCCGCGGGGACTGCGCCGCGCGGGCCGGCATCTCGATGAAGGGCGGCCGTCTGCTCGTCTCGGGGAACGCAGGCTACATGACCGGGTTCATGATGCAGAAGGGGTACATCGCGATCGCCGGGGACGCCGGTGATGCCCTGGCCGACTCGATGTACGAGGGCACGGTCTACGTCGCCGGGGAGGTCGCCTCGTTCGGCAATGACGCCGCCGTGGACGACGCGACTGCGGAGGATCAGTCGATGCTCGAACTCGCCTTCGCCGAGTTCGATCTGCCCAAGCCCGGGCGCTTCCGCAGGATCGTCGCGGGACGCAAGCTCTGGAACTTCCAGACCCACGAGATCGACACGTGGCGGGCCGCGCTGTGAGCCAGGACCCGCCGCGCCAGGACCCGCAGGGGATCCGGACCAGCCCCATCTACACGCCGAGCGTCATCGGCGAGATCCAGGAGAAGGCCGCGCTCGGGCGTTACCTGATGCGTGGATTCGGGACGCTCCGGACCAAGCCGCTGCCGTCGCTCGATGACCTGACCTTCCTGCCAGCGTCCCTGACCCGCATCCCCCTCGAGGGGTACCGCGAGAAGTGCGTCACGACGACCGTCCTGGGGACCCGGTTCGCGGAACAGCCGATCTCGCTCGACATCCCGATCATGATCACCGGGATGAGCTTCGGCGCGCTGTCGCTCAATGCCAAGGTCGCGCTCGCGCGCGGCGCGAGCCGGGTCGGCGGCTCCACGACGTCGGGCGATGGCGGGATGCTCCCCGCGGAGCGTGAGAACTCGAAGACCATGATCGTGGAGGTCCTGCCGAGCCGCTACGGCGCGAGCGTCCACCACCTTCGCCAGGCGGACGGCATCGAACTGACGATCGGCCAAGGTGCGAAGCCAGGGACCGGCGGCCTGCTGCTCGGTTCCAAGGTGTCGCCCGAGATCGCCGCCATCCGCGACCTGCCGCCCGGCGTCGACCAGCGATCCCCCGCGCGCCACCCGGACTTCCTCGGCCCGGACGACATGACCCTCAAGATCGAGGAGCTGCGAGAGGCGACGGACTGGCGCGTCCCGATCTTCGTCAAGATCGGCGCGACGCGCACGTTCGACGACGTCAAGCTCGCCGCCAAATGCGGCGCGGACGTGGTCGTCGTCGACGGCATGGAGGGCGGCACGGCCGCGTCGCCGGAGATCCTCCAGGATCACACCGGGATCCCGACGCTCGCTGCGATCGTCGAGGCGCGCCGTGGGCTCGAAGACATCGGCATGCTCGGCCAGGTCCAGATCATCGCGGCCGGCGGGATCCGCAGCGGCGTTGACGTGGCGAAGGCCCTCGCGCTTGGGGCCGACGCCTGCTACATCGGGACGGCCGCGCTCATCGCGCTCAACTGCAACGCCCCGCTCTACCTCGATGACTACGCGGCCATCGGGACGCAGCCGGGGGCGTGTCACCACTGTCACACCGGTCGATGCCCGGTCGGCATCACGACGCAGGATCCGGAGCTCGATGGCCCGGCTGCCCGTCGAGGAGGCGACGGACCGGGTCGCCAACTTCCTGACCGCGATGACCCTCGAGGTCCAGATGCTCGCCCGGGCGTGCGGCAAGGCGAACATCCACGACCTGGACCCGGACGACCTGCGTGCGCTGACGATGGAAGCCTCGGCGATCACCGGGATCCCGCTCGTCGGGACGCACTGGGTGCCCGGTGCGTCCAGCGGCCTCGGCTGAGAGACTGACCGCGTGTCGTTCCTGATCGGGTGCCCACTCTGCGGTCCCCGCGACGTCGCCGAGTACCGCTATGGAGGGGAGGTCCAGGCGCGTCCGACGCCCGGGGCCGCGCAGGCCGATTGGTCGTCGTACCTCTATGGACGGACCAATGTCTCGGGCATCGAACGGGCCTGGTGGTTCCACCGCGCTGGCTGCCGTCGCTGGTTCCAGGCGGTGCGCGACACACGGACCAACGAAGTGCTCCGCGTGGGCTGGACCGTCACGGCCGATCCAGCCTCGGCGACGACCGATGGCTGACCGCCGTCTCGCGGATCCGGCGGGCCAGGAGCTTCGTCGGGATGAGCCCATCGAGTTCTGGTTCGATGGCCGTCGGCGGACGGGACTCGGCGGCGACACGATCGCCTCCGCGCTGACCGCGCACGGCGACGACGTCCTGTCACGGAGCTTCAAGTACCACCGACCGCGCGGGGTCATGTGCGCGACGGGGCGCTGCCCGAACTGCCTCGTCGACGTGAATGGGGAGCCGAGCGTTCGCGCCTGCGTTACGCCGATCACCTCGGGGATGCGCGTCCGAAGTCAGAATGCATGGCCATCGCTACGTCGCGACCTGTTGAGCCTGACCGATCGCTTCGACCGGTTCTTCCCGGTGGGGTTCTACTACAAGACCTTCATCCGGCCCCGACGCTTATGGCCTCTCTACGAGGCGGTCCTGCGGCGGATCGCCGGCCTCGGTCGGGTCGACATCACCGCCCGGCCGAGCCTGCGCCAGCGCAAGCGGCACCTCCACGCGGACGTGGTCGTGGTCGGCGGTGGTCCGGCAGGGTGCCTGGCGGCGCTCGAAGCGGCGGCCGGCGGCGCTCAAGTCATCCTGGTGGATGATGGGACGCGGCTCGGGGGGCACCTGCGCACACAAACCCGGCCGGTGTCGGGAGACTCGCGGATCGCCGATCTCGACGGGGTCGCCGCAGCGGACCGGCTGGCCTCGCTGGTTGCGGCGGAGACCCGGATCGAGTACCTCACCTCCGCCACGGCGATCGGCATGTACGAGGGCGGTCTCGTCGGGATCACCCAAGGGTCGACCTTCGTCCGCGTCCGTGCGGCTCGCGTCGTCCTCGCGACCGGCGCCGCCGAACGGCCGATGCTGTTCGACGCCAACGACCGTCCCGGGATCATGCTCGCGTCGGCCGCGCTTCGACTCGCCCACCTGTACGGGGTCCGGGCCGGCCGTCGCGCGATCGTGCTGACCGACGACGACCACGGGTGGCGGCAGGCCGCCGAATGCCTCGCCGTCGGGATCCCGGTGGCCGCGATCGTCGACACGCGCGGGTCGACGGATCGCCCTGAGCCGTCCGAGGCCGCCGCGCTCCAGGCAGCCGGCACCGAGACCGTGTTCGGGGCTTCGCTGTTGGCGGCCAAGGGTCGATCGCGCGTGTCCGGTCTCGCGATCCGCGCCGCCGATGGGACGACGCGGACGATCGCCGGTGACCTGGTCCTGATGGCCGCGCGGCCCGAGCCGGTCGTGACCCTCGCGTCGCAGGCCGGACTGGCACTCGCGTTCGAACCTCGGCTGGCCGAGTGGATCCCGGTCGCCGGCTCGGCCGACGTCGTCGTGACGGGGCACATGACCGGGCTGACCGATGACCATCTGATCGCGGCCGGTGCGGTGCTCGCCGGGCGAGTCGCCGCGGGCCGAGGTGACGCCGACGGCGCAGCCCACGACCACCATGCGGACCGTGTGGCCGCGGCCTTCGCCGCGCTCCACGAACCGGTCGCGACGCTCCTGCCCTCCGGACGAAAGCCATTCGTCTGCCTGTGCGAGGACGTGACGGCCAAGGAGCTCGCCCAGGGGATCCGAGAGGGGTTCGATTCGCTCGAGACGCTCAAGCGCTACAGCACCGTCACGATGGGTCCCTGCCAGGGCAAGCAGTGCCACGGCAACACCGCTCGCGTCACGGCCGCGATCCGGGGCGTGTCGCGCGAAGCGACCGGGCTGACCACCTATCGGCCACCGGTCCAGCCCGTTCCGCTCGCGGTCCTCGCCGGTCCGCATCTCAGCCCGGTCCGTCGCACCGCCCTCCACGAGCGGCACGACGCGGCGGGCGCGACATGGATGGACATGGGTGACTGGAAGCGCCCGCTCCACTACGGCGACGTCGCCGGGGAGTGCCGCACGGTCCACGAGGGCGTCGGCCTCATCGACGTCTCGACCCTCGGCAAGCTCGACGTGCGCGGACGGGACAGCGGGACGTTCCTGGACTGGCTCCACCCGAATCGGTTCAGCGACCTTCGCGTCGGTCGGATCCGATACCGCGCGATGACCGACGACGCCGGCATCATCCTCGACGACGGGACGGTCGCCCGGCTCGGGGAGGACCGCTACCTCGTGACGACCGGGACCGGCAGCCTCGATGCCGTCGACGGGTGGCTCCGCTGGTGGCTGGCCGCGTCCGACCGGCGCGTCGATGTGACCAACGTCACCGCGCGGTACGCGGCGATGAACCTGGCCGGACCCCGCGCGCGAGACGTCCTGGCTCGGCTCACGGACATCGACGTGTCCCCCGACGGGCTCAAGTACCTTGACGCGCGGGAGGCTCTGGTCGCGGGCGTCCCGACGATCCTGCTGCGGATCGGGTTCGTCGGGGAGCTGGCCTACGAGCTCCATGCCCCGGCCGATCGGGCCGCCCACCTCTGGGATTCGCTGATGGCCGCGGGCGCCGATGCGGGCATCCAGCCGTTCGGGGTGGAGGCGCAACGGATCCTTCGCCTCGAGAAGCAGCACGCGATCGTCGGGCAGGACACGGACGCACTGTCCGATCCACGCGGCGCGTCGATGGCCTGGCTGATCAAGGCCGACCGACCGGACTTCATCGGCCGCGATGCGATGGCGTTCCTCGATGCGCGGGGGCCGCGCGACGTCCTGACCGGCTTCGAGATGATCGGGACGGCCGTACCCGCCGAGGGAGCCGCGGTCGTCCGGGACGGCCGCCCGATCGGGAGGGTCACGAGCAGCAAGTGGAGTCCCACGCTCGGCAAGGCGATCGGGCTCGCGTGGGTCCCGGCCGAGGACGCGGTCGAAGACGGCCCGCTCGTCGTCCGCCTCGGCACCGGGCGCGAGGGGTCCACGGCACCGGCCGTCGTGCGCACCGCCCCCTTCTTTGACCCTGCCGGCGAGCGGGTGCGATCGTGACCGCCCTTCCGCCGATCGCGCCCGTCCGGCGAAGCGCGATCGAACCCGCCCATGCGCTGCTCGGCGCGCGCTGGATCTCCGACACCGTCCGCTGGCCCGATGGGTACGGCGCCGATGGGCGAGCGGAGGCGGCAGCCGTGGAGGCCGGCGCCGGTCTCGCCGAGATCGGGCCGTTCGAGGAATGGCTGTTGCGTGGCCCCGGCGCCATCGCGGCCGCCGGTCGGGTCGGTGGCGGGGTCGGGCTGGCGACGGTCGGGCGAGTCATGGCGCTCGGCGCGTCCGGCGCCTCGGCGACGGCCTGGATCCTCGGGCCGGACGAAGTCCTCCTGGTCGGCCCCATCGAGGGCGGCTCGCTCGACTCGCTGACCGGTGGCCTGGCCAGCGATGACGTCTCCGTGATCGAGATGACCGGCGCTCGGACATCGGTCCGCCTGGCGGGACCGTCGGCCCCGTCGATTCTGGCCGAGTTGTGCGCCGCAGACACGACGCCCGCAACCATGGCCGAGGGTGCGATGCTCCATGCGTCGATGGGGGGCGTCCGGGCGTTCATCGCCCGGGCAGACGTGGGCGCTCACCCCGGCTACACGATCATGGTCGCGCGCGACGAGGCGCTCTACGTGTGGGACGCGATGCGGGAGATCGGGGCGGCGCACGGACTAACGCCGGTCGGACCAGCAGCGCTCGCGGCGGCCCGATGATCGGTCCGCTGCGGCGCTGGCGCGTCATGGAACGGCGCGAACGCAAGGATCGCTACGACGTCGTGATCATCGGCGGCGGCGTCCACGGCCTTTCCATCGCCTACGAGCTCGCCAGGCGGGGCGTCCGCGACGTTGCCGTCCTCGAGAAAGCCTACATCGGCGCCGGCGGGAGCGGCCGCAACACGGCGATCATCCGCTCCAACTATCGGACCCCGGAGGGCGTCTCGTTCTACGACGAATCCGTCCGGATCTACGAACAGCTCTCGGTAGAGCTCGGGTTCAACGTCCTGTTCAGCCAGCACGGCCACCTGACCCTCGCCCATACCGATTCGGCCGTGGCGGGGTTGCGCGTCCGAGCCGAGGTGAACCAGCTCCAGGGCGTGGATTCGGTGGTCATCGGGCTGGACGAGATCCGTGAGATCGCGCCGGCCCTCGACTTGACCGACCATCCACGGTACCCGATCCACGCCGCGCTCTACCACCCCCCGGGCGGGATCATCCGCCATGACGCCGTCGTGTGGGGGTACGCCCGCCGCGCCCAGGGCATGGGCGTGGACATCCACCAGGGCATCGAGGTGACCGGGATCGACCTGGCGGACGGTCGGATCGCCGGCGTCCAGACGAGCGATGGACCGATCACAGCAGGGACCGTCGTCAACGCCACGGCCGGGTGGGCGTCGACGATCGCGTCGATGGCCGGTGTCCGCCTGCCGATCGTGACGCATCCGCTGCAGGCGTTGGTCACCGAGCCGCTCAAGCCGTTCCTCGATCCGGTCCTTGTGTCGGCGACGCTCCACGTCTACGTCAGCCAGACAGACCGGGGTGAGCTGGTCATCGGCGCGGAGATCGATCCGTACGCCTCCTACAGCCACCGCTCGACGCTCGGCTTCATGGAAACCTCGGCGGCACACGTGCTAGAGCTCCTCCCGAGCGTGGCCGGCGTGCGCGTCCTGCGCCAATGGGCCGGGATCTGCGACATGACGCCGGACTTCAGTCCCGATCATCGGCACCGTGCCGGATGTCCCGGGGTTCATCCTCGACGTCGGCTGGGGCACGTACGGGTTCAAGGCTGGACCGGTGGCCGGTCGCCGGGTGGCGGAGCTCATCGCGACCGGGCAGACTCCAGCGGTACTGGCTCCGTTCACGATCGAGCGCTTCGCGACCGGTTCGCTCATCGGCGAGAAAGCGGCCGCGGCGGTCTCACACTAGGAAGGCCGGGGCAAGCGAGAGGAGGGCGCTCATGGCCGAGGCGGCTGGCAACGGACGATCATCTCGCGATTCGATCGCACGGCGGCTCGCCGACGACGGCGTGACCTACATGCTTGCGCAGTGGGTCGACATCCACGGCACCCCGCGCTGCAAGGGCGTGCCGACGAGCGCGCTAGACCAATTCCTCGGGGGGAGTGCCGGGTTCGCCGGCGCGGCCACCGTGGGCATGGGCCAGGGGCCGCACGACCACGACCTCATCGGCATGCCCGATCTCGACACCTACACGCTGGTGCCCTGGGAGACCGGGCTCGCTCGCTTCGCCTGTGATATCGAGGTGGACGGCGAGCCGTGGCCGTATTGCTCGCGGACGGCGCTCCGTCGCCAAATCGAACGGCTGGCCAGTGTCGGCTATTCGATGAAGGTCGGCGTCGAGCCAGAGCACATGCTCGTCACTCGCGGGCCGGACGGCTCGATCGCCCCGTTCGACCCGTCGGGCTTCGACACGCTCCAGAAACCGTGCTACGACTTCAAGAGCTTTGCCGGCAACATCGAATACCTGCGCACGCTCGTGACCTATCTCGAGAGCCTCGGCTGGGGCCCGTACGCAGCCGACCACGAGGACGCCACGGCGCAGTTCGAGATCAACTGGAAGTACGCCGACGCGCTCGAGACGGCGGATCGCTACACCTTCTTCAAGATGATGACCAACCAGGTCGCCCAGCGGTTCGGCGCGATCGCCACCCACATGCCGAAGCCCTTCAGCCACCTGACCGGGAATGGCAGCCACTTCCACTTCTCGTTGTGGGACGGCGACGAGAACGTCTTCATCGACGAGACCGATCCGCGCGGTCTTGGCCAGTCGAAGCTCGCGTACCACTTCCTCGGCGGTCTGATGGCCCACACTCGGGCGCTCTCGGCGCTCATCGCGCCGACTGTCAACTGCTACAAGCGGCTCTCGATCGGGTCGTACCTCACCGGGGCCCGGTCCGGGTTCACGTGGACTCCCGCATTCATCACATACGGCGACAACAACCGGACCCAGATGTTCCGGACGCCGGACCCGGGACGGTTCGAGTGCCGGGTGGTGTCGGGCGCGGTCAACCCGTACCTCGGGCTGGCCGGGTTCATCGCCGCCGGCATCGACGGGATCGAGCGTGAACTCGACCCGGGTGATCCGCAGATCGCACGGAACATGTACGAGACACCGCTCGACCAGGCCCGCAGAGAGGGCCTCAAGTTCCTTCCGCAAACGCTGTCCGAGGCGCTCGACGAGTTCGAGGGCGACGAGGTGGTGCAGGGCGGGCTCGGATCGGATCTGGCCGCGGAGTTCCTGCGCATCAAGCGCACCGAGTGGGTGCGCTATCACAGCGACGTGAGTCCCTGGGAGGTCGATCAGTACCTCACGCTGTTCTAAGGGGTTCCCCGCGCACGTAGGATGGCGGTGACACATGACGGCGACCTGGCGGTTCTCCGCGCTAGCTGACCGACATCGGGCCCTGGGCTCCAACCTCGAGGATTGGAGCGGCATGGGGACCGCGTGGACCTACGACAAGGACATGGCGGCGGAGCACGTCGCCATCCGGACCAGGGCCGGGCTCATGGACGTGTCCGGCCTCAAGAAGGTCCATGTCGTCGGACCGCATGCGGCCCACGTCATCGACCGGGCAACCACCCGCGATGTTTCGCGGATCCATCCCGGTCGCTCGGCCTACGCCTGCATGCTCGATGAGCGCGGGACGTTCGTCGAGGACTGCATCATCTATCGGACGGGCCCCACGGCCTGGATGGTCGTCCATGGTTCGGGGACCGGGCACGAGCAGCTGCAGCGCGAGGCGGTGGGTCGCAACGTCGCCCTCGTCTTCGACGATGACCTGCACGACCTCTCGCTCCAGGGCCCGCTGGCTGTGGACTTCCTCCAGCGGTTCGTGCCGGGGATCCGCGACCTGCCCTACTTCGCGCACACGCCGACCCGGCTGTTCGATGCGCCGATCATGCTGTCGCGGACCGGCTACACCGGCGAGCGTGGCTACGAGATCTTCTGTCGCGGCCAGGATGCCGTGATGATCTGGGACACGATCCTCGCAGAAGGCGCCGACATGGGCATCATCCCGTGCCGGTTCACCGTCCTGGACATGCTGCGCGTCGAGAGCTACTTGCTCTTCTACCCCTATGACAACTCGCAGATGTATCCGTTCGCGGCCGAAGCGCCGGGCGACACGCTGTGGGAGCTCGGGCTCCAGTTCACAGTCACGCCCGGGAAGCAGGGGTTCCGTGGCGCCGAGGAGCACTACCGGCGCAAGGGACAGGAGCGATTTCGGATCTTCGGCGTCCTCGTGGAGGGCCAGCACGCCACGTCCGAAGGCGATGAGCTGTGGGCGGACGGTCGCAAGGTGGGCGTCATCACGTGCGGGATGACGTCGAGTCTGACGTCGAGATCGATGGCCATCGCCCGGATGGACGTGGACCGCGCCATCCAGGGCAGCCCGCTCGAGGTGCGCGGCGTCAGCGTCAGCGGCCCGGCGATCGCCCATGCGCTCCCGTTCGACGATCCAAAGAAGTCCAAGCGCAACGCTGTCGGCTGAGATCGGGGCGTATCCCATGTTGGTGAAGGGCATCAAGAGCCGCCCGGTCTATGCGCCGTTGACTCCACGACGGGGCGGCCCACACCTGATCGCCGCCAATGAGGAGGGAGCACTCGCGGTCGTCCGACTCGCCGAGGCTGGCGGGCGGGATCTCCTGGATCGCGCCCAGATCATCTACGTGCCCGGTGGCTCGGCCGGCGTCGGGCACGTGACGCGTCTGGCGGCGCTCGGAGCGGAGACCTTTCGCGAGATCCCCGGAAACGCCACGGCGATGGCCGCTTTCCGGTTCTCCTTGTCTGAGGCGCGGATGGGGACGCAGGTCTATGCCGCCGGAACGGAGGATTTCATCGCCCAAGTGGTGCAGGCAGCGCTGGAAGCCGGGTTGGAGCTGGGCGCTATCGGCGCCGAGCATCGCGGTTCACTGGTGCGTCGGGTGCAATGCGTGCATTGCAAGGCCATCACCGAGCGGGTCACCACGCAACCGGTCATCTGCACCGGGTGTGGCCTGGCCTTGCTGGTTCGTGACCACTACTCGCGCCGGATCGGCGCCTTCCAGGGGGTCTGCATCGACGCCGAGCAGCCCGGCACGGCTCCGCCGCCCGAGCCGGTGTTCGTGTGATCGCCGGCCGGACGACGGCGGGCGCCGCGCCGAAGATCCAGGCACCCAAGCTCGCCGTCACGGTCAGCGAGGTCGTCGATATCACACCGATGATCAAACGGTTCCGGTTCGAATCCACGAATGGCGGCACCCTGCCGTCGTTTTCCGGCGGTGCCCACGTCATCGTGGAGATGCGCGAGGGCGACACCCTGAGGCGCAATCCATACTCGTTGATGAGTCCGCCCACCCAGACGTCCAGCTACACGATCAGCGTGCGTCGCGACGACAAGGGCCGTGGTGGCTCACGGTTCCTGCATCGCGACGTCCGGCCGGGCCATCGGCTGCTGATCAGCCCGCCAGTCAACCTCTTCCCGATCGACTGGCGGGCACGGAAGCACCTCCTGATCGCCGGCGGGATCGGCATCACACCGTTCATCGCACAGCTGGACCAGCACGCGAGCGCCGGGAGCGCGTTCGAGCTGCACCTGTCTGTTCGCGAGCGAGCCCAGGGGGCGTATGTCGACGAGCTCGAGGCTCGCTACGGCAGCCGGGTCCACATCTACTGCGATGACCGGGCCGAGCGGATCCCGCTCGCACGCCTGCTGGCCGAGCAGCCGCTGGGCACCCACCTCTACATCTGCGGGCCGGCTGGGATGATGGAGTGGGTCCTTTCCATGGCGCGCGACGCCGGCTGGCCGGAGGGGAGCCTGCACAGCGAGCGGTTCCTCGCGCCGGCGTCGGGCGCACCATACGAGGTCACGCTCGCGCTGTCGGGCAAGACCATCCGGGTCACCGAACACCAGAGCATGCTCGACGCCATCGAGGCGGCCGGCGTCGATGCGCCGTACATGTGCCGCGGCGGCGCCTGCGGCGAGTGCGAGACAGAGGTGGTCGCCTGCCACGGGTCGATGCTCCACAACGACCACTTCCTGTCCGCGGAAGAGAAGGCATCCGGCCAGAAGATCATGCCCTGTGTCTCGCGGTTCGAAGGCACGACCCTGATCCTGGCGCGTTAGGAACCGGCAGGAGACGACGATGGCCACCCACGTGATCGACTTTCGCGACGAGACGTTCCGCGACGATTTCACGTTCCGGAACAGTCCAGCCGGGATCCGCCGATTCCCGTTCCCGTTCCATGAGGACAGCTACATGTACGCGGTCAACATCGAGCCGCATACTCCTGGACCGCTCGGGTCCGCATACGAACATCCCATCGACGTGGACGAGCACTACGTGGCCGAGATGCGCGATCGCGCACTCGTCCTCGCCGAGGACCCGCTCCGTTGCCAGTCGCTGCCGCACATGACGCTCGCGGGCTGGGACCTGCTCGAGCTCCTGATGGAGGCGCAGGCCAACGCCTATCCGGCCCACTTCGAGTTGCATCGAGACGGCGACCGATGGCGCTGGATCAATCGGCCGCTCGGCATCGATGACACGTTCACGTTCGGAGACCTCGCCACGCTTTCCTACGGACCCATGGAGTACATCACACGCCAGAGCCAGGGCGACTTCTGCATCGTGGACCAGCGCGACGGCAACCTCTGGATGGATGCCGGGATGGTGACCACCCAGGCGGACTGGTCGCTGGACTTCGACATCGGCATGAACTTCATGGAGTGGCACGGACCGGTGCCATTGGCCCACGAGATCGGGGTCTTCGATCGCGCCCTCAAGTTCCTGCTCAACATCCGCCAGGGACAACCGGTCCGTCGCCTCAACTGGACCATGACCATCAATCCGCGCCTGGACACGAGCCCCGAGCTCTATCCGCGTTGGGGCATCGACCGCACGACCGTCACGCCTGAGAACGTGGGTGAGAAAGTCCACCTGCGCGTGGAGCTGCAGAGCTTCTGGCGACTGCCCCGGTCAAATGCGATCCTCTTCCCGATCCGCTGCTTTCTGATCAGCCTGGACGAGTTGGTCACGGTCCCCAAGTGGGGCCGTCGCCTCCACAGGGTCCTCCAGACGCTGCCCGACGAGCTTGCCGGCTACAAGGGCCTCAGCCGATACCGGCAGACGACGATCGACTGGCTGGCAGGCTACGACGATGGCGCTCCCACCTCGCCGGGATTCTTCCCGGATCCCTGAGACTCGTTTGATCCGATGGTGCGCGAGAAGCTCTCGAGCTTCGGGAGCTCGGTCTCGAGATCAACAGCCTCATTCAGGCTCTCCGATCTGTGACTTGGCTGCTCCAAAAGGCGCTGAGACACGAAGACGGATTCGAAGACGGCGATCCACCGGACTCCCCCACCACATCTGGGTCGTTCGTGCGCGTGAGGACTGAGAGGGCGGGCATGGGCAAGGTCGTGTATCCGATGAACGTGTCGCTCGACGGCTTCGTCGAGACGCCGGATCACTCGCTCGACTGGACGAAGGTCGACGACGAGCTCCCCGCGTGGTTCAACGACGATCTGCGCAAGGCGGACGTCTCCGTCTACGGGCGGCGGCTTGGGAGGTCATGTCCGCCCACTGGCCGACCCGAGGGGCCGACCCGGATGCGACAGAAACGATGCGCGAGTTCGCCCGGATCTGGAACGCGACGCCGAAGGTGGTCTTCTCGCACGAGCTCGAATCGGTCGAGCACGGCGCAAGGCTCGTCCGCGGCGACGTCGGTGAGGAGCTGGCAAAGCTGCAGCGCGAGTTCGACGGCGAGATCGAGGTGGGCGGACCGACGCTCGCAGCGCAATTCATCGAGCGCGGTCTCGTCGACGAGTTGGGCGCGGGAAGGCCGTTCTTACCCCCCGGCGTATCGCGAATCGATCTCCGCTTGACCGAGACCCGGACCTTCGCCTCCGGCGCCATGTACGTGGGCTACGAGGCCGTCCCATGACCGGATCGTCGTCGGTCAAGCCAATCAGCAAGGTGTCATCGACCGAGCATTTCAACCATTGCGGGTAGGGCCCGGATGGCGGGCCGGATCAAGGCGGCGCTTGGCAGTCTCGCCTTCCGGGTCCTCGCCCCCGGCGTGGGTCGCCGGCCTGATGCCCTGGCTGATCACGAACTGGCGCCCACTGCCCCCGGGCGACGGCCCCGGCGGCCTCTGCTGGACAGGCTTCTTCCTGATCGCCACGGGCCTCGCGGTCGTCCTTGAAGCCTTCGCCCAATTCGCCGTGGTGGGGCTTGGCACGCCGGCCCCGATCGCGCCCACCCGCACCCTGGTGGTCAGCGGCTTCTACTGTTTCGTCCGCAACCCGAGGTGAGACTACGCACAGCGATCCCGATCACGAGGCGGTGTCCCCTCGCGGCGGGATCGGCGTCTCGGTCGCGGGAGCCAATGCCGGGCCACCATCCACGCCGCCTGACTGGATCAATTCGGCCAGCCGATGCTTGGTGTACTCGGTCTCGAGCTGGTCGGACGTCGTCGTGACGGCGGCTTCGATGTCATCGTCGCAGGGCCGCTGCTCCCTTCGCCATTCCTCGATGTAGTCCTCGTAGGAGCTCTTGCCGGCACGGGCCGCCGCCTTGTCGATGGCGACCTGGAAGCGAGGGTGGAGCACCTGCGTGCTCTGCCGTCGACCATCGCGAGCGAGCACCTGCGCGGGGATGTCGCGCCACCAGATGATCGTCAGCGTGCCCATCGTCAGCCGCCTCCACGGATCGCGTTCTGGATGGTCGGGGCGAGGTCACCGTAGCCCGTCATGCGGCGTTCGAAGGCCAGTCCCAGCGTCGCGGCGGCGGCCTCCGCCTTCGCGGTCAGATCCGGGTCGTCGGTCTGCGCGAGATAGACCAGCCGACGGTAGCTCCCGAAATAGTCCGCCATGAGCTCCGGATGCCGGTCGAGCCCGAGCCCGGCCAGGACGATCGTCTCGAACTGTCGCGCGAGGAAGTCGGTCAGGTAAAAGGTCCCGAGCTCCTCGTCCTGCATGGCGGCGTAGGTGGCCGACCCCGCGTAGAACTCGTAGCAGTGCGCACCGGCGATGCGTTCCACCCCCTCGCGCTCGAGCACTTCGTCGAGCGCTCCGCCGGTGCCGCAATCCGCGTAGGCCACGAAGATCCGCACATCCGGACCGGATTCGTCCCGCGTCTTGACGATCCGCTTCGCGACCGCGTCCGCGATCAGGCTGGGACGCATGTGGAGACGCGCGTCGACGCAGTGGACCTTGACCCCGGGCAGACCCCTCGTCAGGACGAGCAGCTCGCGGGCGAGCGCCCCGCAACCGATGACGACGACACGGGGCGCGTCAGGCGACGCGGGCACATCGTCGAGCGGCGCTCCGCGGACCGGCACGGTGTCGTCTTCGCGCATGCCGTCTACCCCCCGCCCGGTCGCGCGGCTCGCGTATAGACGAGCACCGTGCGCTCATAGGTGATCACCGTCTCGTCGCGCTGATTGAACCCGCGCGTCCGGACCCGGACCACACCCTGGCCGGGCCGGGATCGCGAGGGCCGCGCTTCGAGCACCTCGGACTCGGCGTAGATCGTGTCCCCAGCGAACACCGGCGCGGTGAGCTTCACCTCATCCCAACCGAGGTTGGCCACGGCGTTCTGGCTGACATCGGGCACGGACAGGCCCGTCACGATCGCGAGAGTGAGTGTGCTGACCACGAGCGGCCGGCCGAATTCGGTGTGCGATGCGTAGTCCGCGTTGAAATGGATGTCGTGGGTGTTGTTGGTGAGCAGGCTGAACCAGGTGTTGTCGGTCTCGCTGATCGTGCGTCCGTGGGCATGGCGGTACACGTCGCCGACGGAGAAGTCCTCGAAGTAGCGGCCTTCCCATCCGCGGGCCGGTTCAGCCATCCCCGGGTCCTCCGTGACGGGCGGTGTAGGCGAGCGCCGCCTCGGGCGTTTCCGCCTCGTCGATGACGCCCAGGGCGCGAGCCCGACCGGGATCGAAGTGGCCGAGAGCCGTGGCTCGCCGGAGCACCACCCGGGCGTGCCGATCCGTTGCCCGATCGCTCATCACGCCGGCGATCATCGTGGCGCCCTGGTCCGCGGCGACTGCGGCGCCATATGCCTCCAGCTTGGCGGCCTCGGCTTCGAGGCCCTGGTCCGATCGACCCATCTCGTCGGCAAGCAGGACGGCGAACAGCTGCGCGGGGTGGCCTACCCATTTGCCGAGCATACCGAGCGCGCGCGCGCGGACCGCATCGTCGTAGACCAGCCGCATCCGGTCCAGCCAGCGCGTCCGATTCGACGCGTCGTCGAGGTTCGGATCGGTGACCGGGTAGTCGAGGGTCATGCCGTCGATGGCCGGCACGCCGACCGCGCCGGCGACCGCCACGATCTCCGCGCGCGCCCAGTCCGCCAGGAGGTGGTCGTTGCGGATGGAGGGGAGCCCGAGGTCGGCGCTGTAGTCGGCCACGCCGAAGATCAGGCTCGCGAGGCGCGGCGCGGCGCGGCTGGCGATGGCGCCGAGTTGCGTCGCGCTCCAGCCCGATTCGATGAGCAGCCCGACCCGGATCGACCCCAGCGGCAGGTCCAGCGCAGCCTCGGCCCGGGCGAGGAGATCGTCGAGAAGCGCGACCTCCTCCGGATGCTCGACCTTGGGAAAGACGATCCCGTCGAGCGGGAAGACGCCGGAGGGAGCCAGCTCGCGGATCCGCCACAGCAACGTGTAGAGGTCGCGGACCGTGGACTCGAGGTTGAGCCCGGGCGGGCGGTAGAAGCGCAGGGACGGCAACCCGTCGGCCTCGCCCCAGTCGGCCTCCGTCAGCGTCGTCGCGGCCACCGACATGGCGAGGGCGGCGACCTCGTCACCGGGCGCGATTGCGTCCTCGCCATCGAGCATCACCAGGGGCGCCCGGCTCGACCGGGCGAGCCGTTCTTCGACGACGGTCGTCGGCAGTTCGAGGCGTTCGGCCAGGTCCCCCGCCGTCAGATCGAGCCGGTCGAGCATCCTCGCGACGGGTGCCGTCCCGCCTTCGACGGCCTTGCGCGCCATCGAGGCGTCAGCCGCCGGCGTCGTGAGGTGCGCCTGCTGGCGCCAGTACCGAAGCGGCAGGTCAGCTTTTCGCGAGGCGAGCCGCTCACGCAGCGCGATCCGGTCTCGATCGCCACCGGCGATCGCCTGGGCGAGATCGGGGCGGGGCTGCGACGAGACGTTCGTGCTGTCGCGCGTCACGCGAACAGCTCCTGCAGCAGCTCCAGCGCGGTCCGCTCGATGATCCCCGCGACCTCCGGCGAGAACGGCGCGGGCTGCCCGTATCCCCGATGCGAGACCGCCGGTTCGTACCCGCCGTGGGGGTATTCGTCCGGGGTGGCCACGTAGCCGAGGCTCCCCTGGCTGTAGCCCGCGAAGATGGTGACAGGCGCCGGCGATTCCGCCCGGACCGCGGTACCGATCGCGCCGAAGATCTCGCCAGGGGCGCCCACGACCGCGCAATCGCCGATGCGGGCCGCCCAGATCTCGCCGTCGACCGCGGTCGGTCGGCCGCCAGCGGCTTCCTGCGCGAGCGTCGTCTCCAGCCACGAGATGTGATAACGGATCGGGTTCATCGTGACCCGCGTCTCGCCGGTCGCTCCCCGCGCCGCCAGATCGGCCTTTCGTTCGGCGAGCTCGCGCTCGAGGTCGGCGACACGTGGCAGGTCGAGCAGTGGGAGCGGGACGATCCGCCGCGACGTCCGCAGCGGCTGCGCGGGCTGATCCTCGGCGACTCGACGCCGGTACAGGGAGATCGGCGTGACCGATCCCCAGTCGGACTTGTCGAACTCGACCGGCCACGGGTCGGCATCCGCGACGGCGTGCGCGGCTTCGAGTGCGAGCCGTTCGCCGAAGACGTCGGCCGCGACCAGCGCCCCATCGTCGTCGCGAAAGGCCTCCAATGGCAAGGCGTCCCCGGCTGCGCCCTGGAGAAAGACCGTCACGGCGCCCGGCCGGAGCAGGTTCGAGACGGCCGAGCGGAGCGGACCCACGAAATCCGGACCCGCGCCGGGATAGTCCGGACCGATCACCACCGGATGGCAGGCAAAGGAGACGAGGGTCGCGATCCCGTCGGCATGCAGCGGCGGCCCGTCCCGCCCGTCGATGCGGATGGCGACGACCAAATCGTCGCGGACCCCGTCGGGGTTCCAGCCCAGGATCGTGCGGCCGTCCGCCGTCCGCTCCCGGCGATTGACCGCCAGGCCGGGCACCCGCCCGACGCCGCCGCTCACCCGTGCGGGCGCGAGCCGCCCGACGGCCTCGAGCGCGGCCGAGGCGTATCGATCTGGGACGGAGTCCCAGTAGCGCAACTCCGTCTCGGTCCAGCCGTCGAACTCGCCACCGAGCTTGATGGTCGCGCCCGGCCACGGGGCCGCATGCGTGTGGCTCGAGTTCAGGAGCACGGCAGCCGGGTCGCAGCCCACGACCTCGCCAACGCGCGCCCGGATGCGATCCGCCATCGGCGTCGTCAGCCCGACGACATCGGCCGCGATGATCGCCACCGTCATCCCGTCCGCCTCGTCGCGGAGCACGCAGGCGGTGGCCATCAGCGGCTCGTAGGCGGACCGCGCGGCAAGAGGTCGGCGGATGTAGCCGAGGAGGTCGACCGGGAAGGGCGGCGTGATGTCGACTTCCGCAGCCCCGGCCTGGAGGGTCACGGTGCCACCTCGGCCCACGCGGTGGGGGCCTCGATCGTTCGCTTGAGGGTCCCCAGGAAGCCCGCCGCCGCGACCCCGTCGACGGCCCGGTGGTCCGAAGAAAGGGTGGCTGTCATCAGGTTGCGGACGACGATCTGCCCGTCGCGGGCGACGGGACGCTCGACGGTTTTCGCGGTCGCCAGGATCGCGACCTGCGGTGGCGTGATGATCGCCGTGAATGCCGTCACGTCGTACATCCCGAGATTGGACAGCGTGAACGTGCCCTCGTTGACCTCGGCCGCCCGCAGCTTGCCGGCCCGGGTTCGCGCGGCCAGGTCGCCGAGCGCCTTGGCGAGATCCGCAATGGCGCGATCGCGGCAGTCGAGGAGCGCCGGGGCGATGAGGCCGTCGTCGAGCGCGATCGCCACGCCGATGTTGATCGCGTCCCAGCGTTCCAGACGATCCCCGGCCCATGCCGCATTGAACGCCGGATGCTCGGCCAGGGTCAGCGCGACGGCTCGCAACAGGAAGGCCGTGACCGTGATCCGCCCCTCACGCGCGCGTTGGCTGTTGGTGGCGGCGACGATCTCGAGGAGGGCGTCCATCTCGATCTCGGTAGACAGATAGAAATGCGGGATCTGCTGCTTGCTCTCGGTCATGCGCCGTGCGATCGCTCGGCGCATCGCGCTCGGCGCGACCGGGTGCCGGCCCGGCGTGGTGGGGGGCTCGGCCTCGACCGTCACCTACGCGCCGTCCTCGAGCCACGCGATCGGCTGACCGACCGGGACCTCGTCGCCGGCGTCGTGGACGATCTCGGCCAGGACCCCCGAGGCGGTCGCCTCCATCTCGACCGTGGACTTGTCCGTCTCGATCTCGGCGATGACATCGCCACGGGTAATCGTGTCGCCGACGCGCTTGAGCCAGCCGCCCACTTTCCCGGATTCCATGTCATAGCCGAGCTTTGGCATCTCGATCGCGATCCGCCCCATCCGGGTCTCCTCTCCACGTGCCACGCCGCCATCCGGGCTGCGACGCCGGTGGGTGCAAGCGTTTCCAGCCGGTATCATACCGGCACCGCCGGTCGGGCCCGCAAGGGGTCTGAGGGCGCATCCGGGAGGCGGTCGGTGGAGTTCCTGGTCAACATCGAGGTGGGGTGGCCGGCCGACGGGGACCCCGATGAACTGGCGAGGCTCACGGCCGCCGAGCGCATCCGTGGCGCGGAGCTCGGGGCCGCCGGCACGATCCGGCGCATGTGGCGGGTCCCTGGCCGTCGCGCCAACTGGGGCATCTGGGAAGCCGAGGACGCGACCGCGCTCCACGCAGCCATCGGGTCGCTGCCGCTCTTTCCCTATCTCGACGTCGAGGTGATCCCGCTCGCGGCGCATCCGAACGACCCGGAGCGCCCAGGGGGCCGCTGACCGCGACCTGACACAAACCGCGAACGGAGGAGAGCGCAATGGTCACCCACCTGGAGTGGTCGGACACCATCGGCAAGCGGGTGCGCACCGGCGATTGGGCAGACCAGGCCGTCTCGACGGTCGTCAAGATCGAGGAGGAGCTCCAGGCCGCCGGCGACGATTTCGGGCTTGCGGCCAACCGCCGCGAGAATGCCGCACAGCTCGTCGACTACTTCATGGAAGAAGCAAAGGTCGTCTACGTCATCTACAAGGTCTGGACGGCCGGCTTCCAGGACTGGCTCATCGAGCAGGGCGTCACGCAGGCCGATCTCGACGCCGAGGTGGCGCGGCTGAACCGGCTGATGGCGTACCCGGACGGGACCCCGCTCGAGCGCGAACCGCGGTGGGAAGCGCTGGGGCTACGCGCCGGTCGGCTCGCCAACGGGATCCGCAGCTACGACCTCTCGGTGGCCGAGGCGATGGCCGAGCTCGACGGTGTTCGCGAGGACTGGCGGATGCTCCACGACCGGTCAGCCGATCTGATGGCCGGGATCCTCGCGTTCGTCGTCAAGCGATTCGGCGAGGCCGAGCTCGAGACCTGTTACCGGGCGATCATGGAGCCGTACCTCCAGGAGCGGTACATGCCGTTCGACGTCCGCGTCACGCCGTACGAGGAGACGCTGGACCGCAACCTCTACATCAGCCTCGAGGCGATGCGCGGGCACCTGGTCGGACCAGGGCGGCGCGGTGACATCGAGCTGATCGAGGAGGAGGATCGATGGGTCATCCGCTTCGACCCGTGTGCCTCCGGCGGGCGCATCCTGCGCGGCGACCCCGAGGAGGGCACCGGCTCGCGAGTCCTGGCGCCGTACGAATTCGGCGTGATCGAGGAACCCCGGCCCTGGACCTGGGGTGAGACCGGCGTCTGCCATTACTGCGCCCACTGCAACCTGGCCCTTTCGACGATCCCGGCCGAGCGGTGGGGACACCCGGTCCGAACGGTCGATCCGCCCCTGTGGCGTGGCGAGGACGACCCGACGACGATGCGCAAGTGCCAGTGGAGCGTGTGGAAGTCCCTCGAGGCGATCCCCGAGCGCGAGTACGAGCGCATCGGCCGGACCAAGCCGCCACTCCCGGTCATCCAGCAGACGCTTGAACAGCGGGCCACGGGAGGGACCGCCCAGTGAGCGCCCAAGGGCGCCGGGCGATCGTCACGGGCGCCGGCAGCGGCATCGGCCAGGAGGTGGCCCTCCAGCTGCTGGCCGCCGGCGGGCGCGTCACCGCTGTCGACATCAACGACCGCGGGCTCGACCCCATCCGCGATGCCGGCGGCGACCCGCTGGTCGTGGATCTCGCGGATCTCGAGCAGCGCGCGTCCGTCATCGCCTCGGCGCGCGAGGATCCGCCACACTACCTCGTGAATGCCGCGGCGATCCTCGACGTGATCGCACTGTCCGACGTTGACGAAGCCGTCTTCCGGCGGCACTTCACCGTCAATGTCGAAGCCCCCTGGTTCCTGTGCCGCGATATCGGCGACGCCCTCGTCGAAGGCGGGGCGATCGTCAACTTCTCCTCGCCGTCGGCACGCTGGGCGTACACCCTCGAAACGGCCGTGTACGGCGCCACCAAGACGGCCATCCAGGGCGTCACCCGAAGCTTTGCCATCGCGCTCGCGCCTCGCAAGGTCAGGGTCAACGCCATTTCGCCCGGGATCACCGACACGCCGATGCAGGAAAAGGTCCTGCGGCAGGTCTCGGCGATGCGTGGCCTGTCCTACGAGGAGCTGAGCAGCAATCGCACGAAGCTCGTCCCGCTCGCCAGGTCCGCGCCGCCATCGGAGATGGCCGGGGTGGTCCTGTGGCTGCTCTCCGACGCCGCGTCGTACATCACCGGCCAGACGATCTATGTCGACGGCGGCTACATCATGTCGGCTTGATCGAGGTCAGACCGGAGTGCCAACCGCGCGACGAGCCGTTCTTAACCTCCGTCGTCAGGAGCGTCCTGCCGGGTCGGGCGTGATGGCCTTCTCGATGGCCACCGCGAGCACGATACGGCAGCCGTCACCGACTTGACACAGCCGAAGACCGGGCTCTAATCTCCCTGACCCGGGCCTGACGACGTTTCCAGTAACAATTTCCGGCTAGCGCATTGTCAGATCCGCGTCGGATTGTCAGTCCTGGACGCCCGATGGCATCGAAGGAGGAGCGACCATGCAGCAGACCCGACGAGGGATCGATGCGCGCCGCAGGTTCGGGCGCTGGTCCGCCATGATCGCGATGGCGGTGCTTGTCGTGGCCGCCTGCAGCACCACCCCTACCAGCTCAACGCCCGCGTCCGAGGCACCCGCCAGCGAGGCACCAGCGTCTGCGCCGGCATCCGAGGCGCCGGCGTCCGCGGCTCCTTCGGCGGCGGCAGGGCCGGTCAACCCGTACTTCGAGACCGGCGCCGTGGCCGGAAGCGGAACCGGCAAGAAGATCGGTTACATCTCGCTGGGCGAGCAGGTGCCGTTCGCCGTGCTTGTGTCCAACAGCATCAAGGAGCAGGCCGAAATCGCGGGCGCGGAACTCGTCTTCTGCGATTCCAAGCTCGACACCCCGACGGCGCTCGAATGTGCGCGCCAGTTCGCGGTCCAAGGTGTCCAGGGGGTCCTGAACTTCAACGTTGATGAGAAGGCGTCCCCAGAGATCTGCGCGGCCTACAACGGCGTCCCGACCATCGCCATCGACATCATTCAGCCGCCCTGCCAGGTCGCCTTCATGGGGGCCGACAACCACGAGGCTGGACGCATCGCCGGTGCAGCGGCCGGGAAGTTCGCCAAGGAGACGTGGGACTGCGACTACACCTCGTACATCTCACTTGAGTCCACCGGAGCCAAGGCCGCCAGCGACGCCCGGATGGGCGGCTTCCGCGACGGCTTCAAGGAAAGCTGCCCGCTGGTCAACGAGAAGATCCAGCCTGATGTCGACCGCACGGACAAGGCGATCGGGACGATGGCAGACGTGTTCACGGCGACGCCCGGCGACCGCCTCATCGTGGTCGGCATCAACGAGGACGGCGTCATCGGCGCGCTCGCTGCCGCCAAGACCCTTGGCCGGGAGAAGGACGTCTTCGTAGCCGGCCAGGGCGCTGACGAATTCGCCTGGAAGGACATCGCCTGCAACCCGCAGTACATCGCGTCGACGCTGTACTTCCCGGAGAGGTACGGCAAGACGCTCATTCCCGCGATGATCGACATCCTCGACGGCAAGCAAGTCACGCCTGATGGCGCTGGGGGAACAGTCCCCAAAGACCTGTTCACATCCCACTCTCTCGTGAACAGGGACAACATCCGAGATACCTATCCTCAGATCCCGGCCTGCTGAGGGTCTCGGCTCGAGCTGGAGCGGGCCGGCGACGGCATGACGTTTGCGCTGCACGCTGACCAGATCCGCAAGTCGTTCGGTGGCGTCGAGGTCCTCCACGGTGTGGACCTCGACGCCGTCGGCGGCTCTGTGCTTGCCCTGCTGGGTGAGAACGGAGCCGGAAAGTCCACGCTTGTCAAGATCATTGCCGGCGACTACGAGGCCGACTCCGGCGAGATCCAGGTTGAGGGCGCCTCGTACGCCGCGCTAACCCCACGCCTGGCCCGCTCCCTCGGTGTTGCCATCATCTTTCAAGAGTTCCAGGACGCATCGACGCTGACCGTCGCCGAAAACATCTCGCTGGGACGTATCCCCAACAGAAACGGACTGGTGTCATGGACTGCCGTGCGCCGACGGGCTCGCACCATCCTTGACCAGCTGGGCGTGGAGCTCGACATCGATCGCCCGGTCGGGACCTTGCGCGTCGGCGAGCGTCAGATGGTCGAGATCGCCAGATCGCTTTCTGGATCCGCGCGCCTGCTCATCCTCGACGAGCCGACCGCTGCTCTCTCCCACCACGAGGCACAGACGCTGTTCGGCTTCATCAGGCGCTTGCGCGATCAGGGCGTGGCAATCATCTACATCACCCATCGCCTGGACGAGGTGACTGCGATCGCAGACCGGGTCCAGGTCCTACGCGATGGAGCGACCTCCTTGCTAACGCCTGTGGCGGAGACCGACCGGCCCCGGATGATCGAGGCCATGATCGGGCGACGTATGGCCGAGGTCGGACGTCCGGAGGCGCCCGTCCACCCCATCGGCGATGAGCCGCTGTTGCGCTGGACCGACGCCGGCCTGGGCGATACCTTCCATGGCGTGAACGTATCGGTCAGGCCAGGCGAGGTCGTGGCCCTTTTCGGGAAGCTGGGATCTGGCGCGGCTGAGGTGGGCGAGTCGGCCTTCGGGTTACGGCATCTCGATCGAGGTACCCTCGATGTGCACGGCACAATTGCGGCGTTCGATCGGCCATCCGGCGCCATCGGAGCGGGGATCGGCTTCCTTCCGGCCGATCGCAAGGCGGGTGGCGCATTCGCTGTCCGGCCCGTCGCGGAGAACGTGGCCGCCGCAAGTTGGCCCATGCTGTCCCGCTTCGGGGTCATCCGTGACAGCGTCGAGGCCGCAGCATTCCGGCGGTGGCGCGATCGCCTGTCGATCCGCTCGCGCAACGACCCCAAACAGGCCATGGGGACGCTCTCGGGGGGCAACCAGCAGAAGGTGCTGCTGGCGCGCTGGCTGGAACGGCGATCGGTGGCGCTCGTGCTCATCGAGCCGACTCGCGGCGTTGACGTCGGTGCCCGGGCAGACATCTATCGCTCGCTTCGCGATCTCGCGGCAAAGGGTGTGGCGGTCCTCGCCGTGACCTCCGATTACGAAGAAGCCGTCCAGATGGCCGATCGGGCCTATGTCATGAGCAAGGGACGCGTGGTGAGCGAGCTGACGGGTCCAGAAATCAGCATGGGTCGATTGCTCGCGGCTGCGGGAGGGTAGGCATGGCCGACGACGAGCTGTCCGGCGGAATCCAGAGGGCGGCTGCTGACCCATCGGAGCCGGGCTCGAGCTCAGATGAGACGTTGGTTGCGACGACCATGAAGACGGCCGGTGTGCGCGCGCGCGTGTCCTTGCCCGAAACCGCCGTACTGTTCGCCGTTCTTGCGGTGCTTGTCATCTTCTTCTCCATCACGTCGCAGTACTTCCTGAACAGTGCGAACCTGATTAACATCCTCCAGAACACGGCGCGCATCGGCATCGTGGCCTGCCCGGCGACCCTGTTGCTGATCAGCGGTCAGTTCGACCTCTCGGTCGGCTCGGCATCGGCATTCGTGGCCATGGTGACGGCCATCGCTGCGGCGACGTCGGGCTCACCGATCACGCCGGGTCTGCCGTTGTGGGTCGCGATCCTTGCCGGAGCGGTTGCTGCGCTGCTCGTCGGTCTGCTCAACGCGGTGAGCGTTACCGTCTTCCGCATCAACGCCCTGATCACGACCCTGGCCACCCTGGCAATCCTTCGCGGGCTGACAAGAGTCCTGAGCGACGGACAGACGGTTCGCCTCGAGGGTTTCGGGTGGATCGGCACCGCCCGCGTCCTGGAACTCCCGATCCCCGTCTTCATCTTCGCCGCCGTGGTCATGGTGTTCTTCTTCATCCTTCGCTACACCACGTACGGGCGGTCGATGTACGCCATCGGCGCCAGTCCGACGGCGGCTCGGCTGGCGGGCATCCGCACCAACCGGGCCATCTTCATCGCTTTCGTGCTGTCGGCAGCCCTGGCGGGACTCTCTGGGTTGATCCTCGTGTCCCAGGTCGGCAGCGCTTCGCCCAATGCCGGCATCGGACTTGAGCTTGCGGTGGTCACTGCGGTCGTGCTGGGTGGAGCCAGCCTATCCGGTGGGCGTGGGTCCATCGTCGGTACGACGCTGGCCGTGCTCATCGTCGGCGTGCTGGGCAATGGGCTTATCCAGCTGGCCGTTCAGTCATTCTGGATCGATGTTGCTGGAGGGGTCCTGCTCCTCGTCGCCGTGGGCTTTGACCAGGTGCGAATGCGTTATTCGCTATCGACCGGCTGACGTGACAGGCGAGAATCGCCCGTGACCCAGTTTCCCGGGTCCGATGCGGCAAGCGTGCCCCACAGGAGGGCGGATCGGTCGATCCAAGCCGGCGCTGCCGGTCATCCAGCCACGTCGAGGAGGAGGCCGTGACCCAGGTCGATCGCACTATCCCGTTCATCGAGACCCATCACCACTTGTGGGAACTGGACCGGTTCCACTACGACTGGCTCACGGACCCAGGCTGGCCCGGGCACACCGCCCTGCTCGGCGACTACAAGATGATCCGCTCGACGATCGGCGCGCCGTCGCAATTCTTCAAGGAGTTCTACGGAGCGAATGTCATCAAGAGCGTCCACGTTGAGGCCGCGTACGCCGGACCCGACGCGCTCGAGGAGACCGTCTGGCTGGAGGAGGTCGGCAAGGAACACGGCTTCCCACAGGCCCTGGTGGTCTTCTGCGACATCGAGGCCGATGGCGCCGAGGCGAAGCTCGATGAGCATCTCGCCGCCTCGGACCGGGTCCGGGGCGTGCGCATCCGGGCACATCCGGACGACCCCGACACGGCCGCATTCCGGAATGGCTACGCGGCCCTCGGCAAGCGCGGACTCTCGTACGAGCTCAACGCGTCACCGGGCAAGCTGCTGTCGGGTCGGGACGTCGCGAAGGCGTACCCGGACGTCCAGGTGATCCTCGGCCACGCCGGGTTTCCGGTCCAGCGCGATGCAGAGTACTTCAGCCAGTGGCGGTCGGAGATGACGGCCCTCGGCGAGGCGCAAAACGTCGCGTGCAAGGTGTCAGGGTTCGGGATGGCAGACAACTACTGGACGATCGAATCCATTCGGCCGTGGGTTCTCCACTGCATCGATGCCTTCGGACCCGACCGGATCATGTTCGGCACGAACTGGCCGGTCGACATCCTCTACGCCACCTACCTGGAGCAGACAGATGCCTATCGGCAGATCTTGGCCGATGCGGGGTTCGGTCGGACTGAGCAGGAAGGGATGCTGTATCGGAACGCCGAACGCCTTCTACCGGATCTGAGACCCCTCGCCCCCCTGGAGGAGGGCCACCTTATGCGTCGCATCGCAAGCCTGGCGACGTCGGGCGCCGGCCTGGCCATCCGGAAGGCGCTGCGTGAAGCAACCCGCGTGCTCGCGGACACGCGCCGACATCCCGGAGCGGTACGGCACGATCCTGGTCCCGGCCGTGGTCGATCGCTGAGCGGGAAGACCATCGAGAAGCAGTTACCAAGCACGAGACTTCAGCAAACATATCCGAACCGTGTATCCGGAAACGCCTGCCTGCTGACCCTCCCAAGCCCACACTCGGCCCTACCCTCCCCCCTGGGGTGGGGCCGAGTCGTTCCTCCATGGAGACATCGATGACGGACACGCGGGTCGCCCTCGTGACCGGTAGCGCGCGCGGGATGGGCCGCGCCATGGGCGAGGTCCTCACCGCATCCGGCCACCGGGTCGTCGGCCTGGACCGTCTCGACCAGGATCCCGGGCCCCTCCACCGAACCGTCGTCGCGGACCTCGCGGATCCGTCCGTCCCGGGCCAGGTGGTCGGGGACATCCTCGCGACCGAGGGGCGCCTGGACGTGCTCGTCCACAACGCCGCGGTCCTGGTCCATCAACACCCGATCCCGGACGTCACCCTCGCGGACTACGACCTCCAGACGTCGATCAACCTGCGCGCGGTCTTCTTCCTGTCGCAGGCGGCCGCGGAGGCCATGCGCCCAAACGGCTGGGGCCGGATCGTCGCGATCTCGAGCGTCGGCGCGCGCACCGGCGGCCTGTCCAATTCGGCCATCTATGCGGCGACGAAGGCCGGGGTGATCAGCCTGATGAAGAACTTCGCCCGGAACTACGGGCGATACGGGATCACGGCGAACGCCGTCGCACCGGGCGCCGTCGAAGGGTTCATGACCGAGCATCTGACCGCCGCGGATAGGGCTGCCTTCACCGCGAGTGTGCCGGTGGGCCGCTTCGCCGACCCGATCGAGGTCGCCCACGTGGTCGACTTCCTGGCGTCCGACCGGGCGAGCTTCGTCAACGGCGCGACCATCGACGTCAACGGCGGCTGGGTGATGACGTGAGCGATGAACGACGACTGCGGCTTGGCGTCATCGGCGCCGGTGCGTGGGCCACCTTCGCCCACATCCCGGGCTTCCTGCGACGCCCCGAGATGGAGCCGTGGGTCGTCAACCGACGCGATCCGGCGGCGCTCGAGGACATCCGCGATCGATTCGGGTTCGCCCACGCCACGACGGACTGGCGCGAGGCGATCGACCTCCGACCGGACATCGTCGCCCTCACCGGTCCGGGGGCGCTGCGGGCGGAACAGGCGAAGGCGGCTCTCGAGGCCGGCATCCATGTCCTCGCAGAGAAGCCGTTCACGATCGACCCGGCGGACGCCTGGGAGATCGACCGCCTCGCCCGAGCGCGAGGGCTCCATGTGGTGCTCTGCTATGCCTGGAACGAGATGGGCATCAGCGAGCATGCGCGGCGACTCATCGCCGGTCCGGACGGGATCGGCACGGTCGAGCACGTGATGGTCGAGATGGCGACGATCGTGCGCGATCTCCTGACCGAGGGCACCACGTATCTCGGCGATGCGGATGTCCCGCTCCCCCGTGGCGAGACCTGGTCGGATCCTGCCGTCTCCGGGGGTGGGTACGGCCAGGGGCAGCTCACGCATGCCCTCGGGCTCGTCATGCGGCTGCTCCCGGACCTTCGCGCCTCCCAGGTGGCCGCCTTCACCGCGGGTCCTGGGGCCAAGGTCGAGCTGCACGACGTCCTTGCGATCCGTTTCGATGATGGCGCGATCGGCTCGGTCGGCGGGGCGTCGATGCCGCTCGGGACCTTCGGGAACCAGCATCAACTGCAGATACGGGTCACTGGTGAGCGCGGGCAGGTGCTCTTCGACCTGGCCGCGTCGCGGGTCGCCCGTTCGATGGGCGCGAACGAAGTCGAGGTCGCGCTGACGGACGAGGACGTGCGCTGGTCATTCGACCGCGTCACGGACCGGATGGTGGACCTCGCCCTGGGCCGGACCACGGACAACCCCTCCCCCGCATCGCTCGGCGCCCGGGTCGTGGAGATCCTCGACGCGATGTACCGGAGCGCCGCCTCCGGCCGGATCGAGCCGGTCAGCCCGGGCTGACGCCCGCTGGGGCCTCGGCCACGAGCGGCTGGATCGGCATCCTGACGCCAGCCCGGACCACGGCGACCGGGACGAGCCGCTGGCGGGCCGCGCGAACGTCGCCGGCCGAGTCCACGAGGTCGAACCGACCCTCCTCGAGGCGCAGGACCGTGACGTCCGCCTCGGACCCGACGGCCAGGGTGCCGATCCGGTCGGCCATCCCGAGGGTCGCTGCCGGCGCGATCGTGACCATCGCCACGACCTCCTGGAGGGACAGACCGAGCAGCAGGAACTTCGACATCGTGGTCGCGAGGTCGCGGACCGGCGACGCGATGTTGAAGCGATGCAGGTCGGTGCTGATCGAATCCGGCCGGAATCCGTCCGCGAGCGCGGCTTCGGCGACACGCCACGTGAAGCTCCCGGCGCCGTGGCCCACGTCGAACCGCACGCCGCGCGCGCGAGCCTCCCGGGCGCCGGGCACGATCCGCCCGCCGTCGTCGAGGATGCCGCCGGGCCGCCAGCCGGTGAACGAGTGCGTCACGACGTCGCCCGGACGAAGCCGGTCGACGACCTCCTCGAGGCCGAACGGCGTGCCGCCGATATGGACCATCACCGGCAACCCCGTGGCCGTGCCCGCCTCGAGTGCGCGCTCCAGCCCCGCGATCCCGTTCGGCCCGGCCAGCATCTCCGACACCCGGACCTTGAAGCCCACGATCACGTCGCGGTTGGCCTCGGCCACGGCGACGGCCCGTTCCGGGTCGGCGAACCGGAGGTCGTGGAGCTCCCCGAGGTGGGTGTCGACCTGACCCATCGCGCTGATGTTGAGGAACGCAAGGATCCGCCCACGCGACGGCTCCGTCACGAGCTTGCGGAACCCGGCGAAGGTGTTCGCGCCCGCGGACCCCCCATCCACGACGGTCGTCGCGCCCCGTCCCAGACAGGTCGGATCGGCTTCGACCGAGAGATCCGCGACCCCGGGATAGACGTGGACGTGGAGATCCACGAGCCCGGGCACGACGAGCAGGTCGGTCGCGTCGAGGACATCGGCGTCGGAGTCGTGGGGAAGGTCTGGCCCGACAGCGCGGATCCGTCCGGCCTCGATCCGGAGATCGCTCCTGGCATGGCGACCGCTTGCCGGGTCGATGACCGTGCCGCCGGCGAGATGCAGGGCATTGCTCGTCATGTGGACGCGACCTCCAGGAGGGTTTCGGCGGCTTCGCCGAGCCAGTCATCGCCAAGCTCGACCTCGGCGGTCAGCACGATCCGCCCGGATGGTGCGTCAGGCGGGGCGGTGATTCGGAAGCGCGCGGTGGCGATCCCGCCATCGGGTGCGACGGGCATGCGAACCTCGGTCGGTTCCACCATCCACCCGGTCGGGACGCGCGGTCGAACGCGAGTCCACCGCTCCACCGGAGCGTGGTTGCGGACGACGACGGCGGTCTCGATGCTCTCGCCCGGCGCGACCACCGCGCGATAGGGATCGAAGCGAGCGACGTACGGATCGAGCGCCTCATCCTCGAGGCCCGGGACGGGAACCAGCCGCGCGACCGCCAGCTCCAGCGCCCGGGCCCAGGACACGAACTCGTCGAGGTCGGCGCGGGTCACCTCGAGCGCACCGGTGTGCCCGGTCAGCAAGAGCTCCGGTTCGAACGCGAGCAACCGCTCGACGCCGAGACGGATGGAATCGTGGCGCAGGACGTTGCGATAGATCGGCGCGGCGGCGCGCAACGGACTGAGCGAGCCGGCGAGCAGGTTGTCCCCGGTATACGCCACGCGCACGCCGTCCAAAGTCCCGGCCAACCCCAGCGCGAACATCGTGTGGCCGGGCATGTGGAAGGTCTCCAGCCGGGCGCCGGCATGTTCGACGAGGTCGCCGTCAGCCAGCACCCGGTCGACCCGGATCGGTTCCGCCAGCAGGCAGGGCAAGTCGTGGCGCGCGGGGTCGGTGACGATCTCGGCGAAGGTCTCGTGGATCCAGGCCTCGGCGCCATGCTCGCGCTGGAGCCACGGGACGCCGGCGAGGTGATCGTCGTGGTAGTGGCTCGGGATGGCCGCGACGACGCTCCGCAGGCCGGCCTCCGCCCGGAACTCGTCCAGCGTGTGGGCGACGAAACGCTGATCGGCGAAGAAGTGATCCCACGATGGGTAGCCGTAATCAAGGATCAGTGCGTCGCCCGCATCGTCGACGACGGCGTAGGTATTCGCGAGGCTGTGCGCGTTGACCCACAGGTGCGGCAGGACCTGGCTCAGCGGCTGATCGACGCTGCTCGGCCACGTCGTCCAAACGCGGTTCCGGCGGATCTCGGAGAGGAGTCGGGCGAGCCGCCGAAGGTTCGCGGCCAGCGCCCCGAGGGCCCCCGGCCCGTCATCCATCGGCGCGCCATGGGAGGGCAGGAGGCGTTGTGGCGCGCGTTTCGCCATGGCGGTCGCGGAGTGGAGCGCGGCACCGACCGCGTCCGGCATCCCGTACTGCCACTGCAGGTCGTGCAGGGTCGGGACACGGCCGTGGCCCGCGATCAGGTCACCGGTGAACGCGACGGTCGTCCCGTCGATCGTCGCGGCGAGGCTGATGGAGCCCTTCGTGTGACCCGGTGTCGGGACCACCTCGAACGTCCCACCGGCCCACGCGACGTGCTCCAGGTCGACGAGCCCGCGGGCGACCGGGACGGACGATGCCCGCGTGAAGCCGAGGCTCGAGACGTCGTAGCTGTCGAACGTCCGCCGCAGCTGCCAGAACGCCTCGGCCGACTCGAAGAGGGAGCGCTCCCGCGCGGGCACCCAGATCGGGATGTCGACGGCCGCGGCCCGGTCATCACCGCCGCACTGGTCGCGATGGTGATGGGTGTGCGCGACGGCGACGATCTCACGGACGCACGTTCGCTCGAGCACGTCGAGGATCCCGCCCGAACCGAAGTCGATCAGCAACCCGCGCTCGCCCGCGGTCCACAGGAACACGTTGCAGGTGTCGCGGTACCACCACAGCGACGGCGAGAGCTGGGTCAGGCGGTCGCCCACCTGGTCCGCCGGCCCCGACGGGTGCGCTGTGCCCGCGCCGGTCATCGTGGCGGGACCGCAAGAAGGCGCGCGGGGTTGCGAACCAGCATCGCCCCGACGTCGTCTTCGTCCACGCCGAGTTCGCGCAGCAGGGGCACGACGTGCACGAGGAGATGGGCGTATCCCCAGCTGCCCCAGCGCACGAGACGCGAGCGGACTCCGACGTCCTGCCCCAGGACGATCCGGTCGGCGTACCCGTCACGGACGAGGGATGCGAGCACGGTCGCGACGTCGCGATCGGACGGCGGCCACCGACCGGGACCGAGGAGCGAGTGGTCGAACCCGAAGAGGTCGAACCCGAGCGTGGCGCCACGGTCGGCGAGGGCGCGCAGGTCGTCCGGGCGGTCGATCGCGGTGTTGCAGTGCCCGAGGATCACGCGTGTCGGATCAGTGCCCGCCGCCGCGAGGACGTCGAGGACGGCCCGGCCCTCGTGCCCCCACGGATGCAGATGCACCGAGATCGACAGACCGCTCGAGGCGGCGGCGGCCGCCAGCGCCTCCAGGAAGCGAGTCTCCGCTGGCTGGACCGGATCGGACGTCCCGATCTCGCCGAAGATGCCCGGGCGGATCCCGGTGTCACCGATCCCGTCCGTCACGGTCCGGAGCAGCCGGGCGGTGATCTCGTCCGTGCTCGACGCGGCGACCCACGGTTCGTGGACCGGTTCGACGTACTGTCCGGTCCCGATCACGACATGCACCCCGGACCTCTCGGCGATCTCGAGCACCCGTCGGGCGTCCTGTCCCAGCGCCGGCGGCGTGAGCTCGACAAGCGTCCGCCCACCGGCTGCCACGAAAGGCGCCAGCTCCTCGACCGCGGCGTCGACGTCGGTCAGGCGGTAGTTGTCGGTATGCGCGCCCGGGTTCCAGCGCGCCTCGCCGGCGGTCGCCACATCCCATGTCCCCGTGGTCTTCCTTGCATACCCATGCACGGCGAGGAGCGGCGTCGAATCCATCCACAGGTGTTCGTGCGTCGTCGTGATGCCGAGCAGCGCCGGGTCGACCGGTCCGCGCACGGTGCGGACCATGTGCCCCGGACCGACCGCGTTCATCGGAACTCGACCGTCTCGGCGAGCGCCGTCTCGGTCACCCCGGCCAGCGAGAGGACGAGGTGGACCGCGTGCGGGCCGGCCGCCACGGGATCCGGCAGGCGGACCTCGGCGGTCTGGTGGCGGCGGATGTACGACCCGCGTTCCGGGCCGAGGTCGGCGGCACGAACCGCCACACCTGTTTCCCCTGGCGTCGCATTGACGAGCCCGATGATGTCGCTGGGAACAGGCACACCGTCGAGACGGAGCGAGAGACCGGACAGGTAGCGCGAGACGGGACCCGGGTTCGTCACGAGGATGGCCGGACCGCCCCTCGTGTCGCCGGGCGCGCCCGCCCGCCCGGCCAGGGCGAGCGGCTCCGGCCAGTAGCGTTCGACGAAGATCCGCAGGTCCGCGAACGGCTCGTACGGCTCGCCGCGAAGCAGCGCCAGGGCTCGCTGCGCAAGGAGCGTCGCGGCGGCATCGATCTGCGCGGCGCCACGTGACGCGTCGAGCGTGAAGCGCGGGTTCGGACCATAGACCCCGACCCGGCTCGCGGCTGGATCGTCAGGGAGCCGGTCGATCTCGACGAGGTCGGGAGCAAGCGCCGCGACCCACGAGGTCTCCATCGTCGAACCGTGGTCCACCGCGACCGGCCAGTCAGTCCCGAGGCCCGTACCCAGCGCGGCGTTCAGCTCGAGGTAGCACAGGCCGATCGCCTGCGGGCCGGTCCCGTCGGCAGTGACCTCGGCGCATACCCGCTTGATGAGGTGGTTCAGGTCGAGCGGGCCGTGACCGGTGTGGACGACCGCGAGCCGGACGCCGTACGCGGGCAACTGGCGAAGGGTCTGGCGCAACGCATCCTCGACCAGACCGGGGTCGAAGCGGAACGACCAGGGAAGCGCCAGCGTGCCCATCGTCAGGTACGACCACGGGAGGACGACACCGCCGATCCGCTCGGCCGCCGCGACCAGCAGCCCGTGACCGGTCAGCCCGTCCGTGCCGTTGGGCAGGTGGTCTGCATGGAACTCGAGGGCGCCGAGCGGGATCCAGGCGATGGGCGCCCGCTCGAGCGCGGCCGCGATCCCGTCCGGTCGGAGCCGCTCGAGCCGGACCTCGGGCGTCGTCATCGCAGCGTCCTCGTTCAGTCGATCAGGAAGCCGCCGTTGATGTCCGTGACTTCGCCCGTGATGTACCCCGCGTGCTCCGAGGCGAGGAACGCGACGAGCGATGCGACCTCGTCGACCGTCCCGAACCGGCCGACCGGGATCCGGCTGACGAGGTCGCGCGTGTTGGCGATCATCGGGGTATCGATGAGTGCCGGTGCGAGGGCGTTGGCGGTGATCCCGTGCTTCGCGTACTCATTCGCGATCGACTTCATGAGCGTCATCACCCCGGCCTTGCTGGCCGCGTACGCGGCGACGCTACGGGTGCCACCGGCCTTGCCGGCACTCGACCCGATCCCGATCAACCGGCCATAGCCCGCCTCGCGCATCGCCGGCAGCGCCCGTCGAGCCGCCAGGAACGCCCCGGTGAGGTTGATCGCCATCGTCCGGTCCCACAGCTCGCGCGTCGTCTCCTCGAACGGGACGATCGGGTAGATGCCGGCGTTGAGGACGAGGACGGACACCGGACCGAGCTCCGCTTCGACGCGATCGAACGCCGCTCCGACCGCCGCTTCGTCGCTGACATCGCAGGCGATCCCGAGGATCCCGGGGTGCGCCGGGGCCTCGAGATCGAGCGCCGCAACCTTGGCGCCGTTGCCCTGGAGGACCTCGGCGATGCGCTGGCCGATCCCTCGCCCGGCACCCGTCACGACGGCCACGCGGCCGGACAGTCCGTCGACCTGGATCATCGCTGCGCTCCTCATGTGGCGGGCAGTCCGGATGGGCTGGTGACGTTTCCAGCGAGCCGCTAGCATAGGCCATCACGCGTCGAAGCGAGGGACCGCGGTGCAGGTCGGGATCGACAGCTACTCCTACCACCGGCGGTACGGTGAGGCTCGGCCCGGTGAGGCGCGGCCGTCTGCGGCGCCGTGGCCGCTCGAGCCTGGCCCTGTTCTCCGTCACGCTCGATCCGTGGGCGCCGATATCATCTTCCTCGAGACCTGCTACCTCCCGGATCCCGAGCGGATCGACGAGGCGACGCTCTCCCCCGCCGGCTCGGCGACCCGGGTGGGCTTCTCCTGGGGTCACCCGTGGCCCTCAGGTCGATATCACGGCCTTGACGGAGGGCGGTCTTACGGCGCGGAGCAGGAGCTCGTTCGCTGGATCGACGCCGCCGCTCGACTCGGCCACGACGTCCTGCGGATCACCGCCGGAAGCCCGGCCTCGCGCGGCGACGAACCCGCGGAAGTCCTGGTCGAGCGCCTGGTCGGCCCGGTCCGTCGGGCAGTGCGGTACGCGACGGACCACGGCGTCCGATTGGCGCTGGAGAACCATGGCGACCTTCGGGTCCAGGACATCCTGACCCTGATCGACGCCGTGCGGGAGACGGGCGAGCTCGGGGTGTGCCTGGACAACGTCAATCTCGTCCGGGTCGGCGACGACATGGCCGATGGGACCCGCGACCTGGCGCCGCACACGTTGCTGGTCCAGCTCAAGGATCACGAGCCCGGCGATCCGACGGTCAGCGGTGGGCCTGTCTGCACGGCGCTCGGTGAGGGTGTCGCGGATCTCGACGGGCTCATCGCGATCCTGGCCGACGCCGGGTTCGAAGGTCCGGTGTGCGTCGAGCTGGCATCGCTCGGCCCATCGGACGTCGATGAGCTCGCGATGGTCGAACGAAGCGTCGGGTGGCTGCGCGAGCACGTGCCCGCCACGTCCGGCGCCTGAGCGGACCGACGCTTCCGAACGACGCTAGCGCGCACCTGTGATGTAGGCGACGACGTCCTCGGGGGTCGTGTCCTGGACGCTGACGTCCGCGACGAGCGAGCCACGGCGCATCACGAGGATCCGGGTACAGACCGAGAAGATGTGCTCGAGGTTGTGCGCGATGACGAGGATCGCCATGTCTCCGCGGGAGGCGGTATGGGCGACCATCTCGAGGACGCCGGCCGACTCCTTCACGCCCAGCGCCGCGGTCGGTTCATCGAGGAGCAGCAGGCGCCGGCCCCAGAACGCGGCCTTGCTGATCGCGACGGCCTGGCGCTGACCACCGGACATCGTCTCGATCGGGGCATCGAGGTCGGGGAACCGAGCGGGCAGCTGGGCGACCGCCTGTCGCGCCGCCGTCGCCATCTCGCGCTTGCGCAGGAAGCCGAAGGCCCTGAGCGGGCCGCCGCGGACGAGCTCCCGCCCGAGGAACAGGTTGTCGGTCATGTCGAACATCTCGACGAGGGCGAGGTCCTGGTACACCGTTTCGACCCCCGCGGCGAGCGCGTCGGCCGGCGAGTTGAACTCGTGCTGCGCACCCTCGAGATGGATCTCACCACCGCTCGGCGTGAGCACCCCCGCGACGCACTTGACCAGGGTCGACTTGCCGGCGCCGTTGTCGCCGACCAGGCCGACGACCTCGCCGCGACGCAGCTCGAAGCTGACGTCCTTGAGCGCCTCGACCGCGCCGTAGTTCTTGCTCAGGTGCTGAACCGACAGGAGCGGCTGGTCCATCACAGCTCGAACCGCACATCGGCCTTGCCCCGGGCGAGACGCGCCTGGTCGAGCGCCACGGCCGCGATGAGGATGGCGCCGCGAACGACTTCCTGCCAGAACGACGTGACCCGCGACAGGGTCAGCCCGTTGTCGAGGACCGCGAGGATCAGGATCGCGACGATGATC
>CAVSKR010000006.1:0-739713 GCA_963728635.1 uncultured Chloroflexia bacterium
CACGATCCCCGATGCGACGCGCGCCGAATTGCACGGAGCAGGCGATGGTGGCGCTGAGGTGGGTCTGCGGCTGACGGAGGAGCTGCTGGTGGCCGTAGGCGAGCGGGTTTCTAGCACCTACGTACGTAGTCATTGGGTCGCTACGAGCAGGCGGCAGAGCTGGTCCGGCGGATCCGGGCGGCGACGCCGGTTCGCGTTGACGCCCCGCGCGCCGGCCCTAGACTCGATATCCGACGAAATCACTCGGATATCGAGGCGATCGCCCTGACCGCTCCGACCGACAGCCCATCGACTCCGGCGCGACTCCCGTCGCCCGGCCCGCCTACCACGGCTCGCGGCGCCGTGTCGTTCTCGACCAAGGGCGAGTACGGCGTCCGGCTGATGGTCCAGCTCGCCGCCACTACGGGACGGGCCCGGCAGCCTGGCCGAGATCGCCGCCGAGGAGGACCTGCCGCGCGCCTATCTCGAGCAGCTCGTCGTCAGCCTGCGCGAGGCCGGTCTCGTCGTCAGCACCCGCGGCGCCCACGGCGGCTACGAGCTCGCGCGCCCGCCCGAGATCGATCGCGATGAGCGAGGTCCTGCGGGCCCTCGAGGGCCCGATCGCGCCGATGATCTGCGCCAGCGACGACCCGGAGCACGCCGTCGCCTGCGATCGCTGGTCGCGCTGCACCGTCAACATGCTGTGGGTCCGCGTCCGCGATGCGGTCGCCGGCGCCCTCGACTCGATGACCCTCGCCGACCTCGCGCCACCCGCGCGTGCGTCGCGCCGACTCGCCGACACCGCAAGGAGCCCTGACCACCCCGTGACCGACCAGTCGACCGCCACCACCGACCAGCAGCTCGTCATCCGCGGCCTGCGCGTCGCGCCGCTCGCCGACCCGACCACGAGATCCTGCAGGGCATCGACCTGACCGTCGGCAAGGGCGAGGTCCACGCGATCATGGGCCCCAACGGGTCCGGCAAGACGACGCTCGCCTACGCGCTGATGGGCCACCCCGCCTACGTCGTCAAGGCCGGCGAGGTCCTCTGGAAGGGCCGCGACATCCTCAAGCTGTCGCCCGACAAGCGGGCGCGGCTCGGCCTGTTCCTCGCCTTCCAGTACCCGACCGCGATCCCCGGCCTGAGCGTCGCGTCGTTCATCCGCACCGCGCTCAACGCCAAGCTCCAGGGCATCGACAAGAACCCCGACATCGACCCGACCGACGCGGTCAAGGGCGGCGTCTCGATGCGCGACTTCCGCAACAAGATGCGCGAGAAGATGGCGCTGCTCCGGATGGACGAGGGCTTCGCCGCGCGCTACGTCAACGAGGGCTTCTCGGGCGGCGAGAAGAAGCGCCTCGAGATGCTCCAGATGGCCGTCCTCGAGCCGGAGATGGCGATCCTCGACGAGACCGACTCGGGCCTCGACATCGACGCCCTGCGCATCGTCGCCGAGGGCGTCAACGCGATGCTCAACCCGAACCTCGGCGTGCTGCTCATCACCCACTACCAGCGCCTGCTCAACTACATCACGCCCGACCACGTCCACGTCCTGGCCCAGGGCCGCATCGTCAAGAGCGGCGGCAAGGACCTCGCGCTCCGGCTCGAGGACGAGGGCTACGGCCCGATCCTGCGCGAGGCCGGCCTCGAGGTCGACCGCCCCGGACGAGGCGCTGCTGGTCCCGAAGGGCCCCGAGCTCGACCCGGAGCTCGAGCGAGCCCGTGGAGGCGCCCGCTAGGCGGGCGCACGACGATGGCCATCGAGAGCGCCGACCGACCAGCCGCTGGACCCCGTCGCGCTGCGGCCGACTTCCCGATCCTCGACCAGGAGATCAACGGCCACCCGCTGGTCTACCTCGACTCGGCCTCGACGCAGCCAGAAGCCGCGGGTCGTCATCGACGCCGTCGCCGACTACTACCGCGAGTACAACGCGAACGTCCACCGCGGGATCTACACGATCGGCGAGAAGGCGACCGCGGCGTACGAGCGGCCCGGGTCAAGGTCGCGCGGTTCATCAACGCGCCCGACAGCCACGAGGTCGTCTTCACCCGCAACGCGACCGAGGCGATCAACCTCGTCGCCTACTCGTGGGGCCGGCGCAACATCGCTCGCGGCGACGCGATCGTCCTGACCGAGATGGAGCACCACGCCAACCTCGTCCCGTGGCAGCTCCTCGTCCAGGAGCGCGACGGCGACCTCGAGTTCATCCCGATCACCGACGACGGGAGCTCCGCCTCGACGTCTTCGAGGTGCTGCTGCGCCTGCAAGCCCAAGCTCGTCGCGTTCACCCACGTGTCGAACACGCTCGGGCACGATCAACCCGGTCCGCGAGATGGTCGACATGGCCCACGCGGCGGGGGCGCTCGTCCTGGTCGACGGCGCGCAGGCCGTGCCGCACGTCCCGGTCGACGTCCAGGCGCTCGGCTGCGACTTCTACGCATTCAGCGGCCACAAGATGCTCGCGCCGATGGGCTCCGGCGCGCTGTGGGCGCGGCGCGAGCTGCTCGAGGCGATGCCGCCGTTCCTCGCCGGCGGCGAGATGATCCGCGAGGTGCACCTGCGGCGGAGCGAGTTCAACGACATCCCATGGAAGTTCGAGGCGGGGACGCCGGCCGTCGGCGACGCGATCGGGCTGGGCGTCGCGGCCGACTACCTGATGGACGTCGGCATGGACGCGGTGCGCGACGCACGAGCGCGAGCTCGTCGCGTACGCCCTCGACGTCCTGCCGCGCGAGGTGCCCGACGATCGAGCTGTACGGGCCGATGGACCCGGACCGGCGGGGCGGCGTCGTCCCGTTCAACCTGCCGGGCATCCATCCGCACGACGTGGCCCAGGTGCTCGACCGGTACGGGATCGCGGTCCGGGCCGGCCACCACTGCACGATGCCGCTCCACGAGCGGCTGGATCTCGCGGCCACCGCCCGGGCGAGCTTCAACGTCTACACGACGACCGATGACGTCGACAAGCTCGCCAGCGGCCTGCGCGAAGTGGAGCGAGTCTTCAAGGCCTAGGCCGCCGGCGAGTCGCCGCCGGGAGCACGACCCCTCAGTGAATCCGAACGCCCTGGCGGTCGAGCTCGGCCTGGACCTTGCTCACATCCAGCCGGTCGAGCGGCTGATCGAGGCGTAACGAGACCGCCGCCGCGACCCCCGCTCCCTGACCGCTGACGGTGCAGCACATCATGTTCCGCACCGACGCGTGCGAGACCTTGTCGCCCCCGATCGATCGCCCGGCCACGATCAGACTGCCGACGCCCTTGGGCACGAGCGCGCGATACGGCACCTGGAAGTAGCGTCCGGTGGTCGGCAGGATCAGGACGCCGTAGCCGTCGATGAACTCGGGGAAGATCCCGATCGCGTCGTTGAACCGGGCCTGCTCGCGGACGTCGGTCTCGGTCAGGTTGTACTGCGCGTCGATCTTGCGGGTGTCGCGGATGCCGATGGTCATCCCGAAGTTGCGCAGCGTCGCATCCTCGCAGCCGGGCATGAAGGCGCGCAGGGCGTCGATCGCGTGCATCGCCTGCTTGCGGCCCTCGATCTCGCCGCGGGTGAGGTCGTCCGCGCTCGTGCCGTCGACGCCGGCGAGGTGGATGAGGTTGAGGTACGTCAGGTCGCCCTGGTCGCTGATCGTGCCCCACGTGCCCGCGAGCGTGATGAGGTTCTTCGGGATGAGGCCGGCCTCGACCGCCTGCCTGAACGGCCTGCGCAGGAACGGCGAGAACAGCTCGTCCTCCTTGCCGGTCGTCTCGATGTCCCACTCCGCATTGCCCGCCCAATCCCGGTAGGTCTGCGGATCGGCCTTCACGGCGTCGAGGAAGCGGCCCTTGTTCACCCCGGTCATCGAGAACATCACCGACGCCGCGAGCATTTCCTCGCGCGGCGTCATGCGGACGGGCGCCCCGGCCCGGGCGGCCACATCCGCGTCCCCGGTCGCGTCGACGACGCGTTTCGCCATGACCGCCTCGCGGCCGGACTTGCTCTCGGTGATGACGCCGCGCACCGCGCCGTCCTCGACGATCGGGGCGACGGCCAGTCGATGGAGCATCGGGGTGATCCCGGCCTCGGCCACGAGGACATCCGCAACGAACTTGAACCGCTCCGCGTCGATCCCCACGCTGAGCGACTGGCTTTCGGGGCTCGCGGCACCCATCGCCGCCGCTCGCGTCTCGAACTCCTGGCCGATGCCGTCGCCTTCGACTGTGGCTTCGTGCCGGTACCAGCCGATGCCCTCCACGCCGACCTGGGTGAGGTTCCCGCCGAAGCAGCCGTAGCGGTCGAGGAGCGTGGTCTCGACACCCGCGCGCGCGGCCGCCAGGGCCGCCGAGAGACCTCCGGGCCCGCTGCCGACGACGAGCACGTCGGTCTCGTGGACGACGTCGACCGTGCGCGCTGCCTCGGTGATCCGGTTCATGTCGCGGGGACCTCGGGCGCCGCTAGAGCCGCGTCACTCCGCGACCGCGAAGACCGGGGCGGGGTCGACGATGACCGTGACCGTCGCCCCGGGGACGAGCCCGCGCGACTCGGACGCCGACATCTGGGCGACCACCAGCGTTTCGTCGGGCAGCGTGACCTGGGCCCGGCACAGCGAGCCGAGGAAGCTGACCGCCGCGACGCGGGCCGTGCCGTCGTCGGCCGGCACGAGTCGCACGTTCTCTGGCCGGACCAACGCCTGGACCTGACCGCTCTGCGCCGAGCCGTCCAGCAAGGGCACGGGCGTCCCAAGGATGTTGACGACGCCTCCGGAGGCTGTGCCCGCGATCCGGTTGGTCAGGCCGACGAACTCGGCCACGAAACGCGTGCGCGGGCGGTCGTACAGCTCGTTCGGTGGCGCGATCTGCTCCAGCCGCCCGGCGTTCATGACGCCGACGCGGTCGCCCATCGCCAGCGCCTCTTCCTGGTCGTGGGTCACGAACAGCGTGGTGATCCCGATCATGATCTGGATCCGCCGGATCTCCTCGCGGAGCTGGCGTCGAACCTTCGCGTCGAGCGCCGACAACGGCTCATCCAGCAGTAGCACACTCGGCTCGATGGCGAGCGCGCGTGCCAGCGCGACGCGCTGCTGCTGCCCACCCGACATCTGGTGCGGATACCGGCTTGCCTGCTGGCCGAGACCCACGAGCTCGAGCATCTCGTCGGCCTTGCGCTTGCGGGTGCTGCCGTTCACGCCGCGCAGCCGCAGGCCGTAGCCGACGTTGTCGCGCGCGGTCATGTTCGGGAACAGGCTGTACGCCTGGAACACGATCCCCATGTTCCGCTTGTTCGTCGGGACCGACGTCATGTCCTTGCCGTCCACCAGGATCCGGCCCTGGTCAACGTCATCGAGTCCGCCGAGTGCCCGTAGCGCGGTGGTCTTGCCGCAGCCGGACGGCCCCAACAGCGCGATGAGCTCGCCGGGGGCGATGTCGATCGTCAGCCCGCTGAGGGCGTGGACCGGGCCGTACCAGCGGTGTAGCTCCTCGAAGGCGACGGCGACGCCGTGGCCATTGGACGCGGGGCCGGAGCTCGTTTGGGTCATGCGGCTGGCTCCTCCATCTCGCGTTGGCGACGTCGACCCCTGCCGCCGCCAACTCGAGCAATGACAACCAAGAGGACGAACGCGAAGATCAGCGCCGAAAGCGACACCGCGACGGAGATGAACGGGTCCCGCCCGCCGAGCAGGAAGATCACCACCTGCAGCGTATTGAACGAAAGCAGCGACGAGATCGTGTACTCGCCGAGGACCAGTGCGATCGCGAGGACCGAGGCCGACAGGATCCCGCCCCGGATGTTCGGCACGATCACCTGGATGATCGTTCGCGGCCAGCTTGCGCCGAGGCTGCGCGCTGCGTCGGCCAGCGTCGCGGTGTCGATGGACCGCAGGCTCGCGTCGATCGCGCGATAGGCGAAGGGCAGGACCAGGATGATGTCGATGAGGGCGAGCGTCAGCGGCGATGCGCCGACCGCTCCGAGCTTCTGGCCCATGAAGCGGTAGATCGGGGCAATGCCCACGACGATCACGATCGCCGGGATGGCGAGTGGCAGGAGGCACAGGAACTCGACCACCCGCCGCATTCGCGGGACGCGGACCACGGTCCAGATCATCGTCGGCACGAGCAGGACCAGCATCCCGAGCACGGTCAGCACGGCGATCTGGAGCGATATCGTCACGCCGTCGATCAGGTTCTGGTCGTTGAGGATCGCTGCATATGCGTTCAGGCTTCGGCTGCCGTAGTCGCCGCGCGTCGAGAACTCGAGCATGGCGAAGAGCGGCAGGATCAGATAGCCGAGGACCAGGATCAGGATCGCAATCCGCGCACTCGTCTGGAGCCGCGACCCCCGTCCGCCTGCTCCGCTCTTCGGAGCGGCGACGAGGGCTCCACCCTGCGGCGCCACGGCGGAGAGCGGGCCACCCGGCGTCGCGGTCATCGCACCCACCGCGACGCGCTGCGCTGGATGAACGCGTAGAGCAGCATCACCACTGACACGACGACGATCATCCCGAGAGCCAGCGCCTTGCCAACGTTCTCGCGGCCGACGACGACCTCGCTCTGGAGCGAGCCGGCGATCTGGAGAGTCACGAGCGGGCTGCCCTGGCTGATCAGGGCGGCCGCGGTCGCATACGCGGAGAACGCGTTCGTGAATAGCAGCAGCAGCGCGCCGAGGAAGCTCGGGGCGAGGATCGGACCGCCGACATGCCGCCAGAACGACCATGACGAGCCGCCGAGGCTCGCCGAGGCGTCGTACCACTCCTGGCGGAGCCCATCCAGCGAGGGTAGGAAGACAATCAACATCAGCGGGATCTGGAAATACGTGTAGACGACGACGAGGCCAGTGAAGCTGTAGAGCCACGACGCGTCTGTCAGGAAGTCGACATGGAGCAAATCGCGGAGGACGATTGTCACCAGCCCGTTGAACCCGAACGTGGCGAGGAAGGCGAACGCGAGCATGACGCCACCGAACTGGGCGAGCACGCCGGAAGCTGCGATCACGAGCTGGCGGAGCAACCCGTTCGGATCACCGCGGACGACCGCCCAGGCAAGGAGACCGCCGAGGACCGCCCCCGCTATGGCGGTGCTTACGGCGAGCTGGATGGACTTGCCGAACGCACTGACGAACGCCTCCTCCGTGAACAGGAGAGCGATGTTGTCCAGCGTCGGCGCGCCGCTGGCAGTTGTTACGGCGCCGATGGCGACGATCAGCGTCGGGAGGATCAGGAACAGCCCGACGTAGGCGTGGAAGGGGAGGAGAACGAGATAGTTTTGTGCCGTCCGGATACGGCGAGGGCCGGCCCCGCCCGAGGCGAGGCCGGCTGACTCGGCCGTGGCTTGCCCGGATGCGCCCACCGGTGATTCGGTCATCTGTGGCGCTCCGGTTGCCAGGGCTCGATGACGACTAATCCGGGATGCTGATGAACTTCCAGTTGTCGGTCAGGTATTTCGTCGCGGTGTCGGTCTGCGCCTGCGTCAGCTGAACAGGCGCGGTCGTCGGGGCGTTGACCGCAGCCGCGGCCGCCTGGTCCACCGTCCCGGCCGTCTGCATGGCCTGGAGCCGGACGGGCAGCGCGAACCCCTTCAGCCAGGTGTTCTGACCGGCGTCCGAGAAGACGTATTCGACCCAGCAGCGGGCTGCCGCCGGATGCGCGGCATCCTTGTTGATCGCCTCGTTGTAGAACGCGGCCACCGGCGCCGCGTCCGACGGAATGACGATCTTCCACGTGATGCCCTTCGGGGCGAGCGTCGAGACCAGCCCGCCCTGGTTGTACGTCCAATCGATGACGATCGGGGTCTGACCGGAAGCCACCGTGGCGTCGTCTGGGTTGACCGGGATGAGGTTGCCCGAGTCGGAGAGCTTCTTGAGGAAGTCGACCCCGGGCGCGATGTTGTCCGCCGAGCCCCCGTTCGCGAGCGCGGCCAGAACGACACCGTTGAAGCCGGCCGAAGCCTTGAGCGGATCGCCGTTGAGGGCGACCTTACCCTTGAACTTCGGATCGGCCAGGTCGGCGACCTTGGTGATGTCGCCGAGCTTCGCGTCGTAGGCGATCGACATGAAGCCGGTGTAGTTGTTGATCCAGAGGCCGGTCGGCTCCTTGTTCACATCCGGGATGTCGGCCCACGTCGCGGGCTGGTAGGGGGCGTACATGTCAGTGTGCGCGGCTGCGACGACGCTGCCAAGGTCGAAGATGTCAGGCTGGCGGCCGGTCCCCGCGAGCTGCGTGGCCGCGTTGATCTCGTCCTGACTGTTCCCACCGGGGTTGTCGGACTGGACCTTGATCCCGTACTTCGTGGAGAAGTCCTTGATCATCTGGCCGTAGTTGGCCCAGTTGTCCGGAGTGGAGATCAGGTTGACCTGACCCTCGGTCTTGCCGGCGGCGCAGACGGCGTCGACGCCGCCCATATCGGCCGCGCTCTTGGCGTCCTTGGCTTCGACTGCAGCCGATGCTGACGGTGCCGCCGCTGACGCGGCCGTGCTCGGGGCCGCAGCACTCGCCGGCGCCGACGTCGCGCCGCCGCTGCTGCACGCCGCGAGCAGGATCGCCGTGATCCCGAACGTGGCGGCGAGACGGATCTGCTTGTTCTGCACGAGAGCCTCCTCAAAAAAAAGAAGGGGTGTGTCCGCTGGACCAGGGACGGCTCGATGCGCCGTCCGAGCCTCCTCCAGTTGCCACAGCCAGTCGGTGCTGTATCCAGCTCCTCTGACATGACAGGCGCCGGTCGACGTTCGAGGGCGCCGAGCTCGAGTTCCTCCACGTTGACTGACGGTGACGAGCCGGAGCATACGCGTCTCGACCCGACATTTGCACCCGTCGCGTTGACGATCTCGTGAACGCGCGGTTATCGGTTCGACAACGGAATCCTGACGGGGCACGGATGTGACGGATCCCGTAGCGCATCGAGCTCGACGCCGCCCGATCGACTCAACCCGGCGCCAGCGACCTCCACATGTCGAGCGCCCATTGCCAGTCGGCCGGGTCGTCGAACTCGATGCGGATCGCGGCGCCGGAACCGGTGACCGCGGCGTAGCCCTCGAGGACGCCGACCTCCACGCCCGACGAGGCGTCGGTCATCAGGCGGGCGCGGCCGAGGACGCCCCCGGCATGATGGGTGATCGCATCGGGCCCGAGGTCGACCGCGAACTGCTCGATGAACGCCTGCGCCGACATCGGCGCGCCGTCGGCGGTCCCGGTCGTCGTGGCGGCCAGCGTGATGCTCCGGCCGGCGCCGCCTGCCCACCACTCATCGGGCGTTCGCCGTTCGGCGTACTCGCCCGGGACCTCGAGTGACCAGTTCTCGTGGGTGATCCTGACAGGGTCGCGCCGATAGCCGACCGGCGGGTCCGGCTCGGGCTCCTTGCGTCGCCTGGGTCGCGGCCTGGCGAGCCATCGGATCGTCCACGCCGCGTAGCGCGGTCAGCTCCGTCCAGGCATGCCACGGGTAGGGGAGGTCCGGGTCGATCGGATACGCGCGCGAGAGCAATCGGTGGATCTCGTCGAACAGGTCGGTCTCGCCCTCCATCGCCGGGGTTCGCCAGCGCACCTCGAGCCACATCAGGACGAGCGCTCGATTCAGCAGGTACCTGGCGTCGGTCGCGTCCGCCCACCACGGCGTGATGTCGAGGGCGACCCGCGGGTCGGCGATGGCAGCTTCGAGCCAGGCCTCGTCGCGCGGTCCCATGACGGTGGCCAGCGCCTGCTCGGTCGCGAAGCGGGTCCCGGGCGGGATCCCGAGCGGAACGCCACGCTCGCCCCGCCGGACCTTGACGCGGGCACGCGACAGGCGTGGCCCGAGCCAGCCGAGGTAGAGCCGTTCGACGTCCGGGCGGTCGGCGAACGCCGTCGCGCCGTCGCCGTCCGTCCAGTCGATGCCGATCTCGGTCCCGAGTCGCTCGAGGATCCGCCCGACGAAGCGGTGGTAGCCGGGCCCGACCACGCCCGTATCGCCATCCGCCGTGACGCGCCCGAGGTCCGACGCCGTCAGCACCAGCGGCGAGACCGCCGGGTGGAGATCGACGGCGAGAGACGTCTCACCGGATGGCAGGGTCCGCTGGTGTGTCGACCGCACGGCATCGGCATACTCGCCCGTCAGCCATACGGCGGCATCGGCGAGCAGGCGGTCGCCGGCCGGAAGCCGCGGGATGAGCCCGCGCTTCTGCGCGATGCCGCCGAGCGATACACCGAGAGCGTCCACGAGGTTCGTCGTCACCGAACCCCGACGATATCCCCGAAAGCCCGCCGCGAGGCTCGCCGGTTGGTACCAGCGAGGCCGCCCAACGGTCCGTTGCGAGGATGCACCTCGGTGTCGCGGGGCACGACGGCCGTCGGTCACCGGGTGACTGGACGGACGCTTGGACCGGCCGTGGACGGCCATCGTTCGCCACGCGGGCCACCCGGTGGCACGCCCAACGTCTGGGCGGGCCTTTCGCGCCGATCGTTCGTCCGATGACCCACCCCGCGGCACATACGGCGGCTGGAGGGCGCGCTGGGGCAGTTCGTTCGTCGGTTGGGCCACCCGGTGGCACGCACGGCGGGGAAGGTAATCAATCCCGACCCCGCTGGTCGGGATTGCGCATCTTGCGATATAGTCGAGCGAGGAATGGACGATCTGTACCGCGACTACATCCTCGAGCACTATCGACAGCCCCACAACTTCGGGGTGATCGCGGATGCCGACGCGTCGTACGAGGGGTCGAACCCGCTGTGCGGCGACCGGATCACGCTGATGATCGGCGTCGAGGATGGCGTGGTGGAGCGGGTCGGCTTCACCGGCCGCGGCTGCGCCATCAGTCAGGCAAGCGCGAGCCTCCTGACCGACGAGATCAAGGGCAAGCCGCTCGCGGACGTGGCGGCCTTCCGCGCCGACGACCTGCTCGATCTCCTCGGCATCGAGATCGGCCCGGCGCGCCTGAAGTGCGCGATGCTCAGCCACGAGAGCCTCCAGCACGTTCTCGGAGACCTCGGCGTCGCGGCCCCCGAGGGAGCCTCGGCGTGACCCGGAACGAGCGCCGCTGCAGGTGTCGCCCGCCGGCCTGAGCCGGCACGCGCCGCGACCCTTCCCGCATCCACACCGCCCTGACCGCCCTGAGCGAGTCAGCCCGTCGAAGAATCGGAGCCAACCAACCCATGCCGAAGTCCTACGCGGACCTCCTTCGTGAGGCTCGCGCCCAGATCCGCGAGGTGACCCCGCAGGAGGTCGAAGCCCTCCCGAGCGGAGCCGCCACGGTCGTCGACGTCCGTGAAGCGTCCGAGTGGGAGCAGGGCCATCTGCCCGGCGCCCAGCACGTCTCGAAGAGCTACATCGAGCAGCAGATCGAGGCAGCCGCGCCCGACCGCGATGCCCCCGTGATCCTGTACTGCGCCGGTGGGATCCGCTCCCTGTTCGCTGCGCAGACCCTCGCCAGCATGGGCTATACCGATGTCGCGAGCATGTCCGGCGGATTCCAGGGCTGGAAGGGCGCGGGCTTCGAGTTCGAGACCCCGGTCGTGCTCAACGCCGAGCAGAAGCAGCGCTACAGCCGGCACCTGCTGATCCCGGAAGTGGGCTCGGCCGGTCAGCAGCGGCTTCTCGAGTCGAAGGCCCTGCTCATCGGCGCGGGAGGTCTCGGCAGCCCCGCCGCGCTGTACCTGGCCGCGGCCGGTGTCGGAACGATCGGTCTCGTCGACTTCGACGTCGTCGACCTCAGCAACCTGCAGCGTCAGATCGTCCACACGACCGATCGGATCGGCGAGCGCAAGGTCGAGTCGGCGCGGATCTCCATCAACGCCCTCAACCCGGACGTCAACGTCGTCCAGCACGAGGAGATGCTCACCGCGGCCAACGTCGAGCGTCTGATCGACGGATACGACGTCATCCTGGACGGCACCGACACCTTCGAGACCCGCTACGTCCTCAACGACGCGGCGGTCGCTGCCGGCATCCCGGTCGTCCACGCGAGCGTGTTCCGATTCGAGGGCCAGCTCACGACCTTCGTGCCGTACGAGGGGCCGTGCTATCGCTGCCTCTACCCGACTCCGCCGCCGCCCGAGCTCGCCCCGGGCTGCTCGGTCGCGGGCGTGCTCGGCGTCGTGCCGGGCATCCTCGGCCTGCTCCAGACCAACGAGGCCCTCAAGATCCTCCTGGGCATCGGGACCACGCTGGCGGGCCGGCTGGTGCTGTTCGACGCGCTCGAGACGGAGTTCACCGAGCTCCAGCTGCGGCGCGATCCGCAGTGCCCCGTCTGCTCGGACGCCGCGGTCGAGGCGCGCAAGGCCGGCCGCCCGCTGAGCACGGTCAACGTCGGCGAGGACGCGCCGTTCCTGCTGACCACGACCGGTCTGGCCGGCTCTGTCTCGCCGGAGGCGCGCGCGTGAGCACGGTCTTCATCCCGGCCGTGCTCCGTCCGAACGTCGGTGGCGTGAAGTCGTTGGAGGTCGAGGGCGACTCGATCCGGTCCGTCGTCGACGGCCTGGTCGAGCGCCATCCGTCGCTCGGCGGCCAGCTGCTGACCACGGATGGCGACCTGAACCGGTTCGTCAACGTGTACGTGAACGGTCAGGACGTGCGCTACCTGGCGGGTCTCGACACGCCGGTCGCGGAGACCGACGAGGTCCGCCTGCTCCCGGCGATGGCCGGCGGCTGAGCATGGCCGTCCCGTGGCGGATCGCCGACGCCGATCACGACCACACCCACGCTCACGAGGACCTCGCGCCGCACGGCGGTCGGTACGCCGACATCCTCGACGCGATCGGCCACACGCCGCTCGTCGAGATCCCGCGCATGAGCCCGAACCCGGCGGTCCGCATCTTCGCCAAGCTCGAGATGTACAACCCGACGGGCTCGGTCAAGGACCGCGCCGCGAAGTACCTCGTCGAGGACCTCGAGGAGCGCGGCCTGCTCCACGAGGATTCGATCATCCTCGAGCCGACGTCCGGGAACACGGGCATCGCGCTGGCGATGATCGGCCGGCGCAAGGGCTACCGGGTCGCGCTCGTCATGCCCGACAACGTCACCAACGAGCGACGCCAGATGGCCGCGCTGTTCGGCGCCGAGGTCATCGACTCGCCCGGCGCGCTCGGATCGAACGGCGCGATCGCCCTGGCCAAGCACCTCGTCGCGAAGGACGCGCGGTTCGTCATGCCGTACCAGTACGGCAACCCGGCGAACCCGCAGGCCCATTACGAGACGACCGGCCCGGAGATCCTGTCCGATTGCCCGGAGATCGACGTGTTCGTCGCGGGTCTCGGCACCGGCGGCACGCTCATGGGCGTGTCTCGCTACTTGGCCGAGAACAAGCCGGGCGTCCGCATCGTCGCCGCCGAGCCGCTGCCCGGTGAGAAGGTCCAGGGCCTGCGCTCGCTCGATGACGGTTTCATCCCCGAGATCCTCGACCCGACCGCGATCGACGCGAAGTACCTCGTCTCGAACCTCGATGCGCTGACCGCCCTGCGCGAGCTGGTCTTCCGCGAAGGCATCTTCGCCGGCCCGTCGTGCGGGGCCGTGCTCGTCGCGGCCGCCCGCGAGGCATCGAAGATGTCCGAGGGCACGATCGTCGCGCTCCTGCCCGACGGCGGCTGGAAATACCTCTCGGCCGGCACGTTCACGACCGATTTCGACGAGATGCAGGACGCGCTCGAGGGCGGCGTCAACTGGTGGTGATGCCCGTCCATCCTGGACCGGCGACCGCCGCCCTCCCTGCGACGATGGTCCAGGCCCTGATCGACCACGCGCGTGCCGGCGCCCCGAACGAGGCGTGCGGGCTGATCGTCGGGGATCGAGCGGCGGCCGATGGCGGGCAGGCCCTGCGCTTCGAGCCGACCCGCAACGCGGCCGCCTCGCCGTACCGCTACGAGATCCATCCCGACGACCTGTACCGGCTGACCATCGCCACGGACGACGCGGACGAGGTGTTCTGGGGCATCGTGCACTCGCATACCCATACGCCCGCCGCCCCGTCGCCGACCGACATCGGGCTCGCGTTCTACCCGGATGCCCTGTACGTGCTCGTGTCGCTCAACGACGACGAGGCGGATCGCTCGACCGGCACTCCCAGCGTCCGGGCGTGGCGGATCGTCGAAGGGGCCGTCCACGAGGTCGCGATCGACGTCGTCGGGGGATGACGCCCGCTGACCGCCCGCGCGTCGGCGCCGCGGTCGCGATCGGGCTCGGCATCTTGGCCGTCATCGCCGCGACGGTCGTCGGCTCGAATGGCGGCTGGCTCGATGCGGTCGTGGCGCCGCCCGCGCTGGTCCGCGCCGCACTCGTCGGCCTCGCCGTCGCGCTCGGGGTTCTGCTGCTCGCCGGGTCGGTGACACGCATGTCGGCCTCCGGGGCCGACGATGTGCCGGGCTTGATCCGTGGCGTCCGGCTGGCTTTCCTCGCCGTCGCGGCATTCGCGGCCGCAGCGGGCTGGGCGCTCGCTCACCCGTTGCCACTGATCGTCGCCGCGGTGATCGCGGGGATCGACGTCATCGAGACGTCGTTCCTGCTGCTCGTCGTCGGTCGCGGGCGCTAGAGTCCCGGGCCGCTCCGCGCGGGCTAGGTCGCTACGCCCGCTCGCCGCGCGGCGAGGCCGCCGACGCGGTCGATCAGCCTCTCGAGGAATGTCTCGACGTCCGCGGTCGTGGCCACGTCGAGGTTCGGATCGCGGCCCGTGAGGTGCCGCCGGTCGGCGACGGTCATCCCGGTCGTCAGCTCGCCGCGGGTCTCGACGTCAACGTAGAGCGGCTCGCTCGTGATCAGCCCGCGATCCAGGGCGGCCGCCACGACGAGTGGGTCGTGGATGAACGCCCCGTAGAAGCCGTCGTACGCGCGGTGGAACTCGAAGTAGAAGCGCAGCGCGTCGGCGACGAAGCGGATGACAGGATCGGACGCGACCGAGCGCGTCGGAGCGAGCGGGTCACCTGCAGGCGCGAGTGTCGTCGCGTCATCCGGCGAGCTGCCCGCGCGCCGTGCGAGGCGCACGACGTGGTCCGGCAGGATTCGGGCTCCCTCGGTCACGTCGAGGCCGAGGGCGAGCGGCCGGCTCAGGGACGGATCCGCGGCGACGGCATCGCCCCAGGCGCCGAACACGATGCGCGCCGCCTCCGGGTCGCAATGGAGGTTCCACTCGGTCGTCGGGGTCGTGTTGCCGGGCACGCCGAACGCCCCGCCCATGAAGACGTACCCGCGCAGGAGCCGCGGGAGTGCCGGCTCGCGCTCCAGGGCGATCGCCAGGTTGGTCAGCGGCCCGAGCGTCACCAGCGTGATCTCGCCCGGGCGGCGGCGGGCGTCATCGACGATCACGTCGACGCCATGCCGATCGCTCACCGCTCGGGCAGGCGCGGGCAGCTCCGCATGCCCGAGCCCGTGCGGCCCGTGCGTCTCGGGCGTCGTCTCGAGCGGCCGCACGAGCGGCACCTCGCGCCCGATGGCGACCTCGACGTCCGTTCGGCCGGCCAGCTCCAGGACGGCCAGTGTGTTGGTCGCGACCTGGCGTGCCTCGACGTTGCCGGACACGCAGGTCACCGCGACGAGCTCGGCCTCGGGCGAGGCGACGGCGTAGAGCAGGGCGAGGCTGTCGTCGATGCCGGTGTCGACGTCGAGGATCACGGGAACCGGGGCGGGAGCGGTCACACTTCGATGCTAGCCGAGCGGACACCCTCCAGCCGCCATACCGGCCGCTCGTCACGGTCGGCCCGCAGGCGACGAGCCCATGACGAGCCTGACGCAGCGATGTCGTCCGGGGTGGCCCGGCACATCGCGGTGAGGTCGAGTCCGGCGACGGCCCAGGCTGCACCGATCGCCGGCGCCCCGGCGGCGTCCAGGCACGGCATGCCCGGGACGGCGTCCGCTGGCACCACCGACGCAAGGACCTCGAGCCGAGCTCCCGATGTGACAAGTGAGGCGACGCCGCACAACGCTGCGTCGTCGAGACCGACGATGCCGCGCAGGAGCGAGCCCCACGGAAACAGCACCGTCACGAGGTCGGCACAGGCGGCCAGCGGCGACGCGGCCAGCGCCTCGACGCCCGCAGCAAGGAACAGGGCGTTGGGGGGTCCGCGCCGATCGGCGCGCCGGGACGCATCGGCCATCGCGGGCGCAGACGCATCGATGCCGACGACCAGCGCCGCCGGTTCTGCCGCGGCACGGGCGAGCACGGCACGGCCGTCACCCGTGCCGACATCCACGATCACCCGGTCGGCGCGGGCGATCAGGTTGGTGACTTAGCCGACGTCCACCTCGAGGGTGTGCCGGCCGATGACCTGTCTCATGGGACCGCAGTCTACACTCGCCCCGTGAACCCGCCGATCGGGCCCTACGTCCGACAGCCTGCCACGGTCGAGCCGTGGGACCCGAGGACGGTCGAGGTGGCGGCGGCGGTCACCGAGCTCATCCACGAGCGCCGGCCGGACCTCGTCGTCGAGCATATCGGCAGTACGGCCGTGCCCGGGTTGCCCGGCAAGGGCATCGTCGACCTGGCGGTCGCCACGACACCCGATGACGTGCCGGTCGTGGCGGCCCTGCTCCGCGAGCTCGGCTTCGGGCCGCAGCCGGGACCGGACCCGTGGCCACCCAGCCGGCCGATGCTTGTCGGCTCGATGGTTCGTGCCGGCACCACGTTCCGCATCCACTGCCACGTCCTGCCGGACCGCGAGGAGCTCAGTCGGGACCTTGCCTTCCGCGACGCGCTGCTCTCGGACCCCGCCCTCGTCGAGGGCTACGCGACGCTGAAGAGCGGGATCGTCGCGGGCGGCCCGCTCGACACCACGCCCGAGTACACCTACCGCAAGCAGGCCTGGATCGCCGACGTCCACCGGGCGCTCGGTGTCGAGCGCAAACCGATCGTGCCGCCGGCCACGATCGGGATCCTCGGCGGGGGTCAGCTCGGGCGGATGCTCGCGCTCGCCGCGCGGGCGATGGGCTACCGGATCGCCGTGCTCGACCCGGACCCGGCCTGTCCAGCGGCGGCGCTGGCCGATCGCCTGGTGGTCGCCGGCTACGACGACGTCGGCGGTGCGCTGCGGCTGGCGGAGCTCAGCGACGTCGTCACCTACGAGCTGGAGCACGTCGCGGTCGAGGTCGTCGACGCGATCGACGCGCTCCGGCCCGTCCGGCCCGGGCGCCTGCCGCTTCACGTCACGCAGGACCGGATCGCCGAGCGGCGGTTCCTCGAGACTGCCGGGGCCACCGTCGCCCCGTGGCGCGAGGTCCGTGAGACCAGCGACCTCCGGGACGCGGCGGAGGAGCTCGGCCTGCCGATCCGCCTCAAGGTCGCGACCGGCGGCTACGACGGCCGCGGCCAGCTGCGCTTGACGCATCGCTCCGAGCTCGACGGCGCCCTGGAACGGCTCGGGCGGCCGCCGGGCGAGTTGCTCCTCGCCGAGAGCGAACTGGACTTCGGGGCTGAGCTATCGATCGTGGTGGCGCGCAGCATGTTCGGGGGGATCGCCACGTATCCCCTCGCCTGCAATCGCCACGACGCGGGCATCCTCGCCGAGAGTCTGGCGCCGGCCTCGGTCGACCGCGACGTGGCCGCGCACGCGGCCTCGCTCGGCGAGCGCCTCGCGGTGACGCTCGGCGTGACCGGCACGCTGACCGTGGAGATGTTCCTCATGCCCGACGCCCGGCTCGTGGTCAACGAGCTGGCGCCGCGGGTCCATAACAGCGGCCATTGGACGATCGAGGGGGCGGCGACCTCGCAGTTCGAACAGCACGTCCGCGCCGTGTGCGGCCTGGACCTCGGCTCGACCGAGCCGCTCGGCAGCACGGCCATGGTCAACCTGCTCGGCACGGGCCGCCCGCGGCCCGCCCTGCTGGACGGCCTCGGCCTCGCGCGGGCGATGGCCGACCCGAATGTCCACCTCCACGTGTACGACAAGCAGCAGGTCTTCGAACGTCGCAAGATGGGCCACGTGACGGCCATGGGTGCCACCACCGAGGACGCCCTGTCGCGGGCTCGCGCCGCGGTGGAGCTTCTCACCTGGCGCGACTTCGATGACGCCGGTCAAGCGCCCGATCCACCGGACCCGCTGCCATGAGCATGGAGGGCGAGACCCCGCTCGTCGGCGTGGTCGGCGGGAGCCGGTCGGACTTCCCGGTGCTGGAGGAGGCCGTCGCGATCCTGATGGAGCTCGGCGTGCCGGCGGAATTGCGGGTCGTCTCCGCGCACCGCACGCCCGACCACCTCTTCCGCTACGCGGAGGACGCTGTAGGGCGCGGGATCCGGGTGATCGTGGCCGGTGCCGGCGGAGCGGCGCACCTGCCCGGGATGCTCGCGGCGAAAACCACCTTGCCGGTCATCGGCGTGCCGATTCCCACCAAGCACCTCGGCGGGCTCGATTCGCTGCTGTCGATCGTCCAGATGCCGCGCGGCATCCCGGTCGCGACGGTCGCCATCGGCAATGCCGTGAACGCGGGGCTGCTCGCGGCATCGATCCTCGCGCTCGGCGACGAGGCGCTGGCGACGCGGCTGGCCGACTGGCGAACGCGCCAGACCGCGGCGGTCATGGACGACCCCTCGAACGCCGAGGGCTGACCCTCCGGCCGATCCGGTCGCCGCCCTAGCTCGTGAGGACGACGCCTGCCGGGGCCGCCGTGCGGTGCTCCGCGAGGTGCAGGCCGAGGTCGAGCAGCGTCTTGACACCGACGAGGATGGCCACGGCCGCGACCGGCGCGCCGGTGAACAACACTGCCATCGCCCCGAAGATGATCGTCAGGTGGAGTGCGACCAGGCGGCGATACGGGGCGAACATCAAGGTGGCCGGTGTGACCCGCTTGTACTCGCCTCCGCGCAGGAAGTTCCACCAGTACGACAGCCCGTGGCTGATCGCAAGGCCCACGGCGGCCAGGATCACCGGGCCGGCTTCCAGGGACATGTCCTCGCCGCCGGCGCCCGGCGAGACGCTCGTGAAGAGCGGTAACGTGAGCACGAAGATCCCGTGGACCACCCAGAAGATCCCGTAATGGACCACGAAGAACGGGATCAGCCCGAGCTTCGACATCGATGTCGCCGGCTGGCCGTTCACCATCAATGACGGGCCGGGCAGTGCGAGCGAGCCGTCGGCTCGCGCCATCTTCAGGACGTTGATGACCCCGACGATCCCGTTCTCGAGCCAGTAGATGACGAGGATGTTCCAGACGCTCCAGCCGAGGAGCAGCACGCCGACGAGCGGGATGACATTCGCGACGATCAGCGCGATCACGGCCCCGTACGACGAGCCGACGCGATACCAGGCGAGGATCCGCTCCACGCCTTGATGCTAGCGGGTCCCGGGCAGGGCCCGGGTGCTCGCGAGGCCCGGGCGCGAGCCCGACTACACTGCCGGGCGTGATGGACGACGACCGCTGGGAGCCCGGGATGCCGGTGCTCGACCGCCAGGCCGCGCACCCGTCGACGACACTGCCGCCGAGTCTGCGCGGACTCCCGCCGCGGTCGGTCCCCGAGGTCGCCCCGACGCCGCTCCAGAAGCACTACATCAACCTGTCGGTGCCGGTCCTGATCGCGGGCTTCATCGCGATCACGGCACTCAACCTCGGGGCGCGACTGGGCGATCCCCTGATCAAGCTGTGCGTGGTCATCGCGGCGCCACTCCTCGTTCTCACGACGTCGGACGCGATCGTGCGGGTCTGGCGCTCCGCATGGGCGTGGATGCCGGTCGACCGCGGCAAGGGCCTCTTCCGGCTGGCCTGGGTGGCGGTCAGCATCGTCGGGCTGCTCGCGCTGGTCGGCGCGGGCGTCGTCGTCCTGCTCGCCTAGGCGGTGGACGGCTTCGACCGAGGGCCGGACGGTCGCTCGACGGATCTCGCCTCGGGCGGCGGCGTCCCGCGATGGATGGCCCAGTCCCTGAACTTCTGCTCGAACTGCGGCAGCGCGCTACGCCTCGGCGCGATCGACGGCGAGGACCGCGACCGCCTGTCGTGCGCCGTGTGCGGCCACATCGCCTACGTCAACCCACGCCTCGTGGTCACGACGTTGCCGGTCACCGACGGCGGCCAGCTGGTGCTGCTGCGGCGCGGCATCGAGCCGGGGCGCGGAGCTTGGGCCCAGCCGGGCGGCTTCCTGGAGGTCGATGAGACGGTCCACGAGGCGGCGATCCGCGAGACACGCGAGGAGACAGGGCTGGTCGTCGAGCCGGGCGAGATCATCGGCCTGTACACCCGGCTCGAGGCGGCCGTCGTCACGGTCGCGTTCGAGGCCCGGGTCGTGGGCGGCAGCCCAGCGCCGACGCGCGAGGCGCTCGAGATCGCGACCTTCGACCCGACCGAGATCCCGTGGCCGGAACTGGCCTTCCGGACCACGATGTGGATGCTGCGCGACTGGCTCGACCGCCGCCGGCCCGACGTCGCGTGGCCGCCGATCGATCGTGGCTTCTGAGGCTCACGGGATCTCGACGATCGCGCCGATCGTGAATCGCCGGCGGAGGGCGTCGATCGGGATGCCGTTCTCATCGACGGCGATCAGGAACAGCGTCAAGTCGCCACCGGGTCGCGGGAAGGCGAGCCGGAAGCGGCTTTCGAACGGGATCCAGTCGCCCCGCCCAGGATCCGTCGGGTCGATGGTGGCTGCCGCGATCGGCTTTCCGCCACGGGACTCCAGGATGATCCGGACTTCAGCGATCGACCTGGCGACTCGACCGCGCACGATCAGCTCCCGGGTCGTCACGACATCGCCGCGTCGCGCCGGCTGATCGAGCGCCAGGTGGCGCGGACCGGCAGGCGGGTCCGACGCAGCCGGCGAGCTCTCGACCGCGGCATGAGGCACACCGGATGGCGATGGAGCGGCACCGCCTTGGGTGGCCAGCCCGACCACCGCGCCGAGCCCGACGACCCAGCCGGCGAGCGCCAAGGCGCCGCGACCGCGGCGACCGCGCCCGAGCGGATCAACCCTGGCGTGGAAGCTCGTCGCTTCGTTTTGATCAGCCCGGTCCTCCCGATGCTCGCTTGCATCTCGCTCGCTGATGCGGCTCAGCGCCGCGTTGCCTCCTGCGGGCGCTCGCTCACGCACCCAGCGGGTGCGCTCGGTCGCGTCCTCGTCGCCGCCTTGCGCTGAACTCGCCTGAGCGGCGATCTGCTGCGCTCGATCGGGAGGCCCGGGCTCAGCTGATGTCGATGAAGACGTTCTTCGTCTCTGTGTACAGGTCCAGGGCAGCCATCCCGAGCTCGCGGCCGATGCCCGACATCTTGTAGCCACCGAACGGCGCCTCGGTGTGGACCGAGCTGTTCGAGTTGATGCTGATCACCCCGGCCTGGAGAGCCTTCGCCGCGCGCATGGCCTTGCCGATGTCCCGGCTCCAGATGGAGCCCGACAGGCCGTACGGCGTGGCGTTGGCAAGCGTCAGCGCCTCCTCCTCCGTATCGAACGGGATGACCGACACCACCGGGCCGAAGATCTCCTCGCGCGCGATGCGCATGTCGTTGTTCACGCCGTCGAACACGGTCGGAAGGAGATACGCGCCCTCGGCCAGTTCCGGATCCTCCGGTGGCGTGCCGCCCACCACGATCGAGGCGCCCTCGCCCAGACCGATCTCGATGTAGTCCTTGACCTTGTCCCGCTGCTTGGCGCTGACGAGCGGCCCGACCTCGGTCGCATCGTCGGCCGGATCGCCGACCTTGACGTTGCGGGTCGCCTGGGCGAATAGCTCGACGACCCGCTCGTGGGCCGACCGCTCGACGAGGATCCGGCTCCGCGCGCAGCAGTCCTGCCCCGCGTTGTCGAAGACGCTGTAGGGCGACTCCTTCGCGAACTTTTCCAGGTCGGCGTCGGCGAACACGATGTTCGGGCTCTTGCCGCCGAGCTCGAGCGAGATCTTCTTCACGTTCGCCGAGGCCAGCCGCATGATCTCCTGGCCGGTCGTCGTCTCTCCGGTGAACGCGACCTTGCCGATCCCTGGGTGTGCGGCGATCGACGCGCCGACCGTGCCGCCGGGCCCGGTCACGACGTTGAGCACCCCGGCGGGCACGCCGGCTTCCAGCGCCAGCTCGCCAAGACGGAGCGCGGTCAGGGGCGTGTAGGACGCGGGCTTGAGGATCGCGGTGTTGCCCGCGGCGAGGGCAGGCGCGACCTTCCAGGCGGCCATCAGCAGCGGGAAGTTCCACGGGACGATCAGCCCGACGACGCCGATCGGCTCGCGCAGCGTCAGGTCGATGCCGGGCTTCGACACGGGGATCGTGTTGCCATAGATCTTGTTCGCGGCGCCGGCGTAGTAGTCGAAGACGAGACTCGCGCCGATGATCTCGCCGCGGGCCGAGGTGATGGGCTTGCCGCCGTTCCGGCTCTCCAGCCAGGCCAGCTCCTCGCTGTTCTTCTTGATCAGGTCGGCCAGCTTGGACAGCGTGCGGCCGCGCTTGCCGGCCGCCCAGTTCGCCCAGCCCTTGCGCTCGTCGAACGCTTTCTGTGCCGCCTCCACGGCCCGGTCGACATCGGCCCGCCCGCCGAGCGGCGCCGTGGCGACGATCTTGCCCGTGGCCGGGTTGACGATCTCGAAGGTCTGGCCGTCCGCCGCGTCAACGGGCTCGCCGCCGATCACCATGCGGGTCGTACTGGGGGTGTCAGCGCCGGCAGGCGCGTGCAATTCGGTGGTCATCGTCGTTGCCTCAGGATGCGTGCCGGAGGGGCAGGGGATGGGCGTCGATGATACGCCCGGCAACGGCTCAGCCCGCGGTCGGGCGCTTGCCCTCCGGCAGGTCGTCCCACGTGGACTTGGCATCGGCGAGGCCCTCGACCGCCACGATGGCGGCGCCGACGATCCCGGCATCGTTCCGCAGTTGGGCGGGGACGACCGGGGTGCGCGCCGTCAGCCTCGGCACGAACTTGTCGGCGTTCTTGCTCACGCCCCCGCCGAGGATGAACAGCGACGGCCACATGAGGTCCTCGATCCGCTGGAGGTGCTCGTCGAGATCCTGGGCCCAGGCCTTCCACGAGAGGCCGCGCCGGGTTCGGGCCGCGGACGCGGACCGCCGCTCCGCCGGCCGGCCGCGGATCTCCATCTGCCCGAACTCGGTATTCGGCACGAGCGTGCCATCGACGAACACGCCCGACCCGACGCCCGTGCCGAGAGTCAGGAAGATCACAGTCCCGCGCTTGCCGGCGCCGCCGCCGAAGCGCATCTCGGCGATGCCCGCGGCGTCGGCGTCGTTGACGATCTCGACCCGGCGCTTGAGTGACTTCGACAGCTTCTCGGCGATCGGATAGTCGACCCACGCCGGGTCGATGTTCGCCGCCGTCCTCAGCCGCCCGTCGATGGCGACTCCGGGCAGCCCGACGCCGACCGGCGCGTCGCTCGGGACCGCCGTCGCCTTGGCGAGACGCCGCACCAGCCGGGCGATCGACGCGCTGACCCTGTCGGGTGTCGACGGTGTGGGCGTGGGGACGCGCAGGCGCTCCGAGCGCATCTCGCCCGAGTCCACATCGACGATCGCGGCCTTGATGCCGCTGCCACCCACGTCGACGCCGAACGCGAGCCGGCCGCCGCCGCTCGATGCCGTCGTCTCCGTCATGGCCTGCCTCTCAGAAGTAGTTGACGGTGATCCCGCCGTCCACGACGAGCGATGCGCCGTTGGTCCAGCGTGACTCGTCGGAAGCGAGATAGACGGCCATCTGCACGATCTCCTCGGGCTTCCCGAACCGGCCGGTCGGATTGCGCGCGAGCCGGAGGCGCTTCGCCTCCTCGTCCTTCACGAGCCAGTCCATCAGCAACGGCGTCTCCACCGGCCCCGGGCAGATGGCGTTCGTGCGGATGCCCTTCGGGCCGAACTGGACCGCGAGACTCCGGGTGAGGCTGAGCACCGCCCCCTTCGAGGCGGTATAGGCGTCCTGCGGCACAGAGCAGCCGAGGAGCGCGACGAAGCTTGAGATGTTGATGATCGACCCGCCTCCGGCGGCCTCCATGGCCGGGATCGCGTGCTTGCAGCCAAGGAAGACGCCGCGGACGTTGACGGCCATCACCTGGTCCCACACCTCGACCGAGGTGTCCGTCACGGAGTGGTCGGCCTCGGGCATGACACCGGCGTTGTTGTAGAGGCAATCCAGCCGCCCGTACGTCGCGACGGCATGGTTGACCATCGCCTTGGCGTCGGCCTCGTTCGAGACGTCGGCACGGACGAAGGTGGCCTCGCCACCATCGGCCCTGACCAGGTCGACGGTCTCCAGTCCGGCCGCCTCGCCGTACTCGGCCACCACGACCTTCGCCCCGTGGCCGGCGAAGATCCGGGCCGCGACACGTCCCATCCCGCCGCCCGCGCCGGTGATGATCGTGACCTTGTCGGCGAGTCGCATCGGTCGCTCAACCCTCACTGCGTCGGCCGACATCGTACCCGCGCCCGGTGGCCGCCGAGGTACGCTCCGCGCAATGGGCACGCCGTCCGACGTGATGGAAGCCGTCGCTGCCGGAGACGCGGAACGCGTCGCCGCGTTGGTGACCGAGGATCCGTCGCTTGCCATGGCGCGCGGCGACGATGGCGTGTCGGCCCTGTTGCTCGCCCGCTACCGGTTCGACCGTCCGACGATGGACGCCCTCCTCGCGGCCGATCCCGACCTCGACGTGTTCGAGGCGGCTGCCCTCGGACGCATCGACCGGCTGCGGGAGCGCCTGATGGACGACCCGACGAGCGTCACAGCGATCTCATCGGATGGTTTCACGGCCCTGCATCTGGCGGCTTTCTTCGGGAAGGCCGAGGTCACCCGCATCCTCCTCGACGCGGGGGCGCGGATCGACACCTACACGACCAATGCGTTCGCCAACCAACCGCTCCACGCCGCCGCCGCGGGCCGTCACATCGACGTCTGCCGGCTGCTGGTCGCCGCCGGGGCCGACGTGAACGCGACCCAGCACGGTGGCTATACCCCGCTCCACGAAGCCGCCCAGCACGGCGATGACGAGATGGTCGAGCTCTTCCTGTCCGCGGGTGCCGACCCGACCATCTCCGTCGAGGACGGCGGGACACCGGCGGACCTGGCCGAGGCGGCCGGCCACGCCGATGTCGCACACCGCCTCCGGGAGGTCGCGACCAGGACCCCTGGCGGAGGCGCATAGGACTTTCGTACCAGGCCCTTCCGGCGCGACCGACCGTCAAGATGGACGGGCCAGGGGAAGGGCGAGTCAGCGCGCGGCGCGTTCGGCGAGCAGCGCCTCGCGGACGCCCGCGAACTCCGTCTCGACGGCCTCCACGCGTGCCGCCAGGTCCGGGATCGCCCCCGCTCGGCCATCCATCTCGATCGTCCGCGTCAGGTCCGCGAGGACGGTCGCCCCGACATTCACGCTGTTCGATTTCAACGAGTGCGCGGGCCGCACCGCGGCCGCTTCATCACCTGTCCCGGCCGCCGCGCGCAGCGCATCGAGCTGGGTCGTCGCATCCTCGATGAACGTGTCGACCAGCTCGTCGACGAACGCGACGTCGTCGCCCGTGATCTCGAGCAGCCGCGCCATGGCCGACGGATCGAGGGTCATGTCGATGCCTCCACGCCTGCCAGCCCGCTGATCGCGTAGGTCGGGACCGGCCTGCTGAACCCCTTGAGGGAGCGATCGCCGACCGACTCGCCGCGCACCGACGCCTCGGCCTGACCGTACGTGCGCTGGGTGACGAGGATCTCGCCGGGTGCCGCTTCGCCGCTCAGGCGCGAGGCCAGGATGATCGCGCTGCCGATCGCCCCATAGTCGTAGCGGCCCTCGAAGCCGATCCGGCCGAGCGTCGCATACCCGGTGGCGATCCCGATGCCGATCTCGAGGACGTGGCCGCGTCGCCGCCAATCGGACGACAGCACGGCGAACCGATCGCGCATCGCCACGGCCATCCCGATCGCCCGTGCGGCATGGTCGGGCTGCTCGACGGGATCGTTGAAGAACGTCATGAACCCGTCGCCCGCGAAATGCTCGAGCGTCCCCTCGTGCTGGACGATCAGCTCACCCATCGCGGCGTGGTAGGCGCGCAGGAACCCGATGACCTCCTCGGGCTCGGCGGACTCGGAGAACGACGTGAAGTTGCGCAGGTCGCAGAACATCGCGGTGATCTCGCGCCGGTGACCTGCCAGCATCGCCTCGCCGTCGGCGCTGGACACGAGCTCCGCGACCTGCGGGGACAGGAAGCGGGACAGCTGGGATCGCTGGCGATCGATCGTCGCCAACAGCTCGCGCTCGTTGTCGCGCAGCCGCTTCTGGGCGAGCGAGGCCTCGATCCTGGCCCGCAGGATCTCCGGGTCGACGGTCTTGGGCATGTAGTCGGCGGCACCCATCCGGATGCAGCGGACGACGCTATCGAGCTCGTCCACGCCGGTGATGACGATGACCGGCGTGTCGCGCAGCCGCTCGTCGACCTTGAGGGCCTCGAGCGTCTGGTAGCCGTCCATGCCGGGCATGACGATGTCCAGGAGGACCACGTCGATGGGCGGGGCGGCAGCGTCGTTGAGCCGCGCCAGGGCCTCGCGCCCGTCTGCCGCTTCGACGGCCTCGTGGCCGATGGTCTCCAGCAGGCGGACGAGCAGCCGCCGGTTGAACGGCGTGTCGTCGACGACGAGGACGCGGCCCCCGATCATCGACCGCTCGGCCATCGGAGGCGGACGACGCGTCGGCCGCCACCAGCGCGCCTGCAGGGCCTCCGGCGCGATCGGCTTGGCGATGTAGTCGTCCATGCCCGGCCTCCAGGCACGCCTCGCGATCACCGTCCATCGCGTTCGCGGTCATCGCCACGATCCGCGGCCCGTCGTCGCCGGCCACCGGCGCCGGATCCGGCGGGTCGCCTCGAGGCCGTCGAGCTCCGGCATCTGGATGTCCATCAGGACCACGTCGTAGTTCGATCCCTCGATCGCGGCGATCGCCTCGAGGCCGTTGCCGGCCACGTCGGCGCGATAGCCCATCCGGTCCAGAAGGCGCAGCGCCAGCTTCTGGTTCACCGGGTTGTCCTCTGCGAGGAGGATCCGCAGCGGGTGCGTGGCGCCGAGACCATGGTCGATCCCCGCGCCGGCCGGCCGAACCGGACACGGTCGCGGCATCGCCCGGCGAGGACGGTGGCGAGCGTGTCGTACAGCGCGGACGGCTTGACCGGCTTGACGAGGAACGCGGCGACCGCATCGCTCGGCCGCTCGTGGACGCCGAGCGACGACAGGACGATCACGGCTGTCGCCGCCCCGCTCTCCGATCGCGCGCAGCGCGGTCGCCAGGGCGATCCCGTCGAGCTCGGGCATGTGCAGGTCGACGATGGCCAGGTCGAAGCGCTCACCCGCCGCCACCCAGCCGAGTGCCTCGCGCGGGCGAGCCGCTCTGCCGCGACGTCATGCCCCAGCGCGCGAGCAGCGTCGCAACGATCCGCCGGTTCGTCGCGTTGTCGTCGACGACGAGGACGTTGCGGCCGGCCAGGTCCACGAGGCGCACGGGTCGCCGGCGGCGATGCGGTCGGCGGCTGCCTCGGCCTCGAAGGTCAGCTCGGAACATACTGCCCGCGGCCGGCGACGCCAGGGCTGCTCGCCACGATCGAGCCGTCCATCAGCTCTGCGAGCCGGCGGCTGATGGCGAGCCCAGCCCGGTCCCACCGTATCGCCGCGAGATCGAGGCATCGGCCTGGCTGAACGACTGGAACAGGCGGTCCATCCGATCGGCGGGGATGCCGATGCCGGTGTCGCGGACGTCGATCGAGATCGTCCAGCGTCCGCCGCTCCCGCCGTGTCCACCCGCGATCGGCCGTCCCGTCGCGGTCAACTCGACCTCGCCGCGCTCGGTGAACTTGATCGCGTTCGACAGAAGGTTGAGCACGATCTGGCGCAGGCGACCCTGGTCGCCGACGATCGTCCGCGGCAGGTCCTCGTCGATGGCGTAGACCAGCTCGAGATGCTTGGCCGCCGCCGCCGGCGCGAGGACGTCGAGCGCGCCCTCGATGCACGCCGCGAAGGTCGAACGGCTGGTGCTCGAGCTCGACCCGGCCGGCCTCGATCTTCGAGAAGTCGAGGATGTCGTTGATGATCGTCAGCAGGGCGTCGCCGGAGGTCCGGATCGTCTCGGCGTAGTCGCGCTGCTCGTCGTCGAGCGGCGTGTCGAGCATGAGCCCGCTCATCCCGATGATCGCGTTCATGGGCGTCCGGATCTCGTGGCTCATCGCGGCCAGGAACGTGCTCTTCGCGCGGTCCGCATCCTCGGCCGCGTCCCGGGCCTCCTGTGCCTCGCGGAAGAGGCGGGCGTTGTCGATCGCGATCGCGGCATGCTGCGAGAGGCCGACGAGCAGGTCGAGCTCGCTCTGGGTGTACGGCTCGACTGGGGAGCGGGCGCCAGACGGCCATGCCGCCGATGACTGCGTCATGGGCGATGAGCGGCGCCACCATCAGCCGATCGTTCTCGTCGGGATCGGTGCCCGGGATGATCGTGGTCCGCGGGTCGGCCAGTACGTCATTGACCATCTCTGCCTGCCTCGCCTCGAGGACGCTGCCGATGATCCCCTCGCCGAGCTGTGATCGTGTCCGCGAGGAGCTGCTCGGCGATCTCGCCGCGGCCCACGATCGGGCGGAACGTGCGGCCGTCCGGTTGCCGCAGGTACACCGCACTGGAGCCGCCGGAGAGCAGGGTCAGGGCATGCTCGGCGATCTGCTCCAGGACGACGGTCGGGATCGAGCGTCGCGGAGATCTCGCGACCGACGTCGGCGAGGGCGGCCATCTCGGCGGCACGCTGATGCGTCTCCCTGATACAGCCGCGCGTTCTGGATCGCGACGCCGACGTTCGCGGCGATCGTCGACAGCAGCCGAACGTCGTCCTGGCCGAACCGACCCTCCTGCTGGGTGCTCTGGACGCTGATCACGCCGATCGCGACGTCGCCGGCGAGGATCGGGACTCCGAGCCACGAGCGGCGACTTCGTCCCGATCCCGACCGTCCCGATCTCGTCGAATTGGGCAGCCCGGTTGAGCAGCAGCGGCTCGCCGGACGCGAGGATCCGCGAGGTGAGACCGGCGCCCAGCGGCAGCGGCTCCTGCGGCTCGTACGACCCGCTCTCGTAGTAGTAGGGAAACGTGATGTGGCGGGAGGCCTCGTCCACGATGGCGACGTAGACGATGTCGGCTCCGAACGTCTCGCGCATCTGCTCGCCGACGAGCTCGAGGAGGGCGGACAGGTCCAGCTGCGCGGAGATCGCCTGCCCCACGCGGTTGACGATGTCGAGCTCGGCGACCCGCTGGCGCGTCTCGGCGATGAGTCGGGCATTTTCGAGCGCGACGCTGAGGCTGGCCGCGAGCGTGGTGAGCAGCCGGACGTCCCCATCGCTGAACGCGTGCTCGCGGTCCAGGTTCTGGAGGGAGATCACCCCCCGCGCCTCGTTCCCCACGACGAGCGGCGCATACACCACCGACTTGGCGGGCTCGCCCTGCAGGACCGCGGATGACTGACCCATCTCCAGCACACGTTCGTTCGCACGATCGTTGAACACCAGCGGCTGCCGGGTCTCGAGGACGTGAGCCCGTGGGCCCTGGATGGCAAGTGCTTCGTCCGGGAAGCGGACGCCCCGCTCGATCGTGTACGGGAAGTGGATCTCGCCGGCTTCTCGGTCCACGATGCCGATATCCACGACCTGGGCGTCGAAGATCTCCTGGATCTTGTCGCCGACGACGTCGTACATCGCCTGCATGTCGAGCCGTTCTGCGAGCCCGCGCTGGACCTCGTTGATGATGGCCAGCTCCGCGGCCCGCTCATCGGTCTCGGTCAGGAGCCGCTTGGTCTCGTCGAACAGGCGGGCGTTCTCGAGCGCGACACTGAGGCTGGCCGCAAGCGTGCTGAGCAGGCGGACGTCGTCATCCGAGAACGCGTTCGTGCGGTCGAGGTTCTGCAGCGAGATGCTGCCGCGGACGTCTCCGCCCGCCATGAGCGGCACCCGCACGAGCGATAGCGCCGGTTCGCCCTGGACGACGGGGATGGTCACGCCTCGGTCCCTCTCGAACGCCCCGATGTCGTTGATGACCTGCGGGGCGCGACCTTCGATGAACTCGCGCGTGAATTCGTTCATGTCGATCGGCTCGTCGGGGAAGCGGACGCCGCGCTCGATGCTGTACGGGTAGTGAACGATTTGGGCGTCGAAGTCGTAGATCGCGATGTCCACCACCTGCGCGTCGAAGATCTCCTGGATCTTGTCGCCGACGAGGTCATACATCGCCTGCATGTCGAGTTCGGAAGCAAGACCCTGCTGGACACCGTTGATGATCGCCAGCTCGGCGGCCCGCTCGTCGGTCTCGGCCAGCAGGCGTTTCGTCTCATCGAACAACCGGGCGTTCTCGAGGGCCACGCCCATGCTCGACGCGAGTGTGCTGAGCAATCGCTCGTCAGCTTCGTCGTATGCAGCCTGCGCGGTTGCCTCGAGCGCGATGACCCCGAGCACCCGATCGCCGGCCAGGATCGGCACGCCCAGCCACGATTCACTGACCGCACCGAACTGGATGGCGCCGAACGCCGCACCCTCGACTGCCGTCCGGAGGAGGAGTGGCTTCCGCGTGCGGATGACCTCCGACGTGAGGCCCGGTCCGAGGGCGAACGGCTCCGTCGAGATTCGCTTGCCCTCCTCGACCTCCCATGGGAACGAGACCATCGTCGTCGTGCTGTCATACAGGGCGATGTACGACGAGCGGGCCTCGAACAGCGTCCGGATCCGTTCGCCGACGAGCTCGATGATCGCGCTGAAGTCGAGCTGTTCGGCGAGGGCGGCGCCGATCTCGTTGATGACCGCCAGCTCCGCAGCGCGCTGATCGGTTTCGGCGAGGAGGCGCTTGGTCTCGCTGAAGAGCCGGGCGTTCTCGAGTGCCACGCCCATGCTCGCCGCGAGGGTCGTGAGGAGGCGCTCGTCGGACTCGCTGAACGCGTATTGCTCGATGCTCTCGAGTCCGACGACACCGATGACGCGATCGCCAGCCGGGATCGGCACGCCGAGCCACGACTCCGTGTCGCTGCCGCCGATCTGGATGGCGCCGGCTGCCATCTGTTCGTCGATCGTGGATAGGCGCAGCGGCCTGCCGGTGCGGATGACGGTCGACGTGATGCCAGGCCCCAATTCCATCGTCCCGCGGTCGAACCGCTCGCCCTCGTCGATGTCGTACGGGAACCGCATCCGATTCGAGTCGGCGTCGTATAGCGCGATGAACAGCGAACGCGAATCGAAGATCGCTCGGATCCGATCTCCGACGAGCTCGATGATCGCGTCGAACTCGAGCTGTTTCGCGAGCGCCTCGCCGATCTCGTTGATCAGGGCGAGCTCCGCGTTTCGCTCCCGCGTCTCTTCGATCGCACGGGCACGAGCCAGAGCGGATCCGATGTGTTGTCCGACGAACGTCAGGAGCGCGACGTCCTCGCCGCTGTAGTTCTCGCCTCCCTCGTACGTCTGCACGACGACGATGCCGATGACATGCCCCTGATCACGGAGCGGGACGCCCAGCCAGTCCTCGCCTTCCTCGCCGATCGGATCGATCTCGCCACGATCGACGAGGTCCCGCCAACGCCGTTGGGTGAATAGCTCGGGGCGCCCGGTCCGGAGGACGTAACTCGTGAGGCCCCTCGCATTGCCCACGCCGAACGGCTCCCAAGCCTTCGGGTCCGGGAGATCCTGGTCGACCTCATCCACGTAGTACGGGAAATTGATCGTCTGGCGATCCTCGTCGTACAACGCGACGTAGAAGTTGCGGGCGAACATGAGCTCGCCGACGATCCCGTGGATCGTGGCGTAGAAAGCGTGCAGGTCCTCGGCTGCGCTAGCGGCCTCCGCGATCCGGTAGAGGGCGTCCTGGACGCGCTCCGCCCGGTCGACAGGTGGCTCGAGGGACGGGTCGGCCCGAGTCAAGGGATCGGCGTCAGCCTCGCTCGAGATAGCGCTCGCGGTCCCACGGGTGGACCATCGCGTCGTAGGTCTCCTGCTCGACCCGCGCGGCATTCAGGTAGTGGTCGACCACGTCCTGGCCGAAGATCTCGACCGCGGCCTCCGACCGCTCCAGCTCGGCGATGGCCTCGTACAGCGCTCGGGGCATCCGCGGGTGGCCTTTCGCGAGGTAGCCGTTGCCCTTGAACTCGTTCTCGAGCTTGAGGCCCTTGCGCACGCCGTACAGTCCGGCCCCGACCATCGCGGCGTATGTCAGGTACGCGTTCATATCGCCTCCCGGAAACCGGTTCTCGACGTGGAGCGACGGGCCGCGGCCGACGAGGCGGAACCCGGTGGTCCGATTATCGCGGCCCCAGACGACATTGACCGGCGCCCATGAGAGCGACGCGTAGCGCTTGTACGAATTGATGAAGGGCGCGACGAACACTGCGAGCTCCCGTGACAGCGCCATCATCCCGGCCATGAACTGCTGGCCGACCTTCGACAACCCGTAGGGGCCCGGCCGCTCGCGGCCCGTGGCGTGCATGAGCGGCACGTCCTTGACCGCATCCCAGACGCTCATGTGCAGGTGTCCGGACGAGCCCGTCCAGCGATGGTCGGGCTTGGCCATGAACGTGATCGCCCAGCCGTTGAGATAGGCGATCTCCTTGGCGCCGTGCTTGAACACGACACTGCGATCGGCGGACTCGAGGACGTGGTCGTACCGGATGTTGACTTCGTGCTGGCCGTTGGCCGCCTCGCCCTTGCTGAACTCGATCGGCACGTTCGCGGCGCTCATCTGTGTGCGCAACAGGTGGTGGAGCGGTTCCGCCTTCGTCGCTTGCAGGAGGTGGTAGTCCTCGTTGTAGTAGCCGAACGGGTTCGGCACCGGCCAGCCGCGCTCGGCCAGCGACTCCCAGGAATCCTTGAGGACGTAGAACTCGAACTCCGAGCCGGCCTTGATCGCGAAGCCGGCTTTCTTCGCGAGGGCGATCTGGCGCTTGAGGATCGTCCGTGGCGAGACCGGGATCTCCCGCCCTGTCTCCTCGTCGACCGTGTCGCTCAGGACGAGCGCCGACCCGGGCAGCCACGGCAGGATCCGGAGCTGGTCCCAGATCGGTTCGGCGATCCAGTCGCCGTAGCCGGTCTCCCAGTTCATCAGCCGGAAGCCCTCGGGAGTATTCATCTCCATGTCCGTACCCAGCAGGTACGTGCAGAAATGGGCGCCGTGCGAGATCACCCCGTCGAGGAATGCCTGGCCGTGGACGCGCTTGCCCATGAGCCGGCCCTGCATATCGGTGAACGCGACGACGATCGTGTCGATCCGACCGTCGCGGACCATCGTCTCGAGCTCGGCGAGACGCGGATGCTTGGTCGACTGGCCGTGATCGCCGTCGTGGTCGGTCATTGGTGGCTCCTTGGTCGGTCATGCGCGCAGCGACGCTTCGGGGGCCGGCCGACGGTGCCGGCGCGACCCCCGTGGATCTCGAGCCCGGTGCTGAAAGTGGTCAGGCCGGCCGCACCTCCTCGGCCGCGTGCTCGAACTCGCGCTCGATCTCGGTCAGTTCCGCACTGTCGCCCATGGACCGCGGGCCCATGAAATGCGACCGCGCGTACCCGAAGTAGTAGATCAGCAGGAGCACCACGGTGCCGACCATGAACGGCCACGAGATGTTGCCGGAGGTCGGGAACGAGAAGAGGACCAGGAGGATCAGGATCCAGGCGACCGCGATCCACGCGATCGGCTTGGACCAGCGGCCCAAGCTCCACACGCGTTCGGACAGCCAGCCCTGCGTCGTCGCTCCGAGATAGATCACCACCCCGTAGGCGGCATACAGGAAGATCGTGCTGATGGCCGTGATGATCACGATCGCGATCCCACCACCGCCGGGACCACCCTGGGCACCGACCCAGAAGGCGGCCACCGTGAACAGCCAGGCCACGATCACGATCGCGGTCAGGGAATTCGCAGGCGTCCGATAGCGACGTGAGACCTTCTTCAGCCAGCCCGAGCCGGGCAGGCCGTCGTCGCGGCTGAAGGCGAACAGCATCCGGCCGGCGGATGCGACCGACGACAAGCCACAGAAGGCCATGGCGATCGCGATGCCCGCGCTGAGCAGGTTGCCCAGCTGTCCAAGGTTGTAGACGAGGATGTCGATGACCGCTGCCCCGCCGCCGAAGTAGTACTGGCTGTAGGTCGCCGCGTCGGCGGTCGCGAGGTCGGCCGGGAAGAGCGTCGACAGGTCGGGCAGATGGGTCGTGAGGGCGAGGAGGAAGACGAAGCCGACCACCGCGGAGACGGCGACCGACAGGAAGATGCCCCAGGCGCTCGCGACGCGGGCCCCGACGGTCTCCTCGGCGACGTGCGCCGATGCGTCGTACCCCGTGTAGGTCCAGTTGGCCTGGAGCAGCGAGAAGAAGAACGCCAGCAATGGCACGTAGGTGATCGCGGCGCCGTAGTTGAAGGTGGCGAACCCGAGGTTGTTGGCCCAGCTCCCTCCCACGTCCTGTGGCTGGATCGCGAACAGCGTCAGCCCCGACTCGTCGGGCTTGCCCGCCAGGAACACCAGCACGACGATGGCCGCGACGATGACGATGTGCCACCAGACGCTGACCTGGTTGAGCAGCGCGACGAGGTTGATGCCCGCGATGTTGAGGGCGAGCTCGATGAGCATGAGGATGCCCATCGTCACGACCTGACCGTTGAGCACGCCCGGGATCAGCTCGGTCGTATTCCCGTACGTGATCCCGGCATTGCTCAGTAAGGGCGAGATGATCGTCGCGTTGAGGAACGCGGCGGCCGCATAGTTGATCCCGGCGACGATCGCGAACTGGCCGATGAGGTTCAGCCACGCCGTCCACCAGCCCCATTCCTTGTTCTTCATCCGGCTGGCCCAGTAGTACAGGCCGCCGGCCGTGGGATAGGCGGACGCGATCTCCGCCATGGCCGCCGCGATCGCGAGGACGAAGACCGTCACCAGCGGCCAGCCGATGAGCACTGCGGCCGTGCCCGCCCAGGCCAGGCCGTAGTCGTACAGGATCACGGCGCCGGTCAGGATGCTGATGATGCTGAAGCTGATCGCGAAGTTGCTGAACCCGCCCATCGAGCGGAGGAGCTCCTGCGCGTAGCCGAGCTTGTGCAGGTCGGCGACGTCCTGACTGATGACGTCGTCGCGGGATGTTGACTGGGTCATCGATACCTCCCTCACGAGGGCGGAGCGCCGACCTTGGGCGGTGGCGGTCGCCCGGGTGATCGGGCCCGGGTCAGGACCGATCGTGCGCCGGCAGCGACCTTGAGGGGTGCGCCGTGCGCGGGATGCGGGGATGTGCCTGGATGACGCGGGGGCGAGGGGTCGCGTGCGCCTCCTTTCGCCAGCATGCTCGGATCCACCCCGCGCGCTCCCTCCAGCGCGGGTCTCCGACCTCGGCGCCGACTATACGCGCCGGGTCGAACGGGAGGAAGAGCGGTCGCGCCTGCGGGACCGAGGGTCGAACGAGCCTAGTAGAGCATCGTCGTCCCGGTCGGGAAGACGAACTCGAAGGCAGACGGCGGAAGAGGGGCGTCCGGTGCGATCTCGGTCGCGACCGCATCGCGGGTGACCGTCCCGCCGATCGTCTCGACCAGGCGCAGGATCAGGCCGGTCTCGCGGTCGACCACGATCTCGAAACGGTGGTCGGGCCGGTCGCCGGGGAGCTCGATGGTGCGCGGATGGTCGGAGCGCAGCTGGATCGTGGCGCGACCGCCGGCCTCTCCAGTGCCCGTGATCGTGCACGGCCCGGTGGCCAGGACGTTCTGGCAGAAGCCCGCGGGGTGGACGAACGTGTCCGGCAGCGTCTCCATCGGCAGCGCCGTGACCGGCTCGTAGATCTTCGACATGCCGGGCAGATCGGGGTCGTCCAGGCCGCGCGGGCGGTTGCGGATCGGCCGCTGGGTGCCCAGCTTGTGGGCCGCGGCATAGGTCCTGACGAGGTCGCCATCCGAGATCCAGATCTCGTACTGCCCTCCGACGATCTCGCCGGGGCGACTGGTCGTCACCTTGGCGTGGCCGGGATGGCGCAGCAACACGTCGACCTGGGTCTCATCGTTGCCGCGCGTGGTCACGACACGTTCGAGGATGCGCATGCGCAGGGTCGCGAACCGGAGCTCCGCGTCGCGCATGAAGTCGAACAGCTCGGCGACGCTCGGGATACCTGGACCCAGGGTCGCGACGGCCGGCAGGCGACGCCCGTCAGTGGCGACAGCGAGCGCGGCGCGATCCCAGAGGCGGGTGTCGGTCATCGCGCCGGATTGTACCGGTCGCCGTTCGCGCGGCGTGGGCCTTGACAGCGCGGTTGGATGCGCATATATATCGCGAGACGATATAACGCGGCACGGCATAGCACGGCAGCACGCCACCGCCGCCCACCGACAGGAGGCTCGGACCGAATGAAGGACAGCGACCTCGACCTCGGGCGTTTCGCCGAGCCGGCCCTGTACATCCTGGTGTCGCTGAGCAGCGGGCCCAAGCACGGCTACGCGATCATGACCGATGTCGAGGCGCTCACCGGGTCGCCGATGGGCCCTGGCACGCTCTACGGGGCGCTGGCCCGGCTCGAGCGGCGCGGCCTCATCGAACCGCTCGAGGCGGTCGACCGGCGGCGACCCTACAGGCTCACGGGCCTCGGCGAGACGACCGTCCGTGCCCAGCTCGAACGACTCAAGGGTCTTGCCCGGACGGGCCTCGAGCGACTGCGCGATTCGTCGTCATGACTGCGGACTCCGGCCCCCGGTGGCAGCCGCGGCCGCACCTGACGACGCCGATCGTGCCCGTCACAGGACCGGCCTTGCGCGCGGCCCGCTCGGAGGTGACGACCGGGTTCTCGCGCAGGACGCTGCTTCGCCGGGCACTCGCGACGGCCGCCGGCCTGTGGGTCGTCGAGTCACTGGCCGGCACGCTCGCGTTCGCCTGGTCGGCCGGTCGGGCCGCGAGCGGCGTCGTGCGTGTCGGGACGTTCGCGGAGTTCCTCGCCGCCAACGCGGCGTTCCCGGTCGGGGAGGGGTTCCCGGCGTACGTCGCCGCCGCCAAGTCCTTCGTGGTCATCATCGATCCCGATCGCGGCGGCTGGGTCCCCGGCGAGGACGAGACCGGCGATGGGCAGGCGCTCAACGTCCGTGCCCTGTCGCAGATCTGTCCTCACCTGGGATGCCGTCCGAACCCGTGCCTCGAGGACTTCTGGATGCGCTGCCCATGCCACCAATCGCGCTACGATCGCCTCGGGATCAAGATCGAGGGTCTGCGCTACGGCCCGGCGGAGCGTGGCATGGATCGCTTCGCGGTCCGCGTCGACGACGACGGCGTCCTGTTCGTGGATACGTCGAAGCTCACGTTCGGACCGTTGCCGATCCCGCTCGGACGACCGGGGGTGATCCCACCGCTGGTCGAGAACGGATGCGTCTGAACCGACGATCGCCGCGCGTCACCGGGGCTGCCTGGCTGCGGCTGTACCCGCGTGCGTGGCGGGAGCGCTACGAACCCGAGATGCTCGCCGTCCTGGTGGCTCGGCCGCCCGACTGGCGGGCACAACTGGACCTTGCCCGCGGCGCGTGGGACGCGCACGCCTCGCCGATGACCCCGCCACGGATCCCGCTGATCGCCGCGCTCATCGCCGGCGTCGCCTGGATCACGGCCGGGCTCGCCAGCGCGACGCAGCCAGTCGCACCGGACTGGCCGGGCTACCTGGCCGAGACGCTTCCGATCGGACTGCTCGGCGCCGTCGCGGCCCTCCGGGTCGTGGTCGCTGTGGGCCGTCGTTCGGGTCTGGCCGCGCCGCGTGGTAGCGCCGCCGCCCTCGCGATCGCGATCGCGGGGTACGTGCTCTGGATCGCCGTTCTGGCGATCGCTGCGGTCGGCGGACCATACGGCGCCGTCACCGGTGCGGGTCAGTCGATCGCCGGGGTCGGGACGGTGGCGGTCGGCCTGGTCAGGGCGAAAGCCGCAGACCGGCCGTTTGGCGAGGCACTCCTCGTCGCCGGCTCGGCGATGCTCGTCCCGTCACCGGCGGCCTGGCCGGTGGCCGGTGCTGCGTGGCTCGGGCTGGCCATCGCCGCCGTCCGCCCTCCCGTACCGATGCGGCGCGCCTGACCTCAGCCTCCCCCGGGTCCCCTACCGATCCCTGGCGCCGTCATGGCTGCCGGGTCCAGCAGCCGATCGACCTCGTCGGGCGCCATCCCACGCTCGAGCGCCAGCTCGCGGATGGTCCGGCCGCTCTTGAGTGCCTCCTTGGCGAGGGCGGCCGCGTCGTCGTAGCCGATGACCGGGGCCAGGGCAGTGGCCAGCATCAGGCCCTGTTCGACGAGTTCGGGACCCCGTTCCGTCGCGGCGAGGCCCGCGACCGTCCGATCGGCGAAGTTGGCCGCGGCAGCGCCGAGCAGCTCGATGGACTCGAGGAGCGCCACTGCGGTGACAGGCAGCATGACGTTCAGCTCGAGCAGCGAGCCGGTCTGGGCGAAGGCGACGGTCGCATCGTTGCCGACGACACGGGCGACGACCATCGTCAGGCTCTCGATGATCACCGGGTTCACCTTGCCCGGCATGATCGACGATCCCGGCTGGGTCTCGGGGAGTGCCAGCTCCGCGAGCCCGGCGCGCGGCCCCATACCCATCAGGCGGATGTCGGACCCGATCTTCCAAAGCCCGAGCGCGGTCGTCCGGATCGCGCCATGGGCGGCGATCGGCACGTCGAGCGACGCCTGGGCGTGGAAATGGTTCGGGGCTTCGCGGACGGGCAGAGCCAGCAGTTCGGTCAGCCGCGCGCAGGCCCGGGCCGCGAACTCGGGATGCGTGTTGATCCCGGTGCCGACCGCGGTCCCGCCGAGCGGCACCGTCAGCAGCTCGTCCCGGGCCGCCTGGACGCGACGGATCGCCTCCTCCACCTGGCCCGCATAGCCCTGGAACTCCTGGCCGAGGCGGATCGGCGTGGCGTCCTGGAGGTGGGTCCGGCCGGTCTTGATGACCGGCCAGAACTCCTCGGCCTTCGCGGCGAGGGTCTCCTGGAGCTGGACGAGCGCGGGGATGAGGACCTCCTCGATCGCCAGCGCGGCGCTCAGCTGGAGCGCAGTGGGGATGTCGTCGTTGGAGCTCTGGCCCCGGTTGACGTCGTCGTTCGGGTGGACGCGCCGATCATCGTCCAGGCGCATGGATGCCAGGCGCGCCACGACCTCGTTCATGTTGGTGTTGGTCGACGTGCCGGAGCCGGTCTGGTAGATGTCGATCGGGAACTGCCCGTCATGGTCGCCGTCGGCGACGTTCGCGGCTGCGCTGGCGATCGCGGAGGCGACCTCCGGCGGAAGCAGGCCGAGCTCCGCGTTCGTCTCGGCCGCGGCCAGCTTGACGAGAGCCAGCGCGCGGATGAACCGGCGCGGGAAGCGCTGGCCCGAGATCGGGAAGTTCAGGACCGCCCGCTGGGTCGAAGCCCCGTAGAGCGCATCCGCGGGGACGGCCATCTCGCCCATGGAGTCGCGCTCCGTGCGCGTCGCGGACTGCTCATCGGTCATGCGTCGATCGTACCTTCCGGCGCCGCTGGCGGCCGGTGCACGTAGCGCTGATGGAAGGCCCGCCGGCGGAACCCGACCGAGGCATACAGGGCCTCGGCGGCCTCCTCGGACGCATCCGCATAGACCTGGATCGTGCGCACGCCCGCGTCCAGGAACCGTGTCATCGCAGCGGTCACGACGGCTCGCGACAGGCCGCGGCGCTGATGATCCGGGGCCGTGCCGACGGGCTCGAGCTCGGCGACGCCGCCGGTCGGGTCGAGCCAGCCCAGCGCGAACGCCGCCAGCGTGCCATCCGGCGCCTCCACGACGAGGTCGTCCTCGAGGCGATAGTGGGGGACCGTCAGCAGGCGGGCGTACTTCTCCACGGTGAGCCGTGACGTCGGGAACGCCGCGCGATGGACTGCGACCCGTGCGCCGAACTCGGAGTCCCCTGTCAGGCTGCGGATGCGGTAGCCGTCCGCGAGCGGCACCGGCTCGGGCGGGCCATCGTTCGCGCGGCGCTGCCACTGCGACAGGCGGCGACCTTCCGGGCTGAACCCGAGGTCGGTGAGCACGCGGATCGACGACGGATCATCCTCGGCTGCGAAGGCGCCCACCTCCCCGCCCGCCGCCTCGTCGACGATGGCCTCGATGATCTCCCGATAGGTGTCCGCATCACGATCGGGGTCGCCCGACCAGACGTGCGTCTCGAGCTCGGGCGGCTCGTGCCATGACCAGGCGACCGCCTGCGACCCGTCGAACCACAGCCGCAGGTGATCACCGAGCGGATCGGGGAACGTCAGCGCGTACCACCACTCGATCGCGGCCGGCGACTCGGCCACGAGCGGGGATCCGGCTCGCCAGGCCGCCGACATCAGGTCCGTGGCCGTTCGCAGGTCGTCGATGGCGGCGGCCGGACGCTGGGTCAGCATCGGCCCGAGGATACAGACTGTAGGATCGGCGCCGATGCCGACGATCGAGGCGAACGGGCTCATCACGGCGTACGAAGTCGACGGTGCCGGTCCGCCCCTCGTCATGCTCCACGGCGCGACCGGCAGCGGCCGCGACCATTTCGCGACGCTCCGGCCGGTCCTGACCCGCGGATTCCGGATCTATCTGCCGGATGCCCGCGGTCACGCCGGGACGCGCTGGGATCCGGCCGACGGCTGGACGACGGCGGATCTCGTCGACGACGTGATCGGGTTCGTCGATGCGCTCGACCTGCCGACGTTCCACCTGCTCGGATACTCGATGGGTGGGATGACCGCGCTCCACGTCGCGGCACGATTTCCCGAGCGCCTCCGCACGCTCGTCGCGGTCTCGATCGGCGCGGAGCGCGAGCCACGACTCAGAGCCGGACGCGTCCTCATGGACCCGGCGCGTATCGAGCGCGATGACCCGGGGTGGGGGCGCAACCTCGCAGCGCGGCACGACACGAACCAGGGCGCCGGGGCCTGGCGACGCCTCCTGACCGCGATCGTCGCCGACATCGCGGCCCAGCCGCTCCTTTCCGCCCGCGAGCTGCGCGGCATCGACGCGCCCACCCTGGTCGCCGCGGGCGATCGCGACCCGTTCGTGCCCGTGGCGCAGGCCGACGCTCTCGCGCGGCAGGTGCGCGACGGGCGGCTCCTCGTGCTGCCCGGCGTGGGCCATGATTCGCTGGTCGACCGACCGGCGGTACTGCACGCCGCTCTCGACGACTTCTACCGATCGACCGAGTCGATCGCCCGCGACCGCGCGGGCGAGACACGCGCCACGGAGGTCCATGGATGACAACGCTGCTCGCTCTCTATCGACGCCCGGACGGCGGGGACGCCGCGCTGGCGGAATTCGAGCGCCGCTACGCGACCGAACACCTGCCGCTGGTGGCCCAGACGCCCGGGCTGCGCTCGACGGAGGTCCGGCGCGTGAGCCAGGCCCTCGGCGGCGAGACCGATCTCGTGCTGGTCACCACCATGCAGTTCGCCGACCGCTCGACACTCGATGCCGGGCTCGCGTCCGACGCGATGCGCGCGGCGGGTCGCAACCTCCGCGAGATCGCACCGGGGCTGTCGACGCTACTCGTCTTGGAGGATGCGCCTGACCTCGTGCCGGCCTCGTAACGGCCGTCCGTGACCCTTCCCGGGTCATGGATACTTGCCGGAACGAGCCGCGAGGAGCCTGCGTGACCGAGGCGATGCCGACGACCCGCTTCATCCGCGTCGATGCCCCGACCGACGGGCACGATGGCGTCGCCCTCGTGACGCTCGATCGACCCGAGGCGAGGAACGCGCTGAGCTTCGCGCTCCTGGCGGAGCTGGCCGACGCGCTCGAGGAGCTGGACCGCGACGGCCGGACACGGGTGGCGGTGATCACGGGTGCGGGCGATCGGGCATTCGCGGCCGGCGCCGACATCGTCGAGCTTGCCGACCAGACCCCGGAACGCCTGCGCGCAGAGGGTCATTTCGACGCGTGGGACCGGCTCGGCTCGATCGGCATCCCGCTCATCGCCGCCGTCCGTGGTTTCGCCCTCGGTGGCGGATGTGAGCTGGCGATGACGTGCGACCTGATCGTCGCCGGGGAGGACGCTCAGTTCGGGCAACCCGAGATCCGGATCGGGGTGATGCCCGGAGCCGGCGGCACCCAGCGCCTGACCAGGGCGATCGGCATCGCGCGTGCGATGGAGCTCGTGCTGACCGGCCGGTCGATACCAGCCGCCGAGGCGCTTGCGGCAGGCCTCGTGACGAGCGTCGTCCCGGCCGAGGGGGTGCTCCCCGCCGCCTTCGACCTGGCGGATCGGATCGCCGCGATGCCGCCACTCGCCGTCCGAGCCGCCAAACGGTCGGTCCTGGCGGCCGCCGAGCTCCCGCTCAGCGCGGGCCTGCGCGCCGAGCGGGAGGCATTCTTCGACCTGTTCGCGACCGCCGACCAGCGCGAAGGCATGCGCGCATTCCAGGAGAAGCGGCCGCCGGCCTGGACCGGCCGGTGACCCAGCCCAGCCACTCGAGGGAGGATGACGATGGAGCGTGACCCGAACGAGGGCGGATCGGACGCCGGACGCGACCACGTCCGCGACTTCGCCGACGAGCCGCCGCCAGCGTTCCGCGACGCGGCCCCGGACATCCTGTCCCCGATCGACGAGTCCGCGCCGGTCAGCGGTCACATGCCCCCGCCGCAAACGACCGGCTCACCGGTCGACGCCCCCGAGCACGACTGGCGTCTCGCCCGCGAGATCGTTCGGCCGGCGTTCCGGCCGGTCGGCACCAGCGGCCTACCCCTCGAGACGGTCGATCGCGAGAATCTGGCCCAGCACTCCATGCAGAGCCACGCTCAGCCGCTCCTCGATACCGGGCCGGCCGGTCTCCCGGTCGTGTACGCCATGGCTGCGGGCGGCTTCGACATCGTCGTCAACGGCGACCACCTGCTCTCCTGGGGCATCGATCCATCCGATCTCCAGGACGCCGCGATCGCCAACCTGTCGGCGTGGGCGGCGACCGCGCCCTGGACCGACGAGGTGTCCGGCGATCGGCGCCTCATCAGCTCCGACACAGGTGACGGTTTCGACGCGGTCCGGATCCTGCTTCCCGACGCGGTCGCGTACCTGACGAAGGAGCTCGGACGCGACGGACGCGTCCTCGTGGGCCTCCCGGAGCGCCATCTTCTTGTCGCCGCGACGCTGCGCCCGGAAGACCCGGGCTTCGCCGCGATGTTCAGCGAGTTCGTGATCGAGCAGTCGGGCGGGGCGGACGAGCCGATCGACCGCCGGTTGTTCGAGCTCGTCGACGGCCGCCTGGTCGAGTTCAACTAGGTGCTCGAGGCGACCGCGTGACCGACGGCCTGCGGGTCGAGGTCGACAGGCCGGTCGCGACCCTCACGCTCGATCGACCGGCCGCCCTCAACGCGCTGACGGTGCCGGTCAAGATCGCCCTTCGTGAGGCACTGGAATCGGTCGGCGCGGATCGCGACGTCCGGGTGGTGATCCTGACCGGGGCGGGCCGCGCGTTCTGTGCCGGCCAGGACCTCGCCGAGCGCGACGAGCCGGATGCCGCTCCGCTCGACGTCGAGGTCCGCGAGCGCTACAACCCGATCATCCGCGCGCTGCGGTCGATCGGTCAGCCGGTCATCGCGGCGGTGAACGGGGTTGCTGCGGGCGCCGGCGCGTCGCTTGCCTTCGCGTGCGACCTGCGGATCGCGTCGGAGGATGCCCGGTTCGTCCTCGCGTTCGGCCGGATCGGGCTCGTGCCCGACAGCGGCGCGACCTGGTTCCTGCCACGTCTGGTCGGGCCGGCGAAGGCAGCGGAACTGGCCCTCGTCGGCGACCCGGTCGATGCGGCCGAGGCGTTGCGGCTCGGCCTGGTGTCGAAGGTCGTGCCCGGCGATGAGCTGATGTCGGAGGCGCGGGGGCTCGCTGACCGCTTGGCCGCCGGTGCGCCGCTGGCGCTCTCGCTCACGAAGGGCGCCCTGCAGCGCTCGATGACGATCGATCTCGACGAAGCGCTCGACGGCGAGGCGAAGCTCCAGGGCATCGCCGGCGCCTCTGCCGACCACGCCGAGGGCCTCGCTGCCTTCCGCGAGAAGCGGCCGCCGCGGTTCAGCGGCCGCTGACGATACGGTCCCGGAGGCGTAGGCTGGCGCCATGACCGACCCGCTCGCGCTCGATCCGATCCTGTCGCCCGCTGAGCGGTCGAGCGGCGGCGCGCCGGTGCGGGCGCACGACGAGGCGTACGAGGCCTGGTTCGAGCGGTTCGAGGGGCACGTGATGAACGGTGGCAAGGTCGAGGCCGTCGACGCGATGCCCGACGAGTACCGGACCGCGGTGCTGCGTTTCGTCGAGATGCACGCCAACTCCGAGCTCATGGGCGTCCTGCCCGAGCGCGAGTGGCTGATGCGCGCACCGACCCTGCGCCGCAAGCTCGCCCTTACCGCCAAGGTCCAGGACGAGGTCGGCCACGCGCAGCTGCTCTACCGGATCGCGGAGGACCTCGGCAAGCCGCGCGAGGCGATGTTCGACGACCTGCTCGCGGGCAAGACCAAGTTCCACAACGTCTTCCACTACCCGACGGTCGGCTGGGCCGACGTCGGGATGATCGCCTGGCTCGTCGACGCGGCGGCGATCGTCGCCCAGCAGGCACTGCGCGACTCGAGCTATGCGCCGTACGCCCGGACGATGCGCAAGATCTGCTGGGAGGAATCGGTCCACATCATGCATGGCCGCGACGTGGTCGTGACGATGGTCACCGGCACGCCCGCCCAGCGCGCGGCGATCCAGGACGCGCTCGACCGGTGGTGGGGCCCGCTCATGCAGATGCACGGACCCCGATCGCCGCGCGAGAAGGACATGGACCTGCGCTGGCGGATCAAGGCCAAGACCTCCGAGGAGCTGCGCCAGGAGTTCCTCACGATCTATGTGCCGCGCATCCGCGAGCTCGGCCTCGTGATCCCGGACCCTGAGCTGCGCTTCGACGAGGACGCCGGCGAATGGCGCTACACGGAGCCCGACTGGAACGAGCTGCGGACCGTCGTCACCAACCACGGCCCGATGTCCGAGGCTCGCCTGGAGTTCCGTCGGCTGGCGCGCGAGGAGACCAGATGGGTGCGCGAGGCGATCCTGGGCGTGCCCGCGGCCGCGTGAACGACTCGGACCGCCTCGAGCCGGCTCTCGAGGCGTGGGAGGTCTTCCGGCAGGAAAAGGAAGGCGATCCGATGCGCCATGGCGGCAGCGTGATGGCGCCCGACGCCGAGCTCGCCACCCATTACGCCCGCGAGATGTACGGCCGGCGGCAGGAGAGTGTTCGGCTGTGGATCGTGCGCCGCGCCGACATCGTCGACCTCGAGGATCCCGACCTGCTCCAGCCGCCACTCGATCGCTCGTTCAAGAAGCCGGGCGGCTACGTGATGCGGGACAAGCTCGCCGCCGCCCGCGAGGCCGCCGGCCAGGAGAAGCCCAAGGCCAGGGCGAAGTGAACGCCACGGCCGCACCGGCCGTCGTCGGCCTCGACGAGCTCCTGCTGTCGATGGCCGACGACGAGTTCGTCATCGGTTTTTCCGACTCGGAATGGACGGGCATCGCGCCGCTCCTCGAGGAGGACGTCGCGATGAGCTCGCTGTCCCAGGACGAGCTCGGCCACGCCGCCGCGTTCTATGGGCTGCTCGGCGACATCAAGGGGATGGACGCGGATGCCCTTGCGTACGACCGCGACCCGGCCCAGTACCGCCACGCCCGCCTCCTCGATCACGGGCGGGGCGACTGGGCGATGACGATCGCCCGCCGCTACCTGTACGAGACCGCCGACGCCGTCAGGCTCGAGGCGCTCGTGGACGGATCGTGGTCGCCCCTCGCCGACCTCGTCGGCAAGATCCGCCGCGAGGAGCGCTATCACCTGATGCACATCGGGTCGTGGCTGGAGCGGCTGGCCGGGACGCCGGGCGCGCCACGTGATCGGCTGCTCGCCGCCCTCGAGACGCTCGGTCCGGACGCCGGGACCGTGTTCACGCCGCTCGACGGCGAGCCGTCGCTCATCGAGAGTGGTGTCCTCGCTCGCTCGATGGCCGATTCCGAGCGTGCCTGGCGCGAACGGCTGACGCCCGTGTTCCAGCAACTCGACCTGCCGCTCCCGCCGCCGAGCGCCGATCCGGCGAGCGGACGGACCGACCACGGCAACGATTTCCGCTGGCTGTGGGGCGAGTTCACCTCGGTCCGCGGCGCCGACCCCGGGGCGACGTGGTGATCCGTCTCGACCCGCAGGAGGCGGACGTTCGCGCGGCACTCGGCGAGGTCCCGGACCCCGAGATCCCGGTGCTGTCGGTCGTCGATCTCGGCATCGTCCACAGCGTCGAGGTCCGCCCGGACGGCATCGATGTCGCGATCCTTCCGACCTTCGTCGGCTGTCCCGCCCTCGACGTGATCCAGGCCTCGATCGCCGACCACCTCGGGGCCAGCTTCGGGCGGCCGGTGCACGTCGAGACCACGTTCGACGTGCCCTGGACGTCCGAGCGCATTTCGCCGGCCGGGCGAGTGGCACTCAGGCAGGCCGGGATCGCGCCGCCCAGCGCACCGGAGGATGTCCGTTGTCCGTTCTGCGCCTCGGCCGAGGTCGTCATGGACAGCGCGTTCGGGCCGACGCAGTGCCGGTCGCTCTTCTACTGCCGCGCCTGTCGCCAGCCGTTCGAAGCCCTGAAGTCGGTGTGACGACCGTCGGGATCGTCGGGGCCGGCGTCATGGGCGCCGGGATCGCTCAGGTCGCGCTCGAGTCCGGCTGGGAGGTCGTCATCCATGACGTCGACGACGTCGCCGTCGAGCGAGCCCTCGCCCGGGTGCGCGAAGGGCTCGCCAGGCGGGCGGCGAGGCTGGACCTCGACGCCGACTCCATCGAGGCGTGGGTCGATGGACGGGCCGCCGGCCTCCGGCATGCCCACACACTCGATGGCCTCGCGACCGAGGCGTCGCTGATCGTGGAGGCGGTGCTCGAGGACCTGGAGCTGAAGCGGACGATCTTCCGGGCGCTCGATGCCGAGGCGACCTCGGACGTCCTCCTCGCGACAAACACCAGTGCCCTGTCGGTCACGGCCATCGCCGAGACCACGAGCCGGCCCGAACGCGTGCTCGGCCTCCATTTCTTCAATCCCGTCCCGCTCATGGGGCTGGTGGAGGTGGTCCCGGGCACGAGGACGTCGACCTCGACGCTGGACCGAGCGAGCGCGATCGTCCGCGAGTGGGGCAAGACCCCGGTCCTCAGCGCCGATCGACCGGGCTTCATCGTCAACCGGGTGAACCGACCCTTCACGATCGAAGCATTACGGATCCTCGAGGAAGGTATGTCGGACGTCACCTCGATCGACGCCGCGATGCGCGCGGCCGGCTACCCGATGGGCCCCTTCGAGCTGATGGACCTATCGGGCCTGGACGTCAACCTGGCCGCGGCACAGGGCGTGTGGAGCGGGCTCGGCCGGCCCGATCGTCTTCGCCCGTCCAGCATCCAGGAGCGGCTCGTCGCGTCCGGCCGTCTCGGACGGAAATCAGGTGCCGGCTTCTACCGATACGAGAACGGTCGCCGGGGAGAGGTCGATCCCGAGTTTGCCGATGCGCCGGCGCGGCCCCTCGCCGGCGAGCGCATCCGGGACCGCATCGAGGCGGCCGTCGTCGAGGAGGTCTCCGTCGCGCTGGCGGAAGGGGTCGCCGGTCGCGACGACATCGCGACCGCGTTGCGCCTGGGGGCGTCCTATCCGGAACGGTTCCTTGCCGCCCTCTGAGCGCCGTGCCGCTGCATGTCTGGCTCTGGCCGGCTGGGCCGCGCTCGCGGTCCTCGGCTGCACGGTCCAACCCGGCTCGACGGCGCCGTCGGCGGAGCGATCCGAATACAGCCAGCCGGCAGCGATCGCGTCGGGGACCGTGGCGCCGACGATGAGCCCGTCGATCGCGGCCAGCCCGGCCCGCTCCTTCACGCTCCCGAGTCCGATCGCCAGCCCGTTCGCCCCCGACCTCGAGGCGCGTCTCCCGGCCGATCTGCGGGGGATCCCCCTCATCCGGGTGAGCACGCCTCTGTCGAACCTCGCCGGTGGCAGCGACATGTGCATCATCCTGTGCTCGCACGAGCCCGGCCGACTGGCGGCCGCGGCGGGCGTGGACATCGACGCCATCCGCTTCGCTGTCGCGCTGCCGCCCGACGACGCGGATCTGCCCATCCAGATCGTCGCGATCCAGTTCCCCGGCCTCGTCACGGACCAGCTGATCCCGGTCCGACTCAAGGCGGGCGGCCACTCCGGCCCACCGGAGAACGACCCACCGCCGCGCGTCACGGAGCTCTCCGCAGGGTCGGAGACCGTGACCCTCGTCGAGTGGGCCTGGTGGTTCAACGAGGCGGGCAACGGTGAGTACCTCTATGCCCGCGACGACATCCTGTACATCATCAACGGCCTCGCCCCGCAGGACGGCCATACGCCGGCTGACGTCACGCTCGCCGTCGAGGCGCTGGCAAGGCTCTGACCGGCGGTCCTCGACGCGTCCGCGCCTACAATCGGACGATGACCCGAGATTCGAATCGTCCGCTTCGGGACGCCTGGATCGTCGAGGCCGTCCGCACGCCGATCGGGCGCTACGGCGGCGCGCTTGCGACCGTCCGACCTGACGATCTCGCCGCGCTCGTCCTGCGCGCGGTGGTCGATCGCGCGGGTGTCGACGCGGCCCTCGTCGAGGACGTCATCCTCGGCTGTGCCAACCAGGCCGGCGAGGACAACCGCGATGTCGCCCGCATGGCGCTCCTGCTCGCCGGCTTCCCGGTCGAGGTCGGAGGGCAGACCGTCAACCGTTTGTGTGGCTCCGGGCTCCAGGCGATCAACTCGGCGGCCCATGCGGTCGCTGTCGGCGACGGCGACGTCTTCATCGGCGGCGGTGTCGAATCGATGACGCGGGCGCCGTACGTCATGGCCAAGGCCGAAGGCCCGTGGGACCGCGGACCCCGCGAGCTCCAGGACACCACTCTCGGCTGGCGGTTCGTGAACCCGGCCCTCTCCGAGAAGCACTACCCGTATTCGATGGGCGAGACCGCCGAGAACGTGGCGGAGCGCTGGAACGTCGGTCGCGAGCGCCAGGACGCGTTCGCGCTCGAGAGCCAGCAACGCGCAGTCGCGGCGATCGAGGCGGGCCGTTTCGACGACCAGATCGTCCCGGTCGAGGCGACCGGGCGGAAGGGCGAGCTGACCGTCGTCTCCCGCGACGAGCATCCCCGTGCCGATACGTCAGCCGAAGCACTCGCCAAGCTGCGCCCGGCGTTCCGCGGCTCGGGTGGCACGGTGACCGCCGGGAACAGCTCGGGCATCAACGACGGCGCGTCGGCGGTCCTGCTCGTGGAGGCCGAGCGGGCACGCGATCTCGGGCTGAAGCCGCTCGCCCGCGTCGTCTCGACCGCGGTGGCAGGCGTCGATCCGGCGATCATGGGCGTCGGCCCCGTGCCCGCGACACGCAAGGCGCTCGAGCGCGCCGGTCTCGGTGTCGACGATATCGACCTCATCGAGCTCAACGAGGCGTTCGCATCGCAGTCACTCGTGTGCATCGACGAGCTGGGCCTGGACCCGGCGAAGGTCAACGTCAACGGCGGCGCGATCGCGCTGGGGCACCCGCTGGGCATGAGCGGCGGCCGGCTGATCACGATGCTGACCCACGAGCTGCGGCGCACGGGCGGGCGTTACGGGCTCGCGACGATGTGCATCGGCGTCGGGCAGGGCATCGCGACGATCGTGGAGCGCATCGACTCGTAACACTCTTGCCATGCCGTAGGACCATCGGATTTCGGCGCGACGCTTGTCGAAACCGGTTGTGCTGCGTACGATGAGCGCACACGCCTCGCATCCATCCCTCCGAAGGAGGACGACCCGTCCCATGATCGAACAGCAGCCGACGATCACCGAGCCAGCACCCCCGGGCACCGTCGTGTCCCTGAGTGACGCCGCGGTCGCCAAGCTCAGCGAGCTGACGAAGGAAGAGACCAATCCGGATATCGGGCTGCGGGTCTACGTCTATTCCGGCGGTTGCTCCGGTTTCCGCTACGGGATGATGCTCGAGGACGCGCCGACGCCTGAGGACAACGTCCTCGACGTCAGTGGGATCAAGGTGTACGTCGACGGGCAGAGCATCTCTCTGCTACAGGGCTCGCAGATCGACTACGTCGACACGCTCATGGGCGCCGGTTTCACGGTCAACAACCCGAACGCCGTCGCCGCCTGCGGCTGCGGCTCGAGCTTCCGCACGGCGGACGACACCGGGGCGCCGCGCGGCTGCGCGCACTGACGTAGCGTCGCGACCGATCGAAGCCGCCGGGTGACCGGCGGCTTCTCTGTTTCCTTCTCCGACCCGTCCCATCGTGCCGCGGTACGGTCGGGTCATGGGCACGGCCGCCCCGACTCATGACACTCTCGTGCCATTGATGCCTGTGGACCCTCGCTCCGGCACGTCACGCCCCGCGGCCCTCAGGCCCGAACCGGTCTAGACTCGGACGGCGATGGAGATCCCGCTCTTCCCGCTTCACCAGGTCCTGTGCCCAGGCATCGTCCTGCCGCTCCATATCTTCGAGGATCGCTATCAGGCGATGACGCGGCATTGCCTCGATACCGGCGAGCCCTTCGGGGTCGTCCTGATCCGCGACGGGCGCGAGGTCGGCACGAAGGGGGTCGCGACCCTGGCGGGCGTCGGGGCCTTCGCCGAGATCCGCGAAGCGGGGCGCTACCCCGACGGGCGCTACGACCTCCTCGCCGCAGCCACGGGCCGGTTCACGATCGAGGCGGTCGATGCCCAGAAGGAGCCCTACCTGGTCGCCGAGGTGACGCCGCTCGACGACGAGGTCGGCGACGAGACCCGCGCCGAGCGCCTGGCCGCGCGAGCCATCCGGCGCTTCGTCCGCTATCTCGACCTCATGCGTGCTCGCGACGGCGAGTCGTCCGAGGTGCTCGACATCCGGGTCGAGATCGAGGCGAACGCCGGCGAGCCCGATCCGAACGCCGACCCGATGGCGACGGCCGAGCCCGAGCTGACGGCCGCGGCCAGCGACCCGCCGACCCGCCGCGACCTCGACATCCCCGACGACCCGACCGTGCTGTCGTATCTGCTGTCAGGCATCGTCCAGGTCGAGCTGCCGCGCCGGCAGGCGCTGCTCGAGGCTGACACCACGGTCGAGCGACTCGAGGGCCTGATCAGCCTGCTGGAACGCGAGGTGCTGCTGCTGAGCCGGCGGCTGCGCTACTTCACGCCGGACCCGGCCACCATCGGCGGCACGCGCCGCAGCTAGCCGAGACTCACGCGGGGCGGCCGCTGAGCGCTACTCGCTGAAGCGCTCTTCCTTCCAGGGATCTGCATTGTTGTTGTAGCCGTAGCGCTCCCAGAAGCCGAGCTGGTCGTGGTCCAGGAACTCGAGGCCACGGACCCACTTCGAGCTCTTCCAGAAGTAGCGCTTTGGGACGACGAGCCGCAGCGGGTAGCCGTGCTCGGGCTCGAGCGGTTCGCCACCGAAGGCGTCGGCCAGGATGACGTCGTCGTCATCGAGCACCGCCAGCGGCAGATTCGCGGTGTAGCCCTGTTCGGCGTGGCTGACGACATGCGTCGCGCTCGGGCGCACCTGGGCCAGCTCCAGGATCGTCTGGATGGCGACGCCCTCCCAGTCCGTGTCGAGCTTCGACCAGCGCGTCACGCAATGGACGTCGGTGTGGATCTTCTTGCGCGGCAGGTCCTTGAACTGCTGCCAGGTCAGCGTGAACGGCGCATCGACCTCGCCCCACACCTTGAAGTCCCAGGTCGCGAGGTCCGTATGCGGCACCGAGCCGTAATGGAGGACCGGGAACTTCTCCGTCTTGTACTGGCCGGGCGGGATGCGTTCGGCGATCGCGGGGTCGACAGCGGTGTTGCCGAAGAGGCGTTCGAACATCGGGCGCGAGATCCTTCCTGACGCGGGGTATCCGTATCGTCGCACACCGTCGATGACGACCCCGTGACCGCGGTCCACCCGCTACGCTTCGCGCCGTGGCCCAGCACGTCAATCCGCGGACCATCATCGTCATGCCCGCGTACAACGCCGCCCTGACGCTGGAGCGGACGTACGCGGACATCCCGCACGACCTGATCGACCGGATCATCCTGGTCGACGACGTGTCGCGCGACGAGACCGTCGACATCGCGCGCCAGCTCGGCCTCGACGTCATCATCCACGCGCAGAACCGGGGGTACGGCGGGAACCAGAAGACGTGCTACGACGCGGCCCTCGAGGCGGATGCCGACATCGTCGTGATGCTCCACCCCGACTACCAGTACGACGCGACCAGGATCCCGGCGCTCATCGAGCCGATCGCCAGCGGAGAGCGCGACCTCATGCTCGGAAGCCGCTTTCTCGGCGACCCGCTCGCGGGCGGCATGCCGACCTGGAAGTACGTGAGCAACCGGTTCCTCACGACCGTCGAGAACGTCGCATTCGGCCTGCGCCTGTCCGAGTACCACACCGGCCTGCGCGCCTACAGCCGGCGGCTGCTCGAGACGATCCCGTATCACGCGAACAGCGATGACTTCGTCTTCGACCAGGAGCTGATCGCCCAGGTCGTGGCAGCCGGGATGCGCGAGCGCATCGGCGAGATCGCGGTGCCGACCCGCTACTTCGAAGAGGCGAGCTCGGTGGGCTTCCGGCGCAGCGTGGTCTACGGCCTCTCGACCCTCCGCGTCGTCGGACGCTTTCTCCTCCACCGACTCCGGCTGCGACCGTCCAAGAAGCTGACCGCCCGGCGTCCGTGAGCCGCCGCACTGCGTTCCGCGCGGCCCTCGGCATCGCGATCAGCGTCGCCGCGGTGGCGATCCTGCTCCGGTCGGTCGACGTCGGTGACGCCCTGGCCGTCCTCGGCCGCGCCGATCTCGGGATCGTCCTGCTCATGGTCGTGTCGGTCATCCTGGATGTCGCGGCCCGCGGTGCTCGCTGGCAAGCGCTGCTCGTGCCGATCCGCCGCCTCGCATACGTGCGGGTGCTCGGCTACACCTTCCTCGGCTACCTCGCCAACAACGTCCTGCCCGCACGGCTCGGCGAACTGGTCCGCAGCCATGCCCTCGGCGAGGGTGAGGGCCTGAGCCGGCCGACCGTCCTCGGCACGGTCGTCGTCGAGCGGATCGTCGACACGGTGATCGTCGTCGCGCTCGCGGCGCTCTCCGTCGTGATCCTCGGGGTCGGTGGGATCGTGTCGACGGGGGTCGTGCTCGGCGCCGTCTTCGTGGGCCTGCTGCTCGTCGGGCTGTTCGTCGCGGTCCTCAGTCATCGCTTCCCGGGGGCCGAGCGCGTGAGCGCCGCTGCGGAGCGGTTCCCGCGGATCCTCGACCTCGCGCGGCGGCTGCGCGAGGGCCTCGCCGTCGTGAGCCGGCCCGGGACGGTCGCCGCCGCGCTCGCCTTCAGCGCCCTTGCATGGACGTTCTCGATCCTCACGTTCGTCCTCGGCGGCCGGGCGCTCGGCATCGACCTGAGCCCCGCCGAGGGCGCGCTGCTCTCGAGTGGCGTCGCTCTCGCGACGATCGTGCCGTCAGGCCCTGGCTACCTCGGCACCTTCGAGCTCACCGCGGTCGGCATCGCGACCCAGTTCGGTGTCGAGGCGAACGCCGCCTTCGCGATCGCGCTGCTCGTCCACGCGATGATCCTGCTGGTGACCTCGGTCGGCGGCGCGGTCTCCGCGCTGCGACTGGGTGTCGGACTGTCGACCGGGTCGCGGGACGAGAGTCAGGCGAGTTAGGCCGCGCGCTCCGTTGCCGGGTCGTCGCTGACCGGGGCGTCGTACGGCGCGAACGACAGCGGCAGGCCGGCCCGGCCGGTCACGCGCACGAACTCGAGCGTGTAGCGCTCGTACATCTCGTCGAGCAGCGTGATCGCCTCGAGGTGGTTCGGCCGCCCGGACGCGGCGCGCGCCTCGGCACGGGACGTCCAGAGGCAGAACGACAGGCAGGTGCCGTCATCGGCCGTCGGCCCCTTGAAGTAGTGGACGAAGCCCGGAGCCGAGGCGGCCTCGAGATGGGCTCGCTCGTCGTACTCGGCGAGGCGCACTTCGTCCGCGTCGACTCGATGGACGGATCTGAACGCCACCAGGTACCACTCGCCCTCGCCGAGCTGCTGCGCGACGTCACTCCAGTCGAAGGCATCGGCGATGGGCAGCCACGCGTACGAATCGGAGACCGGTCCGAGAGCCGCGAGCGCGTCCATGTGGCGGCAGCATCCGCTTCCACCGTCCAATTGTCAAATCGTGGAAAGTCCCGCTACCACATCGCGATAGTACCGGCCACCGGCGGACCAGGGCATCCGCCATGACCTGGGCTCCTGATCTGGCAGGTCAAAGCGACGCGTCAGCATGGATGCTGGGATGAATGTGCAGCGCGGCGCTCGACTTCGTGCCCCGAGCGTCGGAATCTGCGAGGTGCTCCGCACGTTCGTCGGGCCACGTGACCTCACGCGTCGTTCTGACCTAGGAGGTCAGTCGACCGGCATGTCCGAACGGGGGTCGGACCGCCTCAGTCGGGCGTGAGCGAACGTTCCAATGTCCCGGTCGCTCGGCGAAGCGCCAGACGCGCCCGTGCCTCCCAGCGCCCGCTCGCCCGTTCCGCCGGGGCGGCCACACCGAGGGCGGCCACGATCCCGTCGTCGCGGAGGACCGGAGCGGCCAGCGTGGTGGCCCCCGGGAAGGTCAACCCGTCGTCCTGGGCAAATCCTGCGGCGACGATCCTCGGCAGCGCTCGACGGATCGCGGCCGCCTCGACCACGTCGGCCAGCGCGGCATCGGCGACCTCCGGCGGGGCAAGCGCCAGGAGCACGAGCGCGACGGCGCCCACGTGCAGCGGGCCGGTCTGGCCCGGTTCGAGGACCACCCGCAGCGACTCGGGGGAGGGATGCTGGGCGAGACTCGTGGCGGTGAGCCCGATCCGCCGGCTGATGAACGTCGTCTCGCCGGTCGACTCCGTCAGCTCGGCCAGGATCGGTTCAGCGGCGCGGATGAGCTCCTCCGCTGTCACGATCGGCCCCGCGCCGATCACGTGCAGCCGGGACCCGAGTCGGTAGCCGCCCTCCTGGCGCTCGACGAACCCGAACTCCGTCAGCGTGCGCAGGTATCGGTAGATCGTCGAGAGCGGGGTCTCGAGGAGCGTGCTGAGCTCATCCGCGCGGATCTCGCCCCGATCGGCGATCGTCAGGAACACGCGCAGGCCGCGCGCGAACGACGTGTCTTCGCCAGCTTCTTCGGGGGGTCGATCGAGGGCCGTGGTCATAGGGTCTCCGGGGGCCTGGGGAGCGGTCAGGGTACCGCAGCAGCGCGATGACGCGGCGTCGCGGGCCGGTCGGCGATACTGCGCTCGTGAGGATCAGCGCCATCCGGCTGCAGCGGCTGCGTGTGCCGCTCGACCCACCCTTCCCGGCGGCATGGGACCCGGTGCCGCGCACGGAGTTCCCGGTCACGGTCGTCCGCGTCGAGACCGATGAGGGCGTGACGGGCATCGGTTCGGGCGACACGATGGATGGGTTCGAGGCATTCGAGCACCTGTTCATCGGGCAGGACCCGTTGGCGATCGCACGCCACGTCCGCGTCCTCGAGACGATCGACTTCCATGCCGGCCGCTACTGGCCGCTCGAGGCGGCGCTGTGGGATATCGCCGGCCAGGTCGCCGGCGTCCCGGTCGCGTCGCTGTTCGGTGGTGCGAGCGATGGCCTGCCCGCCTACGCCTCGTGCGGGATGCTCCTGCCGGCGGCTCAGCGCGCCGAGTCCGCGCTGCGCCTCCGCGAAGAGGGTTTCCGCGCGCTCAAGATCCGCGTCGATCCGCGCCGACTCGAGGAGGGGCTCGCCGCGGTGACCGCGACACGAGCCGCCATCGGCGATTCGATGGCGATCATGGTCGACCTGAACCAGGGCTGGCGGATGGCCGGCGACGTCACCCCGTCGATCGACGTGACCGCCGCGCGGGAGATCGCCGCCCGGCTCGCCGATGACGGCGTGCTCTGGCTCGAGGAGCCCCTGATCGGCACGGACCTGCGGGGGCTGGCTTCACTGCGTGCGTCGGGGCTCGGCATCCGGATCGCGGGCGGGGAGATGACGCGCACCCATCACGAGGCGCTCGCCGCGCTCGAGGCGGATGCGTTCGACGTGTACCAGCAGGACGTCGTGCTTGCGGGGGGCATGCTCCGCAACCGGACGCTGGCCGAGCTCGTGCTCGCCCGCGGCCGCTGGTTCACCCCGCACACCTGGACCAACGGCCTCGGCCTGCTCGCCAATCTGCACGTGGCGGCCGGAGTCGGCGGCGGCCCGTTCATCGAATACCCGTACGACCCACCGGGCTGGACCCCGGAGCGACGCGACGCGTTCCTCGCCGAGCCCATCCGACCGGATGCCGACGGCATCCTCCATGTCCCGGTGGCGCCAGGCCTGGGCGCGGCACTCGACGACGTCTCGATCCGGAGGTACGCCGCATGACAGCGACCGCACCGAGTGGGCCGACCGCGGCCGACTGGATCGCACGCGCGGACGCGGTGGAGCCGCGCAACGAGGCATTCATCGACGGCCGGTTCGTCCCAGCGGCCTCGGGCAGGACGTTCGACGACATCGCCGGTCGCGACGGCCGTGTGATCACGCGTGTCGCGGAGGGAGGGCCCGAGGACGTCGACCGTGCGGTCGCCGCCGCGCGTCGTTCGTTCGATGATCGGCGCTGGGCCGATATGTCGCCGGCCAAGCGCAAGATCATCCTGCTCAAGCTCGCCGAGTCGATGCGCGCGAACAGGGAGGAGCTCGCGCTCCTCGAATCGCTCGATGTCGGCAAGCCGATCCGCGACGCCCTATCGGTCGACGTGCCGTCGTCGGCCAAGACGATCCAGTGGTTCGCCGAGACCATCGACAAGGTCTACGGCGAGGTCGGCCCGACGGGACCCGACGCGATGTCGCTCGTGACACGCGAGCCGATGGGGGTCGTCGCGGCCATCGTCCCGTGGAACTACCCCTTGATCGTGACGGCATGGAAGCTCGGCGCCGCGCTGTCCACGGGCAACTCGGTCGTGCTCAAGCCGGCCTCCGCCTCGCCCCTCACCGCGCTCCGGCTCGCGGAGCTCGCCTCGGAGGCAGGTCTGCCGGATGGCGTCCTCAATGTCGTCCCGGGACCCGGCCGGGTGCTCGGCGAGGCGCTCGCCCGCCATCCGGGCGTCGACAAGATCGCGTTCACCGGGTCGACCGAGGTCGGCCGTTCGCTGCTCCGGGCGATCGGCGAGACCGATGTCAAAGCCATCTCGCTCGAGCTCGGTGGCAAGAGCCCGCAGGTCGTGCTCGGTGATGTCGGCGACCTGGCGGCGGCAGCCACATCGATCGGCGACGGGATCTTCTACAACAGCGGCCAGACCTGCAACGCCGGCTCGCGCCTCATCGTCCATCGGTCCGTCCGGGAGGAGCTGGTCGAGCGCGTCGCGGAGATCGGGAGCGGGATGGCTCCGGGCGAGCCGCTCGACCCGGCGACCCGCCTCGGTTCGATCGTCGATGCCGGCCAGCTCGACAAGGTGCTCGGCTATGTCGAGCTCGGCCAGCGCGAGGGCGCGCGGCTCGTCACCGGCGGACAGCGCGTCCGCGAGGACACCGGCGGCTACTACGTCCCACCGACGATCCTCGACGGCGTCGACAACGGCTGGCGCGTTTCGCGCGAGGAGATCTTCGGTCCGGTCCTGACGGTCACCGAGTTCGACGACGAGGCCGAGGCGATTCGAATCGCGAACGACACGCCGTACGGTCTCGCCGCCGGCGTGTGGACGCGGGACATCACCCGCGCGCATCGGCTGGCGCGCGCGCTCCGTGCCGGGACCGTCTTCATCAACACCTTCGACACCGCGGACATCACCGTCCCGTTCGGCGGCTACAAGCAGTCGGGCTTCGGACGCGACAAGTCGCTCCACGCGCTCGATGGCTACACCCAGCTCAAGACGACCTGGATCGACCTGTCCGGTGGATGAGGAAAAGCCACTCATGACGGACATGGACTCGGCGGCAGGCCAGGGGCTGCAGCGCCGCCGCGGCGGTGGACGCGCCGGGCACGAGCGCAGCCGCCTCCCGATGCAGCGGCCGTGGGCGCAACCGCGGATGCGCTACAAGCCGACCGAGGTGCTGTCGGCCGACGAGATCGAGTCGATCCACCACGCCTCGCTGCGCGTCCTGTCCGAGCTCGGGATGGACTTCCTAGACGCCGACGCGCGCGAGGCGCTGCGCGGTGCCGGGGCCGAGACGTCGCCGGATACCCAGCGCGTCCGCTTCGACCCGGACATGGTCACCGGGGCGATCAAGACGGCGCCGTCGTCGTTCACGCTCCACGCCTGGAACCCCGAGCACGACCTGCGGCTCGGCGGCGACTGGATGGCGTTCGGGACCGTCGGCAGTCCGCCGAACGTGTCGGACCTCGACCGGGGCCGGCGCATCGGCAACCGGGTCGATTACCAGAACCTGCTACGGCTGGGCCAGGCGCTGAACACCGTCCACTTCCTCGCCGGCTATCCGGTGGAGCCCGTGGACCTTCATCACGGCGTCCGGCATCTGCATGCGACCCACGACGCGCTGACGCTCATGGACAAGGCGATCCACTGCTACAGCCTCGGTCGCCAGCGCAACGTCGACGTGCTGGAGATGGTCCGGATCGCGCGCGGCGTGGAGGACGCCACCCTCGATACCGAGCCGTCGGTGTTCACGGTCGTCAATTCCAGTTCCCCGCTCCGACTCGACGCCCCGATGCTCCAGGGGATCATGGCGTTCGCCGAGCGCAACCAGGTGGTGTGCATCACGCCGTTCACGCTGGCGGGCGCCATGGCGCCGGTGACGCTCGCCGGCGCGCTGGCCGAGCAGAACGCCGAGGCGCTGGCCGGGATGGTCCTGACCCAGGTCGTCCGCCCCGGATCTCCGGTCATCTACGGGGGCTTCACCTCCAACGTCGACATGCAGTCGGGCGCGCCCGCGTTCGGGACCCCGGAGTACATGCGGACGGCCATGATCGGCGGTCAGCTGGCGCGTCGGTACGGTGTGCCGTATCGCTCGTCCAACGTGAATGCCGCGAACGCGCTCGACGCGCAGGCCGCCTACGAGTCGGTCTTCTCGTTGTGGGGCGCGATCATGGGTGGCGTCAACCTGCTCATGCACGGGGCGGGCTGGATGGAGGGCGGTCTCCACGCCGGGTACGAGAAGATGATCCTGGACGCGGAGCTGCTGGGGATGGTCGAGGCGTTCCTCGATCCGGTCGTGGTCGACGACGCGTCGCTCGCGTTCGAGGCCATGCAGGACGTCGGCCCGGGCGGCCACTTCTTCGGAACGGAGCACACGCAGAGCCGCTACAGGACGGCCTTCCACAGGCCGATGCTCAGCGACTGGCGTAACTTCGAGACGTGGGAGGAGGCCGGTTCCCCCGAGGTGCCGGGCAAGGCCAACCGCATCTGGAAGGAGCTGCTCGCGGCCTACGAGCCGCCGCCGATGGACCCGGCCGTCCGCGAGGAGCTCGACGCGTTCGTCGCACGCCGGGTCGCCGAGGGTGGCGTCCCGACCGACTATTGACCCGACCGTCCCAGGGACCGCTCGAGGGGATCGCGTGAAGAAAGACACCCAGGTCGTCGTCATCGGTGGGGGCGTCGTCGGCGCCAGCGTCCTGTACCACCTCACGAAGGCGGGCTGGACCGACGTCCTGCTGCTCGAGCGGCGCGAACTGACCGCCGGCTCGACGTGGCACGCCGCCGGCGGGATGCACACGCTCAACGGCGACCCGAACGTCGCACGGCTGCAGCAGTACACGATCCAGCTGTACGAGGAGATCGAGCGCCAGTCCGGGCAGGACTGCTCGATCCACCTGCCGGGTGGGCTGATGCTGGCCGACACGGAGGTCCGGATGGACTTCCTCCGGATGGCGGTCGCGCGCGGCCGCTACCTCGGCATGGACCTCGAGCTGATCACGGCCCAGGAAGCGGCCGACATGTTCCCGCTGATGGACCCGCAGTACTTCGTGGGCGCGCTGTACGACCCCGTGGAGGGGCACGTCGACCCGACCGGGGTCACGCGCGCGTACGTGAAGTGCGCCCAGATGGCGGGAGCCGAGGTCCACCAGCACATGCCGGTGACTGCCCTCGAGCAGCGTGCCGACGGCACGTGGGACGTCCGCCTCGAGAACGGCGAGTCGATCCATACCGAGCACGTCGTCAACGCCGGCGGACTGTGGGCGCGCGAGGTCGGCCGGATGGTCGGCGTGGAACTGCCGGTCCTCGCGATGGAGCACCACTACCTCATCACCGAGGACATGCCGGAGGTCGCGGCCCAGGTCGCCAAGACCGGTCACGAGATGCCGATGGCGCTCGACTTCGCCGGCGAGATCTACATCCGCCAGGAGGGCGGCGCGATGCTCATGGGCACGTACGAGCAAGCGTGCGTGCCATGGTCGCCGCGCGAGACGCCGTGGGACTTCGGGTCGCAGCTGCTCAAGCCACAACTCGATCGGATCACGCCGGAGCTGTCGGTCGCGTTCAAGCACTATCCGCCGATGCACACGGTCGGCATCCGCCGTGTCGTCAACGGCCCGTTCACGTTCTCTCCGGACGGCAACCCGCTCGTCGGGCCGATCCGCGGCCTGCGTGGCTACTGGGTCGCATGTGCGGTGATGGCCGGGCTGTCGCAGGGCGGTGGCGTCGGCCTGGCGCTGGCGAACTGGATGACCGCCGGCGACGACGGCGACAGCGGGATGGATATCTGGGCGATGGACGTCGCCCGTTACGGTGACTACGCCACGCTCGGGTACACGAACGCCAAGGTCCAGGAGAACTACCGGCGCCGGTTCCGCATCACGTTCCCGAACGAAGAGCTCCCGGCCGCCCGACCACTCCTCACGACGCCGATCTACGACCGGCTGACCGCCGCGAACGCCGTGTGGGGCGCGACCTTCGGGCTCGAACACGCCCTGTGGTTCCAGAAGGCCGGGTTGGAGCCGAAGGAGGACGTGACGTTCCGCCGCTCGAACGCGTGGGAGTGCGTGGCCGAGGAGGTCGCCGCCGTCCGCGAGCAGGTCGGCATGACCGAGATCTCGAACTATGCGAAGTACCGCGTCACCGGTCCCGGTGCCGAGTCATGGCTGTCGTCGCTGCTGACGCAGCGGATGCCCGCGCCCGGCCGGATCACGCTGACCGCGATGCTCAACGAGGGTGGCCGGATCGTCGGCGAGTTCACGGTCGCCCGAGCCTCCGGGGCCGACGAGTTCTACCTGTTCGGCTCGCTCCCGGCCGAGGTCCACCACTCGCGCTGGTTCCGCCACCATCTGCCGGCCGACGGCAGCGTCCGTTTCGAGGTCCTGGGCCTGTCGCTGACCGGCCTGTCGATCGCAGGCCCACGCGCACGCGACCTTCTGTCATCGATCGCGCCCGACCTCGACCTCTCGACCGAGGCCTTCCCGTTCATGACGTTCCGCAAGGTGGATCTCGGGATGGTCCCGGCCATCGTCGCCCGGATCAACTACGCCGGCGACCTCGGCTACGAGCTGTGGGTGGCACCGGAGCACCAGCGAGCCCTGTTCGACAGGATCGTCGCGGCCGGCGAGGAGTTCGGGCTGCGCCTCTTCGGCATGCGCGCCCTGATGTCGCTCCGCCTCGAGAAGAGCTACGGGACGTGGTTCCGCGAATACCGCCCGATCTATACGCCGTCCGAGGCGGGGATCACCCGCTACATCAAGCTCGACCACGACTTCATCGGTCGCGCCGCGCACGAGGCCGAGCTCGCGGACGGCGGTCCGAAGCGCCGGCTCGTTGCCTTCGTCGTCGAGCCCGACCCGGACGATCCCGCCGATGTCATCGGCGACGAACCGATCTGGCACGACGGCGCGGTGGTCGGATGGGTCACGTCGGGCGGGTACCTCCATCACGTGCGGGAGTCTCTCGCGCTGGGTTATGTGCCGACCGCGCTGGCGACGCCCGAGGGTCCGGGCGGGAGCGGTTTCGAGATCGAGATCATCGGGCATCGGCGCCCGGCCCGACTCCAGCCGGAGCCGCTGTTCGATCCCAGCGGCGCAAGGATGCGCCAGTGACCGAGCGGTCCCCCAAGGGAGACGCGAAGGGCGCAGGGCGGATCGTCGTCGACGGGCGCCCGGTGCCGTTCGAGCCCGGCGATTCCGTCGCTATCGCGATCCTCCGGACCGGCGTGACCCCGGCCGGCGGCGGGACGCAGTGCCTGAGCGGTGACTGCGGGAACTGCCTGGCCCAGGTCGACGGGGTGGCGTACGTCCGGACCTGCCAGGTCGGCGCACGACCGGGGCTGGCCGTCGTCCGGCATCCGGCGGACGGCCTGCCGCCCCTCCCGACGATCTCCGGTGCGGACCTGTCGGCGTCGCTGTCGGGGCCCGACATCGAGGTCCTGCGCGCCGAAGTCGACGTCGCCGTGATCGGCGCGGGCGACAGTGGCCGGGAGGCGGCTGCGACCGCGGAGCGCGCCGGCAAGCGCGTCCTCGTCCTCGATGCCGCGGGAGGCGATGAGGTCGTCGGCGTCTATCCCGGTCCGATGCTGGTCGTTCGGACGCCGACGCTGATGCTCCACGTCCACGCCCAGGAGATCGTCGTCGCCACCGGCGCGGCCGAGCTCCACCCGGTCGTCCCCGGCAGCGACCTCGCGGGTATCGTGACCTCGCGCGCCGCCCAGCGATTGCACGCGGCCGGCGTGGAGATGGGCGCGGCGATCGCCGTCGGGACGCCACCGCCGGGCGTGCCCAGCATCCCGGTGGCCGGCCAGCTCATCCGGCTCGAAGGCGACGAGCGCGGTCGCGTGCGCGCGGTCGTGACCGCCGACGACTGGATCGGGGCCGAGACCACGACGCCCTGCGACACCGTCATCGTCGGGCTCGGCTTCGCGCCCCGCGACCTGCTCGCGCGGATGGCCGGGGAAGTGCCACTGAGCGTGGTCGGGTCGGCGGCGTTGCCGGCTGCCCTGCCCCCCGCTCCGACCAGCGGGATCGTCTGCCCCTGTTCGGGGACCACCGTCGACGACCTGCAGGCGGCCTGGGATCGCGGCTTCCAGGAGCTGGAGCTCCTCAAGCGGTCGAGCCTCGCCTGCCTCGGCACGTGCCAGGGCAGCGCGTGCCTGCCGCACGTCCGCGCGTGGATCGCGGCGCGGACCGGCGAGGTGCCGGCGCCCTTCACCGCGCGTCCCGCCTCGCGGCAGATCACGCTCGCCGAGGCTGCCGCGGACACCCAGGTCGATGTCTTCCGGCGGACGCCGCTGCACGAAGAGCACCTCGCGCTCGGCGGGCGGCTCGACCGGTTCGGGAACTGGTGGCGGCCGTGGCACTACGGCGACGCGATCGCCGAGTACTGGAGCGTCCGCGAGGGCGTGTCGGTGGGCGACGTCAGCACGCTCGGGAAGGTCGTTGTCTCTGGGCCCGACGTCGTCGAGTTCCTCGAGCGGCTGTACCCGTGCAACGTCGCCGACATCCGGCCGGGTCGCTCGCGCTACGCGCTGCTGCTCAACGAACGCGGCCACATCATGGACGACGGGATGATCCTGCGCGAAGCGGAGACCCGGTTCGTGCTGACGTTCACGTCGGGTGGTGCGGCGAACGCCGAGATGTGGCTCCGCGACTGGGTCGACGAATGGGGGCTCCGGGTCCACGTGATGGACCGCACGATGTCCCTCGCCGCGATCAACGTCACGGGGCCGCTGGCCGGCCAGCTCCTTCGGCGCGCCGGTCTGGCCGAGCCACCGGCATTCCTCGGGCACGTCCGGGCCGACGTGGCGGGGGTCCCGTGTCACGTGATGCGGCTCTCCTTCACCGGCGAGGCATCCTGGGAGCTGCATCACCCGGTCGATCGGTCGGTGGAGCTGTGGCGAGCGCTCCTGTCGATGGGCGAGGAATGGGGAATCCGCCCGCACGGTCTCAAGGCGCTCTTCGGCCTGCGGCTCGAGAAGGGCCACGTGATCGTGGGCATGGACACCGAGCTGGACACGACGCCGCGTCGGGTCGGGATGCCGTGGGCCGTCCGCATGGACAAGCCGACGTTCATCGGTCGCGCGGCACTCGAAAGGACGGCGAACCAGCCCGACCATCGCCGGCTGCGCGGGTTCACGATGGAGGGTGACGCGCCCATCGAGGGCTCGCCGATCTTCGTCGACGGCGAGATCGTCGGCCACATCTCGGGCAGCTGGGCGTCACCGATCCTCGAGAAGACCGTGATGCTCGGCTGGCTCAAGCGGTTGCCGTTCGCCGAGACGGTCGAGATCGACGGTCGCGAGGCGGTCGTCACGCCGACTCCGTTCTATGACCCGGAGGGCCACCGTGCACGTGCTTAGGTCGCCGGGCGTTCGGGTCGTCGCGTCGCCCGCGGCGATCGATGGCGCGGCGTGGCAGCGTGCCAACCCAGGCCCCGATGATGACTTCGAGCCGCTGATCCTGCGGTTCGCGCCTGACGAGGTCTTCGCGATCGGGGCGACCGGAGTCCGCATCGACGACCCCGACGCGATCACCGAGGCCGAGGTCGGCTACGTCGCGGTCATGTTCCCCGTGGACGAGTTCATCGACTTCGTCCTGCCCCGGATCGAATGGCCGGCGCCCGCCACGCGGCCGGCCTTCGCACAGGGCGCGATCGCTGGGGTGCCCGCGAAGCTGTATATCGATTCGACCGGCGCGGCCACGGTCTTCGTCCTCGCCGCCTATCTCGACGACCTCCTGGCGCGTCTGCCGGTGCCGACGTGACGCGGCACCCCATGCGCCGTCACCGCCGCGTTGCCGACTGCGCGTGCTCGCTCACGCACGTCGGAGTGCGATCGCTCGCATGCTCGTCGGCGCCTTGCGCTGACACCACCTGGGGAGCCGCGTGAGGACCGGGGTCGCCGCCGGCTACGTCGCGACGCTGCCCCACCTGCGCTGGGATGAGCCGCGCGATGCCTACGACGTGGTGATCGTCGGTGGCGGGGGGCACGGGCTGTCGACCGCGTACTACCTGGCGACCCGCCACGGCATCACGAACGTCGCCGTCCTCGAAGCCGACTACATCGCCTCGGGGAACACCGGCCGCAACACGACGATCATCCGCGCCAACTACGGCCTGCCCGAGGCGATCCGCTTCTACCAGCACTCGCTGGAGATGTACCGCGACCTCGAGGACGAGGTCGGCGCGGCGATCCTCCACCAGACCAAGGGCATCTTCTGGCTGGCCCATACCGAGATGGCGCTGCGCACCGAACGTGCGCGGGCGGCGATGAACACCGCCGCCGGCGCGAAGACGGTGATGGTGACGCCGGCCGAGATCAAGGAGCTCGTTCCCCAGATCGACCTGACCGGTGGGCGCCGGTATCCCGTCCTGGGTGCCTCGCATCACCTCGAGGCGGCCACCGCCCGACATGATCGTGTCGCCTGGGCCTATGCGGCGGGTGCCGCCGCACGTGGCGTCCACGTCATCCAGCACACGCCGGTGACGGGCCTCGTTCGCGACGGCGATCGCATCGTCGGCGTGGAGACGGCGCGCGGCCGGATCGCCGCTGGCATCGTGCTGTCGGCCGTGGGCGGGCGGGTCACCGCTTTGGCGGCGCAGGCCGGGCTCAGGCTCCCGATCCGGACCCACCCGCTGCACGCCTTCGTGACCAACGACTACGCGCAGGGTTTCGGTCCGATCGTCGCGAGCACCGAGCTCATGTGCTACGTCTCCCAGACCGAGCGAGGGCAGATGCTGATCGGCGCCGAGTTCGATGCCCAGCCCTCGTACTCCCGTCAGTCGTCGTTCGCCGCCCTGCGTGGCTACGCCCACAAGATCACGCGCATCCTGCCGTTCCTGCGCGACCTGCGGATCCTGCGGACGTGGGCCGGCATCTGCGACATCTCGGTCGACTTCTCGCCGATCATGGGCTTCACCGGCGTCGACGGGTTCCTCGTCACGACCGGCTGGGGGACATGGGGCTTCAAGGCGATCCCCGCTGGTGGCGAAGCGATGGCCGAGCTGATCGCCACGGGCCGGACGCCGGATCTCATCGCGCCGTTCGGACTCGATCGATTCCGTCGCGACCACGCGATGGCCGACCAGGGCTCGGCGGGGACGCGCTGAATGCTCTGGCTCGATTGCCCACGCTGCGGCCGGCGACCGCTGGAGGAGTTCACCTTCGGCGGCGAACGTCGCCAGGTGCCGGACTCGATCACCGACCCGGCCGACCGCGACTTCGACGATGTCTGGATCTTCGAGAACCCCGATGGCCCCTCGACCGAGCGCTGGTTCCACGCCCACGGATGCCGGCGCTGGCTGACCGTCCGGCGGGACACGAGCGTCGACCAGGTGCTCGAGATCCTGCCGTGACGGGCCTGGCCGACCGCGAAATGGAGATCACGCTGCGCAATCGCGTCCTTTTCGGGGTGGGCGCCGTGCGACGACTCCCCGAGCTGGTCGCCGCGGTCGGTGGCACGCGGGTCTTCCTCGTGACCGATCCTGGCGTCTTCACTGCCGGCCTGGCCGGCGAGGCACTGGACGTGCTGTCAGACGCCTCGGTCCCGACGACGATGTTCAGCGCGGTCGAGGCGAACCCATCCGGCTCCACCGTCGAGCTCGGCGCTGAGGCGCTCCGAACCGTCGGCCTCGATAGGACCGTGATCGTGGCCCTCGGCGGCGGATCGGCCATGGACGCGGCCAAGGGTATGGCGCTGTGCGCGGCCAACGATCGACCGGTGTGGGAGCTCGAGTACGACGGGCCGGACCTCTCGCCAGGGGTCCCGATCATCGCGATCCCGACCACGGCGGGGACCGGTTCCGAGGCCCACCCGTTCGCGGTCATCACCCACGAGGAGATCGGACGCAAGGACTACATCGGCCACCGGTCGCTGCTGCCGGTCGCGACGATCCTCGATCCGGCCCTGACCGTCGGGTTGCCGGCCGGGATGACCGCCGCGTCCGGCGTCGACGCACTGACCCACTCCCTGGAATCGCTGCTCTCGCGGAACGGCAACCCGTTCGCCGAGGCGACCGCCCTCGGCGTCATCCGGACCGTGGTCGAGTGGCTGCCGCTGGCCGTCGCGGACGGCACGGACCTCGAGGCGCGCTCGCAGATGCTCATGGCCGCCCACCTTGCCGGCGTCGGGCAGGCGAGCGGGACGGGCGTCGGTCTGGTTCATGCCCTCGGGCACGCGCTCGGCACTCGGGGTCGGCTGGCCCATGGGACGGCCCTCGCCGTGGTGCTGCCGGAAGTGCTCGAGTTCTACGCTGCGGAATCCGGCCTGCGGGATCGCGAGCTCGCCCTCGTCGGTGTCGCGATCCGAGCCGCCAGCCCGACCGAGCAGCCCGCGACGGCCGCGGGTGCAGCGATCGGCGAGCTCCGTCGGTTCCTGGCCGGGGTCGGGCAGCGCCACCGCCTGACCGCGCTTGGCTTCGACGACGCGGCCCTCGACGTCGTCGCTCAGGACGCCATCGATGACGCCGCGATCCGGAACTCGCCCCGTTTGCCGACTCTGATCCAGGCCCGAACGGTGCTCGCCTCCGTCACGGGCTGATCCTGCCGTGCCGCAGCCCCGCTTCGGGATCTCGGTCGTGCCGCTGGCCGCCGATGAACTCCGCCAGGTCGAGCGATTCGCGTGGGAGGTGGCCCCAGCGGTCCGCGAGGCACTTCTCGGGCAGGCCTGACGCCAAACCCACGAGTTTCTGTCAGATGCTCGCCACACCAGCCGCCGGACAGCACCACGGCGCTGTGCACCCCTCCCTGGACGCATGAATATGCGGTGACGCTCGTCCTCTTGCGTGGATCCATCCAGCGCTGTGCATGACGATGCACCGCGGCGAGCGGAATGACCAACGCCGCGTCCCTGGCTGACCACACGAGCATTTGGCGAGAACGAGGCCGCGCTCAGCTGGCGACGATTCGGCCGCGCTCAGGCCGGCGCGATCACCTCGGCCCGCACCGTGATCGGCGGGCCCTCGCGGATGGCGCGCGGAATCTCGGCGATCCGCTCGACCTCGTCGATGAGCTCGCGGATCCGATCCTCGCGCGCCGCCGACCGCACGACCAGGTCCACCGTGATCGGCGTGGAGCCCGATCCCCGGGCCGGGAAGTCGCCGTCGACCGTGATCTCGACTCCGTCGAGCTCGATGCCCATCGTCGCCGCCTCACGGTAGAGGTCGTTCGACCAGCAGGCCGCGATCGCCATATAGAGCAGCCTGCCCCCCGCTGAAGCCCAGTCCGCCACCACCCGCCGCAGCGGGGCGATCGACGATCAACGTGAAGGGCCCGGCCTCACCGAGAGCAGTCGGGCCGTCCCCGACGGTCCGGAGCCGAACCCGATATGCATCGGACATCTCGCCGCTTAGCCGCTCACGATCAGCGGCTTCACCTCGCCGATGAAACGCTCGAGGGTCTCGACGTCGTATGGCGCGGGCTGCTCGGAGATGACGGTCCGGAACCCGAGGTCGACGTACGGTCGGAGCCGGTCCGCGAGCTGCTCGGGCGTCCCGTTCCAGAACGTGTCGTCGTCCTCGACCTCGGACATCGGCGTCCGGTTGTGCTCCATCGCGGCCTTCCAGACCCGATCGGCCTCGGCCTCGCTGTCGCGGATCGTGAACTTGACGCCGAGCGTGAACTCGATCTCGGCGATGTCGCGACCGACCTCATCACAATGCCGCTTGAGCACATCGACCTTGCGCGCCATCACCTCGGGCGGCCCCATCGCGTTCCACATGTCCGCATACCTGGCCACGGTCCGGAGCGTCTTCTTCTCGCCGCTGCCGCCGATCATGATCGGCAGCCTGCGCTGGATCGGCAGTGGCTGGTGGCGGAGGTCGTCGAAGGCGTATCGACCGCCGGGCTGCGAGGTGACCGACCCTCCATCGAGCACGGTGCGCATCGCCGCGACCGCCTCGTCCATCCAGTCGAGCCGCTGACCGACGCCCGACCCGAAGTCGATACCGTGGGCCGTGTGCTCGAGCTCGAACCACGCCCCGCCGATCCCCAGGATCGCCCGCCCGTTGCTGATGTGATCGAGCGTGGCGGCCATCTTCGCGGTGAGACCCGGGTTGCGGAACGGGTTCGCACCCACGAGCAGGCCCAGACGAGTCCTCTCGGTGGCCATCGCCCAGGCCGCGAGGGTCGTCCAGCCCTCCACGATCGGCTGGTACGGGTCGCCAAAGATCGCGTACAGGTGGTCCCAGGTCCAGATGTGGTCGTAGCCCAGCCGGTCGACCCGCGTGGCCGCGTCGACCATCTCGGGCCAGGTGGCACCCTGGCTCCAGAGCAGGATGCCGGTTTTGAGATCGGTCACGGATGAGCCTCCGAAGGGTGCTTGCGGGGACGCTCAGTCTAGGACGCCGCCGTCCCTTCTGGCCGGCCGCGTCGCGTGCTGACGAGACCTACACTCGCCGGATGATCAGCCGCGCGATCTCGCTCCTGATCGCCGTGATGATCGTGGGCGCGTGCGCCGGTTTCGACCCGCGACCCCAGGGCAAGGTCACCCTCTATGGGCGCAACGGGGCGCCCGGCCCAGCGTGGTTCGGCGTGGTCCCGGTCGGCGATCCGCCGGAGACCGTCGGCTTCGGACCAGATTCCGGGGTGGCGTGTCTCACCGGCGCTGCCGGATCGGATCTCGCGGCCTACGACGGCGATCCGAGCGATGGCGGTCGACCGCAGCGCCTCCTCGGTCGCCTCCCCGGCGAGGCGAATGCGCTCGTGATATGGGTCGATGTGGCGGCGGACGGCACGCTCACGACGGGGAACGGCGTGCCGGCGTGGTGGGTCGGCGACCCGCCGGCCTGCTGACCTCGCGCGCGAACGACCCGTGGCCGTCTAGGCGCGATCGAGCTCGCGGTCGATGGCCCGGAGGATGAACCTGGCCGCCTCGGCGCTCTTGCCGCCGAGCCTCTCGCCCTCGTCCTGGTCGAGCGCCAGCTTCAGGTCGGTGAGGTATCGCTCGAGCTCGGATGTCGGGACCAGCGAGCCGTCTTCGAAGGCCCCCTCGAGCCGGGCGACGATGGCCCGGGCGTTATCCACGGTGTGGCCCTTCGCAACGATCAGGTCGCGGACGTCCCGCCGGGCTGCTTCTGCCCCGGGGCCCACACTCGTCACGAGAACCTCCTGACCGTCCGCCGGATGAGCTCGCTGGTCCGATGTGGCACCCGTGCCGTCGAGGCGTCCGGCTCCACGCCGACGGCGACGGCCTCCTCGCGCAGGCCGTCGCGTTCCGCCTCATCCTCGATCTCGGCCGCGCGCAGCTTCCGCCAGTCGGACTCCAGGACGCTCATCGCGAGCTCGTCCCACCAGCGACCGTCACGGAAGATCAATTCGCGTGCGCGCCCCTCGATGACGAAGCCGCTGCGCTTGTATGTCCGGATGGCGCGCTCGTTGAACTCGAACACGAAAAGCGCGATGCGATGCAGGCCCAGCGGCCCGAACGCATGCTCGAGCATCAGCCGGGTCGCCTCCGTGCCGTATCCGCGCCCCCAGGCATCCTTCTCGCCGATCGTGATGTGGTACAGCGCCGAGCCGTTGTCGCCGTCGAGCTGGCTGAACGCGCAGGTGCCGATGAGGCGGTCCGACCCGCGCAGGTGGATCGCCATCGCGAGCGCGTCCGGGCCGACGACCCGCGCGGCGAAGAACCGCTCGATCTCCTCGGCGCGCATCGGCGCTTCCTGGTATCGAGCGAGCCGGGCGATCTCCGGATCGGAGTACCAGCGCCGGAACGCCTCGAGGTTCTCGGGCGCGTGGCGGCGCAGCACGACCAGCGACCCTGTCAGGACCTCCGGGAACCACCTTCCCATTTTCGGCGCCATCGGCGGAACCGTATACCATCGCCGCCATGCGCCGCTGGAGCGAGCTGGCCGAGCGCGTGGCGGCAACGACCCGGACCTCCGAGAAGACCGCCCTGCTGGCCGACTACCTGCGCAGCCTGGGCCCCGACGAGCTGCCGATCGCGGCCGTCTTCCTCACCGGCCGGCCGTTCCCCGAAGCGGACCAGCGGGCCACGGGGCTCGGGTGGTCGTCGATCGTGGCGGCGGTCGGGGCACTCACCGGGGCGTCACGCGAGGACCTGGCCGAGGCGTACGACCGTCACTCCGACCTGGGCCTCTCGGTCGAGGACGTGCTCACGCGGGCCGGTCACACCCCGCCGCCGGAGGTAAGCCCGACGCTCCCTGATGTGGCGGCTGCGTTCGCGGCGATCGAGATCGCGTCGGGGCCGGCGGCCAAGGCGCAGCTGTTGCACGCCCTCCTCGTCCGAGCCGACCCCCGAACGGCAAAGGCCATCGTGAAGGTGCTCGGCGGCGAGCTCCGCATCGGGTTGCGGGAAGGCCTCGTGGAGGCCGCCATCGCAAAGGCCTTCGACCGTCCGATCGAGGACGTGAAATGGGCGGGCATGCTGACCGGCGACATGGGCCGGCTGGCCGCGCTCGCACGCGACGACGAGCTCGGCGACGCGGAGCTCGCGCTCTTCCACCCCCTCAAGTTCATGCTCGCCTCGCCGGCGGAGGACGCGGACGAGATCATCGGCCGGCTGGGGCCCGAGGTCTGGGTCGAGGACAAGTACGACGGCATCCGCGCCCAGCTCCACAAGCGCGGTTCGGACGTGCGCCTCTATTCACGCGACCTCCATGACGTGAGCAACCAGTTCCCCGAGATCGTCGAAGCCGCCCGGCCCCTGCGCTGGACTGGCGTGATCGACGGCGAGATCCTCGCCTACAAGGACGGGTTCGTCTTGCCGTTCATCAGCCTCCAGGCGCGCCTTGGACGGAAGACCCCGTCAGATCAGATCAAGAGCGACATCCCGGTGGTCTACGTGGCCTTCGACCTGCTCGCCCTCAGCCCGGGTGACGACCCGGACGGCGACAGCACCGTCGATCCTCTGCTGCGCGAGCCGCTCCGGAGACGCCGGGAAAGGCTGGACCGGATCGACCTGCCGCTGGTCGAGGACGGAGGGCGCTTCACCCGATCGCACCTCGCCGTGGCCCGCGACGCCGACGCGCTCGAAGTGGCGTTCGCCGACGCGCGTGGCCGGCGCAACGAGGGTCTGATGGTCAAGGACCCCACGAGCGGCTATTCACCGGGGCGGCGCGGGCTCGGCTGGCTGAAGATGAAGAAGGCGCTCGCGACGATCGATTGCGTCGTCGTCGGCGTGGAGGTCGGTCACGGCAAGCGCCACGGCGTGCTGTCCGACTACACGTTCGCAGTCCGCGACGAGGAGACCGGCAAGCTCGTCAACATCGGCAAGGCTTACAGCGGGCTGACCGACGCGGAGATCGCCGAGATGACGGAGTGGTTCGAGGCGCACACGATCGCCCGGTTCGGCCGCTACCGCCAGGTCGAGCCGACCGTTGTCGTCGAGATCGCCTTCGATGTCATCGTGCGCAGCAAGCGGCACGGATCCGGGTTCAGCCTCCGATTCCCGCGGATCCACGCGCTGCGACGCGACAAGAACGTCGACGAGATCGACACGGTCGCGACCGTGACGGCGCTGTACGAGGGTCTCCAGCACGGGTCGGAGCTGCTGGTGACGGCCGGTGCCCGCACCGTGCCCCCGGAGCCCGTCTGACCGCGCCGCGACGACGGTCGCCGCGTATCCTTGATGAATGTTCGACGCGCTCGGGGGGATGCCTGCCCAGCAAGTCCGTCTCACCCTCTACACGGACTCGTTCGTCATCCACGGTTCGCTGACGACCCGCCAGCGGCGCGTGACCGACATGCTCAACCTGGCCGAGGACCGGTTCCTCGTCCTCTCCGACGTGGCGACCGACGAGTTCGGCACCCGCGGCGAATCGATCCGAGCCGAGTTCGCCCAGGTCAACCTCGCCTCGGTCCTCTTCGCGGTCGTCAACGAGCCGGTCGAACCCGCGCCGGAGCTGCGCACGCCGAAGATCCCGGAAGAGGCCCTGATCTCGGTGCCACCCTTCAAGGTCACCGGGTTCATCCACCTCATGCCGGAACGCAGCCTGCGCGACGCACTGTCGGAGCTGACCGGGCACTTCCTGCCGGTGACCGGCGCGACCTACTGGTCCGACGTCCTGAGCGAGGCCCGCACGACCGCCGAGCTGCTCGCCGTCAACCACGAGCGCGCCCAGATCCTCGCGCCGCACCGCGAGACGGACCCGTGGGTGGGCCTGGACCAGACCACGCCGCGACCCGAGCCGCCGCCGGAACCGACCGGCTGGTAGGTCGCGCGGCGGTGCCGCGCTAGCGGTCGACCGGAAGGTCGAGCCGGTTGCCCCACTCGGCCCAGCCGCCGTCGTACACGGCGACATCGTCGTGGCCGAGGAGGCTCAGCACGAAGGCGAGCTTCGCGGCTGCCACGCCCGATCCGTCGTACGCCACCATCCGGCTGCCGCGGCTGACATTCGCGGCGTGCAGGCGATCGCGCAGGTCGCCGCCCTCCCGCAGCCGCTGGCTGCCGGCCGCGTGCATCGAGCCGACGGGAACGTTGATGGCGCCCGGGATGTGCCCGAGTCGCCGGGTGTTGCCTTCGAAGCCGCGGTACTCGGCCGGCGCCCGCGCGTCGAGCAGCGTGACGCCGGGCGCGCCCAGGAGACCACGGACGTCCGAGGTCGTCAGATGGAGCCGGTTCGGGCCACGCGGCGTGAATGGGGTCAGCGGCGCGGGTGGGGTCTCGCCGGTCCCGCGCTCGACCGGGCGGCCCTCCGCCTCCCACGCCGGGAACCCGCCATCGAGGATCCGGACGTGTTCGGCGCCGTAGGTGCGGAACGTCCACCAGATCCGAGCCGCGTAGAGGCCCTGGGTGTCGTCATAGATCACGATCGTCGTCTCGTCGCCGATCCCGGCTCGGCCCGCCGTCGCCGCGACTCGACCGGGAGAGGCGACCCGGATGGCATCCCCGGATTGATCCATGTCGACGAGGTCGGTGCGCCAGTCGACCGAGACCGCGCCCGGGATGTGGCCCGCCCGGTGGACGTCCGCTCCGGTCCCGTCCGGCCGCCAGCGGGCGTCGAGGATGCGCACACCCGAGCGACCCAGGTGCTCGGCGAGCCACTCGGTCGTGGCGAGGATCTCGGGTCGGGCCAGGCCGGACATCGTGGGTATATATGATACGGGCCGTGGCCGCCCTCGAACCCCCTGACGACGGCCGGCTCGCGGCCGTTCGGGCGGCCCTCCCCGCGCTCGAGGCGGGCATCTACCTGAACACCGGCTCGGTCGGGCCGCTTCCCGCCGAGACCGCGGCCGCCATGGCCGAGCTGGCCGAGTACGAGCTCCGCACCGGCCGGGCGCACATGGCGTACTACGAGGAGATGCTCCAGCGCATGGCCGAGGCGCGTGCCGCGGTCGCCGCCGTGCTCACCGCCGACGTCGGCGACATCGCGCTGACGCACTCCACCACCGACGGCATGAATATCGGGATCTGGTCGATCGACTGGCGGCCGGGCGACAAGGCCGTCACGACCAGCCTCGAGCACCCGGGCGGCATCGGTGCGCTGTACAACCTGCGGGAGCGATTGGGTATCGAGCTCGCGTTCGTCGACGTCGGTCCGGCTCGGGCCCCGGAGGATGTCGTCGCCGACTTCGAACGCGCGATCGACCAGCGCACGCGGGTCGTCGCGATCTCCCACGTGTTGTGGGCTTCGGGCACGGTCCTGCCGATCGCGCGGATCGCGGAGCTTGCCCACGCCCAGGGGGCCGTCCTCGTGGTCGACGGCGCGCAGAGCGCCGGCGCCATGCCGGTCGACCTCGAGGCAACGGGCGCGGACGTGTATGCGATCCCCGCCCAGAAATGGCTGCTCGGGCCGGAGGGCATGGGTGCGGTCGCGGTGGCGCCGTCGGTCCGGGATCGTCTCGCTCCGGCGTACGGTGGTCATTTCACATTCGAGAAGGTCGACTCGAGCGGGACGGCGGTCTGGTGGCCGGACGCGCACCGCTTCGAGGCGTCGAACTACCACCGTCCGTCGATCGTCGGTATGGCCCGCTCGATCGGGTGGATGAGCATGTTCCTCGGACTCGACTGGGTCTACGGTCGCGGCGCGGCGATGGCGGACGCGGCCGCCCGCCGGCTGGCCGCGATCGATGGCGTGGAGGTCGTGACGCCGATGGACCGGATGGCGACGCTCGTCGCGTTCCGGATCGCCGGCTGGCCCGCGCAGGTCGCGCTCGACGAGTTGAGCGCCCGGGTGTTCGCGGTCGCTCGGATCGTGGCGCTCATCGATGCGCTGCGGATCAGCGTGGGGTTCTTCACCTCGGACGACGAGCTGGAGCGCTTCGCCGGCGCTGTCGAGCTGCTCGCGGCTCACACGCCGGAGACGATCCCGCCCAGGCGGACGCTCACGATCCTCAGCGGTGGCTGACGGGCCACCGATCCGGCGGCGTTCCTGGGCGGAGATCCGCTGGCGCCAGTTCCGCAACGCCCCCCGGCCCGTCGTGCGGGCCGTGCTGTCCAGCCTGGTGATCGCGATCGTGCTGGCGGTCGCGTACCTGTCCTACGACCTCGCGCTCGTGCATGGCGCGACCCTCCCCGGCGGTGACCTGCGCCTCCTCGCACTCCTCGCCTACGCCGTGGCCGTCCTGGCCGTCGGGACGGTCGTCACCTATCTCGTCGTGCCCCAGCCGAGCGGGTCCGGGACGATCCGCCGACGGAGCCCCTGGAGCGCCGCCCTCGGGCTGTTCGCCGCCGTGCCGATCGCGTGGCTGGTGATGATCGTGACGCTCCAGCTCATCCGGCCGATCCTCGCCTGATCGTTGTCGCGTCAGTGCAACACCAAAGGCTGCCCGACGATGCGAACCGCCTAGCCCATCCGTACCATTCCCGCTACCCTGCGCTGGCATCATCATCCGGCGTGTCTCCCGGGGATCCAGGGAGACCCTCCGCATCTCCCTTCGAGGTTTCCGCGTTGTCCATCGACGAGCAGCACGTCGCGCTCCCGAAGCTCTACGGAGCACCGGCCTACGCCCGCCCGCCGGCCGTGGCGGAGACCGTCGATCGGCCGTTCGATCCCGATGACCTCCCCATCGAGGCATTCCAGACAGAGGAAGACCGCGCCTTCGCCGCGACCTTGCCCGCCCGGGCCTGGGCGCCCGGCGGCTCCTCACTCGATCGCGGGCGGCGTGACGGCCGGAGCGGCGATTCGCCTCTCAGCCTCGCCGGGCGGCACCTGAGCCTTCGCTCGATCGCGGGCAAGCTCCTCGGCGACTGACCGGGCCGCTTCGGACCGATTTCCCTCCCGGCGGGTGTAGCATCGTCGCGGGGGAGTAGCTCAACGGTCAGAGCGGCGGGCTTATATCCCGCTGGTTCCAGGTTCGAATCCTGGCTCCCCTACCAGCCCTCCTCCAACCCCCGTGTCAGCGAGCGGCTGCGCGAACCGCCTCCGCGACCTGCTGACGGCGTCCATCGGTGAGGCTGCGTTGTGGCGGCAGCGCATCGATCCAGGCGACCAGCTGGTCCGGCGCGAGCACGGCACAGTCCGTCGTCCGTGGCATGGTCGGCTCGGGTCCGACGACAGCCGCGTAGACCTTGACGACGAAGTCGGCGTCATCGTGGCCGAGCCAGCGTCGGACACGCTCGGCATCGCGAGCCGCCCGCTCGAGCGGGTTCTCGATCGAGACCCATCCGCGTCTCGTGCGGAGCTCCCAGCGTCCCTCGCGGATCCGGGTCACGGCCGCGGGCGGCAGCTCTCGGATGACTGCGCCACCGAACGGTCCGATGACGAGCTCCGAGACGCCGCGACCATCGGGCAGCGTGATGCCCGTCGCGACGATGACATCGTCGGCAGCTCCGTCGAGCGCGCGGATGGTCGTCGATCGACGCGGGATGCGACCGCGCGCCGAGGCCAGGATCCGGACGAGCCGGCTCGTGCCGATGAGCACCAGCCCAGCGGGCGCGACGAGGGCGATCGACCAGACGGCAGCACCGGTCGCGATCTTGCCGGCATCGAGATGTCCTTGGGGCATCAGCGACCGCAGGGCAGGCGTCGCGAGCGCGAGGTATGCGAGGACGATGCCGGTGACGATGAGCACCGTCCCGACGACGGTGCTCCCGACGAGCGGCGCCATCGACGGTCGCTGGGTCGCGTGCGAGGGGTGGATGACCTCCATGAGGCCATCCTCGGGAGCACGGCCGGGAGCGTCGATGGGCGAACCGGGGTAAGCGGTGCGGCCGGTGGGACCACGGCGCACACCGGACCGCACCTCACCCGACAGGCCCGGCCGTGGGCTGGTGCGCGCCTGCACCGCGCCGGTCGGCGACCGCGCACCGGACCCCCGTACCATTGCTCGGCCCTCGCCCGAAACGCATCCTCGCGGTCAGGATGCATCGTCCCGACCGTCACCCCAGACCCCCCAGAACGATGCGCGAGCCAGGTCGCTGGCGGGCCCGCATCGGTGCGTCGATCGGCGCCATCGCGCTCGTGCTGTCGGCCGTCGCCCCGGCGTGGGCAGGTTCGGGTCCGACCCGCCTGTCCGACCCCGCCGCGTCGCCTCGCTCGGGCACGCCCACGACGACCGTGGCGATCACCGTCGGATACCGGAACCGCGAGGGATCGCCCGCCGACTGGGTGCGCGTGACGGTCGCGGGCTCGACGCGAACGATGTCCAGCACCGGTGGCACCGACTGGAAGCGCGGAGTGACCTTCCGGTGGGCCGGTCGGCTGCCGGCCGGTTCGCACGCCATCTCGATCGAGGCGATGAGCCGCGACCGGTTCTCCGACACGATCTCGGCGGGAACGGTCACGATCGCCACCCCGCCGACCCCCGAGCCGACCCCGCGTCCGACCGCGCGCCCGACGCCGAGACCGACTCCCCGTCCGACCCCACGCCCGACTCCCCGGCCGACGCCGAGGCCGACTGCGGCACCGGTCGCCGCTGCGCCGACGGCGGCTCCGACCGCGTCGCCCACCGCGTCGCCGAGCGAAACCGCCACCGCCTCGCCCAGCCCAGCGCAATCCCCAACCGAGAGCCCGGTTCCGAGCGAGGATGCCGTGGCGGTCGTGCCCGGCCTCGCCAGCGCGACACCCGGTGGCGGCACGTCACAGCCGGGAGCCCCGGTGCAACCACCCGTCGGGGGAGGGGACGACGGGCCATTCGCGGCTTTCGAGGCAGGCATCGACTTGCTCACGAGCGGTCGCCCATCCGTCCCGCTCGGCCTCGTTGCCACGCTCGTCACGACGTCTGGCGTCGTCGGCGCGACGCTGGCCTTTGGCGTATTCGGAAAGCGCCGGCGGGACGGCGAGCCACCGGTTCCCGACGAGGTGCTCCGGCACAACGCCTCCAGCCCGATCGCGATCGCGGCCGCAGCCGCCTACGCCGAGAGCCTTGCTGCGAGTCCCCACCCGGGCGTGGCGGTCGCGAACGCCCCCCACCCGCTCGACAGCGAGCTGGCGATGCCGCGCTGGCGCCGTCCGTCGCTGCTCGAGGCACGCAGGAACGACCCGATCCGCGACGCGACCGATGCTCCCCGCCTCACCTTCGACCACGGGCTGGTCGGGCCGATCGACGGGCGCGAGCGTCGACTGATCCGCTACAGCCTGGTTCGCCTGCTCGATATCCCCGACGAGCTGCGCGGGACGGAGCTCGCCTTCCTCGACCAGGGTGACGAGGTGCAGCTCCTCGAGAAGCGCGGCGACTACTGGCTGGTCCTGTGCCCTGACGGCCGCCAGGGCTGGATCCACAAGATGACCCTCGGCGACGTGATCGGCGAGGCGCCGGTCCAGAGCACGCCCACCGCGACGATGCCGATCGCCGCGGACACCTGGACGATGGGCGATGACGTCGACGGCGACGTCCTCGCGGCCTACATGGAGAGTCGCCGCCGGGCCTGACGCGTCCGGTCACGGCGCGGCCGCTCGCCCCCGGCCGGCTCGCGCCGCAGCACGAGGATGTGCTGGTGGGCGATGTTCGGGACGAACACCCGCGGGTATCCGTACGGGCGCAAGCGTGTCCCGGCCTGATGCCAGATGAGGTCGCCCTTGGGCACGAGCCCGGCGCCGTCCGCACGGGCCGCGAGATCGGCGCCCACGAACTGGTAGCGGCCATTCTGGTAGGCGTCGCGCACGATGACGATCGCGTAGCGCCCCGGGCGCAGGATGCGCGCGAGCTCGGCGAACACCCGGCCCATCGCCTCGAGGAACGCCTCGTAGTCGGCGGCGTTGGCGAGGTCGGCGGGAGCGTCGCTGATCATCGCGTAGTCGGTCCGCCGGTTCGCGTGCGCCTCGGCGAGCTTGCCGCCGGCCATCGTCAGCGGAAGCTGGATGTTGTAGGGCGGGTCGGTCGCCACCAGGTCGATCGAGGCGTCCGGCAGCGTCGGCAGGATCTCGAGCGCGTCGCCGGTCCGCATCTCGAGCCCGGCCGGATCGAATGAGCGGATCGGACCCGGATCCGCCGTCCCGAGGTCCGCGATCGCGGGGCCACGCCCGTCGCGCTCCCCGGCGAGCCCGGCGACGACCTCCTCGTACACGGCGACCCAGCGCGGGTCGAGCTCGATGCCGAGCGCACGCCTGGGTCCGCGCGCGATCGCGGCACCGATCAGGGTGCCTCCGACGCCGGCGAATGGGTCGAGGACGAGCTCATCGGTCTTGCTGAAGAACTCGATGAGGCGCGCCATGAGGCGTGGCGGCTTGTTCGCGCCGTGCGCCTTGCGCGCGACATGACCGAGCTCCGAGGGATAGGCGGTCGTCAGGACCGACTTCGTGAAATAGAGCCATTCCTCGCCGGGCAGCTCGTTGAGCGTGTTGTCGGGGTGGGGAGCTCGACGGCCGTCGGTCACGACGCGCAGCGTAGCCGCTCCCGGCGGCGAACGGACCGCGACCGGCGGCGTCGGGGCTGCCTTCGGAAGAGTGGTGCCCGCGGTCCACAGGTCAGCCCGGCAGTCGCCGATCCGTGGGTGTCCAGCGCCCACCGTTGTGTACGATGGGCTCGATGGCCGCCACCTACACGAGCGCGCGGTTCGTGGGGCGAGAGGACGCGTTCGCGAGGCTCGCGACCGTGCTCCGATCGGCCTCGGCGGGCGCTTCAGGGACGCTCCTCGTCGACGGGACGGCGGGGGTCGGCACGAGTCGCTTCATCGATGAGGCGATCCGCCGCGTGGCCGGCCTGCAGGAGCCGATGGCCGTCCTGCGAGGAGGGGCGTTCGGTCCGGGAACCGATGCGCCGTACGAGCCCCTGGTCCGGGCGCTGCGGCCCGTCCTGACCGAGTTGCCGGACGATGAGCTCGCGCGGGTGCTCGGCACCGCGACCGACGAGCTCGTCCGGCTCATCCCGGAGCTCGCGGATCGCGTCGAGCCGCCGGGAGCCGAGGGTCGCCGGATCCTGACGGCCGTTCCGGAGCGTCGTCAGGCGAGGCTGCTCGAGGGTGTGCTCGGCGTGGTCGGCCGGCTCGGCGAACGGCAGCCGGTCCTCCTGATCATGGAAGACCTCCACCGTGCGGACGCCGGCACCCGGACGCTCGTCACGTTCCTCGCGCGGATCGCCCGGTCGCACCGGCTCGCGGTGGTGGCCACCTACCAGGCCGACGCGATCAGACGCGAGGATCCCTGGTCGCTCGATCTGGCGATCCTCGACGCCGCGCCACGACCGCCGGCGCGGCTCACGCTTGCGCCTCTCGGGCGCGACGAGCTCGCACGGCTGATCGAGTCGATCGAGGATTCGCGGCCGTCGGCGAGCGTGCTGGTCGTCGTCGCGGAGCGCTCCGGTGGCCGCCCGCTGGTCGCCGAGGAGCTGCTTGCGGCGCGACGCGAGCTGCCGACCGTGTCCCTCACCTCATCGTTCCAGGATCTGGTCCTCGCGCGGATCGGGGCGCGCTCACCGGAGGCGCGGCGGGTGCTGCGCCTGCTCGCTCCGGCCGGCCGGCCGCTGCAGCGCGCGGACCTCGCCTCCATCGCCGAGGCATTCGAGGCGGACCTGACCAGCGGCCCGCCGCGCTCCTCCCATGAGCCCCGGCGCGGCGACGGCGTCCTCGACGCCGACCTTGTCCACGGGCTCGACGAGGCGATCGAGTACGGGTTCGTCCGCGAGGACGATGCGGGTCTCGCGCTCCGCCATGAGCTCGTCGGCCGTGCGATCGAGGCCGACCTGCTGCCATCGATGCGTATCCGCCATCACGCGGCGGTGGCGCGAGCGCTCGACGATCGACCGTTCGTCGCGATGCACCATTTCCGGACCGCCCTGGACCCGGTGGCGGTGCGTCATGCCGCTATTGCCGCAGCCGATGCCGCCGCCGCGATCGACGCGCCACTCGACGAGCTGGAGGCACTCGAACTCGCGATCGCTGCCGGCAGCGCGACCGGTGTTACCTCGCGCCACGGCGGCCGACGACGGAGCGACCCACCGGTCCTGCCACCGACCGAGATGAATGCGCGCGCAGCGGAAGCGGCGTTCGCCGCAGGCCGGCCGGTCCGGGCGGCCGCCTACCTCGATGCAGCGATCGCGTCCATAGATGGGCGGCGCGACCGCACTCGGCTGGGTCTCATCCACGACCGCCTGGCCCTGTTCCGCCGGATCGCCGGCGACGTGGAGGGCTCGCTCGCGGCTCGCCGACGGGCGGTCGATCTCGTCCCCACGACGCCCTCGCCGGCGCGTGCGGCGGTCGTCGCCGGACTGGCGCAGATGCTCATGCTCGAGGGCACCTTTTCCGAAGCCGACCGTCTTGCCCGCGACGCGATCCGGATCGCCAGGGCGTGCGATCCGCCGGCGCGGCGCTGGGAGCTGCACGCCACCACGACGCTCGGTGTCTCCCTCGGCTGGCGGGCCGACCCGGAGGCCGCGCTCGCGATGCTGGCCGACGCCCGGGTGATGGCCGAAGAGCTCGGTGATCTCGACGAGCTCTTCCGGATACAGGCAAACCTGACCACCGTCCTGGAACTGGCGGGGCGGCACGAGGAGGCCGTCACGGTCGCGTCGGCCGGGATCGAGGCGGCCAAGGCCGCCGGTCTCGAGGCCGTCTACGGCAACGTCCTGCGTGGCAACGCGGCCGACTCGCTGTTCCTGCTCGGTCGCTGGGAGGAAGCGCGAGCCATGAGCATGACCGCGCTCGAGTGGCTGCCGGCCGGCATCAACTTCCTGAACGCCCTGGTCTCCCTCGCGACCGTCGAGATCGAGCTGTCGGCGGGGGAGGCGGCCGGTCGGCTCCTCGGTCAGACGCTCCTGGAGCTCGAGGCGGTTCGCGACGCGCAGCAGGCCGTCCCGCTCCACCTCGCGTCCGCTTCGTTCGCGTTGTGGCGTGGCGACCTCGCCGACGCCCGCCGCGCGGCCGAGCGGGGCTGGTCGCTCGTGCGCGAGACCGAGGACTGGATCCTCGCCGCGCGAACGGCAGCCGCCGTGATCGAGGTGGAGGCCGCGGCCGCGGCCGAATCACGCGAGCAGCGCGACCTGGCCGGTCTCGCCGCCGCCCGCGAGCGGGCACGGGACGTGATCCGCGCCGCCGAAGCGATCGTCAAGCGCCACGGCGTCGCCCCGTCACTCGGGTCGCGACGGCTGGCCGACGCGTGGCTGGCAACGGCACGCGCCCATCGGCGGCGTGTCGATGCGCGTGACGACCCCGCGACCTGGACGGCGGTCGGCGACGCGTGGACCGACCTGCACATCCCATACGAGACGGCCCGTGCCCGATGGCGTGAGGCCGAGGCGATGCTCGGATCCGGTGCCGGTCGCGCCGGTCGGGCGGACGCACGCGTCCCGCTCAAGGAAGCCGTCGACATCGCACTCACCCTCGGCGCGCTGCCGCTGTTGCGCGAACTGCGGGAGCTCGCAGGCCGGGCGCTCATCCCCCTGCCGTCCGAGGTCGAGACCGCCCTCGCGGGTCCGGACGATCGACCGCGCCCGCTCATCGGCGTGATCGCGTCGGCGCCGGTGGCCGCGGCGATGTCGGTCGGGGCGGACGGGCTGGAGCCTGGCGATCCGTGGCAGCTCGGCGGTCCCGTCGAGCCACCGACCCGCCGCGACACCTTCGGGCTGAGCGGGCGCGAGCGCGAAGTCCTCGTCCAGATCGCCCGCGGCCGGACGAATCGCGAGATCGGCGAACGCCTGTTCATCAGCCAGAAGACCGTGGGCGTCCACGTCGGGAACATCCTGGCCAAGCTGGGCGTGTCGGGTCGGGTGGAGGCGGCGGCCGTCGCGATCCGGCTGGGACTGACCGAGAAGGGCTGACGCCCGGCACCTGCCACAAAGAGCGAGACCCGGAGGGAGGTCTCCGGGTCTCGAATGAGGACGATCGTCGGCCAGCAATGTCCGACGAGCGAAAGTCGATGGTCGTCGGCCGCGAGATCGCGACCGAGTACGGCCGGCCGTCCGGCCGCTGGGTCTACCAGCGGCGAGCGGCGACCAGGGTGAGTGCGATGGCGAGGATCGGGCCAAGGATGACGGCGATGCGCCAGGCTCGATCGATGACAGGTCTGATCATGGTGTCGGGTTGGGCTCCGGTCTCCCCTGAGGCGCGAGGTTCGCACCCGGATGGGGAAGAGCAGGCTAGTCCCGCGATGGTCCCGAAACAATCCGGACGATGGTACTGGTGGGGTCCTGGGTCGGAGGTACCGGTCGGACCCGACCGCGCTCGATTCGGTAGCATCGTCGCGAACACCCGACCGCGGTCATCCACGCGATCCGAGAGGTCTCCCGAAACGATGCGAACCCTTCGTACCCTGTCCGCCGTCCTGGCCGTCGTCGCGCTCGGTGCGTGCACGGCCGCCAAGCCCGGCTGGACCTACGCCCCGGCGCCATCGCCCACACCCATCCCGAGCGTCGTGCCGAGTGGCTCCGCGCCCGCGCCCAGCGCCTCAGCGAGTGCCTCTGCCAGTGCGCCGGCCAGCCCGAGTGCCAGCGCCAGTGCGTCCGCGAGCGCCTCCGCTGGTGCCGGGACCGTCCTCGAGCTCGTCGCCGAGCAGATCGCCTTCACCACGACGACGCTGTCGGCGCCCGCCGATCAGCCGTTCCAGATCGACCTCCAGAACAACGACGCAGGGGTCCCCCACAACGTCGAGATCAAGGACGCGGGCGGTGCCTCGCTGTTCCAAGGCGACATCATCAACGGCGTCGCCGAGATCGTGTACGACGTGCCGGCACTGGCCGCCGGGCAGTACACGTTCCTGTGCACGGTCCATCCGAACATGACCGGGACCCTCACCGCGGGGTGACACCCGTCGCCGAACATATCTGCTACACCGACGCGTACGCCCGCTCGGCCCGGGCGCGCGTCCGGCACGTCGAGGTTGGTGACGCCACTCTCGTGGTCCTCGATCGAACGGTCTTCTACCCGGGCGGCGGCGGCCAGCCTCCCGACCGAGGCGTGCTCCTACGAGCATCCGACGGCCGCACCTGGACGGTGCGCGCCGCGCGCAAGGCGGGTGGCGAGATCGTCCACGAGCTGGAACCCGATGGCGGCGACCCGCCGGCCGTGGACGACACGCTCGAGGTCGACCTCGACTGGCCTCGCCGCTTCGCGCTCATGCGCACCCACACGGCCCTCCACGCACTCTGCGGTGTCGTCTGGCGCGACCACGGCGCGCAGGTGACCGGCGGCAACATGGAACCGGCCTCGGGCCGGATGGACTTCGAATTCGAGACGATGTCGGGCGACCTGGTCGACTCGATCGAGTCCGCGGTGAACGAGGAGCTCGCCGCAGCGCGCGACGTCCGTGTCGCGGTGCTGCCCCGCGACGAGGCGTTCGCGATCCCGGATCTCATCCGGACCAAGATCAACCTGTTGCCCGAAGGGATCGACGAGATCCGGACGATCGAGATCGTCGGGCTCGACCTGCAGGCCGATGGCGGCACGCATGTCGCCAACACCCGCGAGGTAGGCCAGATCAGGGTCACGGGCTACGAGTCGAAAGGCCGCATCAACAAGCGCATCCGCATCGAGCTGATCGACCCGATCGCCTCGATCTAGACGGTCGGGCCCCGGCTCGATGGTCGGCCGAGGCCCGTCGTGGTGCACGTCAGCGGGTGAAGACCATGGATTCGACGATCGAGGTCGCTTCCTCGACCATGCCGTCGAAGGTGGCCGCATCCTGCGCCTCGACATGGATGACGAGGGTTCTCCCGTCCCCGAGATCGAGGACGTAGAGGCGCATCCGCGTGTCGGCCCCCAAAGTCGAATGGAGTCCTTCGCCGGGCTCGCTGTCCGTGAACAGACCCCGGCTGGGCTGGCCTTCCGAGAACGAGCAGACCGTCGTCCACGTCGGATCCATGGCGATATCGAGCCGCCACCCCGACAGGCCGCCGATCGAGACCGCCGCCGGTTCGGTCGCGACGATCCCGGGTGCGCTCGTGAGCCAATCCGTCATCGCCCGCGCCGTCCGCTCCACGGTGGGCTCGGGCGCCTGTGAACACGGATCGCTTTCCGACACGATCACGATGTCGCTCCACAGGTGGATGGAGGCGTCGACTGGCGCTGACTGTGGTCGAAGACCGTATGCATGCGGCCAATCTTCGTGGCTCGCCCAGCCTGCCGGCACCTCGTATGTCACGGCACCGAACCGCGGTCGCCATGCCCCCCCGGCCGTGGTCCACGGATCGAAGAAGAACGACGAGTAGGACCCTGCCTCGAGCTTTCCGAGGCAGAAGTTGTCGGCGTTATCGCAATCGGAGCTCAGCCATTCTCCCGGGATGACGGCCGCTCTTTGCACGCATGCGTCCTCGATCAACGTGAACATGACCTTCTTCGCCCCCGGCGTGGAAGACCAGCCATATGTGCCCACGTCTCCCACCGCGCAGCCGCCTGCGACCGAATCCGAGACCAGGCGAACCCGATCCGCAGACGGAGCGCTGGCGGACGAGCCAAGAAGGTTGCCGTTGTAAGCAAAGGTCGATGCCGTGAACACGAGGATCGACCGATCTTGCGATGCAGGTGCGGGCGGATCCGAACGGAACGCCCCGAGGAATGGATGTTGCAGCACCTCGGGGAGCATCGAGGCTGAAGCGGACGGGGATACGGACGGTGACGGCCCTCCAGGGCCGGGATCGCTCGAGCGGCCCAGGGTGGCGACACCCACGCCGATCACGAGGACCGCGGCCGCTGCGGCAGCGGCCATGCGGGCGGTGTTGGACATGTCAGAGAACCTCAGTTGAAGTCGCGCGAGGCGCCGCTGGGGCACGCGCTCGACCTGGTCGAGGACGGCGTCGAACAAGGCGTCGGGCATGAGGATCGGACCGTCGCTGAAGTAGGCCTCGAGCGTCCGGTCGAAGTCGCTCCGACGCGTCATGCGAGCTGTCCTCCGATGGCGGTCGCGCGCGCATCCGCTTCGAGAGCGGCGCGCATCGCGCGGTGGGCATGGTGGAGTCGCGAGCGGGCCGTGCCGGCCGGGATGCCGAGCATCTCGGCGATCTCGGCCGGTTGGTAGCCCGCGAAGTACCGCAGCACGAGGATCGCGCGCTGCTGAGGATCGAGTCGTCGGAAGCCGCGATCGAGCTGGTCGCGGTCCGCGACCGACACGATGTCGTCGGTGGCACCCGGCAGCTCCGCCGGGAGGACACGGAGATTGGCGGCGAGGCGACGCTCACGCACCGCCTCGCGGAGGCAGGACCGAACGACGAGACGATGAAGCCACGCATCGAACCGGTCCGGATCGCGGAGCCCCGGGAGGTCACGCCAGGCGATCACCAGCGCTTCCTGGACGGCGTCCTCTGTCCGGTCGATGTCGCGAAGGATCCGCTGCGCGATCGCGTAGAGCCGGTCGCCGCGCGTACGGATCAGGTCGGCGTAGGCCTCCCTGTCGCCGCGTCGCGCCGCCTCGACGAGATCTCGATCCACGCTTCGTCCCTCGTTGACGCCCAGCGGGGGCGTCCGTCTGACGACTCTGGGCCGTCTGGTGACATATGGGACATCGAGGGAATCCCGCGTTCAATCTACGCGGCAGGTCGATCGCGCGGACCCCAGCATTGACCGCCTTCGGGCTCGATGTCATGGTCGGCCGATGTCTGGCCGTCTTCTCCACGGGCGCGTGGCGCTGGTCACCGGTGCCGCGTCCGGGATCGGGCGGGCGACGGCGCTTCGTCTCGCGGCGGATGGTGCCCTCGTCGGATGTCTCGACCGCGACGGCGACGGGGTCCGGGCCGTGGTCGCGGCCATCGAGGCGGCCGGCGACCGCGCGACCGCGCTCGTCACGGACGTGACGGATCGCGACGCCGTTCGCGCGGCGATCGACGCGATGGCCGCCGCTGCCGGCCCGATCTCCATCCTCGTCAACAACGCCGGCGTGCCCGGCGCCGGTCGGTTCGTCGATACGTCGTACGAGGACTGGCGGCACGTGCTCGACGTCCATGTCGACGGTGCGTTCCACGTGACGAAGGCGGTGCTCCCGGGCATGCTCACGGGTGGAGGTGGCCGGATCGTCTGCATCGCGTCCGAGGCGGTCTGGCTCGGCAACCAGAGCGTCCAGTACGTGACCGCCAAGGCCGCGCTGGTCGGCTTCACGCGCGCCCTGGCGTATCAGCTGGCTCCAGCAGGCATCCGTGTCAACGCGATCGCTCCGGGACCCGTGGACACACCGATGCTGCGGGACAACGACGAGGCGGCCATCGACGCGGAGCTGGCCAGCGTCCGGATCGGGCGATTCCTGGAACCCGACGAGATCGCGGCGACCGTCGCCTTCCTGGCAGGCCCGGGTGGCGAATCCTACGTCGGTCAGATCCTCTCGCCGAACGGCGGGACCGTGTTCCCCTCCTGATCGCCGGCGCGGCGCGGCAGCGTCTCGCGCATCCTGCCGAGCACCACGAGACCGGAGACCGCGGTCAGCCCGGCAACTGCCAGGATCGCCGTCGACATCCCGGCAGCGTCCGCGAGGACACCCGCCACGATCGCGCCGACGGCGAACCCGAGGTCGCGCCAGAGCCGGTACACCCCGAGGGCAGATGCCCGCCATGCCGGCGCCGCCACGTCCGCGACGACTGCCAGCAGCGTCGGATAGACCATGGCCGTGCCGAGGCCGAGGCCGACACCGGCGATGAGCCATGGCGTGAAACCGGTGGAGAGGGCGATGGCAGCGATGGCCACGGCCTGAACGAGCATCCCGGTCACGATCAGTCTCTTGCGTCCGATCCTGTCCGACAGCGCGCCGGTCGCGACCTGCCCGATCCCCCATACGGCGGGGTACGCCGCGGCGAGGAGTCCGATCTCGGGCAGTGACAGACCCGCAGCAGCGAAGTACACCGGCAGCAACCCCCACGCGACGCCGTCGTTGAGGTTGTTGACGAGACCGGCCTGCGACGCCGCCGAAAGCGAGCGATCGCGCCAGGTGGTTCGCGCGGCGACCTCGCGCCAGCGGCGCGCTGGTCCTGCGCCGCCCACGCGACCGACGCCGCCTTCCCGCTCGACATGTGGACTCGTCTCCTTGACGAACAGGACCGACACGCCGAGGCCGAGACCGGCGTAGGCGAGACCGAGAAGGAACGGGGCCGGCCGCAGTCCTGCCTCGGCCGCGATCAGGCCGGTCAGGAGGGCGGTCGCCGCGACGGCGACGTATCCCGCGGCCTCGTTGAGGCCCAGCGCCAGTCCACGGCGGGTCGGTCCGACGAGGTCGATCTTCATGGTCACGGTGGTCGACCACGTGAGGCCCTGGTTCACGCCGAGCAGCACGTTCGCGAGGATCACCCATGCCCAGGACGGTGCCCAGATGAGCAACAGCGGGACCGGGAGGCCGATCAGCCAGCCGGCGATGAGGACGGGCCGCCGCCCGAAACGATCGGCGAGCGCGCCCGCAGCGAGGTTGGAGAGCGCCTTGGTGACACCGAAGGCGACCAGGAACGTGAGCACGACGGCGACGCCGTCAAGCCCGAACACGTCGCGTCCGAGCAGCGGAAGGATCGTCCGCTCCTGGCCGACCATCCCGCCGACGAGGCCATTGACACCGACCAGCAGGGCGAACTGTCCGGCGTTCGCGCGGAGGCCGAGTCGAGGCGCCTCAGAGCCCGGGTTGGTCACGGCGCGAGTATCGTCCACGGGCATGGACCCCGAGACGCCCGCGACACGTGCGATCGCGGCGACCGGAATCGCCCATCGGGTCGTCGTGACCGAGCGGGCCGGCAGCGCCGAGGAAGCGGCCGGGCTCCAGGGCATCCCGCTCGGTGGCCTCCTCCGGACGATCGTCGTGCGACGCGGTGATGACGATTACCTGTTCGTGCTCGTGCCGGCCGGTCGCCGCTTCGATTGGCCGAAGCTGCGCGCCCACCTCGGGGTCCGGCGCATGACGCTGCCCGACGCCGAGGAGGCCCGGGCGGTCACGGGCTACGAGCGATACACGATCACGCCGTTCGGTTCCACCCGGGCGTGGCCGGTCGTGGTGGACGCGACCGTCATCGACGAACCGGTGGTCTCGGTCGGCGGCGGTGCCTTCGGCGTCAACCTCCATCTCCGCCCATCGGACCTGGTGTCAGCGCTCGATGCCGAGGTGGCGGACGTCTCGATCGCCGATCAGTAGGGCGGCGCCATCGCCGGGTCGTCGGTCGTGGTCCTGCCCATGCGTCGGGCCGCCGATTGCCCGCGCCGGGCGACCGGCTCGATCCCGACGGCGGCAGCCATCCCGAACGCCGGCATGTTCCCGTAGAAGGTCTCGGCGGAGCCGGGGCCGACCCGGTACGTCTCGTGGAAGATCCCGACGTCCTCGTTGTCGCGGACGAGTCGATTGAACTCCCGCCACGCGGGCAGATGCTCGTGATCGGGCGAACGGGCGAAGGCCTCGAGATGGTCGAACGAGCGCCAGTACTGCACGCCGACGATGACTCGCCCCGCCCACAGGGTCTGCACGTGGAGCAGGCCGAGCGATGGGTCGGCCGCCAGCTCGCGAAGCATCTTGGCCATCGCCCTGGCGGGGGGCAGCCACGATCGAACGCTGCGCAGCCGGTTGATCCGCATGCCGATGATGAAGACGACGACCTCGTCGTCGAGGGCCGCCGTCTGACGACCGCTGATGACCTCGGCCATGCCGGGTGCTCCCTTCTCGCGGGCGACCCGCGGACGCCATTTTGATGTGAACGGTGTCCACTTTACGGATCGATGTGAACGATGTCAACATATTCCTGTCATGACCGCCCAGGAAGCACGCGTCCGCCCGTACCATCACGGCGATCTTCGGCGCGCGCTCGTCACGGCCGCGACCGAGCTCGCCGCGACCGGCGGCGCCGAGAACGTCACGCTCCGCGAGGTGGCCCGTCGTGTCGGCGTGTCGGCGAGTGCGGCGTATCGCCATTTCCCGAACCGCGAGGGCCTGCTCGCGCAGGTCGCGTCCGAGGCACGCGAGGCCCTCGCCAGGCGGATGATCGCCGCGGCCGAGGCGGCCGGGTTGCGTGTGGACGGTGTGGAGGGAGCGAAGGGAGCCCCGGTGGACCGCTTCCGGGCGACGGGGCGGGCCTACATCGAGTTCGCCCTCGACGAGCCAGGCTTGTTCGAAGTCGCCTTCCGGGCCTGCCCGCCGAACCTGTACGTGCCCGACGACCCATCGCCCTACGCGGTGCTGTCCGAGAAGCTGGATGCTCTCAGCGACGCCGGACTGCTGGCCGTCGCACGGCAGGGCGCGGAGGTCGCGGCGTGGGTCGCCGTGCACGGCGCCGCCGTGCTGCTCGGAGACGGGATGCTGCCCCGCTCGGAGTGCGACGCGATCACCGACGCCACGCTGGAGATGGTCGGTGGCGGCCTCCTGGTGGCCACGGCCCACGCGTAGACTTGCTGTCCGATGCCCATCGACCTCGCCGCGGACACGGGCTACGCGCTCCGCCTGCTGGTGGCCGCGATCCTGGGCGCGCTGGTCGGTCTCGAGCGCGAGATCCACGAGCGTCCGGCCGGGATGCGGACGCATCTGCTCGTCTCGCTCGGGTCGGCCGGGTTCACCGTCCTGTCGATCGCAGCATTCACCGCGCCCGGTGCGGACCCCGGACGGATCGCCGCGCAGATCGTGTCGGGGATCGGCTTCCTCGGGGCCGGTGCGATCCTCAAGGAAGGCGCCACGGTCCGAGGGCTGACCACCGCCGCCAGCCTGTGGGCCGTCGCCGCGGTCGGGATGGCCGCCGGGGCGGGTGCGTGGGTCATCGCCATCACCGTGACCGCGATCGCGATCATCTCACTGTGGCCGCTCCGCCTGGTGACGGAGAGGATGATCGGTCGCGAGCGCCATCAGGTCCGGATGCGATTGAGGGCGGCCGATCCTGCCGCGATCGGCCGGCTCGTCTCGGTGATCGCGACGGAACACGGGACGATCGACCACCTGGCCACCAAGGGGACGGGTGGCGGACGCCTGGAGATCGACCTCGAGGTGCGCACCGCGGACGTCGAGAGCGGCGCCGCGCTGACGGCTGCCGTCGCCGCGACCGACGGCGTCGAGGTCGACGAATCGCGCGCGATCGGCGACTGACCGCGATCGCGACTGGCGACGGGGGAGACCGTATGGCACGATCGGGCGGATGAGGCGACCCCGTCTGCCGCGGTCGATCCCGCGCTCGCTTCCGCTCCTCAATTCGCCGCTCGTCCGGCGGGTGCTGTGGCACGTGCAGCGGATGCGCGGACAGCTCGACCGTCGGTTCTTCCTGTCGCTGGCTCAAGGCATCGTCGGGTTCGTCCTCATCGCCGCTGTCCTGATCACGCTGTTCGAGAAGTCGTGGACGTTCGAATCGATCTTCGATTCGTTCAACTGGGGCATCGCGACCGTGCTCGGGCAGGGCGATTCAGGCTACGTGACGTCCCCAGCGGGGCGGCTGATCAGCTGGTTCCTCATCCTGTTCGGGGTCGCCATGCTGGGTATGATCACCGGCGCCCTCGTCGCGATGGTCATCGATTTCTTGCTGAAGGAGGGCCAGGGCTTGGGTGCTTCCGGGTATAAGGACCACATCGTCGTCTGTGGGTGGAACACCACGGCCCGCGACCTGATCGCCGAGCTGAGGGGCGACGACTATCGATCGAAGGTCGTCGTGCTCGCCGACCTTGACAAGAGCCCGGCCGGCGACGGCGTGTACTTCGTCCGCGGCGAGCCGACCAGTGACGAGGACCTCAAGCGGGCGGGCATCGAGGACGCCGCGGCGGCCCTGATCTTCCCGCGCGATGCCACGGACGACGCCGATATGCATTCGATCCTGACGATCCTCGCGATCGAGCACGCGGCTCCCGGCGTCCGCACCGTGGCCGAGGTCAACAACCCGAAGCATGAGGTCCATTTCCGACGCACCGACGTCGATGAGCTCCTCGTGACCTCGAAGATCGCGTCGCACCTGCTGGCTCGGTCCGCGCTGTATCCCGGTCTGACCGGGATCGTCACCGACATCGTGTCGGGCGGCGAGGGATCGGAGCTGTATCGGATCGGGTTGCCCGACGACTACATCGGGCTGTCGATCGACGCCGTTGCGGCGCGCCTCCGGACCGAGCATCGGGCGACGCTGCTGTCGGTGAACCGGGGCGGGCACGCCTTCGTGAACCCAGGCTCCGACTTCGTGCTGCAACGGGACGACGACGCGGTTGTCGTTGCCGAGTCTCTCGGGTCGCTCGCGCCGCTGGAGATCTCGGACACGGCGGTCGCGCCGCGAACCGCTGCGGTGGTGCCGTCGGCGTAGGGTCGCCGCCGTCGGTCGCCACGCCCGAACGCGGACCGCGCGGCGGCCCGGCGCCGCGGAACTCCCTACAGCGCCTTGACCGCCGCGGTCAGCGCCGCGAGCCCCTCCTTCGCGTCGGCGAAGAGCATCCCGGTCTTGTCGTTCGTGTAGAGCTCGTTGTCGATGCCGGCGTAGCCGCGGCCCATCGAGCGCTTGATGACGACGATCGACTTGGCCTTGTCCACGTCGAGGATCGGCATCCCCGACACCGGTGACCCGGGCCGCCGGGCGGCGGGATTCGTGACGTCGTTCGCGCCGATGACGAGGGCCACGTCCGCCCGCTCGAACTCGGGGTTGATGTCGTCCATCTCCTTGAGCTGGGGATACGGCACGTTCGCCTCGGCCAGGAGCACGTTCATGTGACCCGGCATCCGGCCGGCGACCGGGTGGATCGCGTATTTCACGTCGACACCACGCTCCTCGAGCAGATCGGCCAGTTCGCGCACCGCGTGCTGCGCCTGCGCCACCGCCAGCCCGTAACCCGGCACGACGATCACGTGCTGGGCGTACGCGAGCTGGATCGCGACGTCGTCCGCGCTGATCGAGCGGACGGACCCACCGGCACCTGTCACCGCGGCACCCGCCGCATCGTCGCCGCCACCGAAGCCGCCGAGCATGATGTTCAGCACCGAGCGGTTCATCGCGTCGGCCATGAGCTTGGTCAGGATCGCGCCAGACGCGCCGACCAGAGCGCCGGCGATGATCAGGACGGGGTTCTCGAGGACGAAGCCCGCCATCGCGACCGCGGTGCCCGTGAACGAGTTCAACAGGCTGATGACGACCGGCATGTCGGCGCCGCCGATCGGCAGCGTCATCGTCACGCCGAAGATCAGCGACGCAGCGAGGATCAGCAGGATCAGGGCGAGGCTGGGCGTGCCTGTGATGAACAGGATCGCCGAGGCGACGACCGCGACCGCGGCGAGCGCCAGCGTCACGAGCCGGCCGCCCGGGATCATGATCGGTTTGCCCGGGATGAACCCCTGGAGTTTGCCGGAGGCGATGAGCGACCCGGTGAACGTGATCGAGCCGATGATGATGTCGAGCACGATGAAGATGTGCTCGTCCAGACGGACGTGGCCGCCGCCCAGAAGGCCGAGGTAGTCGTCGATCGCGATGAGGGCCGCGGCGCCGCCGCCCACCGCGTTGAACAGCGAGACGAGCTGCGGCATCGCGGTCATCTTCACGACGCGGGCCGTGTACAGGCCCAACCCGCCGCCGATGATGATCCCGCCCGCGATGAGCGCCCATCCGGAGGCGCGGATCCCGAAGCTCTCTGGCGCGAGCAGCTGGCGGGACCCGATGAGGATGGCGGTCGCGACGACGGCCAGGATCATGCCGCCGGCCGACAGGAGATTTCCGTTGCGCGCCGTGGCGGGCGAGTTCATCCGGGCGAGACCGATGACGAATGCCACGGCGCCCGCGAGCCACGCGATCCTGACGAGGATCTCGATGAGTTGCAACGTGGTCACCGTCAGGCCTCCGCCTCTTCGGCGGCCGGCTTGGGCGCGACCGGTCTCTTCCGGAACATCTGGAGCATCCGGTCGGTGACCACGTAGCCACCGACCACGTTCATCGTCGCGAATGCCACCGCGATGAGCGACAGGGCCTGGCTCACCCCGCCACGCGCCTCGGACGCGATGAGCATCGCGCCGACGAGGACGATCCCGTGGATCGAGTTCGCGCCGGACATCAGTGGCGTGTGGAGCGTGGCCGGGACCTTGCTGATGACCGCGAACCCCACCAGGATCGCGAGCGTGAAGATCGTCAGGGCGGTGATCAGCGCGTCGACCTGTTCGGGGGTCATGCCTGGCCTCCGGGGTTGAGCAGCTTGTTCACGGCGTCGGACACGACGGCGCCGTCCCTGGTGATGACCGTGGCCTTCGTGACCTCATCCTCGAAGTCGAGGTTGAGCGCCCCGTCCTTGACCATCCCGAGCAGCAGGGACGAGATGTTGCGGGCGTAGAACGCCGACGCGCCGGCCGGCATGCTTGCGGGCAGGTTGTCGGGGGCGATGATCGTGACGCCGTTCGGGGTCGTCACGGTCTCGCCGACCTTCGACAACTCGCAGTTGCCGCCGAGCGCGCTGGCGGCCATGTCGACGATGACCGAGCCGGGCTTCATCTTTTCGACCGCCTCGCCGGTGACGAGCACCGGCGGCTTTCGACCAGGGACCTGCGCCGTGGTGATCACGACGTCCATGCCACCGATCACCTCGTTGAGCTCGGCCTGCTGGGCGGCGCGCTCCTCGGCGGTCAGCTCGCGGGCGTAGCCGCCCGCGCCGGTCGCGTCGATGGTCGTCTTGAGCTTGACGAACTGGGCGCCGAGGCTCTCGGCCTGCTCTCGCGTCTCCGGTCGGACGTCGTACGCCTTGACCACGGCGCCGAGCCGCTTGGCCGTGCCGATCGCCTGGAGCCCGGCCACGCCGATGCCCAGGATGAGCACGTTCGCCGGCTTGGCCGTCCCGGCGGCCGTCGTCAGCAACGGGAAGTAGCGGCCGTACGCGTTGGCCGCGATCAGCACGGCCTTGTAGCCGCCGACGTTCGCCTGGCTGCTTAACGCGTCCATGGACTGCGCGCGGGACAGGGTCCGCGGGATCGCGTCGAGGCTGATGGCCGTGATGCCGTTCGCGGCGAGCTCCTGCGCAAGCTTCGGATCGATCAGCGGGGCGAGGAAGCCGACGATCGCCTGGCCCTTGCGCAGCCTCGCCACCTCCGACGCGTCCGGCTTGGCGACACGGAGCACGACATCGGATCCCTGGTAGAGGGCGTCGGTCGGGACGATCGTCGCGCCCGCTTCGGTGAAGGCGCTGTCCGGGATGGCGGAGCCGGCTCCGGCGCCGGTCTCGACGAGGATCTCGAGCCCGGCCGCTTGCAGCTTGCCGAGCGCTTCGGGCACCAGGGCGACGCGCCGCTCTCCGGGCGCGGTCTCCTTGGCCACACCGACCTTCATGGGCACCACCTGTTCCGAGATGACGGGACCGCGGACGTGGGGGAGTCCGCGGGGGACGCTTGGGGTCGCGGCGAAGTCTAGCGCCTCCGTTCGCGGTTGGTCGCGTCGGTCGCTTCCCATCCAGACCCGGGACTTTCGAGTGATCTGGGCTGGTCCGGTGGCGTGATGTCCAGGTGCGGTTCCGATCCGTACGGTCCGGTGGTGTTCAAGACCGTCCCCGCCGCACGCGTGGCCTCGGCAGATCCGCCGATCTTTCGCGACGGGTCGCTGCCGGCGCCGGAGTCGACCGCCCGACTGGCGCTGATCCACGGCGTCGCGCTCCTGGCCCTTGCCGTCACCGCCGCGTACCTGGCGTGGCGTCTCACCGGCACGATCTCGGCCCAGTGGTGGTGGGTCGCCATCCCGCTCTTCGTCGTCGAGGTGCACAACGCGTTCGGCCTGGCCCTGTACACGGTCGCCCTGTGGCGGGTCGACGCGCAACCGCATGCGACCGGAGACCGACCCCCGCGAGCCAAGGTGGCCGTCCTGATCCCGACATACAACGAACCGCCCGACGTCCTGCTGCCGACGATCGCCGCGGCGGTCGCCCTCAAGCCGGCGCACGAGACCTGGGTCCTCGATGACGGCAAGCGCGAGGAGATCCGGGTCTTGGCCGAGACCCTGGGCGCGCGTTACCTGACCCGTCCCGACAACAAGCACGCGAAGGCCGGCAACCTGAACCACGCGCTCGAGCACATCCGGGCCGACATCATCGGCGTGCTCGACGCCGACCACGTCCCGACGGCCCGCTTCCTGACCGCCCTCCTGCCGTACTTCCACGACCCGCAGCTGGCCTTCGTCCAATCACCACAGGATTTCTACAACCTCGAATCGTTCGAGCATCAGCGTCGCTGGAACGGCCAGATCTTCAACGAGGAGGCGGTCTTCTATCGAGTCATCGCGCCGGCCAAGAACCGCTGGCAGGCTCCGTTCTGGTGCGGCACCTGCGCGCTCGTGCGGGTCGAGGCACTCCGGTCGGTGGGCGGCGTCAGCACCGACAGCGTGACCGAGGACATCCACACCACGATCCGGATGTACCGCAAGGGCTGGACGGGCGCGTATCACAACGAGGTGGTCGCCCGCGGCCTGGCGCCCGACGACGCGACGTCCTACCTGATCCAGCGCAACCGCTGGGCGCTCGGGGCGATGCAGGTCCTGCGCAAGGAGAATCCATTGTTCGGCCGCGGTCTGGCAGCCGGACAGCGCCTGGCGTTCCTCACGACGTTGTTCGGCTGGTTCGACAGCTGGCGCACGTTCGCCTACATCACGATCCCGCTCGCGGTCGTCGCCACGGGTGCCGTGCCGATCGACGCACCGGGCGAGATCTTCGGACCGTTCTTCCTCGCGACGCTCGGCATCCAGTTCATCGCTCTCCGGCTGCTGGCGCGCGGGCATTACCCGCCGATCCTGTCGGTCCTGTTCGAGGTGCTGCGCATGCCCGCGGTCCTGCCGGCGACCCTCGCGCTCATCTGGCCGGACCGCGCCGCGACCTTCAAGGTCACCCCGAAGGGCAGGAGCGCGAGTGCCGGTCATCGGACCCCTGTCCCACGGCTGCTGACCGTGCTGGCCGCGGCGTCGTCGATCGGTCTGGTGTGGTTCACGGCGACGCTCTTCGGGCTCACTCCCTTGCGCTACGGGATCCCATGGGCGGCCATCGGGGCAGCCGGGTTCATGGCCGTCAATCTCGCGCTGCTGCTGGCTGCGATCCGACGGATCCGCTCCTCGCGCTTCGCGGGCAACCGCCGGGCCGGGACACGTCTGCCCGTGCATGTCCCCGCGCGCCTCGCCGGGCTCGACGGGGAGCTCCTCGATCTGTCCGTCAGCGGGGCACGGATCCACGTCCCTGCTCCGATCGACGGCTGGATGGGCGAACTCTGGCTGACGCTCGACCTGCCGGCACGACGACTCGAGCTGCAGGTCGAGATCCGGCGGACGGAGATCCGCGACGGTGAGGCGATCCTCGGTCTGTCCTTCCTCGAGGGCCAGGAGACGACCATCGCGGCCATGGCGGTGGCGGTCTTCCACGCCGACGTCTCGACGCCGCGGGATCGCCGTCGCCGGGGCCGCGGTCTGGTCTGGGAGGGAGCGGCGGCCTGACCCGCCGGCCGCCCTAGAGCCGCGAGCGAATCTCCCAGAGGTCGGGAAACGCGGGCCGGAAGAGTGTCCCGCGGAGATACTCGACGCCGCTCGATCCGCCGGTGCCACGTTTCGTCCCGATCGTCCGCTCGACCATCTTGACGTGCCGGTAGCGCCATTCCTGGATGCCTTCGTCGAGATCGACCAGGCGCTCGGCGACCAGCCCGGCGTCCGCGTCATCGCGGTACGCCGCGATCAGCACCTCCTGGACGCGGCTATCGGGCACGACGGCATCGTCAGGCACCGCATGGCCGCGCTCCACCAGGTAGCCGAGGAATGACTCCCAGACGGACGTCGCCGACTGGGCCTCCTCGATCGTCCGCCGGGCGTCGGACCCTTCCGGCTGGGCATCGATCGCCGAGGGCTCGCGCAAGCCCAGCATCGCCTCGATCGCACGGAAGCCCGCCGACTGGAAGCCGGACGCCGAGTCGAGCCGATCGCGGAAGGAGAGGAACTGCAGCGGCGTCATGGTCTCGAGGACATCGACCTGGGCCACCAGCGTCTTGAGGATCTTCAGGACGCGGTTCAGGAGGTGGAGCGCCCGATCGGTGTCGCCCTCCTCGAGTGCCCCCTGGACGCCACGGAGCTCGTGCCGCAACGACTTGAACCAGAGCTCGTAGACCTGGTGGACGACGATGAACAGGAGTTCGTCGTGCTCGGCGCCATCGGGTCCAGCCGAGCGCTCGACCTGGAGCGACAGCAGCTCCGGCACCCTCAGGTAGGAGGCGTAGGTCACCGCGCGTCGGGTCACGAGGGGGATGGTACGGGCTCAGTCGCGGGGACGGATGCGGATGATCAGCATCGACGCTTCCTCGTCCCCGACCACCTCGCCCTCGTGGGGCACGGAGCCATCCCAGCGCAGGTAGTCGCCCGGGCCGAGCTCCACGCTGTGCCCGCCCTGCGTCAAGCGCAACCGACCGCGCAGGACGAGGTGGTGCTCGTCCCCCGCATGGGCATGCAGCCCCACACGGCCACCGGGCTGGGCGATCGCCGCGATGATCGTGACGTCACGCGAGGCCCGGCCATCGACATGCTCGATCCGGCCGAGCTCACCCGGGACGATGGGCCTGTCGGCCGCGCGGATCACGAGCGGCGGAGCGACCTCGCCCATCAGGAACCAGGCGGGCGGCACGTCGAGCGCCTCGGCGAGTGAGCCGAGGACGGCCAGCGAGGGCGACGCCTTGTCGTTCTCGATCTGCGAGAGATAGCCGAGGTTCAGGCCGGTCCGGCCCGCGACTTGCGCGAGCGTCAGGCCGCGGACGCCACGCCAGCGGCGCACCTGGGCGCCGACGGCCAGGCGCGGCTTGCCGGTCGTTTCCTCGGATCGCACAGGATCCACGTCTATTTGCCCTCCACAAACCTATATTGACATCAGTGTAACAGGCGACTATGGTTGCATGAGCAACGAACGCGAGGCATCCGCTTCGCGACACGGAGGTCCACCCATGAAAGTCGCCATCATCGGAGCCGGCAATGTCGGCACAGCCCTTGCCACGTCGATCGCCCGAGCCGGCCACGACGTCCTCATCACGTCGCGCGATCCGGAGGACGCCGCGAGCGCTGCCGCCGCCTCGGGTGCACGCATCGTCGAGTCGAGCGCAGCGGCCGCAGGCGAAGCAGATGTCATCATCCCCGCCGTGGCCTTCCCCGACTTCGAGGATGTCGCGACGGAGATCGCCGGCCCGGCGGCCGGCAAGCCCGTCGTCGACGTGACGAACCGGATCGGATTCGGGGCCGCGGGACCGGAGATCGACACGACATCGTCCAATGCCGAGGAGCTTGCGACCCTGCTGCCGAAGAGCTCGGTCGTGAAGGCCTTCAACACGCTCTTCGCGTCGAAGCAGGTGGACCCCATCAGCGACGGCGTGCAGCTCGACGGCTTCGTCGCCGGCGACGACCCCTCGGCGAAGGCGAAGGTCCTCGAGCTCGTCCGCTCGATCGGCCTGCGCCCCATCGATGTCGGCCCCCTCGCTCGCGCGCGACAGCTCGAGGGACTAGCCTTCCTGAACATGGCGCTCAACATCGTCAACCAGGGTCCGTGGCAGTCGGGCTGGAAGCTCGTCGGTGCGCCGGCAGCCGATCCCGCAGCCGAGGGCGCTCGCCGATGAGCATCCCGGTCGCGCGCCTCAATCACGCGGTGCTGTACGTGCGCGACGCGACGGCATCGGCCGAGTTCTACGGCCGCGTCTTCGGCTTCGAGGTCGTCGAGTCGGCATTCGGCGGACGGGCCGTGTTCATGCGGTCCGCCAGCGCCGAGAACCACCACGATCTCGGCCTGTTCTCGGTCGGGCCGGACGCCCCGCGCCCGCCGCGCGGCTCGGTGGGCCTGTACCACCTGGCCTGGGAGGTCCCGACGATCGAGGATCTCGCCAGTGCAGCCGAGACGCTGTCGGCCGAGCGTGCGCTCGGCGGCGCTTCCGACCATGGCGTCAGCAAGTCGCTGTACGGAGCGGACCCGGACGGCAACGAGTTCGAGATCATGTGGCGCGTCCCGCGCGAGGCATGGGGCGAGTTCGAGAGCAAGGGCGCGGTGATGCCCCTCGACCTGGACGCCGAGCTCAAGCGCTGGGGGGCAGCCGGCGCCGCCCGCGCCTGACGGTCAGGCAGCCGGCGGCTGGGCCGCCGCCACCGTGACCAGGCTGAGGATGTACACGTGCGCCATCGATCCCCACAGGATCGATCGCGTTCGCCATGCCAGCCAGCCGTATGCCAGCCCGCCGCCGAGCGTCGATAGCAGCTCCAGTGCGGGCTTGCCGACATGGGCGAAGGCGAAAGGCATCACGGCGATGAGCACCCCGATCGGCCCGACCGCCCGAACCAGCGTCAGCATCAGGAACCCGCGGAAGAGGAACTCGGCCGACGTCAGGTCGAGGGTGTTGGTCAGCACGACGTCCTGGACCGGTGCCGCGCTCACCGCGTAGTAGGCGCGGACGTCCGGCAGGGACGCGAACCACAGCACGATCGGCGTCATCAGGATGCAGCCGGCCACGCTGAGCGCAACGCCCGCGCGACCGTCACCCAACGTCCACCCGTAGCGCGTCGGCCGATCGCGGAACCCGAGCAGGACCACGGCGAGCGGCACGAGCGCGAACACCACGACCCGCTCCAGCGCGATCGCGCGGAGGGCGTCCGGCGCACGCCCGAGCTGGACGACATCAACAGGCAGCAGCACCCGCGAGAGGTCGACCAGGAAAATCATCGTCGTCACCGCGACCGCGGCCGAGGCGCGGGCCGGCAATCGGAGACCGACGAGTTCGACCGCCCGGCGATCCTCAGCCACGATCACATCGGCGGGCGGCGTGATCAGCCACGCCCAGGCGCGATCGAGGGGTGACGGGACCATTCGCAGAGGGTATCCGTGAGGGGACCTGTCATCCTCGCGGTCGCGATTGCAAGACGGATGTAGCGCCGCGCCCGAGGCGGCCGGTTAGGCTGCGCACCATGATCGTCCGGCTCGTGACGGCGACGGTGAGGACGGACCGCGCCGGCTCGTTCAACGCGCTGATGCGCGCACAACTCCCGATCCTGCGAGAGCATCCGGGGCTTGTCTACGTGAAGCTGGCCCGGCGGATCACCGGCGATGTCGAGGAGGTGCTGCTCTACGAGGAGTGGCAGAATACCGCCGCGCTCTACGGCTGGACCGGTGCCGAGATCACGCGTGCCAAGCTCATCCCCGGTGCCGAGGAGCTGATCACGGACGTCTCGGTCGTCCATTACGAGGCGCTGGATATCGACCCGCCGCTCGACTGACATCCCGGGGCGTCAGGAGGGTTAGGGCCCCGGCGCTCGACCGATCCCCCAGTGATGGGAGCGACACGGGACCCGTGCCGGGAGACTGGGCGCAGCGGTGCATCCGGGCAACGACCCGGAAGTACCAGTCCGGGGGAGTACCCTCTTGGACACCGGACCGGAGGACGGAGGGACGCGAGTGACCGACGAGGACCTGACGGACGAGATGGCGATCCTGCGGGCGACGTCCGATCAGCTGATCCAGGCCATCGCCGAGACCGATGCACGTGAGAGGCAGAAGCGCGGCAGGCTGCCCGCCGATCCCTCCTTCGTCGAACTGGCTCGAGGGGTGCGCATCGCCGCCGAAGTCGTCGTCGAGCTGGCGCGCCAGGAGGAGCGCACCGCCATCGAGATCGACCGTGAGTCGACCGCCGGCACCGTCCTGCCCCCCATTGAAGCCATGCATCCGGCACGGGAGCTCGCCAGCATCCTCGAGGAGTGGCGGGCGGTCGAGAAGAAGATGACCACCGCGGAGGCGGGCTCGGCGGAGGCCGAGGCCCTGATGCTGGAGTTCGAACGGCTCCGCGACGGCTACGCGCAGGCGCTCGAGGCGCGCCGCAAGGACCGCTAGCGCGTTCCGTCCGTACGCTGGATCAGCGAGACGCCTCGTGCTGGATGTGCCCGAATGGCCCGGGCACAGGCGTCCAGGCGCTCTCCCAGCTATCCGGCTTGTGCGCCCGCTGGAGGCGGGAGCACAGCTCGGGGTCGCGCTCCAGCAGGTCGACGAAGAGCCGCGCCAGCTCGGGATCGAATTGCGTGCCAGCGTGTCGATCGATCTCCGCGAGCGCCCAGTCGACCGGCCGGGCGGCCTGGTATGGCCTGCCGTGCGTGATGGCATCGAACGCATCCGCCAGGCGCACGATCCGGGCTTCGAGCGGGATGGCATCCCCGGCGAGGCGATCGGGGTAGCCCGATCCGTCGAAGTTCTCGTGATGGGAGCGGGCGATCTGCCGTGCGACCTCGAACCCGGCTCCCTGCGCAAGGATCTCCGAGCCCCACACCGGGTGGAGGCGCATGACCTCCCATTCGGCGTGGTCGAGCGGGCCGGGCTTGAGCAGGATCCGATCCGGGACGTGGATCTTGCCGATGTCGTGCAGCATCGCCGACCAGCCGATGGCGGCCGCCGTTTCCGCCGCCAGCCCCGTCGCGAGCGCCAGCTCGGTGGCGATCTCCTGGATGCGAACGACGTGGTCGCCCGTGTCGGTGTCCTTCGCTTCCGCACCTCGGGCCAGCGCGACCATCCCGTCGCGCTGCAGGTCGACGACCTCGATCGTCGCCGATCGAAGATCCACCAGGTTGCTCCGCACGCGGTCGAACAAGGCACCCGTGGTCGCACCGGCGATCAACAGCATGGCGCTGCGAAAGGCGGAGACCTCGATGCTCTCGTCGCTGCCGGGCAGTCCGAGTGCCGGCGCGACGGGCCCGAGCACGACCCCGACGTACAGCGCGCTCAGGAGGCCACCGCGCAGGCCGAAGATGTATGCGCCCAGGAGGACGGGCAGGTACCCGAGGTGGTTCAGCGGGTTCGGCGTCCCGCCGGTCGACCGGACCAGGAGCAGAACGAGCAGCCCGGCGAGTCCGATGACGGCCACGCCGAGCAGGCGGATCGCGCGCAGGCGCGAGAGGTCGCCCGAGGCGAGGTCCGGCAGGCCCAGCGAACGGCCGTTGCGCGCGAGCGTCGAAGTCGGATAGGTCATGGTCGTCGCACTCCCGGGGAGGGGCAGCGTATCCGGGGTGGGGGTCCGGTGGAACGCGGCGATGGTCCTCGCAGACGCGGGTACTTGGGGTCTACCGGCGCGTCCGGGATGCTCACGGCCCTACACTCGGCCGATGGATGACGTCCCCGCCGAAGCCGTGTTGCGGGCCTTACGCCGCACGCGACAGGTCCGGCGCTTCACGGACGAGCCAGTCGACGACGCGGCGATCCAGGCGATCCTCGAGGTCGCGCGCTGGACGGGCAGCTCAGAGAACCGTCAGCCGTGGATGTTCATCGTCATCCGGGATGGAGATGTTCGGCGACGGATCGCGGAGCTCGCGCCGTATGCGCGGCACGTCGCCAAGGCTCCAATCGCGATCGCCATCCTGATGAACGGTGAGCATCCCGACGAGGACACCTACGATGAGGGCCGGGCGGCCGAGCGGATCCTGATCGCGGCGCATGCGCTCGACCTCGGCGGCGGCATCGGCTGGGCCGACAGCGCTGCCGAACAGGCCGCGGTCGGGGCGTTGCTGGGTGTCGCGCCGCCGGCCTGGGTTCGGACCGTCGTTGCGATCGGCCACCCGACGGACGAGGCTCGTCGGCCTCGGACGGGCCCCGGGACCGGACGGCGACCGCTCGCCGAGCTCATTCGCGAGATCTGACCGAAGGGCGCGCTCGGGTGAGGCGAGCTCCGGTCAGGCACGTCCGCCGGCCGGCCGGAAGACCGTCACGAACTCCTCGCCACGGACCACGGTGTACGAGTCGAACTCGACGAGTGAACCGTCGCCGCGCGGCATCCGGAAACGTGACTCCGCGGCACCCGCCTCGGCGAGGATCTCGAGCATCACGGTGACCTGCTCGGTCGAGCCCGGCGTCACGAACTCCTGCCAGTGATGCCCGACCAGCGGACGCCCGAAGTACGTCTGAGCGGCCTCGTTGGCCTCGAGGATCAATGCCTGTGCGTCGTAGCGGACCATCGGCAGGTTCGAGGCGCGCCACCAGGTGCCCTCTTCCGGGGCTGCCTCCCTGCCGTCGCGTCGGGCGACCCATCGGGCGCCGTCGGCGACGACCGTCGCGTGGGGGTACAGGCGGCGAATCCGCAGCTCGAGTCCGCCGGCGGTCGGCTCAGGCATCCGTCCGAGGGCACGAACTGCGTAGCCGCGGAACGCCGGGTCGGCCTCCGGGATGTATGCGATCGAGGTCGGACCGGCGGCCGGGGTTCCTCCGACGCTGATCTCGACGTCGTCCGCCAGCCGGAAGACGCCGAAGATGTCAGCACCGTCCTTCTCGGAGTGGAGGTCGATGGCGATCACGTCGCCTGACGTCGGTCGAAGCAGCACGGTCGCCGTGAGGCCCTTCCCCTCCTCGATGATCCGGAACAGGGCGACCGAGTCCTCGAGCGTGCCCGGCACGATGAAGTCGGTGAAGTGATGGGTACCCGGTTCATCGCCATCGATGCCCAGGAGCCCGACGGCCGTCGCATTGGCTTCGGTGATCCAGCCGGACGCCGAGACCGTCACTCGGGGGAGATCGGGGTCATCCCACCAGGAACCCGCGAGCGACGATCCCCAGGCGCCGTCCCGGTAGACGTACCACGCCGGCGCTTCGCCCGAGATCGTGCGCTCGCGGACGACGACGCGCGGGAACATGCGCCTCAGGCGGGTTTCGAGGTCCGCTGGGCTTGCCACTCGCCTCAGCCTTTGGACATGGTCGCGAAAGGCTGCGTCGGAGCTCGGGATCGTTATCAGAGCGGGCTTGATCGGCCCCCGGGTCATGACCATGCGCGCACACCACATGATTCATCGGTGTCCCGCCCGCGGTCATTGCAAAACCATCAAGACCCGGGCCGCCGGGCTTACGTCCGTCCTCAACCGTTGGCCCGGCGTCACCGGTCGACGCTGAGGTGGGCCTCCTCGGCGTGCACTTCGATCTGATCCGCTCGGACGCCCACCTCCGCGGCGATCGAGCGTCGTGCAGCTTCGGCGATGGCCGCCGGCCCATCGCCGTCGAACTCGAGCCACGGCATCTCGACGACCTGCCGGCGCTCCAGGGCGACCCGATAGCGCGGGGTTCGTCCCTGCTTCACCAGGTGGCGGCCGGCCCGACGTGCTTCCCTCCGTCGTCCCATGGCGCAGAGTCTGGCGGTGCCCCCATGTCGTCCGTGGCGGAGCGCGCCTCGACCAGGTTGCAGGCGCATCGACCGTTGGCCCGCCCGGAGGGATTCGAACCCCCGACCTACTGATCCGAAGTCAGTCAGAGGAACGGGCCACACGTTCAGGGCTTCCGGGCTCGAGGGTGCCCGCAAGGCGCTCGGCGCGGCGCCAAGGAGCCAGGATTTCCGGGGTATTGAAGGACCCTCCGGCCGGGAGGTGACTGGCCGGAGGGTCCCACGGCCCCCTACGGGCTTCGACAGTCAAAACGAACCTGGGCCGGATGCGTTAGGGTCCGCCGCCGACGCGGGTTGGGCGCCCCGGCGGAAGCCCGTGCAGGGGGGTGACACGGAGTACCGAGACGCCCGCGGCTAGCGTACGTCGCCGGCCACGATCCGTTCTCACCTGCCGTCGCGATGGATCACGGCGCCACGGTCGGCAGCCGACGCCCGATGCGTACCCGCCAGATGTAATGCCCGCGATGCGTCGAGAGAGGTGGGAAGCACGGCCTTCGAAGCCACTGGTGGACCAACAATCGACAGAGTGACGGGCGGCATGGGGCTGTTGCCGCCCACTGACGCGCGGAAGGAGCGATGGCGAGCAGGCGGGATCGGTACGAACGTGGAAATCGGCCGCGTTTGGCCGAGTCTGAAGCGCATGCCCCGAATCCGGGACTGGTGATGCAGGAGGCCCTTCGGCGCCTCGCCGACTGCGAGCGTCGTCTGCGTCGGGAGGCGAATTCCAGCGACCGGTATCGCGAGCTCACCTACGAGGTCCAGGCGTTACGCGACGAGGTGTTGCGTCTGGCTCGAGAGACCGCTGAGGAGCTGACGGACGCGGACGCTCAGGCCGATGCAGAGGCAAGAGATACGAACGTGAGACGGCTGCCGCGTCGGCGCGTCACCGGATAAGCGCGATCCTGGAGGGAGCGGCCTTCAGGTCGTTGGCGGACGACCCGACGGCGAGCTCGACGTCTGGCGCATCCGGCTCAACTGCGGCATCTGCTAGAGCTTGGTAGCGAACGCCGCTCTTCCTCGATCGTCCGAGCTCGAAGCCATCGCGCCGTCCGCCATGTCGCACCCGTACGGTGAGGGCTAATCCGTCCCATGTCCGAGTTGACCGAAGACTTGGTCAGACGTGCCTGTGTAGGTCCGCCTCAGGTGTCGCTGGGGCATCGTCGCCGCGCGGCGGCTGTTGCCAACCCAGCTCCGACACATCGCGCTGCGGGACCGAAAGGTGCACGACTTCGTGCTCGACATTGGCGATGGCCGATGCAGGAACGTAAATGTCGCTTGCCAGCCCGGTGGAGGTGAGAACATAGTTTTGTCCAACTTCCCGAACTTCGCCAACGCGGCGTCCGTCGTTCCCGACCACCGTCCAGCCAGGCTTGAGATCTGCCATTCGCACTTTGGTCCTTGAGCCTCCTCGGGGCAGAGTCCGACTACCTTAGCCCGCGTCCGCGCGGGTGTACGTGGAAGGAGATCCATGGGTCGACCCTCACGATGAACCTCGTGGCCTCGCTCCGAGCCTTTCAGGCGCGCCGGGTCGAAATTCGCGGCTACCTTGATCCGGCGCGATAGAGTAACGCGGACGGGAACGTCACCAGCAACCGAGAGGAGAGGTCGCATGGGTATCATCTCTTGGATCGTGGTCGGCGCGATCGCCGGCTATCTCGCCGGCCTCCTGGTCAAGGGTGACGAGAGTCTCGGCGTGATCGGTCATATCGTCCTCGGCATCGTCGGGGCGCTCATCGGTGAATTCCTCGCCGGAGTCCTGACGGGCGGAACGGACTACACCACCGGCATCAACGTCACGACGATCGTCGTCGCGACGATCGGCGCGGTCATCGCAGTGGTCGGCTACAGCGCCATCCGCGGACGGTCCCGGTCCGGTCGCGGACCGATCTAGCCGCACGCCACGACCGGAGGCCGCATCCGGCTGAGTGGGGTACGGCCGGGGGTACGACACTGAATCAAATGGCCCTCCGGAACGCCCGGAGGGCCATTTCGTGCTCAGGATCATGGCCCGCCCGGAGGGATTCGAACCCCCGACCTACTGATCCGAAGTCAGTCGCTCTGATCCACTGAGCTACGGGCGGACGCGCGGATGATACCGCGATGCTCGGCGGTGCCGGCCGCGACTCGCTGCGTCGGCGCTCCCCACTCGTGAGGACTAGCATCAGCGCGAGCCGAGCGCTCAATAGGAGGAACCCATCCGATGACCCGTCAGCGCGTCAGCCTGTTGGTCGTGGCCTGGCTGCTCGTGGCGTGCACGTCCGGCGCCCCCACGTCCCCGGCCGCCTCCACGTCGCCCTCGACGCCGAGCTCCGCGGCCCCCTCGCCGACGACGGCTTCGTCACCGGGTGGGACGACGACCATCGTGCTCCACGAAGCGCCGGCCAACCTCGGCTGTGACACGATCGGCATCGACTACACGAGCGTGACGTTCCGGATCGACCCGGCAGCAGCGGAGCAAGTCGCAGCAGTCACCAACACAGGTGTCACGCTCATGACGTACTGGTCGGTCGGGTTCCGGCCCGGCAGCGATGACGACCGAGTCGTCCGTGACCCCGCCGGGGAAGTTGTCGTGACCCACGGCGAGGTGCTCCTGGTACCGCCCGGGGCTTACCCGCGGCTGGCCGGCTACTTCGTCTGCCTCGGAACGGACAAGCTGTACGTCCTGCTCGCGGATCCGGCGTAGACGAACGGAGGACCTGCGATGCCGAGGCAGCCCGAGGTCGACGCCTGGTTCGAGCGGTACGACAACCCGATGAAGGACGTCGTCCAGCGGATCCGTGAGATCGTGCTCGACGCCGATCCGCGGGTCGACGAGTGCGTCAAGTGGCAGGCGCCGACGTTCACGTACAAGGGGAACATCGCCAGCTTCTACCCGAAGAGTCGCCAGCACGCGAGCCTGATGTTCCACGTCGGCGCGCAGATCCCGGGCACGTACCCGCGCCTCGAGGGGACGGGCGATACGTCGCGCGTGATGAAGGTCGCCGACGTCGGGGAGGCCGAGGCGGCACGGGCCGAGCTCGAGTCGATCGTCCGCGCTTGGTGTGACTGGCGCGACGCCTGAGCGAACGAGCCCCCGAAGCGCGGCCGCCGCACGCCCCGGTCGCGGCATACTTCGGACACGAGGCGAGAACGGTCGGAGGAGGCAGCCGTGGCGATCCGCATCCGCAAGTGGGTCACGTTCCGCGAGGACACGCTGTTCGATGGCGAGCGGGAGCTCGAACGGCCGTTGCGGCGTGTCGCGGTCGCGGTCGTCTGCACCAACCCGTACGCCGGCCAATGGTCCGACGACCTGGCGGAGCTCATCGACTTCGGCGAGTCCCTCGGCGACGAGCTGACGCGGCGATGCCAGGAGGCACTCGGCGAGCCGGTCGAGGCATACGGCAAGGGCGGCATCGTCGGGGAGCACGGCGAGCTGGAGCACGTGGCCGCCGTGCTGCATCCGAAGTTCGGACAGCCGACCCGGGCGCGGACGAGCGGCTTGTCGATCCTGCCGTCGGTCAAGAAGCGCGCTGCGATGGGCGCCACGCTCGACATCCCGGTCCACCACATCAAGGCGATGCTGATCCGCTCACACTTCGACGCTGTGACGATCTCGGTCGCCGATGCGCCCGGGGCCGACGAGCTGCTGCTGGCGTTGGCCGTGACGAACGCGGGTCGGCCGCATGCGCGGATCGGCGGTCTCGCCGCTGCCGACGCTGTCGGCGAAGACGGCCTGCGCTGAGGCGCTCGCGGTGCGAACGCTGATCACCGGCATCGGTCGGATCGTCTCGGGCGACATCGACGCGCCGTTGATCGACGGCGACTCGATCTCGATCGTCGACGGCCGAATCGAGTCGATCGGCAGTGACCTGGACGCCGATGCGGACACCGTCATCGACGCCAAGGGGACGACGGTTATCCCCGGCCTGATCGACTCGCATGCCCACCCTGTCATCGGCGACTTCACGCCGCGCCAGCGGACGGTCGACTTCATCGAGTCATCGCTCCACGGCGGGGTCACCACGATGATCTCGGCCGGCGAGCCGCACGTACCGGGCCGCCCCAAGGACATCGTCGGGCTCAAGGCCTTGGCGATCGCGATCGCCCGCGCGTACGCGACCTTCCGTCCCGGCGGCGTCAAAGTCCGGGCGGGGGCCCCGATCCTCGAGCACGGACTGGTCGAGGCCGACTTCGCCGAGATGGCCGCCGGTGGCGTGCGACTCATCGGCGAGATCGGGCTCGGGTCGGTCAAGACCGGCGCCGACGCAGCACCGATGGTCGCGTGGGGTCGTTCTCACGGGATGGTCTCGACCTACCACACCGGGGGCCCGTCGCTGCCCGGATCCGGGGCCATCGGCGCGGACGCCGTCCTCGAGGCGAACCCCGATATCGCCGGCCACATCAACGGCGGCACGACGTCGCTGCCGGAGGCGGACATCGATCGCCTCGTCGCCGCCGACACCGGGATCGCGCTCGAGCTCGTCCATTGCGGGAACGGCCGGACCGCGTTGGCGGCGTTGCGCAGGGCCTCGGAAGCCGGTGCCCTCGGCCGGGTCATCCTCGGTAACGATGCCCCGTCCGGGACCGGTGTCGTTCCGCTCGGGATCCTGCGGCTCATGGCCCATCTCGCGTCGCTGGGTGGCGTGCCGCCCGAGACCGTCGTCGCCTTTGCCACAGGGAACACGGCGCGCGTCCACGGCCTCGATACCGGCGTCATCGTGCCGGGTCGCGCGGCCGACCTGTGCATCGTCGACGCGCCGGTCGGCAGCGTCGGGACGACCGCCCTCGAGGCGCTCGCCACAGGCGACATCCCCGGCGTCTCGATGGTGATCGTCGACGGCGTGCCACTGATGGGCCGGAGCCGCAACACGGCGCCCGCGGGCCGCATGGCCGAGGTCGTCACCGGACCCGCGGTCGGCGCGGGCGGCCATTGATGCGTTTCGGCCTGCGGCTGCCGAGCTTCGCTCTCGGGGAGGACACGGCGAGTCTCGCGGACATGGGGGCGTATCTCCGCCGGGCGGAGGACCTCGGCTTCGAAAGCGCCGTCCTGATCGACCATCTCCTCGTCGCCCCGCCGGCGTATCGAACGACCTGGCTCGAGCCGATCTCGCTGCTGTCCGCGCTGGCCGGCGTGACCCGGACGATGCGCCTCGGGACGATGGTGCTCGTGCTCCCGTTCCGGGATCCCGTCGCGTTCGCCAAGGAATGGGCGACCCTCGACGTGCTCTCGGGCGGCCGCTCGATCCTCGGCGTCGGCGTGGGCTGGCACGAGGGCGAGTTCGCGGCCCTGCGTATCCCGTTCAAGGAGCGCGGTCGCCGGATGAACGAGATGCTGGAGGCGATCACCGCGCTGTGGGCCGGCGACAACGTCACGTACGAAGGCCAGTTCTACCGGTTCGAGGACCTGACGATCGAGCCCAAGCCGGTCCAGAAACCTCACCCGCCGATCTGGATCGGTGGTGGCACGCAGCCGTCCGAGAAGATCTACGGCCAGCAGGTCGACACGATCACCCCGGTCCTGCGCCGGATCGCGAAGTACGCATCGACCTGGGTGCCCCACTCGTCGGCCACGGCGGAGATGGTCGCCAGCGACTGGGCGATCATCCGGGAAGAGATGGCGGGGTTCGGGCGCGAGCCGGACGAGATGACCAAGGTCTATTCGAACTTCATCCACGTCCTCGAGCCGGGCGAGTCGCCGGACAGCGCGACCGCAAAATTCCGCACCTTCTCGGGCATGGATCTCGACTATTGGCAGGAGTTCTATCTCCTCGGCGAAGCCGACGCGCTGGCTGAGCGGATCCGCGGGAAGATCGAGGCATTGGGTGGCGTCGAGCACGTCGTCCTCAACCCACTCGATTGGAGCCCGGACGCCCTGGAGCGGATCGCCTCCGACGTGCTGCCGCTCATCCGCGACTGACGCCGCGATGGCCAGCTATCTGCGACCGACCAGCCTCGATGAGGCGCTCGCGGCGCTGGCCGACGGACCGCGAACGATGCTTGCCGGTGGCACCGACATCTACCCGGCCCGGGTCGGACGGTGGGTCGACGACGACATCCTCGACGTCACCGCGTTGCCCGGGTTGCGCGCCATCGTCGTGTCCGACGACACGATCCGGATCCCGGCGCTCGCGAGCTGGACCGACGTCATCCGGGCGGAGCTGCCGCCCGCGCTCGATGGGCTGAAGGCCGCCGCGCGGGCGGTCGGTGGTGTCCAGATCCAGCACCGCGGGACAGTCGCCGGGAACCTGTGCAATGCCTCGCCGGCGGCCGACGGGCTGCCCAACCTCATGGCGCTCGACGCGCGCGTCGAGCTGGTGTCGGCGACCGGCCGGCGGGAGCTGCCGGTCGGAGAGTTCGTCGTCGGCAACAGGCGGACGGTCCGCCGGCCCGACGAGCTTGTCACGGCCGTCCTCGTACCACGCCCCGGCGATCCCGCTCGGTCCGTCTTCCTCAAGCTCGGGTCGCGCGCCTACCTCGTGATCTCAATCGCGATGGTGGCGGTCGTCGTGGAACTATCCGACGACGGTGCGATCTCCACGGCACGGATCGTGGTCGGTGCCTGTTCCGAGGTGCCGCAGCGGATCGCGCCGGCCGAAGCGCGGCTGGTGGGACGGGTGCCGGGACCGGGACTCGCCGACGAGATCACCGGGGCCGACCTGGCCGGCCTCACGCCGATCGACGACGTCCGTGCGAGTGCGGCCTATCGGCGCGAGGCCGCCCTGACGCTGGTGCGGCGCGCCGTCGCGCAGGTGAACGGGTGACCGACCTCGCCACCCGACCGACGCCGTTCAGCGTCAACGGCCGGGACGTCGCGGTCGATGGGGACCCGATGCGGCGCCTCAGCGAGGTCCTGCGCGACGACCTTGGCCTGACCGGGACGAAGGTCGGCTGCGATGCCGGCGACTGCGGCGCCTGCACGGTCCGCCTGGATGGCGACCCGGTCTGCGCGTGCCTCGTCCCACTCGGTCAACTGGCCGGTCGCGCGGTGGAGACCGTCGAGGGGTTGGCCGCCGGCGACAGACTCCGCCCGATCCAGACCGCCTTCCTGCGCACTGGTGCCGCTCAATGCGGCATCTGCACGCCGGGCATGCTCATGGCGGCCGATGCGCTCCTCGCGACACGCCCGGAACCCTCCGAGACCGAGGTCATGGACGCGCTCGGGGGCGTCCTTTGCCGCTGCACCGGGTATCGCAAGATCGTCGAGGCTGCGATGGACGCCGGCGTTGCCGACGATGGACCGTCGCCGACGGAGGGCGGCGCTGTCGGGGCACGGATCGCCCGCGTCGACGGGATCGACCAGGTCACCGGCGCGACCGCGTTCGGTGCGGACCGCGCACCGGTCGAGGTGCTCCACCTGCGCGCGGTCCGGTCGCCCCACGCCCAGGCACAATTCGCGATCGGCGACCTCGGCCCGCTCCGGGCTGCCAACCCGGGGCTCGCCCGGGTCCTCCTGGCCGCCGACGTGCCGGGCCAGAACCGGTACGGGATCTACGCGACCGGGAAGGATCAGCCCGTCCTCGCCGACGGATACGTCCGGTTCCGCGGCGAGGCCGTCGCAGCGCTGGTCGGCGACGCCGAGACGATCGCCCGGATCGATGACGGCGACCTCCCGATCGGCTGGCAGCCGCTCGATCCGATCCTCGACCCGGCCGTGGCCGCCGCGCCCGGCACGACGCAGTTCCACGAGGCGTCGCCCCGCAACCTCCTCACGAGCGGCCGGGTCGAGCGCGGGAGCGTGGAGTCGGCTCTGGCCGGGTCGGCGGTCGTGGCGACCGGGACGTTCCAGACGAGCCACGTCGAGCACGCCTACATCGAGCCGGAGGCCGGCTTCGCGCGGCGCGACGGCGACCGGATCGAGGTGATCGCGTCGACCCAGACGCCGTACATGGACCGGGACGAGATCGCGCTGATCCTGGGGCTCGCGCCGGATCGGGTGCGGGTCGTCCCGACAGCCTGCGGCGGCGGCTTCGGCGGCAAGCTCGACCTGTCACTCCAGCCGCTCATCGCGGTGGCCGCGTGGGTCCTCGACCGCCCGGTCCGTTGCGTTTACACCCGCCCCGAGTCGATGCGCTCGACGACCAAGCGGCACCCGGCGCGCATGACCGCTTCGCTCGGCGCCGACGCCGAGGGACGGTTCACGGCCCTCGCGTTCCACGGTGACTTCGACACCGGGGCGTACGCATCCTGGGGTCCGACAGTCGCCAACCGCGTTCCGGTGCATGCCTCGGGGCCGTACGCGATGCCGGCCGTCCGGGCGACGACGCGGGCGATCTATACCAACGGCCCGGTCTGCGGCGCCTTCCGCGGCTTCGGCGTACCGCAGGCCGCGATCGCCGGGGAGGCGCTCGTCGACGACGTCGCGGCTCAGCTCGGGATCGACCGCCTCGAGATCCGGTTGCGCAACGCCCTCCGTGCCGGATCGACGACGGCGACCGGTCAGGTCCTTGCGGCGAGTGCCGGTCTGGTGCCCTGTCTCGAGGCCCTGCAGCCGGCGTGGGTCGAGGGGACGGCGGAGGCCCGGCGCGTCAACCAGGACGCCGTGGCGGAGGGCGGCCCGATCCGTCGCGGGATCGGCATCGGGGCCATGTGGTACGGGATCGGCAACACGTCGCTGACCAACCCCTCGACCATCCGGATCGGCTTGCGGCCCGACGGGTCGTACATCCTCTTCAGCGGCGCGCAGGATATCGGCCAGGGCTCCAACACGATCCTCACCCAGATCGCGGCGGACGCGCTGGAGGCGCCGGTGACCGCCATCGATCTCGTCGCGGGCGACACGGATCGCACGGCCGACGCGGGCAAGACGTCGGCGTCACGCCAGACGTTCGTTTCGGGCAATGCGACGAAGCTCGCCGCCGCCGACCTGCTCCGCCGGATCGAGCTGGCCGGACCGGATCTCGCCGACCTGCCGGTCGACGCCGAGGGATGCATCCTCGTCGGCGCTGGGACGTACGACCCGCGGACGACCGTGCTCGATGCCGATGGACAGGGCATCCCGTACGAGACCTACGGGTTCGGCGCCCAGATCGCGATCGTCGACGTCGACATCGAGCTCGGCACGACCGTCGTCCGGCGGATCGTTGCGGCCCACGACGTCGGGCGGGCGATCAACCCGATGCTCGTCGAGGGCCAGATCCACGGTGGCATCGCCCAGGGTCTCGGCTTCGCGCTCATGGAGGAGTACCACGCCGGTCGGACCGACAACCTGCACGACTACCTGATCCCGACCATCGGCGACGTCCCGCCGATCGAGTGCCACATCATCGAGGACGCCGAGCCGTCCGGACCGTACGGCGCGAAAGGGGTCGGCGAGCCCGCGCTGATCCCGACCGCGCCGGCGATCCTCGGCGCGATCCGTGACGCGATCGGCATCCGGATGGACGTCGTGCCAGCGACACCCGATCGCGTCCTGGCGGCGATCCGCGGGGGCGGCGAGAGGAGAGCGGCGGCGGGCGGCGACTAGCGCAGGGCGTCCTCCAGCGCCACGCGGGCGCTCGTGGCCGCGTCGCGGTCCTTGATGAGGATCGCGGTCGCGATCGACAGCTCGTGCAGCTCCGCGAACGCGCCGCCGAGTGCGCGCGAGCCAGGCACGACGACGGCATCCGGCGGCACGGCCAGGGGCTCCTCGACAAATCCCGCCAGCACCCGACCGCGCACGACGTCGTACAGCCGGGAAGTCCCCGTCAGGATCACGCCGGCGCCGATCACGGCGCCCCGGCCGACCAGCACGCCCTCGAGCAGCGCGCACCCGGCCCCGACGAACGCGTCGTCCTCGACGATGACCGGGCGGGCACCCGGTGGCTCGAGGACGCCGCCGATCGTGACGCCGGCCGCGAGGTGGACGCGCTCACCGATCTGGGCGCACGAGCCGACGAGCACGTGCGAGTCGATCATCGTCCCGTCGCCGATCCATGCGCCGATGTTCACGTACGACGGCGGCATCACGATGACGTCGCGACCGAGGTAGGCGCCGCGGCGGACAGCCGTGCCACCGGGGACGATCCGCCACGGGCCGCCGTGCAGGTCGCGCGGCGGGAGGGCAGATCGGTCGCGGAACGTCAATGGCCCGGCAGACCAGTCGCTCGTCGCGCGGTCGCGGAAGACGTCGAGGATCGCCGTCTTCACGGGCGGGTCGGTGCGCCAGCCGTCGGGCATGTCCGGGTCGGGGCTCGCGGCACGGACGAGCCCTGCCTCGAGCTCGTCGAGGATCGAGGTCGAGTTCGGGGTGGAGGTCGCACCGATCTGGTCCGCGATCACGCGACCGCCTCCCGCCCGGCGTCGACCAGCCGGCCGCCACGCGTCTCGACGAGACCGAGCGACCGGAGCGTCCCGGCCAGCGCGGTCCGCGCATCGGCTTCGAGCGGCAGCAACGGGCCCCGGACGGCATCGTGATCGAGCAGCCCCATCAGCGTCATCGCGGCCTTCGCCGGGACGGGATTCGGGCCGCCCCGGAAGTTCGCCTGGAAGAGCGGCAGCCAGCGGTCGTGCAGGCGACGGGCGGCTTCCCAGTCGCCGGCGCGAGCGGCCGCACAGAGCGACACGAGCTCGCCTGGGATCTCGTTGCTCGCGACCGACACGACACCGTCGCCGCCCATGGCGAGGATCGGCAGCGTCCAGGCGTCGTCGCCGGCCAGTACCGCGACGTCGCGAGGGCGATCGCGACAGATGGTCGCGATCTGGTCGAGGTTCCCGCTGGCTTCCTTGATCGCGATGACGCGCGGGTGCTCGGCGAGCCGCAGGAACGTGGCTGCGTCGATGTTCGAGGCGGTCCGTGAGGGAACGTTGTAGACGACGATCGGCAGATCGCCGTCGTCGGCCACGGCGCGGAAATGCGCCTCGAGCATCCGGCCGTCCGGCCGGTTGTAGTAGGGCGCGACGACCAGTGCGGCATCGGCACCGAGCTCGGCCGCCCGGCGGGTCGCCGCGATCGTTGCGGCCGTGTCGTTCGAGCCGGTGCCGGCGATGACGCGGACGCGGCCGCGGGACGGTCGTTCGGCGACGATCTGGACGGTCGTCGCGATGACGGTCTCGCGCTCGGCCGGCGAGAGCGTCGGCGATTCCCCGGTGGTGCCGCACGGCACGAGACCGTCGATGCCGGCCAGGATCTGCCAGCGGACGAGCCGCCCGAAGGCGGCTTGGTCGAGAGCCCCGCTCCTCGTGAACGGGGTGACGAGCGCGGTGAATGCGCCGTGCAGGGTGGGTCGCATGGACGGGGTCATCGGACGGTCCTTTCAGGTGGTCAGGCGGCGATCGCCGGGCGAGCCAGGAGCTCGTCGACGACGGGATCGAACGGATGGATGCCGGGCGCGCGCGGGGCCTGCACCAGCCAATCGGCGGTGGCGAGGATGCCGGTCGCGTACGCCGACCGGTCGCGCGCGGTCAGCCGCAGCTCGACGGTCTCACCCGGGGCATCGAAGCCGACGAGGTGCATGCCCGGCGCTGCTCCGGCGCGGATCGACGCGATCTCCAGATCCTCGACAGCGGCGATCGCCGGATGGCGCCCGACCATCCGCCGGCCGAGGTCGAGCGCCGTGCCGGACGGCCGGTCGGCCTTGCCCCGACGGTGCCACTCGACGAGATACGGATCGAAGCCCGGCACCGCGCCGAAGAGCTCGGTCGCGGTCTCGATGAGGCGCGCGAAGAGCGCGACACCGAGGCTGAAGTTGCTCGATGCGACCGCGGCGGCGCCGTGCGCGCGCAGGGCCGAGTCGACCCCGTCTCGGTCGTCGGTCCAGCCCGTGGTCGCGATCACGAACCGGCGGACTCCCGCGTCGAGCGCGGCGGCGATGTTGGGCGCGACCGCGGACCCGATCGTGGCGTCCACGACGACATCCGTTCGATCGAAGCTCGCCGGATCGTGGCGCCGGCCGGGCGGTGACCCGAGGATCGGCGTGCGCTGGCCGCGTTCGGCGGCGGCCGCGGCGACCGCCCAGCCGAGGTGGCCGTCGCCGAGGATCGTGATGTGGTGCGTGGTCATCGTGGTCCCTCGCTGCGATGTGTCGGAGGGGCCGTCGGTTCGGAGGTCAGGGAAAACGAAGACCGCGGTCACCGGATGTGGTGCCGCGGCCCTGGAGCCTCCGTCCCTGGAGGCCCCGGTCGTCTCGTCGAGAACGCGCCGGTCAGCGCTCCAGGGCCCGTGCCTCCTGGCAGGGCCGCCGGAGCTTCTTCTTGGTGTCGACCGAGAAGAGGTGGCGGTTCATGCGGGAACTATGCAATGGGCGGGGTCGGGTATGCAAGCCGAGTCGGTTGCATCTCGGTGTCAGGCGGCGATCCCGGCGACCCCGAGCAGCTGCGGGAGGATCGTCCCGAAGAGGTACCCGGCGACGCCCGCCACAGCTGCCAGCATCAGGACCTCGAGGCCGGACGATAGGGCGGAGCGGTGCGTCCAGCGGCTCTTCACGACGCCGATCCCGAACAGGACGAGCCCGGTGGCGATGACCGCCGCCGGGATGGCCATGCCGATCGGCATGAGCAGGAAGGGCAGGACCGGGACGAGCGCGCCGAGGCCGAACGCCGCTCCCATGAACAGCGCGCCGCGGAGGACGCTGCCGCCGTGTTCGTCGACCTGGATCCCGAGCTCGCGGGTCACCATCGTGCGCAGGAGCACCTCGGGATGGCGTGCCATCAGGGCCGCGATCCGGGCCGCCTCCTCGTCGCTGAGACCCTCCTCGGCAAGCATGAACGCGACCTCAGCCTCCGCCTCGCCGGGCCGTTCTTCGACCTCGTTGCGTTCCGCGTGGATCTGGGCGTCGAAGATCTCGCGCTGGCTCTTGCTGCCGATGTATTCGCCGGCCGCCATCGAGAAGACTCCGGCCAGGCCACTTGCGATGCCGGCGACGATGACGGGGAAGGTCTGCCCGGACGCGCCGGCGACGGTGGCCACGACGGCAAGTGTCGAGACCAGACCGTCCTGAAGGCCGAAGACGACTTCGCGGATCTCCCCGAGCAGCGAGCTCTCCTGGCGCTCCTCGGCGAGGTGCGTCGCGATCCAGCTCCGATCGTACGCGGAGGCCGGAGCGTCCATCGGTGGTCGGGTGGTGTCTGCCATGACGGCGACCAGAATCGCATACCGCGAGCAGCGCTGCCCGGACCGTCCCCTTGGCGCCGGGCTTAGCGCCGGCGGTAGCGTCGGCCCACGAGCCAGTAGGCGGGGATCGACCCGAGGGATTTCGAGAGCGACATCACCGACCCATCGCGACCCTCGAGCGCAAGCAGGCGGTCGGTGGCGGTCGCGTCGGCGGGTCGCGCATCGATCACCGCGAGGTCGATCGCGACCCGGCCGGGTTCCGCCTCGCCGAGCGACGCGATGACATCGCGTGGCGGATCGCCCGCTTCGTATTCGGCGCGCACCTCGGCCTCGGACCGCCACGTCGGCTGGCGGAGCAGGATCGCCCGCCAGGCGGCGGCAAGCTCGGGCGCCACGCGGCCGTCGCCCGGCTCCGGCGTCCGCCCTCCGTCCTCGACGATATCGAGGCCACGCGCCCAGCGTGCCGCCTGGTGGAGCAGCGCGTACTCGTCGAGATCCGCATAGGCGGCCAGCCGATCGGCCGGCGAGCCCTCGCCGAAGATCGCCGTGATCGACGACCCGAACACCTCGGCGAGGTCCAGGTCGATCGCCCGGACCGTCCGATGGAAGTAGACCTGCTGGTACATGAACCGCCGGGCGCTCAGGAACATCTCGAGCGCGCCGAGCCCCGGCTCGAACAGCGTCAGGCCACCCGGACCGATGAACGTGTAGCGGCGCAGCCGCTCGACGTCGACGGGGCCGGTCGTGACCCCGGTGAGGTAGGCGTCGCGGCGGACGTAGTCGAGGTTGTCGACCGTGAAGACCCCGGACAGGAGCGGCGCCAGCCAGCGGACCCAGCGCGGCATCGCCGGGTCGCTCAGGGCGGGCTTGGCGATCAGGAACGCGACCCAGGCCGGGTCGATCGACTCGCCGTCGGCGAAGGCATCGCGCTCGGCGACCGCGCCGGGCGCGCGGCGAAGCCCACGAAGCAACGCGCCGAGCTCCTCGATGATCCGACCGCTCAGGTCCTCGTGCGTCAACCGCTTGGCGTCGGGCCGCCGCGGGTCGGCGGGTGCCTCGAACGCCGCCAGGACGTGATCGTCGAAGAAGTGGGCGAACGGCCCGTGCCCGACATCGTGGAGGAGCCCCGCCATCCGGAGGGTCTCGGTCACCAGGCCCTCGGACGGGATGTCGGACTCGCCCTCCGAGATCAGCGCCGTGCGCAGGCTGGGATATAGCGAGCGTGCCCACAGCCCAGCCTCGTGCATGACGCCGAGGCCGTGGGTGAATCGAGAGTGCTCGGCGGTCGGGAAGACCCACCGAGCACTCTGGAGCTGGCTGATGCGACGGAGCCTCTGGAGCCACGCCGTGTCGAGGAGGTCCTCCTCCGCGACGTCTTCGTCCGGCAGTCCCGCGGCCGCCGACTCCGCCGGCGACAGCCGCTTGGTGAGTTCGATATACCCGTGGATCGGGTCGCTGATGAGGTTGACGGCGGCGAACGGGTGCCGCCTCATGGCTGGGTCGTTACGGGACCCAGATACGCGACTCGCTGCTCCATGCACCCACATTGCCACGTCGGTCGGTGGCCCGCACGCGGATCGAGTAGGTCCGACCGGGATACCTGTTGGCGAGGGAGAGGGACGTCTGCGTGGTGTTGTCCCGGAGGAGCACCCACGTCCCGTAGTTGATCCGGTACTGCACGTCGAAATCGCGCAGCCCGGCCGTATGGGTCTGGAGCCGCGGGTCGTAGCCGCTCCACGACCAGCGCACGTCGTCGCCGGACCGGGAGCCGGAGGTCACGCGCCCGACCGCCCGTGTGTGGTCGGACGTCTCGGCGAAGACGGCCGCCCCGAACGTCCGCCGATTCGACGACCGGTAGGCAAGGCCGACGCCGACGTAGTTGAAGCGGTCGCTCAGGATCAGCGCCCGATGGGAAGGGCTGTTCATCCAAGCGTTGAAGATGGCCCGGCCGGAGGTCGACGGCCACGAAGCGTTGGACCATCCGATGTTCTCGCCGTACCGATACCAGTTCACGCCGTACGCGTTGAGCTGCGACGTGAGGTTGCCGCCGATCGAGTGGCTCATCGTGTTGGATGCCGCCATCCGGCTGGCGCGGAGGCCCGAGATCGCGCTGAGATCGCCGTCGTATTTGAGGGCGACCAGGCCGCGCGCCGCTCGGGCGCTGTTGATCCAGCCGATGATGCTGGACTCCGCGGTCGATGCCGATGCGGCACTCGCGGACGGGGCGAAGGCGGTGATCGCGAACGTGGCGATCAGGGCGGCACGCATGGCGAAAGCCAGCCGCCGCCGGGCGGGAGAGGGGTGCATGAGCACGTCCTTTACGTGTGGGGGGCACGTTGGTTCGTGATCCGCCTACCCTAGCGCAGTCCTCCCCGGCTTGTCCTCCGGACCGTACCGCTCCCCGGCACGACGGTGCGTGGAGGCAACGTCAAATCGCAGATCCGCGGGCTCCAGGACCTCCACATCGTCGCCCCACGACAGGATCCAGAGCCGGATCTCGATGGTCCCTGCGACCGTCGCCCGCCAGGTCAGCGAGCCGTCGTCGGCCACCTCGACCCGCTGGGTCGGATGCCACGTCGCCTCCTGGACGCGCGTCGCGACGGACGGGGCGAATCGGAGCACGACCTCCGTCGGCGGCTGGTCCGCGATGATGTCCCACGCCCGGCGGAGGGTGCCTTCGACGCCGTCGCCTTCCGGCATGTCGAACGTGCGCGGCGTCAATGCCACGTCGCGGATCCGCTCGATCTTGAAGGTCCGGATCCCGTCGCGGGTCTCATCCCAGCCGATCAGATAGAGCGCGTGGGTCTGCAGCGACGGCTCGATGAGGTACGGGCGGACCACCGCACGCCGGGCGGTCGCATCCGGTCCATAGCGCGCCGGCTCGTACTCGAGCGTCACGACCCGCCGTTCCGCCCAGGCACGCGTCAGTCGATGGACGTGCTCGCTGAACGCCGCGTCGCGCGGATGCTGGGCGAGGACATCGAGCGTCCGTTCGACATGCTCCGCGAGCGGTCGCGGCAGGACCTCCTCGAGCTTCTCGAATGCTGCGGCGAGGTCGGGGTCGTACTTGTCGGCGTAGCGGACCATCAGGCGCGCCGACAGCACGACCGCCATCGCCTCGTCGAGGGTCAGCTTGAGCGGCGGCAGGAACTCCTCGCCGACCACACCCCACAGTCCGTCCTCGGACCAGACCGCGACACCCACCTCGGTCTCGAGCGCGCGCAGGTCGCGATAGACGGTCCGTGTCGCGACCCCGGTGCGGCGGGCGATCTCCGCGGGTCGGATGCCGTCGGGGTGACCGCGCAGGACCGCGACGACGCGCAGCATCCGCGCCAGGCGATCGCGCTTGCCGAACGGCCGCTCGTCCGCGTCGAACGTCATGGCGCAGGCGCCGCGATGACGACGTCGCGGCCGCGCTCGGTGGACGTGAGCAAGACCTCGACCTTGCCCTGGATCGCCTCGTCCGCGATCCCCCCGGCCTCGCCGTTGACCGAACCCGCGACCTGACCGAGGGCACCGTCGAGAAAGACCCAATAGTCGAGCTGGCCGCGCCAGTGCTCGAGGCCATGGTCGCCGACGAGCCACTCGACCGGTGGGAAGGTTGCCCGGAAGGTCGGCCCGTCCACGGACACCCGGCAGCGTCGCGCCGGGGCGCGCTCGATCACCTCGATGCCGTAGTCCTCGGCCGTGGCGCGAGCGCCGTCGGTCAACGCCACGCCGACCGTCCGGAGATCGAGGGTCGAGTCCTGGACGGTCGTGAGCAGGGTCGGGACCCACCCGGCATCCGGCGTGCGCAGCCACGCCGAGTCGCCGCGCCGGGCCTTGCCATGCTGGCCCAGCTGGCGGTTCGTGGCGACGTATGCGAGCCAGCGGAAGTCGGCGCCCGAGCGGTGACCGACGAGGTCGACGGTCCCACTCTGCCGTCCGTCGATCGAGCCGACGAACCGTGCGGCGAGCCGCGCGGTCGAGCCGGCGACGACTCGGCTGTCGCAGGACGGCGGCTCGACGTCGGGACCGAGGTCGCTCGGCCCGAAGCGCGAGCCGATGCTCGGCCGGTCGGAGTCGCGCAGGCTCAGCTCGTTGGCGATCGCAGCGCCGCCGAAGGCCGTGCCGGCGACGAGCGTGAGGGCGGTCGCGATGGCCACGCCGAGACGAAGGCGCTGGCGTCGGCGGGCCATCCCGCCCATCACCCGGCGAGCCTGGCCGAAGCCGGTGAACAGGCTGGTCCCGATGAGCGCGAGGAGCCACGGATACGCGGCCTCGAGCGACGGCATCAACGTCTGCGAGCCGTAGGCCTGGAGCTGGTTCAGCACGCCGCCGATCGACGGCAGCAGGACGAGCAATGTCCCCAGTCCCAGCGCGACGATCAGTGAATGGGTCACCTCCCGCCGCGCGAGCGGCGGCCAGCGGACCCCGACGACGGCGATCCCCAGCGGCAGGAGCATCGTGATGCCGACGATCAGGTCGAGCGGGCCGCCCGGCCGGTACGCGAGCAGGACCAGCGCCGCGGCTAGTCCCCAGGCGCCGGCCAGCGCCAACCCGATGAGTCGCAGACCGAGGCGTCGAACCCGCATGGCCCCGAGTCTAGGGCCCTCGTGCGGCCGGACGGGCCGTCAGAGCGGCCGCGCCGGAAGTACCGGTCGGTGTAGGACCGATGGGTCATCGCGACTGGTGACAGCCGGGACCAGCATGCCCCTACCGCACCGGACCATCCGGGAGCGGATATCGAGGGATCGGAAGGGCACGTGGGACATGGACGGGCCGGCGCAGCGAGGTTCACGGGGACGCGGGCGATCGCCTCGCCACGCTTCGTCGGTGCGCTTGCTCGGGGCCGGGTCCACGGCCGGGCGTGGGTCCGCGGCAGTGAAGCCGACACCCTCCCCGGCGCAGTCACCGGCCAGGGACGAGACGTTCCAGCTGGCAACACGTTCGACCTACCGGCTCCTCGTGAGCAGGGGCCTCGCGCCTGACGAGGCGGCCACGCTGACCGCATTCCTGTGTGGGATCCCCGTCGCCGATGGGCGGTGGTCGATCCGCCAGGTCAACCAATTGCTGTTCCTCAAGGCGATGGTCCAGAACGGGCGGTTCGGTCCGTCCGACGGAGGCACCGCCCGACCGCACTGATCTCGCATATCACCCGATCGCGAAGGTGTGACCCTCCTCCCGCCCGAGCGATCGACCAACGCCGAAGCGGCGCCGAACCTCCTCCCGGCGCCGCTTCGGCGCGTTTCGGGCGGCGCAACGGCCGATGACGTGCGGCGAAGTCCTACCTGACACGTATGACATCGGCGGGTACACTCTCGCGCGTCCCCGTTCCCCTTCGGAGAGCCATCCCATGCGCAAGACCACAGGCGTCGCCCTCGCCGGCATGCTCGCGATCCTGCTCGCGGCCTGCACGAGCGGCACTGCCACCCCGTCCAGTGCGGCCCCCTCGGTCGCCCCGTCCATCGGGCCGTCGGTCGCACCGAGCGAGGCCGCCGCGACGCCCGACGCGTGCGCCAAGGACAGCCTCACGCTGGTGTCCGCCGGCACGTTCACGATCGGCACGGACAACCCGGCGTATCCGCCGTACTTCCTCGAGAACACGGACGGCAGCAAGACCGATCCGTGGGAGCTCGGCGATCCGACGAACGCGACCGGCTTCGAGAGCGCGGTCGGCTACGCCATCGCCGACCAGCTCGGCTTCAGCCGGGAAGAGGTCACCTGGGTCGTGGTCCCGTTCGCGAACTCGTTCGCACCGGGCCCCAAGACCTTCGACATCGACCTCAACCAGGTGTCATTCAAGCCGGAGCGTGCCGAGTCCGCCGACCTGTCCGAGGGCTACTACTTCGGCAACCAGTCGCTGGTCGCGATGAAGGGCACGCCCATCGCGTCGGCTACGAAGATCTCGGAGCTCAAGGACTACACCTTCGGCGCCCAGGTCGGGACGACCAGCCTCGACGCCATCAACAGCGTCATCGCGCCGGCCAAGGCCGCGCAGGTCTATGACACCAATGACGCGGCGATCCAGGCCCTCGGCCAGGGCACCATCGACGGTGTCGTGGTCGACCTGCCGACCGCCGACTTCATCACCAACGTCCAGCTCGAGAACTCGGCGATCGTCGGCCAGTTCGAGGGTGGCACGCCCGAGCATTTCAGCGCGGTCCTCGCCAAGGACAGCGCCCTTACGCCGTGCGTCGACGCCGCCATCGCGGCGCTGACGGACGACGGCACTCTCGACGCGCTGGCCAGCCAGTTCCTGCCGTTCCAGGACGCGGTCCCGGTCATCCAGCCGTAGCGCACGCGGGGTCGCCCGCGCATGAACATCACCGACGCCCGCCGTCGCAGAGATCGACGGCGGGCGTTGCGTGCGTCCCTCCTCGCGCTTGCCAGCACGGTCGTCGTCTTCGGTGTGCTGGTCTGGATCGTGGTCAACGCTCCGGGCTGGCCCGCCGTCCAGCGCTCCTTCCTGGACGGCCGCGTCTTTGCGGCCGCGTTGCCCGGCATCGTGTCGGCCTTCTTCGTGAACATCCAGCTGTTCGTCGCGGCCGAGATCCTGGTGCTGGTCCTCGGCCTGGTCATCGCGATCCTGCGCAGCCTGCCGGGCCCAGTGTTCTTCCCGGTCCGTCTCATCGCCACGTTCTACGCGGACATCTTCCGGGCGCTCCCGGGTCTGCTCGTCATCTTCGTGCTCGGGTTCGGGATCCCCGGGTTGGGTCTCGTCGACCCCAAGACGCCGCCGATCCTGTACGGGATCCTGGCCTTGACCCTCGTCTACTCGGCGTACGTCTCGGAGGTGTACCGCGCCGGCATCGACTCGGTCCACCCGAGCCAGGATGCGGCCGCACGCTCGCTCGGCCTCAGCCGCTGGCAGAGCCTTCGCCACGTCGTCGTCCCGCAGGCCGTGCGGCGGGTCGTGCCGCCGCTGCTCAACGACTTCATCGGGCTCCAGAAGGACACGGTGCTCGTCTCGTCGATCGGGGTGGTCGAGATCTTCCGGACGGCGCAGATCAAGCAGGCCGCGGCGTTCAACTTCACGCCGTACATGGCGGTCGCGCTGGTGTTCGTGGTCGTGACCATCCCGCTGGCCCGGCTGACCGACATCCTGATCGCCCGCGATCGGCGGCAGGCTGCGGGAGGTCGACGGTGACCTCCTCGCCCGCGCCCGCCCCGGCACTCCACATCGAGGGCCTCGAGAAGTCATTCGGGTCGCTCGCGGTCCTGCGTGGCATCGACCTGGACGTCGCGGAGCACGAGGTGGTCTGCCTCATCGGCGCATCGGGCTCGGGCAAATCGACGCTGCTGCGCTGCATCAATCTGATCGAGCCGATCGACGCCGGACGGATCGTCATCGAGGGCGAGGAGATCACCGCGCTCGACGTCGACGTCGACCGGATCCGGCGACGGATCGGCATCGTGTTCCAGGCCTACAACCTGTTCCCGCACATGTCGGTCCTCGACAACATCACGCTCGCCCCGCGGAAGGTGCTCCGGACGCCGCGCCCCGACGCCGAGGCCGCCGCGACCCGCCTGCTCGAGCGGTTCGGGCTGGCCGAGAAGCGGCTCGACTACCCCGATCGGCTGTCCGGCGGACAGCAGCAACGCGTCGCGATCATCCGCGCGCTGGCGATGCAGCCGGACCTGCTGCTGCTGGACGAGGTGACCAGCGCTCTGGACCCGGAGCTCGTCGCCGAGGTGCTGGGCGTGATCCGCGAGCTCGCGGGTGGCGGCATGACGATGCTGATCGCGACCCATGAGATGGGCTTCGCGCGTGAGATCGCCGATCGCGTGTGCTTTCTCGACGAGGGCGTGATCTGCGAGGCCGGTCCCCCGGAACAGGTCTTCAGCGATCCCCGTGAGCCCCGGACTCGGCAGTTCCTCCAGCGGATCATCGACGCCGGGCGGCTCTGACCTCAGGACGGCCCGGGCGTGGACGGGCCGGACGATGCCGAAATCGGTCGTGCTCGGCGTCGGTGTCGGGATCTCGGGCAGGTCCTCGGGATCGAGTTCGACATCGGGGATTAGGAACAGGTTCCAGCCGGCCTGGATGCGATCAGGGGCGTAGGACGGGGAGTCCGGGTCGAGCGAGGGATGGTTCGCGCGGTTCCAGAACGCGATGCTGCGCGCGGTCGTGCCGAACAGCCGGGCGATCGAGGTGAGGGTATCGCCAGGCCGCACCGTATAGACGAGGAAGGTCGGCAACGGCGTCGGCGTTGGACGGACGAACGATGGGCGGGCAGACGGGCCGGAGGGGGAGGGCAGTGGCGGCGCGATGGACGCCGACTCACCGGCGGCGGTGGAGCTCGCCGGCCCGACGTGCCCGCTGGGCGGGATGCACCCGATCGCGAGCACGGCCAGCGACACGACGACGAGCGTTGCGGTCGCCGGGCGTCGGTGCGCGCGCATCGGCGACATCGTCGCCGGTCCGGTCGAACGTCGCCAGCGCCGGTATGCGGACTCCCGATCCACGAGCGCCCGATTCGGGAGCGGCTAGCTCGCGGCCTCCACCTCGGAGTCGACCGGCGTCGGTGCCTGGGGCCGGAACTCGGCTGCGAGGGCGAGGCCCTCGGCGGCGGTCGCCACGCGATCGCGGCCACCGCGCTTGGCGACGAAGCACGCGCGGTCGGCGGCGAGGAGGACGTCGGCTGCCGTCGCACCGTCGATCGGGAACGTCGCGACCCCGACCGAGGCCGTGACCGGCCCTCCCAGGCCGCGGACCGCCGTCACTGCCCGTTCCGCGACCTGCCGCGCCCCCGCGGCGTCCGTGTGCGGGAGCAGGAACGCGAACTCGTCGCCGCCGTAGCGGAAGACCAGGTCCGAGTCGCGGCCGGACCGCGTGAGGGCCTTGGCGATGCGCCGCAGCTCCTCGTCGCCGGCGAGATGGCCCATCCGGTTGTTGACCTGTCGGAAGTCGTCGAGGTCCAGCATGATCAGCCCGAACGGCGCGCCGTCGCGGACGGCGCGCCCGAGATGGTCCTCGAACGTGGCGTGGTTGAGGAGGCCCGTCAGGCCGTCGGTCTGGGCGCGGATCTCGACCGCGCGGTACACCTCCGCGTTCTGCAGGGCGATCGAGACCTGTGCCGCGAACAGCTTGACGAGGTCGAACTCCTCGGGCGCGAACGTGTTCCCGACGCCCAAACGCTCCATCGTCAGGACGCCGATCGCGCCGGAGCGTCCGCGCAGTGGCACGACGATCAGGCTGCCATCGGCCGACGAATCGTCTCCCTCCGCGACGCGGAAGTGGTTGACGCGCGGGTCGTGGCGCTCGTCTTCGATGTAGACGGGTTCGTTGTGCTCGACGACCCACGTCGCGACGCCGGTCTCGCCGGGCTCCCACGGCTCCATGTATGACGCTGCATGGATCCCGCGCGCGGTCAGTGGCGTCAGCAGGCCGGTCGCCGGATCGAGCACCTCGATCGCCACGTTGTCGCAGGCGATGAGCCCACCGAGCCGCTCGGTGATGCCCTCGAGCACGGCCCGCCCGTCGAGCGTCGTGAGGATCGACTCCGTGATCTGGAGGAGCGCACGCTGGCTGCGGAGCTGCTGCTCGAGCGCGGCGGACTGCTCCCGCAGCCGCTCGGTGGCGTCCGCGTTGGCCATCGCCTGGGCCGCGAAGCTCGCGTAGATGACGAGCAGGCGCAGGTCGTCGTCGCTGAACTGGTGGAGTCCGAGCTTCGAGAGGACCAGCACACCGAGGACCTCGTCCTCGAACAGCATCGGCGCGAGAAGCATCAATTCCTCGAGGTCATCCTCGGTGCCCGGGATCGTGTTCGCGCGCGGATCGGTGCTCGCGTCCGGCAGGTACTGGGCGATGCGGTGCTCGGCGACCCAGCCGGTGATGCCCTCGCCCATCGCGACCTTCAGCTGGTCGGGTGTCTCGTCGACATACTCACCGACCTGCCCACGCAGTGCCACCGGCACCAGCTCGTCGCCCATCCGCCGGTAGACCCGGACGTTGTGATAGTCGATGAGCTGGCGCAGCTCGGTGCCGATCGCCAGGCCGATGTCACGGACGTTCGAGAGGTGATTGAGCCGCGCGCCGAGCTGCTGGATCGACTGCAGCTGGGCGGTCCACGTCGCCATCTGCTCGAAGTTCTGGGCCGTCCGAATGGCTACGCTGGCCTGCGTTCCGAGGGCCGTGATGGTGTCGAGCTCGTCGTCGCTCCATTCGTGCGGTTTGTCGTGGTAGACGTTGAGGAGGCCGAGCACCTGGTCGCCGTCGAGCAGCGGCGCGGTGCACATCGTGTCGAACCCCTCCTGGACGACCGCCGCACGGACATCGGCGCCCCGCGGGTCGTCGCGGTAGTTGGTCGAGAACAGCGGCCGACGCGCGGCGATCGCGAAGTTCGGCAGGCACCGCTCCGGGAAGTCGCGGACCGCGGCGGTGTACGCAGCTGAGAGGCCGCGGCTGACCTCGGCCGCGACCTTGCCGTCCGGCTGCCGCAGGAACACCGCGCCCCGGTCGCCCTCGAACAACACCATGGCGTGGTCGACGAGGCCGGCCAGGATGCGGTCGAGGTCGACGCCGCTGCCGATGTCGCCGGCGACGCGGCGCAGCGCCTCGGCCCGATGGAGGAGGTGGGCGACCTCCTCCTCCCGCCGGACGACGCCGACGATGGCGCCGATCGCGTCGGCGAGGACCGTCGCGAGGTCATGGTCGACCGGCTCGAAGCCATCCCCGGGGGCTGCCACGATCAGCAGTACGCCCCACGGGCCGTCGCGCCCGGGGATCGCGGCTGCGAGCTCCTCGCGATCGCCGGGCAGGACGGTGGTGGTGACGCGCTCGCCATCGCCGGCCTCGACGGCGAGGACGCCGGGCGCATCGTCGCTCGTTCGGGCGCCACGGCGCGTCGCGACCTCGATCGCCCGACCGAGGACGCCGAACGACTGCGGGACATCGAGGACTCGCGGTGGAGCGACCCCGGGGGGGACCGCCATCGAGGCCGGCACGAGCCGATCGTCGTGGCGCTCCCAGATCACGACCATGGCCCGGTCGCCAGCGTCACGGACGTGGTCGGCGACCCTGTCGAGGTCTTCCTCCAGCGTCGTCTGGCCGAATGGCTCGCGGGCGATGGCATCGAGCAGCGAAAGGTCCCGGCGGTGGCGTTCGGCGTCGGTCGTCTCGAGGAGCGGCGCGAGATCGGCGCGGACGGGCGGCTGGCGATGGCCGTCGGGCTGGCGGCGAGCGGCTCCGCCGGGTTGTCGCGCCGAGTCGGCTGCGCTCTGCTCGGCGATCGCGAGGAAGCGCTGGAGGTCACCCAGCCGGTAGCGACGATCGCCCCGGGGGTTGATGCGGTAGAACCGCAGACGGCCCGCGTCGCTCCAGGCGCGGACAGTGTTCGGATGCACGCCCAGAAGCCGCGCGGCCTTGGTGACGGAGAGTGTCGCGTCGATCGGGCGCGGGGGCAGGTGTGCGCTCATCGCCTCGATGGAGGAACTGTGAAGTGCATATGGCCGAGGCTACCAATCTCACAGTTCTTGCCAATAGTCCGAAGGTCCCGGCGGTCCGATCCTCGGTCGGGACCCTTCGATCAGGCCCGGCGCCCTCCCGTCAGGCGGACGTACAGCGCGGTCGCGACCGCGGCCCCGACGCCGATCACGAGCACGAGGACGATGGCCGTGAGCGGATCGCCGACAAGTCCCGGGCCCTCGCCACTGCTGCGCGGATCGCCCCCCAGGACCGCTGACGGCTCCGGGCTCGCCGCGAGGGCGGGCTGCGTGAACGCGCCGGCGACTGCCCACGCCAGCCCGAGCGTGATCGCGATCAGGCCGATCGCCAGCGCGATCACGGCCATCAGCGGCCGCCGTGGCTTGTCGCCGGCGAGCACGCGCATCGCCTCATCGCGCTCGAGGGTCGTGACGATCAGCGGGCGACCGAGACCGGCAGTCATGCGGACCGTGCCGCTCGCTGGGTCGATGGCGGGCACGCCCGCGACCGTCGCATGCTCCACCGAGGACAACTGCTCGACGCGGAGGCGCAGCGGCAGATCCGGCGACGTGCCCGGAGGCACACGGTCGAGTGCGTCCGCCGCGGTGCCCACGGACTGGCGCGGGAGGACAACGAGGCCGTCCTCGATCGCGTCGTGGTCCACGGCGATGCCGTCGAGGCCTTCCCGGACCTCGAAGGCAACGGACTGGCGCTGTTCATCGACCGTCGTCCAGCCGCTTCCCGCGGCGAGCTGGAAGCGGACCCGCCGCAGGACGAGCGGACGGTGCGCGTCGTCCTCGAATTCCTGCTCGGCATCGATGCGGCCCTGGACCGCAACGAACCGCGGCGGCCCGGACGCCAGCTCGCGGGCATAGGCCACAGGCACGACGGGCGTCACGGCCAGGAGCCGGCCGACCCGGTAGTTGGCCCCGAGCGTCCGCAGGATCGCGACGCCGATGCCGAGCGCGACGAGGCCGGCAGCGATCGGGATCAGGGGGGTCACGGCGGCGACTATACCCGCTCGTTCCCGAGTGGCCCGGACATGGAAAGGCCCGAAGGAACCTCCACGACACGTGGGCGTTGATGCGATCGCCGCCGTTAGTATCGTTCGGCCCCTCCGGGCTGCCCATTACGCTACGGGTGCGGCCTCGGCACGGTCAACCGCGGTCATCCACGAATGTGGGCGAGACGCGCCGGGTTATCCACCGTCCGTCCACATCGACGGTCAATTGGCCGGGCGGCCGCTCGCCGGATCCAGCGCGTTGAGCTGCCCGTCGAACCCCGTCAACACCAGCCGGCCGCCGACCAGATCGGCGGCGGTGACGACGTCCGAGTGAGCCACCCGCCAGCCGACCGTCCCGTCCGCCTCGAGCGCGAACGTCTCGATCTCGGACTGGACGAGGACGTGCCCGAGCCGCGGCGACGCGAGGAGCGCGATGATCGGTGTCGCCGAGCGATGCTCCCAACGCGACGTGCCTTGGGCCGCGTCGAGCCCGAACGTATGAAACCCGTAGGCCACGACGAGCAGACCCGCGGTATCCCAGTAGGTGGCTCGCGGCTCGTCGTAGATCGTCGAAGCGAACCGGGCCGTCCACGAGCCGCGCGGACCATCGAGCCGGAGCTCGGCGCGGCAGAGCGCATCGGGATCGGTGCTGACGAGCGGGCCAAGGTCGATCAGCGCTCCACCGGCCTCGCTGAGTGCGAAGACGTCGGCCGCCTGGCCGCTGCCGCCCCAGCGCCAGCGCGCGCGCAGCCCGCCCGGATAGGCGATCGTCGCATTCCGCGGTTCGCGAGCGCCGCGGCTCGATCCGGTCCCCGCCGTCACGCCCCCGTCGAGGCGAGGCGACCGGATCCCTGCTCGTCGGCCTCGACGTCGGCAGCCCGCCGTTCCTCGCTGATCGGCGCGACGGTCGCGTTGGCCAGGGTCCGCAGCGTGGCGGGCGGGACCTCGAAGACCGCGGTCGGCAGCCCGGCGGCGGCCCACACGGTGGTGTACCGCCCGAGGTCCGGATCCATGATCACGCGGATCGGCCGGTCGAAACCGATGGGCGGGATGCCGCCGATCACGAAACCGACCAGCTCGTGCGCCTCGCGTGCCGTTGCCCGGCGGATCTCCGGCTCGCCGGCGACAGCCGCCAGCCGCGCGACGTCGACCCGGTTCTGACCGGACACGAGACAGACGATCGGCTCTGGGCCTTGGTCCGACGGCGCGACGAAGACGAGCGACTTGACGATCTGACCGAGCTCCCCGCCCACCGCGAGTGCCGCCTCCTCGGCGGTGTGGGTCGACTCGTCGAACGTGACGATGTCGAGGTCGATCCCCTTCCGCTCGGCAGCGGCGATGACGCGTCGGACGGCAGGGTGGTCGGTGGGTGCAGGCACGGCCGGAGTCTAGCATCGGGTCCGAGCGGGGCCGCTAGCATCCGCAGCATGGTGTCGACCATCCAGGTCATCGTCCTCGCCGACGGCGAGGTCGGCTCGCGCGCGGCGATCGACCTCGCCTGGCCCGGCTGGCTCCTCGCCGATCCGTTCGTGGTGGCCGCGGACGGCGGTGCCCGACATGCCGATGCCCTCGGGCTGCGGATCGATCTGTGGGTCGGCGATGGCGATTCGCTGGGTGAGGCCGGCATCGCCGCACTCGAGACGGCGGGCGTCCCGGTGCACCGGTCGCCTACCGACAAGGACGAATCCGACACCGAGCTGGCCGTGGTCGCCGCGCTGACCCGCGAGCCCGGGGCGATCACGATCCTCGGCGCGCTCGGCGGCCCGCGACTCGACCACGCGCTCGCGAACCTGGGGCTTCTCGCGATGCCGGAGCTGTTCCCCGTGGACGTCCGTCTCGTGGCTGCCGATGTACGCGTCCGCCTGCTGTCGGCCCCCGCGCCCGGCGGGTCCCTAGCGGAGCTCGAGCTCGGCGGCCGGCCGGACGATCTCGTCTCGCTGCTGCCGGTCGGCGGCGACGCGACCGGCGTGACCACGACCGGCCTCGCGTACACGCTCGACGACGAGCCTCTGCTCGTCGGACGGAGCCGCGGATTGTCGAACCGACGGACCGCCGCGACGGCGACGATCACGCTCCGAGCGGGCCGGCTCCTCGTCGTGGAGACCCCTGCTACGCTCTGACGATGAGCATGCCGACCGTCGGCGATCAGGCGCCCCCGATCGCCCTGCCCGACGACACGGGCACGGTCCACGAGCTCGCCGATCAACGCGGCCGCTGGACCATCCTGTACTTCTATCCGAAGGATGACACTCCGGGCTGTACCGTCGAGGCCTGCGAATTCCGTGACGCGATCCAGACCATCACGGAGCGCGGGGCGGACGTGTGGGGCATCAGCACGCAGGGCGCCGCCAGCAAGCGTCATTTCCGCGAGAAGTTCGGGCTGCCGTTCACGCTGCTGGCCGACGAGGACCACGAGGTGGCCGAGGCATACGGCTCGTGGGTCGAGAAGCAGAACTACGGGCGGACCTACATGGGCACCGCCCGGACGACGTTCCTCGTCGACACGGCGGGGCGTATCGCCAGGGTGTGGCCGAAGGTCAAACCGGAGGGCCACGCGGCCGACGTGCTGGCCGCCTTGGACGAGCTCCAGGCCGTCGCCCGTTGACCGGCCGGTGACGGGTCCTGACGGAAACGGAATGAGACTTCGCCCGTGGGGGGAGACGAGCGAAGTCTCGGCCTCAAGCGTACGCGCCACTCAGACCGCCCGCAAGGACATTCCTGCAGGCCGGCAGGGTGCCGGGGATCGCCTCCGCCGCGCCGCATGACGAGCCCCTCCGAGCCGCCCCGCGACCACGATTGGCGGCCCGCCCGGTTCATGGTCATCGCCGGTCACCCGGACGACGCCGACTTCGGGCCGGCCGGCACGGCGGCGCGCTGGATCGACGCCGGCTCGATCGGCTGGCTGGTGTGTTGCACGTCGGGCGACCAGGGTGGGGAGGATCCGGATGCCGACCCGCTCGAGCTCGCCGCCCTGCGCAGAGAGAGCAGCGCGCCGCGGCGGCGGTGGTCGGGTACGAGGGCGTCAGCTTCCTGCACCAGCCGGACGGCGCGCTCGCGAACGACCTCCCGCTGCGTGAGCTGCTCGTCCGCGAGATCCGGACCTTCCGACCGGACGCCGTCTTCGCGACCGATCCCGAAGCCGTGTTCCATCGTGGCGGCGGGGTGAACCACACCGACCATCGCGCCGCGGGCTTCGCAGCGGTCGATGCCGTCTATCCGGCCGCTCGCAACCCGATGGCGTTCCCCGCCCTCGCGCGCGATGGCCTGATGGCCCACGCGGTCAGGCGGCTGTACCTCTTCTGGTCGGAGCGGCCCGACGCCTGGGTCGACGTCAGCGGGACGATCGACCGCAAGCTCGCCGCGCTGGCAGAGCACCGCAGCCAGATCCGCGACATGGACGCCCTGTCCACGCGGATCCGGAGCTGGGCAGCGGAAGAGGGCGAGTCGATCGGTGCCGGGGCGGCGGAGGCCCTGCGGGTCATCGTCATCGACGACGACGAGGACGAGTCGAAGGGCTAGGCGCCAGTCAGCGCTCGTCCAGCAGGACCGGCCGGATCCGACCCCAGGCGTTCCAGATGTCGGCCAGGCCGTCGGCCCGTCGCCCGAGCATCGCGACGAGCTCGCCCAGGGTGAGGTCGCCGGCCGTATTGGCGAGGTGCTCCGCGGCGGCCACCTCGACCTCCGCGAACAGCGATGTCATCTCGGCATCGTTCGGCCAGTGGCGCATGCGCATCGGGTCGAGCCCCGCATAGCCGAGCGCGAGCGACAGGTCGCGCTGCGACGGGTACCGACCGTCGACCCAGCCGCCGAGCCCGTCGAATCGATAGCCGAGTGATGACAGGGCTGCGGCGATGTCGCGGCCCTGCTGCCGGTTGAACGGACCCCAGAACTGATGGTCGGTCGGGAAATCGAGCGCGGACGCGGCGATCGCGTCGGCCAGGATGGCATCAACGAGATCGGCCATCGCGATCTGCCATCGCCGCCGTTCGGCCGCGTCGTCGCCACCGAGCGCCTCGACGACTTCGTGCAGGGCCGCCCGATCGCCTCGGAGCAGGCGCACGATGCGCGGCGAGGCCCCCGCCCGGAGCGCGGCGACGAGGGTGTCCGCGGTCGTGTCCTCCCGCTCCCGTTCGTCGCCCAGGCCTGTGGGCGGGGCACTCGGGCGGCCGCCCGCTGCGCGTTCATCGCAGTCGGCCACGGCCTGGCGAGCGGCCACGCACGCCGCCTCGGCGGCCTCGGCCGCGATGCGCGCGCCATCGGCCTCGGCAGCTGTCCGCTCGAGGCGGACCGCCATCTCGGGAGCCTCGGCGCGCGCGCGCTGGAGGATCGCTGTCGCGTCGCCGGTCTGGGCGTTGATCCGGTTGATCTCGTGGAGCCACTCGCGTGCCGCGTTCTCGATGTCCTCCGCGGTCCGCGCCCCAGCTCTCCCTGCGCGGAAACGCGCCTGGGCCTGGTCCTTGGCCTCACGGATCGCGCGAGCATCGGCCGCCGCGGCGGCTTCCGCCATCGCGGTCTCGTGGTCGTCGTAGGCGCGCTGCGTCGCCCGGTGAGCCTCCTCCGCCGCAGCCGCCTGCGCCCGTGCGCGGGTCGCGATCTCGCACCGCTCGTCGGCGATGCGGCGCGCCTCGCCGCACGGTACGCCCGGGGCCTCGCTCGGTGCCGGGGCGTCCGTCGCGGTCCGGCTGGCAGCCTTCGAGGCGCGGCCCTTCGTCAACGTGGGATCGGCCGTCGCGGCGACCTCGGACGACGCACGGGGGCCGGGCTCGGTCATGACGGCGATGGCGACCGGCGCGGCGGCGACCTGCGCGGCGGCGACCTGCGCGGCTGCGACCTGGTTGGCGGCCTCAGCACCCAACATCGCCGCCTCGGCACTCGCGGCGGCACTCGCCCGCAAGGCGGTCAGCATCGGGTCGATGCCGCTCGAGATCGGCATGCCCTGCGCCATCGCGCGGCCAGGGGCGCCCGGCATGAGGGGGCCGACGGACGGGAGTGTCGGACCAGTGAGACGGAAGGCTGGTTCGGCGACCGTCCCTGGTCGCGGGGAGAGAACAGGTGTTCGATCGTCGGGTGCGGACGCGCCGTTGTTCGACTGCAGGCCCTGGCGGTCGGCCGGGCCTCCATGGGCCGGCTCAAGCGCGACCGGGGAGTCGGTGAAGGCGTCGTTCGCAAGGGTGGCGGCGCGACGCCGTGGAACCGCGTCCGGTGCGACTGTGAGGCGGACCTCACGAGCGGGCGGCCGCGCCCGGAGGAACTCGATGAGTGCGGCACCTGCGGCGATCCCGAGGATCAGGCCGAATGCCAGGAAGACGAACTCGCTCCCGGTCACGCTGTCCGCAACTCCATCCGATCGCGCTCCTCACCGAGCACGGGCGGCTTCCCCCCGGAAGGCCAGCGTAGCTGCGAACACCCGTCAGCGTCAACCTGTGACGCGTGCGCGTCAACGCGACGCCGACACCCGGGCACCCCGTCGCCACGGTCCGTCGGGCTTTGCAGCCCTCGTGAGGCGAATGGTAGATTCGGGCGGTCGGCGAACAGCCGATCATCACGTTTCGCCCCGAGCCCGACCAGTCCACGGAAAGGCACGCCCGCTTGGCCATCGACCCAGCCCAGGAATTCCTCGTCCAGCCTGTCGACGCCTCCTGGTTGCAGTGCAACATCGAATGCCAGGAAGCGTGCCCGGTCGGGACGAACTGCCGGGGCTATCTCAACCTCGCCGCCGAAGGCCGGTTCGAAGAGGGCTACATCCTGTCGCGCGAACCGAACCCGGTCGCGGCGATGTGCTCCTACGTCTGCTCGGCACCGTGCGAGCGCGCCTGTCGGCGCGGCGATATCGATCGACCGCTCGCCATCCGGGCGATGAAGCGCTTCCTCGTCGAGTGGCACGAGGCATCCGGGATCCCCGATGTCATGCCGGAGATCGCGTCGCGGGCCGAACGCGTCGCCATCGTCGGTGCCGGGCCCGCGGGCATGTCGGTGGCACGCGAGCTGGCGATGAAGGGCTATCAGTGCACCGTGTTCGACAGCCTGCCGTACGGCGGCGGCACCATGCTCATCGGCGTTCCCGCCTTCCGCCTTCCGCGCGAAGCCATCGAGATGGACGTCCGGCTGATCGAGCGGCTCGGGGTCACGTTCATCTACGACACCACGATCGGCAAGGACATCACCTTCGAGCAGCTCCAGCGCGATTTCGATGCGACAGCGATCACGGCCGGAGCGATGGACGCGGTCGCCCTTGACGTCCCCGGGGCCGACCTCGAGGGCGTCGACTACGGCGTCGACTTCATGAAGCGGGCCAACCTCGGGCAGCCGCTCGAAGTCGGCAACGACGTCGTGGTCATCGGCGGCGGCTACACCGCGATGGACTGCTCGCGGACGAGCCTGCGCCACGGCGCCGAGAACGTGACGATCGCCTACCGGCGGACCCGGTCCGAGCTCGTCGTCGACGAGGAGGAGCTCGGCGAGACCGAGCGCGAGGGCGTCCGCATGGAGTTCCTTGCCAGCCCCATCGAGGTGCTCGGCGAGGACGGCAAGGTCACCGGCGTCAAGTTCATCCGCAACCGCCTCGGCGAGCCCGACGCGTCCGGCCGGCGCTCCCCGGTTCCGATCGAGGGGTCGGAGTTCATCGTGCCGGCACAGACCGTCATCCCGGCGGTGTCGCAGGCGGCGGACCTGACGTTCCTACCGGTCGAGGCGAGCTTCGAGATCAACCGCGGCCGGGTAAAGGTCGACCCCGCGACATACGCGACCAACGTCCGTGGCGTGTTCGCCTGCGGCGATTTCGTGACCGGCCCCACGACGCTGATCGAGGCAGCCGGGCACGGCAAGAAGGCCGCCTACGCGATCGATCGCTACCTCGCCGGCCGGACGGACGTGACGGTCGATGCGAACGTCAAGATCACGAGCTCCTGGCGCCACGACATGCCCGAGTTCTACGACGTCCTGCCGCGCCAGCACATCCCGATGGTGCCCCTCCAGGCGCGGATGCCCTCCACCGACCCGATCGTCAACTTCAACACGCCGGTCGAGCTCGGGTACGACGCGAACGGCGCGGTCGCCGAGTCGACCCGCTGCCTGATGTGCAACTACAACATCTGGTTCGACCCGTTCCGCTGCGTCCTGTGCGGCGCCTGCGCGGATGTCTGCCCGGAAGGCGTCATCCACATGGTCGACATCAACACGCTCAAGTCCGAGGGCCTCCTGCCGGAGCTCGAAGAGGCCTACGGCTGGGAGAACGGCGGCGCGATGATCCTCGACGAGGAGCGTTGTATCCGCTGCGCGTTGTGCGTCAAGCGGTGCCCGTTCGACGCCATTACGATGGAGCGGTTCGAGTTGCAGGAGATCTCGACTGACGGACGGCTCTACAAGGAGTCGTACCGGGATGCGCAGCTGGCCGGCACCCCCGGCGTCGCAGGAGGAGCCCGGTGAGTTTCCTGGAGCGGGTCGACCAGACGATCCGGCGCAGCCCCGTCTGGCGGTCCCTCTTCCGGCAGCCCTATCCGCGGGACGAGCGTTCGCGTGCGTACGCGGTCATGAACAACGTCTTCCTGCACATCCACCCGGTTCGCGTCCGCCAGCACGCCGTGAAGTTCGCCTACACGTTCTGCCTCGGCGGGCTGTCGTTCTTCCTGTTCCTCGTGCTGACCGTGACCGGCGTGTACCTGATGTTCTTCTACGTGCCCTCGGCGACGCTGGCGTACACGAACATCCTCGAGATCCAGAGCGAGGTCACGTTCGGGCTGCTGACCCGGAACATCCACCGGTGGGGCGCCCACCTCATGGTGTTCTTCGTGTTCCTGCACATGATGCGGGTCTTCTACCACGGGGCCTACAAGCCGCCGCGCGAGTTCAACTGGGTCGTCGGGGTCGTCCTGCTGTTCCTCACGATCATGCTCAGCTTCACCGGCTACCTGCTGCCGTGGGACCAGATCGCCTACTGGGCCATCACGATCGGCACGAACATGGGCGGCTACGCGCCGATCCTCAACACGCCGGTGACGCGGATCCTGCTCGGCGGCGTCGAGGTCGGCCAAAACACCCTGCTCAGGTTCTATGTCGGACACGTCGTGTTCTTGCCATTGATCGCGGCCATCTTCCTCACCGTCCACTTCTGGCGGATCAGGAAAGACGGCGGGATTTCCGGCCCGCTATGAGCGACCGACGCGGGCGTTGCCGCCTCCGCGCACTCACTCACGCACCTCATGGTGCGCTCGCTCGCGCTGCTCAGCGGCGCCTTCGCCTCGGCCGTCCTAGCGGACCGGAGATCGCGAGGCAGCTCGCATGACGGACACCAAGGATCCGACGACGCGGCGGGAGGTGCTACCCGTCGATCCGGCGCGGCGCACGGAGATCGACAAGCAGCGCGTGCCGATGTCGGCGCGGCCGTACCGATTGCTGGCGCTGGTCAAGCAGGACGCCGTCGTCCGTGTCCAGAAGGAACCCGACGATACCGTCATGACCTGGCCGCACCTGCTGTCGATCGAGTTCCTCGCCGCGGGCGTCATGTCGATCTTCCTGCTGCTGATGGGCCTGTTCATCAACGCGCCGCTCGAGGAGCTGGCCAACGGCAACGTCACGCCCGCGGTGGCCAAGGCGCCGTGGTACTTCCTCGGGCTCCAGGAGCTGCTCGCCTACTTCCACCCGACGGTCGCGGGCGTCCTCGTGCCGACCTTCGTGCTGGTCGGCGCCGCGCTGATCCCGTATGTCGACCGCGGCGACATCCTCGCGACGCGGCCGTCCCAGCGCAAGACCGCGGTCGTGCTGTTCACGCTGTTCTGCATCCTGGGCCTCGTCCTGACTTTCGTCGGGATCTTCTTCCGCGGGCCCGGCTACACGTTCGTCATCCCGTACGTGACCGCTCCGGGCATGTACTTCTCGCTGTAGGTCGTCATGAGCAACTACCACGTCGAACCCGCCGCCAAGCCCGCCGCCCTCACCTCTGAGGCGATCAAGTCGCTGCGCAAGGAGCAGGTGCAGGGCATGTCCCGCCGCCGCCTGATGCGGGTCGCGCTCGGGGCGGGCATCGCGCTCGGCACCCTCGAGGCCTTGGCCGGCACGCTGGCGTTCTCCTGGCCGAACCTTCGGAAGGGCTTCGGCGGGACCTTGCGGATCGGCACGCTCGAGGAGATCAAGACGGCCAACAGCACGCTGCCGATCGCCGAGGGCTTCCCGGCCTACTTCGCCGAGGCCCGCGCGTTCGTGGTTCTGAAGGACCCGGCCCAGCAGCGGTTCACCCCGGGCGAGGACACGACCGGCGACGGGGCGGCGCTCAACGTCCGTGCGCTCTACCAGCGCTGCCCGCACCTCGGCTGCAAGCCCAACCCCTGCCTGAAGAACTTCTGGCTGGAATGCCCCTGCCACGGTTCGCGCTACGACCGGCTCGGCATCAAGGCCGACGGCGCGCAGTACGGCCCGGCGCCGCGCGGCATGGACCGGTTCTCGATCTCCGTCGATGGCGGCGGCGTCCTGTCGATCGACACCGGCAAGATCACCCTGGGGCCGCTTCCCGTCGCGCTCGGGCAGCCGGGCATCATCCCGCCACGCACCCCGACCGGGTGCATCTGAGCGGCATGCCTGTGATCGACCCGACCGCTCGAGGGGACCGATGACCGATACGCCCGGACGCGAGCCCGAGGGGCCGGAGCCCGAGCAGCGCCTGCCCGCCGTTCGCCCACCGGACGAGGTCGCGCAAGTCGAGCGGTTCACGTCGCCGCCGGCGATCCGGAGGCTCGAGTTCACACCGGAACGGGCTGCCCAGGTCGTCCGTCAGTCGGCCAACGCACGCTGGGTCGGCTTCCTTGCCCTGATCGTCATCATCCTGTTCATCTCCCTGTACTGGTTCTACGAGCTGGGCGCGCCGGCCGGGCTCACGCAGGCCCGTCTGGCCCAGGAGATCGACGCTCAGCAGGTCACCAAGGTGGAGCGCGGCTACCTCGTCTACGAGGCGAACTGTGCGCGCTGCCATGGGGTCGACGGGGAGGGCGGAGAAGGTCCGACCCTCAACAGCCAGGAGAAGCTGTTCAGCCACCTCAACGAGGCGTACATCCTGAACGTGCTGACCGTCGGCGGTCGCTACGTGTGCGGCAACCCCTTGTCGAAGATGCCGATCTGGTCGGACCAGGGCAATCCGCCCGGGCCGCTGAACTACCGCCAGATCGAGGAGCTCGTCGCGTTCCTGCTCGCGGCCAACGACAGGACGTACATCGTCCGCGACGAGCATCTGCTCGATCCGAAGAAGGACCCCATCACGGGCCAGGTGCTGACGTTCACCGGCTGGCGTGACCCGAACTACAAGCCCGACCCGGGCGCGACGCCGTATCCGGACTGCTGGGAGGACGAGTTCACCGGCGGCGCCAGCGCCTCACCCGGGACGTCGCCGGGCGCCTCGGTCGATCCGAACGCGCCCGTCGTCGAGATCTCCGCGAGCTCGAGCAGTGCCTTCGACCAAGCCACGGCGACCGCGCCTGCCGACCAGGCGTTCGTGATCCACTTCACCAACGACGAGAACGGCGTCCCCCATAACGTCGAAGTCAAGGACTCGGCCGGGGCACCCGTCGTGCGGGGCGACATCATCACGGGCGTTGCCGAGGCGAACTACAACGTCCCGGCCCTCGCCGCCGGCGACTATCCGTTCGTCTGTTCGGTGCATCCGAACATGACCGGCACCCTCACCGCCGAATGAGCGCGACGGGGACCACGCGTCCTGCCCTCGGGCCCGGGATGATCGTGCCGAAGCGGCGCGCACTGTTCGGCCTGCTCGACGCCGACAGCTGGACGTGGGCCAGCATCAAGGCCTTCGTCTGGCTCGTGATCATCATCCTGCTGCTGGGCTACATCCCGGATCGGGCCTACTACCTGACGGTCAACCGCACGGTCGATCTGGGCTTGCTCGTTTGGTCGCCGATCAACTTCTGCTCGTCCGAGAACGAAACACTCCCGTGCCCGGCGCCACGCGGCGCGATCGTGCCCTGGCACGAGTCACCGACGGAGCTCGCGCTGCCGACGCCTCGGACCGATGGCACCGCCATCCAGCTCGGCACGAAGGTCTTGTACATCGGCGGGTCCGACGGCACGGCCGCACAGCCGACCGTGTCGGTGGCGGAGCTGACCGGCACGGGCAACTTCGACAGGTGGGCGGCGAGTTCGCCGCTGCCCGAGCCGCGCACCGATGCGAGCGTCGTGGCCGTGTCGGGCACCGTCTACGTGATCGGTGGGTTCGACGCCGACGGGGCCCCGACGACGACCGTGTTCTCGATGGCCCCCGACCCGCAGACGGGCGTCTTCGGCGAGTGGCTGCCGGTCGAGGGCCTGACCCTGCCCGAGGCGCGCGCCCGGGCCGCGGCCGTGGCTGCGCCAGATGGGCTGCTGCTCATCGGTGGAGAAGGCCCGGACGGCCCCGTGACCACGACCTACAAGAGCCTGCTCGACATCCAGGGCGTCCTCGGCGAGTGGGAGACCGAAGCCCCCCTGGCGAGGCCCCAAGCCGATGCGGTCGCCGCGATCGTCGGTGACTTCGTGTTCGTGTATGGCGGCCATGACGAGGCCGGCCCGGTCGGGGCGGTCCAGCGCGGGTCGATCGGTCTCGAGGCGGCGGAAGGGTTCCCGGAGAACCCCGACCAGGGCAAGGTCATCAAATGGGATATCGACAACGCCTGGAACCTGCCGGCCGCCCGGGACGATCCGGCGGGCTGGACCGCGAACGGGACGCTGTACGTGGTCGGCGGCGCCGACAACGAGGGCCCCAAGACCGAGGTGTACTGGGCGATCCCGGAGAACAACGGGACCATCGCCGAGTGGAAGCACCTGCCGGTCAGCGACCTGCCGGCCGGGATGACCGGTGGCAGCTCCTTCGTGACCGGCCCGAACGTGATCATCGTCGGCGGTGAGAATGCGGGCGGCGTCGTGGCGAGCAGCCTTCGGGCGAACACGTCGCCGCAGAGCCCGTTCTTCCAGCTCGGTCCGTTCGGCGCGACCGTTCCCGGCCTCAAGATCGACGGCGAGATCGGCCAGCAGCTCGGCTACGCCAACGCGGCAGGCGCCGGCACGCTGACCTTCGTGATCCTGATCCTCATCGGCTGGGCATATGCCCACAAGCCACAGGCCCGCGCGATGATCACGCGGGTGGTCCGCAGGGGCCGCTAGCCCGCAGATCAGCCGGGGAGGTCGCCCTCGCCGGGTTCGGGCGCCCCGCGGCGGACCGGCAGGCCGCCTCGCTCCCAGGCGTCCATCCCGCCCGTCACGTTGACGACGTCCGATCGGCCGGACCGGATCAGGAACCCGGCCGCGGCCGACGATCGACCACCGAGGTGGCACACGAGCATCAATGGCCGGTCCGTCGGCAGCTCCCCGGCCCGTGCCGCGAACGTGGACATCGGCACCAGGACCGCCCCGGGCGCGCGGACGTCGGCGAACTCGTTCTCCTCGCGGACATCGACGAGCAGGGGTCGATCGGGGTCCTCGCGGAGGCGCCGCTCGGCCTCCGCGACATCGATCGCCGGGATCGGGGAGCCAGCGTTCATCGTGTCCTCCAGTCGATCGAGATCGGCGTCTCGAGGCCGGTCGAGCCGGTCAGTCGGTCGTCGATCGCGGCGAGCAGCCCGGCGACGTCCAGATCGACGCCGGTGATCGAGCCGGTCGCGCCGGATCGAAGTCGATCGCGTGCGCCTTCGAGGTTCCGTCGCACGCCGGCGGGGTTGCCGCGCACCGCGTGGACGTCCGCTGCGGCCACCTTGATGAGCCCCTGGATCAGGGACCGCTCGGCCAGGTCGGCCGTCCCCATCCAAGCCGGCTCCATCAGCTCGTGCGCCTCGAAGTAGTCGCCCGCGGCGTAGGCCTCGAGACCGGCCCGCACGGCCGCGATGCGCTCGTCGGCCGGCAACGGTCGATAGGCCTTGGCGCGGCCGTCGGTGCCGACCACGACCTGGCGTTCGGTCATACGAGCTCGATGAGCGGTCGCCGCGACCCGAACCCCGTGTCCAGCTCGTGCCAGAACGCCACGTCCTCCTCGCCGAGCTCCCAGCACAGCCAGACCTGGCGGCCGCCCGCGAGGGCCGGGAAGTCGATCAGCCCGCGTTCGATGTCCCGGAGCGTGATGCCGAGGCCGTCGATGCGAGCCACGGCCGCGGCCATCTGGTCGACGATGCCCTGCATCCGGAGCCGGATCCGCTGGGCCTCGTCCTCGTCGAGCTCGGCCGGCCCACCGCTCGACGCAGCCGTATGCGCGGCCAGCGTCCGGTCGCGCAGCCGGATCAGCTCCGCGCGTTGGTCGGCGAGCGTCGCGAGCAACGGCCCGACCTCGACCAGGGCCTCGTTGGCGGCGTCGATATCGAAGAACGTGGTCATCGCGGCGATTCTAGCCCGCCTCGTCCGCAAAGGCCCGTGCGCACTCGGATGGTCGCGTACCATCGGTCTTCAGGAGGAGCGCGTGGACCTGGGTCTGGATGGGGCACGAGCCTTGATCACGGGTGGCTCGAGCGGGCTCGGCCTGGCGGTCGGCACGGCGGTCGCGGGCGAGGGTGCCAGGGTCGCGCTGGCGGCCCGGCCGTCCGACCGGCTCGATGCCGCCGCCGCGGGCATCCCCGACGCCGTCGCCGTGGGTGCCGACCTTTCGACCGGGGACGGGCCAGCAGCCGCCGTCGACGGGGCCGTCGCGGCCTTCGGGGGGCTTGACCTTCTGCTCGTCAACTCGGGCGGCCCGCGACCAGGTGCGTTCGCCGAGCTCGACGATGCCGGCTGGCAGGACGCCATCGACAGCACCTTGCACAGCGCACTGCGTCTCATCCGCTCGGCCCTGCCGCACCTGCGGGAGAGCGATCGCGGATCGATCCTCGTCATCCTCTCGTCATCGGCCCGCGAGCCGATCCCGGGCCTGACGGCATCGAACACGATCCGGCCGGGCCTCGTCGGACTGGTCAAGTCATTGGCTGCCGAGATCGCACCGATCCGGATCAACGGCCTCGCGCCGGGACGCTTCACGACGCCGCGGACGATCGAGGTCGAGCAAGCGAGCGCGGAGCGCACCGGTCAATCGACCGAGGAGGTCCGGGCCGGGCTCATCGCGCGGATCCCGCTCGGGCGGTTGGGCGACCCGGCCGAACTCGGTCGCCTCGGGGCGTTCCTCCTCTCGCCGGCCGCGTCGTACGTGACCGGCGCCATCGTGCCGGTCGATGGCGGCATGGTGAAGAGCCTGCCCTGATGCGTCGTCTCTTCCTGTGGGCGGCCCGCAATGGCTGGCTGAAGACCCGCCTCCCGCGCTTCCGTTTCATGAAGCGCGCCGTCCGGCGGTTCATGCCGGGCGAGACCCTCGAGTCCGCGCTCGATGCCGCGGCGCCGCTCGAGGCGGCCGGGATCGGGACGATGTACACGCGGCTCGGCGAGAACCTGACGAGCCTCGAGGAAGCCGATGAGGTCGCCGACCACTACGTCGCCGTCTTCGACGCGATCGCGGCACACGGCTATCGCGGGGAGGTGTCGGTCAAGCCGACCCAGCTCGGCCTCGATCACGACGCGGATCGGACGCTCGCCCACCTCACGCGCCTTGCCGAGAAGGCCGCGGCGATCGGGTCGTACCTGTGGATCGACATGGAAGGCAGCGACTACGTCGAGGCCACGATCTCCCTGTACGAGCGGCTGCGGGCCGTCCAGCCCAGGACGGGAATCTGCCTCCAGGCGTACCTCAAGCGCACGCCCTCCGACGTCGAGCGGCTGCGGCCGCTCCACCCGGCGATCCGCCTCGTCAAGGGTGCATACGACGAGCCGGAGTCGATCGCCTGGCGAGACAAGCGGCAGGTCGACGCCAGCTATCTCGCCCTCGCGGTCGACTTCCTCAAGACCGGGCGCGGCCACCCGATCCGTCTCGGGCTCGGGACCCACGACGTGGCCCTCATCGAGCAGATCGCCGAGGGGGTCGACCCGGCCGGTGTCCCGAAGGACGGGTTCGAGGTCGAGATGCTGTACGGGATCCGCGCGCGGGAGCAATATCGACTCGCCAAGGCCGGCTATCGCGTCCAGACGCTCATCGCCTACGGTGAGGCCTGGTACCCGTGGTACATGCGCCGGCTGGCCGAACGACCCGCCAACGTGGCCTTCGCGATCCGCTCGCTCTTGCCGTAACCGGGAGGTCCGCCCGATGTCCGTCTCGTCAGTTCGCACCGTCGCCGCCCGGATGAGCACGATCGGCACCGAGGGCGCGTTCGCCGTCAGCGCCCGTGCCCGCGCGCTCGAGGCCGAGGGGCGACCGATGATCCACCTGCAGATCGGCGAGCCCGATTTCGATACGCCTGCGCACGTCCGCGAGGCCGCGAAACGAGCCCTCGATGAGGGCGCGACGCATTACGCGCCGTTCCCCGGCATCCCCGAGTTGCGGCGGGCGATCGCGGACGACGTGACCGCGCGCAAGGGATTCCCGGCCGACCCGTCGCAGGTGTTCGTCACGGTCGGCGGTAAGGGCGTGATGCTGTACGCGATCCTCGGATTGATCGATCCGGGCGACGAGGTGATCGTGCCTGACCCCGGCTACCCGATCTACGAGTCGATCACCCGGTTCGTCGGAGCCACGCCGGTGCCGATCCCGATCCGGATGGAGAACGAGTTCCGGCTCGACGTCGAAGAGCTCGCCCGGCTCATCACGCCGCGGACCAAGCTGCTGATCATCAACTCGCCGGCCAATCCGACCGGTGGCGTCCTGAACCGCGCGGACCTCGTGCGGATCGCCGAGCTCGCCCGGGAGCACGACCTGTGGGTCATGACCGACGAGATCTATGGGCGGATCCTGTACGACGGCGAAGAGCACGTCTCGATCGCCTCGCTGCCGGACATGGCCGAGCGGACGATCGTGCTCGACGGCTTCTCGAAGACGTTCGCGATGACGGGGTGGCGGCTCGGCTACGCGGTCGTACCCGAATCGCTCATCCCGACCTACTCGGAGCTCATCATCAACACGATCTCGTGCGCCCCGACGTTCGTGCAGGCGGGTGCCGTCCAGGCACTGGTCGGGCCGCAGGATGACGTCGACGCGATGGTCGTCGAGTTCAAGGCTCGCCGCGACCTCATCGTCGAAGGGCTCAACGAGATCGAGGGGATCCGGTGCGCGACGCCGCTCGGCGCCTTTTACGCGTTCCCCGACATCTCGGGGACCGGGCTGACGGGTGCCGAGTTCGCGGAGAGACTGCTGGTCGAGCACGACGTCTGCGTCCTGGCCGGGACCGCGTTCGGCGGCGTCGGCACCGACCACATCCGCATTTCGTATGCCAACTCGCGCGAGAACCTGAACGAGGCGCTGGCTCGGATGGGTCGGTTTGTTGCCGGCCTCGGCCGTGGCTGACCGCCCGCGTGTCTTCGTCGCGCGGCGGATCCCGGAGGAGGGCCTGGATGCTGTGCGCGCGGCGTGCGACATGGACCTCTGGGAAGACGAGCTGCCGCCGCCCCGGGACGAGCTGCTGCGGCGGGTCGCGGGGGTCGATGGGGCCCTGACCCTGCTCACCGACAAGGTCGACGACGAGTTCCTCGACGCCGCGGGGCCGCAGCTCAAGGTCGTGAGCAACTACGCGGTCGGCTTCGACAACATCGACGTCGCCGCTTGCGCGAGGCGCGGGGTCCCGGTGGGCAACACGCCGGGCGTCCTGACCGAGACGACCGCCGATCTCGCCTGGGCGCTGCTGATGGCCGCGGCTCGCCGACTCCCCGAGGCCGACCGGTACGTCCGCGCGGGCTCGTGGAAGACGTGGGGGCCGCTGCTGCTGCTTGGCCCGGACGTCCACGGCGCGACGATCGGCATCGTCGGGTTCGGGCGGATCGGCCAGGCGGTCGCGCGGCGGGCGCAGGGGTTCGGGATGGAGATCCTGTACCACGACCTCGAGCCCTTGCCGCCCTCTGTGACGGATCCGCTGGGGGCTCGCTATCTGCCGTTGGAGGAGCTCTTGCCGCGGAGCGATTTCGTGTCGCTCCACGTGAACCTCTCCCCGGTGACCCGGCACCTGATCAATGCCGAGACGCTCGCGATGATGAAGCCGACCGGCGTCCTGGTGAACACGTCGCGGGGGCCCGTGGTGGACCAGGCGGCCCTGGCGGCGGCGCTACGCGACGGCGTGATCTGGGCGGCGGGCCTCGATGTCACCGACCCGGAGCCGATCCCGATGGACGACCCGCTCGTGGCATTGGACAACTGCCTGATCGTGCCGCACATCGCCTCGGCGTCACGGGCGACCCGCGGCAAGATGGCGGCGATGGCTGCCGCGAACCTGGTCGCCGGAGTCCGCGGCGAGCAGCTGCCGACCGAGGTGCCGCCGCCGGCGTGAGCGGTGGAACTGCCAGTTCCGGGAACGGCGACGAGCGAGCATGGCTACCCCGCGGAATCGACAGATCGTGTCGATCCTGACGATCGTCCACGCGCGTTCATGCGCAAGACCGGAACTGTGAGTTCCTGTCGGCACATCGTCGTCATGGGCGTCGCGGGGAGCGGCAAGTCTTCGGTCGCCTCGGCGCTGGCGGCGGCGCTTGGCCTCGAAGTGGTCGAGGGCGACGCGCACCATCCCCAGTCGAACATCGACAAGATGGCGGCAGCCATCCCGTTGGCTGACGAGGACCGGCGACCGTGGCTCGAGACGCTCGCGGAGTTGGTCGGCACCCGGCACGCTGCCGGCATCGGCACGGTTCTGGCATGCTCGGCCCTCAAGCGATCGTATCGGGGCATGCTCCGGTCGGCGGTCCCGAGCGACGAGTCGTTCGTCATCCAGCTCGATGCCGATGCCCACACCCTTCGGGAGCGGATGGCGGAGCGGACGGGCCATTTCATGCCGGTCAGCCTGCTCGACTCACAGCTCGCGACACTCGAGCACCTCCAGCCGGACGAGCGCGGCGCGGTGATCGACGTGACGCCGTCGCTCGAGGTCGTCATCGAAAGGGCGTTGACGGCTATCCGTTCCTCGGCGGGCTAGTGCGATCGGTCCGGCGCCGCACGGTACGCTACGGCCGGGCCGGTAGCTCAGTGGTCAGAGCAGGGGACTTTTAATCCCTGGGTCGTGGGTTCGAATCCCACCCGGCTCGCCAACGGCCCTTCGTTCACCCGGCACCCGGGCCCAAGCCGGCTATAGGGACAGCCGGCCCTTGACGGCTCGACGGTGCGTGGACGCATCATTGCGGTCCGCATCTCGCCGCAAGGGACCGCTCCATGCGTATCCGGTCCGGCCTCCTGTTCTGGGGCCTCTTCTTCATCCTCTTGGGCGGGCTGCCGCTGCTCGTCCGCGCCGGCGCCCTCGACCCGAACGCGTTCGCCGATGCCTGGCGTTTGTGGCCGCTGCTCCTGGTCGCGTTCGGACTCGCGATGATCTTCGGCCGCAGCAGGGCCGGCATCCTCGCGACGGTGCTCGCGGCGGTCGCCCTCGGCGTCGCCGGCGGCGGGCTGCTTGCATCCGGCACGTCCTGGATCGGCAACGTCGGTGGCTGCGGCGCGCTCGGATCCGGCACCGACCAGCGGTTCGAGGATGACGGCACCTTCGCCCAGCCGATCAGCGCGACCTTCGAGCTCGATTGCGGCTCGATCGACCTGTTTGTCGCCCCCGGCGACGCGTGGCGCATCCAGGCCGACTACCAGGGCGAGCCCCCGACGCTCGAGCTGAGCGACCAAGAGATCGGGCTGCGCTCGCCGGACGGACTCGGCGTCCGACGCCAGGCCTGGACGGTGACGCTCCCCGCCGACCACGTGCGGTCGATCGAGGTCTCCGCCAACGCCGGCAGCAGCAGCGTCCGTCTCGCCGGTGCCGAGCTGACCGAATTCAAGCTCGACCTCAATGCCGGTGACGCGCGCGTCGACGCGACCGAAGGGCGCCTCGAGCACGTCGACATCTCGACCAATGCCGGCCGCGCCCGACTGCTGATCGACAGTGACACGAGCGGCTCGCTGTCGGCCAACGCCGGCTCGCTCGAGCTGTGCGTACCAACCGATGCGACGCTCAGGCTCCGCGTCGAGGAACAGCTCACGTTCGCGCACAACCTCGATGACCGCGGACTGGCCCAGAGCGGCGACGTCTGGACGCGCGAGGGAGCCGTCGGCGCGCCCGTCATCGACCTCTCCATCGAAGGCAACGCTGCGAACTTCTCGCTCGACCCTGAAGGAGGCTGCTGATGGGCGACCGATTGTACCGGTCACGGCACGACCGGATGCTGGCGGGTGTGGCCGGCGGACTCGCCGACATGTGGGGCGCGGACCCATCGCTCGTGCGCGTCATCTGGGCGCTGCTCGTCATCTTCACCGGTGGCATCGCCCTGCTCGTCTACATCGTGATGGCGATCGTCGTGCCCGAGGAGGACGAAACCTACAACGTGCCCGCGACTGCAGCCGCGCCGCATGCAGGGACGCCGACCAGGGCGACGTTGACCGGCGAGACGGCCGGAAGCTCCATGCCGTTCGCCGAGACAGGCGAGGCGGCCCAGGCATCCCAGGCTGCTCGTGACGCGCGCGCCGAGGCACGCGCCGCTCGTCGCGCCGCCGGCGTGGAGCGCGTCGGCGGCATGTCTCCCGGCATCCTGTTCGGCGGGTTCCTGATCCTGCTCGGCGTGTTCTTCCTCGTCCGGGAGTACCTGCCCCAGATCGATTTCGACTGGTTCTGGCCACTCATCCTGGTCCTCCTCGGGCTCCTCCTTGTCATGACCGCAATGGGTCGCGGGCCGCGCTCCGGCGGATCCGAATGAGCGATCGCCGGCGTGGGCCCTTGATCGCCGGCACGTGGCTGATCGGCCTCGGCGTCGTCTTCCTCGCGCGCCAGGCGCTGGACCTGTCGTGGAGCGAGGTCTGGCCGCTGTTCGTGATCCTCGTCGGGGTCGGGTCGCTCGTCTCGACCATCCTCGACCGCCGACCGGGTGCGCCCCTCCTGTGGTCGTTCACCTGGCCGCTGGTGTGGATCGCCGTGGGCGTGCTCCTGGTCCTGAGCACGACCGGTCAGCTCGGCACGGGACCAGGTGAGCTGATCGAGCAAGGCTGGCCGTGGCTGCTGGTCGGGCTCGGGGTCTGGTTCCTGATCGGGGCCGTCGTTCCAGGTGACACGAAACCGGAGCAGGGCGGTGACGGGTCGGTGCGCGTGCGCGGCGAGGACTGACCCACCGGCCGCATCACGCGAACGCGAGGCGACGGGCACCTGCGACACTCGCGACCGATGGACGCCACGTTCGACCAGCCCACGGACACCGCGATCCAGCAGCCCGCGACTGCGGCGGCATCGAGCACGACGCTGCGCATGGACTGGATCCTCACCGTGCTGTCCGTGTGGCTCATCGGCGGCTTCTATGTCGACCTGTGGGCGCACAGCCATGGCATGGTCGACGACACGTTCCTCACTCCGTGGCATGCCCTCCTCTACGCCGCGGCCGCGGCGTTCGGGATCGTGTTGATCGGGGCAGCGCTCGTCGGCCGGCCGCGCGGGATCGCGCTGCGCGACACGCTCGCGCCGCCGTACCGCATCGCCCTCATCGGCTTCGTGCTGTTCGGGATCGCCGGCGTGCTCGACCTGGCGTGGCACGCGATGTTCGGGTTCGAGGTCGACGTCGAGTCGCTCCTCAGCCCGAGCCACCTCTTGCTCGCGACCGCCGGGCTGCTGATGGTCGGAGCGCCGATCCGCGCCGCCGGTGCGCGGCTCCGCGACGGGGCGCCGCGCACCTGGCGGACCGTCGGACCGGTCGTCATCCCGCTCGCGATGGCGGTCGCGGTGCTTGGAGCGTTCACCCAGTACGTCCACCCGATCGTGGATACCTGGTCGGCGGCAGAAGCTGGCGACGAGCCGCGCGTCACCGCCCAGCTGTACGCAATGGCCGCCGACGGGACGGGCCAGACGCGTCTGACGATCCTGCCGGGTCGAGCTCTTGGCGCGAGGTGGTCGCCGGACGGGTCGCAGCTGGTCTATTCATATCAACCGCGCGAGGATGGTGCGGATCCCGACGATCCCGTGCAGATCCACGTCATGAACGCCGACGGAACGGGCGACCGCGTGCTGGCGACCGACTACCCCGCCAGCGATCCGGCCTGGTCGCCCGATGGGACGCGGATCGCCTTCTCGCAGAACATCGATGAACAGTACGACGTGTTCGTCATGGGCTCGGACGGCGCCGACGTGCAGCGACTGACCACCGACGCCGCATCGGATTGGGGGGTCACGTGGACGGCCGACGGCTCGGCGCTCCTCTTCAACTCCGACCGGGACGGCGGCTACCACATCCATCGCCTCGACCTCGCGTCGGGCGCCGTGACCCAGATCACGACCGGCCCGTCCGCGGACTACGAGCCCGCGATCTCGCCCGATGGCACCCGCATCGCCTTCACCTCGAACCGCCGCGGTGGTGACAACTACGACGTATGGCTGGCCGGCATCGACGGCAGCGATCCGACGCGCCTGACGGTCGGCGACGATGTCGGCGATAGCTACATGCCGACGTGGTCGCCGGATGGCTCGACCATCGCGTTCACGTCGAACCGGACGGGCGATTTCGACGTGTTCTCGATGCCGGCCGCGGGTGGAGAGGCGACCAACCTCAGCCGAAACCCGGGTGCCAACGACGGGTGGGCCCGTCCGGCTTGGTCGCCGGATGGGTCGACGATCGTCTACCCATCGGAAGGGAACCTGCCGTTCTGGCGCGAGGACTACGTCCGGCAGGGTTTCGGTGCGGCGGGGATCCTCGTGCTCTCGACCCTGCTGGCCGGGGCGTTCCTGTATCTGCGGCGGCGGTATGGATCGTTGCCATTCGGGGCGTATGCGGTGGTGATCGGCGTGCCGCTCGCGATGGCGACGGTGCTGAGCGACGAGTACCGGCTGCTACCGGGGATCGTGGTGGCAGCGCTGGTCGCCGAGCTCATCGTCCGCCGCTGGCCGGCCGGCGCAAGCCGCCTCGGCGACGCGGTCGTCGCCTTCCTCGTGCCAATCGTCGTGTTCGCACTGTACTTCGCGGCGATCGGGTTGACGGACGGCATCGGGTGGACAGTCCACCTGTGGCTGGGCGCGATCGTCACCGCCGGCATCATCGGGCTATTCCTGGACGAGTTGACCCGGGCGGCGCAACCCGGGTCGTCGCAAGCCGCAGCGAGCGGTTGATCTGGTCGGTCAGGTCCTCTCCAGCGCGACCCGGACGCCGAAGGCGACGAGGATCGTTCCGCTCACCCAGCGCACGAAGCGGCGCGGTCCGGCGCGACCGAGCGTGCGACCGATGGCCGCCAGGATGGCTGAATAGATGAGCAGCCATGCCAGCCCGATCAGGTCGAACACGACGGCCAGCTGCAGCGCCCGGAGCGCCGGCGGATCGCCCGGGGCAATGAACTGCGGCAGCAGCGTCAGGAAGAACACGCCGAGCTTCGGGTTCAGGAGCGCCGAGAGCAGGCCCTGCATCCATGCGCGGTGCCATGGCAAGGTCGGCCCACCGTCGGGGCCGCCGACCAGCGCTTCGTCCCGGGAGCGGAACGTCGAGACGCCGAGGTAGACCAGGTACGCCGCGCCGGCGACCTTGAGGACGGTGAAGGCTACCGAAGACGTGGCCAGCACGGTCGCGACACCGAGTGCGGCCGCGATTGCCCAGCCGAGGATGCCGGTGCAGATCCCGAACGACGTCGCGAAGCCCGCGGATCGTCCGTGGCGGAAGACGTTGCGGGTGACGAGGGCCATGTCGGGGCCGGGTATCACCACGACGGCGACCGCAACGCCGATGAACGCGAGCAGGTTGTCAGGCACGATCCGCCTCGGCTGGGTGTGCGCAAGTGTGCACGGGACGTGACGCCGAAGCGCAACTTTGGGCCGTTCTGCAACCAGCCATGGTCCCGAACCGCGACGTTCTCGTTCCCGCCGCGGGGGCGACCGCGCTCCGATCGCCCCGTAGCGTTCCTCTCACACCGATCGGTCGGGTGTCCCGACCATGCCGGGAGGAATGGATGAACACTGGCGACACCGCTTGGCTGTTGATGTCGACAGCCCTCGTGATGATCATGCTGCCGGGGCTGGCGCTCTTCTACGGCGGCCTGGTCCGGCGCAAGAACGTGCTCTCGACGATCATGCACAGCTTCTTCGGCCTGGCCCTGGTCAGCGTCGTGTGGGTGGTCGTCGGCTTCTCGCTGGCGTTCGGACCGGACGTCACGTTGCCGATCATCGGCTCCGGCTGGATCGGTGGGCTCGACTTCGCGTTCTTCAACGGCGTCGGCCTGGAGCCGTCCGAGACGTATGCGACGACGGTCCCGTTCGTCCTCTTCGCGGCCTTCCAGCTGATGTTCGCGGCCATCACCCCCGCGCTCATCACCGGCGCCTTCGCCGAGCGCAAGCGGTTCGGCGCATTCGTTCTGTTCACGATCCTGTGGTCGATCGTCGTCTATTCGCCGCTGGCGCATTGGGTCTGGTCGGCCGACGGCTGGCTGTTCAAGCTCGGGGCGCTCGACTTCGCGGGTGGCACGGTCGTCCACATCAGCTCCGGCGTCTCGGCCCTCGTCGTCGCTCTGCTCATCGGTCGCCGCGTGGCCAACGGTGAGCCCATGGAGCCGCACGACGTCCCGATGACGGTCCTCGGCGCGGGCCTCCTGTGGTTCGGCTGGTTCGGGTTCAACGCCGGTTCCGCGGTCGCCGCGAACGGACTCGCAGCGAGCGCATTCATCGTCACCAACACGGCCGCTGCGGCCGCGACCATCACCTGGGTCCTCGCCAGCTACCTCCACAAGGGCAAGGTCAGCGTCATCGGTGCCGCGTGCGGCGCCGTGGCCGGCCTTGTCGCGATCACCCCGGCGTCCGGGTTCGTCGGTGTCGGCGGGGCGCTCATCATCGGCCTCGTGGTCGGCGGCCTGTGTTACAGCGCGACGCTGCTGCGCTCGCGCCTCAAGATCGACGACGCGCTCGACGTCTTCGCGGTCCACGGCGTGGGCGGCATGTTCGGCGCCGTGGCGACCGGCGTGTTCGCCACGGCCGCCATCCAGGAGGCGTACACCGGCCTGCTCGAGGGCAACGCCCAGCAGCTCGTCAACCAGCTTGTCGCAGTCGGCGCGACCGTCCTCTACGCCGCGGTCTCGACGTTCGTCATCGTCAAGGTCGTCGACCTGGTGCTCGGGATCCGTGTCTCGGCCAGCGATGAGGAGATGGGCATCGACCTCGCCACCCACGGCGAGGTGGCCTACCAGACCTGACCCAGAGGGGCGAACGGCCGGTCGGGAACGGCTCCTCCCGGGTCCCGACCGGCCGACGCTCCTCGCTCGATCCGCACATCCCGTCCATGCGGCCACCGTCCCAGCCGGGCGGTCGGCCGCTCCACTTCATTCGGAGCCGCCAGCGCGAGATGGACGTCACCGACCACCGACGCGACATGCGCGACCACCGTGCGCCGCTGTATGAACAGCGGTTCGAGCACGATGCGTGCGGTGTCGGGTTCGTGGCGGATGCCGGCGGTGGATCCCACGCGCGGGTGCTGCCCCTGGCCCTTGCCGGTCTCGCGGCGCTGGCCCACCGCGGGGCGTTCGCCGCCGACGGCGAGTCGAGCGACGGCGCCGGGCTGGCGATGCCCCTGTCGTCATCAATGCTGTCCCTGATCGCGGGCGCGCGCGCGGCCGAGCGCCGCGCGCGCGCGGCCGAGCGCCCGGGCGTCGTCATGCTGTTCCTGCCGCGCGGGCGAGTCGCGGGTCGCGCGGCACGGGCGCTCGCCGAGGAAGTCTTCGCGGTGTCCGAGCTCCCGATCGTCGGCTGGCGGCCCGTCCCGTTCGAACCGGGGGCGCTCGGCACGGTCGCCGCGTCATCGCGTCCGGCGGTCGTCCAGGCGATCGTCGCCCGGCCCGCCGGGGCGTCCGATAGGGCCTTCGAGCGCCGGCTGGTCGTCGCGCGGCGGCGCCTGGAGGCGGCCGCTCGAGACGCGGGCGGCGCGGTCGCCGGTCTGTCGGTGCCATCGGCGTCGTGCCGGACAGTCGTCTACAAGGGTCTGGTCGCGGGCACGCGGCTCGGGGAGCTGTACCCGGACCTGCGGGCGCCGGTCGAGGTGGCCTACGCGGTCTTCCATCAGCGCTATGCGACCAACACCACTCCCGTCTGGCGGCTCGCGCAGCCGTTCCGGTCGATCGCCCACAACGGCGAGATCAACACGGTCCGCGGCAACCGCGAGCAGGTCCGCGGGCGGACGCACGATCGCGGCGGGCGGCCGATCGCGGCCGAGCTGCTCGGGGCCGGATCGCTGCTGTCGCCCGACGGGTCCGACTCGCTGTCGCTCGATGAGGGCCTGGAGCTGCTCACGACGACCGGCTGGGACCTCGCCCCGGCCCTGCTGGCGGCGATCCCGGAGGCCGTGGGTCTGCGCCGTGCTCCCCATCCGCACGTTGCGACCCTCCGGCGCCGGACGGCGGGGATGCTCGCGCCGTGGGATGGCCCGGCAGCCATCGTGTTCGCCGATGGGCGGCGTGTCGGCGCGCTCGTCGATCGGAACGGGCTTCGACCGGCGGCCTTCGCCGTGACGGCGGATCGGATGGTCGCCGTCGCGTCCGAGTCGGGCGCCGTGCCGTTCGCCGCCTCGGAGACGGTGCGCCGTGGCCGCCTCGGGCCGGGCGAGATGCTGCTGGTCGAGCCGGGCAGGCGGGCGATCCTCGAGGATACCGACGCGAAGGCGCGCGTCCTCCGCCACCTCCCGATCCACGACGCCCCGCGGCCGCTCCACGACGACACCGCCGAGGCGGCAGCGAACGCGATCGAGGGACGACCGGCGCTGGATCATCGACTCCGCTACCTCTCCGGGCTCGATGCCGAGAAGGCGCGGCTCGATATCAAGACGATGGCGCTCGAGGCGCACGAGCCACTCTGGAGCATGGGCGACGACACGCCGACGGCGGGTCGCGGCCGGCTCGACCGACCGGTCGCCGATCACCTGCGCCAGGCGTTCGCGCAGGTCACGAACCCGGCCATCGACCCCGAGCGGGAACGGGTCGTGATGGACCTCCGGGTCGAGCTTGGTCGCCGGCCCGCGCTGCTCGGCGGACCTCCGCGCGGGCCGCGGACGCTCCGGCTCGAACGGCCGATCGTCGCGGATCTCGAGGGGCTGGTCGAGGCGCTGACGGACGGCGGTCGACGCGTGCGCGTGCTCGATGCGACGTGGTCCGCGACGGACGGCGCGAGCGGCCTGGCCCACGCGCTCGATCGACTCGCGCGCGACGCCGTCGCGGCGAGCGAGTCCGGTGTCGAGGTCCTCGTCGTGAGCGACGGAGCGTTCTCGACGGATCGGATGCCGGTGCCGTCGATCCTCGCTGCGGGTGCCGTCCATACCGCCCTCACCGATGCGGGCCTGCGAGGCAGGACCGACGTCGTGCTCGACGCGGCCGATGTCCTCGACGTCCATGCCATGGCGATGACGCTCGCGGTCGGCGCGACGGCGGTCCATCCGCGGCTTGCACTCGAGCTCGCGGCCGAGCTGGCCGGCTCACGCGGCGCCGAGTCGCTGACCCCGTCCGAGGCGATCGACAACGTGGTCGACGCGTTCGCCGCGGGACTCCGCAAGACCCTCGCGCGGATGGGCATCAGCGCCGTCGCGAGCTATATCGGCGGGTCGCTCATCGACACCATCGACCTCGCACCGGACGTCCTCAGGCGCTGTTTCCCCGCTGCCGCGGCATGGCCCGGCCGGACGACCCTGCTCGATCTCGGAGCGCGCATCGTTCGACGGCGTGACGCGGCGCTGTCCCTGCCCGTTCCGGTCCCGGGTCGCGAGGCGCGGTTCCCCGACCCGGGGTTCGCGCGGTTCCGTGGCGATGGCGAGGCGCACCTGTTCGCCCCGCGGATCGCGAGCGAGATCCAGATCCTGTCCGGCGCGACTCCAGCTGGGGACGGGGAGCGACCGACGGTCGACGCGTCGCTGGCGCGATATCGATCGGCGCTTGCACGGCCGTCGACCGCGTCGTCGACGCCGCGCGACGAGCTGCGCGTGCGCCGGCTCGGCACGCCGGTCGACCTCGGCTCGGTCGAGGACGCGCGCTCGATCGCCCGACGGTTCGTCGTGTCGGCCATGAGCGTGGGCGCGCTGTCGCCCGAGGCGCACCAGGCGCTGACGATCGGTATCCAGCGCGCCGGCGGCGCCGCGAACACCGGAGAGGGCGGCGAGGATCCCGCCTGGTATGCGGCAGGCGCGGATGGCCGGCGTCGCGACGCCCGGATCAAGCAGGTCGCGTCGGCGCGGTTCGGCGTCACCGCGACGTACCTCGCGCGCGCCGACCAGCTCGAGATCAAGATCGCCCAGGGCTCGAAGCCGGGAGAGGGTGGCCAGCTCCCTGGTCGGAAGGCGACCGCCTACATCGCGGCGTTACGGCGTGGGCAGGCCGGCCAAAGCTACATCAGCCCGCCGCCACACCACGACATCTATTCGATCGAGGATCTCGCCCAGCTGATCGCCGACCTGCGGGCGATCAACCCCGCGGCACGGATCGGCGTGAAGCTCGTCGCTTCGCGCGGGGTCGGGACGATCGCAGCCGGTGTCGCCAAGGCCGGCGCGTCGTACATCCACCTGTCGGGGCACGCGGGCGGGACGGGGGCATCGCCGCTCTCGTCGATCAAGCACGTGGGCGCGCCGTGGGAGTTCGGCCTCGCCGAGGTGCATCAGGTCCTGTTGCGCAACGACCTCCGCGATCGCGTCGCGCTCCGGACCGATGGCGGGCTGCAGACCGGGCGGGACCTGTTGGTCGCGGCGCTCCTGGGCGCCGAGGAGTTCGCGTTCGGCACGTCGGCGCTCGTGGCGATCGGCTGCGACATGGCTCGCCAGTGTCATCTCGATACGTGTCCGACCGGGATCGCCACACAGCGCGAGGACCTGCGCGCCAAGTTCCGGGGCACGCCCGAGATGGTCGAGACGTTCTTCCTGGCCGTGGCCGAGGACCTCCGGCGGGAGCTGGCGGCTGTTGGTGCCCGATCCGTGGGCGAGGTGGTCGGCGAGAGCCGGCGAGCGCTGCGACCGATCGCTCGTTCCTCGTGGGAGCTCGGTTCCGTGGTCGGGGCGGCTCCATGGGCCGCCGACCCAGCGCGGCGGGCAGATCCCGGGCTGCCCGCGCGGACGGTCCGTCACGCGCCGGCGTCGCCCCTTGAGGTTCGCGTCGCCGCAGCATTCCGCGACCAGGGGCCGGTGACGGCTTCCGGGTTGCGGCTCTCCACGGCCGATCGGTCGTTCGGTGCCGGGCTGACCGGGTCGATCGAGCGGGGGGAACTGCGCGGGCCCGTGCGCCTCGAGCTCCGTGGAGCGGCAGGCCAGTCGTTCGGGGCCTTCGCGTCGGCCTCGATCGACCTGACGCTCGTCGGTCAGGCAAACGACTACGTCGGGAAGGGCCTGTCGGGCGGGCGGCTCGTCGTCCGCCCCGAGGCCGACCTGCCCGTCGCGGCTGCCGGTGAGGCAATCGCCGGGAACACCGTCCTGTACGGGGCGACCGGCGGGCGGCTGCACCTCGTCGGGCGCGCGGGCATGCGCTTCGCGGTCCGCAACAGCGGCGCGTCGGCGGTGGTCGAGGGGATCGGCGCCCACGGGTGCGAGTACATGACGGGCGGTGTCGTGGTGGTGCTCGGACCGGTCGGGGCGAACTTCGGAGCCGGCATGACCGGCGGGCGGGCGTACCTGTTCGACCCGAGTGGCCGCCACGTCGCTGCGCTGCACGCGGACAGCGTCGCGGCCATTCGTCTGTCCGAGGTGCTGCGCGACCGTCATGACGGTCGCGAGCGCTTCGACGAGCTGTTCGCGCTGCTCCAGGATCACGCGGCGGTGGGTTCGGTGCTGGCTCGGCGGCTCGCCCTCTCGGAGCGGCTGGCGGCGGAAACCTGGGTGATCGAGCCGGTCGCGCCGATCACGGATGTGCCGGTCGAACCTTTGCCGCAGGTCGGCGCGGAGGTCGCCATCCCGTTGGGAGGCTGAGGCCCAGCGCCCGCGGGCCGTGCCGGGGGCCTCGCACCACCGCCCGGGCGACTCACAGGGCCCGCCTGGAACATCACTAGGTTCCAACTGACCAAGCAAACCGCCCTCCGGCCCGGCTCAGCCGCCGTTTGGAACGCCCAGGATGTTCCATACGGCAAAGGACCCACCGATTCCGCCCATTTCTCCTCCTCCCAGCCTCCGATTGGAACCTCGCGATGTTCCAATCGCGAACTGGAACGCGAGCGCGGTTGCCCGCGTTCCCCCGCCCGGTTACGCGCCCGGCTCCCCGACCGCACGACCGGCGTGGACCGCCCCCGACCCGGGCGCCGGCACCTCGTGCCGCATCGGGACCTCCTTCAGCATCGCGACCAATCCCGCCGCCAGGAGCGACGCCCCGATCCCGATGATGAACGTGTTCGCGGTCGCGATCGAGAACGCCTGGTGGATCGCGTCGACGATCGCGGGGATGAACGGCTCGACCTGCGCACGGAACGCGGCGGGCACCTGGGCGAGGATCGCCGCACCAAGGTCGCCGACGCCCCCGATCGCGTCCGGCTGGACGCCACCCCCGGCCAGGGCTGCCGCGAGCTCGGGCGGCAGGTCGGCTGCGGAGAGCTGGCGTGGCGCCTCCTCGACAAGCGATGTCCCGAAGATCGTGCCCGTGATCGCCAGGCCGACTGTCCCGCCGACCTGCTGGAAGAACGTCAGGTTGCTGGTCGCCGTCCCGAGCCGCTCGACCGGCACGCTGTTCTGGACGATCAGCGTGAACACCGCGAACGTCGGCCCGACGCCGAGTCCCGCCACGAACATCCACAGCCACACGAGCGGGATCGGCGTGTCCGCGCGCAAATTGGTCAGGAGGAACAGCCCGACCGCCATCGTCACCAGCGCGCCCGTCAGCAGCAGCTTGTACCGACCCGTCCGCGCCACGATCTGGCCGGCACCGGTGGCGCTCAGGATCAGACCGCCGAGCAGCGGCAGGATCTGATAGCCCGATTCGGTCGCGGACGAGCCGTTCACGACCTGGAACCAGCGCGGCAGGAAGACGACCGTCGCGAAGAAGCCGAAGGACGCCAGGAAGAATGCCACGACCGAGATCGTGAACGAGCGATTGCGAAACAGGCTGAGCGGGACGATCGGCTCTCGGCCGCGCGCTTCGACCAGGATGAAGGCCAGGGCGATGACCGCGCCGATGGCGATCAGGCCACCGACCGACGGATCCGCCCAGTCGGCGGACTGCTTGTTCGTGAGTCCGACGAGGATCGGGACGAGGGCGGCGGTGAACAGCGCCGCGCCGACATAGTCGATCGAGGGTCGCTCCCCTCCGAGGTGGTAGGAGGGCAGGTTGCGCCAGACGACCGCGAAGACGATCGCGCCGATCGGCAGGTTGAAGAAGAACACGAACTGCCACCCGATCGAGTCGGTCAGCAGGCCGCCGATGGCCGGGCCGATGAGCACCGACAGCCCGAACACCGCGCCGAACAGGCCCTGGTACTTGCCTCGCTCGGACGGTGCGAACAGGTCGCCGATGACCGCGAGCGCGATGGGGAAAAGGGCGCCGGCGCCGAGACCCTGGACCCCGCGGGCGCCGATGAGCTGCCACATCTCCTGAGACAGGCCGGCCAGCAGCGAGCCCACCATGAAGATGCCGATGCCGAACAGGAAGATCGGCCGGCGCCCGAACAGGTCGGACAGCTTGCCGTAGAGCGGGCCGCTGATCGTCGAGGTCAGCAGGTAGGCGGTGAACGCCCAGGTGTAGAGCTCGTTGCCACCGAGGTCGGTGATGATCCGCGGGAGTGCCGTCCCGACCACGGTCTGGTCGAGTGCGGCGAGGAAGACCCCGATCATCACCATGCCGAGGATGCGCATCCGCACGCGATGCGGCAGCTCGATCGGGGGTCGATCGACGAATGGCTGAACTTGGGCGGGTGTCGTCACGGGTGCCTCCATCGATCGTTTGTCATCGGGTTCACCGTACCAGCGGATTAGGAAGAATACGTTCCTAATTGCGTGTTAACGTTCCGTCAGGCATGGATCCCTCCGCCCGCCTGTTGCGCCTCCTCTCGCTGCTCCAGACGCCGCGCGACTGGACCGGCACCGAGCTCGCCGAGCGACTCGAGGTGACCACCCGGACCGTGCGCAACGACATCGACCGCCTGCGCGGGCTCGGGTATCCGGTCCATGCCACGCGCGGGGCGGTCGGTGGCTACCGGCTCGAGGCCGGCGCCGATCTGCCGCCGCTCTTGCTGGATGACGACGAGGCGATCGCGGTCGCGGTGGGGCTCCAGACAGCGGCAGGCGGCGCGATCGGTGGGATCGAGGAGACGTCGCTCCGGGCGTTGTCGAAGCTCGAGCGGGTCCTGCCGCAGCGGCTTCGGCGCCGGGTCAATGCTCTGCAGGCCTTCACGGTCCTCGTGCCGCGCGACGAGCGCGAGCCGACCGTCGACCCAACCGTCCTGACGCTGCTCGCCGGTGCGTGTCGGGACCACGAGCGCCTGCGCTTCTCGTACAGGGACCGCGAGGGCGCGTCGACCCGCCGCGAGGCCGAGCCGTACCACCTCGTCAACTGGGGCAGGCGCTGGTACCTCCTGGCCTGGGACACCGGCCGTGAGGACTGGCGGACCTTCCGGGTCGATCGGCTGGTGCCGAGGTTGCCTCTCGGCGGGCGCTTCGTTCCACGACCTCTGCCCGACGAGGACGTCGCGGGATATGTCGCGCGTGGCGTGGCCTCGGCGTGGCATTTCCGGGCCCGGATCGTCGTCCACGCCCCGGCCGAGGCGATCGCCGAGCGGATCGGCCGGTCGGTGGGGACGGTCGAGGCGATCGACGACCGGACATGCATCCTCCAGGCGGGCGCCAACAGCGTCGAGACGATGGCGGTCTACCTGGGCATGCTCGGTGCCGAATTCACCGTCACCGAACCGCGGGAGCTGGTGGAGCATGTCCGCCGGCTCGCGAAGCGCTACGCCCGGTCGATAGCCGCCTGAACGACGGCGAGGAACGGTTCGGCGACGGACGGGTCGACAGGGCCTAGATCAGCCTGACCGCGGCGAGCGCCCGCTCCGCCTGGCCGATATGGAACCGGTCATGGCCGGCCGCGAGCCGCACGATCAGGCCGTAGCTCTCCGGGCCGCGCTCCCGGTGGATGCCGACGCGCTCGCGATCGGCGGCCGGGCGGGCATTCCACAGCCGCAGGTTCGCCCCCCGTAGCGCATCGAAGAGCGCGATCAGCTCGGCCGGGTCATCGTCGCGGTGATGCAGGCCGTCGACCCACAGGTCCTGGTCATAGCCGACGATGTCGGGCCGATCCTCAGCCAGGATCCAGCGCACGCGCGCGGCGGTCGTCAGCTCGGAGTCGACGAGGTGGCCGATGCATTCGACGACCGACCATTCGGTCGGCTCGGGCCTGACGCGGAGCCGGTCACCCGCCTCGCGGACGAGCTCGCGCAGGCGACCCACGGTCGCCGCCTGGACCACGGCGGGGTCGTCGTCGCCCAGCATGTCGAGCAGCTGGCGCCGGTATGCCTCGGGCGTCTGGACAGGGTCGATCGCGGCATCGGACATCAGTCGGATGTTGCCGGAGGGCGCGCCGGACCGATAGGCCCAGCGGCCATGTTTCGGATGAGGCCAGCTCGCGACACCGAGCCGCAACCGAGCCGGTGCCGAGTCGCTGCCGAAGCGACGCCCCGATCCGCCCTACGCTCCGCTCCATGATGGGGAAACGTCTCCCTGGAACGACCGTGGGCGGCTCCGCCACCCCGACGAGCGACGAGGTGATCGCGATGCTCCACCGGTCCGGATCGGACATCCACCGCCCGCTGGCGGTGCGCGGCGGCGCGGGCGCGCCGGTCACCTGCGCGTCGTGCGGCTGTCGTCTCGCCCAGACCGGCGAGGCGTGGTTCCATTTCAACCCGCTCGGTGGCCGCGATGCCCGCGGCTGTCGGGTCGCCTGCGCCGACTCCGCCCACGACGCGTCCGGTCGCCCGGTGTCGATCGCCGTCTAGGTCGTTCCCGGCCTGGCCCGGCCCCGGCCCTAGCTCTCGGGCGCCTCGTCCACCACGATCCGATAGCCCACGCCCCGGACGGCCACGACCTGGGGGCCGCGGGCGGCGTCGACCTTCGCGCGCAACCGCGCGAGGTGCGGCTTGAGCCACAACAGGTCCGGGTCGGTCTCGGCCGGCCAGCCGGCACGGGCCAGCTGGAGGTGCGGGACGATGTCGCCGCCTGCCCGGACGAGCGCTTCGAGCAGGCGGAACTCGGTGGGCGTGAGCGACAACGCGACATCGCCCACGCGCGCCTCGTGTCGTCCGGGCTCGAGCACCAGATCGCCTGCTTCGAGCGGTCCGGCCGGCCCACCGGCTCCGGCCGTCGTCCGGTCGACCCGGCGCATGATCGCCGCGATCCGTGCCAGCAGCTCGGCCTTGCCGAACGGTTTCGTCAGGTAGTCGTCGGCCCCGATCCCCAGCGCGCGGACCTTGGCCGCCTCGCCGCTCTCCCCGGACACGACGAGGATCGGCGCCTGCCCGACTGCGCGCATCTGCCCGGCGACGGAGAAGCCGTCCGGGCCCGGCATCGCGAGATCGAGCAGCACGAGGTCCGGGTGCTCCTCGCGGAACCGCTTCACGGCGGTCAGGCCGTCGTACGCGGTGATGACCTGGTGGCCCTCTGTGCCCACCAGCGCCGTGATGGCCCCGACCATCGCCGGGTCGTCGTCCACGACGAGGATGCGGAGCGGGCGGCTGCTCATGGTCGGCATGGCCTAGATCGCGACCGCTGCCGGGACGGCGACGACGAAGCGCGCGCCGTGCGGTCGGGCTGGCTCGCACCACAGGTGCGCGCCCATCGAATTCGCCGAGGCGCTTGGCCGCATACAGGCCGATGCCGGAGCCACGGGCCGTATGCGTGTCGCGCCGGGCGTACGGCTCGAAGATCCGTTCGCGCCACTCGTCCGGGATGCCCGGTCCCTCGTCGGTGACACCGAGGTGCACGATCCCCTCCACGAGGTCCCAGTCGATCCGTATGGTCGTGCCGGAGGGGGCGTATTTCACCGCGTTCTCGACCAGGTGCTCGACGATCTGGCGGAGGCGGGACGGGTCGGCCAGGCCATGGAGGCGCGGCGTTCCGGCCGTGATCACGTGATGGCGGCCGAGCAACGGCTTGAGCGACTGGAGGACCTCGCCGACGAGGGTCTCCACGTCGATGGGCTCGACGGTCGCCGCGTCCTCGGGCACGACCCGGACAGACGCGAGGATCGAGTCGACCAGCCGGTCCAGCCGCTCGATCTGCTCGAGCGTCGCGTCGTGCCACGCGGCGCGGGTCGCACGACGCTCGACGTCGCGCGACTCCCGTCCGTCCAGCTTGGGCTCGTCGGCGAGCAGGTCGGTGTAGGCGCGGACGACCGCCAGCGGTGTGCGCAGCTCGTGCGTGACGAGGGCGATCAGCTCGCTGCGGGCCTCGTCGATGGCCTTGAGCGACTCGACGCGGGCTTCGGCCTCCGACTGCTGGCGGCCCTTCTCGACGATGCCCGCGAGCAGGTCGGCCACCGCGCTGAGCTGGGCCACGTCCGACGGGCTGAAGACCCGCGGATGCTCGGTCTGGACATTGAGCACGCCGATCGTCTGGTCGTGCCACGTCAGCGGCACACTCAGCATCGAGGTCACGAACCGCCGCTGGTCGATGCCGCGGACCCACAGGAACCGGGGATCGGCCTTGACGTCCGGGATGACGAGCGGCTGCTGGCTGGCGGCGACCGACCCCGTCACGCCTTCCCCGAACGGGACCCGCGCGCGACCGATCTGGAAACGGTCGAGGCCGTTGGTCGCTGCGAGGGTCAGGTACGCTCCATCGCGGTCGAGGAGATAGAGCGAGGAGACATCGGCATGGAGGGCGTCCCGTGTCCCGTCGACGACGGTCTCCAGCAGCTCGTCCCACGTTCGCGCGGTCGTCGCGAGGCGGGCGACGTCGTGGATGAAGCGCAGGTGATCGAGTTGGTCGCCCACGCCGAGCTCGGCGGGGGCCGGGGCCGCGGTTCGTTCCCGTCCCGGCCGGTCGCGCACGGTCGTTCGTCGTTGAGCCACGTTCATCACCTTACAAGGGTAGGAACGGTCGTACCGCAGGATGGTTGCGGCCCGGTCGTGGCTCGGTTGCGGTACCGGCAGGCGCGCGCGGGATGACCGCCCGATCGCGCGCCCCGCGTTCCGCCCGCGCCGCCGAGCCGGCCGGGATCGGGTCGGCCCGGGCCCGGGATCCACTCGCGCTCGAGGTCCGCCTACTCGGCGCCCTGCTCGGGCAGGTCATCACCGAACAGGCGGGGGAGGGGATCTACGACCTTGTCGAGCGGCTGCGGCTGGCGGCCATCGCGTTCCGGCACGATGAGCAGCCCGCGGTCCGCGAGCGGCTCGAGGCCGAGCTCGATGCGCTCGAGCTGGAGGACGCCGAGGCGGTCATCACGGCGTTCTCGCTCTACTTCCAGCTGGTCAACCTCGCCGAAGCCCGCGCACGTGTCCGGACGCTGCGCAAGCGCGAGCGTGCCGCCCGCGACGGGCTCCTGGACGATTCGGTGGCAGAAGCCGTCGCGCGGCTCCGGCGCGCCGGCCGGAGCGATGCGGACCTCGACGCCGTCCTAGCTCGCCTGCGGATCACGCCGGTGCTCACCGCGCACCCGACCGAGGCCCGGCGTCGCACGACGCTCGTGGCGCTCCGGCGCTGCGCCGTGCTCCTCGAGCGCCTCGACGACGCGAGGCTGACCCCATCGGACGATCGCGAGATCCGCCGGCGGCTGCGCGAGGAGATCACGCTGCTGTGGCGCACGTCCGACCTGCGTGCCGTGACGCCCGAGCCGCTGGACGAGGTCCGGACGGCGATGGCGATGTTCGATGCGACGCTGTTCACGCTCGCACCGCGGCTGTACCGGACGGTCGACGCCGTCCTCGACGCCGAGACCGGGACGCGTCCGCCGCGCGCACCGGCGTTCCTGCGGTTCGGATCGTGGATCGGTGGCGACCGCGATGGCAATCCCGCCGTCACCGCCGACATGACCCTCCGGACCCTCCGCATCCACGCCGACCACGTACTGCACGGTTACGAGGCGGTGGCGATGCGGCTGATGCAGACCGTGTCCGCGACCACGCCGCACGAGCGCGTCTCCCGCTCGCTCGCGATGCGCCTCGCACGCGATGCGGAGGACCTCCCGGAGACCGACCGCCAGCTCCGCCGACGCTTCCCGGACGAGCCGTACCGCCAGCGATTCGGGTTCGTCGCCGAGCGACTGCGTCGAACGCGGGCGGTGTTGACCGGGGAGGCGGGCGCGCGGTCGGGGCATTACGAGGATGCCGAGAGCTTCGATGCGGAGCTGCGCGAGATCCAGGAGTCGCTGGTCGAGGATGGTCTCGAGCGCATCGCCTGGGGCGAGGTCGCCGAGCTGCGCTGGCAGGTGGCGACGTTCGGGTTCCACCTGGCCTCTCTCGAGATCCGCCAGCACAGCGCGGTCCACCAGGCGGCGCTCGATTCCCTGGCGGGCTCGGCCGACGATGCCGTCGAGGTTTCGCCAGGCGTGACCGTCGGGGAGGTGCTGGCGACGTTCCGGTCGATCCCCGAGGTGCAGGGACGCTTCGGCGTCGAAGCCTGCCGGCGCGTGGTCGTGTCGTTCACGGCCACGCCACGTGACGTCACGAACGTGCTCGATCTCGCTGCCCGCGCCGGCGGCGAGCCCGCGATCGACGTAGTTCCCCTGTTCGAATCGTCGGACGCGCTCGCCGCCGCCGGCGAGATCCTCGATGCGTTGCTCCGCGACCCGGTCTATCGCCGACATGTCGCGTCTCGTGGCGACCGGCAGGAGGTGATGCTCGGCTACTCCGACTCGAACAAGGAATCCGGGTTCCTGGCCGCGGCGTGGATGCTCCACCAGGCCCAGGCCGCGCTGGTCGAGGCAGCCCGGGCGCACGACGTCGAGCTGACGCTGTTCCACGGTCGTGGCGGCGCGATCGGTCGCGGCGGCGGGCCGGCGAACCGCGCCATCGTCGGGGGCGCGCCGGGGTCGGTCGATGGGCGGCTCAAGCTGACCGAGCAGGGCGAGGTCATCGCCGCCAACTACGGCGATCCCGCGATCGCCCGGCGCCACCTCGAACAGCTGACCGGTGCCGTCCTCATCGCCTCGACGCCCGAGCACGATTCCGCTGCGGCGGCTGCAGTGGCGACCGGCGGCCCCCTGTTGACGGAGCTGGCCGAGACCGCACGCGCGGCATACCGGGCGCTCGTCCACGACGACCCCGGTTTCGCGGCGTTCTTCCGGTCGATCACGCCGATCGCCGAGCTGTCCGACCTGCGCCTGGGATCCCGGCCCGCGGCGCGCGGCCGGGCAGGCGCGGCGCCCGACGAGGCGCCGCCGATCGATGCGCTGCGCGCCATCCCGTGGACCTTCGCCTGGTCGCAGTCGCGGATCAACCTCCCCGGCTGGTACGGCCTCGGGACTGCGCTCGACGCATACGGCGCGGCACACGGGGATGGGGGCATCCGCGAAATCGCCCGGCTCTACCGCTCCTGGCCGTTCCTCGCGTCGGTCATCGACAACGCCGAGATGATCCTGGCCAAGGCCGACATGGGCATCGGCCGCCGCTATGCCTCGCTGGCCGGGGGCGACGACGCGGACCGGCGCTGGGCGACGATCGAGGCCGAATACCACCGGACCGTGACCTGGCTGCTGCGGGTGACCGGACGCGACCGGCTGCTCGACGGCGCGCCGGTCCTGCAGCGTTCGATCGGCCTGCGGAACCCGTACGTCGACGCGCTCTCGGAAGTGCAGGTTCGACTGCTTCGCCGCCTGCGCGCCCTGCCGCCCGACGACCCCGCCCGGCCGATGCACCTGCGGCTCGTGCAGCTGTCCGTCAACGGCGTTGCGGCCGGGCTCCAGAACACGGGTTGAGCGGCAACTTGCCCGGTGTCCGCGCCGTCCTGACGTCGTGCTAGAGCGCCTCGTGCGTCCGTGCCGCCTGCCCCTGGTCTGGTTGATCGCCGGATCGAGCCTCAGCGCCCTGCTGCTCGGTTTCCTCATCGTCGCGGCGGCGTACGCCATGGGCGCTTGTCCGAGTCCGGTGGTCGAGAGCGAGGTACCGGAGGCCTCGGCCATCCTCGATGCGGAGCATCCCGTGGTCGACCAGGTGGTGAGGCTGACGCTGCGTGCCGATGCGCTACCCGCTGACATGGAGGCCGGCGCCGCTCGACTCCTGGTGCGGCTGGACTATCCGACGCGTCCCGAGCTGCCGGCAGCCCCGACTCCCGCGCGCCGCGGAGCCGATCCCCCGACCAACCCTCGCCCCGAGCCTCATCTGTCCGAGGTGATGGTCAACGTGATCGATCCGGTGTCCGGTGCGGCCATTGGTCGCAGCGGTCTCCCAGAGACGACGATCAACGACTCGTACCGGGGCGACCATCCGGGCATCGCACTCGATTGCCCTCCCCAGCAGGCGTGTGAGCGTTCCTACCTCGTTCGCATCGCCCTGCGCGATCCGTTAGCGGTCGATCCGCTCCCGATCACCTGGACGACTGCGGTGAGCCTCGACTACAGCCGGCTGCAGCCGGTGCCGTGTGTCCCACCGGTCAGCGCGGTCCCGATTTCCGCAGGCCAGCCAACCCTGGTGTCCGCAGCCGCGCGGCGAGACGCAACGATCGCTCCGCACCTGGAGGACGGTCTGACGGTCGCCCGGCACGTCACGCTCGAGACGGGTGGCAGCCTGCCAAGGTCAGACGCGGGCGGTTCGGCGCAGAACGGCCAATCGGTGGTCGGCCGCGTGTCGGTTCGCGGAACGGATTGGCCAGACGCGGATTGGCGGATGTGGGTGCGAGTCATTCCCGACTCGGGAACTGTGCCGGTGGCCGAGGGACTGATCGGGCGCCTCTGGGAGCGTCCGCACGACGGGCTCGTCGACGTGCCCCTGCTGACCGACTGTGCGTCGGGGAACCCATGCACGCGTGGCTACTGGCTGGTCATGCAGGCGATCCCTGGTCTGTCGGTGTTCCCGCTGGAAGGGCCGCCGAACATCGGGCGCTTCACCTGGCGAATGGACGTCATGGCCGTCGGCACCGACGGCGCCGTTCCGCGAAGCCTCTCCGTCCGGGTGGACGATCTGGCGCTGGATTCGAGCGCAGTCACGCGCGTCGAAGGCGCGAACGGGTCGCTTCACGTCGGGACGCTGGACCGCGACCGGATCGTACCGCTCTCGATCAGGCTGCCGGTCGGGTCGGTCTCGGCCGACCACAGGATCGCCGGGCACGTCATCGCCGAGATGTCTGCGGACGTGTCGGGGGGCTATCTGGCGTATCGATGGGCAGGCGAGGCGATCGGCCCTTCCAGCGCCGCCGGCACGTCCAGCCTGGGGAGCAGCACCGTGGGCCTCATCGCGCACCCGCTCGATCCCTGTCCATCGGGGACGTGCGATGTCCAGGTGCGGATCCGGTTGAGCCGCGCCGGCGGGTCAGTGGGTCCGCAGGCGGACATCGATTGGTCGGTGACGCTCGTCGGCTTCCCGGTCGGGACGACCGTGACCGCCGGCGAGCCCATCGACAGCACCCCAGATCCGGTCCCATTGGACGTCCCGCTCCTCGTTGGCCTCCTGGCTCCATGGGCTGTCATCGCCGCCATCGCGTTCCTTCTCGCGCGCAGGGCGCGAACGCGCCGCCGCCGCCTCGAGCTCTAGTCGCCCCGCGCGAAGCGCTGCGCTTCCAGCGCCGCGATCAATCGGTCGATGTCACTCTCGTCGTTGTAGCGCTGCGCTGAGACGCGCAGCACCACGAGCCGCGGCTTGTCGACCGGCCGGGGTCGAGCGCCACGCGCCGGCCAGCCTCCGACCGGCACCTCGACCCGATGGTCGCGGAACAGTGCCTCGTGGAGCGCGGCCGCCTCGTCGTCCGTCGTGAGTCCCGGCACCGGTACCGCCGCCATCGAGCCCAGCATCGCGTCGGGTGCCGGCGCCTCGACCCCGAGTGCCTGTGCGATCCGGTTCCGCGCCCTGATCGCCATGTCTCGATTCGCGTGCATGATCTCCGGCCATCCGCCGGGCACCTGTCGCGCCATCCAGTCGATGGCGGCGGGCAGTGCCAGGGCCGCCGTCGGGTCCGGCGTCCCCGTCCAGTCGAACTCGAGGCGGAAACGCGGAGGGTCCGTGCGCGGATCGTTGGCCCCGTGCGACACGATCGCGGGGTGGACGCCCTCGCGACGATCCGCGCGGACCCACAGGAAAGCCGATCCCTTCGGGCCGCACAGCCACTTGTGGCCGTTCCCGGTGTAGTACGCCGCGCCCAACGTATCGAGGTCGAGGGGAACGACGCCAGGGGCATGGGCACCATCCACGAGCGTGTCGATCCCCCGATCGGCGAGGGCGCCGACGACCCGATCGATCGGCAGCACGAGTCCCGTCGAGCTCGTGACGTGGCTGATGATCGCGAGGCGTGTCCGCGGCGTGACGGCTGCCAGCACGGCCGCGAGAGCATCGTCGGCGTCGCGGATCGGGAATGGGACCGGGGCGATGACGAGGCGGGTACCGGTCCGCCGCGCCGTCGCCTGCATCGTGGTCAGCGCCGCGTTGTACTCATGATCCGTCGTCAGCAACTCGTCGCCGGCGTCGAACGGCAGCGAGCCGAGCACGGCATTCAGTCCGACCGTGGCGTTCGCGACGAAGGCGAGGCCGTGGGGATCCGCGCCGACGAACTGGCCGACGGCCGCTCGCGCGTCGGCCAGATGGCCCTCGAGCTCGCGCTCGAGGAAGGTCACGGGTTCGCGTTCCAGTCGGTCGCGCCAGGAGCGCTGGACGGCGAGGACGGGCTCCGGGCACGCGCCGAACGACCCATGATTCAGGAAGGCGACCTCGGGATCGAGTCGCCAGCCGAGGTCGGCACGCACCTCAGCCGCGCTCGGGCGGCAGTGGCGGCGGGTCCGGTGGTGTGACGTTCTTGATCGGCGGTGGCGAGGGGCGACGCCGCAGGACCCGTCCGAGCACGTCCGCGCCGGCGATGAACGGCGCGAGGTAGGCGAATAGCAGCAACGGCACCACGATCCGGGTCGCGCCGGGGCGGATGGCGACGAACATCGCCAGCGCCCAGAGCACGAGGACGTACAGCCCGACCGAGCCGCGTGACAGCCCGGCGGCGCGCAGCCGGCGTGCCGGGATGAGCACCAGCAGCCCGAGCCCCAGCGCCAGCGCGAGCAGCCAGGGCGGCGCGATCATCCGGTCAACGGCTCAGGTTCCGGTAGCGGCGGATGCCAAGTGGCGCGAAGACGGCGATGACGGCGACCACCCAGACTAGTGTGACCAGGATCGGGTTCTCCGAGGGAAAGCTGTCGGTGGCGTACGGGTTCGGGTTGCCCCAGAGCTGGCGGAGCGAGCCGGTCAGCGTGCTGGTGGGGTTCCACTCGGCGACCGGCTGGAGCCAGTCCGGCAAGGTCTGCGGCGGCACGAACACGTTCGATAGGAATGTGATCGGGAACAGCACCGTGAAGATGGCCTGCTGCGCTACTTCCACGGAGGGGACCATGAGACCGAGCCAGATCCCGAGCCACGACATCGCGAAGGCGAAGAGCAGCAGCAGGCCGACACCCGCCAGGAACGCGGGGATGCCCGTGTGGGCGCCCCAGCCCACGAATACGCCGGACAGCATCAGGACCACGAGGATGGCGAGGTTGTAGAAGACGTCGGCCAGCGAGCGTCCGGTCAGCACGGCGGAGCGCGCCATCGGCAAGGAGCGGAAGCGGTCGATGATGCCCTTGCCGATGTCGTCGGCGATACCGATCGCGGTGATGCCCGCGGCGAACACGATGTTCTGGGCGAAGATCCCCGGCATCAGGAAGTCGTTGTAGCTCGCCGCCCGGGATGGGGATCGCACCACCGAAGACGTAGGCGAACAGCAGCACGAACATGATCGACTGGAGCACCGCGAAGATGGCGAGCTCCGGGATCCGCGGGATCCGCTTCAGGTTGCGCCACATGATGATGAGCCCGTCGCGGGCCGCCGAGGCGAGGGTGCCGCTGGCCGCGGCGGGTCGGGCCGCCGAGGTCGCCGTCATGCCGCCTCCTCCGTGGATTCTTCGGCAGCATGGCCGGTCAGGCTGAGGAAGACATCGTCGAGCGTGGGCCGCCGCAGCCCGATGTCGTCGATCAACATGCCGGCTTCGTCGAACTCGCGGATCACCGTTGCGAGCCGTTTCGCACCGCCCTCCGACGGCACCGTGACCCGCCGGGTGTGCTCGTCGACCTTCGCGTCACCGATCCCGATCCGGCCGAGGATCCGGCGCGCGTCATCGATCCGCGTCCGATCGTGGACGACGACCTCGATGCGCTCGCCGCCGACCTGCGCCTTCAGCTCGTCGGCCGTGCCCCGGGCGATGATCTTGCCGCGGTCGACGACGGCGATCGTGTCCGCCAGCTCGTCCGCCTCCTCGAGGTACTGGGTCGTCAACAGCAGCGTCACGCCCTCCCGGACGAGCGACCGGATGACCTCCCACATCCCGAGCCGGCTGCGTGGATCCAGGCCGGTCGTCGGCTCGTCGAGGAACAGCAGCTTGGGCCGGCCGATCAGCGCGCTCGCAAGGTCGAGCCTGCGACGCATGCCGCCCGAATAGGTCTTCACGACCCGGTCGCCCGCGTCGGTCAGCTCGAACTGCTCGAGCAGCTCGTTGGCGCGAGTGCGCGCGGTGCCGCTCGGAAGCTGATAGAGCGTGCCGAACATCCACAGGTTCTCGCGGCCCGTGAGGTTCTCATCGACCGCCGCGTACTGGCCCGACAGCCCGATGAGGGTGCGGATCTGCTGGGCGTCCCTGACGACGTCGTAACCGGCGACCGTGGCATGGCCGGCGTCCGGCTTGAGGAGCGTCGCGAGGATGCGGACGGTCGTGGTCTTGCCGGCGCCGTTGGGCCCGAGGAGACCGAGGATCGTTCCATCGGCGACCGAAAGGTCGAGCCCGTCGAGGGCTCGGACCTCGTGTTTCCTGGTCTTGTAGATCTTGACCAGGCCTTCGGCGGTGATGACATCCATGCGGCGGCGCACCTCTGGGATCGGTGGGAGAACGGCAAGTATAGGCCCGCTTCATTTGCGGTCTGTTAACCAGTCGCGAGCGGCAATGCGCCCCCAGCAACACGCCCGCGCGGACGCCCGCCTGGCGGCTACGCTCGCTCCCGATGTATGCCCGACTCCGGGCCTGGCTCGACCGCTGGGGCCCGATCCTCCCGCTGCTGGTGGCCGAATTCATCGTCTGGCTCGGCTTCGGCGGCCTGCTGCCCGTCCTGCCGCTCTACTTCAACGAGCAGGGCATCGACCTCGCCACGCTCGGGCTGGTGATCGCGGCATGGCCCGCGGCACGTCTGGTGAGCGAGCCGATCTTCGGCTGGCTGGCCGACCGGACGGCGCGGGTGCCGTTGATGGTCATCGGGCTCGTCGCTGCCGGGGTGTTCGGCGCGTTGCCACTTGTCTGGACCGGCCCGGTCGCGTTCCTGCTGCTCCGAGCGGGCGCCGGGCTCGGGTCGGCGATCTACGACCCTGCCGCGCGCGGCTTCCTGACCGATGCCACGCCGCCAGAGCGCCGTGGTGAGGCATTCGGCCTGTACGGCGCCGCCCAGATGGGCGGGCTCCTGCTCGGTCCGTCGATCGGCGCGTTCGGGGCCGGGCAGTTCGGCGGCATCGCCTTCGTGTTCGTCTTCAGCGCGATCGCGTCGATCATCGCCGCCGTCGCGATCGCTCTTCGCGTCCGCGAGGAAGGCCCCGCCCACAAGGTGGGTGCATCACCGTCGTTCGACCGGACAACGCTGCCACCCGACTCGCCGTACGTCGAGGGTCGGGCCGCTGCCGCGCTGGCGGCCGACAGCGCGGGCGCCGCCGACCGGGCGACCCTCGCCGACGGGCGGGCCATGCGGCTCCTGAACCGCGGACTGATCGCCGCGATCATCCTCAATGCCGGCGGCTACTACGGTGGCGGCACCTACGAGGTCATCTGGAGCCTCTTCCTGCAGGGGCTCGGGGCGGACCTCGCGCTCATCGGTCTGACGTTCGCGATGTTCGGCCTGCCGGTGCTGGTGCTGTCGCCATTCGCAGGACGCCTGGTCGACCGGCGCGGCTCGTTCGCATTCATCGTGCTCGGGATGGTCCTCCCGGCGGTCACCGGCATCCTGTACACGTTCATGCGGGACCCGACCTTCGCGGTGCCCCTGATCCTGATCGAGGCGACCGGCTTCGCGTTCCTGAACCCGGCGCTGTACGCGGTCGTCGCAGCGAGCTCGCCGCCGGGCCGCTCGTCGACCGCGCAGGGCGTGTTCGGTGCGGCCGGCACGCTCGGGTTCATCGTGGCGTCGGTGACCGCGGGCCTCCTCGCGGAGAGGAACATCCTGTTCCCGTTCTACGCGTTCAGCGTCGTGATGATGGTGTCGCTCGTCATCGCCATCGTGGTGGGCGGGCCGACGCTCCAGGGCCGTGTCGCGCAGCCGTCACAGGCGCCGACTCCTGCGGGCTGATGCAGGTCACGGTCGTCGGGGGCGCCGCATGGAACCGGATGATCCATGTCGAGCGGTTGCCCGACGGCCGCAACGGGACGGTGCACCCGACCAGCCATCACGAGGCCATCGGCGGATCCGCGGCCGGCAAGGCGCTGATCTCGCCCGCCTGGGCGTGACCGTCACCCTGCACGCCGGCATCGGGGACGACGACGCCGGTCGCCGTGTCCGCGCGGGTCTCCAGGGGGCGGGCGTCGACCTGCGTGCGACGCCGGATCCGACCGGCACGGCGCAGCACGTGAACTTCATGGACCCGCGCGGTGGACGGATCTCGGTCATGCTCGCGAACGGGTCACCGGACCTGGCATTCGACCCCGACGAGGTCGCCGACTCGATGTCGCGCGCCGACGTCGTCGTCGTCGATCTCGCCCCCTGGACGCCGCGCGCCGTCGATCTCGCGATGGCGTCGCGCCGGCCGGTCTGGACCGACCTGCACGACTTCGATGGCGCGACGGACTGGCACGCGCCCTTCATCGAGGCCGCAGAGGTCGTCTTCGTGAGCCACGACCGATTGCCGGATCCCAGCGCGTTCCTCCGGTCGATGGTCCACGGAGGTAAGCGGCTGGCCGTGTGCACGATGGCGGCGGACGGGGCGATCGCGCTCGACGGCGCGGGGCAGTCGTACGCGGTCCCGGCGATCGCCGGAGTCGACGTGGTCGACAGCAACGGGGCGGGCGATGCGTTCTTCGCGGGCGTGCTCTTCGGCGTGCTCGAAGGAGCGTCCCTCGCCACGGCCTTACGGTTTGGGAGCGTGGCCGCCGCGCTGACCGTTTCGTCGCTCGAACTCGCGTCGAGCGACCTCTCGGCCGATCGCCTGCGAGCCGAGGGCATTTGACCGAATGCGGGGCCGCCCCTATCATTCGCCGTCGCGGGGTGGAGCAGCGGCAGCTCGTCGGGCTCATAACCCGAAGGTCAAGGGTTCGAATCCCTTCCCCGCAACCAATACGCCTTCACCTGAACCCCGGGTCCCGACCAACCCGGGGTTCAACCTTTCCAGGCCGCCTACGGCGCGAGCCGTTGCCAGGCGGGTTGGCCGTTATCGCCGGGCCAGGGTGCGACCGCGGTCTCGCCTGTCCGCGGATCCACCGTCAGCCGCTGAGCGGCTCGACCTTTCGCATCGAAGTACACGCCGAAAATCGACGCGTCATCGGGTGCCCAGACCCAGCGGGCGCACAGGTCGCCGAGGGCATCGCTTCTCACGTTCGGACACTGGATCGCGACGTCGGGGTCGTTCCCGTCGACCTGGATCACTGCCGCGCGATGATCGGAGCCGTCCGGGGCGAACATCCCTGTGATGACCACACGTGTCCCATCGTTCGACCAGATCGCACCGCCGTCGGACAGGGCGTCCGGATGGTGGTCGACGCGAGCGTCGTCCGTCCCATCCGCCGAGATGACATGTGTGCGCCAAACGTCCTTGGCATCCATCGATTGGTACAGGATGCGCGAGCCGTCCGGCGACCACGATCCGGCCCCGACACCGGTCGTCGGCTCGACGATCGTTCGAACGACGGACGTCGTCGGGTCGACGGCGTACAGGCCGGTCACCCCGTCCTCGGCCCGATGCCCGACGAACAGGATCTCGGATCCGTTCGGCGGTCGGAACGATGGCGCCTCGATGCTCATCCCGACGTCGATCGTCCGGATGGCCCCGGACCCATCGGCCGCGATGAGGAGCATGGAAAAGGTGTTGTCGACCAGAGCCGTCGCCAGGATGGTGCGCCCATCGGGCGAGAAGCTCCACGCCTCGTGGTACGGCCCGAATTCATCAAGCGGCTCGGGCGTGACCTGGATCATGTCGGTGCCGTCGGCATTCGCGACGAACAGCAGCGCGTCGCGACCCTCGCCCGCGCGGGCGAACGCAAAGCGCGTTCCATCCCCGGAGAAGATGGGCCGCGCATCGAAGGCGGGCCCCGTGACGAGGGCCGCCGTCTGGCCGGTCGTCGGATCCAGCGAGTAGATGTCGCCCTCCGCGTCGAACGCGATCAGCCCGTTGGCCGCCCGCCCGTACGGCGCGGGCAGGCGTGGCCGCGAGCCGACATACACGGCAACCATCGCCACGAGGACGACGACGAGCAGCGCCAGGACGCCGAGCCGACGCCAGGGCAAGGATGACGTCGGGGCACGTGCGCTCACAAGTTCCATCGGGAGCCACCTTTCCGGGAACGTCCAGGCCGGACGTTGCCCGCGGGACGAGGCGCGCTCGATGGCGGCCTCGAGATAGTCGGGAATGCGCGCGTCCGCGAGCTGCTCCAGGCGCTCCGGGAGGACGCGGTCGAATCCGGGGGTCCGATCCGTACTCATGCGATCGGCCCTCCCAAAGTCGTCGCGGATGTGACCTCATCGATCGCCAGCGTGGAACGCAGGACCCCGAGGGACCGATGGAGACGCGATTTGGCGGTGCCGTCCGGGATGCCGAGCATCCTGGCGACCCGGGGCAACGGCAGGTCGAGATAGAAATGCAGGACCACGACGGCCCTCGCCTCCGGCTCCAGTCGAGCCAGGGCGCGGTCGAGCAGGTCGCGGTCGGCGATCTGCCCGGCGTGGTCGAGCGCTTCGGCGATATGGATCGGCGTGAGCTCGACCTCGACCACGCGGCGTCGGCGTTTGCGCGCCAGATCGATGCACGCGTGCGCCACGAGGCTATGGAGCCAGTGGTCGAAGGTCGACGGATCGCGCAGCCCCGGCAGGCTGCGCCATGCCCGGATCAGGGTCTCCTGGACGGCGTCCTGAGCCAGTTCCGGGTCACGCAGGATGAGGCGAGCGGTGGCGTCCAGGCGCGCGCCGGATGCGCGGACGAGCTCGGCGAAGGCATGCCGGTCGCCTCGCCGTGCTCGGTCCACGAGTCCGTGCTGGTCCACACCCGCCTCTCGGCTAGCGGCACGACCACGGTGGCCGTGCTCGATAGCCTACGGCGATGACGATTGCCCCAAAGGTTCCCAGATGCTTCGAGCCAGCTCGCTCTGGATGGGCTATGGAGCCCGGCGCTGGATCACGGGCTCGCCGATGGACGTCCACGGTGCCGGCCGGATCGTCCGGGTCGCGACATCGATGATGACCTGCTGGCTCGGCTGCCCCGCCGCGTCGATCCGCTTGCCGATGATCATCGTGTCGTCCGGTGACCATTCCCAGGCGTAGCAGCATCCCCCCTGGATCGTCTCCGGAAAGTCGACCTCGGAACCGATGCTGCTACCGTCCGCGGGGACGATGACGGCCCGGGTATCGTCCCATTCGCCCGTGTAGCCCCGGACGATGTGCAATCGCGTGCCGTCGTTCGACCATGCCGCGCCCAAGTCCCAGATTGCACCAGCCGGCATGGGCAGGACGCGGTCACCTGTGCCGTCGGGGCGGACGACATGGGTCCTGACAGTGAGCGCGTTCGCGGTGGCGTCCCACGTCGCGTAGGAGATCCACTGGCCGTCAGGCGACCACGCGGCCATGTCAAGCGCGCGCGATGGGTCTGCCGGGACGATCGTCCTGTCGGCTCCACCGGCTATGTCGACGGCGTAGAGGCCCGGGCTGCCGTTCGTGAGGTCGGTGGCCGCGAACAGGATCTCGTTGCCATCCGGTGGGCGGAAGGTCGCTTCGGACGGCGAGGTCACGCGATCGGCTAAAGCGCCGAGGTCCAGCCGGCGCTCGCCACTGCCATCGGTCGCCACCACGAAGATGGCCGGTCCGTCGTCCCCGCGCCGTGCGGCCACGATCAGAGTTCGGCCATCCGGCGAGAACTGATAGGGATCGCCGACAGCCTTCAGCGTCAGCGTGAGGGGCTGAGTCGTCACGCGCGCAAGCCTGGCGCCGTCTGCAGCTGTCACGATCAGATGGCTCTGGCCACCCGCGCCATCCACCCTGCGCTCGAACACGACCTTGGTCCCATCGGGTGAGAAGATCGGTCGGAGGTCAGTGTCGGGGCCGCTGCTGATGGCAGTCGCGCGGCCCGTCGACGGATCAGCGACATAGATGTCGCCTTGGTGCGAATAGGCGACGACGCCGTTCGCGGCCGGGCCGAAGGGCGCCGGGAGCCGCTGCTGTTGCGAGCCGGCATAGATCGCAACTGCCGCCGCGATGAGCAGGGCGAGGAGGGCCACGACGCCGATCTGGCGCCACGGCATGCGGGTCGTCGGGACCCGCGTCGTCACGAGTTCCACGGGGAGCCACCTTTCGGGGAACGTCCAGGCCGGTCGCTGCCGCACGCGGGCGACCTGCTGGACGAGGTCATCTCGGTAATCGGGGGTCCCGGCGAGATACAGGTCCGTCAGCATGGCCGGCAGGTCCTGCTCGAAGCGTCGCGGTGAGGTCATGCCACATGCCCTCCTGCGACGGTGGCCGGGATGGGCTCGGGTTCGGCGGTGACGGTCAAGCGCATCGCCGCGAGGGCGTAATGCAGACGGGACTTCGCCGTCCCGTGCGGGATGCGAAGGGTGCGCGCCACGTCCGGTAGCGGCATCCCCAGCAGGTAATGCAGGGCGACGACCGCGCGATGCCCAGGTGCCAGGCTTGCGAGGGCCTCATCCAGGAGCTGGCGGTCGGCCAGACCACCCGCGAAATCGCGGGTCGCGGGCGCGTCGATCGAGGACAGCTCGACCTCGATGACCCGGCGCTTGCGACGCCGGACGAGGTCCAGACAGGCGTTGACGAGGAGTCGATGGAGCCAGGCCTCGAAGCGGTCGGGGTCGCGGAGACCCGGCAGGTCGCGCCAGGCTCGGATGAGTGCCTCCTGGACGGCGTCGCGCGCGAGCTCGCCGTCGCGGAGGATCAGGCGGGCGGCCGCGTCCAGCCGCGCGAGATGCAGGTCGATGAGCGAGGCGAAGGCGTCATGCTCGCCCCTCCTCGCTCGTTCGACGAGTCCTCGCTGGTCCACGGTCGCCCCTCATGCGGCACGGCCATGTCGGTCGTGCTCGATAGGGTATGGCGTCCGCGTCCGGAGAAAGGTTCAGTGCAGTGCCGCCGGCCCTACCATCGCATCCGATGCGGATCGTCGATCGTCTCGTGCCCGGTCTGCTCCGGGATGTCCCCGATTTCCGCTACCTGTGGACCGGCCAGACGATCTCCGTATTCGGCGACGAGGTCAACCGGATCGCCATCCCGCTGGTCGCCGTCCTGATCCTCGGCGCCGATGCGGCGGAGATGGGGTCGCTGACTGCGGCAGGGCTGCTCCCGCACCTGTTGCTGTCGCTCATGACCGGGGTCTGGCTCGACCGGATCCGCCGCCGGCGGCGGCTGATGATCTGGGCCGACATCGGGCGGGCCGCCCTCATCGCCAGCGTCCCGATCGCCCACGTGCTCGGCTGGTTGACGATCGCCCAGTTGTACGTGGTCGGGTTCCTCGTCGGCGCGCTGACGGTCGTGTTCGACGTGTCGTGGAGCACGGTCTTCGTCTCGGTCGTCCGGCGCGAACGGTTCGTCGAGGCGCAGTCGTTGCTGCATGGCAGTCGGTCACTGGCGTATGTCAGCGGCCCGTCGATCGGCGGCCTGCTCGTCCAGGTGATCGGCGCACCGCTGGCGCTCGCGGCGGACGCGGTGTCGTTCCTGGGCTCGGCCGCCTTCCTGGGTCGTATCCGGTCGCCGGAACCGCCGATCGAGCCCGAGGAGGGGACCCTGCGCGAGCGACTCATGGCCGGCCTCGCCTTCGTCTTTCGCGACCCGATCGTCCGACCGACCCTCCTGTCAGCAGCCACGATCAATCTCTTCAACCTGGCCTTCACCGCCCTCGTCATCCTGTACGCGACCACCGAGCTCGGCGTTAGCCCGGGCGTCCTGGGCCTCGCGTTGGGATCGGGTGCGGTCGGTGGCGTGATCGGCGCGACGATCGCCTCGCGTGTCGGTCGCCGGATCGGACTGGGGCCGGCCTACGCCCTGGGCTGCGTGCTGTTCCCGGTGCCGTTGATCCTCATCCCGATCGCCGATGCGACGATGCCGATGCCGCTGATCCTCGCCCTGCTCTTCGCGTCGGAGTTCGGAGCGGGATTCGGGGTGATGATCCTGGACATCAACGTCGGGGCTGTGCTGACAGCGCGCTACCCGGACCAGATCCGGTCGCGTGCCACCGGCGCATTCCGTTTCGTCAACTACGGGGTGCGGCCCGTCGGAGCTTTCCTCGGTGGCGTGCTCGGCACGGCCTTGGGCGTCCGGGGAGCGCTATTCGTGACCGCCATCGCTGCCTCGCTCGGCGTGCTGTGGCTGATCGGCTCGCATCTGCTGCGGCTCCGCGACCTGCCGGATGTCGCGGTGCTCGAGACCGGCGCGACCGGTGCACCCAACTGATTTTCACTCCCAGCGGAAGGTCACTCTCGCGAGGGCAAGGGCGGCCAGACCCCAGGCGGCGACGATCCCGAGGTGTGTCGCAAGGTTCCCATCCGATGCGAACGACGCCCGGAAGGCCTCGGCGAGAGCACCGGCCGGCAGCAGACCGGCGAGCGACGCGACGGGTTCCGGCAGGTCGCGGACCGGGACGAGGACGCCCCCGACCATGAGAGCGACGAGGAAGAGGGCGTTCGCGAGCACGAGTGCGGCCTCGGGCCGGACCGTGCCGGCGATGAGCAGTCCGAGACCGGCAAACGCCGTTGCGCCGATGAGGGTCGTGACGGCGACCGACACGACCACGGCGAACGTGGAGCCGGCCGAATCGGGCCGCCAGCCGAGCACGGCCCATGCGAGTGCGACGAGCGCCGCGACCTGGACGAGCGCGATCGCGGCGACCACGGCCACCTTCGCGACCAGCAGCCCCTCCCGACCGAGCGGCGATCCGCCGAGCCGTTTGAGCACGCCGTAGCCGCGCTCGTAGGCGGTCGCGATCCCGAGGTTCACCAACCCGCTCGCGACGATCGCGAGCGCGAGCACCGCCGGTAACAGGACGGCCGGATCCCGCGACGCCGGCGTCTCGACCAGGCCGAAGAAGCCCAATGCCGCGGCGGGCAGCACGACCATCGCCAGCAGGTTCTCCCCGCGGCGCGCGGTCAGGCGGGCTTCCATGGTCACCTGGGCGCGGACGGCCCGGCCGAACGCCGTGTGCTCGCTCATACGTCGATCAGTGCCAGATACGTGTCCTCGAGCGTCCCACCAGCTGCCCGGACGTCCGTGATCAGGCGACCGGCCGAGGCGCACCACGCGGCGAGCGCGGCGATCAGGGCGGGGCTCGGCGGAACGTCCTGGACCACGTAGCCCCGGCGGCCGGTCGCGTGCACAGGTGCTCCGAGCGCCTCGCCCAGTGACAAGCGCGCGGCCTCGTCGAGCGCCGTATCCAGGCCGAACCGCAGTCGCGCGGGGAGGCGCGCGGCGAGCTCGGCGGCGGTCCCCGCCGCGACGATCCGACCCAGGACCAGGATCGCGATCCGGTCGGCGAGCCGCTCGGCATCGTCGAGCTCGTGCGTCGTCACGAGGACCGCTGTCCCCCGTTCCCGCTCCGCTTCGATCCGTGCCCGCACGGCAGCCCGGACGTGAGGGTCCATGCCGGCCGTCGGTTCGTCGAGGACGAGCAGGACCGGCCGGCCGACCAGCGCGAGCGCGAAACCGAGGCGCTGGCGTTCACCGCCGGACAGGCGCCTGAACGGGGTGGTCGCCACGGTCCGCAGCCCGAGCTCCTCGATCAGCGACTCTGGGTCGAGTGGGTCCGCGTGGAAGGCCGCGTATTGGCGCAGCGTCTCGGCGGGCCGTGCCCGCGGGTCGATGCCGCCGCCCTGGAGCATCAGGCCGACTCTCGCTCGATGGGCCCGTCCCGCCCTCCACGGATCGACCCCGAGGACGCGGACCGTGCCGCCGTCGGCCCGCCGGAAACCCTCGACGACCTCGACCGTCGTCGTCTTGCCGGCCCCGTTCGGTCCGAGCAGCACGACGATCTCGCCGGGTCGCACCTCCAGCGAGATGCCGTCGACGACCGCCCGGTCGCCATATCTCTTGGTCAGCCCATCGATCGCGACGGCCGGCTCAGCCATCCCGGGACGCCATCACCGGATGAGTGCGTAGTGGTGCTCGAACTCGGCGTCGGTCATCGGGCCGCCGATCTGCATCGACCGGATCACGCCGGTTCGATCGACGAACCAGGTGTGCGGCCGGGCCACGACGCGATAGGTCCGTTTGATCGACTCATCCGGGTCGATGACGGTCGGCCACGACGCGCCGTACTCCGCGACGAATTGGCGGGCGGGCTCCGGTGGGTCGTCGGTCAGCACGCCGACGATCGCGAGACCATCGGCGCCGTGCTCGTCGAGCTCGTGGAGGAACTGCGGGAACTCGTCACGACAGGGGATGCACGACGGACCCCAGAAGTTGACGATCACCGGTCGGCCGCGAAGGGTGGCGAGGTCGAAAGCAGTGCCGTCGAGCGTCGTCCCGACGATCGGCGGCGCGGCCACGCCTCTCTCGGCCCGCGGCTCGGCGTCGTCGGTGCGGACGAACCACCACACGCCGACGGTCGTCAACGTCGCGATGGCCAGGGCAAGGACGATCGGTCGGCGCGGCGTGACGGAGACCCTTCGGCGACGACCCTACTGGATCGTCGCGGACCCGGTCATGTTGGGATGGACCGAGCAGATATAGGTGTACGTCCCCGCGCCGAGCGCCGGCACGTCGTAGACCTGGGTTGCGACGCCGGCGAAGATCTCGCCCGTGAACACGCTCACGCCGGCGGCATCCTGGAACTCGACGTTGTGCAGGATGCCGGGATCGTCGTTCACGAACTCGAGCTTGAACGGGGCATCGGCGGGTGCCGTGAGTGTCTTCTCGACGAACGCGACGTCCTTCGCGTGGATGACCGGCTCGCCCGGTGGGCCGCCCGTTCCAGGAGACGCGCCCGGCCCGCCCGAACCACCCGGCTCCGCAGGGACTCCCGACGGTCCGGCCGTCTCGCCGCCACTGGCCCGTGGCGGGATCCAGCCGGCCTGGATCACGAAGCCGGCAGCGAGCAGGACGCCGAGCGTCGTCAGCAGCCATTTCGGCGTCGGCGGGTCGGGCAACGTCTCGAGGTGGCCGGTGCTATCCGCCTCGACGGCCTTGACGTACTCCTGGCGTGCCGCCGACATCCAGCCGAGAAGCGACAGGACGAAGGCGATGAGGCCGACGGCCAGGAGCCATTCTCCGAACACGAGGCCGAGGAGCAGCATCGCCATGCCGATCGCGGCGAGGAACGGCAGGAACGACGGGCCCGGCATGTGGACGCCGGCGGGAGGGCCGTCATGGACGACGTCCGCCAGCGGGGGAGCGGTCGCGCCGAGATCGCGGTCGTAGAGCCGGAGCGCTTCCGCGAGCCAGTAGAGCAGCGTCAGCGCGAAACCGATCGCTCCGAGGATCAGCACCGCTCCGCCGAAGACGAGGCCGAGGAACAGCATGAACGCGCCGACCGCGGCGAAGACCGGCGACCACGAGGGACCCGGCATGTGGACGCCGGGCGGAGGGATGGGCTCGATCCTGAGCTTGCCCCGGCGCGGCTTCGGCGCTCGCATGAGCTTCCAGAGCGTGGCCACGATGACGACGACCGATGCCGCGAAGATGAGGACGGGCAGCATGGCGATGACCGAGGCCCAATCCGGGATGACGAACTTGGCCGTCAGCTCCAGGATCCCGTTCCAGAAGTCCTCGAACATGGTGTCCGGGTCAGTCGTTCGGGGAACCGGCGATCAGCACGTACGCCAGGATGCTCGTGGCCACGCCCAGGAGGAACAGCATCGTGACGCCCGCGTAGTCGACGGGCCAGCCGGCGATCGCCTGGACGCCCCAGTACGCGGCGCCGGTCGCGGCGAACAGGAGCCCGACGACGATCGCGTTGCGCGGGTGCCGGAGGGGGTGCATCGCTAGCCCGCCACGGCCGGGGCCTTGCCCGGCAGCAGGTACAGCAAGGAGAACAGCAGGATCCAGACGACGTCAACGAAGTGCCAGTACAGCGACACGGCCTCGACGGCGTCGTGGTGGCGCGCCGAGAACTGCCCGGCCAGACCGCGGTAGAGGACGACCCCGAGCATGATCGCGCCGCCGAACACGTGCGCGCCGTGGAACCCGGTCAACGTGAAGTAGGTCGTGCCGAAGGTCCCCGACGACAGCGTGATCCCCTCGTGGCCGAGGGCGATGTAGTCGATCGCCTGCATGATCAGGAACACGATGCCGATGAGGAAGGTGACCGCGATGTTGCGGATGAACCCCGTCCGGTCGCCCCGGCGGATCGCCCAGACCGCGAACTGGCAGGTGAACGACGACAGGATCAGCAGGACCGTCGCCGGGCCGACCAGCGGCAGGATCTCGAGATGGTACTGCTCGGCCGGGACCGTATCGGGGATGTTCGGCGGCCAGATCGGCGCGTTGGCGCGGACGTTGAAGTAGGCCGCGAAGAGCCCGGCGAAGAACATCACCTCGGAGGTGATGAAGAGCAGCATCCCGAGGACGACGTTGCTGATCCCACCGCGTGTGTCGTGCGCGAGCCCGGCGACCGGGCTGTGCTCGGTGGTCGTCAGCGCGTGATCGTCGATGGCCATGCTCAGCTCCCGCTCGCCGACTGGGGGACGGGCGTCGTCGTTCCGTGCGTCGATCCGTGGCGAACGTCGAAGACCGGCCGCTCCGACCGGATCTCGGGCAGCCGGTCGAAGTTGTACGGCGGAGGCGGCGAGCTCGTCGCCCACTCGAGGGTGTTCCCCTCCCAGGGGTCGTCACCGGCGGGCGTCCCGCTGCGGAGCGAGACGAAGACGTTCCAGAGCAGCGGGATCATGCTCGCCGCGATGAGGAACCCGCCCACGGTCGCCGCGAGGTTGAGGTCGTTCCAGCCGGCGGTCGACGAGTAGTCGGCGATCCGTCGCGGCATCCCGGCCAAGCCGAGCTGGTGCATCGGGAAGAACGTCAGGTTGAAGCCGATGAACATCAGCACGAACTGGACCTTGCCCAGGCCTTCGCTGAGCATCCGGCCGGTCATCTTCGGGAACCAGTAGTAGAGGCCGGCCATCACGCCGAAGACCGATCCTCCGAACAGCACGTAGTGCAGGTGGGCGACGACCCAATAGGTGTCGTGGAGAGCGAAGTCCACCGGGACCGCCGCGGAGAACGCGCCGTTGATGCCGCCGATGAGGAACATGCTCAGGAACCCGAGCGCGAACAGGAGCGGCGTCGACAGGCTCAGCTTGCCGCGCCACAGGGTGAAGATCCAGTTGAACATCTTCACGCCGGTCGGGACCGCGATGAGGAAGGTCATGAGGCTGAAGAACGGCAGATAGACCGCACCGGTCGTGAACATGTGGTGCGCCCAGACCGAGAACCCGAGAGCACCGATGCCGGCCGTCGCGAAGACGAACGCCTTGTACCCGAAGAGCGGCTTGCGGCTGAACACCGGCAGGATCTCGCTGATCATGCCCATCGCCGGCAACACCATGATGTACACGGCCGGGTGCGAGTAGAACCAGAACACGTTCTGGTACAGGATCGCGTCGCCGCCGTTGCGCGGGTCGAAGAAGCTGCCGCCGTAATTGCGGTCGATGAACAGCATGATCAACGCGCTGGTGATGACCGGCGTCGCGAGCAGGCCGAGGACCGAGGTGACGAGCACGGTCCAGACCATGATCGGCATCCGGAACAGCGTCATGCCGGGCGCCCGCATCTTGAAGATCGTCACGAGGAAGTTGACCGCCCCGAGGATCGAGCTCGTGCCGATCAGGACGATCGCGACGATCCACAGGTCCTGGCCCGGCCCGACCGAGGACAGGGGACGGTCCTCCGTCAAGGGCGCGTAGCTCGTCCAGCCGGCCGCCGCCGAGCCACCGGTGAAGAAGCTCAGGATGAGCAGTACCCCGGCGAGCGGCAGCATCCACAGCGAGAGGGCATTGATGCGCGGGAACGCCACGTCCGGCGCTCCGATCAGGAGCGGGACGATGTAGTTCCCGAAGCCCGCCAGGATCGGGATGATGAACAGGAAGATCATGAACGTGGCGTGCATCGTGAACAGCTCGTTGTAGGTCTTGTCCGCCACGAACTGGAGTCCTGGCTGCGCCAGCTCCGTGCGCACGCCCACGGCCAGCAGGCCGCCGATGAAGAAGAAGATGAACGAGTTGATCAGGTACATGATCCCGATCTTCTTGTGATCGGTCGTCGTGACCCAGTCGTACAGCGTGCTGCGATAGGTGGGGGCGGCCGGGTGTAGCGCGGTTGTCGCCACGGCGTGCTCCTACTCGACCGTGAGGGTGCCGGCCATCGTGGGATGGACGGTGCAGATGAAGCCGTACGCGCCGGCTGGCAGCGGCGGCACGTCGTAGGTCCTCTTCTCCGGACCCGGGAACACCTCGCCCGCGAAGATCTCGGGTCCGGTCGGCGAGCCCTCGTGGATCGCCACGTTGTGTTGGATGGAGGGGTCGCGGTTGTCGAATTCGATCCTGAACGGCGTATCGGCCGGAGCGCTGAGGGCTGCCGTGTCGAACTGGACGTTCTGGGCCGCGATCTGGAGGGTCGGCCCGGCCGGCTCACCGGACGGTGGCGGTGGTGGACTGGCGTTCGCCTCGGCGATCTTCGTCTCCAGCCAGGTGTCGAACTCCTCGCCGCTCACGGCGTGGACGTCGAAGTGCATCGCGTTATGGCTGACCCCGCACAGCTCGGCACACTGGCCGTGGAACGTCCCTCCGACATCCGACTCCTTGAGCGTGAACTCGAACGTGTTCACGCGGCCGGGGACGACATCGCGCTTGAACAGGAACTGCGGCACGTAGAAGGCATGGATCACGTCGGGGCTCTCGAGGTAGAGCTGGACGGTCCGCCCCACGGGCAGCACCAACCCACCGTCCTCGCCCTCGGGTGTCGTGACCGTGTAGAGCGGCTCCTGGTCCTGCGCAGGGGTGTAGTCGGCCGGCAGGTAGTCGAACGTCCACAGGAACTGCGCGGCGAACGCGCGCACCTTCATCTGCGGCTGCGGGGAGACCGCCTCGACCGTGTTGAGCGTCTGCCAGGAGATGACGAACATGAAGGCGACGATGAGGGTCGGGACGACGGTCCACACCACCTCGGCGATCGCGTTGCCGTGCGTCTGTGCCGGCAGCTCGTCGTCGCCCGGCTTGCGCCGGTAGCGGATCACCGTCCAGATGATCAGCCCCTCGACCACGAAGAAGATGACCGCGGCGATCGCGAAGATGATGTCGTACAGGTTGCGGATGCTCTCGCCGCGATCGGTGATCGCGCGCGGCGGGAAGAAGCTCGAGAGGATCCCCTGCCCGGTCGTGAGCGGGTCGAGCCCCTGGCTGAGGGCGACCACGACCACGCCGACGACCAGCAAGGCACCGACCAAGAGGGCGCCGATCGCGGCGGTTGAGCGGCCGGTCCTTGGGGAACTCGCCATGCAGCTCCTCGGTGCAGGGGGAGACGGGCACGTCCTGACCGCCCGGGCCGGACGGCGGCCATGATACCGCGGAGCGTCCGCGTCTCGTGCGCTCGACCGTGGCCTCTCGTGGGACCATGCCATCGATGCACCACACAGCGGTCCGTGCCTGTCGCCCCGTGTCCCGAGCCGCATGCTCGGCCATCCTGATCGGGCTGGCCGGTACCGTCCTCCTGGCGAGGCCCGCCGCGGCGCACGGCCCGGCGCCGGCCACTCCGCCCGACGCGTCCTCGCTCCTCCTCGGCTGGACGTTCGAGCCACTGCCGACGCTGGGGATCCTGGCGGCACTGGTCTGGTGGCGATGGGCCGTCGGACGGGTGAACGTCGCTCACCCGGCCAACCCGGTGCCACGACGCCGGACCGTCGGGTTCATCGGGGGCATGGCCGCACTGGCGGTCGCGCTCCTGTCCGGGATCGACCGCTACGACACGAGCCTTTTCTCGATCCACATGGTCCAGCACGTGCTGCTGACCCTGGTCGCCGCGCCTCTCATCGCGCTCGCCGCACCGATCACCCTGCTCCTCCGGGTCGCTTCACCGGCGACGCGGCGACGGGTGATCCTGCCGGTGCTCCATGCGCGGGTCACGCAAATCCTCGCGTTCCCCGTCGTGGCGTGGTTGATCTTCGCCGCGGTCATGTGGGTCAGCCACTTCTCGCCCCTGTTCGACGCGGCGCTCGAGGACCCGCTGGTGCACGACGTCGAGCACCTCCTGTACCTCGCCGCCGGGTTGCTGTTCTGGTGGCCGGCCGTCGGCCTCGACCCCGCTCCGTCGCGGATGCCGCATCCGGTCCGTGCGCTCTATGTGTTCCTGCAGATGACGCAGAACACGCTCCTCGCCGTCGTCATCGTGAACGCGCAGACGGTCCTGTACCCCCATTACGCGACGGTCCCGCGCGCCTGGGGCCCGACGCCGCTGGCCGACCAGCAGATGGCCGGAGCGTTCATGTGGGTCGCCGGCGACCTGTTGTTCCTGACCGCGACGATGGCGATCCTGGTCGGCTGGTCACGCGCCGAAGGACGCGACGCTGCCCGCGCCGACCGCCTGGCCGCGGCCGAGCTGGCCGAGATCCGGGTCCGTGAGGGCCGTCTCGCCGACCGGCTCGCGCGCGAGCGCGGGGAGGCCCAGGCCGACGAGCGAGCCCTGGACGCTCAGTCGGGGAGCGGCGCCTCGAGGTAGGCGCGGTAGCCGGCCGGGTCGACGTTTCCGCCGCTCACGATCGCGACTACGTCAGTCGCGCCGTCACCCCTGCCCAGCTCGGCGCGATGGAACGCCAGCGCCGCGATCGTCAGCGCGCCGGACGGCTCCACGACGAGGCGCGACCGTTCCGCCGCGAGCCGGACGCCGGCTGCGATCTCCACCTCGCTGACGGTGACGATGCCGTCGAGATGCGCACGCAGGTGAGCGAAGGTCCGGGTGCCCAGCGACTGGGTCCGCGTGCCGTCGGCGATCGTCCGTGACACGTCGGCGGCCGACCAGCGGACGATCGACCCGGCCGCCAGCGAGTCGCGTGCATCGGCCGCCAGCTCGGGCTCGACGCCCACCACCCGGACCTCCGCGCGAAGGCTCTTGATCGCGGTCGCGACACCGCTCGCCAGCCCGCCACCGCCGACCGGCACCAGCACGAGACCGGTCGTCGGCAGGTCCTCGAGGATCTCGAGGCCGATCGTGCCCTGGCCGGCGATGATGCGGTCGTCGTCGAACGGCGGGATGATCGCCAGACCGCGCTCCGCGGCGATCGCCTCGGCGCGCGCCTGGCGCTCGTCGGATGCCGGCCCGACGACCACGACCTCCGCGCCGTCGGCCGCCACCCGATCGCGCTTGATCGTCGGCGCATCGTCGGGCATGACGACGACGGCGCGCGTCCCCAGCAGGCGCGCGGCCCGGGCCACGCCCTGGGCGTGGTTGCCCGACGAGTAGGTGATGACGCCGCGCCTGCGCTCCCTTGGCGAGAGGCCCGCGATCGCGACGTAGGCACCCCGGATCTTGAACGCCCCGATCGCCTGGAGGCTCTCCGCCTTGAGGAAAGCGCGCTCGCCCAGCGGGCCAAACGGGATGAGCGGCGTCCGAAGCACGACGCCCTCGAGGACGGCTGCGGCCGCGCGGATCGCCGGGAGGCCGACGAGATCCGGTCCCCTCACCGGCGCGCCTTGTCGAGCGCGCTCTGACAGGCGATGCAATGGGCGGCCCACGGCAGCGCCTCGAGGCGCTCCGGGGCGATCTTCTCGCCGCAGCGCAGGCAGGTCCCGAACGTTCCGTCGGTGAGCCGACCGAGGGCGGCGTCGACCAGCTCCAGCTGCTGTGCCGCCCGGTCGCGCAGTGCAAGGTCCCGCTGCTGCTCGAACACCTGGGTCGCCGCCGCGGCCTGAGATCCGTACGTCATCTGGCCCGGCGCCTGGATGGCCTCGCCGAGCTCGGCGAGCAGGCGCGCGCGCTCCGTCTCGAGCGCGGCGCGCAGCTGGGCGGGATCGATCGTCGCCATCGATCGACTGTACCGCTCGGATGTGCTGGCCGGGACAGACGGTATACTCCTGGGGAGTACTGAGGAGGAGGCACGATGGCCATCGAGATCGATCCCGTGTGCGGGATGGAGGTCGACACCGCGACGTCCATCCTCTCGTTCGAGCACGACGGCACGACGTACTGGTTCTGCGGCAAGGGCTGTCTGCTCGAGTTCACGGATGACCCGCAGACCTACCTGGACCCCGACTACACGCCGTCGATGTAGACGCCCGATAAGTCGCAGCTAAGCGGCGATCGCGATACTCGGGGCAGCGGGATCGACCGGGCACTCCTCGATGGGGTCGGCCGCCGAGCGTGCCGGTCCGGGACCCGGCGGAGGTCCACACCATGTCGCAGCGTATCCGTCAGTCTCTCGTCGCCCTGGTGCCCGTCGTCGCGGCTCTCGTCGGTGAGCTGGCCCGTCGCTGGTGACGCCCGTCAGGTCCTGCCGCCGGCGACGCCACCGGCCCTTGCAGTCAGGAGCTGCGCGAGGTAGACGGGAATGACCGAGAGGACGAGGACGATCACGGCCGCGACGTTCACGAGGGGTACTTGTCCCGTACGCTGGTAGTTGCTGAAGATCCAGATCGGCAGGGTCTGGGTGCCCGCCCCCGACGTGAATGTCGTCACGATGATCTCGTCGAAGGACAGGGCGAATGCCAAAAGGGCCCCGGCCACGAGCGAGGTTCCGATCGCCGGAAGCGTCACGTGGCGGAACGTCTGTCCCGTGTCGCCGCCCAGATCCATCGACGCCTCCTCGGTCGATCGGGCGGTGCGGCGTAGCCGGGCGATCACGTTGTTGTAGACGACCACGATGCAGAAGGTGGCGTGGCCGATGATGATCGTCATGATCCCGAGATCGAAGCCGATCGTCCGGAAGGCGGTGTTGAGGGCGATCCCCGTGACGATGCCGGGAAGGGCGATCGGGAGGATGACGAGGAACGAGACCGTATCCCGACCGAAAAAGCGGAATCGATGGACCGCGAGGGACAGCAATGACCCCAGCACGAGCGCGACGATCGTCGCGCCGACCGCGGCCTGCAGGGATGTCAGCAACGACGATCGAACCCCCTGGTCGTCGAGCGCCTTCACGTACCAGTCGATGGTCAGACCGTCCGGAGGCCACCTCGGGACGAGCCCCGCATTGAACGAGTAGAGGACGATCACGCCGATCGGGACGTAGATGAAGGCGAGCGTGATCGCGCTTGCGATCCGGAGCGCGATCCGCGAGCCGCGGGCACTCACCTCAGAGTGCCTCGAACGCGCCGAGGCGCCGGGCGACGGCGAGGTAGATGATCATGATCGCGACCGGGACGAGGGCGTACGCGGCGGCCAGCGGCTGGTTGACCGAGATGTTGCTGTAGACGACGTTCCCGATGAACTGGCTGCTCGACATGAGCGACGGCACGATGTAATCGCCGAGGGTGAGCGAGAAGGTGAAGATCGAGCCGGCCACGACCGCCGGCAGCGCGAGCGGCAGGATGACCCTTCGGAACGTATACGCACCTCGTGCCCCCAGGTCGGCGGACGCCTCGAGCAACGAGCTCGGGATGCGCTCGAGCCCCGCATAGATCGGCAGGATCATGTACGGCAGCCAGAGGTACGTGAAGACGAGCCAGACGGCAACGTCGCCGTATCCGGGACCCTTGAGGCCGACCGGATCGAGGGCCCAGTTGAGGATCCCACCCTCGCTCAGGATGATCCGCCACGCATAGGCCTTGACGAGGTAGCCGGACCAGAGCGGGAGCAGGATCGAGACGACCAGGATCCCCCGGGTCCGCGGTGACGCCACCCTGGCCATGTAGTAGGCGATCGGGAACGCGAGGATGATGCACGCCAGCGTGACGAGCGCGGCCGTGACCAGCGTTCGCGCGGTGACCGTCCGGTATACGGGTTCATTGACCAGCGTCCCGAAGTTGTCGAGGGACAGCTCGGTGACGACCTTGCCGCTGAACGGCTCGATCCTCCAGAAGGCGGAGATGAACAGCAACGCCAGCGACCCGAGGTAGGCGATGACGAGCCAGCCGAGAGGCGCGCCGACCAGCGCGCCCAGTTGGACGCGCGGATAGCGGTACAGCGTGCGCCAGAATCCGCGCATCTAGCGTGCGATCACGACCGAGCGCGTGGTCTGACGTCCGATCGGCTCGGGGGACCGAGGACCGAAGTCCGCGGCCCCCCAGCGAACGTCGCCTAGCCCTTGATCTCGGTCCAGGCCTGGGTCCACTGCGCGAAGTCCGTGCAGATGGGACCTCGACCGTCGATGCACTCCTTGGACGGCGTGTTCCAGTAGTAGACATCCTCCCAATACGCCTGGTCGGTCGCGTGGAAGGTGTCGCAGTGGCCCGCGCTTTGCTTCTCGGCCTCAGCGCAGCCCTCCTCGCTGACCGGAGCCTCGCCGAAGAACACGGTCGCCGTCGCGTTCGCGATCGGCGAGATGATGTAGTCCATCCACATGTACATGCAGTTGGGATGCTTGGCAGTCGATGAGATCATCCAGGTGTCCGACCAGCCCGTGCTGCCTTCCTTGGGCTTGATCGCCTTCACCGGCACCTTGGCTGCCGTCAGCAGATTTGCCTGAAGCTGCCACGTGGTCGAGGCGACCATGTCGCCGTTGGTGAACGCATCGACCTGTGCCTGGACCGCGCTCCAGTACGTCGTGATGTTCTTCCGCTGCTCCTTGAGCAGGTCGACCGCGGCCTGGAATTGCGTGGCGTCAAGGGAGTACGGGTCGGTGATCCCGAGCTCGGGCTTGGTGGCCATCAGGTAGACGGCTGCATCGGCGATATAGATCTCGTAGTCGTAGGCCGAGATCTTGCCGGCGTACTTGCTGCCGCCGTCCCAGACGACGCTCCAGCTATCCGGGTCCGGCTGCACGACGTCGGTCCGCCACATGAGCAGATTGGCGCCACGACCGTGCGGGACGCCGTACGCGACCCCATCGACCGTGTTGTGCTTTTGGCCCTTGAGACCGTCGAACACCTTCGCAAAGTTGGGGATGAGGTCGGTGTTCACTGCCGAGACGTCACCGCCTGCGACCAGCCGCAGCGTGGCGTCACCCGAGAACGCTCCGCCGTCGTACTCGCCGGTCTGCATCAGGGCGACCGCGTCGGACGACCCACCGTAGACCTTCGCGTAGACCTTGCAGCCTGTCTGCTCCTCGAATGGCGTGACCCAGTCGGCACCGAGGCCCTGCTCACCGCCCGTGCCGCCGACCACGTAGTACGGCCACACGGCAAGGTCGAGGCGGCCTTCACCCGCGCCGACCTCGGTCGGCAGGACCGGTCCGGCGCTGGCGGACTCGCTGGGGACCGCGCTCGCCGCCGCACTGGGCTCCGCTGACGTCGCGGTCGATGGGGCGCTCGTCGCCCCTCCGCTGCTACATGCCGATGCGATCAGGGCCAACGTGGCGAGCCCGACCGAGATCCTCCGTCCGCGCATGCGTGTCCTCCTCCTCGTGCCGAGCCGACGGCTCGGTCAGACCGCCCCATCCGCGATGGGGAGCTCGTGCTGTCGCTTCCAAATCAGGCGGACAGTCTTGCCTTGCTGCTCGAGCACCTCGGTGGAGGTGGTCGTCAGGTTCTGCTCGGTCACGACCAGCCGGCCTCCGGCCTCCGGCTCGACGATGTACCGGGTATCGGGGCCGAGATACACGACGCTGGCGATGGTGCCCAGGGCCGACGACTCGTCCGGCCCGGGGGTGGCATCCACCGCGGCCAACCGGATCTTTTCGGGCCGGATGGTGAATGTCCCGTCACGGCCGAGGATCGTCCGGGCGACCTCGCCGGAAAGCAGGTTCGACGTCCCGACGAAGCCCGCGACGAACCTTGTTGCGGGTCGCTCGTAGACATCGGCAGGGGAGCCGAGCTGCTCGATCCTGCCGGCATTGAAGACCGCCAGGCGGTCGCTCATCGTGAGCGCCTCCTCCTGGTCGTGGGTCACGTAGATGAACGTGATGCCGACCTGCTGCTGGATGGCCTTGAGCTCGATCTGCATCTCCTCGCGCAGCTTGAGATCGAGCGCACCGAGTGGCTCGTCGAGGAGCAGCACCCGTGGCCGATTGACGAGCGCGCGGGCGAGCGCGACCCGCTGGCGCTGGCCGCCCGACAGCTGTGAGGGCTTGCGCCCCTCGTAGCCCTCGAGCCGCACCATCCGAAGCGCGTCGGTGACGCGGATCGCACGCTCGTTCCGGGGGACCTTCCGGACCATGAGGCCGTAGGCGACGTTGTCGCCGACCGACAGGTGCGGGAAGAGCGCGTAGTCCTGGAAGACCGTATTGACGTCACGATCGAAAGGCGGCACGCCCGTGACGTCGCGACCGTGGAGCTCGATCCGCCCCGCTGTGGGTTGCTCGAAGCCGGCGATCATCCGCAGCGTCGTCGTCTTGCCCGAGCCGGATGGACCCAGCATCGAGAAGAACTCCCCGTCGCGCACGTCGAGGTCGATGCCTGCCACGGCGACGACGTCGCCATAGCGCTTCTCGACGGCGTCCAGGTGGACCGCGGGTGCGCTCGACGCCGCTTTGGGCATGGCTCGACCGGCATCCGCGTTCGCCGGGTCACGGATCTCGATCGAGATGGCCAAGCGCCTCACTTCTGAACGCACGTCTCAGCCGGGGTGACGGTGGGCGAACGATGCGACGCGGCCTTGGGCGTGTCAAGGGTGGGCGCGAGGCGCGACACAGCCGTGTTCGGCCATAGACTCGCCCCGTGCTGATGCGACGACACTTTGCGCTCATCGCAGCCTTCTTTGCCGCGACCGGGTGCGGGTCCGGTGCGCCCGCAGGGACCCCGCCGATCGTGCCCGGCACGAGTGTCGTGCCGCGTGACGTGAACGTCATCGCCCGCGATTACCTCTTCAACCCGTCGGTGCTCGACCTCATCCCGGGCGAGACAGTGACCCTGCACGTGGTCAACGGCGGACTCGATGTCCACGAGGCGATCATCGGCGATGCCACGGTCCAGGATGCGTGGGAGGCGGCCGAGGCGGCGGCAGCGAATCCGCCTCCCGGTCCGACGCCGGCGGTCAGCGTCTCGCCTGACCGCGCCGGCCTCCGCATCGTCGTCCAGTCCGGCCAGCGCGTCGATGTGACCTGGACCGTGCCGCTGACATCGGAGGCCCTCATCGTCGGCTGCCACATCCCGGGCCACTGGGACAAGGGCATGCACATCCCGGTGCGATTGGTGGGCGCGACGCAAGGCTCGTGAGCCCGCCTCTCGTCACGCACGCACGGTGGTACGCTCTTGCCCCAGCCCGAGCGGCGCCTCGGATCTTGCGCAGCCCACAGGAGGACCCGGATGACCTACGTGATCGCCGAGCCGTGCATCGACGTGCTCGACATCTCGTGCGTGTCGGTCTGTCCGGTCGATTGCATCCATTACGAGGAAGGCACGGATCGGAAGCTCTTCATCGATCCGAACGAATGCATCGACTGCGGCGCGTGCGAGCCTGAGTGCCCGGTGAACGCCATCTTTCCGGAGGAGTCGCTGCCGCCCGAGTGGGCGAACTACACCGTCATCGACGCCACCTGGTACACGGACAAGGCCGCCGCCCGGGCGGCAGTCGACGCCGCTAAACCCTCGGGCTAATGGCGTCGCGGAGCTCCGCCTTAGACCTCGGGGAGCGAGTGTCAGCTACCCGTTGAGGGTGCCGGTAACCCGTCCTGATGCGGATCGCGTCCCTTCTTCCGTCGGCTACCGAGATCGTCTGCGCGATCGGACTCGAGGACGAGCTCGTCGCCGTCACCCACGAGTGCGACTGGCCACCCAGCGTGGTCGGGAAGCCGGTCGTCACGCGCAGCGTCCACGACCTGAGTGCCGTCGGCTCACGCGACATCCACGCCCGCGTCACCGCGTCGATGCACGGCGGGTCTTCGCTCTACGAGCTCGATGAGGACGCCCTCGCGGCGGTCGAGCCCGACCTGATCCTGACCCAGGAGCTGTGCCACGTCTGCGCGGTCAGCTATCGCGAGGTCAACGAGGTCGCCCGCCGGATCGACGCCGACATCTCGGTCGTGTCGCTCGAGCCCACGTCGATCGAGGGCATCCTCCACACGATCACCACCGTCGGGGCGATGGCCGAGGTCGAGGACGCCGCGATCGACCTCGTCGAGGGGTTGCGCGCGCGACTGGGCGCGGTCGAGCAGCGCGTCGCGTCGCGCAGAGAGGAGGGACGGCAGTCGCCCCGCGTCGTCGGACTCGAATGGCTCGATCCGCCGTTCGCTGTCGGTCACTGGGTGCCCGAGCAGATCCGCCGGGCGGGCGGCTGGGACCTGCTGGGAGCCGACGGCGAAAGGGCGCACGAGACGACCTGGGACGCCGTCGCCGAGGTCGATCCCGAGATGCTCTTCCTCATGCCGTGCGGCTTCCATCTCGCCGAGACGATCCGCGAATGGACCCGGACGTCGATCCCGCCGTGGGTCGCAGAGCTGCCCGCGGCTCGTCGCGGGGCCGTCTTCGCACTCGATGGCTCGGCGTACTACTCGCGGCCGGGTCCGCGCGTCATCGATGGCATCGAGATGCTGGCGGAGATCATGGATCCCGCCGCCTTCGTCAACATCGCGCCGCCCGGCGGCTGGTCCCCGGTCGAGGTGCACTAGGGTGCCGTTCCTGGCGACATTCTCGTGCCTGTGGTGCGGCACGACGTATGAGACCCGCTCGACGGACGACCTGGAGGGCTGGGCACAGCTGTGCCCCACCTGCGTCGGCAAGGCAGGCGACAACCAGTTCCTCCGGTTCCGGCTGCGCCAGGCGCTGAGCGAGCGATCGGCTGCCACCCGTGGCGAGGGACTCGCACCCGTGGCCGCGACGGCCGTTGCCGAGACCTCGGTCGCTGAGGCGCCGGGCAGAGCAACGGAGCAGCCGACCGAGTCCGCCGCACCGGGCGCGCCGGACCTCGACCAGGCCATGGTCGACTACTACGAGGCACGCGCCCCGGAGTACGACGACTGGTACCTGCGCCGCGGTCGGTATGCGCGGGGCGCGATCCACGACGCGGCCTGGAACGCGGAGCTCGATTCTGCCGGCCGCTGGCTCGATGCCCTTCCGTGGAGCGGTGAGATCGTGGACCTTGCAGCCGGGACTGGCTGGTGGGCGCCACTCCTGGCGTCGCGGGGCGAGCTGTCCCTGTACGACACGTCCCCGGCCGCGCTCGACCGCGCGCGCGAGCGGCTCGTCGCCCACGACCTCCGTGCCCATCTGCACGTCCGCGACGGGTGGGCCGAACCCGACAGGCAGATCGATGGCCTGTTCATGGGCTTCTGGCTCAGCCACGTCCCGCCCGGGCGCCTTCCCGACTTCCTCGCGCTCAGCCGGCGCTGGCTCAAGCCGGGTGGGCGGATCGCATTCATCGACTCGCTGGCGGATCCGGCATCGGGCGCGGCCGATCATCCGGAGCCGGCGGGGGACCGCGCGGTCCGACGCCTCGACGATGGCCGCGAGTTCACGATCGTCAAGGTCTTCTACGCGCCGGACCAGCTCGCCGACGCACTCAGGATCTCGGGCTTCGACGACGTCGAGATCACGACGACGGGTCGGTTCTTCCTGCTCGGCACGGCGCGGGCTGCCTGACGGGCCGGACCGCCGGACCGCCGGGCGGCCGGAACACCGTCGCTATACTCCGGCCGATGTCCCCCCTCGCGAACGCCACGATCGCGACCGTCGGCTCGGGCGTGATGGCCGAGGCGATGATCGCCGGCCTGCTGCGCGACGGACTGGTGACCCCCGACAAGGTGGTCGCCAGTCATCCGCGCCCCGAGCGGCGCGAGGCCCTGGAGCGCGAGTACGGGATCCGGACCGTCGCGGCGAACGCCGACGCCGTCCGTGAGGCGGACGTGATCCTCCTCGGCATCAAGCCCCAGATGCTCGACAAGGTCGGTCGCGATATCGGACCGCACCTTCGACGCGGCCAGCTCGTGCTGAGCGTGCTGGCCGGGGCCACGACCGCGGCCCTCACCGGCATCCTCGGCCACGACCAGGTCGTGCGCAGCATGCCGAACACCCCGGCCCGCCTGGGCAAGGGCGTGACGGTCTGGTACGCGACCCCTGAGACGACAGACGAGCAGCGGGCGCAGGCGGCCGCCCTCCTCGGGGCGCTCGGGCTCCAGCTCGAGGTCGACGACGAGAAGATGGTCGCCATGGCGACGGCGGTGAGCGGCACCGGTCCGACGTACGTGTTCCTCGTGATGGAGGCGCTCATCGACGCGGCGGTGCATCTCGGCTTCCCTCGTCACATCGCGCACGACCTCGTCATCGAGACGCTCGAGGGCTCGACGCTGTTCGCCCGCCAGTCCGGCATGCATCCCGCGGAGCTCCGGAACATGGTCACGTCCCCCGGCGGGACCTCGGCCGCGGCGCTCCACGAGCTGGAGAGCGGCCGGCTCCGGACCGTCCTATCGGAGGCGGTGTGGGCGGCATTCCGGCGGACGATCGAGCTCGGCGACCAGCTCGAGGCACGGCTGGAGACGCCCGACGGCAAGGGCCGGCCGACGTCCTGATGGCGCCCAGCGCGGCCGCTGATACGGCGGTCCCGGTCGTCGATCTCCGGCGAGCCCCGCTCGGGGATGTTCGCGGCCTCGACCTGCGGTCCCCGACCCGTGACCCGTGGGCGGACGAATCCGCGATCTGGGACCGCCTCGTTCGCTCGTGGGCGGGCCTCGACGAGGCCGCCTGGCACCTGCCGGGTGCGGCGCCATCCGATGCGGGTGGACCAGATTGGTCGCTGGCCGAGCACGTCGGCCACATCGCCGACTGGCAGGAGCTCGCGATCGACTACGTCGGGATCGCACTCCAGACCGGACGCTGGCCGTCGGACGATGACTACGACGGCGGCGACTTCGACCGATACAACGAACGCCGCCGGGCGCCCTGGACGACGATGCCGGCCGCGACGATCGTCAGTCGACTCCGGGCCGCCCGACCCCGACTGCTGGACGCCGCCGCGCGGCTGCCGCTCGACACGCTCCGCGGCGACGACGCGTGGGGCTGGGTGTACTTCACGCTCCACGGCCACTACCTGGACCACCTCGCCGTCATCGAGCCATGGACCGATCGGCTGCTCGACCGCCAGGTCGACGGCGATCCATTCATCGCCGATCCGCGTGCCGCCGACCACGCCGGCTTCGTGTCGGACGCGGCGGCGCTCGACGATGCCTTCGATGCCCTGATCCGGCGCGTGCCCTTCGATCGCTGGGACGCGGCGCACGTCACGCCCGGCTGGACCCTGCGGGACCACGTCGGCCACCTCGCCGACTGGATGGACGAAGGCGCCCGGGCGATCGCCGTGCACCGTGATACGGGCATCTGGCTGTCCGATCCCGAGGAAGGGATCGATGCCTGGAACGATCGCCATGTCGACGCCACCCGGACGGAAGCGCCGGAGGCGACGCTCGCTCGCTACGACGCGACGCGGGCACGACTGATCGATGCCGTCGGGTCGATGACCGTCGAGGAGTTGCGCTCGCCGGACGGCTGGAGCTGGGCATACGACTGCCAGCACGGCCACGTGCGCAAGCATCTCGCGATGGTCGGACGGTGGTGCGTCACGACCGGCTGGCCCGGAGCCTGATGGCGGAAGACGAAGGCGCACCGGCGACGGGCGGATCCGGACTGACGATCGAGGCGATCGTCGCGGTCGACTCGCCCCGGGAGTTCCGGATCCATCCGCGCGACCGGGTTGTCGCGTACACGGCGGAAGCCGCCGGGGCCCGCCAGGTCTTCACGCTGTCGCTACGCGGCACGGGCACCCCCGCGAGCCAGATCACCGCCTCGGAGAAGCCGGTCAGCGACCCGCAGTGGTCGCCCGACGGGCGGCGCCTGGCGTTCGTGCGCGAGGACGAGATCTGGATCGTCGAAGCGGACGGCTCGCGGCTGACCCGCGTCGTCGCGAAGCCCGGCGGCGGTCGCGATCCGCGCTGGTCACCGGACGGTCGGCGACTCGCTTTCCTGTCCCGCCGGCGTGGCTGGGGCCAGGTCTGGCTCGTCGACGCCCCGGTCCCGCGCCGCGGCCGGCCGCAGCGCGACCCGCGGCCGCCTCAGGCGACGCCGCTGACCCGGCCGGGTTTCGACGTCGACGGGTCGTCATGGTCACCCGACGGTGCGCGTATCGCCGTCAGCGGGCAGCAGGCCCCGGACGACCTCACGACGCGGCAGGTGGCGATCGTGGATGTCGCGACGGGAAAGAGCGAGATCGTGGCGGGGGCGCGCAGCCACGACACCGGCGTGCAGTGGTTGCCGGACGGGTCCCTCGTGTACGTGAGCGACGCGGACGGGTGGTTCCAGGTCATCCGGCGCACGGCCGACGGTCGCGACCGGATCGTCCTGACCGATGGGAAGCGGGAGCACGGTGAGCCGTCCGGCGGGTACGGCTATGCGCCGTTGCCCTCACCCGATGGCGAGCGCGTCGCCCATATCGAAGTCCACGAGGGCCTCATCGACCTCGTCGTCCGCAGCGTGGGCGGTGACGCGCCGCCGAAGCGTGGCCGGGGCCGGCCGCCGAAGGCGCCGCGCACGGTCGCCGCCGCGACCAGTGCCACCCCAATCTCGCCGTGGGATGGCGTGTGGCGTCCGATCGGCTGGTTGCCGGACGGAGCATGGGTCGCGGCGATCGGGGAGAGTGAGACGAGGCCCCAGGACCTATGGCTGTTGCCGGTCCCCGGCGTGGCGCCCGAGGGTGCGAGACCCCTCGAGGTGACCGACTCGCGCCCGGCCGTCCTTGCGTCGGCGATGGCCTCGGGTCGCGTGCCCGCCGGAGAACGGTTCGCGATCACGGCCCGCGACGGACTGCGCCTCGAGGGGACCGTGTGGCGCCCGGCCGGTGCCACTGGCAAGCGTCGCGGACGCCGAGTCCCGACGATCATCCACCCACACGGCGGCCCGACCTGGCAGTCGTACCGCAGCTTCCAGCCGTTCAAGCTGGTGCTGGCGGACGCGGGCTACGCGTTCCTGGACGTGGACTTCCGCGGCTCGACCGGCTACGGCCGCACGTTCCGCCATGCCAACCACGGAGAGTGGGGTCACGCCGATACCCACGACCTCATCGACGCCGCGCGGTGGGCGGGCCAGCAACCCTGGTCCGATGGCCGGTTCGCGCTCTACGGCGGATCCTAGGGCGGCTATCTCGTTCTGAGCGCGCTGGTCGAGGAGCCGTCGCTCTGGGCCTCCGGTGTCGACCTGTACGGCGATTCCGAGATCGCCGAAAGCTTCCGGCACGGCGACCGGCCCGGCCGGCTCGACCTGCTCAAGATGATGGGCGCACCCGATGACCCGACTCGTGCCGAGGCATACCGTCGCGGGTCACCGGTGTACCGCGCCGAGCGGATCGAAGCGCCCGTCCTGATCCTCCACGGCCGCAAGGACAAGCGGGTCGTGCCGCTCATGACCGAGCGGATGGTCGAGGCCCTCGAGATCGAGGACAAGGTCCACGAGGTCCACTGGTACGACGATGAGGCGCATGGCTGGGAGCGCCGCGAGAACCGGCGCGACGCGTTCGAGCGGATCCTCGCCTTCCTCAGGACCCACGTGCCGCCGGAGGATCGGGCGGGGGCAGCGCCGTCCCGGACTCGAGGGTGGCGTCCGGAATCGAAACGGCCGTCCTGATCGGACGGCCGTCGAGCTGTGACGTTGCCGGCGCCGGGCGCCGGCTGTTTCAGTACGTCCCGGAGATCACTACCAGCGGCGCGCCGCCTCCAGCACGAGGCCAGAGCTGGCGAGCGCGGACAGGAGCATGAGCGTCCGGAAGGTCTGCGACTTGATGAAGTTCTTCATCGCGGTCCCTTCTTTCCGTATGAGTCAGGGGACGGAAGGTGTCCCCGTGCAGCAACCTACGAGGACCGGACGCGTGCAGCCATGGGCCATCGGTACTGGGGGCGGCTGACTAGAGGGGCAAGGTTGCCCGGATGCACCGGCCAGCACGAGGCCCGTCGGTCCGGCCCGTCGGCTTAGCCCGTCGGCTTAACCCGTCGTCCTCCGCCACGCATCCCAAGCGCGATGACCAGGACGATGCCGAGTGCGATCAGCACGTCGCCGATGCTGAAGACGTTCGCGAGTGGCAGCCACGCGGGCATCGCGAAGACGTCCGTCAGGGGCGCCAGGGCCGGATTCTCGCGGATGGCGCTGTTGGAGAACCCCTCGCGCGGGGAGAGGCCGGCCGCAGCCAGGGCCGCGGGCGTCGTCGGCATGACGCCCTCGTTGGCGACGATCGCGGCGAGATTCGAGATCGCCCCGAGCGCCACGAACGGCAGGCCCGGGATGCTGAAATTGCGCCAGACCGCCACGAGCACGGCGCCCGTCGATGCGACGTAGATCGCCGGGCCGACACCGCCACCGAGCGACTCGCCGATCGGGGTCGAGAACAAGACGATCTGCACGGCCAGCCCCACGACAGCGAGCCACGCCCATTCGAATCGCAGGTCCGCCAGTCGATCGGGTCGCCCGCCGACGAGGTACCCCAGCACGAGCCCGATCGGCACGGCGAAGAGGATGAACACCGCGCCCGATCAGTCGGTGCGTTTGGCCAGGATGTCCGTCAACTGCGCGATGTGATCCTCGGCGTGGCCCAGCACGAACCGCTCGAGGATCGCTGTGGCGGGCATCTCCCCGAGCCGGGAATGCACGCCGAGCCGGGACCGCTCCGTCGCGGTCAGCGTGGCGAGCCGGTCCGCCCAGGCCGCGAGCCCCCCGTCGATCCGGCCGAACAGGACCCGCATCGGCAGCGTTCTGTCACGGTCGATCACGCCGAGGCGGAGGTCGTCCTCGGCGGTGCGTCCGAATGGGATGGGCGCTCCACCCGTCCCGTCGACGACGCGCTCCATCTCCCCCAGCCAGAAGGGCAGCATCTCCTCGACGTGCGCAAGGACCTCGCGCGGACCCCAGGACGCCTCCGGACCGGTCCCGTAGTCCTCGGCCAGGGGCCACGGCTCGCCGGCCAAGGCGCGTGGGGCGAGCTCGGCATAGCCGCGGCGTGCGGCCGCGATCCGATCGGCGTCGCTCGTCATGGCGGCCAGTGTGGCATGTGCGGCGTACGATGGTGGCACTGACCAACGCCTCGGCCGCGGCGCGAGCCGAACCGAGGCCGGACCCGCCTGCAGCGGAGAACGCGCGATGACCGAAACGCTCCCGCGTGGCGCGGCCAATCAGGCCGGCGCCCGGGTCGATGCGGACGCCTATGCCAAGGCGGCCGATTTCTTGCCGCTCGACGGCATCGATCACGTCGAGTTCTGGGTGGGCAATGCCCGCCAGGCCTCGGCGTATTACCGCGCCCTGTGGGGCTTCACGCCCGTCGCGTTCAGCGGCCTCGAGACCAAGGTTCGGGATCGCGCGAGCTACGTGATGGTGCAGAACGACATCCGGTTCGTGTTCACGGCGCCATTGACACCGGACGGCGAGATCGCCGACCACGTCCGTGAGCACGGTGACGGTGTCCACGACATCGCCTTCCGCGTCGCCGACGTGGAGGCAGCCTGGCGCGAGACGACGTCGCGAGGCGCCGCGTCCGCACTCGGCCCGACCGAGCTCGACGGCGGGGAGGACGGGGTCCTGCGCAGGGCATCGATCCGGACGTACGGCGAGACGCTCCATTCGTTCGTCGATCGACGCGACTACCACGGGGCGTTCGCGCCCGGCTTTCGCAAGGTCAAGGCACCGGCGCCCGCGGCGCAGGGTCTCAGCCTGCTCGAGGTCGACCACTGCGTCGGCAACGTCGAGCTCGGCCAGATGGACGCCTTCGTCGACTTCTACCGCGACGTCCTCGGCTTCGCCCAGCTGATCCACTACGACGACAAGGTCATCCACACCGACTACAGCGCGCTCATGTCAAAGGTCATGACCAACGGCAACGGCCGCATCAAGTTCCCGATCAACGAGCCCGCCAGCGGCAAGAAGAAGAGCCAGATCCAGGAATACCTCGACTGGTATCGATCGCCCGGCTGCCAGCACATCGCGCTGCGCAGCGAGGACATCGTGGGGACGGTTCGCCGCCTCCGCGAGAACGGCGTCGAGTTCCTCGGCCTCCCGCACGAGTACTACGCCACCCTGGCGGATCGCGTCGGGGACGTGGGCGTGCCCATCGAGACGCTCGAGGAGCTGGGCATCGAGGCGGATCGCGACGAGGAGGGCTACCTGCTCCAGATCTTCACGCGCCCCGTCCAGGACCGCCCGACGTTCTTCTTCGAGATCATCGAGCGGCACGGCTCGCGCGGCTTCGGGGTCGGCAACTTCAAGGCGCTGTTCGAGGCGATCGAACGCGAGCAGGAGAAGCGCGGGAACCTCTAGCACGGCTTCCGGGGAACCGCCGGCCGGGTGGCGCCCGTCTCGCGCTGGCGAGCGGTCGGCGGATGCTGCCGCCACACGGAGGGTCACGATGATCCGCCCGATCGTCGCCACGACCGGCGCGCTGTTGGTCGCCTGTCTCGCACTCGGGTGCACGCCTGGGTCCGACAACGCGAGTGGCGGCCTCGTGAACACGTCCTGGACGGTCAAGACGATCAACAGCGTCGCCGTTCTCCCCGCCGCACGACCGACGTTGACGTTCGCCCAGGACGCGACCGTCGGCGGGAGCGCGGGGTGCAACCAGTACTCGGGCCCGTTCCGCACGGACGGCGACCGGATCTCCATCGGCGACGTCGCCTCGACGATGATGATGTGCCAGGGCGAGATCGGCGCTCAGGAAACGGCGTTCCTCGGCGCATTGCGAGCCGTCCAGACCTGGCGGCAGACCCCGGCGGGCGATCTCGAGCTCGGCGGCGTGGGATCGATCGTGGCGGCTCCCGGGATCGCGGAGGGACCCCCGCCGGTCGACCCCGCGGTCGGACTGGCCGGCACGCGCTGGGGGCTGGCCGAGATGGGCAGCACTGCCGACTTCGCACGGATCGTTCCGACGATCGAGTTCGGGCGGGATGGCGCCATCTCCGGGCTTGCCGGCTGTAACTCGTTCAGCGGCTCGTTCACGCTCGATGGCGAGGCCATCACGCTCGGCCCGATCGTCAGCACGAAGATGGCGTGTGAGCCGCCGGCGAGCGCGGTCGAGGCCGAGTACCTCGCGGCATTGTCGGGGGTCGCGACGTGGTCGATCGACGCCGACGGGCGTCTGCTCCTCGCCGGTCCGGTCCCGCTCCGCTTCACGCCCCGCTGACCCGTCCCGGGCGGGCGGCACGGCGTACCATCCGGGTGGTCGCCGCAGCGCGTGGTGACGTCGCCGGAGGGAGATGTTCGGATGGACCTGTACCCCTGGATCGTGATCGCGCATGTCTTCTTCGTGTTCATCGCACTCGGGGCGCACGGAGTCTCGGCATTCACGATCTTCCGGATCCGGGCGACTTCGGACCGGGCAGAGCTCAAGACGCTGCTGGACCTGTCGCAGTCGTCGTTGACGGTGGCGGGCGTGGCACTCCTCCTGACGGTCGTTTTCGGGATCTGGGCGGCCATCATGGGCGGGCATTTCTCACGCGCATGGCCCTGGGCCGCCATCGGGGTCCTGGTCGTCGTCGTGATCGCGATGACTCCACTGGCCGCCGGTCCGATGCGCGAGATGCGGACGGCACTCGGCATCGGGAACGACAAGTCCGGCGCTCCGCTCGTCCCGGGATCCGACGAGGACGTCGCCTCCGCGAAGGCCAAGATGCAGCCCGAGCTGACGCTGGTCATCGGGATCGTCGGGCTCGCGGTGCTCGTGTGGCTGATGGAGCTGAAGCCGTTCTGAGCTGCTCGACGCGCCGGTGAGGCTGGCGCACGTCCGCGAACGGCACGCCCCGGCCGGGGCTCCGTGGCGCCTCGCCTCCGCGCTGGACGAGGGCCGCTGGCTCGATCTGGAGCATGCGCGTCGACGCGCGATCGCCGCCCGGCCGACGCTCGAGCACGATTCCGAGCTCCACCGCCGGCCGATCTCGACGCTCGATGAGGCGCTCGCGCGGGGCCTCCGCGTCGCGGCATTCGGCGACCTGGCCGATGACTTCTCGCCGCGCGACGAGGACGACGACGCGGTCCTCGATGCCGGCGACCTCGCCTTCGGCCAGCCCCTGCTGCAACCACTGTCGCTGCGCGACGGCTACGGTTTCGAAGGCCATGTCGGGACCGTCTGGGGCCGCCGCGACGCGGACATCCCGGAGAACTGGTATCGACTCGCGATCTTCTACTTCTCGAACGTCTCCGAGATGCGCGGGCCGGACGCACCGGTCTGGGCGCCGGCCGGATCGGTCGAGCTCGACTACGAACTCGAGATCGCGGCCCTGATCGACACGCCGGTCCGCGACGTGGCCCCGGAGCGTGCCGAAGAGGCGATCGGCGGCTACACGATCCTCAACGACTGGTCGGCGCGCGATCTGCAACGCGATGAGACCGCAGTCCGCCTCGGGCCGGCGAAGGGCAAGGACTTCGCCAGCTCGATCGGGCCGGTCCTTGTCACACCCGACGAGCTCGACGACGCGCGGTCGGGTCGCGGCTTCGCCCTCACCATGACGGCGACCGTCAACGGTGCCGAGACCTCCCGAGGGAGCTGGTCGGACATCCACCATGGTTTCGCCGAGCTCGCGGCACGTGCCTCCGCCGACGTGCGCCTGCGGGCGGGCGAGCTGCTCGGCTCGGGCACGGTCGGGACTGGCTGCCTGCTCGAGGTGCGCGACCAGACGCTCGGTCGGTATCTGCTGCCCGGCGACGAGGTGGTGCTCTGCGTCGAACGGCTCGGCAGCCTGAGAACCCCGATCGTCGCCCGGCCGTCGGATCTCAAGCCGGCCTCTTGACGTGACCCGGCGCGTGGGATGATTCGCGGGTGGCTCGCAGTCACGCCGTCCGCATCGAACCGATGGCTCCCGCCGACTGGCCGGCCGTCCATCGTATCTACGCCGAGGGCATCGCCACGGGAGACGCGACGCTCGAGCGCGACGCCCCCGACTGGGATCATTTCGACCGGTCGCATCGGCGCGATTGCAGGCTGGTCGCGCGGACCGCTCGCGCCGGCCCGGCGGTCGGTTGGGTCGCGCTGACGGCCTATTCAGCTCGTCGCGTCTACAGCGGCGTGGCCTGGGAGAGCGTCTACGTCACCGCCGACGAGCGCGGTCGCGGCATCGGCCGAGCGCTGCTCGAGGCTCTCGTTGCCGCGTCGGAGGCGGCCGGTTTCTGGACCCTCCTCGCCGGGATCATGGTCGAGAACGAAGCGAGCCTCGCGCTGCACGAGCGCTGTGGGTTCGAGCGGGTCGGCATCATGCGCTCCATGGGCCGCGACGGCACCGGTCGCTGGCGCGACGTAGTCCTGATGCAGCGACGGAGTCAGGTCATCGGGACCTGACCTGGCTCACTCGACCAGGCCGAGCCGTGCGGCCACCGTGGCCGCCTCCGTTCGCGTCGCCACCCCGAGCTTGCCGAGGATGTTCGAGACGTGGACGCCGGCCGTGCTCTCGCTGATGAACAGCTGCTCGGCGATGCGGCGGTTCGTATGGCCCTCGACGAGCAACGCAAGCACCTCGCGCTCGCGGGCGGTCAGGCCATGGTCGCCGCCGGCGGCGACCATGCGCCCTGGTTCCGGATCCTCACGCGTCGAGGCGGGGCCGACGACGACGCGCGATCGACGCGCGAGGGACTCGATCCAGCCGACCAGCGGAGCGGCGCCGAGCTCCGTCGCCTTCGCGAGCGCGCCACCCAGCACGGCCGCAACCTCGCGACGTGGTGCCCGCGCCGTCAACAGCGCCTCGCCGAGGCGGAAGCGCGCATAGGCCATCGGCCATGCCATCCTCAGCCGATCCACGTCGGAGACGGCGCGGCGCCAGGCGTCGGGGTCCGCGATGCCCTCCGCGCGCCGCCCCTCGCCCGCGCTGAGCGACACGGCGGCGCTGAGCTGCCCCCCGTACATCGATGGACCCAGCGGCTCGGCGAGCCAGCCCTCGAGGATCTCCCGGTATCCGCGGGACGCCTCCGCCGCGCTCGTCGCCGTCGAGCTGTCACGCGCGGCACGCGCGATCTCGGCGCGGTCGGCTTCGGCGCGGGCCGCGATCGCCAGGACGTCCATGAGGTAGTAGCGGTCGGCCGTGCGACCGATCATGTCGACACCTTCGGCTGCCCATGACGTGGCCTGATCGACTCGACCGGTCGTCAGTGCGAGCTCGACGAGGCCGACGTACACCTGCCCGGTGAACTGCGCCTCGTGCAGGGGCGCGACCGTGGCGCGTCCCTCGACGAGCAGTCGTTCCGCCTCGTCCGTGTCACCACGACGCGCATAGAACGTCCCGAGCACGGTGATCATGCCGAGCCTGTTCACACCGATGACGTCGCTCGCCATGAGGTCGTCGGCGAGCTCTGCGGCCACATCCCAGCGGCCGACTGTGACCGCGGCATCGACGGCGTTGCTGGCGAGAAAGCGCCCGTAGCCATTGGAGGCGCCCACCCCCCGTGCCCAGGCCATCCCATCCAGCGATACCTGAAGGCTCTCCTCGCCGGATCCGCAGATGAGCAGGGTGGAGCTCAGGTTGGCGTAGGAGCGGCCACGGTCGTCCACGTCGTCGAGCTCGCGTGTCAGGTCGAATGCGTCGCGCAGGATCCGCAGCCCGTCGCCGCACTCGCCCAGCAGGCACGTGCTCGTGCCAAGCGTGTTCATCGCGTGTGCTTCCGAGATTCGGGCCCCGGTGGCGCGCGCTTCCTCGACCGCCGCCTTTGCCGCCTCGATCGCCTGGGGGTGGTCACCGCGCAGCATGTGGGAGCCCGCGATGGCCGCCATGAGCCTCGCCCGCACCGGCGAGTGGCCCGTGCGTTCCAGGGCCCGAGCGGTGGCTTGCAGCCGGCTGAGGCCCTCGTCGGTCCCGCCCGAGATCCACATCGCTCGCGCCAGTCGCTCGTTGGCGTCGGCCCACCGCTCGAGCTGATCCGTTGGATCGAGCCGTTCGACCGCGGCGCGTGCGAGGTCGACGGCACGGTCGTTGCTCCCGCTCACCATCGCGGCCAGGGCCCCTTCGTGATACAGGGCAGCGGCGTCCGTGCCGGTCGGTCGATCGTCGGCCGGGACCGCGTCCCACAGGTCGATCGCACGTTCGTATGCCCGAGCGGCCTCACCGAACGCGTGCGTCGCCCCAGCCGCGCGGGCTGCCCTGACCCAGGCTCGAAGAGCCCGCTCGGACTCGTGCGCAGCGGTCGCGTGATGGGCCAGGGTCGCGAGGTGACTGGCACCCTCTGCACCGGGCGGCACCGGACGCGCATCGAGTGCGGCGGCATAGGCCGCATGGAGGCGTCGTCGCTCGCTGGGGAGCAGATCGTCGTAGACGGCCTCGGCCAGCAGAGCGTGTCGGAAGCGGTAGGAGCCGTGCGCAGCCTGTGGGTCGACTGTCAGGATCTGCGCAGCGACCGCCTCCCGGAGCGGACCTTCGATGTCGGTCTCGGCGGAACCGGCGACGTCGGCGAGCAAGTCGGCCTCGACCGCTCTGCCCGCCACGGCGGCCACCCCGAGGATCCGTTGGGCGTCCTCGGACAGCGAAGTCACGCGGGTCATCAGGACGTCGCGAAGGGTGGGTGGCAGCCGATCGGCCGCCGTATCGGCACCGGACGCCAACAGCTCCTCGGCGAAGAACGGATTGCCCTCGGCGCGCCGCTCGATCGCGTCGAGCAGGTCCGTCCCTGGCCGATGGCCGAGGATGGCCGTGATCTGCGCATCCAGCTCCACCCGCCCGAAGCGCCCGACATCGATCCGCACGACCCGCGGCAGGCGGTCCATCTCCGATAGCCAGGGTCGCAGCGGATGGCGGCGGTTCAGCTCGTCGGTGCGATACGTCCCGACCACGGCCAACCGCTCGGTCCGCGCGTTGCGCGCCAGGAACGACAGGACGTCGCGCGTCGAGGTGTCTGCCCAGTGGAGGTCCTCGACGACGAGGACGACCGGGATCCGATCGCTCAGCGAACGAAGGAGGGCGAGCAGGCCCTCGAGGATCCGTCCCTGGACCCAGCCCGGGCGATCGAACGCATCGGGCTCTGGGATCGCCGCGGCTCCGAGCTCGGGCAGAAGGCGGCCGAGGTCGCTCGTCTCGGGCAGGCGCAGCTCGTCGATGTCGTGGATGGTGCCGGCCTGACCGGCGGCGATGATCCCGGGAAGACGCCGCAAGGCCTCGACAATCGGGCCGAACGGCAGGCCTTCGCCGTTCCCAAGCGATACGCAGCCACCCTCGAGGACGAGCGACCCACTCTCGCGCGTGACGCCGGCCGCCTCGGCCACCAGCCGCGTCTTGCCGATGCCGGCGTCCCCGCCCACGAGCACGACGACGGCGTCACCCGCGCGTCCGCGCGCAAGGGCGTCGCTCAGAGAGTCGAGCTCTCGCTTTCGTCCGATGAAGTCAGGGCTCGCGACCCGCGTCGCCACCGCCACATGGTACGGGGCCTCGCCTGCCGGCCGTGGCCCGATGATGGTCACGCCGTCGCGGGCGTCCCGGCGATCCGCCGCAGGAGGGCGGACAGCCTGCTCGTCGGCCGATCAGCGGACCGGACGGGGCGCGCGGGCGACAGGGCCGCCATCAGCTGGAAGTTCTTCTCGGCTCGGCGGATCGTCGCCTCGTGCTGGTCGAACCTGTTTTCGAAGTCGGCGAGCATCGCTGGTTCCTTTCTGGTCTTGCCATCGCCTCGATGGCGTTCGTCTGCGATGCCATCACCCTATGAGCCTGCGTCCCGCTCGCCATCGGGAGGCTCACCGATATGTGAGGGGCGACGACCTTTATTTCCGGACTGGTCGGCGCGACCGCCTTTAGGGCCGACTTGCTGCTCTGGTGGCCCACTAGACTGGCCCTGTCAGCGGAGGAGGCAAGCGCTCCATGTACTACGTCCAACGCGGTCGCGTGCCAGCGCAGCGCCACACGCAGCATCGGGCGGAGGATGGCTCGCTCTACGCAGAGGAGCTGTTCGGGGTCGAGGGTTTCACCGGTCGGTCGTCGCTCCTGTACCACCTGACGCCGCCGACGCGGACGCACCGCATCGAGCCCGTTTCGCCCGTCCACCTCGAGGCGGCCGATGACGGCCTCCATCGGCATCGACTGACCAAGACCGGTGGCATCGAACCGGCCGGCGACGTGATCTCCGGTCGCATCCCGCTGTACTTCAACCATGACGTCGTGTTCGGCGTCGTCCGGCCGGCGCGATCGATGCCGGAGGGCGTCTTCTATCGCAACGGCATCGCGGACGAGATGCTCTTCGTCCACGAAGGGACGGGCGTCTGCGACACGATCTTCGGACCGCTGCGCTACGGGCCGGGCGATTACCTCGTCCTGCCGATCGGGACGACGTGGCGGCTGGACCCAGACGACGGCTCGGCTCAGCGCATCCTGTATCTCGAGGCGCCGTCCGAGATCGAGCCACCGAAGCGCTATCGCAACGACTACGGCCAGCTGCTCGAGCACGCCCCGTACTCCCAGCGCGACCTGCATGCTCCGGACGAGGCCGCGCCGCGCGACGACGAGGGCGACTTCGTGATCCATGTCCGGTCGGCGGACCGCATCACGGCCTACCACTATCGCCATCATCCGTTCGACCTGGTCGGCTGGGACGGCTACCTGTGGCCGTTCCGGTTCAACATCGGTGACTTCCAGCCGATCACCGGTCGGGTCCACCAGCCGCCACCGGTCCACCAGACGTTCCAGGCGCGCAACTTCGTGGTGTGCTCGTTCGTGCCACGCAAGTTCGATTACCACCCACTGGCGATCCCGGCGCCGTACAACCACTCGAACATCAACTCCGACGAGGTCATCTACTACGTCGCGGGCAACTTCATGAGCCGGCGCGGCGTGGAGATCTCGTCCTTCACGCTGCACCCGGCCGGGATCCCGCACGGGCCGCATCCGGGCACTGTCGAGGCGTCGATCGGCAAGGAGGCGACCGAGGAGCTGGCGGTCATGGTCGACACTTTCCACCCGCTCCAAATCACGCAGGCGGCGATGGATCTCGACGACGGGAAGTACCCCTTCAGCTGGCTCCCGGCCGAGGACCACGCGAAGGAAGCCTCCGAGCTCGCGGAGCGAGGCCCGGAGGCGTTCCCGGACTGACCGATCGGCCGGTCGTCGGCGACCAGGGATCGGTGCGTGGCGGAACCGGACCAGCGGCGAGCCGGCCATGAACGAGTGGGGAGGGTCCTGCCACTGACGAGCATCGGAGACTTCGTGCGTGACCGCCCGTCGACGCGCCCTGACCGTCGCACTGTGTGCCGCGCTCGCCGCCGCCCTCCCCGCGGCCGACGTGGCCGCCTGGGCGCCACGGCCGACGTCTTCGCCGAGGACTCGACCCATCGACGTCAAGGCCAACCCTCGGCGGCCGGTCCCACCCGCGCCGACGCTGCCCGGGGCGGCCGGCTGCACCGTCTTCCCGTCGACGAACGTGTGGAACCGACGGATCGACGACCGGCCGGTCGCGCCGAACTCGCTCACGATCCTGCAGACGATCGGGCTGGGCACCGGCCTGCACATGGACTTCGGTTCCTACGCGGGGTACGGCATCCCGTACCAGATCGTGACCGCGTCGACGCCGCGGTCCACGGTGACATTCCAGTGGCCGGGCGAGTCTGACCTGGTCGGCTACCCCATTCCCGCGAACCCGCTGATCGAAGGAGCCGGCGATCCCAGCTCGACCACCGGCGACCGCCACATCCTCATGGTTGACAAGGACGCCTGCCGCTTGTACGAGCTGTTCGCCGCGCGGCGGACGAACGGGCAGTGGTCCGCGGGCAGCGGCGCGGTTTGGGACTTGCGATCCAACGGACTCCGACCGGATGGCTGGACCAGCGCCGACGCGGCCGGGCTACCGATCCTGCCCGGGCTCGTCCGCTACGACGAGGTGGCCTGCCGGCGCGATCAGGCACGCGCTCCGCTTCACGACCGTCCCGACGCGGCGCGCCTACATCTATCCCGCGCGCCACCAGGCCGGATCGACGGACGCCGCGTCCGCCCCGCCCATGGGCCTCCGCGTCCGGTTGAAGTCGTCCTACGACGTCAGCGGGCTGTCCCCACATGCCCGGGTGATCGCTCTCGCGCTCAAGCAGTACGGCATGATCCTCGCCGACAACGGTTCCGACTGGTACGTCAGCGGCATGAGCGACTCGCGGTTCGACGACGACGTCCTGCACGAGCTTGACGACATCACGGGGGACGACCTCGAAGTCGTCGACACGTCCGGGATGGTCAACGGGTCCTGAGGGGCTCTCCCGCGCCGCGCGCCGCGGGTCCACGGCGGACGGTCCGACCCGGCATCATCTGGCCATGCCCGACCTGCGCACGCGCATCCGCAGCGGCGAGACGCTCATCGGCGTCTTTTCGGACCTGGGGTCGCCGCTTGCGGTCGAACTGTGCGGTCAGGCCGGCTTCGACTGGGTCGTGCTCGACCTCGAGCATGGGGCCGCGACCGAGGCCGACCTCCTCGCGCTGCTGTACGCCGCGGCGACGACGTCGATGGCCCCGCTCGTCCGGCCGCAGTCCGCGGAGAGGCTGCGGATCGGCAGGGCCCTGGATCTCGGGGCGGCCGGGATCGTGCTCCCGCAACTCCAGTCGCTCGACGAGGTTCGGACTGCCCTGCGCTATCTGCGCTATCCGCCGGCCGGCCAGCGCGGCGTGGCGCTTCGAACCCGCGGTGCCGGCATGGGCACGATCGGCCACGGTGACGTCGCCCGGATCGTGAACGAGCGCGTGGCCGGCATCGTCCAGATCGAGTCCGCGGGACTCATCGCCGACGCCGACGCGACCGCGTCGCTCGAGGAGGTCGACGTCCTGTTCGTCGGTCCGGCCGACCTGTCGCACAGCCTCGGGATCCCCGGCCGTTTCGACGAGCCCGTCTATCAGGACGCGCTGCGCTCGATCGTGGCCGCGTGCCAGGCCCACGGCAAGGCAGCCGGGATCCTGATCTACGACGCCGCCGGCCTCCCGCCGCTGCTCGACCTCGGCTTCCGGTTCATCGGGCTCGGCTCGGAAGGCTCGTTCGTGTCGGCGGGCGCCCGCGCGATGCTCGCGGCGGCGGGACGCACAGCGTCCGCATAACCTCGATATGGCAGGCGCGAGCGGCGTCCCTCGATCGACGTCCGAACCAGCCAGTCTCGACGGCGGCTCGATGGGTCGACCAAGGCGAATCCGCGCCCCGGGAATCTGGCCCCTGGCAGGACGAGCAACTCCCGGACTGCGGTGCGCGCATGGGGAACGCCACGGCGAGCAGATCGCGATGCGCCCGGACGACATGTTCGACTTCGTCGCTCGCGAGGGCCAGGACACATGAGACGACCCGAATCGGTCGCCAGCTGAGCCGTCGAGCTTCCGGCCAAGCCATCCGCTCGTACCAGCCGACCTGTCTCTCGAGGGCACCGAGGTCGTCGAGCCTCGTCTTGACTTCGATGACCAGTAGGGTTCCCGTTCGGCGATCGAAGGCGAGGAGATCGATCCAACCGTGCGATCGGCCATGAGTGATCTCCACCTCACGCGCAGTCGCCCAGCCGATCGCCTGGAGTCGGCGGTCGATGTAGGCCGAGCACCGAGCGTGGACGGTGTCCCGAAGGTGCGGTCCGGCCGGGAATATCGGGGGCGTGATCGCCAGTGCGATATCGAGGCCGAGCGCATCCGCGATCGCCTCGACGAGGCGTAATGACGGGTTCGCGTCTCCTCGCTCGATGAGGGCGACATACCGCGCGGTTATCCCGACTCGATCTGCGAGGGCTTGACGGCTGACATCGAGCGAGACCCGAGTCTCGAGGCACGCGCGCCCGAATGCCACGCGGACGGTCGTCATATCGCCTAGTTGAGCAGACAGCGCTCATCACAGACTTATCTGGGACCCATCAGAACTGGCAGTTCCGATTGGCGCCACGAACCTGCAGGGCTACACCTCAATCTCGACGGGGCCTGTCGTCCTGGGTGGGTGGTCTTGCGTGCTCATCGAAAATCCGGAACTCTGAGTTCCGTGCCGGGGTGGCGCGGTTCCAAAGATGGGGCACGGGTCGCCCTTAGACCTCCGCCTCGAGCGGCGTGGCGGGTTCCGGTGCGCCACGCGGCCGCGGCGAGGTCTGGGCCACGACGACCGCGATGACGATGAGCGCAGCGCCGGCCAGCTGGATGGGCGCGAGGGTCTGGCCGAGCACCAGCCAGGCCAGCACGACGATGATCGGCGGCTCCACGGTCGCCACCAGTGCCGCCTTGGCCGCACCGATGCGGCGCGCCCCGGCATAGAAGGCCTGGATCGCGAGGAAGGATGCGACGAGGCCCACGACCGCAAGCAGCGGCCAGGCCTCGGCCGGCACCGTCCGCGGATCCAGCGGCCGCCCGACCGCCAATGCCGCGATCGCGTAGACAGCCGCCGTCGCGCTCATCATCAAGGCCGTGGTGACCGCCGCGTCGCCGGCCGGTTCGGTCGCGGGCGGTGCGTCGCTCCCGAGCCGATCTCGCCGCTCGCCCGACAGCCGCGCCGACAGGATGATCCACACGGAGTAGATCAGGGCCGAGGCCCAGACCAGGACGAGGCCCGACATCGGAGGGGCCGTGGCGACATCGATCCCGCCGAGCGCCAGCGCCGACCCCACCACGGCCAGGCCCAGCGCGACCCACGGCCGCCGTCCGGGGAGGCGCGTGGCGAACCGCAACGAGAGCACCGCGACGATGACCGGGTAGGTGTAGACGAGCACGCCGGCGAGCGCGGCCGGGACCGTCTCGAGGCCCGCGTAGTACGTCCCGGCATTGCCCGTGAACAACGCTCCCAAGGCCAGCGCGATCGCGACCTGTCGACGTGGCATGCGCCGGGCGGCCGCTCGTCTCTCGCTCGACGCCGCCACCCACAACCAGCCGAGCGCAGCACCGAACAGGAAGCGCCATCCGACCAGCGTGAGCCAGTCGATGCCGGTCATGTAGATCGGTCGCGCCAGCACGGATCCGGAGCCGTATCCGATGGCCGACACAACCACCAAACCGATGCCCAGGGCGGTGCGTCGATCCATCGGGCCCGAGGCTAGCAGTCCAGCCCCACCCTCTGCGGGGACGCACTACACTTCGAGCGTGACCGACCTCACCGAGGGCGCGGTCGCCCGTCGCGTCCCTGCCCTGACCGACGAGCGTCTGCGCGTCCTGAGCCGCCGCCAGCCCGTGACCGTGCCGCCCGGCACGAGCCTCGCTGAGTGCCTGCGGGCGATCCAGCGGACCGGCACCGGCGATTCGGTCTTCGTGTGCGAGCCGTCGGGGCGGCTGGTCGGCGTCCTCACCGAACGCGACGTCTTTGCGCGCATCGTCGTCGGCCACGTCGATCTGTCGCAGCCCGTCGAGACGCTGATGACGACCGAACCGATGACCCTCGACCTCGACCAGACCATCCGCGACGCGATCGAGCTGATGCAGACCGGCCGCTACCGCAATGTGCCGATCGTCGACGAGGATCGACGCCTGGTCGGCGTCGTCCGTCAGGTCGACATCATCAAGTACCTCGCCGAATCGTTCCCGGAGGAGCTGCTCAACCTGCCGCCGCGTCCGCACCAGCGCATGAAGCAGCCTGAAGGCGGATGACGACGACCACGGAGCAGGAGCTCCCGATCCAGGAGCTCGAACGGGTCACGATCCGGTTCGCAGGGGATTCCGGCGACGGCATGCAGCTGACTGGAACACAGTTCACCCGCACCGCAGCCGTCTTCGGCAACGACATCAGCACGCTGCCCGACTTCCCCGCCGAGATTCGCGCGCCGGCGGGGTCCCTGCCCGGCGTCAGCGGTTTCCAGATCAGCTTCAGCTCGACCGACATCCACACGCCGGGCGATCAGCCGGACGTCCTCGTGGCCATGAACCCGGCCGCGCTCAAGACCAACATCGGCGACCTGCCGCCGGGCGGTGCGCTGATCGTCAACAGCGACGCGTTCACGCAGGCCAACCTCAATAAGGCCGCCTACGCGGCAAACCCGCTGACCGACGGCTCGCTGAAGGCATTCACGACGTTCGAGATCCCGATCTCGAGCCTCAACGAGCGCTCACTCGACGGGCTCGAGATGACCAGCAAGCAGAAGGACCTGACGAAGAACTTCTTCGCGCTCGGCCTGATGTTCTGGCTGTACGAGCGGAGCATGGACGGGACGCTCCACTGGATCGACTCGAAGTTCTCGGCCCGACCGGTCATCGCCGAGGCCAACAAGCGCGCGCTCAAGGCCGGGTACGCGTACGGCGAGACCACCGAGATGTTCCACACGCACTACCGCGTGCGCCCGGCCAAGCTCCCGCCCGGCACCTACCGGAACATCACCGGCAACGAGGCGACCGCCCTCGGCTTCCTGGCCGCCTCGAAGCTGGCGGACCGCCAGTTGTTCTACGGCTCGTATCCGATCACGCCTGCCTCGGACATCCTCCACCAGCTGTCCGGCTACAAGTCGTTCGGGGTCAAGACGTTCCAGGCGGAGGACGAGATCGCGGCGATCGGTGCCGCCATCGGGGCGAGCTACGGTGGCGCGCTCGGCCTGACGGCGAGCTCGGGCCCGGGCATCGCTCTCAAGAGCGAGGCTCTCGGGCTCGCAGTGATGGTCGAGCTGCCCCTGGTCGTCATCGACGTCCAGCGTGCCGGGCCTTCGACGGGGATGCCGACCAAGAACGAGCAGGCCGACCTGCTCCAGGTGATGTTCGGCCGGAACTCCGACTCGCCATTGCCGGTCGTCGCGCCGGCGACACCGGGCGAGTGCTTCGACTACGCGATCGAGGCCGCGCGGCTCGCCCTCAAGTACATGACACCGGTCGTCTACCTGTCCGACGCGTTCCTCGCCACGGGTTCCGAGCCGTGGCGGATCCCGTCCCTCGACGACCTGCCGTCGATCGCCGTCCCCAACGCGACGAAGGGCGATGGCCCATTCCAGCCCTACCTCCGCGACCCGGACACGTTGGCGCGGCCGTGGGGCGTGCCCGGAACCGCCGGGCTGGAGCACCGGATCGGCGGGCTGGAGAAGGCGGACATCACGGGCAACGTCAGCTACGACCCGGACAACCACCACCGGATGCAGCTGCTCCGCCAGGCCAAGGTCGCCGGGATCGCGTCGGACATCCCGCCGCTGGAGGTGTTCGGGCCGGCCGAGGGCGACCTGCTCATCCTCGGCTGGGGCTCGACGTATGGCGCGATCCGCTCGGCGGTCGAGCGTCTCCAGGCCGACGGGCGCTCGGTTGCCCACGCCCACATCCGTCACTTGAACCCTTTCCCGGCGAACACCGAGGCGATCCTGCGGAGCTACGGCAAGGTCCTCATCCCCGAGGTGAACCTCGGTCAGCTGCTCCTGCTCATCCGTGCCCGCTACCTCATCGATGCGATCGGCTACGACCGCGTCCGCGGCAAGCCATTCCGGATCTCCGAGATCGTCGAAGAGGCGGATCGGATCCTCAAGGACGAACCATGACGACAGAGACCAACGGCCACGACGCCGCCCAGCCCGCGCTGAGCCCGGAGAACGCGCAGGTCATCGCGCTGACCCGCAAGGACTTCGTGTCCGACCAGGAGGTCCGCTGGTGCCCGGGCTGCGGCGACTACTCGATCCTCGCCCAGACCCAGAAGGTGATGCCCGACTTCGGCTACAAGAAGGAGGACATCGTCTTCATCTCCGGCATCGGCTGCTCCGGCCGGCTGCCGTACTACATGAACACGTTCGGATTCCACACGATCCACGGCCGTGCGCCGACGCTCGCGACTGGCCTGAAGGCCGCGCGGCCGGACCTCATGGTCTGGGTCATCACCGGCGACGGCGACGCCTTGTCGATCGGCGGCAACCACGTCATCCACTCGATGCGCCGCAACGTCGACATCAACCTGGTGATGTTCAACAACCGGATCTACGGGCTGACGAAGGGCCAGGCCTCGCCGACGTCGGAGTTCGGCAAGCGGACGAAGTCGACGCCGATGGGCACGATCGACACCCCGATCATGCCGTTGACGCTGGCGCTCGCATCTGAGGCGTCGTTCGTCGCGCGCTCGGTCGACACCCACACCGAGCACCTTCAGCACACGCTCGAGCGGGCGGGCCGGCACAAGGGCAGTGCCTTCCTCGAGGTCCTGCAGAACTGCAACATCTTCAACGACGGTGCCTGGCGGGACTTCACCGACCGCGAGGTGCGCGAAGACCGCATGCTGCTGCTCGAGCACGGCAAGCCCATGATCTTCGGCAAGGACCGCGACAAGGGCATCCGGCTGCGCGGCCTCCACCCCGAGGTCGTCACGCTCGGACAGGACGGCGTGACCGAGGCGGATCTCCTGATCCATGACGAGGCGGCCGACGATCCGTACCTGGCGCTCGTGCTGTCGCGCATGTTCTGGCCGGACTTCCCGGTGCCGGTCGGCGTGCTGCGCGCGACGAGCCGACCGACCCACGACCGGCTGATCGAAGATCAGCTTGCGGCGGCCGTTGCCCGATCCGGCGAAGGCGACCTGGCGCGCGTCCTGAACGGCGGTGAGACGTGGACGGTCGAATAGTCGTCGGCGGCGACGACGGGATCGTCGCCGGTCAGGAAGGCGGCGACGACGGGATGCGCTGCCCGGCGTGCGGCTTCGTCAATTTCACGGGCGCCGACATCTGCGACAACTGCGGGGCCGACATCTTCGGCCACGACACCCCGTCTCAGGCCCCGGCGTTCAAGGGCCAGCTCCTCGGGGAGCATCTCGACGACCTCGGAGCGCCGCCGCCGATCTCGGTCAGCGCGGACACGCCGATCGACGTGGCGATCGCGCGCATGTACGAGGCCGAGACCGATTGCGTGCTCGTCATGGCCGGCGACCGGCTGGTCGGGATCTTCACCGACCGCGATGCGGTCGTGAAGGCGGCCGGGAAGCGGCTCGCCTCGTTCCATGTGCGCGACTTCATGACCCCTGACCCGGTGGTGCTCAGGCACGACGATCCGATCGCAGTCGCGATCCACAAGATGGCCGTCGGTGGCTTCCGCCACATCCCGATCGTCGAGGACGGCCGCCCTACGGGCGTCGTGACCGCGCGGGACATCTTCCACCACCTCGCCCAGACGATGGACTGACCGGCCAGTGGGCCCGCGGATCGCGATCCTCGCCCAGGACCTGATCTGGTCGGATCGACTGGCCCGCGCAGTCGAGGCCGCCGGTGGCGAGCCGGTCCGAACCAGGACGACGCCGGAGTTCGACCGGGCGCTGGTCGACACCGACCTGGCGATCGTCGACATGACGGCGCGCGCCTACGAGCCCCTCGAGGCCATCGAGCGGGCCCGGTCGGCCGGCGCCCGCGTCATCGCGGTCGCCCAGCACGACGACATCGCGCTCCGCAAGCAGGCGCTGGCCCGCGGCGCCGAACGTGTCTTCGCCTATCGGAAGCTGTTCGAGGACGGTCCGGCGACCATCGAGGCGTGGATGGCGCGGAGCGTGGTGGCCGAGCCGCGCGGGTGACCGTCGCCCGACGTCCGACCGTGCCCGGGAGCCGCTACGCCGAGCGGTTGACCCGCGCGCTGGCCGCCACCGAGGCCGGCGGCCTCGCGGCGACGCTCGTCGGCGTCGGGTCGGACCTGCGCTACCTGACGGGTTACGAGGCCTTGCCGCTCGAGCGGCTGACGATGCTGGTCCTTCGCCCGGGTAGCGAGCCTCTCATCGTCGTCCCGCGCCTCGAGCGCGGCGCGGCCGAGGCCGGGCTGCGCACGGCGGTCCGGATCGTCACGTGGGAGGAGACAGAAGACGCGTACGAGATCGGCGCCGCCGGGATCCCGGCAACGGGACGCGTGGCGGTGTCGGACACGATGATCGCGATGCACCTGCTCCGACTCCAGGATGCCATCGGCCGATCGGCCAGCTACTCGTTGGCCTCGACGGTCCTGCGCGACCTGCGGATGATCAAGGACGGCGACGAGATCGCGCTGCTGCGAGCGGCGGCCCAGGCGGCCGACCGCGTGGTGGCCGCGATCGCCGCGGGCCGGCTCATCGGGCGGACCGAGTCCGACGTGGCCCGTGAGGTGCGCGATCGACTGGTCGACGAGGGTCACGACGCCGCGATGTTCGCGATCGTCGCCTCCGGGCCGAACTCCGCCTCGCCGCACCACGAGGCGTCCGAGCGCGTCATCGGGCCGGGCGAGCCGATCGTCCTCGACATCGGCGGCACTCTCGGCGGGTACGGCTCGGACATCACGCGGACGTTGTGGGTGACCGGTGGCGACCCGGCGAATGGACCCGACGAGCGGTTCCGCCACCTGTTCAACGTCCTCCACACGGCGCAGGCGTCCGGGACGACGTGCGTTCGCCCCGGCGTCCCGTGTGAGGCGATCGACGCGGCCGCCCGTTCCGTGATCGACGCCGAGGGCTACGGGGAGGCGTTCTTCCATCGCACCGGCCATGGCATCGGCCTCGATGGGCATGAGGATCCCTACCTCGTCGCGGGCAACGAACTCCCGCTGCGACCCGGGATGGCCTTCAGCGTCGAACCGGGGATCTACCTCCCGGGCACGTACGGTGCGCGCATCGAGGACATCGTCGTGTGCGGCGAGGACGGCCCGATCGTCCTGAACGAGGCGCCCCGCGAGCTGGCCATCGTCGACGGCTGAGCCGAGGGGCGGTTCGCCGCCCTGGGGTATCATCGCCCGACGGTCGTATCCGAGCGGCCGCCGCCCAATGATCGAGATTCGATGCCCACCTTCCGACGGCGACCAACCGTCGCCGAGCAAGATCGCCGGGATCCCGGCCGCCATCGGGCCAGCCGATGAGCAGGCGCCACCACGGCCGGCCGCACCACGGCCGGCATCGCAACGACGGGCCACGTCCCGACGCGACCGCGAACCGACCGGTCGCCCCAGCACCGATCGAGACCGCCCCATCCGATTCCGTCGCCTCTGCGGCTCCCCCGACCACGCCCGATGCCCCCGTCGAGGAACCAGTCGCGACCGCCGCGCCCGCGCCCGTGTCGCCCGTGCCCTTCGCGCCGCCCGGCCCCGCCGCAACCGCGCCCCTTGCGACGAACGGCTCCGGCGGTCACGCACCGATGCCGGCGATCCATGCCAACGGGAACGGCGCGGCCGAGAACGGACCCCGCAACGACCGACCGAACGGCTGCACGGCACCCCAGCTGCGGCGGTTCATCAAGAGCCGGCCATATGTGCCGATGCACGAGCTCAGGCGCCGCTTCGCGATCGACGGCGGCGATGACGACGTGACCCAGGTCGAGCTCGACGGTGGGAACGTGTACGTCGGTCTTCCATCACGCGAGGGCTCGCTCCTCGGGGAGCTGCTGCGAGGCGGCGAGATCGGCTACGAGACGTCGTTCGACCCGCTGGCGCCGATCGTCGTCGGCGTCTACCCCATGCGCCCCGTCCCGAGGACCTAGCGCGCCCGACAATCGACCGTGGCGGGCCGCCGCGCCGCTACGATGAGCGTCATGGTCGGATCGCCGGATGCCCTCGGGTTGCGCGAGACACTGCGTGGGTGCCGGCTGTTCGCGGGCATCGACGAAGCCTCGCTCGACCTCGTGGCGGCCGCCCTCCGCCCGCGACGCTTCCGACGCGGCGAGACGATCTTTCACGCGGGCGATCCGGGCGACGCCCTGTTCATCGTCGCCGACGGCTCGGTCAAGATCACCATCCCGTCGGATGAGGGATCCGAGCCGGCCATCCTCACCACGATCGGACCGGGTGGCTTCTTCGGCGAGCTCTCGCTGCTCGACGGCGCGCCGCGCTCCGCGACGGCGGTCGCCCTGGACCCGACGGCGACGCACGTCCTGCGCCGCGACGCGTTCGATGGCCTGCTCGACAGCCAGCCCGCCCTCCGCCGGACATTGCTGGTGGCGCTTGCCGGCGAGATCCGGCGGCTCACCGCGCAGGTCGAGGATCTGCATTTCCTCGACCTTCCGGGCCGCCTCGCGCGCCATCTCCTGCGGACGCTGGCGATCGGCGACGGCCGCGATCCGGCCGAGGCCGACACGCTGGTCGGCGAGCACCGACTGTCGTGGCCCTACACCCAGGCCGAGCTGGCCGGGATGATCGGCGGCTCGCGACAATCGGTGAACAGGTTGCTGGCCGATCTCGTCGCGGACGGCCTCGTCCGCTTCGACAGGGATGAGCTGGTGATCCCGGATGCCGGCCGGCTCGCGCTCGCGACCCGGCGATGAGCACCGACGACGGCTCGGTCGAGGCGATCCTTGCGGCAGTCGCCCGACGGGTCGCCGCCGCCGATCGGCTCTCACCGAGAGACGACGACGAGCTGTTGACGGCCGTCGCGAGAGCCGCGGTTACCGCGCTCGACGCCCAGGCTGCGTCGATCGCGCTCCACGACCCGGCCACGGATCGATTGGTCTTCCGTGCGGCGGCGGGCCCGGCGTCCGAGGGCGTCGTGGGGTTGGCCATCGACGCAGGAGTGGGTATCGCGGGCTACGTCTTCACGACCGGCCAGCCCCTGGCGGTGGCCGATGTCGCGGCGGACCCTCGGTTCGAGCGTTCCATCGCGGAGGCGACCGGTCACGTTCCCTCGACCCTGCTGGCCGTGCCGCTGAACGATGAGACCGGGACGGTCGGTGTGCTCGAGGCCCTGGACCGGAGCGGCGGCACGTTCACGCTGCATGACCTCGACGTCGCGACCGCGATCGCGGGCGTCGCGACGCTCGCGGTGCGCCACGGGCGCATGGCTCACGACACTGGGGCGATCCTGGAGCGGGCGCTCGCCGTCCTGCTCGCCGAGCCGCCCGGACCGGCGGCCGAGGGGCCGGCCCCGGCGGCGATCGACACGCTCGTCGCCCGTGCGACGGCCGGCCTCGCGGACGAGGACGACCCGACCTGGGCGATCGCCGACCGCATCGCGCGCCTGGGTGACGCGGACCCGGAGGCCCTGCGCCTCGCGATCGACTGGCTCGACGCGCTCATCCGCCATGGCGAGCGGAGCGGCAACGGGTCCGGGCGCCGATCGGGTCCCCGGTGACGGTCTCGCTGCCCGCCTGGAGCGAGGCATTCGCCGCCGGGGGACGCGACGGGCTCGCACGGACGGACCCGCCGTTCGGTCGCCTGGATCGTCAGGACGTGTTCGGCGACGCGGACGGGCGGGGCGTGACCGTGGCCATCATCGATTCGGGCGTCGACGGCGAACATCCGGCCGTGCGCGCGCGGGTCGTCCGGCACCTGCGCGTCGATCTCGACGGCGACGATGCACAGGTCGTCGACGATCCGGAGGCGAGGGATCTCGTCGGGCACGGGACGGCCTGCGCAGGCATCGTGGCGGGCATCGCACCGGGAGCCAGCCTCGTATCGATCCGCATGCTGGGCGCGGACAACCGCGGCAAGGGACGAGCTCTGGCGGCCGCCGTCGAATGGACGATCGCCGCCGGCATCGCGGTCGTGAACCTCAGCCTGTCCTCGCGCAGCGAGGCCATGTTCAGCGCGTTCCACGCCCTTGCCGACCGGTCGTATTTCGCGAACTCGCTGCTCGTGTGTGCCGCGAACAACGTCCCGGGCCCGTCGTATCCGTCGCTGTTCGCATCGGTCCTCTCGGTGGCGGCGCACGACGTCGCCGACGCCGAGACATGGTTCTACAACCCATCGCCGCCGGTCGAGTTCGGTGCGTACGGCGTCGACGTCGATGTGGCGTGGAGCGGCGGCGGTCGGATCCGCGCAACGGGCAACTCGTTCGCGGCGCCGCATCTCGCCGGTCAGGCAGCCCGACTGCGGTCGCGCTACCCGAGCGCGTCGCCGTTCGAGATCAAGGCGCTCCTGGCCGCGACGGCGAGCGTTCCCGCCTGAATCGACACCCTGAATCGAAACCGCCCGGCGGTGCCGGGCGGTGGGGTCGTGACGGGGCGCGTGTGATCAGGCGGTCGTGTCCTCATCCTCGTCGGTCGGCGTCAGCTCGCCGCCGTGACCGGGTCCCTGCTGGCCGAGGCTCGGCGGAGCCGTGACCGGCAGCCCGTGCCCCTCGACGTCCCCCTCGTCGATGAACGGCTCTCGCTTCTCCGGTTCGACCAATGATTCTTTCGGAAGCGTGTACTTCTTCATCGAACCGATCCCTTCCTGATGTGACGGTTTGATGTGCTGCGCCAACCATACGCCCCGCGTCGCCGGACCCGTAGGCCACAGCCGACCTGGCAGCTGTCGCCTGCGAGACACCGTCACGCGCCCGACTCGCCGGTGGACGAGCGGGGGAGCACTTCCACGGCCGGCCGCGGCGTGCGCAGATCGCGCAGCGCTTCCTGATCCTGCCCGGCGAGGCGCGGCAGGTCGGCGGCCTCGGTGCGGGTCAGGCGCGACGTGAGCGTCGAGAACACCAGCCGCCGGATCTCGGGCACGTACATGACCTCGCGCAGAGCGTCCGCCGGCACCTCGAGGAGCGTCGTGTCGGTGTCGGCCACGACATCGGCCGTCCGTGGACTTCCGGTGAGTGCCGCGATCTCACCGAAGAAGTCGCCCTCGCCCATCGTCGAGAGCCCACGGTAGTCGCCGTCGACCGGGATGCCGGCCGTCGCCGAGCCCTCGAGGATGAAGTAGACCGACGAGGCCGCATCGCCGTGCTCGACGATCCGTGTCCCGGCCGGGACCGTGCGGACCGCGCCATCGTGGATGAACGCTTCGCGCTGCGCGGGCTCGAGCCGGGCGAACGTCGTGAGGTGCGTCACCAGTCGCCCGAAGTCGGGCAGGGCCGCCGGTCGCGATGGGATCTCCGTGGGAGCCGGCTCCTCCGCCTCCTCGAGGCGTGCCCGCGCGGCGCGCAGCGACTTGATGCCCAGGCCGGGTGCGAACAACGCGTACAAGGCCGCCCCGAACAGCAGGACCGACGCGAAGGCGATCAACACGCGGACGTTGATGATGTCGGCCAGGCCTGCGCCGGCCATGCCGAACAGGAAGATCACGTCGCGCATGACGTACACCGCCGAGAACACCCTGCCGCGCATGTCGCGCGGCGTGTTCCGCTGGAGCAGCACGGAACGGGCGACCGACGACGGCGAGTTGAAGAACCCCGAGATCATCACGAGGAGGATCGCGATCGGGATCGACGTTGCACCGGCATAGGCGAGGCCGCAGACGCCCATGCCGGTGAGGCCCACCACGATCCAGATGGACTCCGGCAGGCGGCTCGAGAACCGTGCCATGAAGAACGAGCCCAGCACGAACCCGACCGACGTCAGGCCCTCCTGCAGGCCGTACTCGAATTCCGTCGCGTGGAGCTCGCGCAGGGACATCGGCAGCAGCAGGACGTTCCACAGCCCGAACGAGAAGAACATCAGGGCGCCGACGAGGAACAGCGAGCGCAGCACCTGGGTGCCGAACAGGGTGCTGAGACCGGACTTGAGGTTGGCCACGATCACGCTGACGCTCGCCTCGTCGTCGGGCGTCGGCATCGGGTAGCGCCCCATCCGTGAGATCAGGACCGCACACACCACGAACGACAGGGCGTCGATGATGAACGCGAGCCGCAAGTCGACGCTGGCCAGGAGCCCGGCGCCGGCGAAGCCGATCGCCGTCGAGCCGAAGGAGGCGATCGACAGGAACGAGTTGGCCGCTGCCAGCTCCTCGTCGCTCGCCATCTCCGGGATCAGGCTGTCGTGGGCCGGGTCGAAGAACTGCTTGACACCGGCGTTCAGTAGCAGCAGCGCGTAGAGCCCGACGATCGCGATCGAGTCGACGTTCAACACGAGCGCGATACATCCGACGATGACAGCCTGGATCAGGCAGGTCCAGATCAGGATGCGCTTGCGATCGTGGCGGTCGACGAAGACCCCGGCGAGCAGGCCGACGATCAGGCTCGGGATGGCGGTGACCATCAGCGTCAGGCCGACCGCCAGCGCCGAATTGGTCACCCGGAACACGAAGATCGCCGCGGCGAGGTCAGTGAGCGCGGAACCTGCGGTGGAGATCAGCTGGGCGAGCCAGAGCAGCGAGAAGTCGCGTTTGCGGAAGACGGCGAAGACCGATGGGGCGGGTACGGACGCTGCCGTCATGCGACCTCCAGGGGCGCCGCGGCGGCACCCGATCCCTCGCGCGTGTGGACCCCGGCCCGACGCAGTGACGCGGCGCCGGTGGGCCGGAGTCTAGCCGTGGCGCCGGGGCACCGTGACGCCTTCGCGCAGGAGCAGCGCCTCCTTGCGCGACAGCTGCTGGTCGCGATCCACCCAGCCCGTCCCGCCGTACCCGCCGAGCGTTCCGTCGCCGGCGATGATCCGATGGCAGGGGATCAAGAGGGACACCGGGTTCCGCCCGAGGGCGCCGCCGACGGCGCGGGCCGCGCGCGGGGCGCCGATCCGGTGCGCGATCTCGCCGTAGCTCGCCGTCCGGCCCCAGCCGACACCACGGACCGCAGCGAGCACGCGCTGGTCGAAGGCGGGCCGGTCGCCGAGGTCGACGGCGACGTCGACGCCGTCGGCCGCGAGGCCACGAAGCAGCCGTTCGAGGGTCGGGATCGCGGCACGCAGGACCGCCGCGGCCGGATCGTCGGGGTCTGCCTCGCTGAGCGGGACGACGGGGGCGCGGAGGCGGGTGCGCACCTCGCTCGCGAAGGCCGCCTTGTCCTCTTCCCAGGCCGCTGCAACGATCCCGGCCTGGGTCGCTGCGACGCGGAACGGCGCGCCATCCCCCTCGAGCGTCGCGGTCACGGCGTGGTCGGGCATCGGTCCAGTCTGCCCCATCCAGGGACCGGGATCGATCGGCTGATATACTCCCTAGGAGTATGATGCTTGAGCCGGTGACCGCCGAGATCCAGCTTCCGATCGAGGGCATGACCTGCGCCTCGTGCGTGAAATCGGATCGAGCAATTCCTGCGCGCGACCGACGGGGTCGAGACAGCGAGCGTCAATCTCGCCACCGAGCAGGCGACGATCCGCTACCTCCCGAGCGTGGCGGACCGGGCGCGGTTCGTGGCCGCCGTCGAGGCCGCCGGCTACGACGTCCGCGCCGACGCGGAAGGCAGGGGAGACGATCTACCCGTCTCGCTGACCGCCGAGGCGACCGAGGCCGATGCCCGTCGCGACGACGAGTCGCGGACGCTGCTGCGCCAGGCGATCGTCTCGATCGCGGTCGCCGTCGCGATCATGGTCGCGATGTTCGTCCCCCAGACGCGCATCCCGATGGAGACGATCAACTGGCTGGCCCTCGTGCCCGCCACGCTGATCCAGGCCTGGGCGGGAGCGCGCTTCTATCGTGCGACGTGGCGGGCGGCTCGCCACGGCTCGGCCAACATGGACACCCTCATCGCGGTCGGGACCACGGCCGCCTGGCTGTACAGCGTCGGCGTGACGCTCTTCCCGGACGCGATCCACGAGGCCGGATTGCACCCCGAGACGTATTTCGATGCCTCGACGATCATCCTCGGCCTCGTCCTGCTCGGGCGCTGGCTCGAGGGACGCGCGAAGGCCAGCACGGCAGGCGCGATCCGCCGGCTGGTCGGGCTGCAGCCGGCGAACGCACGCCGGGTCGAGGGCGACCGAGAGGTGGACGTCCCGCTCGAGGGCGTCGTCGTCGGCGATCTGCTTCGTGTGCGGCCGGGCGAGCGGGTGCCGGTCGACGGCGTTGTCGTCGAAGGTGCATCGGCGGTCGATGCCAGCATGCTCACTGGCGAGCCACTCCCCGTCGAGGTGATCGCAGGCGTCGAGGTCACGGGGGCGACCCTCAATACGACCGGCACCTTCGTGATGCGCGCGACGCGCGTCGGCCGCGAGACGGCCCTCGCGCGCATCGTCGACGCGGTCCGGCGCGCACAGGGCAGCAAGCCCCCGATCCAGCATCTGGCGGACCGGATCGCAGAGGTGTTCGTCCCGATCGTCCTGCTGGTGGCCGTCGGGACATTCGCGGTGTGGTTCGTCTTCGGTCCGGAGCCGCGGGCGACCCTGGCTCTCACCGCTTTCATCGGAGTCGTGGTGATCGCCTGTCCGTGCGCGATGGGCCTGGCCACACCGGCCGCGGTCATGGTCGGGACCGGCCGTGGAGCCGAGGCGGGCATCCTGATCCGTGGGGGCGAGGCCCTGGAGACGGCCCATCGAGTCGATGCGGTCGTGTTCGACAAGACAGGCACGCTCACCCTCGGTCGACCGAGCGTCACCGAGGTCGTCGTGGCGCCCGGAGCCGCGCCCCGCACCGTCGTCGACCTCGCCGGTGCGCTCGAACGTGCGAGCGAGCATCCGCTCGGAACGGCGATCGTCGCGTATGCCAACGAGCGCGAGCTCGGGTTCGACCGAGTCGCCGAGTTCGAGGCGACCATCGGCGGCGGCGTCCGTGGCGTCGTCGAGACTGCGGCGGGCCGACGGACCGTGGCAGTCGGCCGACCCTCGTGGCTCGCCGCGGACGGCATCGACCTCGAGCCGCTCGCGTCGTCCCTCGAGACCGTCGCGACGACCGGGCGCACCCTGGTCGCGGTCGCCATCGACGGCCGGCTCGCCGGGCTGATCGCGATCGCTGACCCGGTGAAGGTCGAAGCGGCCGCGGCCGTCCGCGAGCTCAGCACGGCCGGCATCGAGGTCTGGCTGGTGACGGGGGACGCGCGATCCACCGCGTCGGCGGTGGCCGGCCAGGTCGGCATCCCGGCGCATCGGGTGGTCGCCGAAGCGCGCCCGACCGACAAGGCGGGGATCGTCGAGAGACTCCAGGGGCGCGGCCGGACGGTCGCGATGGTCGGGGACGGGATCAACGACGCGCCCGCGCTGGCACGGGCCGACCTGGGGATCGCCATCGGGACCGGGACCGACATCGCGATCGAGGCGGCAGGCGTGACGCTCATCGGTGGCGATCCGCGCGGCGTCCCTGCCGCGATCGGGCTATCGCGGGCGACGATGACGGTGATCCGCCAGAACCTGTTTTGGGCGTTCGCCTACAACATCGTCCTGATCCCGGTCGCGATGGGCGCGCTGATCCCGGCTTTCGGCATCGCGATCTCGCCGGCGCTCGCCGCAGGCGCGATGGCGCTCTCGTCGGTCACGGTCGTCGCCAACGCGCTCCGGCTCCGGTCGTACGACGCGCGACCGCAGGCGTCCCATCGCGTCGGCCGGACCGGCGCGATCGGGAGGTTGCGCCAGGCCTGGTTCCTCGCGGCCGTGGCACTCGCCGCGGTCGGCCTCGCGGGTGGCGTCATGGCCACCGACCGCTGGGTGGAGGCCGGCGCAACCCGTCTCGCGGTCACGGCTCGCGATACCGCGTTCACCCCGGCCGACCTGCGGGTGGAGGCGAGGCGGACGGTCGTCCTGTCCTTCCGCAACGACGATCCGATCTTCCACGACTGGGAGGTCGAAGGGCTGGCCAACGTCGACGCCGGCGCACGGCCAGGCCAGACCCGCACGATCCGGTTCACCATCGACCAGCCCGGCACGTACCGGATCCTGTGCACGGTGCCGGGCCACGCCGAGGCCGGGATGGCCGGCACGCTGGTCGTCGAGTCGCCAGACTGAGCGTCGACATGGCCGCCCGCTCCCGCATCGAGACGCCCGCGGATCCCCGCGACCTCCCGGGCGACTTCGCCCACGCGGTCGCGATCGAGGTGCGCTTCGCCGACACCGACGCGATGGGCCATGTCAACAACGCCGTCTACCTGACCTACTGCGAGATGGCCCGCATCCGGTACTGGACCGACGTGACCGGCGAGCCGGTCTCGGCCGGCCACGAGGGTGCCGAAAGCCTGATCCTCGCCGAGGCGCGCATCACGTACCGGGCACCCGTGTTCCACAGCGAGACCGTCACGGTCGAGACGCGGGCGACACATATCGGGCGCTCATCGTTCACGCTGGAGCACAGGCTGACCGCGTGCCCGCCGGGCGGGACACCACGCCTCGTCGCGACCAGCGACTCGGTGATGGTCCGCTACGACTATGAGGCGGATCGTTCCGCCCCTCTGGGTTCTGCGTTCATCGAAGCGATCGAAGCGTTCGAGGGTCGCGCGCTGCGCTGAGACCTCAGTCGACGACGCGGCGGAAGATCGACACAGCGTTCTGGCCACCGAACCCGAAGCCGTCCACCGCGACCGTGTCGACCTTGGCCGGGCGCGCCGTGAGCGGGACGTAGTCCAGGTCGCACTCGGGATCGGGTGTTCGCAGGTTGGCGGTCGGTGGGATCACCCCGTCCCGGATGGCGCCCAGGCCGGCCAGCGCGCTGGCGATCCCGGCGGCGCCGACCAGGTGGCCGATCATCGACTTCGGGGAGCTGATGGCGACCTTGTAGGCGTGGTCCCCGTACGCCGCCTTGATCGCGCGCGTCTCAGTCACGTCGTTGAGTGGCGTCGCCGTGCCGTGGGCGACGATGTAATCGACCTCGTCCGGCGCGATGCCGCTGTTGCGCAGCGCATTCGTCATGGACCGCATCTGGCCGCGACCCGTTGGTTCCGGCGCGCTGATGTGGAACGCGTCGGCGGTCAGGGCCCCGCCGAGGATCTCGGCGATCGGCGTCGCCCCGCGCTCGCGCGCATGGGCAAGGGATTCGACGATGACGATGCCCGCCCCTTCGCCCAGCACGAACCCATCCCGCGTCAGGTCGAACGGCCGCGATGCCGTCTCCGGCGTGTCGTTGCGCTTCGAGAGGGCCGTCATGTTGGAGAGGGCGGCGACACCCATCGGCCAGATCGGCGCCTCCGTGCCGCCGGTCACGACCACGTCGCACTCGCCCTCGCGGATGAGGCGGAGCGCATCGTGGAAGGCGATGACCGACGTCGCACACGCGGCGACCTGGGTGATGACGGGCCCGGTCAGGCCCCACTCCATCGACAGCAACGCCGCGGCCATCGAGCCGGACAGCGCGGGCACGGCGAAGGGCGAGACGAACCGGGGACCCTTCTGGTCGTGGACGTGGGTCCCGTCGATGATCTGTTCGATCCCGCCGCCGCCCGTGTTGACCACGACGCCGACACGGTCACGCTGATCCTGGGTCATCGCGGCGAAGTCGATGCCGGAGTCCGCCACGGCCTCCTTGCCGGCGCCCATCGCGAGGTGGATGAAGCGGCTCATGCGGCGGGCCATCTTGGGATCCATGACCTTCGTCGGGTCGAAGTCGAGGACCTCGGCCGCGATCCGCACCTCGTGCTGCGAGGCGTCGAAGCTCTGGATCGTGCGCGTCCCGGTGACGCCTGCCTGGAGGTTCGCCCAGTAGGTCGGGAAGTCGTTCCCGATGGGCATGACCGCACCGAGACCGGTCACGACCGCACGACGCGCGGGATCTCGTTCTGGCATCGGCTCGGATTGTAGGGCGCGGCGACCGGTGGCCGGTCAGTCCCCGTCGTACCTCTTGAAGATGACCGCACCGTTGTGCCCGCCGAGCCCGATGTTGTTCGAGAGCGCGTAGCGGATCGGCATCGGGACGGTCTCGGCCGGGACCCACAGGTCGCACTCCGGATCGTAATCGCGGTAGTTGAGCGTTCCGGGCGCACACTGCTCGGCGATCGCCATGACCGTCGCGAACGCCTCGAACGCTCCTGCCGCGCCCATCATGTGGCCGGTCATCGACTTGGTCGCGCTGATGGCGATCGACTTCGCATCGCGCGCGGAGCGCGAGCCGAACGTCGTCCAGATCGCCTCGGCCTCGCGCTTGTCGCCCAGCGGGGTCGAGGTGCCGTGGGGGTTGATCAGGTCGACCTCGTCGGCGGGCACGCCTCGACGGTCGAGCGCCATCTGCATCGCCCGCGCCGACCCGACGCCGGCGTCGATCGGCTGGACCATGTCCCATCCGTCGGCCGCCGAGCCGTAGCCGACGACCTCGGCGTAGATCGTCGCGCCGCGCTCCTTGGCGATCTCGAGGTCCTCGAGGAACAGCGAGCCGGCCCCCTCACCGAGCACGAACCCGTCGCGCGTGGCGTCAAACGGCCGCGACACGGTCTGCGGCTCCTCGCCCGGTCGGGGCAGGCCCATGCCACGCATGTTCGAGAAGCCGGCGTGAGCGACCTCGAGCAGCGGGGCCTCGGTCGAGCCGCTGATCACGGCGATGCAGTCGCCGCGACGGATCGTTTCGGCCGCCTCGCCGACGTTGTGCGTGCCGGTCGCGCAGGCGGAGACCATGCAGACGTTGTGGCCGATGGCGCCGGTCTCGATCGCGATCATCCCCGAACAGCTGTCGACGAGGGCGTTCGCGATGAACGTCGGCGCGACCGTCCGCGGGCCGCGTTCGTGGAGCGTGGCGTAGTTGTCGATCATCAACTGCTGGCCACCCGCGCCCGAGCCGAACACGACCCCGACCTCGGTGCGGTTCTCGTCGGTCAGCTCGAAACCGGAATCGGCCAGGGCCTGCTTGGCCGCCGCGACGCCGAAATGCAGGCTCGACTCGCTGCGCCGTGCCGCCTTCGGATCCATCCACTCCTTGGCGTCGAAATCCTGGACCTCGCCGGCCACCTTCGCCTCGTAGGGCGACGGGTCGAAATGGGTGATCGGTCCGAGGCCGGAGACACCGTTGACGAGGTTCGACCAGGCCGTGTCCTTGTCGTTTCCGACGGGGCTGACCACCCCGAGTCCGGTGACGACGACGCGGCGGTCGTAGTCGGGTCGACGCATGTTGGGCTATCCCTCCAGGGCTGGGCGATCAGGCCGCGACGGCGGCGAGATCGAGGAGTCGGTCGTGTGTGGCCGGGTCGTCCGCGGGGACGGTCTCGGCATCCGGTGCGATCCGTCTGATCAGGCCGGTCAGGACCTTGCCCGGACCGACCTCGACGAAGGTCGTGACTCCGGCTGCGGTCATCTGCTCTACCGCGCCCACCCAGTCGACCCCGGCCGTGAGGTGGTCGACGAGCTCCGCTCGCGCGGCCTCAGCCGACGCGATCGGTCGGCCGTCCGCGTTGGCGAGGAGAGTCGTGGTCGGATCGTGGAACTCGACGGTCTCGAGGGTGGAGCGCATGCCGTTCGCCGCCTCGACCATGAGCGGCGAGTGGGCGGCAACACTGACCGGCAGGACGATCGAACGCTTGGCGCCGAGCTCACGCGCGATCTCCGCGCCGGCCTCGATCGCGGCGCGCTCGCCCGAGACGACGACCTGGCCGGGTGCGTTCCGGTTCGCGACGACGAACGTGCCATGGCCCCCGGCCGCCGCGACCAGCTCGGGGATCCGTGCGTCGTCGAGGCCGATGATCGCGGCCATCGCGCCGTCGCGACCCTGGCCCGACGCCTGCATGAGCTCCCCACGCCGCCGCACGAGCCGGACGCCGTCGGCGAGCGACAGCACGCCGCTCGCCACGAGCGCGGAGTACTGACCCATCGAATGACCCGCGGCGAAGCTCGGCGTCGGTGGCTCGAGACCGGCGGCAGCCCAGCGATCGCGCATCGCCTCGAGGATCGCGATGGATGCCGCGAGGAGGGCGGGCTGCGCGTTCTCTGTCCGGTCGAGCTGGTCCGCGGGGCCGTCCCAGGCAAGCCGGCTCAGCCCCTCGCCGAGCGCGTCGTCCGCGCCGGACCACACCGCCGCGGCGGCGGGCGATGACATGGCGAGGTCCCGGCCCATGCCCACGGATTGCGAGCCCTGGCCGGGGAAGACGAAGGCGAACGGGGACATCGGCGGAAGCGTACGGGCGAGGCTTGCCGGGCACGCGGATTCACGTGCATGCTTGCATGCATGCCAACCCGTCCGGCGCCCCGCCGCGCGATCGCCCAGCGCTTCGAGGCCGACCTGTCCGCACCGGTCCTCGCTGCCGGCACCCGCGTCCCCAACGTCCGTCAGATCAGCGAGCGCGTGGCGATGGGCCGGGCACTGTGGCGCGAGCTGGTGATCGGGTTTGCCAGCCAGCTCGGCGAGCTGCGGCTTGGGTTCACGCAGCTCGCGGCGCTGTACGTGCTCGCCGACGGAAGCACGCTGACGATCGGGGAGCTGGCGGAGTCCATCAATCGGTCGCCTTCGGCGACGAGCCGGCTGATCGACGGCCTGGTCAAGCGGCGGCTCGTCGAACGGCAGGCGGAGGAGGAGGATCGCCGCCAGAAGATCCTGCGCCTGACGCCGCGCGGGCACGCCATCCTGCGCGTCGTCGATCGGGCCCGGGCAGAGCAGTTCCTGTCGGCGGTCCGCCCGCTGCCCAGCGCCGAGCGCTCGATCGTGGCGATGGGCGTGGCCGCGCTCGCGACGCATGCGATCAGCCGCCGTGGACGGCTGATCAGGGCGCGCCGAGAACCGGGGACGTGAGCGGACCCGCGGGACTGTAGGCTACGGGGTCAGGAGGTCTTGCCGGATGTTCCAATACGGCCCGCTGACCAACCCGCAGTTCTTCGTCCAGCACCAGCATTCCGACGGATCGTGGGGCACGCTGGTGCCCCAGCAGGATCCCGATCCCGAGCACGACCCACACGATGCCGCGGAGCTCGATCCGGAGCAGGAGTGGCGGCGGGGTCACGTCTATGTCTGCCCCTCGTGCGACGAACGGGTCCGCATCATGGTGCCGGAGGACCAGCGGCCGAACGGCTGAGCCCGAGCCTCAGCCGCAGAAGCGGCGCACGACGTCGTACAGGACCGGCAACCCGAACCGGAGCGCATCGAGGGAGATCCGTTCGTCGACGCCGTGGAAGCGCTCGAGGAAGCGCTCGTCAGGCTCGAGGCGGAACGGCGAGAAGCCGTAGGTCGGCGTGCCGACCATCGCGGTCGCCTTGGCATCTGTTGCGAACGGCGCCATGACCGGGAGGGGGATCCCGTCCGGATCGTGGTCGCGCAACGTGGCGACGAGCGTGTCCCACAGCTGGCCCTCGGCCGGCGCCTCGACGGGCTCGCCCCAGGCCAGCCGCTCGATGCGGCAGGAGGCGAGCAGGTCCGGGCCGATCCGACCCTCGACCTCCGCGCGGATATCGGCTTCCGTGGTGCCGGGCAGGATGCGGCAGTCGACCTCGATCACGGCATCGCCGGGGATCACGTTGTACTTGACGCCTGCGTGGACGACGTCCGGGCTGAGCGTGTCGCGGATCAGGGCGCGCAAGGCGCGCGCGTACATCGGGTCGCACAACCCATCGATCGCGCGGTCCGTCGCGTCGGCGTCGAGCTCGCCGCGCGCGATCGCGCGCAGTGTCGCGGCCGCCTCGCCGGGGAGTGCCTCGGCGGCAGCCTCGAGGAAGCGGACCATCACCGGGGTCATCCGCATCGTGCCGGGTACGGCCAGCCGTTCGATGATGCCGGCCGCAAGGACTGCCGCGTTGTCGCTGCGCGGCATCGAGCCGTGGCCCCAGTTGCCCGTGACGTGGATCCGGTATGGGACGAAGCCCTTCTCGGCGACCTGGATCGGATACAGCCGCCGGCCGGCGACCGTCACCGACACGCCACCGCACTCGTTCACCGCCCCTGCCGCCCGCAGCCACTCCGGGCGGTGCGCAGCGAACCACCGGGCACCGTCAGTGGAGCCCGCCTCCTCGTCTGCGGCGCAGGTGAACAGCACGTCCCGCCGCAGGCCGGGGATCGGATCCCGGGCTGGGTCGCGGCCGGAGGCCCGGGCCTCGCCGACGAGCCGCTCGATGACGCCGAGCTCGAGGGCGACCATGCCCTTCATGTCGACGGCGCCGCGACCGTAGACGTAGCCGTCGGCGACATCGGCGGCGAACGGGTCGTGCGACCAGCGATCGGGTGGTGCCGGGACCACGTCGAGATGCGACAGCAGGAGGAACGGATCGCCACCGGTGCCGTCGCCCCGCAGGCGAGCGTGGACGGAGCCGCGACCCGGCGCAGGCTCGACGACCTCGGGCTCGAGGCCGAGCGCCAGCAGGCGACCCTCGAGGTAGCGAGCGGCGCGGGTCTCCTCGTCGGGTGCCACAGGGTCCGGCGGGTTGACCGACGGGATCCGGATCAGGTCGCGCAGGGTGGCGACCACCGCATCGTGTGCCGACTCCCAATCGGCAGCCGCGATCGCCGCGGACGGGATGCTCGTTGCGCCGGCCGTCACCGGCCACCCAGCGGGCCGATGAGGGCGACCAGCGTCCCGATCACGAAGCCCGATGACACGATCACCACGATCATCAGGACCAGCAGCCGGCCCAGCCGCCGTTCCTCGGCCCGGCCCGCCGCCGGATCCGGGTCCAGCCCGCCCGCGATGTACGGTGCCTGGAGACCCTTTTCGCGGGCACGCGCGGCCCGCGGCGAGTCATAGGCGAGCGGGTCCGGCGGCAGATCCGACGTCGGCGGCGAGGGTGTCTCGGTCACCTGCTCATGATGCCCGCTCCGCGCGGATCGGACCGCGCATCGATCGCCCTCAGCCGAGCGCCTGCCGCAGCGGCTCGGCGACCTGGCGGGCGACGGCGTCGACGCCGGCCGGGCCGAGACTCGGCCGCAGACCCAGGATCACGTGGGTCGCTCCCCGCCGAACCGCGTCGTGCGCCTGCTCCAGCGCGTGACCCCGGTCGTCGTCGGTCGTACCCGTCGGGACCTGGGCGCCGAACTCGAAGGTATCCGGGTCGCGACCGACGTCCCCGAGCGCGCGGACCAGCGCGGCACGCTTGTCGCTGAAGTCCGCGAGGCTCGTCGGCCGTCCCTCACCGACCGCCACCGACGGCTGGACCCACCCGTCGGCAACAGCGGCGGCCAGCGCGATCCCGCGACGTCGCTGGCCCCCGAGCCACAGCTTCGGCCCGCCCGGCGTCAGGGTCGGCGGCTCGTTGGTCGCCTCGGTCAGCGGGTAGAACCGGTCCGGGCGCGTCACGCCGGGCGGAGTCCGGGCCGCGTCGGACCAGAGTGCGCGGAGGACGTGCACGGCCGACTCGAACCGGTCGAACCGTTCGGGCATCGGCGGCATCGAAATGCCGAACGGGAGGTGCTCACCCTCGTGCCAGCCGGCCCCCAAACCGACGATGTAGCGGCCGCCCGTCGCATGGTCCATGACCGTGGCGGCCTTGGCGAGGACGACGGGATGCCGGAAGGTGGCAGCCAGGACGGCCGTGCCGAGCCAGCGCCCGGGGACGTGATGGGCGAGCGCCGCCATCGCCGTCATCGTTTCGAGGCTCGCGCCGTGGCGGTCTCCCGCGACGTCGACCAGGTGGTCGTTCACCCAGACCGACTCGAGCACGTCGTACGTGCCGATCCGTTCCCACGTCGCGTCGAGGGTGGCCCAGTCGACCGCCTGCGGCGATGTCTTGATGCCGATCGGGATCCGCCTGCTCATGAAGCGATGCGCGGCCCCGCGAGGTTGGCGGTCATCCGGTCGCCGGTCGTGACGGCACCGGACGAGGCGGACCCGACGAGCGCCGCGTACTTGGCCAGCACGCCGCCGAGGTAGTTCGGCGGCCGGGGCGTCCAGGCGGCCAGCCGTCGACTGACCTCGTCGATCGGGACATCGAGGTCGAGCGCCTTCCGATCGACGTCGATGACGATCTCGTCGCCCTCCTCGACGACCGCGATCGGTCCGCCGAGGGCCGCCTCCGGTGCGATGTGGCCGATCATCAGCCCGTGCGTCCCGCCCGAGAAGCGGCCGTCGGTGATCAGCGCGACCTCGTCGCCCAGGCCCTCGCCGACGAGCGCTGCCGTGACGCTCAGCATCTCCTGCATGCCGGGTCCGCCGATCGGCCCCTCATAGCGGATCACCACGACGTCGCCCGGCACGATGCGGCGCTCCTTGACCGCCTCGAAGCAGGCTGCCTCCGAATCGAACACCCGAGCCGGTCCGCGGTGGAGCCGGCGCTCGTGTCCCGCCAGCTTCACGACGCAGCCGTCGGGCGCCAGCGTCCCGCGCAGGATCGCCAGCCCGCCGGTCGGCTTGAGCGGGGTCTCGATCGGAAGGACCACCTTCTGGCCGTCGGTCTCCGTCGCTTCCGCGGCGACCTGCGCGATGGTCCGGCCGTCGACGGTGGGGGCGTCGCCGTGCAACAGGCCAGGGCGCTTGAGCAGCTCGCGCATGACCAGCCCGATGCCGCCCGCGTCATACATGTCCGCGGCCAGGTAACGGCCGCCCGGGTGCATGTCCGCCACGATCGGGGTCCGGTCGGCGATCGCCCCGAAGTCGTCGATGTCGAGGTCCACCCCGAACTCGTGCGCGATCGCGAGGAGGTGCAGGACGCCGTTGGTCGAGCCACCGGTCGCCGCGACGCTGGCGATGCCGTTCTCGAGCGATTCGCGGGTGACGAACGTCGATGGCCGGACGTCGCGGCGGACGAGGTCCATCACGAGCTCGCCCGTCTGGCGCGCCGCCTCGTCCTTGGCCGGGTCCTCGGCCGGGATGCCGTTCAGGCCCGCCGGCGAGAGGCCCATGAATTCCATGACCGTCGACATCGTGTTGGCGGTGTACTGGCCACCGCACGCGCCCGGTCCGGGGCACGACACGTTCTCGATCTCGTACAGCTCATCCAGGCTGATCTTCCCGGCCCGGTACGCGCCGATCGCCTCATAGACCGTGACGACCGTTGCGCTCCGCTGCCCCCGGTAGACCCCCGGGTAGATCGTGCCGTTGTAGAGGATGGCGCCCGGGACATCGAGGCGGCCGAGGGCCATGGCTGCTCCCGGGATCGTCTTGTCGCAGCCGACCAGGCAGACGACGCCGTCGAGCAGATGACCGCGCACGACGAGCTCGATCGAGTCCGCGATGACCTCGCGGCTGATGAGCGAGGCCTTCATGCCCTCGGTGCCCATGGACACACCATCGCTCACGGAGACCGTGTTGAACTCCATCGGCGTGCCACCGGCCGAACGGATGCCGTCCTTCACCGACTCGGCCAGCCGGCGCTGGTTGTAGTTGCACGGCATCGTCTCGATCCACGTCGTCGCGACACCGACCAGCGGCTTGGCGAGGTCGTCGTCGGTGAAACCGATCGCCTTGAGCATGGCCCGGGCACCCGCCCGGTCGGGTCCGTCGGTGAGCGCGGACGAATGCCGCTTGGCGGGGTCCGTCGGCCGGTCGTAGGGGTGCGACGTGGCCGGGGCTGACGAGTCGGGGATGCGCTGCTCGGGCATGCGGTGCAGTGTAGGACGACGACCTCAGGCGCCGCGCACGCGGTCGGCGGCGAGCCGTTCGGCGGCAAGCGACCGGGCGGCCGCGTCGCTCTGGGCGTGACCGGTGACGGCTTCGAGGAACGCGCCGCGATCCATGCGGAAGGCCGTCACCGGCGCGGTGGCGCGGACCGAGGCCGTTCGCGGGACGTCGTTGATCAGCGCGATCTCACCGACGCCCGTACCCGCGCCGCCAGTCCCGAGCAGGCGGTCGCCCTGGCTGATGTCGACCGCGCCGTCGTCGATGAGCAGGTAGTCCTCGCCGACGTCGCCCTCCCGGATGAGCCATGCCCCCGTGTCGAAACGAACCGGCACCAACGACGCGGCGAGGTGCTCCACGGTGGCCAGCGATAGCGGCGCGAACAGCGGCTGTCCGCGCAGCAGCTCGACGCGCCTGGCTGCCGCCGGGCCGCCTTCGTCGAGGTGGCGGGTCGTGAGGCCGAGTGCGACGGCAGCCAGCGGTAGCAGCGCACCGGTGAGCACGAGCGTACCCTGCACGCCGGCACTCGAGATGAGCAGCGGAGCGACGACTCCGCCGATTGCCGGTCCGAGGTTCGCGACGCCGTCGATCAACCCGAGCACCGCGACACGAGATGCGTTCGGCGTCGTCCGCTGCACGATCGTAAAGCCTGCGACATCGAGGAACGCGTTGCTGATGCCGACTGCGAACAGAGCTACGATCGCCGCGGTCGGGTGCACAAGCAGTCCGATGAACGCGATCGGAGCGCCCCAGCCCGCGAGGGCGACGACGAACGCCGGTCCGAGACGCGCACGACCGGCGAGCGCGATCGACGCGCCGGCACCGATCAGGCCGCCCAGGCCCATCGCGGCATTGAGCGTGCCGACGCCCGGATCGCCCATCCCGAGGAGCTCGATCGCGGCGACGACCGTCAGCACCGTTAGGACGCCCCGGACGAACGTCTGGAGTGCGAAGCCGATCACCACGAACCGCGGACCCGGCAGGCGGAACACAGCCCGCGCACCGCCGAGGATCTCGTCGACCCCCACGGCCGGATGGCCTTGCCCGCCTCGCTGGCCGACCACCGCGATGCGAGCGCGCACGAGCACCAGGACTCCCACCGCGTAAATCACGGCGACCGCGACGATCGCGCCGATGGGGCCCGTCCAGATCAACAGCACGCTCGCGACCGCAGGCCCGACAAAGGTCCCGAGACCCTCCGCCGCGCTGGACGTCACGTTCGATGCGATGAGCTGCTCGGGCGTGCGAGAACAGGCCGGCAGAAGCCCCATGTGGAGTGGCCGCGTGAATGCGCCCAGGCCGGCTTCGACTCCAACGACCAGCGCGAGCGCGATGAACGGCGCGTCCATCGCGACCACCACCGCTACGCCCCCGGCAGCGATCGTCCGGGCGATATTCGTCGCTCGCAGGACCGGGAGCGCCGACCAGCGCGCGGCGGGCACGCCGGCGAACGGCGCAACGACGGCCGGCGTCAGATAGCGGACGACACCCAGGATGCCGACGGCGACCGGGCCACCCTGCTCATAGGCGATGACGAGCGTCGCGACGAGCAGGGCCCACTTGCCAGCGACCACGGCGAACCAGGCGACGATGAGCCTGCGGAGGGCGGTATCCGTGAGCGCGGTCCGCAGGGCGCCGACTGCCGGCTCGAGGCGGCCCGCCAGCCGATGCGGCATCCGGGAAGCATAGCCAGCGGGGAACCGTCGCAAAGGGCACTTTCGACCGCGGCATGGAGCGCGTATCCTCCGGGACGGACATCGATGGGCCGACACGGAGGGATCCCAGGACGATGAACGAGAAGCTGACGGTGCTCTCGAAGGTGCCGCTCTTCGCCGGGCTCGGCGCCAAGGAGCTAGGCGAGGTGGGTCGCTTGGCGGACGAGGTGGACGTCCGCGCAGGGAAGGTGCTCGCCAAGGAAGGGGCATCGGCCGAGGAGTTTTTCATCATCCTCGAAGGCACCGTCAACATCAGCCGCGATGGGCGCCATCTGCGTGACCTGGGCCCCGGCGACTTCTTTGGCGAGCTCGCATTGCTCGGCCGGATCCCGAGGACTGCGACGGCGACCGCTTCGACACCAGCGCGTCTCCTTGTCGTCGCTCACCGCGAGTTCGCGAGTCTTCTGGGGAATCACCCGACCATCCAGGGAAAGATCCTGCGGGCCGTTGCCTCGTGGATCGCCTCGCTCACGCCGGAGCGGCCGCACTGATTCAGCGCAGGCAGCGACCGGTGTCGACAGCGCCGGTGCGGCCCAGGCCGGGGGCGATCCTGACTGCCACCGAGGTCGGGCTCAGCGCATAGCCGACCTCGGGGTCGGTCCGCGCTTCCGCGAACACCAGTCCGCCGATGGTCCCGTCGCGCAGCACGAACGGGCCGCCGCTGTCGCCGCGCTCGATCTTGGCCCGCAGTTCGAGGATGGCGCGATCCACCCTGGCCTCGCCGTAGATATCGCGGCCGGTCGCGCGATACGCGCCGGTCACCGCTGCGGGCACGATCGTGAGCGAGCCACCGCCTGGGTAGCCGAGGGCCGCCCCATCAATCCCGCGCCGCGGATCGCTGATGGCGAACCGGAGCGGCCGGGCCTGGAGGTCCGGCACGAGCAGCAAGGCGACGTCGAGCGCCGGGTCGAACAGAACGACGCGTGCGTCGATGCTGTCGCCGGACACGGTCGAGACCGACACAGCGCCATCCCGTGCCCCGGCGACCACGTGCGCGTTGGTGACGACGTATCCAGCGGACACGACGACCCCGCTGCCCGAGGCCCGCGCGCCGCAGACACCCGCCAGGATCCGGACCGTGCTGCCGCTGGCCTGGTCGGCGATCTGACGCGCCGTCGCGTCGTTCGGTCGATCGACCGGCGGGCGCGGCAGCGGCTCGAAGCCGACGAAGACATCGGGCAGGCCTGAATCGTCGAGCAGGTTGCCGAGCTCGCCGGCGATCTCGGTGGGTGGCGGCAGGACGGCGTTGAGCGTGCGGATCGCGGTCGATGTCTGGGCCGCTTCGGTCAGCCGTGGGACCGGGCCGATCGCCAGCAGGCCACCGCCGAGCCAGACGACCAGGAGTGCCTGGGCAGCCCCCGTGATGCTGCCGGCGAGCCGGTCGGCAGCACCGAGGAACCCGCTCCCCAGGGAGCGCGCGGCCGTCCGGCCGATCGCCGAGCCGATCGATTCGCCGATCCCGACCGCCATGAGGAGGCCGGCCAGGACGACGTAGGGGCGCACGTTGACAGGGACGTTGTCGAGTGGCCCGACAAGGATGGGCAACGCCAGGACGAGGAGGGCGCCTCCGCCGACGGCGCCGAGCAACCCACCGACCTGTGGCAGCGCTCCGGAGCTGAACCCGAGGACGACGGCGAGGACGACCAGGAGGATGGCCACGAGGTCGAGCGGGTTCACAACCCGATCGTCGCACAGGGGTCATGAGAGTGCCCCGGCCCTGTCGGGTCCGGGGCATTCCTGGGTGGTGAGGACCGGCGCGAGGCCGGACGTTCAGCCGACGGTCACCTGGACCGGGGCGGCGACGCCGCCGGAATTGGTGATCGTCCACGTGCCGGCCGCGACATCGGGGATCTCGAACTCGGTCACGTGCTGCTCGGCGATCGCGATGCACGCGATCTCCTGCGGGCTGCTGCCCTCGTTCAGGGTGACCGCGTACGTGCCCTCGCCCTTGGTGGCGACGATCGAGTCGAGGATCGTGCACGGCTCGACCCCGCTCGTCCACATCACCGTGACGATGATCTTGTTGCCATCGACGCGGGCCGTGAGGCTATCGGCGACGACGGGATGGACGTTGATGGCCTGTCCCGGCTTCGGGACGATCGGCTTCGCGCCGACACCCGGATCGGGGTTGGGGTTCACGCCGGTGCCGTCGCTGGGCGGTGCCGTGACGGGCGTGTCGGACGGCGGCTGGCTGGGTGCCGCCGACGGAGCGGCGGCGCCGCCCGCACACGCGGCGAGCAGCCCGATGACAAGGAGACCGGCGCCGAGACGACCGGTGGATCGGATGACGTTCATGGTCGCGGAGACGGCAGAGGGCGCCGCCGGGTTCCCGAGACGCCGTGGCGGGTGGGACCATCGTCACTCGTCCATGCCATGCCCGCTGGACGATGCTGAGTCCCGTCAAGCCGCGCTGGTCGAGGCCGGCGCCGGCTGACCCCGGCGTCGGGCGGATGGGCGTCAGCTTGCGACGCGCGTCTCGATGCGGGGCGGGTGGGACGACTCCCAGGCGTCGATGTCCGGCGCCTTCGAGAGGAGATAGCCGAGCTCGTCGGTGCCGGCCAGCAGCATCCGCTTGGCGAACGGGTCGACCTCGAAGTCGATCGTCGAACCGTCGGGGAGCAGCACGCCCTCCTCGGCGAGGTCGACCGTCAGCTCGGCGTTCGGGTCGCGCTCGACGATCTCGCGCAACCGGCGATGGACCTCGGGATCCACGACGATCGGCAGCAGGCCGTTCTTGAGGCTGTTGCTGCGGAAGATGTCGGCGAAGCCGGTCGACAGGATTGCGCGCACGCCCCACGCGGTCAGCGCCCAGGGCGCGTGCTCGCGGGACGAGCCCGATCCGAAGTTGTCGCCGACCAGCAGGATCTGGCGGCCGGCCATGCCCGGCGTGTCGAGGACGAAGGGCGGCGACTTGAGCGAGCCGTCCTCCTCGAACCGCCAGTCGCGGAAGAGCGCATCGGCGAGACCCATCTTGTCGGTCACCTTGAGATAGCGCGCCGGCACGATCTGGTCGGTGTCGACGTTCTCGGCATCGATCGGGACGACCTTGCTCGTGAACATCCGGAACGGCTCCGCCACTCTCAGCGGCCCCCGACGGCGGCGAGCGAGTCGATCCCCGGCAACGTCCGCGGATCGGTGACGACGCCGGTGATCGCGGTCGCGGCAGCGGTTAGCGGCGAGGCCAGGAATGTCCGGCCGCCCTTGCCCTGGCGGCCCTCGAAGTTGCGGTTGGACGTACTGACGGCGTACTGCCCGGGTGTGAGCTGGTCGCCATTCATCGCGATGCACATCGAGCAGCCGGACTCGCGCCAGTCGGCGCCTGCTGCCTTGAAGACATCGGCCAGGCCCTCACGCTCTGCCTCGCGCTTCACCTCGTCGCTGCCGGGCGTGACCATGAGGCGGACACCGTCGGCGACGCGCCGGTCCTTCAGGGCCGCGGCCGCCAGCCGCAGGTCGCTGATGCGCCCGTTCGTGCACGACCCGACGAACACGACATCGACCTTCTGGCCGATGATCGGTTGCCCGGGTCGGAGGTCCATGTAGGCGAGCGCGTGCTCGAGCGCGCGACGCTGCGCAGGATCCGTCTCGTCGGACGGGGAGGGGACCCGGGACGTGATCGGGATACCCATCCCGGGGTTCGTGCCGTACGTGATCATCGGCTCGAGGCCGTCGGCGTCGATCGTGATCGACCGGTCGAAGGTCGCTCCCTCGTCGGTCGGCAGGCCGCGCCAGCGCTCGACGGCCGTATCCCACTCCGCGCCCTGCGGGGCATGCGGCCGGCCATGGACGTACTCGTAGGTCGTGTCATCGGGAGCGATCAGGCCGGCGCGCGCGCCGCCCTCGATGCTCATGTTGCAGATCGTCATGCGCTGTTCCATCGTCAGCGCGCGGATCGCATCGCCGCGGTACTCGAACACGTGGCCGTTCCCGCCGCCGACCCCGATCCGGGCGATCAGGGCGAGGATGATGTCCTTGGCCGAGACGCCCGGCGCGAGCCGGCCGTCGACTCGGACTTCGTAGCTCTTCGGCTGGCGTTGGAGCACCGCCTGGGTGGCGAGCACCATCTCGACCTCGCTCGTCCCGATCCCGAACGCCAGCGCGCCGAACGCCCCATGGGTCGAGGTGTGCGAGTCGCCGCACACGATGGTCATGCCCGGCTGGGTCAACCCGAGCTGCGGCCCGATGACGTGGACGATGCCCTGTGACGGCGAGCCGATGCCGTGGAGCGGGATCCCGAACTCCGCGCAGTTGCGCTCGAGCTGGCCGATCTGCGCGGCCGCCTGCAGGTCGAGCATCGGCAGGTCGCGTGGCGTCGTCGGGATGGAGTGGTCGGCGGTCGCCACGGTCTGGCCGGGCCGGCGGACCCTCAGGCCACGGTCGCGCAGGCCGGTGAACGCCTGCGGCGACGTCACCTCGTGGATGAGGTGGAGGTCCACTGCGAGCACGGCCGGGGCGCCGGGATCCTGGGACACGACGTGGTCGGCCCAGATCTTGTCGATGATCGTGCGAGGGGCGGTCATTGCGGGGCGCGGGTCTCCGGTGAGCTGGGTCGTGCGGTCGAGAGAGGGTAGCAGAGGGACCGGAGGTCCTATGGCGAGCGGTACGACGGTGCCCGTACGCGCCACGTCCCCAAGGGCGTATAACGACGCGACCCGGAACGCGTCCCCGTCCGGCCGGAGCTCCCGATCGGAGGGCCCGACGATCCAGACCAGCCAGCCGACCCACGGCACCCGCGATCCCGAGGAGACGATCTTCGACGGGTCGACCGACCTGCGTGTCGTCCGCTTGCGCCTGTTCCTGGCGCTGGTCACGATGTTCACCATCCCGGTCGCACTGGCTGCGCCGGTCATCTACGCCCTCACCATCGGCGACGGTGAATCCATCCTCCTGCCGATGGCCGGGATCGCGGCGATCACGATCGCTCTCGGCTGGCTCACGGTGTGGATGGCGAAACGGATCCTCGAACCGGCCGAGCGGCTCGACCGCGCGCGGGTCGTCCTCGAGGACGCGTACACGCGGGCGCGCGCGGAGTCGCTCCGGGATGCCCTGACCGGCCTCGGCAACCACCGGGCGTTCCAGGAGGAGCTGGAGCGCCAGTGGGTCGGCGCGACCCGTCACAACAGCCGGTTGGCGCTGGCGCTGCTCGACCTCGACGATTTCGGCAAGGTCAACGAAGCCGACGGCCACGCCGGCGGGGACCGGGTGCTCGTCGGCATCGGCGGACTGCTCTCCGCCGGCCTGCGCCGCGGTGACCAGGTGTTCCGGATCGGCGGCGACGAGTTCGCGGTCCTGATGCCAGGCGTGGACGCCGACGGCGCCTACCTGGCGATGCGCCGGGTCCTCGCCACCGTCCTCGAGCGTGGGGTCGACGACGGGCGCCGGCCCGGGACGGCCACCGCCCAGCCATGGTCGTTCACCGTGGGCATCGCCGCGGTCCCGGGCACGGCACCGGATCGGGCCACGCTGTATCGCGAGGCCGATGCGGCGCTCGCGTACGGCAAGAAGCACGGCCGGACGTGCGTCTCGATCTTCGAGCCTGAGCGCCACGGCTCGCCGGGGATGGAGCGATCCGATTCCGGTCGGGCGGCGTTGGTCGCGCGCGTCGCTGCGACAGGTGCGCTCACGACCGTCTTCCAGCCGATCTTCGATCTGCGGTCGGGCAGGCCGCGCGGGTTCGAGGCGCTCAGCCGCCCGATGCCCGGGTCCGGCTTCACCGACGCCACCGATCTGTTCACCGCGGCCGAGGCCTTCGGTCGGACCGTCGAGCTCGACCTGGCCTGCCTGACGACATCGATCGCCGCGTTCGCCCGGCTGTCCCTCCCCGGCAGCCTGACCCTGAACGTGTCGCCACGCTCGCTCGAGTCGGACCAGTTCAGCGTCCACGCGCTCGTGCAGCTGCTCCATCGCCAGGCCATCGACCCCGGGCGGGTCGTCCTCGAGCTCACGGAGCGTGAGGCGGTCGAGGACATGGAGCGCCTGATCCGCGCCGTCGAGGCCTGCCGTGCGGCCGGGATGCGGATCGCGGCCGATGACGTCGGTGCCGGCAACGCCGGCCTGCGACTCCTGTCCCAGCTCCGATTCGACATCGTCAAGATCGACCTGTCTCTCGTCCAGGGTGGTGTCGTCCGGGTCACGTCGCAGGAGGTCGTGCTGACGCTCAAGGACCTCGCCGACCGCTGGGGTGCGCTGGTGATCGCCGAGGGCCTCGAGACCGTCGAGCAGCTGGAGTTCGTCCGCTCGCTCGGGATCCGGGCGGGCCAGGGCTATCTCCTGGGCGTGCCGATGGAGCGGCCGTCGAGCGAGACCGTCGACCTCGAGGAGCTCATCCGGAGCCAGGGCCTGCAGCTCGGCCGGGGCCTGCGCTCGGTGTCGGGCTTCGGGGCCGGCGCCTGACCGAGCCGGGACCGCCACGTATCTGCTAGACCCAGGACCATCGGGGGAACGTTGACGGGTCGTCCATCCCTGCTAGACTGCGGCGAACCGCACGGTCCTGACCGCGCGGACGTAGGCATCTGGAGGCCAGCTTGGGCCGTTTCGATCGACAGGATCGTCGCACCGTCGCCGTCGTGATCACGACGGATGGTCGCCGCGTCCACATGCCGATCGAGCCGAGTCCGCTCGCCGACGTATCGCTCCTTTCGCTTCTTCGCTCGCTTCTGGGGCTTGATGGCCTTCTTGGCCTCATTACCGGCTCCCGGCGGGAGAACGGAGGAATGCGGAGGGACGGACGCTAGGCGTCACGAACCACGCACTACCGAAGGGACCCTCGCCGGGAGGCGAGGGTCTTCTGTTTGTCCGCCAACGTCTGAGGGCCCGCCATGACGACCAGGACCGATCCCGAAAAGCCGCCGAGTCAAGCGACGGTGCCGAGTCCGGCGTCGGCTGCGCGGCGCAGCCACGTGCCCGGCGACGGGACCGCACATGCGGCCGCCGTCGAGCGGGCCCGCAAGGCCATGCTCCACGAGGCGCGCGACCTCAAGCGCACCCGCATCGGCGCCGACGTCCTGTGTGAGGCCCTGCTTCGCCAGGGCGTCGATGTGTTCTTCAGCTATCCCGGCGGGGTGATCCTGCCTCTCTACGACGTCCTCGGCGATTACCCGGAGCTCCGTCACGTGCTCGTCCGTCACGAGCAGGGCGGCGCCCACGCCGCCGACGGCTATGCGCGCGTCACCGGTCGCGTCGGCGTGTGCATGGGCACCTCGGGCCCGGGAGCCACGAACCTCGTCACCGGCATCGGGACGGCCCTCCTCAATTCGGTGCCGATGGTCGCGATCACCGGCAACGTGCCGTCGGCGCTGATCGGCAAGGACGCCTTCCAGGAGATCGATATCAACGGCATCACGCTGCCGATGACGAAGCACAACTACCTCGTCCGCGACGCGGATGACCTGCCGCGCGTCGTCGCGGAGGCGTTCCATATCGCCCGGAGCGGCCGGCCTGGCCCGGTCCACATCGACATCACCAAGGACGCTCTCCAGCAGGAGACCCGCGCGGAGCACCCGTCAGACGAGGACGTGGTCGCCGGTCTGCCCGGTTTCCGCCCCAACCTCGAAGGCCATGCGCGCCAGCTGAAGACAGCGGTCGCCGAGATCGCCGCGGCCAAGCGGCCGGTCATCCTGGCCGGCCACGGCATCCTCCACGCCGAGGCGTGGGACGACCTGCGCGCGTTCGCCGAGAAGACGTCGATCCCCGTGGCGTGGACGTTGCTCGGGATCGGAGCGATGGATGAGACGCATCCGCTGGCCTACGGCTACATGGGCATGCATGGCTGGAAACACGTCAACCGCGCGATCCAGTCGGCCGATCTGCTCGTCGCCATCGGCATGCGGTTCGACGACCGGGTGACGGGCAACGTCCGGACCTATGCGCCGTATGCCCGGATCGTCCATGCCGATATCGACCCGGCCGAGATCGGCAAGAACGTGGCAGTCGAGGTCCCGATCGTCGGTGACGCGAAACGGGTGCTCCAGGCGCTGACGCGGATGGTGCCCGAGACGCCGATGGCCGAGCGCCAGGAGTATCTCGACCAGCTCGCCGAATGGCGGCGCGAGTCGGAATCATCCTCGTGGCACGGCTCCGGAGCCTGGCGCGACGGACTCCTGTCGGCCGACTACGTCGTGCAGCGCATCGGGGAGCTCAGCGACCACAGGGCGACCTATGTCGCCGATGTCGGTCAGAACCAGATGTGGCTTGCCCGCTACACGGGCTTTCGCGAGCCGAACCAGCACGTGTCGTCGGGTGGCCTGGGCACCATGGGCTTCAGCGTCCCGGCGGCCATGGGCGCCGCGCTCGGTCGTCCGGATCGCGAGACCTGGGCGATCACCGGTGACGGTGGCTTCCAGATGACGTTCCAGGAGCTGATGACGCTGGTCCAGGACCGCATCCCGGTGAAGATCGCGCTCTTCGACAACAAGAAGCTCGGGATGATCCGCCAGTGGCAGGAGATCATCTACGGCGGCAACTACCACTCGGCGCACCTGCTCGGCCCGGACTACCTCAAGCTCGCCGAAGCGTTCGGGATCCCGGCGATGAAGGCATCGACGCCGGCCGAGGTCGACGAGGCGATCCGCTTCGCGCAGGGCGTCGATGGCCCGGCACTGATCTGGTTCGAGATCGCCGAGGAGCAGAACGTCTTCCCGATGATGCCGGCGGGCAAGGGCCTGTCCGATCTCATCGAGAACTGGGACGGGGCCGACGAGTGACGACCGAATCCTCGGGCGGATGGCTTCGCGGAGCTCAGCCTCCGACCTCGGAGCGCGAGAACCAGCTCGCCGATGACGAAAGTTCGAACGGCAAGGTCCCGGCGGGGGCGGCGCCGGCCGGATCCTCCCAACCGGCCCACGCCGTCCCTCCGCCACGCGACCTGCCTGGCGGCGGGGAGACCCGGCGCCACGTCCTCGTGGCGGTCGTCCTGAACAAGCCCGGCGTGCTCAACCGTGTGTCGAGCCTCATGCGCGCGCGGAACTTCAACATCGACTCACTGGCGGTCAGTCACACCGACCGGGAGGACGTCAGCCGCATGACCATCACGCTCCACGGCGACGACGTCGCGGTCGAGCAGGCGGCCAAGCAGCTGTACCGGCTCATCGACGTGCTGAAGGTCCAGGACGTCACGTCGGAGCCGACCGTCGCGCACGAGCTGGCGCTCGTGAAGATCCGCGCGACCGATTCGAACCGCGACGAGATCCTGCGGCTCGTCGAGCTGTCGCGGGGTCGCGTCGTCGACGTCGTCGAGGGCTCGGTCATCGCCGAGGTCACCGGCACAGAAAGCGAGATCGACACGTTCGTGTCGCTCGTGCGCAGCTATGGCATCAAGGAACTCGTCCGGACCGGCGCGGTCGTGATGGCGAGGGGAGCGGGATCGATCGAGGAGGCAGTGAAGAGATGACCGCACGGATGTACTACGACGACGACGCGAATCCGGAGGCCCTCGCGGGGCAGACCATCGCGATCATCGGGTATGGCAGCCAGGGGCACGCCCACGCCCAGAACCTCAGCGAGAGCGGGGCGAACGTGGTGGTCGGCCTCGCTCCGGGGTCGAAGAGCCGTGCCCTCGTGGAGGAGGCCGGCCTGCGTGTCGCCGACGTCGCCGACGCGGTCCGCGAGGCCGACATCGTGATGGTCCTCGTCCCCGACACGGCCCAGAAGGCCGTCTACGACGCCGACATCGCGCCGAACCTGCGGCCCGGGCAGCTCCTGATGTTCGCCCACGGGTTCAACATCCGATTCGGGCGGATCAGCCCGCCCGACGTGGTCGACGTGGGGATGGTCGCGCCGAAGGGGCCGGGCCATCTGCTTCGCAGCGTCTACAAGCAGGGCGGTGGCGTCCCGGCGTTGTTCGCGGTCGAGCGGGACGCGTCCGGGACCGCCCGCGATCGCGTACTGGCCTACGCGCGCGGCCTCGGCTCGACCCGCGCCGGGGTCCTCGAGACGACCTTCGCCGAGGAGACCGAGACCGACCTGTTCGGGGAGCAGGCGCTGCTGTGTGGCGGCGTGTCGGCCCTCGTCAAGGCGGCGTTCGAGACACTGGTCGAAGCGGGCTACCAGCCGGAGCTCGCCTACTTCGAGACGATGCACGAGCTCAAGCTCATCGTCGATCTGATGTACCGCGGCGGCCTCAACTTCATGCGCTTCTCGGTGTCCGACACCGCCGAGTTCGGCGACTACGTCTCGGGTCCGCGGGTGACGGAGGGCGCCAAGGCCGCCATGAAGGACGTGCTCTCCGACATCCAGTCGGGCTCGTTCGCACAGCGTTGGATCGACGAATACGAGACGGGCGGCCAGCAGTTCCAGCGGTTCCGCCAGCAGGACCGCGACCACCAGATCGAGCAGGTCGGTGCGGAGCTCCGTTCCAAGATGCCGTTCCTCGACCCGGTCACCGTCCAGGCCGGTCAGGCGCAGGCGACCGCCACGGGTGCTGCCGCTCCGACGCCGGCGGCCGCGGGGACCAAGTCGTGAGCTCCGTACCTCGGCCGGCCGGGCCGTTCGTGCCGGCCGGCAGCGTCCGGATCTTCGACACCACGCTGCGTGACGGCGAGCAGGCACCCGGCGCGGGGCTCACCGCCGCCGAGAAGCTCGAAGTCGCGCGCCAGCTGGCGCGCCTCAAGGTCGATGTCATCGAGGCCGGCTTCCCAGCCGCTTCGCCGGGCGACTTCGAGGCGGTCCGCCGGATCGCCCAGGAGACGCCGCAGGACATCGCCGTCGCGGCGCTGGCGCGCTGCCGAGACGGCGATCCGCAACGCGCGATCGAGGCGATCAAGGTCGCCCACAAGCCGCACCTCCACGTGTTCATCGCGACGAGCGACATCCATCTCAAGCACAAGCTCCGGGTCGACCGCGAGACCGCGCTTGCCGAGGCGGTTCGCTGGGTCCGCTACGGGCGCGAACAGCTCGGCCGCGACGCGGAGATCGAGTTCAGCGCCGAGGACGCATCGCGCACCGACACCGAGTTCCTCATGCAGGTCTACGAGGCGGTCGTCGAGGCCGGGGCATCGACGGTCAACATCCCGGACACCGTCGGCTACGCGATCCCGAGCGAATTCGCGACGCTGACCAAGCGGGTCGTCGATCTCGTGGGCGGTCAGGCGACCGTGAGCATCCATTGCCACAACGACCTGGGTCTTGCGACGGCCAACACCCTCGCCGCGGTGCAGGCGGGCGCCCGCCAGGTCGAAGTCACGATCAACGGCCTGGGCGAGCGGGCGGGCAACGCGTCGCTCGAAGAGGTCGTGATGGCGCTGCGCACCCGGCCGACACAGTTCGAGGCGGTCGGCTCGGGCATCCAGACCGAACACATCACGGCTGCGTCGCGCCTTGTCAGCTACCTGACCGGGTTCGCCGTGCAGCCGAACAAGGCGATCGTCGGGGGCAACGCCTTCGCCCACGAGTCGGGCATCCATCAGGACGGCGTCATCAAGCACCCGTTGACGTACGAGATCATGACCCCGCAATCGGTCGGGCTGTCGGGCAGCCAGCTGACGATCGGGAAGCTGTCCGGGCGGCGCGGGTTGCAGGGCAAGCTCCGTGAGCTCGGTCATGACCTCGAGGGCGAAGCCCTCGACACGATCTACCGCCAGGCCATCGAGCTGGCCGACGCGAAGAAGGAGGTCACCGACGCCGACCTCCTCGCCCTGGTCGAGCAGCGCGCGTCCGAGGTCCCGGCGAGCGTCGCGCTGGTCGGCTGGAGCGTCACGTCCTCCCACGGTGGCAACGCGACCGGGACCGTCACCCTCTCGGTGGAGGGCCGCGAGCGCAGCTCAGAGGCCACCGGCAACGGCCCGGTCAACGCGCTGTTCCAGGCGGTCGATGACGCGGTGCAGCCCGTCCTCGGCTGGCATCCAAAGCTGACCGAGTACGAGATCAAGGCCGTGTCGGCAGGTGAGGACGCACAGGGCCAGGTGCTGGTCCGCTGCCGTCGCTCGTCCGATGAGGGCCCCGGCGCGCTCGTTGTGTCCGGCCACGGGTTAAGCACCAACATCATCGAGGCGTCGCTGGACGCCTACCTCGTGGCGACCAACAAGCTCCACGGGGCGGAGATCAACGGCGTGGCGGTCGCGTTCGCGAACCAGCGGACGGAGCGAGGCCTGCCGTGATGGAGGCTGAACTTCCGACGTACCGCGTCGCGGCCATCCCCGGCGACGGGGTCGGGCCGGAGGTCGTCGATGCCGCACGGCGCGTCCTCGATGCCGCCGGGCGCCGGTTCGCCTTTGCCATCGAGTGGACGGAGATCGTCGCCGGCGGCGCGGCGATCGACGCCTATGGCGTCGCGATCCGCCCGGAAGACATCGAGACCTGCCGGTCGTCCGACGCGATCCTGCTGGGCGCGGTCGGTGGCCCCAAGTGGTCGGATCCGTCCGCGCCGGTCAGGCCTGAGCAGGCGCTGTTCGCTCTTCGCGGCGGCCTGGGCCTCTTCGCCAATCTGCGGCCGGTCAAGGTCCACCCAGCGCTGCTGGCGTCGTCTCCGCTCCGGCCCGAGCTGCTCGAAGGCGTCGACATGCTGATCGTCCGCGAGCTGACCGGCGGCGTCTACTTCGGCGAGCGCCAGGAGGCCGGGGACGAGAAGGGCGGGCGGCGCGCGGTCGACACGATGCCCTACAGCGAGGACGAGATCCGCCGGATCGTGCTGCTGGCGGGCGCCTACGCGTCGATGCGCCGGCGCCGATTGACGAGCGTCGACAAGGCCAATGTGCTCGCGACGTCACGCTTGTGGCGCCGCGTCGTCGACGAGGAGCGCCGGCGCATGCCCGACGTCGAGGTCAGCCACCAGCTGGTCAATTCGTGTGCGATGCTGCTCGTCAAGCGGCCCGCGGACTTCGACGTCATCGTCACCGAGAACCTGTTCGGGGACATCCTGTCGGACGAGGCGGCGATCCTGGCCGGCAGCCTTGGGATGCTGCCCTCGGCATCGCTCGCGGATCGCCTGACCGAGCACGGCACCTTCGGGCTGTACGAGCCGATCCATGGCTCGGCCCCGGACATCGCGGGTCAGGACCGGGCCAACCCCATCGGCACCATTCTGTCGGCCGCGATGATGATGTTCTCGTCGTTCAAGCGTCCCGACGTCTCAGGGGCCATCGAGGACGCCGTGAGCCATGCCCTCGACGAAGGCTGGAGAACGGCGGACCTTGCCGATCCGGCGAACCCCGATGACGGTCTCGTCGTGGTCGGGACGACGGGCATGGCGACCGCGGTGATCGATGCCCTCGAAGCAGCCGTGCCGGCATGACCGCCGCCCAGGACCGGCCGGTCGTCCTCTATGACACGACCCTCCGCGACGGGACGCAGGGCGAGAACATCACGCTGTCGCTCGCCGACAAGCTGCGCATCGCGCGAATGCTCGACGAGTACGGCATGCCCTATATCGAGGGTGGCTGGCCGGGCTCGAACCCCAAGGACATCGAGTTCTTCGCGGCCGCCCGGACGATGCGCTGGGAGACCGCCAGGCTGGCTGCATTCGGCTCCACGCGCCACCGCTCGAACGCCCCCGCCGAGGATCCCAACCTGCGCGAGCTGGTCGCCGCGGAGACACCGGTCGTCACGATCTTCGGCAAGTCCTGGCTGCTCCACGTGACCGAGGTCCTCGGAGCGACGCCGCAGCAGAACCTGGACATGATCGCCGACTCGATCGGCTTCGTCGCCGACCGCGGGCGGGAGGCGGTGTACGACGCCGAGCACTTCTTCGACGGCTATCGCGCCGATCGCGAGTACGCGCTCGCGACGCTGCGCGCGGCACGCCAGGCCGGCGCCCGGACGCTCGTCCTGTGCGACACGAACGGTGGCACCCTCACCGACGACCTAGTCCGGATCGTCGACGACGTGCGCGCCGCGATCGAGGGAGACCCGGACGCGCCGGCCATGATCTGGGGGATCCACACCCACAACGATGCCGAGCTCGCGGTCGCCAACTCGATGGCGGCGGTCGCGTCCGGCATCCGCCACGTGCAGGGGACGATCAACGGCTACGGCGAGCGTGCCGGCAACGCGAACATGGTGTCGATCCTGGCCAACCTCGCGCTCAAGACCGAGCACGATCTCGTCCCGGCCGGTGGTGGCCGGCTCGACGGCCTGACAGAGCTGTCACGCAGCGTGGCGGAGATCGCCAACATCGCCCCGAACGACTACCAGCCGTACGTCGGGCGGTCGGCCTTCGCGCACAAGGGTGGCGTCCACGGCGCGGCGGTCGCCAAGGTCGAGCGGTCGTACCAGCACGTGGAGCCGGGGTCGGTCGGCAACACCGGTCGGCTCGTCGTCTCGGAGCTCGGCGGCCGTGCCAACACGTCCATCCGTGCCCGCCAGCTCGGTCACGAGCTCGAGGGTCTCGTCGACCCGCGCGAGCTGTCCCAGCTCATCAAGCAGCTCGAATCGGAGGGCCTCGCCTTCGAGGGTGCCGAGGCGTCGTTCGAGCTGCTGATCCGGCGCCATGCCGCGGACTACGCGGCGCCGTTCCGGATCGTCGATTACACGTGTCTCGTCGAGCAGCGCGGCGGGCACGAGCTTCTGGCCGAGGCGACCGTCAAGGTCGAGGTCGCCGGGGAGACGTTGCATACGGCCGCCGACGGCAACGGTCCAGTCAACGCGCTCGATGCGGCACTGCGCAAGGCACTGCGCGCGTTCTATCCGGCCATCGACGACGTGCACCTCGTCGACTACAAGGTCCGCATCCTCGACGGCGAGTCGGCGACCGCCGCACGGACTCGCGTGATCATCGATTCGCAGGACGGTGCCCGGACGTGGTCGACGATGGGCAGCGACACCAACATCATCGCGGCCTCGGCGGCCGCCCTGGCCGACTCGCTCGAGTACGCCATCTGGAAGTCCGGCGCCGAGTTGCGCCGGCGCGACGAGCGCCACTTCACCACAGCGTCGCCGGAGGCGGCGGCCGGCGCCGATGCCGACGCGGATCCCGATCCCGCGCCCGATCCCGACCGCCCATCGGCCGACGTGCCGACCGACCCCGCGTCCCTCCGGAGGTGACCCCGATGCCCGACCGCGAACGCGCCACGGCGCCCCTGCATCTCGCCCGCTGGACGGTGTCGTCGGGTTCGAACGCCCGCAGCCGCGGCGCCGTGATCATCGATTCGGGCGATCACCACTGGCAGGCGTCTGCCGAGGGGAACGGGGCGATCGACGCGCTCTACCGCGCTGTCGACAAGGCCATCGCCGAGGTGCTCGACGGGCACCCGCGACTGCTCGGTTTCGACATCCACGCGCTGGGGGAGGGGACCGACACGATCGGCGTTGTCAACGTGCGGATCGCGCCGCCGCTCGCCTCCGGGGAGCGCGGGGAAGGCGAATACGACGGCGAGGCACGCGGACCGAACGTCATCGCGGCCTCGATCGAGGCCTATCTGGTCGCGCTCAACGAGATGCTTGGGGAGGAGCAGTGGACGGGCGCCCCGGAAGCGGCGGCGGCGACCGGCAAACGGGCGCGGCGCAAGTCGCCCGTGTCCGCCGGGGCCGCCCGTGAGCGCCGCGCAGAGCTGGACGAGGACGCCGGCAAGATCGATACGGTCGACTGGTTCAACCAGTAACCAGGCCGGTCCGCGGGGCCGCCCTGCCCCGGCTGTCGAACGTTTGTGCTATGCTCTGGGTTCGCCGCGCTTCGTGGCGACTCTCCGCGTGGTCGATCCCCCTTCTCGAACGGACCGTGCGCTTAGCATCCCAGTTCGGGAAGTGTTGGAGGTCCTCATGACCACCGGAACTATCAAGAAGGTCGTCGCCGATCGCGGCTTCGGTTTCATCACCGCCGAGGATGAGAAGGAATACTTCTTCCATCGCGGCGCGCTCGATCAGTCCATCGACTTCGACCGCCTCGTCGGCGGGGAGCGAGTCACGTTCGAGATCGAGACGAGCCCCAAGGGCCCGCGCGCATCCCAGGTGCGGTCCGCCTAGTCACGGCGAGTGGCCCGCCTGCCTTTGGCGGGCCCCCGTCTCCCCGCGAAGCGTCGCCGTCTCACGGCACGCTTCCCGGGGTCATCGACCGACCCGCCGACCGTTTCCCGGCCCCACCATTCGGGCCCACGCGACGCGGATCGACCGAGAGGAGCCAGCTCATCGCACGCATCGCATTCGTTTCCACCTACCCGCCTCGGCGCTGCGGCATCGCGTCCTTCACGCACGACCTGGCAGCCTCGACCGGCGGTCGCGAGATCGTCGCTCTCCATCCACCCGGGCAGTCGGCGCCCTACCCCATCGAGGTCCACCATCGCGTCCGCCGGGATGAGCTGGCCGACTACGTCGAGGTCGCGCGAACGCTGGATCGTTGCGCGAGCGTCGTCTCGATCCAGCACGAGTACGGCATCTGGGGCGGCGAGGATGGCGCCTACGTTCTCGATTTCGTCGACTCGCTCCGTGTTCCGGCGGTCGCCACTCTCCACACGGTCCTGAAGGACCCGACCCCGGGCCAGCGGCAGGTCCTGTCCGAGCTGGTCGCTCGGACCCAGGCCACCGTCGTCATGTCGCGCTCCGCAGGGACGCTGCTGCGAAGCGTCTACGGCGTCGATCCGAAGCGCCTGCACATCATCCCCCACGGCGTGCCGGACCTTCCGCTCGTCGATCCGTCGACGGTCAAGGCGGACCTCGGGCTGGCGGGACGGGACGTCATCCTGAGCTTCGGCCTGCTGGGTCCGGGCAAGGGGTATGAACTGGCCCTCGAGGCGCTTCCCGCCGTCGTGGCCCAGAACCCGCAGGCCCTGTACGTGCTGGTCGGCGCAACGCACCCCGACCTGCTGCGCACCGAAGGCGAGGCGTATCGTCAGCGGCTCGTCGCCCAGGTCCAGCGGCTCGGGATGGCCGACCATGTCCGGTTCGTCGATCGCTTCGTGGGACGGGTCGAGCTGACGCGCTGGCTCGAGGCCGCGGATGTGTTCGTGACGCCCTATCCCAAGCTCGACCAGATCGTGTCCGGGACCCTGTCATATGCGATGGGCGCCGGTCGTACGGTCGTGTCGACGCCGTATGCCTACGCGACCGAGGTCCTGGCCAACGGGCGCGGCATGCTCGTCCCACCAGATTCGGTCTCCGCTTGGGCAAGCGCGCTGAACCAGGTTCTCGGCGATCACGGTCTCCGGACCGCCATCGGGCGCCGCGCCTATGCCTACAGCCGGAGGATGGTCTGGTCGGCCGTCGGCGGGGAATACCGCGACCTGCTGGATGGCGTCGCTCTGCGCACCCCGCGGGCCGAGCCCGCCGGGGTCCTGGCGTCGATCAATGTCTGATCTCGCGCCGCTGTATCCGGTGGTCCGGGACCATCTCGACGCGCTCACCGACCACGTCGGGATCATGCAACACGCGATCGGGCCCGACCCCGACCCGGCTCACGGTTACTGCACCGATGACGTTGCCCGGGCATTGCAGGTCGACCTCCTCCACGCCCGCGAGCTCGGTTGGGGGGCCATCGGGGCGAGCGCATGGCGCAGCGTCCGTTTCCTGGACGACGCCTTCGACCGCACGACCGGCAGGTTCCGCAACTTCCGACGAGTCGACGGGTCGTGGCTGGACGGTGTCGCATCAGAGGACAGTCAGGGCCGGGCGATGCTGGCCTTGGGCTGGACGATCGCGGCGGCACGTGACCCCGCCATGATCGAGTTCGCGTCGTCGCTGTTCTCGGGGGCGCTGCCTGCGACGCAGGGCATGCGGGCGATGCGCGCGCAGGCGTCCGTCCTTCTGGGGTGCGACGCCGTCATGCGGTCTGCCCCGACCGGACGCACGGCGCTGGCCTATCGCCCCATGGCGAATCGGCTCGGCGAGAGGTTCGTGTCTCTCGGGACGTCCAGCTGGCAGTGGCCGGACGACCGCTTGACCTACGAGAACGCCCTTCCCGCCCAGGCGCTGATCGTCGCTGGGCGCTACCTCGGCTCGAGCGCTCTGCTCGCGGCGGGGCTCGACGTCCTCGACTGGCTCATCGCCTCGCAGACGGACCCGTCGGGTCATTTCTCGCCGGTCGGTAATGGCTGGTGGCAGCGCGGCGGCGAGAGGTCGCACTTCGACCAGCAACCGATCGAGGCGACGGCTCTGGTGCTTGCCGCGGAGTCGGCATACGAAGCGACGGGCGATGACAAGTACAGGTCCGCGATGGAGCGGGCGTACGGCTGGTTCCTGGGAGCGAACGATCTGCGCGTGCCGATCGCGGTTCCCGAGCGAGGAGCAAGCTTCGACGGGCTCACGCCGAAGGGTGTCAACAGGAACCAGGGCGCCGAGTCGACGTTGATGTGGCTGATCGCCCTGGAAAAGATCCGCGCGGTCCGAGCCGTCCGCCACGTGGCACGAACACGCCCCCATGCGCTCGCGGTCGCAGTCGCGCCGTGACCCGACCGCGCGAGCTCTTCGAGCGATCCGCCTCGAATCCGATCCTCACCGCGGCCGACGTGCCGTATCCCGCCAACTCGGTCTTCAACCCTGGCGCAGCTCGACTGGAGAACGAGACCATCCTCCTCGCCCGCGTCGAGGACCTTCGTGGTATCTCGAACCTTCACGTCGCTCGCAGCGCCGACGGTGTGTCGGACTGGCGCTTCGATCCCGAGCCGCTCCTGCGACCCGACGTCGAGAACCATGCCGAGGAGATCTGGGGCTGCGAGGACCCTCGGCTCACATGGCTTCCCGAGCGCGAGGAGTGGGCGATCGCCTACACCGCGTACAGCCGACGTGGGCCGCTCGTCTCGCTGGCCATGACCCCCGACTTCCGGAGCGTCCGTCGACTCGGCCCGGCCATGCCGCCCGAGGACAAGGATGCTGCCCTCTTCCCCCGCCAGTTCGATGGACGGTGGGCCATGATCCATCGCCCGTCGCCGCTGCGCGGCGGAGCGCACATGTGGCTCTCCTACTCGCCCGACCTCCGACATTGGGGTGACCACAAGCTGCTCCTGGAGGCACGCGACGGAGCCTGGTGGGATGCGGGCAAGATCGGCCTCGGTCCGCCCCCACTCGAGACGCCAGAGGGCTGGCTCATCCTGTATCACGGCGTCCACTCGACCGCGGATGGCCCGATCTACAGAGCCGGCCTGGCGCTACTGGACCTCGACGATCCCGGCACGGTCCTCCATCAGAGCGACGAGTGGGTGTTCGGGCCGTCAGCTCAGTACGAGATCACCGGCGACGTGGGCCGGGTCGTGTTCCCGTGCGGCTGGACCCTGGACGAGAAGGCCGACCTGCTGCACGTGTACTACGGCGCCGCCGATAGCGTGATCGGACTGGCGTCGGCCCGCTTCAGCGAGGTTCTCAAGCGGGTCTGCGACTCACCGGCGCCCGGCGCGGCGGACAAGCCGCGTCAGCGCGTCGAGGCGGACGCCAACTAGATCCCCGGGCCCGATCCCTGCCGGACACGCGACGAGGGGCGCCGGCGTGGCCGGCGCCCCTCGATGAGATCGGTCCGCCGGAGCTCAGCCCCAGCGATGCCCGGACTCGATGACGATGTCCGGGCCGGACCCGGTCGTCGATCGGACGCGGTCGGTCGAAGCCACGACGTTGGTCGCCATGGTCAGTCCCACCGGATCCCGGCTCCCACGGTCAGGGCCATGCTGGCCAAGAGCGTGAGCGCCCAGGTGAAGCGCGCCAGGTTCGCCTTCACGCGTTGCTCCTTCTGCAGCGAAGGGTCGACGCTCGCAGGATCGGCAGCCGGGCGGTCTCGGATGAGAGATCCCTGGCTTTGCGTCTCCGCCTCGCGACGGGTTTGCCCTGGACGATCCGGTTAGCGGGGGGACGAGAGTCCCTCGTCTGAGATGGTGCGGCCGGTCGGGCCGCGAGACCAGTCACTCGACCGTACCGGCGGGGGCCGCTGGATGGGGGAGTTGCTCGCGGGCAACCCCGTCCGCGCCGTCACCCGTCGACCGCATCGCGAGCACGATCGTCGTCACGACACCGACCACGATGAGGATGTCGCCGACGCTGAAGACGTTGGCGAATGGAAGCCAGGGCGGCATCGCGAAGATGTCGGTGAGAGGCCCGAGCGCGGGGTTGTCGACGGTCGTGCTGTTCGAGTACGTCGTCGGGTCGGTCCTGCCCAGGGTGGTCAGGGCTGAGCGAGAGGCCGGCATGAAGCCGCCGTTGGCCACGATCGCGGCGAGGTTGCTCACCGCGCCGAGCCCGACGATGGCCATGCCCGGGATCGATCGATTTGCGAGGACCGCGGTCAGCACCAGCGCGGTGGACGCGACGTAGATCGGCGGGCCGAGCGGGCCGATGCGTTCCGCGACAGCTTCGGAGAACAGCACGACCTGGACGAGCAGGCCGGCCAGCATCACGCCCGACCAGCGGAACTGCAGGCTGCCGAGACCGGCGGGCCGCCCACCGAGGGCAACTCCGAGGATGACGCCGATCACCAACCCGTACAGGATGAACACGGTCGTTCGCGCCGGCCTACGTCGCGTCGATCGCCATCGCCCGCCGTGGGCCGGACGACGCCACGGCCGTCCCGCGAGGGATCCGTGCGCCGACCGCGCGGCCCGACGGCGACTCGACGCCCAGCAGCGCGCCGATGTCCTCGGCCCGACCCGGCCGGGCGAACAGATAGCCCTGGCCGAGTTCGCAGCCGAGTTCCAGGAGCCGGTCGAGCTGACCGGTCTCCTCGATGCCTTCGGCCACCATCTGCACGCCGAGCGACCGACCGATCGCGACGATGGCGCTCGCGAAAGCCCACTCCTCCTCGCGCTCGGCCGGCCCGATGAAGTCGCGCGCGATCTTGAGGATGTCGACGCGGAAGCGGCGCAGGTAGCCGAGGGAGGAGTAGCCGGTCCCGAAGTCGTCGATCGCGATGCGCACTCCAAGGTCCCGGATCGCCTCGAGCCGCGAGAGGGTCGTGAGAGTGTCATGGAACATGACCGTCTCGGTCATCTCCAGGACGAGCTGGTGCGGGCGGATGCCCGTGTCCTCGATGATCTGGCCCAGGTCGTGCACGAAGTCCGGTTCCTGGAGCTGTTGCGCGGACAGGTTCACCGACATCGTCAGGTCCTCACCGCCGGGGATGAGCGTGGCCCATTCGGCCGCCTGACGGCACGCCTCGAGCAGGACCCAGCGACCGAGCGGCTGGATCAGCCGCGTCTCCTCCGCGAGGTGCACGAACTCGCTCGGGCCGATCAGCCCACGGACCGGATGCTGCCAGCGGATCAACGCCTCGACGCCGGTCACCCGGCGGGTCGCGAGCTCGACGATGGGCTGGTAGAAGACGTCGAGCTCGCCGCGACCGAGGCTGCGCGACAGCTCGGCGCTCAGCTCGTGGCGGGCCACGATGGCGGCGTGGATCGTCGGCTCGAAGACAGAGACCCTGTTCTTGCCGGTGGCCTTCGCGGTGTACATCGCGACGTCCGCGTTGCGAAGCAGCTCATCAGCTCGGATCCCCGACCGGGCCGCGGCGATGCCGATGCTGACACCAATCGTGATGTCCTGGCCGTCGAGCGGGAACGTCGCGCGGAGCGCGTCGATGATCCGATCGGCCACGGCTTCGGCCCGGGCCAGGCCGGGGTCGTCATCGAGCAGGATCGCGAACTCGTCGCCGCCCAGACGCGCCGCGATGTCGCCCGACCGCAGGATCGCGCGCAGCCTGCCCGCCACGTCGCACAGCAGGCGATCCCCGGCGTCGTGGCCCAGGGTGTCGTTGACGACCTTGAAATCGTCGAGGTCCAGGAACATGACGACCGGCGTCTCGGGACCTGTCGCGCCGATCCGCTCGCCGACCGATTCGAGGAAGAGGGTCCGGTTCGGAAGACCCGTCAGCGGGTCGTGGTACGCCTGGTGGCGGAGCTGCTCCTTGAGCCGTGACAGCTCGGCCAACGACTGCTCGAGATGGCCGTTCTCCAGGGCGACCGCGGTCTGGTTGGCGAGGGTCTCCAGCAGCCGCAGGTCGTCCTCCCCGAACGACGTTCCCTCCGTCAGGCGGTTGGTGATGACCATCGAACCGATGATGTCCGCCTCGCCACGCAGGGCGCTCACCATGTGGTGGCGCACGCGGCCGTCCCCAACGCGGGTCTCGTGCATGAACGGGCCGGCCGACGACCGAACGAGTGTGTGGAGCGAGTCCTCCAGCTGGTCGGCGGTCGGGCTCGAGATCTCGGGATCCCGGTCATGCCACGACCGCGCCCACAGGCCCTCCGCTTCCGCTGACCGAGGGTAGAGGACGACCTCGGCGAGCTCGGCCCTGAACATCGCCCGCGCGTGGCTCAGGAGCGCCACGAGGGTGAAGTCGATCTCCGGCGACAGCTGCAGGATCCGCGAGGACTCGTAGAGCAGCTCGAGCCGTTCATGCTTCTCGCGTTCGGAGATGTACGCCTGGTAGGCGACGAAGATCATCACGAGCGGCAGGACGAGGAGCCAGAGCATGAGGGGGTCCAGCCACAGGACCGTGACGGCCAGCAATCCAAGGCTCGTGTTGGCCAGCGCCACCATGCTTCCGAACTGGATCATCTCGGGCAGCTTCTGGAACTGCGGGGCACCGCCGGACAACGTGATGACCAGGGCGATGGTGATCGAGCTGAGGACCGTCGCGAACATGGTCGCGCCGAAAGCCGCCGCCCACTCGCGGACGCCGAGTGGTCCGGTCGGCGCGGCGATGGTCGATACGATCGCGATCGAGATGACGGCGATCAACCCGTAGTTCGCCAGGTTGAACGCGAGCTTGACGGGCCGCGAGCCTGTCAGGACGAACGCGGCGGCCGAGCCGGTCAGGACCGCGAGGAGGTACTCCCCCGGGGGCAGGAAGAAGATGCCGATGATGGCGGGGAACTCGCTCAGCGAGAACGCATGCGTCTCCCGGCGAAAGTGGACCTGGACCACTTTCAGCTCCGCCACGAGGACCGCCACAGCGATCACGGGCCACGGGATGGCGATGGGCACCTCGCGGCCAGGCCGATCGAGCAGCAGGAGCGCGTACGCGACGATCGCCAGGGCCGCCAGGGTGGCGGTCAGCGCCCAGACGCGCACGTGCGTCGGGATCCTGGCGGCAGAAGCGACGAAGCCGCGCCGCAGCGGCACGCCGCTGCGCGAGGGGGCGTCAGCGGAAGTGCCGGTGTGAGGCTCTCGATGGCTGCGGATGCCCCGGTTGTTGCTCGGCAAGCGGCACGGTCCTAGGTCTCGAGGTCGTCGGCCAGTTGTATCGAATGGGGCCCGTCGACGCACCATGCTGGAGGTATGGGTGGCGATGGGACCATCGGGCGGCGCACGCACGGAGGCCCCGGCGCTGTGCCGGGGCCTCTGAGGTGATGCGGGACGAAGGCTAGACCGCGACGGCGACCCGACCAGGTGCCTGAACGATGCCGAGCTGGACCAGCATGCCCAACTGGTCGACGAGGCCCCAATGCTCGGTCAGGTGTCCGTTGACGCCGCGACCGATGTGGATCTCGGTCCAGGTTGCGCGCTTGCCCGTGGCGGGCATACCCATGAAGTCACCCTTCATGGTTCCGGTCGCGGTCAGGCGATGCACGATGCGGTCGCCGCTTTCGATCGCATCCTCGACCACGTAGTGGAGGTCGGGGAACGCTGTCTTGAGCGTGATCGCGCTCTGCTTGAGGCCTTCACGCGTCGGCGCGTTTCCGGAGACGGGCGAGCGATCGACGAATTCCGGACTGAGCAGCTCGTCGAGGAGCTCGAACCTGTTCTCGTTGAGGACTTCGAGCGGGATACGCTCGGCGGTGCGCTTGATGTCTGTGGTCATGTGAACCACCTTTGCTTTTGCCGCGCCGTGATGACAGGTCCAGGCCTGGGGCTCCTCTTCGGCGCCCACCGGGTGCGAATTTCCCCGGCAACTGGTCGTGTGTGGACGGAACGGAATACTTCGTAGTGTATGGTACGATTCGTAGTATGTCAACCGAGCGCCTGACATCGACCTCCTATCTCGTGCTGGGTCTTCTCGCCCGCGAGGGGCCTTCCACGCCGTACGATCTCGAGCGCCATGTTCGGGCCACGCTGGGGAACTTCTGGACGTTTCCGCACACGCTGCTGTACAGCGAGCCGCCACGTCTTGCGGACATGCGGCTGGTGACCGAGACGCGCGAGACCGAGGGCCGACGCCGACGGGTCTTCACGATCACACCGGATGGCCTGTTCGCCTTGAGAGCCTGGCTCGGTCAACCGTCCGGCGCTCCCACGGAGCTGCGTGACCCTGGGCTCCTCCAGCTCTTCTTTGCCGACCAGGCCCCGGCCGAGGCGGGGCTGCGACTCGCCGAGCAGCAACTCGTGATCCATCGCGCGAAGCTGTCGGCGTACGAGCAGGATGAGCGGCTCGAACGTCGGCCTCGGACGAGCGGAAAGGGCGAGCGCACGGTCGAGCACTGGCGGGGCCAGACGTTACGGATGGGCCTGCTCTATGAGCGCGCCGCGGTCGAGTTCTGGACCGAGGTCGTCGCGAAGGCCACGGCGGCGGTCCGCCGGTAGACTCCGAGCCCATGGGAGTCGACGGACCGATCGTCTATGCCGGCGAACCCGGTGCGTTCGCCGAGGACGCGGTCCTTGCCGCGTTCGGCGATGTGGCGCGAACGAGCGTTGCCAGCTTCCGGGCAGTGTTCCGGACCGTCACGGACCGCGAGGCCGACGCGGGCGTCGTCCCGATCGAAAACGTGATCAACGGGACGGTCCGCGAGAACTACGACCTCCTGGTCGAGTACGACCTTCTGATTCGCGGGGAGATCGTGGTGCCGGTGCGACTGTGCCTCGCGGCCCTCGCCGGCCAGCGGATCGAGGATATTGACCGGGTGTACTCGCACATCCAGGCGCTCGGCCAGGCCGAGGCCTTTCTCCGGTCCCGGCCATGGCAGCTGCTCTCGACATACAACACGGCCGGCGCCGGCAAGGCCATCGCCGACAGCGGGGAGCGGGGTGCGGCTGCCGTGCTTTCACCCCGGGCCGCAGCCCTGTTCGGCCTCGAGGTCCTGGCGGACGATATCGGCGACCTGCCGGACAACCGGACGCGGTTCCTCCTGCTGGCCCGGCCGGACGGTGAGCTGCCCGACGTCATCGACCCGCCGGCCGCGCGGCGGACGACGCTCGTCGTGGCGGTGCGCAACGAGCCCGGGACGCTGCTGGCCGTCCTGCGGGTGATCGCCGCCCACGGACTGAACATGCGCAAGCTCGAATCGCGCCCGAGTCGCGAGCGGGCCTGGGAGTACGTCTTCTGGATCGACCTCGATGGCGACCTGACCGATCCGGAGATGGCAGCCGCGCTGGACGAGGTCCGCGGCGTGACGACGATGACCAGGGTCCTGGGCAGCTACCCCAGCCCGGACGCGTGACGGCGAGGCTGACCGCCGGTCACGCCGTCAGGGCCTCTTCATCGTCGGAGCCGCCGCTGTCGGTGATCAGGTCTACGAGCTTGAGGTCCGCCATCGCCATCGTCGATGCGGGCCGCCCGAACAGGTAGCCCTGGCCGGCGTCGTAGTTGAGCTCGAGGACCGCCTCGAGCAGATCGGGCGTCTCGATCCCCTCGGCGACGATCTGGTGCCCGCGCTGGCGCGCGAAGCTGCCCAGGGCACGCAGGACCGCCTCGGACGGCTCGTGGGTGGCACCTGCGCGGACCAGAGACAGGTCGATCTTCATGATGTCGAAGTCGACTTCGCTCAGAAGCCGGAGACCGGCATTGCCGGCTCCGATGTCGTCGAGCGCGATCCGCACCCCCTGGCGGCGCAGGGTCGCGACAGCGGAGCGCAGGCTTTCGAGATCCTCCACCGCTTCGCGTTCGGTGAGCTCGATGACGAGCTGCTCCGGCGGTACGCCATGCCGGCGTGCGAGCGCGAGGACTTCGAGCGGGCTGAACGCGTCGGACTCCAGCGTCCGCGGCGACAGGTTGATCGACAGGTACTGGTGTGGCTTGAGGTCTCGTGCACCGGCGAGCACGGTCTGCGCACACACGACGTCGAGCTCGATGGTGCGGCTGGTGGCTTCGGCCGCCACGAAGAGGGCGGTCGGTTCATCGAATTCCGCATCGGGACCGAGCCGGACGAGGCCCTCGAACCCGGTCACCTCCCCGGTCCGCAGCGAGAAGATCGGCTGGTACACGGCCCGTAGCTGGCCGTTGGAGGTCACGCGCTCGACCGACGCCACCAGCTGCGCGAGCGTCCTCGGGTCATCGGCGATGCCGTGTCGCTGGGGATCGAACCGTTCGACCTTCGTCCGGCCGTGGCGCTTCCCCGAATACATCGCGGCATCAGCGTGATGGAGCAGCTGCTGGCGATCGGCGCTCGGCTCCGGGAACGCCGAGATCCCGATCGTGACCGAGAACGCGCCGATGCGGCCATGATGCCCACTGAGCGTGGCCGCCAGCAGGTGGTTCGCGATGATCCCGGCGTCGTCGAGACCGCAGCCGGGCAGCAACAGAGCGAACTCGTCACCGCCGAGCCGGTAGGCCCGATCCGACCTGCGAAGGTTCGCCCGCATGACCTGGGCGACGGTCCGGAGCAACTCGTCGCCGGCCGCATGACCCTTCCGGTCGTTGATCTTCTTGAGGTCGTCGACATCGATGATGAGCAGCGCCAGAGGCGCCTCGTCGTCCCGCGCCGTCGCCACTTGGGCGTCGAGCTCCTCCTGGAACGCTCGATGATTGCCGAGGCCCGTCAGCCCATCGCGCAGCGAGTCGAGGCGAGCTCGGTCGTAGGCCTCGCGTAGATCCGTGCGCTCGGTCTCGAGCACGGATCCGTGGCGGCGGATGCGCACGCTGGCGATGGCCAGCCCGCCGAGGAAGATGACGGCGAGCGTCGCGGCTGCGGCGGCGACGACGACGACAGGGTTCAAGCTCGGTTCCTGGGGGTCGAACGCGCTCACGGCCAATGCGATCGAGGCGCCGACGGCGATGCCGGCCACTACGACATTCAATGCGAACGCGGTGGTCGTGAGGCGTCGGATGGCTCGCGCGGACGATCGCGGTATCGTCGTTGCCGGTCTTGCGGACATGCTTTCGCCGTTTCCCCCATGGAACGTCCCCCCGCCGACGTATCTGTACCGCTTCGGACCCTCGATGGTCACCCGTACGAAGGTCCCGGTCTCCCGTCGTGGACGGAGAACGCCTCGGCCCGCCTTCGGCCTGCCTGATACGCTTGCGCCTCCCCCGACACCACAGCACCGGCCGCCTCGGAGGACCCATGGACCAGGCATTCCGCGACGCGATCACGGCCGGCTATGCGTTCGATGAACCGGCGCTGGTGATCGGCAGCGCGATGCACGATGGCGAGCTGTTCAACGACGTCCGGGTGAGCGTGCCGATGTCGACGTTGAACCGCCACGGCCTCGTCGCCGGCGCGACCGGGACCGGCAAGACGAAGACGCTGCAGCTCCTCGCCGGTCAGCTGTCGAAGGCGGGTGTCCCGGTCTTCGCAGCCGATATCAAGGGCGACCTCTCGGGCATCGGACTGCCCGGCGATGCTGCGAATCCGAAGGTCCAGGAGCGGGCGGCGTCCCTCGGCTGGCAGTTCGAGGCATCCGGGCATCCAGTCGAGTTCCTGTCCCTCTCGGGCAAGCACGGAGCCCAGGTCCGCGCGACGGTCCATTCCTTCGGGCCGTTGCTGCTCGGCAAGGTGCTCGACCTCAACGAGACGCAGACCAGCGTGCTCGCGCTGGTCTTCAAATACTGCGACGACAACGACCTGCCGCTGCTCGACCTGACCGACCTGGCGACGACGCTGAAATACCTATCGTCCGACGAGGGCAAGGCGATCCTCGAGGACTACGGCGGGATGTCGAGTGCCACCGTCGGCGTCCTTCTGCGGTCGATCGTGGTCCTCGAGCAGGCAGGCGCCGACGTGTTCTTCGGCGAGCCCGAGTTCGAGGTCGAGGACCTGCTCCGCACGACATCGGATGGGCAGGGGATCGTCAGCGTTCTCGAGCTCGCCGACGTGATGGACCAGCCTCGCCTGTTCTCGACGTTCATGCTCTGGATGCTGGCCCAGCTCTACGAGACGTTGCCAGAAGCTGGCGACCTCCCGAAGCCGAAGCTCTGTTTCTTCTTCGACGAGGCCCATCTCCTGTTCGACGACGCGTCCGAGGCGTTGATGGACCAGATCGAGCGCACGGCTCGGCTGATCCGGTCCAAGGGCGTCGGGGTGTACTTCGTGACCCAGGCGCCGACCGACGTTCCGTCGTCCGTCCTGGCCCAGCTCGGGAACCGAGTCCAGCACGCACTGCGCGCCTTCACCCCGGACGACGCCGACGCCCTACGCAAGACCGCGCGGACCTTCCCGATGACCGACTTCTACGACGTCGAGAAGACGATCACGTCGCTCGGCACCGGTGAGGCGCTGGTCACGGTGCTGTCGCCGCGGGGCGTGCCGACGCCGCTGGCCGCGACCCGTCTGCTGCCACCCGACTCGCTGATGGCCCCGATGCCGTCGGAGGCGATGGCCGCGGCGATCGCCGGGAGCACCTTCGCAACGAGATATGGCGCCACGGTCGATCGCGACAGTGCGCACGAGCGCATCACGGCACGCCTGGCCGCGGCGCGGCAGGCCGCCATCGAGGCCGCAACGCGAGCAGGTGTCGAGCCGACGACAGCCGGTGGGCTCAATGACATGACGCCGGCGCAGCAGCAACGGGAGGTCGCACGCCAGCAGCGCGAGCTCGAAGCTGCCCGGAAGCGTGCCGGCCAGGAGGCGGAGCGCCAGCGGAAGGCAGAGGAGCGCGCGGCCGCGGCCGACGCGAGGGCACGCCAGAAGACCATCGACACCGCGATCCGGACCGGTGGCCGCGTCGCGAGTTCGCGTCTCGGCCAGGACATCCTTCGGGGCATCTTCGGGACGCTGTTCGGCGGCGGTCGGAAACGCTGACGCTCCCCGCGGCTCGATGACGGATCGGCGACCGCACGACTGGACCGACGCGGCCTGGCTCGGGGAGATCACCGCGTGGGCGCACGACCGTCTCGGGCGGCACGGACGCTCGATCTCGGGACCCGTCGAGCAGCCCCACGTCCGGCCATGGTCGACGGTGCTGCGCATCCCGACCGATCGCGGCCCAGTGTGGTGTAAGGCCGCCGGGCCTGGCACGGCCCACGAGGTGGGGCTTCTCGCGGCGTTCGCCGCCTGGGACGTCCGGCACGTCCTCCTGCCCATCGACAGCGACCCCGAGCGCGGCTGGCTCCTGTTCGAGGACGGCGGCGCGACGCTGCGGCAGACCCGACCAGACGGGGAGGGCGACCGGGATCTTGCGGCATGGGAAGGGATCCTCGCGACCTACGCCGGGCTCCAGCGGGCCGTGGAAGGTCGGGCCGGCGAGCTACTCCGGGCCGGCGTCCCGGACGGGCGTCCGGCCGCCATCCCCGCCACGTTCCGGCGGCTGGTCGACGACGACGCGTGGTGGGATCTCGTGGGTGAGGAGGACCGTGCGGCAGCAGAGGCGGGGCGGCGGCGGCTGCGGGATCTCGGGGAATGGGTTTCGGCCACGGCCGGCGAGCTGGACGGCTCGGGGATAACGGCCACGATCCAGCATGACGACCTGCACGGCGGGAACGTGTTCGTCGGACCGCCCGGGATCCGCTTCTTCGACTGGGGCGACTCGATCGTCGCCCACCCGTTCGCGTCGATGGTCACGACGCTGAACTCGATCGCGTACCGGCTTGGCTCGGACCCGGACGGCCCGGAGCTCATGCGCCTGCGCGACGCCTACCTCGAAGCCTGGACCGACGTGCTGCCCCGGCCGGCTCTGATCGATGTCCTGGAGCGCGCTCTCGACCTCGGTCGGATCGGGAAGTCGGCCGCCTGGTCACGAGCCCTTGGCGGGATCGATCCCGCAGCGATGGACGGGCACGGCGACGCGCCGGCGATGTGGCTTGTCGATCTCGTGGAGCGCCTCGACGGCCGGGACCAGCGCTGATGTCGCGGTCCCGGGACGTCTAGGCCGCCGCCGCCCCCGGCGTCTGCTTCCCGCTGCGCCCGAAGCGCAGGTAGAGCGACGGCACCACGAACAGGTTCAGCAACGTCGACGTGACCAGCCCGCCGAGGATCACGATCGCCATGGGGTGCTCGATCTCGTGACCGGGCAGGTCGCCGGCGATCGCCAGTGGCACCAGCGCCAGTCCCGTCGCCAGGGCCGTCATGAGGATCGGCGCCAGCCGTTCCCGCGCACCGCGCACGACCAGGTCGACGCCGAACGTCTCGCCCTCGTGTCGCTCGAGGTGCTGGAAGTGGTTGATCATCATGATCCCGTTCCGCGCGGCGATCCCGAGGACCGTGAAGAACCCGACCAGCGCGCCAAGCGACACCACGCCTGTTCCCAGCCACGCGGCCAGGATGCCGCCGACGAGTGCCGAGGGGAGCGTCAGGAACGACAGGATCGCGAGACGTGTGCTGCCGAACGCCGCCTGGAGCAGGAGGAACACGCCGATGGCCGCGGCGATCGCGAACAACAGCAAGCGGTCCTGGGCAGCCTGGCGCTCCTGGTACTCGCCGAGCATCTCCGGGTGGTAGCCCTGCGGGAACTCCGTGCTCGCGAGGGCGCCCTTGACGTCCTCGATGACCGCACCCAGGTCGCGGCCCTGGACGTTGGCCTCGACGTCGATGCGGCGGGCCGTCTTCTCGTGCTGGATGTGACCCGGTGTCGGCTTGATCGCCACGCTCGCGATGTCCTTGAGCGGGACCTTGCCACCGGACGCGGTGTCGATGAGAAGGTTCTGGACGTCGGTCAGGCTGTTCCGAGCCTCCGGCACGCTCCAGACCTGGATGTCGTAGGCCTTGCCGCCGTGGAAGACGTCGCCGACCTCTTCGCCCGCCATGTATGCGGACGCCATCCGCCGGACGTCGCCCGGCTTCACGCCATGTCGCTCGGCCGCGGCCAGGTCGAGCTCGACCTGGATCTGGGGGATGCTGACCAGCTGCTCCGAATGCAGGTCGATGATGCCGGGGATGACGTCGAGCTTTTCCTCCACGTCCTCGGCCAGGTCACGCAACGTGGTCAGGTTCTCGCCGTAGATCCTGATCACGATGGCATCGCTCGAACCGGTCAGGACCTCGCGGATCCGCTCCTTCAGATAGGTCTGGACGTCGCGCCGAAGGCCGGGATAGCCGTTGACGACTTCCGTGACCGCGGCGAGCGTCTTGTCGTAGTCGACGGCCGGGTCGATGCTGATCCAGTTCTCGCCGAACTCGACGCCATAGGGTTCGTCCGCCTGGAACGCTTGCCCGATGTGCGACCCGCAGTTGCGCACCCCGGGGATCGCACGCAGCTCGTTGCAGGCCTCGATGGAGATGCGTGTCTCCTCCTCGAGTGACGTGGCGGGTGCCGTGACCCAGTGCATAAGGAAGTCGCGCTCCTTGAAATCGGGGAGCAGCGATTGGCCGAGCTGCGGCCAGATGCCGAGACCCAGCATGCTCACGACGCCGACGGTCACGAAGGCCGGCCGGGTCGTCCGCAGGATCCGCGAGATCGCTCGCCCGTAGGCGTCCTGGAGCCGCCGTGAGATCGGCGATCGCTGGCGCTCGATCGGCGCGTTGCGGAGCAGGAGGTAGGCCATCGCCGGCGTGACCGTCAATGCGACCACGAGCGAGGCGAGGACGGCCAGGCCGTATGAGATCACGAGTGGCTGGAAGAATGCCCCGGACAGCCCCTCGATGAAAAAGACGGGTGCCACGGCGACGACATCGATGAGCGTCGCGTAGACGATCGCGCTGCGGACCTCGAGCGACGACTCGAGGATGATCGACGCGGTCGACCGATCGCTGCCCGACAAGCAGTGCTGGCGCAGGCGTCTCGTGATGTTCTCGATGTCGATGATCGCGTCATCGACGACGACACCCACCGAGATCACGAAGCCCGCCAGGATCATCGTGTTGATCGTCACGTCCCTGACGTACAGCACCATCGCCGCGGCCATCAGCGAGAGCGGGATCGCGACCAGGCTGATGAGGGCGGTCCGCCATTCGAACAGGAAGATGATCAGGACCGCGAAGACCAGGACGCTGCCGAGGAGCAGTGCGTTGGACAGGTTGCCGAGCGCCTGGTCGATGAAGCTGGCCGGCCGGAAGATGGTCCGGTCGATCTCGATGCCGGGCAGCCCGGGCTCGAGATCCATGAAGGCCTCATCCACGCCCCTGGTCACATCGAGCGTGTTCGCCCACGGGAACTTCTCGATGATGAGCAGGATCCCCGTCGCGTCGTTGATGACCGCATCGCCGATCAGCGGCTGGTGATCGCGCACCAGTTCGGCGACCTGCGTCACGGGCACCTTCGTGCCGTTCTCCGCCGTCACCGTGACGTGCTCGAGGTCGGCGACGTCGATGATCGGCGGGATGTGCCGGACGTTCAGGGTCTGGTTCGGTGTATCGATGTAGCCGCCGGTCCCCGTGAAGTTGCCGGCGTTATACCGGAGGATGCCCTCGTCGAGCGCCTCCGAGACCGCGTCCATGACGGCGGTCATGGACACCCCGTGCTCTGCCAGCTTGGCGGGGACGACGCGGACCTGCGGCATGTCGAGCCGCTCGCCCCAGATCTGCACGTTGGCGACGCCCGGGACGCTCAGGAGCCGGGGTCGGATCGTCCAGTACGAGATCATCGACATGTCGATCAGCGACACCGTGTCCGACGACATGCCGACCTTGAGGAACCGGCTGGTCGCCGAGAGCGGCTGGATCATGAACGGCGGCGCGGCCCACGTCGGCAGGGTCGGGGTGATGCCGGCCACGCGTTCCGCAACCAGCTGGCGAGCCCGCAGAAGGTCCGTCCCGGGCTTGAAGATCATCTCGATCTGGGACAGCTGGATGACCGACTTCGAGCGGATGACGTCCAGGCCCTCGACGCCGGCGAGGGCCTGCTCGAGCGGCACGGTGACGAGGTTCTCGACCTCCTCGGCCGAGAGGCCGACGCAGATGGTCTGGATCTCGACCTTGGGCGGCGCGAACTCCGGGAACACGTCGACCGGCATCGAGCTGACCTGGGTCGAGCCGAACAGCATCATCCCGGCCGCCGCCGCGAGCACGAGGAAGCGGAAGCGCAGGCTCAGGGCGATGATCCGCCGCATCATGATCGAGGACTCCCCCCAGCGACCGGTTTCAGGCCGATGTCAGTGACCGCCGCCGACGCCGATCTCGGCGCCGTACAGCTCCGCAGCACCGGTCGTCACGACCGTCGTGCCAGCCGCAGGCCCGGCCGACAGGATGGCGGTCTCGCCCTCGATCCGATCGACCGTGACCTTCTCGCGGATGTACACGAGCGGGGCGGAGTTGACGTACGACCAGGTGAGGCCCTGCGCGTCATAGATCAGGGCCGCGTACGGGACCGTCAACGACGAACCCGATGCCGCCACGGGCGCCGTCTCCACGCCGAGACGCTCGGCCGCCTTGCTGGACAGCGTCAGTTCCTTGATGCCGGACGCCTGCTCCTCGATATGGATGGCCTCCTCGGCCGGCGCCGAGGTGGACGCCTGGTTGCAGCCGCCGAGGACGAGCCCGACCAGCGCCAGGCACGCAAGGGATCGCGTGATTCGCTTCATCTCGATGCTCCTATGCCGGGGTCGGCTCGAAGGCCGGCGGTTCGCTCAGCAGGGATTCGGTTTCCGACGCCGGGCTCGGGCCGGAGCGCAGGTAGATGCTCGGGAGGATGAACAGCAGGAGGAACGTGGAGCTGACGAGGCCACCCAGGACGAAGATCGCCATCGGGCGCATGACCTCGAGGCCCGCCACGTCACCCAGGGCGACGAACGGCAGGGCGAACGCGGCGGTGCCGAGCGCCGTGATCAGCGTCGGAGCGAGGCGCGCCTGGGCGCCCTTGATGACCAGATCGAGACCGTGCGCCCCGTCGCTCTCGCGCTCGAGGCGTCGGTACCGATCGACGAGCGTGACGGCCTGGCGGACGGTGATGGCGACGACCGTGATGAGCCCGGCAAGCGACCCGATCGTGAACAGGTCGCCGGTCGCGAACGTCGCGATCGCGCCACCGATCGCCGCGGCCGGGACGGCCAGCAGCACGAAGACCGCGAGTCGCCATGCCCCGAAGGCGGCCTGGAGCAGGAGGAGCGCGAGGAGCGCCGTTCCCAGCACGACGGCGATCAGCCGGTTCTGGGCTTCCTGCCGGACGAGGCCGGGGCTGTTGACCTCCGCGTGGTATTCGATGTCGAACGGGACCGTCGCCACCCGGCTCTGCACGTCGGCGACGACCGAGCCGATGTCGCGCCCTGCGACGTCGGCTGTGACGTCCACATAGCGCATGACCCCTTCGCGTCGCACGACCGCAGGCGAGGGGCCGACTCGGACGTCTGCGACGTCACCGAGCCTCACCATGCCGCGGTTCGGTGTCTCGATGAGCAGGTCCTGGACGCTGCTGATGCTGTTGCGCAGCTGGGGCACGCCCCAGACGACCACCTCGAAGACCTTCTGGTCCTCGAACAGGTTGCCCACCTGGATGCCGGACAGCAACGAGGTCGCCGCGCGACGAACGTCACCGGCCTTGATCTCGTACCGGGCAGCGGCGGCGAGGTCGACCTCGATCTCGACCGTCGGCTCCATCACCTGTGCCTGGACGGTCGGTGCGCTGACGCCAGGGACGTCGGAGATCGCCGTGCGGACCGCTTCGGCCTTCGACCGGAGGACGTCCAGGTCCTGGCCATAGACCCGCACCGCAACGTCGCGATCTGGCGCGCCGAGGACCTCATGGATACGGTCGGTCGCGTACGTGGTGACCGCGCGCTCGAGGCCGGGATAGCCAGCGACCGTTTCCTCGATCGCGGCGAGCGTCGAGTCGTAGTCCGACGCGGGGTCCATCGTCACCCAGATCTCGGCGGTGTTCACGCTCGACCGCTCGTCCGACAGGATCGCGCGGCCGACGTGCGCACCGACATTGGCAACGCCAGGGATCGCGCGAAGCTCATCGGCGGCACGGGACGCGACGCGGTTCATCTCGACGCGCGCGGTTCCCGGTGCTCCGTCCCAATGGATGAGCAGCTCCCGCTGGCGGAAGTTCGGGAGAGCGGAATCGCCCGCCATCGGCATGACCGCGACGGCGATCACGACGACGGCTGCCACGACTGCCAACCCGGCAGCGAGGGCGGCGGGCCGGATCCGATGGAGGATGTTGGACAGCGTGCTGTTGTACCAGTCGCGCACCCGGCGGAGGACCGGCGATTCGCGCCGCTCCCCGGGATCGCCGCCAAGGATCAGCACGGCCAGCGACGGCGCGACCGTCAACGAAACGATCATCGCGGCGAGGATCGCGACACCGTAGGCGATGGCCATCGACGGCAGGAATGCGCTGAGGCCACCGGCGATGAACAGCAGGGGAACCAGGGCTGCCAGGATGATCACGGTCGCATACACGATCGGCGACCGGCCCTCGACCACGGCCGACGTCACGATCTCGGCCTTCGGTCGATCGGCGTCGCCGTCCCGAGGCGCGTGCAACCGGACGAGGACGTCATCGACCACGCCGGCTGCGTCGTCGATGACCACCCCGATCGCGATCAGGAGGCCGGCGAGGGTCATGGCATTGATCGACGCACCGGCCTGGTGCAGCACCACCACTGCGGCCGCCAGCGACAGCGGGATCGTGACGAGGCTGATGAGCGCGGCGCGCCAGTCGAACAGCAGCGCGCCGAGGATGACGGCGATCAACAGGAAGCCGATCAGGAGGGCGACGGAGACGTTCGCGATCGAGGCGTCAACGAACGTCGCCTCCCGGTAGAGGGACGTGTCCACCTGGATGCCGCCCAGGCCCGGCTGGAGCGCCTGCATCGCGGCTTCGACGTCGCGCGTCACCTGGAGAGTGTTGACCTCGGGGAACTTCTCGACGACGAGCAGCAGACCCTCGCCCTGCCCGACGAGGCCGTCACCGATCAGCGGCTGGTGGTCCTCGACCACGGTCGCGACGTCGGACAGCCGGAGCGCCGGCGTGCCGTCTCCACGATCGATGGACACCCTGGCCAGGTCCTCGGCGTTGCGGATCGGCAGGATGTGCTGGATGCCCAGGCGCTGCTGGGGCGTGTCGATGAAGCCGCCCGTCCCAGGGGTCGACGCCTCGAGGAAGGTCAGCGGCGAGAACCACAGCGCGTTGCCGGTGGTCTCCACGACGTGCTCGAGCGTCACACCGCGGCGGTCCAGCTCGGCCGGGTCAACGAGCACCTGGAGCTGGCGCTCCCGCTGCCCGAAGATCGACACGTTCGCGACGCCCGGCACGCCCATCAGGCGCGGTCGCACGGTCCAGCGTGCGAGGACTGACATCTCGATCATCGACTTTTCGCTGGAGCTGAGCCCGATGATCATGAACCTGCTGAGCGACGACAGCGGCTGGAGCATGACCGGGGCCTTGGCCACGTTCGGGAGCGCGTGCGCCTGGGTCAGCCGCTCGGCCACGACCTGGCGCGCCTTGAAGATGTCCGTGCCCGGCTCGAAGATCAGCACGATCGACGACAGTCCGGCGATCGACTCGGATCGGATCTCGTCGAGGAACGCGACCCCGTGGAGCAGGTCCGCCTCGAGCGGGACCGTGACGAGCTCCTCGACCTCTTCGGCCGACAACCCGAGCGCCTCGGTCTGGACCTCGACGTACGTGGGCGTGAACTGGGGCAGCACGTCGACGCGCGTGTTCTGCAGCTGGGTCGCCCCGACGAGGAGCAGCGCACCGGCCAGGCCGATGGCCAGCAGCCGGAAACGGACGCTCGTGCTGACAAGGGCACGCATCATCGTGTCATCCCCCACCGGAGTCCGGTCGAACTCGAAACCATCAGACGTCACCCCTCAGCGACGCCGGGTGTTGACAGGACCCACCACGATCCCGACCGAATCCCCCAATTCGGCCCCCACATCATTGTTCCCCCGACTACCCCTGCCTATACTCAACATCCATCAAATGGGGGATCATTGATGACCATCGGCGGTCCACTGCGGGACCATCGTTCATCGCGTCTCGCGAACCTCGATCCGGTGTTGTTGCGACGCCTGGTCGACCTCGCGTGCGGCGTGTTCGCCGTCGCCCTCTTCCTGCGCCTGGCCGATCCCGAGATCCTCCTCCAGGGCCTGTGGCTCACCGTCGCCATCGGTGCGTTCCTGTACGGCCTCGCGGCGGCGTTGTGGCGGATCCTCGTCGCGACGATCGTGATGGTCGGCTACCTCGCGGTGTCGGACGCGGTCGGTGTCCCGCCGACGGAGGAGCAGCTCGAGTTCACCGAATGGCCCCTCATGGTGGCGATCGCGGTCATCGTCGCGGTCCTCGCCGATCGCGTGTCCACGTCCGCGCGCCACTACGCCGCCCTGTACCGCAAAGCGAGCGAGCGACTCGTCACTGCCCATGAAGAGGAGCGCGCGAGCCTCGCGCGCGAGCTCCATGATGGCGTCGGCCAGACGCTGACCGCGGTCATCCTCACGCTCGATGCCGCGGACAGCGAGCTCGGCCCGACCGCCCAGGAAGGCTCGACCGGCCGGACGGGCGTCCGTCGGGCACGCGAGATGGCGTCGTCGGCGCTGGCCGAGACTCGCTCTGTCGCGGCCAAGCTGCGTCCCACACGCGTCCACGAGATCGGGCTGGGCGCGGCGCTCAGCAACCTCGCGCGCTCGGCCGGTGTCGCGGTGGAGCTACGGTTCGATCCGGCGCTGCTGCCCCCTGGCTACCTCGAGCCCGAGATGGAGATCGACCTCTACCGGATCGTCCAGGAGGCAATCGGCAACGCGGCGCGCCACAGTCAGGCTCGCAACGTCTGGGTCGGCGGCCACATCGTCGACGACACCGTGCGACTCGTGGTCGGTGACGACGGCGTCGGCTTCGACGCATCGGCCCGTGACCGCGGACTCGGTCTCGACGGCATGTACGAGCGCGCCAGCATCCACGGCGTGACGGTGGAGGTGCGCTCGCAGCCGGGCGCCGGCACCCGAGTCGAGATCATCGTGCCCGTCCCGGAGCCGCCGCTGCCGCGCCCCGATGTCCAGATCGGCCCCGCGATCCATATCGGCCGGTGATGGGACACGGTTCCGAGCTCCCGGCACCCGCGCCGGCCCGGGCGTCGCTGCCCGGGATCATCCGGGTCGCCCTGGTCGACGATCACCAGCTGATCCGCGAAGGGCTCCGGCTCCTCTTGCAGGGCGAGGGCTTCGAGATCGTCGGCGAGGCCGCCGACCACGCCTCCGCGATCGACCTCGTCATGGCGCAGCGACCGCACGTGCTCGTGCTCGATCTGACCTTCCCGGAAGGGGACGCCATGCCGCTCCTGCGTGCGTTGCAGGCGCGCCAGCCCGACTTGCGCATCGTGGTGCTGACGATGCACAGCGATCCCGAGACCGTCCGGCAGGCGCTCGCCGCGGGGGCTGCCGGCTACATGATCAAGGGGGCGCAGTCCCGCGAGCTCGTTGAAGCGATCCGTGCCGTCGCGCGTGGCGAGCGATACCTGCACAGCAGCGTCACCAACGCGGTCGTCGAGGACTCGCTGCGCTGGATGGAGGCCGGCACGATCAGCTCGCGCGAGCGCGAGATCCTGAGCATGCTGGCGTCGGGCCATTCACCGGCCCAGATCGCCCGCTCACTCGATATCAGCGTCCATACGGTTCGACGTCACCTGGCCAACGCATCTAGCAAGCTCGGCATCCGCGGCATGAATGCACTCACACGCTATGCGATCCGCAACGGGCTCGCTCGCGGGGAGTCGTAGCCGCCGGGTCTGGACGTCCCGTCGTAGGTGCAGGCCGTCGTCCTGCCTGAACCCGAGCGTCAGCCGATGACGAGATCCTCGGGGACGTCGGGGGCGACCGACGGATAGCGCGGCTTCAAGGCGGCGATCGTGTCGGCGAGGATGGTCGCCACCGCAAGGTTGCGGAACCACTTGCGGTTCGCGGGGATGACGTACCACGGTGCCTCGGCGGTCGAGCACTTCGAGAGCGCGTCATCGAACGCGGCCTGATAGTCGTCCCAGCGGGCGCGCTCCTCGAGGTCGCCCATCGAAAACTTCCAGCGCTTGGTCGGATCGTCGTAGCGTGCCTGGAACCGCTCGCGCTGCTCGTCGCGGTCGATCGCCAGGAAGAACTTCACGATGGTCGTGCCGTTGGCGGTCAGATGGCGCTCGAACGCGTTGATCTGGGTGTAGCGCTCGGACCAGACCGTCCTCGGCACGAGGTCATGCACCCGGACGATCAGGACATCCTCGTAGTGGGATCGATTGAAGATCCCGATCTCACCCTTGCGCGGCACGGCCTTGTGGACCCGCCACAGGTAGTCGTGCGCGAGCTCCTCGGTACTCGGGACCTTGAACGCCGTGACCGGGCAGCCCTGCGGGTTGAACGCCTCCATGACCTTGTTGATCGTGCCGTCCTTGCCGGCCGCGTCGATGCCCTGCAGCACGACCAGCACCGACCGCTTTCCTTCCGCCCAGAAGCGGTCCTGGAGGCTCGCGAGCCGGACGTTCTGCCGGGCCAGCTCTGCCTCGGCAGTCGTCTTGTCCCAACCATGGGTGGCGCCGTGATCGCGTCTGGCGAGTCGCACACGGCTCCCGGGCTTCACACGGAGCTCGGCGCGGAGGTCGGGGCGAGGCGGCATGGTCGCTTCCCTCCAGTACGGGCCGATCAGGGGCCGGACGTATGATGCGACCGTACCGCATCACTCAGCGCAGGAGCGCATCCATGACCGTCGCCACCGGCACGAAACCACATCCGATCTTCCTCGCCGGTCGCTGGGTCGAGTCGCCCGACCTGCTCGAGGTCTCCAACCCGGCCGATCCGGCCAATCCCGCCGGCTCGACCTACAACGCGACCCCGGAGCAGTACGACGAAGCGGTGAACGCCGCCGTCGAGGCGTTCGAGGTCACCCGCACGCTTCCGGCCTACGAACGCGGCCGGATCCTGCGCGAGATCTCCGGCGGACTGAAGGCGCGGCGCGAGGAACTCGGCCGATTGATCGCGCTCGAAGCCGGGAAGCCGATCCGCGACGCGCTCGTCGAGGTCGATCGTGCCACGTTGACGTTCCGGCTCGGCGCCGAGGAGGCGGAGCGAATGACCGGCGAGCTCATCCCGCTCGACCTCATGCCGGCATCGAAGGATCGCGTCGGGATCACGAGGCGCTTCCCGATCGGCCCGATCGCCGGCATCTCGCCGTTCAACTTCCCGCTCAACCTTGCTGCGCACAAGCTGTCGCCCGCCATCGCCAGTGGCAATCCGATCGTCCTGAAGCCGCCCTCGAAGGACCCGCTGACGATGCTCACCGTGGCGGAGATCGTCGAAGCCGCGGGCGTCCCCGCAGGCTCGGTCAGCATCCTGCCGATGACCCGCGAGCTCGGCGACCGGATGGTCGCGGACGAGCGGTTCAAGCTGCTGAGCTTCACCGGCTCGCCATCTGTCGGCTGGCGGATGAAGGAGCGCGCCGGGAAGAAGAAGGTCGTCCTCGAGCTCGGCGGCAACGCGGGCGTCATCGTCGACCGGAGCTCGGACCTGGACTGGGCGGTCAAGCGGATCTTGGTCGGTGCGTACGCATATGCCGGCCAGGTGTGCATCAGCGTCCAGCGCATGTTCGTGCACGAGGCGGTGTGGGACGCCTTCATGGAGAGGTTCCTGGCAGGCGTCACGAGCCTCAAGGTCGGCGACCCGCTCGATCCGACGACCGACGTCGGCCCGATGGTCGATGAGCACCAGGCCAGCCGCACGCAGCGCTGGGTCGACGAGGCGGTCGCGATGGGCGGCAAGATCCTGGCCGGCGGCAAGGCCGACGGCAACTTCTTCCCGCCGACCGTCCTGACCGAGGTCCCGGGCGCCGCCCAAGTGTGCAGCAACGAGGCCTTCGCCCCGCTCGTCGTCGCGTTCCCGTTCACCGACATGACCGACGCCATCGCGCGCGTCAACGATTCGATGTTCGGCCTGCAGACCGGGGTGTTCACGAACGACCTCGCCGGGGCGTGGCAGGCCTTCAACGAGCTCGAGGTCGGCGGCGTGATCATCAACGACATCCCGACCTATCGCATCGACCACATGCCCTACGGCGGCGTCAAGGACTCTGGGCAGGGTCGCGAGGGGTTGCGCTGGGCGATCGAGGACATGACCGAGATCCGCATCATGGTGCTGGCTCAGCCGTCCTGATCGGAATGGCCTCCGCCGCGCGAAGCGGCCCTTAGCCCAGCTCCCGTTCGAGGTCCTCGAATCTCGCGAGCACGTCGCTGATGTTGGCCCGCGTCCAGGCCGGATCGTCCACGAACCGGCGCGCCCGATGGAGCGATCCCGCGATGCGACTCGCCCACCACCCCACGGCGATCGCGGCGAGGCCGGCAGCGTCCGGGAACGGCAGGCCGCGCGCGACGAAATAGGGACCGAGCGCCTCGACCACCTCGGCCGAGCGCCAGTAGTCGTTGACGAAGAGCGGCCCGATATCCCGCCCCCCGTGCGTCCGGCCCTCGGCAGCGAGCAGGTGCAGCAGATCCGTGCCAGGGAGGCCGGCGGGATGCCACGTGTCCCAGTCGAACACGCCGGTCAGCCGCCCGTCCGTGACGAACACGTTGTTGAGCCACATGTCGCCGTGCATCAGCACCGGTGGCAATGCCGCTCCCCAGCGCTCGCCGGCCGCCGCGACGGACCGCAGGGCCGCCGCGTGCTCCGGGAACATCCGCGCGACCTCGGCCAGCTGATCGTCGACGGCGCGCTTGCCCGGCGGACCGGCGGGCAGCGTCGCCAGGAAACCGATGATCTGCTCGAGCAGGTCCGGTGTGAGCGCGTGCACATGCTCTCCGGACAGGACCGACTCGGTCGCCCAGGCCGCGCCGGCCGTCGTGCCGCCACGCAGCGGTCTGGGCACCAGCGGCACGTCGCCCGCGGCGAGTGCGAAAAGCGCGTCCCGACCACGGGCCGGGTCCTTGGTGTGGCCGAGACGGCTGATCCGCAGTTCCGCAGGCGTCCCGTCGTCGAGGACGAGCCGCCCGAGGGCCGAACCATCGCCGCTGGGACGCAGGCCGCGGCCGATCGACGATGCGCCAGCCGCGAGCGCGACCGCATCGATGACGCGTCCCGGACGGTCGCCTCGGACCAGCTCGGCGAGAGCGCCCCCGAGGGTCGCGGCGCGGATCGCTCGCCGGATGCGTCCTGGGCGCGGGACGAGCGGCAGTCGATGCAGCTCCGCGAGTCGGAGGCCGGCCGGCGGCCGTGTGCGCACGCGCAGGACCGCCAGCTCCCGCCGGGCCGCGAACGGGATCGCGTCCATCGATGGGCGCACGTTCCGGCCGAGCCGGCCCCAGAGCAGGACGTCGACGTCTCGCGCGGGCGTCGGGGGAGGTGCCCACCGATCGCCGGCCTCCACGATGAGCGTCCGGAACCCGGGATCCGCAGGCCCGTACAGGTAGGCCAGCGACTCGAAGACGGGCGGGAGCCGTGATCGAAGCCGCCGTTCGGTCGTCATGGCGCCCGAGGGTCGCCGAACACCCGGCGCACGAGAGGGAAGCGCGCGAGCTCCGGATACGTCTCGACGACGCGCAAGGAATGTCGGTTGAGCCCGAGGACGGCCAGCGAGATGAGGCCGACCACGACGATCCCGACGATGAGCGGCGGGTCGAAGACCCAGGCGATGACCACTGCCAAGACAGCCCCGATGGCGATCGACGCGTATGCCTGGATGTACCTGGGGTCGATCGCCTCGACGGTCGTGTGCCTGCGCAGCCCCCATTGGTACAGGGCGTTCTGGAGCAGGAACGAGCCGGTCGTGCCGATGGCCGCACCGACTGCTCCGAACTCGCGGATCAGCAGGATCGTCGCCACGACGCTGATCGCCGCGGTGATGAGGTCCGCCGTGACCATGTAGCGCACCCTGCCGAAGACGCGTAGCAGCAGGGAGTTGAACCCGACCGCTCCGTTGACGTAGTAGCCGATGCACAGGATGCCCAGGATCACGCCCGAGCTGCGGTACGGCTCGCCGAACAACAACACCGCGATCGGCTCGGCGAACGCCACGCTCAACGCGAAGACCGGGAAGGTCAGGATCGCGATCCACACAGCGGTCTGCCAGTAGAGGTCGTTCAGGGCCTGCCGGTCGTCGCGGGCGTACAGGCGCGATGCACCCGGCGTGAAGATGAACCGGAAGCTGGTGGCCACGAACATGTTCTGGACGGCGATCGGCAGCACGGCTCGGAAGTCGGCTACTTCCTCGGTGTTGCGCAGGACCTCCAGGAAGATGATCGTCAGGGAGCTGCGCAGCACCATCACGAGATCCGACGCGAGCAGAGGGATGCTGAACGTGAAGATCTCGCGAGCCGGCAGCCGCAGCGTGTCGCGCCGCAGATGGGCGAGCAGGCCCTGGCGCCGGAGGAGTCGAAGGAGCACGACGAAGTAGATCGCGATGCCTGCAGCGACGGCGAGCACGTAGCCGAGGGCCAGCAGCCGCACTCCGCTGTGGGTCGCGATCAGCACGATCACCACGCTGAGCTGGAGGACCGGCGCGAAGACGTAGCGCCGGAAGAAGATCGAGCGCGCCGACCCGAACGTCGCGAACAACGCGATCAGCAGGCTGTCGAGCGCCTGGAGCGGCGACAGGACGATCATGATCAGGAGGATCGACAGCGCGAGCTCGTTCTCGACGAGGCCCCCGATCAGGCCCTGGAATGCCCACATGGCAAGGACCAGGGCGAGGCCGATCGTCACGACCGTGCTGATGACGACCACGATCGTCCCCCACATCCGGGGGAGGTCGCCGCGCTCCTGGTAGATCGGCGCGAAACGACCGACCGTGCGCTCCAGGCCGAGGAGACATACGGTCGTCCCCAGGGCCACGATCGAGAGCGCGAGCGCGAACGCGCCGTACTCGGTCTTCTCGAGGTAGCGCACGATCAGGACCTGGGCAACGAAGTCGAGCGCCAGACCGATCATCCGGCCCACGAGGAGCAGGCTCGATCCGCGGATCTGCTTGATGTTCGCGGAACGCCCCGCGGCCGAGGCGTCGACGTCGGGGTCCAGGATGGGTGCGATCCCCTGGCTCTCGTCCGTGCTCGAGGACACGCTCCCTCCGGTGTGCCGCGATGACGCCCGCCGGTCCGATCGCAGACCGTTCCCCCGGGCCGCGGCCGACGATACCGGACTCGGGGCGTCGCCGCCTCCCGAAAGTCATTCCGCCCGTCCCGCGCCCTGCGACGCGACACGGAGCCGGTATACGCCGTGCGCCATCCTTGGCGCGTGGACCTGACACTCAGCCCGGCCCAGCTCGAGCTCCAGGAGCGCGCGTGCCGTTTCACGCGCGACGTTCTGCAGCCGGTCGAGGTCGAGTTCGAGCGTGCGGGGGGCCGGCTCCCTGCAGAGAAGCGCGCGGACATCCGGGACGCGTCGATCGAGGCGGGGCTCGCCGGCGGTTCGCTGCCCGTCGACGTCGGCGGCCAGGGCTGGTCGATGCTCGAGCAGGTCCTGGTCCACGAGCAGCTCGGTCAGTCGACTGGTGGACTGTGGTCCTTCATCCCGGGCGCTTATAACGCGCTGCTGCACTGTGACGAGGAGCAGCGCCGCCGCTACCTCGACCCGAGCCTGCGTGGCGAGCGCTTCGGTGCCTACGCCGTCACGGAGCCAGAGGCCGGCTCGGACGCACGGGCCCTGTCGGCCACGGCGGTCCGTGACACCGCCAGCGGGGAGTACGTGCTGAACGGCGAGAAGTGGTTCGTCACGGGCCCGCCCGACGAGACCGACTTCATGATCTTCCATTGCGTGGTCATCGACGGCGAGGAAGACCGGCGACCGACGCTGTTCCTCGTCGACTACGACACGCCCGGGGTCACGCTGAGCCACGACCCCGACTACATGCACACGTTCGCCGACCGGCATCCCCAGTTCATTCTCGAGGACGTCCGCGTTCCGGCGTCCGCGATCCTCGGCGGCATCGGCAAGGCCGACGAGCTCACCAACGAGTGGTTCGTCGAAGAGCGGATCCACATCGGGGCGCGCTGCACCGGGGCGATGGAGCGGCTCCTGACCGAGGCGGTGGAGTGGGCGACCGGGCGGATCCAGTTCGGCGAGCGCATCATCGACTTCCAGGGCGTGTCGTTCCCGTTGGCCGATTCCGCTGCCGACGCGTCCGCCGCGCGCCTGCTGACCCGCGAAGCAGCCGTCCTGGCCGATGCGCGTGCCGACCCAAAGGTCGTCCACGCCAAGGCGTCTCTGGCCAAGCTCTTCTCGTCCGAGGCGGCCTTCCGCTGCGCGGATCGTGTCGTCCAGGTGTTCGGTGGCCGGGGCTACATGCGCGAGACGGCGGCCGAACGTTTCTTCCGCGAGCTCCGCGTCGATCGGATCTGGGAGGGCACGTCCGAGATCCAGCGCGTGATCATCGCGCGCGCCCTCGAGAAGCGCGGCGTCGGGCGGGTCGTCGGATGATCGACCGTATCGCCGAACCGGCGGAGCCCGCGACCCGGGCGCGGACGATCGACCTGCGGCCGGTCTTCGCTCCGACGTCGATCGCCGTCGTCGGCGCGTCGGCGCGGAGCTGGATCGCCGAGACCGTCCGCGACAACCTGCGGCTCATGGGCAGTGAGACCCGCTGCCATTTCGTGAACCCGAAGTACGACGAGCTGCTCGGCCAGCCGTGCTACCCCTCGCTCGAGGCGCTTCCGGAGCGACCCGACATCGCCCTCGTCGCGCTCAACCCGCTCCGTGCCGGGGTGGTCACCCAGGCGGCCGCCGACGCCGGGATCCCGGCCGTCATCATCCCCGGCGGGGGCGTCGTCGAAGGGGGTGCGGCCGCTGCCGCGATGCAGGCCGAGGTTGCGGACATCGCCCGCCGACACGGCATGGCCCTGGTCGGGCCGAACTGCATGGGCGTCATCGACCTCACCGTCAACGCCGCCACGTACATCGGCGACGTGTCACCGTACCTGCCGCGTGGCGGCGTCGCCGGCATCGCCCAGTCCGGGTCGGTCACCGACGCCTTCGTCCAGTCGGGCTCGCGTGTCGGGTTCAGCCGCATCATCAGCTGCGGCTCTGAGGTCGTGCTCGACGTCTGCGACTACCTCGCCTACTGCCTCGACGACCCCGCGACCACCTCGGTCATCCTGTTCCTCGAAGGCTTCCGCCGGCCCGAGAGGTTCCTGGCCCTCGCGGATCGAGCGCTCGAGCTCGGCAAGCCGATCATGGCGGTCAAGGTCGGCCGGAGCGAGCATGCCCGGGCCGCGGCGATCGCCCATTCCGGGTCACTTGCCGGCGAGGCGCGCGTGACCGACGCCGCACTCGACGCCGCCGGCGTCATCCGATGCGCCGATCTCGACGAGCTGCTCGAGACCGCCGAGCTCGTGGAAGGGACGCGCCGGACCGGCCGGCGGATCGGTCGGGGTCGCGCCGGCGTCGTCACGGTCAGCACCGGCGAGGCCTCGCTGATCGCCGACCTGGCTCCGGCGGCGGGACTCGACCTGCCGCCGATCCCTGACGGGGCGCGCGACCGGATCCTCGAGACGCTCCCCACGATGGGTTTCATCGGCAACCCGCTCGATCCGTGGGGCGCGGCCGACTCCGCGATCGCCTACGGCGCCGTGTTCGAGGCGCTGGCCGAGTCCGACGCCTACGACGTGCTCGTCCTGGTTCACGACTTCCCGTATCGCTCGCTCCCGGCCGAGGTCGCCACCGCGAACGAGGTCACGCGGGCGATGCTCGACGCGACCCGCGAGCGACCGTGGCTGCTCCCTGTCTATGTCTCGCTCACGTCTGGAGAGCCGCCGCCCGAGACGAAGGCGGTCCTCGACGAGGAGGGAGGCGGCGCGCCGCTCCTGCGCGGGGCGAGCGAGGCATTCCGGGCGATCGGGGCGTTCGCGCGTTGGGAACGACGACGGGAGGAACGCCAGGGAGCTGGGCCGTGGCGCGAGACGTGGCCGGACCTCGCGCGCGATCGAACGGCGTTCGGCCTCGAGCCGATGCCCCTCCCATCGCTTGCGGAACCGCGCGTCCTGCCGGAGCGCGAAAGCCTAGACCTGCTGCGGGCGGCCGGCCTGTCAGTGACCCCGGCGGTCGCGGTGCCCGATGCGGACGCGGCGGTCGAGGCCGCACGACCGCTCGGTGGTCACGCCATCGTGCTCAAGATCGACGCGGTCGATCTCCCGCACAAGACCGACCTCGGCCTGGTCCGTCTCGGCCTGGCCGGGGATGACGAGATCCGGGCAGCCGCCGACGACCTGTTACGGATGGCCCGCCACCACGGCGTCGATGCCCGAGGCCTGCTCCTCGAGCCGATGGCCGACCCGGGGCTCGAGCTGATCGTCGGTCTCCGCCGCGACCCGTCGTTCGGGCCGTGCGTCGTGGTCGGACTCGGCGGCGTCCTTGCCGAAGCGCTCGATGACGTGGCCATCCGTCTTGCGCCGGTCAGCCCCGAGACCGCGAACGCGATGCTCGACGAGTTGCGCGGCTCCCGGCTGCTGGCCGGCGCGCGTGGGCGGCCCGCCGTCGACCGGCAGGCAGTCGCCGCGCTGATCGCCGCCCTCTCGACCCTGGCGATGGAGCGACAGGATCTCCTCGAGGTCGACTTGAACCCGGTCATCGCCACGGTCGACGGGGCCGTGGCGGTCGATGCGCTCGTGGTCCTGGGTGGGCCGTCCAGGGAGGCCAGCCATGGCCGGTGAACCGGTCCTTCTCACGACGATGACCGCGTGGGGGGTCCGGCTGACGCTCAACCGCCCCTCGAAGCTCAACGCTCTCTCCGGCGAGCTTGTCGACGCCCTCGGTGCTGCGATCGCCGCGGCCGCCGACGACGATCGCGTCCGGGTCATCGCCATCGCCGGGGCCGGTCGGGCGTTCTGCGCGGGCTATGACCTATCAGGGGCGGCGCCGCCGACGGCGTGGGCCTGGCGCGACGTGCTCGCACGGGACGTCGCCGCGACCATGGCGGTCTGGTCGTGCCCGAAACCGGTGATCGCCCAGGTCCATGGCTATGCGCTGGCCGGGGGTCTCGAGCTGGCGATGGCCTGCGACCTCATCGTCGCGGCCGACGATTCCCAGCTCGGTGAGCCCGAGATCCGGTTCGGCTCGGCGCCGGTCACGCTCCTGATGCCGTTCTTGATCGGCCAGAAGAAGACACGCGAGCTGCTCATGACCGGCGATCTCATCGACGCCGCAGAGGCGCATCGGATCGGCCTCGTGAACCGGGTCGTGACACGCGAGCGGTTGGAGGGCGAAGTCCATGATCTGGCCGACCGACTGGCTCGGGTCCCGCCGGATGTCATGGCGCCGACGAAGCTGATGCTGAATCGGGCGATGGACGCCGCCGGTTTCGCCGCCGCGGTCGAGATGGGCCTCGACCTCCAGTCGTTCATCAACATGAGTGAGACCGCTCGCGAGTTCGATTCGATCGTCCGGTCCGAGGGCCTGAAGGCGGCCCTCGCCTGGCGTGACCGCCGCTACGACGAACGCCTCGCCGAACAGGGCAAGCCCGGTACGAAGGATGCGTGAGTGAGGCGCGCAGCCGATAACGCCGGCATCGGCCGTCCGGAATTGGCACGGCGCCGCGAGCGGGCGATCGAGGCCAAGGCAGAGGCGAGCACCGAAGCGAGCGCACCTGAGGATGCGTGAGTGAGGCGCGCAGCCGATAACGCCGGCATCGGCCGTCCGGAATTGGCACGGCGCCGCGAGCGGGCGATCGAGGCCAAGGCAGAGGCGAGCACCGAAGCGAGCGCACCTGAGGATGCGTGAGTGAGGCGCGGAGCCGATAACGCCGGCATCGGCCGTCCGAGAGCGGCGCCCCTAAGGGAGCGCCCGGCGTGACGCCCGCCCGTAAGGGGGGTCCGGGCAGGCTGTCACGCGGACGCGGGGATTAACGGATCACGGGCCCCATAGCCAATCGGTGAAGCCGATCGCTCGGCCCATCCCGGGGCTTCGCCTCGGGAGCGACATCCCATAGCGACGGTTGAGCAACCAGGGCATCTGACGCGATGCGGTGGTCTCGTTCCAGCCGGTCCCGCCACCCGACCTCGATCGAGTCACGAAATCGGCCATCCGCTTGACGCCGTTGACGGACCACGCCCACGCGTTCGAATAGCCATTCTGATAGAGCAGCTCGACCTGCAGCCCGACGCCCTGGATCGAGTCCAGCTGGTACTGGACGCCCGTGTCACCGGGTGGCCATCGGCGCGCACCGCCGCGGCCGACGTCGCCGATGGAGGCGCCGTTCACGTTGATGCCGCCTCTCGTGCAGGCGCCGTTCACCGGCGTGTAATTGGTCGGCGCACACGACCACGACAGGGCCGCGGACGACATCCGATCGGAGAAGCGGAACGCCGTCCGGTTACCCAGGAAGCCCTGGGTGATCCTGCTCGCGGCAGCCACGTCGGTCGAATCGCCGAGGTAGAGGCCTGCCGCGATGCGCGACGCGCCGGCATAGGCGCCCCAGTTATTCGCCGACAGGACGTGCGTCCGGAAGAGCGAATTCCAGATCCCGTGCCCGCCGATCACTTTCCTGCGGATCGCGCTGAGCCAGGTGCGGAAGGTCGCGTCCGGCGTGCCGTTCAGCTCTGCGAAGTCCGCAGCGAGGACGTATGCCATGAGCTGTCGTCCGAGCGCGAGGGTCGCGCCATCGCACCCGACGCGCTGCGTCGCGATCGCGGCCATCACGCCGCGGCGAGCCTTGAGGCCGTGGGAGGCGCTACCGGTCCGCGCGAAAACGAGGGCGGCTGCGAGGGTGCGCAGATGGTGCTTGGAATGCTGGTTGCAGAGGCTGGGTGTCCCGAGGCTCCCGTCGGCGACGGCCTTCATATTGGCCCAGGCGGTTCCGCTGACGGGTCTCGCAAGGAGGACCGAGCGCGACATCAGGATGTAGTCGGTCGCGGCTGCGGCAGGGGCGGGGAATGCGCCCGGGATGAGGACGGTGATCGCCAGGAGGCTGGCTGCAAGCCTGGCTCTGCGGGTCACGCGAGACGTCCATTGGACGCCGGTTCCAACCGACCGCATGGTGCTCCTTCCTACCTGGACGTCGCAGGACATGCGACGAACGAAGGCGATCCGACCGGGACAAGCGGTCGGGTTGGTGACGGGTGGAGGCGGCTGACGGCCCGCGGTGAGCGCGGGAGGGACGTGGCCCCTGCAACCTTTGTCAACGGGGAGTTTGCACCCGATCAACGCCCGTGTCACCCCGCTGCGGCCGGTCACCGCGCGTCATCGGTGCGTGCGTGCAACGCTTGGCGCGGCGCGCCAGGGTCGCGCAAGGAGCCGTTCGGCACTCGACCGTAGACTGTCGCCGACATGGCCGACGACAGCCCGACCATCCGTATCCCGACACCCCAGACGCCTCCAGCGGGGCCACCATCCGAGCCGCCCGCCCAGCCGGCCGGCGTCCCGCCACGCCGTTCACGGGGGCCAGTCTCGATCCTGGTCATGGCTGTCGTCATCGTCGCCGCCACCGTCATCGCGTCGAACTGGCTGCCGCTGATGCCGGGCCCCGGCGACGGCAGCCCAAGCCCGTCGGGAGCGATCGTCCCGAGTCCGACAGGGTCCGCCGGATCGACTCCGGACGCGACTGCCACCGTTCCGCCCAGTGAGTCGCTCCCCCCGCCACCGTCGCCCCGGCCGCCCGGCGACTTCCTCCTCATGTCGAAGGACGACCTGATGGCCTTGCCGACCAGTGGGCCAGCCTGGGAGTCCCTGGTCACCTGGGCCGACGAATCGCCCGGAGAGCCCGACCTGCGCGACCAGGACCGCCGTCACGGCGTCATGACGCTGGCCGCGGCCCTGGTGTACGCGCGGACCGGGGATCCGGCCTATGGCGAACGGGCAACCGCCCAGATCATCGATGCGATCGGGACGGAGCGGGTGGGCTCCGACAACTCGATCCTGTCGCTGGGCCGGCAGCTCGGGGCGTACGTCCTGGCAGCCGACTTCGTCGGGCTGTCGGGCGCCGACGACGAACGCTTCCGATCCTGGCTCGACGACATACGGACCCGCGAGCTCGGCGGTCACGGTCGCTGGATCTCGCTGGTGGGAACGCACGAGGACTCGCCGAACAACTGGGGCGCGTTCGCGGGAGCCTCGCGGATAGCCGCCGGCCTGTACCTCGGCGACACAGACGACGTCCAGCGCGCGGCGCAGATCCTGAAGGGGTTCCTCGGGGATCGGGCCGCGTGGGATCGGTTCCAGGGGGTCGAGGGAGCGTCGAGCTGGGCATGCGACCCGGAGCAGTACACCCCGGTCAACCCGCCATGTGAGATGGGCGGCATCGACCTCGACGGAGCGATCGTCCGCGACATCGACCGCGGCGGGAACAGGAAATGGCCGCCGGGCCGGGACGGGATCGGCTACACGCTCGAGTCGCTGCAGGGTTTGTCGGTCCAGGCCGAGCTGCTGACGGTCAACGGCTACGGCGACGCCTGGACGTGGTCCGACTCGGCGCTCCGTCGGGCGGCCGCCGTCGTCACGCGCTCAGGTGACGCGGGCGGGCAGACCTGGAACCGCTCCTCGGTGAGCTACCACGTGCCGTGGCTCCTCAACGCGCGGTACGGTCTCGACCTTCCGACCGAGCCGGCCGGCATCGGACGAGTCTTCGGCTACACGGACTGGCTGTACGGCAGCTAGTCGGTACCTTCGGACGGTCCGGTCCGGTTCGGTCCGAGGTGGTTCCGGGTCGTCGGAGCGTGGCGCCGGCGCACCACTCCGCGGCTGTCGACGTGGCCGATCCGACGCTCGCAGGGACCATGGTCCGATTGCCACGGGCTCGGGCCCTGGTGCATCGTGGCACGACCCCCAACGGGCATCGATCGCCCAGCCCCCGTCCCGTCACGGACACCTGGCCGTCACCGGACCGCAGATACCGAAGAGGCACACCCGTCGCGAGGCGGGGCCGCAAAACCACGGGCCTGGACCCCCAGGTAGCCGGGTTGCCGAAGTCGCTCCGCGCGTCGGGACGCTGACCCGTTCCGACCGTCCGCGCTGGCGTCCCACGCTCCCCGACTACGCAGGCGCGGAGCAGGGAGGACGTCGTGCGGAACATCAGGATCGCCGATCGCAAGGACTGGGTCTTCTCGCACCCGGAGCCGCCGCGGCCCCCGTCTCGATGGACGAAGCACCGAAACGCCTTCGCGACGCTGCCGATCATCCTGCTGATCCCTGCTCTCATCCTTCCGTTCGTCATGACCGCCGCGGGCACGCCCAGCCTGGAGCTGACGACGGACGCCCCGAGCCCAGGTGAGCGCGTCGTCATCGTCGGCGACGGGTTCGATCGCCGTGAGACCGGCCATCTGGTGTGGCCCGACGGGTCCGAGCTGGCCGCCTACCGGTCGAACAACCGCGGCCGATTCTTCGTGAGAGTCCGCCTGCCGGAGTCGCTCGACTACGGCTTGCACGAGCTGCGTGCCGTCGACGCCCAGGGTGTCGAGCGCGGTTTGCTGCCCATCGAGGTCGCGGCGAAGCCGGATCCGACCCCGGCGCCGACGCCCGAGCCGACTCCGCGCCCGACGCCGGTTCCGACGCCGCGCCCGACGGCGGCACCGACAGCAGCGCCAACCGCCGCGCCGACTGCGGCCCCGACAGCCGCGGCAACGGCGGCCCCGACAGCCGCGCCGACAGCCGCGCCGACGGCAGCGCCAACCGCCGCGCCGACGGCGGCCCCGACAGCCGCGCCGACCGCGACACCGACCGCGACCGCGACTCCGACGGCGTCGCCGACCGCCGTGCCGACGGCGACGCCGACCGCGACCCCGACGGCAAGCCCGACCGCCGCGCCGATGCCAACGCCCTCGCCGACACCGACTGCGCCGATCGGTCCGTCGGTCGTCGCGCCGGGAAGCGGCATCCTGATGTCGGCCTCGGAGATCGGCCGGCTGCCGATGTCCGGCGCGGCCTGGACCGCCCTGAAAGCACGTGCCGACAGCACGCTCGGGGTCCCGAACATCTCGAACCAGGACGACGACACCGACCAGGCTGTTCTCGCCAAGGCACTCGTCTACGCCCGCACCGGGATCGCGAGCTACCGGACCAGCGTGCTGGCCGCTCTCAAGGCCGCGCACGGGACCGAGGCGGGTGGCCGGACCCTCGCGCTGGGTCGCAACCTGCCCGCGTACGTGATCTCCGCCGACCTGATCTCGCTCCGAACGCTCGATCCCGCGTTCGACACGGGGTCGTTCCGGCCGTGGCTCCGGGCGCTGCTCTCGATGACGCTCGATGGCAAGACCCTGCGGGAGACGCATGAGCGACGCCCGAACAACTGGGGCACCCACGCTGGGGCCGCCCGCGCCGCGATCGCCGGGTATCTCGGCGACTCCGCAGAGATGGCACGAACCGCCCAGGTGTTCCGGGGCTGGCTCGGCGACCGGGCCGCGTACGCCGGCTTCGTGTACGGCGACCTGTCATGGCAGTGCGACCCCGCCAAGCCGGTGGGCATCAACCTGACCGGATGCACGAAGAACGGGATCGATATCGGTGGCGCCTTGCCGGAGGAGATGCGGCGGGGCGGAACGTTCGCCTGGCCGCCCGCCCCGACCGGCTACGCCTGGGAAGCGCTCCAGGGAGCCGTGCTCCAGGCAGAGCTCCTGCGGGTCGCCGGGTACGACACGTGGAACTGGTCGGACCGCGGCCTGCTGCGCGCGACCCGGTTCCTGTATGGCCGCGTCGGCTGGGTCGCCGAGGGCGACGACGAGTGGCAGCCCTGGCTGATCGACCGGCGCTACGGCACCGCCTATCGCGGACCCGCACCCGCGCGGACGGGCAAGAACTTCGGCTACACCGATTGGCTGGCGGCGCCCTGATCGGAGGCCTCGTCCGCGGCGGTCTCTCGGAGCGTGATGATCGCCGCGGCACCGGCCACGGCCAGCATCAGCCAGTAGAACCGGCCGAAGGACAGGTGTAGGAAGAAACCCGTGACGTAATACGTGAGCAGCGCCAGGACGAAGGGCGTGGTCAAGCGCTCGAGGTCGGGGCGCCGCGTGATGCTGGCGCGCCGAGCGGCGAGGATCATCCGGACGGTGAGGATGGCGATGATCAGGAACACGATGAGCCCCGGTATGCCGATCTCCGCCCCGACGCCGAGATAGAGGTTGTGCGCCTCCCGGGCGGCATCGTTCCGGATGAGGATCCCCACGACCTTCGCGTACTCCTCGTAGTGGAGCGGGAACATGTCCGGACCGACGCCGAGGATGGGGTGGTCGACCATCACCAGCGCCGCGGCCAGCGTTTCCGTGGCCCGGCTGAGCAGGGACGTGTCGGTGACTGCCGTCGACGTGCCGCCCCCAAATCCGCCCTGTTCTGCGAGCCCGGTGATCCAATTCGTGTACTGCGGGAACGCCACGAGGATGAGCGCGAGGGCGACCAGCAGCACTACCACGTGGCGCGCGTGGACGAGGCGAAGCACCATGAGCGCCAGCACGAGCGCGGCCAGGCCCACTGCCCCACCGCGTGAGAACGACAGCACCACGCCGAGCGTGATCGCCAGCGTCATGAGGCCGGCGATGACCCGCAGCGATATCGATCGTTCGCCGATCATGCGGAACAGGCCCAGCGGCACCAGCATCAGCATCGTCTGGGCGAAGCGGTTCGTCTCGCCGATCGGGCCGGCCATCCGAGGTTGGAGCACGTCGCCGGCGAGCGTCGTCTCACCCGTGCGGATCGCCGAGTCGGCCTGCGCGAAGCCCAGGTAGTTGCTGTCGTAGTTCGCCGTCACGGTCTGGTGGATGGCCAGCACGCTGATGACGGCGCCGGATATGAGCAGGACCCACGTCACGCCGCGCAGCATGTCGGGCGTCCGGATCACGTTGATGATGAGGAAGTACAGACCGAAGCCCTCGACGACGAAGATGACGACCGCGTCCCACGACAGCGATGTGTCGCTCGAGAACAGCGCCGAGAGCACATAGATGAACAGCAGCACGACCATCCAGCCGAGCATCGGCGGTGCCACGACCGGCAGTCGGCGGACGACGAGATCGCGGGCGAGCGGCACGACGAGCAGCGCCGGCACGAACGCCCCGACGAACAGCGGGACGCCGTGGAATCGGACAGCGACGACCGCCGCGTTGGTGTAGAGGATCGCGATGGTCGTCAACGTCGCCACGTCCGGGCGCAGGACGATGGCGATGCCGAGCAACAGGGCGCTGGCGCCCGCGACGGTCAGCAGGGGTGCGTCCGCGGCGAGGATCCCGGCCGCCAAGGAGCCCATGATGATGAGCACCGCCATCGCCACCGCCGAGCGGTCGGCCGGGGCGGCGCGCCGCGTCACCCTCCGACCGGCCGGTCGGATCGTCGTACCCGGTGCGCTCATGTCCGCGCGTCCAGCTGTGCGGATCCGGGGTCATCCGCCGCGTCGACTCGACGCGCGGGCTGCCAGCGGTCGATCCGCCTGCCGGACACCAGGTTCCACAGTGCATGGAGCGAGGCGACGTTCACGAGCACGAAGAACGCTGGGATGGCGAACCATGGGCGGCGGCCGGCGCGCCGGTCGCGAAGCGCCAGGCCGAGTCCGCCGAGGCCGTAGACAAGGGCCTGGCCGACGACCGCCAGCCGGTAGATCGGCCCGTCGTCCCACAACGCCGTACTGGTGGCCGCGATGACGAGCAGCGGGATCGCCATGAGGCGCCGAAGGACCTTATGGGTGAACAGCTGCAGGGCGTAGAAGCCGTGTCGACGCGGATCGAGCAGCTGGCGCGACACGGCGACACCGCGCAGGCCGCGGGTCATGATCCGGACCTTGCGACGGTATTCGCGCCCGCTCGATCCGGCGACGGGCTCGCGCGCGACCGCGTCCGGTTCGAAGACGAGCCGCCGACCCGCGGCGACGACCCTGACCGACGTGACGAAGTCGTCGGTGACGCCGTCGGGGACCTCCTGGAACAGCTCGCGACGCAGGGCATAGATCGCGCCCGTGGCGGAGATCACGCTGCCACCCAGGCTCTCCGCGTCCTTGATGAGCCGATCCAGGTCCCAGTAGCTCCGCTCCCCGACCCCGACGGCCGTGGCCGTCGCCGCGTCCGTCGGCCCGGTGGCCGCGGAGGTCGGCAGGTAGACCTGGTTGCCGGCAACTCCCCCGACCTCGGGATCCGCGAAGGATCGGACGAGCTGGCGGATGGCATCCGGTGCGTACGCCGTGTTCGCGTCGGAGAAGACGAGGATGTCGCCGGACGACGCCGCGACGGCCGTGTTGAGCGCCGTGGCCTTCCCGGTCCGAGGCAGGTCCAGGACGCGGACCCGCGGATCCGAACGGCGGCCGGCCTGGGCGACCGTCCCGTCGCTCGACCCGTCGGATGCGATGACGATCTCGAGCTTGTCGACCGGATAGTCGACCGCGAGCAGGTTGTCGACCCGCGGTCCGATCGAGGCGGCCTCGTCGTGGGCGGCGATGACCACGCTCACGGTCGGCGTGATATCGGCAGTCCGGTGGGGCCGCGGTCGGAGCCGTGCCCGAGCCAGCACCAGCAAGGGGAATCCGACATACGTGTAGGCGACCAGGCCGACCGCGGCCCAGAACACGGCGGCCATCAGGAGACCGGCTCCGGGGCGCCGGCGGCGCTGGCGGCTCGCCCGCTCGTCGCGGTTCGCGTCGCCGGCCGGGCGGCGAGGGTCGCCTCGATCCGCGACGCGAGGGCCGCGGCGTTCCGGTCGACGTCGAAGTCCCGGAGGACCGTCTCCCGTCCGGCGGTCCCGAGACGAGCTCGGAGCGCCGGGTCACCGGCAAGACGCCCGAGGGCATCGGCGAGGGCAACGTCGTCGCCGGGTGGCACGAGCAAGCCGCTGACGTCGTCGGTGACGAGCTCCGGGATCCCCGACAGGCGGCTCGCCACGACGGGCAAGCCAGCGGCCATCGCCTCCATCAGGACGACCGGGATGCCCTCGCGCTTGCCGCCGCTCGTCGGCACGCTCGGGGCGGCGAGGACGTCCGATCGGGCCAGCTCCCGGGCGACTGCGTCGCTCGTCATGCGCCCGGCCAGAATGACCCGATCGCCCAGCCGGTGACGATCGATCCGCTTCGCCAGGGATTCGCGATCGGGTCCGTCGCCGATGAAGCGGCAGGTGAACGCCACGCCACGCTCCGCCAGCAGCCGGCAGGCCTCGATCAGATGGGCCTGGCCCTTGACCTCGTGAAGCGTGCCGACGGCGACGATCCGCAGCGGTCCGGCCGTGGCGGGAACGGACGCCGGGAACGCATCGGGGTCGACGCCGCAATGGATCACGTCGACCTTGCCGGACGACGCGTCGCCCGCGGTCGCCTCGATCAACGCGCGGTTATCGCTCGAGATCGTGACGACGAACGCGGCCTCGGCGACCTTCGTTGCGAGCATGGTCCGGTCGACATGCAGGTCCGAGCCGTGGGCCGTGAAGCTGTACGGGAGCCCCGTGAGCCGGTGCACGAGCCAGCCGGCCAGTGCGGGGTGATTGGCGAAATGGCAGTGAACGTGATCGACTCGTTCGTCGAGCATGGCGAGCGACATGTGGGCGACCTTCGGGAAGATCCCCAGGCCACCCAGCAGGAAGTTCGGGCTGCGCCATGTCCCGCGGATCATGTCGGCGAAGGCACGCAGGTAGCGACGTCGCCGGCCTCGGTCGCGCAGGAACGCAAGCTGGCTCCGCAGGACGGCGGGCGAGACGAACGGGACGTAATGGGCGCGCTCGACCCAGCGCTCGGATGCCGGCTGGACCGGCTCGCCCTTCTGACGCAGCAGGGGATGGAGCTCGATGCGGACGCCGGCCCGGTCCATCGCCTCCAGCTCCGCGAGGATGAATGTCTCGGTCAGCTTGGGGAATCGCGACATCACGTAGGCGACCGTGAGGCCATCGGCGGCACTCACCCCGCGATCTCCGTGCGCTCAGGGACCGCACTCGCGTCCTGGTAGCCGTTCGGGTGCCGGCTGTGCCACAGCCACGCGGAACGGACGATGTCGTCGAGCGAGCGCGTCGCTCGCCAGCCGAGCTGGTCCTCTGCCCGACGCGTGTCGGCCCAGATGGCCGCCGGGTCGCCCTCCCGTCGCGGGGCCGCCTCCGCCCGGATCTCCCGACCGGTGATGCGCCGGGCGGCATCGAGGACCTCCAGCACCGACGCCCCGACTCCCGTCCCGACGTTCGTCGTGAGCGATCCGTCCCGAGCGTCGATCGCCTCGAGGGCGCAGCGATGTGCCTCCGCCAGGTCCAGGACGTGGATGTAGTCGCGGATGGCCGTGCCATCGGGCGTCGGATGGTCGGTGCCGAAGACCCGCACGAGGGGCCGTTGTCCTGCGGCGGTCTTGAGCACGACTGGGATCAGGTTCTGGGCGGCCGACCAGTCCTCGCCCCGGGACCCGTCGTCCGCCGCGCCGGCCGCGTTGAAGTAGCGCAGGACGGCCGCGCGGATGCCATGCGTCGACTCGAACCACGGCAGCAGGCGCTCCGAGATCGCCTTGGACTCCCCATATGGGTTCATCGGCTGGATCGGAGCCGATTCGTCGACTGGGGAGGCATCGGGGGTGCCGTACACGGCACAGGACGACGAGAACACGAACCGTCGCACCCCGGTTCGGGCCATGGCGCGCAGGACACTGAGTGTCCCCCCGACGTTGTCGTCGAAGTAGGAGCCTGGGTCGGCGACCGAATCCTCGACGGATTTCAGCGCCGCGAAATGCACGACCGCATCGATCCCGTGCCGGTCGATCGTCGACGCCACCAGGTCCGTGTCGCGGACGTCGCCGACGACGAGCGGCAGCGGCTCGACCGCCGTTGGGTGGCCGGCCCGCAGGTCGTCGATCACGACGACCGTGTGCCCCGCACCGGCGAGATGGCGCGCCGTCAGCGAGCCGATGTAGCCCGCGCCCCCGGTGACCAGGATGTGCATCGCGTCGTCCGACGGTCGCCCGTCAGGCGTTCGGGCGGGGGTCGCTCCGCCGCCGGGGGTTGCGGCGGGTCGGGGTCTTGAGGGTCTCGGGCTCGATCTCTCGGATCGGTTCCGGTTCCGACTGGATGCTCGGTTCACGGAACGATTCCGGTTCCGACTGGATGATCGGTTCACGGAACGATTCGCGGATCACCGGCTCGCGGAGCTGGACCGGTTCGGGGCGAAGCTCCCGCGGGGGTTCGTACGTCGCCTCGCGGACGGGCTCCCGAAACATGTCGCGGACCTGGTCACGGGCAAGGTCGCGTGCCGGCTCGCGGATAGGGTCGCGGCGGGACTCGCGGATCGGCTCGCGGATGGGCTCCCGAACCTGCTCGCGGATGGGCTCCCGAACCTGCTCGCGCTGGGCCTCGCGGCCCGAGGGCCGGGGTCGGTCGGGCGCCGGCGCCTCCGGCCGACCGCGACCGCGGCGGATGCCGCGCTTCCGCTCTGCCAGCACCGTCCCGGCGACCCCGACGTTGACGAGCCGCAGGCTCTCGGCCGCGTACTCGACGTCGTCGCGCCGGGCTTGATCGCGGACGGCGACCAGGATCGCGGCATCGGCCGCCTGTGCCCAGGCTAGGGCTCCGGCCGACAGGTGGAGGGCACCCGCGTTGACCATCACGAGGTCGGCCTGCTCGACCAATGCGGCCAGGACAGCCGCGGCCCGGTCCGGGTCGATCGTGTCCGGCTCCTGCGAGATGCCGTGGGCCAGGATGCGCATGGTGGATGACACTCGGACGAGCCGGCTCGAGACATCGACGGGTGAGGCGTCCACGAGGTCCGTCACGCCACTCCGGTCGTGGAGCCCGAAGATCCGGGTCACCGAGGCATCGCTCGCGTCGTAGTCGACGAGGACGACCTGGCGGCCGCTGCGGGCCGTGATCGCGGCGAGGTTCGCGGCGACCTGGCTGCTCGCGCCGTCGGATCCGGTGCCCACGATGACGATCGAGCGAGCAGGCCCGCCGGCATCGCGGAACGCGGCCTTGGCCAGCACGAGTCGATACGCGGCCGCGGCCGCGGAGTCCGGGGCCTGATCGATGAGTCCACGTTCGCCGGGCAGGGATCGGGCGATGTCCAGGCGGCCGAGGAACGGCAGACCCGTGAGGCGCCCGAGCTCGTCCTCGGACCGGACGGCGGCGCTCAGGTATTCGAGGAGCATGACCAGGACCATCGCCCCGATGAGAGCGGCGAGCGCGGCGAGGGCGACGATGAGCGACTTCTGTGGCGCGATGGGTTCCACCGGCGGGACCGCGGAGTCCACGATCTGGACCTGCCCCTCGGGCCGGTTCGTGCCGCGGGAGGCGAGCTGGGTCAGCTCGTCGGCGAGCTTGTTGGCCAACGTCGCGGCCATCACGGGGCTCGTGTCCTGGACGCGGATCGATAGGAAGCGGGTCGTGTCGTTGGCCGTGACGCGGGTCGCCAGCATCAGATCGGCGGGCGTCAGGGTCGAGCCCGCTTCTGCGATCGCGGAATCGAGCAGGGGTGTCGTTGTGACCAGCTGGGAGTAGGTCTGGACCAGATCGCCCGAGGCGACCAGCGTCTCGCGATCCGTGTTGAACGGGCCCACGAGCAACTGGGTCTCCGCTTCGTAGGTCGGTGGGATCTGCGACGCCACGACGTAACCCGAGACGCCCGCGACCCAGGTCGCCACGAGCAAGGTCCACCACCACCGCCTCGCGACCGCGAGGTAGCCGGTCAGTTCCACTCGACCCCCTTGGGAACACCCCTACCCATACCGGGCTGATCCGGGCAAGGATACCGGTTCAGGCCCGCGACTGGACCAGACGGGCTAGGACCCTGGTGCAACGCGGCACCGGTGGGAGCATGCGACCGGCCCGACGCTGCGCCGGTTTACCGACGAGCCAGCCGGTAGCTGGTCACAAGGAGCAGGCCGAGGCTGATCAGCACGACCGCCGAGATCGAGATCGGCTGCTCGAGGTCATCGGGGACGACATCGAGGCGATCGAACACGATCAAGCTGACGGCGATGACCCCGGGGACCACGCCCAGCAGAAGGCGCGCGAGAGGATGGTCCGCGACCCCGCCGCGGGCGAACTGCGTGGCCAGGTAGGCGACCCCGACGAGGACGCCAACCGACAGCAGGAGCAACTCGATGCCTTGCACGGCGCAATCCTAGCGACTGTCCATCGGCCGGTCGTGTCGTGCGGACGACGTTCGTCGAGTCGCTCGTCAGCTGTGCGTCAGCTCTGCGTGATCACCAGCTGCGGCGGGTTGGCGCCTTCCTTGCTGTTGAAGATGGTGCTGTTGGTCGAGGTCGTCATGACACCCAGGCTGAGCAGCCCGTTGCCACCCACCGCCGACGGGCTGAGGGTGATCTCGACCCAGCTGTTGGCGACGGTCGTGGCACCGGCCGAGCCGAGGGCGGTCGTGCCCATGGGCGGCTTGTTGGTCCAGGTGATGCCACCTGTGCCCGACTCGATCCAGGTCGTGTCGGCGACCGAGAAGACCGAGCCCGAGTCGGGGCTCACGTCGGTCACGAACAGGCGCAGCTTGACGCTGGTGACCGTGCCCGTCAGCCCGCTGACGTTGAACTTGAGGTAGTCGCGATAGGTCACCCCGGGGGCCGCCTCCTCGCGCAGCTGGAGGGTGCCCAGCGTGCCGTAGTTGGTGGTCGCCGAGGTCGACTTGACCTGGGCGTCGGCGGTCGGCGTGAAGGTGACGGTCGAGCCACCGGTCGGTGGCGTGTTGTTGGTCACCGACGCCCCGCTGAAGGACGCCGCGTCGTTACCCGCGACGTCCTGCACAGGGTTCGTGGCGGGCGCCGTATACGACAGCGTCACGCTGTCCGTCGCGACGACCGGTGTTTCCAGGGTGAGCGTCACGCCGGAGCCTGCCACGGCCACGTTGGTGACGTTCCGCGCGCTGCCGTTCACGAGTGGCGCATAGGCCGACGTCGCCGGCACGGAGCCTGTGTCGAGCGGCTCGTTGTAGGCGATCGACAGCGTCGCGCCGTTGATGGTCGTGGCGCCGCGGACCGGCGCCGTGGTGTCGCCAACGCTGTTGACGGTCAGCGATGCGGTCGCGGTGGTCGAGTTGGTCGTGCCATCGTTGACCCGGTAGGTGAACGAGTCGGGTCCGCTGTAGCCGCTCGCCGGCGTATATGTCACCGAGGCTGTGTCGGTGTTGGGGCTGCCGCTCGCGCAGGCCGCGCCACCGATCGAGCCCAGCGACCCGTGGGCCGGCCCGCTGACGATCGAGAAGGTCAGCTCGCAGGTCTCGGGGTCAGTGCCCGCCAGGGCCACGCTGACCGGCACGTCCGTGGTCGTCGTCGCGCTCGTGGCGTTGGCCGTGGGCGGCGTGTTCGGCGGCGGGCCTCCGCCACCCTGCGTGATCACCAGCTGCGGCGGGTTGGCGCCTTCCTTGCTGTTGAAGATGGTGCTGTTGGTCGAGGTCGTCATGACACCCAGGCTGAGCAGCCCGTTGCCACCCACCGCCGACGGGCTGAGGGTGATCTCGACCCAGCTGTTGGCGACGGTCGTGGCACCGGCCGAGCCGAGGGCGGTCGTGCCCATGGGCGGCTTGTTGGTCCAGGTGATGCCACCTGTGCCCGACTCGATCCAGGTCGTGTCGGCGACCGAGAAGACCGAGCCCGAGTCGGGGCTCACGTCGGTCACGAACAGGCGCAGCTTGACGCTGGTGACCGTGCCCGTCAGCCCGCTGACGTTGAACTTGAGGTAGTCGCGATAGGTCACCCCGGGGGCCGCCTCCTCGCGCAGCTGGAGGGTGCCCAGCGTGCCGTAGTTGGTGGTCGCCGAGGTCGACTTGACCTGGGCGTCGGCGGTCGGCGTGAAGGTGACGGTCGAGCCACCCGGTGGCTGAGTCTGGTTGTCGACCGGGACGTCGCTGAACGAGGCGGCGTCATTGCCGGCAAGGTCCTGGATCGGGTTCGTCCCGGGCGTATATCCGAGAGTGACGCTGTCAGCTCGCGACGACCGGGCTGGCGAGGGTCAGGCTCAGGGTCGATCCAGTGATCGTGACGGCATTCACCCCGCGGGCACTCCCGTTGACGGAGACAGCGAAGTCCGTGCCGGCAGGCATCGAGCCGGTGTCGAGTGGCTCGTTGTAGGTGACCTCCAGGGTCGCCCCGAAGACGACTGCGGAACCGCGGGTCGGCGGCGTCCCGTCCGGGCCGCTGTTGACGGTCAGCGATGCGGTCGCCGTGGTCGAGTTGGTCGTGCCGTCGTTGACCCGGTAGGTGAACGAGTCGGGTCCGCTGTAGCCGCTCGCCGGCGTATATGTCACCGAGGCTGTGTCGGTATTGGGGCTGCCGCTCGCGCAGGCCGCGCCACCGATCGAGCCCAGCGACCCGTGGGCCGGCCCGCTGACGATCGAGAAGGTCAGCTCGCAGGTCTCGGGGTCAGTGCCCGCCAGGGCCACGCTGACCGGCACGTCCGTGGTCGTCGTCGCGCTCGTGGCGTTGGCCGTGGGCGGCGTGTTCGGCGGCGGGCCTCCGCCACCGAGGATGTCCGCGTGCCAGTAGCGTCGTGTCGTGTCGTTGTAGCCGACGACGATCAGCCCGGTCGCGGCGGTGACGTTCTGCTTCGTGCTCGTCGCGTTGTTCATCTTCAGGGCGCTGGCGTCCTTGAGGACCTCCGTCCCCTCGCCGCCCGCGAACGAGATGGATCCGATCGGCGAGACCCGCTCGTTGATGGTCCCGCCGTTGCCGGCCGAGGTGACATAGACGCGAAGGAGCCCGTTCGCTTCGTCGATCGCCAGGATCCCGCGCGTCTCGTCGAGCGACCCGATGGAGACGGTGTGGTTGGTCCACCCGCCGGCGGCCCCGCGCACGAGGAGCACGATGAGAGGGCTCGCCCCAGTCAGGCTGGTCTTCACCAGCGAATAGACGCGGCCGGACGAATCGGTCTTGAGGTTGATGTGGTCGTCGGCGACGTTCGTGCCGCTGTACGCGGTCTCGATCGTCCACGTCGTGTCGCCGTCGGCGTCGTTGTGGATCGCGAAGAAGTCGGCATCTGGCGACGCGGTCTGGTCGCTCCAGAACACGCCGACCTTGTTCCCGCCGAAGGCGATGATCGACGAGATGTCATCCGTGTTGACGCTCTGCGCCCCGGGCAGCACGAATGGCGAACCCCAGGCGTTGTCGGCACCTGTCGTCCGGTTGAGCCAGATCGATCCACCGGCTTCCCAGGTCGCCCACAGCTGCCCGGTCGAATCCTTGGCGATGACGGTCGTCTCGGTCAGCACCGCGTTGATCGCCGCGGGGAAGCCGCTGTCGAGCGAGTACGTGTCGGTCGCGGTGTTGTAGCTGTAGCGATAGAGGCGGGTCTGGCCGGTGCCGTCGCCTTGCTCGCTGTGGAGGTGCGACGCGACATACAGCTTCGTGCCGTCCCACAGGATGTCGGCCCGCGTGCTGTTGCGTTCGTCGAGACGCGTGTTCGTGCGGCTCCATGTGTCGGTCGACTGGTCGAGGACCCAGATGTAGAAGTCGCTCGTCGCGACGTCGTACATGCTGGCCCACCAGCGGCCGTCGTTGAACCAGAGCTTCGACTCCGGCTTCGAGCCGCTCGGGGCGCCGCCGGGGCCGGGCGGACCTTCGAACCCGATGTCGCCGGGATCGGCGGACGCGACGGCGGGCACGGCGAGTGCCAGGCCGAGGCCGAAAACGATGGCCGCGAAACGACCCCAATGTCGACGCGATCTGGGCGTGGACATGGACGGGCCAGCAGTCTGGTTGGTCATGGTGTTGCGCGCTCCCCCACCACGACCGACAGGGTCTCCCACCGGTCGGAACAACGATCGTACACCCGTTGCCTGTCAGCACACCTTGCAATCCCAGGACGTGGGATAGACGTCGTGTCGCGACCGCGCCGGACGACCCCGGTGCTGTACTGTCCCGACGCCGAAGACATCCTCGCGCAAGGGGGGCTGCCGAACTGCGGCGGATGATCTCAGATAGGGGAGCCGGTGACCGAGCACCTGCGCCACGTGTCGTGACCCAAACCGGGTTCGTGGACTTCGACCTCCACGGCCTCGCCGGCGTGCGCCTGGTCGACGCGGGGCCGTCCGACGCTGCCGTGGTCGCCCGCCAGCTGGGCCCGCTGCCGCGGACACTTCATCGTGAGCCCGAAATCACGATCCGGTTCGTCGACCAGATCGAGATGGGCTCCCGCCTGCGCTATCTCGGGGCGAAGGAGGCCGGCTGGAGCGACGAGGGCTTTTTCGTCCTGCGGAGCCGCAAGGCGCCGGTGGTGGTGCGCCTGCCGATGGATCGCATCGGTGGACGCTGCGAGATCGTGTGCGAGCGGGGGCTGCCCGCGGTCCCATTTCTGATCGCCGTCCTCAACCTGACCGTGCTGGGGAATGGGGCGTTGCCGGTCCACGCCGCTGCATTCGAGCTGGACGGTGTCGGCACGCTCGTCACGGGCTGGTCGAAGGGTGGCAAGACCGAGCTGCTCATGGCGGCGGCGGGGGAGGGCGCCCGCTACATCGGCGACGAGTGGGTGTACCTCACCACCGACGGTCGGATGCACGGCATCCCCGAGCCCATCCGCCTGTGGGACTGGCATATCCGCCAGCTCCCCGCGGCGCGCGATCACCTGACCACGACCGACCGGCTCAAGCTGCGCGGTATCCCGGCCCTGCGCAGGCTGGAACGTGCCACACCGGATCGCCTCCGACGGCTGCCACCGAGCAGGCTCCTGCGCCGGGCGATGCCCACGCTCGAAGGCCAGCTCCATGTCGACGTCCCGCCTGAGCGGCTCTTCCGCGATGTCAGCCAGAACAGCGGCAGCCTGGACCGGATCCTCTTCGTGGTGAGCGCCGCGGGTCCGGCATTCACCGTCGAATCCGTCGATCCGCTGGAGGTCGCCGCGCGGATGCGCGCGTCGCTCGTTCACGAACGCCTCGACCTGGCCGCGCTCCTGTTGCAGGCCCGCTTCGCAGATCCGTCGCTGCAGAACGACCATCTCGAGACGGTGGAGGCACGGCAGGGCGAGTTGCTCGACCGGATCTTCGTGGGGCGGCCTGCATACCTCGTGACACATCCCTACCCGGTCGACCTGGCGGAGCTGTTCGCGTCGGTCCGTCCCGTGATCGCGCCGGCATGACGACGGTCGCCTTGATCGGCCCGGATGGCGCGGGGAAGACGACTGTCGCCCGCAGGCTGGCGGACGTCTTGCCGGTCCCGGTGCGCTACCTGTACATGGGTGTCAGCACGGACTCCAGCAACGTGCTGTTGCCGACGACCCGGATCACGCGGCGCGTCAAAAGGGCGCTCGGCGCGCCGCCCGACACGGCCGGGCCGCCGTCCCACGAACCCCGTCGACCGAGGTCGCGCTCCTTCGTGCGGCGGCGGCTGGGCGACGTCCGCGCCGCCGCGCGCCTCGGCAATCGCTTCGCGGAGGAGTGGTACCGCCAATGGCTCGCATGGCGCTGGCAACGGGCGGGCTCGGTCGTGCTCTTCGATCGCCATTTCTTCGCCGACTACCACGCCTATGACGTCGCTGGCGATGAGCGATCCTGGGCGCAGCGACTGCACGGCGTGGTCCTCGGGCGCCTCTATCCGCGGCCCGACCTCGTCATCTACCTCGATGCCCCGGGTCACGTGCTCCTCGCCCGGAAGGGCGAAGGGACCATCGAAGCGCTCGAACGTCGCCGAGATGAATACCGCTCGATCCAGGGCCATGTCCGCGACTTCGTCGAGGTCGATGCGACCGGGCCGATCGACGACGTCACCGACCGCGTCGCCGCTGCGATCGTCGCTCGACTGCCCGCCGGCGACCGGGCCCGCTGAGCACGATGGCCGACCGCCGCCACGTCCTCGTCACCGATGCCGGCCGCGGCAGCGCGGTCGCGTTCATCCGCTCGCTCGGACGGCGTGGCTGGCGTGTCACCGCGGCCGATTCCGACCCGGCAAGTCCCGGCTTCCGGTCGCGCTATACGACGGAGCGGCTCCTGTACCCACGGCCCTCGGAGCAACCCGACGCCGTCGTCGAGGCGATCCGGCGCGCGGTCATAGGGTCCAGCGTCGACCTCGTGATCCCGATCACCGACGAGGTCGGGCTACCCCTCGCCGACGCCCGGGCGACCTTCGCCGGGCAGACCGTGCTCGCGCTCCCCGAGGGGCCGGCCCTGGCCGCGACCCACGACAAGGGCGCGACTCTGGCGCTCGCCGAACGGCTCGGTGTGCCGGTGCCGCTGACCCGCCTCGTGCGTCCGGGGGATGACCCGCTGGCCGCAGCCGCGGATCTCGGCTATCCGGTCGTCGTGAAGCCAGTCTCGTCGCGACAGTTCCTCGACGACGGCACGATCGGTTCGTATGCCGTCGCCTATGCGAGCGATCCGGACGACCTCCGCCGCCGCCTGGCGCTCGCCCGACGTGGCGGGCTCGGTGCTTCTCCAACAGTGGTTGCCCGGCGATGGGATCGGCGTCGAGCTGCTCATGGACCGCGGCCGGCCGCTCGCCGCGTTCCAGCACCGACGGATCCGGGAAGTGCCACCGACCGGTGGCGCCAGCGCCTTGCGAGAGAGCGTCGAGCTCGATGCGGATCTCTACGATCATGCCGTGGCCCTGCTGCGCGAGCTCGGCTGGACCGGTCTCGCGATGGTGGAGTTCCGGCGCGGCGCCGACGGTGTCGGCAACCTGATGGAGATCAATGGCCGCGTCTGGGGCTCCCTTCCACTGGCCGTCCGTGCCGGGATGGACTTCCCCGGCCGGCTGGCCGATCTCTTGGTCGATGGGTCACCGCCCGCCGACCAACCGGTCGCGACCGACTATCGCCGCGGTGTCCGGGCGCGGAACCTGCGGCTCGAGATCGCGTGGATCGGGGCCGTGCTGTCGGGCCGTCACCGCCACGCCGCGCTGCCATGGCCCGGCCGACGCGCCGCCGTCGGCGCACTGGCGAGCCTCGCCGATCCGCGCATCGCCGACGACCTCATGATGTGGTCTGACCCTGGTCCGGGTCTTGCCCAGATCCCGACCATCGCGCGGGACTCCCTGCGCCGGGTGGGCACGGGACGTGGCTGATGGCCTCCGTGGCATCGTCGCGGCGGCGGCCCGCGGGCCTGTCGCGGCTGCCGCGGCCGGGACGCTCGACCGCCTGATCCCGCGCCAGCGGGGTGTCCTGACGATCCTGACCTATCACCGCGTCGACGAACTGGCCGCACGTCCGGATCTGATGCCGAGCCTGATCTCCGCCACGCCCGCGTCCTTCGCCAAACAGATCGCGATGGTCGCCCGCCATTTCGATCCCGTGTCGCTCCCCGACGTCGTGGCGTCGATCGATGAGCCGGCCAGGCTCCCACGGCGCGCCGTGCTGGTCACGTTCGATGACGGCTATCGCGACTTCGCCACGCATGCCTGGCCGGTGCTGCGCGCGGCGTCCGTGCCGGCCACCCTGTTCGTCGCGACCGGTGCCGCCAACGACCCATCGGCGCCGTTCTGGTGGGATCGACTCTGGGCGGCGGTGCAGAGCGCGCCCGGTCCCGCCCCGATCGCCACGCCCCACGGTGCCTTGCCGGTCGGCGCTGAGCACGCGCGGCGGACCGTCGCGACCATCCGGGACTGGCTGAAGACCGTCGACCACGGCGAGGCCATGCGCGAAGTGGACCGGATCGTCGACGAGCTCGGCCAGCGCGACGGAGCGCGATCGGATGCCGAACCCGCGGATCCCGGTCCGACGGCCCCGGCCGTGCTCGACTGGGACGAGCTGCGGACCCTCGCTCGGGAGGGCGCGACCCTCGCGCCACACACACAGCACCACCCGTTGCTCGACCGCGTCCCGGTCGAGACGGCGATCGAGGAGATCGCGGCCTCCCACGCCGACCTCGAACGCGAGGTCGGGTCGGTCGCGCCGATCCCGCGCGTCCTTGCCTACCCGAGCGGTGCGCATTCCGGTTCGGCGGTCACGGCGGCACGCGAGGCAGGCATGGTCCTGGCGATGACGACCGAGAGGGGTGGCAACGACCTGCGCCGGGCCGACCGGCTGCGCCTGCGCCGGATCAATGTCGGTGGTCGCGCGGCTGTCCCCCTCGTCAGGGCCCAGCTGGCCTGGGCAGGCGGGCTCGATGCGCGGCGCTCCCGAGACTGACCCCGGGACCGGCTCTCGACGGCCGCGTGGTGCGCCGACGCATCACGCTCCATCCGTCTCGTCGGGATGCCGTCGTACACTCCGGGCCACCCACTGGACCGAACGGCTGGACGAACACGCGGGGGAGGAGTCACCACGAACGGGTCGCTGCGTCCCTGGCTCCTGCTGGGCCTGATCGTCGTCGTCGCGGCCGGCTCGATCGTGGCCGTGATGGCGTTGAACCCCAGTCCCGGTCCGACGCCCACGGCGCCGGTCGCCTCGACGCGACCGTCGCCGACCGGGTCACCCCCGCCGCCCCCGCCGGCCGGGGTGACGTTCGCGGACTACGCCGTCAACCCGGAGATCGTTGGCGCCCCGACCACGAGCTCCGCGCAATCGAAACTGTGGTACGCCGAGGGCCAGTGGTGGGGTGCGCTCTTCGGCCGCACGTCGAACCGCCTCGGCATCTACCGGCTCGACGCCGACACGCAGGTCTGGGCGGACACCGGCGAGCTCATCGACGAGCGGCCATTCGCCGACGCCGACGTCCTCTGGTCCGGCAGCCATCTCTACATCGTCGCGGGAGGATCTCGAGACTCCGAGAACCACGCCATCCGTGTCCGCCGCTTCACGTTCGACGCGAAGGCGGCCCGGTTCTCCCTGGACGCCGACTTCCCGGTCACGATCCATCCGAGCGGGGGAAGCCCAGCGGTGATGACCGCGGACTCAGCGGGTGTGCTGTGGGTCACGTTCGTGGTGGGCGGGCGGGTCTGGGTGACGCACACGCTCGAGAACGACGCGAGATGGAGCGCGCCGGTCGCCATCCCAGCGCAGGAGGCATCGGTCGACCTCGTCGACGTGTCCGCGATCGTCGCGTTCGGACCCGGCCGGATCGGCGTGATGTGGACGAATCAGATGTCCGGTATCTATTTCAGCGTCCACGAGGACGGCGCCCCCGACGATTCCTGGTCCGCGCCCGAGAGCGTCCTGACGGGTCCGCGCAGCGATGACGCGTTGAGCGTCGTCCCGTATCCGTTGCCGGACGGTGGGATCGGCGTGGCGGCGGCGGTGGGCACCACCCTCGAACGGTCGCTCGATCCGGGCACGCTGCTGGCCACCCGCGAGCCGGCCGGGACCTGGGACACGACGCTCGTCGGTCTCATCCGCGATCGCCTCGCGCGACCCATCGTCCTCGTGGATCCGGAGGCGCGGACGATCGCCGTGGCCGCGACATCGCCCGGTGCAGGCGGCGCCATCTTCTACAAGCGATCGTCGCTCGACCAGGTCCAGTTCGACACAGGAGGCGGCGTGCCACTCATCGCGAGCCAGACCGAGATCACCATCGACGACGTGACCTCGAGCAAGTCTCCGCTCTCGCGCGAGGCCGGGCTGCTCGTCCTGGCCAGCGATCGGACGAGCGGGCGATACCTGCACGGCGTCGTGGATCTGGGCGCCGGTCCCCCGGCGGCGAACCCGGCCGACCCGGACCGCCCGACCACGCCCGTGGCCCCGCCGGATGGCGTCGCTGCCACGCTGCTGCGCGACACCTTCGAGTCGTGGCCGATCGGCGCGGCGGGCGCGGCCGGCTGGTATGTCCGACCCGAGGACGGGACGGCCGCGCTGTCGATCGTGGCTGACGGCGGGGACGGCCAGGCCCTGCGCGTGCCGTCGTCGAAGACCGGCGTCCGCGCCTGTCGGGACGTGGCCGAGGTCGCCGGGCGCTCGCTCACGATCCGCATGCGTGTGCGGCTGTCGCGGCTCGCGCTCGAGGACGCCACGATCCTGTCCGTCCGCGGCAGCGGCGGCGAGGCCGCCAGCCTGCGGGTCACGAACCTGGGCATGCTGGCCTGGTTCGACGGGGCGACGAAGCTCCGCTCGACCACCCGTTTCCGGCCCAACGTCTGGTATCGGGTTACGGCACGGATCGACCAGTCGAAGCGGACCTACGACGTGTCGGTGTCGTCGGACGGTGGGAAACGGATCGTCGGCGTGTCCGGGCTACGCTGGCGGATGCCGGCGGTGCGGATCGTCGGCGCCGTCTGTGCCGAGACTGCCGGCGCACCGCCGGCCCAGGCCATCGATTTCGCGGAGGTGAGCGTGCTCCAGGCCATCGCATCATGAGGATCGTTGTGACCGGCGCGGCCGGCTTCATCGGGTCGACGCTGGCCGAGGCGCTCCTCGCGGCCGGTCACGAGGTGACCGGCCTCGACGCCTTCGTCCCGTACTACCCGCGGCCGATGAAGGAGGCCAACCTGGCCCCCATCGTCGGGGCTGCCGGCTACACGTTCGGGGAGATCGACCTGCGGACGGACGACCTCGATCCGTGGCTCGACGGGGCCGACGCGGTCATCCACGAAGCCGCGATGGCCGGCCTGATGCGCAGCTGGACGGACCTCGAGCTGTACACGTCGTGCAACATCCTCGCCACGAACCGCCTGATCGAGGCCGCCGAGCGCGCTGGGGTCCGACGATTCGTCCTGGCGTCGACCTCATCGGTGTACGGCCTCGAGGCCGTCGGCGACGAGGACCGTGCCCTCGAGCCCTCGTCGCCATATGGCATCACGAAGCTGGCCGCCGAGAAGCTCGTCCTGGCGCACGTCGCCCTGAACGGCCTTCCGGCGACGATCATCCGCTACTTCTCGATCTACGGACCGCGCCAGCGCCCGGACATGGCCTATCACCGGTTCATCGAGGCGATGCTCGACCGGGAGCCGATCACGGTCTTCGGCGATGGCGAGCAGACGCGCTCGAACACGTACATCGATGACGCGGTGAACGGCACGATCCGGGCGCTGGAGCGGGGCGCGGTCGGTGGCATCTACAACATCGGCGGTGGGCGGACCATTTCGCTCAACGACGCGATCGGCCTGATCGCGGGCCACGTCGGCGTCGAGCCGATCGTGCATTGGGAAACCGCGCGACCGGGCGATCAGCGCCATACCAGCGCCGACGTCAGTCGCGCCCGGGCTGCCCTGGGCTACGAACCGGCGGTGGAACCGTCAGAGGGGCTGGCAGGCCAGGTCGCGTGGCATCTCGCGCGGCGCGGCGCGGTCGCGCCGACGGGACGGTCCTAGACGCCCGACCCCTTGAAGACCGCCAGGGCGGTCTGGGCCATCAGCTTCAGGTCGGTGCCGGTCGAGCGGCTCTCGATGTACTCGATATCGAGCCGCAGGCGCTCGTCGAACGTCATCGTCCCGCGGCCCTTGACCTGCCACAGGCCGGTGATGCCGGGAACGACCTCGAGTCGCTCGGAGTGCCACAGGTCGTAGGTGCTTGCGGCGAACGAAGTCGGGCGCGGCCCGACGATCGACATCTCGCCGCGGATCACGTTGAGGACCTGGGGCAGCTCGTCGAGGCTCGTCTTGCGCAGGAATCGGCCGACGCGCGTCACGCGCGGATCGTTCGGGATCTTGAAATCGGGCGCGGGCAGGATGTTCAGGTGCTGGAGCGACGCCTTGAGCTCCTCGGCGTTCTGGACCATCGTGCGGAACTTGAACATCGGGAACCGGACGCCATGCTGGCCGGTCCGCTGCTGGGCGAAGAGGACCGGGCCTGGCGACTCCAGGCGGATGAGCAACGCACACAGCAGCCCGATCGGCAGCAGGATCGGCAATGCGAGGAGGCAGACGCCGAGGTCGATCACCCGCTTCGTCACCGCGTATCCGCGAGGCGTTCGGACCTGGCCGGGCGAGCGGCTCATGATCTCGAGGCGGTCTCAGGCAGCGGCTTGGCGTCCTCGAGCCCGAAAGGCTCGACGTCGTCCTCTGCGAGAGAAGCGCGGATCGGGGTTGGCACCTCGGTCAACGAGGCACCGTGGACGGCGGAGATCAATGCACCGCTGGTCAGCCCATCGTCGGGGAAGGTCGCGATCCTGACGTCGTCCGCGACGAGGTCGGGAGCCACGCTCCGCAGTCTGCCCAGCAGGGAATCGGCGGCCGCTCGCGGTGACTCCGGCAACAGCACGTAGACGCTGCCATCATCCACCCACGTGCGGTCGACGAGGCGAAGGTGTTCGTGGAGCCGGCGTGATCGACCGATCAGCTCGGCGGCCTCCGTGGCCTCTGGCGTGATCGATCCGGGCAGGCGGAGCAGCGTCATCGGCCGCACGGCGCGGCGCGAGCGTCGGAGCTCGCGACGGAACTCTGCCCAGCCGGCGCGCGCAGGCGTCGTGGTCGGCACGGCGGCCGGTTCCTCCGGCGCGGTGATCAGCACCAGGACCAGCGCGATGACCCCCATGACACCCAGCCACCAGGCAAGGCTCGGCTGGAGGGCGATGCCCGCACGGGCGACCTCCAGTCCGATCCCGGCGCCGGCCAGCGCCGCGACGAGGGCGACGACCAGGTGGTGGCGACGTGCTGGAGTCACCCGCGGCCCCACTGGAGCGAGGCGACGCGACCCGTCGAGGCGAGCGCGCCTTCGGCGACCCCGTCTGGGACGACCGTGCCGCGGCCGAACGACGAGTAGGTGAAGCCCGCAGCGGACAACCGCTCACCTGTCAGCACGTTGCGCCCGTCGATGACGATGCGGCGGTTCATGGTCGCTCCGACGACCCCCCAATCGAGGTCGACGAATTCCGGCCACTCGGTCACGAGGACGGCCACATCGGCGCCGCGGAGGGCGTCGGCGGCCGCAGGCACGACCTCGAGGCCCGGGACGAGGGTGGCGGATCGCTCGCGAGCCGATGGCATCGGGTCGTAGGCGACGACCGACGCGCCCTGCTCGATCAGCTCGGTGGCGATCGTCAACGCCGGCGCGTCGCGCAGGTCGTCAGTATCCGGCTTGAATGTCAGGCCGAGGAGGGCGACGCGGCGACTGCGCACGGTGCCCTCGAGCAGCGAGGCTGCACGCTCGACGACCTGGCTTCGGCGGCGATGGTTGACCTCATTCACCGCACTCAACAGCGGCGTGTCCACGCCGACCTGGGCGGCCGTGCGGATCGTCATCGCGACCTGGTTCGGGAGGCACGAGCCGCCGAACCCGACGCCCGCGCGGAGGAAGCCTCCGCCGATCCGGCTGTCGTACGACATGCCATCAACGACCGTCGAGACGTCGGCGCCGAACGCGTCGCAGATCTCGGCCAGTTCGTTGGCGAAGCTGATCTTGGTGGCGAGGAAGAGATTCGCGCCGAGCTTGGTGATCGCGGCGTCGATGGCGCCCATGACGACCACGGGCGCTGCCGCGGAGTGATACAGCTCGCGCAGGGCGGCCTCGCCGCGGCCATCCGGGTCGCTGACGACCCCGAGGACGATCCGGTCGGGCTGCTGGTAGTCGCGGACGGCACGGCCCTCGCGGGTGAATTCCGGGTTGAGCATCACCGGGATCGGCGACAGCCCAGCGGTCGCGCGACGGCTGGCGACCAGGGCCGGCAGCTGTCGGATGAAATCGGGCGGCAGCGTCGAGCGGATGACGAGCGTCGCTCCCTCGACCATGGCGGGCACGATGTCGGCGAGCGCGCCGCGCACCGTATCGGTCTGCCAGCCGCCATTGCCGTCGTGCGTGCCCACGGCGACGATCACCATGTCGGCTGCCGCGGAGGCTGCCTTGAGGTCGTCGGTGAAGGACAAGCGCCCAGTGGTCACACCGTCGCCGACGAGTTCCGGAAGGCGGGGCTCGTGGAACGGGACGCGCCCTTCGCGCAATGTCGCCAATCGCCGTGGATCGGCATCGACGCCCGTGACGTCGTGCTCCCACTCGGCAAGGCAGGCACCCGTAACGAGCCCAACGTAGCCCAAACCGACTACGGTGACACGCATTCTCTCTTTCCCCCTTCATGCCGGAGCCTCGGTGCTCCGGCTATCCCGCGACGACAGACCTCCCCAGGATGAGCGTCGAACCGACATGAGTCCGATACGGACTCGATGACAGCGCCCGTAGGCCGATCCAAAAGTACCAGCCCCGAGGAGCCCTATCGTAAGGCCCAGACCTCTCATTTACACTTGCGATTACGGGCCGGATGACGCATGAGGGGTATTGCAAACACGTCTTCTGGTGCACCGCCGCACCAATCGGGGGCGTGGCGGTGCCTCCATTCGTGCCCCCATCACCGGTCTTCGTCGGACCTCGGGTAGCATGGCCGCCGTCGGTCCGATGACACCGGAGGAAGCGTGCAGGCCGTAATCGATGGAATCCCCATCGTGCTGGTCCTGCTGGCCGGCGTAGGGGCGCCGCTGGCGGGGTGGTACGCGTCGCGGTGCGCGCGGAATCCCGCCGTCTGGTTCGTGTTCGGGTGCCCTCACGGGTCCGATCGCCCTCGCACTCCTCGTCCTTGCCCCGCCGGGACGCTGCCCCTCGTGCGACACCGAGGTGCACGGCTGGGCGTTGTCGTGCGATCGGTGTGGAGCGTCGCTGGCCTTCGGGTCAGTCGGCGAGCCCGGTTCCCGGCCGCGCGATGCCCGGCCGGGCGATGCGCCCGCGTCGGCGCCGGGGCCGGCGCCCGTGGCGTTTCGCACGCTCGGAGCCAGGGTCGCGCCGGCCGATGGCGATCGACAGGCGCCGCCGTCTCTCGTGCCGACGCCGATCGACATCGCTCGAGGGTCGACGCGTCGGGACGCGCGGACCGGCTGGCCGGCTCGGCCCATGGTGTCCCCGACGTCCCTTGGGATGCGCCCGACGTTCACTGCCTCGAACTACGTCGCTGCGACCACGCCGGAGGAGATCACTGCGGGTGAAGTCCTCTCCACCGGTGTGTACATCTCGGGCAACGCGGGCCTCGAGATCGGCGCGTGCTACGCGATCGCGCGCGACGGCGATCAGCTGCGCGTCTTCGGCCCGGTCGATGCGGGGGAGCTCAAGGTTCGCCACGAAGGCGCCGTCCTCGATTTCGAGGTCACCGCGATGGATGATCGGGTGATCATCTCGGGCCGCGAGGGCCATTCGTCGCTGGCCATCGTCTTCCGGACGATCGGCGGGATGCGTGCCGCGGATCTCGAGCTTGCCCTGACGGCACCGGTCGCCGGCGCCGGTTCGTGACGGCTCCGGAGCAGGCCCCGGCGCCGAACCCCAGGCCACGGCGAGCCCGACCACCCGGGCCCGAGCTCATCGGGACCGCGCTCGTGATCATCGTGATCGCCGTGATCGCCACGACGGCTTTCGCCGCTCCCGCGGCGTCGCCCACGGGCTCGGAGTCCGCTCGCCCAACGTTGTCCCGCGCGCCCGCCACGGCCTCGCCCGAGCCGCTCGTCGACGCCGCGGTCGTCAAGCTCCTGCGCGCGGTGAATGACCGCCTGGCCGGCTTCGCGTTGGGGCTGGAGCGTGAGCTCGACCGCTCGGCGCTTCGGACGAACGAAGTGGCCTCGCTCGTCCGCCAGGTGAACACCACTGTCAATCTCGGGTCCGACCACGTGACGGCGCTGGGCGGCGCGCTGGGCCAGAACGAGCCCGGCGGACAGCTTGCCGCGATCTACACGGCGATGGCCGATTCGGCGACTCTGACGCTCGACGCGTCGCTGACCAACGACGCCGACTACCGCGTCGGGGCCGGCGTGCTGGTGAAATACATCGCGGAGATCGGCCCCTTGCAGGAGGCGCTCGACGTTCTCGCTCTCGGTCCTCCGCCGACTCCGATCGTTCCCGCAACGTCCGCACCGCCAACTCCGCCACCGTCGTCCGCGCCGCCGCCGCCGTCAACGGCACCACCGTCGTCCGCGCCGCCACCGTCGAGTGCACCGCCCGCCTCGGCCACGCCGATCCCGCCGGTCGGTTCGCCTCCACCGTCCGGTGGTCCGATCCCGCCGGAGCCTTCGCCGGCGCCGGATGAACAGGTCACGAACGGGGGCTTCGAGGCCGGCGTCGGGCCGCCGTGGGCGCTGGTCGTCGGGCTGGGCGCGCAGGCGTCGCTCGCCGCGGACAGCATTGCTCCCGCGGCGGGCACGACCGCGGCCGTCGTGGACATCGCGGTGGGAAGCGCCGCCTATTCCGGGATCTCGCTCCGGCAGCCCGGCATGCGGATCGAGCTGGGGCGTCAGTACACGCTCACGATGTGGGTACGCGCCGAGACGGCGCGCGAGATCCGCGTTCGGATCACGTCGACGGCCGGGACGTCCCACATCGCCCGCACGGCGACCGTGAGCTCCGTCTGGTCACCGATCACGCTCCCCTTCATCGCCCCCAAGACAGACTCGGGCGCGGTCCTCGAGATCGACCTCGGTCGGTCGGACGTCACGACCTGGGTCGATTCCGTCTCGTTCCGACCGACGACCGGGCCGTAGGGGTGTAGCCCGCGCCGGCGCGGCGGGGCGCGGCGGGGCGCGGGCCGTCCTCGCGATCATCTCGCCGATGGTCCCACCCGCGGACCATCCCGCGATCCGACCGGTCTGGCATCGCCGGCACGGACAGCCTTGCACGCCAATTGGTCCGTCGAGTGGACCGTTGGTCGGCTGAAGCGCGTGCTGCAGTCGCCCAAAGCTCTGTCCCCGGTCGGACGGTCCACCCGCTGGACCATGCGCGAGGCGAGGCGCGAGGCTAGAGTCGAGGCGAGGCGAGGCCCGAGGCGCCGGCGCGTAGGCGAGGCGCGCGGCGAGAGGCCCCGGCCCGCCGCTGCGACGCCCGCGACGGCACTCGGCGCCGAGGCGCGGATCAGCCGAGCGAGCCGCCCGGGCTCGGCTCGTGCACCCGTACGTCGGCCAGGCCTCGCGCCGCGAGTGCCTGACGTAACTGCTCAGGCGTCCCTGCCAACACCGGGAACGTGCCGTAATGGAGGGGCACGACCTCCTTGACCCCCAGGAACTCGACCGCCATTGCCGCCGCGCGCGGATCCATCGTGAAATGCCCGCCGATCGGCAGCATCGCGAGGTCGGGCCGGTGCAGCTCGCGGATCAGCTGCATGTCGGAGAAGAGTTCGGTGTCGCCGGCGTGATAGATCCGGTACCCGTCCTCGAGCTCGATCACGAACCCCGCAGGCTCGCCCAGATAGAGAGTCGTCTCGCCGGCGGCGTTCCAGTCTCCCGCCGAGTGATTCGCACCGACCATCGTCACCCGCAGCCCTGCCGCCTCGACCGTGCCGCCCTTGTTCATCCCGGTCGCCGCGTCGGCGCCTCCGGGGAGCCGGCGCCCCAACCACAGGCTCATCTCGTGGATGCACGGCCACGCCGGGCGGAGCCGGCTGGCGAGCGCCAGCGCATCGCCGAAATGATCGAAATGGCCGTGCGTCACGAGCAGCAGGTCGCAGCGGTCCACAGCGTCGACGGTGATCGGGCTGGTCGGACTCGCGAACCACGGGTCGATGATCACCGTCCGGGCCCCGGCGGTGTCGATGCGGATGCAGGAATGGCCGAACCACGTGATGGTCGTGCCGTCGGGGAGTGCCATGGGATACCTCCGTCGGGTCGTCGATGTCGATGCTAGCGACGCGGCTACACTCGCGACGTGTCAGCGACGCAGATCGCGGAGAACCTCGCCTACATCAACTGGACCGTGCTGGCGGGGCTGGCGCTGGGCACCTACGCCGCGGTCGTCCTGCTGCGCCGACGGACGGCCGCGACGCGCGGCTACCTGGGCTTCGCGACGGTCTGCGCGATCGCGTTCGGGGTCCTCGCCTGGCTGAGTGACGACGCCCTGCCCGGAACGCTCGGAGCGTCGCCGGTCGTGCCGGATCCAGCCTTTGACATCCCGCGACGGGCGGCCCTCGCCGCGTTCGTCCTGCTGGCGATCCTCGCCATGGTGGTCGCGCGAGCGTCGCGGCCCGCCGCCAGCATCGCCGAATCACTCGCCCTCGCGGCTGGCGGGCTCACCGTCGTGTTCGGTGCGCTCGGCTGGGGGAATGGCCCGCTCGGGGCTGCGGCGCTGCTCGTGCAGCTGGCCGTGCTGTTCGCGGCGACGGGCGGCGTCTTCGCGGCGATGATCCTGGGGCATTGGTACCTCGTGACGCCCAAGCTGCCCGAGGCGCCTCTGATCCTGCTCGCCCGCGTCCTGCTCGTCGTGATGGCGATCCAGGTCGGCCTGTTCGTGGCCTGGGTCGCCGTGGGCGCCGGACCCGCGGACACCGCGCCGTTCGGCGCGCTGACGGGGGAAGGGGCACTGTTCGTGTGGCTGCGCCTGATCGTCGGGCTCATCTTCCCGCTCATCGTCTCGTGGGCCGCAGTGCAGACGGCCCGCACCCGATCCATGGAGTCGGCGACCGGCCTCCTGTACATCAACGTCGGCACGATCGCGGCGGGCACGATCCTCTCGGCCGGGTTGTACTTCGGCTACGGCCTGCTGGTCTGACCGGGCCTCGACATGGAGCATCGATGAAGAGCGAGCGCGACTGGATCCCCGACGCCACCGACCTCGACTGGATCGAGTCGATCGCGCAGCCCCTGCCGCCGGCGCTCGCCGCGATCGAGGACGCCGCCCGGCCGCTCGGGATCCCGATCGTGGATCGCGATGCCGGGCGCGTGCTGTCGACGCTCGCCGGCGGTCGGCGCCGGATCGTCGAGGTCGGGACGGCGTATGGCTTCTCGACCCTGTGGCTGGCTCTCGGCCAGCCGGCGGATGGCACGATCGTCACCATTGACCCCGATCGCGAGCGGACCGACCTCGCCCGAAGCTGGTGGCGCCAGGCCGGCGTCCCGGACGAGCGCATCACGATCGTGTCGGCCAAAGCCCTCGAGGCGTTCGCATCGGGCGAGCCCGCCCTGGCCGGCCAGTTCGACCTCGTGTTCATCGACGCGATCAAGCAGGAGTACACGGCCTACCTAGACGCGCTCATGGACGGACGCCTGGCTCCAGGCGCGCTGATCCTTGCCGACAACGTCCTGTGGAGCGGCCGCGTCGCCGGATCGCGTGCCGACGATGACGGAGAGCGGACCACGGCCCTCCGCGCCTTTTGCGAACGCGTTTTGGGCGACGAGCGGTTCACGGCCACGATCCTGCCGGTCGGCGACGGGCTGCTCGCGGCGACATGGCGCGGGTGAGGGCACGGATCCGGTGCACGTCCGCGTCCGCCTCTTCGCGATCCAGCGCGAGCTCGCCGGCACGCGCGAGGTCCCACTCGAGCTCGAGGACGGCGCGACGGTCGCCGACGCCTGGGTCGGCCTCGTCGCCGCTTACCCGGGGCTGGAGCCGGGGCGGGCTTCGGTCCGGTTCGCGCGAAACGGCGCCTACGCCGACGAGACGACGCCGCTCGCCGATGGCGACGAGGTCGCGATGATCCCGCCGGTCTCGGGCGGAGCGACCGCGCAGCGCGTCCTCGAGCTGCGGGCCGAGCCGTTCGACGAAGGCATCCTCGGCGACCTCACGGCCCGCCTGGCCACGCCCGAGGATGGTGCCGCGGTCGGGTTCCTCGGCCGCACCCGGGTGACGCCCGGGACGCCGGCCCCGGGCCAGGAGGTGGAGGCCGCCCGCCACGGCGATCGGGCCGTCGAATCCCTGGAGTACGAGGCCCACGAATCGATGGCCGTCGGCGTGCTCGGCGACATCGCCGACGAGATCGCGGCGCGCTTCGGGGTCGAGCGGGTGGCCATCGTGCACCGGACCGGGGAGGTGCCCCTCGGCGAGGTATCGATCGCCGTCGTGGCGGTCAGCCCCCACCGCGATGCGGCGTTCGAGGCCGCTCGCTACGCGATCGATGAGACGAAGGCGCGCGCGCCGATCTGGAAGGCCGAGCGCTTCAGCGACGGCCATGTCTGGATCGGGCAGGCGGCGCGGACCGGACCGGAGGAGGGCGCGTGAGGGTCTATATCAGCGTCGACATGGAGGGCATCGCGGGGATCAACCACCCGCATCCGACCGACCCGACCGACCGGCGCTATCCCGAATCGGTCGCCCTGATGGTCGGCGAGACGAACGCGGCCATCGAGGGCGCGCTGGCCGCCGGCGCCACCGACATCCTGGTCAACGACAGCCACTGGAACATGTACAACCTGCTCCCGGCCGAGGTGCACCCGAGTGCGCGGGTCCTGCAGGGCCAGAAGGCGTGGTCGATGGTCGCGGGCGCACGGCCGGACGCCGACGGCCAGCCCACCTTCGATGTCGCCCTGTTCGTCGGCTACCACGCGCGGGCAGGTCACCCGAGCGGGACCATCGCCCACACCTATTCCGGCATGCCGGTCGAGACGCGGCTCGACGGCCGGCCGACCGGCGAGTACGGGATGAACGCACTCGTCCTCGGCGCGTGGGGCATCCCCGTCGGGATGGTCGCCGGTGACGACGCCCTGGCCGAGGAGGTCGAGGGTTGGCTGCCATGGGCCGAGCGGGTCGTCGTCAAGACCATCGACGGCGGCCGCAGCGCGACGTCCTTCCACCCGACGGTCGCACAGGCGCGGATCCGCGAGGGCGCACAACGGGCGGTGAATAGGGCCGCCGCAGGGGAGCTGCGGACGCTCGAGGTCGGGCGTCCCGTGGCGATCGAGATCGACGTGCCGCGCGGCGTCATCGCCGATCACGCCGCGATCATGCCCGGGGTCGAGCGGGTCGGCGACCGGACGGTCCGGTTCGCCCACGACGATCCCGAGACTGCGTTCCGCGGGATGCTCTCGATCCTGCGCCTCGTCGAGTCCGTCAGTGGCTGACCGCGCGATCGACAAGCTGGCGGAACGCGCAGAGACGCTCGCCGGCGCGTGGGGCGCTCGTGCCCGCGCGTCGACGACGCTCGGCCAGGAGCGGGCTCTGTTGCGGTTGTTCGGGGTGACCGGGCTGGACCGCTCGGGTCGGCCGCTCGCGGGCGCCGCCGTGGACCGCTGGCTGACCAGCGCGCAGGACGGGCTCGGTGGTGGGATCGCGTTGCCGTTCGCGATGGCCCTCACCGAGTACGACCTCGACCCGCAGCAGCTGGCCCTCGACGTGGCGTCCGGCGCGATCGACCTCGCCCTGGAAGCGGAGCTGCTCCGAGAGCCGGACCGCCGTGCGATCGCCGTGCGAGAGGCGGAGCGACTGGTGGCTGTCGCCGTGGAACGGATCGACGCCGACCGGGTCGCTCGCCGGGAGCTGCTCGACCTGCTCGGCGAGGCTCCGCGTCCCTGGATCGGGACGACGCTCTCCGAACCGGACGTCGACGAGGCGCTCGACGAAGCCGCCGCCCTCGGATCGGCCGGCTTCGACCTGCTCCGTGTGGAGGTGCCGATCGGTCGCGAGCTGGCGGACCGGATGCAGTCGGCCGGCGTCGAGCCGCCGGAATGGCACCCGAGCGAGCGGGGCGGCGGACAGGGCAGGGCGGCAGAGATGGACGGGGCCGACCCCGCGCCGTCGGGCAGCCAGCGCGCGCTTGCGCGCCTTCGCCGGGCGGCCGACGGCGTCGCCGCACAGCGCCGTGGCTACGTGCGACTCGGCACCGCGATCCCGCCGCTCGGCGTCCCCGAAGGAGCCGTGGTCGCCGCCTTCGAGCGCGTCGACCTGGTCGAGGCGGATCCGGTGGCGGAGATCGTCGTCGGGGGCGTCGATCCGGACCGGTCCTTGGCCGACCACGCGTTCGCCCGGCGGCTGCATCGGCGCTCCGACACGTTCGTGTCGATCGGACCGGGCCCGCTGGTGGTCGCCCCGGACCTCGTATCGGGGGTGCCGTCGGATCCGGCGACGCGATCTGGCCGGGCGCTGGCGCTCCAATTGCTCGGGGTGGCGCTGGCACGGGCGGACGGATTGTCGAGCGACCGGATGGTCGTCGGCGCGTATCCGGCGTGGCTGGCCGACGAGCCGTCCGCGGTCGCCCGCATCCTCGCCGAGGTCGACGTCCGGCGCTCGCTCTTCCCGGACCACGTCATCCGTTTCGACGAGCCCGTCTCGAATGGTTCGGTCGGGGGGCCCGGCGCGGCGTGGTCGTACATCGTGGCGGCCGCCCTGGCCCGGACCGGCCCGAGTGCCCTGCTGATGCGCCGGGGCCACCCCGACATGGCGCACGCGGCCTGGGATGCTCGCGCCGCGGCACGGACCGCCACCGAGGTCGCGGGCGTCTCGACCCGCCGGCCGCTCCACGGCGTGGCCCAGGAGCATGCCACCGCGATGCTGGCGGTCGCGATGACGACGCTCGACCGACTGTCCGATCTAGGGCTGGCGCGCCGTCGTCGGCGATCCGCCGCGGGCAGTCGGCCGCAACCGCGAAGGTCGAGCGCCGTGGGCGATCGGCGGCGACGCGGTCGCCGAGCGGACCGAGCCGTTCGACGCCCTCGCGGCATTCGACAAGGACTGGGGCCGCGAGTCCGCGGGGTCCTAGCCGCCCGACACCGCCGGGATCACGTGCACGGTGGAGCCGGCGGCGACCTGCGTCGTGAGGTCGGCCGGCTGACCGTCGACGAAGACATTGATGTGCGGCCGCAGCCGAGGCCCGGCTTCGACCAGGCGATCGCGCATCCCCGGCGCCTGACCGTCGAGCGCCGAGATCAGAGCGTCGACGGTGTCGCCGCCCAGCTCGTGACGTCGCTCGACGCCGGGGAACAGCGTGAGCAACGACCTCGGCAGCAGGACGGTCGCCATCGGGTCAGGACTCGCGGACGACCGCCTCGACCGCCCAGATCTCCGGCAGGTTGGCCGTGACGAGCCGCCACGAGTCACCCTCGTCCGCGCTGTGCCACAGCTGCCCGGTCTTGGTGCCGAACGAAACGCCCACCGGATCGAGCGTGTCGCGCGCCATCGCCTCGCGGAGCACGCTCAGGTAGGCGTCGTCCTGCGGGAGCCCGGACTGCTCGCGCGTCCAGGTATCGCCGCGGTCGGTCGTGCGCCACACGGCCGCACTCGCGTCGGGCATGTAGCGGCCCTCCTCCGGCTGGGTCAACGGGATGACCCAGAACGTCTTCGGGTCGCGCGGGTGGGTCACGAGCGGGAAGCCGAACTGGCTGGACACGCCGTTCGCCGAGAGGTCGGTCCAGGTCAGGCCGCCGTCGGTCGAGCGGTACTGGCCGCAGTGGTTCTGCTGATAGAGCGTCTCCGGCTCACCGGCCGCCATCGCGAGCTTGTGCACGCACTGGCCGGTCTCCGGCTCGGGACCCGGGACGAAGTCGGCGCGGACGCCCTTGTTGCGCGGCTCCCACGACGCTCCGCCGTCGCGTGTCTCGAACACGCCGACGGCCGAGATCCCGACCCACATCCGCTGCGCGTCCGTCGGGTGGGGGACGATCGTGTGCAGGATCAGCCCGCCGGCACCGGGTCCCCAGGTCGGCCGCGTCGGATGGTTCGTCAGCCCCTCGACATGGGTCCAGGTCGCGCCGCCGTCGGCGCTGCGGAACAGGCCGGCCGGTTCGACGCCGGCGTAGAGCGTCCCGTCGGGACCGCTGGCGAGGCTCCAGATCGTGGCGACCGGCTCGACGCCCTCACCCTCGCCATAGGTCAGCCCCTCCGATGAGTGGGTCCACGTCGTCCCGCCGTCCTCGCTCCGCCAGACGGCCGGGCCGTACCACGGGCTCCCACCGGCGGCCAGGATCGCCCCGCTCGACGGCTCGACGATCAGGTCGTGGATCGGCCAGCCCTCGCACAGCGGCCCGCGCAGCGACCAGTCACGACGGTCCTGGTCGCTGTCGAGGATGAAGGCGCCTTTCGGCGTGCCGACGAGGAGCTGCACATCGGTCATGACGGTCCTCCGGGGACGATCCGGTCTACAGGCCGGCCTTGAACGGGTAGACGACCCAGCGGTCGGTCTCCACCGCGTGGACATCGGGGCGGGCGGGGACGACGGAATGCTCCGGCTTGTAATGCAGGACGGCGGTCACCGGCGAGCCACCGGCCTGTCGGACGCGCTCCGTCACGGCGTGGATCGTCGTGCCGCTGTCCCACACCTCGTCGACGATCAGCACGCGCTTGCCACGCAACAGCGGGTCGGCCGGAAACTGGAAGAACGTCGGACGCGGACCGGGCTGGCCGCGGTCGTCGTAGTACTCGACCGCGGCGACGAGGATGTCGCGCAATCGGAGGCGATAGGCGAGCATCCCGGCGGGCACCATGCCACCCCGAGTGATGGCCAGCATGACGTCGAACGGCCGGCCGGCGAGGCGTTCCGCGAGGACCCCGACCAGCCGGTCGAGGTCCTCCCAGCTGACGATGTCGCGCTCCGGGGCCGCGATCTGGGTCATCGACCCAAGGATACGGCCCGGATGGCCTCGACCGATGCCGGATCGTCGAGCGCGGACAGGTCGCCCGGATCGAGGCCGAGCCAGGCAGCGCGGATGACGCGGCGCATGACCTTGCCCGACCGCGTCTTGGGCAGGGCCCGGACGACCGTCACGACCTCGGGCTTGAGCGGCTTGCCCAGGTCGTCCGTGATCGCCCTCGAGATCGCGCCGCGCAGGGCGGCGTCGTCGTCCTCGCCCGGGCGGAGCACGCACAGCACCACGATCGCCTCGCCCTTGATCTCGTGCGGCACGCCGATCGCGGCCGCCTCGAGGACCGACGGATGTCCGACGGCTGCGCTCTCGACCTCCGCCGGGCCGACCCGCTTGCCGGCCACCTTCAGCGTGTCGTCCGAGCGGCCGTGGATGAACCAGAAACCGTCGGCATCGATCGACGCCCAGTCGCCGTGCGCCCACAGCCCGGGCCAACGCGACCAGTACGTCTCCTCGTACCGATCGCGGTCCCCCCAGAAGCCGCGCGTCATGCCCGGCATCGGCGTTCGGATGACGAGCTCGCCGACCCGCCCCCGCGCCGGCGTCCCCGCGTCATCGACGACGTCGGCGGCCGTGCCGATGCACGGACCCGAGAAGCTGGCGGGCTTGATCGGCCCGACCACGTTGCCCCCGACGATGCCGCCCGATACCTCGGTCCCGCCCGAGTAGTTGACGATCGGGCAGCGGCCCTCGCCGACCTCCCGGAAGAACCACCACCACGGCTCGGGGTTCCACGGCTCCCCGGTCGATCCGAGCACGCGGAGCGACGAGCGGTCATGCGCGCGGACGGGGTCCTCGCCGTGCGCCATCAGTGCGCGGATGACGGTCGGCGACAGGCCGAGGTGGGTCACCCTTTGGCGAGCGACGATTTCCCAGAGCCGATCCGGCCCCGGGTAGTCGGGCGCGCCCTCGTACAGCACGAGGCGCGCTCCGAGGAGCAGCGCCCCGGCGATCGCCCACGGCCCCATCATCCAGCCGAGGTCGGTGAACCAGAACAGCGAGTCCTGCTCGGTCAGGTCGAACGTGTGAGCGAGGTCCTGCGCGGCCTTGATCGGGAAACCGCCGTGGACGTGGACTGCGCCCTTCGGCCGGCCCGTCGTGCCGGAGGTGTAGATGACCATGTAGGGCGTCTCTGGGTCGCGCTCGATCGGGCCACCGGGATCGAGCTGGGGATCGACCGGCTGGGGATCGACCGGCTGGGCCCAGCGGATGTCGCGGCCCTCGGTCCATGGCACGTCCAGGGCGTCCCCGGCACGAGGGACGACGATCACGCGCTCGACCGACGGAGCGGCCGCCACCGCCGCATCGGCGACCGACTTGAGGTCGACCCATGAGCCGCGTCGCAGGAAGCCGTCGACGGTGATCAGCATCTTCGCGTCGCAGTCGGCGAGGCGCGAGGCGATGGCGGGCGCCCCATAACCCGAGAAGATCGGCGTGAAGATGGCGCCGATGCGGCTGACCGCCAGGACGGCGATGACCGTCTCCGGCAGCATCGGCATGAGGATCCCGACGCGGTCGCCCTCCTCGATACCGAGCGACCGGAGCTGCTCGGCGGCCAGCCGGACCCCGCCGGCGAGCTCGCGGTTGGAGATGTCGCGGACCGACCCGTCTTCGCCTTCCCAGCTGATCGCGACGCCTTCGGGGTCGCGCGCTGCACGCGGCTCGACCGCGGCCCACGACCAGTCGAACGAGCCACCGACCCACCAGCGCGTCCACGCTGGGACGTCGGAGAAGTCGGCGACCGCGCGGGGTTTCCGCGTCCACGGGATCGCGATGTCGTCGGCGGCGGCACCCCAGAACCAGGAGGGGTCCGCGACCGCGCGAGCCTGGAGCGCCTCGAGGGACGGCTCACCGGTCGAACGAAGGAATCGGGCGAGGCGGGCGTCAGCCGCGGCAGCGGGATCGGGCCGCCAGGCGACGCCCTCGGCGTCGCGGCCGAAGGTCGGCCACGTTCCTCGGCTGCTCGACATGTCAGAAGACTAGCGGCCTGACCACCCGTGAGAAGCGCATCATGGGCCGGTCCAGACGAGCGACATCGAGGTCGGGATGGCGTTGACGTTCGATACCGCGTTCTGTCGTCTCGTGGGCATCCCGTTGCCCATCGTCCAGGCTCCGATCGGAGGTTTGGCGACGCCCGAGCTCGCGTCAGCCGTGGGCGAGGCGGGCGGTCTGGGGATGCTGGCCATGACCTGGACGGACCTCGACGACATCGATGCCATCCTCGGGCGGATGGCCGACCTGACGGATCGACCGTTCGGCGTGAACCTGATCCTCCAATGGCCGCAGGAGGAGCGGCTCCGCCGCTGCCTCGACGCCGGGGCACGGATGGTCTCATTCGCCTGGGGCGACCCCGCGCCGCTCGTCCCCATCGCCCACGAGGCGGGCGCGATCGTGATGCACACCGTGGGGAGCGCCGCAGAGGCGCGCCGTGTGGTCGACTCCGGCGTCGACGTCGTGGTCGCCCAGGGCTGGGAGGCCGGCGGTCATGTGTGGAGCGAGGTCGCGACGCTTGCGCTGGTCCCGCCCGTGGTGGATGCGGTCGCGCCGATACCGGTCGTCGCGGCCGGCGGGATCGGCGACGGGCGCGGTCTCGCCGCCGTGCTTGCGCTCGGCGCGTCAGCGGGTTGGCTCGGGACGCGCTTCGTGATGACGTCGGAGACCGCCGCGCATCCACGCTACCGCGAGCTCCTTGCCGCGGCAGCCGAGACGTCGACGGTCCATTCATCACTGTTCGACGGCGGCTGGCCGGACGCTCCCCACCGGACGCTTCGCAACAGCACGGTGGAGACCTGGGAGGCCGCCGGTCGACCGGCACCGGGTCAGCGGCCGGGTGAGGACGAAACGCTGGCGACCGACCCAGCCGGCGACCGTGTGCCGCGCTATTCCTCGGTCTCGCCCCGCGCCGAGCTCGACGGCGACATCGAGGCGCTCTCGCTCTGGGCCGGCCAGAGCGTCGGTCTGGTGCACGACAGTCGGCCCGTCCATGAGGTCATCACGACGATCGCAGAGGAGGCCGCGGCCGCCCTCCAGGCCGCGATGTCGACGATCCGCCGCTGATCCGAGCGATCGCCGCGATCGGAGCCACCCGCCGTGCCTAGTTCGGCTGCGCCGACGGGGTCGAGGTCCCGCGGTCGAGCGGCAGCCGCACCGTGAAGCGTGCGCCGCCGCCGTCCCGGTTGGCGGCCGCGATCCGGCCTCCGTGCCGCTCCACGATCCAGGCCGCGATTGCCAGCCCGAGCCCGGTCCCACCACCGGGCGCACCGGCCGCGCGGTAGAACCGGTCGAAGACGCGCGGAAGATCCTCGGCGCGGATACCGGGCCCCTGGTCCTCGACCACGACGACGGCATCGCCGCCGTCCGTCCGGACCCGCACATCGACCCGGCTGCCGCCTGGGGCGTGGCGGATCGCGTTGTCGACGAGGATCGCGACCAGCTGCCGCAGACGTGCCGGGTCGCCGGTGATCTCGGCGGGCACGGGGTCGACCACGAGGCTGACCGCGCGTTCCTCGGCGAGCCGCGTCAGCGCCGAGGCACCCGTCGACGCGATGTCACCAAGATCGAGCGGCACCCGCTCCAATTCGACGGCGCCGGAGTCCGATCGCGCGAGAAGGAGCAGGTCGTCGACCATGGCGGTGAGGTGATCGACCTCGTCGCGGATGTCGGTCAGCGCGTTCCCGACCGTGGCCACCGAGCGCTTCGGGTGGCGCTCGAGGTCGTCGACGCTCGCCCGGATCACGGTCAGCGGCGTCCGTAGCTCGTGCGATGCATCCGCGGCGAACTCACGTTGCCGGCGGAGCGCCTCGCGCTGGTTCATCAGGGACTCCCGGATCGGCACGAGGGCGCGGTTGGCGTACGCCGCCCCAACGCCCGAGGCGACCAGCAGCGCGATCGCGCCACCGACGACCAGGACCAGGACGAGGATCCGCAGCGTGCGCGCCTCGGTCGTCCGATCGCCGACGATCTGGATGAACAGCTGCTGGCCACGGAACGTGACGGGGTCGGTGAGCACTCGGACCGGCGTGTCGGTCACGGTCGCGCTGACGGCTTCGGGCGTGAAGGGCCGCACCTTGATCGCGACCGTCGCGTCCCGGATGTCGCGCTTGCCGGTCGCGCGCGCGGCATCGACGGATGCCATGACCGGCAGGCCCTCCGGGACGAGTGGACCCTGTCTGATCGGCACGCCGAGCTCGTCCAGGACCAGCGTCAACGTGCCGGAGCCGGGTCCGCCGAAGATGAAGCCGCCGGTCGGCAGCTCATCGTTCGGGCCTGGCGGCCTCCCGGTGATCGAATTCGCCTGGCCGATCAGCTCGGCAGTCCCCGAGCTCGTAAGCGAACGGTCGACTGCGACATACAGCACGACACCGAGCACGACCAGCAGCGCGAGCGTGATGCCGCCGCTCCACAGCGCCAGCTGGAGGCGCACCCGGCGAAGGAGCCGCGATTCCTCCGGGGTCACGCTCTCAGGCATCGGCGAGTCGGTAGCCGACACCTCGCACGGTCTGGATGTAGCGGCCGGCCGTGCCCAGCTTGTCGCGCAGGTAGTGGATGTACGCGTCGACTGCGTTGGGCGTGACGGCGACGCCGAACGGCCATGCCTGATCGAGCAGCTGGTCGCGCGACAGGGTCTGACCCGCATGCCGTAGGAGGCATTCGAGCAGCGAGAACTCGCGCGGGCTCAGGTCGACCGTCGAACCGTCGACCGTCACTCGCCGGGCGGTCTCGTCGAGGGCGATCGGCCCGGCGACCAGTGTCGGCTTCGTCCGACGTCCCGGCGGCGCACCACGCCGGGCGAGGGCCCGCAGACGCGCCGACAGCTCCTCGAACGCGAACGGCTTGACGAGATAGTCGTCCGCGCCCGCATCGAGACCGGTCACCCGATCGCCGACGGTGTCGCGCGCCGTGAGCATCAGGATCGGGACCTCCGAACCGGCCGCCCGGAGGCGTCGCGCGACTTCCAGCCCGGTCATGTCGGGCAGCCCGATATCGAGGATCACGCACTCGATGCCGGGTGCGTCCTCCGCGATCTCGAGTCCCGAGCGGCCATCCGTCGCGAGCTCGACGACATGACGGTCGTCCTCGAGCAGGCGCTTGAGGAGCCGCGACAGGCGAGGGTCGTCCTCGACGACCAGGAGATGCATATCGGTGAGCCTAGCGCTGGCCGTCGGTCATCGCGTCACCGTCACATCGCGGGCCGACATGCGTGGCGGTTCACCGCTCGGGTCGGCGACCTGCCCGCGGCCATTGCCCGCGGCCGTAACCGAAACGTCGTCACCGACGGCCACGTCCGAGGCGGCCGCGTCGGTCGCCTCTCGGTAGTTCGTCGAGTCGTCGAGGCTGAACGTCATCTCCTGGCCACTCGCGAGCTTCAGCGTGATGCTGTCGGCGTCGACGGCGGTGACGGTCCCCTCGATCGAGAGGCCTCCCGCCTGGACCAGCCCGCCGTCCTGTCCCTTGGGACCTGTGCCGGGCTCGAAGCTGCCGTCCGGGCCGCCGATGACGACGCCCCCTGGACCGGGCCCGCCGCGACTGAATGCCCCCGACGCGGCCGCGGGCGCGGTGCCCCGGCCGATCGCGAACGCGACGCCACCGATGGCGATGACTGCGGCACCGACCAGCGCGAGATCGAGCAGGCGGTTGGAGCGGCGCTTCGGCGTGACGACCGGGTTCGCAGGGACCGACGCCACGGGCGCCGCGGGCGCGGGCGCCGTCGACTCGTTGTCAAAGCTCATCGGGGCATCTCCTATTCGTAGCGAAGGGCCGTGATCGGATCGAGCCGAGCCGCCTGGCGCGCCGGCCAGACGCCGAAGACGACCCCGACCAGCAGGCTCGACATGACGGCGGCGATCAACGTCGTCGGGTTGAATGCGAACGACCAGCCCGCGACCTGGGCGATCGCCGCCGAGATCGCAAGGCCGAGGGCGACCCCGAGCAGGCCGCCGAGGAGCGACAGGGTCAAGCGCCTCGACGAGGAACTGGGTGAGGATGTCGAGCGCCCGCGCGCCGATCGCCTTGCGGATGCCGATCTCGCGGGTCCGCTCCCGGACCGACACGAGCATGATGTTCATGATCCCGATGCCGCCCACGACCAGCGAGATCGAGGCGATGCCCCCGAGCAGCAGCGTCAGAGTCCCGCTGATCGACGAGGCCGCCTCGAGAAGCTGCGTCTGATCGAAGATCGCGAAGTCGTCGTCATCCGTCGCGGCGAGGTCGTGGCGCTCGCGCAGGAGCGCGGTGATCCGGGCGTTGGTCGCGTCCATCTCGGCCGCGGTCGCGACGCTGACGCCGATGCTGCGGACGCTGTCGCCGCCGAGGAAGTACTTCTGCACCGCCGCGACCGGCACCAGGACGAGGTCATCCGGGTCCTCGAAGCCACTGCCGCCCTTCGGCTGGAGGATGCCGATGACGGTGAACCCGATGCCACCGATGCTGATCTCGGAGCCGATCGCGTCGGCGGCGAGGCCGAGATCGTCGGCCGTCGACTTGCCGAGCACGGCGACGCGGAGCTCGCGATCGACGCTGACAGGGGTCAGACCCGTGCCCTGCCAGACCGTATGCGCCCGCACGCCGAGATAGGCGCTGGTGGTGCCGACGATCGTGGTGTCCGTCGACTCGTCGCCGGCCGTCACGCTCTGGCCGGTCGAGACCTCCGGCGCGACGCCGGCAACACCCTGCAGGTCGGCGATCGCCGCGGCGTCCTCGATCGTCAGGCTGGTCGAGCCGTCGGCTTCCTGTTCCGTCGGGCTGATCGTGAGGAGGTTCGTGCCAAGGCTCGCGAGGGAGTCCGTGATGCTCGACGTCGTCCCCTGGCCGACCCCGACGAGGGCCACCACGGACGCCACCCCGATGATCACGCCGAGCATCGTCAGCGCCGCCCGCAACCGGTTGGTGCGGAGACGTGAGAGGGCCAGACGGAGAAGCTCGAAGGCGCTCATGCCGCCAACCGCCCGTCGAGCAGGTGGATCTGCCGGTCGGCCGTCGCCGCGACATCGACGTCATGGGTGATGAGCACGATGGTCCGCCCGCTCCGGTGGAGCTCGCGGAAGAGTGACGTGACCTCGGCGCCGGCGTGGCTGTCGAGGTTGCCGGTCGGCTCGTCGGCAAGGATCAGGGCGGGCTCCGTGACCAGCGCCCGCGCCACCGCGACGCGCTGCTGCTGGCCGCCGCTCAGCTCGGTCGGCTCATGGCCGACCCGGTCGCCGAGACCGAGCCGTTCGAGCGTGGCTCGTGCGCGTCGGAGGCGCTCACCCCGACGCACGCCCTGGTAGAGCAGCGGCGTCGCGACATTCTCAAGCGCGGTCGTGCGCGGGAGGAGGTTGTACGACTGGAAGACGAACCCGATGGTCCGGCTTCGCAGCCGGGCAAGCGAGTCGTCGTCGAGCTCGGCGACCGGGGCGCCCGCCAACTGGTATGACCCGTGCGTCGGCCGGTCGAGGCAGCCGAGGATGTTCATCATCGTGCTCTTGCCGGACCCGGACGGCCCGACGATCGCGACGAACTCCCCGGAGTGGATCCGGAGCGACACGTCGTCGAGAGCGGGAACGTCGACAGGCCCCATGCGGTACACACGGCTGACCCGGTCGAGAGCGATGAGCGGCGTCGTCATCGTGGGGTCCCTAATTGATCGGCTTTTCGATCGGGGGTCCGCCGTCGTCGATCCGACGCACCACGCCACCCGGCATCCCGAAGCCGCCGCGGCCGTCACCCTGGTCGGTGCCGATCAGGTCGGCGGTCGTGCCGATGACCACCGCTGTGCCGGCCTCGAGACCGCTCTTGATCTCGGCGGTGGCGTTGGTGACGAGACCCACGTCGACCGGGACGCGCTGCGGGTTGCCCTCTGCGCCGAGCGTCATGACCGCGTAGTCGCCGGTCGTGCCCTGGAGGGCGGCGCTGGGGACCGTGACGACGTTCGTGGCCGACGCGATCGTGATCGAGACGTCCGCGCTCATCCCCGGCCGGGCATCGGCGGGCGTCTCCTCGATCGTGACCGTGACCGGGAAGGCGACGACACCCGAGGACCCATCGCCAGCCGTCGGTGAGATCGCTGTGACCGTCCCGTCAAGCGTGGCGCCGATCGCGTCGATCGTGACGCTCGCCGCCTGACCGACCTCGACGTCGACGAGGTCGCTCTCGACGACGTCGGTCGTGACGGTCAGCGTGCGCGACGCGACGACGATGGCCGCGCCCTGCGGCGCATCGAACCCGGGCGACACGTTGACCTCGGTCACGATGCCGTCGATCGGTGCGGTGATGGTGGCGGCGCTCAGCTTCGCCTGGAGGGCGCGCCGGGCATCGGTCGCCTGGGAGACCTGGTTCCGTGCGGCGTACACCTGGAGCAGCGCCTGGCGCTCGGCGTCCTCGTTGTCCGCATCGATGGCGTCCGCAAGCTGCTCGTTGGCGAGGACGCGCTGCATGTTCGCGGTCCTGAGGTCGTTGGTCGCGCGGTCATACGCGCGCTTGATCTCGGCCGTTTCGGCGGTGGCGAGCGCCTGACCGGCGGTCACCGTATCGCCGGGCTTGACCGAGACCTCCGTCACCGGCCAGGCCGTTTCGGACGCGGGGGCGTCCTCGCTGTCTCCGACCAGCCAGGGCGCCGATCCGAACGCCAGGCCGTACGAGGTCGCTGCCGCGAGGCTGCCCGTGGCGGCCACCTCGTCGGTCACGTCGCCCAGCGCCGCGTCGGAGGTCAGGTATTCGGTCGCGGTCGTCGTGCCTGCGCCCAGGCCGCCGACGCTCACGCCGAGGGCTGCGACACCAACGGCGATGAGGACTGCCAGCGCCAGGATCTTGAGTCGCATGGTGTGCGCCTACCCTCCGAATACGCGGCGGTCACTCCGCCCCGATCGCCCGTATCGAAGAGGCGCCGGCTGAGACCGGTCTGAGAATCCGGATGGCCGGTCGTAGCATCCGGTGCGTGAGCGAATACGAGCCGGTCCATCGCCGCCGGCGGCGCGAGTCGGGCGGCATCAGACAGCTCCCGTGGCGCCGCCTCGTCAACCCGTATCGACCGGTCGAGATCCTGACGGAGGAGCAGGTCGAGACGATCCACCGGGCGTCCCTGCGGATCCTGTCCGAGATCGGGATGCAGGTGCTGGGGGAGCGGGCGCTGGACGCGTTCGCGGGAGCGGGTGCTCGTGTGGACCGTGGCTCGCGGAACGTGCGGCTGGAGCCGGGCCTGGTGGAGGAGCTCGTCGCGAAGGCGCCGCGGGAGTTTCGGCTGCATGCGCGGAATCCGGAACGGGACGTGGTGTTCGGCGGGTCGAACCTCGTGTTCTGTGCCGTCGGCGGGCCGGCGTTCGTGAGCGACCTCGACCGCGGCCGGCGGCCGGGGAACATCGCCGACTTCCGCGACTACGTCCGACTGATCGGCGCGCTCGACGTCATCCACCAGGAAGGCGGCGGGCCGCTCGAGCCGACCGACCTGCCGGTCGAGACGCGCCATCTCGACCAGTACCGGATCTTCGCGACCGAGCTCGACAAGACGTGGCATTGCCTGGGGACGGGACGGGTGATGGTCGACGACGCGATCGAAGTCGCGTGCCTCATCCGCGGCGTGTCACGCGACGACCTGGCGCGCGAGCCGGCGCTGATCACGATCATCAACTCGAACTCGCCGCTCCGGCTCGACGGGCCGATGAGCGACGGGCTGATCGAGATGGCGCTGCACGGACAGCCGGTCGTCGCGACGCCCTTCACGCTGGCCGGCGCGATGAGCCCGATCTCGCTGGCCGGAGCGATCGCGCAGCAGAACGCCGAGGCGCTGTTCATGGTCGCGCTCGCCCAGATCGTCCGGCCGGGCGCACCGATGATCTACGGCGCGTTCACCTCGAACGTCGACATGCGGACCGGGTCGCCGGCGTTCGGGACGCCCGAGTCGGTGAAGTCGCAGTTCGCGTCCGGGCAGATGGCGCGGCGGTACGGGCTGCCGTGGCGATCATCGAACGCGACCGCGTCACCGGTGGTCGACGCGCAGGCGGCCTACGAGGCCGAGATGGCCGTCTGGGGCGCGGTCATGGGCGGGGTCAACCTGCTGTACCAGGGCGCCGGCTGGCTCGAAGGCGGGCTGACCGCGTCGTTCGAGAAGCTGATCATCGACGCGGAGATCCTCCAGATGATCTCGGAGGTGCTCCAGCCGCTGGTCGTCGACGAGGGCTCGCTGGGCCTCGAAGCGATCGCCGAGGCCGGCCCGGGTGGCCACTTCTTCGGGACGGCCCATACGCTGGAGAGGTACGAGACAGCCTTCTACACGCCTCTCGTCTCGGACTGGCGGAACTTCGAGACGTGGCAGGCGGACGGCTCGCGCACCGCCACGGAGCGGGCGAACACCCTGTGGAAGCGGCTCCTCGCAGAGGCCGTGCCGCCACCCCTGGAACCGCCGATCGCCGAAGCACTCGATGCGTTCGTCGAGCGGCGTAAAAGGGAGATCGCGGCAGCCGAGTGAGATCACGCAATTCCAGCGACGCGACACGTGTCTTGCAGACGGCTCAGTCCAGGCGCATTCGACGCCAGACGAGGAGCACGGCGCAACCGACGAGGCCGATGACGCCCGCGATCCACGGCCAGATAGACGCGCTGCTGCGAGAGGCGGGCACCTCGGTCGACGTCGTCGGCATCCCAGCCGCCCCGGGTGCAACGAGGGCGAGCGCCTCGCGAACGGTGTCGGCCTTCGCGATCCGTCGGTCATCGGTGAACCACACGCGAGGGAATTCCTCGCCAGTAAGCACGGCCAGTCGGAGGTGGCCCCGCTCATTCCGCCAGACAGCTGTGTTCCACGTGCTGGGGCCATTGTCCTGCTCGAGATTGGCTGTACTCATCAGGATTCGGTCGCCATCGCCTATACCGATCAGTGCGAAGCCGTCGCACCCGTTGCTGTAGAGCCGGATAATCTGGCCCGCGCGCAGTTGTTCGCTGCCTCGGTTCGCATACACCTCGTGGATCGCCAGCGATACGAACTCGAGTGGGTCGTTCTGCGCATCTACTTCAATTCCGAGGACGGTCGCGCTGAACGTGAAGCCGCGAGCGTCCTCTGCGCGATCAGGCATGACGGGCCTGCATAACTCGGCCATGGCGGGAGCTGCAGCCCCGAATGCCCAGCCGAATACAGTCGCGCAGAGCAGCAAGGACGTCCTTGTCCGTCTCATCAGGCCCTATCTCCCGCCTCCATGACTTCCCATGCGACGAACGAGCGAACCAAAACGCGACAGTCGGAAGTCACGATGGTCATGCCGACACCGACGATGTAGCGTCGCTCGGTGAGCAAGCGAGGCATCGCCGGGGTGTTCGCGCTCGGTTTCGGGTTCGTCTTCTTCCTATCCGGCTTGCGTTACGAGCCCGACAGGTACATCCGGAACAGCCCGGCGATCTGCGGTCCACTCACGGACCAGTACGGAAACCCTGCCGGAGACGCTGGGCCGTGCCCATCCTCAACGATGCCGCCAGATCCGACCAAGGGTCGTTGGGAATGGGAGCCGTTTTGGGTCCCTCGCCAATAGCCAGCTGGCAGTCGGACATCCACTCGTGCGCATCGAGGAAGTTTCCAGATGCTGGGGCCACGATTGGGCGTTGAACGCGGCTTGACCGGTGTCTGACGTCCACCCACGATGTCGCGATGCGCGTTATCGGAGTCGCGCTCGTACTCGTTGTGGCTGTCTTGGCCGGGTCGGCGGCGCGCCCCGACGCAGCAAGCGCGTGCATGGGCCGCATCCTCGAGTTCAGGGACGCGGTCGGCACGGCGGACGGTGCCATCTACGCCGGACGCATCACGCGAGCCGACTACTCGACCTTCACGATCGATGTGACGATGGACATCGACCACGTCGTTCGAGGTCCAGCTGATCCGCGCGTGCTGCGCGCGCAGGCTGGTGACGTCTGCGACGGCATCAACGTCGGCGAGTGGGGCTACATGGTCCGCGACGTCCGCCACCCGGACGTCGGCTCCGAGACCGACGATCTCTTCTTCCCCATCGGCAGATACGCCGCTCGAGGTGCACTCATTGCGGCTGGCTTGCCGGATACGAGCACCGTGCCAGCGGCGGCGGCGAGCGAGCCATCGCCCAATGCGCGATGGGCGTGGTTGACCTTCTGGTCTGTTGCCGGGTTCCTGCTCGCGCTCCGGGGTCTGAGTGGACGCCGACGTTAGGGCCCGATTTCGTAGGCAGGGAGTTCGGGAATGAGCGAGCAAGGCTGGCGGGCGTTCCTCGCCGCGGACGATGTGGACGACTGGGTCGTGCTGCACGGAGGAGCGACTGCGGTGTTCCGGGCCGGATCGTTGGGCGAGGCCGCGCGGCTGGGTGATGCTGTCGCCCAGGTCGCAGGCCTCGAGGGCTCGGGGACGCTGCTCACGATCGCGGATGCCTGCCTGACGGTGCGGTTGACCCGCGACATCTGGACGCTCGAGCCGCGACACGTCGAGATCGCGCGGGCCGTTTCGGAGGTCGCTCGCGCCCACGGCGCGGTTGCTGACCGCGCGGCGGTGCAGGAAGTCCAGCTCGCGATCGCGGCGAAGCCGGACGCAGTGGATGTCGGCTTCTGGCGCGCCGTGCTCGGTTACGCACCGAAGGCCGAAGACAACGCCGTCGACCCGCTGGGTCACGGATCGACGGTCTGGATGCAGGAGCTCGACGAGGCCAAGCCCTTGCGGCACGCGATGCACCTCGACGTGTCGGTCGCGCGCGAGGAGGTCGAGGCGAGGCTCGCGGCGGCGCTCGCCGCGGGCGGCCGGATCGTCGACGACTCCAATGCGCCGGAGTACTGGACGCTCGCCGACCGCGCCGGCAACCGCGTCTGCGTCTGCGCGTGGCCCGACGGGTCCATCCCGCCCCCCGACGACCCTGCCTAGCCGCGACGGCCCGGCCCGGCATGGCGACCGCCCGGGTCGACGGCTGACCGACGATCTAGGATCGACGCACCACCGGATCTCGACGAGGAGGCGCACGCGCGATGCTCACGGCCACCAAGGACCTGATGCTCCCTGCCACCGTCACCGGCTCGTGGCCCCGCCCGCGCTGGTACGACGGTGGCCTGTGGGGCCGGCCGCTCGACACGGCGCTGCTCGACGTCAAGTTCCGCGAGCAGTTCCTCGATGCGCACTCGACCGTGATCGCCGACCAGGAGCGCGCCGGACTCGACATCGTCACGAATGGCGACTATCACCTCGACGAGGACTTCGCCGGCCGTTCGTGGCACCACTATCCGTTGCAGCGCTGGACGGGGCTCGAGCACGAGGAATTGCAGTACGAGCGCTCGCGCGACCGACTGCTCGAGTTCCCGCCGGGCACGCTGATGAACGAGATCGAGACGACATGGCGATGGCCGCGCGTGGTCGGCAAGGTTGCGCACGACCGCCGCAATCCCCTCGAGTACGCGAAGCTCTGGCGGATCGCCCAGGCACGCGCGGGCAAGCCGGTCAAATTCGGGACGTGCTCGTCGCAGGTGCTCTCGATCTTCCTCGACAGCCATACGGCCGAGTACGACCTCGAGGACAAGAAGCAGCTGATCTGGGACATGTCCACTGCGATGAACGTCGAGCTGCGCCAGCTCGCGGCGGCCGGGGCCAAGGTGATCCAGATCGAGGAACCGACGATCCATTTCGTCGCGAACTTCTACCCCGACCATATCGAGCTGCTCGACTTCCTCGTCGATGCGTTCAACCACGAGGTGGACGGTCTCGACGACGTCGAGCTGTGGATCCACACGTGCTGGGGCAACCCGAACATGCAGAAGGTCTACACGGGCGAGTCGTATGCGAACTCGATCGAGATCTATCTCGAGCGCCTCAAGGGCGACGTCTGGACCGTCGAGGCGACCGAGAACGAGCTGGCCGAGATCGACCTTTTCAAGCCGTATGCCGGCCGCCTCAAGAAGAAGATCGCCGTCGGCATGGTCAACCACCGCACGCTCCAGGCGGACATGCCGGCGGTCGTCGCCGCCCGGGTGCGGCGCGCGTTGGAGGTGATCCCGGCCGACCAGCTGATCCTGTCCAGCGATTGCGGCTTCGGCCGGCAGGGCTTCAGCCGGACCATCGCGTTCTACAAGACGACGGCCATCGCGCAAGCCCGCAACATCGTCCTCAAGGAGCTCGGGCTCGAGGAGCGCTACGTGCCCGCGGCGGACCCGTCCCTGCAGGTCGACGTGCTACCCGATCGCGAGCCGCTGTCGCACCTGCCATCACCCTGGACGTAGCACGTGATACAACCCGACCGAAGGAGGCGGGAGCTGTTGACCACCAAGCCGCCGCGCTGGTTCGACCGGATCGATCGACGCATCACGGAACTCATGGCGGACCACGGCCTGATGTTGCTGCGGCTAGCGCTGGGCATCGTGTTCTTCTGGTTCGGCGTCCTGAAGTTCTTCCCGGACGCGAGTCCGGCCGAGGCGCTGGCGGGCAAGACGATCGAGACGCTCACCTTCGGTGCGATCCCACAGGCCACGGGGTTGATGATCCTGGCGGTCTGGGAGTCGGCGATCGGAATCGGGCTCTTCATCGGCCGATGGATGCGGGCCGTCCTGTTGCTGCTCTTCGTGCAGATGCTCGGCACGATCACGCCGCTGTTCCTGTTCCCGACCGAGACCTTCACGATCTTCCCGATCGCCCCGACTCTCGAGGGTCAGTACATCATCAAGAACATCGTCATCGTGTCGGCGGCGATCGTGCTGGGTGCGACGGTCAGGGGAGGGGAACTGAGCCCAGAACCGGTTGTCGCGACCAAGCCCACCTCGCTCCGCGACGGCGACCCTCCTGCGTAACCGTCGTGTTACCGTAACCCCTATGTTACGGACTGCTCGTCCGACGGCGTCCACGACCGACCCCTTCGAGGCGCTCGGTGACGCGCATCGCCGGACGATCCTCGAGCTCCTGCGCGACGGCGAGCGGTCGGTCGGGCAACTCGCGGAGTCGATGCCGATCAGCCGGCCGGCGGTGTCGCGCCACCTCCGGCTGCTCAAGGAAGCCGGCCTGGTCAAGGAGCGCGCGGTTGGCACTCGGCGGCTCTATGCCCTCGACGACCTCGGACCGGACGCCGTCAGGCAGTACCTCGAGACCGTCTGGGGAGAGGCCACACGTCGATACCGGATCGTCGCCGAGAACACGACGCCGAAGCGTCGGAGCAAGGCCCGGTGATCGAGCCGCTCCGCCTGTCCTTCGACGTCGACGCGGCGCAGGACCATGCATTCGACACGTGGACGCGTGCGATCGGTCGATGGTGGCCGGCCGACCACACGCACACCGGTCGGTCCGATCTGCAGATCGTGCTGGAGGGTCGGGTCGGTGGGCGGATCTTCGAGCGCACGCCCGACGGTCAGGAGTGGGATTGGGGCGAGGTCATCGCGTGGGAGCCGCCGGGCCGACTCGTCTACCTGTGGCACCTCAAGCGCGATCGAGCCGAGGCGACCGAGGTCGAGATCAGGTTCGAAATCGATCGCGCCCGATTCGACCAGAGTCGACATCGAGCACCGCGGCTGGGAGGTTCTCGGAGTGGAGGGCCAGACCTGGCGCGATCGGAACATGGGCGGCTGGACCACCCTGCTGCCGCACTATCAGGCGGCCGTCACCACGGCCAAGGTGAAGGAGGAACGCACATGACCGGGAGCGGGACCAAGGAAGATCCGTGGCAGCTCAAGACGCCGCCGGGCACGTCCGACTACCAGATGTGGCGCGACGAGACGGCCGACCCGCCGGCGCTCGTCTGCCAGGTCGGTTCGACGCAGCTCAAGTACCACCTGAGTGCGATCGACGACCTGCACGCGATGCTCAAGGCCCACGGCGACTGGATGGACCTCGGGGCGGCCGACGAGCAGAAGGACGCGAAGCCCGGCACGGTCGAGGGCTGGGGACGCGACGCCGGCAATCCGGTCGGTGGCTGGTACGGGTTGCGCAAGGGGTATCGAGGCCGCTTCGGCATGTATCTGCCGCCCTTACTCGAGGCACTCGGCAAGGCCGAGCTGACGCACGACGCGAAGAACAACCGGATGCGAGCGATCTGACGGGCGACACCGCGAGCGATCCGCGCCCGGGCGGGCTGACAGCCGCGCGCCGCACGGGTATCCAGGCTCGTCGGCGACGACCTCGGCAGCATTTGGAACATCACGAGGTTCCAATCAGCGTCTGAGCGGCCGAGATTCGGTCCGAAGTGGCCCCTCGGACGTCGAATGGAACTTCCAGCAGGTTCCAATCAGCGCCGGACGGGCACTTTCGATCGTTTTGGCGCGCGCCGTTCGCCAATTGGAACATGAGGATGTTCCAGGCCCGGGGAGCCGGGCGCCACACGCGCCCTCGGTTGCGCGCCCGGCTATGGCGTCGGCCGCCAGTAGCCCTCGCCGAGGGTCACGACATCGCCGGTCGCGGACGCCTCGTTCTCGCCCGTCGCGCCGATGACCCGGAGCTGCTCCTCGGCACCCGCCTCGGCCAGCTTCGAGAACAGGATGCGACCGTCAGACGTCCACGACGGGGCCCGGATGATCGCCCCGCCGACCACGTTGTGCGTGATATTCGTCAGCCCGGATCCATCCGCACGCAGCGTGTACAGGTCCGACGGGGCAGCCTCGTCAAGGACCTTCTGCCTGTCGACGTCATACCGATTCGTCCTGACGACGATGAGGTCGTCCGTCGGATGCCAGCTCGGGTATCCGGCAAGGAGGCTCGGCTCCGTGATCTCTTTCGGAACGTGGTCCTCACCCGCGACGGTGATCAGCCCGATCACGCTCGACACCAACTCGGTGTCCTCGGGGACCCCAGCGTACCGGTCGATCTCGATCGCGATGGTGCCTCCGTCGGGCGACCAGGATGGCCAGGCGAGCGTCGTGTCGGTGGTGGCATAGATCTCGCGCGTTTCGCCGGTCGCGATGTCGAGGATGGCAAGTGCTGACTTGGTGAAGGCGCCGCCCTCGTGTGTCGAGGCGACATAGGCGATCGACCGACCGTCCCGCGACCATGTCGGTTGGATGGCTTCGGTGCACTGGCTCGGGCACCCGTCGGGTGTCGGCATCAAGGCACGGGCGCCCGTGCCATCAGCGTTCGCGACCCACAGTTGGGAGCCGCGGTCGCCTTCGCCGTCGAACACCAGCTGCCGGCCGTCCGGTGACCAGGCCGGGGCTGCGACGTTCACCGGGAGGTCGGCAAGGATCTCATGGCCGTCTGTTCCGTCCGGCCGGATGAGCCTCGCGCCGCCGGCCTCGGCGACGCCGCCGTTGTCCAGCACGATCCACGCCTCGCCATCGACGAGTGGATACGGCGTGACGCCGGGCGTCGGACTTGTGACCGAGGCGGGACCCGCAGACGGCGTGGGACTGGCGATCGGGGTCGCACTCGCCGTCGTCGATGCCGCGGGCGCCGCCGAGCCGCACGCGACCACGACCATCGCGCTGAGGGCGAGCAGAAACGTGCGGATCGCCGCGAGGCGGAGGCTGGATCGAGACATCGTGTAGACCCTGATCATGCGCTTGCCCGCCGCCGAGCGTTGACCCGTCGGCCCCGCGCCGGCCCGGCACCATTCCCGGCCGCAACCGCGGCGAGCGCCTCCTCCGACGGCTCCGCCGCGGGCGGGACGTACGGCAGCACTGTCTGCGACTCGAAGCCCGACGTGATGATCCGCCGCAGTTCGGCGTCCACCGCCGGGTCCGTGGCTACCGGCCGGTAGGCAGCCAGCCGCCGGTCGACCTCGTCGACAGCCCGCTGGTACGTGTCCTTGCCGCCGGCCTTCATCCAGTTCTCCCGGTTGTCCCGGTCGACGATCGCAGAGGGAAGGTACAGCTCGGTCGGCCAGTGCGCCATCGTGTGCTCGGCCATGATCAGGTGCTGGTCGGTCATCAGCTGGTCGATGAGTGCGTCGACAGGCAGGTCGTCTGCCACGCGCACCTCGCGGACGAAGCGCAACGCCTGCCCGCACATTTCATCGTCGAAGACGAGCTTGGGCAGGTTGAAGACGAGCAGGAAGTCGAGCATGCCTGGGCCCGATACGGAGTTGACCCCGGCCAGCGCGGCGATCAGCGCCGATCCGAAGGTCTCCGCCCCGGCCTGCGCATCGAGGATCGGCCCGTCCGACAGGGCCATGTACGACTGGCACGGCAGATCCAGCGACTTCGCGACCGCGATGTAGGCCGCGTCGAGCTGGAGGGCCTCGATCGCCGACATCGGCGACGACGCGATCTTCATGTGGAACGTGGCCGGCGCTCCGCCGAACAGCACCGGTGCGCCCGGCCGGATGATCTGCGCCATCGTGATGCCGGCCAGGACGTCGACCGTGTGGAAGACCGTCGCCCCGACCGTCGTGACCGGCGCGATCAGCCCCATCAGCGTCACCGGCACGATCTCGACCGCGATCCCCGCTTCGACGCAGTCGATCAGGTTCTGGCAGGAGTCCTCGGAGTAGCGGAAATTGCCCGTCGCGGTGATCGTGAAGATCGACATCGGGCGGGCGATGAGGTCGGCCCGATCTGCCCGGAACAGCTGCATCATCTCGACCATCCGCGGCACGCCGTGCTCCGTGAATGCGCCCGACACCACCGGCTTCTTCGAATTCGTCAGGACCATGTAGAGCCGCCACGCGTCGGAGACCTGCGCCTCGATGTCGTCGTTCGTCGAGAACGCCGTCGCCAGGTACGCGATGTGCTGGAGCCCGTCGGCCAGGCGCACGTACTCGACGAAGTCGGTCGAGTTCGCCAGTCGGACCTCGCCGGTCCGATGGTCGAGCGTCTTGAGCCCCGACGAGCCCGGCACGAAATGGACCCGATCCTCGCCGAGGTCGGCGTGCGGGTTGCCATCCCGGTCGAAGAGGGTGAACGACGACGGCGCGCTGGCGATCGCTCGCTCCACCACCTCCCGCGGGAACAGCACCCGACCGGCCGCATCGGTCGGCAGACCGGCCTCGATCAGCCGGCGGCGCATCTCCGGCCCGCGGACCTCCATGCCGACCTCGGCCAGCACGCGCTTGGCCTCGTCGACGATGCGCTCGATGAGGTCGGGCGCGAGGACCTCGAGGCGGGGACGACTCATGGCGAGAGTCTATTGCCCTACGCTACGGGCATGGCCTCCGATCGTCCTCGGCGCGCTGCCGACCTTCTCGTCGATTGCCTCGCGGCAGAGGGCTGCGACTTCGTCTTTTCGGTCCCGGGCGAGGAGACGATGGACATCCTCGACGCGCTGTCGCGCCACGAGGCCGTCCGCCACATCACGACCCGCCACGAGCAGGGCGCCGCGTTCATGGCCGACGTGCATGGCCGGCTCACCGGTCGTGCCGCGGTCGCCATGGCGACGCTCGGCCCGGGGGCGACCAACCTCCTCACGGGCATCGCAGACGCGTACCTCGATCGCGCCCCGATGGTCGCGATCACCGGCCAGGCGGCGTCGGGCAAGCTCCACAAAGAGGCCCACCAGGTCGTCGATGTCGTGCGGATGTTCGAGCCGGTCACGAAGTGGAACACGCGGGTCGAGCGGATCCGCGCGATCCCCGAGATCGTCCGCAAGTCGTTCCGGGTTGCGATGCTCGAGAAGCCGGGCCCGACCCACATCGAGCTGCCCGAGGACCTCGCCGCGACCGACACCACGCCACGGGACGGCGGCCCGGCACCGGTGCCGCTGACACCGGGCCACGCCTACTTCCCCGAGCCGACCGACGAGGCGATCGACCACGCGGCCCGGCTCATCGCCGCATCGGAGCGGCCGATCATCCTGGCTGGCAACGGCGTCCTCCGGCGCGGCGCGGCCCCCGAGCTGCGGGCGCTCGCCCGCGGCCTGCACGTCCCGGTCGCGGCGACCTTCATGGGCAAGGGCGCGATGGACGACCGTTCCCATTTGTCGCTCATGGCGGTCGGGTTGCAGGCCCGCGACCACGTGCTGTCCGGCTTCGATCGCGCGGATCTCGTCATCTGCGTCGGCTATGACCTGGTCGAGTACGCGCCGAGCTCATGGGATCCGGACGGCAGCAAGCGACTGATCCACATCGACACACAGCCGGCCGAGATCGACGCGGCCTACCAGCCGGAGGTGGAGCTCGTCGGCGACATCGACGGGACGTTGCGCCGCCTCCTCGACGCGGTGCAGCCCATGGGTGTCGGTGGCCGCGATGCCGGGGAGCGGCATGCGTCGCGGGAGATCCTCGTCCACGCCGACCTGCGGACGCAGCTCCTCGACGAGCTGGCGGCGCATGCCTCGAACGACGGCTGGCCGATCACCCCGCAGCGGGCCATCGTCGACATGCGCCGGGCCCTCGGACCGTCCGACATCGTCGTGTCGGACGTCGGCGCGCACAAGGTCTGGGTCGCGCGGATGTACCAGGCCTACGAGCCGAACACCGTGATCATCTCGAACGGCTTCGCGGCGATGGGCATCGCGATCCCCGGCGCCATCGCGGCCAAGCTCGTCCATCCCGACCGGAAGGTCATCGCGCTGTGCGGCGATGGCGGGTTCCTCATGAACAGCCAGGAGCTGGAGACCGCGAAGCGGGTCGGAGCCGGGATCTGCGTGGTCATCTGGCGCGACGACGGCTACGGACTCATCGACTGGAAGCAGCGCAACGAGTTCGGCCGGCCGTTCGGCGTGGAGTTCGGCAACCCCGACTTCGTCAAGTACGCCGAGTCTTTCGGGATCGCCGGCTTCCGACCGTCGAGTGCCGCGGACCTGTACCCGACGCTGATGCGCGCGCTCGATGTGGATGGGCCGTCGCTGGTCGAGGTCCCGATCGACTACGCCGAGAACCTGCGACTGACCGAGCGACTGGGGGCGCTGGCGGTCGGAGCGTAGGGTCGGGCAGGCCTGACGCACGCTCGGGCGCCGCCACGCTGGCGCGATGTCGCCGGGTGGGTCAGGATGGTCGCATGGCCGGTACGCATCGACGTCTTCGGCCGGTCCTCGGGCTGGTCGCGGCGCTCCTCATCTCGGTCGGCTGGGCGGCCACGCCCACGCCCGCCGACGCGGCACTCCCCGCCTGGACGGGCGGCATCAACCTGTACCGTGCCGGCGTCTTCACCACCCAGAAGACATGGCTGTGGTGCACGGCCGCGGATGTCCAGATCATGCGCAACATGAAGTACCACCGCGCGGACCACACCCGGGCGAACCAGAGCAAGTACTTCGAGTACATGCGAGCGCGGAACCGCTACACGCTGCCGCGCTCGGCCGGCGTCGACCCGCAGGGCTGGACGGCAGGCCTGCGTCACTACGTCGACGACCGATACCGGCTGGTGTCGAGCGCCACGTTCCTCGGCGCCATCCGATTGGCCGTCAAGCGCATCCGGTTGACCAACCTGCCGGTCGCGATCGCCGTCTCGCGCGGCGGGCACGGCTGGGTCCTCCACGGTTTCACCGCCACCGCCGACCCGGCGAAGACGAACGACTTCAGGATCACGAGCGTCCGCGTCACGGGCCCGCTGTGGGGGCTCCAGAACAGCAGCTTCGGCTACGACATGCGGCCGAACACCAAGCTCACCCCGGCCCAGCTGCAGCGCTTCTTCACGAAGTGGTGGTACGCACCGAAGCGGATGATCTGGGACGGCAAGTTCGTGTCGATCCAGCCGGTGCCGCAACGCTCGACTGCTGCGACGACGACGGTGGCCGCAGAGGTAGCCGTACCGTCCCCGGCGATCGCGGCCGCACGCTCCCCGGCGATCGCGACGGCGTCCTCACTTGTGAGCGTCGCTTTCGTCGTGGCCGGCCTTCAGAGGTCCTCGCGCAGGATCGAATAGCCGACCAGGTCGTGATACGCGCCGGCGCGGAACTGCGAGCGGCGGATGATGCCCTCGCGCGTGAAACCGGCCCTCTCGAGCGCGCGCTGCTCGGCGACGTTATCGACGTCGGTGCTCGCCTCGATCCGTTCGATGTCGTAGAGATCGAAAAGGACTGCCGCGAGCAATCGCTGCGCTTCGCTGCCGAAACCCTGGCCGCGCGCTTCGGGGATGAGCGCGATGCCGATGTTGAGCGCACGCGACGTTTCGGGCGGCCCGTACGACGTGGCGTGCCAGCTCACGTCTCCGATGACGGCGCCGTCGGCCAGGCGCTCGACAAGGAGCTGGCCACGCTCCGGACCCACCATCCGCTTGCCGTGGGCCAGGTTCGTCTCGAGCGACGGCGGCTTCGGGTTGCCGAAGTCGTTGAACTCACCGGACATCACGGGGTCCCCCGCGCGGGCATCGACGATCTCGGCGTCCGCGAGCGTGGCTTCACGAACACGAACGAGGACGCCCTCGCGGGCCACTGGTTGGTCTGGAGCGGCCATCCTGTTCAGCCACGGGTGCTTGGGGTACAGCCGCTCGGCGGTTTCGCGCAGCCATTTCCGAGCCGGCCGATCGAGCGTCGGCCAGACGGTGCCGAAGTCGTCGTCGTTCTTCGCCTCGAGGCTTCGAAGCTTGTGGGCGAGCACGATCTCCGGTCGCGCGAAGCGCACGCCTGCGTCATCGACCCAGGTCGAGTCCTCGAGCGTCATCGAGACCGACGGGTCGTGCTTCCAGACCCAGCCACCGTCGCGTTCGTCCATGAGGACGAAATCGACCTTCCAGGGCGCCAGTGCGTGCTCGCGGACCCAGACCTGACCGGCTTCCGGGTGCGGGTCGGGATGGTCGTCGTTCAGGGGGCGCAGCAGGCCCGACCCTGCAGACCATGTCTGGAAGCGATCCGGGAGTGCGGCGCGCAACGCCGCGAGATCCCGCCGGAACACGGCGACATCGATGTCCTCATGCCGCCGCGAGGCCCCGGTGGCTGCCTCGATCGCATGCCCGCCGACGATCCACCACGGAGCATCGAAGCCGGCAAGGAGCTCGAGGACCTCAGCCGGGGTCAGCGGCTCCCACGGCCCGTACCAGCGCTCGAATGACTCATCGTCGGTCAGTGCTGAGGTCACGGCTGGATGGTACGTGGCACGACGCCCTGAGTCGGCAGTCCGATCGACACCAGCGTCACGGCAACAGCGGCGACGGTAACGATCGCGAACACCAGCGAGACGCCCTCGGTCGTGACGCTCGAGCCCAGCACTGCGCCAGCGATGCTCGCGCCAGCCACGCCGCCGAGATAGCGGCCCGTGTAGTAGGTGCCCGCGGCCATCCCGACCCGGTCCTCTCCGACCGCCTCCATCGCCGCGGTCTGGCGAGGCGACCCACCGAGGCCCATCCCGAAGCCGACCAACGACAACAGGCCGGCCAGGATCAGCGTCGACGACGTCGGCCCCGCCACGGCCAGGATCGCAAGCCCGATGACAGTCACGATCCCGCCGATGACGGCGGGCAAGCGGCGCCCGAGCCGGTCCGATAGCCGGCCACCGAACGGTGCCGCAACTGCCCAGAGGGCTGAGATCCCCAGCAGCACGATGCCGGCGGTCGCCGGGGACCCGCCCTGGATCCGTTCGACAAGCAGAGGCACGACAAGGAAACATCCGTGCAGGATCACAGTCATCCCGAACACGCCGGCCAGCGCCGCCGCGAACGGCGGCGAGGCCAGGAGCCGTGGGTCCACTGCGGGGCGGTGCGTGCGAAGCTCGACCGCCAGGAAGGCGAGCGCGAGCGGGACAGTCGCGATCGCGGCGAGCGTCCCGAGGCCGCCATCGAGCGGGCCCCGGATAGCGAGCAGCGCCGCGACCAGGGTGAGCGCCAGGAGGGCAAGGCCTGGCCAGTCGATCGGACGCGGCGAGGCAGGGCGCGGTTCGGCCGGGGCGGCGCCACGATGGATGCCGGTCCCCGGCGGGGCCAGTCGACCCACGGTGATCAGCGCGACCAGGGCCAGCGGGATGGCGGCCAGGAACAACGAACGCCAGCCGAATACGCTGACGACGAGGCCCCCGACCAGAGGTCCGACCGCGGCGCTGATCGACACGATCATGTCGAACATGCCGAACGCGGCACCCCGCCTGTCCGCCGGCGCCTCAGCCCGGATGAGCGCGGTCGAGCTTGTCGAGAGGAGGGCGCCGCTTACGGCCTGGAGGACGCGCGAGATGGCGAGGAGGCCGAAAGACGTCGCCGAGGCCGCCAGCAGCGACGCGCCACCGAACGCGATGACGCCGACGAGGAACGAGCGCCGATGTCCGAAGCGGTCACCGATGCTCCCGCTGGCCGGCAGGGCGATCGCGACGGTCGCGAGGTACAGGGTGACCAGCGAGGCGACCGTCCCGGCGTCGACCGAGAACCCGTCCATGATGCTGGGCAGGGCTACGGCAAGCATGGTGGAGTTCAAGGGCACGAGGACCGAGCCCGCGGCGATGCCGAGCATCGCGAACGTCAAGATGCGCTCAGACGGGGCTCGGGCCCTCACAGGATCCGGACGTAACCGGTCGTTCCGTCGAGCTCCACGGTCGCCCCATCGGGGATGCGTGTCGTGGCGTCGCCCAGGCCTACCACGGCCGGCAGCCCGAACTCCCGAGCGACCACCGCGGCATGGCATACGACGCCGCCGGTGTTCGTGAGCAGGCCGCCGGCGATGGTGAAGAGGGGGATCCACGAGGGGTTCGAGGACGGCGCCACGATGACGTCGCCAGGCCTGACCCGTCCGAAGTCCTGCGGACCCAGGATGACCCGCGCGGTGCCGCGAGCGATACCCGCCGACGCCCCTGTCCCGCGCAGCCGCCCGTCGGCGTCAGGCTCGAACCGGGCACCATCGAAGCGGTCCGCCGCGGCGGCCTGCTCGGGCGCCTTTCCGGCGCGAAACGGGGCGGTCATCTTCATCTGATGCGCATGCGTCGTCCGTCGCTCCGCCACGGTCCCCGTCCGGTCCGCGGGAGAGCGCAGGAGGGTTTCGACCTCGTTGCGGGTGAGATACAGGATGTCACGCCCCGCTTCGATGACTCCGGTCTGGGCCAGCCGCTCACCGACACGGAGCGCGAACTGCCGGAGGCACGCCTGGACCAGGCGATCGATCCAGTAGTTGTGGATCTCCGTCAGCGGTCCGATCGACCGGGCATCGGCAAGCAGCCGCTCGAACCGGCTTGGATCGTCGTGCCGGTCACGGAGCCGCTCGCGCACGGCATCCGCGAGCCTGTCCGCCTCGGCGCGCAGGGCAGATTGCCGCTGGTCGGGCGATGGACCGCCGTTCGCCATCCGCCGCGCGATGTCGCCGAGCACCATCTCGGGTGCCTCCGACCAGCTCGGGAAGGCGAGGTCGTCGAAACTGCCACCTAGGTGTCCGTGCTCCTCCAGGAACGTTCGAAGCGCCGCGACGAACTCTCGAGCCTCCGGTGCGTCGTCGATCTCGCGCATCGACGGAGGTTCGGCGTTCTCGAACATGGCAAGCAGGCTCGGCTCGGCGATGACGATGGCGCTGAGCCTATCGAGCCCGCGCTCGACGTCGTGCAGCTCGTCGGCCCAACCCTGGATGAGCCGCAATGCCTCGCCAGGCGGGGCGTCGGGGACAACGGACTCATAGAGATCGGAAAGGTCGTCGACGACCTGGTAAGGCCCGCGGATAGCGTAGAAATGGATGCCCCAGGCGCGTGTTGCGAGGCTCCAGGCGGTTCGCCAATGCGCGACGAGCTCGGCAGTGCTCGCGCCCTCGACCGCGACGGTCCTGAACCAGTCCCGGAGCGCTCGGAGCTCCGGCATCGCCTCGTCTTGCCAGTACGCGGCTGTGGTCGGGATCAGCGCGCGCTTGCGCTCAATGAGGGCCTCCATCGCGGCGCCCTCGTCGGGGATCGGGACGAACGGGCGCCCCGTGAGGTAGGCGAACCCATTCCAGAACCGCAGGAGGATCTCCCACGGGTTCTGGATCTTGGCTCGACCGTAGGCCATGCCTTCGAACAGGACGCGGATGTAATCGGCTGATAGCGGGGTGACGGCGAACGGCATGTGCATGTCGTCGCGTTCCCACTCGAGCTCCGCGTCGGCGGGGTCGTCCCAGGCGATCGGAAAGTCGACGGCAGGCGTCATCGATCGATCCGTGGTCGTGGCGCACCCTCCTCTGGCAGCGCTCGGAACGCCGTCCGCCGAAGAGTCTACCGAGCGACCACCGCGCCGTTGTCGTCGTCACCGCGAGTGCGAATTCGGGTCGTGTGGTGAGCCTATACTCGCCGCGTGAAACCGAACCCGCCCTACATGAGCACGATCGTGGTCGCGGTCGTGCTGATGGTGATCGGGATCTCCCTGGAAGGCAGCCTCTTCTCGATCGCACCGCTCAACCAGGTGGTCGGGGACGCGCTCGCGGTGGTCGGCATCCGGGCCGGCGAAGAGTTCGCCCGCCTCCTGATCGTCGCCTCTCCGACGCTCTTGATCATCGGCACGCTGGTGCGGGGGATCTGATGCGCCGTCGCAGCAACCAGGCGCCACGGACGGGCACCATCCTGCTCGCCGCCGTGCTGACGGTCTTCGCCGCGCTCGTCTTCTTCACGAGCCTTCTGCCGACGACGATCGCCGGTTTCGCCACCGGCACGCTGGCGCTCTACGCCGCCATCGTCGCCTTCGTGCTCCTGCTGCTCGGCACCTTCATCGAGGGCGTGTAGAGCGTCCGTGCACGTCAATGAGGCGCACGGGCGAAGCCCACGAAGGGGAAATGGAGCGGGAGACGGGGCTCGAACCCGCGACATCCTGCTTGGGAAGCAGACACTCTGCCAACTGAGTTACTCCCGCTCGGGAGGCCCACATCCTACCGCGAGAAGGCGCTCTCTCGCGACCCGTCAAGACACTGACAAGAACGGTCGGATGGCTGCGACGGCCCGCTCGACGTCGGGGTCGTCGTTCCAGACATGGACGGAGAAGCGGATCCCGTCGCCCCGCACGGCCGCCCGGATCCGCTCGCGATCCAATGCCGCTCGCACGCGCTCGGGCTTCGAGACGGGGACGCAGACGAGTGACCCACCCTGCGGCTCGCGATCGAGGGCAGCTGCGAACGTCGCCGCTAGAGCCAGAACTGGTCGGAGCGCGCCCGTCGCGCCGCCAGGCCGTGAGGCACCGAAGGGATGCGACCGTCGCCACCCACGGCAGCCAGGCGAGCGAGACATTGAATCGTGCGGCGTCGTCGGCGAGCTCCAGAGGTCCGCCGAAGAACTTGCTCCATGGATCGGGCGCACCCCGCCAGTTCGCATGGGTGGGCTCGAGGTCGTCGAGGCGATCCGACCGCACGTAGAGGAATGCACAGCCCCTCGCGCCGAGGAGGTGCTTGTACGCGTGGCAGACGAGATAGTCGATCGCGTGGATGTGATCGGCGACCTCGACGAACGGGGTGCCGTGGGTCGAATCGATGAGTACCCGGGCACCGACCTCCGCCGCCCGCCGAGTGATCGAGGCGAGATCCGCGACTCGTCCGGTCTGCATCTGGACGAGGCTTGCCGCGACCAGCGTCGTGCCAGGCTCGATCGCATCGGGCAGGGCAGTGAAGGGCACCGCCCGGACCGTCACGCTTCGCTTTTCCGCCACGAGCAGCGGGAACAGGTCGGAGACGTGCTCGTCGTCCGGCACGACGACGACGTCCCCTGGGCGCAGGCTGGCCGCCACGAGACCCGTCCCGACAGACACCGACGGGATCAGCGCGATGTCCGCGGCTGAGGCGCCGATCAGCTCCGCGAACAACCCCCTCGCCGCCTCGGCAGGGCGGTCCCAGTCATCGACCCAGCGTGCCGTCCCCGATCGCCACCCGGCCAACGCCCGCTCCATCGCCTCGACCGTCGGCGTCGGCGGCAACCCGTACGTGGCGGCGTCGAGATACGTGACGCCCGGCGCCGGCGCGAACAGTGCACGGATCGACTGATCTGTCACGGCCCGACGATACAGGTGTCGACCACCCGCAGGCTGGGCGCACACCTGCCATCGCTACCATCGGCAGATGCTTCGACATCCGACCTGGAGAGCCGTCCTTCCACGCCTGCCCGGGCTGATCGTCGGCCTGGTCCTCTTCGGTCTCGGCATCGCGCTGATGGCTGAAGCGGGGCTGGGACTCGGGCCGTGGGAGGCATTCCACCAGGGTCTGGGCCGGCTGACGGGTCAGGAGATCGGCACGATCAGCATCCTGCTCGGGATCCCGATCCTCCTCCTGTGGTGGCCGCTCGGCGAACGGCCCGGCATCGGGACGGTGCTCAACGTCATCCTGATCGGGACATCGACCAACCTGGGGATCGCGCTGTTTCCGAGCGCCGTCGGGGTCGGAGCCCAGCTCGGCATGATGCTTGCCGGACTGGTGACCATCGGTCTCGGCTCCGGCTTGTACCTGGCAGCAGACCTCGGAGCCGGACCACGCGACGGGCTCATGACAGGGATCCACCACCGCTTCGGGTGGTCGATCCGGCGGGCCCGGACGCTCATCGAGGTCACGGTGCTGGTGCTGGGCTGGCTGCTGGGCGGGACGATCGGGCTCGGGACGCTGGCGTTTGCCTTCGGCATCGGACCGCTGGTCCAGATGTTCCTGGGCGTATTCGATCGAACAGGGCGGCTGGAGCGGCGCCGGGCCGAGATGGGAGCCCCGGTGGGGGAGGCCGAGTAGGTTCGAGGTGGCCGCGCCAAGGGCCACCGGTTGGGACCGGGGTGGTACGGATAGGTGGGTTGTTCGACGGGCCCAGCCACGTAGGCTACGGCCGAGATCGCTCGTCGCCAAGGAACTATTCATGTCGCGCACGCACGACAAGGCCGCGTCCTCGTGAGGACTCCCGACTCTTCTACAGGGAAGTCGACTCGTTCGGTTTCCCGTGCATCGCGCATGCCCAAGCGAGCGACCATCGGGTCGATGTCAGGTCCCCCCGGCACACGCGTGTCGCAACCTCCCCGCCAGGCGACCACGCTGGGTGGTGAGGCGCGTGCGGAGGGGTCCGCCGCGCCCGCCCACCCGATCGCCGGCCAGACTCGCTTCGACGACCTGGTCGGCTCCCTTGACGCCATCGTCTGGGAAGCGGACGGCGACGACTACCGAATGACCTTCGTGTCACCCCGGTCGCAGGGCATCACCGGGTATCCACCGGAACTCTGGCTCACCGAGCCCGAGTTCTGGGAGCACCACCTGCATCCGGACGATCGCGAACGCGCGATGGCCATCACCGATGCGGCGATCAAGGCCCTCAATAGCATCCGCATCGAGTATCGATTCCGCATCGCGAGCGGGGAGTACCGCTGGTTCTCGGACGTGATCCGGGTCATCCGCAAGGCGGACGGATCGGGTCACCGTCTGGTCGGCGTCATGATCGACATCACCGACCAGAAGCGGATCGAGGAGACGCTGGCCTATCGGGCGACGCACGACACGCTGACGGGGCTGCTCAATCGCGAGCAGCTCGACATCGAGCTCGAACGGGTCCATCAGCTTCGCGAACCGTGGGCGCTGCTGTTCCTCGATCTGAACGGCTTCAAGGACGTCAACGACGGTCTCGGGCACTCGATCGGGGACGAGGTTCTCCGGATCGTGGCGAAGCGGTTGTCGACCGCGACGCGGCCGAACGACATCGTGGCGCGCTTCGGTGGCGACGAGTTCTGCGTCCTCGCCCCGGTGTCCGAACGCGACACCGCCGTGACCATCGCCCAACGACTGCGAGAGTCGATCCATGGCGCCGCGACCGTCGGCGGGCACACGCTCCGTCTGACGGTCACGGTCGGGATCGCCTACGTCTCCCAGATCGGCTCGCCGGAGACGCTTCTGCGCCAGGCGGACGCGGCGATGTACAGCGCGAAGCACCTCGAGGCAGGCGTCGCCGTCTACGAACCGTGGATGCGGAAAGCCGCGCTGCTTCGCCTCAACGACACTGTCGAGGAAGGTCGGCCGCCCAACCGGCCCGCCTAGTCGCCGTCAGTCGGCGCGATCGATAGTCGGCTGGGACCGCGGGCGGTCAGCGCCGGGAGCGGGCGGGAACGGGCGCCAGCGTCAGGACGATCGGGAGCTCGGGCTCGACCGGGCGACGGATCGACGCGATCGCATCGACCAAGGCCTGGGGTGGGCGTGGGGCCCGGTACCTCGGGGCAGCCGGCAGATCGACGGTCGCGGCTCGGGCGAGCTCGGGATCGGCGATGGACGAGCGCGGGCGAACGAGATACGCAGACATGCAGTAGGGACCCGATCTTCGTGTCGTGACGGTGAGCGTGGCGTACCGTACCCGTTCTCGACGGAATCTGCAGCAGCCCGGTCGGCTGTGCCTCACCCCGTACCGTTGGGCCATCCGGCGGGTGCCCTGCAACGGGCTGGAAGGGCGCCCCTGCTATCGTGCGAACGTGGAGGCCACCCTCACAGAACCGCTTTCGGGCACGCTCGGCGAGCCCGCGCCGCTCCACGCCCGATGGCTCGGTCGGATCGACTATCGCGCGGCGCACGACCTCCAGAAACGGCTCGTTGACGAGCGAGCGGCGGGCCTCATCGGGGACCAGCTCCTGCTCCTGGAGCATCCCGCGGTCCTGACGCTCGGCAAGAATTCGGACCCGGCGCACATCCTCGCCACGCCCGATGAGCTTCGTTCGAAGGGCATCCCGGTCGAGCGGATCGAGCGCGGTGGCGAAGTGACCTATCACGGGCCTGGACAGCTCGTGGCGTACCCGATCGTCCGCATCCATGAGCGCGGCCTCCTGGTGCGCCCCTTCGTCCGGGCGCTGGAGGCCGCCCTGGTGTCCACGTGCGAGGAGCTCGGCGTGGCGGGGGCCAGGCGCGATGGCCATCCCGGCTGCTGGTGCAATTTCGACGGCCCCGAGCCACGCAAGATCGGGGCGCTCGGCCTGCGCATCGAACGGGGCGTGAGCTACCACGGCATCGCTCTCAACATCACGGTCGAGCTCGGCGATTTCGACCTGATCGACGCGTGCGGGATCCCGGGCGTCGCCTCGACGTCGATCGCGAGGGAGCTCGGTCGATCGGCCGCCCGGCCGACCACCGAGTCAGTCGAGGAGGCCGCCTGGATCTTCGCGCGGTCGTTCGCTGCGGCGATCGACGCGCCGCTCGCGATCGAGGCCTGACCCGACCGATGGCCAGCGGCCTCTTCGAGCTTCGAAAGGACCCGATCACGAGCTGGTGGGTGGCCACGGTCGTCGACCGCGCCTTCCACCGCGATCGATTCGCGCGTGCCGCTGAACCGGTCGACGACCGGCTGTTCGGCTGCGGCAACTGCGCCGCACCGGGCGACGGCGTCCGGACGCGCGTGCTCAAGGACTTCGCATTCCACATGGTCGGCACGGACGAGGAGGCGCGCGAGCTCGATCGCGACCACGGTCTGGCGCAGGTCTCGATCGCCCAGGCCCGAGCGACCGGTTCGTGGCGGACGGTCATCGCACCCAAGGGCGAGCATCGGCCCCTTCACGCGGTCGGCACGGATCTCATCGAAGGGCTCGTCGCCGGGGCGCGCAACGCGCTTGCCGCGGCCCGCGACGACCCGCAGACCGAGTACCTGACCGTCGTGCAGAACTGGGGCGCGCAGGCTGGTGCACGGACCAACCACCTGTGCCTCGACCTGTACGACCTGCCCCAGATCCCGCATCGCATCGCAGAGGAGCTTGGGGGCGCGGCACGGTTCGTGATCCGCGAGGGCGAGTGCCCGTTCTGCCGCCTCGTTCGCGAGGAATTGAATCGACCCGATCGCCTCGTCTGGGAGGACCACGACAGCGTGGCGTTCGCGCCCTACGCCTCACGGTCCCCATTCGAGATCTGGATCGTGCCGCGCCGCCACGATGCCGACTTCGGACGCGCCGATGCGACTGCCATCACGGCCACCTCGGAGGCGCTCCGCCAGGTGCTGGGCATGCTCGCGGGCGCGCTCGATGGACCTCCCTACAACCTGGTGCTCCACACGGCGCCGCTGCGCGAGCAGGTGGACGGCACATACCACTGGCATTGGGAGATCCATCCGCGACTGCGCGAGATCGCCGGCCTCGAGTTGGGAACCGGGCTGCCCGTGAACCCCGTCTCACCGGAGGACGCGGTGGAGGAACTGCTTGGCCGCGCCGATCCGGAGGGAGGTGGATCGGGTTGATTTGGGCGGTGCCCGGGCACGTCGGGCGTCACATGTGGGGGAGATGCCTCGTCTCTGGCGCATCGAGCGTGCATGGCCCATTCCCCGCGCTCGACGATCCCATCCGCCCGGAGCCGCCGTGGTCCTCGACCCTGCAACCGCCGACATGCGCGACCCATTCGGCCGCCCGACCGCCATCGGGGCCGATCGAGGCAACCCGGTGAGCGGCGTCTGGGATCGCGACGAGGCCGCGATCTTCGTCGAAGAGATCTTCGCGAAGCATCAGGGCGAGATCTACGCCTACCTGTTCCGCATGATGCGCGACCCGGAGGTCGCGGCGGACATGACGCAGGACGCGTTCATCAAGGCGTACAAGAACTACGACACCCTCGAGAAGCCCGAGAACGCCCGCGCGTGGCTGTACCAGATCGCACATCGCGTCGCGCTCGATGAGATCCGCCGGCGCAAGATCATCCGGTTCCTGCCGTGGACGGGCGAATTGAAGGGCTCGGCGCCGTCGGCCGAGCACCTCGTCATGGACGCGCGGCTGTCCGGCGATCTGCAGCGCGCCCTCGCCCGGATCCCGGAGCGCCAGCGCGCTGCACTGCTGCTCGCCGAGCTTCACGATCTGACCGGGCTCGAGCTCGCTGCCGCGCTCGGGGTGAGCCACGTGGCGGCCCGTGCCCTGCTGACCCGGGCACGCGAGTCGCTGCGTCAGGCGCTCGCCGCCGAGCGGGAAGCCGAGGCAGCCGCGGAGATCGCGCGCGATGCCGCGCGCGAATTGGGACGTCCCGCCGGGGTCGACCGATGAGCCGCTTCCCGCGCCTGCGTCACCGGCAGGACCAGTGGTCGGATGCCCACGCCCACGCACGGATGCGCCTCGCCGAACGGCTTGACGGCCCCCTCGGTCTCACGGAGTCGACCTGGCTCGACGAGCACCTTCTCGGCTGTCCGGCCTGCACGGCGATCGCCGCGGCGTACGAGGCCGACCGGCTCGCCCTGCGCTCGTTGCGCGACCAGCGACCCGAACCGCCGCGCGACCTGTGGGCGCGGACGGCGGCCGCCATCGAGGCCCAGTCGACGGTCGACGCCGATCCAGCATCCCGCCGGGGTCGCCTGGCGAGCCTGCCGATCGGGGCCCTGTCGGGGCTTACCGTGGTCGCCCTCGTCGTCGGCGTCAGCTTGCTGTCGGGAAGCATCTCGATCTACCCGGATACCGGAAACGGCGTGACCGGCGAGGGCGGCGAAGGTCCGTCCCTGGCCAGCGCGACTCCCGAATCGGCAGCCGTAGACCCCACGCCGTTCGCCGTCGGTGGAGTCGGTCCAGTGGGATGGATCGATCAAGGACCCGACGGCGGTCACCACACCGCGACCGTCGACGAGGTCTGCCCGGTCAAGGGCGCCGCGGGCTGCCCGACCGTTGAGGCCAGCCGCGACCACGTCGCGGCCTTCACACGGGCGACGCGGACGATCGTCGGATCGCCCACCCGTCCGCAGGCCATCGCCATCGCGAAGTCCGAGACCACGGGCGACGAGGTCGTCGTCGTCGCCCTGCCGGAACGCACCGACGAGCCATCACCCTCCGTCGCCCCACCGGCCGCGACGCCCGCGCCGGAGACGCCGAGTCCGTCGACCGCCGCGTCGATCGTCCCCTCGGCGAGTGAGACGCCCGCCGGGACGGATCCACAGGTACAAGCGTCGGCCAGCCCGTCGCTGTCACCAGAGCCGACCGTGGCCGCGCGCGTGGCGATCGCGAGCGGGATCGATGTCGTCGGTGAATTGGCCGCCTATTCACCGGACGGGACCTGGTTCGCCTTCACGGCGCGCCCGGCCGACGGTTCCGGAGGTCCCGATGTGCACGTCTGGCGCGTCGGCGATGCGGAGGCCGTGAAGGTCACGGACGACGGCGCGTCGTACTTCGCGTCGTGGTCCGACAACCAGATCGTCGTGAGCCGGCCGAGCGAGCCGGGGTCGGACGATGCACGTCCCGCCTCCGTCCTGATCGATCCGGCGACGCGCGACGAGACCGACGCCGGCGATCTCTGGCGGCCGGTCGTCGACCCGACGGGTCGTTTCGCGATCGCATGGGATGGCGCGATCGAACGTGCCGATGCGGATGGGACATGGGTGCCGGCACGCGGGAGCCTCGAGCTCCGGCGCTGGTCCGCTGACGGACCGCGCGACGCGACGGGATCGACGAAGTCCCGGCAGGCAGCCGATGAGGCCGCAGGCGATTTCGACGTTCGCTGGGACGAAGCCGGCGAGTGGGTCGCGGTGTGGGTCGCCGAAACGCCGGATTCGCAGGTCGGCCAGCTGACGCTCTATCGCGTCGATCAGGCCAACGTCCGACTCGAACGTGCGGACGGAGCGCCCACGCACGAATTGGCGCTGCCGGGCTTCTCGATGGGCGAGGGCCGGCTTGCATGGGCGACGCCACCGGGCGAGGGTGGTGAGGGGAGTCGCATCCAGATCGCCGCATGGTCGGAGGACGGAGTCGGCGTCGTCGAGAGCGGTCCGGGCGACCAGCTCGTCGTCATCCGCTGATCACGCGGACCGCCGGCAGCGGCCGGGGGCTATGCACATCGGGGTCCGGCGGCGTATCGTTCCCGCCCTATCGTGCGACCAAGATGGTTGGTCGTAGGGTCGGTGATCAGCACCGCCCTCGCCCTGGTCTCGCTGCCGGGTCTTGCCGGCTCCCGCGTCCCCAGCGCCGTGGAGCCAGTCCCCGCCGGAGCATTCCAGCCGTACTCGGTCCCCGCGCTCGACTCGCGATCGTCTATCGAGATCGCGGGCCTTGATGATGCCCACCGCTCGGAGGGCGTCTTCGATTCCCAGACCACGATCTTCGAGCCCGGCGTGGCCGTCGAGGCCGGACCGACGCGCAGGGCAACGGTCGACCAGCCCGATGGCGCAGCCGGCTCGGACCGCAAGCCCGCCAAGTACACGCTCACGGGCGAGGCCACGTTCTATGACAACGGGACGACGGCGATGCGCCTGCCGCGCGGGACGATCGTGATCATCTGCGGCGACGCCGGCTGCATCGAGCGCGTCGTCAACGACTACGGCCCGCAGCTCGAACGCCGCATCGTCGACCTCTACCGGCCGGACTTCTTCAAGATCTGCGGGTGCCCGTCGTGGAGCGGCATCACGAAGGTCACCGTCCACGTCTACTGACGGGTCCCGTCCCGACGATCAAGCCCAAGTTCGCCGCGCCCCGCGGTATCCTTCTCGCTGACCCTTCGGCTGCGGCCCCGTGAGGCCGCTCGGGTGGCCCTGTGAGGCCGGGAAGGAGCGATGACCGGACGCCGGATCATGACCGCCGACGAGATCCGTCGCGCGACGGTCCGCCTCTCCCATGAGATCGTCGAGAAGCAGGCGGGCACCGACGGCCTGCTGCTGATCGGGATCCAGCGACGCGGCGTCCCGCTCGCCCGCCGGATCGCCGCGGCCATCGCCGAGAACGAGAGTGTCGACGTGCCGGTCGGCGCGCTCGATATCACGTTCTACCGCGACGACCTGTCGCTCATCGCCCAGCAGCCGGTCGTCAAAGGCACGGAGCTCCCGTCGGGCATCGACGGCCGCACGGTCGTCCTCGTCGACGACGTCCTGTACACGGGTCGGACGATCCGCGCCGCGATGGATGCGCTGGTCGATTTCGGGCGGCCCCAGGCGATCCGCCTGGCCGTGCTGGTCGATCGCGGTCATCGCGAGCTCCCGATCCGCGCCGATCACGTCGGCAAGAACGTCCCGACCTCGCGCGAGGAGATCGTGCGCGTCCACCTCGAGGAGACCGACGGGGAGGATGGGGTCGAGATCGAGCGTCTGGTCGACATCCCGCTGACGGCCGAACCCGTCGCATGACCGACGTGATCGATGGGCGGACCGACGCGGCGAACGGCGCCGAGGTGGTCGTCCCGTCGGTCGATGTCGCGCCGGACAGCCAGGTGGTCGGCTGGCGGCACCGGCACCTGCTCGACGTCGACGGCCTGTCGATCGAGGACATCGACCTGGTCATGCGCACCGCCGATGCCATGCGCGAGGTGCTCGCCCGACCGATCGCCAAGGTGCCGGCCCTGCGCGGCCGGAACGTCACGATCCTGTTCTACGAGGCCTCGACGCGGACGCGGGTGTCGTTCGAGGTGGCCGCCAAGAACCTGTCGGCCGACGTCGTGACCATCGCCGCTTCGACGTCATCGGTGTCGAAGGGGGAGTCGCTGGTCGACACGGTCCGGACGGTCGAAGCACTCGGCGCCCAGATGCTGGTGATGCGGCACAGCGTCAGCGGGGCTCCGTACCTCGCGGCGGAGGTCTTCGGTGGCTCGGTCCTGAACGGCGGTGACGGCTGGCATGCCCACCCGACCCAGGCGCTGCTCGACCTGTACACGATGCGCGCGCACCTGCCGGGCGGGTCGGTGGCGGGTCGCAAGATCGTGATCCTCGGCGACGTGCTGCACTCGCGGGTCGCCCGGTCGAATATCTGGACGCTCACGGCCGCCGGCGCCGATCTGTGGCTGTGCGGACCCGCCACGTTGCTGCGTGGGTTCGAGGCATGGGCGGGTCGCGGAACGGCCGCGGGCCGGCGGTTCACGGTGACCAGCTCGATCGACGACGCGCTCCGTGAGGCCGACGCGGTGATGGCCCTCCGCATCCAGCGCGAGAGGATGGCGTCGGGGCTACTGCCGTCGCTCCGGGAGTACGCGGCACGGTACGGGCTGACCGCCACGCGGCTGGCGACTGCGAAGCCCGGCGCCCTCGTCATGCACCCTGGGCCGATGAACGAGGGCGTCGAGATCGCGCCCGATGTGGCCGCCGGCGCCCAATCCGTCATCACCGACCAGGTGACGAACGGCGTCGCGATCCGGATGGCGCTGCTCTACCTGCTGGCCGGCGCCGCGCGGCAGTGACCGACCTCGATCTGAGCCGGGTCTGGGTCGTCGATCCGGCGAGCGGCCGTGAAGGGCCGGGCGAGATCGTCGTGCGCGACGGCATCCTCGAGGCGGTCACCTGGCTCGAGGGCTCGGACGCCGACGGGGTCGACGCCATCGGCGTCGTGGTCGCGCCAGGCTTCATCGACCTGCACGCACATCTCCGGGAGCCGGGCAACGAGGATGCCGAGACGGTCGCCTCGGGGCTGGCCGCTGCCGCGCACGGTGGCTTCACGACGGTCTGCGCGATGCCCAACACGACGCCCGCGCTCGATGAGCCGGGCGTGCTCGCGGCGATCCGCGCGGCCGCTGCGTTGTCCGGATCGCCGGTCGAGTTGCTGGCGCATGGGGCCGTGACCGTCGGTCGGGCAGGGGAGATGCTCGCGGCGCTCGGCGAGCTGGCGGATGCCGGGGTCGTCGGCTTCTCCGACGACGGCTCGCCCGTCGGGTCCGCGCAGGTCCTGCGGAACGCGCTCGCGTACGCGGGAGCGCTCGGGTTGCCGGTCGTCGATCACCCGGAGGACGCGACCCAGACCGAGGGTGCCGAGGCGAACGACGGCATCGTCGCGACCGTGCTCGGGCTGCGCGGCTGGCCCGCCGTCGGCCGAGGAGGCAGCGGTGGCCCGCGATCTCGCGATCCTCGCTGACGTGCGCCGTGACGTGTCCGGGGCAAGGCTCCACCTCACCCATGTCTCGACAGCCGGCGCGCTGGAGCTGATCCGTCGTGCGAAAGCGGCCGGACTCCCCGTGACGTGCGACGTCACGCCCCACCACCTCGCCCTCACCGACGAGTGGGTGGCCGGGGCACGCCGATTCGCGTGGGAGGCTGGTGCGGACGGCGATCCGTGGCGCGACGAAGCGATCGTGGCGTCGCCGTACGCGTCCTCGCTCCGCGTCAATCCGCCGCTGCGGAGCCCATCCGATGCGCTGGCGTGCCTCGCGGCCCTCGCCGATGGGACGGCCGATGCGATCGCCACCGACCACGCGCCGCACACCGAGGTCGACAAGGCCGTCGAATTCGGGCTCGCCGCGAACGGGATCAGCGGCATCGAGACGGCCCTCGGACTCGTGATGGCCGCGGTCGATGCGGGCGAGCTCAGCCTTCCGCGGGCAGTGGCGGCGCTGACGGTGGGGCCAGCGGCCGTGATCGGTCGGTCGCGCGGACTGGTCGAAGGCGAGGCCGCCGACATCGTCGTGTTCGATCGCTCGGAGCGCTGGTCGGTGACCGCCGACGCGCTGCTCTCGAAGGGCAAGAACACGCCGCTGCTCGGCATGGAGCTCCCCGGCCGGGTGCTGCTGACGATGGCCGGCGGACGCGTCGCCTACGAGGCGCCGGCGCTCGTCTCGGCGTAATCGACCTCGACCGCGGGTGGGTCGAGACGGCCCTCGATGTCGAGGAGCAGGCGGTACTCGTTGGGGATCGTGTCGCAGTCGCCCGGGACCGGGTTCGAGACGACCACGCTCGACATGCTGGCGTCGATGGTGATCACGATGTCGGACGTGCAGATGCCGCCGTTCCACATGAGGTGGTACCGACCCTCGGCCGACGGATCGGGCACGAGGGCCCCGGTCCCATCACGCTGTTCGTTGGGTCGCGGCTCATCCGCTCGCGGCAACCGAACTGCCTTGATGCGACCACTCAGGTCCACGAGCGCGACGCGCACCCGCGGGAGCTCGAACCCGCCACCCTTCGGCAGGAAGACGACGGTCGAGTCGACCGGCGGGAACGTCTCGAAGCGTGTGCCGACGCGGTCCCAGCCGCGGATCGCCGCCGCAGCGACCGGCTGGCTGAACCGCAACACGATCCCGCGGTGGGCGAGCGCCAGTCGACAACTGTCGGCGCTTTCACCGCGCAGCTCCAGTCGATCGGGTTGGACCCCTGCGCGCTCCCCGTAGATCGTGAGGACGAATTGGTCGTCACAGAACGAGCCGTCCCAGTAGGCGACGATCGTGTCTGGGGCGGCCTGGACGATCGACATCTCGCCCGACAGGAAGTCCCTCGGCGGGCCACGTGGGTCGCCGTCTCCCGCGGCTCGTGCGTCCAGGAGCAGCCCGCTTCGGTCGACGACGCCGGCTTTGGCGACAAAGCCGGTCGGGAGTCGCTGCAGCGGGACATCCACGCCGCCCGCGGGTGGCCAGGGCCGATCGGGATCCTGCGGCGGGCTGCCACCGACCTGGACCGTCTGGCCATCGCGCTCGACGCGATACACGCGATCGGTCCCATCGACGACGAGGTAGGTGACGACTCGCTCTTCCTCCAGGACGCGCACGGACCACACGATGCGTTCGTCGGTGAGTCCCGGCCGACCGTCACGCAGTGACGGCTCGACCTTCACGTACTCCTCCGTCGTGTACGCCGTCGCGGAAAGGATCGGGCCGCCCGCCGCTGTCGAGACGGCAGACTCGACTGGCTCGAACGCCGCATCGTTGGTCCCGCTCCGCGTGACAACGCTGGTCGCCTGCGTTTCGCCGTCCTCCCACGCGACGCCATCGACGACGAAGCGATCCCGGCAGGCCTCGATCCGCGTCGCGTGGCACCAGCCCGAACGCCGGTCATCGAAATGGCCGATCAGCACCGCCTCGGTCGCTCGGATCGGGCCGAGTCCGTCCGCCCGACCTGGCTGCCAGGCGATCTCGTCGAACGCCACCGAGATGAATGCGCCGTCAGGAGGGCTCGACACGATGACCTGCCTGGTGCCGGTCATCACAGCGAGGGCGCTTTGACAGTCGAGCTCCAGGAAGAACGAGAGCGGAGGATCCAGTTCCCTGCAGCGCATGGATCGCAAAGGCGGAACCCACCCACGGACCGCGATCTCGCGGTCGTCGCGGCCGGCGTCGCGGACCGCCATCGCCTCCTCTACCGAGATGACCGGAAGCCCGAGCACATCGGTCGGCGGCTCGGATGGGGACTGGCCCATCAGGTCGACGACGCCCGCCTCCGTCACCTCGGAGACCGTCCACCAGCCGATATGGCCGACGAGGAACGTTCGTGCGACGGGCTCAGCGTCCCCGCCGACCAGGGCGCGGATCACCCACGCGCCCTGCTCGTTGTTGATCTCTTGCACGAGCGGTTCGATCGATCGAACTGAATCGGCATCGGCGTTCCCGATCGAGACCACCGTGATCCCACCGACGACGCCGGTCAGGGCATCGATGGCCTGTATCGGGTCGTCGACGGGACGATCCGAAGGGCTCGCCCAGGGCACGGGAAGGTCGTCGCCGAGCGCCTCGCCTGCCGGGACGATGCGGTCGATCACGAACCTGGCCTTGCACTCGGGCTGGGTGGCTTCGGGACACGAGGTCCAGCGGTGATCGGCGAGGTGCCCGAGGGCGGTGACTTCCACCGCACGACCGAATTGGAAGTCCACCTCGAGATGCATATCCCTCGCCATGATCGGGACGACGTGGGGGACGCTCGGCGTGTTCGGTCCAAGTCCGTCGATGGACTCCTCTCGGCCGAGCAGGAAGACGTAATTTCCGTCGCATTGCGGCCTCAGTGGATGCGCTGGCAGCACACGCAAGCAGTCGAAGATGGTGCTCGAGCGCGCGAGCCAGCCGCGGACGACGACCTCCTCGGCCGTCGGCAACTCGGCGGCGGAAATGAGCTCCTCGACGGTCATCACGCGTAGATCGGAGAGGCTTGGCGGGGCCTCGGTCGGCGTTGGCTTGGGCGTCGGCGCCGTGGACGGGTCGGGGCCGTTCGTGAACCGGAAGCTCGCGATCAACGCCTCGAGCTGCCGTCTGCCCTCGTCGACCCCAGGCTCCTTGAGCATCGCCTCGAGGCGCACGACGTTCGTGCCGTCCGACCCGGGCCGTGCGATCTCCCAATGGATCAGGGTGTCCTCGCCGTAGAGGGAGTCGGGTCGAGGGTCGAACTCGTCGAAGATGGCCGGCATGCCTCCCACCCGGACGCGAGAGGTCGTCCCGTTCTCGATGGGCGCCCGGTCCTCGATCGTCTGGCCTCGATAGGCGCCGGTCCCGACGAACAGACGGATCTGCCCGGCCTCGATGCGTTGCTCGTAGACGCAGTTGAGGTCGACATGCCGCTCATTGCCACAGCGCCGCTCCACCGGCTGCGTGCCCAGAACGGCGACCGACGAGACGCCGCTGCCTGACGCAGATGCGTCGTACCCGAGCCACCCGGCGGGATAGTCGAAGGCGAAATCGCCGGCATCGAGCGTCTTCAATCCGGCCGTCGGGCCCTCTCTGAAAAGTCCGCGCCCGCGGACGTCGCCCGACAGCGCGATCCCGCCCGCGACGACGCCGGCCGCGAGGAGCACGACCGCTGCAGCGGGTAGCCACCGACGCCACACCGGCATGGGTGGATCCTCGGTCCGCATGCGCGCCACGACGTTTGCGACCAGCTCGTCGGGCGTCCGGGCCCTCGCGGCACGGGCCGTGAACGCCGCCTCGAGCCGTCGATCGTCCCAGGGATCGTGCGGGGTGGAGGGTGCGGTCATCGATCGCTCGCTTCGGCGTCGATCGCCGCCTGGAGGACCCGTCGAGCGGCGTGGAGCCGGGATTTCACGGTCCCTGCCGGGATGTCGAGAATCGAGGCGAGCTCCGCGATCGATCGTCCCTCGAGATGGTGCAGGACGAGCAGGGATCGCTGATCGATATCGAGTGTCCGCAGGGTGCCATCGAGCAGCCGTCCATCTGCTTCGGCGGGGTTGGGTGCAGGACCCTCGTTCCGCGCCGGGCCGAGCCGGCTCTGGGGGATCTCACGCACCCCACGACGTCGACGCGATCGATGGGTCATGCGCGCTGCATTGACCGCAACGCGCTGCAGCCACGCGTCGAACTTGTCCGGGTCGCGCACCGCACGGATCTGCCGCCACGCGGTGATGAACGTGTCCTGGGCGGCATCGCGTGCATCGGCCTCGTCGCCGAGGATCGCCACGCTCAGTCGGTACACGCCATCCATCCGGACACGCACGATCTCCTCGAACGCGTCGAGGTCGCCGTTGCGAGCCCGTTCGACGAGCGATCGGTCTGTCGCGGGTGAGATCGGCTCCCTCCTGCCGCGCGTTCGATCATCTGATGCCGGTCAGGACGTCCAGGTTCACCGACCCGTGCCGTCGCGTCTCCGATTTCCGGGAAACGTGCCGTATCGCTGCAACGAAATCGTCCGACCCGACGTCATCTTCGTACCAATGTGGGCAGGAACATCGAACGAAATCCGGAGCCGCGGCGCCATACCAGATACAGGGACGAGGAGCATGGACACGAACGAGATCAGGACCAAACCGGGGGCAGAACACGAGCCTCGGTCGCGGTGCCTGGCCGACGGTTGTCCGTGCCAGGACGCACGTATCGTCTCCCGTCGCCGCGCACGGTTCTTCGCCCACCTTGCCGAAGCACATGGCGAGACCGCGAGCCGGGTGATCCTTCCCGAGCCGGACTGGGAGCTTCCGCGTCACATCTGACCGCCCGGTCAGATGTGAATGACCTCCAAGCCGGGCGCGTGGAGATAGTCGTCATCCTGCGTGACGACCGGGATCCCGAGTGAGATGGCGATCGCCGCGATCCACGAGTCGTTGACCAGCATCCGCATGCCCTGATCCCGCAAAGCCAGGCGGAGCGTCGCCCACGCTTCCGCGACCGATTGATCGATCGGGATCGGGTCGAGGGCGAGGGCATTGGTGAGCGTGGCCAGTCGTCTGTCACGAACGGCGGTCGTGTCCGCGGCCAGGACCCCGGCGCGCAGCTCGCCGATCGTGATGACCGACACGGCGATCGACTCCGGGAGCCGATCCTCCCGGACCGGGCGACCGGCTTCGTTCGCGATGAACAAGCTGGTGTCGGCCAGGGCCTGCTTCACTCGATCACCAGCTGGTCGGTCGTGTCCGGAGCGAGGTCACGAATGACGGCGCGAAGTGCCGGGTCGGCCCGATGGGCAAGGATGGTTCTCACGAACTCGGCCCGACCGATGAAACGAGGTCGACGGCCTGCCGGACGGAGCGTCGCCACAGCGCGACCATCGACCGTGATCGTGACCTCCTCCCCTTCGGCCACACGGTCGAGGATCGCCCGCGTGTTGTTGCGCAATTCACGGGAGGCGACTCTCGTCATGCGACGACTGTAGCATGTGTGCTACGACGGTCAAGGGCGCGTACCGGGCTGCGCGCCGTCACGGTGCCGCGCTGCACCCTCCGGTACATTCGCGGTCATGGCCGCGGCTCCACCACTGAACACAGACTTCGAACGACGCGCCTTCTGGCAATCGTCGATGGCGGCAATGCCCGACCGGTCAGGTCGCGACCTGCCGAGCGAGGCGGACGTCGTCGTGATCGGCGGTGGCTACGCGGGCATCACGGCCGCCCGCGAGCTGGCACGCCAGGGCGTCGCCGTCACGTTGGTCGAGGCGAACACGCTGGGCTGGGGCGCGTCGACGCGGAACGGCGGCATCGTCCACGCCGGCTACAAGTGGAGCGCCAGCCAGCTGATCAAGCGCTACGGGATCGAGACCGGCAAAGCGCTCTACCAGGAAACGCTCAATTCGTATCGGCTCGTGAGGGCGCTGATCGCGGAGGAGGCGATCGACTGCGACTTCCGGGAGGTCGGCCAGCTCGAGCTCGCATATGCGCCCGCCCATGCGCCCGAGCTCGAGCACGCGCGGGACAGCCTCGCATCGGTCGGTGTCAGTTCGACGGTCGTGCCTCGGGAGCGCATTCGCGAGGAGATCGGCACCGATGCGTACTACGGGGCGCTCGTGATCGAGGGCAGCGGGCTGCTGCATCCCGGCCGGTACTTCGCGGGATTGGCCGCCGCGGCCGACCGGGCCGGCGCGGACCTGCACGAGGGGGCGCGAGCTCGTTCCATCCGGCGCCAGGACGACGGCTCGTTCCGGGTCGAGACCGCCCGCGGGACGATCCGTGCTCGCGACGTCTTCGTCGCGACCAACGGCTACACCGACGGCGTCGCCCCGTCGCTCCGCCGACGGATCATCCCGATCGGCTCGTACATCATCGCGTCGGAGCAGCTGCCCCAGGACCTCGCCCACGAGCTGTCGCCCAAGGGTCGCGCCTTCTTCGACACCAAGAACTTCCTGTACTACTGGCACGTGTCGGCCGACCGGCGGATGGTCTTCGGCGGACGCGCCTCGTTCATGCCCACGACCATCGATCGGACTGCGGCGATCCTGTGGAAGGGCCTCGTCGAGGTCCACCCGCAGATGGCGGACTATCGGATCGAGTACGCGTGGGGCGGCAACGTCGGCTTCACGTTCGACCGGATGCCGCACGTCGGGCGGACGAAGGACGGCGTCACGTTCGCGATGGGCTGCTGCGGAACGGGCGTCGCGCTGATGACGAACCTCGGCACCAAGGTCGGCGCGTGGCTGGCCGGTGGCGAGGCGCCAGCACTCTCGCGCCTGCGGTTCCCGTTGGTTCCGGCACCCTACGAGGGCAGGCCCTGGTTCCTGCCGTTCGCCGGGGAGTGGTTCCGACTCCAGGACTGGTTGGCGGCGATGTCCCGTCGAGGAGCCTGAGATGCCGCTGCCACTGGCCGTCCAGCTCTACACGTTCCGCGATCCGGCCAGATTCGGGGGTGCCGGCATCGGCCTGGACGTCGTGACGCTCGATGCGATCGCGGCCTCCGGCTATCTCGGAGTTGAGACCGTCGACGTCCCGGGTGGTGATGCGACCGCTGCGCGGCGACTCCTGGGGGACCTCGGGCTCGCCGTCACGAGCTCGCACACGTGGGCCGACCTCGCGGATCCCGCGGCGTTGGGGCGTGCCGCCGCGGCCATCGCGGAGCTCGGAGCCCCGCGTGTCGTGATCACGCCGCGTGCCGTCGCGACGCTGGACGGGATCAGCGCCCTCGTCGATCAGGTCGGGGCCGCGGCGGACGTCGCGGGGGCTCACGGCTTGCGCCTGACGTACCACAACCACGACACGGAGATGGCCGACGTGGGTGGGACACGCGTCATCGACCACCTGGCGGCGGGCCTTGGGGACGCGGTCGACTTCCAGGTCGATATCTACTGGGTGGTCGTCGGCGGGGCCGAGCCGGCGACCGTGATCGGCCGACTCGAATCGCGCGTGGTGTCGCTCCATCTCAAGGACGGGACCGAGCTGCCGCGGTCGGCCTACGCCGACGAGCCGTTCGTCAACGTCCCGGTCGGCACGGGTGTCGTCGATCCGGGCCCGGCCGTCGCGGCGGCCGAGGCACAGGGATCAGTCGAGTGGCTCATCGTCGAGTTCGACCACGTCGAGGGCTCCGCCATCAAGGCCACTCGGCAGAGCCTCGCGAACCTGACGGCCCGAGGGCTCGCCCGCAGTCGCGGCACGTGATCGAGCAGGAACGCCCAGCTCGGGTCGGGATCATCGGCGCCGGCGATGTTACGAACCTCTACCTCCCGGGCACGGCGCCGTTCCGGTCGATCGAGCTGGCCGCGTGCACCGATCTCGACGCTGGCCGGGCGGCGGCGCTCTCGGCGCGCGGTGGCTTCCCGGCCGTCTCCCTGGAGGAGCTGCTCGCCGACCCGACCATCGAGATCGTGCTCGTCCTCACGCCGCCGGCCGCGCACGCCGCCGTCTCGCGGGCTGCCATCGCGGCCCGCAAGCATGTCTACACGGAGAAGCCGCTGGCGACGACGCGCTCGGATGCGGAGTCGATCCTCGCCGAGGCTGCGACTGCCGGCGTCCGCGTTGGCGCGGCGCCGGACACGTTCCTGGGCGGCGGGCTGCAGACGGCCCGTGCCCTGATCGATGAGGGCGCGATCGGGACCCCGGTTGCGGCGACGGCGTCCGTCGCCCATCTCGGGCCGGAGCGCTGGCATCCGAACCCGGGGATCTTCTACGCGACCGGTGGCGGGCCGTTGCTCGACCTCGGGCCGTACTACGTGACGGCCGCGGTCAGCCTTCTCGGACCGATCGCGGCGGTATCGGCGGTCGGGCAGGGAACCGGTTCCGAGCGCGAGATCGCCACCGGGTTACGAGCCGGGACGAGCGTGCCGTCGGAGGTTCCGACCACGGTCATCGGCACGCTCGCCTTCGAATTGGGCGTCGTCGGCGGCGTGACGGCCTCGTTCGACGTCGTTGGGACCCGGGCGCCGCATCTCGAAATCCACGGTACGACGGGGTCGCTGAGCCTCGGCGACCCGAACGAGTTCGACGGCGAGGTGTGCTATCGAGCCCTTGGCGCGGACGCGTGGGAGGACGTCCCGCTGCGGTTCGACGGGAGCGTCGGGCGCGGGATCGGGCTCGCGGACATGATCGACGCGATCCGTTCCGGCCGGCCGCATCGTGCGTCAGGCGAGCTTGCGTTCCACGTGCTTGACGTCCTTCTTGCGCTGGAGGCGGCAACGTCGTCGCACCGCACGGAATCGATCACATCGCGCTGCTCGCGACCGGCAGCTCTCGACTGAGGTCAGTCGTCGCTGGCTAGCCGCCGGAGCGTGTCGAGCAGCCGGTCGATGTCGGCTTCGGTCGAGAGGTAGTTGACGATCCCGGCGCGGAGCCAGGTGGCGCCGCGGAGCCGGGTCGTCGTGAGCCAGCCATCGCCGGACGCTTCGAGCGCCGCCTGCAGGCGATCCTGGTGGGCGTCGAGCGCCTCGCCGCTGAGGCCGGGGCGCAGATGACGAAAGCAGACCACGGATAGCTCGGGTTCCGCCGGGAGCGCCTCGAAGTCGTCCGCCTCGGCGCAGCGCGCGGCGAGGTACGCGGCCAGATCGTCGTTCGCCTCGATCAGGCGGCCGAAACCGGGCGTCCCGAGGTGCTTCCAGGTCATCCACAGCTTGAGCGCGCGCCAGCGCCGCGTGCCCTCGAATGACAGCTTGTAGAAGTTGAGCTGATCGGCGTGGTGGTCGTGTTCGCCGTCGCGCAGGTAGTCCGGCGTGCCGCTCCCAGGCGTTTCGCCGCCGCGGTAGTACTCGGGGGCCCGACCGCCGAACACGGCACTCAGCATCCGGCCGTCGCGGACCAGCAGACCGCCGATGTCGTACGCCTGGAAGAACCACTTGTGCGGGTCCACCGTCACCGAGTGAGCGCGATCGAGGTCCGGGACGCGGTCGCGGTCCCGCGCGGAGAGTCGGGCGCCGCCCCCGTATGCCGCGTCGACGTGGAGCCACAAGCCCTCGGCAGCGGCGACATCCGCCAGCTCCCCGACCGCGTCGACCGAGCCGGTATTCGTCGAGCCGGCGACGGACGCGATCGCGAACGGTGTCAGGCCCTCTGCGCGGTCACGGGCCACTGCGTCCGCGACCGGGCCACCGCGCAGATGGAAGTGTTCATCCGATGGCAGCACGACGAGCGTGTCCGTCGGAAACCCGAGCTCGTCGAGGGCGCGCGCGATCGAGAAGTGCGTCTGATCGCTCGTGTAGACCCGTGCGCCGTCCAGGTCCTTGCCGCGCGGCGGGGCCTGGAGGCCCCGCGCGCGCCCCAGATGCAGGTCCCGGGCGAGGGCCATCGCCATGAAGTTGGCCATGACCCCACCGCTCGTGAGAAGCCCGAACGACTCCGGTCCGTAGGCGACGAGATCGCACAGCCAGCGGACGACCTCTTCCTCGACGAAAGCGGCGAACGGTCCGGCGTGCCAGACATCGACACCCTGGTTCGCGACCTGGGCCAGCAGCTCGCCCATGATCGACATCGGCAGCGGTGGCGGCGTGAAGTAGCCGAACTGGCGTGGGTGCTGGGCGTTCATGAGCCCGCCCGCCACCCGATCGCTGAACTCGGCCAGGACCTCGGCGGCCCGCATCGGCGTGGCCGGTGCCGGACCCGGGCCGTCGCGCGGACCTCCCGGGTCGGACGCGTAGTAGCGCCGGCGCGACTCGGGGTACGGAGACGGATCGCCCATCGCCCGGACGGCGGCAACGCCGTACAGGAACTCCAGCGCCTCGTGCCATGTCCGGGCGCCGAGCGAGGCGAGCGCCGCCCTGGACGACTCTTCGTCGCGGTAGCCGATGAGCTCGGGCTCGGGGTGCCAATCGAAGCGCTCGAAGTAGGCATCGATGTCGGGCAGCGCGGTCGGTGACTGGAGCGAGGTGCGGTCGGTCATCGACCGCGATGGTACCGATTACGCTTCCGCGCATGTCTGATACCGCCCGGATCGACCTGGCCACGCATGACCCCGATGGTCGCGATCGCCTGGTCGCCGCCCTCGCGCCACTGGGCGTCGAGTACGAGCTGTTCCCGTGCGACCCGGCCCTGGCGGATACCGCGGCCTTCTGCGCCGCCTACGGCTTCGCGCCCGAAGAGTCGGCAAACACGATCCTGGTCATCGGCAAGGGCGACCCCCCGCGCTACGCCGCGTGCGTCGTTCTCGCGCCGAACCGACTCGACGTGAACCGCGCAGTTCGCGATCGACTCGGCACGCGCAAGGCGTCGTTCGCGCCATCCGAGTCAACGCGCGAGATCACCGGGATGGAGATCGGCGGCGTGACGGTGTTCGGCCTGCCTCCCGCCCTGCCGGTGTGGGTCGATGCCCGCGTGATGCAGCGGCCGCGCATCGTCCTCGGCGGCGGGTCACGGTCGTGGAAGGTGCTCGCGTCGCCAGCGATCCTGCTCGCGCTGCCGAACGTCGACGTCGTCGAGGGCCTGGCGACCGATCCGCCGGCGACCGATCCCGCGGCGGCCTGACGCCGGCTCCCGTATCGTTCGGGCTCGTGACCGAGCTCGACCGCAACGCCGATCCGACCCCGGATCCAGCCGATCCGTCCCCGGATCCGAACGCCGACCCCACCCCATCCCGATCGCCTCGGCCGACCGGGCCCGTCCAGTACAAGGGCGCCGACCTGGAGGCCGAGCGCGGCCCGGGTCTCGGCTGCTTCCGGTTCCAGCTCGCCGTGCTGGCGGTGTTCGTGGTGCTGACGCCGCTCAGCGTCGCATGGCATTGGCCCGAGGCCGTGAGCGCGGTGCTGCTGTTCGCCGTCATCGGCCTTCTGCTCACGACCGGCCAGACGATCATCTTCCTGCTGCGGCTGGTGGCCGCGGATCGCCGCAGCCGCCGCCGGCCGCTGGGGAGTGCCACCAAGACCGTCGGCGAGCTCCAGGACGAGGCCACCGACGCTGATTCGGTGCCGCGCGAGCGCTGACCCGCTCTAAGCGTGGACCTCGTGAAAGGCCCGCGGTCGTTCGGCCCCGGGCGAGACGCCCCAGGTGCGACAATGCGGCCACCCAGCCCGAGCCTTGAACACGCGCCGATCAGCCGACCCCGGAGGAGCCAGCCCACCGTGCCCGTGCTCGCCACCTATTTCTCCGTCCGACGCGGCCGCGACCCGTTCTTCAAGTTCTTCATGAAGACGCTCTTTCCGCGCCAGCTGAAGGACTACGAAGAGCGCTTCGGGATCCGGTTCATCGGCTGGTACAACGTGGCGCACGGCTGGGACTTCGACAACGTGATCCTTCTCGACCTGCCCGACTACGCGACCCTCGACAAGCTCGAGGCGGATGACGCGACCCGCGCCCTCGGCCATCGAGCCGGCGAATGGATCTTCGAGCGCCATCATTCGATGTTCCTGCGGGAGCGCATGGGACCCGACCTCGAATACCATCCCTGACCCAGACCCCGAACGAGGAGCAGCATTGGGAATCCGACGCGAAGTCCTGCCACCAGGCGATGAACCGGACAGGAGGCGAACCATGGATACGGGCCGCAACGACCTGCTCGGCGAGATCGCGGCCGACGCTGCCCTGGAGCGGTCGGACTTCCTCGTGCAGTCCACGGATCAACTGCGCCGCTTCCTCGATCGGCACAAGGAACGAATCGCCGCGTACGGCGGGCTGACGCTGATCGACGAGGAGCCCGACTACCTGTCGATCGCCCCGGACAGCACGTTCCGCAGCCGGACGCGCTTCCTGGACGAGCTGAGCGGCGATTGGGTGAGCGAGACCGAGGTCATCGAATCGGCCTCGGAGCTGGTCGAGCTGTACAACCCGGCCGACGTCTACGCCGCATTCACCGAGGCCGCCAAGGAGGCCGCCGGTCTCACCGAGTCACCGACAGCGACCGACGAGATGCTCGAGGTCGCGGGCATCGGCCCCGAGGAGACGGTCAGCCTGGGTGGCGAGGACCCATACGCCGCCGCCGCCGACTCGTGGGCGGCGGGCCAGCCGGCCGATGTCGAGCTCGCGGACGACGAGGCGGCAGCCCGGCGGTTGTACGACCTGGCGCTCGAATACCAGGAGCGCAGCCAGCGGACCGAGGCACGCCTGCTCGACGAGTTCGAGACGGCCGCCGCGACCGCCGCGAACCTCATCGGCGATCTCGTGATCGTCGACGACGATGACGAGCGCCTCATCCTCACCTCGACCGGGGAGTTCCGCGCCGAGGTCGTGCCCGAGGAAGCCGACGGCTCGTGGCGGACCCTGACGGGACCGGATGAGCTGGTCGAGTTCTACGACCCGACCGACGTCTTCGGGGACCTCGCCGACGCGCTCGCGGATGCGTACCCGTCGGTCGCGCCCGAGTTCGCCGGTGCCGCCGCGGGCGCCGATATCGACGACGTCGAGACCGAGGCCCCCGCCGGGGCAGAGGAGGCCACCGAGGACGCGGTGGAGGATGGGACCGCGACCGCCGACACCGAGGTCGCCGAGGAAGGCGACGAGGCAACCGACGACGAGGGCACGGAGGGTCGCCCGACCGCGTGACGATGCGGCTCGCCGCGGCGGAGCTTGTCGAGAGCCGCGAGATCCTGCCGGGTCAATGGCTGCAGGCCTATCACGCACCCGATCTCGCGAACGGGTCGCGCGCCGGCCAGTTCGTCCACGTTCGAACGGGCGACTTCTCCGGGCTCGTCCTGCGCCGTCCCTTCTCGCTCAACACGGCCGACGCGGCCACCGGCATCATCACGATCCATTTCCGCGTCATCGGCCGCGGCACAGAGTGGTTCACGCGGCTGCATCCCGGCGACGCGATCGACCTGCTGGGTCCCCTCGGGCGCCCGTTCGAGGTCGATCCGCGCAGCCGCCATCTGCTGCTCATCGCCGGCGGCCTCGGGATGGCCGGTGTCCGGATGCTGGCGGATGAGGCGATCCGGGACGGTCGCCAGGTGACGCTGCTCTTCGGGGCGTCGAGCGCCCGGGAGGTCTACCCGTCGAACCTGTTGCCGGACGAGGTCGAGTACGTGGTCGCGACCGACGACGGCTCGCTCGGCCACCATGGGTTCGTCACCGATCTCGTGCCCGACTACGAAGGCTGGGCCGACCAGGCCTTCGCCTGCGGTCCGACCGGGATGCTCAAGGCCCTCGCGAAGCAGGCCGAAGGCCGGCGGCAGCGACTGGGCGTCGCGAAGCTCGGCCGAAAGCGCGGCGCGGGCCGCACGGCTGCCATGGGGTCTCCCGCGGCGCGCCGGAACGCGTATCTCCAGGTCTCGATGGAACAGAACATGGGCTGTGCGGTCGGGGCGTGCCTCGGCTGCGTCGTGATGAGCGTGACCGGCACGCCCCAGCGCGTCTGTCGAGAGGGGCCGGTCTTCGCGAGCGAGGAGCTGGCCTGGGAGGGTGCCTGGTCGTGAGGGCCAAGCGTCGCGTCGTCACCGGCAACGGACGGCCCGCCGGGGCCAAGCGGACGCCGACCGTGCGCCGCGTGCGTCCGGCGATCGTCCAGACCACGCCGACGCCGCGGGTCGCGGACATCGCGCCACCGGCGCCGGCCGGCGAGTCGAGGCCGCCGGCGACGGACATCGACCTGACCGTCGACCTCGGCCGCGGGCTCGTGCTCCGGAACCCGATCCTGGTCGCGTCGGGGACGTTCGGTTACGGCGTCGAGTACGGCGACGTCGTCGAGATCGACCGGCTCGGGGCGATCTGCTGCAAAGGGACGACGCTCAAGCCACGCATCGGCAACCCGACGCCGCGCGTGACCGAGACCCCCGGTGGGATGCTCAACTCGATCGGCCTCCAAAACCCGGGCGTCGACGCGGTCGTCGAGAAGTACGCGGCGACGTGGGCCGGCTGGAAGGTGCCGGTGATCGTCAACGTGGCGGGTGAGTCGGTCGGCGATTACGTCGCGGTGACGCGTCGACTCGAGGGGGTGCCCGGGATCGCCGGCATCGAGCTCAACATCTCATGCCCGAACGTGGGTCGCGACGGGCTCCAGTTCGCGATCGATCCGGACGCCGCGGCCGAGGTGACCGCCGCGGTCCGGCGCGCCACCGACCTGCCACTGCTCGTCAAGCTGTCCCCGAACGTCGCCGACATCCGCCCCATCGCGCACGCCATCGAGGATGCCGGCGCGGACGCGCTGACCGCCATCAACACGCTATCCGGGATCGCCGTTGCGCCCGACCGGCACAGGCCGCTGCTCGGCAACATCTACGGCGGGCTGAGTGGGCCGGCGGTCAAGCCGGTCGCGCTTCGGGTCGTCTACGAGGCGGCCCAGGCGGTCCGCATCCCGGTCGTTGCGATCGGCGGAATCACCGAGCTCGCGGACGTGCTCGATTTCCTGGCGGTCGGTGCGGTCGCGATCCAGGTCGGGACAGCGATCTTCGCCGACCCCACGCTGCCGGTCCGCCTCGTCGACGAGCTCGCCGCCGAGTGCCGCCGTGTCGGAGTGGCCTCACATCGTGATCTCGTCGGGACGGCCCTACCGAAGCGCGCCGCCGCTCCGTCGGCCAAGGGTGTCGAATACCGGCCCTGAGTCCGCACACCCGTCCCCCGGGCCAGCGCGCCTACACTTCCCCCGTGACCACGATCAAGTCCGGTGTCGATCTGGCGGTCCGGTCCGCTGTGGCGACACGGACCGAGGAACTGTTCCGCGCCTCCGGGGCGTTCCGCGAAGGCCACTTCCTGCTCAAGAGCGGTCGCCACGGCGATGCGTACGTGGAGAAGTTCGCGGTGCTGTCCGATCCGGCCGCGACCAGCGAGCTGTGTGGGTTCTGGGTCGCGCGGATCCGCGGTCTCGGGGACGAAGGCGGCAGGCCCCTCGTCGACCTCGTGGCCGGCCCGACGACCGGCGGCGTCATCCTCGCGTTCGAGACGGCTCGACAGCTGGGGACACGCGGCATCTTCGCGGAGGAAGTGCGCGCCGACGACGGTGCCACGCGCCGCGAATTCCGACGCGGGTTCACGATCCAGCCCGGCGAGCGCGTCTATCTCGTCGACGACATCCTGACGACCGGCGGCTCGCTTCTCGCGGTGATCCCCGCCGTGGAAGCGCTCGGTGGCGAGATCGTCGAATGCGCCGTGCTCGTCGACCGCAGCGGCGGTCGTGCGACCCTGACCTCACCGACGACCGGACGGACGTACCCGCTGCGCTCGCTCTGGCAGCTCGACCTCTCCACGTACGAACCAGGTGCGGCCACCTGCCCGCGCTGCGCGGGCGGGGCCCCGCTGTATGCGCCCGGGAGCACGGGGGCCATCGGCAGCACCGTCGCCATCGGGACGCCGCCCGGCGCCTGAGCCGTGGATCGCCGGACGCGCGTGTTGTTCGCCTCGCTGTTTGCCGCGATCATCGTCCTGACAGCTGTGGCTGCGATCTTGCTGAGTGAGACCGGCATCGTCGATCCCGACCGACCGGCTGGGACGACCGACATGACCGGGGTAGTCGTGGGGGTCGATAGCGTCGGCCTGGCCGATGTCCGGGGCTTCACGCTCCGCCTTGCCGGCGGTGAGCTGGTCGAGTTCAAGCTTCGTGCGCTGACGAACGCGACGGAGTTCGCTCCCGGCCACCTCGCCGAGCACCAGGCGACGGCCGAACCCATCCGCGTGTGGTGGCGGATGGACGGCGACGAACGCCTCGCGATCCTCCTCGAAGACGCCCCGACGTAGGGTGGCTGCGGTCCCGCGTCCGCCCGGCGCCGTTACTCGACGGCGGTGAGGGCCGCCTCGAGCTCCTCTTCGCTGAAGATCAGCATGAACGAATCCGTGACGATCCCTTCTCGATCGACCACGAACACCCACGGCTCGGTCGGGAGGCCCCACTCGGTGGTGGAGTCGGCGGGAGTGAGCTGGTTGTCGGTGAGGACCGGCTGGAGCTGCCCGTCCGTGAATTCCAACTGATACGGCTCGACGTTGATGACGGTCACGCCGGGATGCCGGGCGGCGATGGGCTTCAGGCGATCCAGTGTCGGTCCACATTGCTGGCTCACGCAGAACTTCGGCGTCGCGAACGCCACCACGAACGGCTCCTTGGCCGCGAGCGCCGCGGCGATCGAGGTCTCGTAGAACGCCGGGATAGGATCCGGGTCGGTCGAGAGCTGCGATAGGTCGCCGCCGACGTCGGCGAGGGTCGGGGTGTCGGAGGCGGGTGCCTTGTCGCCGACCGCGACAAGACCGGAAGACGGCTGGACGTCGAAGAGGGACCGGATCACCTCGGGTGAGCCGCCGCCGGCTGAGGTCGTGAACTCGATGCCGTAGGTCCCGGCAGTCGGCATGGCCAGGTCGACGACGTACACGCCGACCCTCGGCTCGATCGCCCAGATGAACGTCGCGTCGCCTTCGCCCACGGGTGTCGCGGCATCGGCGCCCAGATCGAAGACCCTGACCGCGACGCTGCGATCCGGCGACGCGACCGGCACGTTCCGATCGTCGAGGAACGAGAACATCAGGCGGGTCGGGCCACAGGTGATCGTCCCGGCCGGGTTGATGACGTGGGGAAAGACCGACGGCCGTTGCGAGCCAACGTCCCAGCCCTCGGGTGTGCCCTGCGGAGCTGGTGTCAGGGGGCAGTCGCCAGTCGCGCCCGAACCGGATGGGGCGATGCTGGCCGGCGCGTTCGGCGATGCCGGGGTCGACGGCGAGGTCGTTCCCGGTCGCGAGCACGCGGCCAGCAGGGCGAGCGCGGTACACAGCAAAGCCGCGCGGATCACGTGGGTCATCGCTGAAGCGTAGCCGAGCGAGGCCCAGATGGCCGCTGGCGACCCTCCGTTAGAATGCGCCGTGCGCCCCGTCCCAGCGCCCCAGGAGACTCTGTGACCCGCTTCCAGAAGCTTGCCGCGACCACGCTCGGGACGGCCATCCTGCTCGTGACCATCGGGGTGATCGTCCGCGCCACCAATTCCGGGCTCGGCTGTCCCGACTGGCCGCTCTGCCATGGGCAGCTGCTTCCGCCACTCGACGATCCGAAGGCGTGGATCGAGTGGATCCATCGGACCGTCGCCGCGATCATCGGCTTCGAGATCCTCGCCCTGGCGGTCGTGGCCTGGCTCGACCACCGCGACCGCGGGTCGCTCCTGTTGCCGTCGATCGGTGCCGTGGTCCTCGTCGGTTTCCAGGCCTGGCTCGGGCGCGAGACGGTCCGCCTCGGGAACAGCGGGGAGTCGGTCACGGCGCATCTGGCCGCTGCGATGCTGCTCGTCGCCCTGCTGGTGTACGTCACGGTCCGTGCCGGTTTCCCGGCCCGTGTCGGGGGATGGGGCGGCAGCCAGCGGTTCACGCTGCTCGCGGCATTCACGACGCTCGCCACGTTCGCGTTGCTGCTGTTCGGGTCCCATGTCACCGCGACCGACACGGCGCTGGTCTTCCCGGACTGGCCACTGATGAACGGCTCCCTCGCCCCGGCATTGACGGAGCTCACCTCGGCCCACGTCCTGCATCGATGGGTGGCGGCCGTGGTCGCTGCCATCGTGGTCGGCCTTGCGATCGGGGCCTGGCGGACCCAACGCGAGCAGCCCACGATCGTCCGGCTCGCCGTCGGCGCGGCCGTGCTGTTCGCGATCCAGATCGTCATCGGCGGGCTCCAGGTCCTGACCCGGTTGTCGGAGTGGACCCAGACGCTGCACCTGGCGCTCGGGGCGGTGATCCTCGCGACCCTCGTGGGACTCACGGTCACGAGCTACTACGCCGCCCGCACGATCCGAGCCGTCGACCTGGGCGAGCCCGAGCCCGAGGCGGATGTGGCGCCGCGGAAGGCCACCGACCGGATCCGTGCCTACGTCGCGCTGACCAAGCCGCGGATCATCGAGCTGCTCCTCGTCACGACGGTCCCCGCGATGGTGCTCGCGACGCGCTGGGTGCCCGGCATCGACTGGGGGGATTGGGGCTGGCGGGTGTTCTGGACGCTCATCGGCGGGACCCTCGCGGCGGGGAGTGCCAACGCCATCAACTGCTATCTCGACCGCGACATCGACTCGCTCATGGCCCGCACCCGACGGCGGCCGTTGCCGGCCCACCAGGTCGAGCCTGAGAACGCGGTGATCTTCGGGGTCGTCCTCGGGGTCATCTCGTTCGTGCTGATGGCGTGGACCATCAACCTGCTCGCCGCGTTCCTGACGCTCCTGGCGATCGCCTTCTATGTCGTCGTCTACACGATGCTCCTCAAGCGATCGACGCCGCAGAACATCGTCATCGGCGGTGCTGCGGGGGCACTCCCACCGGTGATCGGCTGGGCGGCCGTGACCGGCGACGTCGGGATCCCGGCCCTGATCCTCTTCGCGCTCGTCTTCTACTGGACGCCGCCCCATTTCTGGGCGTTGTCGCTGCGCATCCGCAAGGACTACGCCGCGGCCGGCGTGCCCATGCTCCCGGTCGTTCGAGGCATCCCCGAGACGACCCGCCAGATCGCCCTGTACACGCTCCTGATGGTCGCGATCTCGCTTGTCCTGTGGCCGGTCGCCCGGATGGGGCTCATCTACCTCGGTGCCGCCGTCGGGCTCGGGGCCGTGTTCATCTGGCAGGCATATGCCCTGTGGCGTCAGGGTTCGTCCGAGGAGGCTTCAACCCAGGGCGCGATCCGTCTCTACCGCTACTCGATCAGCTACTTGTCGCTGCTGTTCGTCGCGATCGCGGTCGATGCCGTCATCCTCGTAACGTAACGAGGGCGCGACGGAGCGGCGTCGTGGCGCGACGTCCGGCGGGACGCGTGGCCTGTCACCATGCTGGCCATGCAGATCCAGTTCCTCGGTGGCGCCACGACCGTCACCGGATCCCAGTTCCTCATCTCGACCGATCGGGCCAAGGTCTTGGTCGATTGCGGGATGTTCCAGGGCAGCCCGAATGAGTCGGTGCGCAATCGCATCCCGTTCGGTTTCGATGCGGGCGAGCTCGACGCGGTCGTCCTCACCCATGCGCACCTCGACCATTGCGGCCGCCTGCCGCTGCTCGTGAAGGCCGGCTACCAGGGGACGATCCACGCGACAGCCGGAACCGTGGAGTTGGCAACGCTCGTGCTGCTCGACTCCGGGCACCTGCACGAGGAGTTCGCCAAGCGCGAGGCGCGCTGGGAGAAGCGCCATCCGGATCTCGTCGAGGCCGACGACCGAGGCGAGGCGGAGGCCTACCAGGCGGCGGTCGACCTCGCGGCTGCTGGCGGCTCCGAGGCGGCCGCCGTCGAGACGGCGCACGAACCGCCGGACGGGGTCGAACCGGCCGCGGCGGTCGCGGCTGCCGCGGCTGCCGCGGCGACCTCCCCGACCACCGCGAGGGCGATCCCCGCAGAGGCGCTGTTCGCGCAGGACACCGGTGAGCACGTCCAGACCAGCGTCGAGCCGGAACCGCCCCACGCCTGGCCGTCCGATCCCGAGGCCGAGCTGCGCGGGCAACCGCCCGCGATCGACGTCGACCTCGACCTGCCGCTGTACACGGTCAAGGACGCTGAGCGGACGATCGAGCATTTCCGGCCGATCGACTACGAAGAGGAGCGGGAGGTCGCCCCGGGGGTCTGGGCGACGTTCCTCGATGCGGGCCACATCCTGGGTTCGGCGATCATCCGGCTCCGTGTCGAGGAGGGCGGCGAGGAACGGGTCATCGTGTGCTCGGGGGACCTCGGCCGGCCGGGCACGCCGATCATCCGCGACCCGACCTACCTCACCGCCGCGGACTACGTCTTGGTCGAGTCCACGTACGGTGGCCGCGAACACGAACCCCACGAGGAAGCGATCAGGATCCTCGCCGAGACCGTCCGCCTGGTGGCGGAGTCCGACGGGGTGCTGCTCGTGCCGTCGTTCGCGATCGGTCGGACGCAAGAGGTCGTGTGGGAGCTCGACCGGCTGATCGACAGCGGTGAGATCCCGCTGTTGCCCCTCTACCTCGACTCACCCATGGCCTCCAAAGCGTCGGACGTCTACCGCCGCTACCCCGAGTACTACGACGAGGAGACCGCGCGGCTGCTGCGTGAGGGAGAGACGCCGCTCGACTACCCGGGGCAGATCCTCACGAGGAGCCCGAAGGAGTCCCAGGCGATCAAGTACGCCCAACGGCCGTACATGATCGTCGCCTCGAACGGGATGCTCACCGGCGGTCGTGTGGTGGGCCACCTCCGGAACCTGGTCGACGACCCGAACGCCACGATCCTGTTCGTCGGCTACCAGGGCGAGGGGACGCTCGGGGCACACCTCCAGGCCGGCGTGCGCACCGTTCGCATCGATGGCCAACAGCGTGAGGTCCGGTGCAAGGTCCGCTCCATAGCCGGCTTCTCGGCCCACGCGGACGAGAGCGAGCTGCTCGATTGGATCGGCCGGTTCCGCGACGGGAAGGAGCCCGGCCAGGCCGGCTACCCACGGCGCATCTTCCTGGTTCATGGCGACCCGGACGCACAGCTCGCGCTGGAGCCCAAGGTCCGGGCGCTCGGTTTCGAGACACACATCCCGCACTGGCACGAGACGGTCGCCCTGACCTAGCCGGGCGCCCGCGGAGGCACGCCGGACCGGGGAAGATCGTCGTTTCGGTGCGATTTTGCACCAGTTGTAATGTCCTACCCCTTGATTAGGACTGAAGTACCGGGTACTGTTCGACTTGGCCTCATCCTGGGGGGAGATCGGCCGAACAGATGCCCGGTTGGGATATCCCAGCCGGGCATCGCCACGTCTGGCGACGGGCGTCCCGACGGCCCCGAAGCACCCGGTTGCACGTGCTGCACCAGCCGGGCCGTCTGATGGAACACGACAGGCAATAGGATCCCCAGGCTGCACGATCGGGACCGGTTCGCCCACCCGCGCCGGAGGTCCGCCGTCCATGGCCATGCCGCTCGCGACACCCGCGACGACCGAGTCGTCGACCCTCTATTTCGGGCCGTGGTACCGGCGCTCGCCGTTCTTCGAGAAGACGCTCGAGGCGGGCTGCAGCGCTTACGACATCTACAACCACATGTACCTGCCGGGCTACTACGCCGACCCGGTCGAGGAGTACTGGGCGCTGCTCAACGACGTCACGCTGTGGGACGTGTCGGTCGAGCGGATCGTCGAGATCACGGGTCCCGACGCCTCGGCATTCGTCAACACCCTGACCTGCCGCGACCTGACCACGTGCGAGGTCGGGCAGGGCAAGTACGTGCTCATCACGGCCGAGGACGGCGGCATCGTCAACGACCCGGTCCTCCTTCGGGTCGAGGCCGACCGCTGGTGGCTGGCGCTGGCCGACTCCGATGCCGGGCTGTGGGCCCGCGGGGTCGCGATCCACAGCGGCATGGACGTCACGGTCCGCGAGCCCGAGGTCTACCCGGTCCAGGTCCAGGGCCCCAAGTCGAAGGACACGCTGGTCGCGCTCTTCGGGCCGCAGGTGCTCGACATCAAGTACTACTGGACGCTCACCACCGACCTCGATGGCATCCCGGTCGTCATCTCGCGGACCGGCTGGACCGGCGAGATCGGCTACGAGATCTACCTGCGCGACCCGTCGCGCGGTGGCGAGCTGTGGGACCGGATCATGGAGGCCGGGCGACCGCACGGCATCCGGCCGATCGCGCCGTGCGAGGCACGCCGGATCGAGGCCGGCATCTTCAACTACGGGTCGGACATCACGATCGCGGACACCCCGTTCCACGTCATGGGCCTGGAGCGGCTGGTCGAGGAGCAGGAGGCCGACTACATCGGCAAGGCGGCGCTGGAGGACATCCGGCGGACCGGTGTCGACCGCAAGCTCGTCGGCATCGAGATGGACGGTGAGGCCCTGCCGTTCGAGCTGTCCCGCAAGTGCCGTGCGTTCCACGACGGCGAACCGGTCGGCACCGTGACCGACCTCATCTGGTCGCCGCGCCTGGAGCGGAACATCGGCTACGTATGGATGCCGATCGGCCTGGCCGGCGCCGGGACGCCGCTCGAGATCGAAGCCCCGGATGGTGGACGCTGGCCCGCCCGAACCGCCACCATCCCGTTCCTCGACCCGAAGAAGGACGTGCCCAAGTCATGACCACGACAGGACCCCTCACCGCGGAGGAGATCGCCGCCGTCCGCAAGCCGTACCGCGCCGCGTCCCTGCTGCCGGGCCGGGCGTATCACGATCCGGCGATCCACGAGTTCGAGCGGCGCGAATGGTTCCGGCGCGACTGGATGGTCGTCGGGCGGGAGGAGGACGCGCCCGCTCCGGGGACCTACTTCCTGGCGACGCTCGATGACGAGCCACTGCTGATCGCACGCAGCCGCGACGGCCAGCTCCGAGCGTTCTACAACGTCTGCCGCCACCGCGGCACGGCGGTCGTCGAGGAGCAATGCGGGCCGGCCGTCCGGTTCCAGTGCCCGTACCACGCCTGGATCTACGACCTCGATGGGTCGCTGATCCGTGCAAAGCACACCGACGACCTCGACGACTTCGACCGCAAGGACTTCGGGCTGATCGGGGTCCGGATGGAGACCTGGCAGGGCTTCGTCTTCGTGTGCCTCTCCCCGGAGGCGCCGCCGCTCGTCGAATGGCTCGGCGACCTGCCGCCGCACCTCGCGCGGTTCGACTTCGGGAGCCTGCGCGTCGCCCACACCGTAACGTACGAGGTCGAGACGAACTGGAAGTTCGTCGCCGAGAACTACAGCGAGTGCTACCACTGCCCGGGTATCCACCCCCAGCTCAACAAGCTGACGCCGTACGACATCGGCGGCGATTTCGCGCCGACGGGCCCGTGGCAGGGTGGCTGGATGGAGCTCGTCGACGACGCCGAGACGATGGCGATCGACGGCGGCCATCGACGCGGCCGTCCGGCCATCCCGGGGATCACGCCGGTCGACGAACGGCGGATCTACTACTACCTCATCTGGCCGATGACATTCCTGTCGATCCACCCCGACTACCTGCTCGTCCATCGGCTGCAGCCGGCCGGACCAGCACACACGCGGATCACGTGTCAGTGGATGTTCGAGCCCGAGACGATCGCGGCGCCCGATTTCGACCCGTCCGATGCGATCGCGTTCTGGGACCTGACCAACCGCCAGGACTGGCATGTCTGCGAGCTCCAGCAGCGCGGCACGAAGTCGCAGAGCTGGACGGCGGGACGCTACTCGAACCAGGAGCCGAGCGTCCACGCCTTCGACCTGATGGCGGTCGACCGCTATGCGAACGACGGCACGAATTCGCTGCGAACGGTCCGGCAGCGCTACGACGTCCCGACACCGAAGGACGGGGACGTGTTCGAAGGGGACATCGCGGGCGTTCGCCTGCCGCGCGCGACACCGGACGCCTCGTCCCGGTCTGCGGCGAGATCCAAGGCGGCGACCCGGGGCTGACCAGCGTGGTCTAGCCGGTCGAGCAGGTCGCCTACCCCTCGTCCGCGACGCGCCGCTGGGTCGCGGGGCTGAACGCGCCGGCTCGCCAGGCGATGAGGATCGCGATCGCGGTGAGCGCCACGACGACCGTCGAGATGGCGTTGATCTCGGGGGTCACCCCGAACTTGATGCGGCCGTAGATGTAGAGCGGCAGCGTGGAGCTTCCGACCCCGGAGTTGAACGTCGAGACGACGTAGTCGTCGAAGCTCAGCGAGAAGGCCAGCAGCGCCCCGGCCAGCACCGCCGGTGCGATGAGCGGCAGCGTCACGAAGCGGAACGCGCCCCAGGCCGACGCCCCGAGGTCGCGCGCGGCCTCTTCCAGATGCGGGTCCATGTTCGCCGCACGCGCGCGCACGACCACCGCCACGTACGACACGCAGAACGTGATGTGGGCCACCCATAGCTGGGCGATCGAACCATGGGCGTCGAACAGCTGGACGAAGAACAGCAGCAGCGACAGGCCCATGACGATCTCGGGCGTGATCATCGGGACGAGGAGGAGCGTCTCGGTCGCGCCACGGCCGCGGAACCGCAACCGCGCGAGCCCGAGACCGAGAAGTGCACCCAGGATGGTCGACACCAGGACGGCGACCGCTGCCACCTGGAGAGTGACGATGAGCGCATCGAGAAGCTCGTCGTTCGCGAGCAGCTTCGGGTACCAGTCGAGCGTGAACCCCTGCCACACCAGACCTCGTCGCGCGCGGTTGAACGAGTAGATGATCAGGACGAGGATCGGCGCGAACAGGAACGCGTACACCACGATCGCGTAAACCGACAACCAGCGGTTGCGCTCGCGGATCATGGCGGTCCTGCCTCCGGATGGGCGTCACTCGCCACCGATGACCTCCCGCCGCAGCGTCCGCAACGCGATCAGCGTGCCCGCGAGCGTCACGATCATCAGCACGAACCCGAGCGCCGCGCCATATGGCCAGTCGCGCCCCGCGAGGAACAGCACCTGGATGTTCTTGGCGATCGTCGTCGTCTGTGGCCCGCCGAGCAGGTCGGGCGTGACGAAGTCGCCGAGCGCCGGGATGAACGTCAGGAGCCCTGCGGCGATGATCCCGGGCATCGTCAGGGGCAGCGTCACGTGGCGGAACGCGCTCCGACCCGACGCGTACAGGTCGCGCGCGGCCCCGACGAGGTCGGGATCGAGCCGGTCGATCGACACGAACAGCGGCAGGATCGCGAACGGCAGGAAGCCGTACGTCATGCCCAGGATCACGGAGATGTCGGTGTTCATCAGGATGATGGGCTCCTGGGTCAGCCCGACGGCCTGGAGCACCGAGTTCACGACGCCGTTGTCGCGCAGCAGGATGATCCATGAGTAGGTCCGGATCAGGTAGCTCGTCCAGAAGGGGAGCATCACGAGGATGAGCAGCAGCACCTTGTGCCGCCCGCCGTAGCGGCTGATCCAGTACGCCACCGGATAGCCGATGGCGAGCGACAGGATCGTCGTGATGGCCGCGTACCGCAGCGAGTTGAGGAATGTCGGCAGGAAGACCGGATCGAACGCGCGGAGGTAGTTGTCGAACGACAGTCGCTCGAGCGTGATCCGATCGAGCGCGTCGCGCGAGCCGAGACTGACCACGAAGATGATCGCCAGGGGGACGATGAAGAACGCGATCAGCCAGCCCACGCCGGGCAGGACGAGCCAGGCGGCGCGCAGGCGCGCCAATCGATCGGGTGCGGCGGCGGTCACCTCGGCGGTCGCGGCCGCCCCACCCGTGCGTCCGGTCAGCCTCGCAGCTCCTGCCAGCGCGACAGGTACTCGTCACGGACGGATCCGCTCAGGCTGAGCAGCTCCTCGAGCTTGTCGACGATCTCCTGGTCGGGGTTGATCGTCGGGTCGCTCAGGATCGCCGGATCGATGAACTCCTTGGCGGCCGCATTGGGGCCCATGTAGTAGATGAGGTTGGTGTTGAGGGCGCTGTTGTTGGCGTCGAGCAAGTGGTTGATGAACATCTGCGCCGCGATCGGATGTGGGGAACCCGTGAACGTGGCGACGGTGTCGGAACCCTTCACGCCGCCTTCTTCGGGGATGTAGTAGGCGAAATCCGGGATCGCTTCCTGGATGGCGAAGCGGTCCGCACCCCAGATGTGGCCGATCCAGACGTCGCCCGAGGTCATCGTCGCGATCGTGTCGGTCGAGTACGTGCGGACCAGCGGCTTCTGCTGCTTCAGGAGCGCCAGCGCCGCATCGAGATGGGCCGGGTCCTGCGTGTTCGCGGAATGCCCGAGCTGGATCAGCGTCAGCCCGAAGACCTCCTGCCAGTCGTCGAGCATCGAGATGTGCTGGCTCCAGCGCTCATCCCAGAGCGCCTTCGAGCTCGTCGGCTCCTCCTTGATGCGCGCCGGGTCGTAGCCGACGCCGGTCGTCCACCACATGTAGGGAACGGTGTACTGGTTGCCCGGGTCGTAGCCGGGGTCGGCCCATTCCGCGCCGAGGTTGCCGATGTTCGTGAGGAACGACGGATCGAGCTTGGCGATGGTGCCGGCCTCGATCATCTTCGGGACGTCGACCGAGATCGGGAAGCTGATGTCGTAGTCGCCGCCGTCCGCCCCGAGCTTGGCGTACATCTCGTCGGTGTTCGAAAAGAAGCTCTGGGTGACCTTGACGTTGTGCTGGTCCTCGAACGAGGCGATCACCTCATCCGCGAGGTAGTCGACCCAGTTGAGGATGTTCAGCTCCGCCTCAGGCGACGGCACCGGGGTCGGTGCCGCGGATGCCGACGGAGCCGCCGACGACGGCGAAGCCGCGGCGGCCGATGGGGATGGGCTCGCCGTGCCACTCGACGTGCAGGCGGCGATGACCGGACCGAGAGCCGCAGCGCCGCCCACGAGCGCGATGCGCTCGAGGAGCTCCCTGCGGGTGACGCGCCGCTCGACCATGTAGCGGACAAGCGCCTTCTCGAGGTCGATGCTCGATCCATCGTACCGTTCGTTCATGTCGTGACCTCCTCCTCGGCGGGCGCCGGGTCGAGGACGAGCGCCTCGGCCGGCGGCCAGACGATGTCGACGTCGCTTCCGACGGGGTGCCGCTCCCCGGTCTTCGGCGCGAGCACGGTGATGGCCAGGCCGCCGCGCGTACGGACCCGGTACTGGACTGTTCCCCCGAGGTAGGCGACCTGCTCGATCTGGGCCCGCAGCGGTTCCGGGCTGTCGTGGGCCGTCCCGTTGGACGGCCGCAGGACGATCAATTCGGGCCGGATCGAAAGCTCGACGGTCCGGCCGGCTCGCAGGTCCGGGCCGGCCACGACGCACAGATCGCCGCCTTCGAGGCGGACGACCGCGGTTCCCCCGTCGGCCGATTCGATCGATCCGGACAGGAGGTTCGTCGTCCCGATGAAGTCGGCGACGAAGCGCGTCGCGGGCCGCTCGTACAGCTCCTCCGGCGTCCCGAGCTGCTCGACGCGACCGGCGTGCATGACCGCGATCCGATCGCTCATCGTGAGCGCCTCCTCCTGGTCGTGCGTCACGTACACGAACGTGATGCCGACCTCGGACTGGATCCGCTTGAGCTCGACCTGCAGCTGGCGACGGAGCTTCAGGTCGAGCGCCCCGAGCGGTTCGTCGAGCAGGAGGACGTTCGGCCTGTTCACCAACGCGCGGGCGAGGGCCACGCGTTGCTGCTGACCGCCGGACAGGGCAGATGGCTTGCGGCGGTCGTAGCCCGGAAGCCGCACGAGCTCGAGCGCCTCACCGACGCGTCGCGCGATTTCGGTCCGTGCCACGTTCCGGCGACGCAGCCCGAAGCCGATGTTGCCGGCGACGTCGAGGTGCGGGAACAGGGCGTATTGCTGGAAGACCATGTTGACGGGGCGCTTGTCGGGCGGGTCGTCGGTGACGTCGCGGCCCCTCAGGAGGATCCGGCCGGCGGTCGGCCGCTCGAAGCCGCCGATCATCCGCAGGGTCGTCGTCTTGCCGCAGCCCGACGGTCCGAGGAGCGAGAAGAACTCCGCCGTCCCGATGTCGAGCGTCACGCCATCGACCGCCCGGATCTCGCCGAAGCGCTTCTCCAGGCCGATCAGGCAAATCTCCGCCGAGGCGTCGCTGGGGACCGTCATCCGGGGGCGAGCCTACGTTCGTGCCGTGGGACCCGGCGCACGCCGTTTCGGCCACCGCAACGGGGCGGTGGCCGCGGCTTCAGCGGGCGCGGCGCTCTTCCTCGTACCGGACCTGGGCCGGGCTCTTCCGGGCACCGGGCTTGGTCCGAGCGTAGATCCGTGCCAGGGCTTCGTCCCAACCGGCTTTGAACGGTTTGCCCTCCGTGTCGAGGTCGACGACGACCGGTGCGTGGTCCGACGGGACCGGCGGCCCCTTGCGCGCCTCCCGGTCGATCTCCGCCCAGACGACCCGCTTCGCCACCGCCTCCGTCACGTACAGCAGATCGATGCGCATCCCCTCGTTCCGATGGAACATCCCCGCCCGGTAGTCCCACCAGCTGAAGCGGCCGCCGCGCTCTTCCTTGAGCCGATACGCATCCGACAGCCCCCATTCCCGCAGCCGTGCGAGCGCCTCGCGTTCCGGCTCGGAGACGTGCGTCCCGCCATGCGCCTTGACGGGATCCCACACGTCCTCGTCGGCCGGGGTGACGTTGTAGTCGCCGGCGAGAACGAGTGCCTCATCCGGCGATCGCGTCTCGTCCAGCCATCGACGGACCCGCTCGAACCACTTCAGCTTGCCCTCGTAGAACGGGCTGCCCACGACACGCCCATTCGGTGCGTACAGAGCGACGAATCGGACGCCGTCGATGACCGCGGACAGCATCCGCGCCTCGTCGAGCGGGTTGAAGTCCTCCTCCTGGAGGTTCGCGGCGCCGGCCCCGCTGTCGCGAACCGGCCCGTCGCCGAAGTTGGTGACGACGTCCTCGACACCCAGTCCCTCGCGTGCCGCGATCGCGACCCCGTTCCAGCGACCCTCGCCGTGATGCAATAGCTCGTAGCCGGCCATCTGGAACTGCATCGATGGGGCGTCCTCGTCGGACAGCTTGGTCTCCTGCATCAGCAGGATGTCGGGCTCGGCACGCTTCAGCCACTTGTCGATGGCCTCCTGGCGGGCCTTCAGCGAGTTGACGTTCCAGGTCGCGATACGCATCCCGGCCCTCAGTACCGCCGGCCGCGCTGGCGTTCGAGGTCGAACGTCGCGGTTTCGGCGACCGCCATGACCGCCATGGTCCCCGCCTGGACCGGATCGGACACGACGAGGTCCACGTGATCCGTGATCGAGCCGACCATGTTCAGCGCGATGATCGGGATGCCCACCGCGCGAAGTTCCTCGGCGGCGGCGCTGATGTCGCCGCCCATGATCGAGCCGGCCAGGACGAGCAGTCGGGCCCGGGGCAGGTCCGCGACGGCCCGGACTGCGGCCGCGATGTCCGCCTCACCGACGAGCGGGATCGTGTCGACCGAGATGCGCTCACCGCGCAGGTTGTGGCGATCCGCCTCGCTCACGGCGCCGAGCGCGACCTGGGCGACCTGGGCGCCGCCGCCGACCACGATTATCCGCTTGCCGAAGACCGTCCCGAGCGCACGCGTGCGGTGGATCGCGCGGATCTCGGGCAGGCCTTCGAACGCCGCGACCAGCGCATCCTCGGTAACGCCTTCGACCTCGAGCTCGATCTCGACCTGCGGGGGGTCGGCGTCGATGGGGCGGACCGTCGCCAGGGTCCGGACGCGCCCGCCGATGGCGGCCACCGCACGCGCGACCGTGGTGGTCGAATCGGGTCCATCGACGATGTCGAACCGGATCGCGGCGGTCTGCGCGACCTGGCGTCGGGGCATCGCGCGGCGATCGCGGGTCAGCCGAGCGAGCCGCGCCCGGCCGCCCCGGGTCGCAGATCGCCCACGGTCATCGACTCGGGCTGGACGTCCCCGCCAGGATCGTGCTCCTCGAACGCCAGGCTCAGGCTTTCGAACGCGGATCGGGTCGCCGCGGCGTCGGACGTCGTCAGCATCAGCGCGCCATCCGTGTCTTCGGCGACGCCCACGATGCCGGTGATGTTCACGTTGCGCTCCGCGAGCGCCGCCGCGACGCGCGCGAGCGAGCCCGGCTGATCGGCGAGCTGGACCGTGAACCAGACCGTCACGCGAGCACCTCCTGTGGTCGGTCGATGGTACCCGGTCGAGGGGCTGCGATACGCTCGCCGACATGCCAGCGCCTCTCGGTCGTACGCCGACCAGGAAGATGCCCGACATCCAGGTCTTCGGGCTCGACAATGATCCTGCCACGCGCGCCGCGCAGAGATTCTTCCGCGAGCGGCGCATCGTCGTGTCCTTCGTCGACCTGCGCAAGCGCCGGATCGCACCTGCCGAGCTGCGCCGCTTCGTCGAGCGACTGGGTGCGACCGCGCTGCTCGACGAAACCTCCAAAACCTATCGGGACGGCGGCCTGGCCTAGTCTGTCCATGGACGACACCGTCATCATCGAGCGCCTTCTCGCCGACGTCCGCCTCCTCCGCCTGCCGCTCGTCCGGCACGCCAACGAGGTGACAGCCGGCCGAGCCGAGGACGTCTGGGCCGGGTGGCTCAGGGCGTCGGGCGGCCCGGCCGCCAGGCGCTGAGTGCGAGGACGACCCCGACCAGGGCGGCGCCGATGCCGGCAAGGGCCCAGCGCAGATCGTCGACCATGAAGCTCGAGCCGCGCAGGAACCCAAGACCCTGGCCGACCCACACGGCGCCGACGAGCGCGAGCAAGATTCCTGCGATCAGTCGGCTGCGCATCGGGGCCATTCCTGAACGTCGTCGGGTGGCATCCTTCCCATCGTGACCGACAAACAAGATCGTCGCCGGAGCGGCCGGTTGACGATCCGCCCCGAGGCGGCGCAGCTCGCCGGCCGCGGCATGGCGCGGACCGAGGACGAGGCGCTCCTCCGAAGACCGACGGAGCGGCCTGACTTCCTCGACTCCGATCCGTGGAGATCCCTGCGGATCCTGTCCGAGTTCGTCGAGGGGTTCGATGCGCTGGCATCGGTCGGGCCGGCGGTGAGCGTGTTCGGATCTGCCCGGACGAAATCGAACCACCGCTATTACCGGCAGGCGCGCCAGCTCGGTCGACGGCTCGCCGAGGCCGGCTACGCGGTCATCACAGGCGGCGGTCCCGGGATCATGGCGGCCGCCAATCGAGGCTGCCAGGACGGCGGTGGCCTGTCGATCGGCTGCAACATCGAGCTGCCGTTGGAGCAGGGCCTCAACCCGTACGTCGATCTCGGCGTCGAGTTCCGCTACTTCTTCGCGCGCAAGGTCATGTTCGTGAAGTACGCCGATGCGTTCGTGATCTTCCCCGGGGGCTACGGGACGCTCGACGAGCTGTTCGAGGCGCTCACGCTGATCCAGACCCACAAGGTCCAGGACTTCCCGGTGATCCTGATGGGCACCGACTACTGGACCGGGATGATCGAGTGGATCCGGGGCTCGCTGCTCGCCGAGGCGGCGATCAACCCGGAGGACGTCGACTTGCTCCGCCTCACCGACGATCCCGAGGAGGCGGTGACGATCATCGGGGCGTACCAGGACAGGCACCGTGCCGCGGCCGCGGCTGTCGAGCCCAAGACGAAGCCGATCTCGAAGAAAGACGTCGGCCGGCCCTCAAAAAAGGCGGAGCCGGGGGAGAGCTGAGACGCGCCCCGGCAGGTCTCCCCGGTCAGACCGGCAGCGCCACCTCGATGACCCCATCGACCACCCGCACCGGGTAGTACCGCAGCCGGCGGACGCGCGTGAACCGGCGGGCCTCGGCCTTCTTGCCGGGCGGGTCGATCTTCGGGTCTCTGCCAGCGGGCGACCAGGTCGGGTGGTAGACCCCGTCCGCGTCGAGGCCACCGGTCGTCGGCATCTGGGCCGTGTCGCCGCTCACGAGGTCGAACCGGCCCTCGTGGAGCGGGCAGGCCACGATGCAGTCGTCGAGATCCCCGATCGACAGCGGGGCGGCCATATGGGGGCAGCGATCGTCCGTCGCGAAGATGCCCCGGCCCGTGTGCACTAGCAGCACGTCGAGCTCGCCGACCGTCACGCGGCGCATGGCGCCCTCCGGAAGCTCGGCCAGGTCGACCATCGACTGAAAGGGTGCGTCGGAGGTGCCGACCGCCTGGAGCCGGGGCGGGAACGTGGCGGGGATGGGTGGCATCGGTCGAATCCTAGCCCGCGGACGAGGAACGCCCCCGGTGGCAAAACCACCGGGGGCGTGAGAAGCGGCGCGGAGGAGGCGCACCGCCGTTGAGATTGGGCTGAAGCGGTTCGGCGAGCCCTTAGTCGGCCGCCGGCGCGCTCGTCAGCCGAGCCCGAGCCTCAGGTGCCGGCGAATTGGATGTGCGAAGCGCGAGCTCGCGCATCATCGCGGCGGCCACTGCGGCGACGATCGTCGCCGCCACGCCGATCCAGAACGTCTGGGCGACGGCCAAGCTGAAGGCTTGATGGATCCCGGCCACGATGTTGCCGATGAAGGGCTCGACGACTCCCCGGAACGCTTCCGGAATACCGGCCAGGATGGCCGCCCCGAGATCACCGGTGCCGGTCAGCTGGTTGAAGTCGATGGTTCCGCTGGCCGTGGCCTGGCCGAACCCGGCAACGATCTGAGCCGGGACTCCGGCCACGCTGAGTTGCGGACCCACCTGCTCCAGGAACGTCGAGCCGAAGATCGTTCCGACGATCGCCAGGGCCACTGACCCGCCGATCTGGCGGAAGAACGTTAGATTCGAGGTCGCCACGCCGAGCTGCTGGAACGGGACGGCGTTCTGGACCACGATCGTGAAGACCGAGAACGTCGGTCCGACCCCGAGTCCGGCCAGGAACATCCAGAACCAGACGATCGCGAGCGGCGTGTCGGCGGTGAGCTGGGTCATGAGCGCCGTCGCGACGCCCATCACGGCGATGGCGCCGACGAGCAGCCACTTGTAGCGGCCGGTCCTCGACACGATGAGCCCCGACACGATCGAGCTGAAGATCAGGCCGACCATCAGCGGCAGGGCCGCCAGGCCCGAGTCTGTCGGCGTGAAGCCGTGGACGAACTGGAACCAGCGCGGCAGGAAGATGATCGCCCCGAAGAAGGCGAAGCTCGCGAAGAACGTCGAGACCATCGAGCTCGAATACGTCCGGTTGCGGAACAGGCCGAGCGGGATGATCGGCTCCTTGGCGCGCGATTCTGCCCAGATGAAGAGCAGGGTCCCGAGGAGGCCGGCCAGGATGAACCCGCCGACGGTCGGATCGGTCCATTCGCCGAACTGCTTGTTGGTGAGACCCACGAGCAGGATGCTGATCGCCACCGTGAAGATCGCACCGCCGAGGACGTCGAAGTTGCGGCTCGCCTGCGCGTTCTTCACGTTCGGCAGGAGTTGCGAGATCACGAAGAGCGCGGCCAGGCCGATCGGGATGTTGACGTAGAAGATCCAGTGCCAGCTGACCTGCTCGGTCAGGAAGCCGCCGACGAGCGGCCCGACGACGAACGCGATCCCGAAGACCGCACCGAAAAGGCCCTGGTACTTGCCGCGTTCGGCTGGGGTGAACATGTCGCCGATGATGGCGAGTGCAACCGGGAACAGGGACCCGGCGCCGATGCCCTGGATACCCCGGAAGAGGATCAGCATCCCCATGTTCTGACTGAGCCCGGACAACGCCGAGCCGATGAGGAAGATCACGATGCCGATCATGAAGATCGGCTTGCGACCGTACAGGTCCGACAACTTGCCCCAGAAGGGCACGCTGACGGTGCTGGTCAGCAAGTAGATGGTGATGGACCAGACGTACAGGTCATTGCCCGCCAGATCCGTCGCGATCGTCGGCAGGGCCGGACCCACGATCGTCTGATCGAGCGCGCCGAGGAACAGCCCCAGCATGACGGCGAAGAGGATCTCCATCTTCGCGCGTTGACTTAGGCCGAGGGCGGGGTCCTCGGCCAGCGAGGGTGTTCGCCCGTCGATTTCGGGGATTGCTTCCATTGTCAGTCCTTCTGTGCGGGGTGCGGGTCCTGCATGTGTTCGACACCCCGGAGGGTCGACGAAGATCGTGGAGATGAGATGGAGCCGCTGTGGCGATCCGGCTGGTCGCTGCCAGTCGCGATGGTGAGCGCGTCCCGCAGCGAGGCCACGGCCTGGCGGACGCCCGCGAGCTTGGACCGATCGAGGTGCCCGAGGACCGAGCGCAGGAGCTCGTCACTCAAGGCGTCGATCTCGCCGAGCATCCGCTCGCCGGCATCCGTGACGCGGATGAGGACGATCCGGCGGTCTTCCGGGACCCCGGTGCGCTCGACGAACCCGCGCTCCTCGATCCGGTCGATCAGACCCGTCGCGTTCGAAAGCGAGACGTTCAGCACTTCGGCCAGACGACTCATCGGCATCTCGCCGTTTCGCTTGAGCGTGTACAGGATGTGGAGCTGGGCCATGCTGATGCCCAGCCGGAGCACGCGCTCGCTCGCGGCGCACTTGAGCATCGTCATCGAGGCCTGGAAGTCGGCGATGATGGCGGCGTAGGGGTCGGGCGGCGGCGCAGGCGTCGCGGCCGGCGCAGTCGTATCGGGAGCGATTGTTCGCGTCACGTGAATTATTGTAGTCGAATGGAATATCGAGTCAAGCGGAATGATTGACAGCGAGTGCAGGAGTGTTCGATGCGATACGCGCTGATGCTCGAGCCGCAGCAGGGGATGAGCTACGCCGACCAGCTCGCGTCGGCCACACGCGCCGAGGCGAACGGCTTCGACGCGTTCTTCCGGGCCGACCATTTCGCGAGCTTCCCGGGCGAGGCCGGCCGGCCGACCACGGATGCATGGTCCGTGCTCGCGGGGCTTGCGCGGGAGACCGAGCGGATCACCCTCGGCGCCCTGGTCTCGCCGGTGACGTTCCGCCACCCCGGCGTCTTCGCAAAGGTCGTGACGACCGTCGACGAGATGAGCGGCGGTCGGGTCGAGGTCGGCGTGGGCGCCGGCTGGAACGACGAGGAGCACCAGCAGCTCGGGCTCGCGTTCCCGCCGATCGAACAGCGCGCCGACCTGCTCGAGGACCAGCTCGCGATCCTGCACGGGCTGTGGGGCGAGCCCGATGGCTGGTCGTTCGACGGGCTGTCCGGCATCCGGTTGCGGGACGCACTATTCCGGCCGCGCCCGGGGGAGGCCGAAGGGCGACCCAGGACCCCGGTTGGCAGCCAGCGGCCGCGGATCATCGTCGGGAGCGGCGGGTCGCCCCGGTCGTACCGGCTCGCGGCTCGCTGGGCCGACGAGTACAACCTCAGTTCGGCGTCGCCCGCGCGCGCCGCGGAGGTTCGCGCGAAGCTCGATGCGGCGTGTCGAGCGATCGGCCGCGATCCGGTCACGCTCGCCCGGTCGACGATGGCCGGCGTGCTCGTCGGGCGGACCCAGGATGAGGTCGAGGAACGAGAGCGGACCCTGATCAAGGCGTTCGGGGCAGATGCCGAGACCGGCGAGGCGTGGCTCGAAGAACGGCGACTGCGCTGGGTCTACGGAACGCCCGACCAGGCCCGCGCCCAGATCGAGCGCTTCGCCGAGGCCGGCATCGAGCGGATCATGCTCCAGGACTTCCTCCCCTGGGACCTGGATATGGTCGATGTCATGGGCGAGGAGCTGGTCGGGCGGCTGTAGGTCAGCCCTCGGCCGACTCGGCGGCTTCGCGGTAGCGGTCGACGTCGCGGTGGATCGGGTCGGGGTTGACCTCGCGCGCCCGCGCCAGTCGTTCCGTCAGCATCTGGAGCGGGGTGGCGGTGCCGAGCAGCGCCGCGACAGGCGACGGTAACGCCGGTGCCTCGGGGATCACGATCCTGCCCGCCGGGGTGAGATCGGTCGGCACGTCGACGGCGGCATCGGCGGCGACGATCGCGGCAGCCACCATCCCGATGCCGCGTGCTGCCCGCAACGCGCCCTTCGCGCGGGCCAGCCGCTCCTCCCGCCGATCGCGATCGGCCAGGACCAGGACGAGGCCCATCGCCCCGTCGGTGGCGGCGAGATGCCCGTGCAGGAAGGTCTCGAGGTCCCGGTAGGCGGCCGGGATCCACGTCCCTTCCTCGATCTTGAGCACGAGCTCGCGGCCGGCCGTGCGATCGGCGCCAGACGCGATGACGACGATCGAGCGCGTCTCGGACAACCGCGTCGCCACGGGCTCGGCGATCCCGGCCCGATCGACCCCGGCCTGGATCAGGTCGCGCGCGGCGGACCGCGAGGCGGCATCCACCGGCCGGCCGGCGATATGCGCCCCGACCGCGGTGGCTGCAACAAGCGGGCTGAGATAGCCGACCGTGTGACACCAGCTCTGATCGAGCTCACCGGTTTCGACGACGATCGTCGCGAGGGCAGCGCCGGGGGAGCGGTCCGACACCGTCACGATCGCCGTCCGCGCACCGGCCGTCCGCGCGGCGTCCAGGGCCGCATTGGTGGCGGTCGTGCCACCCTCGTGTGAGACGCCGATCACCAGACCCGTCGACGGCGGGTCGAGCGCCAGTTCGAAGGCCTGCGCGGCGAACGGCTCGTGGCGCGTCGTATGTCCGGGTGCCCGGATCTCGGCAGATCGCACAGCCTCGCGGAGGATCTCCGCGACGCCGTAGGCGGCGTGCTCGGACGTCCCGCAGCCGGTCACCACGACCGGGTCGCCGGCACGGATCGTCCGGCGGATGACGCGTGCCAACTCGGCCCCTCCGCTGCCGACCGGCTCGTGACGCGCCAGGATCCGATCGGCCAGCGCGGGCTCGGCCTCGATCATCTCGGTCATGTGATACGGCGGGCCGGAGCGCGCACTCGGACGCGAGGTCGACGCCCACGGGTCGGGGGCGCCGGGGAGCGAGGCTGTCGGGTCGAACGCGGTCGTATCCATGCGGCTGAGCATAGGGCCCGGGCTCGACCCGGGGCCGGCATCCCGCCGCGCGCGACGATCGCCCGGAACATGGGACGATGGTTTGCGACGGCACCAAGATGATCGGAGGCGACGATGCAGGTCGGGCTGATGGCACCGCAGGGCTGGAAGGGCGACTACGACGGCTGGCCGCCGGCCGACGCGTGGGCGCGAACGGTCGAGCTCGCCCGCCAGGCCGAGGAGCTCGGCTTCGAATTGCTTTGGGTCTTCGACCACTTCCACACGGTGCCCGAGCCGACCGACGAGATCACGTTCGAGTCGTTCTCCGTGCTGGCGGCCCTCGCGATGGTGACCGACCGCGTCCGCCTCGGTCACATGGTCGTGTGCACCGGCTTCCGGAACCCGGCGCTCACCGCCAAGCTGTCATCGACGCTCGATGTCATCAGCGGCGGCCGGTTCGAGCTCGGCATCGGCGCCGGGTGGAAGGAGGAGGAGTGGGTCGCCTACGGCTACGGCTTCCCGCCGCTGGCCGACCGCATGGGCGCCTTCGGCGACCACCTCGAGATCATCACGAAGATGCTGGAGCCGGGTCGGTCGTCGTACGAGGGCCGCTACGCCCACGTCCGCCGCGCCATCAACGAGCCACAGGGCATCCAGCAGCCGCGCATCCCGATCATCGTGGGCGGCAACGGCCGCCAGCGGACGGCCGGCTACGCGATCCGCTTCGCGGACGAGCTGAATTTCGTGTTCATCGAGCCCGCCGACATCGTCGACCGGATGCGGGACGTGCGCGAGCGCTGCGAGGCGGAGGCGCGGGATCCCGCCACGCTGCGGTTCTCGCTGTACGAGCGCGACGAGAGGATGCGTGACGCGGGCCAGGCACGCGTCGACCGGCTGGCGCAGTTCGCCGAGATCGGGCTGGACCGGCTGGTCGCCTTCCCGACCCGCTGGTCGCCCACGCTCGACGCGCAGGCGGCCTTCGCCGAGGACTGCCGTGCCGCCGGGATCGGCCTCTCGACCGAGCCGGCGGCGGTCGGCTCCTAGAGCTTCTCGAGCGACCCCGCGATCGCCGCCGCGTCGGCGGCACTGGCGTTGGTCACGCTGACCATCAGCTGCCGGTCACCCAGGAGCACGAGGTACTGATCGATCGTGGGCGGCGTCGGCAGGTTCGGGGACTTGATGCTGTAGCGGAGATGGAGCGCCTCGCCGGCCGGGAGGGTCATCCGCTCGGTCGTGACGTCACCCTCGGCGAGCGTCTTGAGCTGGGCCAGGTTGGCCTGCTCGAGAACGTCCAGGTTCATGCCCATGCTCGGCAGCGACAGCACGTTGAGGTTGGTCCCGGACGTCATATCCGGCCCGAAGGCGAAGATCACGAGCCCGCTCGCGAGCATCGCCTGGATCTGCGCCGAATAGAGCTCGGCCATCTCGGGGTTCTGGGCCCCGGCGGCGGCCATGATCTGCTCGAGGTCGCCGGACTGCAGGTCGATCCTCGTCCAGCCCGTCGGCAGCGTGATCGCGAAGCCGTGCTCGGGGACAGCGATGCGACCGGTCGTCGCGAGGCCCCCGCCGGCGGAGGCCGACGGCGACGCCGCGGCCGACGGACTCGCGGGCGCAACGGACGGCGCGACGCTCGCAGGTGCAGCTGACGTCGGCGCCGACGTGGCGGCCGACGGCGTGCCGGTACAGGCGGCGAGACTGAAGGCGAGAAGAGAGCCACCGAGCACGAAGGCCAGGCGGCGCGGGAACATCGAAGTCATGGTGAAAGGTCCTTCCAGATCGGATCGGGAGAGCTCACCCTACCGTCGGGGGTCCGGTTCGTCCACGGCTCGAAGGTCCGGGCCGGCCGATGCGGCGCAGCGGACCGTAGCGGAACCAGACCCGCCCGACGAGCAACGCGACCGGAACGGGCCCGAACCGTTCGGAGTCGATCGGCTCGCCGAGCCCGGCCGCCGCCGTCATGGTTGGATCCGCGTCGGCGACGAGCCACGCCTCGTCGTCGGCCAGCTCCAGGTAGCCGTCCCGGAAGGGGACGCGATCACCGGGGGTCCCGGCGACTCGTTTGATCGACAGCGCGCCGCCATCCGGCTCGTGGAACGCCACGACCGTGCCGCGTCGCGGCCAGCGCGAGGTGGTCGGGTCGACCAGCAGCCAGTCGCCCTCGCGGATCGCGGGCTCCATGCTCGCCTGCTTGACGGCCACCCGCCACGGACCGCGCAACCGATGCCGGAGCGACTCGGTACGACGAGGCCCCGCCTGCCGGCGGGGCCTCGGGATACGCATCGCTGACGAGGTCAGACGGGCCGGCCGGCCACGCGGGTCTTCTCCTCGCCGCCGGTCTTCTTCCAGGCGGCGTCGATCTCGTCGATCATGTCGAGCAGCGTCTTCGAGTCGGCGGCGTCGGTCGATGCCTTGACCTTCGACACCTGCTTGGTCGCGTTCCAGAACAGCTCATGCAGGTTCGGCACGGCCTCGAGGTGCTCTGGCTTGAAGTAGTCGTGCCACAGGACGTCGAGGTGATGCTTGACCAGGTCGGCCTGGCGTTCCTTGATGGCCACCGCACGGGTCCGGAACGTGGCGTCCTGGTTGGCGGCGTACTTCTCGTTGATCTTATGGCAGGACTCTGCCTCGATGCGCGCCTGCTCGGGATCGTAGACGCCGCAGGGCAGGTCGCAATGGGCACGGGCGGTCGTTGTCGGCGCGAGCCAACGGGTCAGGCGAGACATGGGACTCCTTCTCACACTGGGGTCGAGGGCATCACCCTACCGTCTCGGGAAGCGCCCCGAAGTGTCCGAGCGCACAGGGAGCGTGTCAAACGCCTACAGGGTCGCTGGGAAAGGTGGCACCTCGGCACGGACGCACCGGAACGAGGGATGCACCACGGGTATCATCGACCGGATGACGGACCGAGGGCTCCCCAGCGCGGACGGTTCACCGGCCTGCCCGTTCGTTGCCTTCGAGGATGACCGCGACGAGCGAGCCGATCGGCCGGACCACCGGCACCGCTGCTTCGCCGAGCCCGAGCCGGCTCCGCGGGCCCTGGCCCACCAGGAGGCGTACTGCCTCTCGTCCGCGTTCCCCGTCTGCCCGACGTTCCAGGAATGGGCGCGCCGGGAGGCCGCTCAGGCGATCCCCGCCGCCGCCGCACCGACCGCTGCCGAGGACGGAGAGGTGGGGGCCGGCGAGGCGGTCGCGGCGGGTCCGATGATGAGCGCCGCGGACGACAGAGACGACGGGGACGACGCCGACGACCCGTGGAGCCAGGCGCGGGACGAACCGCCACTCGAGGAGCGCCCTCGACGCAATCCGCCACGCGACTGGGCCGCGCCACCTCCATGGGCGGGATCGGGCGGCGGTGCCTCGCGGCGCGAGGGCCAGCGCGAGGGCCACCGCCCGGACGACGCCGCCGGTCGACCGCCCGTCCCGGAAGAGGGGAAGGGGTTGGCCGGCAGCGCTGCCGACCGCTTGGCGCGCGGCGCGGCAGTCGGTGACGAATGGGGCAACCGCGCCCCGTCACACCGCCCATCGCTTTCGCAGGACAGCCCGGCGGTCCCCGCAGACCCCGACCTCGCCGGGCTCGTCGGTCGCGCGGCTCGGCGCGCCGAGGAGGACGAGGCGCACGCGGGCGTGCGGCCGCCCACACGACCCGCCGCGCGACCGACCGTCAGCTCGACGCGTGACCGGAGTCGCGAGCGGGACCGGGATCGCATCGCCGCCGATCGAGGCGAGCGCGACGGCCCGCTCTGGGAACGCCAGCGCCGCAACGAGGCCTACCCGTCGATCAAGACGCGGGCCGGGCTCTCGGGCTTCCCCGCGATCCCGACCGTCGGGGTCCTCTTCGGCGGCGTGCTCCTCGCCGCGCTCGTCCTGTTCTTCCTGCCCGCGTTACTCGGAGTCGGTGGTCGGGATCCTGGCGGGTCGGGTCCAGCCCAAGCCCGTCCGTGGCCGTGGCGACCCCGTCCCCCCTGCCGACACCGATCCCCGAACCGACCCCGCAGACCTACGTCATCAAGTCGGGTGACACGCTGTCGCGGATCGCGCGCGAGTTCAACGTCACGCTCGACGCGCTGCTCGCGGCCAACAAGGACACCATCTCGAACCCGAACCGGATCGCCGTGGGCGACGAGATCATCATCCCGGTGCCCGTCACCGAAGAGGTTCCGGCCGAGGCGACGCCCTCGCCGTCAGCCTCGTAGCGGGCCCGGTCGGTAGCGGGCCCGGCCCGTTAGCGCGGGGCGATGTTGATGGCTGTGATGCGTCCCGCCTCGACCCGGAACGTCGCGTCGATGTGCTGGGTCGGCGCGCCGGGGCGCACGACCAGCAGGTCGGCCTCGTAGGTGTTGCCGGTGTCGCGGATCTCGCCAGGGATCATCCGGAGGCCGGCGTCGCCGCGCAGGAACCAGCCGCCGACCCGCTCGACGCCGCGCAGTGTCTGGACGTTGTCCCCGACGTGGACGCGCATCTCGGTCTTCTCGTCCATCAGGTCGACCGCGCCCTGACGGTCGCCGGCGTTCAGCTTCTCGAAAAAGTCTTCCATCGTCTCGACAGCACCCATCGCCGGAGTGTAGCGTCGGCCGCCCATGCACGCCGGTGACCCAGCCGCGACCAACCTCGAGGCCGCCTGGCCGCTGTTCGGACTGCGGATCCGTTCGGAGCGCCTGGTCCTCCGGCTGCCCACCGACGACGATCTGCCCGGCATGCTCGAGCTCGCCCGGGCCGGCATCCACCCGCCAGACGAGATGCCCTTCGGTGTCGCGTGGACCGACGCCACCGGCGCCGCCTTCGACAAGGGCTACCTGCAACACCACTGGAAATGGCGCGGCAGCTGGCGCGTCGAGGAGTGGTGGCTCAATCTCATGGTCGAGTGGAAAGGTCGGCCGATCGGTGCGCAGACCATCTCGGGCGAGGACTTCCCGCTCCACCGCATCGTCGACACAGGATCCTGGCTCGGGCGTGCCTATCAAGGCCGAGGCTTCGGGAAAGAGATGCGCTCGGCCGTGCTGGCGTTCGCGTTCGACGGCCTCGGCGCCCAATTCGCGACCTCGTCGGCATTCCTCGACAACGCCGCGTCGAACGCGGTCTCGCGCAGCCTCGGGTACGAGGAGAACGGGCGCGGCTCGTTGGCGCCGCGGGGCGTCGCGCGCGAGACCCAGCTATTCCGGATGTCCGCCGAGGGTTGGCGCTCCCGGGAACGACCGCCGGTCGAGATCGAGGGTCTCGACGCATGCCGCGACATGTTCGGGATCTGAGGGCGCCCAGAGGTCTCTCCGTCTAGAACCCGCCGCCGGCGCCTCCGCCGCCGCCGCCCGACGAACCGCCGCTGAACCCTCCGCCACCGCTGCCGCCCCCGGACGACGACGGGGAGTTGCCGATCGTGCCGAGCGCCGACATCATCCCGCCGAGGTCCGGCACGGCCGACCCCGAGAAGATCGATCCGCCGCTGCCCGCCGCCACGCCGCTGGCGACTGACGAGCCGTCCGAGGAGCGGTACCAGATCGGGAAGTACGTAGATGACGCGAGGTTCGGCGATTCGCGCACGTCCTCGAGGGACCGCTTCAGCACGTCCTCGATGTCGCCCTGCAGCCCGAGCGCCGTGCCCCATACGACGGCCTGGTCCGGCGTCTCGAGCCAGCTCAGGCCGGCCTGGTCGACGACCTGCTGCATCGAGCGCGCCTGCTCCATGGTCTTGTGCAGCGTCCGCCGGTAGGCCGCGAGCATGGCCCGGATCATCGACCCGGCCATCGTCACGGTCGGCATGCTCCGCGCGATGATGATGATCAGGACGCCCCCGCCGATCGCCGCCGCGCCGATGAGAACGAGCCCCGAGATCGGCACATTGACGCCGAGGAAGATCGCCACCGCCCCGGCCGCGATCGCCAGGATCCCCTTCGCGACCCAGCGCGCGATCACCTTGCGTGGCTGCTCGACCATCCAGCCGCCCTTGACGACGTGATCCTCGAGCTTCGAGTCGAAGTCGCTGACGGATGCTCCGAACGCCGGCAGCTCGTCGGGTTCGATGAACCCCTCCGCCTTGGCGAGGCTCCGCAGATGCCGCAGTGCATGGTCCTCCGCGGGACCGATGGGTCGACGTGCGTTGCGGGCCCGGTTGGCTTCCTCGATGTCGTCAGCCCGCTCCGGATCGGTGTCGACGCCCACCTTGTGCGACAGCCCGAGCATGCCCTTGTCCTCGCGGAACGAGATCAGGCCACGCGACGCGAGGTCGAGCATCGCGGTCGTGAGGGCACGCCGGGAGGTCCCGCCGTCCATCAGGAACGCGCCGGATGCGGCGGTCAGGTCGGGCGGTGGGGCGGGCATGAGGATCGACGGGTCGTCGAGGTAGACCGGATCCTTGCCGTAGCGCCGCCACGAGAAGAACGCCCAGCCCGCGAGCCCGAGCAGCACGATCGGCGCCCCGACGAGTCCCAGCACCGCGTTGACCTGGCGGGCCACCTGCAGGCGAGCCGCGTTCTCGTGCGACGCCGCCGCGTCGACGCTGGCCATCGCGGCATCCAGGGCCCCGTCGAAGTCGGCCTCCTGGAGGTGCGGGACCATGTCCTCCTCGAAGATCCTCTGGCGGTCGCTGTTGGACAGGTAGGTCGCCTCGAAGCCCGGGGCGGCGTACAGCTGGACCTGCCCGTGCTCGAGTGAGGGATCGATGTCGAAGAAGATCGCCAGTCCGTCGTCGAAGCCGGCCCGACCGACGCCCCACTGATCGATGAGGGCGCGCGCCCGCATCTCTGTCTCCTCGGACGAAACGCCGTAGTCGACGAGCTGGCTGTACACGACGATCTCGGCCGCGGTCCGCGCCTCGATCTCGTCGATCGTGGATTCGGCCCGCACGATCGCGTCGGCCGAGAGGATGCCCGCGTAGTCGTAGACGGCGCGATCGATCTCGGGCTCCGGGAACGGCGGCCCGGGGTCGATGATCGGGCCGCTCGGCTCCTCGGGCGAGCCAGGCGGTGACCCGTCCAACGTCGCGTTGACGATCTCCGCGAGGGCCGCCAGGAGCGCATTGTCGAAGTCCCCCTGCCCGAGCAGCGGGAGCATCGTCCCTTCGTAGATCGCCTGGCGTTCCTCGGTCGATAGGTAGGCGGCCGAAAACCCCGGACCGGCGTAGAGCTGGACCTGCCCGTGGAGCATCGTGGTGTCGAGATCGAACAGGATGACCAGCCCGTCGTTCAGCCCGACCCGTCCGACGCCCCATTGATCCATGAGCGCCCGCGCGTGGGCCTCGGCCTCCTCGGCCGTGATGTCATCACGGCCGAGACCCTGCGTGTAGACGACGACCTCGGCCTTCGTCTGGGCCTCGATCGCGTCGATGATGAGCTCGGCCTGCTCGCGCGCCTCCGGCGTGAACAGCTCGGCCGTGTCGTAGACGGCCTGGCCGTCGACGGGATCGGGGAATGGCGGACCAGCTGCCGCGGCGATGCCCGGCACCGCCAGACCGAGTGCGACGATGGCCGCGAGGAGGGCCGCGACGGGCCGGCGACGGACGTGGCGCTCCATGGCCGCAGCATAGCCGGGCCTCAGCCGAGTGCGGCGAGCGTGCCGCGCCGCCGACCGAGCGTCAGGGTCCCGTCGGCCGCGAGCAGCACCTGCGGCGGGCGCGGGCGTCCGTTGTACGCGGATCCAAGCGAGGCCGCGTACGCGCCGGCGTCGGCGATCGCCACGAGGTCGCCGCGGCGGAGGGGAGGGAGGTCGTGCGTCCCGAGCGAATCGGTCGACTCGCAGATCGGGCCTTCGACCCGCGTCGCGGAGACCGCGTCCGGTCGTGCGGCAGCGTCCAGCGGGCGGCCGGCCGAGGTCAGTGCCACGATCGGGTGGCGGGCGCCGTACAGGGCGGGGCGGATGAGCTCGGTCATGCCTGCGTCCAGGATCACCTGGCGTCCAGCGCGGTCGCGGGCGTGGAGGACGCGTGCGACAAGCCATCCGGCGCGAGCCACGAGCGCCCGGCCGGGTTCGATCGCGAGCCGTGTCGGGCGTCGGTCCTCGGGGACCGTCTCGAGCAGCGGGCCGAGCTCCCGGGCGAAGCGCTCCGGGCTCGGTGAGGGTTCGTCGGTCGGACGGACCGGGAACCCGCCGCCCAGGTCGACCGTGTCGAATGTCTCGATCGAGCCTCGCCACAGCGCGGTGAGGGCCAGCGCCTTGCGGACCGCGTCACGCCACGCGTCGACGGCGCCGAGCTGCGACCCGACGTGGAGATGGATGCCGCGTGAGCGGAGCGGCCCGCCCGGCCCGCCGCCCATGTCGATCGCGGTCGCGATCTCCGTCTCGGTCATGCCGAACTTCGTGGCACCGGCTCCCACGGCAAGGCCGGTCAGAGTCTCGGGCGCGACATCGGGGTTGAGCCGGTAGAGGACGTCGATGCGGGGCGCGCGAGCTCGCGTGGCCGCCGAGGCGAGGGCCTCGGCCTCCTCCGGCGACTCGAGCGCGATCCAGCGCAGCGGCTCCCCGTCGCGGGCGGCGTTGGCGGCGACCCGCAGGTCGGCCGGGGTCTTGCCGATCCCCTCGAGCGTGATCCGGTCGTTCGGGACGCCGGCCCGGCGCGCGAGCCGCCACTCCCCGCGCGACACGACGTTGGCGCCGAAGCCGCGCTCGGTCACGGCGGCGATCACAGCCGGGACGTCGTTCGCCTTGACCGAGTATTGCCGGACGATCGGGTCGGGGAACGCGGCTGTCGCGTCCGCGCACGCGGTGGCCAGCGTCGCGAGATCGGTGACGAAGACCGGCGTCCCGAAGCGGGCTGCGGCGCGCCGGAGTGCGGCGAGCTCAGTCAGGGACGGCGAGCCGGATCACGGTCGAGATCAGGCTGAGGACCACCGCCCCCACGATCGCGGCCACGATCGTGTCGGCCGTAAGGAGGTTCGGCGGGAAGTCGCCGACCGTCAGCTGGAACCCCAGCTGGCCCGAGATGAACGCCGTCAGGAGGAGGAGCCCGCCGTTGATGAGGAAGCCGACGAGCCCCATCGTCATGAACGAGATCGGCAGGGCGGCGGCCTTCACGATCGGCCCGACGAAACCGTTGATGGCGCCGAAGAGCACGGCGATCACGATCAGGCCGAGGATCCCGCCGTCGTAGCCGAACATCGATGGCAGAAGCTGGACCAGGATGTAGAAGGCGACGGCGGTCACGATCGTGCTGATGACGAAACCCTTCACGGTTCCCTCCGGATGGCGGCGCGCATGCGCCGAGGATAGCCCCTCACCGAAGCAGGAATCCCGTCCCGAGCGGATCGCGCGGGTCGAGCGTGAACAAGGCTTCCCCCGTGCGGTACGCCGATCCCTCGACCTCGGTGATCACCGACGGGTGTCCGGCGATCCGCGGGCCGTCCCCGACGACCCACGCCTCGAACACCGAATCGACGATCGATCGGTGGCGGAACATCTCGCCCGTCGCCAGTTCGCGACGGGCGTGCAGGGCGGCCAACCGCGCCGACGTGCCCGACCCACACGGCGAGCGGTCGATCTCGCCGTCCGCGAAGACCGTGACGTTCCGCTGCTCGGCCGGCCCAAGGCGCTCCCAGAAGATCACGCCGTAGATGCCGGCGAGATCGGGCTCGTCGGGGTGGACGACTGCGACCGAGCGCTGGAGTGCCGGCCGCAGCTCCCGTTGCAGGTCGATGAGCTGGGGGAGATCGGCCGCGTCGAGCCGCAGGCCGAGCGAGGCGGCCTCCACCAGGCCGTAGAACGCGCCGCCGAACGCCACGTCGAGCGTCAGCAGTCGGTCGCCCAGCCTGACGGTCACGTCCCGGGCGAGCAGGAACGAGGGCACGTTGCGGAAACGGACGGCTTCGACCTGACCGTCCTCGTCGAGTCGGGCCGTGCAGGCGAGCCGACCGCTCGGCACGTCGACGGTGACCCCCACCGAGCGGGCACCCGGCTCCACCGCGACGCGGCCGGTCTCGACCGCCCACGTCACCAGGGCGATGGTCCCGTGGCCGCATGCCGTCGAGTAGCCCTCGTTGTGGAAGAACACGACGCCGAGGTCGGCCCAGTCGTCGTTGGCCGGCGTCACGAACCCGCCGTACATATCGGCGTGGCCGCGCGGTTCGTTGACGATCAGGCGCCGGACGTCGTCCAGGTGGTCGCGTGCCCAGCGCCGCCTCTCGAGGACCGTCGAGCCCTCGAGCTCCGGCACGCCTCCGGTCACGATGCGGAAGGGCTCGCCGGCCGTGTGGTAGTCCACGGTCCGGATGGGGCGCCGGAGGATGTCCAGGTCCTCGCTCACCGGGCCAGGAGGCCCTCGAGCCTGGCCTTGACGGCGGGCCACTCGGGCGCGATGACGCTGTAGTACGCGGAATCGCGGATCGACCCGTCGGGCATGATCGTGTGACGACGATGGACGCCCTCGAACGTGGCGCCGATCCCGAGCAGGGCCGTCCGCGACTGGACGTTCCGGGCATGGGCCTTGAACTCGACACGCTCTGCCTCGAGAGTCTCGAATGCGTGGCTGAGCTGGAGCAGCTTCGCCTCGCGGTTGGCACCGGTCCGCTGGAACCCGGTCCCGATCCATGTCCAACCGATCTCGAGTCGGCGATTCTCCGGAACGATCGTCATGAAACGACTGCTCCCGATCGCCCGGCTCGAGGCGATGTCGATCGTCGCGAACGGGACCTCGGTGCCGGCCGCGGCATTCGCCAGCGCCACCTCGAGCCACGCGCGCAGGCGAGCGTCGGTGATCGGCTGCGTGATCGTCCACAGCCAGATCGCGTCATCGAAGGCGACGCGGGCGAGGTCCTCGAGATGCCGCTCCTCGAGCGGCTCCATGCGGACGCGACGTCCAGTCAACGTGACCGGCGTGACCCAGCCCTGGCCCATCACGCGATGGTAGCCGGGCGGTGGCCGGCGACGCGCCTTACCCGGCCCCTAGACTTCAGGCATGTCGACCTTCTCCGACTCCTTCGCCGCGTTCCTCGACGCGTTCGTCGCGCTCGAGCCGGTCGCCGCGACATCGATCGGCGACCATCGCTACGACGGGCGATGGCCCGACGTGAGCGCGGATGGTCGCCGGGCGAGGCTCGCGTTCATCGAGCAATGGGGTGGCGTGTTCGGTGCCCTCCCGGAGATCGATCTCTCGCGCGACGAACGGGTCGACCGCGACCTCGTGCTCCAGGAGCTCGATGCGATGCGCTTCTCGGAGACCGAGCTCCGTGACGACGCCTGGGATCCGCTCGCGTGGGTCTACCTGCTGGGCGACGGCCTCTTCCCGCTCCTCGCCCGCGAGTTCGCACCGTTGGCCGACCGGCTCGCGAGCGTGGCGGGACGCCTCGAGACGATGGAGGCCGTGACCGACGCGGCCCGCGAAACGCTGGTAGGCGCCGGGCCGGACCGGCCGGTCGGCCGGTTCCAGACGGAGACCGCGCTCGAACAGCTGCCCGGCGTCGTGGACCTGATCGACGAGGCGCTCGCAGCGGCCGAAGCCGCGGCGCCGACCGATCCGGCCGTCGCCGAGGTCCGGCCCCGCCTCGACGAGGCCGCCGCGGCGGCCAAAGCCGCGCTCGACAGGTTCAGGGCCCACCTGGCGGACGAGGTCCTGCCGAAGAGCGAGGGCGACGGTCGCCTGGGTCCGGAGCTGTTCGCTCGCAAGATGCGCCACACGATGCGCTCCGAGACGCTCAGCCCGGAACGGATCCTCGGCGCGGCCGACGGGGAATACGCGGCGATCCGTGCCGAGATGGTCCGACTCGCACGCGACCTCTGGCCGGCCTGGCGGGGCATCGAGGCCGTCCCGGCCGACGAGGGCCTCCTCGTCAGGGGCGTCCTCGACGCGATCGCCGACCAGCATCAGGAGCCGGCGGCTCTCCTCGACTTCTGCCGCGCGGAGGTAACGAGGATCGATGCGTTCTGCGCCGAGCGCGACCTCCTCGGCACCGTCGACGAGCCGCTCGACATCAGCTGGACGCCGGTCTTCCTGCGCGCCTACGGCGGCGCGATGCTGATCTCACCGGGGCCGCTCGACAAGGGGCTCACGAGCTTCTTCGCGATCACGCCCATCCCCGACGACTGGTCGCCCGAGCAGCGCGAGTCGTACCTGCGTGAGGACAACGACCGCATGCTTCGGCTCCTGACCATCCATGAGGCCGTGCCCGGGCATTACCTGCAGGGTGTGTACGCCAACCGGTCCTCATCGCTGCCGCGCAGCATCTTCCAGAGCGGGCTGTTCGCCGAGGGTTGGGCCGTGTACGCGACCCAGGTGATGATGGACGAGGGCTACGGTGCGGACGATCCTGCACTGTTGCTCACCCATTGGAAGTTCTACCTGCGCTCGGTGACGAACGCGATCATCGATGCCCGGATCCACTGCCACGGGATGACCGAGGAGGCGGCTGTCGCGCTCATGGTCGACGGCGGCTTCCAGGAAGAGGCGGAGGCGCGCAACAAGTACAAGCGCGCGCGCCTGTCGTCGACGCAGCTGTCGACCTACTTCGCCGGCTCCATGGAGATGTGGGACATCGAGCTCGATGCGCGCCGGCGCACGGCCGACGAGGCCGGCTCCGATCCATCCGCGATCCGCCCGGGAGCCCTACCGGGTGGTTTCGGAGAGACCCCGGGCTTCCGCTATCGAGCCCACCTCGAGTCGGTCATCGCTCACGGGGCTCCGCCGACGTCTTTGCTGCGCCGCCTCCTCGCCGAGGCGCCGGCCGGCTGAGGAGCACCAGCAGCGCATCGACCTGGTACTCGGCCTTCTCGGCGGCCCCGGTGAGGCGATCGACCAACCGCGTATCGGGGTCCCGGCCGGTCTCGATGGCGTCCAAGCGGACGGCCCAGCGGAGCAGGCTCGTGAACCGCTCGCGATCGAGCCATTCCACGCCTTCCCACGTGTTGAGACCCATCGCCGCGCGGATAGGATCGCGCGTGAGCCAGCCCTCCAGGAGTCGCAGGTCGGCCTGCCGCCCACGACCCCGGCTGGTCGAGGGGCGTGGCAGGGCGAGCAGGACCCGGACGAGATCGGCCGCACCCCACGCAGGCCCTTCATCGATGCCGACGGAGCGGAACCCGGCGGCAACGACCGGAGCAAGCCGCAGCTCGTCGTACCACGCGAGGCTGGTCAGCCCCACGTCCGCTCCCGGCGCGAGCTCGCCGAGGCGCGACAGGACCAACCACCCGAGCAGGGCGGCGCGGTCCGCGCGCGACAGCTCACCTGCCCCGTCGCGGTACGTGGCCGACGCCTCGTCGCGGATCCGTGCCGCGGTCGTCACCGGGTCACCCCTCACGCTGGTCGCGGCGGCGACGGCGCTCAGCACGGCCGCAAGCCGCTCCTCGAGGACGTCGAGGTCGGCGTCGGAGGCGGTCCCGTCGAGGATGGCGGCGATGTGGCCGTCGTCGAACACGGCGCGGAGCGGGACATGGACGGGCTCGAGCAGCAGCTCGCGCAAGGCCTCGTCGAGCGACGCCACGCCGCGACCGCCGAGCCGCTCCGCGAGGCGGCGCCATTGCCCGGCGACCCCGTCCGCCAGCTCGCGGAACTCCCAGAACACGTGACCCTGGTACGCATCCAGCGCCATCCAGATCCCGCGCTCATGGATATCCCGGCACGAGCGCAGGTAGGCGAGACCGGTGCGCGCGTCGCGGAAGGTCACGAACATCGACGGGTCGTCGGGCAGGCCCAGGCCCTCGGCCAGCGACCGGCGGACCAGGCGCTTGGCTCCTCCCACAGCCTTGCGCGCGTAGGCGACCAATTCGCGGATCGTGCCGGCCGTCGAGCCGTAGCGGTCGTGGAAAACCACCAGCGAGCGTGTCGGGCCATGCCCATTCGAGTACGCCAGGACGTGCTCGTCGACGGCGCCGCCATCGGTATGGAAGTCGAACATCAGGAAGTCATGCGCCTCGGCAAACCAATCCCGCCGATGGAGCAGCGGGAAGATCTCGCGTTCGTGCCGCTCCACCAGCCACCGATCCGGCTGCTCGTCGAGCGTCGCCCGGCGGAACTCCATGCCGTATTTCTCGCCGAACCCCTCGACCTGGCCGTGGCCGAGCATCGGCAGGCCGGGTAGCGTGGCAAGGACCGTCGCCGCGCCGAAGTACTTGTCGCCCTTGCCGAACTGCTCGAGCGCGGTCTCCTCGTCGGGGTTGGTCATGAAATTGACGTACCGCTTGAGGATCTCCGGGTCGAACTCGAGGGTCTCACGGATCAGCTTCCGGTAGCCGGCGACGTTCTCGTCGCGGAGCATGTGCATGAACGCACTGTTGTAGACCCGGTGCATGCCGAGCGTCCGCACGAAATAGCCCTCGAGCATCCAGAAGGCCTCGGCGAGAAGCAGCGTGTCGGGCACCTCGGCCGCGACCCGATCGACGACCTCGCGCCAGAACTCCTTGGGCATCCGCTTGTCGAACTCGGCCTTGCTCATGGAGTACTGCGCGCGCGAGGGGATGCTGTCCGTGGCGCCCGGATCGGGCCACCACAGCCGCCGGACATGGCGCTTCGCCAGCACCATGGCGGCGTCGAAGCGGATGACCGGGAAACGCCGGGCGACGTCGAGGATCGTCGCGATGACCTGCTCGCGGACCTCCGCGTTCAGGAAGTCGAGCTGGGCCGTGTCGTTCCACGGGAAGCTCGTCCCGTCGTTGCCGTGGTAGATGAAGTGCTCGTCGCCGCTCGCCCGATCGAACCGCTTGAAGACCACCGCGGCATCACTGTCGTTCCAGTAGTGGTCCTCGAGGACGACGCCCGCCGCCGGCTCGTCGGGCGCGAGGTCGGGGCCCGTGAACGTGTACGCGGGGTAGGGCGGTCGCGGCAGCGACAGGAACCACTCCGGGTGGTCGATCACCCAGCGCGAATCGATGCCCATGTGGTTGGGCACCATGTCGCTCGCCAGCCGGATCCCGCGCGCCCATGCCCGGTCGCGCAGGTCCGAGTAGGCAGCCTCACCGCCGAGGTCATCGGCGATCCGGTAGTCGTCGAGGGAGTAGGCCGAGGCGACCGCGTCGGGATTGCCGCGCGTGCGCTTGATCCGCTCCGATGCCTTTGATCGCTGCCACAGCCCGATGAGCCACAGCCCGGTCACGCCCCAGGATGCGAGACGGTCGAGCGCCTCGTCGGGGACGGCGTCGAGCGTCCGGATGTCGCGATGGAACGTGCGCGACAGCTGATCGAGCCATACGTATGTGCTCTTGGCCATCAGCACGAGGCGGGGCATCCAGGCCGAGTCGACCGAGAACCGCTCCGGCTCGTCGGCCAGGCCGCCGAATGACGGGGTGTGGACCTCGCGGCGGTCTCCGCCGCCCCCGAAGTGCTGGTGGAGTGCGCGGTCCTCCTCGGCGATGATCCCGATCGCGATCCCGAGCCGGCCCGTGAGCGAGTCGAGGTCCGAGCCGAGGAGACCGCCCCAGGTGTCGCGGACGTAGCGGAGCTGCCCCGACAGCGATGTCGGCGCGTGGCGTGCCGGGGCGCGCAGCAGCTCGACGAGCGAAGCCTTGCCGCCATCGCCCGCGTCGAGCACCATCCCGTCGCCGAACGCGTCCTCGAGCCCGGCGACCGCCTCCTGGTAGCGCGTCCCGTCGGCGAGGATCCGGTCGTCCACGAGCTCCCGCAGCGGCCCGATCGCCGGGTTTTCATTGGCCACCCGGGTCAGCAGCAGCTCCTCGAGCCGCATCAGCGCGGGCTCGGGTTCCGGCCCGACACCCGGGAACGCTGCGGCGAACCGATCGAGCAGGCGATCGAGATCGTCGCGCAGCTCGCGCCTGACCGCACGCATCGCGGTGGCCATGGTCGGACCGCCCGCCGCGGCCTGGCGCATGACGAGCAGGTGCCCGATCTCGTGCAGGAGGCCGAGGGCGCCGATCTCACCGGCCGAAACGCCCGGCGCCTCCGGTGCGCGCGCCTCGTTCATCCGCTGGGCCAGGACCCTGATCGCCGCGAAGTCGGCGACCGCGAGGTCACCGCGCAGGCCGAGCAGGACCTCGTCGATCCCGTAGCGATCGCGCGCCGAGCGCCGGACGTGGAAGTCGCGCCGCGCCAGACCACCCATCGCCGAAGGATGGCACGCGGCCATGGGCATCGTCAGCCGGCTGCCACCTCGGCGGGCCTCTCGGCGGGGCGTTCGGCAGCCACGTGGTCGATGGCCCGTCGGAGCAGCTCGAGACCGGCCGGGTCGAACTCGTACGACCACGGCCGGATCCGGTCACGGTCGTGCATCTGCCGATCCAGGCCCGCGGCAAGCGCCTCACGCGACAGGAGGATCAGGTCGGAGGTCTCGTCGACGACCGTGAGCCGGTCCGTCTCTCCGATGAGTGCGGGCACGATCTCGATGCCGGTCGTCCCCGACAGCTGGAGCGTCTCGAGGATGTTCTCCGCCCCCCGCTCGTTCGCGCACACGAGCCCGACGCGGGAGCCCGGCGCGAGGCCGGCGATCTCGTGGACGAGCTCCAGGTAGCCCGGCCCGACGAGCATGGCGACGACAGGCACACGTCCGGCGGCCAGGACCTGGGCCTCGTCGGCATGGAACGTCGTTGTCGCGACGATGTCGTAGTGGAAGCGGTCGAGCCGCTCGGGCAGGTCGTCGATGAGCGACCCCTCGGCCTCGATCATCCCGGGGAACGCGTCGACCAGGCGTTCCGCATCGTAGCCGGCGTCGGCGCTGGTGCATTCCGCGAACAGGACCCGGACGAGCGGTCCGGGGCGTTTCCGCTCCGTTGCGGCCGCGAAGGTCGCGGCGGCGACCTCATCGGCGGTGAAACCGGCATGGGCCGCGCGTCGCAGGAGCTCGGCGACGATCCCGGCGAGGGCCTCCGCGCCGCGGCGCTGCGGCGGCCGATCGGCGACGTGCGTGCCGGCGCCATGGCGGCTCGTGACGTAGCCCGCATCGGCGAGGCGCCGGTAGACGGCCCGGATCGTGTTGGGGTTGACCCGCAGCGCCGCGCCCAGCTCGCGGACCGGCGGAAGGCGCGCTCCCGACAGGAGGCGTCCGGAGTCGATCTGGTAGGCGAGCTGCCAGTAGATCTGGGTCGAGATCGGGACGTCGGAGTCCCGCTCGACATCGAGGCTGCCCCCAGTGGCGCCGGCCTGGCCGGAGCCGGTCCCGAGAGTCTCGTCCATTGACACAGTCTAGTAGTCCAAATATGCTGTCTTGGCCTAACCGACTATAGCAATTCGTCCCTCGTCAGCCCGTGGCGCGCAGGCCGCGGGCTGACGGATTCTCGAGGAGGTCCGGGGCTCCGACGGCCTTGAGGGCCTGCCGGAGAAGCTCGTCGCCCCCGAGGCCGTTGCCGACAAGCAGGCCGACATCGGCGCGGAGGCGCGACTCGAGTCCCGTGCCCGCCAGCTCATCGACGAGGCGCGCCGCCCGGACGGCGGCCCGCAGCGCACCGGCCGTCTCGATCCGGTCGGGCGCCTCCCAGAACCAGGCGCAGCTGGCGAACATCGCGAGGCGCCAGCGCTGCGCGGCCATGAGGTCCAGCAGGCTTTCACGATCGCCCGTCGTTGCCGCGGGGTCGAGCCAGGCATCGGCGAACGCACTCGCCGGGTGCGCCCCGATCACGACATCGACGTAGGCGTCGCGCGCGGCCCATGGGTCGGGTGCGCCTGGCAGCGGCGCCGCCAGCTGCTCCGTCGCGGCGTCGATCCCGCCGGCCAGCCGCTCCAGCGCCGACCGGAGGGGTGCCTTCCAGGTCCCATCGACTGTGCACTCACAGGTCGATGACCAGCGGGTGATGCCGTGATGACAGCTCCACGACGTCTGTTCGCGCAACGTGCGCGTCTCAAGGCCGCTCGCCAGGGATTGGGCCACGGCGTCGCCCAGCGACGGGGTCGCGAACGGCAGGTCTGCCGGAGCCGATCGCCCGACCAGGCGCGACAGGAAGCGCTCGCGATCGCGCTGGTGATGCCCGTAGAGCTCCCCGTCGGTCGCGATGACGATCAGGGGCGATGCCCCGTCGTCGGTCGGCGGCTCCTGCAGGCGCGGGATGATCCGGTCCCGGACGAAGGCATCGGCATCGACCGTCGCGATCGCCTCGAACGACACCGACGCCGACAACAGCCCGTCATAGATCACCGCGACGATCGAGCGGCCGCCGCCGAGATCCAGGCGAACGGGACGCCTGGTATCGAGAAACGGTCCACCGTCGATCTGCCACGGCGCAAGGATGGTGTGGCTGACCCCCTCGTCCGCCAGCAGCCGGAGCGTGGCCAGGTCCGCCGCCGTCTCGGGCAGCCACATGCCCGACGGCCGGCGGCCGAAGCGGACCTCGAAGTCGCGCAGGCCCCAGCGCACCTCGGTGCGCCGGTCGGCCTCCGACGCCAGCGGCAGGATCGTGTGATGGAACGGCTGGGCCATCCCGCGGCCGCCCGCGTCGCCCTCGACGAACCCCCGATAGGCGACCGGATCGCCGTGCTCGAGCCAGCCCGCCAGGGTCGGCCCCAGGTCCCATGAGATCGCGCCGAGGTTGCCGAGCTCCGCGTTCGGCCGGTAGCAGTCGGCGCTGATCCGCTCGTTCCAGTCGTGGGCGGGCGCGGCCGTCGCGTCCAACGGCATGGTCCCGGTGAATGGATCCAGCCGCGGGGGCTGATAGAAATGGCCGTGGACGACGAGCGAAGGACGCGTCACGTCGCGTCCTGGGCGCGGTCGCGGGTCGTGGCGACGGTGTGCGTGACCGTCCGCGTCCAGCGCTCGCCTCGTCCGAGCCGGACAGGCCACGACAGCAGCAGCGCACCGCCCTGGTACACCCGCTCGAACCCGGCCTCCGAGTTCGAGACCGTCTCGATGGGTGCCCACCACGCGTCTGCTGCGCTGGTCGTCGTCGTCACGGATACCCCGATGTCGTCGTTGCCCTGGGCGATCGTCGAGAGGTCGGCGGCCGTGCCCATCGTGTCGTGCCCGGTGCGCTCACCGCCGACGTCCCACCACGCCGCGGGGTTCCCACCGCCACCCAGCATCGTCAGCGCCCACTCGACACCGACGCGTCCGTCGAGCTCCGGACCGTCGCGGTGCTCCAGGTCGACCTGCTGGGTCAAGGTCGGGGCTCGCCGGTCGCCACCGAGGGTCAGCGTCTTCACGACGCGGATCGTCGCACCCGCGACGGTCGCGTCGCGGCGGGCCACGAGCCGGCCGGTCGACAGCTGGTCGACCTCGAAAGCGCCGTCGACGACATCGCCGAGATCGGTCGCCCGGGCCATCGCCCAATCCTCGGGCGTCGCGTCGGTCGAGAGGACCCGGACGAGGCCGGACCGCCGCTCATACGTGTCGTACACCAGTCGAGCAGCCAGGCCCGCCTCCTTGACCCGGACTGCGTCGTGGATGGACGCTGGAACGCTGCCATCCCCGTCCGTCGGTGCCGCCGTGTCGGCCGCGGCTTCGGCGGCTTCTGGATGTCGGTCGAGGGCGCGCAGCGTCTCGTGATAGGCCTCGGGCCGGCGACGCATGACGGCCGCCAGCGCGTGTCGGACCGGCCGGATGTCCCAGCCGCCGATGCCCGCACCCCCGTCGAGATCGATCGTGACGACCTGGCCCGCGTCGGCGAGCAGGACCTCGTCGATCCCGTCCATGTCGAGATCCTGCCTGGACGCCGTGACGAGCGAGCCGCTGGCCGACTCGGCGAGGTCCTCGGCGGCGATCAGGTGCTCGTACGTCGCGAGGCGCATGTGGCTGATGTAGATCCCACCGAACAGCCCGTGCCAGTAGCAATCGTTCGACTGGCCCTGGTACAGGTGGTCGAGCGCCTTCTCGCGGGTGGGACCGTCGGGCATCGCGGCGACCGCGGCCGACACGCGCAGCATCCGCTTGTGGAGGTCGTTGATCTCGCGGTACCTGACCTGGAAGTTGCGCCAGAAGGCGCCGCGCAGCCAGCGCGCCTCGGGACGGCGGTCCTCCTGCGCGCGATGCAGAACCTCGGCGAAGACGAGGCTCTCGTCGGGCGGCAGCGCCCACTGACCCATCTCGGCATATGACCCGGTCGGCACGTACACCCTTCCGATCGGCGGGTGGTCGGCAAGCCAGGTCGACGGCGTGGTCGTCGTGAGCCATTCGGCGTTCGCCTCGAGCGCCTCGAAGAAGCGCTCGACCCAGCGCCGCTCTCCCCAGCAATGCTCCCACGTCGTCGGCCACGCGCCGAACTTCTCGCCGTCGTCGCCCATCATCCCGACCCGGTCGCCCGCGTCCGTCGCGTGGGAGCGGAGGTAGTCGATGACCTCGTTGACCTCGCGGAACGGGATCCGGTACCGCAGGCCCTGCTCCGTGCCGAACACCCGGAGCAGGTGACCCTGGTCCTCCGTGGTATACGGCCCCCAGAGGTCATCCTCCCGGATCGCGGCTGCGCGAAAATGCGCGTCGTCGAGGATCGTCCAGTCGTAGCCCGCCGTAACCAGCGACGTCGGGAGGTCGGGTTCCCACACGCGCTCGGCCAGCCACGCGCCATTGGGTCGTCTGCCGAAGAGACGCTCCACCTCGTCCGCCATGCGCCGGAGCTGGCCGATCCGATCGCGCTCCGGCAGCGACGCGAGCACAGGCTCGTAGTATCCGCCCCCCAGCATCTCGACCTGGCCGCGGTCGACGAGGGCGCGGAGCCGGGCGAGCGCCTCGGTCCGCTCCGCGATGAGCCATTCCAGGAGGGGGCCGGTGTAATGGAGCGACAGCCGCACGCCGGGGTGCCGCTCCAGCGCGGCGATCATCGGCTCGTAGGCCCGCTCGAAGACCTCGGCGAAGACCCATCCGAAGTTGCCGACAGGCTGGTGGTTATGGAGCGCCAGGGCCAGCGAGATCCTGGGCGGCACGGCTCAGCCGGCCTCGGTCACGACCGGCTCCGGCTCTCTCACCTGGACCTCGATACCGGCCGCCGGCAGGTACAGCAGCTCCGTGTACTCCTGGAGCATGCGGGTCGTGGAGAACTGCCACAGCGACGTGGCCATGGCACGGCGCATCGTCTCGACCCAGCGCAGAGGGATGCCGGCCTTGTCTCGATCGTAGTACGCAGGGACCAGCTCGTCCTCGAGCAGTCGATAGAGATCCTCGGCGTCCGACCAGTCCTGGGCGGCCTCGTCGGCATCCGTCGCGCGGCCGCCGATCGCCCAGCCGTTATCGCCCTCGTAGCCCTCGTCCCACCAGCCGTCGAGCACGCTGATGTTGGGGACACCGTTCTGTGCCGCCTTCATGCCCGAGGTCCCCGAGGCCTCGAGGGGCCGGCGCGGGTTGTTGAGCCAGGCATCCACGCCCTGGACGAGGAACCGCCCGACGCGCATGTCGTAGTCCTCGAGGATGAACACGCGGCCGCGCAGTTTCGGCGACCGCGAGTACTGGAAGATCTCCTGGATGACCTTCTGTCCGGGTCGGTCCGCGGGATGCGCCTTGCCGGCGAAGATGACCTGCACCGGCCGGTCGGCGTTCCACAAGAGGCGTGCGAGCCGGTCCATATCGCTGAACAGCAGGCCTGCCCGCTTGTAGGTCGCGAAGCGCCGGGCGAAGCCGATCGTCAGGATCTTCGGATCCAGGATCGTCTCGACCTCGGCAAGGACCGACGGCGACTCCCCGTGACGGGCGAGCTGGTTCCGCAGACGGCCGTGAACGAAGATCTCCAGCTCGCGCTTCTGGCGGAGGTGGGACTCCCACAGCTCGTCGGTCGGGAACCGGCCGAGGCGCTCCCAGAAGCGGTCCTGGCGGGCCCCAGCGTCGAGCTTGTCGAGGTCGGCGTCGAGGTGGCGTGAGAGCAGTTCCACCACGGGCGAGCCGACCCAGGTCGGCCCGTGGACACCGTTGGTCACGGCCAGGATCTCGCCGTCCACGACGCTCTGCCAGGTGCTGTTGGCGGTATGCGCGTGGAGCTTGCTGACGGCGTTCGCCCCGTTCGTCAGCCGCAGGCTGAAGGCCGTCATGTCGAACTGGCCCCGGTCGCCGTCGGTGCCCAGTCCGAGCTCGAGGACCCGCTCGACGGGGACCTTGCCCGCATCGAGCAGCGGTCCCGCGACGCGGCGGATGAGGTCGGCTTCGAAGCGCTCGTTGCCGGCAGAGACCGGCGTGTGGATCGTGAAGACCGAGTCGCGCTTGACGCGTGTCCACGCCCCCTCGAGCGGCGTTCCATCCGCGACGAGCTCTCGGGCACGCTCCGCGAGCAGGAGTGCGGAGTGACCCTCGTTGAGATGCCACACCGCCGGCGCGAGACCCAGGGCACGGAGGGCACGCACGCCGCCGATGCCCAGGACGATCTCCTGGTGGAGCCGCATCTCCCGGCCGCGGACGTACAGGATGTGGGTGATCGGCCGGTCCTCGACCGCGTTGTCCGTGAGATCGGTGTCGAGGAGCAGGACCGGGACGCGGCCGACCTGGGCGAGCCACACGGCGACCGACAGGTCCCGACCCGGCAGCTCGACATTCACGGTGAGCGGCAGGCCGTTCGCGTCCTGGACGCGCGCCAGCGGCAGCCGGCTCAGGTCGTAGTCGGGGTAGGCGTGCTCCTGGTGCCCGTCCGCATCGATAGACTGCCGGAAGTAGCCCTTGCGGTAGAGCAGCCCGACGCCGACGAACGGCAGCGCCATGTCGCTCGCGGATTTCATGTGGTCGCCGGCGAGGACCCCGAGCCCGCCCGAGTAGATGCCGAGCAATTCGTGGACGCCGTACTCGGCACAGAAGTAGGCGATCGGCCCGCTGAGCTTGTCGCCGTGCTTCTGCTGGAACCAGTGGCCGGCACCGTCGGCCATGTACCGATCGAAGTCCGCGAGGACATCCTGGAATTCCGCGAGGAACTTCTCGTCGTCGAGCAGGCGCGACCACTCTGTCGGGCCGCTGATGACCGGGACCGGGTTGCGATAGCGGTTCCACGCGGTCCGGTCGACGAGGCTCCACAGGTTCCGCGTCTCCGGGCTCCATGCCCAGCGCAGGTTGTACGCGAGGCGTCGAAGGCCCTCGAGCCGCGGAGGCAGGGGGAACGAGGCAGCCGGGATGGATGGGATGGAGACCGGGTCCATGCGCGCGCATGATACCGGGTGTCCCATCGGTGAAACCGGTTTAGCAGGCTCACCGGGACGCTCCGGACGGTGAGCGTCCCACTACCATGCGAGCGTGGGACTCCGCGTCGCCTTCCTGTCAGCGGAATGCGAACCGTGGGCCAAGACCGGGGGCCTGGCCGATGTGGTCGATGCGCTGGCACGCGCGATCGGCCGCGTGCCCGACGGCGCCGCCGAGCAGCCGGTCGACGTCTTCCTGCCGCGCTATCGAGGGGTGCCGGATCCGCGGCCCGACGCCGTCCTGGCCGAGACGGTCATCGCCGTACCCGATCCGCGTGCGCGGGCCGGCTCGACGTCGGTCACGATCGTCGACGTTGTGGCCGACGGTTATCGGCTCCGACTGGTCGATCACCCGCCGGCGTTCGACCGAGACGGGTTCTACGGCGACGCAACGGGCGACTACCCGGACAACGCGTGGCGCTTCGGGCTGTTCGCCCGGGCCGCCCTGGAGACGTTGCGTACCGAGGGTCGGCCCCTCGACGTGCTCCATCTCCACGACTGGCAGGCCGGGCCGGCGGCGGTGCTCCGTGACCGCGTCTATCGCGATGACCCGATCATCGGCGGGGCAGCGCTGGTCATGACGCTGCACAACCTCGCGTACCACGGCTGGACGGCGAACGCGGACCTGCCGCAGCTCGGGTTCCAGCCCGGCCAGGGCGCCCCGGGCCAGAACGTCGACGGCATCGACCTGCTCGCCGCCGGCATCGAGGCCGCCGAGATCGTCAACACGGTGTCGCCCGGCTACGCGACCGAGGTGCTGACCGCGGCGTTCGGCATGGGCCTCGACGGGCTGCTCAGGTCACGCGGCGATCGCTTCCTCGGCATCCTGAACGGGCTCGACACCGCGCTCTGGGATCCGGCCAACGACCGCGTGCTGGCCGCCCCGTACGCACGCCGCGATCTCGCCGGGAAGATGGCCTGCCGGGCCGACCTGCTGACCCGCAACGGGATGGACCCGGCCGACACCGGTCCAGTCATCGGCATGATCGGGCGGCTCGACCCGCAGAAGGGCTTCGACCTGCTGGCCGGCGCGGCACCGGCGCTGCTCGAGATGGGGGCGCGGCTCATCGTCCAGGGGTCGGGGCACCCGTCACTCGCCGATCCCTTTCGAGCGATGGCTGCGGCGTCGCCGGGCAAGGTCGCCTTCATCGAGCGGTTCGACCGCGAGATGGCGCGTCGGATCTACGCCGGGGCAGACTTCTTCGCGATGCCATCGCGCTTCGAACCGTGCGGGCAGGGACAGATGATCGCGCTTCGTTACGGGACGCCGCCGATCGTCCATCGGACCGGCGGTCTCGCGGACACGGTCGTCGATGTGACGCGCCAGCCGGGGGCCGGCACGGGCTTCGTCTTCGACGAGCCCACGGTCGAGGCGTTGCTCGCGGCCTGCGACGCGGCTTTCGCGCTCCGCGAGCGCCGGGGAGCCGTGTGGGACCGGCTCATCGATCGCGGGATGGCCGTCGATTTCGACTGGACGACCGGCTCGGCGCCCAAGTACCTCGATGCGTACCGGCGGGCCGTGGTGATCCGTCGAGGCGGCTGAGTCAGCCCAGCGCGCGGAGCACTGCGGCGACGGTCTCGGCCGGAAGCAGCCGCTGCGGTGAGTGCGATCCACCCGGGATCGTGATGACATGGCCGGCTCCGATGACGGCCTCGAACGCGGCGACGGCCTCGTCGCCGACGTAGCTACCGGTCGCGGGCTCGCCGCGGATGACCCACGTCTCGATGCCGTCCGCGGCCGGGTCCCGCAGCTCGGCGAGGCCGCCGTCCCAGTCGCCGTTCTCCAGGAGGACGGCCCGGGCAGCCGTCTCATCGAGATCGATCAGGGCTTCGGCTTTCGCGCGGACATCGCCGTCGGACCAGGCCGGCTCGGCGGCGCGGATGGCGGCGATCGCGTCGTCCAGATGGTCGTAGCTTTGCTGCGCGGGATCGGACGCCTCGAGCGAGATGACCGCCAGCGGCAGGACCGGCGGGTCGAGAAGGACGAGTGTCGCGGGCGGCAAGCCTGCGGCGGGAAGGGCCGCCGCCGTGACGGCTCCCCAGCTGTGGCCGACGACCTGGAGGTCGGCCGTCGCGAGACCGGCCGCCAGCGTGAAGGCGGCGATGTCGGCGGCGTTGTCGCGGAACCGGACGTGACCCGTCCAGTGCCCAGTCTTGCCGTGACCCGCCTGGTCGACGGCGACCACGCGCCGGCGGGTGGCGGCGAGAGCCGGGCCGACCCGCCACCAGACCGCTGCCGACGCGGTGACACCGTGGATGAGCAGGAGCGGTCGCGCTCCCGGTTCGCCCCAGACCAGCGCCGACCATGGGATACCGGCAACCTCCACCGTGATCCGGTCCCCAGGGTCCGGGTCGGCGAGCGCGGCCGCGACCTGGGGCGGGAGCGTGGTCGGCGTCATCGGCCTGACCCTAGCAGGTGGATCGGGCGCGGCGCGATGGCGGGTAGAATCGCGGCCCCAGTCGCCGCCGGAGGTCCGTCACTGACATGGCCAACCAGTTCGTCGTCCAGCTGAAGAACGAGCCTGGCTCGATGGCCTCGCTCGCCGAGGCGCTGGCAGCCCGCGGCGTCGACCTGCGCGCGATCGGCGGGGGGAGCATCGGCGATTCCGGCCACGTGATCATGACGACCGCCGACGACGAGACGACCAAGGCCGTGCTCGACGAGATGGGCTACGTCTACATCGAAGGCGAGTCGCTCGTGACAGAGGTCGATGACAAGCCCGGTGGGATGGCCCGGCTCTCGCGCCAGCTGGCCGACGCGGGCGTGAACATCCAGGGCCACCTGTTCCTGGGTCGGTGGGGCGATCGGGCGATGTTCGCGTTCGTCGTCGACAAGCCCGACGTCGCACGACCGATCCTCGAGCGCAAGGGCTGACGCCCTGCCCGCGCCCGGCGGGCATGCGGATGCCCCGCCCGGAGGATCCGAGCGGGGCGCGTGAGAGGCGAGGAGAGAGCGTCAGTCGATCGTGTCGAGGCTCTCCTGGATGGACGCCAGGACCTCTTCGGCGCGGACCGGCACGACGAACTTGACGTTGAGGACCCGGTCGTAGCCGGTCGCGTCGGAGTTGGCCGGCGGGCCGTCCTGCACGAACCGGAGCCGGACCTTGCCATCGACATGCGAGATGCCGAGGTGCACGACCTCGTCGCGTGGCAGACCGACCCAGACGATGCGGAGGGTCTCCGCGTCGATGTTCTCGATCTTCAGGTCGAGCCAGCGGACCGACATGCCGTCACCGGGGCGCCCGGAGGTCACGTCGACGACCGAGCCGGTCTCGTCGTCCACGACGACCGACACGTCGTGGTCGGTCAGGTTGTCGAGATCGACATCGAAGACGCCGTCGGCCGGAGGGCTGCTCGGCTCGTCGGTCGGGGCAGGGGTGGGTGGCAGGGTGGGCGGCGCCGTCGGGGGTGTCGTCGGCGGGATGCTGGGCTCGACGGCGGGCGGGGTCGAAGGCTCGGGCGAAGGCGTGACAGCCCGACCGAAGACGCCGGTCGCCCCGACGGCGACCGCGGAAAGCAGGACGATCGCGGCGAGGATCGCCGGGACCGTGCGGGAGGTGGTGGAGCGGGACATCGGTTTGGCTTCCTTTGGTTCCAGTGAGCCTCGGAGGGCTGGGATCGGGCTCGATGCAATGGAACCGCGGCGGCCGGCGCTTCACGACCGTCGAGGATGGTTGACGGGGGAACGACATTCGTCCACATCGGCATCGCCGGACGTCGTTACTCGCTCGTCGTGCCGCTCGTGTCTGGTGGCGTCGTCGAGGGTCCGGACGTGCGCGGAGACCTGGTAGAGCGCCGTCACCGGCTCGTCGAACAGCTTGCGGATGTAGGCGTGCTCGCGGGCCGATCGGGCAAGCAGCCCCAGCGTTGAGCTTGCTCTAACTTGCGGCTGCGTCTTGTGCTTCTGCGGCGAGGAGCGCGCGGACGGCGTCGGCCTCGGGCGCGATGCCCATCTCGTCGAATAACGTCAGTGCCCGACGTAGCGTCGCGTCGCCCTCGGCATCTTGTCCGGCGGTGCGGAGCGTTTCGCCCCAGCCGCGGAGCACGCGAGCTAGCTGGGGTCGCGCGCCCAGTTCCCCGAGGATCGCCGCACTGGCTGCAAAGTCGGCAAGCGCCGCGGGATCGCCGCGCTGCGCAGATGCCTCCGCGCGCTTCCAGAGGATTCCAGCCTCACCCACGCGATTCCTGCTCGAGCGCACGGTCACGAGGGCCTGATCCCAGCTTCCTTCGGCTGCCGCGAAGTCACCCAGCGCCGTCGCGGTGGTACCGAGCCAGGCCTGGAGCGTCGGATGCCACATCGTGCGGTCGACGACAAGCGCCAGTTCATTGCCGCGCTGGAGCGTTTCGCGTGCCTCCTGAAGGCGACCCTGGCGCTGGTAGATGTCGCCGAGGACCCAGGAACTCGCTACGACGCAGGCCGTGGCCCCGGTCTCCTCGGCGCGTATCAGGCATGCCTGGGCGATGGGGAATGCCTGGTCGAGCTGCCCGCGCGCGGATCGGACCATGGACTCGGCGATCTGCGCATCGAGCTGGGCGATCACGTCGCCGCCCGCCGCCAGTTCGGTCGCATATCGAGCCGCCTTCTCTGCCTTGTCGAACTCGCCGAGACTGGCGTAGCCGATCGCGAGGGCACCCCGCGCGAACGCCGCCCCGATGAAGTCCTGCCGCTGTTCGAGGAGTGGGACGACCTCTTCGAGTGCCGCGACACCCTCGCGGATCGGGCCCACGAAGACCTGGGTCAGGCCGACGACGGCGAGCTGCAACGCCCGCAGCGTGGGATCGTGCAGGGCTTCGCCGATCTCGGCGACCCGGTCAAGGGATCGCTTGACCTCGGGATCCGAGGCCCGTTCGCCGCGCTGCATCCGGGACATGGCCACGGCGAGATGGAGCGGGGCGAGCAACTCGAGATCGCTGAGCAGCTCCGCCGCCGGGAGGATCGCCTCGAGGTCGTCGATGACATCGTGGATCGGGCGGAACGTCCAGCCCGCCCGCCCGCGCCCGAGCTCGATCTCGACGCGTCGTCGACGTAGTCCTTCGTCCTCCCCTTCCAATGCCGGCGGCAGCAGCATAGCGGCCCGATCGTAGGCTGAGTAGGCCTCGGCGATGGCGTTGCGATCGAGGGCGAACTGCCCGGCCGCGACCAGGTAGTGCACGGCCTTGTCCGCATCTCCGGCCTCGGAGAAGTGGATGGCCAGGATGCCGGCAAGCTCGCTGCCGCGATCCGGATAAAGGATCTCGAGCGCCTCCCCGACGAGGCGGTGCAATTCGCGCCGCTCCTGCTTGAGGAGCGACCCGTATGCGGCGTCCTGGACGAGCCAGTGCCGGAAGAGGTACTCCAGGTCGGGCCGGGACTCCGCGAGGCGGATGAGGCCCTTCGCTTCGAGCGTGTCGAGCTGTGCTTCGACCGCCATCGCCGCTCTACGTCCCCGTCTCTTCAAGGACGCGCTCCAGGACGCGGACCGGGAACTGCCGTCCGATGACGGAAGCGACCCGCAGACTCCGCTTGGCCGCGTCGGGCAGCTGATCGATCCGAGCAAGGAGCAGACCATGCAAGGTCTCAGGGATCTCGATCGACGCCACGTCGGCCGTCGCGACCCATCGATCCGTCCGGTGCTCGATGACCCCACGCTCGATGAGCATCCGGATGACCTCCTCGACGAAGAACGGGTTCCCTTCGGCACGAGCGAGGATCGACTCGCGAACACTCGTTGGGAGGGACTCGATCTCCAGCAAATTCGCGACGAGATCCCGGCTGTCGGTCTCGGACAATGGTTCCAGGTGCAGCTCCGTCAGCGCGTGGCCGAACGACTCCCGGCCCGTGGTGACCAGCTTCCAGCCGGAAGTATCGGTGTCGGCTCGGAGCGCGGCGATGAAGAGGACGGGCAGTTGCGCCGCGAGCGGCAGCAGGTGGGTCATGGCCGCGACCGACGCCGGGTCGGCCCAGTGGAGGTCCTCGCAAATGAGCACGACCGGTCCCCGTGCGGACAGCGCGCGAAGAACGCGGTGAACGGAGGCGATGTAGCGACCTTGCATGGTCTCCGGATCGAGCAGCGCGCGGTCGGCTTCCTCGGGGTGGAGCGGGAGCGCCAGGAGATGGGCGAGGAATGAGGCGGTGTCGCTGGCCTCGTCTCGAAGGAGGGCGGCGAGCTCGCGATCGAGCGCCACCCTCTTCTCCGTCTCCGAGCCGGTCAGGGGGATCCGGAGCGTCGACCGAACGAGATCGTGAAGCAGGTGGTAGGGGAGGGTGCGCCCGTAGGAGACACAGCGTCCCTCCAGCCAGGTCACGGCGACCTCGTGCTCCCCGCCGGCCGGCGCGTCGTCGATCACCCATCGACGGAACTCGGCGAGGAGCCGGCTCTTCCCGATGCCGGGCTCACCCATCAGGAAAGCGATCCGGCCGCGACCAGCCCCGACGACACGGTAAAGCGAGCGCAGGGCCTCCAGCTGGTTGTCGCGGCCGACCATCCGGCTTTCCAGGCCGACGCGCTCGAGGCCCCGCCTGCGATCCGGGACCGCCTTGGCGCCCAACACGCGGTAGGCGTGGACGGGCTCTGTCTTGCCCTTCACGACGATCTCGCCGAGGTCTTCTGTCTCGAACGCATCGGTCACGAGCCGGTGGGTGTTGGATGTCATGACGACGGACCCCGGCTCGGCGGCAGCCTGCATGCGCGCCGCGACGTTCATGGCATCACCAAGCGCCGTGTACTCGTATCGAAGGTCCGTGCCGAGGTTGCCGACGACGACGGGTCCGCTGTTGATCCCGGCCCGGATACGGAAGTCGATCCCGTGGGTGGCCTTCAGCTGGCGGGCGAACTCGTCGATCGAGGCGACCATGTCGAGCGCTGCGCGCACTGCCCGATCCGGGTCGTCCTCGTGGGCCACCGGGGCGCCGAAGAAGGCGACCATGGCATCGCCCTGAAGCTGTGCGATGGTGCCCTCGTACCGGAAGATGGCCTTCGACATCTCATCGAAGGCTTCGTTCATCATCGCCGTCCAGTCCTCGGGGTCCATGCGCTCGGCGAGTGCCGTCGAGCCGACGACATCCGCGAACAGCGCCGTGACCGGCTTGCGCTCTCCCGTCAGCTTCGCCGCACGCATCTTGTCGATGAGCGGCGAAGGGGCTGCGGCCGACAGGCGAACCTGACGAGCCATATCCGTCTCGCTGGCCTCGATGAGCGCCTGGCCGCAGTTCGCGCAGAAGCGCGCATCGGCAGGGACCGCCGCCTCGCAGCGTGGGCAGGAAGGCGCCGAGGTTTCAATCATCTTCGGACCCGACATCGTAGCACCGAACATCGCGCTTGCCGCCCACGTCACGGTCTGCCGCAAGGTCTGAACCCCATCTCCGGGTCCGCACGGCTATCGCCAGCGCGTCCGAGGTCGCTTTCGTCGTGTCGTCTATGATCGGCCTAGACGCCGGGCGGGAGTAGCTCAGTTGGCAGAGCGGCAGCCTTCCAAGCTGCATGTCGCGAGTTCGAACCTCGTCTCCCGCTCCAATCCACCTGCTACGGCGCGGGCCGCGCGGTACAGGTCGGTGTCCTGTGCCCGGGCGCGTGGCATTCGGCCGGTGGGATGCCGCCGCTGCGGACCGACAGCATCGGGCTTCCCATCATCGTCGCCACCGCGAGGACGGTGACGAGGACGATCATGACCATTGCCCCGATGGCAGCGTCGTAGCGGTGCACGAGTCGATGCTACTTGGCGCCGGTCGCGCCCGAGACCCGGTCTTGGTACCGGGAAGCGACAGAGGAACAGCCACCCGTACCGCTAGCTCGCACCCAGCGTTAGCAGCACCACCCCGACGGCGACGCCGGCGACGCCTGCCCACTGCAGCCGGCCGAGGCGCTCTCCGAGGACCAGCCAGGCGACGATCGCCGCGACGGTCGCGAACTGGGCGGCAAGGGCGGACCCCACGGCGATGCTGTCTTGCGCCGCCCACGCGAAGGCAAGGAAGCCGCCGACTTCGCCGGCTCCGGCCACGATGACGAACGGGAGCGCCGGCCGTGAGATCCAGAAGCGGCGAGCCGCCACGAGCGGGATGACGATCAGTGCCATGCCGACGAACCGGGGAGGCAGGATCGCCCAGCCGACCGCGAGGTCCGAGCCGATCCGGCCGGCCGAATAGAGGCTCGCCCCGAACGAGAGGCCCGCGAGCGCCCCGAACACCAGCGCCCGTCGCGCGGCTCCCGCGTCCGGAGAGTCCGGGTCCGGTCCCAGCGCGGCGAAGATCACGCCGATCGCGACCACCGCCACGCCGATCCCCTGCAGCGGCCCGAGAGCCTCACCGGCGATGACCGACAGGATCGCCGCGACCGCCCCTTCGGCCGCCGCCAGAGCCCCGACGAGCCCGACCTTGCCGGACCGGAGCCCGATGTACTCGAACAGCAGCCCGAACACGTTGCCGGCACCGGCGATGAGGAGATAGGGCAGGGCAGCGGCCGTCGGGCGTGTGTCTCCGATCGTCAACGCCGCGACCGGGAGCGCCACGAGGGTGCTCACCAGCATCACTCCACCGAGCGTCGGCAGGGCGCCGATCATCCGCGACGCCCGGGTCGACGCCAGGAGGCTTGCCGTGAAGCAGGCGGCCGCGAGGAGTCCGCCGATGACCGCGGTCAAGCCCGAGGGGCGCTTGGGAAGCGTGCCATTGGCCGGGCAGCATACGGCGCACGACCACGGCCACGAGCACCGACTCGGCCCGTCTCGGCTATCGTCCCGCCGTGGCGAATCCACGCAAGGCGCGGGTCATCGGCGACCGCTACCGACTTGGCCCGGAGATCGGCCGGGGCGGGATGGCGACGATCCACGAGGCCATCGACCTTCGGCTCGATCGGACCGTCGCCGTCAAGCTGCTCCGACCGGAGGCCGCCAGGGACGCGGACCTCGCGAGTCGGTTTCGGCGCGAGGCGCTCGCGGCCACCGTCCTGCGCCACCCGAACATCGTCGCCTGCCTGGACACGGGCACGGACGGCGATCAGCCGTACCTCGTCATGGACCTCGTCGATGGCGAGGACCTCGCCGCACGCCTCAAGCGAGGCGGCCGGCTCTCGTCGAGTGTCGCGGCCCGAGTCGGCCTCGACGTCGCACGGGCCCTCGGTGTGGCCCATCTCCGGGGGATCGTCCATCGCGACGTGAAGCCCGGCAACATCATGCTGGCGGCCGATGGTCGCGCGATGGTCACCGACTTCGGGATCGCCCGCCTCGCCGCCGATGCCGAGGCGGTCAAGCCCGGCACCACCCTGGGCTCGGTCCATTACTTCAGCCCCGAGCAGGCGCGTGGCGCGACGACCACGCCGGCATCCGACGTCTACGGGCTCGGGCTGGTCCTGTTCGAAGCGCTGACCGGCGCACGGGCGTTCGGCGGCGAGACCACCGACGCCATCGCATTGGCGAGGATCGGCGCCGAGGCGCCATCGCCCAGGGCCATCCGTCCCGAGGTCCCGGCCGAGCTCGACGCCGTCGTGCGTCGAGCCCTGGCACCCGACCATGACGACCGCTATCCCAACGGCAACGCGATGGCCGCCGCGCTCGAATTGGTCGTCCAGGCAGCCGACGACGCGAGCCCGACGACGATCGTGGCGACCCCGATGGTTGCCGGCGAGGCCGAGCTCCGGACATCCCGCGACGCCGCCTCGACGCGCGCCCGGGGACGCCCGCGCGCATCGGCGAAGCCTCGTTCAGCGCGCGCGGGCGGTCGTTCGGCCCCCTCAGGCGTGGCAGTGGCGCTGCTCGCCCTGCTCGGCATCGCGGGTGGCGCGATGATCGTGGCGGCGCTGCCTGGTGCGGATCGGCCGGTCCTGACCGCGGCGCCGAGCGAGGCAGTGGTCGCGACCGCGACCCCGGTCCCCACGTCGACCCCCGAACCGACGCCGGCGCCGACCGCGACCCCGGAACCCACGCCGGTGTCGACGCCCGCCCCGACCGCGTTGCCGGCCGGCGAAGTGTCCGACCTGTGCGAAGTCTTCTTCGACATCCCGTGCGGTCTCGGGGCCGGTCGCTATGCGCCATCGCGGTTCAGGCCGGCGTTCGACGTCGAGGTCGGCGAGGGTTGGTCGAACGCCGTCCACGGCGAGGACATCGTCACGCTCACTCGCACGGAGGGCGCGATCACGTTCGCCGGCCGCATCCGGGAGGTCTATCCCGACGGCGAGACCGACGAACCGCGCGCGCGTCCGCAGGACATCATCGAGGCGCTCATCTCCACCGACGGCGTCCAGGCGACCGACACGGCGTCGGTGCGGATCGATGGACGGCGCGGAATCTCCACCGACCTCGCACCGTCGGATAACGAGCGGGTCGCGCTGTTCGCGACCGAAAGCAGCACGTTCCATCTGGAGCCGGACCGGACGACGCGCATCGTCGTGATCGACCTCCCTGGCGACGACACGGTCCTGCTCGCCATCGAACCGAACGACGGATCGGAGCTGCGCGACATCCTCGAGATCGCGGACCCCGTAGCCGGCACGATCCGCTGGCGCTGAATGGCTCGTACGCCGCCGACTGCTCGACAGTCGGCTGGTTGATACGCCCGGTTAACGGAATGACGCTAGGCTTCCCGACGCGTCGTCTGGTGCCGCCTCGCAACACGGTTCGTGTAGTGAGGACCGGTCTGGTGGGAAACGCTTGACTCGGCTGGTTCCAGGGTGCACCGTCAGGCACCCGGGGTTTGCGCGTGGAGGGATCGTTGTCGTGAGGGGTTTCTTGGTATTGCCGCGGTCGTGGTCGACCGTGTCGTGGTTGGCATCGGGGTCCATCGGGCGCAAGGCCCTCGGCATCATCGTCGCAGGGATGCTGGCCATCGTTGCCTTGGCGGCCGGCGCCGTCGGGACGCAGGTGCCCGCTGTCGGGGCCAATGGTGTTACCCATTTTGACGTGTCGAATCCGACCACAGTTCCCGTCGCAGGCGTCGCGTTCAGCGTCACCGTGACGGCGAAGGATATCGACAACAATGTCGTAACCACCTACGCCGGGTCCCCGTCGCTCACGACGACGATGAACGGCTCCACGATCGGCTGCAGTGGCCCGTGCTCAGCCTCGGCCGGTAGTCTCGGGAGTTGGACCAACGGGACTTCCACCCTGAGCGGCGCCGTCGGCTACAAGGCGGAGACCGGCCGCACGCTCACCGTCACCGACGGCCCGAGCGGCCCGGCGGGTTCGACCACGTTCGCCGTCGTTCCGGCGAATGTGGCGTCGTTCACCTTGTCAACGATCGCCGACGTGACCGCTGGCAACACGATCCCTGGCGTCACCGTCTCGGCCTTCGACGCTTACGCGAACCCAGCGACCAACTACGACTTCTCGACGGCCACCGTCGGCAGCGATCTTGGCGACGCGCCCAATGGGACCGGCACGCACGCAGACGGCGCGCTGGCCAACAACGGCAGCGGCACCGCGACCCTCTCGGGAGCCAAGGGCTACGAGACCGATTCTGGCCGCAACCTGACCGTCAGCGATGGATCGGCAACTGGCTCATCGAATGAGTTCAGCGTCGGTCCTGCGGGTCTCGGCAGCTTCACCCTGGCCGCGCTCGCCGCCGATCCGATCGCCGGAACTCCCTTCGGGACGACCGTCACCGCATACGACGTCTACGGCAACGTGAAGACCAATTATGGCGGCGGGGCGACGACTTCGACCACGATGAACGCCTCCACGATCGGCTGCAGTGGCCCGTGCTCAGCCTCGGCCGGTAGTCTCGGGAGTTGGACCAACGGGACTTCCACCCTGAGCGGCGCCGTCGGCTATAAGGCCGAGACCGGCCGCACGCTCACCGTCACCGACGGCGAGGGCGGCCCGACGGGTTCAAGCACGTTCACCGTCGTTCCGGCCGCTCTCGCCAGCTTCAAGTGGTCGACGATCACAACACCGGTGACGGCCAACGACCTCTTCTCGATCGAGGCCAAGGCGTTCGACGCCTATGACAACCTCAAGACGAACTACAACGCATCCCCGTCGCTTTCGACCCTCGATGAGTCCCCCAACCTCACGCCATCGACATTCCCGAACACCATGAGCTTCACCGGCGGGGTCGGCACCGCGAGCGGCAAGGCTTTCAAGGCATCGGCGTTTGCGACCGGCGCCTACGTCGCGGACCAGTCATTCACGGTGACCGATTTGCCGGTCAGCAAGACATCCGGTTCATTCGCGGTGGAATCGGCGGCGCTCGATGATCTGTCGTTCGCGTCGCAGAGCACGACGGCGCCGACGTTCGGGGGTGGACAGCCCATCGATACGAAGGTGAACTCGGTCATCTACAGCGCGTGTGCTGCGGCGGCCCCCGGGTCGGCGGATCCGTGCGTGGCGGCGACGTCCACGCCCGTGAAGGTGCTTGCGACAGACGCATACGGCAATCGCAAGCCCGCCGTGTCGGTGGGGATCACTCGCCAGCAAGTTCCGAACAGTGGTTTTGCCGGGACCTTCACAGGCACCCAGCCGAAGTCGACCTCCGACGGTAGCGGGACGACGCCGCTGGGCGAGGCCTGGTTCTCGGATCTCAAGATCACCACGATCTCAGGCACGGCGACCGATCGCTACACCCTTACGGCGACCAGCGGGTCTGAAACGGATATCAGCTCGAGTTTCCGGGTCGTCAGTGACCTCGCGCAATGCACGGGTCAGTCGAAGTGCTCAAACAACACGACGAACAACAGCGTTCAGAAGCCTGAGAATTCGTTCAGTCAGGCGAAGTCGACGGGCGGCGTATTCGGGAACGTCATCACGACGACCAACTTCTCGGACCCGGCTCTGGACGTCGACCAGCGGTGCAGTGCCGATCGCACCGGAGCGACGATCGGAAGTGCGATCGACGTTCGCGTCATCGGGGCCGGTCTCACGACCGCCAAGCCGACGACGACGATGGTCATGATCATCAAGAAGGAGACGCTCAAGTTCTACGGGCTCTCGGCCCGGAATGCGGCGGCGTTCAATGTCTGCCTCGGCGCGATGAGCATCGGCGATCCCAACACCGCTGCCTGGATCGGGAAGGACAAGGCGGGGAAGCAGAAGGCCGCTGCCGTGGCGAATGATGTCGATGGGCTGAAGCGCTACTGGGGGGTCGTTGCCGACTGCTCCGCAAAGTTCATCAACAAGACGTACGACCCGTGTATCAACCTCAAGGTCAAGTCGGCCTCGAAGGTCGCAGCCGAGATGACCAAGGTCACCGGGGAAACCTGGACGGTCGCACGGGTCAACAGCGAGCTCAACTACTTCGACAGCGATGTCGCGATCGTCATCAACAAGCCATTCCCGTGGGACGGCAAGGGCGGCTCCTACTGACCCGCACGACCTAGCGACGCACACGACGGCGGAGGCTTTCGGCCACCGCCGTCGTCCGTTTCCGGCTGCCGCGCCCCGACCGACCGGTCGTTCTCAGGCGCCGACGATACCGGTGGCGAATGGCGGCGCGACAGCCACGCCAAGATCCCGGAACGCCGCCGCTCGTGCTTCGACGAGTTCGCGGCGGACGGCGTCATCGCGTGTGTCCAGGTGGATGAGCGCATCGAGCGCCAGAGCCTCGTCCAGCCGTTCTCCACGCTCTCGAGCTCGACGCAGTGCCGCGTCCAGTGCGCGCCGGGCGGCCTTGATCTGACCGAGCTGCAGCATCGCGCAGCCTTGGAGGCGGAGGAGACTGGTCTCGACGACCGCCCCGCCGTCGATGGTCGCCGCCATACGCTCCGCCGCGGCGAGCACCTCCAGCGCCTCTCCAGCTCGTGCCTCCAGCAGGAAGAGCTCACTCCGTCGCACGTCGGTCCGGAGCACCTCGGCCGTGATCCCTCGCTGCACTTGGTAAGCCCGTGTCGCATCGAGGAGCGACCGCGCCTCGTCGAACTGCCCCCGACGACTGAGCAGGCGGGCGAGCTCGCGGTTCGCCTCCGCCACGTCCGTCTCCGCTCCGGCTGCCCGCCAGAGCCTGATCACCTCGCGGATGACTGGCTCCGCGTCGTCCAGGAGGCCGCGATCGATGAGGATCTCCGTCAGATTGAACTTCATCAGCGCGCCGAGACTTCGATCTCCGATGCGGTCCGCGAGCTCGAGTCCGCGCTGATAGAGCGCCGATGACTCCTCCCAGTTCGAGCGATCGTGCGCGATCAGGCCCATGTTGTTGAGGACGAGCGCCTGGTTCCGGAGGTCGTTGAGCTCGTCATAGATCGCGAGCGCGAGCTCGCCATGGGTCGCCCTGTCGAGTCGTCCGCTCTCCCACAGGGCGAGGTCCAGGATCTTGTACGCCTCGGCAAGGGCGTCGGGGGCTCGGCCGCGCTTGGCCTCGGGGATCGCCTGACGAGCCCAACGGACTGCCTCGGCATACCGGTTCTGGTGAGTCCGCGCCGCGGCGAGCGGGACCATGAGTCGCGCTCGACTCGCCGCGGCGGCCGGACCCCGCTGGCCCTCGAGGCGGCGCAGCCCGACCTGGGCCCGGGTGGCAGCTCGGCGCAGCCTCCCCGTCCGGATCGCGGAGGCCGCCTGCCTGACGACAAGCGGTGCCGTCGCGACCGGGTCGCGTCCGAGCAGCCGGCGGGCCGCCTCGAAGTCGCGGTCCGCGGCGTCGAACGCACCGAGACGGAAGTTGGACTCGGCGTTCCGTTCGTGGACCGCCGCAAGCTCCGCGGCGACCACCGACCGAAGGCGTCGCCCCGCCGCCAGGGCACGAGCGTAGAACCGGGTCGCCTCGACGTTGGCGTAGATCTCCATCGCCCGGTCGCCCGCTTCCAGGGAGAACCGCCACGCCTTGTCCCAGCGTTGCGCCTCGGAGTAATGGATCGCAAGGACGCCGGTCTCGTCGTCGGGCGTGTCACCGGCGCGGGCCTCGATCGCCTCGCCGACCCGCGCGTGGAGCGCCCGACGACGGCGATACGGCAGGCCCTCGTAGGCTGCGTCGCGGAGGAGGGTGTTCCTGAACCGCAGCTCTCCGGACGGTTCGCGCTCGAGGAGGCTGTCGAGTCGTGACCAGACGTCGGCGTCGAGCTCGACGTCGCCCGACACTGCGCCGGTCAGCAGCTCCGGATCAAATGACGTCCCCAGCACCGCGGCGTACCGCAGGATCGTCCGGTCCGCCGGGGCGAGGCGGTCGACTTCGGCGGCGACCAGCGCTTCGATCGAGTCGGGAAGCGCCGCGGCAGTGCCGGTCTCGCGCACCGCGTCGATGAGCTCGAACAGGAACAGGGTGTTCCCGCCGGACCGGCGGGCGATCAGCTCGACGTCGTGCGGATGGAGCGGTGCGTCCTCCGTCACCTGGTCGACGATCTCGATCATCTGTGCGATCGACAGTGGCTCTAGCCGGACGGCGATCGTTTCGATCCGTTCGTCACCGTCGCCATCGGCGTCGAAGGCCGAGCCATCGAGGTCGTGGGTGAGGATGAGGATCTGGCGTCGATCGGCAGCGGCCCATGACATCCGCTCGAGCAGGTCGCGCGTCGACTCGTCGAGGTGCTGCGCGTCGTCGATGACGACCATCGTGGGCCTTGCGCCCAGGAGGCCCCCTACGAGCTGGATCGCCACCTCCCCGAGTCGCTCCCGGAGGAAGCGGCCGTCGAGGGCGCTCGTCTCGGGCGTGTGGGGGATGTCGATGCCGAGCAGGATCCCGAACAGAGGCAGCCACGGCTCCAATGCCGGGTCGACGTCCACGACCGCCGCGCGCATCCGGTCGACGACCTCCGCGTCGGTCCTCGCCTCCACCTCGAGGATCGTCCGGAAGAGGTCGCGCATCGGGAAGTACGGGGTCGCCGCCTCGTAGATCTCGCACCTCGTGCGAAGCACCCGGAATTCGGGGCAACGGGCGATCGCCTCCTCGACGAGCCTCGTCTTGCCGAGGCCGGGGCCCCCGGCGACCTCGACGACCGTCCCGTGGCCGCCGCGCGCCCGGTCGATCGCACCGAGCAGGGTCTTGAGCTCGGCGTCGCGCCCGAGCAATGGCGTTCCCGCGTGGCGCGCGTCCCGGGTCCCGATCGCCTTGCCGACGATGGACGCGTGGACTGGCTCGCGCTTGCCCTTCGCCGCGAACGGCTCGATCGAGGTCGTCGCGAACAGGCTTCGCGACCGATTGAGGACGATCTCCGTCGAGAGGATCTGCCCGGCTTCTGCCTTCGCCATCACCCGGGCGGCGGTGTTGATGGCGTCGCCGAAGACGCGATACGCCCGCCGATAGGGTGGGCCGAAGTCGCCCGTGAACACCTTGCCGGTGTTGACCCCGACCCGCATCGGGACCAAGCCTGGCTGGTCCATGATCTCGCGCAGGGCTCGCAGCATCCGTTCCTCGTCGTGACCGGTGCTCGTCGGCGCGCCTGCGGTCAGCAGTGCCTTGACGCTCGACTTCCCGACATCTGACTCGTAGAACGGCACGTTGTAGCGCCAGGCAGCTTCCTGGATGGAGCGCAGGCGCTGGTCGAGCGCCTCGGCCAGGGCGTCGGGCCCGAGCTCGTCGAGCAGCCGGTCGGTGTCCATGAGGTCGATGAAGGCGGCCGTGATCGTGCGATGCTCCGCCTCGCTGCGCTGGAGCAGGACGTGAGAGCGGGCAGCGATCGGGATGCACGACGCGATATCGAGCGTGCTCACGTCGCCGACATCGGACGCCCGCTCACGCTGGGCCTCCGGTGGCCCGACCAGCAGGCGGGTGGCGAGCTTGGTCGGCCCGACGACGCGGGGATCGAGCCGTGTCGCGAGCGCCGGGCTGAGGCCGATCTCGCCGGCGTCGGCGATGCCTTCCATCACCAGCGTCTCGGTCACCGCGGGCCCCGCGACCAGCAGCTCACGGTGGACGCTGCCCGTCATGAAGAAGTGGAAGCGGCCCGTCCCGATCCCGACCGACATCCGCAGCGTGACGCGCGCGCCATACGCGCTGACCCGGCCGACGCGATCGATCGTGCGCTGCATCTCCCACGCGGCGCGTGCTGAGCGTTCCTCGTGGTGCGGTCCGTCGAACAGCAGCAGCAGGGCGTCGCCGCCCCACTTCAGCAGCCCGGCGCCCCAGTCGTATGCCTCATCCAGGAGTGCCGTGAAGACGCCGTCGAGCGTGTCGCGCATCAGCTCGGCGCCGATCTTGCCCCTGCGCGCCAGCTGCTCGGTCAGCGCGGTGAAGCCGGAGATGTCGACGAAGACCAGCGAGCCCTCGACCTCTCGATGGAGCGCCTCCGGGGTGGTCCGCAGCCAGTCGACGACCAGTCGCGGGACATACGGTCGCAGGAGTTCGGAGACGCCCGGATCCGGCCGCCCGTCGGCCAGCGGCGGACTCAGGCTCATGCGGTCTCGCCCGTCGATCGGAACATCGCCCACGGCCCCCTCGTCGGATCGGCTCGCCAGAGCGTACACCTCGAGCGCCTCCGGTCCGGGTCCGACCATGCCCATCGTCCTATCGACGTCCAGCCATGTGGCGGGCAGAGTCCGCTCGTGATCCGATCGCACCGGTCGCGCGCGATGTGGCGGCGCGCCCTGAAGCGGCTGGCCGCCGACCCGCATGTGCTGTTGGCGGTCGCTGTCGTGCTTGCGGCTATGGTGATCGAGTGGGCGTCCCAGGGCGACACCCTCCTCGTGGCTGTGCCTGCGATCGTGTACCTCGGCGTGCAGATCGGGCTTGGGCTGGGCCGACGGGCAGGTCGGTCCGAGGGTCGCGACACGGCTCGACTGTTATTCGCGTTGGCCGCGGTGCTCTGGATGAGCATCGGTTCGGGCGACGCGGCGACATTGCCGCTGGCCTCGCTCGTGATCCCGATCGTCGCGATGGCCGCGGCCCTTGGGACTCGGCAGGTGCTCGTCGTCGCCGGCGCGGTCGTCGCCGCGGCCTTCGTCGCCTACTTCGTGCCGACCTTCAGCACCCCCACGGTTCGGGCCGGGCTGATCGAGCGCGGCATCGCCCTCGGGGCGACGGCGGTCGTCCTGGCCGTCGGGACGCGTCGGACGATCTCGTCACTCGAACGGGCCGTGGAGCGTGCCCGGACGGCGAGCGCGGGGATGCGTCGGCGGGCGCGGCAGATGGCCGCCGTCGAAGCGGTCGGCCGGGTCCTCGCCACGGATGGCCCGACGTCCGCGACACTCGACGAGGTCATGCATCTGCTGGTGGCCCGTTTCGGCTACCGGTACGTCTCGATCTACACGCGCGACGGCGATCTGATGCGCCTCGGCGCGCAACGCGGTTATGACACGGTCATCGAGACGTTCGACGGGACGGTCGGCGTGGTCGGTCGCGTGATGCGCACGGGCGAAGCCGAGCTCGTTCGGGACGTTACGGAAGATCCGGAATACCGCGAGGCGAGCCCGAATGTCCGGAGCGAGGTCAGCGTCCCACTACGGGCTGGCGATACCGTGATCGGCGTCCTCAACATCGAGAGCGACCAGGAGGCGCCCCCGCTCGACGAGGGCGACCTCGACACGATGATCCTCGTCGGGGATCGCGTCGCAGGGGCACTGGCACTCGCGCGCGAGCGCGAGGCGCTGCGAGAACGGGCGGCGCTCTTTGCGCGGTTGGCCGCGTTCGGCACCTCCGTGACCGCGAGCCTGGATCTCGCGACCGCGCATGCCGCGATCGTCCGTTCGGTCGCCGATGCGCTCCAGGGCGACATCGTCTCGCTCGTCCTGCGCGACCCGGGGACGGGCGAGGACCGGATCGTCGCCATCAGTGGCGGCGACGAGCGCTACGTCGGTGTCCGGATCCCGCCTGGCGAGGGGATCGTCGCCCAGTCGATGCTCGAGCGCCGGGTCCTGTCGTCCGATGCGCTCCATCGGAGCTCGTTCCCATCGACCCTCCAGCGCGCCCGTGTCGAGGACGTCCTGGTCACGGCAGCGATCCCGCTCCTCAACGAGGACGCTGTCGTCGGCGCGATCTGCGTCAACCGCCGGGACCTGGCGCGCGTGTTCACCGCTCTCGAGCTGGAAGCGATGCCGCTGTTCGGTTCCCAGGTGACGCTGGCGCTCGCGAACGTGGACCTGCACGCGCTGGTCGCCGATGCGGCCATTCGCGACCCGCTGACCGGCCTCTGGAACCGTCGCCATCTCGAGGTGTCCACGACTCGGCTGTTCGCGGCGCGAGGGCGGCTGCCGATGGACGACCGCCACCCGGTCGCGATCATCCTGTTCGACCTCGACCATTTCGGCGACTTCAACAAGCAGCATGGCCACATCATCGGGGACGCGGTCCTGCGGACATTCGGCTCGATCCTGTCGAGGCGTCTGCGCTCGAGCGACATCGTCGCCCGGTTCGGCGGCGAGGAGTTCGTGGCGATCCTCGATGGCGCGACTGTCGAAGAGGCACATCGCGTGGCGGACGAGATCCGACGCGAGCTGGAGGCGGGCAGGGTCACCGGATCGGACGGCGAGCAGCTCCGCGCGACCGTGTCCGCGGGATGCGCCTCGCTCGGCCCGGCGGTCGCGACGCTCGAGGCCCTCCTCGAGGTGGCCGACGTCGGTCTCCAGATGGCCAAGCGAGGCGGTCGTAACCAGGTCGTGGCTGCCTGACCCTCGTCGGGCGGTCGTCCGCTAGGCTTCGCGAGCGATGCCCCTCATCGCGACCCGCTCCCTGACCAAGCACTATCCCGGCGGCGTCACGGCGCTCGAAGAGCTGACGGTCGAGCTCGAGCCCGGGATCATCGGCCTGGTCGGCGCCAACGGCGCCGGCAAGAGCACGCTCCTACGGATCCTGCTGGGACTGCTGCCCCAGACGTCGGGCGAGGCGACCGTGCTCGGCTACGACGTGCGTCGACAGGGCACGACGCTGCGCCGTTTCGTCGGCTACATGCCCGAGTCGGATTGCCTCCCTCCGGATACGACCGCGGCTGACTTCGTCGGGCAGATGGCGCGCCTCTCCGGCCTGCCGCGATCCGCGGCGCGCGAACGGGCGGCGGAGGTTCTCCGCCATGTCGGGCTGTACGAGGAGCGATATCGGCCGATCGGCGGCTATTCGACCGGCATGAAACAGCGCGTGAAGCTCGCCCAGGCGCTCGTCCATGGTCCGCGGCTGCTGCTGCTCGATGAGCCGACGAACGGTCTCGACCCGGCCGGGCGTGACGAGATGCTCGCGCTCGTCAAGCGGACAGGCACCGAGTTCGGGATCGCCGTCGTCGTCGCCAGCCACCTCCTTGGCGAGATCGAACGGGTCTGCGACCACCTGGTCGCGGTCGATGCCGGACGCCTCATCAGGTCGGCGCCGCTGACGACCTTCACCGAGCGCACGGGGACCCTCGCGATCGACGTTGAGGAGGGCGCCACGGCTCTGGCCGATGCGCTCGTCGCAGCCGGACTTCAGGCTGTCGCGGACGGCCGGACGGTCCTCGTCGAGCTCGTCGACGACCGACCGTGGAACATCGTGCGCGACGCGGTGGCGGATCTCGGCCTGCCGCTCGTGCGGATGGAGCAGCGCCGCCGCGGGCTCGAGGAGCTGTTCCAGTGACCGCGGCCGGCGGCAACATCTACGACCTCGGCTATCGAGGCTATGACGGTCCCCGTTTCGGCCGTCTGACCGTGGCGCTCGGTCTCCTCCGCCAGACGCTCCGGGAGGCGTACGGCATCGGGCGTGGCGGGCGCGCCAAGATCGCACCGTTCCTGCTCCTGATCCTCAACAGCCTGCCGGCGTTGCTGGCTGTCGGGATCACTGCGCTGGCGAGGCAGGCCGGTGCAGGAGACGCCCTCGGCGACGCCAACCCCATCCGCCACGACACGTACTGGAGCCTGACGTCGACGCTGGCGATGCTGTTCTGCGCCGCACAGGCACCGGAGCTGTTCGGGCGGGACCAGCGCTACGGGGTGCTGCCGCTGTACTTCTCGCGGGTGCTGACGAGGGTCGATTACGCCCTCGCCCGGACCGTCGGCCTGTTCATCGCGATCCTGATCGTGACCGTCACCCCGCAACTCATCTTGAGTATCGGCGGGATCCTTGCCGCCTCGGATCCACTGACAGGTCTTGGCAAAGAGCTGCCGGAGATCCCGCGCTATCTCACGGTGTGCGTGCTCGGATCCGGCGCATTCGCCGCCGTTTCGGCGGTCGTCGCGTCGTACACCCCGCGACGTGCGTACTCGGTCGCGGCGATCATCGCGTTGTTCATCGTGCCGCCGATCGTGGTGGGCATCATCGCCGCGCTGTCGGTCCCCGACGTCGCCCGTGTCCTGCTCCTCGCCAGCCCGAGTGACGTTGTCGATGGCGTGAACGGGGCGATATACGGGCCCCTGCGGATCGGTGGGCAGACGCTCGTCATCGCCACGCTGCCCGGCTGGGTGTACTTCGTCGCAGCCAGCGCGTACGTGGTGGGTTCGCTCGCGATCGTGGTGCGCCGGTACCTGACGGTGACGGTATGACCGCGCTCGTCCCGGCGATCCAACTCGATCACGTGTCGCGTTGGTACGGCAACGTCGTCGCGGTCAACGACGTGTCGTTCGCGCTGGGCTCCGGCGTGACGGGCCTGCTTGGTCCCAACGGTGCCGGCAAGACCACCCTGCTCCACCTGCTCGCGGGGCTGCTCGCGCCGTCGGCCGGCGTGGTCCGGATCGCCGGTCGGCCGGCCTTCGGCGATCCCTCGGTCTACTCGACGGTCGGACTCGTCCCCGAGCGGGAAGCCGTCCCGGGCTACGTCACGGGCCGCGAGTTCGTGCGGCTGAACGCCGAGCTGCAGGGCATCGACCACGCGCCCGTCGCCACGGACCGAGCGATCGGCACGGTCGAGATGGCCGATGCGGCCGATCGCCAGATCCGGACCTATTCGAAGGGCATGCGTCAGCGCATCAAGCTCGCCGCGGCGCTCGTCCACGAGCCGCGGATCCTGCTGCTCGACGAGCCGTTCAACGGGATGGACCCGCGCCAGCGGCTGCACATGATGGAGCTGCTCCAGCGGATGGCGGCCGACGGTCGGGCGATCCTGTTCTCGTCCCACATCCTCGAGGAAGTCGAGCGGCTCGCAGAGGCCGTCCTCGTCGTGTATGCCGGGCGCCTGGCCGCATCGGGCGACTTCCGCTCCATCCGGCGGCTCATGACCGACCGGCCGCACCGGTTCACCATCCGCTCCTCGGACGACCGGGCGCTCGGGGCGGCGCTGCTCGCGAACCCGGCCGTGTTCGGGGTCGATCTCCTCGACGGCCGGCTGGCCGTGCAAGCCAGCGACCTCGGCACCTTCGCCCGGATCCTGGCGCCGATCGCCAGGGCGGCCGGCATCCGCCTCCACGAGCTGACCCCGACCGATGACACGCTCGAGAGCGTCTTCAGCTACCTGGTCCGCCGATGAAGGCGTTCCGGGCGATCGTCGAGCTGACGTTGCGCGCGCTGGTCGGCCGCCGGCGCACCCTGACGATCGCGGTCCTGGCGGGCCTGCCGATCCTGTTGGGCGTCGTCGTCCGGCTGGGCGGCGGGCGACCCGACGCGCCCGAGATCCTCGATGCGCTCTGCATCCGAACGGTCGCCCCGCTCGTCGCGCTGGTCATCGGCACCGGTGCGATCGGTTCGGAGATCGACGACGGCACGCTCATCTTCCAGCTCATCAAGCCGGTCCCGCGCTGGTTGACCGCCCTCGCGAAGGTTGCGGTCGCCGCGTTCGTCACGGCATTGCTGGTGGTGCCGCCGATCATCCTGACCGGGCTGCTGCTGGGCGGCATCGGCGCCGACTCGATCGGCACGACCGTCGGGTTTGCCGTGGCTGCACTCGCGGGTGGGACGGCGTATGCGGTCGGCTTCACGGCGCTCGGCGCGATCACCTCACGCGCCCTGATCGTGGGACTCGGCTACACGCTCATCTGGGAAGGCGTCCTCGCCGGTCTGCTGGAGGGGACGCGGTTCCTGTCGATCCGCCAGGCGACGCTCGGGATCGCCGCCGCGTCGACCGGTGAGGATGTCGGCGTCGCCCCGCTCGCCCTGCCGACGTCGATCGGGATCATCGTCGTCGTGATCGTCGGCGGGATGGCCCTGACTGCCTTCGCGCTGCGCCGTTTCCAGGTGCGCGCAGCCGACTGAAAAGCCGTCCGGTCGCCGGTGCTTGACGGGTCGACGACACGCCATCTAGCATCAACATGACAAGCGCCCTTGCGAATCGACATCATGACGCCTTGCGGAGTTGACGATCCATGGATTTCGGAGCCCTATCGAGCGGTCTGCTAACCGGCCTGCGGGAAGGCGTCGAAGCGGCCCTCATCATCGCCATCATCTGTGCCTACCTGGCCAAGACAGGGAACGCGCGCCATTTTCCGACGGTCTTCGCGGGAGCCGGCCTGGCGATCGCCTTGAGCGTGGTCTTGGGCATCGTCCTGTTCGTGACTGTCGGTGGGCTCCAGGAGCCGTATGAGCAGATCTTCGAGGCGATCACGCTCTTCGCGGCCGCAGCGGTCGTGACGTGGATGCTCTTCTGGATGCGCCGTCAGGCCCGCCACGTCAAGGGCGAGCTGCACGCGGCGGTCGATCGCGCGCTCGACCAGGGTTCGGTCACCGCGCTCGCCGTGCTTGCCTTCGTCGCGGTGATCCGCGAGGGCCTCGAGACCTCGCTGTTCCTTGTGGGGCAGGCCAACTCGGCCGACCTGGGTGCGCCGTCGGTCCTTGTCGGCGCGCTGGTAGGGCTGGCCATCGCGGCCGTCCTTGGCGTGGGCTTCTACCAGGGCTCGCGTCGCCTCAACCTGCAGACCTTCTTCCGCTGGACGGGTGTCGCCCTGATCTTCATCGCCGCGGGCCTGCTGTCGGTCGGCGTCCACGAGCTCATCGAGATCGGCGTCATCCCGTTCGGGACGCAGACGCTCTTCGACCTGTCCGGTGTGCTGCCCCACAGCGCGGACGGCGGGAACGTGCTCGGTCAGTTCCTGCGGGCGCTGTTCGGCTATTCGTCGACGCCCGAAGTGACGACCTTCGTCGTCTGGCTGACCTATGTCGTGGTGGTCCTGTTCCTGTTCCTCCGGCCGACACGTCCGGCGCTGGCCCAGGTCGCGGGTTCGTCCGCCGCGCCCGCGCGGTCCTGACTCAGAACGGGAGCAGCGAGTCCATCTCCGGGACGATCGCGTCCATCGACAGGAGGTAGATCGTCCCGAGCACGAGGCTGAAGACCCCGGCGATCAACCCGACGACCACGTATATGCGCTCGCGTGTCTGGCTGGCCACGAACCCGACCGAGGTCAGGACCACGATGCCGAAATTGGAGATCAGCAGCCCGACCACGAACGCGAGCAGCATCGGGATCCCGAGGCCCGCGCTGGCCGCGACCGCGGTGATGAGCAGCACCTGCGTGCCGGTCTCCGCGCCGATGCCGTGGATCATGCCGACGCCGAACGCGGTCTTCGGACCGTACGAGCTCATCTCGAGCGGCTCGACGTGCTCGTGCCCGTGGAGGCGAGCCCCGAACCGGCGCCAGGCGTAGCGCACGCCGTCGAACACCAGCATCCAACGGCTGCGCAGGCGGAACGACTCGCCGCCGCGCGCGTAGCGATAGACGGAGTAGAGGACCCACAGGCCGAGGCCGACGAGCGTCAGCCCCACGATCCGTCCCATGATCGGGTCGAGCCAGTCGGGGAGGAGGGCGCCGAACGACAGCGCCGCGATCCCGAGTGCGACGACGACCAGGCCGTGTCCGAGCGCGTAGAGCGTCCCGAGCTGGATGGCCTCGATCTGCTCTCCGCCGAAGCGGGCCGGTGCCGGAGCGCCGCCGCGCAGCGCAGGAGCGAGGGTCGCTGCGCCAGGTCCGCCATCGTGGGCGTGCTTCTCGAGGGAGCCGCCGTGGCCGTGATGGTGGCCGCTGACCGATCGATGCTGTTCTTCGTGTGCGGCCTCGGCGACGCCGGCCGCCGCGGTGGTGCTCGTGATGTCGGTGATCGCCGCGATGTGATCCCAGTCGATGCCGTGGCGGATGCCGAGGGCCAGGCCCGTGGCGAGGACGCCGATGCCGGCCGGGGTCGCGACGGCCGTCAGGAGATCGAGCACGCTGTAGTCCTCACTGGGTGGGGTCGATAGGGTACCCGCGAACCGGCAGTATCGCAACGTGTTGCATCTGCAGCCCATGGCTCTTGTCCACATATACTTCGCGCCATGCGCGCGCCAGGATCACCCCCTGACTGGATTCCGGACGTCGGCCGGCCATGGGCCGGCATCCCGGACGAGCTGCGCGCGCGCGGCTTGCGCTGGACGCCGCAGCGGCGGATCCTCGTCGAGGTTCTCTCGCAGACGGACGGGCATGTGACCGGTGCGGAGCTTGTCGATCGCTGCCGCGCCCTCGATCCCGACACGATCCCCTCGACCGTCTATCGCACGCTGGACGTTCTCGAGCAGCTCGGCGTCCTGCGCCACAGCCACGGGGCGGACGGCCGCGAGGAGTTCCACGTCCTGCCGACGGTCGAGCACGCCCACCTCTACTGTCGCGTGTGCTCGGGCTCGTGGGAGCTTGCGCGAGACGATGCGGCGGTCGCCGCCGCCGTCGAGGGTGTCCGCGACGGGCACGGGTTCGTCATCGACGTCCCCCACCTCACGTTGACCGGGGTCTGTGCCAGCTGCCGGGCGAGCGAGGGCGATGCCTGAGCTGACCGTCGACCTCGTCGAGCGGTTCTACGCGATCCTGGCGATCGCCGCGATCGTCTTCATCATCGTGGTCTGGGGTCTCCGCTTCCTCGCCATCGGGTCAGACCCGGCCCTCGATGCGTATGCCGGGCTCGCACGGCTCGTCCAGCCCCGGGCGAATGTCGCCGCCTTCATCGTGGCGCTCTTCGCGACAGGCGGGAGCCTCTATTTCTCGGAGGTCGCGGGCTTCACGCCGTGCACGCTGTGCTGGTACCAGCGGATCGCGATGTACCCCTTCGTCGCGCTGTTCGGCGTGGCCGCCCTGCGCCGTGAGGACCGCGCGCCGACCGGAGCCGTCGCCCTGGCCGCGGTCGGTGCGCTGATCGCCGCCTACCATGTGGTGCTCGAGTGGATCCCGTCGCTCGACGCTGGCGCGTGCGCAGTCGCGGCGCCGTGCACGTTCGTCTGGTTCCGCGCGTTCGGCATCTTCAGCCTGCCGACGCTGGCGCTGACCGCATTCCTGCTGATCATCACCCTGGCTCTCGTCCGCGACCCGGATGAGCCCGAACGATGGAGAGACCGATGACCTCGAACCCCGGCGATCGCCGCGATCGCCGCGCCCGCCGTGAAGCTCAGCGCGCAGAAGCCCGCCAAGCAGCGGCTCGGCGCACGCCTGCCTCCCGGTGGCTTCTCCCCGGACTGATCGCGGCAGCCGTGGTCGTGGCCGCCATCCTGGCCGTCGTCCTGCCGGGCAGCCGCACGCCGGCCGGCGGCGGCAGCTCGACGCTCCCACCGTCCGCCGCCGGCTCGGGTCCGGCGATCGCCGCAGAGCCGGTCATCACCGGGGCGTCCCTGCCGGAGTTCCAGGGACCGACCGGTGATGCGGCCGTGGGCCGACCCGCGCCAGGCGTCGAGGGGGTCGACTTCGCCGGCAAGCCCGTCGCGATCGAGGCCGACGGGCGGCCGAAGGTCGTGATCTTCCTCGCGCACTGGTGCCCGCACTGCCAGGAGGAGGTGCCGCGGGTCCAGGCCTGGATCAACGACGGCGGGGTTCCCGAGGGTGTGGACTTCGTCTCCGTCCCCACCGCCATCGACCCGGCGGCCCCGAACTATCCGCCCGACGCCTGGCTGGCGCGCGAGGGTTGGACACCGCCGGTGATCGTCGATCCCACTGGAAAGGTCGCTACCGCATACGGCCTGTCGGCGTTCCCGTTCTGGGTGATCATCGGGCCCGACGGGACCGTCCAGGGACGGGCCGTCGGCTCGCCCGACCTCGCCGATATCGGGGCACAGCTCCGCGGACTGACGGCGAGCTGACCGCGGCGCGGTCCTGCGCCCTACTCCCCGCCCGTCGGGACGCCGACGATGTTGAACCCGCCGTCGACATAGATGACCTCGCCGGTCACCGCGCTCGACAGGTCGGACGCGAGGTAGACGGCGGTCTTGCCGACGTCCTCGATCGAGATGTTCGTGCGGAGCGGCGCCACGTCGTCGAACGCGCTGTACATCTTCTTGAACCCGGCGATGCCCGCGGCCGCGAGCGTCCGGATCGGACCCGCGCTGATCGCGTTGACGCGCACACCGTCCGGGCCCAGGTCGGCGGCGAGGTAGCGCACCGACGCCTCCAATGCCGCCTTCGCCACGCCCATCACGTTGTAGTTCGAGACGACCTTCTCCGCGCCGTAGTAGGTGAGCGTCAGCACAGACGAACCAGGGCGGAGATACGGCCGGGCACCGCGGGCCAGGGCGACGAGCGAGTAGGCGGACACGTCCATCGCCAGCGCGAACCCGTCGCGGGACGTGTCCACGAAGCCGCCGACCAGGTCCTCGCGCTTCGCGAACGCGAGAGCGTGGACGAGGATGTCGAGGTGATCGGTCGTCTCGCCCCACCGACTGAAGACCCGCTCGATATCGGCGTCCGACTGGACATCGCACGGCTCGACGAAGGTCGACCCGATCGACTCCGCCAGCGGCCGGACGCGCTTCTCGATGAGGCTCTCGATCGATGAGAAGCCCACGGACGCTCCCTCGGCGTGGAGAGCCCTGGCGATGCCCCACGCGATCGAATGATCGTTCGCGACTCCGAACACCAGCGCGTTCCTGCCATCGAGCAGACCCATCCGGCACCTCCGTTCCGATAGGCTTCCATCATGCCCCACCGCTCCCGCACGCCGGCCGACCTGGGCGCGGCTTTGGCCGGGGTCCGGGCCCTCCTGCTCGACCTCGACGGCGTCATCGTGCTGGCGGGCAAGGCGATCCCGGGCGCGACCGACGCCGTCGCAGAGCTCGAACGGCGAGGGATGCCGTACCGCATCGTCACGAACACCTCGGCGGTGAGCCGCGAGACCCTCGCCCGCTGGTCGGCCAAGCTCGGGGCGCCGATCCCCGCCTCGCGCTTCGAATCGGCGCTCTCGGCATCGGCGGCCTGGACGGCCCGCCATTTCCAGGACCAGCCGCTGTATGTGCTCGCCTCCGAGGACGCCCGATCCGAGTTCGCCGGCCAGCGCCTGCTGACCCATGAGGAGGCCGGCAAGGGCGGCGCGACCGCGGCGGCGGTCGTGATCGGTGACTCGCCCGAGGATGCGACCTACGACAACCTCAACCGGGCGTTCCGCCTCGTCCTCAACGGTGCCCTTCTGGTCGGCATGCATCGCAACGCCTGGTGGCTGACGCCGGACGGGCCGACGCTCGACTCTGGAGCGTTCGTCGCTGGGCTCGAGTTCGCCACCGACCGACCGGCCAGGATCGTCGGCAAGCCTTCACCGGGGTTCTTCTCGCAGGGTGTCCGCGACCTGCGCAGGGAGGTCGGTCGCGACCTCGCCCGCGGCGACATCGCGATGGTCGGGGACGACGTGCGGACCGACATCCGCGCCGCCCAGCGAGCCGGTCTGCGTGGCATCCTCGTCCTGTCCGGGAAGCACGGCGAGGCCGATATCGACGCGTCCGCCGACGAGCGAGGCGGGCGCCGACCGGACGCCGTGGCGCCCGACCTTGCCGCCGTGGTCCGGGCGCTGCGCTAGCCCGTCACGAGGAGATCGACATGTGGGGCTCCCCGTTCTCGACGACCCGACCCATCTGGCTCAACGTGCTTCTCGGAGCGGCGTTCGGTGCCGCCGGGCAGTTGCTCGTCGCGGGTGGACTGGTCGCCAGTGCCGGCTGGTCCGGTCCCGTCGTGACGCTGCTCGCCCCCGCCGCTGTCGCGGTCGTCGCCGCGCTCGTCGTTCGCGCCGGCTGGGGAGCGACCGGCTATGCCATCGGCCTCATCCTCGCCGCGCAGCTCGCACCGCTGCTGATCCCGACGATCGTGACCCCACCGACCGTCGACCTGGTCTTGAGCCTCGCAGCGGGCCTGGTGGGCTACGCGGTGGGTGCTGGGATCCTGCTCGCTCCGTCGATGCCCGAGTTCACGCCTCCGACCCCGGTCGACCTTGCGCGTTTCGAGACCGAGGCACGGGGCCAGCTGCGCGGCATCGATCCCGACGCGCCCGGCGCGTTCGAGCGCGCGACCGCGGTGCTGGGGGGCGTCAACCAGCAGTTGTCGATGTACTCGCCATGGACAGGCGTATCGACCGATGACCACCGATCGGGACCACCGGCGAGCCTCGTGGAGCTACAGGCCGAGCTGGCCGAGACGGCCCGGACTGCGGCCCTGAAGGCTGGCGCGCGGCGGGTCACGGTCAGGATGAGCGACGGCATCCACGTCGAGGCCGTGTTCGGGGACGCGTCGGCCGCCGACGAAGGCCAGCCAGCACGGCCGCTCGACGTAGACTGACGGCCACGCCGCCGACCGAACCGACCAACGAGGGATCCGCCATGACGTCCGAGGCCAAGCCCCGCATCAAGGTCACGTACGCCACCCTGCGTGCGGACAACGAGGATCTGCATTCCGGCTTCGAGGAGGCTGCGACCAAAGTCCGTGGGCAGCTCGGCGCCAGCCACCAGAACTACATCGACGGCGCCCGGCGGGACGGGGTCGGGACGTTCGAGGCCCGTTCGCCGATCGACACCGAGATCCTTCTCGGGACGTTCGCCAGCGGCTCGCCGTCCGACATCGACGACGCCGTCGCGGCCGCCCGGCGCGCCCAGCCCGCCTGGGCGGCGACCCCGTGGCAGGAGCGCCTGGAGATCCTTCGGCGCGCGGCGGAGCTGATCAGCGATCGCCTGTTCGAGTACTCGGCAGGGATGAGCTACGAGGTCGGCAAGAACCGGATCGAGTCGCTCGGCGAGGTCGAGGAGTCGGCCGATCTCATCCGCTACTACGCGCAGACCATGGAGGACAACGACGGGTACGACCATCCGATGGGCAACCTCGGGGACACGTCGGTCCACACCCGGTCCATCCTGCGGCCGCACGGCGTCTTCGCGGTCGTGAGCCCGTTCAACTTCCCGATGGCACTCGCGACCGGGCCGTCGAGCGCGGCGATGATGGCCGGCAACACGGTCGTCATCAAGCCGTCGTCGGCGTCGCCGCTGTCGGCGCAGAACATGCTCCAGGCGTACATCGATGCGGGCGTCCCGAAGGGCGTCGTCAACATGGTCATGGGTCCCGGCGAGACCGTCGGTCAGGCGCTCCAGGATCACCCGGGCGTCGACGGCATCGTGTTCACCGGCTCATACGCGGTCGGGATGGAGCTGTTCCGGACGTTCTCGAAGACGTGGCCGCGGCCGTGCATCGTCGAGATGGGCGGCAAGAACCCGGCGATCGTCACGCGCAAGGCCGACCTCGACGAGGCGGCCGAGGGGATCATGCGCTCGGCGTTCGGTTTCGGCGGGCAGAAGTGCTCGGCGAACTCACGCGTCTACGTCGAGCGGCCGGTCCACGACGAGCTCGTCCGGCTCCTGGTCGAGAAGACGGAGTCGATCGTCATCGGTGATCCGATCGTCCGCGAGAACTGGCTCGGCCCGATCATCGATCAGCGGGCCGTGGACAGGCATCAGCAAGCGGTCAGCGAGGCCCGTCGCGACGGCCAGGTGTTGATCGGCGGCGAGCGCCTGGGCGACGGCGATCTGGCGCGCGGGTTCTATGTCGAGCCGACGGTCGTCGGCGGTCTCTCGGCGGACCATCGGGTCTTCCGCGACGAGTTCTTCGCGCCGCTCACGGCCGTTCAGGCCGTCGACTCCCTGGACGAGGCGTTGACGCTGGCGAACGACACGATCTACGGGCTCACCGCCGGCGTCTACAGCGAGGACGAGGACGAGGTGCAGACGTTCCTCGACCGCATCCAGGCCGGCGTGCTGTACGTCAACCGGCGCGCCGGTGCGACAACGGGCGCGTGGCCGGGCATCCAGGCGTTCGGAGGCTGGAAGGGCAGCGGCTCCACCGGCAAGGCCGGCCTGTCGATGTACTACGTCGCGCAGTTCATGCGCGAACAGAGTCGAACGATCGTCGACTAGCGGGCCGCCTCCCGCACCGAGCGCGCTGTTCGCGCCTTCGCTCGGCACGCCCTGCGGCCTGCATGGCAGTTCACCGGGTCGGCGGCTAGCGGAGCTTCTCGCGCTCCTCGGGCTCAATCGGCGCCTCGAGTCGATCCTCGTCGCCGCGGGTCTGGTCGCCGCCCTGACGGGGCTTCCAGTCGGGCCGCTGTTCCTTGCGCTCGTTGCGCTTCGGCTCGTTGGAGCCGCTCCCTGAGTTCTTGCCGTAGCGGGTTTCGCGATCGTCGGTTCCCATGACATCAGGCTCGCCGAGGCGCGCGTGCGGGCGCGCCGCCTCGGACCCGTGCGACATGGCAGCCGCGTGGCAGTCCATGCACGAGCGCGTGGAACCCGGAGCGAGACTGCGGTGTATGGATGGCAGTCAGAGGAGGACACCGATGTCGCGCCGTTCGATCGCCACCGCCACGCTCGTGCCGTTCGTCTTGCTCATCGCTGCTCTTGCCGCGCCCGCCACGCAGGCCGGCGGCGGCTGTCACGGGAACGATGGCAGCGTGTACACCGAGGCAGCCGGCAACTCGGTCATCCGGATGGACGTGTGCAGCTTCTCGCCGACGATCAACCGCGTCGCGGTCGGAGCGACCGTTCGGTTCCTCAATACCTCGAACGTCGAGCACGCGGTCGTCGGTCGATCGAGCACGTGGGCGAGCGCCATCCTGCTCGTCGGCGGGGAGTACTCGGAGACGTTCGACGCGGCCGGTCTCTATCCGTTCTCGTGCCCGCTCCATCCCGGGATGGTCGGGACGATCGTCGTCGACGGAGGAGCGGCCGCGCCCGCCGATCCGCCCGTTGCCGCCCCCGCGGTGACGTCGCCTGACGCGCAGACCGTGGCCGCGGCCGCGCCCCCCGGCGCCGACCCCGCTCCGCTCGCCGCCGCGGCGCTCGCGGGCCTCGGCATCGGAGCCATCGTGGGCGTTCTCGGGGCGGGCGCGATCGCGACCCGACGACGCCGACCGAGCGACTGAGACCGCGCCTCGGCGGCCCAAGGCCCCTCGGCTATACTCCGCCGCGAGTATCCACTCTGCATACTCGCTATGCAGCCGAGCATGCCCGAGGTGACCCTTGTCCACGGCCGCGCGGATCGCCGGTGATCGTCCCGTCCCCGACATCGTCACGGAGCTTCCAGGCCCCAAAGCGAGGGCACATGTCGCTTATGACGAGACGTGGACATCGCCCAGCCTTCCGCGGGCATACCCGATCGTGCCGGTCCGTGGCGACGGCCTGACCGTCGAGGACATCGACGGCAACCTCTTCCTCGACTTCGCCGCCGGAATCGCCGTCAATTCGACCGGCCATTCGCACCCGCAGGTCGTGGCGGCGATCAAGGAGCAGGCCGCCGAGCTGATCCATTTCTCCGCCGCCGACTTCTACCTGCCGATCTACCCGGAGCTCTGCCAGCGCCTGGCCGAGATCGCGCCGATCGCCGGACCGGCGCGGACCTATCTCGGCAATTCGGGCGCCGAGGCGGTCGAGGCGGCGATCAAGCTGGCGCGGTTCGCAACCAGGCGCCCGTATATCGTCGCGTTCCTCGGCGCGTTCCACGGGCGAACGTACGGCGCGGTCTCGCTGACGGCGTCCAAGGCCAAGTACCACGCGGGTTTCGGGCCGCTGCTCCCGGGCGTGTTCCACGCGCCATTCGGCCGGGTCGAGGACCTGCGCTGGTTCGACGAGGTCCTGTTCGACAAGCTGGCCCCCGCCGACGAGGTCGCCGCGATCATCGTCGAGCCGATCCAGGGCGAGGGCGGTTACATCGTCCCGGAGGACGGCTTCCTCCAGGGCCTCCGCGAGATCTGCGATCGCCACGGCATCCTGCTCATCGCCGATGAGATCCAATCCGGTGCCGGTCGGACCGGCAGGATGTGGGCGGTCGAGCATTGGGGCGTCCGACCCGACATCGTCCTGACCGCGAAGGGCATCGCGAGCGGGATGCCGCTCGGCGCGATGATCGCGCGCAAGGACCTGATGGAGGCCTGGGGCCCCGGCGCCCACGGATCGACCTACGGCGGCAACCCCGTCGCGTGCGCCGCGGGCCTCGTCACGATCGACCTGCTCGAAGGCGGGCTCATCGCGAACGCCGCGACGCGAGGCGAGCAGGCGATGGCGGGCCTCCGACCGCTGATCGGACGGTTCGACGGGCTGGTCCGCGATGTCCGCGGTCTCGGGCTGATGCTCGGCGTGGAGTTCGACACGGCACAGCACGCGGACGAGGTCCAGTGGGCGTGCTTCCAGCGCGGATTGCTCGTGCTGGAATGCGGCGCCTCCAGCGTCCGGATGTCACCGCCGCTGACCGTCAGCGAGGCCGAGATGACGACAGCCATCCGGATCTTCAGTGAGGCCGTGCGCGAGGTCGCGGGCGACGACAACGGTGTGCTCGAGGGCGCCGCCGACGACGGCGCGATCAGCGGGGTCGAAGCCGCCGGATGACCTCGAAGCTCGCGTCGATGCGCGACGCAGTCGCCGACCTTGTGCGAGACGGCGACACCGTCGCCATCGAGGGCTTCACCCACCTCATCGGCTTCGCCGCCGGGCACGAGATCATCCGCCAGCGCAAGCGCGCGCTGACGCTGGCCCGGCTGACGCCCGACGTCATCTACGACCAGATGATCGCCGGGGGAGTCGCGAGCAAGCTCATCTTCAGCTGGCTCGGCAACCCGGGTGTCGGCGGCCTCGGGGCGATCCGCCGACGGATCGAGGGCGCCATCGCGGACGAGCCCCTCGCGATCGAGGAGTACAGCCACTTCGGGATGGTCGGCCGCTATACCGCCGGGGCGATGAACCTGCCGTTCTTCCCGCTGCGCTCGTATTTCGAGACCGATCTCCCCGTCGCGAACCCGCTGATCCGGCCGATCTCGTCGCCGTATGACGACGGCGTCGTGTATGCGGTCCCGCCACTCAAGCCGGACGTGGCGATCATCCACGCCCAGCGCGCGTCGGCCGGCGGCGACACCCAGGTGTGGGGTTTGCTCGGTTGCCAGAAGGAGGCCGCCTTCGCGGCCGATCGGGTCATCATCGTCGTCGAGGAGATCGTCGACGAGGGAGTCATCCGTGCCGACCCGAACCGCACGATCATCCCGGGCCTGATCGTCGACGCGGTGGTGGTCGAGCCGTGGGGCGCGCATCCCTCGTACGTCCAGGGCGCCTATGACCGCGACAATCGGTTCTACCTGGACTGGGATCCCATCACTCGCGACGAGGAGGCGGTCCAGACATGGCTGCGCGAGTGGGTCTACGACCTCGACGGTCGCGCCGCCTACCTCGAGAAGCTCGGCACGGAACGGGTGGCGGCACTGCGCCCGAGCGATCCCGCTCCGTCGGGCTCGGTCGACTACGGATCCTATCGATGAGCGGCCGGCGCGCGGATGCGCATGTGGTGACCATTCGGGAGTCTGAGCGGGTCGTCGTTGTCGCCAGTGGTCACGCCGTGCACCAGATCGGCAACGAACGCCCCTCGCGGCGACCGACGGTGCATCCCATGCTCACGATCGGCGTCGGCGTAGTGCTCGATGCCAGATACGGTCGTGTGGTGCACACAACCGGAATGGGACACGCGAAATGAGCGACACCGCCTTCAGCAAGTCGGAGATGATGATCGTGGCCGCTGCCCGCGCGCTCGAAGGGCAGCGGGTCTGTTTCGTCGGGGTCGGCCTGCCGAACATCGCGGTCAACCTCGCCCAGCGCACCGTCGCGCCCGAGATCGAGCTTGTCTACGAGGCCGGGGTGTTCGGCGCGCGGCCTCAACGGCTGCCGCTCAGCATCGGCGATCCGACGATCGTCACAGGCTCGACCGCGGTCGTGAGCATGCTCGAGCTGTTCGGCTACTACCTGCAGGGCGGGCTGATCGACGTGGGTTTCCTTGGGGCGGCACAGATCGACCGGTTCGGGAACATCAACACGACCGTGATCGGCCCCTACGACCACCCGACGACGCGTCTGCCCGGTTCGGGCGGTGCCTGCGAGATCGCGATCAACGCCCGGCAGGTGTTCGTGATCATGCGTCAATCCGCCCGCTCGTTCGTCGACACGATCGACTTCCGGACGTCGCCCGGCAACCTCGGTGGCGCCGAGCAGGCCGAGCGCATCCGGCGCGAGGGCGGCTGGCTGGGACGTGGTCCCTCGGTGGTCGTGACCGACCTCGGCATCTACCGGTTCGACGACAGCGGCGAGATGCGGCTCGAGTCGCTCCACCCCGGTGCGACGGTCGACGAGGTCAGGGCGACGATCGGCTGGGAGATCACGGTCGCCGGCGACCTCGGGACGACGCCGCCGCCAACCGACGACGAGCTCCGGCTGATCCGCGAGGAGCTCGACCCAGGCGGCGTCTACACGCGGTAGCGCCGCCCGCTGGTCAGGCCTTCTCGAAGTTGACGAGGAACTCGAGCGCGCCTTCGTCGGCGATCGAGATGATGAACCCGCCGACGTTCGGCGCGGTGATGTCGAAATCGGCCAGGGCGAAGGTCAGCGACCCGGCGACCTGGATCTTCCCGTCGGACAGCTGCGCCAGGGCGGGGATCTCGACGGCGTTCGTCACACCGTGCACGGTCAGGTCGCCCACCAGCGTGATGTCCGTGGCCGTTCCGGCGAGCGCAGCAGCGGGGACGTCGACCGCCTGGGTCACGACGAACGTGGCGGTCGGGAACTGGTCTGTCTGGAGGCCTTCGCTGCGCAGCCGGTTGTCGCGCCGGCCCTCGTCCGAGACGATCGTCGTCGTGTCGACGTTCAGGGTCCCGGCCGTGAGCCGTGCCCCGTCGCCGGCCGCCTCGACCGTGATCGAACCGGTCACGTCGGAGGTCCGGCCGATGGCGTCGGACTCCGCGGAGAGGTTGGCGAGCCGCTCGCGCACCCGATAGCCGGCAACGCTGTCGGCGCCGACCTGCCACTCGCCTGCGACATCCGTCTCGGCGGCGGGTGTCGCGTTGGTCGCGTCCGGGCTCGCGGGCGGCGCGCTCGCATCCGCGGAGGCGGGTGCCTGGGTGGGCAGCGTCAGGGCGGTGACGTCGTCCCCGCGAAGGATCTGGTCATAGGCGACGTAGCCGCCGATCGCGAGGGCGGCCACGGCGAACAGGGCGAGCGCGATGGTTCGGGTTCGGGTCACGAGGAGAGCCTCCGGAGGGCGGCGGACGTCTGCGCCGTCGACCGGAGATTCTCAGCAAAACCTCAGAACGCGCTGAGAGTCGCGACCGCGCTCGGCTACCAGGGCAGCGCGCCGAGCAGCTGGTCGTAGCCGCCGTCGCCCACCCACCGCTCGACCTCGCCGGTGGCGACATCGAGCCTGGCGATTCGGCCACCGGTCCGGGTGAGCGCGAACAACGTGGCGCCATCCGGGGTCAGGCTCAGGCCGTCGATGGCGGTGCCGGTCAGGTAGCGCTGCTGGACGTCGAGGTCCGCGGCACCGATCCGGACGATGCCGCCCTCGCCGGCGGCGAAGACGCTCCCGCCATCGGGTGCGGGGACGACCCGCCGACCCGCCGGTCCGAGCTCGCCATGACCGAACTTCGCGAGCCGGAACGCGGCTGCCGCCGATGGCTCGAAGTCAACGGTCCGCTTGATGGTCAGGTCGGAGTTGATCTCGACCGCGATGCCGAGGGTCCCGTTGACGGCGAGGTCGCTCTTGCCGGCCCCGAGGCTGACGACGCCCCAGTCGGCGGCTGCCTCGACGTCATCGAAGCCACGGGTCGGCAGGTCGATGCACACGGCCCATGCTTCGCGGCTGGACAACGCGTGGATGAACGGGTACTCGGCCCCGCGGTAGAGGGTCATGACCATGCCGTCGGCTCGCAGTGCCTGGTCGACCGGCCAGCCGGCCATCTGTTCGTCGATGTTGCGCTTGTCGACGATGATCGCTTCCCGCATGACGCCGGTCCTGGTCTCGACCGCGCGGACCTGGTAGCGCGCCTGGAGCGGACCGGGCACCTGCTCGGCGACGTACAGGAGCTTGCCGTCCGGAGAGAGCGCGTCGTAGTCGAAGGCGCCCTTGAGCTCGATGATGCGCGGCGGGTTCTTCAGCCCGAGTCGGCCATCCACGACCGCGAAGCGGCTGACCGTTCGGTCGCTTCCCGCGGCCCCGTGCTCCGCGTCGGCTTCGACGAGGACGATGATCGAGCGGTCGGCGGAGACGCCACCCGGGATCGGGTCGAGGCCGACGGTCGGGAGCCGCCAGCGGCCGTCGATGTCCTGGATGAAGCCACCGAAGCCTGGCTGCACGACGAGGTTGTGGATGCGCGTCGTGGTGTCGCCCGGGGTCGCGGTCAGGATGTGTCCCCAGGTGTCGTCGGGAACGCCGACGGGCAGCTCCGTGAGGTGCTCGAGAGTGCTGTCGAGGATGACCCGATTGGTGGGCTCGGTCGTGCCGCTCACGATCAGCCACGCGTCGCCGGCCGAGGCCGAGGGCGCCGCAGTGGGGCTCGGGACCGGGGAGGCCGGCGCGGGCGATGGCGCGGCGGACGATGCCGGTGCCGATGGCGACGCCGGTGCCGATGGCGACGAGCAGGCGGCGAGGACGAGGATGGCGACCGGGGCGAGCCAGCCGAACGGAGAGCGGGCCGAGGACATCTGGTTGGATCCTCCTTGTACCGCTCCTACACCTGTGGGGCACCGCGGGTTCCCGGGCGCCGAGCACCGCGTAGCCAGCCGCCGGGTGTGCCACCGGGCCCACCGACGAGCGAATGGCGCCAGCCGTCCGGTGTGCCGCGGTGTGACCGGACGAGGATTCGGCCGGGGACCCGAGCGGCCTTCTACTCGATCGACTCGGCGATCTCGATCGTGGCGTCGCGGCCGAGCGCGCTTTCGATCCGGTAGGTGGCTTCGCCGTCGTTCCATACGAGCGCGTCGCCCACCCACCGTCGGGTGTCGTCGACGTTGCCGACGCCGGGTCGCACGTAGAAGAAGAAGTGCATCTCGCCCGTGATCCAGAAACCGTCGTGGCCATCGACCGTGACGGTCTGGAGCGTGTTCCCCATGCCGATGACCTTCTGGTAGAACTCCTCGTCGCTCCGCCCGGCGAAGCGCATCAGCACGAGACCCACGCCACGCTCCGAGGTCTCGGGCAGGTCCTCGTCGGCCGCCCAGACGTAGGCGATCTGGTCGAACTTGTTGCTGTCGATCCAGACCGTGTCGGGCGGACCCAGCCGCGCATCCGTCGGCAGCCGCACCGGAACGCCGGTCTGTGGCTCGACGTCCTCGAGCGCGACTTGACGACCCAGACCCATCCGGCTGCCGGTGACGGCCGGGAGCGGCGGCGTGGGCAGGTCGCCCGGAGTCGCGCTGGGGACCGGGGTGGGCGATGGCAGGACCGACGCCGGCGGCTCCCCCAGGATGAAGCGCAGACCGGGCAGCCCGAGGCCGACCGCGCCGGCCACGATCGCGAGAGCGAGCATGGCGACGATGGCGAGCACGATTGAGCCGCGGATCGGTCGGGTCGAGGGGCGCCACCACGGCCGCGACGGCCGGGCCCGCTCGCCGGACGTGAGCCGGACACGCACGCGCGTCGCCACGTCGGGGCCCGTTGTCGCGCCGGATGGCGCCAGGGGTGCCGCGGTCGGCCAGTCGATGGCGGTCGCTAGCGAGCGGAGGGCATCCTCCAATGCGGCGTCGTCGCGGCGGACGAGCGATCGATCGGTCATCGCTCGGGCCCCGATGTCGCGCCGAGGGCATCGCGCAGGCGTGCGAGCGCGCGCGAGGTCCGTGATTTCACGGTGCCGCGCGGGATGCCCAGGGTCTCGGCCGTCTCGGCCTCCGAGAGATCCAGCAGGAAGCGCGCGCCGAGCACCTCGCGGTCGTCGTCCCGGAGCGTGGCGAGCGCACTGAGCAGCTCCGTGCGCTGCTCGGCCGCGATCACGATGTGCTCCGGGCCCGGTGCCGAACGGCTGCTCGGCTCGGCCTCGGCCACGCGGAGCGCGAGCCCGTGCCGTCGCCCTGCTGAGCGACGTCGATTGCGCGCTTCGTTGGCGACGATGCGCAGGAGCCACGGCCGGATCGGCGATCCCTCGCGAAAGCGGGGGAGGGCGTCATAGGCCTTGAGGAAGGCATCCTGGACTGCATCGTCGGCATCGGTCTCCGGGCAGATGAGGTGCGCGGTTCTGATGGCCACGTCCTGATAACGGCGCACGATGACCTCGTACGCCGCGACGTCGCCAGTGCGAGCGCGCGTGATCAGTTCGGCGTCTTCGATGTGGACGGCCCTCCACGACAACCGTACTCCGTACACCGCGAACCTCGACCAGGTTCCCGGAGGCGGTGGCCGCGACCCGCTACGATCGGCGGCGTGACCGATCCTCCCCGCCCGAACGGCCGCGTCTTCCGCCGCTCGTTGCTGGCCGACCCGCCGGTCGCGGTGGCGTCGAGCGGTTCGACGATCGAGGATTCCGAGGGTCGCACGTACATCGACGCCGCCGGTGGGGCGATCGTCGTCAACGTCGGCCACGGGCGGGCTTCGATCGCAGACACGATGGCCGACCAGGTCCGCCGACTGGCCTATGCACATGGCTCCGCCTTCACAAGCGAGCCACTCGAGTCCTACGCGACCGCCGTGGCCGGGGTGCTGCCTGTCGACGAGCCGGCGATCTACCCGGTCTCGGGGGGATCCGAAGCGATCGAGACCGCGCTCAAGCTCGCGCGGGTCTATCACCTGGCCCGCGGCGAGCCCGACCGCGAGGTGCTGATCTCGCGCTACGGCAGCTATCACGGCAACACGCTGGGAGCGCTCGACGCTGGGGGCCGGCCGGCCCTCCGACGCCCGTATGAGCCGTGGCTCGGTCGGTTCCGACACGTCTCGGCGGCCTACCCGTACCGCGCCGGCGAGCCCGACGCGCACGCGCTCGGCGACGGCGAGGCCCTCGCCGCCGAGCTCGAGACGGCGATCACGGGGGCGGGTCCGGGTCGCGTGGCTGCATTCCTTGCCGAGCCGATCGTCGGCGCCACGCTCGGGGCCGCCGTCCCGCCCGACGGCTACTGGCCGGCGATCGCCGAGGTGTGCGCCCGGCACGGGGTGCTGCTCATCGCCGACGAGGTGATGACCGGCTTCGGGCGCACGGGTCGCTGGTTCGCCGTCGACCATTGGGGCGTCAAGCCCGACATCCTCGTGGCTGCCAAGGGCGCCACCAGCGGCTACTGGCCCTTCGGCTTCGCGGCGAGCAGCGGGCAGGTCTACGAGACAGTCACGGCTCCAGGCAAGGGTTTCACCCACGGTTTCACGCATTCGCATTCGACCCTGGGAGCCAGGGTCGCCGGGGAGGTGCTGCGGATCCTCCAAAGCGAGCGGCTGGTCGAAGCGAGCGCCGAGAAAGGCGTCCGACTGATGACCCTCCTCCAGGGCGCTCTCGAGGAGCATCCGGCGGTCGGCGAGATCCGGGGGCGCGGCTTGATGATCGGTATCGAGTTCGTGGCCGACCGGTCGACGCGGAGGCCGTACCCCCGCGCGGCGAAGATCGCCGAGTCGGTGCTCGCGGCGGCGCGCGAGCGCGGCGTGCTTGTCTACTGGGGCACTGGCAACGCCGATGGCGTCGACGGCGATTCGATCCTGCTGGGACCCCCATTCGTCATCACCGACGACGAGATGCAGCGGGTCGCCGAGGTCCTGGCCGAGGCCGTGGACGTCGCGACGGCGTCGGTGACCGGCGGGGGCTAGGCCCGTCGGCTAGGTCTTTCGGCTAGGTCCGGCCGGCGGCCGTCGGAACGAACCGCCGAAGACGAGGATCACGCCGAGCACGACGAGTGCGAGCGGCACGACCAGTCCACCGAACTGCGGCTGGATGAGATCCACGGCACCGATGAGCGTCAGCAGCCCGCCGAACCACGCCTGCCAGCCGACCCCGCCCCCTGACCACATCCGCACCGCGGCGATGAACAGGAACGCGATGCCCAGGCTCAGAGTGCCCAGGCCCTCGCGGCTCAACCCGGCGTTGCCGAGCGCGTCCGGGACGGCCAACGCCGTGATGATCGCGCCCGCGTACAGGGAGCCCGTTCCGCGCGCGATCGCCCAGCGGACGAGGAAGGCCAGGCCGATGGCGAGGACCAGCACCGAACCGAGCGAGCGCGACTCGGGGTAGAGCTGCTGGAGGAGGAGCAGCCCGCCGAAGACCAGCAGGAAGATGCCGATCCACGGCAGCCCCGGACGGCGCTCCTGGTCGGAACCCCACCGGCCGGTGCCCCATTCCCAGCTGTACACGCGTGCGTCGGGGTCGTCCGGACGCCTGCCACCGCTCTCTGGGCCGAGGCGCGTGACGGGATCGGGTCGGTCGTCCATGGGCTAGGTTCCGGCGCCCGCGGGTGTCGGTGTCGCTGCGGCCGTGGCGGACACCGGCTCATCCTCGACGTGGCTGAAGCCGAGTCGATCGGCCAGCCGCCCGAGAGGTCCCGGCGCCCACCAGTTCCAGCGACCCATGAGCCGCATGGTGGCAGGCACGAGCAGGACGCGCACGATCGTCGCGTCGATCAGCACGGCGATCGCCATGCCGACCCCGATGCTCTTGATCGTGATCGATTCTGCGAGGGCGAAGGCCGAGAACACCGTCACCATGATCAGGGCGGCGCCGGTGATGACGCCCGCCGTCTTGGCCAGTCCCTCGGCGACCGACGCGGTGTTGTCGGCGGTGCGCCGATAGGCCTCCTGGATCCGGGACAGCAGCAGGACCTCGTAGTCCATCGACAGACCGAACAGCACGCTGAACATGATGATCGGGTTGCCTGCGATGGTGAAGCCAGGCGTCGTGAAACCGAGGACGTCGGCGAAGTTGCCGTCCTGGAAGATGAAAACCAGCGCCCCGAACGAGGCGGTGATCGAGAGCAGCGTCATGATCACGGCCTTGATCGGGATCACGACCGATCCGAAGAGCAGGAACAGGATCACCGCGCTCGCCCCGAGGGTCAGTGCGATCGCCCATGGGATCGTCGCCGACTGGCTCGACATGAAGTCATGGCCGTCCGCGGCGAGGCCACCGACCACGCTGTCGACCCCGGCGACGTCGACCGCGCGGACCAGGGGCACGACCGCGGTCCCGGCCGGTGACAACGGCGACTCCGGACTCACGGCGTCGAGCCGGACCGTCGAGCCGCGGATGTAGGCCTCCTCGAGACGCTCGAGGCCGGTGGCGAGCTCCTGGGGCAGCTGGTCGCGCGGCGCGGCGAAGAGCGCGGCGATGCCGGCCGCGTCGAGGTCGGCTCCGGTGGCCGGGTCCGTGAGGCCGGCGAATGGCCCCTCGACCCGGTCGATGCCGTCGACGGCGTCGACCGCGGCGGCGAGGTCCAGGAGGCGCTGGACATTGGCTTCGTTGGTCGGTGCGCCATCGACCGTCGCGAGCACGATGATCGGGGACGTCTCGCCCGCCTGGAACTCGGTCGACAGGGCGACAGACGCCTCCCGACTCTCGATGCCCGGCGGCAGGACGGTCGCGTCGGGGATGCCCTGAACAAGGCGGAGGAACGGCGTGCCGAGAACGAGGAGCAGGACGAGCGTGGGCACGAGCACCGTGAATGGCCGCGCCATGACCCAGTGCGCCATGCGCTCCCAGCGCGACGTCCGGGCGGCTTCGGGGGCGGGACCCACCGGCCTGCCGAGCGCGCGCCAGATCCGGTCGCGCAGCCCGGACACGCTCAGGGCGTTGACGCGCGGACCGAGCATGCCGAGTGCGGCCGGCAGGAAGGTGAGCGCGAAGACCACCGATGCGGCCACGGTCATGGCGCCGCCGATCCCGAACGACCGCAGCGCGCTCGGCTCGAAGAGGAGCAAGCCGGACAGGCCCACCGCGACCGCGAGCCCGGAGAACGTGACGGCCTTGCCGCTGGTGGCGACGGTGATGGTCACGGCCGTGGCGACATCGCGGCCACGCCGCAGCTCTTCGCGGAAGCGGCTGACCATGAAGAGGGAGTAGTCGATGGCGAGCGCCAGGCCCAGCATCGTTGCCACGTTCTGCACGTAGATCGACAGCTCCGTGACCTGGGCGGCCAGATAGACGCCGCCGAGCGTTGTCGGGATCGCCAGCGCGGCCACGAGGAGGGGCAGACCCGCCGCGACGAGCGACGCGAAGACGAGGATCAGGATCAGCGCCGCGAATGGGAACGACACCGTCTCGGCCTGCAGGAGCTCCTTCTCCGACTGCTCGGCCTGGTCCTGCGTCGCGGGCGCGACGCCGGTGAGCTGCAGGGTCACGTCGGTCGGGTAGTCGACGAGCGCACGGAGCTCGGGCATCTGGTCGACGGCGGCCTCGTCGGTGATCCCGAGCCGGACGACCACATAGGCCGACGTTCCATCGGTGCTGATGAACCGGTCGTCGCGCGTCTCCGCCCAGCCGATCGCGCCATCGACCCGATCGTCGGCGACGAGGCGGTCGAGTGAGGCCGTGATCGACCCCTGGAAACCCTCGGACCGGGCGTCGTCACCGGCGGTGCCACGGAAGACCGCGATGATCGCGCCGCCGCCGGCCCCGAAGTCGCGTGTCAGGCGATCCGTGACAGCAGCGGACTCCGAATCCGGATCGGTCCAGCCACCGGCGCTGAGCGCCCCGGTGGCCTGCGACGCGAGCGACGCGGACGCGATCGCGAAGAGGACGGCGATGACCAGGACGGGTCGGCGGAAGCGATAGACGAACGCTCCCCAGGCACTGAACATGACGGGATCCCTCAGTTCGGGTCGGTCGGTTCGCGACAACCATAGAGAATGGTCATTCCCCTTGTCAACGCCATCGCGTTGCGGAGTGCGCATTCGCGCGGTACCGTGGTGCGAGCGATCATTCGTTTTGGAGTCGACTTTCGTGCCACGCCTGTCCGCCGCCCAGGAGCAGCAGGTCCGCGACCGGATCATCCGCGCCGCGGTCGAGGTGTTCTCCGAGAAGGGCTACCACCGCGCCACGATCGCCGACGTCGTCGCGCGGTCGGGCCTGTCGGTTGGCGCGATCTACACGCACTTCACCGGGAAGGAGGCACTCTTCCTCCAGAGCTGTGACCTGATCTCCGGCCAAGGCCTCGACGAGCTCGGCATCCGCCTGGCGCCGCTCACCTCGACCGCCGAACGGCTGACGATGGCGATCTCCTACTACGTCGAGACGATCGACGAATTCCAGGGAGCCCCCGGCCAGGTCAGCCTCGTGCGTGCCTGGGCCGAGGCTGCGGAGGAGCCGGGCGTTCGCGAGATGCTGGCCCGCCGCCGCGAGCGCTTGGTCGGCGCCGCGCAGCTGCTGCTGCGCGAGGGCGTCGTGCGCGGTGAGCTGCCGGCGTGGATCGACGTCGACGGACTGGCGCGCGGGTTCCTGGCGTTGCTGGACGGGCTGCTGCTCCAGCGCATCGAGGCCGGCGATTCCTACCGTCCTGAGGAGTCGATCCGCCGGGCGACGGCGCTGCTTGACGTGTTGCTGGCGTCTGCCTCGGTCGAGCGACCGGCGGTGCCCGCGGCGTAGCATCGGGCGACGATGGCCCGTATCCAGACCGTCCTCGGCCCGATCGAACCCGCCGATCTTGGGTTCACGCTGCCGCACGAGCACACCCAGATCGCGCTGTGGCACGTGCCCGATCGCTGGGACTACTGGCAGCTCACCCGCGACGAGCCGCTCATCCTCGAGGAGCTGGCCGCCTACAGGGCGGCCGGTGGCAGCGGTCTCGTCGACCTGACAGTGCCGGGTGTCGGCCAGGACCCGGATTGGCTCGCCGGCATCGCCCGATCATCCGGGTTGCACATCGTCATGGGCTGTGGCTGGTATCGCGGCGCGTACTACCCGCCCGAGGCCCGCATCGACCGGCGCACCGTGGACGACCTCGCCGATGAGCTGGTCCGGGAGGCGACCGAGGGCGCCGGTGGCACGGGCATCCGGCCGGGCATCATCGGCGAGATCGGGACGGACAAGCCATGGGTCTCGGCGCTGGAGGAGCGGGTCCATCGGGCGGCCGCGCGGGCCGCGCGCCGCACGGGCCTCGCGATCACGACCCACGGCGTGCTGTCGCCGGTCGGCCTCGAGCAGCTGCGGATCCTCGAGCACGAAGGGGCAGACCCGACGCGGGTCGTCATCGGCCACGCCGATTCGTATCCGCGGCTCGATCACTATCTCGCGATCCTGGAGCGCGGCGCGAGCCTCGAGTTCGACTTCCTGGGCATGTCGTTCACGCCGACCGAGCGCCTCGGCGAGGGTCGTGTGGTCGAACTGCTCTGCGACCTGCTCGGGCGCGGGCATGTCGAGCGGATCCTGCTCTCGCAGGACGTCTGTCACGACTCGCAGCTGTCGCGCTACGGCGGCAATGGCTACACGTACCTCGCGCGGACTTTCCTCCCGCGCCTGCGCGAAGCGGGCGTCGGCGAGGACGAGATCGACACGATGACGGTCGCCAACCCGCGGCGGATGCTCGCGGTCGGCTGAGGGTCCCCCGGCGGAGCGTTCCCGCCGAGGCGGTCCGCGCGGCTAGATTTCGAGCGCCGCGTCCACACTCAGCGCGACGTTGCCGGTCAGCGCCTGGCTGACAGGGCAGCCGTCCTTGGCGGCTTCGGCCGCGGCCACGAAATCCTCGTTCGACATCCCGGGCACCACACCGCGGACGGTGAGGTGACTGGACACGACCCGCCAGCCCGCCTCGAGCTTGTCGAACGTCACGTCGGCCGAGACCGCGAGCCGCTCCGGCGGCGATCCTGCGCGCCCCAGGCCTCCCGAGAACGCCATGGCGAAGCAGGACGCGTGCGCAGCCGCGATGAGCTCCTCCGGGCTGGTCTTCCCGCCCGGCGACTCCGTCCGGGCGGCCCAGCTCACGGGCAGGTCGGTGAAGGCATCGCTCGAGACCGCGCTGACGGTCCCTGTGCCGGTTGCGAGATCGCCGGACCAGGCGACCTCGGCTCGTCGGATGGCAGACATCGGGTCTCCTTCATCGGTCGGGTCGTTCCAATGGTCTCAGACGGAGCCCGCCCCCGCCGATGGCACCACGGCAAGGTCGGAGAGGCGTGGTCCGGGTGGGTCGGGTCCCCTCGAGTGCGGTCCGCAGGGGACCATCCGCGACCGGTGGCTGGGACCGCCGAGCGGTTCCCGGACGCGCCAGCGCTCTCGACCATCGACACATGCGTTCCCATCTCCGCCGCCTCGGTCCGATCACGCTCGCGCTCGTCCTGGTGGCCGGTGCCGTCCCGGCGGCGACCGCGACCGATGCCGACATCAGCGAGACGGCCATCCAGGCCGCCGAACTGGACGCGCTCGCCCTGACCAACAAGCGCCGCACGGCCCGGGGGCTGGTGAGGCTGCGCTGGGATCCGCGCATGGCAGCGCTCGCTCGCGATCGGGCCGAGTACATGGCCGCGACCGGCCGCTTCAGCCACACCCAGTCGGGTGGCCGGGACGTGTTCGACATGATCCAGGCAGCCGGCATCCGCTGGTATGCGGCAGGCGAGATCATCGCGTGGAATACCGCAGGCCCGCTCGACTACTCCGCGACATTCGCCGTCCAGGGCTGGATGGGCTCGGCCGGCCACCGGGCCATCGTCGTGTCGGATGACTACAACTACGTCGGGTTCGGGCTCGCGATCGCCGACGATGGGACCCGCTACTGGGCGGGCGTCTACCTCCGCGGCCCCGACCGGACCGGTGGTTACGCGAAGACCGGCTCGTTCAGCAAGGTCAACCTCAACCTGAAATGGGCGCGCGGCAAGGTCCGTTGGGCCGGCGGCGACATCAGACTCCAGGTCCTGACCTCGGGCCATCGCTACTTCCAGATCGGGCGTCGTCTCGTCGATGGCGCCTGGGAGAACCTCGGCACGACCCGCGCCACGTACATCACGAAATGGTGGCTCCGCGGCGAGGTCTACGAGTTCCGTGTCCGCGAGCGCGACCGCAACGGCAACTGGGGTCCATGGGCGATCAAGACCATTCGGCCCTGACCCACCGCGCCGAGCGTGCCGGATGGTAGGGGACTGCAACCCCATCGGCCTATCTCGCATCAAGGGCAGCACGACCCGGGGGCGTATCCTTGGGAACCACCTGTGACGAGGAGGCGAGTGATGCCTGAGTTGAATCTGAAAGACATCCGGAAGGATTTCCGGCTGCCCGAGCTGCGGCTGCCGGAGATGTCCCGCGACGACATCGCCAAGGCGCTCGGCGAGGCCCGCAAGGAGCTACGCGAGGTCCGCAAGGACATCGAGGAGTTCCGCCGCGAGTTCGAGATGCCGCGCGTCGACCTGACCGCGGTGGAGATGCCCCAGGTCGACATGGACAAGGTCGCCGACAGCGCCAAGCAGGCCTCGAAGCAGGTCGCCGACGGCGCCAAGAAGGGTGCCAAGCAGGTGGCCAAGGGCGCCCGCGGTGCTGCCGAGTCCGCCGGCCTCGTGAAGCCCGCCAATCGACTGCCCCGTGCGCCGTTCATCCTCGCCGGGCTCGTGACGCTCGGCATGGTCGGCTGGGCGCTGATCAACTCCCCGAGCGTCAAGGCGCGACTGCGCGAGAGCGCACAGAAGGCCCGCGAACGGATGGCGGAACGCCGGACGGCCTGGGATCTCGATGACGACACTCGCGCCTTCGACGCGGCCGCGACCGCGGGCGTCAAGCCGTCGGCATACAGCGATGCCCTCGAGTCGCCCAACAGCCCGTTCACCGAGCCGCCCGCGCCGCTCCCCAAGGGACTCGGCACCGACGGCGAGACCCACTCGATCGAGACGGACACGCCGGCCCGCGCCTGACAGATCCACCGCAGATCACTCGACACGACACCGTCCCATCCGGGGCGGTGTCGTGGTTTTCGGGACCGCCTGAAACCGCCTGACCGGGCCGCGTACCATCGCGGGCCATGCCCCCGGTCGCTGGGATCGCGTCCGTGCTTCGCCGTCTCCTCGGCAACAGCGCTCTTCGACGCGTACTGCCGGCCTACTTTCTGTTCACTGCGGCGGAGTTCGGGACGTGGGTCGCGATCCTGATCTACGCCTACGAGCGAACGGGACCCGTGTCCGTCGGTCTTGTGGCCCTGGTCCAGCTGGTGCCCGCCGCGCTCTTCGCTCCTGCCGCCGCGTCTCTCGGCGATCGATATCCGCGGGAGCGCGTGATCGCATACGGCTATGCGGTCCAGGCGATCGCGATGCTCGCGACCGCGGCAGCGATGCTCGCGGAGGCACCCCCGGCCCTCGTGTATGCCGTCGCGGCGATCACAGCCTCCTCGCTGGTCGTGACCCGGCCGACGCAATCGGCGCTGCTGCCGGGCCTCGCCGCGTCACCGGAGGACCTGACGGCGGCCAACGCGGCGACCGGCCTGATCGAGGGTGCCGGCATCCTGGCCGGGCCTTTGATGGCCGCCGCGATCCTGACCGGCGGGACGCCGGGGAGCGTCTTCCTCGCGGGGGCCGTGCTCCTCGTCGTCGCTGCGGTGGCCACGATGCGGCTCCGGCCGGCCCCACCCATCGCCGGCGATGACGGCAACGGGGTTCCGGACGACGAGGAGAGTCGCGGCGTCCTCGCGGGGCTGCGGGTCATCGCAGTCGATCGGGATGCCCGCCTCGTCGTCGGCCTGCTGACCGTCAGGATGCTGATGATCGGCTCGGCCGACGTCCTGTTCGTGCTCCTCGCCCTCGAAGTCCTGGGGACTGGCGAGCCGGGCGCCGGGATCCTGTCGGGAGCACTCGGCGCGGGCGCGATCCTGGGCGGTGCTCTGACGTTCACGATCGTCGGTCGGAGCCGCCTCGCCGCCGTGGCGGCCGCCGGTGCGCTGGCATGGGGTGTCGGTCTTGCCGTGATCGGCCTGACTCAGTCGGCGTCCCTTGCCCCGGCGCTCGTCGTCCTTGGCGGCGCCGGTCTGGCGATCGTCGACATCGCGGGGCGCACCATGCTCCAGCGCTCGATCCGCGACGAGGTGCTGGCGCGGGTCTTCGGGCTCCAGGAGGGCCTCGCGATGGCCGGTTTGGCCGCGGGCTCGGTCCTCGTCCCGATCCTGGTCGCGGTCGGCAACGTGGTGTTCGCGGTGCTGGTCGTCGCGGCATTCCTGCCCGTGATCGTCGCCGTGCGCTGGCGCGGCCTGACGGACCTCGACCGGCGCGCCGTCGTGCCGGTCCGCGAGCTGGCCCTGCTCCGGCGAAACCCGATCTTCCGGCCGCTCCCCGCGCCGCAGCTCGAGGCCGTCGCCCGGCGAGCCGTGTGGGTCACGATCCCGTCAAGCGTCGAGTTCATCAAGCAGGGCGAGCCGGGCGATCGCTTCTACGTCCTGGCGTCGGGCCGGTTGCGTGTGCTCCGCGACGGAGTGTTCCTCAGGGAACTCTCGACCCCGGGCGAAGGAGTCGGCGAGATCGCGCTGCTCCGAGGCGTGCCCCGGACGGCGACGGTCACGACGACCGCGGACTCCACGCTGCTGGCCATCGATCGGGCGCCGTTCCTGGCGGCGGTCACAGGTCATCCCGATGCGTTCGACGCCGCCGAGCGCGAGGTCGCGCGCCGCTCCTCGTGATGGACCCGTCGTTGACTGTCCGGGCGTTAATCCCGATAATCTAGGTCGGAATTGACCACGGCAGACCGGCCGTCCGCGCCGGCCGCTCGCCGATGCCTCCGTTGGACCCAAGGACCGAGGATCGAATGACCGCTACTCGTGAGCTCGTCACCGACAAGCGAGAACAGTTCGCCTTCCACGACGACATCGCCTACCTGCGCGAGACCAAGCGTGGGTTGACCCGTGCCACGGTCGAGGAGATCAGCGGCTTCAAGGATGAGCCGGACTGGATGCTCCAGTTCCGTCTGCGCGCCTTCGAGCACTTCCAGAAGCGGGCGATGCCGGCCTGGACCGACGGCCTGGATCGGATCGATTTCGACAAGATCGTCTACTACCGCAAGCCGTCCGAGCGCGAAGAGAAGTCGTGGGACGACGTCCCCGAGCAGATCAAGGCGACGTTCGAGCGACTCGGCATCCCCGAGGCGGAACGCAAGTTCCTTGCCGGCGTCGGCGCCCAGTACGACTCCGAGGTCGTCTACCACAGCGTCCGTGAGGAGCTGTCCAAGATCGGCGTCGTGTTCATGGGCACCGACCAGGCGCTCAAGGAATACCCGGAGATCTTCAGGAAGTACTTCGGCACGATCGTCCCGCCCGAGGACAACAAGTTCGCCGCGCTCAACAGCGCCGTCTGGTCGGGCGGCTCGTTCGTGTACGTGCCGAAGGGCGTCGAGGTGCCGCTCCCGCTGCAGGCCTACTTCCGCATCAACGGCGAGAACACCGGTCAGTTCGAGCGGACCCTGATCGTGGTCGACGAGGGCGCCAAGGTCCACTACATCGAGGGCTGCACGGCGCCCATCTACGCGACCGACTCGCTCCACGCTGCGGTCGTCGAGGTCGTCGCGCTGCCCGGCTCCAAGGTCCGCTACACGACGATCCAGAACTGGTCGAACGACGTGTACAACCTCGTCACCAAGCGCGCGCACGCGTACGAGAACAGCACGGTCGAGTGGATCGACGCCAACACCGGCTCGCGCAAGACCGTCAAGTTCCCGGCGATCTACCTGCGCGGTGAGGGCGCCACGGCCGACATCATCTGGGTCGCCGTGGCCGGCAAGGGCCAGCACCAGGACACCGGCGCCAAGGCCATCCATCTCGCCCCGAACACGCGGTCGCGGATCGTCTCGAAGTCGGTGTCGAAGGACGGCGGCCGCGCCACATATCGCGGGCAGCTCAAGGTCGCACCGGGCGCCACGAACGTCGTGGCCAGCGTCCGCTGCGACGCCCTCATGCTCGACGACCAGAGCCGCAGCGACACGTATCCCTACATCGACATCCAGGAAGACGACACGACGATGACCCACGAGGCCACCGTCGGGAAGATCAGCGCGGACCAGGTCTTCTACCTGATGAGCCGCGGCCTGACCGAGAACGAGGCCCAGAACCTCATCGTCCAGGGCTTCCTCGAAGTCTTCACCAAGGAACTGCCGATGGAGTACGCCATCGAGTTCAACCGGCTCGTGAAGATGGAGATGGAAGGGTCCCTGGGTTGACGGCCCCGGCCGCCCGGCCCCGGCCCGCGCGGAGGGCCATCGATGACCTGTCCCTGTCCGTCGAGCGCGCGGACGTCGATGAGCTTCAGCTGATCGGGAGCCTGCCTGACTGGCTCCATGACGATCGCGTCGAGGCCTTCGACGCCTACGCTTCGTTGCCGGCGGAATCGAACCTCCTGTACACGCCCTACATCGATCTTCGCCTTGCGCATCTCGAGACCGCGCGATTCGCCTGGGACCCCGCGACGGAGCACGTCCCGGCCGCGCTGCCCGACGATGCTGATGGGCTCCTCGTCCTGACAGAGGGCGACGTCGTCGGGTCCGCCTTGTCGGACGCCGCACAGGACGCTGGCGTCGAATTCACGACTTTCGCGGAGCTCTCCGCGCGGCGGCCCGACGAGGCGCGCGCCCTCCTCGGAGGCGGACCGACGCTTCCGGCGGACGACAAGTTCGCGCAGCTGACCCGCGCGCTCTGGAGCCAGGCCGTCGTGCTCGATATCCCGGCCGGGGTCACGCTCACGAAGCCGATCGTCGTCCGGTGGGCGCTCGGGGCGGCCGATCGGGCGCTGATCACCCGAACGCTCGTTCGCCTCGGCGCCGGTGCCGCGGCATCGATCGTGGAGGAATTGGTGCCGGTCGACGACGTCCAGGACGCCGGCGCCCAGTCCTACTTCGCCGGCACCATGGAAGTCACGGTCGGCGACGGGGCCTCTTTGCAGGTCGCCAGCCTCCAGGAGCTGCCCGACAACGTCGTGGCGATCCAGCACCGGGCCGCGAACGTCGGGGAAGGCGCCACGCTCCGGTGGGCGCTGGCCCAGCTCGGCGGCCGGCTCGTCCGCAGCCGCGTCGACAATCGCCTCGTCGGCGACCGGAGCTCGGTCGAACAGGTCGAGATCGTGTTCGGGGCCGACGAGCAGCTTTTCGACCTGACGTCGTACACGACGCACATCGGCAAGGACACGACCGGCGACCTGCTGTCGAAGGCCGCGCTGCTGGAGAAGGCCCGGACGTACCTCAAGGGGCTCATCTCGATCGAGCGCTCGGCCAACGGGACCGACAGCTTCCTCGGCGAGTTCGGCATGAACCTCTCGAAGGCGGCCCGGTCGGTGGCGATCCCGAGCCTCGAGATCGACCAGCCGGACTGCCGCCGCGCGATGCATTCGAGCTCGGTCGGGCCGGTCGACGAGACGCAGCTCTTCTATCTCGAGTCACGCGGCATCCCGCCCGATGAGGCGCGCAAGTTCATCGTGCTCGGCTTCCTCGAGCCAGTGGTCGCCCGCGTCCCGCTTGCGTCGGCCCAGGACCGGCTGCGCGAGCTGCTCGAGGCAAAATGGATCGCGGGCACCGACGGCGTCACGGGCGAGGCCGCCGCCTGATGCCTCCACAACCTCCGTCGCGCCGGCCCCGTGCGGGCGGGGCGGTGCGATGAGACGGATCGACCTGATCGGCACCGACCAGATCGGTGATGGCGAGATGAAGATGGTGTTCGTGGACGGCACGGACCAGGTCCTGGTGATCAACCAGGCCGGTGAGTTCACGGCGGTCCAGGGCGTGTGCTCGCACGAGTACTTCGAGCTCGACAAGGGGTTCCTGACCAATGGCACGCTGACGTGCGCGCTGCACATGTCCCGGTTCGACCTGTCGAGCGGCGAGCCGATCGACCCACCGGCCGAGGACCCTCTCGCGGTCTACCCCGTGGTCGTCGAGGACGGTCGTGTCCTGATCGAGGTCCCGGACGGCCCGCTCGAGATCAGCGAGTCGTAGCTTCCCGCGTCAGGCGACCGGGACGTCGCCGATCTCCGCGACGACGACGGCCGCAGCAAGCCGTTCGTCGCTTGTGATGCTGACCGCAAGACGCGTGATCCCCGACGCCGTCGCGAGCTCGGCCGCCCGTCCGTGGACGGCCACATCGAGGCGTCCGGTCGCGCGGTCGCAGACGAGCTCGATCGCCCGGAAGTCGATGCCCTCGTCCGACGCCGGGAGGACCTTGAGGGTCGCCTCCTTGACGGCGAACCGCTCCGCGAGCCGGCGTGGGTCCACACGAGTAGCAGTCCGGCTGTCCGCCACCTCACGGGGCGTGAACACCCGCTCGATGTAGCGATCCTCGTGTGCCGCGATGCTTTCGACGACCGAGGCGACCGGGACGAGGTCCAGGCCGAAACGAAGATTTGACACGACGTTCACATTGGGATGCTTGCGGGGAGGTTCCGGGGTGTCAAGGTGGGTGGCGCGGGTGCGCACGCGCACCAGAACGGGGCCGAATGGGCCCCGATGGGCATGACGAAGGTCCCAGACTCCCTCCCCGCATCGTATGCTCCAGCCGGCACATAGACGGCCGTCGGGGGACGGTCTACCATCGCAGACAGAAGAACAGGGGGGCTCGGTCCGTGGTCGAGCGCGTTCGGCAGATCATCCGTGAGCATGGGCGGCTACCTGCCGATCTCGATGCGCTCGACGACGATGCGGACCTGTATCAGGCCGGCATGACGTCGCATGCCAGCGTGAACGTGATGCTGGCCCTCGAGTCCGAGTTCGACGTCGAGTTCCCCGACGCCATGCTGAAGCGCACCGTCTTCCAGAGCGTTCGCTCGATCAGCGAGGCCCTCGAGACGCTAGGGGTCGCGGCATGACCGCGGGCCTGGTCGATCGCGATCAGGCGTTCCTCGCGTCGATCCGGCGGATCGCCGATGAGGTCGCCGCGCCGAACGCGGATGGCGTCGATCGGGACGCTCGATTCCCGACCGAGACGATCGACGCGCTCCGTGCCGAAGGCGCCCTGGCCGCGCTGGTCCCCACAGAGCTCGATGGCGGAGGCATGCGCCTCGAGACGATCGCGACAGCGGTGTTCGAGCTCGGCCGGCGCTGCGGTGCGAGCGGGATGGTGTTCGGCATGCACCAGATCCAGGTCGCGACCCTCATCCGACACGCCGACGGCGCGCCCTGGTTCCAGGCGTACCTGCGCGAGCTCGCGCGCGAGCAGCGGCTCATCGCATCGGTGACCTCCGAGATCGGGACCGGTGGCGACATCGGACGATCGATCGCCGCCGTGACCCCGGACGAGGACGGCCGTGCCACGTTCGAGAAGGCCGCGCCGACCGTGTCCTACGGGTCCTACGCCGACGACTACCTCACGACCCTTCGCCGAACACCGGACGCCGAGCCCGGCGATCAGGTCCTCGCGCTGACGCGCCGCGACCAGACGACCCTCGAGCAGAACGGCACCTGGGATCCGCTGGGGATGCGCGGCACGTGCTCGCCGGGCTTCACGGTCCGCGCCGAGTTCCCGATGGACCAGATCATGCCGACGCCGTTCTCGACGATCGCCCCGGAGTCGATGGTGCCGGTGACACACGTCCTGTGGTCGCATCTCTGGCTGGGGATCGCCACCGATGCCTTCGACCGGGCAAGAGCGTTCGTGCGCGCCTCGGCCAAGGGCCGGCCCGAGGCCGCCCAGCCGTTGGCGCTGCGGCTGTCGCACCTCATGACGGACCTCGCGCTGCTCCGCGCCGAGGTCGGCTCGGGCCTGCGTGACTTCACCGAGGCCTCCGAGGCCGACCGTGAGCGGCTCACGACGATGGCGACGATCCTGCGCTTCAACAACCTCAAGCTCGCCGCGTCCGAGCATGCCCCGAGGATCTGCCAGGGGGCGCTCGGCGTGACCGGCATCGTCGGGTTCAAGAACGACACGCCATTCAGCGTCGGGCGGCACATTCGCGACTCGATGTCGGCGTCGCTGATGGTCGCCAACGAGCGCATCCACCAGACCAACGCCAGCCTCCTTCTGATCGCCAAGGACGTCTGACGTGCGCGAGATCCAGGGAGCCACGCCCGATCAGGCGGTGCTGCTCGATGCGCTGGTCGACCACGGCCTGCTCATCCGGACCGGCGTGCCCGGGCTGTATGGGCGGGCCGCCGTGTTCGAGGACATCCGGCTGCGCTTCGACGAGCTGGTGACGCGAAACGCCGTCGACGAGCGCGCGGAGTCGATGCGTTTCCCGCCGATCCTGCCCCGGTGGCAGTTCGAGAGGAGCGGCTACCTCAAGTCGTTCCCGCACCTGGCAGGTGCGGTCTTCGGGTTCGAGGGAACGGAGGCCCAGGCGCTCGAGCAGTACGAGCGCGCGAACCGGCACGAGGACTGGAGCGAGTACCAGTCGATGACCGACGTGGCTCTCGTCCCGGCGGTCTGCTATCCGGTCTATGCCGCGGTCGCGGCGCGTGGGCCGGTGCCGGCGGAGGGGATGACGATCGACCCGGGCGGGTCGTACGTGTTCCGTCACGAGCCGTCGCACGATCCGGCCCGGCTCCAGATGTTCCACATGCGCGAGCTCATCCGGATCGGCGATCCCGCCGACGTCCTGGCGTGGCGCGATCGCTGGGCCCAGCGCGGGCTCGAGCTGCTGCGCTGCCTCGGTCTCGAGGCGGCCGGCGACGTCGCGTCCGATCCGTTCTTCGGCCGTTCCGGGCGGATGCTCGCGGCCAGCCAGCGCGAGCAGGCACTCAAGATCGAGATCCTCGTCCAGATCGCCGGCCCGACGCCGACCGCGGTCGCTTCGTTCAACTACCACCAGGACCATTTCGCGACGATGCATGGGATGACCCGATCCGACGGCGGCGAGGTCAACACCGGCTGCCTCGGATTCGGTCACGAACGGGTCGTCCTGGCCCTGCTGAAGACGCACGGTTTCGACCCGGAGACCTGGCCGGACGCCGTCCGCCAGGAGCTGTGGCCGCGATGACCGTCGCCACGACCGGTCTCGTCAGCCTGTTCGGCCTCGATCCGGCGGCCTATCGGCCGCACGCGGTCCACGGGGACGACCGGACGTATCCCGAGACCAACTGCTACACCGACATCATCATCGAGCTGCTCCACGCGCGTGGCGACGAGCCCTTCGCCGCGCTCGGTGCGCTGGTCCGGCTGGACTTCGAGAGCGACCAGTGGGGGTTCTTCAAGCCGGACCCACGCGACCTCGAGACGTTGTTCGGGCTGGACATCCACGAGATGCAGCCGTACCGGCCGCTGCCGCTCCAGATCGCCGAACTCATCGCCGACGGCCGGACGATGACCGTCGAGCTCGACGCGTGGTTCCTGCCGGACACGGCGTCCACCAGCTATCGCGCCCAACACGTCAAGACGTCGGTCATCCCGGAGGCGATCGATGTCGCCGGCGAGCGACTGCGCTATTTCCACAACGCCTCGCTGTTCGAGCTCGGGGGCGACGACTTCCGCGGCATCTTCCGGCTCGACGGGGCAGATTCGGCAGTGCTCTCGCCCTACACCGAGCTCGTCCGGTTCGACGCCGGACCCCGGCTGGCCGGCTCCGACCTGCGCGGCGCGTCGCTCGATGCGATCCGGCACCACCTGACGAAGGCCCCCTCGAGCGACCCGTTCGCGCGGTTCGGCGACCGGTTGGTCGCAGACCTGCCGGCGTTGCTCGACGGCGACCCGGCCCTGTATCACGCGTACGCGTTCGCCACCGTCCGGATGGCCGGCGCGGGCTTCGAGCTTCTCGCCTCGCACGTCGACTGGTTGCTCGGTCCGGCGGGCGAGCCGGCGTCCGGCGCGCTCGCCGGGATCGTCGACGGCGCCAAGGTCCTCGGTTTCAAGCTGGCCCGACAGCGGCAGTTCGACCCGCAGCCGACCGTGAAGGCGATGTCCGAGGCATGGACCTCCGCGATCGGCGCACTGCATGCGGCGGTCGGCTGAGATGGCCGTGATGACACCCGTCCGCCCGACCGGGCTCGCCCTTGTGGTCCAGCCCCTCGAGACGGGCTGGGAGGTCGCGCGCGTGGTTGCCTCGTCCGGGATCCCCCGATCGGAGGATCGGATCCCGGCGCGCGTCCCCGGCACCGTCGCCGGCGCGTACCGCGAAGCCGGTCTCGAGATCCCGGCCGATCTCGATGACGTCGAGTGGTCGTTCCGCACCCGGTTCGACGCGGCGGCCGCCGGGGCAGGCGAGGAGGTCGTCCTTCGCCTCGACGGGATCGCCACCATCGCCGACGTCCTGCTCGACGGCGCCATCGTGGCGACGAGCGAGTCGATGTTCCTCCGGCAGCTCGTGGACATCACGCACCTGGTCGGCGGCTCACATGAGCTCGAGATCCGCTGCCGGCCGCTCTCTCCGCTCCTGGCCGAGTCGCGCCGCCCGCGCGCACGCTGGCGGACGGCGCTCGTGGCCGACGGCAACCTGCGCTGGTTCCGCACGTCTCTGCTCGGGCGTGCCCCGGGCTTCTCGGCGGGTCCACCCATCGTCGGTCCCTGGCGCTCTGTCTCGATGGAGCGCCGGCGGGGCGTCGCGGTCGACGACCTGCGCGTCCAAGCGACGCTCGAAGGCGACGAGGGCAGGCTCGCGATCGGCGGACTGCTGCGATCGCTCGGTCCTGCGAGCCCGGACCGCGTGCTGGTCGAGCTCGATGGGCCGTCCGGCCGGCACCAGAGGACGATCGAGGTGACGGCCGCCGACGGCTCGTCCCGGTTCGACGGGACGATGCGGATCCCGGACGTGGCCACCTGGTGGCCTCATACGCACGGGTCGCCCGCGCTGCACTCGGTGCGCCTCGAGATCGCCGTCGGCGATTCGACGATGACGGTCGATGCCGGACGCGTCGGATTCCGAACGCTCGCGGCGGGCCCGAGCGCCGGTCACGACGTCGCGCGCGACGGTCTCGACCTGCACGTCAATGGTGTCCGCGTGTTCGCGCGCGGCGCCGTGTGGACGCCGCTCGATCCGGTCGGGATCGCCGTTCCCGAGGCCGAGCTCCGTGCGTCCCTCGAGCTGGTGGTGGCGGCCGGCATGAACATGCTGCGGGTGCCGGGCATCGGCCTGTACGAGTCCGGCGCGTTCCACGACCTGTGCGATGAGCTCGGGATCCTCGTGTGGCAGGACCTGATGTTCGCGAACCTCGACTACCCGTTCGTCGACGATGGCTTCCGGACCCTCGCGGAGCGTGAGGCGGCACAGGTGGTCGGGCAGCTCGCCGGCCGGCCGGGCACGGCCGTCGTGTGCGGCAACAGCGAGGTCGAGCAGCAGATCGCGATGCTCGGCCTGGACCCGCTGCTGGGGCGTGATGCGTTCTACGCCGAGACCCTGCCCGCGATCGTCGCCGGCGCCGGATCGGATGCCGTGGTCGTGCCATCGACCCCATTCGGTGGCGACCTGCCCTTCCGCCCGGATCGCGGGATCGCCAATTACTACGGCGTCGGCGGCTACCGGCGGCCCCTGTCCGACGCACGCACGGCGGGCGTCCGTTTCGCGGCCGAGTGCCTGGCCTTCTCGAACCTGCCCGACGATGCGACGCTCGAGGCGGACGGCCTCGATTCCGCGGGCGTCCCGCGCGACACCGGTGCCGACTGGGACTTCACAGACGTCCGCGATCACTACCTCGGGCTGCTCCACGGCGTCGACCCTGTCGCCCTTCGACGCGACGATCCCGAGCGCTATCTGGCGCTGTCGCGGGCCGTCAGCGGCGAGGTCATGGCCGAGGTGTTCGGCGAGTGGCGCCGCGCGGCATCAACCTGCGGTGGAGGCCTCGTCCTGTGGTGGCGGGATGTCATCCCCGGCGCGGGCTGGGGTCTGCTCGACCGCGAGGGGCGGCCCAAGGCAGCCCTCCATCATCTGGGTCGCGCCCTCGCTCCGATCGCCGTCTGGATGACCGACGAGGGCCTCAGCGGCATCGCCATCCACGTCGCCAACGACCGTCCGGAGCCGCTCATCGCGCGGCTGCGCCTGGCCCTGTATCGCGACGGCGAGATCCGGGTCGGCGATGCGACCGCGCCGATCGAGCTGGCCGGCCACGGGATCGCGGAACTGAATGTCGAGACGCTGCTGGGCCGGTTCGTCGATGCCTCGTGGGCCTATCGTTTCGGGCCGCCGGCCCAGGACCTCGTGGTCGCGAGCCTCGAGGCGATCGACGGCGACGCCGCAGAGCCCCTTTCGCAGGCGGTGCGTTTTCCGGCGGGCCGCCCAGCGGCGGTCGAGACGGGAGAGGCGCTCGGCCTGCGCGCCGAAGCCGTCACCGGCGGAACCGACGACATGACCCTCCAGGTCGATGCACGAAGGCTCGTCTACGGCCTCCGGATCGAGGCACCCGGCTGGCTCCCCGACGAGGATGCGGTGTCGATCGAGCCGGGCCACGCCCGGAGGATCCGGCTCCGATCGGCCGTGCCCGGGACACCGTTCCGTGGCGGTCGCCTGACCGCGATCAATCTCGCCGGCGCCCACGAGATCGCCGTCCGATGAGCGATCTCGATCCTCGCCCCGACGTGCGACCCGTGTATCTGGGCGCCGGCACGGATGCCGCATTCGGCATGTTCCACCCGGCCCTCTCCGGCGCGCTCGCGTCCACCGCCGTCCTTCTGACCCCGCCGTGGGGCTGGGACGATGTGAGCTCCTACCGCGCCAGGGGGATCTGGGCCGACGAGCTCGCCGCCGCCGGGCACCCCACGCTGCGGATCGACCTGCCGGGGACCGGCGACAGCGGCGGTTCTGCCGCCGACCCGGGCCGGCTGGAGGCGTCGGTCGCGGCGGTTACCTCGGCCGTGGCCTGGCTCCGCGCGGAGTCCGGCTGTCCGCGGATCGCAGTCGTCGGTCTCGGTCTCGGCGGCCTGGTGGCGACGATGGCCCTGGGCGCGGGGGCGGCCATGGACGACCTTGCGCTCTGGGGCGTGCCGGCGCGCGGGCGGGGCCTGGTGCGCCAGATGCGCGCGTTCGCCGGGCTGCAGGGGTCGCGCTACAGCCTGACCGGCGAGCCCGAGCCGGCGGTGCTCCCGGAAGGCTGGCTCGAGGTCAACGGCTTCGTCCTGTCGGCCGAGACGATCCGCGCGCTCGAGGGAGTGTCGCTGGCCGACGTGCCCGCGCATGGTCTCCAGCGCGCACTGCTCCTGGACCAGGACGGGATCCCGAGCGACGCAACGGTTTCGGCCCATCTCGCGAGCGCCGGCGTCGCGGTGACGAGCCGGCCGGGCCCGGGCTGGGGCCAGATGACCTTCCATCCGGAGCATCTGTCGCTGCCGCGTGAGGTGCTCGACACGGTCGGCACCTGGTTGGCCGACGCGCCCTCCGGTGTCGTACCCGTGCACGCACCCGGGGCCCCGCCGACCGCATCCGCCGAGCTCGACCTGACCATCGACGGCGTCACGATCCGCGAGACGCCGGTCACCATCGATGGTGGGGGCACCCGCCTCTTCGCCATCCTGGCGCGACCGATCGGGGCGCCCGCCCAACCCCTCGGCGCGGTGCTGCTCAACGCCGGCGCCGTGCGCCGGATCGGTCCGAACCGGATCTGGGTCGAAACGGCCCGCCGTTGGGCCGCGCGGGGCGTGGCGACCGTCCGGATCGACCTCGAGGGGATCGGCGACTCCGAGGGCGATGCCGAGCGCTATCGGGACGTCGCCGAGTTCTACGTCCGCGACGAGTTCGGTACCCAGATCAATGCCGCGATCGACGCCCTCGCGCACCGCGGCCACGGACCACGGATGATCCTCGCAGGGCTGTGCGCCGGCGGTTTCTGGGCCCTGCGTGGAGCCGGCGCGGACGATCGCGTCACCGCCGCGCTCCTGCTCAATCCCGGTGCCCTCGATTGGCACGCGGACCTGCTCGAGGCCCGCCAGGCGGCCCGTGTGAACCGCCTGCGCGAGATCGCGTGGTGGAGGCGCATCCTTCGCGGTGGCGTGCCGGTCGCCCGGATGGGCGCGACGGCCGCTGCTCTCGCTCGTCGCGCGGTCCGCGGCGTCGTGCAGGCCCCGAGCCGGGTGCTGGGGCGCCTCCGCGGGGCTCCGCCCGTCGCCGCCGAGACGGACTCGGCCGAGGCGATCCTCGACCGGCTGAGCGCGGCCAGCACGACCGTCGTGATGGCGTTCTCGGTCGACGAGCCGCTGTACGCGGAGCTCGAGCATGATGGTTTCGTCGCCCGGGCCCGCCGCTGGCCGACCGTCCACATCGACCGACTCCCGGGACGCGACCACACCCTGCGGCCGATCGTCGCCCAGCGTGCGGCCCAGGCCCTGCTCGACCGCGAACTCGCCCGCGAGCTCGATCGCGTGACGGCGTCGGCGGCTGCGAGGACCGCCTGATGGCCCTGCTGGAGCCGCGCCCGTTGCCCGACGACCAGCGATCGGTCGATCGCGTCGTCTTCCGCCAGGCCTTCCGCCGCCACCCGGCGTCGGTCGTCGTGGTGACCTACATCGACGCCACGGGCGACCCGCGCGGCATGACCGCGACGGCGATGACCGCCCTGTCGGCCGACCCGCCCTCGCTCATCGTGTGCATCGACCGCGCGACACGGACGCACGAAGAGGTCATGCACGTGCGGACGTTTGCGATCGACATGCTGGCGGCCAGCCAAAAGCGGATCAGCCAGCACTGCTCGAAGCCCGGGGCGGACAAGCGGCTGGACGATCGTTGGCTGGCGACCGACGTCCCGGCCGGCGAACCGCCGCGGCTGGCGGGTGCGATGGCGCACCTGGTCTGCACGATCGATTCGGCACTCGATGCATACACGCATACGGTCGTCGTCGGACGCGTCCAGGCCATCTGGTTGAACCCGCTGGACCCGGCGCCGCTGCTCTACCACGACGGCGCCTACACGCGGCTGGCGACGATCTCCCGGGCGGATGAGCGCGCGCCCGCACCTCTCGTGCTGCCGGATCCGGTGGACAGGGTCTAGCCGCCGTTCGCTCCCTGCTCAGCCCGGGAGCATCGTGCCCAGACCCGATCCCTCGGCCCGCCGGACGATCGCGTCCGCGAACATGACATCGGCCAGACCGACGCCGAGGTGGGTGACCACGACCCGACCGCTCGGCGGACGGGTCGTGCCGGCCAGGATCGCCTCGCCGATCGTCGCGCCCGGGTCGGGATAGTCGTCGAACTGGCCCGCGTCCCGATTGGCCAGGAACTGACCCCGGTCGTCGACCAGGAACAGGGCCGCATCGCGCGCCACCGAGGCGGCGCAAAGCGTGGCGTAGTCGACCGGGACGACGAGCGCGTCGGGGGCGAGCCACGACCCGTCCATGACCTGCCGGCGCGCGGGATCGGCGAACGTCGCAGCGGTGATCACGACATCGGCATCCCGCGTTGCGGTCGCCGGGTCGTCGCCCGAGGCAGCTGTCGCCGAGCCGATACCGGGCGTCGCACGGGCGATCTCGGCGAGCGACGCGGCTCGATCGGGGTGGCGGTCGACGATCGTGAGGGCCACGCCCGGCAGCGTGTGACCGAGGACCTCGAGATGGCTGCGACCCTGCACGCCCGCGCCGATGATCGTGGCGCGCGCCGGACGGTCCTCTGCCCCCGCCGTGGCCGCGGCGAGCGGGCCGAAGCGCGCGATCGCAACGCCCGAGACCGCCGCCGTACGTTCGGCCGTGATCGGGCCGCCATCGAGGATCGCGCGCGGTTCGCCGGTCGCCGGGTCGCTGAGGACGACCACGGCGTGGATCGCCGGCAGGCCGCGCACGCGGTTCTCCGGGAAGCCCGTGACCCATTTGATCCCGAGAAGATCGTCGGCCGCGTCGGAGCCGGTCAACAGCTTGAGTGCCGCCGGCATCGCGTGGGCGAAGGAGCCGGTGGGCCGTGGATGGACGCCGATCTTCGGTGGCAGCTCCGCGTCGGCGACGACGGCCGTCATCGTCCGGTGGGCGAGGTCCAGCCGATCGGCGACCGGCGGCATCGCCGCGGCGACGTCGTCCGCGGAGAGGTAGCGGATCGGCGAGCGCATGGGAAACGGAGTCTAGGCGACCGGCCCCGCCTCGACACCGTCGGGTCGCGTCGCGGGTACCATGCGTCGGCCATGTCCGACTCCAGCGCCCTCCGGGCGCGTCTCCTCGCAGAAGGGCTCGACGCCGGGGCGTGGTCGAATGGGCCGGGCGATCGGTACGGGTCGCACGACCACGGCTACGACAAGGTCATCGTGGTGGCCGATGGCTCGATCCGCTTCGGGCTTGCCGGTGGTCCGCTCGATCTCGCGGAGGGCGACCGCCTCGAGTTGCCGGCCGGCATCGCCCACGATGCGGTCGTCGGTCCGAGCGGCGTGACCTGCCTGGAGGCGCATCTGGCGACCGGGTCGCTGCCTGCGCCGACCCGTCGCGCTGCGGGGAGCTGGTAGCTGACGATGCACCAGACGCGTCGGCCGACATGGACCCGGCGAAACCGCGCGACATGCGCCAGGCGTATCCGATGACGGGCGCCGACCCGGGGTCGAGCACCGACGCGGCCCTTGTCCGGGCGGTCGCGGAGGGTTCGCACGATGCCCTGGCGGCGCTCTACGACCGGCATGCCGACGCGGTCTTCGCATCGGCCAGCCGATTGACGTCGGATCGAGGGATGGCCGAGGAAGTCGTGCAGGAGACCTTCCTGGCGTTGTGGGACCGTGCCGAGACGTATGACCCGTCACTCGGGTCGCTGCCGGCATGGCTCCACACGATCGCGCGCAACAGGACCGTCGATCGGCTGCGGGCAGCCGGCCGGCGGCCGAATCTCGTTCCTCTGTCCTCGGCCGCGTCGGGTGGATCGTCATTCGGAGGGGCGACCGAGGCCGACGCCGACACGCTCGAACGTGTGTTGGCCGGCGGCCTGCTCGTCGCGGGTGCGGTCCCGCCGCCGTCACCGGAGCGGGAGCTGGCACTGAGCGAGCTTCGGACCGCCCTCCAGCTGGCGCTGACGGCGATGCCCGAGGCCGAGCGCATCGTGATCGTGATGGCCTACGCCGAGGACCTGTCGCAGTCCGAGATCGCCGACCGGCTCGGCTGGCCTCTCGGCACCGTCAAGACCCGCACGCGACGAGCGCTGCGTCACCTCCGCGAGACGCTGGGCAGCGGCGTCGGCCCCGAATTCACCCGCTACCTGGCACCGGCCGAGCTGGCCGGGCCGGATCACTGACCGGCACACGGAGACCGATGGACCACGAGGACGTTCTCGAACAGCTCGAACTTGCGGCACTCGAACGCGGCGGGCTCGATCGGCTGATGGCCGGCGATACCGCCATGGCGGCCGCGGTCGTCGGTCACCTCGCGGGCTGCGACGCCTGCGCCGAGGAGCTGCGACGGCTGTCGCAGGCGGTCCCGCTCGTCCGCGACGTCGTCCGCACCACGCCGCCGGCCGATCTGCGCGAGCGCACGCTCGCCTATGTCCGGGCGCACGGGCGGGTGCGCGGCGCACACGCGGATGTCGCTGCTGCGACGGCGACGAGTGCATCGACCCCGTCGGCGACACCGGCCACTCGTGGTCAGCCACCCCGCGCCGCGCGGATCCTGCGCTGGGTCGTGGCTGCCGCAGCCGCCATCGCGATCGCGATCGGATCGCTCGCCGCTCTCGACGCACGCAACGACGCGGAGCGTCAGGCATCGGCGGTCGCCGCCCTGGAGGCCGTCAACCAGGCGACCCTCGAGATCACGAGCGATCCTGGCGCGCGCCGCGTCGAGCTGGCCGCAACGGGCGCTGCCGGCACGTCGGGGACGCTGCTGTATTCGCCGTCGACCACCAAGCTGGTCGTCGTCGCCACGAGGCTCGAAAGCCCGCCGAGCGGCAAGGAGTTTCGCTGCTGGGTGGAGGTCGACGGCCGCCGCGAGGACGTCGGCAAGATGTTCTTCGCCGGTGACCTGGCGTTCTGGGTCGGCGACACACCGGCCGTCAGCGACCTGCCCGACGGCACCCCGTTCGGCGTCTCATTGGCCGACGTCGCGAGTCCGTCGCTTGAGGCCGATCCGGTCATCCGCGGCGAGCTCTGACGCGGGGGACGCGCTCGAGGCGGTGTCTTCCTGCGTCGGCGGGTCGTCGGGCGGTGGCGCCTCGAGATAGGACCGGTGGAGGAGGAGCAGGCGCTCCGCGGCCTCGGGGCTGACCTGGTGGCCCTCGTCCGCCAGCATCCGCGACAGCCACAGGGCCTCGCGTGGCCGCTCCCGCTCGTCGATATCGACATCCCGCCGCCGGGCGTCCATCAGGACGAACCACACCAGCCCGGCTCCCACGACGAGCCCGACGATGAGCAGCCAGAAGTTGAACTCGTCGTTCACCGCCGCGAAGTATAGAGACGGACCACCGCACCGGCCGCGGCGGCCATACACTCCCGCCTATGTTCGATGTCCCCCCGGATCCCATCGCATTCCAGCTCGGGCCGCTGAGCATCGGCTGGTACGGGCTGACCTACGCGGTCGGCCTTGCCGTCGCGTACGTGGTTCTCGTCCGCCTGGCGAGGCTGGCCGGGGAGGATCCCGATGTGGTCGGCAACGGGATCATCATCGTGGCCGTGGCCGCGCTGATCGGCGGCCGGCTGTATCACGTCATCGACCAGTGGCAGCTCTATGCGAACGATCCACTCAAGATCGTCCTGCCGCCGTATTCGGGCCTCGGCGTCTACGGCGGGATCGCCACCGGGACGCTGGCCGCCTGGTGGTATGCGCGTCGCCGGCGTGTCCCGTTCGCGCGCTGGGCGGACATCGTCGCGCCGGCGCTGTTCGTGATGCAGGCGATCGGACGATGGGGGAATTACTTCAACCAGGAGCTGTACGGTCCGCCGACGAACCTGCCGTGGGGCATCGCGATCGACTGCGCGCACCGCCTCCAGGACGTCTACCCGTGCACGAGCCTTCCGGAGGCGACCACGCGCTTCCACCCGCTGTTCCTGTACGAGTCGATCTCGGGGATCGCCGGCGCAGCGTTCCTGATCTGGCTCGGGTTCCGCGTCCGTGATCGGCTGCGCCCGGGGGACCTGTTCCTCGTCTTCCTGGTCTGGTACGGGGTGACGCGGTTCGTCCTCGAGAACCTGCGCGAGGACAACTGGACGTTCTTCGGCATCCCGGTCGCGCAGATCGTGTCGTTCACGGTCATCGCCATCGGCGTCGTCGGACTTTTCGTCCGGCACCGAGGCAGGCATCGGTCCGACCGGCCCGCGACCAACCCGCAGGGCGCGACCTGGGGCGCGCTCGGCGCCGCCTGGATGATGCGTCCGATCGACGAGCCGTGGGCCAACCTGCCGCCGCCAGGCAGCGACATCGACGATGAGGACGACGACATCGACGATATCGATGACGACTTCGACGACGACATCGACGACATCGACGACGAGGAGGGACCCGAGCCCACGGCCGGCCGGCCGCCGAGACCGCCCGACGCCCCGACCGGATGACCGAGCCGGTCGGCCCGAACGGCACGCGGGCTGCGGATCCTGCCGCGCCGCCGACGGGTGAGGCCGCGGACGCCAGCCCAGCCCCGGACCCTGGCGCACCCTCGGCCCGTAAGCGCCGACCGCCGCCGGCGCGGATCTCTCCCGAGGCGATGGCCGCCGCCAGGGGCGGGGCGCAGGAAGGACTGAAGTGGCTGGGACGGACGCCGGAGGCGAAGGCGTCGCCACTCTACCGGGCCGTACGATTGCTCGTCCGGTTCGTGTGCTTCGGGGTGTTCCGGTTCCGGATCGCGACGACTGGCCAGGAGCACGTCCCGCCAGGTGGCTACCTGCTCGTCGCCGGCGCTCATCGGGGCTGGATGGACCCGTTCGTCGTGATGCACGCGCTGCCGGTCGAGCCGCGCAGCTGGATCCTGGGGAGCGGCCCGTCGACGTTCACGGCCCCGTGGCGGGAGTGGCTCGCGAAGCGCGTGGGAGGCCTGTTGCCCGTGTGGCGTGGCGGTGTCGGCATCGACGCGCACGTCGCCTCGGCGCAGGCCGTGGTCGCGAACGGCGCGGTGTTCGTCCAGATGCCGGAGGGCACGGTCAGCGGCCCGCCGGGTCGTCTCGGCCTGATGCGCCACGGCTGGGCGATCATCGCGCAGCGCACCGAGGCACCGATCCTGCCACTCGCGATGGCCGGGACCGAGGAGCTCTACGTCGGCCGGCGGATGGCATCGCGCATCCTGCCGGCGACGACTGTTCGCGAGCTGGCGGGGCTCCCGCCCGATGTGGGGCTGCCGGCCGCGGGTTCGCGCGAGGAGATCGAGCTGGCGCGCGCCATGACCGATCGACTGGCCGCTCGGCTGGGCCCGGTCGTGGAGGAGCTTCACGCGTCGACGATCGACCCGCCCGACCATCCGCGTCGGTTGCGCCGTCGCCTGACATGGCTGCTCCTCCGGCCGGGACGCCTCGACCGCGACGGCTGAGGATCTCCCGCCGGGAGTAGGCTTGTTTGATGGCGTCCACGTTCGTCGGACGTGACGATGAGCTTGCGGCGATCGAAGACCTCGGCCGGCGGCCCCGTGAAGCCGATCGCACTCTGGCGGTGCTGGTTACTGGCGAACCGGGAATCGGCAAGTCCCGGCTGATCCTCGAGGGCAGGCGGCGATCGCGTGGTCTTCGGCAGATCGAGGTCATCGGCTACGAGCCTGAGCGGGGGGTGCCGCTCGCGGCTGCCCGCGGCGCGTTGCAGGAGCTTGATGCTCTTCCGTCGGACCCGGCTGTATGGACGCCGGCCGACCCGATAGCGATCTTCGAGGCCGCCTATCGCGGTGTCCAGGCGGCCGGCCCGACACTCCTCGTGATCGACGATGCCCAGTGGGTCGACGAGCGATCGCTCGCGCTCTGTCACTACCTCATCCGGGCGACGGCAGGATCCGCCGGCAACCTCGTCCTCCTGGCGGCCGGGCGTCCGGGTGAGGCGATGTCGAGGTTCGGGACATCGGTACTCACGGTCCTGGGCGACTCCGGCAGGGTCGTGTTTCTCGACCTCCAGCCGCTCGGCCAGGATGCCGGTGTCCGCCTCGTCACGGAACTCTGGGCCGATGTCGGATCTCAGGCATCTGATGTCTGGCACCAAGCGGCGGGTTCTCCGTATTGGCTGGAAGTCCTTGCCACCGCCCGAGGTGGCGAGGTCGTTGGGGATCGGCTCCGACGCCGAGCCGGATCGATGGGGCCGGACGCGGCTGTGCTTGCTGCGATCCTTGCTGCGGCCGGACGACCAGAAACACAGACACGACTCGCCGAGGTCGCCGGCTGGGCCGGGGACAGAACCGCGCGGGCGATCGAGGTGCTGGCCGACGGCGGCGTCGTCGTCTTTGCATCCGGCGTCGTGCGGTTCAGTCATGACCTCATGCGTGCAGCGGTCGCTACTGACGTGACGCCCGAAACCGGGCGGGAGATCCACGCCCGATGGGCGACCCTGCTGGAGGGCGCGGCGCTCGAGAACGACGATGTCGCGATCCTTCGGGCAGCCCTCGAGCACAGGGTGAGGGCTGGCATCGATGCCACCGAACTTGCCATCCGGGTTGCCCGCGCGCCTCGGCGCCGATGGCTCGGGCCCGAGGGACTCGCATCCCTTCTCGCCGTCGCGGACGCCGGCTCGACCGACGCTCCGGCGGGACTGGAGCTTCAACGGCAGATCGCGACCCTGGCCGCCGAGATCGGGGCCCACTCCATAGCCCTCGAGCGGTGGTCCAGACTCGCGGACGAGCACCTCGATCCGGTCGCTCGCACGGAGGCCATGATCGGCGCGGGTCGTGCCGCGGCAGAGCTGCGACGGACCGACGAGACACGTTCGTGGTGCGAGCGGGCGCGAGCCGGTCAGATCAACGAGGTGCAGGCCGTCGAGCTGGCTGCTCTCGACGCGCATGCGGCGATCTGGCTAGAGCATCGAGGTGAGGCCGGCTGGGCGATCGCGTTCCGCGCCGCGGAAAGCGGCCGACGCATGATCGCCAGAGCGGGAGGCCGCAATGCGGTCGACGACCGGTTGCGCCGCGCCTGTATCAGCGCGCTCGAAGTCGCGTTCGAGGCGGCGATCCAGTCGGATGCGCACGTCGAGACCGTTCGGCTCGCGGATGAGCTCATCGCGGCGTCGCGCGGTGCTGACGACGGGACTTACCTGCGGGCGCTGTATCTGGCCGGCGTCGCGCAGGACACGGCCGGTGCCATCCGGGCGTCGGAACGACGGTTCCGGCACGTCTGGACCGAGGCGCGGCAGCGGTTCCTACCATCGATGGCGGTGGATGCAGGGTTCAATCTGGTTCAGAAGCAGCTCCAACTGGGCGAGCTGGATGCGGCGCAGGGGATCCTCGACGAGACCCTCGATCTCGTCCGCCGCATCGGTGACTTCGGCCGCTTCAGGGCAAGGACCCGGATGACGCCATTTGAGCTCGCCTTTCTGCGCGGTCTTCGGCGCGAGGCGATCGACGGGCTGCTGGGCGGGCTGGCTACTCAGCCGGACCCGCATCACCGCATCGCCTTCCACCAGGCCCTTGCCCTCTGGCCGGCTCGGCTCGATGGCCCATCGGCCGCAGCCGACGTCGCCGACCACCTCGAGGCGGGGCGCCGGCATGCTGCCGCAGCGCACTGCCCGCGGTGCCGACTTGGCCTCGAGATCGCCGCTGCCGAGGCGCTCGTCCGGTGCGGGGACGCGGTTGCAGCCCGCCGCACCCTCGCATCGTGGGACCTCGAACGCCCCGATCCGATCCCCGGTGATCGGGTCTGGCGGGAGTGGGTCGTCGGCCTGATCGCCGGCGCCGAGGGGCGCGCGAGCGACGCGATCGAGCAACTCGCAGATGCCGCCTCGGGGGCCGACGCGCTAGAGACGCGCCTCGACGCCGAGCTCATCAGACTGGATCGGGCCCGAACGATGGTCGCGATCGACCGGGGCGCTGCCGCCCAAGCCTTCCGTGACGTCGCCGCCCGGACGTCGGCGATGGGCGCCACGGCCTACGCGCGCCTGGCCGACAGAGGCCTCCGGGGCCTCGGCGTCAGGACGTGGCGGCGTGGGGCAGGGCAACCAGAGGCGAGCATCGATCGGCTCTCCGCGCGTGAGCTCGAGGTCGCCCGGTTGGTGGCCAGTGGCGCGACGAACCCGGAGATCGCGGCCGCGTTGTTCCTGTCACGGAAGACTGTCGAGCGACACGTGTCGAACGTCCTGGCGAAGCTCGATGTTCGCAATCGAGCCGAGCTGGCGGGTCGGTTCGTCGCTCCGACGAATGAGGGAGGTCCCCGATGAAGCGCGGGTGGTGCGAGCCCTAGCGTCCTCGTACCAGTCGAACGCAGCCACCAGGCCCGACATCGACTGCACACGGAGGACCAGATCCCATGCATGCAACGAACGCCCGCCAGCTCGTCGACCCCCGCGCCGGCCTAGCGGCTGTCGCCGCGGCCGTCATCTTCGCCGCCGGGATCGTCCTCGGCACCATGATCCAGCCCAATGCATCCACCGTCGGATCACAGGTTGTTCCGCTCGGCGACCGGCGCTATGACGCCGTGGAGGAGAACCGCCTGGATCTCGGCTCATCCATCCCGCTCGGCGACCGGCGCTATGACGCCGTGGAGGAGAACCGCCTGGATCTCGGCTCATCCATCCCGCTCGGCGACCGGCGCTATGACGCCGTGGAGGAGAACCGCCTGGATCTCGGCTCATCCATCCCGCTCGGCGACCGGCGCTATGACGCCGTGGAGGAGAACCGCCTCAACAGCGGCATCGACTGAAAGCGTCCTCCGGCGATGCGCCCGCGAAGGGAACGCGGGCGCATCCGCCTGTCCCGGTGGGACCACCCTTGCTCGGGGGTCACCGCCCTATACTCCCCGCCGATGCTGTACGTCGAGAATGTCCTCGAGCTGGTCGGCAATACGCCCCTCGTCCGGATCAGCCGGCTCACGCGCGACCTCGGTCCGGCCGATCGACAACCGCTCCTCCTGGCCAAGATGGAGATGCTCAACCCGGGCGGGTCTGTGAAGGACCGTATCGGGCTGCCGATGATCGAGGCGGCCGAACGGGAAGGGCTCCTGAAGCCGGGCGGGACGATCATCGAGCCGACGAGCGGCAACACCGGCCACGGCCTGGCCATCGCCGCCGCGCTCAAGGGCTACCGCTGCATCTTCGTGATGGCCGATAAGCAGTCGGTCGAGAAGCAGGCGCTGCTCCGCGCATACGGCGCCGAGGTCGTGCTCTGCCCGACGAACGTCGCCCCGGAGTCACCGGCGTCGTACTACAGCGTGGCGGCACGCCTGGCGCGCGACATCCCCGGCGCGTTCAAACCGGACCAGTACTGGAACATGGAGAACCCGGCGGCCCACGAGCGGACGACCGGGCCCGAGTTGTGGGACCAGACCGACGGCCGCATCACCCACTTCGTGGCGAGCGTGGGGACCGGTGGCACGATCTCGGGGGCCGCGCGCCTACTCAAGGAGCGGAACCCGGCGATCCAGGTGATCGGGGCGGATCCGGAAGGCTCCGTGCTCTCGGGAGATACGGCGCGGCCCTACCTGACCGAAGGAGTCGGCGAGGACTTCTTCCCGGGTACGTACGACCCGTCGGTGATCGACCGCTGGGTCCGCGTCAGCGACCGCGACGCCTTCGCGATGGCCCGCCGCATCACACGCGAGGAGGGGATCCTGTCGGGCGGCTCGTGCGGCACCGCGATGGTCGCGGCCCGCGAGGTCGTCCGCGAGCTGACGGCGACCGATGGCGGCGGTGACGCGGTGGTCGTGGTGCTGTTGCCCGACAGTGGCCGGAGCTACCTCTCGAAGCTGTACAACGACGAGTGGATGCGCAACAACGGCCTCCTGCCGACGACGGGGTCGGCCACCCGGATCGACGCGCTCCTGGCCGACCGCCATCACGTGACGGACCGGCCGTCGGTCGTCGTCGCGCGGACGACCGAGCGCGTCGGCGACGCGATCGCGACGCTCCAGGCGTTCGGGATCAGCCAGCTGCCGGTCTCGGAGCAGCCGGAGGGGGAGGAGGTCTCGGGCCTCGTCGGCTCGATCAGCGAGAAGGGACTGCTGGATCGGGCCTATCGCGATCCGTCGGTCGTCGACCGGACCGTGGGCGAGGTCATGGACTCGCCGCTACCGCTCGTCGAGGCGTCGGCCAGCCTCGATCAGGCGTTCGCGGAGTTGAGCGGACCGTCATCCGCACTCGTCGTCGTCCGCGGCGAGCGCCCGATCGGCGTCGTCACGAAGCTCGACCTGCTCGAGTACCTGGCCCACCACCCGACCGCCGGCGGCTAGGACAGCCGATCGGCATGGCGGCATTCACCGCGATACGTGGTCCGTGACCCGGACCATCCGACCGGCGGGGCCGACGTCCGACGTGTCACGATCCGCGTGACCGGTCGAATGGTTCGGCGGTCGGACCGATCGACCGGAGAAGGCCTCTGCGAGTCGATCGCTCGTCCGCTGGCCTGTCGGATGGTCCGCGCCGTGGACCGAGCGCGACTGGCCGCCGTGGCGCTCGGAACGGCGGGGGTAAGCGCCTACAGCCAGGGCAGCGGCAGGCGGATCGGCAGCAGTGCGTTCAGCAGCAGGCCCAGCGTGAGCAGACCACCCGCGCGGCGCGTGTGCACGAACGCGTACCCGACGAACCACAGCGGCCAGCCCAGTTCGCGGCCAGGCGGAGGACCCGCCGGCTTCGGCTGCCGAAAGACCGCGAGCACGCCCATCAGCCGAGGCACGGCCAGCACGACCAACAGTGCCCACGGCCCGATCCACCCCGCGAGCACGGCGGCGATCGTCAGCGGGTAGAACAGGATCATCAGCCACTGCCCGACGACCCTGGCGCGTGACTCGCCCAGGATCACGGGCAGCGTCCGCACGCCGAGCGCGGAATCGGCCCCGATCTTGTCGATGTGCTTGCCGAACAGCACCGCCGTCACGAGCAGCGCGTACGGCACCGACACCAGCAGCACCCAGCCGGGGATCGTGCCCGTCGCGGCAAGGAACGTCCCGCCGATCATCAGCGGGCCCCACACGAGGAACACCCCTGGCTCGCCCAGACCGTGGTGCTTGAGGCGGATCGGCGGAGCGACGTAGAACACCGATACGAACAGCCCGGCCAGCGCGAAGGCGATGATCAGCGGCCCCCGGATCGAGGCGAGGTAGAGCATGATCGCGGCGCCGATCGCGTTGACGATGAGGATCGCGATGCCGAGCTGACGCTTGGTGACCCAGCCCGACAGGATCGGATGCGGCGCGTAGAGGGCGCGCACGTAGCCTTCCGTGTCGACGCCGCCGGTCGTGTCGAAGTAGTCGTTGATCATGTTGTTGGCGGCATGGGCGAGGACCAGGCCGACGACCGCGAGCAGGAACAGGCCCCACTCGACCGCGGCGCCGCCGGCGACGCGGTTGGCCTCGACCGCAAGCAGGCCGCCGATCAACCCGGACCAGATCGTCATCGGGAAGACCGCGGCGCGCGTGATGACCAGCCACTTGCCGACCGTGTCGAGCGGGCGCGTGGCAGGCGGGTTCGCCGTCTCGAGGATCTCCTTCCACGCGAGTAGCCGCTCGCGGATGGGGACGCCTGTGGCGGGCGAGTGGGGGGTCGGAACGGTGCTGTCCATCGGATCCTCGAACGGGGCGCGAAAACGTGCTCAGCAAATGTATCACGTTCTCGTCAGGTGACGGATGGGATGATGCCGCGATGACCTCGGTCCCGTCGATCCGGACGCCGCGCTTCGAGCTCGTCTCGATGTCGCTCGCGTTCATGCACGCCCTGCGCGAGGGCGACTCGGACGGCGCCGCGACATTGATCGGTGCGACTGTCCCGGCCGACATGCCGGCGGACCTCGAGCACTTTCTGGAGTACCGGATCGCCGATCTGACGGCCGACCCGACCGTCCAGCCGTGGCTCGGGCGGGCGATCGTCGTCGAGGATGCGGCGGGTCGGCGGGTGATCGGCTCGATCGGGTTCCATTCTCCGCCCGACGAGGACGGGCGCGTCGAGATCGGCTACCGCGTCGAGCCGGAGCATCGACGCCAGGGCGTCGCCACCGAGGTCGTCCGCGCGCTCCTCGACTGGGCGAACCGGGAGCACGGCGTGACGCGGTTCCGGGCGGCGACCGCCCCGGACAACGTCGCGTCCCAAGCCGTCCTCGCCCGGTTCGGGTTCCGCGAAGTCGGTGTCCAGATGGACGAGTACGACGGCCTCGAGGTCGTCTTCCACAAAGAAGGCTGGACGGCAACGACCGACGGCACGAGCTGACCCCCACGAGCTGACCGCCACTAGCTGGTCCCCCGCACGACCCGACGGCCGCGGTGCCATCATCCCGGCATGCGACGTGACGCCGACCTCGACGGGCTTTCCTTCGACTCGCTGGCCGTCCACGCCGGTGCCGAACCCGACGAGCTGACCGGCGCAGTCGCGCCGCCGATCTACCAGACCTCGACCTACGAGCAGGACGCGGTCGGGCAGCCGCGCCGCGGCTACGAGTACGCCCGCTCGCAGAACCCCACGCGCGAACGGCTGGAACGGGCGGTCGCCACTCTCGAAGGCGGCCGCCACGGGTTCGCGTTCGCCTCGGGATCAGCAGCGACCGCGGCCATCGCCGAGCTCGCCGATCCCGGCGAGGAGATCGTGGTCGGCGACGACGTGTACGGCGGCACCTATCGCTATCTCGAACAGGTCCGCCGGCCCGGCGGGAACGTCACCCCGACCTTCATCGACCTCACGGGGGGCATGGACGCCCTGTGGGAGGCCCTGTCCGAGCGGACGCGGCTCGTCTGGTTCGAGTCGCCGACGAATCCGTTGCTCAAGACGGTCGATATCGCCGATGTCGCCCGAACCCTCGACCGGCGCGCGGCCGAAGGCGGCCGACGGCCGCTGGTCGTGGCGGACAACACGTTCGCGTCGCCCGCGATCCAGCGCCCGCTGACGATGGGAGCCGACATCGTCTTCCATTCCGCAACCAAGTACCTCGCCGGCCATTCGGACGTGGTGCTCGGCGTGGCGGTCACCTCGGACGATGCGGTGGCGGAACGGCTGCGGTTCTTGCAGAACGCGATGGGCGCGGTCCCCGGACCGTTCGACTGCTTCCTCGTCCTGCGCGGCCTGCGGACGCTGCACCTGCGCGTCGAGCGGCACCAGGCCAACGCCGCAGCCGTCGTCGAATTCCTGCGGTCACGCGATGACGTCGCCGAGGTCCGCTATCCGGGGTTCGGCGGGATGGTGTCCTTCCTGCCGGCTCCGCGCGACTCTGCCGATGCCCCGCAACGGGCGATCGCAATCGCCGAGGGCACGCGCCTGTTCACCCTGGCCGAATCCCTCGGCGGCGTGGAATCGCTCATCGAGGTGCCGGCGGCGATGACCCATATGTCGGTCTCGGAGACCGCCCTGGCGGTCGACCCGGCTCTGATCCGGCTGTCGGTCGGGATCGAGGGTGTCGAGGACCTCATCGCCGACCTGCGCCACGCGCTCGACGGCTCCTAGGCTACCCCGACCGGCACGGGACCGACGGTCAGACTGACCACCTCGGTCGGCGTGGTCTTTCCCTTGAGGTCGAGGCTGCGCGTCGGGAGGCTCGGATCGACCCCGGCCGCCAGGGCGGTCTCCCTGGTCATCAGGACTTCGCCGGCGGCGGCGACCCCGGCCAACCGAGCGGCGATGTTGACGGTGTCGCCGAGCGCGGTCAGATCGGTCCGTTGCTCGTCGCCGACGGCGCCCACCCACGCCATCCCTGTGGCGATACCGGCGCCCACCGGGACCCACGGTCCGCCCGCGTCTGCGTGGCCTGTCGCCCGCAGCAGCCCGGATGCGGCACCGACCGCAGCCGCCGCGTGCCGCGGCCCCGACAACAGCGGGAAGAAGAAGGCGACGATCTCGTCGCCGACGAACTTGTCGATTCCGCCGTCGTTGTCGAAGACGACCTTGGCGGCGGTCGTGTAGAAGCGGTCGATCAGCGCGCGGAACTCGGATGGTGGCATGCGCTCGGCGATGGTCGTCGAACCGCGGATGTCGGCGAACAGGAAGCTGCCCTCGATCTCGGCGCCGCCGTGGTGCTTCTCCATGAAGTCGAAGCAGGTGTTGCAGACGTTCCCGTTCTTGATGGCGGGTCGCTTGCCGATCGCTCGCATCAGACGCGAGCCGGCACCCGCGAACGGCGCGGCGCAGAGCTTGCACCGCGGGCCGTGTGGCAGCAGGCGAAGGACGCGCCTGGTGCGCACTTCCCGCGGGTCGCCGCGGGTCAGGAACTCGCGCCAGAACGCCTCGTCCCCGCTCGGCGGTCGCTCGTCGGCCGACATCGGACCGCCAGCGTACTCCGCCGAGATCGGCTGTCGAGGGCTAGCCCCCGGCCATCGCCGGCAACAGGACCAGCGTGTCGGCCTCGCCGACGGGTGTGTCGAGCGCCTGGAGATGGCGCACGTCGGTGTCGTTGAGGAACGCGTTGACGAAACGATTGAGATCGCCGTCCGGCGTGAGCAGCTGGGACCCGAGGCCCGGATGCGCCTCGACGAGCCCGGCGATCACCTCGCGGACGGTGCCGCCCGGGACGGCGACGAGCTTCTCCCCGCCGGTCGCGGTCCGCAGCGTCGGCGGGATCCGGACCGTGCTCATGCGTCGCCGTCCAGCCACGACTCGAACGCCGAGAGGCTCGGGCGGATGACCGGCGCGAGCCCTGGCTGACCGGGACGTGCGATCTGCGATCCGCCATCGGGCAGCCCGAGGGTCCGCGCGTCCGGTGTCTTGAGGCCATTGCCGGTCAGCAGCGCGACGACCTCGTCGCCATCGCGGATGATCCCGCGGCGCCGTGCGGCCGCGACCGCGCCAAGCGTGACGCCGCCTGCCGTCTCCGGGTAGATCCCCTCGAGCCGCGCGACGTCGCGGATGGCCTCTGCGGTCACGGCATCCGGCACGGCTTCGACCGAGCCGCCGCTGTCCCGGGCCACCTCGACGACGTACCTGCCGTCGGCCGGGTTGCCGATGGCCAGCGATCGGACGATCGTGTCGGGCTCGCGCACCGGGTCGATCACGTCGGTCCCGGCCGCGAAGGCCGTGGCGACCGGTGCGCAGCCCTCAGCCTGTCCGCCGACGAAGCGGATCGGCCGGCGCTCGATCAGCCCCAGCTCCGCGAGCTCCTCGAAGCCGCGTGCGACGCGGGTGAACATCGCGCCCGAGGCGACCGGAGCCACGACGACGTCGGGCGATCGCCAGCCGAGCGTCTCGGCGATCTCGTACGCGAGCGTCTTCGATCCCTCCGCGTAGAACGGTCGGAGGTTGATGTTGACGAAGCCCCAGCCGGTCTCGTCGGCGACCTCGAGACAGAGGCGGTTCACGTCGTCGTACGTCCCGTCGATCGGCACGACCGTCGCGCCGTATGCGAGCGCGTGGTCGACCTTCTCGCGTTCGAGGTCGGCCGGGATGAAGACGTAGGCCGGGAGACCGACCGCCGCAGCGGCTGCGGCCGTCGCCCCGGCGAGGTTGCCCGTCGACGCGCAGGCGAGTGCCGGGACGCCGAACTCGACGGCGCGCGCGACCGCCACGGCGACCGCTCGATCCTTGAAGGACAGCGACGGGTTGCGGGTGTCGTCCTTGATCCAGAGTCGCTCGACGTCGAGGGTCGGGCCGAGCCGATCGGCCGCGAGCAACGGGGTCGAACCGACCGGCAGTGAGCGCACCGGGACCGCCTCGACAGGAAGCAGCTCGAGATACCGCCAGATCCCGGGCGCCCGCGCGGCGATCGCCTCCTTGGTCAGTGTCCGGCCGACGACCGACAGGTCGTACGCCACCTCGAGTGGCCCGAAACACGCCGGACAGACGTACGCGAGCTCGAGCTCCTGGGAGCGCCCGCAGTTGCGACACACCATGCCCGCGATCCGCGCGCCGTGGCTCGGGGTCGCGCGGGTGTCCGAGGTCGATGCCTGTGTCGGTGGTGTCAGGGTCGGCGTGGTCACGGTCGGTCTCCAGGGGTCGCGTGTCGGCGGCGTGGACCGGTCGTGGATGGGTCAGGACCCTGGTCGATGGTTGGGGCTCCGGAGAGACCCGTATCGCGCAGGAGAACCTGCCCGGACTTGGCACCTTGCCGACCTCGCGTCGGTAGGTTGTCGTGGCTTCAACGGGCCGGTCCCTCAGCCATCTCTTGATACGTGCTCTTCGGTTGTACCGAAGATGCTACGGGCTGGCCGCGTGGAGCGTCAAGGCATGGGCCCCCGCGGCGGATATCCCACTGCCTGCCGAGTTCTTGCCAGATACGGTCGACACGGTCGGACTGTCCGTCCAAAGGCTCACGACACGAGCATTGGCAAACCTGGCCGCGGGACGCGGGCGCCGGCCCCTCCCCGCGAGGCCGCCGCCCCCCCGCCCTTCACCTCGCAGGCTTCAGCGCGATCCAGGTCGTCTTCATCTCGGTGTACTGGTCGTGGGCGTGGACCGACTTGTCATGGCCGCCGAAGCCCGATTGCTTGTACCCGCCGAACGGCGTCGTCATGTCACCCTCGGCGTAGGCGTTGACGGCCACCGTCCCAGCGCGCAGATCGCGCGCGACCCGGTGCGCGACATTCAGGTCGTCGGTGTAGATCGACGCGGCTAAACCGTATGCGGTGTCGTTGGCGATGGCGACCGCCTCGGCCTCGGTCTCGAACTCGATCACCGATAGCACCGGGCCGAATATCTCCTCGCGCGCGATGCGCATGTCGTTGCGCACGTCGTCGAAGATCGTCGGACCGAGGAAGTAGCCACCCGTCTCCTCCAGGATCCGCTCGCCGCCCGTCACGAGCCGCGCGCCCTCGTCCCGCCCGACCTGCACGTACGCGAGCACCCGCTCGAGGTGGGGCCGCGAGATCAGCGCGCCGATCTTGGTCGCGGGATCCAGCGGGTCGCCGACCGGCCATGCGCCGAGCTCCGCCTGCAATGCCTCGAGCAGCGCGTCCTTCCGCGAGCGATGGACGATCAGGCGCGAACCGGCGCTGCAGTTCTCGCCCATGTTCCAGAAGATCGCAACCGCCGCTTGGGCCGCCACGTGTTCCATGTCGGTCACGTCGCCGAAGACGATCTGCGGGCTCTTGCCCCCGAGCTCGAGCAGCACGCGCTTGAGGTTCGACTCGGCCGACCAGGCCAGGAAGCGTCGACCGACCTCGGTCGAGCCCGTGAACGCCAGGCAATCGATGTCCGGATGTCGTCCCATCGCCGCCCCGACCGTGTCGCCCGGTCCCGTGACGACGTTGAGGACGCCGTCGGGAATGCCCGCTTCGGCACCGAGCTCGGCGATCCTGAGCAGGCTCAGCGACGTCGTCGAGGCCGGCTTGATGACGACGCTGTTGCCGGTCGCGAGTGCGGGACCCAGCTTCCAGGCCGCCATCTGCGCCGGGTAGTTCCATGGCACGACCGCACCGACGACCCCGACAGGCTCGCGCGTGATCGTCGCGACCGTCCCTTCCGGCGACGGCGCGACCTGGCCGTATAGCTTGTCGATCGCCTCGGCATGCCAGCGGATGCATGCCGCCGACTCCGGCATATCGAGGCCGACCGTGTCGGTGATCGGCTTGCCGGCGTCGATGGTCTCGATCAGTCCCAGCTCGCGCGCGTGGGCGTCGATCCGATCGGCCCAGGCCAGGAGGATGCGCTTTCGGGCGCCTGGATCCATGCGCGACCAGACACCTCGATCGGCGGCCGACCGTGCCGCCGCCACCGCCACGTCCACGTCGGCGACGCCGCCCTCGGCCACATCCGTGATCGGCTGGCCCGTGGCCGGGTTCTCGGTCACGAACCTCCGCCCGTCGACCGCGGGTCGGAAATCGCCGCCGATGAACAGGTCCGTGCGGAGCTGGAGCTCGGCGATTTCGGACGCCGCTTGCTCGCGGTCCGGGATCAGCGTGTCGGTCATGACGGTGTCGCCTCGCCTGCGCGATCTGTGACGGTCGGAGGGGACCATGGTACGGCCAGCCTGGTCCTCGTGACCCAGCCGCAACCTGGCAGCTGCGTGTTAGCATCGGGCGAAGCGCGACTGTGGAAGCCGACTCCCGCGAGCGTCTCCTCGGGTCCGAGCCCGAGACAGCGCACGCGGCACGCGCGGCCGGTCGATCCCTACCGTGATCGTCCGCGTCCAGGAGTCCGCCAGATGGCCACCAGCCAACCGCCAGCACGCCCCGACCACCCCCCGACACCGCGCCCCGTGCGCGCACGCCCGCCGTTGGGCCGTCGCGTCCGGGCGAATCTCCCCTCGGCGGAGCTGGTCGAGGATGCGATCCGAGCGGGCGAGGGCCTGCTCGCCGCAGAGGGACCGCTGGTCGTGCGGACCGGGAAGCACACGGGCCGGTCGCCGCTCGACAAGTTCATCGTCGAAGAGCCGTCGAGCTCGTCCAAGATCTGGTGGGGCGAGATCAATCGGCCGATCGGCGAGGCGGACTACGACCGCCTGCGGGCACGCCTCGTCGCTTACTGCGCCGAGAAGGACCTGTACAGCCAGGACATGCTGATCGGGGCCGATCCGGACCACCAGCGCCGGCTGCGCGTCTTCACGGAGACGGCGTGGGCGAGCATCTTCGCGCGGAACCTGTTCCGGCGTCCGAAGGCGACCCAGCTCGTCGGTTTCGAGCCGAACTTCACGATCATCTGCGTGCCGTCGTTCCAGGCCGACCCCGCCACCGAGGGCACGCGCACCGGGACCGCGATCCTGCTCCACCTCCAGCGGATGGAGATCATCATCGTCGGCACCGAGTACGCGGGCGAGATCAAGAAGTCGGCCTTCACGGTCATGAACTACCTGATGCCCGACGAGGGCGTCCTCCCGATGCACTCCTCGGTCAACGTCGGGGCGGATGGCGAGAGCGCGGTGTTCTTCGGCTTGTCGGGGACCGGCAAGACGACGCTGTCGGCGGATCCCGAGCGGCGGCTCATCGGCGATGACGAGCACGGCTGGGGTGAAAGCGGTCTGTTCAACTTCGAGGGCGGCTGCTACGCCAAGACGATCCGTCTCTCACCGATGTACGAGCCCGACATCTTCCAGACGACCCGGCGGTTCGGGACCGTGCTCGAGAACGTCGATGTCGATCCGACGACGCGCGAGCTCGATCTCGACTCGGAGCGCTTTACCGAGAACACCCGGGGCGCCTATCCGCTGCACTTCATCGGCAACGCAGACCCCACAGGGATGACGGTCCAACCGTCGACGGTCGTGCTGCTCACCGCCGATGCGTTCGGTGTCCTGCCGCCGATCGCCCGCCTGACCCATGCCCAGGCGGCGTACCACTTCATCAGTGGCTACACCGCCAAGCTGGCCGGCACCGAGGTCGGGATCAAGGAGCCGAACGCAACGTTCTCGGCGTGCTTCGGCGCGCCGTTCATGCCGCGCCATCCCGGTCAGTACGCGCGGATGCTGACCGAGCGCCTCGCTGCGCAGGACGCCCAGGTCTGGCTGGTCAACACCGGCTGGACCGGCGGTCCGTATGGCACCGGTGAGAGGATGAACATCGCGCACACGCGGTCGACGGTCCGCGCAGCGCTCGACGGCCGGCTCGCGACCGTTCCGACCCGGACCGACCCGAATTTCGGGTTCGAGGTGCCCCTGAAGTGCCCCGACGTCCCCTCACGGATCCTCGACCCGCGCTCGACCTGGGCCGATACCGACGGATATGACCGTCAGGCCCAGCGGCTCGCGTCGATGTTCGCGGCGAACTTCGCGGCCTATGCCGACGGCGTCACCGACGATGTCCGTACCGCAGGCCCGATCGTCGATCCGTCGACACCGCTTCCGGACGTCATCAGCGACCCCGGCGCCGGCTGAGGCCAGACGGGAGTCTCAGACCGTGGCGGCAGGACCCCGGTCCAGCGCGCCGTCGACGCGGCGCAGCGCAGACCAGACGAAGAGGACCCCGAGTGCGATGGGGGCGATCATCAGCCCGAATGGGATGGCGACGAGGATCAGCAGGATGCCGATGAGCGCCGCGAGTCCGGTCATCGGAGGGCCCGGACCGTTGCGACCTGGAGGACGCCCGCCGCGAAGACCGCGACGAGCCCGATCACGGTGACGGCGATGTTGCCTGCGGCGAACAGCCCGAGGACGGCGATGACGGCGCCGAGGATCACGAGCGTGGCGACGGGTGCGGTCGTGGACATTGGTGTTGTGCTCCGAGCGACGTTGACGCATGCCATCGTCGGAGCGGCTGACTGCGGCGGCCATGGTCGCTCGTCCATGGGCACCATCCACGAACGTCGGGCGATGGTGCCCGGCTTCTTCGTTCCTCGCCGCCTAGAATGACCCGGCCCCACCCACCCCCGAGATCAGGATCCCCGAGGAGGCGCCCCGTCGATGCCCCGTAGCAAGGTGACCGTGATCGGCGCCGGAAATGTCGGCGCCACGACCGCCCAGCGCATCGCGGAGGCCGGTCTGGCCGACGTCGTGCTCATCGACATCGTGGAGGGGCTGCCACAGGGCAAAGGCCTGGACCTCGCCGAGGCTGCGCCCGTCGTCGGCCACGATGCGCGCGTCATCGGCACGAACGACTACGCCGACACCGCCGGATCGGACATCGTCGTCGTCACCTCTGGCCTGGCACGGCAGCCCGGGATGAGCCGCGATGACCTGCTGACCAAGAACGCAGGCATCGTGAGATCAGTCGTCGGGCAGGCCGCCGCCGCCTCGCCCGACGCGATCATCATCGTCGTGACCAATCCGCTCGATGCGATGTGCCACGTCGCGATCGAGGCCTCCGGTTTCCCGCGCGAGCGGGTGATCGGCATGGCGGGGGTGCTCGACAGCGCCCGGTTCCGGACCTTCATCGCCCAGGAGCTGGGGGTGAGCGTCGAGGACACCCACGCCTTCGTGCTCGGCGGCCACGGCGACACGATGGTGCCGCTGTCGCGCTATTCGACCGTCGCCGGCGTGCCGATCACGGAGCTGCTCAGCGCCGAGCGCGTCCGCGCCCTCGAGGATCGGACCGCCAATGGTGGCGCCGAGATCGTCGGTCTGCTCAAGACCGGGTCTGCCTTCTACGCACCCGCGGCCGGCGTCTTCGAGATGGTCGAGGCGATCCTGCTCGACCGGAAGCGGGTCTTGCCCTGCGCGGTCCTCCTGCGCGGCGAGTTCGGGATCGACGGGCTGTTCGTCGGCGTCCCGGCGGTCCTCGGCGAGAGCGGCATGGAGCGTGTCTTCGAGATCGAGCTGACCGCCGACGAGCGGGCCGCGTTCGGGCGATCCGCCGATGCCGTCAAGGAGCTCGTCGAGGTCCTAAGCCGGACCTAAGGGGGCGCACGACCCGAACGGGCGGCCGGGACGGGCCCCCGAGCCGGGCCTACCCGACGACCGCGAGGTTCGTGCCGGTCGGTCGTTCGAGTTGCGCCGCCCGCTCGCGGGAGCGCGCGATCGTCTGCGCCAGAGCAGCCCGGTAGGTGGCATCGGTCTCGGGCAGCGGGGCTTCAGCCAGCTCGCGTGCCAGGACCTCGCACAGCCGGCGGTACTGGCGCACGACCTGCGATCGCGTCCCGGTCTGTCCGTGCACCGCGATCAGCACCTCGTGTGCCTCCTCACGCAGCGGGTCGCGCCCGATCAGCCGCTCGGCGGCGAGCCGTGCGCCCTCCTCGTCCCCGGCTTCCAGGCGCTGCCGTGCGACGACCGCGAGGGCATCCTCGTAGCGGTCGGCAAGACGCTCTCGCTCCCCGGCGAAGCAGTCGTGGCCGAGCCCTTCCGCGAGATCGCCGCCGTACTGCTCGACGGCCGCCTCGGGCGCGCAGAACGGGTCGTCCGTGCACGCCTCGAAGCGCGCGACGTCGAGCGAGCGCATTGCCTCCGGCCGGAGGCCGAGCGTCTCGGAGTCGGCCTCCAGGACCGTGTCCAGATCCAGGCCGGCCGCAGCGAGCGCGGTCCGCAGCTGGTACAGCGCCTGGCGGAGCGGACCGGTGGCGGCGCCGAGCGATTCCGGCCACAGGTCCGTGGCGATCGCCTCGCGCGTTCGTGGCCGGCAGGTCAGGGCGAGCAGGGTGAACAGCGCCTGCGCATGCCGTCCGACGATGCGGATCTCCCGCCCATCGGCGGTCCGGATCACGAATCGACCGAGTAGCCTGACGTCCAAGCCCGATACCGCTCGTGGACGTGCGGTCACGGCATCCCTCTCGGTGGGTCACGACGTCCGGCCCGTCCCCCCGTGGGCCGGACGCCGGGACTTGATCGGCGGGCCCCCAGACCCCTCCGATTCGTTCCCCCTCATCGCGACCGAGGCCCCCCAGGCCGTCGGCCCGATGACGTGCATCCTGTCGCGCGCGAGACGCGGCGGAGACCGGGTAGGCGACACGCCGACTGTCGGCCAGCCGACACCTCAGGCCCGGGTACACTTCGGCGACCGTGCCGATCGCCGTCATCGCGTTCGACTTCGACCCCCTGTTCCGTCTCGGTTCCGACGTCAGCGTGCGTTGGCAGACGCTCGCTCTGGCGATGGTCGTGCTCGTCTGCCTGGCCGGCGCCGCGGTCCTGGGACGCAGGCGCGGCCTGCGCGCGGATGACCTCCTCTACATCGCGATCGGCGCGGCGCCAGGTGCGGTCGTTGGCGGCCGGGTCGGCTATGCGCTGGTGGTCCCCGAGGCCTTCGCTGCTGGTCCCCTGAGCCTGTTCGATCCCTCGATCGGGGGCCTCGAGCTCGGCCTCGCCGTCGTCGGCGGCCTCGGGACCGCGGCCATCGTCGCGGCGCTGCTCGGCACTCCTGTCGGCCAATGGGCGCACGTCGCGACGATCCCGTTGCTGGCCGCCATCGCCGGTGGGAAGCTGGCCATGTCCCTGGGCGGCAGCGGACAGGGCCGGCCGTTCGACGGGGACTGGGCCACTGCATATCTCGGCCCCGGGCCGTGGGTGGCCGCTGCGCCGGCGATGCCATCACATCCGTCGCAGGTCTACGAGGCGATCGCGACGGTCCTCGTCGCGCTCCTGGTCCTGGTGGCGAGCTCGCTCGGGCTGTTCCGGGCCGGCGACGGACGGCGACTGTTGGTCGCCCTCACGGGCTGGTGCGCAGTTAGGGCAGTTGTCTCGCTCACATGGCGGGATCCGGTGGTCATCGGCGGACTGCCAACGGGCGGCCTGATCGCGATCGTCGTGTGCATCACGGCCGCTGCCGCCGCGATCACCCTGACGGTCTGGTGGCCGCGCCGTGAGCGAGCCCGTGCGGCGGCTGCGCACCCGCATTGGCCGGATCCGGAGACCCGCCCTCCGTTCTGAGGCGGCTGGCGGACGATGCGGTGGATGCCGCGGCGCTACCCTGCTGGCTTGCGGCGGGGATGGCAACTCCCGCTCGACCGGGTATCGTGGCGGGATGACGATGCGTGCCACGAGGACCCTCCGATGACCCAGGTCGCCGAACCCGAGATCTCCAGCGCCGCCACGCCAGGGCGGATCAGCCATTGGATCGGCGGGCGATCCACGCCGGGCACGTCCGGTCGCCACGGTGACGTCTACGACCCGGCCACGGGCGTGGTCACGAAGCACGTCGACTTCGCGTCGGCGGACGAGGTCGCGGCGGCCGTCGCTGCAGCCCGCGCGGCGTTCCCCGGCTGGCGCTCGACGTCATTGAGCAAGCGCACCGACATCCTCTTCAAGATCCGCAACCTGGTCGACCAGCGGCGCCATGAGCTTGCCGCGCATCTGACCGCGGAGCACGGCAAGGTGCCATCGGACGCCCTCGGTGAGATCGCCCGCGGTCTCGAGAACCTCGAGTTCGCGTGCGGCATCCCGAACCTGCTCAAGGGCGGGTTCACCGAGCAGGCGAGCACCGGCGTCGACGTCTACCAGATCCGCCAGCCCCTCGGTGTCGTCGCGGGCATCACGCCGTTCAACTTCCCGGCGATGGTCCCGATGTGGATGTTCGCGACCGCCATCGCCACCGGCAACACGTTCATCCTCAAGCCATCCGAAAAGGACCCGTCGGCGTCGATCTTCCTTGCCGAGCTGCTCCACGAGGCGGGCGTCCCCGACGGGGTTTTCAACGTCGTGCACGGCGACAAGGTGGCGGTGGACGCGATCCTCGAGCACCCCGACATCGCGGCAGTCAGCTTCGTGGGCTCGACCCCGATCGCGCGCTACATCTACGAGACGGGCACGGCCCACGGCAAGCGTGTCCAGGCGCTGGGTGGCGCCAAGAACCACATGATCGTCCTGCCGGACGCGGACATCGACATGGCCGCCGACGCCGCCGTGTCGGCCGGCTACGGCTCCGCCGGTGAGCGCTGCATGGCGATCGCCACGGTCGTCGCCGTCGGTGACGTCGCCGATCCGCTCGTCGACGCGATCTCCAAGAGGCTCCCCAACGTGAAGGTCGGTCCAGGATCCGACCCGACCGCCGAGATGGGCCCGCTCGTCACGCGCCAGCATCGCGACAAGGTGGCGGGCTACATCGACTCATCCCAGCAGCAGGGCGCCACGGTCGTGACCGACGGCCGCGAGCACCCGCTCTACGGCGAGAGCGACGGATTCTTCCTGGGCGTGTCGCTGATCGACAACGTCACGACCTCGATGGACGCGTACCGCGACGAGATCTTCGGGCCGGTACTGACCGTCGTCCGGGTCAAGACGTACGACGATGCGGTCAAGCTCGTCAACGAGAACCCGTACGGCAATGGGACGGCGATCTTCACCCGCGACGGCGGAGCGGCGCGCCAGTTCCAGTTCGAGGTCAATGCGGGCATGGTCGGGATCAACGTGCCGATCCCCGTTCCTGTCGCCTACTACAGCTTCGGCGGGTGGAAGGCCAGCCTGTTCGGCGACCTGCACATGTACGGACCCGAAGGCATCCAGTTCTACACGCGCGGCAAGATCGTCACCTCGCGCTGGCCGGACCCGGGCACGAGCAAGGTCGACCTGGGCTTCCCGCGCACGCGCTGACGGCGATCGACTGATACGTCGCTGCAAGTCCCCCACGGCGGTCGAAATGTCTCACAGGGCGGCGGGCGGCTCATCCTGCGGCACGGAAGCCCAGGAGGCCACCCCATGACCGATTACGAACGCACAACGACGCATCAGACCACCACCGACGACGTCGTACCCGAACCACGGTCGACGGCTGTGCGAACGACGGAGCGCGCCTACGTGCCCCCCGGGCCGGGCGCAGCGACCGTCCTCGGCCGATTCGTCAAGTTCCTGTTCGGCGTGCTGCAGGTCGCGTTGATCCTGCGGATCATCCTCCTCCTGCTCGTCGCGAACGTCGGCAACGACGTGGTCCAGCTGATCCTCAGCGTCACGGACCCCTTCGTCGAGCCGTTCCGGGGCATGTTCCAGATCGACCGCGTGACGGCCGACCAGGGTTCGCGGCTCGACATCGCGGCGATCGTCGCGTTGATCGGCTGGAGCCTCGTCGAACTGCTGATCCTGGCCCTCCTCCGGGTCTTCGACCGGCGGACGGTCACCGAAGTCTGATCAGCTCGACACAATAGCGGCGGCTGCCAGGGCAGCGATGTCCGCGGGCCCCGTCCCGCAGCAGCCGCCGAGCCAGGCCGCGCCCATCGCGGTCCACGATGCGACCGCCGTGGGGTCGAAACCACCCGTGCTGTCGGTGGCGACCCAGCGGCGGTCCCGTGCGTCCCACACATCTCCGGCGTTCGGGTACGCGATGAGCGGCTTCGTCGTGGCGTCAGCCGCAGCGGCAAGCAACCCCGGGACATGGCGCGGCGCGGTGCAGTTGACGCCGACCGCGACGATGCCCAAGGCGTCGGCGGCGACCGCCACGGCCTCTTCGATCGGTTCGCCCGCCGCGGTCGTGGACGCGTCGCGGCACTGGTAGGACAGCCACGCCGTGGCGCCCGACTCCGCGACCAGGTCGACCAGCACCCGCGCCTCGCGCATCGTGGGGATCGTCTCGATCGCGAGCATATCGGCACCGGCGTCCAGCAACGCCTCGATCCGCGGCCCGTGGACGTCCCGGAGGGCCGCGACGCCAGGGTGGTAGTCGCCCCGGTATTCGGACCCGTCGGCAAGCATCGCGCCGTACGGCCCGACGGAGCCGGCAACCCGCAGGTCCTCGCCGTTGCCGCCCTCGACGGCGAACCTGTCCCTGGCCCGCCCCGCCAGCGCGACCGAACGGCGGATCGCAGCGAGCGCGGCCTCGCGGTCGAGCCCGGCCGCCGCGAAGCCCTGGACCGTCGCCTGGTAGCTGGCCGTCGTCGCGATTTGGGCTCCCGACCCGGTAATACGCGAGATGGACCTCCTCGATCGCGTCCGGATCGTCGAGGAGCAGGCGGGCCGACCAAAGCCGATCGCTCAGGTCGTGGCCGCGCGCCTCGAGCTCGGTCGCAAGGCCGCCGTCGAGGACCGTCGGGGCAGCCCTGCCGGTCGCGCCGATGGTCATCCGGCCATGCGGCGGCCCACCGCGACGATCGTCACATCGTCGGCGCACTCGGCGCTGTCCCGGAAGGTCGTCTGCGCAGACTGGACGGCCGCCACGAGGTCCTGGGCCGAGCCCATGTGCGCCCCCTCGATCGCCTCGAGCAGGCGGATCTTGCCGAAGCGCTCGCCGGATGGGGCCTGCGAATCGGTGACACCATCGGTGTACAGCACGAGCCGGTCACCCGGCCGCAGGACGACATCGATCTCGGTCAGGTCGAGCGGCGCGAAGGCGCCCAGCAGCGGACCGCCGCCCTCGAGCTCGACGATCGCCCCGCCGTCGCCCGGGACGAGAAGGGCCGGCTCGTGCCCGGCGTTGGCCAGACGGATGTGGCCGGTCTCCGGGTGGAGCACGCCGACCAGCGCGGTGATGAAGAGGGCTGTGTGGACCTCGTCCACGAGGATCCGATTCGTCCGCTCGAGCGCGTCGGCCGGCCCGCGCGCTGCGTCGAGGGCCGAGTGGATGATGGGTCGCGCGAACGCCATCAGCAGCGCCGCCGCGATGCCCTTGCCGGCGACGTCGGCGATGACGATGCCCATTGGTTGCCCACGCCGCTGCAGGCGGAACAGCTCGAAGAAGTCGCCCCCGAGTTCACGTGCCGGTTCGTAGTGGCTCGCGAGGTCGTAACCGGCCACCTCCGGAGCCACCAGCGACACGATGCTGCGCTGGTGGAGCCGACCCACGGCCAGTTCCGCGGCGATCCCGGATCGCGGGTCCGACGCCGCGGCGCCGCGGTCGGCCGTCGGATCGGTCGTGGACTGCTGCCCGGCTTCGGCGAGCCGCTCCAGGGCTTCGGCCAGCGCGTCGAGCGACGCGGCGACCGTCCGGTCCGTGACTCGCGGTCCCTCCGCGACGAGCCGCCCGAGCACGGATCCACCAACCAGCAGGTCGCGTGTGAGGCGTGCGCCCCCGGACGCCGGGTCGGTCGGCGCTCCGCTCACCGTGCGGCCCGCCGCGTCCTGGAGCGCGACGGTCAGGCCGTTCGAGACCCGTGCGAAGGGCGCCAGGATCCGCTCGAGCGCCGCGCGCTCGACAGGGAACGACGGGTCGCCGCCGGCCACGCCCGCGCCACCGACCCGGTCAGAACTCTGCGACGGCGGTCGCGCGATCGGGATGGATCCGGAAGAGGCGATCGAGGCCGGTGCGCTCGATGACTTCGCGCACGCCAGGTTGGACGCCGCACAGCTGGACGGCGGTCTGGACGGTGCCGTCGTCGACGGCGCGGCCGACCTCGTGCAGGGCACCCCAGCCGTACTCCGGGTCGGGTGGTTCCTGGCCCTGCATCACCTTCTCGATCGAGTACAGCGACACGAGACCGGAGCTCGAGATGAAGGTCAGGTCGGTGAGATCGAGCAAGAGATGTCGGACGCCCGCTGCGTACAAAGGTCGCACGTCGTCGACGACGCGCAGGTAGTTGGACGCATCGAGCTCCCCAGTGAGCGTCATGACCGTGATCGGCACGTGCGCGTCGACGCGCTCGATCGTGGTCTGCATCGGCATCGATCACTTCTCCTTGTTTCGACGAGCCCTCGCACGCGTGAGGGTGAGTATGTTGCCACCACCCGGGCGCGGTCGATGCGCGAGTGAATCGGTGGCCAGACGCATGAGGTGGACGCCCATGCCCCCCGGCCGGCGCTGGGCGGGTGGGATGGTCAGGTCGGGCGGAGGGACCGTCGTCGGGTCGTATGGCCGCGCCGTGTCTGCGAGCGTGATCACGATGTCGTCGGCGACCAGCTCGGCGGTCAGGTCGATCTCGCCTGGGGCACCCCGGTATCCGTGGACGATGATATTCGTGGCTGCCTCGTCGACGGCCTGGACGAGGTCGTCGATGCAGTCGGCAGGAGCCTCGCACCCGCGCGCGATGTCGCGAACGACCGCGCGGATCTCGGCAAGCCGGTCGAGCTCGGCTGGGATCGTGACGCTTCGGCGAACGTCGACCACCCCGCTCAGTCCGTCGCGACCGACCAGGCCTGGAGCTCGACGATGTTCCCGTCCGGATCGGTCACATAGCCCCACGTCACCTGCCGGCCGTCGGACGTGCGTGTCGTGATGACCTCGCCGAGACGCCCACCGCCGGCTGCGACGACGGCTTCGACGGCCGTGGGAACGTAGGGCACCTGGAACGCGACGTGGCCCCATCCGGCGCGGGCGACGTCCGCTCCTGGGTGCTTCTCGAGCTCGTCATACGAGAAGATCTCGATCGTCGGCCCCTCCGGACCGTGGCCCGGCAGGCGGAGATGGGCACCGGTCAGGTGCGCATCGCGCAGGCCCGTCGCCCGATCGAGGTGCTCGCCCTGGATGTCCCGCTCGGGCGGAACGAACTCGCACCCGAACACATCCGTATAGAACGTGACCAGGCGCCGCCAATCCGGTGTGGTGACGTTGACGTGGCCGAAGCGCACGCCCTCGATCGGGGTCATCGTTCAGGAGATCCGTGCGTGGTCGGCGGTCGATCGCTTCACGAAGCGGCCGTGACCTTTGCGCCCCGTGAACTCGCCGTCCGTGACGATGACCGAGCCGCGCGACAGGACGACGTCGCTCGCGCCCTGGACCTGGCGTCCCTCGTAGCACGAGTAATCGACGTCCATGTGATGGCTCCTGGCGGAGATCGTTCGCTTGCGGTTCGGGTCGTACACGACGAGGTCGGCGTCGGCGCCGACGCTGACCGAACCCTTGCGCGGGTACATCCCGAACAGCTTGGCGGGCGCCGTCGACAGGATCTCGACCCATCGCTCCTTGGAGATCCGGCCACCGACGACACCGCCGTCGTGCATCAGGTCGACGCGGTCCTCGACGCCCGGCAGCCCGTTCGGGACCTTCCGGAAGTCGCCCCGTCCGAGCTCCTTCTGGCCGTGGAAGTCGAACGGGCAGTGGTCGGTCGAGACGACCTGGAGGTCGTCCTTGATGAGCCCCGACCACAGGTCGTCCCAGTGGGTCTTCGGGCGGAGCGGCGGCGAGCAGATGAACTTCGCACCGTCGAACCCGTTGCCGAGATCGTCGAGCGACAGGAACAGGTACTGCGGGCACGTCTCGGCGAAGGCCCTGGAACCCCGGTCCCTGGCGGCTCGAACCTCGGCCAGCGCGTCGCTCGCGGACAGGTGGACGATGTAGACGGGGACCCCGGCCGCCTCCGCGAGACGGATCACGCGGTTGGTCGCCTCGCCCTCGAAGACGGGCTTGCGAGCCAGGCCGTGACCGATGGGGTCGGTCGTTCCGCTTGCGAACGTCTGCTCGGCGACGACGTCGATGGCCATCCCGTTCTCGGCGTGCATCATGATCAGCCCGCCGTTCTTCTCGGTCTGCTGCATCGCCCGGAAGATCGCGCCGTCGTCGCTGTAGAACACGCCCGGGTAGGCCGTGAACAGCTTGAAGTCGGGCACTCCCTCCGCGACCAGCGTGTCCATCTCCTTGAGCGTGTCGTCGGTGACGTCGCTCATGATCATGTGGAACCCGTAGTCGGCGACGGCGTTGCCTTCGGCCTTGGCGTGCCACGCATCGAGGCCTTCACGCAGGGACTGACCGCGGGACTGGACTGCGAAGTCGACGATCGTCGTCGTCCCGCCGAAGGCGGCGGCCCGCGTCCCTGTCTCGAACGTGTCCTTCGCGAACGTGCCGCCGAACGGCAGCTCCATGTGCGTGTGGACGTCGATCGCGCCCGGGATGACGTACTTGCCCGTGGCGTCGATCGTCTGGTCGGCCGTCATGCCGGCGCCGGCCAGGTCTCCGCCGATCGCGGCGATCGTCTCGCCGTCGATGAGCACGTCCGCGGCCTGCGATCCCTCAGCGGTGACGATGGTCCCGTTGGCGATGAGCGTGCGCATCGAGGCGGTCCCTCCTGGGCGACGATGGCGTCGAGACGGTCAGGAGGGAGATGGTATGTGATGGGCGGGTCGGCGGATGACCGCGCCCGAGGAGAGGATGCCGATGACGGCCAACGCGAGGATGGCGCCGGCCCCTGGTGGGTCGGCGCTCAGACCTGGATGCCGAATACCGGCAGGATCTGGCGTAGCCACATGGCAGCCGTCAGGCCGCAGGCCGCGATCGCGGCCGCGAGAGCGATCGCGCCTTCGATGCGCAACCGGAGGTGCCGTCGGCGCGCACCCTTGCCATCGTCCCAGAACGGATCACGGCGACCAATTCTTGCGATCATGGTGTCCTCCGTGCGGGTTTGGGGAGGGCATGGTCGCCCAGGAACGGTACCGCTGACCACCCTGACATACCGGCCAGTACCTAGCGGAAGGCGGGGATGACGTCCCGTCCGAAGGCCTCGAGCTGGGCTTCCTCGTCGCCGTTCATCAGGTAGAAGTTGAACTGATCGACCCCGACGTCGGCCAGTTCCCGGAGCTTGGCGACCTGTTCGTCGGCCTCACCCAGGACGCAGAACCGATCGGCCACCTCATCGCCCACGAACGCCGCGTTCGACGATCCGACCTCGGCATGATGGCGGTAGTCGTAGCCGGTCCGGTCGGTGATATAGCCGGTCAGCGACTCGGGCAGCTGCTCGCGCGGGTACTTGTTCACGAGATCGACGACATGGTTCGAGACGAGCGCGGGGAACCAGCGGGTCCGCTCGCGTCCGACGTCGCGCGGCCCGACATGGGCGGGTGCGGCCGCCTGGACCTTGATCGAAGCGGGGTCGCGACCGGCGGACGCCGCGGCCTCGCGCAGCTGACCGACGAACCAGCGGATGAGGTCCGGGTCCGCCAGCTGGAGGATGATCCCGTCGGCGACGCGCCCGGTCATCGCGATGGCCATCGGGCCGTAGCCGGCGACCCACACGGGCAGCGTCCAGCCACGGGTCCACGGGAAGACGAGCTCCGTGCCCTCGTAGGTGATCGATCCGCCGCTCACCAGCGTGCGGATGACGTTGATCGCCTCCTCGGTGTGGGCGAGGGTGATGGGCGGCTTCCCGAGGACGCGACGCGCCAAATCGCCCCGGCCGATGCCCAGGTCCATCCGCCCGTCGCTGATCTCGTTGAGGGTGGCAAGCGACGACGCCGTGACCGACGGCTCACGCGTCCCCGGGTTCGTGACACACGTCCCCAGACGCAGCCGATCTGTCACGCCCGCCATGAGCGTCAGCAGCGGATACGGATCCCGCCACAGCACGTGGCTGTCGAACATCCAGCCGTACTCGAAGCCGGCCGCCTCGGCCTGACGCGTCAGGGCGAGCGTGCGCTCGATCGTGTGTTCGGGCTTGAGGGTGAAACCGAACTGCATGGTGTTGGCAACCTCAACGGCGATCCGCCCTTTGCCCTCCGAACAGCAAGGCGACGCTCCGCTAGCCATTGCTGTGAGGACTCGGCTGTCCTCCTCCTGACAGCCGAGCCGGCGCGGATGATAGCGCTTACGGGCGTGTCAAGTCTGCGTAGGCGTCCGGCCGCCGATCCCGGTAGAACTGCCAGGTGTTGCGGACCTCGGCGATCTTGTCGAGATCGAGGTCGCGGACGATGAGCTCCTCGTCGTGGGCCGAGCCGATGTCGCCGACGAATTGCCCGCGCGGATCGACGAAGTAGCTCTGCCCGTAGAAGTCGTCGTCCCCGAAGTCCTTCTCGATACCGACGCGGTTGATCGTCCCGACGTAGTAGCCATTGGCGACCGCGTGGCTCGGCTGCTCGATCCGCCACAGGTACTCGGACAGGCCGCGTGACGTGGCAGACGGGATGAAGACGATCTCGGCGCCGTTCAGACCGAGCGCCCGCGCGCCTTCGGGGAAGTGGCGGTCGTAGCAGATGTACACGCCGACCTTGCCGACCGCGGTCTCGAACACGGGATAGCCCATGTTCCCCGGCCGGAAGTAGAACTTCTCCCAGAACCCCTTGACGTGCGGGATATGCGTCTTGCGGTACTTGCCGAGATACGTCCCGTCCGCGTCGATGACCGCCGCGGTGTTGTAGTAGATGCCGGACGCCTGCTGGTCCTCCTCGTACATCGGGGCGACGACGACCATGCCCGTCTGCTTGGCGAGGTCCTGCATCCGCTTGGTCGTCGGGCCGTCCGGGATCAGCTCGGTGTAGCTGTAGTACTGGGCGTCCTGGACCTGGCAGAAGTACGGCCCGTAGAAGAGCTCCTGGAACAGGATGACCTGGGCGCCATCCTTCGCCGCCTGGTGGGCGCGTTCCTCGTGCTTCTGGATCATCAATTCCTTGTCGCCGGTCCAGCTGGCCTGGACGAGCGCCCCTCGGACGATACGCGGCATGGTCCTCAACCCTCGTGTCGCGGCATGACGTGGCGTGATGGAGAGGGAGGGTACACCCACGCCGCGCGAGGCAGCTGTAACGGAGCTGGGAGGCGCCGCACGCCGGCCGACGCCCTGGCTCGGAGCGCGCGCCCGGCATGCTCCGGGGTGTGACCGAGCCTGCCGTCGCCGCCAACCCCACCGTCATCGCCCCTGCCCGGACCGCCGTGCGGCGTGGTCGCGGCGCGGCACTCATCGAGCGGGCCAGCCTCCTCGGCTTCGGTGCGATCTTCGCGCTGGTCCGGGCGCGGCGGACGGACGCGGTCGACCTCGCGGTCACGATGAAGCTCCAGCGACGGACGCACCCGCTCCTGTCGCGGGTCATGGAAGCCGTCTCGTGGCCGGGCTTCCCGCCGCAGAGCCGCCTGATCCCGCCGGTCCTGATCGCCTTGCTCCTCGCGATGCGACTCCGGCTCGAGGCGGTGGCCATGATCGGTGCCTGGGGCACCGCCCTCGTCGCGTCCATCGTGAAGGCCGTGATGCGTCGCCCGCGCCCGGTTGCCGGCGTCGACATCCGCGTGATCGCCGCGCCGCTCGGCGGCTCCAGCTTCCCGAGCGGCCACACGATCACCTACGTCGGGATCTACGGGTTCGCGGCCTACCTCGCCCACACGCTCATCCGACCGGTGGCACTGCGGCGCGCCATCGTCGCGGCTCTTTTGTCGCTGGTTGGCCTTGTCGGGCCGAGCCGGATCCACCAGGGCCACCACTGGTTTACCGACGTGACCGCCTCGTACCTGCTCGGGATGGGCTACCTGCTGGGGCTGACCAGGATCTATCGCGGACGCAAGGCCCGCGCCACCAGCGAGGAGCCATGACGGCGTCGCGGCACGTCCCGATGAACGAGCCAGCGGCGGGGCCGCGGACGGCCGCCACGAAGCGCCGCTTCCGGGTCATCCGCAACCCGTCGGCAGGGATCGCCAGCGGCCTCAGCGGGAGCAATGAGGCCGACGACCTGAAGGCGCTCCTGGAGCGGCACGGCATCGACGCAGAGGTGCTGGAGCCCGGGGACGAGGATGGGGCCCGCGCGGCCGCGCAACAGGCCGTGGCCGACGGCGTCGACGTCGTCGCGGCCGGTGGCGACGGCACGGTCCACATCGTCGCCGAGGAGCTGATCAAGACTGACCGCGCGCTGGGCATCCTGCCCATGGGACGGGTGATGAATATCGCCCGCGCCCTCGGGATCGAGCGCGACCTCGAGTCTGCGGCGGAGGTCCTGGCGACCGGCGAGGTCCGGACCATCGACGTCGGTGAGGCGGTCGCGGCAGACGGCCGGGTGTTCACCTTCCTCGAGGCCGGTTCCGTCGGCCTCAACGCCGCGATCTTCCGGGAGGTGACCCGCGCCGACGAGGGCGAGGCCGCATCCATCCTGCGCACGATCTGGGTCGCGATCCGGTACCGGCCGGCGCGCATGTCGCTCGAGCTCGACGAGGGCGCCATCCGGACGCGGGCCCTCATGGTGTCAGTGTCGATCGGGCCGTACCTGGGGCTCGGGATGACGGTCGCGCCGGGTGCCCGGCTCGACGACGGGCTGTTCGACGTCCGCGTGTTTCGTGGCTTCTCGAAATGGGAGCTCCTTCGCCACCTGGCGTCGATCGCCTTCGGTCGGCGGCGCTACGCGCCCCACGTCTCGACGTATCGCTCAGCGACGGTCGGCGTGACCAGCGCACACCCGTTGCCGGCTCGTGCCGACTCGTACGACCTCGGGCACACGCCGGTCACATTCCACAGCCGCCCGAGCGCCCTGCGCGTGATCGCCCCGGCGGTGGATCCCCCGGGTGACGTCCCCGAGCCGCCGCCGACCTAACCGGCCGCGGGCTCCTCGTCCGGCTCGGGGTCGGGTCGTCGGCGCATGTAGTACTCGGTGAACTCGCGGCAGCGCCCGTCCTCGTCGAAGCGACACACGAAGACGTTGGCGAACTCTCGATCGACCGCCTTCCGATCGTCCGTCAGGTAGCGCGTCCGGCCGTGTGCGACGAACACGTCGCCATCGACCGCCAGGACGTCGTAGTCGGCCTGCCACGAGCCAGGCGCATCCGGGTCGTCGAGCCATGCCTCGACGACCGCATTCCGGCCGGCGACCGCTTCGCCGAACGGATCGAATGCGTAGCGCACATCCGGGCTGAACAGGTCGCCGACCGCCACCGGATCGTTCAGCCGCCAGGCATCGACATAACGCTGCAGCCAGGCGCGGAAGCCGGCGCGATCCATGCTCTCCTCCGGATCGGGATGGTCGACGCCAAAACGGTAGCATCCGCCTCGGAACGAGTACCGGCTCGACCCTCGGATGTGCTCTAATCCGGTCTCGCGCCCGAGGGCGCAGAGGAGGACCCATGGGCATCGGTACCGCTCACGGGGCGATGACGTCCGAGGAGATCGTCGCCCTCAATCGTGCGCACACCTTCTTCTCGTGGTCGGTGCAGGGCGCCATCGACCCGATCGCGATCGACCACGCCGAGGGTGTCTGGCTGTACACGCCCGAGGGGCGACGGATCCTCGACTTCAACAGCCAGCTGATGTCCGTCAACATCGGCCACGGCGACCGGCGCGTCATCGACGCGATCACCGAGCAGGCGACCAGGCTGCAGTACGTCCAGCCGGCCTTCGCCACCGAGATCCGTGCCCGCCTCGGGCAGAAGCTCGCGGAGATCCTGCCCGGCGACATCGACAAGGTGTTCTTCACGCTGGGCGGGGCCGAGGCCATCGAGAACGCGATCAAGCTCGCGCGCGCCTACACGGGCCGGTACAAGCTGCTGGCGCGCTATCGGGCGTATCACGGGGCGACGCTGGGGGCGATGACGCTGACCGGCGACCCCCGCCGCTGGGCCAACGAGCCTGGTCTGGTCGGTGTCGTGCGCTACCCCGATACCCATCGCTGGGGCGAGAAGGAGCCTCGGCCGGTCGAGGAGAGCCTCCAGGGCCTCGAGGACGTCATCCGCTACGAGGGCGCCCACACGATCGCGGCGGTCTTCCTCGAGACGATCGTCGGCACGAACGGGATCCTCATCCCGCCCGACGGGTATCTCGAGGGTGTCCGCGAGATCTGCGACCGGAACGGGATCCTCATGGTCTGCGACGAGGTCATGGCTGGGTTTGGACGGACCGGGCGGTGGTTCGCCGTCGATCACTGGGGCGTCGTCCCTGACCTCATGACGATGGCCAAGGGGCTGACCTCCTCGTACCTGCCGCTCGGGGCCGTCGCGATGCGCCATCACATCGCCGAGGCGTTCGAGGACAAGATGTTCTACGGCGGGCTGACCTACTCCTCGCATCCCGTGTCGCTGGCCGCGTCTCTCGCGACGATCCGCGTCTACGAGGAGGACGGTCTCATGGACAACGCCACGCGCATGGGCGCTCTGATGCGTGAGCATCACCGGCAGCTCGCCGCCAAGCACCCATCCGTCGGCGCGACTCGCAACCTGGGCCTGTTCGGGATCCTCGACCTCGTCCGCTCGCGGGACCCCTGGACGCCGCTCACGCCGTTCAACGGCACGTCCGACGAGATGAAGGCGATCGGCAAGCACCTCCGCGACAACGGGGTCTACGCGATGATCGCCAACAACTCGATCCACACGAACCCGCCCCTGTGCATCACCGAAGCGGAGCTGGCGCACGGCTTCGAGATCATCGATGCCGCGCTCGACATCTCCGATCAGGCGGTCACCGGCTGACCCATGGCGGCCCGCGCGACGATCCGCCGGCGACTCCGCCCGGTCCTGGGGTTCCTCACGGTCCTCGTCGCGCTGCTCATCGTCTGGGAGACGGCCAAGTTCGTCGGCGGCGATCGCTGGCAGTACGACTCGTTCCTGGGCACCGGGATCGTGTTCGACCACGATCCACCACTGACGTTCTCGTTCGCGACTGACTCGAAGCTACCGCATTTCTGGGACATCGCGGCCGAGTTCGGGCGGGAGGACGCGGTCGGCGCCTCCACCGCCACACGCCTGGCGCGTGCCGGCCTGTTCACCTTGCGCAATGCTGGGATCGGGTTCGCCCTCGGCTCGATGTTCGGGCTCGGACTGGCGATCGTGCTCGTCCACGTCCGGATGCTCGAACGTGCGCTCGTGCCGCTGATCGTGGCCAGTCAGACCATCCCGATCATCGCGATCGCGCCGCTCATCGTGATCGGCCTCAAGGCCGATTGGTTCGGGGTGGCGATCGTGTCGACCTACCTGACGTTCTTCCCGGTCACCATCGCCGCCCTTCGCGGCCTGCGGGCGTACGACCCACGCGCGTTGGAGCTGATGCGGTCATACGCCGCATCAAGCTGGGCGATCCTGCGCAAGCTGCGGCTACCGGCCGCGCGTCCCTACCTGTTCACGGGCTTCCGGATCGCGGCCCCTGCAGCCGTGGTCGGCTCGATCGTGGGGGAGCTGCCGTCGCTGATCCAGGACGGGTTGGCCCGCCAGATCATCACCGGGATGCAGTATTACTCCCTCAACGCGGAATACCTGTGGGCAACCATCGTGGCGTCGTCGGTGCTGGGTATCGGCGTCTACCTGCTCGTTGTGGGCGTCGAAGGCTGGGTCCTTCGCCACGAGCGCCACGTCGACCAGGCAGTGGCCTGATGGCAAACGGCACCGGGCTGAGCGCCGGGACACCGGCGGCCGGGGGCGGCTCGATGCGGCCCGTCGTAGAGATCGCCGGCGTTTCGAAGGTCTTCGCACAGCGGGGCCAGGCGGCCGGCCGGGTCGAGGCACTTGCAGACATCGACCTGTCCGTCGCGGCGGGTGAGTTCGTCTCGCTGATCGGCCCGTCGGGCTGCGGCAAGTCGACGCTCCTGCGGATCATCGGCGACCTCACCTCCCCGACAGCGGGCACCGTGACCGTCAACGGCAAGCCGGCGCCGCGGGCGCGTCTCGATCGCGACTACGGCATGGTCTTCCAGGCGCCCGTGCTGTTCGACTGGCGGACCGTGCAGGGCAACGTCGAGCTGCCGCTCGAGGTGAGCGGGATGCCGAAGCGCGAGCGGACGGAACGCGCGCGGGAACACCTTCGGCTCGTCGAGCTGTCGGATTTCAGAGGGCACTACCCGTGGCAGCTGTCGGGCGGCATGCAGCAACGCGTCGCGATCGCACGGGCGCTTGCCGTCGACCCGGCCATCCTCCTCATGGACGAGCCGTTCGGGGCGCTCGATGAGATGACTCGCGAGCGGATGAACCTCGAGCTGCTCAAGATCTGGGAGCGCACGTCGACCACCATCGTGTTCGTGACGCACTCCATCGCGGAGGCCGTCTTCCTCTCGACGCGCGTCGTCGTCATGTCGCCGCGGCCGGGTCGCATCAGCGCGGTCATCGACATCGACCTGCCTCGCCAGCGATCCGCCGACACACGGGAGCTCGCGCAGTACTTCCACCTCGTGACTGCGGTGCGGGAAGCGCTCAGGGGCGACGAGCGGAGGACTGCCGGGACGCCACCGGACGACGGGGCCGAGGCGGCCGCAAGACGCGTTGCAGCCGAGGGTTTGTCGGGATGACCTCGGCCGAGATCGCCGGGCCAGCACCAGATCGGGGGATCGCTGGCGGCCTTGCGCGCCGCTCGCGCGAGTGGGGTCCACCGACGGCGTTGCTCATCGGTCTGCTCGTCACCTGGGAGGTCGCCGTCCGAACGTTGGGCATCAAGCAGTTCATCCTGCCGAGCCCGCTCGCCATCGCCAACGCCTGGCAGACCTACCTCCCGGAGCTGTACGCCGCCGCGCGCTACACGTTCCTCGAGATCGTCGCCGGCCTGCTGATCGGGGCGACGGCCGGCATCGTGGTCGGCACGATCACCGCGCGCTACCGGTTCATCCAGGACTCGCTGGTGCCGTTTGCCGTGGCCGCCAGTTCCGTGCCGATCCTCGCGTTCGCCCCGCTCTTCAACAATTGGTTCGGACTCGACCAGCAACTGTCGAAAGCCATGGTCGCGGCCACGCTGTGCTTCTTCCCGGTGATGATCAACACGGTTCGCGGCCTCACCACCGTCGACCCCCGCGCGCTGGAGCTGCTCCGTTCGTACGCCGCCCCGGAGGCGGCCGTTTTTCGTAAGCTTCGTGTGCCGAATGCGTTGCCCTATATCTTTACGTCATTGAGATTGGCGGTCACGCTTGCGACGATCGGCGCCATCGTCGCCGAGTACTTCGCGGCCCCGCGGGCCAGCCTTGGTCAGTACATCGCGACGTATTCGGCTTTCCTGAACTTCGAGCGCTCGTGGGCCGCGATCGTGTTCGCCTGCATCATCGGCATCGGCCTCTACCTCGTGGTGGTCATCCTCGAGCGCATCGCGATGCCCTGGTACGACCGGCAGGCCGCCTGGTCCTGACCGCCGTGCGCCGCTCCGGCGAGGATCACGTCGGTCTTGGCGTCGTTCGCTAGACTGCGCCCTGAGGAGGCGGACCGCTCTCGCGGTCCTGCAAGTGGAGAGGTGTCCTATGCGACTTCGGCGCATGACCGCGCTGTTTGCCGCGGCCAGCATGGCGCTGGCGGCGTGCACGGGCGGTGGGGCCGCCACCGTGGCCCCGTCAACGGCAAGCGAGGCACCCAGCGCCTCCGCTGCCTCGGAGGCCCCGAGCGCCCCCGCGGAGCTGAAGCCGATCCGGCTCCAGCTGCAGTGGTTCCCGCAGGCCCAGTTCGCCGGCTACTTTGCGGCCAAGGACAAGGGCTACTACGCAGAGGAAGGCTTTGACGTCACGATCCTGCCGGGTGCAGTCGAGATCGTGCCGGCGACAGTGGTCGCCGGCGGCCAGGCCGAATTCGGCATCAGCTGGGTCCCGCGCATGCTTGCGCCACGCGAGAGCGGCGCCGACGGTGTCGTGATCGCTCAGATCTTCCAGCGCTCTCCGACCCTGCAGATCTCGTTCAAGGACAGAAACATCACCAAGCCCGAGGACCTCCGCGGCAAGCGGGTCGGTTCATGGGGATTCGGTAACGAACCGGAGCTATATGCCGGTCTCCGGAAGGCCGGAATCGATCCGGACAACCCATCGGACGTCACGATCGTCTCCCAGCAGTTCGACATGGACGCGTTCCGGGCAGGCGACATCGACGCCGCACAGGCGATGATCTACAACGAGTACGCCCAGGTCCTCGAGAAGAAGAATCCGGCGACGGGCGAGCTCTGGAAGCCCGAAGACCTCAACGTCATCTCCTGGGAGGAGTACGGCACGTCGATGCTCCAGGATGCCATCTTTGCATCCGAGGCCTGGCTAGCCCAGGAGGGCAATGAGGACGTTGCCGTCAAGTTCCTGAAGGCCTCGTTCAAGGGCTGGATCTTCTGTCGCGACAACCCCGAGGAATGCGTCGACACCGTGCTCAAGTCCGATGCCGCGCTGCCTAAGGGCCACCAGACGTGGCAGCTCAACGAGGTCAGCGGGATCATCTGGCCGTCCCCGAACGGTATCGGCATCACGGACGCAGCCGCATTCGACCGGACCGTCCAGGTCGCGCTCGACGGCAAGATCCTGACCAAGCCGGTCGAAGGGACGCCTTGGCGCAACGACCTTGCCGAGAAGGCGCTCGCCGAGCTGGCAGACATGGACACGAAGGGCACATCCTGGACGAAAGCCACGGTCACCCTCACCGAGGATGGCCAGTAGCGTCGAGCGCATCCACCGTGCCGCCTTGCGAGGCCGGTCGCCATCGGCGGCCGGCCTCCCGTCTGCCCGGCAGCATATCCGTCGCGAGCCTCCTGGTCGCGAGCCTCATGGTCGCGAGCTGCGGCGGTGGATCGAGCCCGCGGCCCACCACGCCCACCGCCGCCCCGTCTGCATCTGTCCGTGCGCCGGTCCCCACACCGGTCCCGAGCGAGCCGGCCGGGCTGACGCCGGTGCGCCTGCTGCTGCGATGGACCCTCGGTGCCGAGTTCGCGGGCTACGTGGCCGCCATCGACCAGGGGTTCTATGAAGCCGCCGGCATCGACCTGACCCTCGTCGAGGGCGGGCCGGATGTCTTCCCCGAGGTGGTCGGTTCCGAGTCGTCGGGCCCCGAGTTCACGATCAGTTGGGTGCCGCGTGTCCTCCAGGCCCGGGAGGCCGGTTCATCAGATCTCGTCGACATCGCCCAGGTCTTCCGACGATCGGCGACGCTGTCGATCTCGTTCCGTGATCTGGAAGTCACACGACCCGCCGACCTGAAGGGGCACGAGCTGGGCGTCCTTGGGGCGGGGAACGAGTTCGAGGTGACAGCGGCGGCGAAGGCGGCGGGTCTCGACATCGATCGCGACGTGACGCTGGTCGAGCAGGACACGGGGATGCGCGACTTCCTGCGCGGACGGATCGACGTGGCCCAGGTCACGATCTATGACGGCTACGCGCAGGTCCTCGAGTCCATCGATCCGTCGAGCCATCAGGCGTATCAGCCGACCGACTTCAACGTCATCAACTACCACGATGAAGGCACGGCGATGCTCCAGGACGCGGTCTTCGCCAGGGCCTCGTGGCTTGCGCAGGACGGGAACGAGGACCTCGCCGCGCGGTTCCTCAAGGCCTCTTTCCAGGGTTGGATGTTCTGCCGCGACCATCCGGGCGACTGCGTCGAAGCGGTCGTGGCGGCCGGCCAGATCGCCGCGCCCGACGCGTCGGCGAGCCCCGGGGCGTCGGCGGCCACCGGTTCTCCCGCGGCGTCGGCGGCGGCCGGTTCTCCCTCGGCGTCGGCCGCGCCCGATGGCAGCCCCGGCGCAACCCCTGACCCCGATGCCAGCCCACTGGTGTCGAGGCTGCGGGCCGGCCACGAGGCGTGGGCGATGAACGAGGTCAATCCGCTGATCTGGCCGGCACCGGGCGGGATCGGCGTCCTGGACGCCGCGGAATGGCAGCGGACGGTCGATGTCTGCCTTGCGGCCGGCGTCATCGCGGTGCCACCGTCGGGCGACGCCTATCGCACGGACCTCTCGCAGTCGGCGCTCGCGACGCTCGAGGGCCTGGACACGACCGGCGACGCCTTCGTGAAAGGCACCGTCGAGATCACGCCTGAGGCCCCGTAGCGGTTCACGCGCCGCGCTACCATCGGCGCGTGACGAACGCCGACACGCTGCACGTCTCGACCCACCCGGCCGTGCTCCATAAGCTCGGCGTCCTGCGCGACCGCGACACCGAACCCAAGAAGTTCCGCGAGGTCGTGCGCGAGCTGTCCTGGCTGCTCGGGTACGAGGCGCTCCAGGACGCGAAGACGCGCTCCCTCCGCATCTCCACCCCGATGGAGGCGATGGACGCCAGCGAGCTGGGCGAACGCATCGGCCTCATCCCGATCCTGCGCGCCGGCCTGGGCATGGTCGACGCGATGCTCGAGCTCATGCCGACCGCGCAGGTCTGGCACCTCGGGCTCTTCCGCGACGAGCGCACGCTCCGTCCCGTCGAGTACTACAACAAGCTGCCCGACTCGGCGACCGTCGACCTGTGTCTCATCCTCGACCCGATGCTCGCGACAGGCGGCAGCGCGACGGCCGCCATCGACGTCCTCAAGCGGTGGGGTGCCGTGAAACCGGTCCGCATCAAGCTCGTCAACTTGATCGCGGCCCCGGAAGGGGTCGCCGCGGTCCAGGACGCCCATCCGGACGTCGAGATCCACTGCGCCGCGCTCGATCGCGGACTGAACGAGAAGGGCTACATCATCCCCGGGCTCGGGGACGCCGGCGACCGCCAGTTCGGGACGGGCGGCGCCGGGTAGATCCTCGGGACGGGCGGCGCGGTCCACTCCAGGGCCTCCCGGCGGAATCTCCGGTGCGCCCCGGCACCGATCCTGCGGAAGCGGTGCGCGCCGGCACCGATCGCGCCGAACCGGTCGCATCATCGGAGGGTGGACTTCGCCGAGTACATCCTCGGGATCGACTGGGCCGCCGCCGTCGCTGTCGGTGGCCTCCTCGTGGTCATCGGTCTCGTCCTGCTCCGGTTTCTGATGGCGTCCACGTCGGAGGTCGGACACATGATCCCGGGCGCCGGCGAAGCGGCCGGTCGAGCACTCCTCGACGCGCGCGATCTCCCCGAGAACAGCTGGGTGTGCACCCGCTGTCGATCGGTCAACACGCCGCAGGCCTCGCACTGCTACCGCGGCTGTGGCAACCGCGACGACTTCGCGGAACCGCTGCCGACCGATCGGTCGATCCTCGCCGCGGGAGGGAACGGTCGGCGGACCCGCTAAGGCCGCTTGACGGTGATCTTGGCGCCGACCTTCGAGAACGTCAGGTTCAACTCGTACACGACCCGCTGCAGCTGTCCGTTGCCCGGACCGATGCGCGCCTGGCCCCACAGCCTCCACGTCCCCGAGCGCGGCTTGCCGGCATCGTCGATCACGACCTCGAGCTCCGTGAGGTCGACCTTCTCCTTCTGGATCCGGTAGGGGATCGTGTTCGGGTGGAGGAGCACGGCTCCTGCGATGCCGACCTTGTGGAGCCGCGCGCTGCCCTCCCAGGCCGCGCCGAGGTAGCGCACGTCCCCGACCGCCTTGACGGCCTTGAACGGGTCGTATGAGTGCGACTCGCCGAAGCCCTTGATCGCCTGCCAGGCCTTCGATCCGCGCTTGATGTAGCCCTTGCCCTTGACGCCGCGGACCTGCACGCGTTCCTTGCCGAGGTCGTCGTACTCGCGGCTGAAGTCGTATGTGAACGAGCTCGCGAAGTCGGCTCCTGAGACGTCCATCGTCCCAGCGATCGGCAGGTCGTCCGCCGACGCTCGCACGTTGCCCTTGAAGGTGACCCGGTAGGTCAGCTTGCCGCTGGCGACACGGTCGGCGAATGTGGCGATGGCCACGAGGTGCGTCTTCGGCGAGGGAGACGGGCGCGGGCTGGTCTGGCCGGCCGAGCCGATGTTCCCACCCGACGACGCGGCCCGCGGCGCGGGCAGGCAGCCGGCGAGGACGAGTGCCGCAAGCACGGTCACGCCGACGACCTGGGCGAGAGGGATGAGCGGCAGACGGGGCCGGGACATGGTCGCGACGGTAGCAGCCGGACCCCCCGTCGTCCGCCGCGCGGACCGCCCAGCGACGGCGGGACCATCGACCCATGAAAACGTCCCATATCCGATACCTCACCGGCCCTGCCTGCGCGGTATCCTCGACGTGTGACCCTCACCGCAGAGCGCGCGACTCCTCGGAACGGTCGGGCACGCAGCCGAGTCCGCGTGCGAGCCGATACCCCGGTGCTCGTCAGGCAGCTGCGGAACGGCATCGAGGAGAGCGTCCACCGCGGCGACATCGTCGAGGCCGACGTCGACGGTCGCCTCATCCGATCTCTCGGCGATCCCGAGCGGGTGGTCTCCCTGCGGTCGACCGTCAAGCCATTCGGCGTCGTGGCGCTCATCGAGGCCGGCGGGATCGAGGAGTTCGATCTCGAGCCCGCCGAGATCGCGATCATGGCCAGCTCGCATTCCGGCGAGGACTTCCACGTGCGGACGCTGCAAGGCGTGTTCCGCCGCGCCGGCGTCACCCAGGCCGCCCTGGCGTGCGGGAACGAGGGCATGCCGCTCGATGCACTGACGGCGGCCCGCCTGGCGCGGGATGGCGAGAAGGCCGGCGCGATCCGCCACATGTGCTCCGGACAGCATGCGGTCTCGTTGCTGCTCTCGAGGCTGAAGGGCTGGGACCTGGACACGTACTGGCAACCGGACCATCCCGCCCAGGTCGCTTTCCGGTCGGTCGTCGCGCGCGCGTACGGCACGTCGCCCGATCGACTGCAGACGGCTATCGATGGCTGCGGCCTTGAGACCTTCGGGTTCCGGCTGCGTGAGGTCGCCCAGGCATATGCGCTCCTCGCCGATCCGTCGAGCGCAGGACAGCGCGACGGGCGTGCCTCGCTGGCTCCCGCCTTGACGCTCGTTCGCGACGCCATGGTCACGAACGCCGAGATGGTGGCCGGACGTCACGACCGCCTCGATACGTCGCTGATGAAGGCCGCCGAGGGTCGGCTGATCAGCAAGGCCGGCATGGAAGCGCTCCGCGCGATCGCCATCCTTCCCGGACCGCGGACGGGCACACAGCTCGAGACGCCGTCGGGGCTGGCCATCAAGATCGAGGACGGCGACGGCTACGATCGCGGCACCTGGGCGGCGTCAGTGGAGGCGCTCCGGCAGGTCGGCGTGCTTGACGGGCAGGAGCTGCGCATGCTCGTTCGCTACCACCGACCCACGGTCCTCGACCCCCACGGGCGCGTCGGGGCAGAATCCGTCCCGGAGTTCGAGCTCGCGCCCGTCGGCGAACTGATCGGCTGACGGTCGACGGTCCACTGGACCGTCGAGCGCGCACGAGCCGAGGCAGGAGCGACCGCCGAGACATGGCCACCGACACCGATCCGTACCGCACCCTCGGTCTCGAGCGCGGGGCGACTCTCGACGCCGTCAAGAGGGCATACCGGCGGCTCGCCAAGGCCAACCACCCAGACGCAGCCGGCGAGGCGGCCCTGCCTCGCTTCCTTGCGATCCAGGCGGCGTACGACCAGATCGCCGGGCCCGACGCGGGAGGTCGCCGATCGAATGGTCGTGGTTCGGCCGGTGCGACGGGCCGAGCGTGGGAGGCCGATACCGACCGTGCCGGAGCCACGCATCGCGCGTACGGTGGACGGTCGCGCACACGACCCGGACCGACACCCAGACCGCGACCTCGCCCAGGGCCCCGCCCGGACCGACCGGAGGGACCCGACCAGGCGGCCGGACCCGACCAGGCTGCAGGGCGCGCCCGCTCGAATCGACCGCCGAAGAAGGCGACGCTCGGCTCCACCTCATACGACGGCGTCGAAAGCGAGACGTTCGACCCGGACTGGGGCGGTGCGTCGTGGTACGGCACGACGTCAGGCACCTACTGGACCCTCAACCCGAAGGAATACGCGGATCCCCGGAAGCACGGACCGGAATATCAGGCACGGGCCCGACGGGCGGGTGCCCGGCCAGGCGGCCCTGAACGTCCGGGACCGGCACCGGAGGCCGCGCCGGAGATGTCAGGGACGCCGGAGACTCCAGACGCGCCTGGTGCGATCGGTGTCGACGCCGCCCAGACCGCGACCACGCCCCCGGCCCCACCGACCCACACGACCTCGTCATGGTGGGAGGCGACGACCGGGGAGACCGCCGCGGCATCCGGCCGACGCACTGAGGCGCCGCCCGCCCGACCGCCGTTCCGTGCCGAGCCGCGTCCGCTGCAGACGGCGCCGGCAGGCGACGGCGACCTGTCCCTTGACGCGGCCGTGGACTCGGTCCGAGCCTGGCTCGACGACGATCGCCCCCCGATCGCGGCCCGCATCGGGCGGGCGTTCATCGCGTGGACGCCGATCGCACTCGGGATCGGCTGGGGCGCCGGCGAGATCAGTGGGTGCGGACGCTTCGCTGCCACCTGCGAGCCCGCCGCTGCGCCGATCTCATGGGCGATCCAGCTCGCGGCGCTCGCCCTGCTCATCCTTGCCCCGCGTCTCGCCCGGGTCGGGACCGTCGCCACCTTCGGCGTCCTCGCGATGGTCTTCCCGACGGCAGTTCTCCTGTTCGCCAGCGATCCCGCGGGGATCGACATGGCCCGGACGATCCTCGGGGCGTTGATGGTCATCGGCTGGGTCGCCGGCCTCGTCTACGGCGGCGTGCGCGAGTTCGGCAGGAGAGCCCGCCCGGTATCCTGAGCCCATGCCCCGCAAGAAGGACCCGCGCGACCTGTCGACGGCCGCCCAGGAGTACCTGCTGGCGTTGCGCGTGAGCGCCGGTGCCGAGGACGGGCCGCGGGTCACCGCGGCACAGATCGCCCGCCATCTCGGCGTGACCACCCAGGCCGCGAGCGAGATGTTCCGGCGGCTCGGTTCCGACGGCCTGGTCGAGCACGACGGCGGCCGGGAGTTGCGACTCACGACGCCGGGCCGCGCCGCAGCCGACGCGATCTTCCGGCGCCACGCCCTGCTCGAGTGGTTGCTGACCAGCGTTGTCGGCCTCGGCTGGGCGGAATCCGACGAGGAGGCGATGCGCCTCCAGGGTGCGATCTCGCCGCGGGTCGAGGCGCGCCTCGACGAGATGCTCGGCCACCCGGAGATCTGCCCGCATGGCAACCCCATCGACGCGGCGACCGCGAGGCGTCGACCGGCGGGCATCCGCCTCTCCGAGGTCGAGGCCGGCTCCCACGCGACGATGTACCGGATCACCGAGGAGGCCGAGGAGGACGCCGGTCTGTTGTCCTACCTCGAGGCGCGTGCGCTCAAGCCTGGTGCGCCGGTCACGATCCTGGCCCGGTCCGAATCGCTCGAATTCGCTGACCCTCGACGGGCCGCTCGGTCGGGCGACCCTGGGTCTGCGACCCGCAGCGCTCATCCGGGTCCTGCCGGGGGACGCCGATCCGGCGTTGTTCCATCGGGTGCCGGGGGCGTGACCGACCGGGTCCGCATCGCCCCGAGCCCCACCGGACCGCTCCACATCGGGACCGCCCGGACCGCCCTCTACAACTTCCTGCACGCGCGGCACGTCGGCGGGACCTTCATCCTGCGCCTCGAAGATACCGATCAGGTGCGCAGCACGGTCGAGTTCGAGAAGGACATCCTCGACGGACTGCACTGGCTGGGCCTGGACTGGGACGAGGGCCCGGAGGTCGCCGGGGAGCCCGCCCGTGGGCCGCACGCGCCCTACCGCCAGATGGAGCGCCTGCCGTCGTATGCGGCTGCCGCGCAGAGGCTCCTCGCGGACGACATGGCCTACCCGTGCTACTGCACCCTGGACGAGCTCGAGGCCGATCGGCGTGCGCAGGAGGCCGCCAAACAGGCGCCGCGGTACGTCGGTCGATGCGCTCGTCTCACACCGGACGAGCGTCGCGCCCGTGAGTCCGAGGGTCGACGAGGCGCTCTCCGCTTCCGGGTGGGTGAGGGCGTCGTCGCCTTCGACGACGTCGTCCGCGACCGTGTCGAGATCGATGTCGCGAACCTCGGCGGCGATTTCGTCATCGTCCGGGCCGACGGCACACCGCTGTATCACTTCACGGTCGTCGTCGACGACGCGGCGATGGAGATCACCGACGTGATCCGCGGCGAGGACCACCTGTCCAACACGCCGAAGCACATCCTGCTGTTCCGGGCGCTCGGCCACGAGGTGCCGCGGTTCGCCCACCTGCCGCTCATCCTCAACCCCGACCGCACCAAGATGAGCAAGCGCAAGAGCCAGACCGCGATCGACGACTACATCGCGCAGGGCTTCGTCAAGGAGGCGCTCGTCAACTACCTCGCGCTTCTCGGCTGGTCGACCGGCACCGAGCAGGAGATCCTGTCGCTCGACGAGCTGGTCGAACGCTTCGACCTCACGGGAGTCCACAAGGGCGGCGCCGTGTTCGACCGCGAGCGGCTCGAGTGGATGAACGGACAATGGATCCGTCGCCTGTCCCCCGACGACCTCATCGACCGGCTGCGACCGTTCGTCGAGGCGGACCTCGCCGCCGGGCGCATCGAATGGATGCCCCACGACGACGAGCTACGCGCCCTCCTGCCGGTGATCCAGGAGCGCCTCCCGACCCTCGGCGCGGTGGGCGAGCTGGTCGGCTTCCTGTGGGTCGGCGAGGTCGACGTCGATCCGGTCACGCTCGTCCCGAAGCGCTGGGATATCCCGACCGCGAAGGAGGGACTGGCGGCGGCGCGCGAGACCATCGCGGCAGCCGGAGACGTGTCGTTCGAGGCGGACGAGCTCGAGCCGCCGCTTCGCGCCCTTGCCGAGGGGCGCGGCTGGAAGGCGGGCGACCTGTTCATGACGATCCGCGTCGCGGTCACGGGCCGGACCGCGACCCCACCGCTGTTCGACACCCTGGTCGCCCTCGGCCGCGACCGCGTGCTGGCGCGACTCGATCATGCCCTCGCGGTCCTCGACGATGCGTAGGGAAGTCCCGCGATGACCCGTGACGAGGTGCAGGCCTGGCTCGATCGCTATGTCGCGGCGTGGGCGGCCGACGACGCGGGGGCCATCGGCGACCTGTTCGCGACGGACGCGCGCTATCGCTTTCACCCGTCCGACGCAGGCTTCGTCGGCCGCGACGCGATCGTGCGCTCATGGCTCGATCCCGACGGCGACGCCTCCACCCGCGACGATCCGGGCACCTGGGAAGCGCACTACGAGCCATTCGTCGTCGGCGGCGACCGAGCGGTTGCCGTGGGCTGGAGCCGCTACTACACCGACACGTCGAAGAGCGCGATCAAGTTCGTGTTCGACAACGCCTATCTGCTGGAGTTCGACGACGACGGTCGGTGCCGCTCGTTCACCGAGTTCTACGTCGAGCGACCGAAGGATCGCGTCCAAGGAGGATCCCCGTGACCCGAGATGACGTCCGGCGCTGGCTCGACGCCTACGTCGATGCCTGGCGAACATATGACCGCTCCGCCATCGGCGACCTGTTCGCCGAGGATGCCCGATACGCCTACCAACCCTACCGCGAGCCGGTCGTCGGACGCGAGGCGATCGTCGCCGACTGGCTGGACAATCCCGACGCCGCGGGATCCTGGGAGGCGCGCTACGAGCCGTACGCCGTCGATGGCGACCGAGCGGTGGCCGTCGGCGAAAGCCGCTACCTGGAGGAAGACGGCTCCCTTCGGACGCTCTATTACAACGTCTGGCTTCTCCGCTTCGACGGCGACGGCCGCTGCGCCGAGTTCGTCGAGTACTGGCGGGAGCTGCCCGAGGAGTCACGCGCCCACGCCTGACCCCCGAGTCGGCTGGATTGGGACGAGGACGAAATGCCGCGCGGCGGCGGCGAAGCCCGTCCGTAGGGGCCGCCCCCGTAGCGTGACGGACGTCGCACCGAGACCTCGCCCGAGGGCGGTGGCGATCCCGGCTCACCGATGGTGAAGCGGCCGCGCGTGTGCAGCGCCCGCCGCCCGTCGCGAGAGCGCTTGGGCAGCACGCAGACAACCGGGAGGCCAGAGATGGGTGAAGCAAAGGTTGGCGCTGAATTCGTGACGCACGAATTCGATGAGGCCATCGCGATCCAGCGGACCATCGTCGAAGCGGAGGACGCACTTGCGACCGCCCATCCGATGGCGTCCGCGAAGCGGGCGATCAAGTCCTCGTTAACCGACGATCGTCGATTCCTCAAGCAGCTCGAGACGATGGGCAAGGAGCACGACGCCACGGGCAAGGTCGAGGACGTCGCCGGCGGGCTGAAGGAGCTCATGGACCAGACCCTCCAGTCTGCGACGACCGAGGGGGCAGACAGCGATTTCTACGAGGCGCACGCTGTCCTGCTCAACCTCAAGCGCAAGCAGATGGATTCGGCGGGCGGCATGCGCAAGATCGCGGGCGCCCTTCGGGACACCGAGATGCGCACGGCCGCGACGGCGTTCGAGCGCGCGCAGCGGGCTTCGAGCAAGGTGCTCGCGACCGAGCTGGCGACATACGCGAAGGTGATCGCCGCGGCCGGCTGACAGCCGTGTGAACCGACGGGGCGGGTCGGGCTAGACGGCCTTTGCGGTCGAACGGCCCTGCCCGCGACCCGTGGCGGCGCGACGCCACCACATGAACCGCTCCGGCGTGTTGCGGACGATTGATCTTCCATGAACGCGTCGTTAACAACGGTCGGTATGCTCAGCCGTGGATGGCACGCACGATCCTGGTCGTCGAAGACGAACCGACGTTGCGCGAGACGATCGTCGACGCGCTCGAGACTGAGGGATTCCGGGTCATCGCCGCGGCGGACGGGCGTGAGGCGCTGACGCAGTTCCGGTCGGAACGCCCCGACCTCGTGCTCCTCGACCTGATGCTGCCCGAGCTGTCCGGCATCGAGGTCACCCGGATCATCCGCGCCGAGTCCGGTGTCCCGATCGTGATGCTGACGGCCAAGGACTCGGAGCTCGACAAGGTCGTCGGGCTCGAGCTCGGTGCCGACGACTACGTCACCAAGCCGTTCTCGCTGCGCGAGCTGACGGCCCGGATCCGTGCGCTCTTCCGCCGGTCCGAAGCGTCCGTCGCGACAGGATCCGCGCCGACGATCGTCGACCTGGGCCGGGTGCAGGCCGATCTCGGAGGTCACCGCCTGCTCCGCGATGGCGAGGTCCTCCCGATCAAGCCCAAGGCGTTCGAGCTGCTGGCGTTCCTCATCCGCAACCCCGGCCAGGTGTTCACCCGCGACCAGCTCCTCGAGAAGGTTTGGGGCTACGACTACGCCGGTGAGACGCGCACAGTGGACGTCCATGTCCATTGGCTGCGCAGCCAGATCGAGGAGGATCCGGGCCAGCCGTCGTTCATCCACACGGTGCGCGGCGTCGGCTACGTCTTCCGGCGGCCGACATGAGATGGGTGGGTCCCGCCCAACGTTCACCGGGCGCTGATACCGCGTTCATACGTCGACCGGATGCTACGACCATGCCGATCCGACAGCGCCAGCCCGAGGCCATCGACCTCGTGACGATGCACCCCGTCGAGGCGATGCGTCCCGGCGGCGTCAAGGACGGCATACCTGCAATGAGCCCCGGGGCCCTCCTCTCTCCGGGAGCTCTCTTCCCTCCCGCACCGGTGCCGGCGCCCGCTCGGGCGCTGGCGCTGGATGCGCTCCGCGTCAGCCGCGCTTTGCGAGATCCTGCCAAGCGCCCGGAACGCTGGGCACAGCCGGAGTTCGGGGCGGAGGTGGAGCTGGTCCGTCGTCATCTCGCCCCGGTCCGCAGCCGTCAGACGCTCGCCGCCTCCTACGGTCGGGAGGCGTTCCACCTCGTCCTGAGTCGCGCCGAGCGTGAAGATCCGAGCCCGATCCGCCTCGCGTATGCGCTGCGCTGGATGGAGTTGCGCGACGGTGCCACCGGACCATCCTGGCAGTCGCTGCTGGACTGACCGTCGCGCGACCGTGGCGGCTCCCTATGTCGCCTTGTGGAACATCCGCTCGATAGCTTCGGCGGCGTCCTCCGCCGCATCGATCGCGTTCTCGAGCTCGTGGTAGAGGTCGCGCCACTTGATGACCTCGAGGGCATCGGAGCCGTCGCGGAATAGCCGTGCGACGGCCGCTCGCGACAACGTGTCGGCCTCGTGCTCGAGGTCATGGACGCGTGTTAGGTCCGCGTCGAGGTCCTTGAGGCCATCGAGCTTGCGCAGCGCCGAGACGAGGGAGTCCGACTGGCCCGCGAGGATGTGGGCAAGCTTGCGGGCCTCCTCGGTCGGCTGGTCGATGCCGTAGATCACCAGGGTCTCGGCTGTCGCCTGGATGCCGTCGACGACATCGTCCAGGCGGACCGTGAGTTCGTGGATGTCCTCCCGATCGAAGGGCGTGATGAAGGCGTCCTCGAGCCGCTGGTTGATCTCGCGGTCGATATCGTCGCCCCTCTTCTCGAGCAGCTGGATCTCGGCGACACGATCCTCGAGATTGTCGAATGTGTCGATCATCTCCTTGAGCTTGGTGGCGGCGGCCTGGAGATTCTCACCGTCGGCGATGAAGAGGTCGAAGAAGCGGACGTCCTTGGGAAGCAGCCGGAACGACATCGAAGACTCCTCCTCAGCCGAAGCCGATGGTGTGCAGGATGTACCAGGTGACCGCCGCGAACGTCGCGGCGGCCGGGATCGTGATGACCCAGGCGAGGAGGATGCGGCGCGCGACGCCCCACCGGACGCCCTTGGGGCCGCGGGCCGAGCCCACACCCATGATCGCGCTCGAGATCACGTGCGTCGTCGAGACGGGCATCCCGAGATGGGCCGTCACGAACAGCACCGACGCGGCAGTCGTTTCGGCGGCAAACCCGTGGACTGGCTCGAGCTCGACGACGCGGTGACCCATGGTCCGCATGATCCGCCAGCCGCCGACCGCGGTGCCGAGTGACAGGGCCGTCGCCGACACGACGATGACCCAGAACGGCACATCCACGGTCGGGATCGCTCCGCCCGCGAACAGCGCGAGCGTGATGATGCCCATCGTCTTCTGGGCGTCGTTCGATCCATGGCTGAAGGCCATGTAGCCGGCCGAGAGCACCTGCAGCCTGCGGAAGAGACGCGCCATCGGTTTGCGTCGAGCCCGCCTGAAGATCCAGTACAGCGCCAGCATCAACAGGAATGCACCGAGGAAGCCGATGAGCGGGGAGCTGATCATCGGCACGAGCACCTTGCCAACGAGTCCATCGACCTTTAGCGCGCCGGTGCCTGCCGCGAAGATGGTCGCGCCGAGCAGCCCGCCGATCAGCGCGTGCGAGCTCGAGGACGGCAGGCCGAGCCACCAGGTGATGAGGTTCCATGTGATCGCGCCCACGAGTGCGGCCGCGACGACGGCCTGGGTCGTCGTGGCTTCCTCGACGAGACCGGCCCCGATCGTCTTGGCCACAGCGGTCCCGGCGAACGCCCCGATGAAGTTGAAGGCGGTGGCCATGAGGATCGCGTGTCGCGGATGGAGGGCGCGGGTCGCGACCGACGTGGCGATCGCGTTGGCGGTGTCGTGGAACCCGTTGATGTAGTCGAAGACCACGGCGAGCGCGATCACCACGACGAGCGCGAGCGTGGCGCCATCCACCAAGGTCGATGGGTCCTTTCGGGTGTGAGGTCGGGCTGGGTCCGGTGCGGATGGTACCCCGCTCATCCGCCAATTCGGTGCGTCGAGTCGACACCAGTCGTGGCCGCTCGGCCGCCGCTATCCTTACGCGGCCATGCGCCTGTCCCACCTCTTCTTCACCACGCTCCGCGACGACCCCGCGGACGCCGACATGGCATCCCACCGTTTGCTGCTGCGCGCGGGCTACGTCCGCCAGCTCGGCTCCGGGATCTACTCGCTGCTCCCTCTCGGGAAGCGTGTTAACGACCGCGTCGAGCAGGTCATCCGCGAGGAGGAGGACCGGATCGGCGCACAGGAGATGGAAATGCCGGTCGTCCATCCGGCCGACATCTGGAAGGCAAGTGGACGGTATCAGGCGATCGGGCCGGAGCTGACGCGGTTCAAGGATCGGAACGGTCGCGAGATGGTCCTCGCGATGACGCACGAGGAGGTCGTCGGGCTCCTGCTCGCCGATATCGTCCGTTCGTATCGTCAGTTGCCGATTCAGGTCTACCACTTCCAGACGAAGTGGCGTGACGAGCCTCGCTCACGCGGCGGCCTGATCCGGGTCCGCGAGTTCGTGATGAAGGACGCCTACAGCTGCGACCGGGACCAGGCCGGCCTGGATGAGAGCTACGCCGCCCAATACGCCGCCTACGTGCGGACATTCGAACGGCTCGGGCTCAAGACGATCGCGGTGAGCTCCGATGTCGGGATCATGGGTGGGAGCCAGGCGCACGAGTTCATGGTGCTCAACCCCGCTGGTGAGGACGTCCTCGTTCTCTGTGAGAACGGTGACTACGCGGCCAACCGGCAGGTCGCTGTTCCGCCGAAACCCGAGCCGCCGGCGGAAGAGCCCCTAGCGCTCGAGGAGATCGCCACCCCGGGCACGACGACGATCGCGACGCTCGCCGCCTTTCTGGGGGTCGGCGAGGACCGGACGGCCAAGGCTGCGTTCTTCGTGTCCGGCGACGGGCGACTCGTGACCGCGATCGTCCGCGGTGACCATGAGGTCAACGAGACGAAGCTCGCCAATGCTGCCGGAGCAGTCGGCGGCATCCGGCCGGCACAGGTCGAGGAGATCAAGGCCGCCGGGATGGAGCCCGGCTACGGCTCACCCATCGGAGCCCGCGGAACGTTCGTGGTCATCGACGACCTCGTCGCGCGCTCGCCGAACCTGGTGGCCGGCGCGAATCGCGTGGGCTTCCACTACCGCAACGTCAATGCCGGGCGGGACTACACGCCCGACGTGACCGCCGACATCACCAACGCGCGGGAGGGGGATGCCTGCCCGAATTGTGGACGCCCAGTGATCCTGCGCAACGGCATCGAGGTCGGGAACATCTTCAAGCTCGGCACCAAGTTCGCGGACGCCGCAGGGGCGACCTACCTGGGTGAGGACGGCCAGGCGCACCCGATCGTCATGGGCTCGTACGGCATCGGCGTGGGGCGGAACGTCGCCTGCATCGTCGAGGAGCACCACGACGACAAGGGCATCGTCTGGCCGGCCGAGGTAGCGCCCTACGCGGCGCACCTCGTGTCGATCGGAACGGCCAAGGAACCACGCGTCCTCGAGGTCGCCGAGCGGCTCCATGCCCTCGCCGCTGAGGCCGGCCCTCGCCGCGAGATCCTGTGGGACGACCGCGACGAGTCACCGGGCGTCAAGTTCACCGACGCGGAGCTGCTCGGGATGCCCTGGATCCTGACGGTGTCGCCGCGCTCACTGGCCGCCGGCGGGATCGAGGTGACCGAGCGTGCCACCGGCGAGCGGTCGACGCGCCCCCTCGAGGAGGTCGAGTCGTTCCTCGTCGACGGGTTCGAGGCCGGGAAGTCCGCCGCCTGAGGGCGATCGACGCCGGCCGATTCGGCGGCCGGGAGCCCTAGCCGGGCGAGATCGAGCTCGGGGGCGGCGTGTCGGACGGCGAGTCGGACGCCGTGGCGGCCGCGATCGCGGCGCCGTCGACCGTCGTCCCGTCGAGCGCCAGCACCATCTCGCCGGCATCGGCCGTCTGCTCGACCAGCGCCGCAGAGGACACCACATCACCCACGACGGCCTCCTCGGGCTCGTCCCCGAGCCGGCTGATCGCGAAGCTGACTGCCGGCGGGATCGACGCAGAGATCGAGATCTCGGCGATCCGATAGGGCGACCCTTTCTGGCGGAGTGACGTGTTCGTCATCTCCTGCAACGCCGTTGCCCGGACGATCAGCTCGGCGAGCGTGCTCGGATCGATCTTCTCGATGACGGTCGTGACCCCGCGGCGGGCCATGCCCACCGCTTCGCGCGCGCCGCGCGAGACGGCTTCCGCGGTGGCCGGGTCACCGGCCGTGCGGTTGGCCATGGCGGCCGCCTGTGCCGCTGCCTCCTGGGCCTTCTTGATGAAGCTCATCGGACCGCCCCTCCTCGGCCGGGCACGGCGCCCGTCGGACACGTGCAGGATAGCGAGCGCGGGTCGGCGCGCCAGTACGATCGTCGGCACCGATGCCAGCTCGACCGACGCTCCCCGCAGACGACCTGTACGCGCGACTGGGCGTGCCGCGCGACGCCAGCCCGGAGGCGATCGAGCTGGCCTGGCGGGCACTGCTGCGCAAACACCATCCCGACGTCGCGGGCCCGGCCGGGCTGGAGCTTGCCAAGCGCATCAACGTCGCACACGACTGGTTGAGCGATCCCGATCTAAGGGGTCGCTACGACCGCGAGCGCTCGGCCGGGATCCGGGGCGGGCGCCCGCCCCGGGCAGGCCCGGACTGGGCGACCGCGGCACCACGGCGGACCGTCCGACGACCGCCGACGGCGTCCGAGCGGGTCGCCTTCGTGGTCGAACGCGTCGGCAGGCTGACCGCGGACGAGCTCGACCGGCTGGCGCTGGCCGAGCCGGCGCCGATCGCCTTTCTCGCGACGCTGCGTCAATTCGTCGAGCCGGAGCTCGAACGGACGCTGCAAGCCGCGGAACGTGACGCCATCGCGGCCTTGCCACCCGCCGCGCGACCCCTGGTCCCGATCCGCGATGCGGTCGTCGGCCGCCTTGCCGACGTCATCATCGGCGACGTCCTCGAGGAGATCCTGGGCGACCCGGCGGCGTTGTGGGCACGCGAGCGCCTGACACGCGGATGGGACTCGGCGGTCGGCCAGCCCCGATACGGACCCGCCACGACCGCCATCACCACCGCCCTGGATCGGTCCCGCTCGCTCGACGCCGAGGGACTTCGGCATCTCGCTGCCACGGGCACACTCGAACGACTGGGCGATCCGCCGTGGGCAGACGGGACCTCGCCGGAGGAGGACGACGCGCTGCGGGTGTCGAGCGAGCTCGCCGCCGCCGACGCGGCGGACGCGATCGATGCGGCGGTCGGCGCGTGCGACGGAACGATCGGCCCGCGGACGGCCGCGGCGGCTCGACGGGCGGCGGCCCGGGTGGCTCACCTCCTGGTCCTGCGGCACGCGTTCACGACCGCGGCGTTCGAGCGTCACGCGGCGCCGTGGCTGGGCGGCCTGATCGAGCGGAGCGCGCCATGGGGTGCCCGCGCCCGAGCCCGGTAAGCCCGCGCCGCGGTCGCTGGACTCGGCCCGCGCCAGCTCCTGCGGGTATGCGATGCTCGCCGCGTGGAACCCGCAGTCCTGATCATCGTGGCGCTGGCCCTCGGCGGCGCTGCGGCCACGATCACGGCGGTCCGCAGAGGTCGCGCCCTCGATCGAGCGTTCGCGACGATCCATCGCCTGCGGAACGCGGATGCCGAGCGTGAGCGCATCGAAGGCGAACGATGGGCGGACGATGCCGCCCTGCACGAGACCGTCGACGCCGGCGTCGTCCGGGTCGATGGCAGCCTGCACATCCGCGACGCGAACGGCCGCGCACACGCGATGCTGGCGCACCAGCTGGGAGGTCTCCTCGGCCGCTCGATCATGGAGGCCTTCCTCGACCCAACCGTCGAACGGCTCGCGCGACACGCGATCGAATCCGGCTCCGCGTCCGGCGAGATCCGCTCCGCGGGTGCCGATGGTCCGGTCCTGTCCATCCGCGCGCGGCGGCTGTCGGGCGGCGACGTCTGGCTGGTTTTGGACGACGTCTCCGAGCTGCGCCGCCTCCAGCGTATCCGCGCCGAGTTCATCGACAACCTGTCGCACGAGCTCCGGACGCCGCTGACGACCGTGAGCCTGCTCGCCGAGACCCTCGAGCGCGAGGCGGCGGCCGTCGGCGATGCGATCCCGGCCAAGATGCGCGATCGCATCGCCAAGATCGAGGTGGAGACGGGCCATCTCGTCCAGATGGTCAACGAGCTCCTCGACCTGAGCCGCATCGAGGGTGGCGGGACGCTCCAGCTGTCGGACGGCGTCGACATGTCCAGCCTGGCGGCCGACTCGGCCGAGCGGCTGCGCCTGTTTGCCGAACGCCAGGGCGTGACGCTGCGGATCGATACTCCGGCCGGCCTGCCGCGGGTGCGCGGCGACGCCGCGCGTCTCGGGCAGGTCGTCGTCAACCTCGTCCACAACGCCGTGAAGTTCAGCCCGGATGGCGGCGAGATCACGATCAGCACCGTCGCCGATGGCGCCGACGTGGTCACAGCGGTCGAGGATCACGGCATCGGAGTCCCGCGCACGGCCCGCGACAGGGTCTTCGAGCGCTTCTACAAGGTCGATCGCGCGCGCCTGCGCGCGGAGGCCGGCGGCGGGACGGGGCTCGGGCTGGCTATTGCTCGGCATGTCGTCGAGCAGCACGGCGGGCGGATCTGGGTCGAGTCGGAGGAGGGCGTCGGGTCGACATTCTCGTTCGCCCTGCCGATCCACAACGGCAGCGAACCCGGTCGGGTCGGGTGACCGGGACGCACATGGATCGGCTGCACGTCGCGACCCTGAACATCCTCAACCTGGCCGATCGCTGGCCCGAGCGGTTGCCGCTGATCCTCGCCGACATGGCCGCACTGCAACCGGACCTGCTCGCCCTCCAGGAGGTCGTCTACGTGATGCAGCAGGACCGCCTGATCGGTGCGGCGGGGGAGGGGCAGTACGCCGCGATCCGCGGGTGGGCCGGAAGGCCCGAGTACGGCAACAGCCTGCTCGTCCGGGAGCCACTGGTGGCCCGCGACGTCGAGCGGATCGACCTGGGGTTCCAGCGCTCAGCCCACCGGGCGGTCATCGACGCCCAGGATGGATCGACTCTCCTCGTCGTGGTGACCCATCTCCACCACGCGGTGCCAGACGCAGCGGAACGCGATGGGCAGGCCGCCGCGCTCATCGACTGGCTGGCGAGCGGCCCCGAGACCGACGCCACGATCGCCATGGGCGACTTCAATGCCGATCCCGCCGAACCCGCGTACGCCCGGATGGTCGCGGCCGGCTTTCGCTCGGCATACGCCGAGGTCAACGGCGAGGAGCCGGTGCTGACCTGGCCGTCCGGTCTGCAGGCGCCCGCGATGGATACGGACGGCGAGCCGGATTGCCTCGACTACATCTGGCTGCGTGGCGCGGTCCAGTCGACCGAAGCCCGCCTCGTCTTCGACCGGCCCGATCCCGACGACCCGACCCTGTACCCGAGCGACCATTTCGGCGTGTCGGCCCACATCGAGATCGGCTAGCCCTCAGATGCTCCGACTCGCGCACCGTGGCGACTGGCGGCACGCCTCCGAGAACACTCTCGCGGCGCTCGATGCCGCGCTGGCGATCCCCGGCTGCGATGGCGTCGAGTTCGACGTGCGCCTCTCGGCCGACGGCGTGCCGGTCCTCTACCACGACGAGACCCTGCAACGCCTGCACGGGCGACCGGACCGCGTGGACGCGATCAGCGCCCGCGAGCTCGAGGAGATCGGCATCCCGTCCCTTGCCGACGCCCTTCATGCGGTCCCGCATCGGGCGACCGTGAATGTCGACCTGAAGGGACTGCACGACCGGACGGTGGTGGAGATCCTGGCCTCCGGACGTGGCCCGGGTCTGGTCAACGCGGTCCTGTCGTCCTTCGAGCCCGTGACCCTCGAACGGATCGGTGGGCTCGCCCCGGGCTGGCCGCGCTGGCTCAACGCGTGGGACATGTCGGCGTCCACGATCAGGCGGGCGGTCGAGCTCGGATGTCAGGCGATCTCCGTCGACTTCCACGCGATCGAGCATGGTTCCCTCGCGGCGGCCCGCGCCGCGGGACTCGATGTCGCCGCCTGGACGGTCAGGCGCCGGACGACGTACGGTCGACTGCAGCGCCTCGGCGTGATCGCCGCGTGCGTCGAGGCTGCCGCGCTCGACGGCTGAGCGAACCCGGAGGAGGTCGATGACGGATCGGGCGGATCTCGTGGTGATCGGGGCGGGAACGGTCGGCGGCTGGGCGTCGGTGTTCGCGGCCGCCGAGGGTGTCGGCCGGGTGGTGGTCCTCGAGCGCGGACTCGCCGGCATGGGCGCCTCATCACGTGCCGCCGGCATCGTCCGCGCCCAGGGCGGCACGCCCGCCACAGTCGCGCTCGGACGCTGGTCGATCGACTTCTACCGGGGCCAGATCGCGGCCTACGGCACTGATTCCGGTTTTCGCGAGCTCGGCTACCTGATCCTGGCCGTCACCGAGGAGGACGAGCGGGCGGGCCGTGAGCGGGTGGCGATGCAGCATGACGCCGGGCTGACGGACGTCCGCTGGCTGTCGGCCGAGGAAGCCGTGACCGTCGTGGGCCCGCTGTCACCGGACGGGCATCGTGGCGGGAGCTACCGGGACGGCGACGGCCACATCGACCCGCCGCGCAACGTCCATGCGTACTCGATGGCCATGCAGAGGGCCGGCGTCGAGTTGCGCGAGCGGACTGCGTTCATCGGGCTGCGCATGAGCGACGACCTGTCGCATGTCATCGGGGTCGAGACCGACGCAGGCGTGATCGAGACCGACCGCGTGCTCCTGACCGGTGGGCCGACGCTGCGCGCCGTCGGTGCGTTGGCCGGGCTGCGGGTCCCGGTCGGCGCCGCGCGCCACACCGTCGCGGTCCTGCAGCCGCACGAGGCCTTCGCGGTCGATCGCATGCCGATGGTGTTCGACATCGGTGCCGGACTGTATTGGCGGCTGGAAGAGGGCGGCCTCCTGTTCGGTTGGAGCGATCCGGACGAGTTGCCGGGGGAGGCGCGCGAGGTCGATTGGACGGCGTACGAGCGCTGTCGCGCGCGCCTGGCCGCCTACGTGCCGATCACGCGCGAGCTCGGGCTACGCAAGATCTGGGCGGCGACCATCGACTACACCCCGGACCACATGCCGATCCTTGGCCCGGCCATCCGACCGGACGGCTCGGTGATCGGTGGCGTCACGATCGCATCCGCGGCGGGTCACGGGATGATGTGGGGACCAGGCGTGGCGCGAGTCGCGGCCGACCTCGTGCTGCGCGGTGCCACCGACATCATCGATGTCGCGGATCTCGGGCTCGACCGGTTCGATCCGGAGGGCCGAAGCCGGCTCGCGACCGACCCGATCGCGCTGCCCTATCCGATGTCGCCGGCGACTAAGGGGCCACTCAGCAGCAGCCGCCGCCTCCGCAACAGGCGGTCGTGTCGGCCAGGACCGGCAGCCCGGCCGTCGTCGGACGTGGCAGATCGACCCCGCGGACCGACGCAAGCGTCCAGCCCTCGGGCTTGGTCGCCTTGACGATCGCGCCATGGAGCCCGTCGCCGACGCTGTGGGTCGGCGTGACCCAGATGTCCGCGAGACCGACGGCCTCGAGGCCGGCGCGATACTCCGCGAAGGAGAGCGCGCCGGCGATGCAACCGACGAACGACCCACGCTCGGCGCGCTGCTCGGGAGTCAGGGCGTCGTCCGCGACGACGTCGCTGATGCCCACCCGCCCGCCGGGACGGAGGACGCGGGCCACCTCTGCGAGGACCGCCGCCTTATCCGCGGACAGGTTGACGACGCAGTTGCTGATGACCACGTCGACCGACGCGTCGCCGAGCGGGATCGACTCGATGCGGCCCCTGCGGAACTCGACGTTCGTGGCACCCGCCTCGGCCGCGTTGCGCCGCGCGAGCTCGAGCATCTCGTCGGTCATGTCGAGCCCGTAGGCGAAGCCCGACGGCCCGACGCGCGCCGCCGACAACAGGACGTCGATGCCGCCGCCGGACCCGAGATCGAGCACGACCTCGCCCGGACGCAGCTCGGCGACGGCCGTGGGGTTGCCGCAGCCGAGGCTGGCCAGGACGGCGGTCTCCGGGAGCGAGGCACGTTGGGCCGCGTCGTACAGGGAGTCACCCCAGGCGGCCTCACCCGTCGGCCCGCAGCACGCACCCGCGACATCGGACGGGACGTCCCCCTGTCGGAGGAGGGCGCGAGCCGTGTCTGCGTATCGGGCACGAACCTCGTCGGTGACGGACTCAGCGGTCATGACGGTCTCCTTGGGGCTGCCGCATGCGGCGGTATCGACGCGTGTCGATATGGTGCTGCGTATATCGATACTTGTCAATATCGAAATCCACCGATATATTGCCGCCATGCCACGAACGAGGAAGACCGCCCCGCTCGATCCCGACGTCCGGCTGCTCGCAGCCCTGGCCGACCCGACACGCCTGGCGATCGTCCGCCAGCTGGCCGCCGAGACCGAGACCTGCGCGTGCGACTTCACGAGCTGCTGCGACGTCGGCCAGCCGACCGTCTCACACCACCTGCGGGTCCTGCGTGAGGCCGGTGTCGTGACCTCCGAGCGACGCGGGCAGTGGATCTTCTACCGCCTCGCCCCCGATGCCGCTCTGCGCCTGACGGGCATCGCCCGCGACCTGCTGCCCGGCGGCCTCATCCCGGCTGGCGATCTTGTCGCGCGCCGCGGTCGTCGCCCGCTGCCGGTCGCGCCCGCGACCGCCTGAGGGACGCGGCTCAGCGTTCCTTCAGGGCGTCGGGCGGAAGCAGCCAGCGCAGCGTGCCGCCTCCGGCGTGCGGCGGCCGATCGATCTCGATCCGCGCCAGCGCACCCTTGCGCATCGCGACACCGGCGGCAGCGCACAACACCGACAGCAGCTCGCTGAAGTCCGGATCGTGACCGACCAGCATGGCCCGCTCCGGGTCACCGGCACCACGAAGGATCTCCTCGACGGTCTCGAGATCGAGGGAGCCTGAAAGGCGATCGTCCTCGATCACGCTCATATCGATCCGATCCGCCACCATCTCGGCGGTCTGGGCCGCGCGCAGCTTCGGTGACGTGACGACCGCCTCGGTCTCGTACCCGATCGCCCGGAGGTGGTCGCCCAGCCGTTTGGCCTGTTTCCTGCCCTTGTCGCTGAGCGGCCGCGATGCGTCGGGGCCGTCCCACGCCATGGGGTCACCTGCGTCCGCATGCCGCAGCAGGTCGAGGAGCATCAGGCGGGCTGCCCTGATTCCCGCGCCACGCGGCTCGTCACAGTCGCGAATTGGCGGACGCGCTCACCGATCTGGATGAACACCCGTCGGAACACGGCCAGCCGCTCCTCCTCGGTGCCCTTGGCCTCTGCCGGGTCCTCGTAGCCCCAATGGAGCGACTCGTGGACACCGGGAAAGACAGGACAGACCTGGCGCGCCTCGTCGCACACCGTGACGACGTAATCGAACTCCTGGCCCAGGTACTCGGTCACCGACTTCGAGCGAACCCCGCCCGCGTCGATGCCCGCATCGGCGAGCACGCGCAGGGTCAGCGGGTTGACGCCCCTCGGGTCGGTGCCGGCGCTGGACACCTCGAACCGGCCTCCGCCGTGGTGGCGAAGGAGGGTCTCGGCCATGATGCTCCGTGCCGAGTTCCCCGTGCAGACGAACAAGACGCGTATGGGCTCTCCGGCCCGATCGCTCCCGCGGTCGCTCACGGGTTGAGGTCCTCGACGTCGCCGGTGACGAGATAGACGATGTCCTCGGCGATGTTGGTCGAGCGATCGCCGATCCGCTCGATGTAGTGCGACGCGATGATGATCCGCGTCCCCCGCTCCACGTTGGCCGGATCGGCCCGCATCAGGTCGACGACCTCGTCGAAGGTCGCGTGGTAGAGCCGGTCGATGTCGTCGTCGAGCACCGCGACCTCACGTGCCGCGACCGCGTCGGCGTCGACCAGTGCGCGCAGGACCCCATGGACCAGGACGGCGGCGCGCTCGGCCATCTCCGGCAGCTTCACGTACCCGGCCAATGGCGGTTCAGGTGCCAGCCTGCGGACCTGCTTCGCCAGCGAGGCGGCGTGGTCCCCGATGCGCTCGAGCTCGTAGGTCACGTGGTCGAGCGTCAGGAGATAGCGCAGATCACGGGCGACCGGGTTTTGGGTGGCGATCGTGACGCTGATCAGCCGCGACACTTCGCGCTGGGCGTCATTGATCCGGGTATCGGCCTTGATCACATCGAGGGCAAGATCCCCATCGTGGTCCACGAGGGAGCGGGCCGCTCGACGGATCGCCTCTTCAACGAGCGCACCCATGCGCAGGACGGCGTCCTTGATCTCGTTCTCCTGCATGTCGAGTGCGTCGCGCCGCGCGTGGGCGGATCCGACGCCGCGCTGCGCCTCTGCGGCCTGCAGCAGCGCATCCACGTCACGCTCGACGCCGGACGGCTCCGCGGGTCCCGTCATCCGTCCACGCTCCTCAACCGAAGCGACCGGAGACGTAGTCCTCGGTCATCTGGTTGCTGGGATTGGTGAAGATCGTGATCGTGTCGTCCTGCTCGACGACGTAGCCGGCGCGATCGTCGGCCATGTTCATGAATACCGTCCGATCCGAGGCACGTGCCGCCTGCTGCATGTTGTGGGTCACGATGACGATCGTGTAGTTCTCCTTGAGTTGCGCCATCAACTCCTCGATCTGGAGCGTCGCCCTTGGGTCGAGGGCCGAGCACGGCTCGTCCATAAGGATCACCTCGGGCTCGGTCGCGATCGCCCGGGCGATACACAGCCGCTGTTGCTGGCCGCCCGACAGCGACAGGGCCGACTGCTTCAGCTTGTCTTTCACGTCGCCCCACAGAACGGCCCGCTGCAGGCTCGACTCGACGAGGCCATCGAGGTCGCCCTTGAACCCGGTCAGCCGCGGGCCGAACGCGACGTTGTCGTAGATCGACTTCGGGAACGGATTGGGCTTTTGGAAGACCATCCCGATCCGGCGACGGACTTCGACGGGGTCGACGTACGAGGCGTACAGGTCCTCGTCGTGAAACCGAAGCATGCCCTCCACGCGCGTCCCCGGGATCAGGTCGTTCATCCGGTTGATCGTGCGCAGCAGAGTCGACTTGCCGCAGCCGGACGGGCCGATGAGCGCGGTGATCCTGTTGGTGGGGATGTGGATCGTGATGTCCTTCACGGCTCGGAACCCGCCGTAGTAGAAACTCACCCCGTCGAGACGGATGACGGGCGCGACGTGACTCGCCGGGATGGCGGCGTCGTCGGCAGGCCGGACGGAGGTGGTCACGTACGGGAGCTCCAAACGGGCCGGATCGGTCGTGCGATCGAGATCGCGCCGCGTTTCCGACATAGGGGTGGTGGCGGGCATGGTATCTCCGGTTGCCTCCCGCCGGTCGGCGGGAGTTCGGTCCTGGGTCACCATCGGCGGTCGAACCGGCTGCGCAGGTAGATCGCGATGGCATTCGCCAGGATGGTCACGGCCAGCAGGACCAGGATCGCCGCGGACGTCAGCGCGCGGAACTCTTCCTGCGGCTTGCGCGCCCAGTCGAACACGATGATCGGGAGCGCCGTGTACGGACCCCCGAACAGGTCCGCGACGCTGCCACCAGTCGAGAAGGAGCCGAGGACGGCGCCGGCGAGGATCAAGGGGGCGGTCTCACCCATGGCGCGCGAGAGTGCGAGGACCGTCCCGGTCAGGATCCCAGGTGCGGCCGAGGGGATGATCAACGTCCGAACGACCTGCCAGCGAGACGCTCCGATGCCATAGCCGGCTTCACGGATGGTGGTCGGGACGGCGCGGATCGCCTCGGCCGAGGTGATGATGACCAGGGGGAGGACGAGGACCGCCAAGGTGAGGCCGCCCGACAGGATGTTCCGGCCGTTGCCGACGCCGAGCAGCTGGAAGAGCGAGACGAACATCGCCAGCCCCAGCAGCCCGTACACGACCGAGGGGACGCCCGCGAGGTTGCGGATGTTGACGTCGATGAATCGTGTGACGGCGTTGGCCGGCGCGTACTCCTCGAGGTAGACCGCGGTCAGGATGCCGATCGGGAAGGCCAGCAAGCTGACGATGACGGCGAGCATGGCGGTGCCGAGGATGCCCTGTGCCACGCCGGCCCGGTCCGGGCGACTCGATAGGGGCGATGTCAGGACATCCGTGCCGCGCTCCAGCAGCACCGGCAGACCCCGCTGCAACTGGTCCCCGACGAGGACGGCCAGGATGGCGAGCGTGAACAGGAGGCTGAACAGCAACAGCGCCGTGAACACATAGCCGGCCATGTCCGTGCGCGTGCCGCGCAGCGAGCGGGTCACCGCGGCCGTCGCGACGGTCTGGGTCGACATCGCCGCCTCAGTACCGCTGCCGTGTCCGTCGGACGAACACGTCGCCGATCAGGTTGAGACCCAGCGTGATCGCGAACAACAGGAAGCCCAGGAAGAACAGGCTGAGGAAGGCGGCGCTGTCGCCGGTCACGTTGTCGCTCCCGGCCGCCAGGGACGCCATCGCGCCCGTGAGCGTCTGACCGGGTCCAAGGGGATCAAGCGTGAACAGCGAACCGGCCGTCGCGCCGGCCGCGAGGGCGACGACCATGGTCTCGCCGATGGCCCGCGACGCGGCCAGGATGAGCGCCGCGACGATGCCGGAGACGGCGGCCGGGACGACGACGCGAAGGCTGGTCGAGACCCGTCGAGCGCCGAGGCCATACGACGCCTCGCGGAGTGCCTGGGGCACTGCCCGCATGGCATCCTCGGAGACGGACGCCACCAGCGGGATCGTGAGGATCCCGACCCCGATCCCTGCGGCGAGCAGGGTCGAGGCCTTGGCGTCCGGGAACAGCGCCCGCACGATGCCGGGGTTGATCAGGGTGAGAGCAAAGAAGCCAAGGACCACGCTCGGGATCCCCGCCAGGATCTCCAGGATGGGCTTGACCGACTTGCGGACCCGGGCTGAGGCGTACTCGGCGAGATAGATCGCGCTTGCGAGACCGATCGGTGCGGCGACCGCGATGGCGATGACGGTCACGAGCAGGGATCCAACGAACACAGTCGGGATCGAGAACTGACCCCGTCGCGGGAACCAGCCATCGGCCAGGAGCTTGGAAGGCTCGATGCTCGTGACGAACTGGACGGCCTCGAAGATCAGCGAGAGGACGATCCCGGCACTGACGAGGACGGAGACGATCGACGCCAGGAGAAGCACGCCCCGGACGATGCCCTCATTCCTGCGGCGCTTGACCGTGCCGCGCAGCCGGCTGCCGCTCGGGGCTGCGACGGTCATCGGGCCTTTCCAGTCATGTTCGTCATCGCCCTGCCCAGTCTACGGGTGTGACGTGACCGGAGGAGGGCTGGCTATCTGCTCGACTCCCAGGTCGAGCGCGTCTCCGCCAGGACGTCGGCCGGCAGGTTCACGTACGGGACAGTCTGGAGGACGGTGGAGATCGTCCCGTCCGCGAGGTAGTAGTCGACGTATGCCTGGACGGCGGGGTTCGAGGCCGCCTTTGCCTTGTTCACGTAGATGTACAGCGAGCGGGAGATGGGGTACGAACCGTCGGCGATGGTCTCGGCGGTCGGCGAGATGCAGTCCCCGCCGGGATCCTTGGAGACCGCGATCTCCTTGATCTGGTCCTCGTTCTCCTCGGCGAACGCGAACCCGACCCAGCCGAGGGAGCTCGCGGAGCCTGTGATCCCCGAGATGATCGAGAGGTCGTTCGCGCTGGCGACATAGTCGGGTCGGGTCGTGGCGTCCTTGCCCCGCTCGCCGGCGATCCCTGCGATGACGAGCTCAACGAAGGAGTCGAAGGTGCCGGACTCCTCACCCGGACCGGTGATGTCGAGGCTGGTCGCCGGATAGGTGATCGTCGAGCCGAGCGCGCTGGCGAGCGGCTGGGCAGCATCCCAAGTGGCGATGCCCTGGGATTCCGGTCCTACCAGCGCGTAGAGGTCGGCGAAGGACAGGCATTCCACACCGCTGTTGTCAGGGGAGGTCATCACGGTGATGCCGTCGTAGGCGATCTGCAGCTCGATGTACTCGATCCCGGCGGCGGCGCACACGTCCGCCTCGCCTTCCGCCTTGATCTTGCGCGACGCGTCGGAGATGTCGGTCTCGCCCGCGCAGAACCGCTTGAAGCCGTCGCCAGTACCCGGGCCCTCGATCGTGAAGTTGAACTCCGGGTTCGATTCCTTGAGTAGCTCTGCGACCCCGGTGGAGATCGGCTCGACGGTCGATGAACCGGACACGGTGATCGCACCGCTGACGCCCGCTGGGGCGGCGCTGGCGGGTGCGAGGCTGGCCGGTGCGTCACTTCCCGACGCTGTCGCCGGGGCCCCTGACGACCCGCCGCTCCTCGCGCAGGCACTGACCAGGAGCACGGCCGCCAGGATCAGCGAGCCCGTGCGCTTTGAGATCGTGATCGTCACGCGATGGTTCCTCCAAGTCGACCTAGGCGTGTGGCACGGTCGTGCCGGACACGTGCTCCCTGTTTGACAGGTGGACCATGGGTGGGGGGCATCAACGGTCGCTTTTCGAGCGGTTAAGGGATGGTTAACGGGGTCGCGGATCCAGCCGATAGCCCACACCCCTGACCGTGACGAGGTGGGCCGGGGCCTCGGGCTGCGGCTCGATCTTGCTGCGCAGCCAGCGGATATGCACGTCGACCGTGCGCGGATCGCCATCATGGTTCGGACCCCACACGCGATCGAGCAGTTGCCGGCGGGAGTACGCACGCCCCGGATGTGCCGCGAGCATGGCCAGGAGCTGGAACTCCTTGGGCCGCAGATGGATCAGTGAGCCGCCGCGACGGACTTCGTGCGCGACCAGGTCGAGCTCGGTGTCGACGGTCACGACGAGCACCGCATCGTGCCGCGGACGCGTGCGTTCCTCGAGGAGCGTCAGTCGTGCGCCGAGCTCGGCGCGGATCGATGGTGTCGGGGTGCGCTTCGTCGGCGCCGGCCCTGAGGGCCTCGAGCCGCTCCGCGATCGCGTCGGACGGGCTGACCACGACGACCCGCAACGCGGGCCGGCGGCGGCGTTCGCGCAGCGCGGCGGCGACCTCATCGGCACCGGCCGGCGGTGTCCCGATGATCGCGATCCGCGGGCGGGTCGAGCGCAGCATCTCGGCGAACTCGACGGGATCGGCGGTGGCGTGGATCGTGCGCATGCCCACCACGTCGGTGAGGTGCGTGACCGGCCCGCCGTTCGCGATGGCGACCCACGATGGCAGCGACGGCGTCGACATGGCGAGACGATGGCGCACAGTCGCTAACCGACCGTCGACGGGTCGTTAACGTCCTGTTCGCAAGATCGCGTGACGATCCGAGGCGATCGCCCGCGTTGATCTTCGGATGCTACCGTTCCCGCCGCGACAGACTCGACATGCATGAGCAGGAGGCAGGGATGGCCATCAAGCGAAGAGGAGCCGCCACAAAGGCGGACGAAGGGCGAACGGGATCCTCGGTTCCCGCCGACGTCATCGCCGCGGTGAGCGACATCGTGGCTGCGTCCCAGGCGGCTGCCGCGCAGGTGCCCAAGCAAACACGCCGGCGGATCGAAAGGCTCGGCCGACAGCTCGATGCAGCCCGTGCCACCGAAGCCAAGCGACTCCGCCAGTCGGCCAGGCTGCAGCAGGAGCTCGCCAAGCGCGAACGGCAGGCGGCCGACGCCGCCGCCCTGATGGCGTCGATCGTCGCGACCATCCGGGACGCCGCCAGCAGCGCGGTCGGTGCACGAACCTCGACGACGCCGGCCAGGGGCCGCACGACGAGAAAGGCGTCGGCGTCGAAGGCGCCAGCGAAGGCCGCCAGAGCCAGGAAGCCGACGGCCGCGGCCGCGAAGCCCGCCACCAAACCCGCCACCGCGAAGGCATCCCGCGCCAGCAAGCCCACGGCCGCGAATTCCGCGGCGGCGACACCAGCATCCAAGCCCGCGACACGCCGTCGCGCGGCATCGACTCGCACGACGAAGCCCAAGCCGAGCGCGTGACACCCCGACCGCCCATCGGCGCAGCGGTCGACCTCGGTTCCAACTCGGTCCATCTCCTCGTCGCAGTCATCGCCGGCCACCAGCTCCGGCCGCTCACGGATGAATCCGTGTTCCTCGGTCTCGGCGCGGCCGTCGACGACCACGCCCACCTCGGCGCCACCGCTCGCGAAGAGCTGGTCGGCGCGCTCACGCGCTACGCCTCGACGGCGCGCGGCCTCGACGCGGCCTCCATCACCTTCATGGGCACCGAGCCGATCCGTCGCGCGGCCGATGGGATGCGCATCGTGGCCGAGGTCGAGGCGGCGACCGGTGTCCCGCTCCACGTCCTGACCCACGAGGAAGAGGCGTATCTCACGCTCATCGGGGTCACCGCCGGGCGCCCGGTCACCCACGAGACGCTCGTCGTCGACATCGGCGGCGGCAGCTCCGAATTCTGTGCGGTGACGGCGGGTGGTGTCCCGCGCGCCGCCGGCCTGCGACTCGGCTCCCGCCGTCTGACCGCCCGATTCGCGACCTCGGATCCAGTCAAGATCGACGCGATCCAGGCGATGCAGACCGCGGCTGAGGAGATCCTCGCGGGCGCCCTCGACGCGGACCCCACCGACCTGGTCGCCGTGGGCGGCACGGCCTCGAACCTCCTGAAGGTCACCGCAGCCGGGTCGAAGGACGAGATCCTGACGCGCGACCGGGTGGCCGAGGCCCTGGCCACCCTGACCGCCTCCCCGGCGGCGGACGTCACAGCGCGGTTCGGGATCAACCCCAAGCGCGGGCCGTTGCTGCCGGCCGGCGCGGTGATCATCGACGGACTGATGCGCCGGTACGGCGTCGATCGCGTGCGCGTCTCGGAGGCGAGCTTGCGTGAGGGTGCCATCCTCGTCGCGGACCACGCCGGTCGGGCGTGGCGGGATCGCCTGCCTGAGCTCGCGCATGGCTGGCGCCACTGAGGCTCCGCCCGGTGGCTCAGCCGGCGGCTGGGTTAGAGCCCCGCGACCACCCGACCGAGCGAGCGCCGGAAGCTGGGTCCGGCGAGGCCACGCCAGGGCGCGCCGATCGATCGGCGGAGTCGGGCCACCTCGCGCTCGCGATCGACCAGGTAGCGGCCGATCGCGGCACCCTCGGCCTGGCTCAGCTGCCCGGCATGCTCGACCAGGAACGTGCGCGCCATCGAGGCGCTGACGTCCGCGTCGTTCATCAACCCGAGATGATCCTGCAGGGCGGTGACCTTCGCGATCAGGGGCAGCGCGTCGTCGCCAAGGGGCTCCGCCACGAACTCCAGTGAGTAGCGCAGCCATTTCCCGGCGATCCGCAGCTCATGCAGGGTGGGGACGTCCGCCCAGCGCAGGACCGGCTCGTAGCTGCGGACCTGCTCGTATGCGGACCAGATCCGCGACGGGGCCGTGTCGCGCACACGGTGCGGCTGTGTGGCGCCGATCGGCGAGACTGCGGCGCCCTCCGTCCGGACGAAGTCGAGGTAATCGTCGATGAAACGGCCGTAGCGGGGCGAGTCGAGATCGCGGGTCAACAGTGTCCGCGCGTCGTCGCGGTGCTGGCGCCAGGCGGCGATCAGCGGCTCGAGCGCCCGCTGCTCCGCCTTCGGCAGGTCCTCGCGGTAGCGATCGGTCGCCTCGAGCTGCACGTCGAGATCGCGGACCGCGCCGAGCCGGCGGGCGATCCCGCGCAGCCCTTGCCGGTAGGCCTTCGTCCGACCGTTCCGGAACGCCTCGCCGAAGACGCGCCAGGCGGCGCGCTGTCGACGCGTCGCCACCCGCATCTTGTGGACGTCCTCGATATCGACGCCGCTCCGGACGCCAGGCTCGCGATCCAGCATCCGCGCGAGGTGGAAGCGCATGACCTTGCGACCGGCCTCGGCGATGTGGTCCTCGGCGAGGACCCCAGGCGACTTGCCGACGACGAGGCGGGGCATGTCGTCGGGACCTGGTTCCCCCGCGGGCGCGGGCCCTTTCGTCGTCGCGATCGATGGCGACGGTCTGGCTGTCGGGGCGACGGCTGAGGGCGCCCCTGCGCCATCGCCCGAGCCGTTGATCGCGGCAAGAGCGGACTCGAGCTTGCTCGTTCGCGCGCGCTTCAGTCCCGATTCCGATTCGATCGCGGCTCCGAGCGCCGCCAGCTCGGATTCCTCGCCCTTGGTCAGCTCGGCTTCGAGCTCGACGAACCGCTCGACGACGCGGCCACGCTCCACGACGTCGACCTCGTCCAGGCTCAGCTCGACACGGGTCGCGGCCGAGCGCAGCTGCCGCTTACGCCGGAGCTGGCGGATCGTGACGCGCTCGACGAGCGGCGCGTCACCGGCGTGTTCGACGACGAGTGACCTGGCATCCGATGCCGGCCAGTCGACCGGTGGGGCGACCCGATCCGCGGGGCCTTCCAGCTCGTCCCGATGCATGGCACCGTTCGCCCCCTCGCCGTGGGCCAGCCCCTTCACCGACACGATGGTCTCCCCGCCTGTCTGACGGAGGCGGACCGCGAACCCGGCACGTGCCAGGGCTCCATCGGCGGTGTCGACGTAACGGTCCTCGAGCTGGGTGGATCGTGCGCGGCCGGCGCCGCCGGTGAACGGGCCGAGACGGTCCGCAGCAAGCAGGCGCTCCGCAGCCGCAAGGTCTCCGACGCGGTACTTGAGCTCGATCTCCGTCACGCCCGTGGATCCAGGGAACCCGCGCCCGAGCCCGGCCGGCGCGGGGCCGAGGCGACATGACCGGACATCACCGCCCACTCCTTGAGGGTCTCGAAGGTGTCGACGGTCCCGGTCTTGCCCTCGAGCGTCTCGGTGCGCACCCAGCGGGCGTCGGGCTGGAGCTGCCACGAGCGCCGGTCGTCGGCGAGCATCAGCTCGATGATCTCGGCGATGCGCGCCTTGGCGTCGGAGTCCTCGACGGGGACGACCGCCTCGACCCGACGATCGAGGTTGCGATCCATGAGGTCGGCCGAGCCGATGTACCACTCCTGGTTGCCGCCGTTGGCGAAACCCCAGACCCGCGAATGCTCGAGGAACTCGCCGATGATCGAGCGGACCCGGACCCGCTCGGAGATGCCCGGGATGCCCGGCTGGAGCGAGCACGCGCCGCGCACGATCAGGTCGATGTCGACGCCTGCGCCGGCAGCGCGATAGAGCGCCTCGATCACCGGGGTGTCGACGATGGCGTTGAGCTTCAGGGTGATGCGTGCGGGTCGCCCGGCAGCCGCGTGGGCTACCTCCCGCTCGACGAGTGCGAGGAACCCCGAGCGCAGGCTGTGCGGCGCGACCAGCAGGCGGCGGAAGGTCCGCTGGCGCGACAGCCCGGTCAGGACGTTGAACAGGTCCGTGACGTCCGCGCCGATCTCGGGCCGGGCCGTCAGCAGGCCGAGGTCGGTGTAGAGCCGCGCCGTCTTCGGGTTGTAGTTGCCGGTGCCGATGTGGACGTAGCGCCGCAGGCCGGAGCCCTCGCGCCGCACGACGAGCGCGGTCTTCGAATGCGTCTTGAGCCCGACCAGGCCGTACACGACATGGGCTCCGGCGCGCTCAAGCTTGCGCGCCCAGATGATGTTCGCCTCCTCGTCGAAGCGCGCCTTGATCTCGACGAGGACCACGACCTGCTTGCCGCGCTCCGCCGCGCGGATGAGCGACTGCACGATCGGCGAGTCGCCCGACGTCCGGTAGAGCGTCATCTTGATCGTGAGGACATCCGGGTCGTCGGCGGCCTGGGCGATGAACCGCTCGACGCTCGCGGCGAAGGATTCGTACGGGTGGTGCACGAGGATGTCGCCCGCCCGGACGGCCGCGAACACGTCCGCCGGCTCGTCGTCGTCCGGCGGGACGAGGCGCGGCGGGGTGACCGGCGTCCACGGCGCCGCGCGCAGCTCGGGCAGATCGAGGTCGGCGATCCGGTACAGGGCCGTGAGGTCGAGCATGCCCGTGATCTCGTAGCAATCGTCGGCTTCCAGGCCGAGACCGCGCAGCAGCAGGTTGCGGGTCGCGGCCGGCATCGTGCGCTCGACCTCGAGGCGCACCGCCTCGCCGAACCGCCGTCGACGCAGCTCCTCCTCGATCGCCATGAGGAGGTCGTCGGCCTCGTCCTCCTCCACCGTGAAGTCGGCGTTCCGGGTGACCCGGAACAGGTGCGAATCGACGACCTCCATGCCCGTGAACAGGAACTCGAGGTTGGCCTCGATGACCTGGTCGATCGGGATGAACTTGTTCGGCTCGACCTCGAGGAGGCGCGGCAGGATCTGCGGCACCTTCACCCGGGCGAACACCCGCTCATTCGTCTCCGGATCGCGCAAGCCCACGGCGATCGACAGGCTGAGCGTCGAGATATAGGGGAACGGATGGCCCGGATCGACCGCGAGCGGCGTCAGGACCGGGAAGATCTCGTCCAGGAATCGCTGGCGGAGCGCCTCATGATGCTCGGGGATGGTGGCGTAATCGAGGATCGACACCTCTTCCGCGTCCAGGCTCTGGCGCAGCTCGAGGAAGATCGCCGAGTGCTCCGCGACGAGCTCGAGCACGCGCTCACGGGCATGCGCCAACTGCTCGGCGGGCGTGCGACCGTCGGGAGCCCGCGTGACCGTGCCGGCCTCGACCTGCTGGCGCAGGCCGGCGATGCGGACCTGGAAGAACTCATCAAGGTTGCCGGCGAAGATCGCCGCGAACTTCACCCGCTCGAGGAGCGGATTGCGCGCGTCACGCGCCTCGTACAGGACCCGCGCGTTGAACTCGATCCAGGAGAGCTCGCGGTTGAGGTACGGGAGCTGGGGCGCATCCCGCTTGGCGGCCCGTCGTGGACGTGCCTCGACCGTGGTCGGGGCAGGCGGTCCGGGATCGACGGCGGCCATGTCGAGCGGGCGGCTCCTGTGTTTCGGGCTGGCCGGCGAGGATAGCACGGCCCTATGAACGCCCCCGATGGCCCGAAAGGGTCACTCCTCGGCCACGTACCGACGTTCGCCGGCCACTGGGTCGAGCCACACCCGCATGCGCACGCCCGTCGTCGGATCCTCGAACCGCTCCTCTGTGGGGCGGAATCGCGGGTCGAGGCTCGTGCCCGCCGGCTCGCCGCCGCCGGGGCCCGGCGCGGCCGCCTGCCGTTCGGCCTCGGCCGAGCGATAGCGCACCCGTTCGATTGCCGCCGCGACGATCAGGGCGAGCCCGATGAACAGCGTGTACAGCCCTTCGGCGCGCTGGGTGCCGATCAATGACAGGCCGAGGATCGTGAGGACGAGGCCGAGACCGAGGACCAGGAGGCGGGCCAGATCGGCGCCCATCAGTCGACCGCGGTCGGTGCCTTGGCCGACTTGTCGGGTTGGACGATGACGGCCGTGCCGTACGCGACGATCTCGGACATCGTCCCCGACAGCTCCGAGGAGTCGAAGCGCATCGAGATGATCGCGTTGGCACCGACCATCGTGGCGTTGCGGACGAGCCGGTCGAGCGCCTGTCGACGGGTGTCCTCCAGCAGGCTCGTGTACTCGTGGATCTCGCCGCCGCCGAGTGAGCGGAGCCCGGCCATGATGTTGCCCCCCAGCCCGCGACTCCGGACGACGAGTCCGAACACCATGCCTTTGCTGTCCACGATGCGATGGCCGGCGAGGTAGGGGGTCGTGACGACGATCATCGGTGGTCCTCGTGCGTGCCGGCGGGTGCCGGCGTGGGCGTGGCGCCCTGGCTCTCGAGCTCCCGTCGGCTCGTGCACTCAGGGCAGGGACAGCGATCGCGCAGCAGTCGGAACGGGTAGTAGCCCGTCTTGTGACCGTCGGCCCAATGCGGCGAGACGGCGTAGTTGCCGACGAGATGGAGGTCCGTCAGGGCCGTCTGCTCCGGTGTCAGGGTGGGGGCGCTGTCGAGCCAGCCGGGCATGCCCGCCTCGCCGCGGCAATACGCGCAGGGGCACAGCCAGCGCAGCGGCTCGAATGCGTACACCGTGGCGTGCCCGTCGGCCCAGTCGATCGCGAGCGTGCCGGCAGCCCGGTCCGCGTGGATGCGGGTCGGGGTCGTCGCCGGGCCGCTCGAGATCTGGGTCACCGGGGGATTGTCGCACCACGCGTGACGAGCGAGCGGCGTGCGGGACCGGGACCATCGGCCCAGCGGCGAACCGTGCCCGTGGGGACTATCCTCCGGCGCGATGACCCTTGACATCGACCGCGTCACGAAGCGGTTCGGCCAGACCGTCGCGCTCGACGAACTGTCGTTCAGCGTGCCCCGCGGCCGGATCTTCGGTTTCCTCGGGGCGAATGGTGCCGGCAAGACCACGACCATGCGCATCTGCCTCGGGATCCTCCACGCGGACGAGGGCGAGGTCCGCTGGGGCGGCACGCACGCTGCCGACCTCCCAAGGCGGACGTTCGGTTACCTCCCGGAGGAGCGCGGGCTGTACCCGCGCCTGAGCGTCATCGACCAGCTCGTCTATTTCGCCAGGCTGTACGGCGAGTCGTCAGACCAGGCGCGGAAGAACGCCCACGTGTGGCTCGAGCGTTTCCGGATCCCCGACCTCGCCGATCGCCGCGCCGAGGAGCTCAGCAAGGGCAACCAGCAGAAGGTCCAATTCATCGCCGCGATCCTGCACGGCCCGGACGTCCTGCTCATGGACGAGCCGTTCACCGGGTTGGACCCGGTCAACCTCTCGCTCCTGCGCGATGCCTTCGTCGAGCTGCGCGACCAGGGCCGGACGATCGTCTTCTCGACCCACCAGATGGAGGCGGCCGAGGCCCTGTGCGAGTCGCTGGCGATCATCGACCATGGCCGGCTCGTGGCTGGCGGCACGCTCGCAAACCTGAAGCGGGGATCGCGGGCGCGGACCGTCAGGCTGGGCGTGGAGGGCGAGATCCTGCCGACCTGGCTGACATCGGTCGAGGGGGTTGCCGCCGTACGGCCCGGGGCCGGCTTCGCGGAGATCGAGCTGCGGCCCGGGACCGAGCCACGAGAGGTGCTCGCCGCGGCCTTGCAACGCGGCGCGCTGGTCAGCCACTTCGAGGTCGCCGAGCCGTCGCTCGAGGCGATCTTCGTCGAGCTCGTCGGTCGACCGCCCGACGAGGACGACGTGCCTGCCCTGTCCGAGGACGCGGCCTGATGTCCCGCCACGATCCCCTCTTGCCGAATGCCCTCATCGTCGCTCGACGGGAATACGTGGATCGGGTCCGGAGCAGGCTCTATCGGATCTCGACCGTCATCCTGATGTTGCTGGCGGTGGGCGTCGCGATCACCCCGATCGGCCTCCGTTATCTCGACCGCTCCACCGTCGACCGGATCGCGATCGTCGCGGATGACGACGAGCTCGCGACGGGCACCATCGCGACCGCGAACGGGATCATGAACATCCCGCCGCCGGGTGTCGACGCCTCCGACTGGACCCCGCCATTCGAGATCGTGCGCGAGGCCGATCGCGACTTCGCGCTCGCCGAGCTCGCGGCAGGTCGGATCGACGCGATCATCGAAGTCGCCCGCCTGCCGGACCGGCAGCTCGGGGTCACGTACCGGACGAACGGCCCGGCCGACAGCGTCCAAGCGCAGCTGGCCGGGTTCGTCGCGCTGTCCGTCGGCATCATCGACTGGACGAGCTCCCTGCCCCCGGGCTCCGAGCTCGGGACGTTCCAGACGCCGAAGTTCGAGCAGAGATCGCTCATCGCGCCGATCGAGGACGGTCGCGCGGTCGATGCCGTGGTCGTCGCGAGTCGGGGCTTCCTCGGGACCGTCTTCATCATCCTGATGTTCATCACGATCCTGATCTACGGGATGTGGGTCGCCACGGGCGTCGCGACCGAGAAGAGCAGCCGGGTCATGGAGCTCATGATCAGCGCGGCCTCGCCGCGCCAGCTGCTGGTCGGCAAGGTCCTCGGCATCGGCGGGGCAGGGCTGACCCAATACGTCGCGATCGCGCTCCCTGCCGTGCTCGTCCTCGCGTTCCAGGACGAGATCGCACGCGCGATCCTCGGCGCCGCCGGGGTCGGGCTACCGACCGGTGGCCTGACGATCGGCCTCCTCGCGGCGTACGGCCTGTTTTTCCTGCTCGGCTTCGCGCTGTTCGCGCTGATCTACGCGGCGGTGGGATCGTTCGTGAGCAGGCCGGATGACCTCCAGACCCTGTCGCTCCCCCTCAGCCTCGTCGCGATGACCGGCTACCTGTCGGCATTGGTGGTCCTCCTCGGCGGTGGCGGGCTGGTCGGCCGCATCGTGTCATTCGTCCCGCCCCTCAGCCCGTTCGCGATGCTGTCGCGGCTCATGGTCAGCGACGTCAAGCCATGGGAGGTCGCGCTCTCGGTCGGCATCCTCCTGGCGACCATCGCCCTCGTCGCCGTGGCCACCGTCCGGATCTACGCGACCGGCGTCCTGCTGTACGGACAACGGCCGGGCATCCGCGCTTTCATTTCTGCCGCGCGGCGCGCCGGCTGACCTCCGCGGCTCCGCGCGCGCCTCGCCGCGCCTGGGCGCCGCGAGCTCGTCATGCGTCGTCTTCCAGCGGGAGACGGCTGAGCAGCGCGAGGACCGGCGCGGTGGCCGAGGTCGGCTCCTCCGGCGCGTCTGCGAGCTCCGACTCCGGCACGCTGCCCGCGACCGCCGGGATGAAGCGCCACAGACGACTCCGGAGACCGGGCAGGTACGGCCCCTGCCGCTGACGGGCCATCATCCCGGCGAGGCCCTGGGCCACGATCGCATCGAACAGCGCACGTCCCTCGGTCGCGATCGCCGGGACCGAAACGACCTCGTCGCCGGGTCGGAGGATCCGTTTGAGCGCCTCGCGGCGCCGGACGAGCGGCTGACCGAGCAGGGATCGTCCGTCGAGGTGCAGGAGGTCGAAAGCGAGGAACGCGACCGGCCGACCGGCCCTGCCCTCCAGACGCTGCTCGAGCGCAGCGGTGTCGGCGCGGCCATGGGCGTCGACCACGACCAGCTCGCCGTCGAGGATCGCCGATCGTGCGGCGACGCGGACGGCTGTGCCGGCCAGCTCGGGGAGTGTCGCGGTCCGATCGACGTCATCCGCATCGATGACCCGCACGTCGCCCTCCCCGGCCCGCTCGCCCGGCCCGATCGAGATCAGGGCTCGCGTCCCGCCCCACCACGGCTCGAACAGGTGCTGGTCGGAGTCGAAGGCGTCCGACAGCGGCCGTGCCAGCATCGGCCGGAGCACCGGGAGGTCGGGCAGGCGATCGGCGGTGGCATCGAGCGGGAGCGAGAGCTGGTCGGTCATCGTCCGGGTCGATGGTAGACCCGGCCGACCAGCGGGCGGCGCCGCGCGAGGGCCAGCGGCCGCCGCGTCGAGAACCTCGGGATCGTCCTGGGTTGGTTCCGGCACTTCCTGGTGACGGGAAGACCAGCATGCCGCCGCCCGATGTCCGCGGCGAGCGTTCTCGATGCCCACTGGCGTGGCGGACTGGCGTGCGGGGACGATAGCGGTATCCTCTCGGTCCGATGACCGCCACAAAACGACCCGTAACGCTCGCTCGTCAGCGCGCCGACGAGCTGATCCGTGCATGGGACGGACGCTCGCGCTCTATCGGCGACCCGCTTGGAAGCCTCCTCGGACGCGTGAGCACCGTCGACCAGGTCGGCGTCGAGGCGCGTGTGGATTCCCTCAAGCGGCGGTCGATCAAGAAGGCGTCGAAGCTGTGGGCGCTCGACCTCGCGATCCGGATGATGGATCTGACCACCCTCGAGGGAAAGGACACGCCGGGCAAGGTCCGGGCGCTCTGCGTCAAGGGGATGCATCCGAAGCCCGGTGATCCGACGATCCCCTCGGTGGCGGCGATCTGCATCTACCCGGCGCTGATCGCCGAGGCCAAGGACACGCTGAAGGGGAGTGGCGTCAAGGTCGCCAGCGTCGCGACCGGGTTCCCGAGCGGTCAGACGTTCCGTGACATCAAGCTGGCCGAGACGCGGGCCGCCGTCGAGGCAGGCGCCGACGAGATCGACATGGTCATCGACCGCGGGGCGTTCCTGTCCGGCGACTATGCGGCCGTGTTCGAGGAGATCGTCGAGGTCAAGGAGGCTTCCGGCGAGGCGCACCTCAAGGTGATCCTGGAGACCGGCGAGCTCGAGACGTACGACAACGTCCGACGGGCGTCGATCCTGGCGATGGCCGCCGGTGCCGACTTCATCAAGACGTCGACCGGCAAGGTCACGCCGGCCGCGACGATGCCCGTGACGTTGGTGATGCTCGAGGCGATCCGCGACTTCGAGCGAGCCACCGGGCGCCAGGTCGGCATGAAGCCGGCCGGTGGCATCCGCACCGCGAAAGAGGCGATCCAATACCTGGTCATCCTGTACGAGACGCTAGGTCCGCGCTGGATGAGCCCGGACTGGTTCCGGTTCGGCGCGTCGTCGCTGCTCAACGACGTGCTGATGCAGATCGAGTTCCAGCGGACCGGCCGCTACCAGGACCCGGATCACTTCACGATCGACTAGCCCCGGCACACTGCCGGGGTGTGCGATGACCCCGGCATGGCGCCAGGGTCATGGACGTGCCGCTAGGGCTCAGGCTCCGACGGCCGACGACTGCTCGACCTGATTCGTCGATTGCGGGCGGCGGGGATCCACCGGCTGTTCCAGGGACACGCGCCAGCCAGGGTCAGGGGGTTCCAGTGCCGACCCTGAGATAGCGTGTCTTCGTCACTGGTCCGCCTGACTGGAACAGCACGAAGCGGATACGCGTCGCAGCCCAGCCCACTGCGAGTGGGGCGTTGGACCATTCCGGGCCCGACCGGACGGCGTACTTGAGCACGACGGCCGGTCGCCACGTCGCCCCACCATCGGCCGATTCGCGCCACATGAGATCTTCATAGCTGCCCGCGGCCGGTCGGACCCTCGACCACGCGACGCCGACCGTTGTGGATCCAGCGATCGACACGACCGGACCCTGGCCCATCCCGACCGTCGTCCTGTCGAATTGGGCGACCGTCCGGGTCGCTCCCCAGGCTCCCGACCAGAGCCGGATGAAAACGCCTGTCGGGCCAAGTTCCGGACCGTCCGCCCACGCCACTGCGATGGCGCGGGAGCTTCCCGCCATCGAAACGCGCGGATGGCCGGCCAAGTCGATATCCGGCGACCAGGTTGCCCCATCGTTCGAACTCGTCGAGATGGTCGTACCCGAGTCGCCTTCGATCGCGACCGCGATCGTGGTCGACGAGATCGCCAGTCCCACCAGTCGCCCAGAGCCTGCGCTCACCTCGGTCCATGTCGTGCCGTGATCGTCACTGATGAGCAGAGCGACCTGCCCAGGCCCGAGGCCCCCGCCAGAGATCCCGACCACGACCCGGCTGCCGATCGCAGCGACTCGGAGGCCATCGATGGCCGATCCCCAAGACCTGAGGCTCTTGCGTGCAGTCCACGTGGACGGCGCGCCGTGGCGCGGGCTCGTGCGGAAGGACACCGAGGTCGCGACGATCTCTTGTTCCACGAACTCGGGGACCGCCCAGACGGCGTAGAGCCGGGGGCCGGACGCTGCCAGCCCGACGGTGCCCCGGGCGAATCCGGTTAGGCGAACCGGTGTCGCCCACGACCGACCGTCGGCAGATCGGCTCGTCGCCAGATACCCTCCGGATGCACGCAGCACGTGCTCCCAACCGACCCCAGGCCCATAGGTCCTGGCGAGGAAGGACAACGTGCCGGCGGGCACCGGATATCGCGGCGACCACGCGACTGCGGCGAGGGTTTCGGTGGCAAGCCCGAGCGCGAGAAGGATGGCCAGCGCAGTCGAGATTGCTCCGGTCCGGGCGATGGACCTGTGCGCCATCTTGGACACTCCCGCCCACGTCACGCCTGCTCGATGGAGCGTCGGCGTCGCAGGTCACGCGATGGTACGCGGGTCCCGTCAGCGCGACCTCGTCGCCGGGCCGTCGTGTGGCACCGGTGGACCGGGGATGCGTGCGAGCCGTGGATGGTCGGGCCGGGTGGTCTTCGGATCGGTCCTTCGAGTGACTGCTGTGCCACGCCCGCAGCGCCTGACCTTAACGTGAACGTTAAGGTTGTGGTAACGTTCATACGATGCCCACGAAGACGACAACGCCCGCGCCGCCCGACGAGACCGCGCTCCTCAAGATCCAGGACGTCGCCGCCGAAACAGGTCTGACGAGCCGCGCGATCCGCTACTACGAGGAAGTCGGGCTGCTCGAGCCCGCGGCACGGTCCGGTGGCGCCTATCGACTGTATGACGCGTCGGACCTGGAGCGGCTGCGGACGATCAAGGAGCTTCGCGACGACGCGGGCTTCTCGCTGGCCCAGATCGGCCAGCTCCTCGAGGACGAGGCCGCGCGGGAGCGAAATCGCGAGCGATTCCGCGCGACGCAGGACCCAGCGGAGCGGCGCGCGATCCTCGAGGATGCCCGGTCGCGCGTCGAACGGCAGATCCAGACCCTCGAATCGAAGGCCGAGCGCCTTGGCGCCATGATCGAGGCCGCCCGCGCCCGCCGCGTACACCTGGACGGACATCTCGCCGAGCTCGATGGCGGAGCCCCGCCGCATCCCGACCGGAAATCGCGACCGTGACGGATTTCTCGGGGCTTCGACCGCGCCGGCTGGCGCGATCCAAGGCCGCGTCCGCCTTCTGGCACCGGAACTACCGATTGTTCTTCGTCGGCCAGGCGATCTCGCTCATCGGCACATGGGTCCAGCAGGTCGCCCAGGGCTGGCTCGTCCTCACGCTCACAAATGACCCGTTCTGGCTCGGCGTGGTCGCCGGCGCGCAGTTCCTGCCGGTGATGGTGCTTGGGCTGTTCGCCGGGGTGCTGGCGGACGTCCTGCCCAAGCGCCAGACGCTGCTCGCCGTCCAGGTCGTGATGATGGCGCTCGCCATCGCATTGACCGTGTTGACGCTGACCGGGGTCGTCGAGGTCTGGATGATCATCGTCCTCGCCCTGCTCCTCGGCTGTGCGAATGCCGTGGACATGCCCGTCCGCCAGGCGTTCGCGATCGAGATGGTCGGTGTCCGGGACGTCGGCAATGCGGTGGCCATCAACTCGGCGATGTTCAACGGCGCCCGGGTGATCGGTCCCGCGGTCGCCGGTCTGACGATCGGCGCCTTCGGCATGGCCACGGCCTTCGCGCTCAACGCCCTCAGTTTCCTTGCGGTCATCGTGTCGTTGGGGGTGATGCGCGACACCGAGCTCCATCGACCGAAGCTCATCCCGCGCCCACGATCCGTGAGCGCAGTGATGGAGAACCTGGCCGAGGGCCTCCGCTTCGTGCGCCACACACCGATCGTGCTGTTGGCGGTGACCACGGTCGGTCTGACCGCCACCTTCGGCATGAACTTCCAGGTCGTGATCCCGCCGCTTGCCCAGGACGCGCTCGGCAGCGACGCCGCCGGGTTCGGCTTCCTGATGGCGGCATCGGGGCTGGGTGCGTTGGCGGCGGCGATCGGGCTCGTGCTGTCCGGCAGGCCGCGCCCCATCCGCATCGCCCTCGGCGCGATCGTCCTGGGCGTCGCTTCGCTGCTGCTCGCCACGTCGACGTCGTACCCGCTGTCCCTGCTGTTGATGGTCCCGGTCGGTGCGGGCGGCATCGTGATGGCGGCCACGGCCAATGCGACGATCCAGCTTGCCGTCCCGGACGGCTTGCGCGGGCGGGTGATGAGCGTCTACACGACGGTCTTCTCGGCATCGATGCCGATCGGCGGCCTGCTCATGGGCGTCCTCGCGTCATCGATCGGCATCCTCGAGGCGATCGCGATCGGCGGCGCGCTGTCGCTGCTCACCGGCGTGATCGCCCTCGTCTGGTGGCGGAGGGTCGCGCGTCCTTCGACCGGCGGCGGCGAGGTGGAGGCCCAGGCGCCATCCGCGGCGACGATCGATCAGTCGACCGAGCCGAGCACCAGCGCGGCATTCAGCCCGCCGAACCCGAACGAGGTGCTCAGCACCCGCCGATAAGTGCCGGCACGTCCCGCTCGCAGCAATCCCGGCAACAGGTCGTCCAGCTCGGGTTCCGGCGCGACCAGGTTGACCGTCCCGGGCGCCCAACCGTCACGGATCGCGAGCGCGCAGATTGCCGCCTCGATCGCCCCCGACGCCCCGAGCGGATGTCCGTACAGCGCCTTGGTGCCGCTCACCGGAACGGTTGCCGCGCGCTCGCCGAGCGCCATCGCGATCGCGCGGCCCTCCGCGACGTCGCCGATCGGTGTGGACGAGGCGTGGGCGTTGACGTAGTCGATCTCCCCGGGTTCGACACCGGCGTCGTCGAGCGCGATCGTGGTCGCCCGCGCGGCCTCGCTGCCGTCTGCCCGCGGCTGGACCATGTGATACGCGTCCGACGTTGCGCCATAGCCGAGCAGCTCCGCGTACGGTGTCGCGCCGCGACGCTCGGCGCCCTCGGCCTCCTCGAGGACGAGGAGCGCCGCGCCCTCGCCCATCACGAAGCCATCGCGCCCCGCATCGAACGGACGCGCCGCGTGGCTCGGGTCGTCGTTGTGACCGGCCGACAGCGCCCGGATGATGTCGAACGCCCCGAAGGCCAGGGGCGAGAGCGGGATCTCGGCGCCGCCCGCGATCGCGGCATCGACCCGCCCCTCACGCAGGTCGCCGAGCGCCTCTCCCAGTGCCACGCCACCGGACGCGCATGAGTTTGCCGTCGACAGGATCGGTCCGCGGACATCGAGGGCGATGCCGAGGTTGGCGGGTGCCGCGCCGCCGAAGACCGCGAGCGCCAGCGTCGGGGCCACCTGGCGGATGCCCTTCTCCATGAAGCGCTCGTGCTGCTCCTCGGCGAATGCGATGCCGCCCAGCGCCGAGCCGAGGTAGATGCCGATGCGCTCGGGATCCGGAGCGCCGGCGTCCCCGGGCCGCAGGCCTGCGTCGTCCAACGCAAGCCTGCCCGTGACCATTCCGAACTGGCTGAACCGGTCGAGCTGGCGTGCGGTCTTGGCTGGCATCCACTGCAACGGATCGAAGTCGTCGACCTGGGCGGCGACCTGGCTGCGGAACGGGGAGGGGTCGAAGCGGTCGATGCGCTTGACCGGGGATTCGGCTCGACGGAGGCCGTCGCGGAACGCATCGACTCCCGTACCGATCGGCGTGACGATGCCCAGGCCGGTGATCCAGACCCGGCGGCGACCGTTCATGTCGTTGGCTTCGTCGGCTGAGGCGGGTCGGACTCCTGGACCTCGGCGACCGCCTCCGCCAGTGCCTTGAACGTCGCCAGGGTGCGGCCGGCGATCGGTCGCGTGAAGGCCCGGTCCACGAACCTCGCGAAGCCCGGGACGCGCGGTGAGAAGTCATGCTCGATCGTCACTCGGCAGCCGTTGCCGTCACGGCGCGGCTCGATGCGCCAGGTGACGTCCATGCCGCGAGTCGCGCCGGCCATATGCTCGAAGCGCAGATGCAGCGTCTCGGGCTCGTTCCATGTCCGGGACCGCCACGCGACCGGCAGCCCGAGGCCGAGGACCGGGATCAGCGGCCGACGCGCGACGAATTCGACCAACGGCCTGCCACGGGCGTCGCGATCGCGTGCGCGGGACCGGACGTAGTGCGGCAGCAGCGTCGCCCAGCGTTCGACATCCCGTGCGAGCGCGAAGACCAGCGGTGCAGGGGCGTCGATGTCGATCGCGATGTCGCTATGCATCGACGGTCGCCAGTCGCTCGACCGCGTGACGGGCGAGCTCGCCCAGGCGCAGCCGCTTCGCCTTCGCGGGATCGACCCAGCGGCACGTGTCGGTCGAACCGTCCGGTTCGTCGCGCAGCTCGCCACCGACGAGCCGCACCGCATAGACGATGCGGATCGCGTGCATCCGCTGGGCGCCGTCGGCACTCGTGAACAGCCGGTCGTCGACGTCGAGGAGTCGGTCGATCTCGCCGGCGAACCCGGTCTCCTCCTCGAGCTCGCGCAGGGCGGCCTGCGCCGGCGACTCACCGAAGTCGAGGCCGCCGCCCGGTAGGGTCCAGATGTCGCCGACACCGACCGACGGGTTGATGTGGCAGAGCAGCACCCGGCCCTGCTCGTCGCGCACGACGGCGTAGGCCGCGACCCGGACCCGGTCCTCGCTCATGGCGCGAGCAATGCGGCGAGGAAGCGCGGATCGAGACCGCGGGACGCCGGCACGAGATCGCCCATCACGAGACCCATCGTCGCACGGAGATCCGGTCGGTCGGCGAGCCGGCGGGCCGCATACTCGAAGAGGCGGGGCCGTGCGAGGAACGACTGCACGATCCACGACACAGCGTCCTTCGAGTGGAAGCGGCGGCGCATCGCGCGGTCGTACGCGGCAGCGGCGGCGCGCGCCCGATCGGCGTCGGTGTCCCCGGGACCGAGCGCCGCCCGGATGGCCGCGACGGCGAGCTCGGTCGAGACGAGAGCGCGATGGAGGCCTTCCCCCGTGAACGGGTCGAGGAACCCCGCCGCATCCCCGACCAGGAACCAGCCCGGGCCGGATCGTCGTGTCACGCGGCCGCCGAGCGGGGCAGCGCCGGCGATCCGTTCGCACGGCGTCGCATCCGCCCAGGCGACCGGGTCGTCGGCGGTTGGCGGGACCATCGCGAGCGCGCGACGGGTCGTATCCGCCGCGCCGTCCCGTGCCAGGTCGCCGTGCCAGGACGGTCCGAGCACGATCCCGATGTTGAGTCGCCCACCCGGCACGGGCGCCAACCCCACGTAGCCGTCCCGGATCACCGCGAGCCGCGCATCCGGTCCTGCGCGCTCTGCATCAGCGCCCGACTGCCGGGGGTCCATGACGTGCCATGTGAGCCCGATCCGCCGTGGCAACCGCGCTGGCCGCGCCACACCCGCTGCGCGAGCGACGACCGAGCCCGAGCCGTCCGCGCCGACCACGATTTGGGCGCGGATCGACTCCTTGCCGGTCTGCACGGATCCTCCACCATCCGGGTCCAGCGTGACGGCATCGACGCGCGATCCTCGGCGGATCGTCGCTCCCCGATCCCGGGCCATGGCCTCGAGCGACAGATCGAGCCGTGACCGGTCGAACCCGACCGCCGTCGGTCCGCCCCGATCAGCGCCGTACGTCAGCCTGACGACGGCACCACCCCGGGTCTCGAGGCGCATCGCGGGGATCGGGCGCGCGAGGCCGTCCCCCGTCGCCCCTCCCAGCCCCGCCCGTTCTAGCGCCCGGACGGCCGCGGGAGACGTGAAGACCCCGCCGGCACGCCAGTGCCAGGCCGGCGCTTGCTCCAGGACGAGCACCTCGATCCCGCGAGCGGCGAGCGCGGCCGCCAGAGTCGTCCCGGCCGGTCCGGCGCCGACGATCGCGACGTCGACGACCGCCGTCATTCCCGTCCGTTCCGGAGCGCCGCGAGTGCGACGCGGTGGCCGGCGAACCCGTCGAAGCGGCGCTCGACGCGGAGGCCCGCCGTCGCGAGCAGCGCGGTCAGCTCGCTGACCGTATATGCGCGGCGCACCGAGAGCGGCGCATCGTGGCGCGTAAACGGGTTCCGGAGCACGCGCGTCAGCAGCCATGCCCCGAGCAACGATCGCCGGCCGCGGACGACATCGTTGAGCACGACACCCAGCCGCGCGACGCGGCCCATCTCCGCCAGCAACGTCCTGGCAGGCCCAGGCTCGAGGTGGTGGACGAGCAATGACGCGTGCACGATGTCGAAGGCGCGGTCGGCGTAGGGCAGGGCGAGACCGTCGCCGACGTGGAGTGCCAGCTCCCCGGTCCCCGTGACCCGCGGGTCGGCGAGGGCTGCCGCGGCGAGCACCTCCGGGCGGCTGTCGATGCCGGTCACCCGGACGATGCGGCCTTCGGCCCGGCCACGTTCGATGAGCGCCAGCGGGATGTCGGCCCCGCCGGTGCCGATATCCAGGATGTCGAGGGGCGAGGAGCCCGGCGCCAGCGCCGCGATCGCGGACTCGGTCAACCGGATCCCGCCCAGCCGCCGATTGATCCGGGCGAGGTCGCGCAGGTTCCCGACGAGGGCGCGCCGGTCGTCGAGCGGTCCGTCGAGCAGCTCCACCGCTCCCGACAGTCGGTCCATCACGGCGCAGACTACGATGCCCGGCGTGATCGTCGTCATCGGCGAGGCCCTGATCGACCTGCTGGTGCGCCCGGACGGCCGCATCGACGCGACCGCCGGCGGGGGACCCTTCAACACGGCTCGCACGATCGCCCGGCTCGGCCGGCGGGTCGCTTTCGCCGGCCGGCTGTCGACCGACGCGTTCGGGCGCCGCCTGCGTGACCGACTCGCGAGCGACGGGGTCGATCTCGGGCTCGTCGTCGAGACCGACGACCCGACCACGCTCGCCGTCGTCGAATCGAGCACGACGGGCGAGGCAGGCTACCGGTTCTACCTCGCGGGGACGTCGGCACCGGGTCTCGGCGTGGACGCCCTCGATGCGATCCAGGGTCCGGCGGCACTCCACGTCGGCACCCTCGGGCTCGTCCTCGAACCGATCGGGACGACAGCGGAGACGGTCGTCGGACGGATGCCACCCGAGACGCTCGTCATGGCCGATCTGAACGCCCGGCCCGCCGCCACGCCCGACCGGGCTGCGTGGGTCGCCCGGATCGATCGACTCCTGGGCCGCGTCGACATCGTGAAAGGCAGCGTCGACGACCTGCTCTTCCTTGGGCCGGGTCAGGAGCCGCTCAACACCGCCACGCGGCTTGTCGCAGCGGGGCCCCGCGTGGTGCTCCTGACGGACGGCCCGCGGCCCGTCCGCGTCGTGACCGCTGGAGCGACGCAGACCGTCGAACCGCCGCGCGTCGATGTGGTGGACACCGTCGGTGCCGGCGATGCGCTCGGCGGCGGCTTCCTGGCGGCATGGATCGGGGCCGGTCGGGGCCGGGCGGACCTCGTCGACACGGACGCCCTCCTTGAGGCCACCCTATTCGCCGCTCGCGTCGCGAGCTTGACGTGCACCCGCCCAGGTGCGGATCCACCGACTGCATCGGAGCTGACTTACTAGGCCGTTCGGGTGGGTGCGGGCGACGGAGGCTGGCCTGTAGCCTGACGGCCATGTCCCATCGCGTTCGCCTCCCCCTGATCGCGCTGTCCGTGGCGGTCCTGACGCTAGCGGGCGCCGTGACCGCTTCGGCGGCGGTCCCGAGCTACCCACACCAGAGTGCCGGCAACCGCGGGTCCGACGTCCGGGCCATCCAGGGCTTCCTGCGCCACCACGGCACGACCGACCTGCGAATCACGGGCATCTACGACGCGCCGACGGTGGCGGCCGTCCACGCCTTCCAGGTCGCCCAGGGTCTCCCGGTCACCGGCATGGTCAACGGCCCGACCTGGGCACGCTTCCTGGTCGGCCTCCAGCCCGGTGACACCGGGGAGGCCGTTGCGGTCCTCCAGCGACAGCTCAACGAGAAGCGGCGAACGACGCTTGCCGTCGACGGGGTCTTCGGCGACGCGACGGCGTACGCGGTGCGGTCCTTTCAACGCCATGCTGGCCTGTCCATCAGCGGAGTTGTCGAGGCGACGACGTGGCGATACCTGATCGGCCACTTCGAGCGGCCGTCGTTCGGCCGTTGGGTGTGCGACTACCAGGCCGGCAACGGTCTCGCCGATTGGGGGACGGGCGCGGCGATCGGCCAGATCGAGGCCGCCGCGGTCCCCGTCGTCCTGGCGGGCCACGGTCGCGTCGCGATCGGCGATATCGGCTTCGAGCATGGAGGCGACATCCCGGGTCACGAGAGCCACGACCGCGGCCTCGACGTGGACGTGCGCCCGATGCGGCGCGACGAAAACCAGTGTCGCTGGGGCGTGAACTATCGGTCCGCGGCCTACGACCGTGCGGCGACCCGCGCCCTCGTCAAGGCCATCCGCGCGGTCGCCCCCGGTCACATCAAGCTCATCTATTTCAACGATCCGGTGCTCATTCGCGAGGGATTGACGCGCTGGCACCGTGGCCACGACGACCACGTCCACGTCCGCTACTGCGAGCGCGTATACCCGCTGGCGCCCTACGACTGCTGAAGGGGCGTCCCGCAGGCGGTGACATAATGCCGAGCATGGCCGAGCGCAGCAGCACGAGCGTCGTTCCCGCAGCCGACCAGCGCCCGAACAGCTGGGGCTTCGGCGACGGGCAGGCGATCCCGTGGGACTACGCGCCGGCTCCCGAGGCGCGCGACATCGTCACGCTCAAGGAGCGTTACGGCCTGTTCATCAACGGCCGGTCGGTGCCGGCCGCCGGCGGCGAGACCTTCGTCTCGATCGACCCCTCGACCGAGGGGCCCCTCGCCGAAGTCGCCCGCGCGAGCGCGGTCGATGTCGACAAGGCGGTCCGTGCCGCCCGCCGCGCCCAGCGCCGGTCGTGGGGCCAGCTGTCGGGCCGGGAGCGAGCGAAGTACCTGTTCCGGATCTCGCGGATCCTCCAGGAGCGCTCCCGCGAGTTCGCCGTGCTCGAGTCGATGGACTCCGGCAAGCCGATCAAGGAGAGCCGCGACGTCGATGTGCCGCTCGCCGCGAACCATTTCTGGTACTACGCGGGCTGGGCCGACAAGCTCGACTACGCGTTCCCCGGCCGGGTGGCGAAGCCGCTCGGGGTCGCCGCCCAGATCATCCCGTGGAACTTCCCCCTGCTCATGCTCGCGTGGAAGATCGCGCCGGCGCTGGCCGCGGGCAACACCGTCGTGCTGAAGCCGGCGTCGACGACGCCGCTCTCGGCGATGCTGTTCGCCGACGTCTGCCTCCAGGCCGACCTGCCACCCGGCACGGTCAACATCATCACGGGACCCGGCGAGATCGGGATGCACCTCGCCACGCATCCCGACGTGGACAAGGTGGCCTTCACCGGTTCGACGGAGATCGGCAAGAAGATCGGACGCGGGGTCGCCGGCACGGACAAGGCGCTCACGCTCGAGCTTGGCGGGAAGGCCGCCAACATCGTGTTCGACGACGCGCCGCTCGACCAGGCCGTCGAGGGCATCGTCAACGGCATCTACTTCAACCAGGGCGAGGTCTGCTGCGCCGGGTCGCGGCTGCTCGCGCAGGAATCGATCGCCGACACGCTGGTCGACAAGCTCAAGGACCGGCTGTCGACGATCCGCGTCGGCGACCCGCTCGACAAGAACACCGACGTCGGCGCGATCAACTCGAAGGCGCAGCTCGAGAAGATCACCGAGCTCGTCGCGTCCGGCGTCTCCGAGGGGGCCGAGCTGTACCAGCCCGCGTGCGACCTGCCCGAGCGCGGTTACTTCTTCCGCCCGACCCTGTTCACCAACGTGGCACAGAGCCACCGGATCGCGCGCGAGGAGATCTTCGGACCGGTCCTGTCAGTCCTGACGTTCCGGACGCCCGACGAAGCCGTCGAGAAGGCGAACAACACGCCGTATGGCCTCTCCGCGGGCGTGTGGACCGACAAGGGCTCGCGCATCCTGGAGATGGTGTCGCGGATGCAGGCAGGCGTCGTGTGGGCGAACACGTTCAACAAGTTCGACCCGACATCGCCGTTCGGCGGCTACAAGGAATCGGGCTTCGGTCGTGAGGGCGGCATGCACGGCCTACACGCCTACGTACGCCTCGAGGACCGCTGATGTCCCCCGGCCGCAACGGCGCGTCGCGCAACGGAACGTCGCGGGGCGGCGCGTCCGGCAACGGCGCGGGACCGCGGATCGGCGTGCGCAAGACGTACAAGCTGTACATCGGCGGGGCGTTCCCGCGCAGTGAGAGCGGGCGCTCGTACCTCGTCTCGGGGGCCGACGGGACGCCGCTCGCGAATGCCGTCCGCTCGTCCCGCAAGGACGTCCGCGACGCCGTTCGTGCCGCGCGGACTGCCTTCCCCGGCTGGGCGGGGAAGACGGCCATGAACCGCGGCCAGGTCCTGTATCGCGTGGCCGAGCTGATGGAGGGCCGGCGCGACCAGTTCGTCGCCGAGGTCGCCGCGGCCGAGGGACTGCGGGACGCGCGCGCCACCGAAGTCGTCGATCGCGCGATCGATCGCTGGGTCTGGTACGCCGGCTGGGCCGACAAGATCACCCAGATCCTGGGCTCGGCCAACCCGGTCGCCGCGCCCTACTTCAACTTCACGATCCCGGAACCGACCGGCGTCGTCGGTGTCGTCGCGCCGGAGACGTCGTCCTTGCTGGGACTCGTCAGCCGCCTCGCGCCGCCGCTGGTGTCGGGCAATGCGGTCGTGCTGCTGACGTCCGAGACCCGCCCCCTGCCGGCCATCACGCTGAGCGAGGTGCTCGCCACATCGGATGTCCCCGGCGGTGTCGTGAACATCCTGACCGGCCGCCGGAAGGAGCTCGTGCCGGTGCTGGCCGGTCACGTCGACGTCGACGCGCTCGACACGTGGGGCGTGCCGGACGACATGCGACTCGAGACCGAGCAGCTCGCCGCCGACGACATCAAGCGCCTGTCGCGACGCGCCTCGACCATGAACGAGGCGCGCTTCGACTGGCTCGATGACCGTGCCGCCGAACGTCCCGAATGGATCGCCGCCTTCCTCGAGATGAAGACGGTCTGGCACCCGATCGGCGTCTGATTCCGATGGCCGTCCGTCCTGACCCCGAGGTCGGCTACCGCCGTGCCGGCGACCACCTACGTGGTGGCCGACTGGTGGAGCGCCGCGTCTTCGTTCAGGCGTCGCCACGCGTGGTGTGGGCATCGCTCCACGACCCGTCGGCATCGACGACGCTCTTCCCGGAGTTACGACTGGGACCGGCAGCGCCATCGTGGCCGGCGGCCGCGGCGACACGGACCGCGCGGACGCGACTCGGCCTCCTCCGTGAGGCGGCCCGCGTCGAGAGCCTCGAGGCTCGGCCCGAATCGATCTTTCGCCTCCGCGTCACCGGCTCCGGCTTCGAGAGCGAGTGGTCGTGGCGACTCGAGCCGATCGCCGGCGGGACGCGGGTGATCCATGGCGCCACGTTCGAGCCGATCGATCGCTGGACCGACATCCTCGTTCGACTCGGCCGGCGCTCGTTGGAGACACGGGTCGAGGCCCACCTGCGGGCGCTGAAGGAGCGCGCCGAGCGGGCCGAGCAGTCCTCGCCTGCCGCATGACGCGAGGTCGGTGAGGGCCGCGGGCCCCGACGACGCCCCGTTCACGGGCCTGCGGCGCAACGCCGTGGCCCTCGGCCTGGGTATCGCCATCGTCGTCGCCCTGTTCGTCCTCGTCCCCGATATCGCGCCGCGCCCGTCCGGCCTCCCGCCGGTCCAGCTCGCCCACGGCCGCATCGTCGAGATCATCCCGACGACGGACCCCGGCACGCCGGATGTGCGCATCGAGGTCCTCGACAGCGTCGAGGACGGACCGCAGCGCGGCGAGATCGTCGAGGGCTTCCTGCAGGGCCCGAGCGGGCTCGAGGCGCGACCCGAGTTCGACGTCGGCGACGAGGTCATCGTCAACATCTCGACCGACCCGCAGGCGGGCTTCATCGCCATCAACGACCGATACCGGGTACCCACGCTGGCGATGCTGCTCGGGCTGTTCGCTCTTGCGGTGACCCTGGTCGGCGGCTGGCGCGGGGTCCGGTCATTGATCGCTCTCGCGCTCACGCTCGCGGTCATCGTCAAGCTCGTCGTGCCCCTGATCCTCGCCGGCTGGAACCCCGCCTGGGTCGCGATCCTGGCGGCGACCGGCGTGACGATCGCGACGTTCCTGCTGACCGAGGGCGCCCGGCGCCAGACGGTCGCCGCGGCGATGGGTACCGCGATCTCGCTGACCCTCGTCGCGGTGCTTGCGTCCCTGTTCGACACGCTGTCGCGGTTCACCCCACTGCGCGGCTCGGAATCGGCCGGGTTCCTGGTGTCGATGGGCGGCACGACGCTCGATCTGGGTGGCCTGATCCTGGCCGCGGTGATCTTCGGGGCGCTCGGCGTCCTCGACGACGTGACAGTCACGCAGGCGGCCACGGTCCAGGAGCTCTACGAATCGGATCCGCGTGCGCGACGTCTGCAGCTGGCGGCCCGGGCGATGAACGTGGGTCGATCGCACATCGCGGCGACCGTCAACACGCTGGTACTGGCCTATGTGGGGGCGTCGCTCCCGCTCATCGTCCTGTTCGCGGCGGGTCGCCAGGATCCGCTGCTGATCGTGTCCGGCGAGGTCGTGGCGGTCGAGGTCGTGCGTGCCCTCGTCGGCAGCATCGGGATCGTCGCGGCCGTGCCGGTCACCACGATGATCGCGGTCGGGTTGATCGGCCGGCGGTTGCCGTTCATCGGGGAGGGGACCGGCGTCAGACACGCGCCGGGCTGGGACTGAGGGGCGGCGGGGCGCCCGAAGCGGTTCGTCCTGCGTCTGACGCATATCCCTGGTTCGTCCTGCGTCAGACGCGCGTACCGTCGGCGCCACGACGCACCCCTGCGCGCGGCGCAGCGATTCGGCCGGGAATCGCCGTTTCAGGGGCGCGCTCCGCCCGATGTCTGCGCCAGGAGCAGGAAAACGGTCGAATCGCGAGGCCCTCGGTGACCGTCGCTGCATCTCACGCAGGTCCCTGGTGCCCGCTTGCGACAGATGCAACCGATCTCACCCAGGACGACCGCGGTCCGTCCATCGACGACGCGTTTAACGCATCGGATGCAAGCGATCGACATCCTGGCCCAGTGCGCGCATACAGATCGAGCATCTGACGTGAGAATCGAGCACAGCGATCCGAAATGGCCTCGTGCTTGCACGAGATGCAAGTGACTGCGGGCGATGCGGCGTCCGACGCTGGAATTCCGGCGCACGCTGCGGACACCACCCACGCAACCCCTCAACAACCGCTCGATTCACAACGTTCAGTATTGACTGAAGGTTGTGAATAGGCGACGATCCCCGCATGAACGAAGGCGAGAGCGCGTTCGTCGAAGAGATGGGCCAGGCCCTGGCCACCTATGGCATGACGCCGATGGCCGGCCGCATGTGGGGCTGGCTGCTCATCTGCGAACCGCCCGAACAGACCGCGGCCGACCTGGCCGAGGCGCTGCAGGCGAGCCGCGGAGCGATCAGCGGGACGGCTCGGATGCTGACGACCGCCGGGATGATCCGGCGGACCACGCGACGAGGGGATCGACGCGAGTACTTCAGCGCCCCGCCCGAAGCCCTTGACTCATTCCTCGCCAACGCCGGCCGCATCTACCGCCAGTTCCGCGAGATCGCGGAGCACGGGCTCGATGCGATCGCCGACCGCCCGCCGGAGTCGCGCCGCCGGCTCGAAGAACTGCGCGACGTCTTCGCCTTCGTGGAGCAGGAGGTCCCCACCGTCGTGGGCCGCTTCCTCCGCGACCGTGCCGAACCACCCGGCAGGAAGGAACCAGCATGACCTCGGTCATCCACACGGAAAAGCTCACCAAGACCTACGGGATCCACCGGGGGATCACCGAGGTCGACCTCGACGTCGAAGCCGGCGAGATCTTCGGCTTCCTCGGGCCGAACGGCGCCGGCAAGACCACGACCATGCGCGTCCTGCTCGACCTCATCCGGCCCAGCGCGGGACGCGCCGAGGTCTTTGGCATCGAGACCACCACGGATCCCGTCGCGATCCATCGACGTGTCGGCTACCTGCCCGGTGAATTCGACCTGTACGACCGGCTCACCGGCGCCGACACGATCACCTACTTCGCCAACCTGCGCGGCGGTGTCGACGGGGGCTACGTCGCCGAGCTCGTAGAGCGTCTCGATCTCGATCCGAGCCGGCGCTACAAGGAGTACTCGAAGGGGAACAAGCAGAAGGTCGGTCTGGTCGTCGCGCTGCAGCACAAGCCCGACCTCTTGATCCTCGACGAGCCGACCGCCGGCCTCGACCCACTTATCCAGCAGTCGTTCTTCGAGATCGTGCGCGAGGCCAAGGCCGAGGGTCGAAGCGTGTTCCTCAGCTCGCACATCATCGACGAGGTCGACCGCACCTGCGACCGCGTCGCCATCATCCGCGAGGGCCGTCTCGTCCAGGTCGACCGGATCGAGACCATCCGTCGGCTGGCATTCCACCACGTCGAGCTGACGTTCTCGCACCCCGTCTCGGCCGGGGTGTTCTCCTCGCTCGAGGGTGTCAGCGACGTCGAGGCGGACGGCGATGTCGTTCGCATGCGGGTGAACGGTCCGATCGGCCAGGTCATCGCCGCGGCTGCCCCACATGGCCTGGTCGACGTCGTCAGCCGCGAGCCGAATCTCGAGGACGTCTTCCTCGCCCAGTACGGCGCCCACGAGAGCGCGGTCCCCGCAGGAGCCGGTCCCGATGGCCGCTAGCACCGCCATCCTGGTCCGGCCGCGCCCCTGGTCGCGGGTCATCGGCCTGGCGTCGATCTTCGCCAAGACCCTCCGCGACAGCCGGCGCGCCGCGCTCGTCGTCGGCTTCATGGGCGGCCTGTTCATGCTCGCGACGGCCGCGCCCATCGCCGCCGAGTTCGACACCCTCGAGGAGCGCCAGCTGCTGGTCAGATCGATGACGGTGCTGCCGGCCGTCTTCCGGGGTCTGCTCGGCGAGGCGATCAATATCGAGACCCTTGGGGGCTTCATCTCCTGGCGCGTCGGCAACGTGTTGCCGGTCCTGCTCGGGCTGTGGTCGGTGATCGCGCTGTCGGGCACGCTCGCCGGTGAGGCTGCCAAGGGCAGCCTCGACCTGCTGGTCTCGACCCCCCACAGCCGCCGATCGATCGCGCTCCAGAAGATCGCCGGCCACGTGATCGCACTGGTCGTCGCGATGCTGATCGCCGCCGTCTTCCTGTCCCTCGCCGGTCGCGTCTTCGCGACGCTGCCCGGCGACGAGATCCCGTTCGACGCGGCGCTCAGCCAGGTGACGCTCTACGGCCTGCTGATGCTCGCGTCGGGTTCGATCGCGTTCGCGGTCGCCCCGCTGGTCGGACGGTCGAAGGCAGTCGGCGTCGGGCTGATCGCCCTGTTCGGGATGTACCTGGTGTCCTCGTACTCGACGCTGTCGCCGACGCTCGAGGCGATCGGCCCGGTCTCCTGGTACGCCTGGACGTCCGGTCACCGCCCGATCGCCGGTGTCACCGACTGGCCGTCGGTCGGTCTTCTCGCGGCCGTGGTGGTGGCCCTGCTGACCATCGGCGTCGCCGTGTTCGAGCGGCGCGATCTCGGCGCCGTCGCACCGCTGCGCTGGTTGCGGATCCCGGGTCTCCCGCGCGGGACGAGCGGTCCGTTCGCCCGGTTGCTCGCGGATCTCGCTCCAGCCGCGCTCGGCTGGGGTGGCGGCGTCGGCGTGTACGCCGGGCTGATCGCGTCGTCGGCGCCCGCCTTGACCGACGTGCTCGCCCAGACACCCGGGCTGACGGACTACATCCGGATCATCTACCCGGACATCGACCTGAGTCAGCCGTCGGGCATCCTGCAGCTGGCGTTCTTTGCCTTCGCCTCGCTCATGGCCGGGCTGGCCGGCGCCACATTCCTGGCCGCCTGGGCGAGCGACGAGAACGAGCGCCGTCTGGACCTGGTCCTCTCGACGCCCGTCTCGCGTGCCGGTTGGGCGCTCCGGAGCGGCCTGGCGGTGATCGCCGGGATCGGCATCATGGTCATGGTCCTCGGCCTGTTCGTGATCGCCGCCGTCGGGTCACAGGGCGGCGACATCACCGCCCCGGTGGCGGGCTCCGCGATCCTCGGGTTGGCGGCCGCCGCCTTCACTGGTGTCGGCTTCGCGGCCGGCGGGCTCTTCCGCTCGTCGCTGGCGGCCCCGGTCGCGGCGACCGTGGTGATCGCCACGTTCGTGCTCGACACACTCGGCTCCGCGCTCGACCTGCCCGATGCGATCCTCGACCTGTCGCTGTACAGGCACCTCGGCCAGCCGATGGTCGGCACATATGACGTCGTCGGCATCGTCGTCGCACTGGTCCTCGCCATCGGTGGCCTGCTCGTCGGCGCCTGGGGGCTGCAGCGCAGGGACGTCGGCCGCTAAGGTCCCGGCGTGGATCCGTTCGTCATCGCGCTGGTCGCGGTCAGCGCGCTGCTCCACGTCGCCTGGAACGTCCGGCTCAAGACCGCCGGCGATCCGTTGCGGGCGGCGACGGTCGGGATGCTGGCGGCGTCGCTCGGGATCGTGCCGGCCGGGATCGCCGCATGGTGGATCGCCGGCCGGCCCGCGTTGCCCATCGAGGGCGTGGCACTCGGCGTCGTCTCGGGCGTCATCGAGGCCGGCTACTTCGTCCTGTTGTCGGCCGCCTACAGGCGTGGCGACCTGTCGGTCGTGTATCCGATCGCTCGGGGCACGGCGCCGCTGATCGCAGTGGCGGTCGGGGTCGGGCTGCTGGGAGAGCGGCTCGGAGTCGCCGGCTCGCTCGGGGTCGTGGCGCTGTTCGCCGGTTTCCTGCTCCTCCAGCAGCCCTGGCGGGCGCTCCGCGGCCACCACGCGTTCGACCCGTCGATCGCGTTCGCGCTCGCGACCGGCGTGACGATCGCGGCTTACACGGCCGTCGACCGCATCGGGACGCGGCTGATCGACCCGGTGCCCTACGCGGCGATCCTGTGGGTGACCGCGTCGCTCGCGCTTGTCATCTGGAACCGTGTCGTCTCCGGTGGTGACGTGTTCGCCGGTGGTCGGGACCAGATCGGACGGGCGGTCGTCGGTGGCTGGCTGACGCTGGTCGCGTACCTCCTGATCCTGTGGGCACTGAGCGTCGCGCCGTTGTCGGGCGTGGCGCCGCTGCGCGAATCGGCGTCGGTGTTCGCCGCGGCCTGGGGATCCGTGCGACTGGGTGAAGCGGCGAGCCGCGGTGACACGCTGTTGCGGGTGGGCGCCTCGTGCCTGATCGTGGGTGGTGCGTTGCTGCTCGCCCTGGGCGGGGCGTAAGAGCGGCTACGCGGGAGCGGCCGGTGCCCGCCCGAAGACCCGTCGTCGACCGAACCGGCTGTTGACGAGGGCGACTCCGGCGATGACCAGCGCGGTGCCCACGAGCAGCCGCGCATCGACCGGTTCCTGGAGGACGAGGTAGCCGAGCACGATCCCGACGATCGGCAAGAGGTAGGCGACGAGCGTCGTCCGCGTCGCACCCCAATGGGCGAACAGCCGGAACAGGATGAGGTACGCGACGCCGGAGCCGAGGATGCCGAGCCATAGGATCGAGAACACCGCGACAGCGTCCGGGCGCGCCTCCCACGGCCGTTCGAGCAGGATCGCACAGACGCCCACGATCACGGCCGCGAACGTCACCTGGAACACGGCCGGGATCATCGGTGGGACCCCGCGAACGTTGCGCCGCGAGTAGACCGCACCGGCCGCGTAGCTGAGGGCGGCCCCCAGCAGCGCGATCTGGCCGACGACCGACGATCCCGTACCGGTGAGCCCGCGGCTGGTGATGATGACGACGCCGATGAACCCGACGACCAGGCCGATCAGGCCGTTGACCCGCATCGGCTCGTCCGGCAGAAAGATCGCCGACAGCACGATCGCGAAGAGCGGGACGGGTGAGGTCAGGATGGCCGCCAACGACGACTCCACCGACTGTTCTGCCCAGGTGATGAGCAGGAACGGGATCGTGATGTTGATGATGCTCATGACGACGAGATGACCGTAGAGGCGCCGGTCGCGCGGCAGTCGTTGGCCGGCGATGCGGATGACTAGCCACAGCAGGATGGCGCCCACGATGAGGCGGAGCGCGACGAGCGTGAACGTCCCGAAGTCGTCGACAGCGAGCTTGATGAAGAGGTAGCTCGACCCCCAGAAGAGCCCGAGCAGCAGGAAGATCAGCCAGTCGATCTGCGAGGAGCGGTCGGTCATCGCGGCATCATCACCTACGAGAATCGACGCGTGGCCGTTTCGGTTGCATCGAGCCTGAGTCCTACCGCCATCGAGTGAGGATCGCCTCGCGGTCGAACAACCGCACGCCGACGCGCAGGCCCTCCAGCGAGATGAGCAGCACCACCGCCGAGAGCGCCAGGTAGCCGAGCGGACCGACGAGGAGCGTGCCGGTCGCCTGGACGAGCACGAGGCCGATGACGGGCACGATCACCACGCCGCCGATCTGCTGGGCGACGCGCGGGTCGTTCACCCGCGCGCTCACGATCACCCCGGCCACGACCGACGACAGCCCGACCGCGGGTCCGAGCAGGAAGACCCCGGCAAGCCAGGACAGGTCGGTGACGACGCCGAACAGCGCGGGCCCGTACAAGAGCGACGCGAGGGCGACGAAGATCGCGTACGTGGCCCAGCCGGCGAGCACGCCCGGAACCAACGCTGCGATCGCCTTGCCGGCCAGCAATTCCGAGGTCCGGATGGGCGCGGCGAGCACGGGCTCCAGCGAGCGGGCCAGCTTCTCGCCGATGATCGAGAACGTCGCGATCGACAGCGGGATATACGCCGGCATGAGCAGGAAGAACACGAGGAACTGCTGGACCGCGAACGCGCCCGCAAGCTCGCCGGGCGTGAAGCTCGCCCACTCGGGCCTCTGGGCGATGACCTGGTTGGCAAGCTCGGGCGGCAAGGCCTCCTCGCCGACGGCCGCCGCGAGCACGATCGGCGCGACGGTCAGCGCGACCGGTGGCAACAGGATGGTCGACATCAGCAGGCGGTTGCGGACGGTCTCGTACCACTCGCGTCGGAGGACGCTCCACACGATCGAGCCGCGCATCAGCGGCCGTCCTCGCGCACGACATCGTCGATGCCGTCCGCGCCCGGCGTGACGCCCATCACCTCGAAGTAGATCCGCTCGAGCGACGTCCTCTCCGGGCGTAGCTCGACGACGTCCGCGCCGCTCGCAACGAGCGCCCTGACGACCTCCGGCGCGATGGACTCGGGGTCGTCGGCCCCGATCCGGAGCACCCCGTCGACGGGATCCGCCGCCGTCACACCGCCCACCGCGCGGACGGCGGCAAGCTGGTCGCCCGAGGCGGGAGCGCCCAGCCGGACCGTCAGCCCGTGGGTGCCGAGGGCCCCGCGCAGGGCCGCCGGCAAATCGACCCGCACGAGCCCGCCACGCACGAAGGCGATGCGGTCGCACAGGCGATCCGCCTCATCGAGGTTGTGGGTGGCGAGCACGATGGTCCGGCCGGCGCGCTGCAGCGTCTCGATCGCCTCGCGCACGACGAACGCCGCCTCGGGGTCGAGCGCCGCGGTCGGCTCGTCCAGGAACACGACCGACGGATCGTGGAGCAGGGCACGCGCGATCGCGAGCTTCTGCTTCATGCCCTTGCTGAACGTGCCGGCGACGTCGTCGCGCCGTTCCCACAACCCGAACAGGCGCAGGTAGCGCTCGATCCGCTCCGCGCGCACCCCCGGGTCGAGGCTGTACAGCCGGCCGAAGAAGTCGAGGTTGGCGATCGCCGGCAGCTTGTCGTACAGGCCCGGCGTCTCGGTCAGGATGCCGACGCGGGCACGGACCTCGTCGGGCGCCTCCCGGACATCGAATCCCTCGACGGTCGCGCTCCCCTCCGTGGGTCGGATGAGGGCCGTGAGCATGCGGACCGTCGTGGTCTTGCCGGCGCCGTTCGGTCCGAGCAGCCCGAGCACCTCGCCGCGCCGGACAGCGAGGTCGACGCCGCGGACGGCCCAGCGGTCATCGAACCGCCGACCGAGGCCGGTCGCGCTGAGAGCGAGGTCGGGCACACCATCTGCTGCTGGGGTCGTCATGGCCGCGCCAGTGTCGCGTATCGGTCCGGCCGGCGTGTTGGCCTACTGCCGTATGCCAACGGGCGCTACCATCTCCCGGTGATCGCCCTGCGCCTGCTCGCCCTGTCCCTTGGCGCGGCACTCGGCGTCCTGTATCCGTTCATCCCGGTCATCCTCGCGGACCGCGGCTTCGGGCCGGCGGAGATCGGGCTGGTGGCCTCGATCGGCGCGGTCGGGTTCACCCTGGCGGTCCCTGCCTGGGGCCATCTCGCCGACGTCCGGCTCGGGCGGTCGCGGACGCTCCAGGTCTGCGCGATCGGCGGCGCCGCGGCGACGGGTGCGCTGCTGGGTGCCTGGCCGCCGATCGTCATCGCCGTCCTGTTCATGGCCTACTGGGTCTTCGAATCGGCGTGGCAGCCGCTCGCGGATGCCCTCACCGTCAACCACGTCGATCGGCGCGGCTACGCCCGTGTCCGGTTGCTCACGAGCCTGGCGTTCGCCGTGTCCACCATCGCGGCGGGGTTCATGTACGACGTCGTGGGCTACCAGCTCGCCTTCGTGCTGACGATCGGACTTGCCCTCGCCATGGCCCTCGCCGCCGGCTTCGTGCCCGACGTCAGGCGGGCCGACCTGTCGGTCGCGGGCGGGGCGGGGGAGGCGGATCACGGCAGCCGGTTCGGTTCGGCCGGGCTGGCCTTCCGTGTCGCCCCCAGGCTTGCCGGCGTCCTGGTTGCGGTGATGCTCCTGCACATCGCGATCATCAGCGGCTTCACGTTCCTGCCGCTGCGGCTGGGCGACCTCGGGAGCCCACCGTCGGATGTGGCGTTGTCGGCCGGCGTCTCGGCCCTCTCGGAGATCCCAGCGATGCTCGTGGCCGCCGCGGTCGCCCGACGGATCGGCCTGCGCGGCATGTTCGTCGGGAGCGCCCTGATCTATGCGGCGGCGACCGCGTCGTGGACGGTCCTCGCGACGCCGGTCCTCATCATCGCGACCCGGGCGTTCACCGGGCTCGCGTTCGCGTGGGTCGTCGTCGGGGTGGTCCTGACGATCGCTCGCCTCCTGCCGCGGGAGCTGCAGGGCACCGGACAGGCGCTGTATCAGACCGTCGGCTTCGGGATCGGCGCGATCATCGCCAACATCGCGGGCGGTGTGCTGTACGACCTGATCGGCCCCGCGGCCGTCTTCGGGATGGGCACGCTCCTGTCGCTCGGCGCGGCGGCTCTGGGCTGGTGGGTCTTCCCGCGCGAGGGCGGCGCGATCGAGCGCCTCCCGCCTGCCCAGGTCGCGGGCTAGCCCAGCCAGACCGCCATGTCCGGCGGAAGCAGCCCGCCATCGGGCAGCCGCTCGCTGGCGAGCAGGATCGGCCGGCCGGCCGGCAGGTCGATGGGGGCCGATCCGAGGTTGACGAGCGCCTGAAGCCCGCCGGGTCTGTCGAACCGAAGCACGGACGCGGGGGCCGGCAGCCAGGCCATGCCCGGACCGCGGAACCCGGGATGCTCATGTCGGAGCCGCAGCGCGGTTCGATACAGCTCGAGGAACGAATCCGGATCGCCGGTCTGCGCCTCAGCCGTCAGCTCAGCCCAGCCAGAGGGCTGAGGCAGCCACGGCCTGGATCCGGCAGGACCGAACCCGAAGGGCGGCTCGGTCCCCGACCAGGGCAGCGGCACACGACAGCCGTCGCGCCCGCGGACCGTGTGCCTGGAGCGATGCCACGTCGGGTCCTGGAGCAGGTCCTCAGGCAGGTCCTCGACCTCTTCCAGCCCGAGCTCCTCGCCCTGGTACAGGTACGCGCAGCCGGGCAGCGCCAGCATCAGCAGCAGCGCGGCGCGGGCGCGGCGCCGTCCGAGCACCAGATCCACGGGCTCGCGGACTGGGATGACCGGGGGAGCGGTCCCGACGGTCTTCGGTTTCGTTGCGGAGGGACGGCCGAGCCGTGTCACATGCCGCGTCGCGTCGTGATTCGAGAGCACCCACGTCGGGGGTGCCCCGATCGGGGTCAGCGCCTCGAGCTGGGCGTCGATGACGGTGCGCAGCCTCATCGGGTCCCAACCCGCCTGCAGGAAATGAAAGTCGAACGCCGAATGGAGCTCATCGGGCCTGAGGTAGCGGGCCAGGCGCTCGGCGCTCGAGACGAAGACCTCGGCGACGAACAACCGATCGCCGTACTCGTCGGCGACGTTCCGCCAGCCACGATAGACGTCGTGGACGCCGTCCTGATCCCAGTACGGCCCGGGTTTGACCGCGGAGCTCGCGGACGCGCGGCGCAGATCGGGGAACTCCGGGTCCTTGACGAGACCGTGGGCGACGTCGATGCGGAAACCGTCGGCGCCGCGATCGAACCAGAACCGCAGGATCGACTCGAATTCGGCGCGGACCTCCGGCTCCGTCCAGTCGAGGTCGGGCTGCTCGGGCGCGAAGAGATGGAGGTACCACTGGCCGGGCCGGCCGTCCGGCTCGACGACCCTGGTCCACGCCGGGCCACCGAAGACACTCGGCCAATCGGTCGGCGGGCGGCCGCCATCACGACCCCGCCCGTCGCGGAACACGTAGAAATCGCGCTCGCGACTGCCCGGGCCGGCGGCGAGCGCCGCCTGGAACCACGGGTGCTCGTCGGACGTGTGGTTCGGGACGATGTCGAGCAGGACCCGGATGCCGAGGGCGTGCGATTCGTCGATGAACGCCTCGGCGTCGGCCAGAGTCCCGAACCGTGGGTCGATGTCGCGATAATCGGCGACGTCGTAGCCACCGTCGACCAACGGCGAGACGAACCACGGGTTCACCCAGATCGCGTCGACGCCGAGGTCGCGGATATAGGGCAGCCGCGAGCGCATGCCCGCGATGTCGCCGATCCCGTCCCCATCGGCGTCTGCGAAGCTGCGGATGTAGGTCTGGTAGACGACGGCGTCCCGCCACCACGGAGGGGGGTCGGTCATGCCGCTAGCATGACGCCACACGCAGGAGGGGTTCATGCGGCTTTGGGGCGGGCGGTTCGGCGAAGAAAGCGACCCACGGGTGGCCGAGTTCACGCGCTCGATCGACCTCGATCGGGAGCTGGCCGCCGATGACATCGCCGGCTCGATCGCCCATGTCCGTGGCCTCGGGCGTGCTGGGCTGCTGACCGCTGACGAGGTCGATGAGCTGATCGGCGGTCTCGAGGGACTGGCCGGCGCGGTCGCCGACGGGACGCTCGCGTGGGATCCCGACCTGGAGGACGTGCATCTCAACCTGGAGGCCGCGTTGGCCGAGCGTATCGGTTCGGTCGCCGGAAAGCTCCATACCGGTCGCTCGCGCAACGACCAGGTCGCGACCGACCTTCGCCTGTGGCTGCGCCGGGCCATCGACCGGCTCGATGAGGCGCTGCTCGACTTCGAGCGGTCGCTCGTCGGCCTCGCCGAACGCGAGGGGACCGCGATCCTGCCCGGGACGACCCACATCCAGCCGGCGCAGCCCGTGCTGCTCGCCCATCACCTGCTGGCCTACGTGGAGATGGCCGAGCGCGACCGGGACCGCTTGTCCGACGCGCGGCGGCGGGCCAACGTCTCTCCACTCGGCTCCGGCGCGCTGGCCGGGGCCGGCTACCCGCTCGATCGGGAGGCGACGGCCGATGAGCTCGGGTTCGGCGGGGTCACGGCCAACTCGTTGGATGCGGTGAGCGACCGGGATTTCGTCGTCGAGACCGTCGGGGCGATCGCGCTCGGCATGGTCCACCTGAGCCGGCTAGCCGAGGAGATCACGTGGTGGTCGAACCCGCGCTTCGGGTTCATCCGCGTGAGCGATGCGTTCTCGACCGGTTCGTCGATCATGCCGAACAAGAAGAACCCGGACCCGGCCGAGCTCGTCCGTGGCCGCGCCGCTCGGGTGATCGGGGCACAGGCCGGGCTGCTGACGCTGCTCAAGGGCCTGCCGCTGGCGTACCAGCGCGACCTCCAGGAGGACAAGGCTCCGCTGTTCGACGCGGTCGCGGTCTACGAGACGTCGCTCGGCGTGCTGGCCGGGCTGCTCGACACGGTCGCGGTGGACCGCGAGCGGATGCGCGCCGCCGCCGACGAGGGCTACACCACGGCGACCGCCGTCGCCGACGCCCTGGTCCGCCGCGGCATCCCGTTCCGTGTCGCCCATCACGTGGTCGGGTCGCTGGTGGCCCAGGCCGAAGAGGCCGGCCTGAAGCTCGATCAGGTGCCCGACTCGATGATCGGGCTCGCGCTGGGCGCGAGCGGCGACGAGGGTGCCAAGGCCCTCGCCGCGGACGAGGTGATCGGCGACACCCTGCGCGGGGCCGCGTCGGTGGACGGCGCTCTCGCGTCTTGCGACGTCATCGGAGGGACGGCGCCGACCCGCGTGGCCGACGCGCTGACGGCCGCGAGGAAACGGCTCGACCGAGCCTGACGAGGCCGTCGACCCGCCGTCACTCAGTGGCCGACGCAGGTCCCGCCGTTCACGTCGCTGTTGGTGCCGTCCGGGCAGGTCGTGTTCGAGAAGATCGCGGTCGCCAGACCGGTCGACCGCCGCCAATTTGCGCCGGTCAGGTCCGCGTTGGTGAAGTCGACGCCGCCGAGCCGCGCGTAGCGCAGGTCGGCGCCGACGAATCTCGTCGATCGCAGATCCGTGCCGCGGAAGTCGATCCGGTGGAGGTCGGCACCGTCGAACCTGGCGCCGGTCGCGAATCCGTCCCGCCAGATGGCGTTCGAGAGGTTGGCGTCGATGAACGGCGCGAAGCCGGCGTTCGCGCCGCTGAGATCCGCCCACGAGAGGTTCGCCCGGTTCAGCGACGCGTCCTCGAGCGCCGCACCGGTGAAGTCCGACCCGTGCAGGTCGGCGTCGGTCAGGATCGCGTCACATAGCTTCGCGTTCGCCAGGATCGCGCGTGCGATGCGTGCACCGGCCAGGTTCGTGCGCGGCAGGTCGGGGTCGCAGCCGCCGTTCACGCGTGAGAGGTCCGACCAGGAGAAGTCGATGCCGTGCAGGTCGAGGCCGATGATCGTGGTGTCGGACAGGTCGCACCGATGGAGATCGGCATCCGGTGCCAGGACCAGCTTCGAACAGTCGCGGTACTCCTCCGAACCGGCGGCGCCGACCGGGGCAGCGGCCATGCCGAACCAGAGCAGACCGATGAGCGGCAGCGCAACGAGACCGCGACGCGTCGGGCGGCGCGGGAGCTGGATGTGCATGTCTGGGACCTCCCCCTGCGGATCGCACCCCGCACGTGAATCCTGGGGGCATAGCCGGCGCCCGTCAATGGTCGAAGGCGACCACGCTCGGCGCCGCCTTGTACCATCCCGCCACCATGCTGCGCACGGACACGATCCGCGAGGCGCCGAAGGCGATGCTCCACGACCACCTCGACGGTGGCCTGCGCCCGGCGACGATCGTCGACCTCGCCGCGGAGTACGGCTACGACGGGCTGCCGACGACCGATCCCGACGAGCTCGCGACCCACATCCGTCAGGGCGCCGATCGCAAGTCGCTTGAGCTCTACCTCGAGACGTTCGCCCACACCGTCGGGGTCATGCAGGAACGCGATGCGATCGTCCGCGTGGCGGCCGAGTGCGCCGAGGACCTGGCCGCGGACGGCGTCGCATACGCCGAGATCCGCTATGCGCCGGAGCTGTCGACCGAGCGTGGCCTGACGCTCGACGAGGTGGTCGCCGCGAACCTCGAGGGCTTCTCGATCGGGGCGCGCAACGCGGAGGCGGCCGGCCACCCGATCGTCATGAAGATGCTCGTGACGGCGATGCGCCAGGCGGCGCGTTCGGTCGAGGTCGCGGAGTGCGCCGTCCGCTGGCGGGACGCGGGCGTGGTCGGCTTCGACATCGCGGGGCCGGAGGCAGGCTACCGGCCGACCCGCCATCTCGACGCCTTCGAATACGTCCGGCGCGAGAACTTCCACATCACGATCCACGCCGGCGAGTCGTTCGGCCTGCCGTCGATCTGGGAGGCGCTCCAGTGGTGCGGCGCCGAGCGACTCGGCCATGGCGTGCGCATCGTCGACGACATCACCGTCCGCGACGACGGGACGGTGGAACTCGGCCGCCTGGCCGCGTTCGTGCGCGACCGGCGCGTGCCGCTCGAGATGTGTCCGACGTCGAACGTCCACACCGCAGCCGCCCCGTCCATCGCCGAGCACCCAATCGACCTCTTGCGGCGCCTGCGGTTCCGGGTGACCGTGAACACCGACAACCGGTTGATGAGCGGCGTCTCGCTGTCGAGCGAGTTCGAGGCGCTCGAGGCGGCGTTCAGGATCGGGCTCGGCGAGATGGAGTGGCTGACCATCAACGCGCTCAAGTCGGCGTTCGCGCCGTTCGACGAGCGGCTGAGGCTGATCAACGAAGTCGTGAAGCCGGGCTACGCGAGGCTGCGCGCCGAGGAGTCGAGGGTCGTCGTCGGTCAGGCGTGACGAGGCTCAATCCGCGCGGAAGACCTCCGGGATGGTCGTCCACCAGGCGCCCGGCTCCCGATCGGGCAGAGGCTCTTGCATCGCATCCGTGAGGGCCCACCAGCGGCGCGTCGTCGGATCGGCGGCCATGGCCGCCATGTCGGCCGCGAAGTCCTCGCCGACGTACTCGAAATACGCGAACAGATCGGTCCCGTCGCGGAAGATCGTGTAGTTGCGGATGTTCGAGCGATGGATCTGCTCGAGCACGCCGGGCCAGGGTTCGGCGTGGAGGCGTTCGTACTCCTCGATCGCCTCCGGGCGAAGCCTGATGCGCTGCCCGACGCGCTTCAGCGGACGGCGTCCCGTCGCCGGGCGTCGGCCGCCCCTGCCGCTGCACCGGCCGCGGCGACCTCGTCGGCGATCGCCCGCCATTCGTCGCCATCCGGGAACCGGAAGTTCGCAAGCGACGAGGGGCGCATCTCGGCGCTGTAGCCGGGGCGCGTCGGGACGACGTAACGTGCGTCACGGATGACCACCGGGTCGACGAAATGCTCGTGGAGGTGGTCGACGTATTCGACCATCCGACCATCGAGCGATCCCGAGATCGCGATGTAGTCGACGACTGCAAGGTGCTGGACTAGCTCGCACAGGCCGACCCCGCCGGCGTGCGGGCAGACGGGGACCCCGAACCGATCGGCGAGGAGCAGCACTGCGAGGACCTCGTTGACGCCGCCAAGTCGGGCCGCGTCGATCTGGCAAACCGAGATGGCCTCGGCCTGCAACAGCTGTTTGAACATCACCCGGTTGTGCACATGCTCGCCGGTCGCCACAAGGATGGGCGCCACGGCGCGAGCGATCGTCGCGTGCCCGAGGATGTCGTCGGGGCTCGTCGGCTCCTCGATCCAATAGGGGTCGAACTCAGCGAGCGCGGACATCCAGGCGATCGCCTCCGGCACGTCCCAGCGCTGGTTCGCGTCAACCGCCATCATCCGGTCCGGGCCGATCTCCTCGCGCACGATGCGTGCTCGGCGCCGGTCATCGTCGACGTCCGCGCCGACCTTCACCTTGAAGCGCGTCCAGCCCTCGGCGAGCGCCTCGCGGCACAGCCGGCGGATCTTGTCGTCGTCGTAGCCCAGCCAGCCGACCGACGTGGTGTATGCCGGGTAGCCGTCACGACGCAGCTCGGCCTCTCGTGCTGCGCGACCAGCGGCCTGCATTTCGAGCCGCTCGAGGGCGACCTGGGGCGGCAGGGCGTCGCGGATGTACCGCCAGTCGACGAGTCCCACGAGCTCAGCGGGCGACATGTCGACGAGGAGCTTCCAGAGCGGCTTTCCGTCGGTCTTCGCGAACAGGTCCCAGACGGAGTTCACGACCGCCGCCGTCGCCAGGTGGATCACGCCCTTCTCGGGCCCGATCCAGCGAAGCTGGCTGTCCCCGACGAGCTCCCGCCAGAACGTGCCCATGTCGGCGAACAGCTCGGCGGTGGAGCGGCCCAGGACGAGCGGCCGCAGCGCGTCGACGCCCGCCACGACGACCTCCGTTCCGCGCCCGATGGTGAAGGTCAGCCCGTGTCCCTCCAGTCCGTCCTCAGCATCCGTTCGGACGATGACGTACGCCGCCGAGTAGTCCGGGTCCGGGTTCATCGCATCCGATCCGTCGAGGCTCCGCGACGTCGGGAAGCGGACGTCGATCACCTCGAGCTCGCGGATGATGGCCACGGTCAGCCCTTCACCGCGCCGACCAGGATCCCGCGCGAGATGAACCGCTCCAGCACGACTGCCATCACGATGACCGGCACGATCATGATAAGGACGAGGACCGACATGGCCCACCACTGCGGGCCGCGCGTCGCGTCCTGTGCAGCCACGAGCAGTGGCATCGTCTGCGCCTTGGCGCTCGAGAGCAGCAGGGCGATCAGGTACTCGTTCCACGCGAAGATGAGCGTGATGAGGAATGTCGCCACGAGGCCGGGGACCGCGATCGGCAGCACGACCGAGCGTACGATCCGGTAGACCGACGCGCCGTCGACGGAGGCGGCTTCCTCGAGCTCGACCGGCAGCGCCGCGAAGTAGTCGCGCATCAACCACACGACGATGGGCAGGTTGGTCGCCACGTAGGTCAGGATCAGAGCCAGCTGGCTGTCGAGCAGGCCGACCTGCTGGAACAGGACGTACAGCGGGATGACCACGGCGATGGGCGGCAGGATCCGCTGCGAGATCAGCCAGAACGCGATGTCGTCGTTGGCCAGCGTGCGGCGGAAGCGGCGACCGATGGCCCCCACCAGGATGGCGAACACGGCCGCGCCCGCGGCGATCGCGAGCTGCCATGGCACGCCGCCGAGGACCGCCCCGAATGCTGCAGCGACGCAACCGACGGCGACGACGATCAGCCCGATCCGCGGCCGGTACGTGAAGCGCACCAGCGCATAGGCGGCCGCGGACCCCATCACCAGCGCGATCAGGGCGCTCGACAGGCCGACCACGACGGTATTCACGTACGGCCGCAGCGTGTCGTTGCCGAGCTCGACCAGGATGTTGTGCCACGCGCGGAGGGTCGGCTGGAAGTCGATGAACGGGAGATAGAAAGGCCCCCGGTCCACGTCGACCGGCAGCTTGAGCGACGTGATCGCGAGCCAGTACAACGGGAACAGCACGACGATCGACCAGCCGACGAGCAGGGCGTAGGCCAGGATCTTGGCCGGTGCCGAGATGTCCAGCGGCGAGCGACGGCGGAATGGGCGGTTCACCGGCCGAACCGGATCCGGCCACGCGCCCACCCGACGTATGCGGTGGCGATGACCGTGACGAGCAACAGCAGGATGTAGGCGATCGCCGCTGAGCGCCCGAGGTTCAGCGTCCGCCAGTCGAGGTAGGCCTGCAGGGTCAGCGACTGCGTGGCGGTGCCCGGACCGCCGCCCGTCAGGATGTTCGGCATATCGATGATCTTGAAGCCCTCGATCAGCCGGATCAGAACGATCGTCGTGCTTACGGGCAAGATCGCCGGGATGGTGATGTGCCGGAAGGTCTGCCACAGTGAGGCGCCGTCGACGAACGCCGCCTCCTTGACCTCCTGGTCGAGGCCCTCGAGCGCGGCGAGCAGGACGATGAACACGAACGGCGTCCACTGCCACGCGTCGCCGATGATTACCGCGACCCGTGCCGCCCATGGGTCGGTCACCCAGGTGTAGCCGGCCATGCCAAGCGCGCCGAACAGCGGCTCCAGAGGACCCTTTCCTGTGTCGGTCATCATCCGGAACATGTAACCGACACCGATCGGAGTGATGGTCAGCGGCAGCAGGAAAACGATCCGGAAGAAGCGTCGCCCGCGTAGCGGCTGGACGGCCAGGATCGCCAGGCCCAGGCCGAGCACGTACTGGACCGCGATACCGGCCACCACGTAGACGATCGTCACGACGAGCGAACCCGGCCGGCCACCCTGGGCGAACAGGGTCTGGACGACCAGCAGCAGAAGTCCTGCCGCAAGGACAGCGCCCGCGATCCGGCCGATGGCGGAGAGCGGGCGGATGCGCTTGGCCGTGAGACCCCGAACGAGGACACGGAGGATGAGGGCGCCGCCGAGCCCGAGCATGATCCAGCCGATCGGTGTGGGCGGCCTGAGGACGCCCAGGAGATGCGAGCGCTCGGTCCCGAACAGGAGGATCTGGAAGTTCTGAAAACCGACGAAGTCGATCTCGATCCGCCCCTTCTGGAAGACGAGTCTCGAGAACGACAGCGTCAGCGAGGCGACGAGGGGGAAGATCGAGAGGAACAGGATGACGATGACGCTGGGCCAGATGAACACCCAGCGTGCCGCGCCATCCGACCGCCAACCGCCGAGCGAGTCGATCGCCCGGCGGTGGAAGCGGGGCCCGCGGGTCACACCCGACGGGGTGACGCCGCGGGGATCGAGGTCGAGGGGTCTATCGCTGGACGCCAAGGCTGTCCTGATAGGCCTGGAGCTGGGCGTCGCGGCCTACCTGGTCAGTGATCTGGTTCCAGCCATCGCTGATCTGCTGCATCGTCTCCTCGACGCTGAGCTCGTCAGCAATGTACTGCGAGACGGCGGTGTCGAGGATGTCCTGCTCGTACTCCTTTGTCTTCGGGATGCGCAGGTCGAGCACCATGTTGGGGCTCTCGAGACTCGACTTGATCGCACCGAGATAGTTCTCGGCAGCGGCATCGCTCATCCCGACCGCCTTCCACGGCGCGAGATCTTCGAAATGCGACGTGCGGTAGGGGTTGAAGCCCGTCTTCCCCAGTGTCACGTCCTCCTTGGACTGGTCCGCCTGGCTCATGTATGAGAGGAAGGCGTAGGCGGCATCCTTCTTCGTGGCATCGGCCGCGGCGTTGATCGCCCCGGACCAGCCGCCGAAGGACGCGAAGGGGGCGTAGTTGACGCCGTCGACCGCGTTGGGGCAGGTCGTCGAATCACACGCCACGAGCTTGCCGGTCGCGCGGTCGAGGACCTGCGTCCAGCCGGGCGTGATCACGGCGCCGACCTTGTCCTGCACCGTCGAGGTCGCCGGATCGAGCGCGAGGGTGCCGATGTCGCCCCAGTCCATCGTGAGGGCACAGCGGCCGGTCGTGAACAGGCCGCGGGTGTCGCCGACGCCCTGGTTGATCTCCTCCGGCGGACCGACGTCCTTGGTCTTCTTGTAGGTCTCGAGCGCGAGCTTGAAGGCATCGTTGTTGGTGAGTGGCTGCATCGACGTCGTGTCGAAGAAAGCGCCCTGCCCGGTGCCCCCGCTCTGGAGTAGACCCCCGGCGACCGAGATGATCCACCAGAAGCTCTGCTGACCCTTCTTCTTGGCGATGCACGAGCCGTAGTCGGGCTCGCCGTCGCCGTTGAGGTCCTTGCCATGGTGCTCTGCCGCGACGGTCAGGTATTCGTCCCAGGTCTTGGGCGGGGTCTGGATCAGATCCGACCGGTAATAGACCATGTGGAAATCGCCGTCGAGCGGGATCGTGTACGTCTTGCCTGCATAGGTCGCGTTGAAGTCGCGGAAGAACGGGCCGACATCCTGCCAGTCGAGGGCCGTGTCGGCTTCGATGCGCGGTGTGAGATCCTCGAGGTAGGCCGGGCCGACGAAGTCGCCGAGCCATTGCGGGTTGAAAACGAAGGCGTCGAAGCTGTTCTGCCCGGTCGACAAGTCGAGGATCGCCTTGTCGTAGATCTCCTGGAAGCCGACCGCCACGACATTGATCTTTGCGCCGGTGAGCGCCTCGAAATCTGGCGCCCGACGCTGGAGCGGCTCGGCGATCTGGGGTCCATTGAAGGTCAGGACGCTGACCTCGACGCCATCGAACTGGCCCGCCGACGCGGCCGGCGTGGCCGCGCCACTTGCCGGCGCCGATGCCGCCGGGGCCGACGTGGACGGCGTCGCCCCCGTGCAGGCTGAGGAGATGAAGATCGCTGTGATCGCAGCGGCGACCCAGCGGTACCGCGATACCACCAGGGGACCCTCCTCTTGCGCTCGCCCCGTGCGTCCAGCATATTGGACAGGCGGCGGTAGGCTGGACATTATGGCACTGGAGCCGCATGAGTCAAGATGTGGCACGCGGTTCAGCATGCTGACCAAGTCGAAAGGTTGCCGATGAGCGCGATCGAGCCGGTGGCGATCCGAGCCGAGGAGGAGGGATCCCTGGCGCCCGCCGTGACGCGCGCCGCGGCGATCCTCGATCTCCTTGCCGAGAACGGCGGGGTCTCGGCAGGCCCGAGTGAGCTTGGGCGCAGGCTCGGGCTCCCGAAATCGTCGATCGCCAACATCTGCGGCGCACTCGCGGATGCGGGTCTCGTCCGGCGCGTCGGCACCGGGTTCGCCCTCGGCCGCAAGCTCGCGGAGCTCGGCGGGGCATACCTCGCGGCGATCGACCTCGTCCAGGAGTTCTACGACGCGTGTCACGAGCTCGAGGCAGGATCGGACGAGACGATCCAGCTCGCGGTCCTCGACGGCGTCGAGATGACCTACCTCGCCCGCCATGACGGCCGACAACCGGTCAGATTGACCTCACAGATCGGCCGTCGACTGCCCGCCAGCGTCACCGCGACGGGGAAGGCGGCTCTGGCGTCCCTGGAGCCCGGAGAGGTCGAGCGACGGCTGGCCGGCATCGAGCTGCCGAGCCTGACTCGTCGCTCCCTCAGGACGGTCGAGGCGCTCTTGGCAGATCTCGACGTCGTGCGCGATCGCGGTTACTCGATGGACGACGAGGAGACGGTCGAAGGCGTTGTGTGCTTCGGCATCTCCGTCCCGGGGCGCGGACCAGGCGAGGGTCCGTATGCGGCGAGCATGACGCTGCTCAAGGCGCGGGCCACGTTCGACCGGGTACCGGCCCTGATCGCCGACCTGCACCGGCTCGCCGACCGCCTGTCCGATCCACTCCGCGCCGCTCCGCTGAGCCGGCGCGAAGCCCGCACGGATGGTCAGAACCGGTAGATCCGGCGCGCGTTCCCGCCGAAGACTGCCTGCGCGTCATTCATGAGGGCACTGGTGCCTCCGACGCGATGAGGCCCTCAGTCTTCAGCTCGGCCCACAGGTCGGCCGGGATCTGGTGGGCCAGCATCGCGGGATAGTCGTCGAGGTGGGCCGTGCTACGGACGCCGGCGACCAGCGAGACGACAGCCGGATGCGCCAAGGGGAACTGGATCGCAGCGGCCCGCAGCGGGACGCCGTAGCGGGCGCAGACTTCCCCGAGCCGCTGCGCTCGCGCGACCAGCTCGGGTGGCGCCGGGGCGTACATGAACGTCTTCCCGGGGCGGGGATCGGCGAGGATCCCGCTGTTCATCACGCCCGCGACGAGGACCGCGACCCCGCGTTCCAGGCACACGGGCAGAACCGTCGCCAGCGAGCTCTGATCCAGCAGCGTGTAGCGGTTTGCGAGCAGGAGCACGTCCATATCGGTTTCGCGGGCGAACCGCTCGAGCATCGGCGCCTGGTTCATGCCGGCACCGACGGCACGGATCACCCCCTGCGACCGAAGCCGCGCGAGCGCCGGCCAGGCCCCCTCGATGGCAGCCTCCCAGTGGTCGTCCGGGTCGTGGATGAGGGCGATGTCGATGCGCTCGAGACCGAGGCGCTCCAGGCTCTCCTCGAGCGAGCGGCGGACTCCGTCGGTGCTGTAATCGAAGACGAGCCGGACGGACCGGCTCCGGGCGTAGAAGGCGTCATCCCGATCGCCCAGTCGCTGCCGATCGATGTCCGCTCCGGGCACGATGTCCCCTTCCTCCAGGACCAGCCGCCCGACCTTCGTCGAGACCACGTAGTCGTTGCGTGGACGGTCCTTGAGCGCGACGCCTATCCGGCGCTCCGACGCGCCGTAGCCGTAGAGCGGGGCCGTGTCGAACGTGCGGATCCCGATGTCCCATGCGTGGCGTACGGTCCCGATGGCCTCGTTGTCGTCGACATCCGCGAACAGCCCGCCGATCGATGCGCCACCGAACGCCAGGCGCGTCACGTTCATGCCGGTTCGACCCAGCGGGATGCGCTCGAACGGGTCGACGGCCATGCCTCACCATATCGCCGGGCGGCGCTGCGAGTTGACGCCGAAGACGAGCGTATCGTATCGTCCAGTCCTCGGTCCACCGGACAGAATGCTGAACAATCTGGAGCGATCGTGCGACTGATCTCCTGCCGGTCCGCGGCCGTCGAGACATTAGGGATCGTCGAGGGCGACCGCTGGCTTTCAGCTACGACCGTCCTGCCCGGGGGTCCCGCGACGATCGGCGACTTGCTGGACGGGGGATCCGACGCGGTGGACGTCCTGCGAGCAGCGGCCCTGGCCGCACGGATCGGCGAGGTCGGACGACCGCTCGCCGGGACTGAGCTCCTGGCCCCGGTGCCGCGCCCCAGGAAGATCGTCGGCATCGGCCGGAACTACAGGGAGCATGCCGACGAGGAGGGCGTCGAGCCCCCGGCAGTCCCGCTGATCTTTTCGAAATGGCCGAGCTCGGTCGTCGGTCACGGGGCGGACATCCGCTGGGACGCGGAGCTCACGGGACAGGTCGATTACGAGGCGGAGCTCGCTGTCGTCATCGGTCGGCGCGCGCGACGGGTCCGGGTCGAAGGCGCCCTCGACCACGTGCTCGGCTACACCTGCCTCAACGACGTCTCCGCCCGTGACCTCCAGTTCGGCGATGGGCAGTGGACCCGCGGCAAGTCGCTCGACACGTTCTGCCCGATGGGTCCGGTCCTCGTCACCGCCGACGAGATCGGGGACCCGCAGGATCTCGGCATCTGCTGCATGGTCGGCGACGAGATCCTCCAGGACGCGCGCACCTCGCAGATGTACTTTTCGGTCGCCGAGATCGTGAGCTACTGCTCGACGGCGTTCACGCTCGAGCCCGGCGACGTCATCGCAACCGGAACGCCGGGTGGCGTCGGCGCATTCAGGACCCCGCCGCGCTACCTGGCCGATGGCGATCGCGTGCGGGTCGAGATCGAGCGGATCGGCGTTCTCGAGAATTTGTGCAGGGTCGAGGCCACCTCAGGGACCGCAGCGTGAGCGTCGCCCCGGACCCGCGCGGGGAGCGCTTCCTGGTCACGGGAGCGCTCGGGTGCATCGGTGCCTGGACGGTGCGGGCCCTCCTCCGCGAAGGTGTCCCGGTCGTCGCGTTCGATCTCGGCAGCGACCCGCGGCGCATCGCGCTTCTCGTCGATCCCGACGATCTGGCCCGCGTGCAGTTCGTGACCGGCGACATCACGGACCTCGGCTCGATCGAGCGCGCCCTGGCGGACCATGACGTCACGAACGTGATCCATCTGGCCGCGCTGCAGGTCCCGTTCTCCCGGGCCGACCCGCCGCTCGGCGCACAGGTGAACGTGACAGGCACCGTCAACGTCTTCGAGGCTGTCCGGCGCCGCGGCCCGGGCATGGCCCCGGTCGTCTATACAGGGTCCATCGGCATGTACTCGCCGTCGGACGTCGACCCGGTCACCGGCCGTCTCGAGGAGGACGCGGAGGCGCACCCGGGGAACCATTACGGCGTCTATAAGCGAGCCAACGAGGGCACGGCCAGGGTCTACTGGGCCGATTCCGACGTGCCCAGCGTGGGCATCCGACCGATGACGGTCTACGGCGCAGGCCGGGATCAAGGCATGACGAGCAGCCCCACCGCAGCCATCGCGGCCGCCGTGTTGGGGATCCCGTTCCGGATCGCCTTCGGCGGACGCACTCTGTTCCAGTACGCTGAGGACGTGGCACGAACGCTGATCCTCGCGAGCAGAAGCACCCCGGTGGGGGCGCCCGTATACAACCTGGGCGGCGACGTCGTGCACCTCGACGACTGGGTCAGGGCGATCGAGGACGCCGTGCCCGAGGCGGCCGGGCTCATCAGCGTCGCTCCGACCGAGCTGCCATTTCCGGCGGATATCGCCCACGATCGGCTGGCCGCATTGGGTGAGGTGCCCCTGACGCCCTACCGCGAGGCGATCGCCGCGACCGCCGCGATCTACCGTCGTCTCGCAAGCGAGGGCCGGCTCGTCGGCGGCGAGCACGGGGTCGCGACTGCGCCGACCGTCGCCCGCTCCTGACCCTCGCCGATGCCCGTCTACGCTGACCCCGTCGACGGCCTCGTCGTCCCGGTCGGCCTCCTCCAGGCCTGGACGGCGAGGCTCGTCGAGCGGCTCGGGACGCCGCCCGACATCGCCGAGGACGTGGCGACCGTTCTCGTGGCATCCGACCGGCGCGGCGTCGCCTCGCACGGGACGGCGCGGCTGCCCAACTACATCGCGCTGATCGAGGCCGGCGTCATGGATCCTGCCGCCCGCCCCGTGGCCGACGGTGGCCGGCCTGCCCTGGTCCGGTTCGACGGCCGGAACGGCTGGGGCCACCACGCCGGCCGGGTGGCGGTCGACGCGGCGATCGACGCCGCCCGCGACCTGGGCATGGCGGCGGCCACTGTCCGTGCGTCCAATCATTTCGGGATCGCCGGGTGGTACGCGTTGCGGGCCGCAGACGACGGCATGATCGGGATCGCGCTGTCGAATACCTCGCCGCTCGTTGCGCCGACCCGGGCGCGCGTGCCGCTGATCGGCACCAACCCGATCGCCATCGCTGCCCCTGCCGGTCGCTTCGGGGCCTTCTGCCTCGACATGGCGACATCGACGATCCCGCGCGGCCGGATCGAGGTCGCGGGCCGCCGCGGCGAGTCCATCCCGATCGGCTGGGCGATCGATGCGGACGGGCGTCCGGCGACGACACCGGAGGCGGCGCTGGGCGGCTCCCTTCACCCGCTCGGCGGGGAGGAGGCGACGGGCGGCCACAAGGGCTACGGCCTGTCTCTCGCCGTCGACCTGCTGACCGGTGTCCTGTCCGGGGCGTCGTTCGGTCCGAACATCCTCGGTCTGTTCAGCACGGAAGGTCGGTCGGACCTCGGGCAGACGTTCATCGCGATCGACCCCGCGGCGGTCGACGCCCCGGGCGCATTCCAACGGCGCCTCGAGGGCTATCTCGAGCAGCTCGTCGCCGCACCGACCGTGCCGGGCGCGCCGGGTCGCGTGCTGGTGCCGGGCGAGCCGGAGGCCGAGGCCGAAGGACGTGCCGACACCGACGGCGTTGTGATCGACGCGGTCCATGCGCGAGGTCTCGCGGAACTCGCTGAGCGCCATGGCGTGCCTTTCCCGCCGCCCGCGTGAGCGACCGTCGCGACGTCGTCGTCATCGGGGGTGGCATCGTCGGGCTGGCAACGGCGTTCCGCCTCCTGGAGCAGCGCCCCGACCTGCGGCTGACCGTCGTCGAGAAGGAGCCCGAGCTCGCGACGCACCAGACGGGTCACAACAGCGGGGTCCTGCACGCGGGTCTCTACTACGCACCGGGCTCGCTCAAGGCGACCCTGTGTCGGGAAGGCAAGGTCGAGCTCGAGGCGTTCGCCGCTGCGCACGCGATCCCGGTCGAGCGCTGCGGCAAGCTCGTCATCGCCCTCGACGACAGCGAGCTGCCGCGTCTCGAGGCCGTCCGCGAGCGCGCCGAGGCGAACGGCGTGCCGGGGCTCGAGGCCGTCGGTCCGGAGCGCATCCGCGAGATCGAGCCGCACGCGGTCGGTGTGCGCGGGCTGTGGAGTCCCGAGACCGCCATCGTCGACTTCCGGCGCGTCGCGTTGTCCATCGCCCAGGAGGTTCGAGCCCGCGGCGGCGCGATCACGACGAGCTGGCCGGTGTCATCGATCGACGTCCGCGACACCGAGGTCGTCGTCGGCGGGCCGGACGGGGCGACCGTCACGGGATCGATGGTCGTCGCCTGCGCCGGCCTGCAGGCCGATCGGATCGCCCGACTCACGGGCGGCGATCCGGAGCCACGCATCGTGCCCTTCCGTGGCGACTACTACACGCTGACGCCCGATGCCGCGGCCCTCGTTCGCGGCCTCATCTACCCGGTGCCCGATCCGCGGTTCCCGTTCCTCGGCGTTCATTTCACGCGGCGGATCGACGGATCGGTCTGGGCCGGACCCAACGCCGTGCTCGCGTTCGCGCGCGAGGGCTACCGCAGGCGCGACATCCGACCCGGCGATCTGGCCGGGACGTTCGCGTACCCGGGGTTCCTGCGGCTCGCCGGTCGCTACCTGCGCACGGGCCTCACCGAGATGTGGCGCGATTGGTGGAAGCCGGCGTTCGTCCGGGACCTGCAGCGCTACGTCCCGGAGATCACCGGCGACCAGCTGACGTTCGGACCGTCCGGCGTCCGCGCGCAGGCGATCGGGCGGGATGGGACGATGGTCGACGACTTCAGCCTCGGTGGGTCCGGCCGGGTCCTGCACGTGCGCAACGCCCCGTCGCCGGCCGCGACCAGCTCGCTGGCGATCGGACGCGTGCTGGCGACGACAACGCTCGAACGGCTCGAACAACTGCGCGCCTGAGCCGCCGCGCGCCGGACATGAGGAAGGGGCCGGTCCCCCGAGGGACGGGCCCCTTCCTGAGGCGCGGGCGAGCTCTAGAAGTTCGTCGAGGTCACCAGCTGGCGAACGGTCTGCTCGACCTGCTCACGGCCCTGGCCGGTCTTGCGGCTGATCGTCTCGATCAGCGTGTCCGGATCGCTCCGGCCCACGTCGAGGTCCTGATCGCTCAAGCCGCTGAACTGTCCTTTGAGCTGCGGCTTGATCTGCTGGAACTTCGTCTGGAGCTGCTGGCGCGTCTGTGGGTCAAGCATGACTCTCCTCTGTGTCGCGGGTTTTGGGGGTCATGCCCTATGACACCACGGGCGACCCGACAGTCGGCACGCCTTGCGGCCGGGTGGGCTTGCGCTAGGCTTGCATCCGCATAACAGCCGGGCCGGGCCGGCTGATGCGGTCGAGGGGAACAGGGATGACCGACGAGGACTGGGCGGCGTTCGAGCCTGGAGAACGGGCGTTCGCGCTTCGCTGGCTCGGGCTCACCGAGACGGAGCGCGAGGACTTCTGTCGACAGTTGCTCGACGCGATCGAGGTCCTCCAGCGCTTCCGCGTGCTCGAAGACGGACCGGAAGGCGCGGCCTCGACCTAGCTCTGCGTCCGGATCGGTCAGCCAGCAGGCAGCCCCACCACGAAGCGCGATCCGCCGAAGCCGTTCGTCTCGAGGAAGACGCGACCCCCCATCGCGGTCATCAGTCGGCGGGCGGCGAACAGGCCGATACCCGAGCCGCGCGAGCGGCCGCGGCCCTCGAGCCGGACGAATGGCTCGAACACGCTCTCCCAGTCCTCGACCGGCACACCCGGCCCGTCGTCGGTGACGTAGACCTGCACCTCGTCGCCGAGCCGCCAGATCCCGATGCTGACCCCCTCCTCGGTCGGCGCGTACTTCGATTCATTCTCGAGCAGCTGCTCGAGGACCTGCCGGAACCGCGTCTCATCACCGATGGCCACCACCGGGTCGGACGGGCGCTCCCACCGGATCGGGTGCGGCCGCAGGAGCAGCCTGAGCGTCTCGACCACGTCGTCGACCGCTCTGACCGCCTCGAACGGCGCCTTGGACAGGCCCGACAGGCCCTCGCCCCGCACGGACGCCAGGATCGAGTCGACGAGCCGGTCGAGCCGGGCGAGCTGGTCGTTGGCGGCGTCGCGCCAGTCGGGGGCGTCGGTGCCGGCGGCCGCTTCTGAGAGCAGATCGACGTAGACGCGGACGATCGACAGCGGCGTCCGGAGCTCGTGGGTCACGACGCTGAGCAGCTCCGATCTCGCGGCATCGAGCGCAGTGAGCTGCGCGAGCCGGGCCTCGACCTCCGCGGTCAGGCGGCCCTTCTCAACGATGCCGGCCAGCAGCGCGGCGATGGTCTGCAGGAGGTCGATCTCGTCTGGCTCGAACGTGCGGACGGCACGGGTCTGGACGTTGAGCACGCCGACCACCTCGTCGTGCCACACGAGCGGCACGGACAGCATCCCGGCGAGCCCTTCGATGTCGAAGCCGCGGACCCAGGCGAAGCGCTCGTCGCGCGTCACGTCCTCGACGGCGATCGGGTGCTGCGAGGCCGCGACGCGCCCGGTGATGCCCTCGTCCCAGGCCAGGCTGACCCGCCCGACCTGCGACCGGTCGAGCCCGTTCGTTGCTGCCAGCGTGAGTCTCGTCCGCTCGTGGTCGGCCAGGTAGAACGAGCAGACCTCGACACCCATCGCGGCGGTCGTGCCGTCGACGATCGAGCGCATGAGCTCGTCCCAGTCGCGCGCCTGGGTCGCAAGTTGGGCGATCTCGTGGAGGAACGCCAGCTCGCGGACCCCGGTCTCAGCTGCGGGACGGTCGGTCATCACGGCTGAATCATCGCGCATGGGCACATCCTGGGCCCGCGCCCGGAGCGGACCCGCAGGTCAGACCGCGGCAGGCTCCGGATCGGTGACCGACGTCGGAAGAGACTCCAGCAGCGGATCGGTCCACGACCAGGCCGCACCATAGCGCGCCCCGACCGCGCCGTGGCGGGCCGCCTCGACCCGCAGCGGCAACCCGAAGATCTCGATGAACCCGACCGCGCTCGCGTGGTCGAACGCGTCACCCTCGTCGTAGGTCGCGAGGCTCTTGTCGTACAGCGACAGCGGGGACTTGCGACCGGCCACGACCGCCTGGCCGTGATCGAGCCGCATCCGCACCTCGCCCGACACGACCCGTTGCGACGACGCCACGTAGGCGCGCAGGTCGCGCGACAGCGCGCTGAACCACAGCCCGTCGTAGATGAGCCGCGACAGCTCGTCGGCGACGAGCCGGTCGAACCGCAGCGTGTCCTTCGTCAACGTCAGCCCCTCGAGCGCGCGATGGGCCGTGTGCAGGATCGTCGCGGCCGGTGTCTCGTAGATCTCGCGGCTCTTGATGCCGACCAGCCTGTCCTCGACATGGTCGATCCGGCCGACGCCATGGGCGCCGCCCAGTGTGTGCAGACGCTCGACCAGCTCGACCGGCGCCAGCCGCTCTCCGTCCAGAGCGACCGGCACGCCACCCTCGAAGTCGATGATGATCTCGACCGGGTCCGGCGCGTCGGACGGCGCCACCGTCCATTCGTACGCGTCGGGCGGCGGGGTGACCCACGGATCCTCGAGGACCCCGGTTTCGCACGATCGTCCCCACAGGTTCACGTCGATCGAGTAGGGCGACTCCTTGGTGATCGGGATCTCGATGCCGCGCTCGTTCGCGTAGTCGATCTCCTGGTCGCGCGTCAGGCCCATCCCGACCCGCATCGGCGCGACGACCTCCAGCCCTGGGTCGAGCGCGTGTGTCGCGACATCGAAACGCACCTGGTCATTGCCCTTGCCAGTGCAGCCGTGGGCGACCGCATCGGCGCCCTCACGCCTGGCGACCTCGACGAGGAGCTGTGCGATCAGCGGCCGGGCGAGCGCGGTTGCCAGGGGATACGCCCCCTGATACAGCGCGTTCGCCTGGAGATGGGGCCACACGTAGTCGGTGACGAAGCGCTCGCGTGCATCGATGACGTAGGCGCGCGACGCGCCGGCCGACATCGCCCGCCGGTCGACGCCGGGCCGCAGCGAGCCGCCCCCGAGATCGACCGTGAGCGTCACGACCTCGGCGTCGTACTGCTCCTTGAGCCAGCTGACGGCGACCGAGGTATCGAGACCGCCGGAATACGCGAGAACAACCTTCTTCACGAGACGGGGACCTCCGGGATCGAACGGGCGATGGTCTCGAACCGTGCGAGCCAGCGCTCCAGACGGGCTTCATCGGCGAACAGGACGAGGAGCGTATTGTCACCGGCCAGCGTGCCCTCCTGCTCGCGCAGGGTCGATTCGTCGATCGCCTGCGCGACGACGCTGGCGGTTCCCGGCGTGCCGGTGAGGACGAGGATCAGGCCGCTCCGCCCGATCGTGACCGGGACGTCGGCCAGGATCCGGCGAAGCCGCTCGTCCGTGCCGTTGGGTCCCGATGAGGCGGGTGCACCCGGTCGGGCGGCAACGTCCTCGGGCGACATGTAGACGTGGCCATCGGCACGCGGGGCCTTGAGCAGCCCGAGCTCGGTGATATCGCGGCTGACCGTCGCCTGCGTGACATCGAACCCCTGGTCGGTCAGGGCGTCGACCAGCTCGCGCTGGCTGCCGACCGGTCTCGACGCGATGAGTTGGCGGATGGCCCGCTGGCGCAGGCGCTTGAGCTCCTGGCCGGGCGTCAGACCGCTCATGCCGCTCCGACCGCCTGACGCGTCGCGGTGATCCGGGTGCCGAACGTCGGATCGCCGAGCGCCCTCTCGAGGGCTCGGTCCGCACCCGCGTCGGCGATGATCGCCTCCGCACCCTCCCAGCCGAGCGCCGAGAGCGCGGCCCGGATCTTGGGCACCATGCCGCCGGCGATGACGCCCGTCTCGATGAGGTGGTCGGCCTCGGCGACGGTCAGCGTCTCGAGCTTGTGCCCGTCCGCGTCGCGCACGCCGTCGACGTCGGTGAGCAGGACCAGCTGGCGCGCGCCCAGACCGGCGGCGATCCCCGCGGCCGCGTCGTCCGCGTTGACGTTGCAGACGATGCCGTCCGCGTCGCGCGCAAGCGGGGCGACCACAGGGACCTGACCCGACACGAGGACCGCATCGAGCAGGTCGCGCCGGAGGCCGGTCACGCTGGCCACGAGCCCCAGATGCGGGATCCGTTCGGCGATCAGCAGACCGCCATCGACGCCGGACAGCCCGACTGCGTCGACGCCCAGGTCGCGCAGGCCTGCCACGAGCTCGCTGTTGACGACGCCGCGGAGGACGGCGGCGGCGACCTCGAGCGATTGCGCGTCGGTGACGCGCAGCCCACCCTCGAACTTCGACGGCACGCCGAGACGCTCGAGCCATTCGGTGATGCGCTTGCCGCCGCCGTGGACGAGCACGACCGGTCGTCGTCGCGCGACCGCGGCCACGTCCGCCAGGACCCCCGATTGCTCGGCGATGGTCGTGCCACCCAGCTTGACGACGAGGATCTCGGACATCAGGTCGTGTACTCGCTGTTCTCGATGACGTAGGTCTCCGTGAGGTCGCAGCCGAAGGCCTCGCCGACGCCATCCCCGAGGCCGAGATCGAGCTCGATCACGAGCTCCGGGGCGTCCATCGCTGCCCGGGCCGCCGCGCGGTCGAACGCGAGAGGGCCGCCCTTGGCGCCGTCGAATACGGGATGACCGGCGATCGCGATGCGGAGCCGGTCTGGGTCGAGCTGGGCGGGCTGGGACGCGCGGGCGGCCGCAACGTCCGTGTCCAGACCGGCCGCCTCGAGGACCGCGGCCGAGGCCGTCGTGGCGTTGCCGGCCGCTCCGGCGATGCGCCCCCAATTCGGGTCCTTGCCGTGCGCCGCGGCCTTGACCAGGCTGCTCGAGATGACAGCGCGCGCCACGGCCCGAGCGTCGGCGTCGTCGACCGCACCCGACACCGAGGCCGTGATGAGGATCGTGGCCCCCTCGCCGTCGGCTGCCTGCTGGCGCGCAAGATCGCGCGCGACCGCCTCCAGGGCGGACCGGAACGCGACGGCGCCGTGGCTGCCGGCGGCCAGCGGCGCGTTGGCCGCGGCGCCCGACGCGAGGACGAAGACCGTGTCATTGGTGCTCGTGTCCCCGTCCACCGATAGCTGATCCCAGGTCCGGGCGGCCGCCGGGCGAAGAACGCCCCACAGGACCTCGGGGGCGATGGCCGCGTCGGTCAGCACGACCGACAGCATCGTCGCCATCGTGGGATGGATCATCCCGACGCCCTTCGCGATCCCGGTGATCGTCACCGTGACTGGTTCGCCGTCCGCCGCCGGAAGCACCAGTGTCGTCGTCGCCGCCTTACGGACGGAATTGGTCGTGCGCAGCGCTTCGGCGACTGCTTCGAGGCCCGCGTCGTCGCCCTGCAGTGCGAGCTTGCCGATGCCGACCTCGACGCGATCGAGCGGAAGACGCGTCCCGATGATGCCGGTCGAGAGGTGCAGCACGTGCTGCTCGCCGATGCCAAAGGCGCCCGCGACGAGCCGGCCGACGGCTTCCTGGTCGGCGTCGCCGGCTGCGCCGGTCGCCGCGTTCGCGCAGCCGCTGGTCGAGACGACCGCGGACGCAAACCCGAATCCGCCACGCCGGTCGTCGGACGTGGCCGCGAGATTGGCGCGCGACTGCTTCACGGGAGCGGCCGCGAACGCGTTCGGCGTGAAGACGGCGGCGGCTGTCGCGGGACCTCCGGTTGCCAGGATCAGTGCGAGGTCCGCGCGGCCCGACGCCTTGATCCCGGCGGTGGTCGCGCCAACCGCGAACCCTGCCGGCAGGGCGGGCCGCCGCTCGACCGACGGCAGTGGTAGCGACACCAGAGTCGTGACCGCCATCTACGGCGCCAGCGGGAGCTGCTCGAGGCCGGCCGTCTCCGGCAGCCCATGGATCAGGTTGAAGGCCTGGACCGCCTGGCCGGCGGCGCCCTTGACGAGGTTGTCCTCGACACCGATCGCGATGATCCGCCCGATCCGCTCGTCGAGGCGGACGTGGACCAGGACGGTGTTGCTGCCGGTCGTGTGCTTGGTCGCGGGCGACGCGGGCACGACCGCCACGAAGGGCTCGTCCGCATAGGCGGCGCGATACAGCTCGTCGAGCTCGGGCTGGGTGATCGGGCGGGTCGGCCGGACATGGCCGGTGGACAGGATCCCGCGCGTCATCGGGATCAGGTGGGGCAGGAAGTCGACGGCGACGGCGCCCGGGTTCGCGCCCGGGTCGAGTCCCTCGCGCGCCGCGACCACGTTCAGCTCCTGCTCGATCTCGGCGACGTGGCGATGTCCGCCCAGGCCGTACGCCTTCACGCTCTCGTCGACCTCGGCGAACATCATCTCGGGCTTCGGGTCGCGCCCCGCACCCGAGACGCCGCTCTTCGCATCGACCACGAGGTCGCCGATCAGACCCGCCCTTGCCAGCGGGGCGAGGGCCAGAAGCGTCGCCGTTGGGTAGCAACCCGGCGAGCCGACGATCGCGGTCTCGGCGTCGACCAGCCGCGTGAGCTCGGCGCGATGCAGCTCCGGGAGGCCGTAGACGGCGCGCTCGAGCAGGTCGGGCCGCGGGTGCTCGAAGCCGTACCAGCGCGGGTAGTCGGCTGGATCCCGCAGGCGGAAGTCGGGACCGAGATCGATGACCGCCGTGCCGTCCTCGACGATCTCCGGGACGAGGCCTGCCGCCGCACCGTGGGGAAGTGCCAGGAAGGCTGCGTCGACGTCGGGGAGGAGCGTCCCCACCTTCAGCTCCGTCCCGGCCAGGTGCGGGTGGTGGCCGCCGATCGGGTCGTCGTTGCGCTCCCGACCGGCCAGCCCGGCGATCTCGACGTTCGGGTGCCGCGACAGGATTCGAATAAGCTCGGCGCCCACGTAGCCGGTGGCACCGATGATGCCGACGCGGATCCGCCGCGGCCCGCCGTCTGGGCGGACGCCCCGTTCGGAGCGGGGAAGGAACCCCGACGACTGGTCCGTCGCGATCGCCGCGGGCGATCCGAGCCCCGCGCTCACGGGCGCACGTGGCCGCTCACGGGCGGCTGGCTCGGGTGGCTCGCAGGGATCGAAAGGACCGTCGTCATGGGCGCATGACTATACATCACCCGTGCATAGTCATGCAACATGCCTTAGCCGGAACGAATCGGGTCCTGTCTCCGGAGGAAACTGGGGTGCTCGCGTTGACGCTATCGCTGGCGGCGCTCCGCGCCCCAGAACCCTCCGGCGCCACCCGCCCACGGCCCGAACGGCCTCGCCCGGCGTCGCGTCGACACCCTTGCTTTGGGTTGTTGTGTGGGCGGCCGCGGCCTGGGGTCAGCGGTAGTCGATCGGTTCCGTGGCGAAGCGGTTGATCGTCGGCGTGCCGCCGGTCCAGGTGCGTGTCACGAGGTCGGGGACCCACCAGCGCAGGAAGTACAGGCGGCAGCCCAGGCAGTAGCCGGTGATCGCGAGGAGGCTCTGCAACGCGGCGACCGCGAGGGCGAACAGCCAGCCGACGAATGGCGAACCGAGGGCGAACGCGAGAAGAGACAGGATGAGCGCCGTGCTGCCGAGGACCTGCGCGAAGCGCGGCGGGTACTCGTGCTCCGGTTCGGCGGGACCGAGTCGGGCGAGCTTCACCAACCGTCGCCAGATGACGCCGTAGATCGAATACCTCAGCCCGAACGCCGCGCTGACGCCGATCGAGAGAAGGACCAGCGCGACCAGCCACGGCGTGTTCGTCAGCGCCGCCACGATGAGCAGCACGGCCGAGACCCCGGCGCCGAATCGATGCCCACGCGGATCGATCTTCGCTGCCGGCGGCAGGCTCGCCGTGGCACCGTTCGGGATCGCAGATGGCATGTCGGGCTCCTCGTGACTAGGGACCGCGACGATACCATACGAATTCTATCGGACTAGTAGACATTTCGCGAATGCGCGATGGGATGGTTGGCGCGGGTGGCGGCGGAGTGGTTCTGGGCGCGCAGCGCCGCCAGCGTCAGCTTCGGCGCGAGCACCCAGGTTCCTCCGCCGACAGGACCCGCGCTTCTTCGCGGGACGAGCTACGCGATGACGTCCGGTCGCCGATACGGGCCGGTGGAGATCACCTCGCCCTCGGTGGCGTAGCTGACCTTGCCCTCCGACCGGATCTTGTAGCGGTGATGCACCGTGGTCGCGCCCGCCGACACCATCGCATTCACCGGGCAGTACTTCAGCGCCGATAGCTCGATCGCGCGGCGGATCGCCGCCTCCGACAGGTCGCGACCCTCGACCTCGTGCGTCACGATGACCTCGGTGTAGACCTGCGGGTACTCGTCGCGCTGGGTGCCGGTGACCTCGATCCGGTAGCCCGTCACGTCCTGGCGCTTCTTCGTGACGATCGAGATGACGTCCATCGCCGAGCACGCCCCGAGCGCGGACAGCACGGTCTCGACCGGGCTCCCGCCGGTGTTCGCGGTGCGGTCGTCGAAGTCGAGCGGGTGGCCGGATGAGGGCTCGGCGTGGAACGCATTCCCGCCCCGGTGCTCGAGGCGAACGGATTTCAGGGTGGGCATGGCGTCAGCCGGCCGCGCCGACCCCGGCCGATGAGGCCTCGGTCAGGAACTGCTCCCGGTACAGCCGTGCGTACAGCCCGCCGACCTCGAGCAGCTCGGCGTGCGTACCCCGCTCGACGATCCGCCCGCGGTCGTACACCAGGATCCGGTCGGCCCGCAGGATCGTCGACAGGCGGTGCGCGATGGCGATCGTCGTGCGGCCTTCCATCAACCGCTCGAACGCGGCCTGGATCAGCCGCTCGGACACCGTGTCGAGCGCCGACGTCGCCTCGTCGAGGATGAGGATGCGCGGGTCCTTGAGCAACACCCGTGCGATCGCGACGCGCTGCTTCTCGCCGCCCGACAGCTTGTAGCCGCGCTCGCCGACGATCGTGTCGTAGCCCTCAGGCAGTTCCATGATCCGGTCGTGCATCGCCGCGGCGCGGGCGGCGTCGCGCAGCTCGTCGTCGGTCGCCTCCGGCTTGGCGTAGAGCAGGTTGTCGCGTATCGACGCGTGGAACAGGTACGTCTCCTGGGTCACGACGCCGATCAGCCCGCCGAGCGACGCGAGCTTGATCCGGCGGACGTCGATACCGTCGATCTCGACCGCGCCCTCGTCGACGTCGTACAGGCGTGGGATCAGGTAGGTGGTCGTCGTCTTGCCCGAGCCCGACGGGCCGACCAGCGCGACCAGCTCACCGGGCTGCGCCTCGAGGTCGATGTCCTCGAGCGCGAAGGTCGGCAGCATCTCGATCGCCGGCATCTCACCGGAGCCCGCGACCGGACCGTCAACCAGCGTCCGGACCGCCGCGTCATCGACCGGCGCCGCCGCCAGTGCGACCTCGACCGCCTCCCCGTTGAGCTGATCCTCGCGCGCGAGTGCCTCGGCCGCCCGGTCCGATGGGACCGCCTCGGTCGGGTAACGGAAGGACACGTTCCGCAAGCGGACCCCCCCGCGGACTGCGGCCGGGGCGAGGTCCACGGCGTCGGGCGCATCGACGATCTCCGGGTCCATCTCGAGGTACTCGAAGATCCGGTCGAACAGCGCGAGCGCGCCCTGGATCTCGACCTGGATGTTCAGCAGCTGGCCCATCGGGAAGAACAGCCGGCTCTGGAGCGTCGTGAACGCGACGATGTCGCCGATGGTCGGGGCCGTCGGGTCGTTCTGGATCGCGAGCCAGCCGGCCAGCCAGTACACGAACGCCGGCGTGATGCTGAAGATCGTGCCGATGATCATGAAGAACCAGCGACCGACCATCGCCTGGCGGATCTGGAGGCCCGCGAGCACCGCGTTCAGCGACCGGAACCGCTTCTCGGCGTTGGCTTGCTGACCGAACGTCTTCGACAGCAGGATCCCACTGACGCTGAGCGTCTCCTCGGTCAGCGCGGACATCTCCGCGAGCGACTTCTGTGTCTCGGTCGACACCTCGCGGCGGACCTTGCCGACCCGGAATGTCAGGTACATGAAGAACGGCAGGAGGCCGAGCGAAAGGACGGTCAACCGCCAATCGATAAGCGCCATCGCGACCATCGTGCTGATCGCGATGGCGAGGTTCGACGTGACCGAGCTCGCCGTGTCGGTCACGACCGCCTGGACACCGCCCACGTCGTTCGCCAGGCGGCTCTGGATCTCGCCCGTGCGGGTCTCGGTGAAGAACCGCAGCGGCATCGACTGCAGGTGCGAGTACAGCGCACCGCGCAAGTCCTGCATGACGTGCTGGCCGATGACGTTGTTGAGATACGACTGCCCGACGCCGATCAGTCCCGAGACGATCGGCAAGATGATCATCAGTCCCACGAACAGGTTGAGCAGTCCGAAGTCGCGCTGCGGGATCGCCTCGTCGATGAGCAGCTTGAGCAGGTATGGGTTGACCAGACCGATGAGGCTGGTCAGCAGGATCGCCACCAGGACGACCGCGATCTGTGGCCGATAGGGCGCGAAGAACACCAGGATCCGGCGCAGCGTCCGACCGCGACGCTCCCTGGGGACGGGCTCGAAGTCGGGCGTCGGACCACCGCCGAAGAAGCCGCCGCCACCGCCGCCCGTGCCGCGGCCACCGCGGCCGACACCACCCGTGGCCTGGCGCACGCCGCCGCGCGGGAAACCCATCAGGCCCTCGCCACGGCAACGATCGTCGACCGGCGCGACGGCAGGCCCTGGGCGATCAGGTCGCCGGCCAAGCCGAGCGCGAAGGTCGGCCAGGTGCGGCCCCATGCCCGCGCGAGATGTCCGACGGTCGTGAGCCGGACGTCCCGGAATCCTGCGGCCCCGAGGGCGTCCGCAACCGATGTCAGGTCGTTGCACGCACCGACCAACGGGTGCGCATCGATCGCGGACGACTTGACGAGCGGTTGGAGTCGCTGGCGCATGCCCGCCGGCATGCCCAGGTACGCGCCGACGAACGGGTGGCTGCGGTTCACGGTCGTCGCCACGAGGTGTCCGCCCGGTGAGAGCCATGAGCGCAGGTTGGCGAGGGCCGCTTCCGGCGCGGCGAAATGCTCGAGCGTGAAGCTGGACAGGATCAGGTCGAAGGTGCCGGGCTCGAACGCGTCGATCGGCCCACACAGGTCGACGACCGCGAACTCATCGAGGTGGGGGAGGGGTTCGTCCGGCGCATGGATGTCCGCCCCGACCAGTCGCCCGATCCGCGGTCGGAACGCGCGCAGCTCGAGAGACTCGTCCGCAGCCCGCGTCAAGAGCGGTCACTGGCCGGCCCGAGCCGTCGCCGCGAGCCTCCGCGGCGGTGATCGCCTCGTCGAGCGCCGACCGGACCAGGCTCGCGACAGGCGGCGTGATACCGAGGCGTTCGATGATCGCCTCGCGGCGCTGGGACGGCACGCCGATCTACCAGGCCGTCGCGGTCGCGGCTTCGGTGATCCCCTGTGCCTCGAGCCAGCGCTCGGCATCGATGGCCGCCTTGCAGCCGTCCCCGGCCGCGGTCACCGCCTGACGGTAGCGATGGTCGTGGACGTCGCCGGCGATGAACACGCCGTCGACCTTGGAGCCGGTCTCGTCGTGGACGACGAGATAGCCCTTCTCGTCGACATCGAGCCAGTCGCGGAACGCCGCCGTGTTCGGCTCGTAGCCGATGGCGATGAACAGCCCCTCGATCTTCATCTCGGTCGTGTCGCCCGTGACGGTGTCCTTCAGCGCGAGGCCGTGGACCTTCTCGTCGCCGAGGACCTCCGCCACCGCGACGTTCGGATGGATCTCGATCTTGGGGTGCTCGATCGCCCGGTCGACCATGATCTTGCTCGCCCGGAAGGTGTCGCGCCGGTGGAGCATGTGGACCTTCGTAGCGAAGCGGGTGAGGTAGATCGCCTCCTCGAACGCCGTGTCGCCACCGCCGACGACCGCGATCTCACGGTCGCGGAAGAAGAAGCCGTCGCACGTCGCGCAGGCCGACACGCCGCGTCCGCGCAACCGGGTCTCGCTATCGAGGCCGAGCCAGAGCGCCGAGGCGCCGGTGGCGACGATGACGGACTGGCCTCGGTATTCGGTGCCCCGTGCCCAGATCCGGAACGGTCGCTCGCCGAAATCGACCTTGTCGATGTCGACGTCGATCAACCGCGCACCGAAGCGCTCGGCCTGGGCGCGCATCGCTGCCATCAGGTCGGGCCCCTGGATGCCGTCCGGGAAGCCGGGGTAGTTCTCGACGTCGCTTGTCAGCATCAGCTGGCCACCCGGGGCCGACCCGGCGAGGACGACCGGCTCGAGGTTGGCGCGCGCCGCATAGATCGCAGCGGTGAGGCCGGCCGGTCCCGACCCGATGATCACCATCTTGGAATCGACGCGTCCCTCGCCGCTCGTGACGGTCGACGGGCCGCCGGGCGCCGTCACGGGCGCGCTCGGCGCCGGCGAGTCGTCGATGGCGATCGACAGACCGCCGAACGGGTTGGGCGTGTCAGTCATGGAGCAATCTTACACCTTCATCCGAGATACCCCTGGGGGGTATCGACCAGCACGCCGTCCCGGAGCGTGACATCGCCGAGCCAGACAACATCGTAGCCGTCCGCCAGACCTTGCTCCAAGGCTCAGGTACGTCACGGCAACGCGTGGAGTGCGGGGATGATGTCCTGGCCGACGGTTTCGAGGTAGTCGGGGACGTGGACGTCCTTGAGCTCGAAGATCACGTGGTCGGCGCCCGCGTCCGACAGCTCGCCGAAGCGGTCGACGACCTGCTGTGGTGACTCCGTCCGCGCCGAGCCCGCAGGGCCGAGCCGGACGTTCTGCAGCGTCGAGCGCTCGATCTCGGCGGGGTCCCGCCCGACCGCCGCACAGTGAGTGTCGAGGATCGCGTATTTGCGGGCGATGCCCTCGGGCGATCCGAACACGTTGCACGCATCCGCGTATTGGGCGACCAGACGGAGCGTCTTCTTCTCGCCGCCCCCGCCGACCATGATCGGGACCCGCGGGCGCGAGATCGACTGGGGCGAGTTCAGGAGCCGGTCGGCGCGGTAGTGGCGACCGGCCACCATCCCCTCCGTGCCCCGTTCGCCGGACCACATCTCGTGCGCGATCCGGAGCGTCTCTTCGAGCATCTCGAAGCGCTCTCCGAGCGGCGGGAACGAGAACCCGAGCGCGCACGACTCTTCCTGGTTCCAGGCGGCACCGATCCCGAACCAGGCGCGGCCGCCGGACAGCACGTCGAGCGTGGTCGTCGCCTTGATCCACAGGCCCGGGTCGCGGTAATGGATGCCGCCGACCATCAGCCCGAGCCGGGCTCGCGACGAGTTGGCGGCCATGAAGCCGAGGGCCGTCATCCCCTCGAGCATCGGTTCCTCGACCCGGCCGACGCCGCGGATCTGGAAGAAGTGGTCCATGACCCAGATCGAGTCGAAGCCCATGTCGTCGGCGTCGCGCACGATCCGCGCGAGAGTCGGCCCGATCGCCTCCGGCCCACCCGGCCAGGTGAACGAGCTGATCTGGAGGCCGACCTTCATGTCCCGCGGAGGTTAGCGGAAGAGGTCCATCTCCGCGGGCATGACCAGGTCCGTGATTCGGCCGTCGCCGCGGCGGAACGAGGCGCCACGGACGAGGGCCAGTGGGCGGCGCGCGGTCTTGCCGAGGACGAGCTCGGCGGCTGATGCGATCTCGTCGGCGACGGCACGGACCGTCGACTTCATGACGCGACCGTCGGCGTCGGGTGTCCCGCGCAGGTCGTCGAGCGGGAGGAGGCCCGAGACACCGATCGCGACGTCCACGATCCCGAACCGCCACGGCCGACCGAAGCTGTCCGACACGATGACGGGCAGGTCGTGATCGAGTCGCTCGCGCACGGCCTCCCGAATGCGGTCCGCGGAGGCATCGGGATCGCGCGGGAGCAGGGTCACGACGTCGCCCGATCGCGGCCCGACATTCGACGCATCGATGCCGCCGTTCGCGCACACGAACCCGTGGTGGGTCTCGGTGATGACGAGGCCGTTCTCCATCCGCACGACCCGCTTGGCCTCGCGCAGGACGAGCTCGACCTGGCGCGGGTCGCGGTCGAACCGCTTCGCGTATTCGACGACTTCCGGTCGGGGTTCGATCGTCGTGAGGTCGACGACCGCGCCCTCCGCCTTCGAGACGATCTTCTGGGTGACGACCAGCACGTCGTCGTCGCGGAGCGGCAGCTCAACGGTCGCGGCGAGCGCCTCGGCGATGAGGGAGGGGAGGTCGTCGCCGGGGACGATCTCGCCGAGGCCGTCGATCGCGACCGCCTCCACCGTGTCAGCCACCGACCGCCTCGGGCGTCTCCACCTGCGCCAGGAGCAGGTCCTCCGGCGTGTCGATATCGAGCGTCAGCGGCCCATCCATGAGGACCACGTTCGCCCCCGGCACCGACGAGCCGGCCTCGACGTGGGCCGCCTTGCTGTCGCCGCCGAAGCAGAAATCGATGATGTCGGGGGGTGCCAGCAGGAGCGCGTTGGTGCCGCGGTCGTGGCGGTCGGGCATGATCGCGACGAGCGGACCGGGCGCGTCCAACGCCTGCGCGACGAGCGGTTTCAGGAGGTCTGGCGAGACATGCGGGATGTCGATCGGGAGGACCAGGATCGCGTGGGCACCCGCGGCGATCGCCTCGTCGCGAGCTTCGCGGAGACCGTCGTTCAGGCCGCGGCTCCGCTGCCGGAGTGGACGCGCACCCTCCTGGAGGGCCAGCTCGCGAACTTCGTCGTCAGGGGTGACGACGAAGGTCTCGTCGATGCCTGGCGTCGCCATTGCGGCGCGGATGGTGCCGCGCGCCAGGCGAAGCGCAAGGTCCCGCCTTTCCTCCGCGTCCAGGACGGCGCCGAGGCGCGACTTCGCGCCGTCGATCGATCCGATCGGGATGATCGCGACGATCACGAGATCGCCACCGTGCCCGCGAACCGCAGGACCTCGCTGGCGAGCCTCGCGCGCGCCGCGTCGTCGGTCATGATCGTGTCGGTCACGAGCGTATGGATGCCAAGGGCCTCCACCGAGGGCAGCAATGCGGCGTCGACCTGGTCCATGACGAAATGGCTGATGAGGGGCTCGTAGCGAGCTGCCACGCCGGCCGCGCTCGACACCTCCCCGAGTGAGGCCAGCATCCGATCGGCCGGACCCTTGAGTGCCTTGCCTCCGATGATGCCGCTGACCGCGACGATCGGCACTCCCCGGTCGAGCGCGCCCGCCAGCGCGTCGCGCATCCCCGAGAGGGCCAGGATCGGGTCGATCGACACCACCGGGTTCGACGGCGCGATGACGATGACCTCGGCGGCTTCGATGGCAGCCAGGACCTCGGGCGTCGGCCGGGCGTTCTCGATCCCGCGGAAGCGGACCTCGTGGACGGTCGGCTCCTGGTGGCGATGCACGAAGTACTCCTGGAACTCCAGCCAGCCGTCATCGGTGCGGACCTCGGTCCGGACTGGCTCGTCGGCCATCGGCAGGATCCGTGAGCCGATGCCCATGACGCCCGCGAGCTCGAGGGCGACGTCGGTCGGTCGATAGCCGGTCCTCAGGCGGTCGGTGCGCCAGATATGGGTGGCGAGATCGCGGTCGCCGAGCCGGAACCACTCGACCTCGCCGAGCCCCTCGAGCCGATCCATGACGCTCCAGCTCTCGCCGCGGAGGCCCCAGCCGCGGACCTCGTCATCCAGGCCGGCCAGCGTGTACGCAACGGTGTCGTGGTCCGGCCAGATCGACAGGCCGTGCAGCTCGAGATCGTCGCCGGTGTTCACGATCACGGTCAGCTCGGCGCCGACGGTCGCCGCCAGGCCATCGGCCATCTTCGCCCCACCGACGCCGCCGGCGAGCAGGACCACCCTCATCCGGCCAGGAGCTCCGCGACCTCGCGCATCCTCTCGATCGTCTCAGTGTCGTACGGCGCGGGCATCCGGACGATGAACGTCTCGAAGCCAAGGTCCCGGTAGGGCGCGAGGATCTCCGCGACCTGTGCGGGGGATCCGGCGACGTAGCCGCTGAAGTCGTCGACCGCGACGCCGTTCGCCCCGAGCAGCTCCCGGGTTCGTGCTTCTGCCGCGCCGGCCTCGTCGCGCAGGATGATGTGGAAGCTGGCCGTCTTCTCGATGGTCGCCGGGTCGCGCCCGACGTCCGCGCAGTGGCGCTCGAGGGTCGCGAGGGCGTCCTCGACTTCCTCGCGCGATCCCGAGGTGTTCCAGGCATCGGCCTGCTCGGCCACGATGCGCAAGGTCTTTTGGCGGCCGCTCCCACCGATGAGGATCGGGAGATGGGCCTGGATCGGGCGGGGCTCGCACAGCGCGTCGCGCAGCGCGTAACGCGGCCCGTCGTGGCTGAACCGCTCGCCATCGAGCAGCCGGCGCATCAGCATGACCGATTCGTCCAGCCACCCGAGGCGCGCGCCGGGACTCGCGCCGAAGTCGATGCCGAACGCATCGTGCTCGCGTTCGAACCAGGCGCCACCGATGCCGAGCACCGCGCGACCGCCCGAGACGTGATCCAGGGTCGTGGCGAGCTTCGCGGTCAGGCCCGGGTTGCGGAAGGTGTTGGCGCCGACCATCAACCCGAGGCGGACGCGCTCGGTGATCGGACCGAGTGCGGCGAGAGAGGTCCAGCCTTCGAAGATCGGCTGCTCCCACGGGCCGAAGATCGCGAGGAGGTGGTCCCAGGTCCAGACCGAGTCCCAGCCGTTCCGCTCCGCCGCGATCGACACGTCACGGAACGAAGGCCAGTCGGTGGCCTGGGACCAGAGCTGGAGCCCGAATTTCACGGGCATGGGATCGGATGACATCGATCAGTCGTCGAGGTGGTCGTGGGCCGCGTCGATCCGCACGCGGAAGCTGATCCGCTCCTGAGTCTCGAAACGATCCGTGATGAGGCGTTCCGCCTTGGCCGGGTCGTCCGCGTGATATCGGCGGGCCATCTCGGCGATGTCGGCTTGGGCGGTCGGCTGATCGCGGACCGCCGTCACGACGCCGGTCAGGCCGACCCAGCGGTAGCCGTCGCTCGCATCGAGGATGGTCAGGCCGATGCGCGGGTCACGCAGGAGGTTCGCCGGCCAGCGCCGACCGACCTTGCTGTTGAGCACGATCTCGTCGCCATCGAGCCGATACCAGACGACGGCCTGGCGCGGTCCGCCGTCCGGATCGACGGTCGCGATGCTCGTGAATCGCGTCTCGGCGATGAACCCGCGGATCCGCGCGGCGAGCGTGAAGGTGGGGGCGGTCTCGGTCACCGGGCGATGGTACGCGGCGGCGCCACCCGTCGCCGAGGATGGGGCGAGCCGCCCGGACGGGTGGTCGGCGCCCGGCGTGTTGCTGTGACACACGCGAATCGGACAGATCGATCATGGCCATTCGCCTCGTCGACGCATTTCTGCAGCCTGGGCGGATGGCGGGTGCTCGTGCCTATCAGTCGCGTCCGTGCGCGCTACGTCAGCCGCTCACCGGCGCGGACCTCGATGCCGAGGCGGTTCTCGGGCGGGGCGAGCGGGCACGCCCAGCGTGGATCGAATGCGCACGACGGCTGGGTCGCGAAGTTGAAGTCGAGGATGAGATCGCCGGTCGACTCGTCCGCTCCGAGGTCGGCCGACTTGGCCGCGTCGACCAGGTAGCGACCGGCGCCGTACGTCTGCCGGCCGTTCGTCGCGTCGCGGAACGGGATGAACAGCCCGCCCGCGTAGCCGGCCAGCCAGAAGACCGAGAGGCGCTGCTCGTCGTCCGGGAACGACAGCCGGACGACGCCGACGCGCCGGAACGACAGAGTCTCGGAGCCGCTGTTCGGCAGATCGAGCGCCAACGCATTCGGGTCGGCGGCCGGGGCCGGCTCCACCGGGACGACGAACCGGAGTCGTGGATCGTGGTCGAAATGGCGCGACCGGAAATCCGCCCGCTGCGCGGCCGGGATCGGCGACTGGGGATGCTCGCGGAAGAGCCACTCGCGAACCGCCCGCCAGTGCGCCAGCGCGACGGCGGGGTCGCTGGCAGCCATCGCCCGAACCTCGACGTAGAGCGCGGCGACCCTGCGCCGCCAGTCGGCAAGTGACAGACGATCGTGCAGGGACCCGTCACCCAGGGTCCATTCCGTCATCACGTCCCTCGGCGCAGCGACCCCAACACGATCCATCCCCCGAGCGCGATGATCAGGATCGGCCACAGGTCGCTCCAGCTCAGCCGAGGCATGTCGAGGCCGAGGGTCTGGTCCGCGAAGAACCACAGGCCGATCGCAACGAGGACGACGCCAAACACGATCGTGCCGGTCCGGCCGGGATCGTCGGCGTTGGCACGCCAGACGGGCCGTGCGGGCGTCGCTGCCACGGCGGGCGCGGCCGGCGGCGGAGCCGCAGTCGCGGCCGGTGACGGTGCCGGCGTCTCCGGTGACCCGGCCGGTGGCGGTGGCGGCGGTGGGTCGTAGAGCGTCGTGAGGTTCGGGTCGTCCGGGTCGGTCGGTGTGCCGGTCATCGTGGACTCCGTTGCGCTGCGGGTTGCGGGCCGTAGCCCGCCCATCGTAGCCCGGCATACTTGTCACGAGCGCCCACCGCAGGCGCAGCCCGCGATCGATGGAGGAACAGGCGTGACGGATTCGGCTGAGATCGGCGTCTTCGGCGGCTCGGGGTTCTATGCCCTGCTCGAGGACGTCCGCGAGATCAAGGTCGATACACCGTATGGCGCCCCGTCGGACTCGCTATTCCTCGCCGACGTCGGTGGCCGACGGGTCGCCTTCCTGCCGCGCCACGGTCGGCGCCACACGATCCCGCCGCACCGGATCAACTACCGGGCGAATGTCTGGGCGATGAAGTCGCTCGGCGTCAAGGCGGCGATCTCGCCGTGTGCGGCAGGCTCGCTCGCACTGCACGTCAGGCCGGGCGACTTCGTCGTGTGCGACCAGTTCGTCGACCGGACCACGGGTCGGGCCGACACCTTCTACGACGGCCCGATCGTAACCCACCTCTCGTCGGCCGAGACCTACCACCCGACGCTCCGCCAGCTGGCGATCGAGACGATCCGCGACCACGGCATCGAGGTCCACGAGCGCGGTACGGTCGTCGTCATCCAGGGCCCGCGCTTCTCGACCAAGTCCGAGTCGAAGTGGTTCAGCGATGCCGGCTGGGAGGTCATCAACATGACCCAGTACCCCGAGGCGTGGCTGTGTCGTGAGCTCGGGATGGCGGTCGTCAACATCAGCCTCATCACCGACTACGACGCGGGCGTCCACGAGGGCACCGAAGCGGTCAACGCCACCGACGTCCTCGAGGTCTTCCAGGCCAACGCGGAGCGGATCCAGAAGGTCGTGCTCGACCTGATCGGGCGATTCCCACCAGACCTGGACGCGCTCGGGGCGCACGACGCGCTCGGCCCGACGCGGGGCGACGGACATGCCGCCTCGATCGAGGACGTCCGGCTGTTCGAGACGGGTCTCTGACGTCTGTGGGCGGCCCGGAAGCGAGCGGTCTCGCGCGGCTGCCGCTCGGGGTCTGCCTGCGCTCCATCCGGGCCACGCCGGACTGGTGGCTCGACAGCGCCCGACGCCTCGACGAGGCAGGCTTCGCGGGCGTGTGGTCGTGGGATCACTTCATCGGCAAGGGCGATCGGACGGTGCCGGTCGTCGAGGCGTGGACGATCCTGGCGATGGCCGCGGCGCAGACGACTCACGCCACGGTCGGGACGTTCGTGATGAACGTCATGAACCGCCACCCGGCGGTGGTCGCCCGGATGGCCTCGACATTGCATATCGCGAGTGGCGGCCGCCTGGTGCTGGGCATCGGCATCGGCGGAGCGCCGAAGGAGCATGAGGCCTACGGCATCGACTTTCCGCCGGCACCCGAACGGGTCGCGCGACTGGAGGAGGCGGTGGCGGTGATCCGCGCGCTGTGGACGGGCGGTCCCGTGACGCGGCCTTCGCCGTTCTACCCGCTGCGTGACGCGGTCGCGCACCCCGTCCCGGAACCGCGTCCCCGGATCATCGTCGGCGGGGAGACGCGATCGGGGGCGGCATTGGCCGCGCGGATCGGCGACGGTTGGACCGCGTTCGACGACAACTTCGAGATCAACCTGCGCGTCTACCTCGAGACGCTCGACTCCGCGGGCAAGGCGCGCGCGGACCAGACCGTCATCGTCGGGTTCCAGGGCGGCTGGGACAAGGACGCCAGCGTCGTCATCGACTCACCGTGGGTGACCGAACCGCGCGCCGCGTGGGACCGCTGGCGCGAGGCTGGCGCGGATGCGGTGGTCCTCACCGCGCGCTCGACGGAAGACGTCGATGCGCTCGTCGATTCCGTGGCCCGCTGGTAGGGCAGCTCACCGTTTCGTGGCACCATCGAGGGCGTGACACCGACCACGCCAGCCACCCCCTCGCCGGTCGTGCCCGCTCCTGCCGAGCCGACGCACCCGTGCGCGCGATGCGGGAAGCCGGTCGGGCCGGGGATCGGCCTGTGCGAGGACTGCAACCCGCTGGGTCTGCGCGACACCGCGTCGGGCCAGATCCACGGTTCGGTGTTCATCGCGGTGACCGTCGCGGTCGTCCTCCTGGCGGTGGTTGCAAGGCTGTCTGTCGCCGGGCTCGGACCGTTCCCGGCAACGGTCGATGGTGTCGCGGTCGCGGACCACGGGCTGGCGGTCACATTGACCGTCACGAACGAGGGCGACTCTGCCGGGCAGACGAGTTGTCGGATCAGCCGTGCGGGCGACCGTGGGACCGGGGCGGCCGCCTTCGTCACCAGCCCGCGGCTCGGGTCGCACGAGACGCGGACGTTCTCGACAGTCGTGACCGAGCTCGGCATCGAGCCCGGCGACCTCGAGATCGCGTGCCGCACGCCGTGAGCGGGGAGCCCGTCACCAGCGCGGGGGCGCCCGGCGCCGATGACCTCGCCTTCGCAGTCGCTCTCGCGGCCCGCGCGGGGGAGGTCCTGATGGACCGCTACGAACGGCTGGAGCGCATCGACTACAAGAGCGCCCGGGACGTGGTGACCGAGGCGGATCACCTCTCGGAGGATCTGATCCTGGGCGCGATCCGAGACTACCGCCCCGGCGACGCGATCGTGGCCGAGGAGAGCGGCGAGCACCACCCGGTGGCAGGAGAGGCGGCGACCTCGGGGCGCGGTCGGGTGTGGATCGTCGACCCGTTGGACGGCACGGTGAATTACGCCAACGGGATCCCGTTCTTCTGCGTGTCGATCGGGCTCGTGATCGACGGACGACCGAGCGTCGGCGTCGTCCACGATCCCACGCGGTCCGAGACGTTCGCCGCGTCGAGCGACGGGCCGGCGATGCTGATGTCCACGCTCGGCACCCCGAGCCATGCGATCACCGCGTCGGACAAGGAACGGCTGTCCGACTACGTCATCTCGATGGCGCTCAGCGGTCGGTCTGCCGTGGGTCGGAGCCGGAATGTCCGCAAGGTCATCCGCATCTCGCGCAACATGGGTTCGGCCGCGCTCGCTCTTGCCTACGTGGCCAACGGTCGCTTCGATGCGTTCATCCAGCAGGGCGGGCTGTCCGCCTGGGACGTGGCGGCCGCCGGGCTAATCGCCGAGCGGGGAGGGGCCCGGGTGTCGGCGATGGACGGCGGCCCGTGGTTCGATTTCGCGCACGCCCCGAAATCGATCGGCGTGCTCGCGGCGCCGGAGCCGCACCACCACACGCTCCTCGACCTCGTCAGGTAGCCCTGTGGACCTGGCTCACCGAGTGATCGGCTAGCTCTCGTCGAGCCAGCGATGCGGGCGGGTTCGGAGTCGGTCGAGACCCCACTCCTCGCAGAACGCTTCCCAGGTAGCCCGTGGCGCGCCGTCCCAGCGCAGCTCGTCCGGATCCTTCTGGCGGATCTGGACGCCGTCGTCCGCGGTCCGGAGTCGCGCCAGGTCGCGGTAGAGCATTGCCTCGGCCATGTGGTCGCGCAGCGAGGCGGCCAGGGTCATGGCGCGCCCGCCGCTGACGCCCGGGACCTCCCAGGTCGATGCGCGTTCCGGGACGTCCTGGAGGTGACCGTACGTCGAGAGGACCGACGCTGCGCCTTTCGCACCCCAGCCCGGGATGCCCGGGTATCCATCCGACGAATCGCCGACGACGGCGAGCCAGTCCGGGATGGACTCCGGCGGGACGCCCCATTTCGCGCGAACGCCGGCGTCGTCGTAGGTCAGCCCGCGGCGGCGATCCCAGAGGACGATGTGCTCGTCGCGGACGAGCTGTGCCATGTCCTTGTCCGGGGTGCAGACGAGGATCTTCTCGACCCGTGGGTCGTCGGCGAACCGCACTGCCGCTGCCGCGATCGCATCATCGGCCTCGTACTCGACCATCGGCCACAGGACGATGCCAAGCGCCTCGACGGCCGCCTCGGCGATCGGGAACTGCGCCAGCAGCTCACGCGGCATCCCGGCCGACGACTTGTATCCGGGGAAGAGGTCGTTCCTGAACGATTCGATCACGCGATCGGTCGCGCAGCCGACGTGGGTCGCACCCTCCTCGCGGAGCAGGTACAGCAGCTGATCGCACAGGCCCGAGACACCGGAGAGCACGACCCCGTCCCGGCCGAGGACCGGCGGCCGCGGCGCGTAATGGGCGCGGAACAACTCGTAGGTGGCGTCGACGAGGTGGAGCTGCACGTGCGCGGTCAGCGCATCCGGGTCTGCCACATCGCGACGCCCGCATCGCGCATGGCCTGGAGGGCTCGCTCCCCGTCGCCTGGCTGTAGGTTGACCGCCGCGATCGCATCGGTCAGGACGGCGGTGTCGTAGCCGAGCCGCGCCGCGTCGAGCGCGGTCGCCGAGACGCAGTAGTCGGTCGCGAGGCCGACCACGACGACACGTTTCGTCCCGCGTTCGCGCAGCAGGCCGTCGAGCTCGGTCGGCGTCTCTTTCCCGGTCGTCGGGTCGCGCATCGTGAAGCCGGAGTAGCCGTCCTCGCCATTCGCCCCCTTGTGCACACGAGGAGCGTCCTCGGGCATCGCCAGGTCTGGGTGCAGGCGGGCGCCCCACGTGTCGCCGACGCAATGGACCGGCCAGATGCCGCCGTCCTTCGCGAAATGCGGGGTCGACTCCGGGTGCCAGTCCTGGGTCGCGACGACGGATGCTCCGGCCGAAGTGGCCATCGCGATCTCGCGGTTGATCACTGGGACGACGGCATCGCCGCCCTTGACCGACAGGCTGCCGGCAGGGTCGGCGAAGTCGTTCTGCACGTCGACGACGACCAGCGCCGCCGACGCGTCATAGCGCTGCACGATCGGAGCCTAGCCGATGAGGGCGGACTCCTCGTCCTTCTCCGGCTCCGGCGCGACCGTCTCCGGCGGTGCCGGCGGCTCGACGTCCAACAGGTAGCCGATGCCCTGGAAGGTCTTGATGCGACCCGGCTCGCCAGGCTCCGCGCCCAGCTTGCGGCGGACGCGCGAGACCCACACCCGGAGGTACTGGAGGTCGTCGCGGTACTCCGGTCCCCAGACCTTGGTCAGGAGCTCTGTATGGAGCACGACCTTCCCGGCGTTGGCGGCGAGATGCTGGAGCAGCAGCCACTCGGTGCGCGAGAGCTGGACCAGCTCCCCGTTCCGGGTGACCATCCGGCGCTCCAGGTCGATCTCGATGTCGTCGAACGCCAGAACGCCCGAGCCCGGGCTTGCGCCGGACGAGCGGCGCAGGACCGCGCGCACGCGCGCCGCGAGCTCGTCCGGGTGGAACGGCTTGGCGATGTAGTCGTCCGCGCCGAGGTCGAGGCCCTTCGCCTTGTCGGCGGTCGAGCCCTTGGCGGTCAACAGGATCACTGCCACCGGACGCCGCTCGCGCAGCTGGCGCATGACCTCGATGCCGTCGAGGTCGGGCATGACGATGTCGAGAAGGACGATGTCCGGTCGGACCTCTTCGGCCTTCTGGAGCGCGTCCTCACCGCCATTGGCGGTCACGACGCGGAACCCCTCCTCGCCGAGGGCGATCGAGACGAGCTTCGTGATCCGAGGCTCGTCGTCCGCGACGAGCACGAGTGGTTGGGTACTCACCCGGCACCTCCTAGGTCGGTGTCAATAGTGCCGGACATCCGGCACGTCAGCTGATCCGCCTAGGAGGGGTTCGGCGCGACGCTGGGAAGCTCGACGTTGACGTTGATGTCGCTGGGCTGGCTGGTCGAGCCGGCGCCCGGGCCCATCAGGAAATACCACCCGAGGGCCAGCACGATGATGATCGCGATGATCCCAAGGATGACGCCGGTGCTGGAACCGCCGTCCTTGACGACGATGGTGTCTCGATCGGTCATGGTCGTGAATCTCCTAGAAGCTGGGCTTCCAGCATCCCCGCGTCACCCTGACGCCCGTGGCCCCGGACATTGCAGAACCGTTGCATCGGCATTACAGGCCACGACCCTCCCGAAGCCTGGCCCGGTGCGTGGACGCACCGGGCTTCGCCTCGGACTGACCGCCCTGACCGAGCCACCGGCATGGACAGATACCCTTATGGACATGCCCTTCAGCCGCGACGACCTCGACCGCATCGATCGGGCCAAGACGGTCCGGATCGAGACCTCCAGGCCGGATGGCCCGGTCCACAGCACGATCATCTGGGCCGTCGTCGATGGCGACGACGTGTTCGTGCGTTCGTGGCGCGGCCCCGGCGCCCGCTGGTACCGCGAAGCAGTCGCGAACCCAGAGGTCGCGATCCGTGTCGGGAAGGACCGCATCCCAGCACGGGCCATCCCCGCAAGGGACCGGGATCCCGTCGCGCGGGCTTCCGAGGCTCTCCTCCGAAAGTACGATGGCGACCCCGCGGCCACGTCGATGGTGCGCGACGAGATCCTGACCACGACATTGCGTCTCGAGGGCGCCTGATCGACCGCCCCTGACTCGCAACCTTCGCTTCCCGCCCGTCCGCCCTACGATAGACACGACCATGTACTTCGACGAGTTCAAGCACCAGCTGCCCGACATCGATCCGGCCGAGACCGAGGACTGGATGTCGTCGCTCGATCAGGTGGTCGAGCAGGCCGGCGAGACGCGCGCCCAATTCCTCGTCTACAAGCTGCTCAAGCGCGCACGCCAACTGCAGATCGGTTTGCCGCCGCTGACCCAGACCCGCTACATCAACACCATCAGCCCGGAGCAGGAGCCTGCGTTCCCGGGCGACGAGGCGATGGAGCTGCGCATCCGGCGGATCGTGCGCTGGAACGCGGTGGCGATGGTCCTGCGGGCCAACAACCGCTTCCCGGGGATCGGCGGGCACCTGTCGACCTACGCGAGCTCGGCGAGCCTCTACGAGGTCGGCTTCAACCACTTCTTCCGGGGCAAGGACGACGGGCCCGGCGACCAGATTTTCTACCAGGGTCACGCGGCGCCCGGCATCTATGCGCGCGCGTTCCTGGAGGGTCGCCTCACTGAGGACCAGCTCGATCACTTCCGGCGCGAGGGCAAGCCCGGCGAGGGCCTCAGCTCGTACCCGCACCCGCGGCTCATGCCCGACTTCTGGGAGTACCCGACGGTCTCGATGGGTCTCGGGCCGATCAGTGCGATCTACCAGGCCCGGTTCAACCGCTATCTCCAGAATCGGGGCCTCCTCGACACCAGCGCATCACGGGTCTGGGCGTTCGTCGGCGACGGCGAGACCGACGAGCCCGAATCGCTCGGGGCCCTCCATGTCGCCGCCCGCGAGGGCCTCGACAACCTGACCTTCGTCGTGAACTGCAACCTGCAGCGGCTGGACGGTCCGGTGCGCGGCAACGGCAAGATCATCCAGGAGCTCGAGGCGGTCTTCCGCGGCTCCGGCTGGAACGTGATCAAGGTCATCTGGGCACGCGAGTGGGACGAGCTGCTGGCGCGGGATGTCGACGGCCTGCTCGTCCAGCAGATGAACGACACGCTCGACGGGGAATTCCAGAAGTTCAGCGTTGCCGGTGGGGCGTACATCCGGGAGCACTTCTTCGGGCCGGATCAGCGGCTCCGCAAGCTCGTGGAGCACCTGACCGACGACGACCTCGCGAAGCTGCGGCGCGGCGGCCACGACTACAGGAAGCTCTACGCCGCGTACAAGGCGGCGACCGAGTTCAAGGGCGCCCCGACCGTCATCCTCGCCAAGACCGTCAAGGGCTGGACGCTCGGCTCGGGCGTCGAGGCGCGGAACATCACGCATCAGGCCAAGAAGCTTTCCGAGAAGGAGCTCGTGGTCTTCCGCGACCGGCTCCAGCTGCCGATCCCGGACGACAAGCTCAAGGACGCGCCCTACTACCATCCCGGGCCCAAGTCCGAGGAGGTCGAGTACCTGCGAGAGCGGCGCAAGGCGCTCGGTGGCGAGATCCCGAAGCGCGTCGTGCGCTCCAAGCCGCTGCCGGCGCCACCGCCCGCGATCGACGCCGAGTTCGCCGGCGGCAGCCAGACGCCCGTCTCGACGACGATGGTGTTCACGCGGATCCTGCGGAACCTCATCCGTGACAAGGAGCTCGGCGCGCGGATCGTGCCGATCATCCCGGACGAGGCACGGACCTTCGGCATGGACCCGCTGTTCAAGGAGGTCGGCATCTACGCGGCCCTCGGCCAGCGCTACGAGCCGGTCGACTCCGACCTTGTCCTGTCCTACCGCGAGGCGACCGACGGGCAGGTCCTCGAGGAGGGCATCACGGAGGCCGGTTCGATGGCCTCGTTCCAGGCGGCCGGCACGTCGTACGCGACGCACGGCCTGGCGACGATCCCGTTCTACATCTTCTACTCGATGTTCGGTTTCCAGCGGACCGGCGACCAGATGTGGGCGTTCGGCGACGCGCGGGGGCGCGGCTTCCTGATGGGCGCGACGGCGGGCCGGACGACACTCGCCGGTGAAGGCCTCCAGCACGACGATGGCCACTCGCACCTCGTCGCCTCGACGGTCCCGAACGTGCGCGGCTACGACCCTGCCTATGCCTACGAGCTCGCGGCCATCGTCCGCGATGGCATCGAGCGCATGTACGGACCGAAACCCGAGGACGTCTTCTATTACGTCACGCTGCACAACGAGAACTACCCGCAGCCGGCGCGACCGGAGGGACTCAGCGACGAGGCGATCCTGCGCGGCCTGTACCGCTTCGCCGAGGCCCCGAACGTGGGCAAGGATGCGCACCCCGCGAGGCTCGTCGGGTCCGGCGCCATCCTCGAGCAGGTCATCGCGGCACGCGACATCCTCGCCGAGCGCTTCGGCGTGGCCGCCGAGGTGTACAGCGCCCCGTCGTTCCCCCTCCTGCGGCGTGATGCGCTCGAGGTCGAGCGCTGGAACCGGCTCCACCCCGATGCGAAGACCCCGCGCATCCCGTACGTGAGCCAGATATTGCCGGGCGATGGCGGACCGATCGTGGCCGCCACGGACTGGCTGAAGGCGCTGCCCGACATGGTGGCCCGCTGGCTGCCCGAGTACTACGTCTCACTCGGGACGGACGGGTTCGGACGGAGCGGCACCCGTGAGGACCTGCGGGCCCTGTTCGAGATCGACCCGCCCCACATCGCCGCCGCCACGATGGTCGCCCTCGCGCGCTGCGGCGCACTCGCCCCGGCCAAGGCCGCCAAGGCGGTCCGCGACCTCGGCATCGATCCTGACAAGGTCGACCCCGTCGCCCTCTGACACCGAGGCCCCAGCCGACGAGCGAGGGCTCGTCGGCCTTGCCGCAATCTTCCTTCGCCTCGGGCTGACATCGTTCGGCGGTCCGGCGGCCCACATCGCGCTGATGCGCGACGAGTTCGTCCGACGCAGGACGTGGCTCGCCGATTCGGCGTTCCTCGGCCTCCTGGGGGCCGCGAACCTGATCCCCGGCCCGACCTCCACCGAGCTCGCGATGCACATCGGGCATCGCCGTGCGGGGCGCCCCGGCCTGGTCGTGGCCGGCCTGGCGTTCCTGCTGCCGGCCGTCGTGATCGTCGCGGCCCTGGCCTGGCTCTATGTCGAGCTCGGGCGGCGCCCCGAGATCGACGCGCTGCTCGTCGGGATCGCGCCTGTGGTCGTGGCGATCATCGCTCACGCCGGCTGGTCGATCGCCCGGACGGCGGTCCGCACGCCATGGCACGGCGTGCTGCTTGTCGCGACGATCAGCGCGATCCTCCTCGGGTTCCCGGAGATCGGCGTGCTGCTGGTCGCGGGTGTACTTGGGCTTGGTGCGACCACTGCGACGAGACGCGGCCTCGTGGGCTCGATCGGCCTCTCCTTTGCCTGGGGGCCGGCCGCCACGCTCACGGCCGCCTCCGCCCCGGCCATCTTCCTCGTGTTCCTGAAGGTCGGGGCGATCCTCTTCGGCAGCGGCTACGTGCTAGTGGCACTACTGCGATCCGAGCTCGTCGACGGTCTGGGCTGGCTGACCGAGAGGCAGTTGCTGGACGCCGTCGCTGTGGGGCAGGCGACGCCTGGACCGTTGTTCTCGACGGCGACCTTCGTCGGCTACGTGGTCGGCGGACCGCTGGGTGCTCTCGCAGCGACGATCGGCGTGTTCCTGCCGGCCTTCCTCGCTGTCGGCCTGAGCATCCCGGTCCTGGATCGGCTGCGCGGGTCGCTCCACGCCCGTGCGTTCCTCGATGGGGTCAACGTCGCGGCCGTGGGCCTGATCGCGGTGGTCGCCGGTCAGCTCGCGCTGACGGCGTTGGGCGATCCGTTGTCGGTCGTCGAGGCCGTCGTCGCGCTGGCGCTCCTGGCAGCCGGCGTCGGCAGCGGCCGGCTCGTGCTCGGCGGCGCCGTCATCGGGCTCATCCGGCTGGCTTGGGTCCCTCACTGAGGACAGGCGACGACCCGGCGACCGCCGGCGAGGCGGCAAGCCCCTCCGGAGCCGCCGTTATCGCCCTCGCGCTCGGACCGTCGAATGCTGCCGCGTCGGCATCGGAGGCGTCGGGTTCCAGGACCCGCAGCGTGAAACCGACCTCCGAGCCGCCCTCGGCTGGCTGCCGCGCCCAGATGCGGCCGCCCATCGCTTCGACGAGGCTCGCGCACACGAAGAGGCCGATGCCGGAGCCGGCCACGGCGCGCGAGCTTTCGGGATCGCGGTAGAACAGCTCAAAGATCCGTTCGAGCGAGGACGGCGCGATGCCCGGGCCGTCATCGACGACCCGCACCTCCACCGCGCCCTCCCGTTGTCGCGCCGAGATCGTCACGTGGCTGCCGGGCGGCGTGTACTTCGCCGCGTTGTTGAGCAGGTTGCGGACGATCTGCTCCACATAGGTCGACTCGCCGGCCACGATGGGGAGGTCCGGTTCGAAGTCGGTCTCGACACTGATGCTCGGGAGTTCGCGGGCTTCGTGGGTCACGATCCGTTCCAGCAACCTGCGCGGCTCGAGAGGTTCGGCCTCGACCTCGAGACGGCCGCGTTCGACGCGGCTCAGCACGAGGAGGTCCTCGACCAGCCGATGGAGCCGTTCCGATTCGGACCGAACATCCTCGAGGAGGGCCTGTCGGGAGACGTCGTCGTCCGCTCGGCCGGGCCGGGCCAGGATCTGGGCGAGCCCAAGGATTGTGGTGATCGGCGTCCGAAGCTCGTGGCTGATGACGTCGACGAATGCCTCCCGGAATTCGCCCGCCTTCCGCTCGTCGGCGAGCAACCGGTCGCGATCCTCGACCAGCCGCCGCCGGTCGGTGATGTCCTGGCCCGTGCCCATCATCCGGATCGGTCGACCCTGGTCGTCGCGCAGGACGCGCCCGGCGCCATGTGTCCAGCGCACCGATCCGTCGGGCCACACGATCCGGAAGTCGAGTTCGAACGCGTCCGAGCCGCCGATGGCAGCCGCGATCCCGCTCTCGAACGTGGCCCGGTCGTCGGGATGGATCGTGTCGACGTATGCGGCGTAGCCCGGTGTCCGGTGGCCGGGTTCGATGCCTTGCATGCGATAGATGGCCTCCGACCAGGTGAGCTCGTCGGTCACCATGTCCCATTCCCAGAACCCCGTGCCGGACGCCGCCAGCATCATCTCGATCCGCTTGTCGCGCGCCTCGACCTCCTCCGCCAGCGCGGACACCTCCGCGAGCGCATCGACCAGGCCGTCTCGTGCCGCTCGGCGCGAGGCGACGAGGAGGGCCGTGACCGACGCCGTGACGAGGTACAGCGCCTGGCGGAACTGGTCTACCCCGGCCTGGGCCGGGGGATCGTTGCCGAGGAACACCACGCCATTGAGGACGACTGCCGTGGCCACGGTCGTGAGCCCGCCCGCGAAGCCGCCGAACCACGCGGCGAGGACGGCGGCGGCCATCAGCAGGACGTACCCGGTGTCCCCCGCGATCGCTTCGTTGATCGCGGCCTTGGTGGCGATGGCGAGCCAGCCCAGGAATAGTCCGGCCAGCACCGCCTGGCCCGTGCCGAAGCGGACCTCGCGGACCCGGGCGATCTCCCCCCTCGCCCGGCCCGAGGCTCGTGAAGCGACGCCCTGGGCCGGTCCGGCCACTCGAACCTCCGTCACGTCTTGGGCTTGCCGTGCGCACCGGATTATGGACCAGACCGCTGCGAGTCCTCCGCAACGTGCTCCGCTTCGGCAACGGAACGCCGTGGATGGGCGGTGGTGGACGCTGGACGCCACGGAGGTGCTCAATGCCGGACGAATATCTGACGTCGATCGACGAAGCGCGTCGGCGCGTCGAACGCAAACGCTCAGAGGACGTGGTTCAGACGACCGAGGCGGTCGGCGACCCCGACGAGGATGCCGCCGAGGCGACGGGCCATGTCTCGGCCGCCGCAGGCGCGCTGGTCGGTGCCGCGGTCGCCGGACCGATCGGGATGGGAGTGGCCGCTTCGGTCGCCGGTGCTGTCGGCGGCGCCGCCGAAGCAGCCGACCACGACCGACCCGAAACCCGCGATCAGACCCGCAAGGAAGAGCAGATCGAGAACCTGGAGGACAGACGATGAGCACACGCGACAATCGGGCTCCCGACCGGGACGACCCGAACTCCCATCTCGACCGTGAGGGCGGCGAGCTGGACCCGGGGGCGTACGTCGGCCGGCTCCCGGAGCGGCAGGCGGAGACGATCCCCGGTGGGATCTCGGACGCCGATGAGCGGGTGGCCGCACACAGCACACAGTCCGGACCCACGGCCGGGGACGCACAGCCGGACGGCCACAGGGACGGTCCACCGGCCACCGACGACACCGTCCGCGAGGCCGGACGGGACCGCTGATATCAGGCTGATAGGCGCGCCCGCTGCAGATTGACATCAGACCGTCCGGCGCGCCCGTACGGTCAAGGTCCCCCACTCAGCCTTTAGGAGGCGCGCAGCAATGGATCGAACGAACGACACGACACGCAGGGATATCGACCGCCTGGATCCGGATCTCGATCGTGAGAACCTGGATCCGACCGACGACGAGGAGGTCGGCGGCGAGGCCATGGGCGCCGGCGCCGGTGCGCTCGGCGGCGCGGCCATCGGGGCTGTCGTCGGTGGGCCTCCCGGTGCGGTGGTCGGCGGCGCGATCGGCGCCGTGACGGGTGCCGTCGCGGGCGAGGCCGCCGAGGGCGCCGATGACGAGGCCGGAGCCGGCACGGGTGCCCTTGGTGGCGCTGCGGCCGGTGCCCTGGTCGGTGGCGCGGTGGCCGGGCCTCCTGGCGCGGTCGTCGGCGGCGCGGTAGGCGCAGCTGGTGGCGCCGGCGTCGGTGACAAGGCCGAAGAGGAGCTCGAGGAAGAAGGGCGACGCCCGGACCTCGACCGAACCCGCTAGACCCCGTTTCGCCCGGTCTTCGACCGGGAGTGCCACACTGACCGCGGGCCTCGCTTTGCCGAGGTTCGCGGTCACTACGTCTCGAGGAAGATTTTCGATGTCACGCCCCCTGCGCATGGCCCAGGTCGCTCCGCCTTTCGAACGCGTCCCACCCCAGGCATACGGGGGGACCGAGCGCATCGTCCACGGGCTGGTGACGGAGCTAGACCGGCGTGGCCACGAGATCACCACCTTCGCGAGCGGCGACTCCGTTGTGCCGGGACGGCACATCGAGACCGTGCCGCAGGCGCTTCGACCGATCGGCTACACCGGCGATTCGCTGCCGTACATGCAGCAGACGGTGCAGGGGGTCCTCGCGCACATCGATGAGTTCGACATCATCCATAGCCACCTCGAGTGGCTGAGCCTGCTGCTGGCGCGGGTCAGCCCCATCCCGGTCGTCTCGACCTTCCACGGTCGCCTCGACCTGCCGTGGGCCGAGGCTTTGCTGGTCGATCCCCCACGTGGGCTGGTGGCCATCAGCAAGAACCAGGCCTCTGCGCACCCCGACCTCCCGTGGGCCGGCGTCGTCTACAACGGCCTGCGCCTCACCGAATCGCCATTCGACCGCCGCCGGACCGACGCATTGTGCTTCGTTGGACGGGTCGCGCCCGAGAAGGGCATCGTGGACGCGATCGAGGTCGCCAAGGCGGCCGGACGCCCGCTCAAGATCGCCGCGAAGGTCGCCGCCGGCGGCGTCGAGCGCGACTACTACGACGAGGTCTTCGTGCCGGCGCTCAAGGCAGCCGGCAGCGGCGTGGAATACGTCGGTGAGGTCTCCCAGGCCGACCGGGACCTGCTGTTCGCCGAAAGCCATGCCGTCCTCATGCCGGGTTCGTGGCCGGAGCCTTTCGGGCTTGTCGCCATCGAGGCCCTGGCGTGCGGCACGCCGGTCATCGCACGCCGCGCCGGTGCCCTGCCGGAGATCGTGCGCGACGGCATCGATGGCTTCTTCGGGGACGACGTGACCGCGCTGGCTTTCAAGGTCGAACGAGTCGACGACCTGGACCGCGCGGCGATCCGCGAATCGGTCCTCGATCGCTTCTCCGTCGAGCGGATGACCGATGGCTACGAGAAGATCTACCGGTCGATGCTCGTTGGCCCGGGAGGCGGTCGAACGGTGGCCGAGGGGGCACAGACCAACGGCGCGCACGAGACGACCGAGGAGCCCGAGCCCGTCGTCGCGCGCTAGCGTTGCGCGCTCCCATCTCGAGCGAGCCGCGTCTGCGAGGCGCCTGCGAGGCGACCGACGCGCGGGTATCGAGCGCCGATGATGTGCCCGGCCCGACGCTAAGTGACGGCTCGGGCCGGCGTCGATCCCCGAGCCGGAACGGAGGAGCGACCGATGCCTCAGAAGGCCTGGAGCGATAAGCGCGAACGCCAGTACGAGCACATCAAGGAGTCGTACCAGGAGCGCGGCGTCAGGACCGACGAAGCCGAGGAACGTGCCGCGCGCACCGTGAACAAGGAGCGCGCCGAAGAGGGCGAGACCAAGACTCGGAAGCGCTCGCGGTGACCGCCATCGGCTACGCGCTCTCGAGCGAGGAGCACGGACCGCGGGACCTGGTCCGCAACGCCAGCCGCGCCGAAGAGGCCGGCTTCTCGTTCGCCCTGATCTCCGATCATTTCCACCCCTGGATCGAACGTCACCCGCACAGCCCGTTCGTGTGGGGCGTGCTGGGGGCGATCGCCGTGGCGACGGATCGCCTCATCGTGGGAACCGGCGTCACCTGCCCGACCATGCGGACGCATCCGGCGATCATCGCCCACGCCGCAGCGACCGCCGCCGACCTCATGCCGGGTCGCTTCTTCCTGGGGATCGGCACGGGGGAGAACCTCAACGAGCACATCCTCGGCCAGGCGTGGCCCGAATGGGACGTCCGGGCCGAGATGCTCGAAGAGGCCGTCGAGATCATCCGCGCACTGTGGAGCGGCGAGGTGACCAGCCATCGCGGCCGCCACTATCGCGTCCAGAACGCCCGTCTCTATACGCTGCCGGAGACGCTGCCGCCCATCCGCGTGGCCGCCAGCGGGCCGCGCATGGCCGCGCTGGCGGCGCGGTTGGGGGAGGGCCTGATCGCGACGGCGCCCGACAAGGAGCTCGTGAAGGCGTATCGGGACGCCGGCGGGACCGGTCCGCTCATCGGTCAGATGACCGTGTGCTGGGCGGAGTCGGAAGCGAAGGCACGCCGGGTCGCTCACGACTGGTGGCCGACGGCGGCCCTGCACGGCGAGGTCAGCCAGGAGTTGCCCAACCCGTCGCAGTTCACCGATCTCGTCAAGAGCGTGACCGAGGATCAGGTCGCCGAAGCCATCCTGTGCGGGCCCGATGCCGATCCTCATCTGGAGAAGATCGAGGAGTACACCAAGGCCGGCTTCGACCACGTGTACGTCCATCAGGTCGGCCCCGACCAGGCCGGCTACCTGGACTTCGCGCGGAAGGAGATCCTGCCGGGGGTGGCCGCGGAGCCTGCGGCGGCGCTCGCCTAGCCCAGGCCGCGGCCCGCGCGGCGGCGGTCGGCCACGTTCGATCCCGTTAGAGCTGCTTGTCCGGATCCTCGATGTCGGCTGCGTCCGGGGCGTCGGGCCCTTCCTTCAGCAGCGGGTTGGTGTCGTCCTCGTCAGGGGACGGCGCAGAAGCCGGCCGCTCGCCGGGTCCCCGCGGCTCCTCGTTCGGCTCGACCTCGTCGGTGTCGGCTCCCGGTGCGGACCAGGGTCGTTCGTCGGTCATGTCTGCTTCTCCGGTGCGGGTGGTGGCTCGGCCAACATTCGCAGGAAGGTCACAACGGGCTGCGTGCACAGGCCGGGCGCTGTGTTTCAGCGCCGTGCCAGCGCCGGAAGGACGATCAGGCCCTCGCCATCCCTCGACGCAGGCCTAGCCAAGCCAGCGCGAGCGTGAACAACGCGATGGCGCCCAGCGCCCCGACCTGCCAGACGTTAGTCGTCGTGCCGCGAAGCATGAAATCCTGGAGGAGCTGGATGCCGTGCGTGACCGGCAGCGTGTACGCGAGGGCGCGGACGGGCGGCGTGAACTCGTCGATGGCCAGGACAAAACCGCTGAAGAACACCGATGCCAGGAGCACGAGAAGCGACAGCTGGACCGCCTGGCGCTCCGAATCGGAGATCACGGCGATCAACAGGCCCAGCCCCAGCGAGGCGAGCAGCAGGAGCCCGATGGCGAGCGCCAGGTAGCCCGGGTCTGCGAGCGACGGCACGCCCAGTCCGACGACGAGCAGGGTCGTCGTGATGCCCGCCACGACGAACCCGAGGATGCCGAACGCCAGCACCTTGCCGGCGATCACCTCGGCCGCCGTGACCGGCGAGATGCGGAACAGTTCCATGACGCCGCTCTGCCTCTCGCGCACCAGGGACATCGAGACGAGCGAGACGGCCAGGTGCTGGAGGATCAAGGCCAGGACGGCCGGCCCGAAGAAGGACGTCACGGTGGGCATGGTCGGGGCCAGGTTGACCAGCTCCGCCTCGGTGGGAGCCGCGACGATGTCGGGAGGGATGGGCGACGCCTGCGCGCCGGCCTCGACGATGTAGCCCTGGCCCTCCTCGACGGCCTGCTCGATCAGCTGCCGGTTGACGGCGTCCGCCAGCATGTTGGCCAGGACGCTCGCGTAGTTCTCCTCGACCGGGTCCGTCTCGTCGACGAGAACCTCGATCTTCGATCGTTGGCCTGCCCGGAAGGCGGTCTCGGGGTCGTCGGGCGCGACCACGACGATGTCGACCTCGCCCGCACGCATTCGCGCCTCGGCCGTGGCCCGATCGCCCAGGACCTCGGCGATGTGGAGGGGCGCGCCGGCGAGCATCTGATACTGCGCGGTGTCGGTCGGCAGGCCACTAGTGGGGGGGATGACGATCAGCGTCTCGAGCGGACGCCGGACGCCGCTGAACCCGAGGCCGAAGATCGCCATGATCAGGAAGGGTCCCAGCACGAGGCTGACCAGGGCGCCCGGCCGGCGGATCGTCTCGATGAGCTCCTTGCCGACGAACGCGAGCAGGCGCCAGATGACGGCCAGCGGGGCATGCATGTCAGGCGGCCTTGCCGGCGTCCTCGTCGGACGTGCGCTCCGCGCGGTTTCGTTCGACCAGCAGCGCGAAGACCTCGTCGAACGAGGGTCGGACCTCAGCCGCGCTGACCACGTCGCCGCCCTTGGCGGTAATGGCCTCGACCAGGTCGGGCAGGGTCGCGGAGCTGTCCGCCACCGTGACGCGGACCTGGGTCGGGCCGCGCTGCTCAAGCCGGCGTACATCGGGCACGTCCCTCAGGACCGATGCGTCGATCGGCTCGCGCGTATCGATCACGACCTCGTCGCCGCCGATGGCATTGCGGCGCAGCTCATCGGGGGTGCCGGTGGCGATGACCCGTCCTTCGGAGATCAACAGCACCGCATCGCACTGCTCGGCTTCGTTGACGTACTGGGTCGTCACGAGCAGGGTCCGACCCTGGTCCCGGAGCCGATCGAGCTCGCGCCAGATGGTGGCCCGGAGGAGGGGATCGATGCCTGCCGTGGGCTCGTCCAGGAAGGCGATCGTCGGGTCGTGGACCAGCGCCGAGGCGAGCTCCAGCCGCCGCTGCATGCCGCCCGACAGCCGGCCGGCGCGTCGTCCCCGGACGTCCCACAGGTCCACCCACTGGAGGACCTCGCGCGTCCTGCGACGTCGCCGCCACCACAAGAGACCGAACAGGGACGCGACGAAGTCGACGTTCTCGCGCGTCGTCAGATCCGGATAAAGGGCGAACGACTGGGGCATGTACCCGATCCGCTCGCGTGTCTCCCGCAGAAAGTGAAGCGGATCCTCGCCCATGACCCGGACCTCGCCCTCGGTAGGGGTCAGTGCACCGGTCATGAGGCGGACCAGCGTCGTCTTGCCGGCCCCCGACGGTCCGATGATGCCGACGATGGTCCCGGGCGCGACGGCCAGCGTGATGCCGTCGACGGCGATGTCGTCCCCGAACCGTTTCGTCAGGCCCTCCATCGTGACCGCGTGCTGCATGCCTGGGGGTCTCCTTCGCGGTTGGGCTTCCGTGGGGCAACAGCGGTCCCATCGCGACGATCCCCAAGAAACAGCGTGTCGCGACGGGACTGGACGCAGTATCCGAACGAGACCCTATCGGGCGGGCGGTGGCGGCTCGATGCGAGGTTGCAGGCATGTGGCGAAGGCTCAGCAGCGGTCCGGTCGTGACGCTCGCCCCACTACCGTTCTGCCATGTCACTCTCCACGGGCGATGCCCGCGCCGCGGCACGCGCCAGCGGGCTGCGCTATTCGACCGACGGCAGGCCCGGCTGGAGCCGGCGGCGGTCGGGTCGCGGCTGGACCTACCTCGACGCCGACGGGGCGACGATCCGCGACGCCGATGCTCGCGCCCGCATCGCGGCGCTGGCCATCCCGCCGGCGTGGACCGATGTCTGGATCTGCCCCTGGCCAAACGGCCACCTGCAGGCGACCGGTCGGGACGCCCGCGGTCGCAAGCAATACCGCTATCACGCCATGTGGCGCCAGCGTCGCGGCGCCGAGAACTTCGAGCGGATGATCGCGTTCGCCGCCGCCCTGCCACGGATCCGGCGGCGCTCTCGGCAGGACCTTGTCGCGAAGCGCCTGTCACGGGAGAAGGTGCTGGCCGCGGTGGTCCAGCTGCTCGAGCTGACCTTGATCCGGGTCGGCAACGAGGAATATGCGCGCCTCAACCGCTCGTTCGGGCTGACGACGATGCGCGGTCGGCATGCCCGGATCGAGGGCTCGCGGCTGCGATTCCACTTCCGGGGCAAGTCGGGAGCCATGCACGACGTCGACGTCCGCGATCGACGTCTCGCGTCGGTCGTCCGACGTTGCCAGGACCTGCCGGGTCAGGACCTGTTCGCGTACGTCGACGACGACGGCGAGGTCCGTGACGTCACCTCGGACGACGTGAACGACTACCTGCGCGAGGCGTCCGGTGGCGATTTCACCGCCAAGGACTTCCGCACCTGGGCGGGGACGCTGCTGGCGTATCGCGCGCTCCGCGCCCTGCAGCCCGAGGACCACGGTCCGGCCGCCCGTCGGAACGTCGTGGAGGCGATGCGCCTGACGGCCGCCCGATTGGGCAACACGCCGGCGGTCGCGCGTGGGAGCTATGTGCACCCCGCCGTGCTCGATGCCTACCTCGACGGAAATCTCCCGGGCGCCCTCGTTGACGCGGCCCAGGAGCAGGCGTCGCCACCGGTCGGGTCCGACCGCGACGAGGAGCGGGCCGTGGTCCGGCTCTTGCGCCAGCGCGCGCGCCAGGGGTCCCGTTCGCCCCGTTCGTCCAAGCCGCCCGGGTGATGGACATCGGGATGTGAGAGAGCCCCGGCCGTCGGCCGGGGCTCTCTCTGTGCTGGTTGAGGCGATCGGTCGTCAGACCGGGTCGTCGCCATGCTCCTGGCGGAACTTGGCCTTGTCGACCTGCTCGTCGATCTCGTCGCCGGCATTGCCGAGCCCGTGCCGGATATCGTCGCCGAGGTTGGCGGCCTTGTCGGAAAGATCCTCCTCGCCGTCAGCGCGGCGGAGCCCTTCCTTGGTCTTGTTCTCGACCTCTCGGTAGGCCTTCTTCGCGTCATCCATGATGTCGGTACCTCCTGCGGCCCACGGTGTGTGGGTCGTCACCGACGCTACGGCCCAGCGGATTGCGGTCCGTCGCTCGGCGCGGTCACCCCGCTATCAGTGCCGTTGCACTGGGCCCACGTGCGGGAACTAGCCCGCGGCGATGCCTTTCCGATCCATGAATTCCGAGCCGACGAGGAGCGCCGGCACCAGGGATGCGATCACCAGGATCCGCGGCGCGCCGCCCAGGAGCAGGCCGCTGGCGAAGCCGATCGAGAGGGCGCCGACGACCTTGAGGGTCTCGTCAGAGCCCGCCCGCACCATCCGGTTCGCCTCCTGGAACGCGTCGCGCGTCGTGCCGGCCGCCTCTGGCAACCGGGCGCTCATCTCACCTGCGACCCCGGCGACCGTGTCAGCCACCTGCTTGGCAGTCGTGGCAACGCGGTCGACGGCTCGGTCGTCCGCCCCCTTGTCCTTGTTTCCCGACCCGCGGCTCGTCGTCGCCGTCATCTCAGACCTCCCGATCCCCGACCATCATCTCGACGGTTAGAAAAGGCGACGGACGGCCCGGGGAGGGGACCCGAACCGTCCGTGCGAAAGGAGGTGCGCCCCGTCACAAGCGCCCGCCTTGTGGTTGTCTTCTGTTGCGCTGACCGTACGAGAGCGCGTCTCCCGGACTCGCCACGCGCTTGACGATGGACATCACAGATGCATATCAACGCATTTGCTTTGGGCCGGTCGGTTGCCCGAGCCCACCGTCGAGGGAATGTGGCTCCCGGACCCCCAGTGGTACAGGAGCCACATGCGCAGCGTGGCGCCGCGGGCGTCACGGTCGCCCAACCCGTCAGCGTCGAGCCCTTGCATGAGCCTCGCGGCTCGCCGGATCAGCCGCGCGAACTGGCCGTCGTCCCACGCTCCACCTCGCCGCGCCAGGCGCCGGTCGGCGCCCCGCGGTTCTCGATGAACTCCTTGAATTCGGCGAAGGTCGCCCTCGGCCTGGCGCTCGACGAAGCCCAGCGCGTCCCCGGCTGATTCGACGAGGCCCTCGGGCTCGACCTCGAGCTGGAGGGTGATGCGGGTCGTGTTGTCGCCCAGCGGCTGGAACGTGACCTGGCCTGCGTTCTTGGCGCCGCTCGTCGACCGCCAGGCGACCTTCTGGTCGGGCTCCTGATCGGTGACCTCGGCCGTCCACGAGCGCTCGACGCCGGCGATCTCGGCCGTCCATTCGAGGGTCATGTCGTCGAGCTGGTTGACGCTCTTCACGCCCTCCATGAAGCGAGGAAATTCCTCGAACTGTGTCCATTGGTCGTACGCCGTCCGGACAGGGACGGCGACATCGATCGATTCCACGATGGTCGACATGCGAGACGCGCTCCTTTCGCAAAGCGACGGAGCCCACCGGGCTGGTGGGCTCCGTCGCAAGTTGGGCTCCGGGCGACGCGCCCGGTGTGTGGCTCAGACTGGGCCGCGACCCACGCGGCTCCGGCCCGTCACGGCGTTCACGACCACGACCGTGATGACCGCACCGATCGTCGCGACGACGATGGAGCTGATATCGAACGGTCCGTTGATCGGATCGCTGTTGAACAGGGCGCCTGCGAGGAACCCGCCGACGAGTGCGCCGACGATGCCGAGCACGATGTGCCCGATGATCCCGAGCCCCTCGTCACCCTTGACGAGGAAGCCGGCCAGATAGCCGGCGATGGCGCCGAGGACGATCCACGCGATGATGCTCATCCAGAAGCCTCCTTCCCTTGTGCGGGCATCTCACCCGCACAGCTGGGGTTGTGTGCCCGTCTTGGGTACGTGACCCAATGTCGCGGTCGCGATTTAGCCGGCGGACAACGGACGTGGGCCGGCGCGTAACAACGGCATGAAGACGCCGAGCCCGCGGACAGCGAAACGCCGGGTCCCAGGGAGGACCCGGCGCTGTCTTGAGGCGTTCCTCTAGCTCGACGACGGCGAGGCCGAATCGCTCGGCATCTCGCTCGGCAGGCCACTGTCGCTCGGCGCGGCCGAGTCGATCGGTGCGACTGTCTCGGCACCCGGTGAACCCGCGGTCCCGGACGGGGAGCAGGCGATCAGAGCAGCCCCAAGGGCCACCAACATGACGAATTTCTTGACCATAGGGTCACCTCCTGGAATGACGGCGAAGCCGGCGGACATGCCGGACGGGCCATCTGTGTGGGCCACGTTCGACCGTACTGGCCGTGGGGAATTGGTCGTGCGGTTTGGTGGGGTGCGATAGGTTGCAGGAGGCTCGCAGTCCTGATCCACCTCATCGTTGTGATGCGCCCGCGATGCGCCACCCGAAAGCGAGCGATCCTCGCGCATCATGCCCGACCGCACGATGCGCACACCGGGGCAACCAACCGAAGAGCCGAGGAACCATCGATGCTGTTCGAATCGCGAACCAGACGGCGCGGGTCGTGGGGGGACCATCCTGCCCATGACCGGACGATGCTGGCGCTGCAGTACCTGACCGCGATCGTGGCGGTCGCGGCGGCGGGCTTCCTGGGCTTCATCCACTGAGCCGCCCGTCGGCCCGCCTCTTTGACGCCGACGGTCAGGACCGGCCCGTCGAGCTGAGCGACGACGTCGTCCGGTCCCTCGGCCCCAAGCAGCTGCTCTGGGTCGACATCGATAGTGAAGATGACGAGTCCGGGATCGACGTGGCCGTCGAGGCGCTCGGTCTCAGTGACATCGATATCGACCGTCTAAGAGGGGACGTGGGCCGCGCCCGGCTGACGCGTACCGCGGACCGACTCCACATCACACTCCAGGCGACGGAGACCGACGACACCGACTCAGATTCGCCGCGCCTGGTCCGCCGCGAGATCGACCTTGTGGCGGCCCCCAACCTCGTCCTGACCGTCCACCGCGGGAAAGTGGCGGCCCTCGAACGTTTCGACCACGGCCTGGACGGCGAGACGCGACTCGGAATGCTGACGGCGGGCGACCTCATGTCGTCGCTCATCGACGAGGTCCTGGTCGGCTACTTCCTCCTGGCCGAGCTGATCGAGCGCGAGATCGACGATCTCGACCAGCGCGCGCTCCACAGCCGCGACGACGACGACATCCTCTCCGCGATCGTCGCACTGCGGCGGCGGATCGGGCTGGTTCGTCGCACCCTGGCCCCGCATCGTGACGCGCTGTCCACCTTGGGTCTGCCCGAGATGGCGGTCGAAAAGGCTGTCGGGCGGCCGTGGCCCGGTCTGGTTGACCGCCTCGAGGCGGCCATGTCGGCGATCGAGAATCTGCGCCAGGGTCTCCTCGGGACGTTCGACATCCACATGGGACGGGTGTCGCAGCGGGCCAACGACGTGATGCGAACCCTGACGTTGCTCTCGGCGATCCTGCTGCCGTCGGTCGTTCTGGCCGGGGTCATGGGCATGAACTTCAAGGTCGGCCTGTTCGAGGACGCAACCAACTTCTGGTTCGTCATCGGGGGCATGGCCGTGCTCGCGGTCTCGATCGTGGCGATCGCCAAGGCTCGGCGCTGGTTCTAGTCCTGGGACGCGCCCGCACCGTCGGGCAACGACCGCGCCAACTCGTCGGTCGTGCCTTCGTCCGGCGTCTCGATCGAGGTCGGATCCTGAGCGACCGGTGTGGCGCGCGCCTGGAGGTTCTGGATGGCGATCTCGAGGGTGGCCGCGATCGGGACCGCGAGGAGCGCTCCGACGATGCCCCCGGCCGCGCCGCCGATGAGGAGGCTCAGCAGGACGAGCAATGGCGAGATCCCGATCGCGTTGCGCATGACCACCGGAACGAGGACCGCACCCTCGATGAACTGGATCACCACATACAGCGCCGCCACGATCAGCGCGAGCTCGGGCGACACGGTCGCGGCCACGAGGATGGCCGGGATCGCCCCGAGCAGAGGGCCGACGATCGGGATCGCCTCGGTCACCCCCGCGATGAGCCCGAGCAGGACCGCGCCCGGCAGGCCCAGCAACGTGTATGCGACCCCGGTCGCCACGCCCATCGTTCCCATGAGGATCAGCTGGCCACGGACCCATAAGCCCAGCCGGCTCTCGATCTCGTTCCAGGCACGCCGGGCGCCAGCCCGCCGATCTCCGGGCACGAAGGCCAGGACATAGCGCTGCAGTCGGGCGTGCTCGGTCAGCCAGAAGAAGACGATTGCCAGCAGCGTGAAAAGCGCGAGGGCGGCCTCGGCCACGGCGCTGCCGACCTCGACGACCTCGCCGGGATCCGGCGGCTGGGCAGGGGCGAAGGACGCGGCGACGGAATCCACGACCGCAGTGATGGACGTCGAGAGGGCTGCTGGTCGGATGTCCGCAGCCCAGGCTCGGATCTCGTCGATGAAGGGAGGCAGGGACGCGACGATCCGGACCGCCTGGTTGACCGCCGCCGGGATGACGATGAACGCCATCGCGAGGACGACGACGAAGAACGTGGCATAGACCGCGAGGATCGTCCCGGCGCGGCCGATCGGGAGTCGCACGCGGAGCCAGCCGATGATCGGCTCGAGGGCCGACGCGAGCAGCACCGAGACGAAGATCAGAAGCAGGACATCGGACGCGGCGATCGCGAGCCCGATGAGGCCCACCACGAGCGCGACGCCGACGGCGAGTCCGAAGCCGCGCGCCAGCCAGGGCATGATGTCGTTTCGCATGGTGGTGGGGTCGCTGTCAGTCTTCGTGCATCACGCGGAGCGCGAACGCGAACTCGGCGCCACCGGCGGGCAATGAGCGCGCCCACACACGGCCGCCCATGGCGCGCACGAGCCGCGCACACACGAACAGGCCGATGCCCGCCCCGGCCGTGACGGTGGCCGTCGTCGGCGAGCGATAGAACAGGTCGAACAGACGCTCCGCCTCATCCGGCTCGATGCCCGGGCCGTCATCGCGCACGCAGACCGACACCTCCTCGGCGTCCGTGTCCGACTCCACGACGACCTCGACCGTGGCGCCCTGGCCACCGTACTTCGCGGCATTGGCCAGCAAGTTCCGGATCACCTGCTCGAGGTACGTCGGGTCGGCCACCACCGTCGGCAGTCCAGGCGGGATCTGGACGGCGAAGTCGACGCCTGGCCAGCGCTCTTCTTCCGAGGCGACGACGGCCGGCACGACCCGCTGGAGCAGGACCGGCTCGCGGCCCAGATCCGCTTCCGTCTCGCCGAACCGGCTCAGCGCGACGACGTCCTCGACGAGCCGCTTGAGCCGTTCGGCCTCGTCGGCGACATCGTTGAGGATCTCGCGGCGCGTGACGTCGTCGAGGCCGCTGTCTTCCCGGGCCAGCACGCGTGCGCCGCCGAAGATCGTCGTGACCGGCGTCCGCAGCTCGTGCGACAGCACGCCGATGAACGTCTCCCGGACGGCCTCGCGCTGGCGTTGCTCGGTGACGTCCCTCAGGACCAGGATCGTCTCTCCGCGCGTCTCGCCGTCGTTCGCGCGATCCACCGGGTAGGTGGCCACCTCGATCCAGCGCTCGGGCTCGGCGCGCGTCCGGAAGACGACCGGCCCCGCATGCGTCCCGAGCGGCGGTGCCACTCCCTCTGGGTCGCGCAGCGCAGCGAGGATCCCGGCGTAGCTGATCTCGGTGATGGACGGGAACATCGCGCGACCAGCGGGGTTGGCGAGGATCGTCCGCCCATCGGCCGCGCAGACGATCACCCCGTCGCCCATCGCCCGGATGACGGCGTTGAGCTCGGCGGCGCGCGCGTGCTCGGCCTCCGCCAGCCGCTTCAGGCGGCCCTGGACCTCGAGGCGCTCCCGGACGTCCCGCGCGATCGCCACGATCGTCGGCGCCTCGCCGGGCAGCTCGACCCGCTGGAGGAGGACTTCGGCCGGGATCGCCGGCGCATCCTCGCGGCGGAACCGCAAGGAGACCGTGCGCGCCTCGGAGCGGCCCTCTCGCACGGCGCGAATGACTCGGTCGACCCCCTCCGTGACAGAGTCCTCCACGAGGTCCGAAAGACGGCGACCGACGAGATCGGACGCGGTCCGGCCAAGGAGCTCGCTCGCACCGTGGTTGATGCCCTGGATGACGTCGCTTCCGGGGTCGAGGACAAAGATCGCCTCCGCCACTGCGTCGAGGATCTGCCGGAAGCGGTCCGCCGCCTGGAATGCCCGCGCATTCTCGACGGCAGCCCCGGCCCGCGTCGCAAGGTCGACGGCGAACCGCAGGTGTCGTGGTCCGAAGGCCCGGCCGGTCTCCGCGCCAGCGAAGGCGATGGTCCCGAGGGTCTTGCCCCCGGCCGTCATCGGTGCGCACATCCACGACCGCAGCTCCAGCTCCTGGATCAGCGCGAGGTGCTCCTCGTCGCGAGCGGACGCCCGGATCATGGCCTCGTCGATCTCGGGGATGATCATGGCCTGGCCCGTGCGTGCGACGGCGTGCGCGCCGACCGGTGCGTCGGGGTCGGCGGGATACCGGCGACGCAGCTCCTCGACGAGCGCGACCCGATCGGGGTCGCGATGGGCGACCGCGACAGACGCGAGGGTCCCGTCCGGCTCGAACAGGTCGATCGCGCACCAGTCGGCGACGCCCGGCACGATCAAGTCGGCGATCTGGCGGAGCGTGGCGGCGCTATCGAGGGACGCCCCCAGGATGCGCCCTGCGTCCGCCATGAACGCCGCCAGCGTCACATCGTCCGGGTCACGGATGGGCGTCTCGGGCGGAGTGTCCAGGGGCCAGCTCCGTCCTGCGTCGTCCAGCGATCCCGCGATCGGTGGTAGGGCTGTCAACGGCGCCTCGTGATCATGGCTGTGGCCGGCGCGAAACGCGCAGGACGACGCGCGCGCAGCCGGTCACACGCGCGCCTTTCGCACGGGGAGTGCACTACGGCGGGGATTGCGCTGCGGTGGCGCCGCCGCGAACGCAGGTTGCAACGGCGTGACAACCCCGTTCAGCCGCGCCCGGCTGGGCGCTCCTTAGCCGGTGGGTGCCGGGGTCGGCGCGGGCGCCGGCGTGGCGATCGGTTTGGGCGGCTTGTCCTTCTTCTTGCCCTTGTCGTTGCCGCCGCCCCCACCGCGCTCCTCGCGCTGTCGGTAGCACGATCCGATCAGCGGGCCGCCCCACGACCCTTCACCCCAGAAGTAGGCCGTGGCCGAATCGTGCCGGCCCACGACGCCGATCCCGCGGCGGGCGCGGCGGAGCCAGTCCTCGACGTCCACGCGCCAGGCGGCGGGTCCTGACTCGGCCTGGAGCGGGTCGACGCGCCAGCCCCCGCAGCCGATCCGATACAGCAGCCCGTCCTTGTCGATCGCCTTGCGCGACCCGGGCTGCGTCCCGCGGATGAACCATTCGGCCGTCGTGTCGCGTGTCCAGGCGCCAGGCCGGCCACCGGACCACGCGTCGATCTTGATGCGGACGACGTCCTTGGGCCGCTTGAACGTGGTGATCGGCCACTTACGGGTGTAGTCGCGCATGAACGCCCGCCACAACGGGGCAGCCGCGGTCAGCGAGGTGGCGGGTTTCCGCGAGCGAGGGAAGGAGTGATCGCTGTTCCCGAGCCAGACGCCGACCACGAGGCCCAGCCCGTCCTTGGTCGGCGGCAGGAATCCGTACGTGCCCAGATCGCGCGCGTCGTTGGTCGTGCCGGTCTTGGCCGCCGCGGGGCGTCGCTTCTTGCCGTTCGGACCTGTCAGGGCGAGCTTCTCGGCCCAGATGTCGTTCTGGGCCGGATCCGTGTTGCCCTGGAGGATGTCGGTCACGAGGTAGGCCGCCGCAGGTGAGATCGCCTGGCTGCCGGCCGGCTGCGGGGCCTGCCACACGATCTGCCCGTCCGCCGTCCGGACGTCGAGGATCATGCGCGGCGGGATATGGACGCCGCCGTTGGCGATCGTGCCGTACGCCGCGGTTAGATCGAGTGGGCGGACCTCGACGGTGCCGAGCGCACCGGCCAGGCCCGACTGCAGGAACGCCGTCCGGCCGCCAAAGAACCGGATGCCCATCTTCTCCGCGGTGTTCGCCACTCGCTCGTTGCCGACCCGCTGCAGTGCCCGGATCGCCGGGATGTTGAGCGAGTACTGGAGCGCCCGGCGCACGAGCACGGGACCGCGTTCCCGCTGGTCCGCGTCGCGTGGCGCCCAGTCCTGGCGACGATCGAACTCGGTGGTGACGTCGAGCAGGACGCTGCCCGGCGTCAGGCGCTTGGCATCGAACGCGGCGGCGTACAGGATCGGCTTCCAGGCAGAGCCCGGCTGGCGAGCTCCGTCGCCCGCTGCGTCGTACTTGGGCTCGAATCGGCGGCTCGCGATGTCGTCGCGGGAGTAACCCGCGCTGCCGACGTACGCCAGGACGTCACCCGTCCGGTAGTCGAGCGCGACGAGGGCGCCGTTGTGCAGGTCCTTGCCACGGAGCGCTCGGATCCAGGCACGCTCGCCCTTCGGGATCTTGGCGCGATTGAGCATCCGTTCGGCGGTGCGGCGTGACACGTTCGGCGCGATCGCGGTCGCGCCCAGCCATTTCTCGGCCAGCCGCTGTGCGCTCCAGTCGAGCGTCGTCGTCACCCGATAGCCGCCGCGCTCGAGGTCCGCACCGGGTCCGAGGATCGCCTCGAGCTGCCGGCGAACCTGCCAGGTGAAATGGCCTCCCGGGAGGCGGACCGGGCGCTCACCGGCCAGGATGACGGGCTCCTCTGTCGCGGCCTTGAGCTCGGTCGCGTCGAGCGTGGTCCACCGCCCGCTCGCGGCGATCCCGTCGAGGACCCAGTCCCGCCGGACGATCGGCGCCGACCCGGCCGGCACGACGAGACGACCCTTGGCATCCGCGACGGCGAAACGGTATGGGTCGAGCGTCGTGGGGGCCTTGGGCAGGCCGGCGAGAAGGGCGGCCTGCGAGATCGACAGCTTCGAAAGGTCCGACACGCCGAAATAGATCTCCGCGGCGGCAGCGATCCCGTATGCCCCGTGCCCGTAGAAGATCTCGTTGAGGTAGGCCGTCACGACGCGCTGCTTGCCCGTCTCGCCGGGATACTCGTCGCTGAGCCGGAGGGACTGGATGATCTCCTTGACCTTGCGGACATAGCGGTCCGCCCCGGCCTCGACGACCTCGTCGGGCAGCAGCCGGGCGCGCACGAGCTGCTGGGTGATGGTCGATGCACCGCGTTCGCCAGTGCCGGACGCGTTCTCGGCGGCGGCGGAGATCAGCGCCGGGACGTCGATGCCGGCGTTGTCCCAGAAGGTCCGGTCCTCGGCGGCGGTGGTCGCGTCGAGCACGGACTTGGGGATCGCGTCGAAGGCGAGGACCCTCCGCCGCTGCTCCTCGAACCGCCCGAGCTCGACCTTGCCCGCGCGGTCGTAGACGATCGTCGCCTGGGCGAACCCCAGGCTGTCGAGCTCGCTCGGATGCGGGAGGCCGGCCGACATGACGCCAAGCGTCGAGGCCGCGATGACCCCGGCCAGTCCGACCGTCCCCAGTGTCGTCAACGCGATCGTCCCTGCCACGGGGAGGGCCCAGCTGCCGGGTCGACGTGCCTGCCGGGCGCGGTTGCGTCTGTGTCGCGCCTCGCGGCGGAGGGTGATGACGCGGGTTGTCGGGGTCATCGACCGCCGCCGGGCATGGTGTATCGACTGACGGCGGTCATGTCGGCAATGGTCGGGGGCCCGGAGTGACGCTCGCGAGGGAGGCAGCCTCGGCCGAGTTGCAGCGCTGTATCACGCCGGCATCCGTGTCGACTCGACGCACCACGGGCGGCCGACGAGGCGCCTTCGCCGACCCGCGTTCTACCATCGCTCGACACCGCGAGGAGGAGGCGCATGCCGGACAAGAGGAGCCAGGCCGAGACCGGCACGATCGTCGTGAACGGCACGGGCCGCGTCGCGGTCGAGCCGGATGTCGCGGACCTGCGCCTCGGCGTGTCGGTGAGCCGGCCGACAGTCGAGGCAGCACGCGCTGACGCCGCACGGGTCATGGGCGCGATCCTAGCCGCGGTGGATGGTGCTGCCGTCGCGCGGCGGGACGTCCGGACGTCGCTGCTGTCCGTTCAGCCCCGCTACGACTACCGCGACGGGCGGGCGCCGACGCTCACCGGCTACGAGCTGGCGAACGTGGTGGAGGTCACTGTCCGCGATCTGGCCAAGCTCGGTGAGGTGGTCGACCGGACGCTCGAGGCAGGCGCGACGAGCATGGACAGTCTGACGTTCCGCGTCGCCGACCCTGCCCCGGCCGAGCGCGAGGCACGGGTGCTAGCGATGGACGCGGCGCGAGGCCGGGCGGACGTCCTGGCCGAGGCCGCCGGGCTAGCGGTCGTCGGGGTCTCCGACATCGTCGAGGGCATCCCGGCCGGGCCGCCGATCCCGTTCGCGAAAGCGGAGCGGATGGCCCTCGCCGCGGACGTCGCGACGCCGGTCGAGGCGGGCTCGCTCGAGGTCGCCGTCACGGTCACCGTCACGTACCGCGCCCACTAGGGGCTCTCAGCCGCCGGCCACCCCGATGCGGAGCAGCCGGCCGCCTCCGTGGTCCGTGGCGTACAGCTCCCCGCCGGCATCCTCGGCGATGGCGCTGATGAGGAAGTCGGTCTCGGCGACCACCTCCGGGTCCTCCGTCCGGTCGAGCGACGCATCGATCGCCCAGAACGTCCCGGAGCAGTAGTCCGCGAAGACGTACCAGCCCACGAGGCCGGGGTCACCCGTGCCGCGATAGACCGTGCCGCCGGTCACGGAGCAGATACCGGACGTGGAGTGGTCGTACTCGGCGACCGGCAGCGTGAAATCCGGTGTCAGGCAGTCGTCGCCGCCGACCCGGAAGCAGGTCGAGCCCTCCATGACGTTCCAGCCGTAGTCGAGCCCGCTCTGGCCGGCGCGCGCCACGTCGATCTCCTCGCGCTCCCCTTGTCCGACGTCGGCGATCCACAGGTCGCCGTTCGCCCGATCGAAGCGGATCCGCCACGGGTTGCGAAGGCCGGTCAGCCAGATCTCCGGTCGCGCGCCGCTGCGATCGACGAACGGGTTGTCGGACGGAACGACGTAGGGCGGGTCGATATCACCGGGGACGTCGTGGTCGACATCGATCCGGAGGACCTTGGCCAGCAAGGTATCGAGGTGGCGTCCGGAGTCGAGCGGATCGCCGGCGCCGCCGCCGTCACCCGTCCCGATGTAGAGGTCGCCATCCGGGCCGAACACGAGCGCCCCGCCGTTGTGGTTGCCGAACCGATCGGCCATGTCCAGCCAGACCGTCGCCGAGTCGGCTGCGGCGACGTCCGGGTCGTTCGGATCGGTGTCGTACGAGGCCACGACCTGGCGGCCGGCGGCGTTCGTGTAGTAGACGAAGAACCGCCCGGCCTCACCGCTCGGCAGGAATGCGAGACCCAGGAGTCCCGACTCGCCGCCCGCGCGCACGAGGCTACTGATGTCCAGGAACGGACGCTCGACCAGCCGATCGTCGCGCACGATCCGGATGCGCCCGACCTGCTCCACGACGAACAGCGTGGCCGGGTCGTCGGGTCGCCAGGCGATGTCGACCGGATCGCTGAGCCCGTCGAGCACCGGCTCGACCGACAGGGCGGGTGGCGCCCCCGACGGGGTGGTATCGGTCGGCCCCGCGCTCGGACTCGCTGACGGTGCCGCGCTGGGGGCCGCGCTCGGCAGCACTGACGGACGGGGTGGATCGGCAGATTCGACGCAGCCGATCAGCAGGTGGGCGGCGAGGGCCAGCACGACGAGGGACCGGGGCATCTGCGGAATGTATCCGGGATCGTCGTGGGGGGTCGTCTGGCGCGCCTCGCGGGGTCACGCCCGGCGGCCGGCAGTAGGCTCTCCCCCATGGATGCTTGGGAGCTCTCGGAGCTCGAGGTGGCGCGCGTCGCCAGCGGCCGCCTGTACCACGAGTTCATCTCGGTCCCCGACCTGTCGGGCGGGCTGTACGTGCTCGAGGCCGGCGCCACCGACCCGCAGTCGCCGCACGCCGAGGACGAGCTCTACGTCGTGATGTCGGGCCGGGCCAGGGTCCGTGTCGGCGACGACGCGCGGTCGATCACGACGGGATCGGTCATCTTCGTCGCCGCCGGTGTCGAGCACCGCTTCGTCGAGATCGAGGAGCGTCTCGTCCTGCTCGTGATGTTCGGCCCGGCCGAGTACTCGCGCGGGTCGACCTAGCCTCCGGGCAGCAGCCGCAGGCGTCAATCGCCGAGAGCGCGCAGCGCCTCGGCGAGCTCCGCGCCACGACCGGTCTCGTCATGGCGGAAGAATACGTACGCGTCGTCACCCGCGGCGAGGAACGGCTCGAATCGATCGCGCCAGGCGGCCAGCTCGTGGTCGGCGTAGTCGTGCCTCCGGAGGCGGACATACAGGAAGGGCCCGGTCCGCCTCAGCGTCGGTGGCTCGGTGTCGTCCGGGCCCTCGGTGGCGCACAGGACCGCGCCGGCATCGCGCAACAGCGTCACCGTCTCGTCGGCTGCCCAGCTCGGATCCCCGAATTCGACGGTGAGCGGCAGGTCTCGCGGCCAGGCCGCGAGCATCGCAGCGAGCCGCTGATCGTCGCGACGCACGTTGTCCGGGACGCGGAAGAGGACCGTGCCCAGGCGCTCGCCGAACCGTCGGTACGGGTCGGTGAGCCACGGAAGGCCCGGGTCGGGGCTGCCGTTGAAGGCCCGCCAGGACCCGCCGCGCTGGGCCTTCACGCTGAACCGGAAGTCGGGCGGCGTCGCGCCGAGCCACGTCGCGACCTTCGACTCCGATGGGGACTGGTAGAACGTGTTGTTCAGCTCGACCGCGGGTAGGCGCGAGGCGTAATGGCCAAGCAGGGCGTCACCCCGCAGACCGGGCGGGTAGAAGCGCGGGCTCCACGCGGGATAGGCGAAACCGCTGGTGCCCACGTACAGCCGGCCGCGCGGCCGCTCGGCGCGCGGATCAGTCGGGGGCGTCACCGCCCGGACCGGCGTGTTCGGCGACCGCGTGCATCGACCGCTCGATCGCCGGCAGGTCGGCTTCATCGACGGCTGCGAGGAAGTGCTCTGCGATCCCGCGCAGGTGGGTGCGCGAAGCACGGCGCAGGCGATCGAGCCCCTCCGAAGTCAGGACCGCCTCGGCGCCCCGGGCATCGCTCGCACACGCCTTGCGTTCGACGAGGCCATCGAGCACGAGGCGGTCGATGAGCCTCGTCACGCCGCTCTTGCTGAGGATCACCCGGTCGGCGAGCTGGCGCATCCGGATGCGTCGCTCGGGCGCATCCGCGATGGTCAGCATCGCGTCGTACTCGGCCAGCGACAGGTCGTGCTCCGCGCGCAGCTCCTCGTCGAGCCGCCGCGTGATACGTGCATGTGCCGTGAGGAACGACCGCCACGGCTCGAGCCGCGGGTCGTTGGGGGACAAGGGTCGCGCGTCTGCGCGCTCGGTGACGGTCATGACTGGCAGGGATGGTACACGCTGCCGCCGATCCGAGCCTGTCGTTGCGGGTGCAACGAACGCGCCATCGCCGCCCCTGGCCCGCGCGGCGGGGCGCCCGGCTGGCATCATCCGCGAGTGCGCGACCGACCGCAGCGAGCCCCGGATGTCATCGTCATCGGAGGTGGGATCGTCGGGATCGCCGCGGCCGACCACCTCGCCGCCGCCGGCCGCCGGGTGGTCCTGGTCGAGCGGCACGAGATCGGCGCCGGAGCGTCCGGGCGCAACTCGGGCGTCGTCCAGCACCCGTTCGACAGCGTCCTCGTCGACCTGCATCTCGAGACGGTCGCGCTCTATCGCGACCTGGACGGACTCTCCCTCCCGGCCGGTCCGGCCGGGCTCCTGGGCGTCACGCGCGACGTCGACGAAGCGCGGCGCCTCGCCGCCGCGCTGGCCGCGTCTCACCCCCACCTGCGGCCGACGTATGTCTCCCCGGACGACATGCGCCGCCTCGAACCCGCGGTCGCCGAGGGCATCGCCGCGTGCCACCTGGAGATCGGCTTTCCGGTCGGACCGGCGGCCGCCACGCGGGCATTCGCCGGACGGGCGATGGCCCGCGGCGTCGAGATCCGGCTGGGCGTCGAGGCCGCCCCGTGGCTCGACGGTGGTCGAGTCCACGGGGTCGAGCTGGCGGGCGGCGAGCGCATCGCGGCCGAGAACGTCGTCGTGGCAGCCGGGCCGTGGACACCGGGCATCGTCGACCCGTCGGGTGCCTGGCGACCGATCGTCCCGCGCTGGGGCGTCGTCGTCCCGGTCACGCTCGCTGCGCCGCCGGCCAGGGTCCTGGAAGAGGCCGAGATCTCGATCGAGCCGGGCGGGGCGGATGGCGGCGAGGCCGGCCACGCCTTCAGCCTCGTTACCGCGAACGGAATCAGCTCCCTCGGCTCGACGTTCCTCGCGGACGAGCCCGACCCCGCGAGCCTGGTGCCGTCCATCGTCCGGCGCGGCGTCCGGTTCGTTCCGGCCATCGCGGACGCGCCGATCGGACCGCCGCGCCTCTGTGCGCGACCCCAGAGCGTGGATGGTCGACCGCTGGTCGGGGCGATCCCGGGAGCGAGGGGCCTATGGGTCGCTGCCGGCCACGGTCCGTGGGGCATCTCGACCGGCCCTGCGTCGGGCCGGATGATCGCCGACCTGATCGATGGCCGGCTTGCCGCTCCGCCTGCGGCGCTGGATCCCGTGCGCTTCGGGAGCCCGATCCGCTAGGTGCGCCAGCTGTTCGCGTCGAAGACGTAGAACGTCGTCTGGGCCCACAGCTCGCGAGCCCTCCGGAGCCATTCCGCGACCCGGCCGGGTTCGGCGTCGCGAACGACGTCGACGGTCACCGCGGCACGGTCGGACGGCAGCCCGCTGTCGGGTCCATCGTCATCGAGATCCAGGTCGAGGGCGATGTCGTGGACGGTCAGGTGCGGGTCGACGCGTCCGATGCGAGCGATCACGGCATAGGCGGCCATGGTCCCCGCAGCGTACTCCCGATCGCGGGCCACGGCTATCCTTCCGCGATGACGACCACCCTGATGCGGTACGGCGCGCAGAGCATGTCGGCGCCCCTGCACGACGTCCTGGTCAAGCGGCCCGATACCGCATTCGGTCGGGCCTTCGACGACCCGGCGCACGGGTTCCTGTACCCGGTCGATCTCGATGTCGCCCAGCGCGAGCACGACACGTTCGTGGAGGTATTGGCCGGCCTCGGGCCGCGGGTCCACGTCCTCGAAGAAGAGCTCGACGATCCCGATCTCGTCTACACGTTCGACCCGCTGCTCGTCACCGATCGGGGCGCCATCCCGTTGCGACCCGGCAAGCCGAACCGGCACGAGGAGCCAGCGGTCCTCGAACGATGGACTGAGGCAGCCGGGATCCCGACACTGGGCCGGATCGAGGCGCCCGGAACGATCGAGGGCGGCGACACCTTCTGGCTTCGGCCGGACCTGTTCTGCATCGGACGCACCCTGCGAAGCAACGCGACCGGGGTCGCGCAGCTCGCCGATCTCGTCGGCGGGGACGTGCGGCTGTTCGACGTTCCCTTCTGGAAGGGCCCGAGCGAGCTCGTCCATCTCATGAGCGTCATCTCGCCGGTGGCCGACGACATCGCCGTCGTGTACATGCCACTGCTCCCCGTCGGGCTGTGGGAGCTTCTGGTCGACCTCGACGTGCGCCTCGTGTCCGTGCCCGACGAGGAGTTCCCGACGCTCGGTTGCAACGTGCTCGCGGTTCGTCCCGGGGTCGTGATCATGGCCGAGGGAAACCCTGTCACCGCTGCCGCGCTGGCGGCTGCGGGGTGCGAGGTGCACACCTACCCGGCCACCCAGGTCGGGATCAACGGTTCGGGCGGTCCGACGTGCATGACGCGCCCGATCCTGCGCGGCTGATATCCGTGATTGACGTCGATCGTGCGCGGCTGATCGGCGATCTCGAGGCTCTCGTCCGCATCCCGAGCATCACGGGGTCAGAGGAGGGCGTGGTCGACTGGGCGGCCGATGCACTGCGCGAGCTCGGGCTGACGGTCGGCGTGGTGGAGCCCGACCTCGACGCGATCCGCGCCGATCCGGCGTGGCCCGGCGAGGAGATGCCGCGGACGTCGCTGCCGGTCGTCATCGGGAGGGTGGGCCCGGGTGATGGCTCACGGCTCATCCTGTCCGGCCACCTCGACGTCGTGCCGCCCGGAGACCCCGCGACGTGGACGACCGATCCGTGGGGCGCGGACATCCGCGATGGCCGCCTTTACGGCAGGGGCGCCTGTGACATGAAGGGCGGGGTCGCGTCGATCCTCGCGGCGGTCCGCGCGCTTCGGACGTCGGGCGACCTGGAGCGGCTCGCAGGTGAGTTGACGGTTGCGCTGGTCCCATCCGAGGAGGACGGCGGACAGGGCACGCTCGCGGCGATCCGGGCCGGAGCGACCGCCGACCTGGCGATCATCACCGAGCCGTCGCGGCTCGACATCGTCGTGGCCCATGCGGGCGCGATCACGTTCCGCTTGACGGTCCCGGGCCGCGCCGCGCACGCCTCGCAGCGTCGCGAGGGTGTCTCGGCGCTCGACAAGCTGTTCGTCCTGACGCGCGCCCTCGAGGCGGACGAGACGCGCCGGAACGAGTCGGAGAGCGATCCCCTGATGACGGCGCTCGGGTTGCCCTACCCCACGATCATCGGGATCGTGGAGGGCGGCGAGTGGGCCTCGACGGTCCTCGACCGGGTCGTCGCCTACGGCCGGTACGGCGTTCGGCTCGGCCAGAGTCCGGCCGATGCGGAGGCAGACCTGCGCGCGGCGATCGCGGCGGCGTGCACAGAGGACGATTTCCTGCGGGAGCACCCTGCCACCGTCGAAATCACCGGCGGTCGCTTTGGATCCGCTCGCTTAGCATCCGATCACCGACTGCCTGTCGGCTTGGCAGACGTTGCCGCGTCGGTCACCGGTCGCCGCCCGATCCTGCTGGGTGAGCCCTACGGTGCCGACATGCAGATGTTCGTCAACCACGGCGGCACGCCGTGCGTGATCTTCGGCCCCGGCGACGTGAAGGTCGCCCACAGCGCGGACGAGCACGTGTCGCTCGACGAGGTCGAGACCTGCGCGCGGGTCCTCGCCGCGTGGGTCCTCCGGGAGATCGGTCCCTCCTAGCCGCGACGCCGGTCACCGGGTGACCGAACGGGCGGCTGAGCCGCTGCAGGCCCGAGTTGACGGTCACTCGTTTGTCGCACAGGTCACCGGGAGACCGAACGATCGGCTAAGCACCTGCCGTGCCCGGTGCTCGGACCGTTCGGTCGTCCGTTCGGTCACAGGGTGCACGAACCCGGGCGTGGAAACGGGTTCGACGCCTCCTACCCGACGACCGCTGAGCGTCGCGCGATCACGAGCAGCACCGGGACCACCACGAGGGCAGCCCCCATCAGGCCGAGGATCGCGAAGCCCGCGTACGCGAGCACGACGCCTGAACCGATGCTCGCCACCGCGGCGGAGCTCCAGATGAGGCCGTCGGTCAGGCCCTGGATGCGCGTCCTCTCCGCCAACGAGAGCCCGTGGGTCAACAGCGCCGATCCGGCGACGTACCCGAGGTTCCACCCGTAGCCGAGGAGGAACAACGCGAGGAACAACAGGACGCCGCCTTCCGGTGGGGCGGCGGCGGCGAGGAGCGACGCAAGTGCGACGACTCCGAGCCCGGCAAGGATGACGGGCACGCTGCCGAACCGGTCGGTCAAGCGGCCCGAGATGGGCGACAGCCCGAACATCCCGAACGTGTGGCCGCTGATGACCAGCCCGACCGCCGCGAGATCGTGGCCGTGATCGGCCATGTGGAGCGGGGTCATCGTCATGATCAGGACCATCACGAACTGACCCGCCACGAGCGCCACCATCGCGACGGGCACGCTCGGGCGGGCGAGGACGCTCGCCAGCGAGACGGCGACCGAGCGGTCGGGACCGTCCGTGTCATGGCGGGATGACGCGTCGGCGAGCTCGTACGGGTCAGGTCGGAGGAGCAGGAACGACAGCAGCGCTGCTGCTCCGACGAACACGATCGGGACGAGGTACGGGCCGCTCAGCTCGGGCAGGCCCAGCGCGAGTGCCACCCGGCCGGCAGGCGCGACGAGGTTCGGTCCGGCCACGGCGCCGATCGTGGCGCCCCACACGACAACGCCGATCGCCGACGCCCGGCGGTCCGGCGGCGCGAGGTCCGCGGCGGTATAGCGAGAGAGCTGGTTCGAGGCGTTGCCGAACCCGATCAGCACCGTCCCGATGAGCAGCAGCGGGAGCGACAGGATCACGACCGCGGCAGTCGCCACGAGAGCCCCGAGCACGCTCACGACGTAACCCGCTGCGAGACCGAGCCGCCGTCCCCGACGGACCATCACCCACGACAGGCCGATCGAACCGGCGGCTGCGCCGAGGACGACCGTCGCGCTCGGGGCGCCGCTCCAGATCGTCGTGCCACCGGCGATATGCGTCGCCACGATCGTGGCGACGGCGACCGCCGCGATGTGACCGGTGCTGCCGAGGGCGACGCCGGCAACCAGCGTCGCGACCGTCCGCCGTCGGAGCCGCTCGAGTTCCGCCGGGTTGGTGGGTCGTGCCTCGGCCATGACGGCCGATGGTACGGGACGTGAGGTCAGACGAGGTCGAGGCTGAGGATCTCGTATTCAGAGGCGGTGGCCAGGGCATCGGCGACCTCACCCACCGCGATAGGACGGGATCCTCCGGACAACTCGACGAAGCGGCAGAACGCATTCGCGAGCCGCATCTGGGCGGGCGTCCTTGCGCGCACACGCCACAGATCCGGCGAACCGACCACCAGCGCGACGCAACGCGCCCGGGACGTTGCGACGTTCAACCGGTTGCGGCTGTAGAGGAAGTCCATTCCGCGCGGCGCAAGCTCGGGCGCGGAGGTCGTCAGCGAGTAGACGCTGATCGGCGCCTCCTGGCCCTGGAACTTGTCGACGGTCCCGACGCGCGCCTCGGGCGGCAGCAGCCGCTGGATCGCACCGACCTGGGCGTTGTACGGCGCGACGATCAGCACCTCGTTCCACGTAAGCGGGCGCGACACGCCTCCGCCGTCCGTCCATGACCCGCCGACGATCGACCGGGCGAGGTCGGCGACCGCGGCCGCCTCGACTGGCGACTCGCTGTCCGCGCCGACCGTGGGGATGGCGTACAGCCGCGGACCCACGCCATCGACCAGCACGAGGTCGCTTCGAAGGCGCTGACCGGCCAGGTGCGCCTCGGGCTCGAGGCGATCGTCGTAAAAGACCTCGGACGTGAACGAGCACAGATCCGGGTGCAGTCGCCACGTCGTCTCGAGGAACAGACCCCTGTCAGGCGGGATCGTCGCGGCACCGTCGAGGACATGCGCCAAGGCCGAGCGCTCCGCTCCGGGCGGATGCGTGCCCCGAAGCGGCTGATCGAGCTGCTGAGGGTCGCCCAGGAGCACCATGCTGTCCGTCGACTGCGACATCGAGACCACGTTGGCGAGCGATATCTGGCCGGCCTCGTCAACGAACAACACATCGATCGCCCCTGCGACCTTCGAGGACGCCCACAGCCACGACGTGCCGGCAGCCAGATTCGACCGCCCGTCCGCCAATCGATGGCGCACGTCGTCGGCGTCCTTCGCGCGCACGACCCGGTCATCGTCGAGAACCTGGTGCGGCTGGCCGTGCTGGATCGGCCGAACGTCGACGCCCTCGCCCGGCGCAGCTCGGAGCACCTCGGCGAGCAGGTTCCCAATCACCTTGTGGCTCGTCCCTGTGATCCCGACCCGCCGACCGGCGGCCAGCAGCGTGCAGATCATCCGGGCGCCGCTGTAGGTCTTGCCGGAGCCGGGCGGTCCCTGGATCGCGAGCGTGGTGGACTCGAGCGCCATCACCAGTCGGCGAGCCGCGGCCAGGTCGGACTCGTCGTCCAGGGCCAGCGGCCCTCCGGGCACCTGGTGGGCCCGCGGCGGTCGTCCGAGGAGGAGGTCACGCATCGCGCGATGCGGTCCGTCGGCGTCGATGCCGTGGTCGGCCACCCACTCGCCGATCTCGATCAGCCGTTCCTGATGGGCCTGGGCGCGGACCCACGGCAACGGCACGATCGCCCGAGGATGCGGCTTGGAAACCTCACGTCGGATGTCCACCGTGCCATCGGCGGGATCGACCTTCACCGCTTCCCCCGCGTCCCATCTGAACGGCGAATCGTCCGGCCGGTCCTGCTTCTGGCCCGGGTCGTAGACCGCGCCCCGGCCGAGATCGAAGTCCTGCGGCGGGAAGGCGTAGCGCCACGTCTGCTTGCCCTTCGTTTCCTCCCCCTGGGGTCCGACCGGTTCGAGCAAGCCGATGGGGTCGGACTCGTCCACGAGTTGCTCGGGGGTCAGGTCCATCAGGCGGTGGAATTCCCACCACATCGCCTTGTCTTCGCGGCGATGCCAGCCGAGCAGCTGTGCGAGGAGCCACCGCGCGTGCTGCTCCGGCGAGCGCTGCGCAGCGTCTGCCGGCACGACCGCAGGGTCCGTTAGGCGATCGACCAGGGCCTGCACCCGAGCCATCGCCTCGGTCAGCTCCGCGGGCAACGGCGTCTCGCGCGGCGCAGGCCGGGGGATCTCGATGCCGGTCCCGATGAGCTCGTCGCGCCGGGCCTCCAGCCAGTCGCGCAACAGCCGATTCGAGACGACGTCGTCTCGGTTGTAGCGCTCGATCCGTTCGAGGATGTCGGTCTGGGGGCGCTCGCCCTCCCCGAGCTCCAGCCATGTCTCGAACGCGACGATGCTCGATCCCGCGTCGCGCAGGTCGATCTCCCGGGTGAACCCGTAGAACGCCTCCATCTTCTTGATCGAGTAGCTCTCCACCGAGGCGCGCAGCGACTGGCGCACGGCGCGGAGCAGGTCGACGAGCACGCCGTCGCGGAGCAGCTGGTCGACCTCGGCTTCGCGTGTGCCGTAGCGGCCCATGAGCCGCTTCATGGCCGTGGGCTCGTACGGCGCGTAGTGGTAGACGTGCATCGTCGGGTCCGCCTCGAGGCGCGCCATCACGAAGTCGATGAAATCCTCGAATGCCCGTCGCTCGCCGTCGAGCGAGAATTCGCCCGTCGAGTCGCGGGACCAGATCGCGTGGAAGGAGCCGTCGGTCCCGAGGACGCCGAAGAGGTAGTCGAGCCCGTCCTCGAACGCATACGGGTCGCCTTCGATATCGAAGAACAGGTCGCCGGTCGATGGCGGGGGAAGCGTCGCGAGGCCGCGTTCTGCCTCATACGGCTCACCGGGGAAGGGCGCGAGGAGCTCGTACTTCAGTCGCCGTTCGCGACGACCCTCGAGCTGGATCCGTGCCTGGTCCCGCACACGTGCCAGTGCGCCATCGGACGTTCCCTCGAGCTTCGGCTGCATCGGCAATGGCAGGTCGCCGAGCCCTTCGAGTGTGCCGACACCGCGTTCCTGGAGGGCGCGCTGCTGCCGGGCCGAGATTCCGGCCACGAGACTCAGGTGGTCGTCAGCACGCCGGCGCTGGACGCATTCGGCCGCCCAGCGGCACACATCGCAATGGTCGACGGGCTCGGGATACGTCGCGGCCGGGGGGTATGTGGCGGGATCGGGATCGGCCATCGTCGCCATGAATCGATCGCGGACGCTGCGGTAGTACGCCATGTAGTCATCGACCCGCAACCGTTCCACGGTCCGGGCGCTCCCGCCGAGCGCAACGTACAGCCACTCCGGCCGTACTCCCTGGATCGCCTCCAGCTGGTCGATGTAGGAACAGATCTGGAGGACCGCGCTCGCCTTGACGTGGCGCGCCAGCTTCGTGTCTGCGACTTCGTAGTGATACGGGCCCCAGACCGACGGTCGAGCGGGGTCATCGACGCGCAACAGGAAGTCGGCGTGGCCGCGCCACCTCCCATCGAAGAAGGTCGCCTGATAGATGACATCCGCGCCTTTCGCCATCACGTCGATCGTCGCCGTCGCGGCTGCACGGACCCGCTCGCCATAGTCGTCGATGGAGCCGTCCGGCTCGATGGTCACGACCGTGCGTCCGTCGGTCGTCAGATCCGCAAGGAAGCGCTTCTCGTGCTCGAAGCCGCGCTTGCGGATGACGTCGAGCTCGGGGTCATCACGGATCGGCCGCTCGACGAGGCCCGCGAGCGAGGCCCGCTCGAGCTGCGTCAGGTGCTCACAGGCGAGGTAGGCGACCAGGTCCGTGGCGGCGTAGACGGGCCGCCCGTCGATCGTCTGCACGGCCCAACCTTACCGGCCGGTCGCGTCAGCTTGCCTGTCGCGACGCTGGCTGCGCTAGTCTCGGTCCATGGCCGAGCGCGATCCGGAACGCCCCGATCCAGCCGAGCTGTCCCGAGAACGCATCCGCGAGACACTGGTCGAGCGTCAGATCCGAACCGCGATCGAGGAGGGCAGCTTCGACGCCCTGCCGTACCAGGGCAGCCGCCTGCCCCTCGAGGACGACTCAGCGGCGGGTGATCGAGCGCTGGCGCACCGGATCCTCAGGAACGCGGGCGTGGCCCCGGCCTGGATCGAAGCCGACAAGACCGTTCGCGCGCTCCTCGATGAGCGCGATCGGCTGCTCGCGCGGGCGCTACGCATGTCCGACCTCGCCCGGCCACGAGCACGCGCCGAGATGCGCCGTCTCGTCGAGGCGGCGAACCGCGCGATCCTGCGCGTGAACATCGAAGCGCCGACCGACCGGCAGCAGCGCCGGCCGCTCGATCTCGAGGCCGAGCTCGCGCGGCTCGAACGGGCGACTCGGGACGAGACCCCGTCGATCGGCTAGGCGGCGGGCGTCAGCGGCCTCCGAGGAGGCGCTTCAACCAGCCGACGAACCCGCCGGCCGCGTCCTGGGCGGAGCCTGCTGCGTCCTGGGCCACGCTCCCCGCCCTCGAGGCGGCGTCCCGGGCGATGTCGGCGGCGTCGCCGGCCACATCCCTCACGTCGTCAGAGGTTCGGTCGATCGCACCGCCAGCGTCGGCAGCCGCGCTGTTCGCCGTGTCGTCGACTGCATCCGCGGCCCCGGAAGCCGCGTCCGACGCCGCATCGGCGGCATCGTCGACGGCGCCCTCCGCCGCTGCAGCAGCATCACGAATGGGGTCGGTCATGCGACACCTCGCTCCTGTGCGCACGCGGCATCGCGCATGCGGCATGGGACGAGATGCTGGCGGGCGACGGGGCCCGCGTCAAGGATTCGGCGTCAGTGAGCGCGCGCTCGAGCGCGCTGAGGCTGGGTCGAGCCGCAGACGGGACAGGTGGCGACCCCGGTCGCGGGGTCGGTCTCGAGGAAGCTTGGGCAGCCGTTGGTCCGACAGAACGGACGGCCGCTCGCCTGGGCGGCGGTGGCGCGACGGCGCAACCGACGCATGGAGCTGGCGCGACCGGCGGTAGACGCGGTCGCGGTTCTGGACATCATTCTTGGTTTCTTGTGCTTTCTGGCGCGCCGCAGGCGATCTGAGCCTGCGCAGCGACCCTCGTGTTCTCCGCTTCACACGCCGATAACGGGGCTGGAGCGGTGTGGTGGTCCGGGCGGCGTATCGGGAGCGTCCGTTTGTCGAGACGCTCGACCGGGTGCCGTCGCTTCGGACCGGTGACGCATCCAACTATAGCCGAGAACGTGCGATCGCGTCTGCGGGACCTTGGTCCTGGGTTGCGGATAGATCCGACGCTTCAGCCCGGAAACGTGCCTCACAGTCGCGCGGGGAATGGCTGCCAGGGCCCGGAACTGGGAGTTCGCCCGCGCGTGAGTGGATCGCCTCGGTGGAGCAGGCTAGCGGGTCGAGCCGGGTCGCCAGTCTTGCGCCGACAGGGTACCCTCCCTCGCCATGAGCGTTGCAGCACCCGATATCACGATCCGTCCGGTCCTTCCGGAGGACGCGTCCACCCTCGCCACGATCCTCGCCCAGCCGTCCGTCGCCAGATGGTGGGGCGAGTTCGACGAGGACCGCGTCGAACAGGAGCTGATCGTGGGTGAACCCGGCCAACGCGTGTTCGCGATCGAGATCGACGGACGCCTGGTCGGGGCCATCCAGAGCCACGAGGAGACGGACCCTGAGATCCGCCATGCGGGGATCGACCTGTTCCTCGACGAGACCACACAGGGGCATGGCGTCGGGCCCGCCGCTGTCAGGGTGCTCGCACGCCGGTTGATCGATGACGACGGACACCATCGGATCACGATCGACCCCGCGGCCGACAACGTGCGCGCGATCCGCGCGTACGAGAAGGTCGGCTTCCGGGAGGTCGGCCGGCTTCGGCGCTACCAGCGCACGCCGACCGGCGCATGGATCGACGGCCTCCTGATGGAGCTCATGGCGGACGAATTGATCGACTGACCGACGCAGAAACATCGAAGTCGGCCCTTGTCAGGCGCCGACTTGGGTCTACCATGCCGGGAGGCCGCGATGGCGGCCGCAATCGTCGAGGGAGGCACAGCACAGCATGAGTGCACCTACACCTACACCTACAGCGGCACGGCCGATGGGCATCACGGTCCTTGCCGTGCTGTCAGCGATCGGAGGCGTGCTCGGGATCCTCGGAGGGGTCGCGCTGATCGGTCTCGGCGGACTCGCCGCCGCGTCGACGGGGAGTGCCGCGTTCTTCGGCCTCGGGGCGATCTGGGGCGTTCTCCTCCTGGCGACGGCCGTCGCAAGCCTCGCCTTCGCGTATGGCGCGTGGACACTCAAGCCGTGGGCCTGGCCGCTCGGCGTCGCCCTGGCGATCATCAGCCTCGTGCTCTCGGCGCTGACCGTCATCAGCGGCGGCGACATCTCCGGCCAGATCATCAGCGTGGTGATCCAGGCGATCATCCTGTACTACCTGTTCCAGCCGAGCATCAAGGCGCTGTTCGGGCGCGCCTGACCCCCAGCCCGGCGGTCGCCCAATGATCCGCCGGAACTCACGCCAGAGAGGCCCCTAGCGGCCCAGGTGTACGGCGGGCTCCCTTCGCGGGACCCGCCGTTCCCTTTGTTCTCTCCGTCGCGCCCGCCTCGATCAGATCGGGGGCCAGGGGATCGCAGGCCAGGTCGGGGAGGGGAGCGGGAAGACGCCGCGCTCGAGCAGGTCGTCGACGCGCCTGGCGGTCGCGCGGACCTCGGCCCGACTCAACAGGTTGCGCAGGTCCGCGCCGAGATCGCCCTGGAGCCGCTCGCGGATGCGCCCGAGCCCGGCAAGCTCGTCGGGCAGCAGCCGCTGCCCGCGCCAGCCCCAGAGCACGGTGCGCAGCTTGGGTGTCACCGAGAAGCACACCCCGTGGTCGACACCGTAGACGTGCCGACCGCCGTCGACCGGAAGGATGTGCCCGCCCTTGCGGTCGGTGTTGTTGACCGCCGCGTCGAAGGCGGCCATGCGCCGCAGCCGCGAGTCGTCCTCGTTGATCCAGGCGATGACGTCGACGTCCTGATCGGGCTCGATGAAGGCCTGGAGCATGCCCTCACCGTAGGGGCCATCGCGCAGGATGGTCGGCGGCACGACCTCCCAGCCGCTCGCCTCCGACACGAGGTATGCAGCGACTTCGCGCCGCGTCAGCGTGCCGTCGGGAAAGTCGTCGAGCGGGCGCTCGCCGATCGTCGGCTTGTGGATGGCCTCGAGCACCCGAGGTGGCTCGCCAGGGTCAGGGCAGGGCAGCGTGACGGTCACGAGCATTGCGTTGTTGCTCGATCCCAGGATCCGCCCGACGATCTCGATCTCGCCGTCGCGCAACACCTCGAGCGTGGATGCGCGGTCGAGCACGCCCGCGCTCGCTAGTTGACGAAGTGGCCGTTGCGCCGCGGGCAGATGTGCCCCAGCGGATCGAGCGGCGCGCCACACAGCGGGCATGGCGGGCGCCCGGCAGCGACCACATGGGCCGCTCGCGCCACGAACGAGCGGGCCGCGGCCGCGGTCATGCGGACACGCAGCAAGTCCGGCCCATCCTCGTCCTCGTCGTCATCCTCGTCCGGATCGATCGCCTCGCCGTCGGCGTCCTGAGCCCGTGCCTCGACCAGCACGCGCTCGGCGCCGCCGTCCCAGCCGAGGGTCAGAGAGCCGGCGCGAAACGCCTCGTTCAGAGGCTCATCGAGCGGGGCGCTGTCGAGGTCGGTGTCTTCAGCGGTGGCCATCTCGGGGACCGGCTCCTCCGCGGCGGCCACGATCCCGCGCAGGTCAAGCTCATCGAGGAGCGCGCCGAGCCGTTCGGCAAGGACCGCGACCTGGACCTTCTCGAGCGCGATCGAGACGATCCGACCGCCCTCGCGGGCCTGGAGGAAGAACGTGCGGTCGCCCGGTTCACCGACCGTACCGGCCACGAAGCGATCCGGCGGATCGAAGATGTAGCGCCGTCGGGGCATGCCCGGACTCTATACCGAATCCAGCGGGAAGTCGGTCGCGCCGACCGCCCGCGCCGACCGGCCTAGGCGACCGGCACCGTGATCGTGTGCCACCCGCGCGCCCCATCCGGCGCAGGCCGCGACGGGATCTGCTCCTGGACGGCGCCGGTGCCGTCAGTGGCTCGCACCGAGATCGTGTGAACGCCGGCCGTGGCGTCCCAGGGCAGCACCCACTGGACCCACGTCGCGTCCGAGATCGGGGTGGAGAGCTCGGCCTCTCGCCACGTGTCGTCGATCCCGACCTCGACCCTGGCGATGCCACGATCCGGCGCCCACGCCACGCCCGCGATCGGCACCCGGCCGGCCGCGATGGGGCCCCGCGGCGTATCGATCCGCGACTGTGTCAGGATCGGACCTTCCTTGGACCAGCCGAGCGGCACCCAGTACCCGTCGTACGACTCCCACGTCGTGAGCTCGAGGTCCCACAGCCACTTGGTCGCCGACACGTAGCCGAACAGCCCGGGCACGATCAGCCGCGCCGGGTAGCCGTGCGCGCGGGGCAGCGGCTCATCGTTCATCTGGACGGCGATCATCGGTTCCCGCTCGGGATCCATCACCCACGACATCGGCATGCCGGCCGTCCAGTCATCGACCGACCGCCCGACGAGTTGCGTGGCCTGGGCCGTGGGCACGGCGAGATCGAGCACGTCACGCAGCCTCACACCGGTCCATTTGGCGTTGCCGACGAGGTGGCCGCCGACCTCGTTGCTTACGCACGCGATCGTGCAGTACTGCTCGAACTGGGGAAGCGCGATGAGTTGCTCCCAGGTCAGGGTGGTCTCGCGCTCGACCAGCCCGTGGATGCGCAGCCGCCAGGTGGCCGTGTCGAGCGAGGGCACGAGGAGCGCGGTGTCGATGCGGTAGAAGTCGTCATTGGGGATCACGATCGGCGTCAGGCCCGGGGTGGCCGGGACAAGATCGGTCCCGGCCGGCAGCGGTGGCACGACCTCCGACGGCGGCGGCAGGGGGACCACCGGAGCCGGTGCCGAGCGCCCGGACTCGAGCGCGGCCCGCCCATACGCACCCACTGCCAGGGCGCCGAGCCCGACGGCACCCGTCCGCAGCAGGAATGAGCGGCGGGCGGGGTCCGGGATGCCCGGCGTTCCGGCGGCACGCTCGAGCCTGCGGATGAGCCACGACAGCGTCTGGATCGCGATACCGGTGGCGACGGCGGCCTGGACGGCGACGATCGGGGTGCTGGCCAGTGGCTGTGCCACCCCGGCGATGAATCCGAGCACGCCGAAGGCGCCGAAGCCCACCGCACCGACCGAGAAGCGTCGCGCGGCGAGGACGCCGAACAGGCCGCCGAGTGCAAGCGCCACGAGCGTCACGACGATCTGGAGCGCGAGCTTGTCGTTCGTGCCGAACAGCTGGACGACGAAGTCCTTGGCGCCCGCCGGCTGCAGGTCGATCACCACCTGACCGATTGCGTCGACCAGTGATGTCGCCCCGGCCAGCACGCCCCCGATCGCCTCCGCGACGCCGACACCGAGGGCGGCCGCAGCGATGCCGGCCAAACCCGCGAGGCCGGCGGGGGCGGGCGAGGGCGGGAGCGGGAGCGGACGGCCGGTCACGCGATCATCGTGCCGCGGCCGCGTGACGACCGCGTGACGACCTCAGGAGGGTTCGGCTGGGGGCGCCGGAGTCGGTTCGGGCGTCGGCTCCGGGGTCGGCTCTGGCGTCGGCTCCGGCGTCGGTTCCGGGGTGGGTTCCGGCGTCACCTCCGGGGTCGGTGTCACCTCCTCGCTCGGACTCGGCTCGACGGACGGTGGCGGGCACGGCAGGGCGGCGATCTCCGACCCGGACGGCGATGGGATCTCGAACGAGGGGATCGCTCCGCTCTCGTCGGGCGTCGGCAACGGGATGCAGCTCGGCGTCGGACTCGGCGACGCGCCGCAGCCCTCACTGGTCACGAACGGCCCCCAGGTCCGGCCGTAGGGGTTGAAGCTGTTGTTGTAGAAGTACGCCGTTCGGGTCCGGTCGGGGCCACCGGCCGTCCCCGGCCCGCGCTGGGCGCGGCGCAACCAGTCCTGGTCGGCCTCGAGCCAGTTCGGGAACTTGTGTTCGTGCCCGACGGTCTCGAGCGCGGCGGTCCCGCAGATCTCCTCGGGCAGGCTGGACTTCGGCGCCGTATCGCCGAGGAACCATTCGTCGACGCCTTCGGTGCCGCTGGCCGGCAGCATCCCGGTGAACGGGTCGATGGCGACCTGGGTCAGGCCCTCGGAGGGCCGGGCGAAGCGGGTGATCTCCCATTCGGCGCTGGCCTCCTGGAGGAATCCCTGCCAGACGTACGTCGAGACGTCGATCGAGAAGACCGGACGAGCCGGCGTCGAGACCGGCGTGTTGTCGCTGTTTCCGTTCCACACGCCGACGGCGAGGGCATACGCGCCGGCCGCCCGCCCCTCCTCGGTCGGCGTCGCGATGTAGCCGTACGCGTTGAGGTCCTTCGCGTCGTTGTTCGTGCCGGTCTTGAGCGTCGCCGGCCGGTGGGCGCGCTCGGGTCCCCGTAGCCCGAACTTGCCCCAGAACGGGTTCACCCGGGGCACCGTGTTGCCCTGCAGGATGTCGGTGACGATGTAGGCCGCCTGCGGGCTGATCACCCGGACGGGCGCCGGAGGCTCGGGCAGGACGACGTCCGCCCCGTCGGCACCCACGATCTTGACGATCGAGGTCTGCTCGACGCGGAAGCCGCCGTTGGCGAGGGTCCCGTAAGCGCGCACGAGGTCGATCGGCCGGGTCTCGGCGACACCCAGCGCGAGCGCGAGGCCGGCGTCGGTCGTCTCCCTCTGGAACGTCATCCCGAAGTCCTTGGCGCGCGCGAACAGGTGGTCCGGCGTGTTCAGGGCCATGGCCCTCACCGCCGGGATGTTCAGCGAGAACTGGAGGGCGGTCCTCACGCGCACCGGGCCACGTTCCAGGTTGTCGGCGTCAGACGGCGTGTAGCCCCCGCCGAAATCCGTGGCGACGTCCATCAACATGTCGCCGGCGGTGAATGCCTCCTCGTCGATGCCGACGGCGTAGTTGAACGGCTTGAAGGCGGACCCGGGCTGGCGGTAGCCCTGGGTCACGACGTCGAACTGGGGCTGGAACTTCGGGTTGTTCGACGCCGAGTAATAACTCGCCGAGCCGACGTGGGCGATGATCTCGCCGGTCTGGTAGTCCATCGCGACCAGCGCGCCATTTCGAACGTCTTTGCTCTCGAGGTTCTTCATCCAGGGCAGGTACTCGTCGAATCCGAGCCGCTTCGCATAGGCCGCCGGGTTCCCGTTCTGGGGTGCCACGACCGCGCCCCGGACCCATTTCTCGGCAATGCCCTGGAGCGATAGGTCGAGCGTCGTTGTGACGCGGAACCCGCCCTCCTCGAGCTGGTCGCATGTCGGCGTATCCGGGCCGCAGATCTTGCGAGCCAGCTCATCCTGGACGGCCCACACGAAATGCGGCGCGCGCCAACGCGGGGCAGTCTGGCGGGCAAGTTCGACCGGCTGGGCCTTCTCAGCCTCGAGCTGAGCATCGGTCACAGCTCCATCCGACATCGGCATGCGGCCATCGGCCATCAGGTCGAGGACGGTGTCGCGCCGCTGGGCGATCTTGGTGTCCGGCTCGAGGACCAGGTGCTCGTTCGTCCCCGGCTCGGGGCAGCCCCCCTCTTCATCCAAAGCGACATCGCACGTCTTGACGGCGTTGCGGACGAGGTCGTAGTTCGATGGCGACTGCGGCAGGGCCGCGAGGAGTGCCGCCTCCCCCGGGGTGAGATCGGCGAGGGCCTTGCCGAAGTACGACTTGGCCGCGGCCTTCACCCCGTAGCTCTGGTTGCCGTAGTAGTTCAGGTTGAGGTAGGCGGCGATGATCTGGCGCTTGCCATCCTCACCCGAGTAGGCCTGCGTGAGCCGGATCGACTGGATGATCTCCTTGAGCTTGCGCTCGACGGTCCGCTCGGGGTCCTGCACGAGCTCCGGCTCCAGCAGCCGGGCGCGCACGAGCTGCTGCGTGATCGTCGATGCACCGCGGCTGTTGCCGCGCAACGAGTCGACGCCGGCCGCGACGATCGCCGCAGGATCGAAGCCCGCGTTCTCCCAGAACGACTTGTCTTCCACTGCCGTGGTCGCGTCGAGCAGGATCGGCGGGATCTCCTCGAACGGGACGACCTCGCGCTTGAACTCGCCGAAGCGCGCGAGCTCGGTCTCGCCGGTCCGGTCGAGCAGGACCGTCTCCTGGGGCAGCCGGAGGTCGGTGAGGCCCGATACCGAGGGCAGCCCGGTCGACATCGCGGCGTACACGCTGACGACCGCGAACGCGCCGATGATGCCGACGCCGGCGAGGAACGCGAAGACGATGATAGCCAGCCAGCCCGCGCTGGATCGGCTCGGCGGGACGGCACGGCGGACCGGGTTGGCCTCGGATCGATAGCTCATTGACACGCGGGTCTCCGAACGGTGGACAGGTCGATGTCGGCGTCAAGGATGGCGCAAGATGCCCGATCCCGGGGACGACGCCGTCCGGCCGTTCGTGACGAACGGATATCGATCAGGCGGGCGCGAACCGATCCAGATGGTGCCGATCCGCCTCGAGCAGTGCGTCGAGGAGGGGCGCCGCGACCTCGCCACCGACGAGCGGATTGGTCGCGAGGGCACGCAACGCCACCCGTCGATCGCCGGTCCGGGCCGCCTCGACCGTCAGCTCCTCATAGGCCTTGACGGCCTGGACCAGCCCGCGCTGTTCGGGGGCCAGCGGTCCGAGAGGCAACGGATGTGCGCCGTCGCGATCGATCGTCGCGGGGACCTCGACGACGGCGTTCGCGGGCAGGTCGGGGATCGCGCCGTCATTGCGGACGTCGACGACCTGAACGTCGCCGGCGCCGTCATGGAGTGATGCGATCAACTGCGCGGCCGCCTCGCTGTAGAAGGCACCGCCGCGGTGATCGAGCAGTTCGGGCTTCTCGGTGAGGTACGGGTCGCGGTACATCTCGAGCAGCCGGGCCTCGATGTCCATCACGTCCTGGGCGCGCGTATGCCCGTCCTGCTGCTCGGCGAGGACCGTCCGCGTCAGGTAGTAGTAGCGCAGGTACGAGGACGGGATCGCCCCGATCCAGCGGAGCATGTCCTCGGGCATCCGCAACTCCGCGGCGAGTTCGGCCGCATCCTCGTCCAGCAGGTCCTGCAAACGGTCCTCGCCGTCGACACGGACGGCGCGCTCCCAGCTCAGATGGTTCAGCCCGACGTGCTCGAGCGCGACCCGGTCCGGGGAGACGCCGAACCGGGCAGCCAGCCGCCGCTGGAGGGTGATCGCGACATTGCACAGGCCGAGCGCCCGGTGCCCGTCGTCGATGAGCGCCTGCGTCACGATCCCGACCGGGTTCGTGAAATCGATGATCCAGGCGTCCTTCGCCGCGCGACGGGCGGTCAGCTCGGCCAGGTCGAGGACGCGCGGGACGGTCCGGAGCGCTTTCGCGAAGCCGCCGGCCCCGGTCGTCTCTTGGCCGATGACGCCGAACTGCAAGGGCAGGGTCTCGTCGACGAGGCGCGCTGCCTGACCACCGACGCGCAGCTGGAGCAGGACGAAGTCGGCTCCGTCGATGGCCGCGTCGCGGTCCCCGGTCAGCGTCAGGCGTCCGGACCAGCCCAGCCGGTCGAGCATCCGGCGGGCGAGGCCGCCGACCACCTCCAGCCGCTCAGTGTCGATATCGAGCAGGACCAGCTCGTCGATCGGGAGCCGATCCGTGCGGCGGGCGAACCCCTCGACGAGTTCGGGCGTGTAGGTGCTGCCCGCACCGACGACCGTGATCCTGGAGCCCATCCCACCTCCGGGGTCTTGACACGATTGCTTATAACGTTATCAGTATTCGACGCTCGCGCAAGACCAGACACCGGCCATCGATCCAGGAGGAGCGCCTCGGTTGGCCCGTTTCCGTCTCGAGCTAGGTCCGGTCCCGCTGCACCACCAGGTCTACGTCGACCTGCGCGGCTCGCTCGACGCCGGGCGATGGCAGGCCGGCGAGCAGCTGCCCACGGAGCGCGATCTTGCGGCACATTACGGCTGCAGTCTGATCACCATCCGTCGCGCGCTCGATGAGCTCGTCCGCGAGGGACGCATCCAGCGCACCCGAGGGCGGGGCACGTTCGTCCTCCACCCGCGCCTCGATCGCGACATCGCCGCACGGGCGAGCTTCTCCGAGGAGATGAAGCAGCGCGGCCTCGATCCGGAGACGCGCCTGATCTCCGCCCGGCCCGAGTCTGCGACGGTTGCCGTCGCCGGCGCCCTCGAGCTGGAACCAGGGTCGCCGACCCTATATCTCGAGCGGTTGCGCCTCGCAAGCGGCGAGCCGTTCCTGCTCGAGCAGGTCCACCTGCCGGCGGAGCGATTCCCGGGTCTGCTGGCGAGCGATCTCGAGCACGGCTCCCTGTACGAACTGCTCTCCACGCGCTATGCGACCCAGGTCGTCCGCGCCCGCGAGGCCCTCGAGCCCGTCCTCCTCCGGGCTCGAGAGGCCCGCCTCCTCGACCAGCGGTCGGGGGCGGCGGCCCTGCTCATCGAAGGTACCGCGTTCGCAGCGGATGGGACGCCGGTCGAGTTCGGCCGGACGTTCGTTCGTGGCGACCGCTCCCGTTACTACGTCGAACGCGAGGTCGACCGGCCGATCCGGTCGGCCGCGGTCGAGGCCACGGCAATGCCAGGAGGAGCAAGACGGTGAGCACGACGACATCGATCGGTCATCGCAGACGGAGGGAGTCGCGCATGCGAGAGGAATTCGGACGGTTCGCCGTCCTGCTATCGGTGCTGGCACTCCTGGTCGCGGCCTGTTCGCAGCCCGTGGCGAGTGCCGCGCCATCCGGCTCGGCGGCGGTCGCGTCGACCGAGCCATCGGCCGAGGCATCGACCGACGCGACCCCGGCGCCGACGGCGCTGCCGGGCACCGAATCTCAGGCGAAGCCCGGTGACGTGATCATCCGCTGGTACTGCTGTCTCGGCACCGGCGACGCCCCGGAGCAGGTCGAGGTCGAACGGAAGGTGGCCGAGGACTTCAATGCCTCGCACCCAGGCATCCACCTGCAGTTCGAAGGCTTCGTGTATGCGGCCGCGCGCGACGCGCTGGCCGTCCAGCTCGGGTCCGGAGCCGGGCCCGACATCGTCGGCCCGGTCGGCATCGGCGGCGCCGAGGCGTTCCACGGCCAGTGGCTCGACCTCCAGCCGTACATCGACAAGGCCGGCTTCGACATGAGCCAGTTCCCGCAGTCGACGGTCGACTTGTACAACGCCGGCGGCGAAGGCCAACTCGGCATCCCGTACGCGATCTACCCGTCGGTCCTGTTCTACAAGGCCGACATGTTCAAGGAAGCCGGCCTGAAAGAGCCGCCCCACGAGTGGAACGCGGAATACACCATGCCCGACGGCTCGAAGAGGCCGTGGGATTACGAGACCGTCCAGGAGATCGCCAAGATCCTGACGGTGGACGAGAACGGCGCCGATGCCACGGAAGCCGGCTTCGATCCTGAGAAGATCGTCCAGTGGGGCTTCGAGCCGCAGCGTGACGACCTTCGCCAGACCGGGGCCTACTTCGGTGCCGGCTCGTTCATGGCGAGCGACGGCAAGACCGTGCAGATGCCGGAGCCGTGGGTCGCCGCCTGGAAGCATTTCTACAACGGCATCTGGACCGACCATTTCAGCATGACCGGTCCCAAGTTCGAGACGACCGACCTCAACCCGGCCGGATACCCCTTCTGCGCCGGCAAGGTCGCGATGAGCACCAATTACCTCTGGTCGACGTACTGCGTCGGTGATGCGGGCGATGACTGGAACATGGCGGCGACGCCTGCCTACAAGGGCAAGACGACCGCCGCGTTCAATGCCGATACCTGGCGGATCCTGAAGACGAGCAAGAACCCCGACCAGGCATTCGAAGTCCTGCTGTACCTGTTGGGGAACGAGGACCTGCTCGCGCTCTACGGCGGCACGCCGGCCGTCGAGTCGAAGCAAGACGCCTTCCTCGAAGCCCTCTTCAAGGATTACTCGCAGGGGATCGATTGGAATGTCGCGAAGGAAGGCGTCGCATTCGCCGACGTCCCGAACTTCGAGTCCTACATGCCGGCGTACAACCAGACGCTCGACCTCATCAACACCTACGGCACGAAGTGGCAGACCACGCCCGGTCTCGACATCGATGCCGAGGTCGAGGCGATGCGCAAGGAGATGCAGGCCGTCTGGGACGCGGGCGGCAGCTGATCGATGGCCGCCCCCAGCGTCGCGCGCCCGCGCAGCCTGCCTCGCTTCTCCGGGCTGGGCTGGCGGCGCGCGCGCTGGGGGTACGTCTTCATCGCGCCGTGGATCATCGGGTTCGTCGCCTTCACGGCGCTCCCGATGATCGCGACGCTCGTCTTCTCGTTCACCAACATCAACCTGGCCCAGGCTGAACCGCTCCGGTTCGTCGGGCTCAAGAACTACGAGGATCTGCTGAAGGACCAGCAGGTCTGGAAATCGCTCGGGATCACCCTGAAGTTCGCCGCGCTGGCGCTGCCCGTCGCGGTGATCCTGCCGCTCCTCGTGGCGCTGTTGCTCCACTCGCGGCACTTGGTCGGATCCAGCCTCTTCCGGGTGCTGTTCTTCCTGCCCTATGTCGTGCCGCTCGTCGCTGCGGTGTTCATCTGGGGCGGCATGCTCAACCCGGAGACGGGCTGGATCAACGGCGCGCTCAGGGCGCTCGGGGTGGAAAAGCCCCCGCCCTGGCTCGAGGACCCTGGCTGGGTCTACCCGGGCCTCGCCCTGATCGGCGTGTGGGGGATCGGTGCCGGGATGATCGTCTACCTTGCCGGCCTCAAGGGCATCCCATCGGACCTGTACGAAGCGGCCCGCATCGACGGCGCCGGCGCGTGGGCGTCGCTGCGCCACATCACGATCCCGATGCTCACCCCGGTGATCTTCTACACGGTCGTCTTGTCGGTCGTGGAGGTGATGCAGTACTTCCTCGTCCCACTCGTCCTCCAGGACGGCACCGGTGAGCCGGGCGGTTCGACGATGTTCTACAACCTCTATCTCTACAAGAACTTCTTCACGTTCCAGGACATGTCGTACGGCGCGACGCTGGCGTGGCTCCTGTTCGCCATCACCCTGGTCATCACGCTCGTGTTGTTCGGGACGGCGCGCAGGTGGGTCTACTACGCCGGTGAGGCGCGATGACCGCGGTATCGATCGCGGGTCGGGGCATCTTCCGGCGTCGCGGCGCGAGGGTGGCAGCCGGGAGCCGGCCTCCCAGAGAACGGGGCGATTCAAGCCGCTCTTTCCTGTTCACGCTGATCGCGGTCCTCGCCGTCGCGGCGTTCCTGTCGCCGATGCTCCGGTCGATGTCGTACTCGCTCAAGAGCCTCGACCAGATCACGCAGGCGCATTCGCCGCTCTATCCGGCCGACCCGGTCACGTTCGCCTATCAGGGCGACGACCTGCCGCTCATGAACGTCCCGCTCCCAGATGGCACGACGCGGCAGTTGGCCCTGCTCGAGCCGCTGCGGCGCCAGAGCACGTTCGTGGATCCCCTGGCGCCCGACGCGGCACCCATCGTGTGGCAGGGCTCGTGGCGCACGCTCGAGCCGGTGTGGCAGTTCGCGCCGCATTGGGAGAACTTCGCCGAGGTATGGGACCTCATCGACTATCCGCGGCTGCTCTTCAACACGATCGTGATCGGGGTGATCTCGACGATCGGCACGTTGCTGTCATGCACGCTCGTGGCATACGGCTTCGCGCGGTTCCGGTTTCCCGGCCGGGGCGTGCTGTTCACGTTGCTGATCGCGACCATCTTTCTGCCGGCGGCCGTGACGATCATCCCGACCTACACGGTCTTCCAGAAGATCGGCTGGGTCGGGACGTGGCTGCCGCTGCTGGTCCCGGCCTTCTTCGCCAACGCCTACGACGTCTTCCTGATGCGCCAGTACTTCATGACGATCCCGACCGAGATGGACGAGGCCGCCGCGATCGACGGGGCGAGTCCGTTCCGGACGCTGATCTCGGTGGTGCTGCCGCAGGCATGGCCGGTGATCGTCGCGGTCGCCGTCTTCCACCTGGTGTACTCGTGGAACGACTTCTTCGGCCCGCTGCTGTACACCGCCGGCAAGGTCGACCTCCAGACGGTGGCCCTGGGTCTGCAGCGGTTCAACGGGATCTACTACCGCGAGCCCGGGCTCGTCCAGGCCGGCACGCTCATGACGCTGGTGATCCCGGTCGTGGCGTTCCTGCTGACGCAGCGATTCTTCACCCGCGGGATCGTCATCACGGGCGTCGACAAGTGACGGGTCGATGACCTTCCGGGTCGCGCTGACGTTCGACGCAGAGCATCCCGATCGCCCGCACCGCGCCGGAGGGACCGAGCGGGTTCTCGACCTGCTCGACGCCGAGGGCGTCAAGGCCACGTTCTTCCTGCAGGGTCGCTGGGTCGAGGCGTTCCCCGAGCTGGCACGCGACGTCGCCGCACGCGGCCACCTCATCGGGAACCACTCCTTCTACCATGCGCGGATGCCGCTGCTGTCCAACGCCGGGCTCGCCACCGACATCCGGGCGGCCGAGCGCGCGATCGTCGCCGCGACCGGCGTCGACCCGCGCCCGTGGTTCCGCTGCCCGTTCGGCGCGGGGACCGACGACCCGCGCGTGCGGGCTGGCATCGAGAAGCTCGGCTATCGCGAGACCTTCTGGGACGTCGACGGCGCGGACTGGCGACCGAGCCGGCGCGGGCGCGGCATGGCCCGACAGATCGTCGCGCACACGGTCGCTCGCGGTGACGGAGCGATCGTCCTGCTCCACCCGTGGACGACCGCCACGGGCCTCGGCCTCGGGCCGCTCATCGCCGGGCTTCGCGACGCCGGCGCCTCGCTCGTTCGGATGGACGCGCTGGGGTGAGGAGCGTCCTCGCCGTCGATGGCGGGAATTCCAAGACGGACGTCGCACTGGTCGCGGAAGACGGACGGCTGCTGGCAGCCGTCCGAGGCCCGACGAGTTCTCACCAGGCCGCCGGTCTTGGCCCGGGGATCGAGCGGCTGGCCGGGCTGGTCGCCGAGGCTGTCGCAGCGGCCAAGCTGGGCGCTCAGCCTGACCTCGCGGTTTACACGGTCGCCGGCGCGGACACACCCGCAGATGTGCGGACGCTGCGGACGGCGCTCGGTGCACGCGGCTTCGCCCGAGAGGACGTGATCCTCAACGACGCGTTCGGGGCGTTGCGGGCGGGCACGGACCGGACCTGGGGCGTGGTCGTGATCTGCGGGGCCGGGGTCAACGCCGCAGGCGTCGCCCCGGACGGTCGCAGCGTGCGCCTGGATGCGCTCGGCGATTATTCCGGAGACTGGGGCGGCGGCACCGACGTCGGCTGGGCGGGGCTGGCGGCCGCGGTCCGGGCACGCGACGGCCGTGGTCCCCGGACGCGGCTCGAGCGCGACGTCCCGGGCCATTTCGGCTTGCGAACGCCCGCCGCGCTCACGTCGGCGATGTATACCGGCCGCATCTCCTCGAAACGCATCGGAGAGCTGTCACCCGTCGTGTTCGCTGCCGCCGAAGCCGGCGACGCGGCGGCAGGTCGCATCGTCGACCGCCTCGCCGATGAGGTGGTCGTCATGGCCGGCGCGATGATCCGACGGCTCCACCTCACTCGTCGCGATCCGGATGTCGTCCTCGGCGGTGGCGTGTTCCGCACGCGGGAGCCTAAGTTCCTGGGACGGATCCGCGAGGGCGTCGCGGCCATTGCCCCGGCGGCCAGGCTCGTTCCGCTGACGGCGCCACCGGTCGCCGGCGGTGCGCTTCTCGGGCTCGACCGACTCACGGGTGGAGCGGTCCCGCTCCCGGTCGCCGATGCCGTCCGTGCCGCGGTCGCGGGGTGGGACGCCGACGTTCAGCGGATCGTGTCCGGACCTCCGCCCGCGAGGAGTCGACCGAGCTCGAGGCGGTCGGGCAAGCCGGCCTGATCGCCGGCAGCCGCGACTGCCAGGGCGCCGCAGGCATTACCGATCCGGAGTGCGGTCTGGAGGTCGACGCCGTCGAGGCGTCCCGCGATGAACCCGGCGCAGAACCCGTCGCCGGCACCGACCGGATCGACGACGCTGGGCACCGGCACGGCGGGTGCGAAGACCGGCGTGCCGCCTGCCTCGAGCCCGAGCGCGCCTTCTGCTCCGAGCTTTGCGACGACTGTCGCCGGGCCGAGCGTTGCGACCGAGGCGATCAGTTCGGCCGGGTCGGTCCCGGCATCCGGGTCGACGAGGACCGCCAGCTCATCCGCGGTGCCAAGGACCACATCGACGCCGGCTGCGAGCTCGCGGAGGACGGGTGCGGCATCTGCATCCGGCCAGAGACGGCGGCGCAGGTTGAGGTCGAGGCTGACCAGCAGCCCGGCGGCGCGCGCCAGGTCGCGCGACCTGGTCGTGGCTTCACGTGCGCTCGGCGACAGAGCCGGTGTGATCCCCGTCAGGTGCAGCCACCGTGCGCCATCGAAGACTCCGTCGCCGGCGGCGCGCTCCACGTCGGCGGTGCTCAGCCGGGCGCCGGCGGAGCCGGAGCGGTGGTAGACGACATCGGCTGCGCCCAACGAGCGACGCTCACGGAACATCACGCCGGTCGACGCGCCCTGATCGACGCTTATCTGCTCGACGTTGACGCCCTCACCGCGTAGCCGCCGGACGATCGCCGTGCCGAAACCATCGGCTCCGACATGGCCGATATATGCGACCGAGTGGCCCAACCGGGCCAGACCGACCGCAACGTTGGCTTCCGCGCCGGCCACGTGGCGATCGAAGGCGACGACCTCGGCGAGGGGGCCCGGTGTCGTCGCCACGAAGGAGGCGAGGCTTTCGCCGAGCGTGACGACTTCAGCCATCGGCATGAGACCCGACGGCGATGCTTCGCCCGAGGATGCGACGATGCACTCAGGTCACTCGAGGACGGCATCGAACATCCTGCCAAGATAGTCTTGTCGCCCCCTGGCGGGGAGGTTCAGCTGGAGGAGCCGATGACCGACGATCAGACGACGAAAGAGGTGACGACCGCCGAGGCGCTTCAGGGATGGCGATCTGCCGAGCGCACCGTCGCCGTGGCGAGGCGCGGTCGTCTGGCGGCCGAGACGGCCGCGATGGCAGCCGAGGAGGCGGCCGAGGCGGCCTTGGCGACGGCGGAAGCGGCCAAGGCGGCACTGGCCTCCGCGAAGCTCGCCGAGACCTCAGCAACGAAGACGGCGAATGCCGCCAGGATCATCGTGCAGTCGACCCGGATTGACCTGGCCGACGCGGAAACAGACGTTGCGTCCGCCGACATCGACGAGGCGATCGCGCACGACAACTACCGGAGCGCCACGGAGAGGGCCGCTCGCAAGTCGGAGCCGAGCGCGTAGGCGGCTCCCGCAGGATCAAGGCCACCAGTCGGGTTCGTTACCGGGGCAGGGGGTTCGGGCCGGTCGCCGTGACCAGCCGCTGGGGCACCCAGTCGTCGACGTGTTGGAAGCCGTCGAACCGGTCGCCGGCGAGCTCGATGGATGCACGCAGTGAAAGTCGATAGAACTTCACATGAGTGAAGTCCTCGAGCAAGATGTAGACGGGGTCGGGCGTGCTGTTCGGGCCTTGGAATTGCTGTCCCGTCAGGACAGGCTTGTGGGCTTCGACGAACGCGTCGAACGTGTCGCCGACCACGACGCCGAGGTGCTCCAACCCCATCTTGTACACGCGCTGGTGGACGGGCGGGATCAGCTCGATGTCCGGCACCACCTTGCCGTCGAGGACCTCGAGCGGCTCCTTGAGCACGAGGATCGAGATCGGTCGACCGTTCCAGACGTTCTCGTGATTGGCGGTCGCGTGCCGCTCGAGGTGGGTCCGGAGGTGGACATACTGGTCCCACTCGGGGACGCGGAACGCCAGGTGGCTGAGCTTGTACGGCGCGATGTCGATGCCGCGCGCAGCGAGGCGGTCGCGCTGCAGCGCCGTGAACGAGCGGTAGTCGCCGATCAAGTCCGCGATCGGGTCGGCCATCGGGTCACCTCCGCGGTCATCGTACGGGCAGCATCGTACCGGTGGCGTCCTTGACTGCGCGCCGGTCCGGACATGAAGAGAGCGGGTCGGTCTAGCCGGCCGGCTCGTTAGTCGCGCATGAAAGGTCAGTCGACGTACTGGCGCGGCGTGACGACGAAGTCGTCGGGCAGCTCCACCCGATCGAGTGGTTCGGGCAGTAGCCGCGGGGGTTCTGAGACAGATCAGCGTATGGCCGACGGCACGGACGTACGATCGTATGGACGAGGGGTGACTCGACCGGAGGGCCCGACCCATGCGCGCATTGGTGGCAGACGGCTCGGCTCCGGGCAGGATCGCCTTGCAGGATGTTCCCGAGCCAGTGGCGGCACCCGGCGAGGTGCTTGTGGATGTGCGTGCATTCTCGATCAATCGGGGCGAGATGAGGATGCTCGGAACGGCTACCGACGGTTGGCGTCCCGGATGGGACTTCGCCGGCATCCTACGGTCCGACGTCGAACACGGCCTGAGAGCCGGAGCCCGGGTGGTCGGCATCCGTCGAGGCGGGAGCTGGGCAGAGCAGGTGGCGGTTCACGAAGGATGGATCGCCGAGTTGCCTGATGGAGTCTCCTTTGCGCAAGGGGCGACGCTACCAACGGCCGGTCTGGCAGCCCTGCGCATGCTCCGAATGGGACCATCGATCCTCGGTCGCCGAGTCTTGGTGACAGGGGCCTCGGGCGGCGTCGGACGTTTTGCGATCCAGCTGGCCCACCTCGGTGGCGCGGAGGTAACGGCGATGGTCAGCAGAGGATCGGCGCGGGCGGGGGGACTTCGCCAGCTCGGTGCCGATGACGTCGTCTCGGACGTCGACCAGCTCCGGGGTCGTTTCGACCTGATCCTCGAGTCGGTGGGAGGCGGAACGCTCGGCCGACTCGTCACCAAGGTTGACGCCCAAGGGACGCTGATCATGTTCGGCAACAGTTCCGACGAACCAACCACGTTCAACGTCCGCGACGTCTACAACGATGCCCTCGTCCGTCTTCAGGGGTTCGAGTTGTTCTTCGGTGGCGATCCGTTCGGTCGCGACCTCGGGTACCTCGCCTCACTTCTGGCCGACGGCAAGCTCGATCCTCAGCTCGGTGCCGAGCTGCCCTGGGAGGAGATCACCGAGGCGATGGAGCGGCTAAGGAATCGGGACGTCGCCGGGAAGGTGGCCCTCACGCTCGGCGAACCCGCGGGTTGAGCGTCAGTCCACGTACTGCAGCGGCGTGACCACGAAGTCGTCCGGCAGCTTCACGCCGGTCCGGTGGTCTGGGCAGTATCCACGCGGATTCTTGTCGAGGTACTGCTGGTGATAGTCCTCGGCGTAGTAGAACGGGTTCGACGCGGCGTCGACGATCTCGGTCTTGATCTCGCCATAGCCCGCCTTCGACAGCTGCTCCTGGTACATCTGCTTCGATGCTTCGGCGGCTGCTCGCTGCTCGTCGTCCGCGAGGAGGATGATCGAGCGGTACTGGCTACCGACATCGTTCCCCTGGCGCATGTCCTGCGTCGGGTCGTGATGCTCCCAGAACGTCTTGAGGAGCTGCTCGTATGAGATCCGCTGCGGGTCGTAGGCGACCAGGACGACTTCGGCGTGGCCGGTTCGACCGGTGCAGGTCTCCTGGTAGGTTGGGTTCGGCGTCGAACCGCCGGCGTACCCCACGGCAGTGGTGACCACGCCGGGGAGCTGCCAGAAGTCCTTCTCGTCACCCCAGAAGCAGCCGAGGCCGAAGATCGCGGTCTTGGTGCCCTTGGGCCACGGGCCGGCGAGGGGCGTCCCGAGGACGGTATGGATGCCAGGCTCGACGATCGGGTTGGGGCGGCCAGGCAGCGCCTCGGCCGGAGAGGGGATGGACTTGGGCTTGGGGCTGAAGAACTGCATGGCCAGAGTCTAGGCACGTCCTGCGTCATTCCTATGACGCTCGGCTAGCATCGCGACGCTGTGACGAACGACCTCGACGCCGTCCTCCGGACGATCGATGACTGGGGCGCCGATCACGCCGCCGCTGCGGTCGTCGGTCCGGATGGCGTTGTCGCGCGCCATGGCGCGGCCGACCATCGCTCCCGCTGGGCGTCCGTGACCAAGCTCGCGACGGCGCTCGCCGTCCTGTCGGCAGTCGACGAAGTCATCATCGACCTCGACGAGCCGGCCGGTCCACCCGGGTCGACCGTGCGACATCTCCTCGCCCACGCGTCCGGGCTGCCGTTCGAAGGCGAGGCGATCCTCGCGAAGCCGGGCACGCGCCGCATCTATTCGAATCCCGGCTTCGATGCTCTCGGCGGGTTGCTGGCGGAGCGTTCCGGGCGGACCTTCGCGGTCGCGCTGTCCGATCGGGTCCTCGCGCCGCTCGGGATGGCACACACCGACCTCGTCGGTCGACCGTCCGAGGGCCTCGACGGCTCGCTTGTCGATGCTGCCGCCCTCGCCCGTGAACTCCTCCACCCGACCCTGATCGCGCCAAAGACCGCAGCGGCCGCGCGGACCCTCCAGTTCCCCGGGCTGAAGGGGGTGCTGCCAGGCGTCGGGGCGTTCGATCCGCTCGATTGGGGCCTCGGTTTCGAGCTCCGGGACGGGAAGGATCCGCACTGGACGGGATCCCTGAACTCACCCGCCACGTTCGGGCATTTCGGCGGGGCCGGCACGTTCCTCTGGGTCGACCCGGCGCTCGATCGATCGCTGGTGTGCCTGACCGATCGCGAGTACGGCCCGTGGGCACTCGACGCGTGGCCCCGATTCTCGGACGGCGTGATCGTGGCACTGCGCGGCTGACCGCAGCGCCCGAGGTCAGGGGCTGGTGACCGGCTCCGGTGCGGCGACGGGCGCTTCCTCGGCGCCCATGTACGTCCCTTGCCCCATCAATTCCGTGGTCCCGTTCGGGCGCAGCACGTCGATCCTCACGTCGCCATTCGCGGGCGTGCACGTCGATACGCAGGTCACGATGACACGCACGACGTTCACATCGCCGACGCTGCCGAAGCTCTGGCATTGCTCGATCGGCACGCCTCGGCACTCGACCGGCTGTCCTCCGGGCTGGGCGGCGACGATCGGACCGAGCGGTCCGGCAGGTACCGGGGGATCGGCATTCACGACCGTGCGCGTGAGGTCGCACCCGGCCAGCCCGACGAGGATCGCGAGCCCGATCGAAGCGGACAGGCGTCGGGCAGGGCGATCCATGGGCCGATGGTACGCGGGCGCCGTCCGCCAGCCGGTTGCAAGCCGCCAAGTGTGACCGTAGCCGTGCTGTATCGGGCGCTGAAGGACGATGGCGTCGCCACAGGCACAAATGGCAGGGGCGCGCCTGATAGCGGGGGTCAGACATTGCAGCCGCATAACAACCCGAACCCATACCTTCCGCGCCGGACAGAGGTGTGGTATGCACCCGGGGTAAATCCTGAGCGCGCGCCCGCCGCTACCCGTCCGCCTGCCGCCAATTCGAAGATCAGGCCGCTGTTCGACGCCCCATCGATCGACAGCCCGAGCTACCGCCAATTCCTCGAGGCTCTCGGCGTGGCGGCCTACACGACCGACGCCGCTGGCCGCATCACGTTCTTCAACGAGGCGGCCGTCGAGTTCTGGGGACGCCGCCCCCAGATCGGCGAGGAATGGTGCGGGTCGATGAAGCTTTTCTGGCCCGATGGCCGGCCGATGGCCCACGATGAGTGCCCGATGGCCATCGCCCTCAAGGAGGGTCGCTCGGTTCGTGGCTATGAGGGCGTGGCCGAGAGGCCGGACGGTACCCGCGCCGCTTTCGTGCCCTATCCGACGGTCGTCTTCGATGCCGATGGGAACCTCATCGGGGGCATCAATGTGCTCATCGACGTCACTGAGCGGCGCCGCGCCGAGGATGCCCTCCGCGCGGCCAATACCGTGAAGGACGAGTTCCTCGGACTCGTGTCCCACGAGCTACGGACGCCGGTCACGACGATCTTCGGCAACGCGCGGCTGCTCCAGGGCAGCGATCGGAGTCCGGAGCGTCACGCGGACATGGTCGCCGACATCGCCACCGACGCCGAGCGCCTCCTGGCCCTCGTCGAGAACCTCCTGCTTCTGACGCGGGCCGGCAGCGAGCAGCGCATCGACCTCGAGCCGCAGGTCCTCGGCCACGTCGTCCGCCACATCGTCGGGTCCTTCGCCAAACGCCATCCCGGCCGAGACATCCGGCTCGACGTGCCGCTCGACGATCTCATCGTCGAGGCCGATCAGGGCTACCTCGAGCTGCTGACCGACAACCTGCTCAGCAACGCCGTCAAGTACAGCCCGACCTCGGAGCCGATCGACGTGCTGGTTCGGGGTGTCGGCGACGAGGCGAGGGTCCTCGTGCTGGACCGTGGGATCGGCGTGACGCCGGACGAGGAGGACCGCCTCTTCACGGCGTTCTACCGGACGGACGCGGCGCGACGGATGAGCGGCGGTCTCGGCATCGGCCTCAGTGCGAGCAAGCACGTCGTGACGATCCTCGGCGGACGGATCTGGGCCAAGCCCCGCGAAGGCGGTGGCTCCGAGTTCGGTTATTCCCTCCCGATCGCCAACGACCAGGGCGACTGACCTCCTCGTCGGGCGAGCTCAGGAGACGAGGGCCGGCTCCGTTTCGGCGAACGCATGTTCCGTGGCTCGGTGGCGTCGCGCGACGGCGTCAGCAACCGCGGTCGCCTGCTGCTCGGACAGCTCGGAGCTGATCCCGAGGCCGCCCATGATCGCGACGCCCTCGATGACGAGGAGCGGCGCCGTCACCGGTCGCTCGACCTTGCTCCGCCCGTCGCCGACGCCGCCGAGACCCGCGACGTTCGTTGTGACTCGCCACGTCTCGGGGACTACGATCTGGGCGCCGCCGAAGACCGCCCGGACCTCGAGCCGCGCCCCGTTCGGGTCGAGGAACGCATCGCGCAGGTCGACGACTCCGCCGCCATACCAGAGATCGAGCGTGCCGCCGCGGAATGCGTTCGCCTTGCTCCGGAAGTTGATGGGCTCGAAGATGGCGGCGAGTGTGACCTCGTTCGCGTCGGGTGCATCGACCCGCACGATCCGCTGCTTCATGGCGCGGGCCGCGATCGCGGCTGAGATCGACGTAAGGACGAACCCGCCCATGAGCACTGCCAGGATCCGACCGATGATGTTCATGGCTGCCTCCGTTCGAGGCCATCGTCCCGGGTCGGGTATGTGATGACCGCCGGGCGCATCGCCCGGCGGTCATTGTCGTCCCTCGTCGTCGGCCTGTCAGATGGTCGCGATCTCCTCGGCGAGGCGGTCCCACGACTCGATCGCGCCGCCGACCATGCCGGTCGCCACCGCGCCCTGCAAGACCTCGGCGGACGGGAAGACCGAGCGGCTCACCAGCTTCGTCCTGCCGCCGAGGTCTTCGAGCGTCTGGGTCACGATCGCGGGCCCCAGGCCGTTGAAGGGCTCCACGTCGAAGATCTCGGTGTTGACCAGGCGCTCAGGCGGCGAGACCTCGAGGTACTCGCCCGTGAACGGAGCGTCGCCATCATCCGAGTGGTTCACCCAACGCCACTTCCCTCCGACGCGCACGTCCATCACCTCGACGGTCATCGACGTCTTCCGCGGTCCCCACCAGCGGGGGATTCGCTCGGCCTCGGTCAGGGCCTTCCAGACCATCTCGCGCGGCGCATCGAAGATGCGCTCCATGACGAGTTCCGCGCCTTCCGTGTAGACCGTGGTGGTCTCGTTACCCAACTGCTGCACTGCCATCGTCCTGCTCCTTCTCGTCCTGTAGCTCGCGGAGGTACTCGTCGAGTCGGTCGTAGCGCTCCCCGAGGAACTCCTGGTACCGCTCCAGCCAGCTCGCGACATCCCGCAGCGGCTGGGGCTTGAGCCGGCACGGCCGCCACTGGGCCTGGCGACCCTGTTCGACGAGGCCGGCTCGCTGGAGCACCTTCAGATGCTTCGAGATCGCCGGCAGGCTCAGGTCGAATGGTGCCGCCAACTCGGTCACCGTCGCCTCACCGTCCGCCAGTCGGGCGATGATGGCCCGGCGGGTCGGATCGGCGAGGGCGGCGAAGATCGGGCTGAGGGTGTCGGTCGTGTCTGCCATTTCGCTAGTCGGTTAATTAACCTAGCGGAATAATAGCAATCCGACCCTCGCTGTCAAGACCCCTGTGCGGCCGATGCTCCGACTACGAGCCGGCCCGCCATCCCGCTGTGGATCGTGCACACGAACGGGTAGATGCCCGCGCCCGGCGGGTGCAGCTGAAGCTGGTCGAACGTGCCGGGTTCCACGATCGTTCGCGTTGCCACGGACATCGCCCCGGTGAAGACGAGGTTGTGGGCCACGCTCGATTGGTTCCGGAACGTCATCGTGACAGGGACGACGGACCCGACTGCGATCTCTGCGGGGTCGAAGGCGAGGGTCTCGCCTGGCGCAGTCCCGACGGCCACGTGGATGCTGGCCGGCGGGGGCGACACGGGCGTCGCCTCGGCAGACTGACACGCCGACAGCAGCACGGCCAGGACCAGGCCGCGCGCGACGCGCATGCGGGATCGACGGTCGGTCAGCGGATGTCGACGCACGCGGTGTACGTCTTGAGGTCGTCGTTCGACTTGTGGATGTTGACCGCCAGATCGCCCGCGAACAGGTCGGCGATCGACGCTGCGACGACCGTGGTGGAGGTTCCGTTCCGGACGTTCTCGAGAGGGAACTTCGGCTGCGGCGTGAGGTTGTCGCAGGTGCCGGGATGGATGTGGGCGGGCATGTCGGGGTTGCCCGCCGGGTCGACCGTCACGTCGACGCGCGTCCTGCCACCGACGTCGCTGAACGCGACCGTGCCGGTCACGCCGGAACCGTTCAGCGTCTCGAGCGCGATGGTCCGCGGCGGGCTCGCCGCTGCGGCCTGGCATGCGGCGACGATCGTGGCTGCCATGATCAGGACGACCGTCAGCAGGGGCGCGATACGGCGGGAAGACAGGGGTCGGATCGAGAAGGACATCGGGATACCTCGCGAGTTGAGATGAGTCATCGGCGGGCGGCTCGTTCCTGGACGTTCCGCCGGCGCGACCGGCCGGCGGTTGAGTTGGGTTCATGGCTCGTTCGTGCGGCGGATCCATCGGTCCCGCCCGTCGGCGCCCGACCGACCAGGACATCACCCAGCGTGGCGGGATCCATCGCGCGTGCGAACAGGTGGCCCTGGCCGCGTTGCGCACCGAGGCCCTGGAGGACGTCCCGCTGCTGGGACGTCTCGATGCCCTCCGCCACGGTGTCGAGCCGCAGCGTCGAGCTCAGGTTGATGATCGAGCGGACCAGGGCGTTCGATTCGCTCGAGCCATCGAGGCTGGCCACGAACGAACGATCGATCTTGAGGATGTCGATCGGGAACTGGCGCAGGTAGCTCAGCGACGAGTAGCCCGTCCCGAAGTCGTCGATCGCGAGGCGGATGCCGAGCGACTTGAGCGCCCGGAACGCGGCAACAGTCGCTTCGACGTCCTGGATGAGGACGGTCTCCGTGATCTCGAGCGTGAGGCAGCGCGGATCGAGGCCGGACTCGGCCAGGACACGCGAGACGTCGGCGAAGAGACCGCCATCCGCGATCTGGCGCCCGGACAAGTTGACGCTCACGGTCAGGTCACTCCGGCCCGTCTGCTCCTGCCACGCGAGCGTCTGCCGGCAGGCTGCCTCGAGGATCCATCGGCCGAGGTCGAGGATCAGCGCGTTCTCCTCGGCCAGGGGGATGAACTCCGTCGGTGGGACCGGACCGCGCTTCGGGTGGTCCCAGCGCATGAGGGCCTCGGAGCCCGAGATGTCGCCGGAATCGATGTCGACGATGGGCTGATAGGCGACGTGCAGCTCGCCACGCTCCAGCGCGCCCTGGAGGTCGGCCTTCAGTTCCATCCGGGCGACCGTGGCGTCGTACAGCTCGGCCTCGTACGTGACGTGGCACTCCCCGCCGCGCGCTTTGGCGGCGTACATCGCGATGTCGGCGCGGCGGAGTAGCTCGTCGGCGTCGCCGCCGTCGGCCGTGCGGATCGCGATCCCGATGCTCGCCCGGGCGACGATCTCGCGGCCGTTCAGGTCGAACGGCGGCGCAAGCGCCTTGAGGATCCGGCTCGCGGCCAGCGCGGCCTCGGCCGGATCTGTCTCCTCCACGATGATCGCGAACTCGTCGCCGCCCAGACGGGCCACCGTGTCGCCGGAGCGCGTGGCGGCCAGCAGGCGCTCGCCGACCGCGACGAGGAGCCGGTCGCCTTCTGCATGGCCGAGGCGATCGTTGATCGCCTTGAAGTCGTCGAGGTCCAGGTACAGGACGGCCGTCGGGAGGGCACCGCGCGCGGCGCGCGCCAGCGCGTGACCGAGCCGGTCACGGAAGAGCGAGCGGTTCGCGAGCCCGGTCAGGACGTCGTGGAAGGCCTGGTGGCGAAGCTGCTCTTCGAGCGCCTTGCGCTCGGTGATGTCGCGATAGTTGACGACCACGCCACCGACCGCCGGATCGTCGAGCAGGTTCTTGGCGATCGCCTCCAGCGTCCGCCACGAACCGTCCGCGTGCCGGGCGCGGAACTCCATCGCCGCCTCGGAACCGCTGGCGGATGCCACGTCCTTTAGGCGTCGGTCGACGGTCACACGATCGTCGGGATGCACGTCGGCGATCGCCGGTTGGCCGACCCCGTCGTCCGGGCGACGACCGAGGATCCGCTCCACGGCGGGGCTCTCGTAGCGGATCATGCCGTCATCCCCGAGCACCACCACGCCGTCAGACGCGTTCCGGACGAGCGAGCGAAAACGCTCCTCGCTGCGCTGCAGATCGACGAGCAGCAGCCGCTCCGTCGTCGCCTGCTCCTGGAGGCGCCGGTTCTGGGCGGCGAGCACCCGCGACGCACCCCCGAATGCCATCCAGATCAGGGCCGCCAGCAGGCTCGACGCGACCAGTGCCACCACGAACACGCCCGTCCGGACGGCTGCGACGCGCTGTTCGATCAGGCGGGCGTCCTGGTACACGTCGTACACGCCGATGGGGTTGCCGTCGACGGCGCCGCGGATCGGAACGAACAGCTCCAGGTAGCGCTCGGACGTGGTTGCCGGGTTGTCGCCCGGCGCGCTGCTGGTGCCGACCGTGGACTGGTCGCCGTCGATGTACCGCGCGACGCCGTCGCCGGCGTAGGCACTCGCGAGGAGCGGGCCGATCGAGAAGCGCTGACCGCGGAGCTCGGGCAGGCTCGAGTACACGATGCGGCCGTCGCGCGACCAGAGGTTGATGCGGCGGATCTCGCCGGAGAGCACCAGGCGCTCGAGCTGAGCGTCGATCGCGGGATCATGTGCCGCGTCGAGATCGAGGCTCGTCTCCTCCAGCGCCGGATCGACGTACCCACGGACGATCGCCTCGACGTTGTGGACCGCCGCTTCCTTGGCGCCCTCGCGCAGCTCGTTCGCGACGCTGTTCGAGACGATCACGGCCATCACGACGATGACCGCGATGGCCGGCGCCACGACGACCGCGCGGATGCCCAGCCGTCGATACGATCGGACGGCCGATCCGAGGACGGCCCGGCGCAGGAAACGAGAAGGCATGGTGCTGGGGAGCAACGTACGAACCTGCGGTCCCGCCAGCCATGACCAATTCGTACTGCGTCTCGCGCACCCGTACGCTGGTGTGCGATGGATGCGCTCCTGAAGGTCGCCCCGGGCACGGCGCCGTCCGGCCCACGCCGTGACATCGAGCGCTGGTTCGTGCGCCGCGGCGTGCCGCAGTTCATCGAGGGCTACAGCACCGAACAGAGCATGGACGCCCGGGCAGCGCCATTCATCGCTGCCTGGATCGTCATCTGGACCGTGCTGTACTGGCTCGGACGGCCCGACATCCCGATGCCCTGGAGCGCGGTCGGGGCGATTGCCTCGCTCCTGTTCGTCCTGGTGGCCTACAAGGTCATCATGGCCGTGCGCCGTCGATCGATGACCGGTCCTCCGCCGAAGTTCGACCTGACCGACATCGCTGCCTTCGCCATCCTCCCTGCGATTCCCACGCTCGTGGTCGGTCGCGATCCTGGGATGTCGATCGCGATGACGCTCAACATCCTGCTCGGCATCGGCCTGATCTATGTGGTCATCGCCTTCGGATTGCTCGACATCGGGCTCTGGGCGCTCGGGCGGCTACGCGAGCATCTCCTGCACATCGTGACGCTGCTCTCGCGGACGCTGCCGGTGCTCTTGATCCTCGTGGTCTTCCTGATGTTCGCGGCCGAGATCTGGGAGGCGGCTCACTCGCTCAATGGCGGCGAGCTTGCGGCCGTGCTGCTGCTCCTGGTGCTGATCGCGTCGGTGCTCATCGTCACGACGTTCCGCCCCGAGATCCGTCGCCTCGAGGAGGGGACCGACTGGGATGTCGTCGAAGCCGACGTGCAGGGCACCCCGGCCGCGCCGATCGCGGACTCCTCGAAGCGACCGGTCAGCCCGGCCGCGCGTCTGACCTGGCTCCAGCGGATCAATCTCGACTTCGTCGTGGTCATCAACCAGCTGCTCCAATCGATCTTCGTCGCGCTCCTGGTGATGGCCTTCCTGGTGGTGTTCGGGCTGCTGGTCGTGCCTGCCTCGGTCCAGGTCCAATGGATCGGAGCGCCGGTGACGGTCGTCTCGGAGTTCGACCTGCTCGGCGAGACGCGCATCCTCTCGACTGAGCTGCTGACGGTCAGCGCGCTTCTCAGCGGGATCGTGGGCCTCTACTTCACGGGTCTGGCCCTGACCGACAACGCGTATCGCAGCGAGCATTTCACGACGGTCCAGGGTGAGCTCCGCCAGCTTTTCTCGGTGCGCTCGGTCTACCTCGCCGAGGTGCGCGGTGAGTCTGGGTTGCCGCCCTCGTAGAACGCAGGATCGCGGGCTGCGTCCGATGGGAAACTGGCCTGTGGCCGTCCGGCTATCCTCGGGACCATGGACGACAAGACAGCCGCCCTGGCTCGCCTGCCGATCTTCGCCAAGCTCGAACGGCACAGCCTGGAGGCGATCGCCACGCTGGCTCGAATGGTCTCGATGCCCGCCGGCACGGTGCTGATACGCGAAGGCGAGGCGGCCGATTCCTTCTACGTCATCGTGTCCGGCACCGTCCATGTGACGCGCAACGGCGAGTTCGTGCGCTCGATGTCCGACGGTGGGTTCCTGGGCGAGATCGCCCTGCTGAAGGAGACGACCCACACCGCGACAGTGTCATGTGCCACGGCGTGCGAGTTCGTCCAGCTCGGCCGCATCGAGTTCGGCCGGGTCATGGTGCGCTTCCCCGACGTTGCAACTCGGGTCAACGCCGCCATCGCGCGTCGCCCGCACCAGCAGACCGGGTAGCCGCCCCCTGCGTCGCGGTGATCCCGCGGCCGCGTCGCCTCCGATGTCAAAGACTCTTGACATCGTGTTAGCTCGGCTATACATTGGCCGATGTCAAGCCTGCTTTACATCGGAGCAGTGGATGTCGTTCGAAGAGAAGGGTACGTGGCTCTACGCCGCGATCGCGCTCGCCCTGCCCGTGATCTATTTCGCGACCATCCTCGGGCAGCTGCCGACCGTGGCCGTCACCGAGATCGATTACCAGGGCCCGCTGCTTGCGGCGGTTGGCGCGACGATCGTCCTGGCGATCGTGGGCATGATCGGGATCGGGATCGCCTCACCCGCGGAGGCCGGGCGGTCCGACCAGCGCGACAAGGACATCAATCGGCTGGGGGAGTACGTCGGCGGCACGGCCCTCGGCATCGGCATGGTTCTGCCTTTCGGGCTGGCGATGGTCGAGGCTCCCCACTTCTGGATCGCCAACGCGATGTATCTGATCTTCGCCGTGGCCGGGCTGATCGGCACGGCGGTGAAGCTCGCGCTCTACCGCCGAGGCTTCTAACGATGGGGAGGCCGACACGGGTCACCAACGACATCCGACGCTTTCGCTTCGCGAACGGCGAGATGACGCAGGCCGACCTGGCGGACCGCATCGGCGTCACCCGTCAGACCATCATCGCCATCGAGCAGGGGCGGTATTCGCCATCGCTCGAGATGGCCTTCCAGATCGCACGCGTCTTCGACGTGCCCCTCGACGAGGTGTTCCAATACGCGGGAGAGTGGCCATGACGACGGTCCATGATCACGACGGCTCGACCGACGCCGTCGCACTCGCAGACATCGGAACGCCGGTGGTCGGTGACGACGACCTGCTCCGCGCGCCCAAGCCACCGCCACGACTCCCACCGCGCTGGTTCATACGCGCCTTTTGGGTGATGCACCGCGCCCTCTACTCCGTGACTGGCGGCCGCTTCGGCCTTCGGGGAGCAAAGGCCGACCGGTGGGGCATGCTTCGGATCAGGACGACCGGGCGCCGAACGGGCGCGGACCGGACGGCCATCCTCGGCTACCTGGATGACGGCCCGAACGTGATCACCCTGGCCATGAACGGCTGGGCCGATCCCGAGCCGGCGTGGTGGCTCAACCTGCAGACGAATCCCCGCGCCAGGATCGATCTGGCGAGTGGGTCACGCAGCGTCCGTGCGCGGGCAGCCGTGGGGGAGGAGCGGGCGCGACTGTGGGCGATGTGGGTCGGCCTTGGCGAGGGAACGGAGGCATACGCCGCCACGCGGTCCCAGGAGACGGCGGTCGTCGTCCTGGAGCCACGGCCGGAATGATGTCGATCGTCGGACCTAGCCAGGCTCGCTGACGGGTCGGCCGCTCGGGTCGTCGTCGACGGCGCCGAAGGCCCCATCGATGCGCAAGGCCTCGATCGCAGCCTGGTCATACGCCAGCTCGGCCAGGATGGCGGCCTGGTCGCCGTTGAGGGCCGGTCCGCGTCGGTAGGTCCGCTCGAAGTCGCTCATCGTCAACGGGAGCCCGACCGAGCGCACCTGCCCGAAGGACGGGTGGGGATACTCCGCCAGCATGTCCCTGGCGCGAAGCTCATCCGGATCCACTGCCTGCGTCAGCGATCGAACGGGGGCGACCGGGACCAACCCGCGCAGTCGCTCCAGCCAGACCGCTGTGGTCTCCTCGGCGAAGCGCCGGGCGAGGATGTCGAGCAGGGCCTCTCGATGCCGATCGCGCGACTCGAAGTCCGCGAAGCGCGGATCGGCGCCGACCTCGGGGAGGTCCATCGCCGCGACCAGGGATCGGAAGAACTTCTCCTTCGGGGCGGCGATCGCCAGATGCCCGTCGGCTGTCGGGAAGAACTGGAACGGGACCACACTCGGGTGCGCCGACATCGGCTTGCGCTCCGTCACGAAACCCTGCGACAGGAACCATGTGGCGGGATAGCTGAGCATCGCCAGGGCAGAGTCGTAGAGGTTGGTCTCCACGTCGCGACCGCGCCCGGTGCGGCGGGCATCGAAGACACCGACCATCAGGCCCAGCGCGGCGGTCAGACCGGCGACGTAATCCGCCAATGAGAGGCCGCTCTTGGTGGGTGCCTCGTCCGGGGCCCCGGTCAAAGAGGCCCAGCCCGTCTCGGCCTGGATCAGGGCGTCATAACCCGGCCAGCGGGCGGCCTCCCCGACGCTTCCATACCCGGTGAGGGCCACGCAGACGATCGCCGGATTGATCGCCCCGAGTCGGGCGTAGGTTAGGCCCAGCCGCTCCGCCTGGTCGCCGCGCAGGTTGCTGAAGATCGCGTCCGCGGATGCCACGAGACGATCGAGCACGTCCCGGCCACCGGCCGTCTTGAGGTCGAGGGACAGGCTGCGCTTGTTCCGGTTGAACGCCTCGAAGAACAGGCTGTCCGAGCCGGCGCGCCCCGGCGGTATCCAGCGGCTCACGTCACCGCCTGTTGCCGGGTCCTCGATCTTGATGACCTCCGCGCCCAGGTCGGCGAGGTACATCGTCCCGAACGGACCGGCTCCGTACTGTTCCACGGCCACGATCCGCACGCCTGCGAGCGGGGCGGCCGAGGGGCGCCCGGCAGCGTCAAGGTCAAGGGGTTGCGGGCCCGCCGTCATGGGCTCCTTCCGGTGAAGACCGGGCCGGTACGCGGATCGGAGGGACCGGCGGTACCGTTTCCAGTTACGATTGCGAGATGGTCGCATCCTGTGGCATCGTGCGTCAACTCGTCCCGCCCCCAGAGGTTTGCGCATGCAGCTGAAGATCGAATCCGTCGAGACGATCCCGATCCGCGTGCCGCTGCCCTTCACCTACAAGGGCAGCTATTACAAGATGCGCAACCGCTGCACGATCATCACGCGAATCAGGACGTCAGCGGGGATCGTGGGCCAGGCCTACAACGCGGATGAGGACGAGCCGCTCCAGTCCGAGATCCTGAGCATCCTGCACGACGAGTTGGTTCCCCAGATCCTCGGCCTGGACGCGTTCGGGACAGAGCGGGTCTGGGAGGCCATGCTCCCGGCCACCTTCGACCAGCTCCGCCCGCGCTGGTACGCGATGCAGGCCATGGCGTGCATCGATACGGCGGTCTGGGACGCCGTCGGCCAGGCCATGGGCCAGCCGTTGTGGCGGATCTGGGGTGGCTATCGCGACCGGATCCCGATGATCGGCATCGGCGGCTACTACATCCCCGACGACGAGAGCTCGAAGGGCCAGGAGATCGAGCGCGAGATCGACTTCTTCCAGTCCGAGCACGGGATGGTCGGGATGAAGTTCAAGATCGGGGCGGAGCCGCCACCGGTCGATGCCGCCCGCCTGGTTCGCGCACGTCGGCATGCCGGCGACGATTTCCTGTTCATCGTCGATGCCAACCAGGGCTATACGGTGGCCGAGGCGCTCGAGTTCCTCGACGCCATCCGCGCCGAGGGGATCGCGATCCGCTGGTTCGAGGAGCCGACCCGCTGGCACGCCGACTTTCGCGGCCTGCGCGACGTCCGGATGCGCGGCAACGTGAACGTGGCCGCCGGGCAGAGCGAGATCAGCCGGGTGGGGATGCGCGAGATGATGGCAGCGGGGGCCATCGACGTCTGCAACTACGACGCGTCGTGGGGCGGCGGACCCACCGAGTGGCGACGGATCGCGGCCCTTGCGTCGGCCTTCGACGTCCAGCTGGGGCATCACGAGGAAGCGCAGGTCGCGTCCCACCTCCTGGCGTCGCAGCCGCACGGCACGTACGTCGAGACCTTCTCGCCGGCCCGCGATCCGATCTTCTGGCAGATGATCGAGAACCGGCCATCGCTCGTGGACGGGCAGTTCCCGCTGCCCGATCTGCCGGGCCTGGGCTGGGTCCTCGACGAGACCTTCATCGAGAAGTACCGCGTCGATCGCTGAGGGATCTGGTGTCGGGCGCGTCGGTGGACGCTCAGTCGCGCAGCGGGACCCACGCCGGGGGCTGCTCACCGAACCATGGGGCCACCGGCGGCAGGTCGCCCGGACCGTGGACGCCCGGCGGTGCGGCCATCGCCCGTGGCAGCCCGTTGACGATCATCGCCGCGGTCGAGAGGAGCGCCCGACAGCCCGGTTCGACGCGGACGAGCAGGCTATGACGACCATCCAACTGGATCTCGTCCGTCGGCTCGAGACCGGCGGATGCCGGCTGGACGTGCAGGGTCATCGAGATGTCCAGCCACGGCCGACCCTCGAACCAGCCGATCGCGCGCTGGTCCGCCCCGGCGGTCCGACCCGTCGCGATGACCGATCCATCCGCGATCGTGAGCTGCTCGGTCGCCAGGATCGGCTCCGACACGATCTCGATCCGTTCGAGGTCGCGGCCCATGGCCGCGGCCAGGATGCGCAGGCTCTCCGGGAAGCCCGCATGACCGACCACCGACCTGTCCGCGATCCCGGCATGGAAGGCATCTGGTGTCAGGTCGATCCCGAGCGAGGCCCTGACGCGCGGTCCGAAGACACTCACATCGACGATGCGGCGGGCGCGAAGCCACTCGACGTCCCAGGCCAGGCCCGACAGCGTAAGTGGCCAGAGGTCCAGCACGAAGCCCGGGTTCGCCCCCGTCGCGACGATCGGGATCCGGTGTGCTTCGGCCAGGTCGATGATCCGCGACGCCTCGTCGGAATCGCCCGGCCGGATGAACGCGAGGTCTTCGGCCGTGCAGACGATCGGCACGCCGCTTGGTGCGATGGCCGCGAGGACCGGCAGCACGTCCACGAGCCGGGTCGAGGTCGCGACCACCACGACGTCGGGTCGGGTGGTGCGCAGGGTTCCTGCGAGATCGGTGGAGCAACGCAGGCCTTCGGGGGCGCCCTCGACGCGGCTGGCCGCGGTCTCGCCCTCGCGCGCCGCCGAGCGCACGACGATGCCGCCGATCTCCAGCCACGGGCGCGTCAGCGCCAGCTCGAGCACGGCCTGGTTGGTCTTGCCGAAGCCCACGAGGACGACGCGGACGGGACGTTCACTCATGCCCCTGACCTTACGCGATTCACGCTAACCCTCGGGACCAGGGTGCGCTCCGAATGACGGCGATGTCGGTGCGAACAGTGCTCGGTCCGATCCCTGCGGAGGCGCTCGGACCGACCCTGATGCACGAGCATCTGCTGATCGACAACCCGTCGTTCGTCGAACCGTCTTCTCCCGAGGATCGGGAGCGTGCGCACCAGCCCGTCGGCCACCTCGCCGATCTCGGCTGGGTGCGCCGCCATTGGACGAACAATGCCGACAACCTCGTCCTCGACGACGAGGCGCTGGCGGTCTCGGAACTGGCGGCCCTCAGCAGCGCCGGCGGCCGCACGCTCGTGGACGCCACGGTTCCCGGGATCGGGCGCGACCCACGGGCGCTCGCCCGGATCTCGCGGGCGTCCGGCGTCAATGTCGTGATGGGTTCCGGGGCGTATATCGAAACGACCCACCCCCTGGCGATCGCGGGCATGGACGAGTCGGCCCTGGCCGCGTCGCTCGTCGAGGAGTGGCGGAACGGCGTCGGTGACACGGGGATCCGGCCCGGGTTCATCGGGGAGATCGGATGCAGCTGGCCGCTGGGCGATCGGGAACGCACCGTGCTCCGTGCCTCAGCCGCGGCCCAGCGTCTCACGGGCGCGCCGGTCATGGTCCATCCGGGCCGCGATCGGACCGCGCCGCATGCGATCGTGCGGATCCTGGCCGATGCCGGCGCCGACCTCGGGCGTGTCGCGATCGCGCACCTGGACCGGACGATCCAGGATGCCCCAGGGCTCCTCGAGCTGGCCCGCAGTGGCGTCTACCTCGAGTTCGACTGCTTCGGGCTCGAGAGCTCCTACTACCCGTTCGACGCGGCGATGGCCACGCTGAGCGACGCGCAGCGACTCGACCTCGTCCGGGTGCTGTTCGATGCCGGGTACGGGGAACGGATCCTCCTGTCGCACGACATCTGCACGAAGCACCGCCTTGCCGCATACGGCGGGCATGGCTTCGGCCACCTCTTCGCGGAGGTGCTCCCGTGGATGTGGCAACGCGGGTTCACGCCCGCCGCGACGACCGCGCTGGTCGTCGAGAACGCGGCACGCTTCCTGGGCGTGCCCGGCTGAGGAGGAACGATGTTCTGGATCGACCATGTCGGCGTCGTCGCGAGCGATCTCGGGCGATCCATCGCCTTCTACGCGAAGCTCTTCGGCGACCCGATCGACCGTGTCGAATGGCGCGGCGAGCACGCGGCGAACGTGGCGCGACTGATGGGTCGCCCGCCCGGTCTCGAGCTCGACGCGGTCTTCTTCCGGATCCCGCACACGAACGCGATCTTCGAGCTCGTGCATTTCCGGGGCGTCGACCAACGCTCGGTCGTGGCCGGCAACGCGGACATCGGGGCGACGCACTTCGGTTTTGCCGTGGACGACATCGAGGAGACCGTCGCGCGTCTCGGCCTGGAGATCAGTGGGACGCCGATGGATCTCCCGATCGGGCCGTATCGCGGCGGACGGAGCGTCTATCTGAAGGACCCCGACGGCGCGAACATCCAGTTGATGCAGCTGGCGGGTCGACCCGGCCGGATGCCCGTCCTGCGCCCTGGCGACCCGCCGAGCGCGTCGGGTGCCGCGCCGTCAGGTGGCGGCTGAGCCCAGCGGCGACGCGGGCGCCGCGGCCGGTGCGGCGCTGTGCCGTTCCAGGCGCGTGACCGCGCGCGCCAACGCCTCGACGTCCGGATAGTTCATCACGAGCAGCGGGTCCGACAGTCGGCCGTCTGACACGACGTAGGCGAGGTCCGCCGCCTCGAAGATCTCGGGCACCTCGGTGCAGTAGATGATCACCGCATGCCCATCGGTCGCGTACGCGCGCATCAACCTGTAGATCTCGCGCTTCGATCCGATGTCGACGCCGCGCGTCGGTTCCTCGAGGACCAGGACCTCCGGACGCCGCACGATCGCCGCCGCGATCGCCACCTTCTGCTGGTTGCCACCCGAGAGTGAACGGATGGGCAGCTGGACGGATGCGGCCTTCACGCGAAAACGGTCGCGCAGCTCGTGCGCGATCTGGAGCATCCGGCGTGGTCGCAGGGCGATGCCACCGCTCGCGATCTCATGGCTCAGACGCGACACCATGTTGTGGCCGATCGACAGGTTGGCGAAGAGGCTCGTCTGGCGATCCGCCGAGACGAGGCTGGTCTGACTGGCGACGGCCACCGCGCCCGATCGTCGGCCGATCTCGATCTGGCCACTGCCGCCCCGCTCGAACCCGGCGATCGAGCGAACCAGCTCGCGCGCGCCCGAACCTTCGACGCCCGCGATCGCGACGATCTCCCCCGAACGGACGCGCAGGTCGATCCCTTCGAATTCACCCGCGCCGTGCGTCCACGCGGTCAGCTGCAGGGCGGTCGCCGCGTCATCGTCGCGCCGGACGAGGATCTGTTCCTCCGGTTCGCGCGCAGCCTGGCCGGTCACGAGCCCCGCCGCGACCCCCTCCTGGGTGAGCGCCTCGCCCTCGAGGACCGTGGTGCAGACACCGTCCAGGATCAGCGCGACGCGATCCGCATGGGCGGCGAGATCGGCGATACGGTGCGACACCAGGAGGACCACGCGCCCGGCATCGGCGAGGAGGTGCATCCGACGGAAGAGGTCGGTCGACTCCTCCTGCGTGAGGGCCGAGTTCGGCTCGTCGAAGAGGAACACCTTGGCGTCGCGTGCGAGGGCCCGGCCGATCTCGACCCGCTGCTGGATCGCGAGGGGGACCGCCTCGATCCGGCGGCCGGCGTATTCGAGGATCGCAAGGTCGGACATCAGCGTGCGCTCGTGCTGGTTCAGCGAACGGACCATCGCCCGCGTGCCCTCGCGACCCACCATCAGGTTCTGGGCCACGGTGAGATTCGGGAAGAGCTGGGGTTCCTGGTGGACCACGGCCACGCGGTCGCGATCGCTCGCGGTGTCCCAGGGACGTCCGTCGAGCTCGATCTCGCCGCTGTCGGCGCGGGTCTCGCCGGCCAGGATCTTGATCAGCGTGCTCTTGCCGGCGCCGTTCGGCCCGGCCACCCCGAGGATCTCGCCGGGGCGAGCCTCGAGATCGATGCCATCGAGTGCCCGCGTGTCGCCGTACCACTTGCGGAGGCCGCGGATCCGCAGGTCGCCGACCGGCGCGTCCTCCTCGGCCGGGTCGACGGCCGGCGCCGTCAAAGGCCCGGTCACCGACGCAGGCTCTGGGTGAAGCGATCGAGCACCACGGCCGCGATCGTGACGGCGCCGGACACGAAGTTGCTCAGGTACGAGCCGGCCGACAGCAGGGCCAGGCCGTTGGCGATGATCGCCAGGAGCAAGGCTCCGCTGAGCGTCCCGATGGCCGTGCCGCGGCCGCCCGCGAGGCTTGCCCCGCCGATGATGACCGCCGCGAAGATCGGGAAGGTCAGCCCCACGCCGGCGTTCGGCTGGACCGATCCGATGAACGCGAAGTCGAGCGTTGCCGCGAGCGTCGCGAGGAGCGAGCAGATGATGAAGGCGGCGAACTTGTACTTGACGATCGGGAGCCGCGCGAGCTCCGCGGCGGCCGGGTTCCCGCCGATGGCCTTGAGACGGAAGCCGAAGAGGGACCGGCTGAGGATGAAGCCGATGATGATCGCGACTCCCGCCATCCAGAGCGCCTGCATCGGGATGTCGAGCGGCAGGTCCTGGTTCGACAGGCCGAAGAACCAATCGACCTGATCCTTCGGGACGACCTTGCCGACGGGCGGATACGCCGGGTTGAGGGTCGCGGTGTTCGAGACGAGCAGGGTCGTGCCGAACACGAGTTGCCCCGTGCCGAGCGTGACGATGAAGGAGGGGATCTTGAGCACCGTCACCAGGAAGGCATTGATCGAGCCGACCAGGACAGCCGCCGCGAACCCCAACAGGATCGCGAGATAGATGGGCCAGCCCCAGACGATCCAGGACACGCCGATGAGGATGGACGCCAGCCCATACACGTAGCCGAACGAGAGGTCGATCTCGCCGACGACGATCACCAACGTGAGCCCGAGAGCCACGATGGCGATGGTGCTCATCGAACGCAGCACGCCGACCGCGTTCGTGAATGTCAGGAACGTGTTCGGCTTGCTCAGGGCGGTGAAGACCACGATCACAATGAGGATCGCGATCACGAGGCCGCCGATGCGTATGCCGGCCGCGAGCGCGCGCCCAGACCACGGATCGCGGGTGGTCGCCGGGCCGGCCGGCGGGGCAGGAGGCAGGGGGGCGCTGTTCTCGGTCATCCCGTGGACGGCTCCTCGTTGATCAGCCTCGGAAACCACCCGGACCGGTCGGCATCGGTCGACCGGTCCGGGGAAGCGTACGTCGGGGGGATCAGCCGCCGGCGATGGCCATGAAGTCCGCGCGAGCCTGGACGACGTTCTCCGTCGTGATCGGCTTCAGGGTGTTCGTGTTGGGCAGAACCTTGCCGTTCTTCAGGAGCTCGGCGCAGGCGAGCGCTCCGAACCCGGCCTGATCGCCCCACTGCTGGTCGAGCGCGACGATCTGCGTGCCGGCTTCGACGGCATCGAGCTGGCCGATGCTCACGTTCCAGCCGAGCGAGAAGATCTTGCCGGTGTTGCCCGAATCGGCGATCGCCCGGGCGGCGTGCTCACCACCGATGTCCACGTTCTCGATGACCTGGACTTCGGGGTTGCCCTGGATGAACGCCTTGTAGGCGTCATACGTGCTCGCCGGGTCGTACGTCGTCACGAGCGCGGTGGCGGCCGTGTTCAGGAACGTGGCGTCCGGGATGGCTTCGGTGATCCCGTCGATGAACCCTTGCATGCGGCCTTGGGCCCAGTTCTGGGTCGGATCGCCGCCCGAGACGGCGAAGGTCTTGAAGTCGAGGCCGTTGGCCTTCATGTAGTCGACGACGATCCCGGCGGCCTGATGGCCCTCCTTGTTGGAGATCTGGGTGAAGTTCGAGAACTCGTTGCCGTTCGACTCCACGCCGACGGTGAAGACCGGGATGCCGGTGGCCATGTAGTCGTTCACGATCTTCGTGAACGCGTCGGTCCCGGTCGACTGGATGGAGAGGCAGTCGATCTGGTCCGCCTTGAACAGCGCGTCGAACTGCGCGATCTGCTCATTGGGGTCCTGCACGGCTGACGACGGGGCGATCGCCTGGCCGTTCATCGGCAGGATCTTCTGGGCCTCCGGCAGGGTCCGTTCGTAGCCCGCCTTGTACTGCGGCGAGAACAGCGGGATCGCGGTGGAGCCGTACGAGAAGACGTAGTTGATCGGCTCGCCCTTGGCCAGCTTGTCGGCGACGCGCGGGTGGAGCGTGAAGGTCGACCCGTCCTTCAGGGTGCCGGTGTACGGCAGGCCGGCTGCCGCCGACGGAGCCTCCGAGGCGGCGCTCGACGCGGGCGCGCTCGCGGCTGGATTAGAGGCAGCAGGCGCCCCGCTGCTACAGGCCGCGACGAGCATGGACGCAGCGGTCAGGACCGCGAACGCCCGTTGTGATCGGATCAGCATGCGAAATCTCCTCCTCGTGTGGGCGGTCGTGACGACACACCCGCGCCCTCCCAGGGCTCGCGTCAGTATCGTTTCCAGCCGCGAGCCATGTCAACGTTTCTGGAAAGGATTGTCGGCCTGTCCGCGATGAAATCGCGAGCAGGATCACCACATGACCAGGCCCCCTGTGTAATTGATTGCCTGACCGGTCATGTATGCCGCCTCGTCGCTCAGCAGAAACCAGATGACCCCTGCGCACTCGTCGGCGGACGCGGATCGGCCGAGGGGGACAGTCTTGTTCCGAGCCGTTGACAGTTCTTCGACCGTCATGCCTCGCTTCGCCGCGACATCCGCGAGGACCCGCTCCTGCATCGGTGTGTCGATGATGCCCGGGCAGATCGCGTTGACCCGAACAGCATTCGGTGCGAACGCATAGGCGAACGATCGCGTGATCGACAGGACGGCGGCTTTCGACGAGGCGTAGACGGCGGCCTCGGTCGTCGTCGCGAGCTTGGCCGACGACGACGAGAGGTTCACGATCGCCCCGCTCGGCGGCATCGTCCGGCCGATCCGGGAGACGAGGTCCCAGGTCACCTCGACGTTGATGGCATAGATCTCACGGATGTCTGCGACGGTGAATTCGAGGATCGGCTTGAGCTTGATGATGCCCGCGGCGTTCACCAGGTAGTCAACCCCATGGCCGGCGACAACCAGGCGATCGCGACCCGCCTCGTCGGTCAGGTCACCCACGAACGGCGTCGCTCCGGCCGCCACGACGGGCGCGAGACCGTCCTCGTTCAGGTCGGCCGCGACGACCGTGGCACCCTCTCGCAGGAGGCGCATCGCGACGGCCTGCCCGATGCCGCTGGCCGCCCCGGTGACGATCGCCCGCTTGCCCGTACCGCCCATCGTGGACCTCCTCGTGCCCGAGCCTGCTTCCCGGCCGAACGCTGGCCCGGTATCCTCACCGGAAACGGTTCCGATGATACGTGACGTGGTGTGTCGGGAGCGCGACCGGAGGGCCCGCATGGCCGGACAATTCGACGATCAGGTCATCGTCGTGACAGGTGGCGCGCGCGGCATCGGCGCTGACATCGTGGAGCGTGCGGTCGCCGAGGGCGCCCGCGGTGTCGTCACCGACATCGAGTCGCCGTCCCGACCGCTGACGGGGGTCCGCTACCTCACCATGGACGTGACCGATCGGGCGGCCGTGGAAGCGTCGTTCGCGGACATCGAGGCGCGCGAGGGCAGGGTCGACATCCTCGTCAACAACGCCGGGATCCAGCGCGTCGGCCTGACCGAGTCGTTCGATCCGGCGGCCTGGGAGCTCGTCGTCCAGACGCACCTCATGGGCACGTTCCACTGCAGTGCGATGGCGATCCGATCGATGCGGGCGCATGGCGGCGGTGCCATCGTCCAGCTCGCATCGGTGGCCGGGCTCATCGCGCTTCCCGGTCGAGGGCCTTATTCGGCCGCCAAGGCGGCCATGATGAGCCTGTCTCGCGTGATGGCGGTCGAGGTGGCGGACCTCGGGATCCGCGTCAACGCCGTCGCGCCGGGGATGGCGCGGACGGCCATCGTGGAGGAGGGTATCGCCAACGGATCGATCCGCCTCGACACGATGCTCTCGGAGATCCCGCTGCGCCGGCTGGCCACGACGGCAGACATCGCGGCGGCCGTGCTGTTCCTCGCCTCCCCGGACGCGGCCTACATCACCGGCCAGACGCTCGTCGTCGACGGCGGGTGGTCCATCCTCGGCATGCATGACCGGCCGGACTGGCTGCAATCCGCGCCCGGCGGCAGCGGCGGCGCGCGGGATTGACGGTCGCGGACCAGGTCACGGTCGGGCGGCGATCGACCCCCGGAAGAGCGGCATCCCCTCGACGCCCACGTCGACGCGCCACAATCGGCCGTCCATCGGCGCCTGGTCCGTGACCGCCGTGATGTCGCCGAAGTCCGTGATGAACAGCGCGCCGTCATGGAAGACGCAGTTGAGCGGGACGCCGCCCGTCTCGAGGAAATCGACGATCGTCCCGTCTGGCGTCAGGATGTCCACCCCGCCGCCCATGAACGCGGTGATCCACAGGTCGCCGTTCGCCGCGACCTTGAGTCCGTCGGGCACATGGCCCTCAGGCAGGCGGGCGATCTGTTCGGACGCCTGACCCGGGCGCTTTCGATAGACCCCCCGTTCGTAGGAGTCCACCCAGACGATCGCCCCGTCCGCCTCGGCGGCGATGCCGTTGGTGTAGGCGCTCGGGATCTCTTCGATCAGCTCGCCCGTGCCCTCCGGGTTCAGGACCCAGATACGGCCAGGCTTGCGGTCATCGGGCAGATAGTCCGCCGGGTCCGTGAAGTACAGGCGCCCGTCAGGTCCGAAGGTCAGATCGTTCGGCGCCGTCAGGGCCACGCCGTCGATCTCGGCGACGACTTCCTCGACCCGGCCATCCGGCCAGGCCTTCTGGATGGACGGCCGCCCCATGACCTCGGCTCGCCAGGCGCCGACCGTCCCGCCGTTCTGGGTGATGTAGACCGCACCGTCGCTGCCGAGCATGCAGGCATTGGGTCCGCCACCGCAGTCGGCGTAGTCGTGGATGCCGCGCTCGGCCGACCACGCCACGATCTTGCTCGTATACGTCTCGACCATCACGACCCGGCCATCAGGGAGGATGTCCGGGCCCTCCGGGTGGCCGAGCCCACCGGCGAGCGTCTCGATCGGTCGCCGCATCGTGTCCTCCTCCTCAGGCGCCTGGGCGCTTCTGGAACAACTCCACCGCATACCCGTCGGGATCGGCCATGTAACAGCTGCGGGCTCCCTGGTTCGGACCGGCCGTGATGTCCACGACCTCTTCCGAGCGGGCGGCGAACCCCAGCGCCACCAGCCGCGCATGCATCGTCTCGACGTCATCGACATAGAGGCACAGGTGCCCAGCACCGAAGTCGCATGGCCGCGACGCGGCGGACAGCCGTTCGATGCCGACGTACTCGAGCAGCTCCACGAAGCCGCCGCCGGGGATCCGGAGGTAGACGGCCCGGATGTGATCGAACTCGAGGCCCAGCACCGCCGGCAGATACGGGGCGTCGAGGATCCGGTCGAATTCCTGCTCCAGGCCCAAGCCGTCCCGGTAGAAGACCAGTGCGTGGTCCATGTCGCTGACGGTGATCCCGCCATGGAAGAACCCGGTCACGGCCGCCATCGGCGCCTCCTAGGTGACGGTGTGGCGGTCGGTCGACCGCGTGGCGACGGTGTGGCGGCTCACGTACTCCCGGTCCAGCTCGATCCCGAACCCGGACCGATCTGGAAGCGTGTAGCCGCCGCCGCTGATCCGGGTCGACATGTCGGTGAGGTGCCAGAAGAAGGGGTCGCGCTCCTCGTCGAAGCATTCGACGAAGGTATGGTTCGGCACGCTGGCAAGCAGGTGCGAGGCGATCTGCGGTTCCTCGTGATGGCCGAGCTCGACGCCGAACGCGGCGGCCAGGCCGGCCGCCTTGCGCCAGATCGTGGGTCCGCCCGCCCACGACGCGTCGAAGTTGGAGACGTCGATCGCACCGGCGACGATCAGGTCCCGGATGCCGGTCAGGGTGGTTTCGCTTTGTCCGGCACAGACCGGGATGGCGGTCTGGTATCGGACGTCGCGCATCCAGCGCGCATCGTTCGTCCACCGACAGGGCTCCTCGAACCATCGGATGTCGAGGTCCCAGACGAGCTGCGCGAACTTCACGGCCTGCGCCCGGTCATAGCCCTGGTTGGCGTCGACCATCAGCGCGAATCCGGGGCCGGCGGCTTGCCGAGCGGCGCGGACCCGTGTGGCATCCTCGGCCGGGGTCCGACCACCCACCTTGAACTTCATGCCGGCGAACCCCGCCTCGACGTACGCGCCGATGACCTCGGCCAGATCGTCGATCGACAGGTGGTAGTACCCGCCGATGATGCTGATCGGGACCGTGTCGCCGGTGCTCCCCCAGATCCGGTGGAGCGGCAGCCCGAGGGCGCGCCCGAAGACGTCCCAGATGGCCTCATCGAGACACGAGATGGCCTGCAGCGCGAGACCCCGGTCGCGCAGGATGTCGTTGGTCGCCGGCTCCATCGCCAGCCAGGCACCCTCGGGGTCTGCCGCGGTTCGGCCCAGCAGCCGGGGCGCCAGCTCGTCGTGGATGATCGCAACGATGATGGATTGCTCGACGTCCGTGTCGCCGGTGTAGACCTCGGAGACGATCCCGTCGTTCGTGTGCACCCGCGTCACGATCGTGCACCGGTTGTCCATGCTGTACGCACTGCCCGAGAACCGGCGACCCAGCGGCGCGCGCAGCGCGATCGTCTCGATCCGGTCGATGATGAGCGCGGTCCGATCGAGCACCCCGGGCGCGATCGCGGCGCCCACCGGGCCGGTCAACGCCCGACGCTGCCCCGGGCTGCGGCCGCGATCGACTCGGCCGAGGGCAGGACCTCATCCTCGAGGGGAGGGGTATATGGGATCGGCAGGTCGTCAGGCAAGCTGACCCGGCGCGGCGTGCTGGCCCACGCGACACCGCCGATCGTCAGCTCGCTCACGATCGTCGCGCCCCAGCCGGCGGCGTGGACCTGCTCTTCCGCGATCACGATGCGACCGGTCTTCTCGACCGAGGCGCGGACGGCGGGGAGGTCGAGCGGGCGAAGCCAGCGGAGGTCGATGACCTCGGCGTCGATCCCCTCGGCGGCCAGCACCTCGGCCGCCGCCAGGCCGCGCTCGACCATCAGCATGGTGGCCACGATCGTCACGTCGCTGCCGGTGCGGACGACCTGTGCCTTCCCGATCTCGGCGATCTCGCCGCGGGCCACCGGGCCCTTGCGCGCGTACAGGCCCTTGTGCTCGTAGAAGAGCGTCGGATTCGGATCGTCGATGGCTGCCCGGAGCAGGCTGTACGCCGATCCGGGCGACGACGCGGTGACGACGCGCAGGCCGGGCAGGTGCATGAACCAGCTTTCGCCCGTCGCTGAGTGCTGCGTGCCGAATTGGCCCGTGGCGCCGCTGACGGAACGGACCGTCACCGGAACGGACGTCTGGCCACCGGACATGTAGCGGTACTTCGGGAGCTGGTTGACGATCGCATCCCCGGCCGTCGGCAGGAAGTCTGCGAACATAATCTCCACGACCGGCCGCATCCCGACGAGGCTCATGCCGAGGGCGACGCCGAGGAACCCGTTCTCGCAGATCGGCGTGTTGCGGACGCGCTCGAGCCCGTACTTCTCGGACAGCCCGATGTTGGTCTTGAAGACGCCGCCATCGGCCGACACGTCCTCGCCCATGAGCAGGACCGCGTCGTCCGCCGCCATCGCGTCATCGAGTGCCGCGTTGATGGCCTCGCGGTAGGTCAGCTCGGTCGAGACCCCGCCCTCGGCCGGCGCCGCCTCAGTCAGCGTAGACATAGGGTCGCGTCTCCTCGAGGGTCGGGAAGGGGGCACTCGCCGCTCGCTCGGCGGCCGCGTCGATCTCGGCCTGGGTCTCGTTCCGGATCTCGACCGCGTCGTTCGGACCGATGATCGACTCGGCCACGAGCTGGGCGCCCAGGAGCTCGATCGGGTCGCGCGCCTTCCAGCGATCCAGCTCGCCCTCCGGGCGGTACTTCGCCGGGTCGGAGCGACTGTGGCCGCGGTAGCGATAGGTCTTCATCTCGAGGAGGCTGGGACCACCGCCGGCGCGTGCCCGTTCGACCGCTTCGACCGTCGCCGCGTGGACCGCGTCGATGTCCTGCCCGTCGACGATGACGCCCGGCATGCCGAACGGGTCCGCACGACGTGCCAGGTCGTCGAGCGGCGTCGTGGCCCGCAGCGGGCTGTACTCGCCGTACAGGTTGTTGGTGATGATGAACACGACCGGCGCGGCCCAGACCGCGGCCATGTTCAGGGCTTCGTGGAACGTGCCGATGTTGGTGGCCCCGTCGCCGAAGAAGGACAGCGCGACATTGGGCTTCTTCTGCATCTGGAACGCGACGGCCGCACCGACCGCGATCGGCAGCCCGGCTCCGACGATCGCGTTGGCGCCGATATTGCCCTTGCTGAAGTCGATCAGGTGCATCGATCCGCCGACGCCGCCGGAGCCCCCCGTGCGCCGCCCCATGAGCTCGGCAAAGGCCACCTCCGGGTCCATGCCGAGGGCGAGCGCCTCGCCGTGACCGCGATAGGTGTTGGTTTGGACATCACCGGGCTGCATCGCGGCGATCGCCCCGACCGAGACCGCCTCCTGGCCTTGGCACAGATGCGTCGTGCCCTGGATCTGTCCGGTCATGAACAGCTCCTGGACCTTCTCCTCGAAGAGCCGGATCGCGACCATCGTCCGGTACCAGGCGAGTCGATCGGGCGTGGGTACAGCGGTCATCGTGGTCGTGCGCCTCCGGGTTGCCGAGCGTCGCCGAGCCGGGCGAGAACGGGCCTCGAGCGTGGCGGTACCGTTTCCAGTTTCGTTTACACATCGTGGCATCCGGGCCGCGGAATCGTCAACCGCGACGGGGCCGGTTGCGTCGATAAGAAGGGCGCCCGAACGTCGGTATGCTACCGTCCCTGAAACCGTTACTGGAACAAACTCGAACGTCCGGCCTGCCCGGACCGGACGCGGGTCCTGGCGCGCGATGGGAGGGTGGTGGATGGGCGATGCCAGAAGGATGGACGTTCGCCGCAAGCGCGCGAGCATGCGCGAAGTGGCGGAGCTGGCCGACGTCGCGATCTCCTCGGTCTCGCGGGTCCTGTCGGAGCACCCGGATGTCAGTCTCGAGATGCGCGAGCGCGTCCTGGCCGCCGTCAAGCAGCTGGAGTACGAGCCGGACTTTCTCGCCCAGAGCCTGCGCCGCGGCGCCACCCTGTCCGTCGGTTACGTGGTCGGCGACATCTCGAATCCTCTGATCGCCACCATCACGTCCGGCGCCGAGTCCGCGCTCCGCTCGGCGGGCTACTCGATGCTCCTCATGAACTCCGAAAATGATCCCGAGCTGGACGCCGCGCACATCCGATTCTTCCAGGCACGGCGCGTCGACGGCATGATCCTGTCGCTCGCGAGCGAACGGCGTGCGGGAACCCTCGACGTCCTGGCGCAGGTCGACGTCCCGATCATCATGATCGACCGCGACGTCCCGGGCGACCTGCGTGCCAGCATCGTGCGCAACGACCACAAATCGGGGATGCGGGCCGCTGTCGAGCATCTTCTGGACCTGGGACACCGCCGGATCGCCCTGATCACCGGTCCGCTCGACCTATGGCCCGTGCGCGAACGGATCGCCGGCATGGCCGACGCGGTCGCCGCGAAGGGCATCCGCGACGAGACGACCAGTCTCGTCGGGTCGCTGTCCGCGGAGCACGGTGAGGCGTCCACGGAACGGCTGCTCGCGATGGATCCGCGGCCGACCGCGATCGTCGCCGGCGGGAACCAGGTCCTCGCCGGCTGCGTGCGGGCGCTCGTCCGCCACGGCGTCAAGATCCCCACCGACATCTCCCTGGTGACCTGCGATGAGGTCGACCTTTCGGAGCTCCACGACCCGCCGATCGCGTCCGTGGCGCGCGACACCCTGCTGCTTGGCCGGACAGCCGCCGAGCTCCTGCTGGAGCGGCTCGGCGGTGGCGAACAGCGCACCGTCCTGCTCCCGACGACCTTCACGCCCCGCCCGAGCTGCGGCCCGGTCCCACAGGCCGACTGATCTGAACGACGCGGGCGGGCGCCGGCCCATCAGCCCGCCGCGTTCCTGGATTAGTCGGTAACGATTGCAGAACCGCTACCAGCGTGGGATAGTCGCCGCGCGTAGCGACCGGCGGCGAGCGACAGGTGGCGCTCCGGGGTCGCTCAGTCCCGATACGAGGACCGCCAGCTTGCCCGATGTCATCCAGGGAACGGAGCACCGCCCGCTGATCGCCGGTCGGACGTTGTTCGACTACGCGGATGAGGTGTCGTCGTCGGTGCCCCAGTCCTGTCGCCGGACCGGCCGCTGCCGCGAGTGCGTGGTCGAGGTCCGCGAGGGGCTCGAGGGCCTCTCGCCGCGGACATCGTCGGAGGCGTATCTGAAGGGCGGCTTCCGCCTCGCCTGCCAGGCGACGATCGAGACCACGACGACCGACATCGAGTTCGCGATCATCCGCCGCCGGATGCGCATCCTCGAGGCGACGGAGGCGCCGGCCACGCGGGTGGATCCCGTCGTCACCGCGGACGACAGCGCGGTGTTCTACGCGGGCCAGCCCATCGGGCTCCGCCGGAACCACGTGCTGGGGCTGGCGATCGATATCGGGACGACCACCGTCGTCTTCCGGATCATCGACCTGCTGACCGGCGCGGCCGTCACGGGCGGCGCGCTCGAGAACCCGCAACGCTTCGGTGGCAGCGACGTCATGACGCGCATCTCGTACGAGAAGGACTTCCCGGGTGCGATGCGGCTGGCCGTGCGCCGCGCGCTCAATCACGCGTTGCGCGACCTGTACCGGGCGCACGGCATCGACCGACACGAGGTCTATGAGGCGATCGTCGTCGGCAACAGCACGATGCGCGACCTCTTCTTCGGCATCGACATCGGGCCGATCGGCGAATTTCCGTACAAGTCCATCACCGAAGTCGCCATGCTGGCCGGCCGGAGCGACTCGACCTGGGTCCGCCGGCGCGGCCACGAGGTCGGGCTTCTCATGAACCCTCACGGGCGCGTGGTCGGCGCCCCGGTCATCGCCAGCCATGTCGGCGGGGACACCGCGGCGGACCTCGTCGCCATCGAGTTCGCGACCGGCCAGGGCGTCCGGATGCTCATCGACATCGGCACCAACACCGAGGTCGTGGTGACCGACGGGACGCGCTTCCTCGCTGCCTCGTGCCCGGCCGGGCCTGCCTTCGAAGGCGGCCTGCTGCGCTTCGGGATGTCCGGCGCCGAAGGGGCCATCGAGACGATCCAGCTCGAGGGCGAGGCGTTCTCGCTCGGCACGATCGGCGACGTCGACCCGGTCGGGATCTGCGGTTCGGGGCTCGTCGATGTCCTGGCCGAGCTCCGGCGTGCGCGCTGGATGAACGAGGAGGGCCGGTTCCGGGACGGTCTCGACGAGTTCCTCGTCGCGCCGGAGCAGGGCATCACGTTCTCGCGGTCGGATGCGAGCCTGCTCGCCCAGGCGAAGGCCGCCAACGCGTGCGGCCAGCGGATCCTGCTCCGTCGCCTCGGCGTGGCCGCCGACCAGGTCGACCGGGTCTATCTCGCAGGTGGGTTCGCCAACGCCGTGAACGTCCAGAACGCGATCGAGATCGGCCTGCTCGCACCCGTGCCGGTCGATCGCGTCGTACGTGTCGGCAACGCCGCGCTGCACGGCGCCGCAGGCCTGTTGCTGTCGCGCAGCCGGCGCGACGCTCTCGATGCCCTGGTCGGGCGGATCGAACACGTCGAACTGGAGACCGAAGACGACTTCTTCGAGCTGTTCGTCGACGGCTGCCGGTTCGTGCCCATCGCCGCCTGATCGCGGCGTCCTGACCGCCATGGAGGATCGCTCGTTGTCCGTCCCGCCGCCCGTGCCATTCATCATCATCGGCGAGAACATCCATACGAGCCGAGTCGTCCGTCGCGATGGCAGCCGGATCGCCGAGACCGCGTCGGGCCAGCCGGCCGTCCGGGTCCCGCTCGAGGACGGCGAGGCGCTGCTTCCGGTCCCGCCGGTCATCCAGGACACACGCGATTTCAACTCGGGCCGGGTCAAGCACGTGATGGCCGCAGTCCTGGAGGGGATGGCTAACGGCCCCGATGCCGCGATCGCCAGCGCCTACGTGCGCTGGATGGCGGCTCGCCAGATCGCCGGCGGCGCGGCGTATCTCGATCTCAATGTCGACGAGGTCTCGCCCGACGTCGACCCTCGCCTGGAGGCCATGGCCTGGCTCGTCCGGACGGTCGGCCCGGTGTCGACCATCCCGCTCTCGATCGATTCCTCCGACTCGTCGGTCATGACGGCGGGCCTCGAGCAGATCGACCTGGGCTGGGCCGACGGCGCACGACCGCTCCTGAATTCCGCGGCCGCCGATCGCGTCGACGTCCTCGGGATGGCGGCCGGTCGGGGCTCGCCGGTGGTCCTGTCGTCGACGGGGGCGACGATGCCGACCGGCACCGAGGAGCGGATGGTTCGGGCGGTGGAGCTCATCGAGATGGCGCTTGCCCACGGCCTCGGCCTGGCGGCGATGCACGTGGATCCACTGGTCATCCCGATCGGCGTCGACCCCGACGGCGGTCGGGACTACCTCGACGCGGTTCGCCAGCTCCGCGCCCGATACGGACCGGACCTGCACATCACCAGCGGGGTGTCGAACGTGTCCTTCGGGATGCCGGCCCGACGGCTCATCAATGACGTCTTCCTGGACCTGTGCGCCGGAGCGGGCCAGGACAGCGGGATCGTCGACCCGGTCGCAGCCGACGTCCGCGAGGCCCTCGCGCCCGATCGATCGGCGGAGGCCTATCGCCTCGCTGCCGATCTCCTCACCGGGGTCGACGCCTACGGCGTGGAGTTCATCGAGGCATTCCGCGCCGGGCGACTGGGTGGCTCGACCCCGCCGGTGGGGACGCCGACTCGATGACCCGGGTCAGGTTCGCCTGATCAGGCGACGTTGTCGGCCCTCGCCGCGCGGGCCTCGGCCACGAGGCGCCGGGCGAGGATGACCGCCGAGCCGGCGTCGGGCGCCCAGCCGTCGGCGCCGATCTGCTCGGCGAACTCCTTGGTCACCGCCGCGCCGCCGACCATGACCGGGAGGTTCGGCAGGTCGTCCGCGGCCCGGACCGCCTCGATGACGCCGCGCATCCCACCCATGGTGGTCGTCAGCAGGGCGCTGATCCCGATGATGTCCGCCTTGTGTTCGCGTGCCGCGGCCATGAACTTGTCGACCGACACGTTGGTGCCCAGGTCGAAGATCTCGAAGTTGGCTCCCTTGAGCATCATCCCGACCAGATTCTTCCCGATGTCATGGAGGTCGCCCTTGATCGTGCCCATCACAGCGACGCTGTCCGGCTTGTAGCCCGAGCCGATCAGCAGCGGCTCGAGGAGCGCGACCGCCGCTTTCATCGCCCGCGCGCTGATGAGCATCTCCGGGACGTAGATCTCGTTGTCCTGGAAGCGCTGACCCACGACGCCCATCGCGTCGGTCATCGCATCAAGCACGGTCTTCGGAGGGATCTCCTCGTCGATCGCCTGCTGGGTCACCTCGACAGCGGTCTCGCGGTCACCGACCTCGACAGCCGTCTGAAGTCGCTTCAGGTCCGCCATGCTCCGTCGTTCTCCTACGTCTCGGGTCGTTGGGCTCAGCCCGGGTAGCCGGGGTACGTGCTGGTCGATGGGTCGGGCCGATGGACGACGCCGTCCTCGCCGCGATGCATGGCCGACCAGTCGCGGGCCGCGTGGGCGATCGCCATCAGCGGCTCCTTCTTGGTCACGAGGGGGACGGACCCTTCCGGCGCCAGCCCGTCGACGCCCGCATCCATCAGGTCCCAGCAGGCCTTGTAGACCTCTTCCGGCGTGCCCTGCCAGAGCAGCGTCGGGTTGTTGAGGTTGCCCATCAGGGCCATCCGGTCGCCGGCCATCTCACGAGCCTCGCGGGCGTCAACCTGGGACTCGAAATGGAAGACATCCCAGCCGGCCGCGGCAAAGAGGTGCACCCGGTCGATGGTCTTGCCGCAACAATGGAAGATGCCCGGCCCGCCCATCTCCTGCGTGATGCGCTGGTGCATCTCGAGCAGGAAGTCGCGATACGTCTCAGCGCGGCACAGGTCGCCGGTGGTGTGGTCGGCCCACATGACCGCATCGGCACCCGCCTCGAATTGCGCGCGAGCCGAGGCGATGCACGCCGGCACGAATGCGTCCAGATAGCGCTTGATCTTGTCGGGATCGAGCATCACGTCCATCAGGAAGCTCTCGATGCCGACCATCTGGTAGCCGACCGACCATGGGCCGTAGACCTTGCCGACGATGGCGACGTCCGGGTAGCGCTGGCGGAGCAGCTTGATGGCGCCGGTGACCGCGGCCATGGTCGGCCGCTTGACGAAGTCATCGGGGATCTTGACCTGATCGGGTTCTTCGATCGTGAAGCGCGATGGCGAGGGCCAGTTGTCCTTTTCAGCCCACTCGGTCTCGCCACCGAGCGCATCCGATTCGAGCTGCGAATGGAAGACCGGCATGATCGTGTCCATGCCGAACACGTCGTGCGCGGTCGCGGCGAGCCGGGCCATCAGCTCGGCGTCCAGATGCGCCTCGGGGAAGGGGGCGTTGACCAGGTCCATCATCTCGACGGTCACGACCGAACTGAGCGTGCAGGCGGGGATCTTGTCGACGTGGCCGCGGTAGACGGCCGAGAGGAAGCGCCGGCGAGGCGTCATCCACTCGCCCTTCAGCGGGCTGGTGACTTCAGCGAGCATCGCGGCACTCCATGGCGTGGCGGTTCCTTGGCCCAGCGGCCGTGATCATCAAATGGTCTTGACCCGTTCGGCGGCTCCGCTCCTCGAGCTGCGGTATGCGGCCTCGAGGATCTCGACCGTCCGGGCGCCGAGCTCGGCAGGCGAGTTGTTGTCGAACGGTCGGCCGGCGCCCGCGGCGACGAGCGCCTCGATCGGCCCGGTGCAGTCGTACAGCCCGGCGTCCGATTCGAGGGGGACCCGGACGTCGTCGGTCGGCGAGCGGTAGCGCCACAGCATGTTCTCGCGCAGATCGAGGTGGAACATTCCGGTCGAGCCGACGACCCGGACCTCGACGGCATGGCGATTGTTCGCCCCGCCGAGATGGCTCGAAGCGCCGCTCATCGTCCCGATCGCGCCGTTCGTGTACCGGATCGAGACCGCGTCGTGGAGTTCCACCTTTGCGTCAAGTGGGGCGGACATGAAGGCGAACACGTCCTGGCCGCGCAGGTCGGTCAGCCACAGCGAGACGCCGAGCAGGTGGGTCAGCTGGGCCTGGCCGTAGCCACCGCCGGACGTCTCCGGGCGGGACCAGGTGTCGGGCTGCGGGATGGATTCGGGCGAGGCGCCGGGGTAGTCGCCCGTCTCGGACAGCAACTCCCGGGTGACGGAATCCATGTGCAGCGCGACGTGCTCGATCTCGCCCACGCCGCCGTCCTCGTGCATCATCCGGTGGGCCGCGATCACCATCGGCCGGTAGTTCCAGCCATAGGACAGAATGAGGTGGTTCCCGGTTCGGCGCGCCGTCTCGTCGAGGTCCCAGGCGTGCGCCGGGTCGATCGTGAAGGGCTTCTCGCACATCACCTGGGCGCCCGCCTCGAGCGCGGCCTTGCTCTGCTCCCAGTGGTAGCCGGGGGGGCTCCCGATCACGACGATGTCCGGCTTCTCGGCGATGACGTCATGCCAGTCCGTCGAGGCCTTCGCGAAGCCCCACTCCGCCTGGATCTTGGAGAGCAGGTCCGGATTGCGTCGGTTGACGATGACGAACTCGACCTCATCCCGGTGGTTGTCCATGTTCGGCAGATGGGAACCAAGCGTCCACGACCCGGCCCCGATGACGCCGAGGCGGAGCTTCGCCATCTATCTCGACTCCTTTCGCGGGGGCCCGTCAAGGGCTCGATCCGGATTGACGCAGGAGAAGGGCGACCCTAGGATGACCGTCGGGTGGAAACGAGTCTGGAAATGATATCAGAAGCGATTCACGCTTGGATTCGCAACCCTGCCCCAGCCGGCCGAAGGGTGCCGCGCTCGCCGGGCGAGGTCCCGTCCGGCATCGGTCCTCTGACGAACGCCGGCTCGACGTGTCGATCGCCTAGCCACCTCCCGAAAGGAGTCAGCCACCCGTGAGCAAGGTCCAGATGGTCGAGGCCATCCCGGTGAGCTATCCGGAGCCGAACGACTTCGACGCCCTGCGCCATCTGTGCCTGGTCAAGATCACCACCGACGATGGCATCGTCGGCTGGGGCGAGTCGATCACCCAGTTCCCGGAGGCGAACTTCGCCGTCAAGGCGATCATCGAGGGTATGGCGGCGCGCGTGGTCGGCAAGGACCCGCTCGACAACATCGCCATCTGGCACAGCCTGCGCGACCAGATGTGGTGGTACGGCTACAACGGCGGGATCGCGAGCTATGCCGTCGCCGCCATCGACATCGCACTGTGGGATATCAAGGGCAAGCTCCTGGGGGTGCCGGTCGTCCAGCTCCTCGGGGGAGCGGTCCACGAGAAGCTGCCCGCGGTCGCCTCGAGCCATGCCCACTACGAGGACATCGACCGGATGGTCGAGGAGGCCCAGGAGTGGGTCGCCCCCGGGATGCATGGCCTCAAGGTCGGCTTCGGCAAGCGCGGCAACGCCCGGCTCGGCTACGAGCACGATCGGGACGTCGAGTACATCCGCAAGATGCGCGAGGGCCTGGGGCCCGACCAGATGATCATGATCGACTGCGGCTGGAACGTGAAATGGGACGTCATGACCGCCGTCCGGCGCGTCCAGGCGTTCGACGAGTACGGCCTCCACTGGATCGAGGAACCGCTCGGCGCGTGGGATCCCGAGGGCTATGCGAATCTGCGCTCGAAGACGACCTCGCTCATCGCTTATGGCGAGAAGGAGTGGAACGTCGAGGGTTTCGAGCGCGTGCTCGGGACCGGGACGGTCGATGTGGTCGGGATCGATCCGGGGCGGGCCGAGGGCATCACCGGGTTCAAGCGGGCGGTCGAGCGGATCGAGTTCTACCGCCGGCAGGCGAACGCACACTGCTGGTCGTCGGCGATCGTGACCGCCGCGAGCCTGGCGATGAGCTTCAGCTCGCCGGCCTTCAAGCTGATCGAGGTCAAGCCACTCCGCAACCCGATGCAGCACGAGCTCGTGCCAGAGCCGGTCGAGCACAAGGATGGCTGGTTCTATCCGCCCACGAAGCCCGGGCTCGGCATCGAGGTCCTCGACGATGTCGTGGACCGGTACCGCAGCGAGAAGGTGCTCGGGGTCTGACCGGGCGCGTCGAAGGAGGGACGAGCGATGACATGGAGCGTCGGCTCCGGCCTCGAGGGTCGCGGCGTGATCCTGACCGGCGCGACCGGGGGGATCGGTGCGGCCGTGGCCCGCGGCTTCGCCGCGACGGGAGCGAAGGTGATGGCGGTCGACCTGGACCAGGGCCGCCTCGACGACCTCGTGGGCGGGCTCGAGGGCTCCGGCCACGTCGGCGTCGCGGCCGACCTGCGCGATCTCGCCACGCACGCGCCCCTCGTCGAGCGGGCACGCCAGGACCTCGGCGGCGTTTACGTCCTCGCCAACCTCGCCGCCGTGCTGCGCCGCCGCGGGTCGCTCGATGAGGTGACCGAGGACGACTGGGACCTCCAGCACGACATCAACCTCAAGTCGGCGTTCTTCCTCGCGCGGGCCGCCGGGGGCGCGATGATCGAGACTGGCGATGGTGGTCGGATCATCCTGTTCAGCTCGCAGGGCTGGTGGACCGGTGGGTTCGGCGGGTCGGTCGCCTACGCGGCGACGAAGGGTGGCGTCACGACGATGTGTCGGGGTCTCGCCCGGACGTTCGGCCCGCATCAGATCACGGTGAACTGCGTCTCGCCGGGGCAGGTCAACACGCCGATGCTCATGACCGGGTTGGCCCCGGAGATCTACGAAGCGATGAAGAAGCAGACGCCTCTCGGCTACGTCGCCGAACCGGAGGAGCTCGCCGGTCCCGTGGTGTTCCTCGCGTCCGACCACGCGAAGTACATCACCGGGTCGACGCTCAACGTCTCCGGCGGCTTCCTCATGTATTGAGCGACGCGACGATGCGGGTCGTCGAGCTGCCCGCCATCGGCGCCGCGCTCCGATCCGCCGAGCGACCCATCCCCGAGCCGGGCCCGGGCGAAGTCAGGGTCCGGGTCGAGGCGTGCGGCGTGTGCGGCTCGGACGTCTTCCTGCAGAAGGGCGGTTTCGGCGACACGGTCGCGCTGCCGGTCATCCCCGGGCACGAGGCCGCGGGGATCGTCGATGCGCTCGGCGACGGGGTCGAGGGCGTTGCGGTCGGGGACCAGGTGGCGCTCTACTACATCACCACGCCGCCCGACGATCCGTGGGCTGCCCGTGGGCGGCCGAACATCAGCCCACATGTCACGCGCATGGGGGTGGACGTCGATGGCGCGTTCGCCGAGTACGTACTCCGTCCGCCGGAAGCGCTCATCGTCCCGCGCGCCCCGGTGCCGCCTGCCGTGCTGGCCGTCCTGACCGACGCCGTCTCGACGCCGCTCCATGGCCTCAAGCGAGTGGCGAAGCTGCAGCCCGACGAGACGCTGGTCGTGCTCGGCGTGGGCGGGTTGGGATCGAACGCCGTGCAGATCGGGAAGGCCATGGGGGCGCGGGTCATCGCCGTGACACGGTCGGCGGCGAAGTTGCGGCTGGCCCGTGAGCTGGGCGCCGACGAGACCGTCGCCGCCGACGATCGCGATCCGGTCGCGGCCGTGAAGGCCCTGACCGGCGGCTACGGACCGGACGTCGTCATCCAGTGCGTCGGCTCGGCAGCCGTCGACGAGCAGGCCATCGCGATGGGCGGTCCGGGTGGCCGGGTCGTGCTGATCGGTGCGAGTCTCGAGCCCTTCCAGGCACGAGCCGTGGACATCTTCTGGCGGGAGCTCGCCGTCCTCGGGTCGCGGGGGTTCGTGCCAGATGACATCCGCGACGCCATCGACCTGTATCTCGATGGCACGATCATGGTCGACCACCTGGTCAAGGCGGTGCGTCCGCTCGATGCGGCCAACGATGCGCTCGATGACCTGCGAGCCGGACATGTCCTCAGGAGCGTGCTCTTGCCCTCAGGACTGGCATCCTCGCGGGTGTCCGCCCGCTCAGGACACCGGTGACAGCACCGTCGTCAAGCGCTCCGCGCCCTCCCGGAGGTTCGCCAGGAGCGATGGAACGCGGGCGGGATCCTCGCGGCCCCAGCCGCAGTACGACGCGATGCCGAAGTCGGGCAGATACCTGTGCGCGGCGCGGGCACGCCGTTCGAAGGCGTCCACGCCGTCATCGAGGACGATGCCCAGGAACGGCCAAGTGTCCCCGATCGCGAGTCCTTGCATCGGTCCGAAGTAGGCATCGTCGACGTCCGGCATCACTGGCAGATGCACGTAGTCGACGCGACGCCCAGCCCGGGCGACCGCTTCGTTGGCGAGGCGGACAGCGACCCCCATGTCGGGCGCCACGGACTTCGGCCACCCACCCCACGTGCCGAAGCAGAAGTGGTAGCCGAGGACGACCTCGTCCGGGATGTCGCCGGACAGGTGGCCCATGTCGCCGAGATGGCGCTGCCACTTCTCGTCGAGCGACGTCTCTGGCGACCACGGTAGAAGTGGTCCGTCGCCGGCCAGGATGTCGCGCACCTCGCTCGCGATGTCCCACTGGATGACCAGGTCGTCGTTCGGGATCGCGGCCACGATCTGCGCCACCTCGTTGCGGATCGCGCGCCGGTACGCGTCGTACACGATCGGCCAGTCGGCCGGTCGCGCGAAGAACCCCATGACCGCCGAGCCCGTGGCGGGGATACTCACCTGGAATCGGGCATCCGCCGGGATGACGCCGTCAGCACGGAGCCGTCGAAAGACCTCGTAGGAGCGCGTCGCCTCTTCCACGTAATGAAGGCTTTCGAAGGCCAGGTGATCCACGCCCGGCCGCAGCTTGAAGGTCCACCACGATTCGTTCCACTCCTTCTGGCTCGCCCCCGGTGTCGGCTGTCGAACCTGGCCGCCAGGGGGCGCATTGACCGCTTCGAGATCCGGGTGGACCGAATACGTGCGGGTCGGGAGGTAGAAGGTCCAGTACTTGCGCTGGCCGACCTCGCCGTCGGGGTAGGAGGAGACGAGCGATCCGAGGGCGCCGGCGCACGTGCGAAAGACGTCTTCGACGCTCTCGAGCGGGACGCTGCCGACCAGGTGGACGGCGCCGCTTTTCCTCATGCGTCACTCCTCCGCGAGCGTGGCGAACGACCGATGAGCGTCCATCTCCGTGCGACGAGTCAGGAGCTTGGTCGGGCCAGTATCGTCCACGGCCCGGGCAAGTATGTCGATACCGTCGTGGACCTGTGGGCGCGGGCACGCGTCGCATCGCAAACGGTTCCTGTATCTTCTGTCCCGGCTCTGGATCCTCGCCTGGACCTGCCGAACTGAGCCCCGTCGACGTGGCTTCGCGGGACGCGCGAAGTGAGGAGACACGTGACCGCAGGAACGCCCGCGACCTCTCGGCCGCCCGCCCCTGAGCGCGCAGCGCGCGCACGCCTCGGCCGACGCCTGCCGGACGAGACCGGCGTCCTCGTCGCGCTCCTGGTCCTCGTCGGGATCACCGGGGCGCTGCGTCCGAACTTCCTCCTGCCGGCCACGCTCTTCCAGCAGCTGTCGGGCGCCGCGTTCATCGGGATCCTGTCGCTGGCGATGGTCTTCGTCGTCGCCATCCGCGACATCGACCTGTCGGTCGGCTGGATGTTCAACTTCTCCGCGGTCATCGCCGCCAAGGCCATGGTCTTCGGAGTCGACCCCTGGCTCGCCGCGGGGATCGGAGTGGCGTTCGGTGGTCTGCTGGGGCTGGTCAATGGGGTGCTGGCGGTCACCCTGCGCATCCCGGTGATCATCATCACGCTCGGCACGCTGTCGGCCTTCCGTGGGCTGAGCCTGGTCGTCAATGAGTCGCGGGCCGTCGTGCCACCGGACAAGACGAGCTCCTTCTTCGCGCTGTTCGACATCAAGGTCTTCGGCCTCATCCCCTCCGTCGCGATCCTGTTCCTGATCCTCGCCGTCGGTCTCAGCCTGCTGCTGCACCGGACGCGATTCGGATACCGCGTGCAGGCGCTCGGGAGCAACCCGGACGCGGCTCGCCTGGCCGGCATCCCGGTGGACCGGACCCGGATCCTGGTGCTGGTCCTCATGGGCGCGGTGGCCGGGTTGACCGGGGCGATGTTCCTCGGGTTCCGCGAGGCCATCGACCCCGTCACGGGCGGCGATTACCTGCTGCCGGTCGTCGCCGCGGTGATCATCGGCGGGACGCCGTTATCCGGCGGTCGCGGGACCATCGTCGGCGCCGTCGTGGGCGCCCTGATCATCCAGGTCATCACCACCGGGATCCTGTTCCTCGGTGTCGATGTCAAATGGAGCACGTTCGTGACAGGCGCCGTGATCATCATCGCGGTCGCCGTGGATCAATTGGTCCGTCGCCACCGAGAGCGACGGGCCCGCGACGTCGTCGTCGCCGGATGAGCGGGCGACGGGCGCCAAGGATCGAGAGGAGGCATCACATCCAGGCACGCCGTACTCGGCCATGGAAGTCCCTGATCGGAGGAGAGCACGAATGACCAAACGACGCTGGCTCGCACTGCCGACCGCAGCCGCGATCCTCTTCGCCGCCTGTTCCGGGGGTGGTGGCGCAACGACCGCGCCGTCGACGGCCCCCTCGACCGCGCCAAGCGCCGCCGCGAGCTCGGAGGCGCCATCCGCCGCGCCGGAGTCGATCAAGCTCGGCTTCGTGACCCACGTGCTGGGCAACCCGTTCATCCAGCAGATTATCGACGGCGCCAACTTCGCCGCCGCGGACCTCAACGTCGAGCTCCAGGTCACCGGACCCGAGGGCGGCGATGCCGATGCGCAGCTGAAGGCCGTCCAGACGCTCGTTGCGTCCGGGGTCGAGGGCATCGCCACATCGGTCCCGGGTGAATCGATGGCGAGCGGTCTCAACGAGATCATCGACTCGGGCATCCCGGTCGTCCAGTTCAACCTGCTCGTGACGTCGGTCAAGGCCCCGTACGTCGGGGAACGATCGGTCGAGAGCGGGCGGATCCTCGGCGAGAAGGTCCTCGAGCAGCTGGGTGGGGCGTCGGCGACCGGGAAGGTCGTCATCGGCAACTGCTTCCCTGGCTTCCCGGTCCTCGAGAACAGGGCCAAGGGCGTTCAGGAGTCACTCAAGGCGGCTCCCGGCATCACGATCGTCGGCCCGTTCGACGTGAAGGTCGCCGCCAACGAGAACTACGCGGCGTGGGAAGCGCTGCTGGCCGCCAACCAGGACGCCAAGGCCCTCGTCGGTCTGTGCGCGCCCGACATCGCGAGCCTCGGCAAGCTCCAGGCCGCGAACCCGGATACCAAGTTCGTTTCAGGCGGCTACGACCTGACCGCGGAGAACCTGGCGGAGATCAAGGCCGGGAACGCCTACGTCAGCCTCGGCCAGACGCCATTCATGCAGGGCTACCTGCCGGTCAAGATGCTCGCCGACACCATCCGCGGCACCACGACGGTCGATCTGTCGGCCGGCGGGTTCCTCGATGCCGGGACCGAGATCGTGACCGCCGACAGCGTCCAGGAACCGTTCGATCTTCCGCCCCTCACGTTCGCGGAGCTCGAGGTCATCGCCGGCTCGCCGGAGAAGGCGCGCGAGTACTACCAGCCGCTCGTGGATGGCGTGATCGCCGATTGGGCCACCAAGGTCGAGCCCATCGCCAACGAGTCCAAGTAGCCACCGTCAGGCAATCACCGCCATGGTGAGCGCAGCCGCCGTCGCGTCGCCTCCGGCGATCGCCGTCGTGGGTCTGCGCAAGGCGTTCGGCGGGATCCAGGCCCTCGCGGGCGTGGATCTCGCCGTTACCGCCGGCACCGTCCATGCCGTCGTCGGCGAGAACGGAGCCGGCAAGTCCACCCTCATGAAGATCCTCGCCGGCGCGGTCGACCCCGACGACGGGGAGATCCAGGTCGGTGGTGAGGTCGTGCGACTGGCGTCGCCCGCCGATGCTCGCCAGCTCGGCATCGGCATCGTCTACCAGGAACTGAGCCTGTTCCCGGACCGATCCATCCTCGCGAACCTGTTCCCAGACGTCCAGCCGACACGGTTCGGCCTGGTCGATCGACAGGCGATGCGGGCGACCGCGGCGCCGGTCATGGCGCGGATCGGCCTGGTCGCGGACCCCGACCAGGTCGTCGCCGATCTGGGGGTCGGCGAGCGACAGCTGGTCGAGCTCAGTCGCCTGCTCATCGAACGCCCCAGGGTCCTGATCCTCGACGAGCCGAACTCCGCCTTGAACGAGCGTGAGACCCGCCGCCTGTTCGCGATCCTCCGCGAGCTGTCCGCCGATGGGATCACGATCATCTACGTCTCACACCGGCTCGAGGAGGTCTTCGAGCTGGCCGATCGGATCACCGTGATGCGCAACGGCCGGATCGTCATAACGTCCGATCGGGCCGGCACGTCGATGCGCGAGGTCGTCGAGGCGATGATCGGGACATCGCCGGAGTCGCTGTTCCCGCCGCGGACCGGTCGGGCGGTGATCGACCCGACGGGCGACGATGCTCGGGCCGTGCGGCCGAGCCTGCGTGTCGTCGGCATGTCCGCGGGCGACGACCTCCGGGACGTGTCGTTCGAGGTCCGGCCCGGCGAGATCGTCGGCGTGGCAGGGCTCGAGGGATCGGGCGTCGCGACCTTGCTCGGCGTCCTGTTCGGGACCCGCGCGGCCACCGCCGGTGACGTGACGTTCGGCGACGGCAGATCGCTGCCGGGCTCGCCGACGGCCGCCGCTCGACGAGGGATCAGCCTGGTCCCGGCGGATCGCCGCCAACAGGGGCTCATGCTGGACGCCTCGATCGAGGCAAATGTCGCCCACGTGGCCGTTGGCGCCCTGCCCGCACGTCGACCCTGGCTCGACCGATCCGCGATGCGCGCGGCCGCCCGCCGCCAGATCGAAGGACTCAGGATCCGCGCCGACGGCCCGAGCACGATCGTCGGCCGCCTGTCCGGCGGCAACCAGCAGAAGGTCGTCATCGGGAAATGGCTGGAGGTCGCCCCGACACTGTTCCTGCTGGACGATCCCACCCGCGGGGTCGATGTCGGGGCAAAGCGCGAGATCTACCGCCTCATCCGCGATCTCGCCGACCGTGGCCAGACCGTCGTCTTCCGGTCGACCGAGCTGCCCGAGGTCGTCGGGCTGGCTGACCGGATCCTGGTGATGTACCGCGGTCGCCTCGCATTCGAGGTCGACGGTGGGCAGATCGACGACCACGGTCTCCTGCTCGCGATCAACACCGGGCGGCCACCGGCATCCACCCCGGCGGCCGCGATCAGGACGCACCACGAGGAGGTCCCCGCATGATCCGACGTGCCTTCACGATGCGCCTCAAGCCGGGCGGGCTGGCCGAGTACCGGGCGCACCACGACGCGATCTGGCAGGAGCTCGTCGACGAGATCAGCCGCCAGGGCATCGCCCAGATCACGATCTTCGAGCGTGACCCGATCCTGTTCCTCTACTCCGAGATCCGGGACGTGGACGCCTGGGACCGGCTCTGGCACTCCGCGATCCATGACAAGTGGGCCGCGATCATGGACCCGCTCATGGAGTTCAACGACGAGGGGATCGTGGATTCGAGCGAGCTGAACGAGGTCTTCAACCTGAGGACGGACGCAACGTAACCGGGCGTCGGGAGGCTGGACATGGATGACCAGGCGCGAGGCCGCATCGCGGTCGTCACGGGGGCCGGACGAGGGCTCGGAGGACGCGTGGCCGTCGCACTGGCGGAGCGCGGCCATCCGGTGGTTGGCGTGGCGCGGAACACCACCCAGCTCGCGGAGACCGCCGCTCTCGCGCTCCAGCGCGGCGGGCACGTCGAGGTGTACGCCGCGGACGTCAGCGATCCAGCCGCCGTCGAGGCGATGGCGGTGTTCGTCCGCGACACCGTCGGGCCCCCCTCGATCCTCGTCAACGCGGCGGGCATCTTCGGGCCGATCGCGATGATCCGCGACAGCGATCCGAGCGCCTGGGTGAAGACCGTGATGATCGACGGGATCGCGCCGTACCTGACCTCGCGGACGTTCGTCGGCGGGATGATCGACGCCGGATGGGGCCGCATCGTCAACATCACGTCGGCCGCCTCGCTCCATCCGCCGGGCGCGCTCAACAGCGCCTACGCGACCGCAAAGGTTGCTCTCAATCAACTCACTCGCCACCTGGCCGCGGAGATCGCCGGGACCGGCGTCACGGCCAACGTGATCCATCCCGGCGACGTGAAGACGGACATGTGGCAGGACATCCACGACCGGGTGGCCGTCATGGGACCGGAGGCGGAAGCGTTCCGCCAATGGGCGGCGTGGGTCGAAGAGACAGGTGGCGATCCGCCCGAGAAGGCGGTCGCGCTCGTGCTGGAACTGACGTCCGATGCCGGCGCCGATCGGAACGGCGAGTTCTGCTGGATCGACGAGCCGCTCCAGGCGCCCATCCACAGTTGGGACAAGCCGACCGACGCCCGCCCCTGGATCAAGGACGAATGATGAGCGGGCGGTGTCCCGCCCGATTTGAGAAGCGCATCGAGTGAGGCAAGCCTACGAATGGAACCATCCCGAACGCGCCGGCTGGGCAGCACGGCCGTCGAGCTGACCGAGCTCGGTTTCGGCGGCGCGTCCATCGGTGAGCTGTTCGTCCGGGTAACGGAGACCGCGGCGCAGGCGACGCTGGCGGCGGCGTGGGACGCCGGTGTCCGCTACTTCGACACCGCCCCGTGGTATGGCCGCGGGCTGTCCGAGCTCCGCACCGGGGCCGGGCTACGCGACCATCCGCGCGCGGAGTTCGCCCTCTCGACCAAGGTCGGGCGCTGGCTCCGACCGGCGGCGACCGAGGGCTTCGACGGCGCCCCGTGGCTGGGTGGAAGCCCGAATGAGGTCGTGTTCGACTACTCGTACGACGGGATCATGCGCTCGGTGGAGCAGAGCCGGCTGCGGCTCGGGATCACGCGCTTCGAGGTGGCCGTGATCCATGACCTCGATACCTTGTATTTCGATCAGCCGACGTGGGACGCTCATTTTCGGACGCTTGCCGAGTCTGGCTGGCGGGCGCTCGAGGAGCTGCGCTCGAGCGGGCAGATCGGCGCGGTCGCGGCCGGGATCAACCACCTCGGCCTGATCCTGCGCCATCTCGAGATCGGCCCCATCGACGCCTTCCTGATCGCGATGCCCTACACGCTCCTCCACCAGGAGGTCCTCGACGAGGAGTTCCCGGCGTGCGAAGCGCGCGGGGTCGGCTTCATCATCGGAGCGCCGTTCCAGTCCGGGATCCTTGCCAAGGGACCCGGTGTCGGGGCCAAGTACAACTACGCCGACGCGCCGGCCGACGTCGAGGAGCGTGTGGCCCGGATCGCCGCCGTCTGTGCCGCCCATGCGGTCCCCCTGGCGTCGGCTGCGCTCCAGTTCCCGCTGGGCCACGCGTCGGTCGCGTCGGTGATCCCGGGAGCGTCATCACCCGCGCAGCAGGCTCGCAACGTCGAGGCGTTCCGGCACCCGATCCCCGCCGAGCTGTGGGCGGAGCTCAAGGACGAGGGTCTGCTTCGCGAGGATGCCCCGGTGCCCGCGTGAGCGACGCCCTCCGTGGCCACCCGCTCGTGGGTGGCTGGCGTCTGCGGACCTGGGTCGCGATCGCCGATGACGGGTCCGAGACGCGACCGCTTGGGGACGCCCCGGGCGGCCTGCTGACGTATTCGGCCGATGGGACGGTGATCGGCATCATGGGATCCTCGGGCCGGCCGCGGTTCCAGGCCGACGACGTGACCGGTGGCTCCGATGCGGAGCGTGCGGCGGCCTTCGCCACGTTCATCGCCTACGGTGGCCGCTACGAGCTGACGGGCGACACCGTGACCCACGCCGTCGAGACGAGCCTGTTCCCGAATTGGGTCGGGACGCGGCAAGTGCGGCGCTGGGAGCTGGACGCGACGGGTCGCCAGCTGACGCTGACGTCACCGCCGCTCTCGCTGCGTGGGGCCACTCGCGTCCAGCGCCTGGTCTGGGAGCGCATCGGCGACGGCCCGGTGGCACACACCGGCGACCCTCCCGGCTGACCGTGTGACCGAGCGCTAGGGCTCTGCGCCGTAGCCCGACGTGGCGACGGCCGACTTGGGTGACGCGGCAGGCGCGGTCGGGACCGACCCCGCCCAGGCGGGACCATCGAGGACACGCGCCCGGACGGTCGACGGCGCGACGGGGACATGGTCCAGGGTGATGGGTCGCCACGCTCGTGACACGAACCCCATGGGCGCTGGCGCCGGCGCCCCCTCGGCGCGGGCGAGGTCCGGGAACGCGCGCCACAGCGCGAGCACCGCCTCGGTCCCTTCCATCCGCGCGATGTGCGCGCCGGCGCAGTGCCGGGGGCCGACGTTGAACGCGAGGTGACCCCAGAGCCGCGGCCGGTCGGGGTCCAGCTCGTCGGGTCGCTCCCATCGGGCTGGATCGCGGTTCGCAGCGGCATTGATGGCGATCACTCGTTCGCCCGCCCGGATGCTCGCGCCGCCGAGATTCAAATCCATCGTTGCGCGGCGAGCTCGCAGGTGGACCACGGTGGTGTGCCGAAGGACCTCCTCGAGGAACCGCGCGAACGCCGGCGGATCGCCGAGGGTGGCGGCCCGGACGTCGGTCGGCAGGTCGAGCAGGTGATGCATGGCGTTGCAGATCAGGAAGGCCGTCGTCTCCGAGCCGCCCTCGAAGAGGAACTTGGCGTTGTCGAGGACATCCTGCTCGCCCCAATCCGGGGCGATGCGCGGGCCAAGCTCCCAGAGCAGGCTGATGGCATCGCCCTCGGGCCGATCGCGACGCGCGCGGACGGTGTCGATGAGGACGGGCTCGAGCTGACGGGTCGCCTCGACCGCGGCCGCGAGCGACTCCGGATCCTCGCCGTACGAGTGCCGCCAGGCGAGGACCGCCTCCATCCAGCCCTTCGCCCGATCGAGCGTGTCGGTGTCTGCGTCGGGCAGACCGAGCACGCGGGCGATGACCGAGATCGGCAGCAGGCGGGCGAAGTCGGCGAAGAGTTCGAACCGGCCCGCTCCTGACAGACCCGCCAGGCGGTCGGCGATCAACGGCCGGACCGCGGCCATCGCGAGCGGCGCGACCGGGTCCGGGCGCCACGCGTGCGAGACGGCTCGGTGCAAAGCCTCGTGCGGGATCCCGACCAGCGAGCGAAAGTCGCGCTCCCCGACGATCTCGGGCGCACCGGGCAGCGTCCCGGTCGGCTCCTCGAACCACTCTTCGCTCCGCTCCACGATCGTGCAGTCGTCGTGCGAGACGACCAACCAGGCGCGCATCCCCTCGTCCCACGTCACGGGCCCTGCGGCCCGGATCGATTCGTACGCGGGATACGGATCCACGTCGCGCAAGTCGCGCAGCGAGACGGGGGCGAGCGGCCGATCGTCGAGCATCAGACCATCACCGCGTCGATCCCGAGGTGGCGGGCGACGGTCGCGATATCCCCGGACAGGTCGCCCGGCGTCGCCGAGCTGTGGTGATTGACCCCGGCGCTCGCCCAGCGCGCCCAGGCCTCCTCGACCGATCCGTCCGTGAAGCGGAAGGCCCCATTGACCGTGCCTGTCTCCGGGAACGTACGTGCGGTCAACGCGCCGCGCCCGACGACGTACCGGAACCCGCCGCGCGCGTCGGGGTGGGGCGTGAACCCCACCAGGGTCGCCGGGCCGGGCGCCGGCTCGAAGACTGCGCACACGCCGCAATGCGCGTCCCGACCGCAGAACCAGGCGTTCGGTCGCAACCGCGGGCGCGCCCCCGGCGCCAGCCATTCGAGGTCGTGCTCGCCGGAATTGGCGATGACCACCTCTCCGGTGTCGTAGTCGATCGCCTCGATCTCGTGATACACGGCCGCCCCCCCGAGTCGCTTGGTCGTCAGCATCGCGACGGCCGTCACGATGTCGCCGGTGCAGGTGAAGGGGCGCCCGCCGGTGGTGAGCCGGCCGAGCGCCCAGCACGGCGCGATCCCGACCGTGTCGCCGAAGCGGAACTGCGGGACGTGGCAGTTGAACGCCCCGCCATCGAGGTCGTGCGCGTCGACGACCGATTCGAGCGCCAGCGCTGCGCGGAACGACCGATCCAGCGAGTCCGTCGATGGCTCGCCCTCGAAGGTCCAGGACGCGCGAGTCTCGGCGTCGAGCGCCTGGACGTCCGAATCCGCGACCGACCGGAACCGGTCCACCACCTCGTCCGGGTCGATGAACACCAGGTCGATGCCGACCGCCGATCGCAGGGCATCATCGTCGACATCGACGTGGGCATAGCCGTCGAGCGGGCGACCGATCCGCCCGAGACGGCTGTGCGCGATCCCGCTCGCGATGCCCGCCAGGCGTAGCGCCTCCCGGACGCGTCCGATGCCAGCCGGATCGGTCCGCCGCGCCAACACGAGCTCGAACGCCCGGCCCGACCGGGAGAGCAGGTTGGAGAGCATCGGCGCGCCGACGGTCGCCCCCTGGGTCGTGATCGACGCGTGGTCGAACGCGCCATCGACCAGGCCTGTCTCGTGGAGAGCCCAGATGACCACCGGGACGCCCGGCAGCGCCTCGATCGCGGCCATCGTCCAGGCCGCCGGGACGGCCATCGTCTGGACGACGAGCACGACGTCGACGCGGAGGTCGGCGAACTGCCGGCCGACCGCGGCCCCATCGTCGCCCGAGGCGATCTCGACCACGGCCACCGGGTCGATCGGCCCGGCCAGCTCGTCCGCGACCGAACGGGCCAGCGCGATCCGGTCAGCCCGGAAGGTCGGTCCGGCCGCGTGCTCCCACAGTGTCCAGTACGGGCTGATGACCCCGACGCGGGGGGCCGAGCCTGAGCGGATCAACCCATCAGTCCTGGTGGTAGATCTCGTCGGCGGTGAGCAGCTTGCCGTCGGCGTCGGTGATCGTGGTGATGATCCCCTGGAACGCGTCGCCCCAACGGGCGTTGACCTCGGTCGTCGCCATCTTCGCGAAGACGGTCTGCATGTCGGGGTAGAACTCGCCGTAGTAGACGACGTGCGCGCCACGCCGGAACCCTTGATACCGGCGGAAGCCGGACGCCTCGATGGCGGCCATCAGGTCCGGCCAGGGGTTCGCGTGGAGGGCCTCGTAGTCGTCCGAGCGCTCCGGGTCGATGACCAGTCCAAACAGGCCTCGCTCGAACGGTCCATCGAGCGGCGGGCCATCGGATTCGAAGACCTTGTCGTACCAGAGGAGGTTGCCGCTGTCGTCGGTGATCTGCGCGATGACGTCCCGGAAGTAGCGGTTCCAGCGCTGGTTCGCCGGCTTGGGACCGTGGACCGCGAAGGCTGTCTCCACGTCGGTCCCGGGCTCGGCCTCCGTGTAGTACCAGATGTCCGTCCCTCGACGGAACCCGGAGAAGTTGCGCAGGCCCGACTCGCGGATCTCGTCGACGAGCTCCGGCCAGATCTCGGCGTGGCGCCGGTCGTACTCGGCCTCGGTGCCGGGGAAGATGCGGAGGTAGAAGAGCGCGCGGTCCATGTGCGGGCAACCTCCTGGGCCGACGGACACGGGTCGAACGACGACGGGATCGCATCGTAGCAGGGCGGGCTGCAATCGCTACCAGCCCCGCGTGGCTCCGCGTACGATGGCAGCATGTCGAGCGGGTTCAAGCTGGGCATCCAGCCGCTGACCTACGGGCTCAGCTGGCCCGAGTCACTCCGTGCGGCCCAGGCGGTCGACGACCTCGGATACGACTACCTATGGGGGCACGACCACCTGTACTCGACGGGTGGCGACCCGTTCCAACCGTTCTTCGAGGGCTGGACGACCCTCGCCGCCTGGGGCGCCGCGACGCGTCGGGTGCGGCTCGGGCTCCTCGTCGGGGCGAATCCATTGCGGAACCCGGGCCTCGTGGCGAAGATGGCCGCGACCGTCGACCACATCAGTGCAGGCCGCCTCGTCGTCGGGCTGGGCGCGGGTAACCGCGAGCTGGAGGTGGCGGCTCACGGGATGGATCCCGGGCGGAGCGTGGGCGAGCGACTCGACTGGCTGGACGAGGCGTTAGCCATCGTCCGTGGGCTGCTGGACGGCGTAACGGTCCAGCACGAATCCGACCGCTATCGGTTCAACGGCGTCCGTCATGCCCCACCGCCTGTCCAGCGGCGCGTCCCGTTCGTGGTCGGTTCAGCGGGGGAGAAGAAGGGTCTGCGGATCGTCGCCCGCCACGCCGACATCTGGCAGATGTGGCTGGCCATGGACGACCTCGATCTTTTCCGCCGCAAGAGGGCGGTCCTCCATGACCACTGCCTGGCCGTTGGCCGTGACCCGACGACCCTCGAGCACACGATCGGCGGCAAGCTCGTCATCCGCCGCACGGCGGCCGAGGCTCGACTCGTGTTCGACGAACAGATGCGGGTACACGGGTGGCCAGAGTCGATCCGGACCGAGATGGCCTGGACCGGGACGTCGGCGGACGTCGCGCAGGCGCTCCTCGCCTTCCGGACCGCCGGGGCGGACGGGTTCAGCCCGTCGGTCGCGGCACCGCTCGACCTCGAGACGATCGAGCGGTTGGCGACCGATGTCCGCCCCATGCTCGAGGCCGCGTAGAGCCGGACGTGGATCGAGCCCGCCGCTGGCGGGCTCGATCCGGTTTGCGTCGCCGCGGAGTGCTACTGGGCGGCGGCCTCCACGTTGGTCTTGTCGTAGACGGTAAATGGACCCATCAGAACGCGGAGCCCGGCGTCGCGCGTCGGGTCCTTCTCGATGGTGTACTCGCCCATCCGGCCTGCCTCGAACTGCTCACCCTCGGTGCCCTGGATGGCACCACTGGCCAGCAGGTACGAGACGTAGTAGGTCAGGTAGCCGAGGTCGACGAAACTCCACAAGGCGAACTGGGGAGCACAGTCGTTCATGGTGTAGGCGACCATCTCGCTCGGAAGACCGAGACCCGAGACCTTGACCTTGTCGCACAGGTTCTCGTCCTGCATCGCCTTGGCGGCCGCCGCGATGCCGACGGTCGTCGGGGCCATGATGACTTCGAGGTTCGGGTGCTTGTCGACCAGCGCGAGCGCCTGGCTGTAGCTCTTCTCGGACACGTCGTCGCCATAGACGGTGTCCACCAGTTTGACCGCTGCGTACTTGGGATCCTTGAGGGCCTCCTCGAGAGCCGCGATCCATGCGTTCTGGTTCGCCGCGTCAGGCGAGGCCGAAAGGACCGCGAATTCGCCTCCGTCCGTCCCCGTCAACGACAGCGCCATGTCGGCCATGACCACGCCGATCGAGTCGAAATCGACCTGCGCGACGAACAGGCTCTCGCCCGCCGCCGAGGGGATCGGCGAGTCCCATGTGACGACCTTGGTGCCTGCCGCCTGCGCGGCTTCGGCCGCCGGAGCGATCTGGTCACCGGCGTTGTTGGAGAGCATCACGACCTTGTGGCCCTGGGTCGGCGCGTTGGTCACGAACTCGATCTGGCCCTGGACGCTGTTCTCCGCCGTGGGTCCGACGAAGGCGACCGGCTCGGGGTTCTGCAACTCGGCCTCGGCCTCCACCGCGCCTTTGTTGGCCTGATCGAATGGCAGGATGCCCAGGAACTTCGGGAGCAGCATCATCTTGACGCTTTGACCCGGCGTGGCCCTGATCACGCCCCCTGCGCTGGCGGATGCGCTCGCGGCCGGCTCGCTCGCCACGGCCGATGGACTCGCGGCGGGCGGTGCCGCCGACGTCGATGCCCCGGGCGAGGTACAACCGGTGAGGATCGCAACCGCGCCGATGAGGGCGACCGCAACGCGAAGCTTCATCAGCGTCTCCTCCAACTGCCGGCCACAGGTGGCCATAAGCCACGACATCCTACGCCGCTAGTCCACCTGGGTCATCCCGGGCGACGTGACAGAGACGGGCTCTTCCCTTGCAAATCGCGAGCGCGCGGCACCCACGAGGTTGGGGACCAGCACCGACAGGATCAGGAGGACGCCGATGACGCCGGTCTGGGTATTGCCCGTCACGTTCGCCAGGCCCAGCCCATTGCGCAGGTTGAGGATCAGCAGGATGGACAGGATCACCCCGGGCATCGTTCCGCGCCCGCCGAAGATGCTCACCCCACCGAGGAGGACCATCGTGATGATGTCGAGCTCGAAGCCCTCCGCAGTGCTGCCGCGGACCGCGCCGAGACGGGCTGCCAGGAGCACGCCGGCCAGCGCGGCGATCAGCCCGCTCATCGTGAAGATCACCAGCCGCAGCCGCGCGATGCGAACACCGGAGAAACGCGCGACCTGGATGTTGCTGCCGAGGACATAGACGTAGCGGCCGAAACCGGACGACCGCAGCACGACGGTCGCGCCGACCGCCAGCACGGCGAAGATGATGAGCGCGAGTGGGAGCGGCCCGAGGAATGGCGTCTGCCCCAGATCCTCGAACCAGGGCGGGAAGCCCCCGACCGAGCGGTCCTCGATCAGGACGCGCGCCAGCCCTCGATAGCCGATCAGGCCGGCCAGGGTCACGGCCAACGACGGCAGGCCGACGATCGCGATCCAGAAGCCGTTCAGCAGCCCGCACAGGCCGCCGACCATGAGCGCGATGAGGATCGCCGCCTCGGTCGGAACGCCCTGGCTGGTCGACCAGGCCACCACGACGGCCGCCAGACCCATGACCGAGGCGACCGACAGGTCGATCTCCCCGCTCACGATGACGAAGGTCATCACCAGGACCACGATCGCTTTCTCGACACTCAGCTGGAACAGGTTGACCTGGTTCTGGACCGTCAGGTAGCCCGGCGCGGCGATGGCGTTGAGGGCCACGACCACGATGAGGATGCCCAGCAGGAGGCCCTCCCAGGAGCGGATCCTGGACCCCAGCTCATGCACCGCGTGGCACCCCGCCCGGTGGCTCCACCAGGTCCTGCGACCGCCGTCTCTCTCGGATCCAGAGCGTGCGCAGCCGGCCGATGATCACCTTGTCCGACGCGACGGCCAAGAGGATGAGCAGTCCCAGGATCGCGTCCCGCAGGAACTCGCTCACCTCGAGCCAGCGGATCAGGCTCTGCTGCAGAAGATCGATCAGCGTCGCCCCGAGCAGGGCCCCGATGATCGAGCCCACGCCGCCGAAGATGTTCACCCCGCCGACCACCACGGCCGCCACGACCTGCAGCTCGAGGCCCTGGCCGGCCGTGACGGTGATGTTCCCGAAGCGCGCGAAGAACATGAACCCGGCGAGGCCCGCGAGGGCGCCGGACAGCACGAACGCCCCGAAGATGTCGCGTTGGACCGGGAAACCGGCGACCCTCGCGGCGTCCGGGTTGGAGCCGATGGCGAACAGGCGCCGGCCAAAGGGCAGGTATCGCAATCCCAGCTGGAACACCACCGCGATGACCACGGCGAGGATCACCAGTGGACGAACGTCGATCGCCCCGAGGGACACGAGGCTCACGCGCGGAAGGTCCAGCATCCAGGCAGGCAACGCATCGGTCGTCACGGTCTTCGCGCCCGAGAGCTCGACGAGGGCGACCCGATACAGCGCGAGTGTCCCGAGGGTGGTCACGATCGCCGGGACTCGGCCATAGGCGACGAGGAGTCCGTTGACCATGCCGAGCCCAGCGCCCATCGCGATCGAGATCGCGATGACGAACGGGGCGGGGATGGTCGGGTCGTTCGACAGCATCGTGCCGACGAAGTAGGCGACCAGGCCCACGATCGAGCCGACGGACAGGTCGATGTTCCTGGTCAGGATGACCAGCGTCTGCCCGACGGCCACCACGGCGATCACCGCCACGCTGGTGCTGATCCGCGTGAACGTCCGCGCCGACACGAAGTCGGCGATCTGCGTGGCGAAGAAGGCCGTCACGGCGATGATGATCAGGACGAGCGTGATCTCACGGAGTTGCTCGGGCCGCACGTGCCGCAGCAGCAAACGCATCAGTCGAGCCCAGCCAGCGGCGTCGACGGTTGGCCCATCGCCGCCGCCAGGACCCGCTCCGCCGTCGCGTCGGCGCGGTCGAGGATCGCCATCTGCCGGCCTTCACGCATCACCAGGATCCGGTCGCTGGTCGCAAGGACCTCCGGCAGGTCGGAGCTGATCAGGATGATCGCGATCCCTTCCTGGGCGAGCTCATCGATGATCTGGTGCACCTCGGCCTTGGACCCGACGTCGATCCCTCGCGTGGGCTCATCGAGGATGAGGACGCGCGGATGCGTGTCCAGCCATTTGCTCAGGACGACCTTCTGCTGGTTGCCGCCCGACAATGTCGCGACCGCCACGCGAACCGACGGGGCGCGGATCCTGAGGCGTTCGCGGTAGCGCTCCGCGGCCGCCTCCTCGGCCCGTCGCTGAATCAGCCCGAGTCGATCCTGATACCGCGCAAGGGTCGGCAGCGAGATGTTCGCCGCGATCGACAGCGGGAAGACGAGACCCAGCGCGCGTCGATCCTCGGTCGAGTACGCGATGCGCAGGCGCAGCGCATCTTGCGGATGGTGGATGCTCACCGGCTGGCCGTCGAGGAGGATCGTCCCCGTGTCCGCCGGGGCGATGCCGAACAGGGCGAGACCGACGTCCGTTCGGCGGGCGCCGACGAGTCCGGCGAAACCGAGGACCTCGCCTGCACGCAGGTGGAACGACACGTCGCCGAAGACGCCCTCCAGCCCAAGCCCACGGACCTCGAGGACGACCTCGCCGGGTCGGGCGGGCGTTCGCTGGAAGAAGTCGCTCAGGGTCCGGCCGACCATCTCGCGGATGGCGATCGCCGGGGTCAGCTCAGCACGTGGTCGCGTCGATACCCATCGCCCGTCCCGCAGGACGGTCACCCGATCGGAGATCTCGAAGACCTCCTCCATCCGGTGCGAGATGAACAGGATGGCGACGCCCTCGCGCCGGAGCGAGTCGACGATCCCGAACAGGCGCCGGACCTCGTGGGCGGAGAGCGAGGCCGTCGGTTCGTCCATGATCAGGACGCGGACCTGCAACGACAGCGCCTTGGCGATCTCTACCGTCTGCTGCTCGGCCAGGGTCAGGCCGCGGGCCGGCTCGTCCGTATCGAGACGAACACCGAGCCGACCGAGGATGCTCTCGGCGTCTCGGCGCATCCGGCGCCGATCGAGCACCCGGCCGCGGTCGCGATGGCTGATGAAGATGTTCTCGGCGACCGACAGGTCCGGAAAGATGTTCGGCTCCTGGTAGATCGCCGCGATCCCGAGATCCTGGGCGTGAAGGGCGCTGCCGAGCAGCACATCGGCACCGTCGACCGCCATCCGCCCGGCATCGGGTTGCTCCACGCCGGTCATGATCTTGATCAACGTCGATTTGCCGGCGCCGTTCTCGCCGAGCAGCGCGTGGATCTCGCCCATGTGCAGGGTCAGTGACACGTCGTCGAGCGCCTGGGTCGAGCCGAATCGCTTGCTCACGCCGAAGATCTCGAGGATCGGCGGCGGGCCGGACATGCCCTCGTCGAGGCGGTCGACGGTGACCATCGGACGCATGGTAGCGGCGGTGTATCCCGCGTCCAGCGGTCCGGCGACCAGGATCGGTCACGCCACCAGGATCAGCACGACCCCCACGACGACGATCACCGCGGCGGCGACCCCCCGGACGGGCGGCGCTGCGCGGCGCCGGACGGACTCCACGGCCAGCACGAAGAGCGGCGTCGTCGCCACGAGCGTCTGCACGACGATCGGGCTGCCCGCCTGCGCGCCGAGGATCACGAACACGAAATACGTCGTCACGACGACGGACCGCACCAGCAGGCGCGGGATGTCGCCGCGCGCAACGTCGCGGGGCGGGAACAGCGCGATGCACACGACCGCCGCGAGGGCGGTGCGAACGACGTAGGTCTCGACGAGCCCGACGTCCAGGTCGCCAAGCAGCCGCGTGACCACGGTCAGGATGCCCGTGCCGGTCGCCGCTCCGACGATCCGCCAGGCGCTTCCCCAGCGATCGAGGCCGCCGAAGGCGTCGGCCAGCGCGATCAGCACGCCCCCGACCACGACCGTCGCCGCGACCACGTGGAGGGGCTGGATCACGGCCGGAAGGACGAGCGCGGCCGCAAGCGCTGCAGGGATCGGGCTCATCGCCGTGGCCGTCGTCATCGCCGACGCCGTCCCGTAGTCCAGGAGGTCCCAGACACAGATCGCGGTTATCACCATGAGGGCCACGGACAGCAGGTGCAATCCGATGATCTCGCCGGACCAGGTCCAGGCCACGAACGGCGCGAACGGCAGCAGGACGAGGGCATTTCCGAGGTACAACACGCCGATGAGCTGTCGCGCGGGCGCCCGGGCCGTCAGATCCTTGCTGATCAATGCCTGGCCAGCGTTCGCCAGCGCCGCGAGGAACCCGAATACGAGGGCGGTCATCCGACCTCCGGCTTGGCCGCGGGCGATTGCGGCGTGGTATCGTGTCGACGCCGGGCTGCAAACGGTACCGGTATCGTCCGCCATCGTAGTCGAAGCGCGGGAGACCACGAGTGACCGAGACGACCATCGCCTTCACGGAGTTGCTCGGTCGCCGCGTGCGGATGGGGCCGTGGGAGGACCAGAAGGTCTCCACCTACCGCAAGATCATCGAGGCCCTCGAGGCCGGTCGCTGGGATGAAGCCGCCACCCTCGGCAGATACTTCGTCGACGAAGCGAACGTGTGCTTCACCCTCTATCGCCAGTGGATCGGGGACCTGAACGGGTTCCTGCGCGATGGCGGCGTGGACAGCGAGGTCATCAAGGCCCGCAACGACCAGGCGGTCGCCGTCGCGACGCTGCCGGACGGGAGCGCATGGCACCCGCGCAAGCACTGGGACCGCTTCCTCTCCGAGGTCCAGGGCTTCACCGCCGCGACCTACCGCGAGCAGCCCGACGAAGCCAAACGAATGCTCGATGTCATGAAGGAGACGTGGCGTCAGTGCCACGACCGCGACGTCGACCACACGTACGCGCTGATGTCCCTCATCAAGGAGCAGCTGGGGGAGAACGCGATCCGGGACATGTACGACCGGGTCCTCCTGCCGCTGTTCGTCTGGCGCTACGAGAAGTTCGACGTCGACAAGTACCCGTGGGACGAATCGCTCGAGATCCTCATGCTCGTCGCCTGCGAAGCGATGCGCGGTCACCTCGTCGGACCGGAGCGGACCGGCGACATGGAGCTGATCGAGCTCGAGGATCGCTTCGTCCTCCGCTTCGACCCCTGCGGCTCAGGTGGACGGACCCTGCGCGGGGACTCGATCGAGGGGACGCCGCCGCGGATGCAGCCGCCGTACGACTGGAAGGTGACCGAGGAGCCGCATACCTGGAACCACAACACACCGGGTGTCTGCCTCTACTGCGCCCACTGCATCATCCTCATGGAAGAGATGCCGATGGATCGGTTCGGCTACCCGGTCCGGGTCGTCGACCCGCCCGTGTACGACGCCGAGCACACCGCCGCGGGCGTTGCGCAGAAATGCCAATGGCAGATGTTCAAGGACCCGACCCAGGTGCCCGAGGAGTACTACACGCGGGTCGGGCGGACGAAGCCGGCGGCTTTCGGTTCGAGGGCCAATGGCGCACGTGAGCTGCCCGTGATGAACGCGGGTCTGCCCGGCGCCGGCTGACACCGCCGGTGCCACGTTTCACAAGCCCGGGCGCCGCTCCGCTCCTCCGAGCGGCGCCCGGGTCCCCGCTCTGGGGCGGTCGCTACGCGAACAGATAGCGGCGGACGACCGCCTCGTCGACCTCGACGCCAAGGCCCGGCCCGCTGGGG